>NZ_JBBOCR010000001.1:4800000-7153018 GCF_038002525.1 Paenibacillus sp. FSL K6-4396 | reverse complement strand
AGACTGTCACTCCTTTTACATGTTCCAAGTGTGGCTTAAGCCATGATGCAGTGTCGAAATACGAGATATATTGTTGAATTTATCCCCAAACCCCCGCAGGTCGAAAACAAAAAAAGTATGAACAACGGAAAATTGTTCACAACTTTATCCACAGGCTGTTGATAATATTATGGGTCAGATCACATATTCACATCCAAAAGTAATACAATCATAGCAAAAGAAACCCCGCATTTCAACGTATCGCGTGATTTTATCCACAAATTCAATAACTTGTGTATAATTTTTAGTCACAACACAATATATTGTTTATAAACTGTTTAATTTTCGACAGAATGACCCAAAAACCAAAAATGTTTTATACACAGGTTATCCGTCAAATGATGCCAAATTGTGTGTAAAAGTATTCTTCGTTTGTGAATAACCTATCTGTGGATAACCGTGAAGTGAAAATGAGGCATGATCAAGATCGGAAAAAGAGTGATCTCTAACCCTCGTACTTTAATGCGAAGGCCAGATGATAAAATTCATGAATTCAGCGTAAGACTGGAAGGCGAGAAAAAATCCAAATTGACGTATCATTAATCAAGAAATATGATCTGGTTTCTGAGGAGATGGCGATCTGTAGACATCGATATATAGATGGAAAATTAACAAAGAGGAATTGATTTTAAGACAAGTGGAATATGAATTACCCGGAATAAGAGGTAAGCAGAAACTAAAATATTGAGGTAGAAGTGTATGACTATATAATATGGATCCGAACGACATTTTATGAATTTATCTTAAAAGAGGGTATCCCCTAAAACCGATTTTGGTTTTAGGGGATACCCTCTTTTTTCGTACAGAGACGAAGGTATGGATTGATGATTTAGAGACGGGGAAGGGACATCTTACGCTGGAATTCAGCGATATCTGCGTATTCCTCTTCCAGTTTGCGAGAGATCCGAATAAAGATGGGTAGCAGCTCTTGGTAGAGTACAGCATTCTCTTTGACAGGGGTATGCCGATGCGTTGTACCGACCATGGAAGAAACGGCATGAAGCGATTGAATCCGCCCTGTAGCGTACAAACCAAGCACGACGGCACCCAGACAGGAACTTTCAAAGCTCTCGGGTACAACCACTTCCTGATTGAAGATATCAGACATCATCTGGCGCCAGAGAGGAGAGCGTGCAAACCCACCGGTAGCTTGAATGGAGGTAGGTTGTCCAATCTGTTCTTCCATGGCGAGCAGTACCGTATATAGGTTGAAAATAACCCCTTCCAGGACAGCACGGATCATATGCTCTTTCTGGTGATGGAGTGTTAAGCCAAAAAAGGAACCACGGGCATCCGGATTCCATAAAGGGGCACGTTCGCCCGAAAGGTACGGATGGAACAGAAGCCCTTCCGATCCCGGCCGGACACGTTCGGCAATTTTGGTCAGCACATCATAGGAATTGATGCCAAGTCGCTTCGCTGTTTCCACTTCAGATGCGGCGAATTCATCCCGTACCCAACGAAACAACATGCCACCGTTATTCACAGGTCCACCAATGACCCAAAGATTCTCTGTGAGGGCATAACAGAAGGTTCGACCTTTGGGATCGGTAACTGGACGGTCCACGACAGTGCGAATGGCCCCGCTGGTTCCGATGGTTGCTGCGACAACACCAGGTTCAATGGCGTTTACGCCGAGATTGGATAAAACCCCATCACTTGCGCCAATAACAAAAGGCGTGGAGGGGGAGAGAGCCATTTTTTCAGCCGATTCGTGATTCATTCCTTCTAATATATATGTTGTAGGCACGAGCTTCGAGAGATGGTCGGGTGTAATGCCTGCAATCTCAAGGGCATCTGCGTCCCAGTCCAGTTGTTCCAGATTGAGCAAGCCTGTGCAGGAAGCGATGGAATGGTCGACGACATATTGTCCGAATAGACGGAAGAACAGATATTCTTTAATCGAAATAAATTTTGCGGTACGCCCAAAAAGTTCAGTTTCATCGTGGCGTAGCCACATTAATTTGGTCAGCGGTGACATGGGATGGATCGGTGTACCTGTGCGCAGGTAGATGCGATGGCCCAATCCATTCTCTTGCAGCTGGGCAGACCAAGCTGCACTTCGATTATCCGCCCAGGTGATGCAACGGGTTAAGGGTTTGTTATCCTGTCCCATGGCAATGACACTATGCATAGCCGAGCTGCAAGATACAAACAGGATCTGCTCGGCAGCAACACCGCTCTGATCCATGACTCCACGGACAGAGCGGAGGACCGCTTGTACAATCTCTTCAGGGTCCTGTTCGGCAACATCGGGTGCAGGGGTATACAAAGGGTATTCCTGTGTTGAGGTGCTGATGACGGAGCCTTGCTCGGTAAATAATACGGATTTGGTACTGGTGGTACCAATATCGATCCCAATCATGTAGTTGTTCATATATTTAATCCTTCTTTCTTCAGAAAGCGATGAGATTTTAATTTCTTTCTACTATAGAGAGTCCCTTTATACGACTGTACTCAGGAGCAAAATAAAGATCAGTCCAACCACGGATAATAGTGTTTCCATAACGGTCCACGTTTTCAATGTTTGGGCAACGCTCATATTAAAGAATTCTTTGATCATCCAGAATCCGGCATCGTTCACATGGGACAAGATGAGTGACCCTGCACCTGTGGCGAGTACAACCAGCTCAATATTGGCACCTGGTGTGAGTGCAAGCACCGGAGCGACGATGCCAGCAGCTGTGGTCATGGCTACGGTTGCTGAACCGGTAGCTACACGAATAAGTGCAGCGACAAGCCAAGCGAAGAAGATTACATTAATGTTGGCATGGGTGGCCACTTCAGCAATGGCGTTACCTACACCACTGTTAATCAATACCTGTTTGAAAGCACCGCCTCCGCCAATAATGAGAATGATGGTCGCCGTAGGCGCCAGACATTCACTGGTGAAGCGGGAAATATCGTGTTTGGTGAACCCACGTGCAAAGCCGAGTGAAAAGAGGGCAAATACAACTGAAATGAGCAGAGCAATGATCTCATGACCGATAAATTCACTGAAAACGGTGAAACCGCTCGTGGCGTTTGGGTCAATGATGCTTGCTATGGAACCAATCAGCATCAAAATAACCGGCAGCAATATGGTAAACAGGGTAATACCAAACCCAGGCATGTTGCTATTTGTTTTTGTTGCGAATTGTTCAGCCAGTTCAGCTGGCGGTTCGGTGTGTATTCTTTTTCCAATGAATTTACCAAACAAAGGACCTGCAATAATCGCTGTAGGAATACCAACAATCAGGGAGTACAAAATGGTTTTACCCAGATCCGCGCTGTAGGCTTCAATCGCTATCATTGGTGCTGGGTGGGGTGGAACCAAACCGTGTACAGTTGACAGACCCGCCAAAATGGGAATACCAATCTGCAGCAAAGACATGTTGGTTTTACGTGCAACGGTGAAAATGATGGGGATCATCAAAATCACGCCGACTTCGAAGAAAACAGGAATACCAACAATAAATCCAACAATCATCATGGCCCAGTGCACACGTTTCACACCAAACCGATCAACCAATGTAGTTGCAATGCGCTCGGCACCGCCTGATTCGGCCATCATCTTACCAAGCATTGTACCGAGAGCAATAACAATTGCGATGGTTCCAAGTGTGCCGCCAAGTCCCCCTGTAATGGAAGAGATCACGTCGGCAGGTTTCATGCCTGTAAGCAAACCGAGCATTAATGCGGACAACAGCAGGGTGATAAAGGGATTCCATTTATACTTGGAAATCAAAACGATCAGAAAAATGATCGCAATTAACGTCCAAACCAATAATGTTGCGTTATGGGATAGTCCAAAAAGAGTGCTCATGATGTGTGTGCTCCTTTATTTCTGATATAGAACGCTTACAAGTGAAATTATCAGTTTTATCATGCCCGAATTTGAAACAAAATCGCATTTTGTATACTTGTCGACAAGTTAAGCCGCAATCATTCACGACGGATATGATTGCAAACGCCTTGCATCGATTAAGAATCAAAGCTTTCGTGCAGGGTTTTTCCAGAATCTTGAAAATACGTGCGGACGCCAGCCTGAATGAGCATCTTGTCACCTGATTCAAGTGCTTCAACGAGCAAACGATGCTTTTCAATTACAGCGCTTACTTTCTGCTCGCCTTGAACAAAAACTCTGCGCGTTGTGAGCAGCATCACGGTCATCACAACATATCGAATGCTCTTCCATAGATGTGAAATACGGGAATGCTGAGCAGCTTCAATGATGGTCTCGTGAAAAACGAGATCCTGATAGGCAAATTCGACGGCGTCCTGATGCCGTCCCGCAAGTTGCATTTTGTCAATCACGTTACGTAGCTGGGTGATTAATGATTCTGGGACATCACCAGCAAGTCGCTGCTGCACAAAACTTTCAATCAGGAAACGGACATCATACAATTCTTCGACATCCTTGATTCGTAGTCCGATGACAACAACACCCATACGTTCAAGTCGAATCAGTCCTTCATTAGACAAAGTTCGTAATGCTTCACGGACAGGTGAACGACTGCTGTCAAAATCAGCCGCAATTCGGTTTTCCGACAAAATCTCTCCAGGTCGAAGGGTACCGCTGATGATCCGCAGCCTTAATTCGCAGGCAATGGCTTCACCACGGGAAGCCCCTTGAAGCCAGGAAGAAGGAAATAACATATGGCTAACGCTCCTATTAATAAGTAATCAGTTCATTACTGATCATAGCATAACTATTTTGCGGACTGGACATTCAGTTCAATCCATAGTCTGTAGCTACAAGCTAACGGCTAATTGTTTTTTTCAAAGGACTACTTGTATACAAGATGTGATTTTTATCCTACACCTTTCTCAAAAGCTTGTAAACCTTAATTGAAGCGGATACAACCGGATTAGAATTCGACGATATTTATAGCCTATAATCATTATCCACATGTGAATAACTTCAAACAGGATGTCATAAAGGAGATAGCAGGTATTGGAGGGTGTGGATAACTGTAAACGCTGAAAAATGGTGATCTTTATCAGGGTCTGGGGATAACTTTCAGGACTGTCTTCGGGGCTTGATAATGGTATTGAAGTGAACGGACTGTGGTCATTGCTTTGGGTGGGATGGAGAGTGTATATAAAAGAGGGAGAAGCCTTGCGCCATGCAGTTGACTTTTCCAGGTGATCATGGTTAAATATATAAAGGTGTTTTCTGTGAAGATGAAAGTGATTCATCACATAAGTATTTCCTTGTGAGGAGGTGCAATACATTGAGACCTACATTCAAACCGAACGTTAGCAAACGTAAAAAAGTTCATGGTTTCCGGAAAAGAATGAGCACGAGCAACGGCCGTAAAATTTTGGCCGCACGTCGCCTTAAAGGCCGTAAAAACCTGAGTGCTTAATGCATTGAAGACCACCGAGGTGGTCTTTTTTTTCTTAATTTGGATCATTTCAGACTGGATGCTGGTACAGATCAGGTCTGAATGGTCTGCGAAAAAGCTCTGAATATACATCTATGTATGTTGAGTGAGTTTTCCATTTTCGAAAACTTACCTTATATAGAGATGAATGTTGGTTCGGTTAAATGTCCGATCTACTATCATCCCGGATGAATGCTTGTGTGGCTCATATGGCCGTTCAACCATCATCCCAAATGAAGTTGTCGCCAAGACGGTTTACCGTCATTCAAGAAAGCCTATACTAAATCAGTAATGAGGCCTCCGTCAATAACATTGGTGGAGAACAGCAAGGAGAAGCGCCGTGTATAAAAGACTGCGTCTACGAAACCGGGCGGACTTTAGCCGCGTATACCGGTATGGGAAATCGTTTGCCAATCATCAATTCGTGGTGTATGGTTGTCGCCGTAAAGATACGGAACAATTTCGGGTCGGCGTATCATGCAGCAAGAAAATCGGAAACGCTGTCGTACGCAACCGGATGAGACGCATGATTAAGGAAATTATTCGTCATCATGAGCATGAGATCGTCACGCAGATGGATCTGATTTTTATCGTCAGAAAAGGTGCACTGGACATGCCCTATAAGGAAATGGAAAAAAGCCTGCTGCATGCGCTGCGTAAGGGCTCTCTTTTGAAGTCGGGCAAGCGGTAAGCTTCGGTTTATTTGTCCTCCTAATTATGGTATGATTTTACGATGGAATGGATTGGTTAAGAGAGGGGTTATGAAGTGTCGCGATTGAAGACATCAAAGGGGAAGTGGATTCTCCTCATTGCAGTCATTGCAATGGTCACCGTACTCGCCGGATGTACTCCACAAGGAGCCGGGGTTACTACGGAAGATCTAAAGAACAGTGGCTCATTCTGGCAAAGTAATGTTGTATATTGGTTTTCACTAGCGCTCGATACTTTCGCCAACTGGTTCAACGGTGAATATGGACTGGCCGTCCTCGTGATGGTGCTTATTGTACGGACATTGATTTTACCATTAACAATGAAACAAGTCCGTAGCTCCAAAGCTATGCAGGCGATTCAGCCGCAGCTGAAGGAGATTCAAGCGAAGTTTAAAGATACACCTGAGAAAGTTCAGCAAGAAACAATGAAGTTGTTCCAGGAGAACAAAGTTAATCCGATGGCCGGTTGTCTGCCGCTTATCATTCAGATGCCGATTTACATCGCACTTTATAACTCAATTTACGGAAACTCCAGTCTGAGAACGCATGATTTCTTGTGGCTCCAGCTCGGATCACCCGATCACCTGTTTATTTTGCCAGTGCTGGCTGCCATCACAACATTCATTCAAACATGGATGATGATGCGTATGAACCCTGCACAGCAAGTGGGTCCGATGCAGTTTATGCTGTGGGTATACCCGATTTTGATCTTCGTGATGTCTTATCAGTTCCCGTCAGCACTTCCGCTGTACTGGTTCTACAGTAACATCTACACGATCGTACAAAACTATTTCCTTTACCGGAATAATGATAAAATCGTGGCTGAGGTCAACGTGAAGCAGAATAGCTCTTCCAAAAATGGAGCTAAACGCAAAAACGGTGGCAAAGCGACCGTCTCTGGAAAAGGGTCGAAAGGGGCCAAAAAATCGAAATGACCAAAGTCATTACGTCAGGAAAAACCGTTGAAGATGCTGTAAACCAAGGATTGACCGAGCTTGGCGTAAGTCGGGACAAGGTCGAGATACAAGTGTTAGAGCAGCCGTCAAAAGGATTCCTGGGTTTGTTCGGGGTGAGGGCGGCCAAAGTTGAAGTGAAATTGTTGCCTGTACCGGAAGTTGTTCCACAGCCGATCAAGCCAGCTGCATACAAATCTGAGGTAGATGCATTACTTGAGGATGTTGCAGCTAAAAATCCCTATGAAGAAGCGGCTGCTTTCTTGAAAGAGGTCGCAGCAGGTATGGGACTGGATGTTGAAGTGCATATCAAAAAACAGCGGGATGGACATATCTTCAATATTGCCGGCGAAGATCTGGGCATGATTATTGGCAGACGTGGACAGACGCTGGATGCGCTTCAGTATCTAACGAACATTGTAGCGAACCGATATTCGGAAAGCTTCGTTCGAATTGTGCTCGACGCGGAGAATTTCCGTCAACGTCGGCGGAAGACACTGGAGGATCTGGCTGAACGGTTGGCTGGGCAAGCAATCCGTACCGGTAAGGAAGTTGTACTGGAGCCAATGCCTCCGCTCGAACGAAAAGTCATCCATGCAAAACTGCAAAATCACCCGCAGATTAAGACGTTAAGTAAGGGCGAGGAGCCTAATCGGCGTGTGGTTATTACGACGAAATAACACGAAATTGAAGACGCAATGGCTTCCTGCCCGGTGCAGAAGCCATTGCTTTTTTCGTACAGAAGCAATTTGATAAGGTGCGTAGAACAAGTAAAGAGTGAACTTAATACGATAAGCAGCATGTCATATGATATATCATTAATAGATTTGAAAATGGATATGGCGTCCTTAAAGGGATGGCAATTTTAAAATAGAGCAAGGAGAGATAACCATGATCAGTGATACGATCACAGCGATATCAACGGCTGTCGGAGAGGCGGGTATCGCCGTGATCCGGGTCAGCGGCCCGGAAGCAGTGTCGGAGACGGAAAAGATTTTTCGCAGCAAAACCCCTTTAACTCAGGCAGCATCTCACACGGTTCATTATGGTCATATCATAGATCCCGTTAATGGGGAAAAGATTGAGGAAGTATTGGTTACGGTCATGCGAGCACCACGCTCGTTCACAACAGAAGATGTCGTGGAGATCAGTGCGCATGGCGGTGTAGTGTCTGTAAAACGGGTCATGGACCTGTTGTTGCAGCTTGATATTCGTCTGGCTGAACCCGGTGAATTCACAAAGCGTGCTTTCCTTAATGGGCGGATTGACCTGTCTCAGGCTGAAGGTGTCATGGATCTTATTCGTTCCAAATCGGACAGAGCTTTCTCGGTTGCATTGAAACAGGTTGAAGGCAAACTATCCTCCAAATTGCGTGATCTACGATATACACTGGTGGAAACACTGGCTCATATTGAAGTGAATATCGATTATCCCGAGCATGATGTGGAGTCGTTAACGTCTGATTTTATTAAAGAAAAGTCCAGTCACGTTATGACTGAAATTGATAAATTGCTGACTACAGCAGAGCAAGGAAAGATCCTGCGAGAAGGTATCACGACGGCTATCGTTGGACGACCTAACGTAGGTAAATCCTCATTAATGAACACACTCGCTCAAGATAATCGGGCTATCGTCACGGACATTCCAGGAACAACTCGTGATGTGATCGAGGAATTCATTACGATCAATAATATCCCACTGAAGTTGCTGGATACGGCAGGAATCCGGGAAACAATGGACGTTGTAGAGAAGATCGGGGTAGAACGCTCTCGCTCTGCGGTAAGTGAAGCCGATCTGATCTTAATGGTTGTGAATGCTGCGGAGCCACTTCATCCCGATGAGATTGAATTATTGGAACAAATCCGCGGTAGACAATCGATAATCATTATGAATAAAATGGACTTAACGCCACAGGTGGAACGTGACGTGTTGCTTCGTTACATTCCGGAAGAACGGCTTGTACCGATGTCGGTGAAAGATGATCTGGGTGTGGATCGACTGGAAGATGCCATCTCTACGCTATTCTTCAGTGGTAAACTGGAGTCCGCAGACCTGACCTATGTCAGTAATGTGCGTCATATTGCTTTGCTCAAAAAAGCGAAGCAATCCCTGGTGGATGCCTATGAAGCAGCAGAGCAGTTCATTCCAATCGATATGATACAGATTGATGTTCGTTTGGCGTGGGAGCATTTGGGCGAGATTGTTGGGGATACAGCACATGATGCATTAATTGATCAGATTTTCTCCCAGTTCTGTCTAGGAAAGTAAAAAAATATACTGCCGATTGACTTAAATCGTGGTGTATGATAGAAAGGTACAATTTCTGCCTGTTGTCAAAGGATAGAATGATATTGTAGCCATTACGTGTTGGTTTCATATAGATAGGAATGCAAGTTCCGATTAACGGTTAGAAGTAGTCTCATTATTGTAGAACATGATCCGTCTGTGTGAGTTACATCAAATGCAGCGGAATAAGGAGGTAAACGGGAATGGCTTTTGATGGCGGCAGTTATGATGTAATCGTCGTTGGTGCAGGACATGCTGGTGTAGAATCCGCGCTGGCCGCAGCTCGTATGGGGTCCAAAACACTAATGATTACGATCAATCTGGACATGGTGGCCTTTATGCCTTGTAACCCATCTATTGGGGGACCGGCCAAAGGACATGTTGTACGCGAGATTGATGCACTTGGTGGAGAAATGGGACGGAATATCGATAAAACCTTTATTCAGATGCGAATGCTTAACACGGGCAAAGGGCCTGCTGTTCACGCGCTTCGTGCTCAGGCAGATAAATTCTCCTACCAGCATAAAATGAAGGAAACGATGGAGAATGAACGTAATCTGACGATGCGTCAGGGTATGGTTGATCGACTAATCGTTGAAGATGGAAAATGTGTAGGCGTTGTGACTCAGACCGGAACAGAGTATCGGGCTAAAGCAGTCGTTCTAACGACAGGCACATATTTGCGCGGCAAAGTGATTATGGGCGAGTTGATGTATGAGAGTGGACCAAATAATCAACAACCCTCTCTTAAATTGTCAGAGAATCTGCGTGAACTGGGCTTTGATCTGGTTCGTTTCAAAACGGGTACACCACCACGCGTGCATAAGGATACGATTGATTTTAGCAAAACCGAAATTCAGCCTGGTGATGACAAGCCGAAGTTCTTTTCCTATGAAACAGAATCTTCCGATAATGAGCAGTTGCCTTGCTGGTTGACGTATACATCTGTGGATACACATCAGATTATTAATGATAATCTGCATCGTGCTCCGATGTTCTCGGGGCTTATTGAAGGAACCGGACCACGTTATTGCCCTTCCATTGAAGATAAAATTGTTCGTTTCAGTGACAAGCCGAAACATCAGATATTCCTTGAGCCGGAAGGCAAGAACACATCCGAGTATTACGTACAGGGGTTGTCTACGAGTATGCCAGAAGACGTTCAACTGGCTATGCTGCGTTCAATTCCAGGTATGGAAAAAGTGGAAATGATGCGTAATGGTTATGCGATTGAATACGATGCGATGGTGCCTACACAATTGTGGCCTTCACTGGAAACTAAACGTTTACCAGGTCTGTTTACGGCGGGTCAGATTAATGGTACCTCCGGTTATGAAGAAGCAGCAGGACAAGGTGTTATGGCTGGAATCAACGCTGCACTCAAAGTACAGGGGAAAGAGCCGGTAATACTGGATCGTTCCCAAGGTTATATTGGCGTGCTGATTGATGATCTGGTGACAAAGGGTACAAATGAACCGTATCGTCTGTTGACTTCACGCGCTGAGTATCGTCTGTTGCTTCGCCATGATAATGCAGATATGCGTTTGACGGAAATCGGACATGACATTGGCCTGATCCCTGAAGAGCGTTATGCGAAATTCCTGGATAAAAAGGCGAAAGTCGAGCAAGAAGTCGCACGTCTGAAAGTGGCTAAAGCTCGCCCGGTTGAAGTGAATGCCAAGCTGGAAGAGTACGGATCTACACCTATTCAGGATGGCAGTACGTTGCTTACCTTGCTGCGCCGCCCGGAGCTGGGGTATGAACTGATTGAACAGCTCTCACCATCTGAGGTAGAACTGACAGCAGATATGAAAGAACAAGTGGAAATACAAATTAAATATGCGGGTTATATTGAGAAACAGTTGATCCACGTGGAACGTTTGCAAAAGATGGAGAAAAAGAAAATTCCGGACACTATCGTATATGATGAGATTCATGGTCTTGCTATGGAAGCCAAACAGAAGCTCACTATGATTCGTCCAATCTCGATTGGTCAGGCTTCTCGTATTGCTGGAGTTACTCCTGCCGACATCTCCATTCTGCTGGTCTACCTGGAGCATTATAACCGTGTAACCGCAGCAAGGGGACAATAATGGACGATATTCAACAGCAACTGCAGCGGCGCTTAAAGAAACATGGATTAGAGCTGGGCGAACTCCAGTTGGAGCAATTCGAACTGTATTATCAGGAACTGGTATCCTGGAATGAAAAGATGAATCTGACGGGCATAACGGATCGGGAGCAAGTGTATACAAAACATTTCTATGATTCGGTATCGTTGGCCTTTTATACAGACATGACCAAAGTGAATAAGCTTGCTGATATTGGATCAGGAGCAGGTTTTCCGGGATTGCCACTGAAAATCTGTTTCCCGCATATTAAGCTGACGATCATTGATTCATTAAATAAACGTATTGGCTTTCTACAGCATGTGGTAGATATCCTTGGCCTGACTGATGTGGAATTGGTCCATGGACGTGCTGAAGAGATTGCACGCAAGGAAGGGTATCGTGACAGCTACGATCTCGTTACGGCGCGTGCAGTAGCCAAGCTGGCTGTGCTAAATGAATTCTGTCTTCCTTTTGTTCGTAAAAGTGGAATATTCGCTGCCATGAAGGGTGGAGATCCGCGTGAAGAAATGAAGGAAGCGGAGTTCAGCTTCAATCAGCTGAAAGGACGGGTTAAGGCCGTTCATCCATTCCAGCTGCCGGTTGAAGAATCAGAGCGTCACATCATTCTGATTCAGAAATTTGATAAGACACCATATAAGTATCCGCGCAAACCAGGCACTCCAATGAAGACTCCGCTGATATAGTTGCCTGATGGTTTTGAAGTGAGTCAAAACGAAATAGAATTATAGACATAGATAAAGAGGATGTTTCACGTGAAACATTCTCTTTTTTTGTTTTCTGAAATGGAGGACTGGATCAACATTACAAATACTTCGTATTACATATCCCTTAAAGAAATTGTAATGATGAATTTCACGCACAGTAACTCATGAACAATTTCATTAATTGAATGTGTGCAAGTCGTCATATTTCCAATATTCACAAAGAAAAAGCAGGAAAATTAGCAGAGTTTAAAGAATAGGTAAGCATAGGATTATGATAGAAAAGATGATAGAATAGAAGTATCCGATCCTGGGTCACAGCGATCATAGATTATATGTATAGATAGATGGATATGCGTTCGATGTTGCATGACAGGAAGCGTTACGAAAGGCAAAACTTATTCCAAGAACGATGCATGTGAAAGGTCGCTTATTGAATAAGAAGCACCTGCAAAGACTGTGGGAGCTATTACGAAACTAGGTGGTAATCTGCGGAATGAAAGAACAATTTTCGAAGTTGTTTGGTTTGGCGGAGCGCAATAACGGAGATGAGATCAAACAGATTCCGGTTAATGAAATTGTGAGCAGCCCATATCAACCCCGTACTATTTTTGATGATGATAAAATTGATGAGTTGTTGCAGACGATCAAAACACATGGTGTAATTCAGCCTATTGTCGTTCGCGTGCGAAATGGATCATATGAGATTATTGCCGGGGAACGTCGCTGGCGTGCAGTTCGAAAATTGGGTTTGGATACGATTCCGGCTATTGTGCGTGAATTCAACGACTCTCAGGCCGCATCCATTGCACTGATTGAGAACTTGCAGCGGGAAGGATTGACTTCCATTGAGGAAGCTGTCGCTTATCAGAAGCTGATCGACTTGCATCAATTGACACAGGAAAGTCTGGCACAACGACTCGGCAAAAGCCAGTCAACCATCGCAAACAAAATTCGGTTGTTACAGCTTCCGGAGGGCATTAAGGCCGCATTGATGGAACGCAAAATTTCTGAACGGCATGCAAGAGCATTACTTTCTCTGGATACGGAAGAACTGCAGATGAAGTTGCTCGGTGAAATTATTGAAAAAGAATTAAATGTGAAACAGACAGAGGCACGTGTTGCCTTCTACAAGGAATCTTCTAAGATTAAAAAATCTAGACGTGTTTCCTTTACCAAGGATGTAAGGCTTGCACTTAATACAATTCGCCAATCCATTGATATGGTAACTGGTTCTGGTCTGGACATCAAAACCAAAGAAGCAGACCATGAGGATCATTATGAGATCGTTATCCATATTCCAAAACGCAAATAATTGAAGCTTATGGCGGCAATGGGCCGCTTTTTATGTCTATAAAGCAAGTTAGGTCTGACATTTATAAAGAACGGTCGGTATATTGATGGAACGGTAGTTGTTGTTTGTGTGGACGATAGTCGCCTGCTTTTTGTTAACAATATCTCACAACCTACAGAAAAGACTCCTATTTTATTTGAGGTGAAGTAATTGTCTAAGATTATGGCCGTAGCAAATCAAAAGGGCGGTGTGGGGAAAACGACGACATCTGTTAACTTGGGTGCAGGACTGGCTTCACTCGGGAAAAGAGTATTGCTTGTCGATATTGACCCTCAGGGGAATACAACCAGCGGAGTCGGAATCAATAAAGCAGATGTGGCTAATTGTATATATGATGTCATTATTAATGAGGTTCCTCCTCAAGAAGCGATTGTGGAGACTCAGATTGAAGGCCTTCATATCATACCTGCAACGATTCAGCTTGCCGGAGCCGAGATCGAATTGGTGTCCACGATATCACGGGAAGTTCGCCTGAAAAAATCACTCGCCATGGTGAAAAAAAACTATGATTACATACTGATCGATTGTCCACCATCCCTTGGTATGTTAACGATCAATTCGTTGACTGCTTCCGATTCGGTGATCATTCCGATTCAGTGTGAGTATTATGCACTTGAAGGATTAAGTCAGTTGCTCAATACGGTTCGTCTGGTACAGAAACATCTGAATACATCCCTGCAGATTGAAGGGGTATTGCTGACGATGTTTGATGCACGGACCAATCTGGGGATTCAGGTTATTGAAGAAGTGAAAAAGTATTTTCAACAAAAAGTATATCAAACAATTATTCCGCGTAACGTACGGCTTAGTGAAGCACCATCTCATGGTCAATCCATTATCACGTATGACCCTCGTTCAAGAGGGGCGGAAGTGTATTTAGAGCTCGCAAAGGAAGTGATTTCTTATGAGTAAGCGGCTTGGAAAAGGTCTTGATGCCCTCATTCCTTCGCTTTCAATTAATGACGATGATAAAGTCGTAGAAATCCCGATTAGTCAACTGCGGGCTAACCCCTATCAACCACGTAAAGTATTTGATGAGGGCGCAATACATGAACTGGCTGAGTCCATTCGTCAGCATGGTGTCATACAACCCATTATTGTTCGTCCTGTATTGCGAGGTTATGAGATTATTGCCGGAGAACGACGGTTCAGAGCTTCGCAATATTGTGGTAATGCCACGGTACCGGCTGTAGTCCGCAACTTCAGTGATCAGCAGGTAATGGAGATTGCGTTGATCGAGAACCTGCAACGGGAGAATCTGAACGCCATGGAAGTTGCAGTTGCTTATCAGGGGTTAATGGATCAATTCGCGTTGACTCAGGAAGAGTTGTCTGTAAAAGTAGGTAAATCACGTTCTCACATTGCTAACTTCTTGCGTCTGTTATCGTTGCCTGAAGAAGTAAAAGACCATGTTTCACGTGGAACATTATCTATGGGACATGCACGTGCGATCGTTGGTGTGAAAGACGAGGTTGTGGTGAAGCAACTTGCCAAACAAACCATTGATCAGCAATGGAGTGTACGTGAGTTGGAGGAAGCTGTTCAACAATTGGATCGCTCCAAAACAGGTGAGGCTAAAGCCAAATCGAAGTTGAAAAAGAAAGATCCATTCATTGATACATTGGAAGAATCTCTGCGTGAACGTTTCAAAACAACAGTGAAAATCAAGCACAATAAAGATAAAGGTAAAATTGAGCTCAACTACTACAGTCAACAGGATCTGGAACGGCTATTGGAATTGTTACAATAACAGTCGGTTCTATGATTCATTAACAACATGCGGGGCTTACTCATGTCATGACATATCGCCTCTGTACCATGGAGAAACGATATGTCATTCTTTGTTTATAGGGTTATGTGCACTACGTGCAGGGGAATTATTAATTTATGGGACAGAGGTGGTTGTGAGGTGGAGGGAGTTATCTATCTAGATCATGCAGCAACATCTTGGCCCAAACCACCTGCTGTCGGTGATGCGATGTTGAGTGCATTGGAGATTGCCGGAGCAAATCCTGGCAGAGGAAGTCACCGGATGGCTGTTCAGGCAAGTCGTGTATTGTTCGAGACGAGAAAATCCATATCCAATATCTTTGGAATCAAAAATGCGAATGATATTGCATTCGGATCAAATACGACAGAAGCACTGAATCTGGCGATTCAAGGCTCACTCAGAGAGGGCGACCATGTGATTGCCACCATGGCTGAACATAACTCAGTCAGACGACCACTAGAGTATATGCGCAGACTCCGAAATGTGGAGATTGATTATGTACCTGTTGATGCTGCGGGAGCCATTGATCTGATGCAAATGGAACGTATGTTTTGTTCCAATACCAGATTGGTGGTATGTACACATAGTTCCAATCTACTTGGCAGTATTCTTCCAATTGGAGAAATTTCGCTCCTATGTCGTAAACATCAGGCGATCTTATTGGTAGATGCAGCGCAGAGTGCTGGGGTTATGCCTGTGAATGTACAACAATTGGGCATTGATATGTTGGCTTTTCCAGGGCACAAAGGACTGCTTGGTCCTCAGGGTACAGGGGGCTTGTACATTGCACCAGGGCTCGATATAGAGCCTTTACTTCATGGAGGAACAGGAAGTCAGTCAGAAGCTCTGGAGCAGCCAAAGGTGCGTCCTGATCGGTATGAAGCGGGGACGCCGAATACAGTCGGGATCGCAGGGCTGAATGCGGGTGTGAAGCATGTACTTGAGATGACACCAGCGGTCATCTACCAACATGAGTGGGAACTGACCCAACATATGATGGATGGGCTGTCATCCGTTAAGGGCATTCGAATGCTTGGTCCAGAGATTGGACAGCCACGCACCGGATTAGTATCTTTTACTGTAGATGGGTATGATTCGGCACAACTCGCTTTCCGATTAGATCGGAATTATGGGATTGCGGTTCGCTCCGGTTTTCATTGCACACCGCTTGCACATGAATCTGCTGGTACAACTGCTACCGGAGCAGTAAGGGCCAGTGTGGGATACAATTCAACTAGAGAGCATGTGGATGCACTCGTTAAGGCAGTGCTGGAATTGACTGGAGCAGACTAGATTAGAGTTGAAATGATGAACTCATTGGATACAGGGCTGCTTGATTAAGCTTATGGATATCGGGTTGATTTATAATGAATGATAATATTACAGGACAGACGTTAATCTGATCAAAAATATAGAGGGGTAGTTGCAATTACATGGCTGAATTAAACGAGCTGATTCTGGAACAGCTGTTATGGATTATTGGCGGAATGGCATTACTTACGGTGATCTTGCTGATTGTGAGTATTGTTCAAGGGGCGAAGTTACGAAAGTTTAAACGTAAATATGAAGCCATGATGGCTGGCAGTGGAGTAGAGGACCTGGAATCGTTGCTGGTTAATCTGAAAATTCAGATGGACAGCATTGAGGATGAACACAAACTGCAAACGAATCAGCTGCAAGTTGTCATGCAAAAGCTGACCCGCATTCAAGGTAAAGTTGGCGTGAAAAGGTACAATGCATATGGAGAGCGTGGCAGTGATCTGAGCTTCTCCATGGCCATGATTAACGATAGCCAGGATGGCATGATTCTTACGGGGATATATAACCGCGACGGTTCTTATGTATATGCCAAACCTCTTAAAGGGGGAGAGTCCACGTATACTCTGTCCCCAGAGGAAAAGGAAGCTATTACTCTGGCACAGCAAGCAGAGTAGAACGTGTATGCCATTCCCGAATGGCCGAGTACAGACTGCTGGAAATAATCTCGGACATGCGCATAACAAGACTGAGCCGTGTGTTCTGTAAAACAAAGTATTCCATAAAGCCGCCGACGTTAACGATACCTGTCAGATGGATATCGCCGACCGGCGGTAATTCTTTATTTACCCCCGCACCCGGCTTGAGTGGACCATTCACAACTTGAATGCATCCCACACTGGATGACTGCCCAAGACAGGCGTCGATGCCAATCACATAAGGGTTATGGTGTGTTTTCTGTATGTTGTGGAGTGTATCTTGCAGGTTCATCGCATGGACTGGTTCATCCAAGGTACCATATAGATGGAATAAAGGGCTGTCCCACTTGGAAAGGGCTGATCCGACCAGAGGACCAAGGCAGTCGCCTGTTGAGCGATCTGTGCCGATGCAGACAATCACTACATTTTGCAGAGAATGGGCTTTATAGAGATGGAACATTAAACGATGGGTAATGGCTGAGTGAATACCTGGATCGGTATGGGGGATTTTCAAACTGGTCATGTCTTGTGATGAAAAGGAACGCGAAGTAGGATTCATAGGATCTATCCTTTCCCTTGGAATAGTAGTAACAGTATATGGAAAGGTAGAGCGTTTTATACTTCACGAGGACAAGCTTTTTCTCTAGGGTTGGACGTATGGCGAAAGGAGCCGAACATGGACGAATGGATTAACGATTGGATGCTGATTGCGTTTGATTCAACCCAGCAGGCACTGCGTGCTGAAATGCTGCTGGAGTTTGCTGAGATAGAGATTGATTTGTTCCCTACACCAAAAGAAATTACAGCAGGGTGTGCGTTATGTATTCAGTTTCCAAAGGAGGATCTGGAGCGAGTGCAAAAGATCATTCGTAACGAGTTCGTAGAGATCCGAGGCCTCTATTTCAAAACAGAAGACAGCTATGATAACATACCGATGTAGAGGAGGCATGATGGATGTTGCCATTTCAGTTTGCTCAAGGGACTACAGTTAGTGGTACCGCAACCGCCGTTGGTGAAGCCCTTCGTTGGACGGATAAAGTATGGAACAAAATTGCAGATCCCGATATGTGGCTTAACATAATGTTCAGCTCAATCCGGATCATCATTATTTTTATCATCACCCGTATTGTCATTAAGGTGGTCTATCGAATCATAGATCGTTCCATGGAACGCAAGCAGGAAGGCAAGATTCGCGTGAATCCGCGCAGGTTCGTAACCGTAGGGGAACTGTTGAAAAATGCGACCTCCATAACATGTAATTTTATTATGATTCTGCTACTGTTATCTGAGATCAATATCCAAGTTGGACCACTACTCGCGAGTGCGGGTGTGCTCGGGCTTGCCATTGGTTTTGGTGCACAGGGTCTGGTCAAGGATGTTATTACCGGTTTCTTCATTATATTGGAGGATCAGTTCGCTGTGGGGGATGTTATTCAGACGGGAACCTACAAGGGAACGGTTGAAGTGATCGGACTTAGAACAACAAAACTGGTCAGCTGGCAAGGTGAGGTACACATTATCCCAAACGGGGCGATTGCAAGTGTAACGAACTACTCCATGTCGAATTCGCTGGCGGTAGTGGATATTCCGATGAAGGCGGACTTAAGTCTCGATGAGTCAGTACATTTGGTGAAAAAGTCTTTGGTTGGGATTGAAGAGCGTGATCTAAATATTGTGAAGGTGCCGGATGTGCTCGGTATACAGTCGATGTCTACATCTGAGTATGTGGTGCGAATTGTGGCTGAATGTATGCCTAACTCTCGTGCTTCGGTGGAACGTCAGATTCAGGGCGATGTGAAAAAAACGCTGGAGTATCATGAGATGAGCAATCAAGCCGTATTGGAACAGGCAGTAGCTTTGGAGAAAGATGAGGGGGATGGCACAGGTGGAGCGTAAAAGTTTCCAGCTTGGGGATATCGTGCAGATGAAGAAGCAGCATCCCTGTGGTAGCAATGAGATGGAGATCATTCGTATGGGTATGGACATTCGGATCAAGTGTGTCGGATGTAAACACAGTGTGTTGATTCCAAGAGCGAAATTTGAGAAAAACATGAAGAAGGTACTGCGTTCAGCCGAAGATTTCACTGAATCCTGAGCTTGCAACAATTCGGTATGCAGTGTGCGTAATAACGTTTACATGCAGGCTCCGTATGAGTGTTGCGTTCTGTAAATGATCATGCTATAATCAATAATGCTGCGGAAAGGTACCCAAGAGGCCCAAGGGGGCTGACTCGAAATCAGTTAGGCGTGTCACAGCGTGCGTGGGTTCGAATCCCACCCTTTCCGCCACTTCAATTGTAACTTACTCAATACACATTGAGTTTAATAAAAAGATCGATAAGAAGACTTTCCATTAGGAAAGTCTTCTTTGTATAACGTTTTATTGAACATGTATTGAACATGTATTGAACATGTATTGAACATGTATCCATATCAGATTCATCATTAATGACTCGAACGAAAAATAAAGAGCCCCGAAGGGCTCTTTATCCGGCGGTGCATTTGTTTGTTAGGAAACAATCGGTCGTAACAATCAGACACTTGGTGTACTGCACGAAGCAATACGCGTGCTTCAGACGAAGGGCCTTACTACACATAACCACTTGCTTCTTAAATTACGTGATGAATCTCCAACAGCGAATGATCGGCTTCGTTGTCCAACGGAACCACACCTCTCTCGTGCACCGCCTGATTGTATTATGTGCTTTATTCCGTTTTATATACATGGATCGTAAAAAAAGTATTGCGATTAATGGACGCGGGCTTTGGTCAGCTTCTTCCACTTGCGATTATGATTGCTTGTTTCAGGAAAAGCTTCACCTTTTTGCAGCGTTACCCGCTTCGGGTTTTGAATTTCCGTGACAAAGCTTTTTTCCCCAACTTCCGTGTACTCTCCATCGTTTGGGGCTTTGTCTCCTGGTTCAAACTCGGTTTTTTCACCCATGATAAAACCTCCTCTGCAGATTATGTTACTTTGTTGCTTCTGTAGTGTGCTCCATAGCCGGGCTGATCATGTGCCAATATGTACAGGGAACGTTTGCTTGCACTTTGACTCGGTATTTGTTATATTAATATAGTTCGAGTTTGTGCTCGTTCCTTGCTCTCAACCTAGATTGAGGGCCAGAGTCCATAAGGAGGTGAAAATTATGCGCAAATATGAAGTGATGTACATTATTCGTCCTGACATTGAGCAAGAAGTTGTTCAAGCTACAGTCGATAAATTCCAAGGCATCATCTCCAACGGCGGTGGTGAAGTTACAGCTCACGACGTTATGGGTAAACGCCGTCTTGCGTATGAGATCAAGAAATTCCGTGATGGTTTTTATGTTCTGGTACATTTCACTGCTGAACCAGCAGTTGTAACTGAACTTGAGCGTCTCATGAAGATTTCTGACGAAGTAATTCGTTATCTCATTACCAATGACGTTAAGTCTGCTTAAGACAACTCGTGATTAACGCACCAATACGCTCTGAAGGAGGGGATTACATTGTTGAACCGTGTCATTCTGATCGGACGGTTAACCCGGGATCCTGAGTTGCGTTACACTCCAGCAGGAGTAGCAGTTACGCAATTTACTTTGGCAGTGGACAGACCGTTTACAAGCCAAGGGGGAGAAAAGGAAGCCGATTTCATTCCGGTCGTAACCTGGAGACAGCTTGCCGAGACTTGTGCGAACTACTTGCGCAAAGGACGCTTGGCTGCAGTCGAAGGACGCATTCAAGTACGGAACTACGAGAATAACGAAGGAAAACGTGTATACGTGACCGAAGTTATTGCCGATAATGTCCGTTTCTTGGAGTCAGCTAACCGTGATAACAGCGGTGGCGGCGGTGGGCAACCAATGCGTGAAGAGCCTTCTTATGGAGGCGGCGGACGCGCGAACAATAACAATAATTCGCGTAGCAACAATCAGGATCCTTTTTCCGATGACGGAAAACCGATTGATATATCGGATGATGATTTGCCATTTTAACATGAGCTGATACTCTTAGGAGATATGGGTTACATGATAGGAAAGGACTGAAAAGCATGGGCTTCAAGCAAAGAGAAGGCGGAGACAACGATAAAAGACCGGCACGTCGTGGCGGCCGTAATAAACGTCGTAAAGTGTGCTTCTTCACAGCTAACAAAATTACTCACATCGATTATAAAGATACGGACTTGCTTCGTAAATTTATCAGCGAACGTGGAAAAATTTTGCCACGCCGTGTAACAGGTACTAGCGCTAAATACCAACGCATGCTGACGATTGCAATCAAACGCTCCCGTCAAATCGCATTATTGCCATACACAACTGAGTAGTCTTTACTCAGCTTGCATACGAAGCAGTCGGCTTATAGCCGGCTGCTTTTTTGTATATATCAATAGAAGTATTAGAAATAACGATCCAATCTAACAAACGGAAAAATTCAATACTGTGGTGATAGAAGCATTCAAGGCTCAAATGAATTATAATAGAGTCTAATCTACTGAAAAGGTTCAGGCAGCAGGAATAGCTGTTTGTTTCAGAATAAACACCAGGAGTGGATATGAATACATCAAAACGTAAAGGCAAACAGAGAAAAAAGAGTCTGAAAAACTGGATTATAGCTACTCTTTTACTTTCCATTATATATGTGTGGTTACAGCAAAAAGGCGATATAGATAACATGTGGCCCGGGACAACAATCCAAGAAGCTGTGCCAATCATCGGCTTACATCCTGTGGTAGCAGAGAATGAGAAGTTATTGGTACGTAAGGCAGCCAGACGTGGAATAGAGATTGTGATCACCCACGGCTACCGAAGTTCCGAGGAGCAAGATGCACTATTCAACCAAGGACGCTCAAGCGCAGGCAATATCGTTACTAATGCGCGTGGTGGTGAGTCATATCATAACTACGGATTAGCAATTGATTTTGCATTGAGGACGCCTGAGGGTGATGTGGTGTGGGATATGGAACGGGATGATAACGGCAATGGCAAGGCAGACTGGATGGAAGTTGTGGACCTCGCCAAAGAGTTAGGTTTCACTTGGGGTGGAGATTGGGCAAACTTTCCGGACTATCCTCACTTGCAGATGGATTTTGGTTTGAGTATTAATGAGTTAAAACGTGGTAAAAGACCTCCTGACTCTCAGTAAAAGGTGTTATATATACACTTAAATGAATAATTATTAGATAAGCTCTGCATTATGCAGGGCTTTTTTCTTTCTTTTGTAAAATAAATGATAAAAGATGACAATTTGGTCTTTACATTAGCAAATAAATAAAACTATACTAGATTAACTAGATTTTTTACTTTGATCGCACATATTATTTCAATTGTAAGCATAACGGCTCTGATTAAATAAAATTTAGCTATAGATCGAGATATAATCATCACTCATATATGTAACATTTACCTCACGCAAAATTAAGATTGTCTACTTAATACAAAGCATACACATACACTAGATGTAACTAGTATGTTATGTATATGTTATTTTGACCAATTGCCTATGTATACCTCACAGCCAAAAACAAGATAACGCCTCTCAAATTCCCTGCTATAAGCCTTTATAGTATTACTAATATCCAAATCTGTAGTATAAAAAACATTTATACCAAAAATCTCAAAATAAGCATTGACGTTAGCTAAAATTACACGTATGATTACATTAATTATTTTGATATATAATTCCGCTAGGAATTATCAACATTAATTGACCAATGGTCTAAATATAAGTCTCTTAAACTTGTTTCTCCTAACAATTTGGTATTTTGTATAAGCTATTGTTCGTTATCTTCAAGAACTTGGAAATATACAGTGGATGCATTTCTACACACGAATACAATCTACGGAAATTATGGGGTTAGGGTGATTGATTTGAATACAGAGCTATTGGAAGTCAGAAATCTAACAACATCATTCAGAATTGAAGATGACTATTATGCAGCAGTGGATCACGTTAACCTTACGGTGAAGAAAAATGAAGTATTGGCGATTGTAGGTGAATCCGGGTCAGGTAAAAGTGCTTTTGCATTCTCTCTTATGGGTTTGCATAACAAAGCAAAGATCGAAGGCCAGATTCTCTATAAAGGACAAGATATTGCCAACATCTCCCCAAGCAAGTTAAACAAGCTACGCGGCAAAGAAATGGGCATGATTTTTCAGGACCCATTGTCCGCACTAAATCCTCTAATGATTATTGGTGAACAGATTGAAGAGATTCTCACACTTCATCAGTCCAAGCTGTCTTCCAGAGAGAAGAGAGAAAAGGTCATTCACTTATTGAATCAGGTAGGGATTCCACGTCCCGAACAAATATACAAGCAGTATCCCCACGAACTATCTGGTGGTATGAGACAGAGAATTGTTATTGCCATTGCGATTGCCAACAAACCGGAATTACTCATAGCCGATGAACCAACGACGGCGCTTGACGTTACGATTCAACTACAGATTCTGGAGCTGATCCGTGATCTGAAGAGTGAAATTAACGCAGGCATTATTCTGATTACACATGATCTGGGTGTCGTTGCTGAGATGGCTGATCGCGTAGCAGTTATGTATGCAGGTGAAATTGTTGAAATCGCAGATATCTTCACATTGATGAACGATGCGAAGCATCCATATACCCGCTCATTGTTGAACTCTATTCCCACCCTGTCTGAAGAAAGATCCAAATTACATGTCATCCAAGGCATCGTACCATCACTCAAAAATCTTCCTCGCAAAGGGTGCAGATTCAAAGCCCGAATTCCATGGATTAGTGAATCGGCTCATGAAGAGAACCCACAGATGCATGAAATTGCACCAGGTCACTTTGTACGGTGTACCTGTTACCAGCACTTTCATTTCCCTGACCAAAGCTGAGGAGGAATAACATAATGGCATTACTCGAAGTAGAAGGGCTTAAGATACACTTTCCGATTCGCGGTGGATTGCTTAAACGGGAAATTGGCAGTGTAAAGGCTGTTGATGATGTTAGCTTCTCCATTGAAGAAGGACAGACCTATGGTCTGGTTGGCGAATCAGGTTCAGGAAAAACAACAACAGGCAGAGCCATTATTGGGCTAAACCATGTCACTGACGGAAAGATCCTGTTTAACGGCAAAAATCTGGCTACGGAGCGACGTAAGAACAGGCAGCTCCAGCGGGATGTACAAATGATTTTTCAAGACCCATATTCATCACTGAATCCAAAGAAGCGGGTTATCGATATTATCGCTGAGCCGTTCCGTAACTATGAGCGTCTGACAGCTACCGAGGAAAAAAGACAAGTAAGAGAATTACTTGAAAAGGTTGGCCTGAGTCCGGAATCAATCTACAAATATCCGCATGAATTCTCCGGCGGACAGCGTCAACGGATCGGCATTGCACGGGCTATTGCACTGAAGCCGAAGCTAATTATCGCGGATGAACCTGTATCTGCACTCGATGTGTCGGTACAGGCTCAGGTACTCAACTTCATGCAGGAGATTCAAAAAGAACTAAATCTGACCTATCTGTTCATCAGTCACGATCTCGGCATCATCCGTCATATGTGTGATCAGATTGGAATTATGTATAAAGGTCGATATGTGGAACAGGGCACAACAAATGATATTTTTGAGAATCCGCAACACATCTATACCAAACGTCTCATTGCAGCCATTCCGGATATGGACCCAACCAAACGAGAGGAAATGGTAGCCTTCCGTCAACAGGTCAAATCCGAGTATGAACATTCATACCGAAATTTCTTTGATGAGGAAGGGCTTGCATACTCGCTCAAATCCATTTCCGATACTCACCGAGTAGCTCTACCTCAGAAAGGTTGAAGGCCATATGTGGAAAACGATAGTACGCAGAATTATCATAATGATCCCTCAGATCTTTTTACTTAGTCTTTTGGTCTTTCTGATGGCCAAGGCCATGCCGGGCGATGCACTAACGGGATTGCTTGATCCAAGCGTTGATCCCAAAGCATTGGAAGCCCAGCGAGAGAGATTGGGATTGAATAATCCTTGGTATGTGCAATATTGGGACTGGATCAAAAACGCCATCCAAGGTGATTTTGGGCAATCCTTCCGTTTCAAAATGCCGGTTACCGACTTGATCGGTCAGCGTGTAGCAAATACATTCTGGCTCGCACTGGCGACACTTGTACTGACTTACCTGATCGCTATTCCACTGGGTATCATCAGCGGTCGTTACAACGATACCTGGTCTGATCGGTTGATCACGGGATACACCTATCTGGGGTTTGCCGCACCATTGTTCATCTTCGCACTGGTGATGGTATGGATCTTCGGATTCCACTTCGGCTGGTTCCCGACAGGAGGTAGCGTTGCGCCAGGACTTACACCAGGCACATTCAGCTACGTAATGAGTAAGTTCTATCATCTATTATTGCCGGCACTATCCATGGCACTGATTACAACGGTATCTACGGTTCAATATTTACGTAGTGAAATCATTGATATCAAGCATAAGGAATTCGTTATTACTGCCAGAGCCAAAGGTGCCTCGGAATCTCGGATCTACAACAGGCATATCTTGAGGAATTCACTATTACCTATCGCCGCGTTCTTTGGATATGAGATCACAGGACTTATCGGAGGCACGGTATTTATCGAAAGTATATTCAGTTATCCAGGTATGGGGCAGTTGTTCCTGAGTTCCATCTCATTGCGTGACTTCAGCGTTGTGACTGCACTCGTATTGTTGTATGGCGTAGCTTCCATTCTCGGGGCATTGCTGTCTGACATAATTCTGGGAATTGTAGATCCACGTATACGGATCAAGTAAGAACTTGAAGATTTCGGGGTGAAAACAAGATGAGCAAGGCCAACGAGGTAGTTGTAACTTCACAAAAGGTTGATAAAAGCCCCTCCAGCTTGAGTATTTTATGGAGGGAGCTTGTCAGAGATAAGGTGGCACTAATCTCGCTCATTTTCTTGGGCTTGGTCATGTTGCTGGTATATGGCACGTCTCTCATTCTGAATCAGGATGATATCGTACGCGTGGATCTGTTTGCCTTATATGAACCACCATCCGCGAAATATTGGCTTGGAACGGACTATGGAGGTCGTGATGTATTTGGCCAACTGGTCATCGGTACACGTAACTCCCTGACCATTGGAATTATCGTAACGTTAATGACTGGCTTCATAGGTATCTTAATTGGCCTTTTATCCGGTTATTTCGGTGGAATGATAGACAACCTGTTTATGCGTGTTGTTGATTTCTTCATGATCCTTCCGATGTTGATGATTGTTATCGCGTTTGTTACGGCAGTACCGAAATACAATATCATCTCGTTCTCTCTAATCATGACGGCATTTCTCTGGATGGGTATCGCCAGGTTGATTCGCTCCAAAGCATTACAGGAACGGGAACTGGATTATGTAAAAGCTTCAAAAACATTGGGCTCTTCTCATCTGAAGATTATGCTCTCACAGGTTCTTCCGAATCTGAGCTCCATTATCATCGTAACGATGACATTGAATCTCGCTGCCAACATTGGCCTCGAATCCGGGCTGTCTTTCCTTGGGTTTGGTTTTCCCGAAAGTACGCCTAGTCTTGGAACACTCGTAAGTTATGCACGTAATCCGCAAACCCTGGAATCCAGATGGTGGATATGGCTACCCGCATCGGTACTGATTCTGGTATTGATGTTGAGTATAAATAATGTCGGTCAAGCCCTAAAGCGTGCGACTGATGCAAGACAAAGAAGAGGTTAAAAAAAGGGAGGAAAGGTTCATGAAAAAGGGATTATTTTCACGGGGACTATTTTTCACGATGATGTTGGTCTTTGTATTGGTGCTCGCAGCGTGCTCTGAGAAAGAAGCGGCTACTCCAGCTCCAGCTTCCAACACAGAAGAGGGGAAAACGGAGGAAAAACCTGCTAATGAAGAGGGCGTTTACTCCATTGATGACTTCAACAATGTCAAAACGAATGAGGGTACTGCGATCGAGGGTGGATCGATTACATTCGGACTTGTATCGGATACTGCTTTTGAAGGTACACTGAACTTTAACTTCTATTCCGGTAACCCGGATGCACAGGTTCTTCAATGGTTTGATGAAGGCTTGCTGACTTGGGATAAAGACTATGTGTACACCAATGATGGTGCTGCAACATATGAGACTTCCGAAGATGGCAAAACGTTCACACTAACCATTCGCGACAATGTAAACTGGCATGATGGCAAGCCGGTAACGGCTGAAGATCTGCAGTTTGCTTATGAAGTTATTGGTAACAAAGCGTATGATGGTCCACGTTACGACTCCAACTTCACTAGTGTAGTAGGTATGGACGAGTATCATGCTGGAAAAGCAAAAACAATTTCTGGTATTAAAGTGCTGAGCGACAAACAAATCAGCATTACGTATAAAGAATCTACTCCGTCCCTGCTGACAGGTGGCGTATGGACGTATCCTCTGGCTAAACATATCTTCGGTGATATGGATGTAGCAAAAATGTCTTCTTCCAAAGAAGTACGTGAAAAACCAATTGGTTTTGGTCCATTTAAAGTGGATGTGATCACTCCAGGTGAGTCTGTAACTTTTGTTAAAAACGATGACTACTGGCGTGGAGCTCCAAAACTGGATGGTGTAACTCTGAAAGTTATCAACCCGACAACGGTTGTTCAAGAACTGAAATCTGGCGGGGTAGATCTCGTGGATGCATTCCCGACAGATCAATACAAAGACAATGCTAACCTGTCCAACGTAGAATTCCTGGGCACAATCGATCGTGCTTATACGTACATCGGTTTCAAACTGGGTACGTGGGATGAAGAGAACGGAAAAGTTGTAAGCAATGCCGAAGCAAAAATGGGCGACAAAAACTTGCGTAAAGCCATGTGGATGGCTGTAGATAACGATCAAGTTGGTAAACGTTTCTATAATGGTCTGCGTTGGAATGCAACAACCCTGATTCCACCGTCTCACCCAGAATTCCATGATTCCAACAATCCGGGTGTAGCATATGATCCAGAAGCAGCGAAAGCATTGCTCGACGAAGCTGGTTACAAACTGGATGGTGAATTCCGTACAAATCCGGATGGAACACCACTCGAAATCAACTTTGTATCCATGACTGGTGGCGACACAGCTGAACCTTTGGCTCGTTATTATGTTCAATCATGGGCAGCTATTGGTTTGAAAGTAAACCTGGAAATGGTTGAGTTCAACAGCTTCTATGACCGTGTAGGTAACACAGGTAAAGATGATCCAAACATTGATGTGTATCAAGCAGCATGGGGCGTTGGTATTGACGTAGATCCATCTGGTCTGTATGGCCGCGATGCACTCTACAACTTCTCCAGATTCTCCAGCGAAGAGAATGACAAATTGCTGGCACAAGGTATCTCTGCTGAAGCATTCGATGTAGACAAGCGTAAAGAGATCTACAATCAATGGCAACAATACATGGTAGATGAAGTTCCTGTATTCCCTACACTGTATCGTGCAGTTGTAGCACCCGTTAACAAACGTGTAATGAACTATGCGATTGGTGATGGAACAGGCGTTTACCTGAGCGACCTGCAAGTTAATGCAGACAAAGCAGTTGTAGCTCAGTAAAACATTCTTAAATTAGCAGCTGTAAGGATTGGGGTCCTTTAAGAAGCCGGTTGCTAGATTATTAATGAAGAATTCTCCTGGGAAAATGAATAAAAAGTGTCTTTAAAACATGGATTCTGTACACTCTGGCATGGGTGTGTGGGGTTCATGTTTTTTTTTGTAACCAAAAAATAAAAAAAATTTAACTTTTTTTCAAAAAAGTGCAGACAAAATGCCTCTTTACTTCGTCTATATAGGTAAGAGGTGATCATCTTATGAAAAAATGGTGGAAACGGGCAGGTATGCTGCTAGCTCTCTTGCTTATTATATATTTAGGTGTGAAACCGGACATGCTGGTAGGCAAACCGGGAATTAAAGCTGAATCTGCGGTATTAATGGATATGAACTCTGAACAGATCTTAATGGATTTTAACGGCTCCGAAGAGATTGCTCCGGCAGGCGTCAGTAAGTTGATGACAGAACTGTTAGTGATGGAGGCCGTGATCAATGGGGATATAGGGTGGAATGATCTTGTTAATGTGAGTCTGTATGCCAGCTCCGTGGGGGGCAGTCAACTGACCCTGAAACAGGGAGAGCAGTTCACCGTTCAGGAGTTGTTCGAGATCGTAGCTGTCTATTCAGCCAATGATGCAACTGTTGCTCTGGCTGAACACATCAGTGGTACAGAGCAGAAGTTTGTGCAACAGATGAATCAGAAAGCAATTCAGATTGGGCTGTCGGAGGATACACAATTCACGAATTCAACGGGCCTCAGTGAAAAGCTGCTTGGTCCTAACCGTCCGATGGATATACAAGGGCAGACCTTAATGACGGCTATAGATGCATGCAAGCTTGCGCGATATTTGCTGAATAACCATCCCGAGATTTTAAGAATATCCAGTCAAATGCAAGTATCAATGCATCAAAAAGGGATGTACATGAGTAACACGAACTGGATGTTGTCCTCTATTGGTGGGCCGTATGCTTACGATGGGAATGACGGATTAAAGACCGGGTATGATGAAGATTCCGGATATCATTTTGTGGGGACAGCTGAACGTGATGGCAAAAGACTGATATCAGTTGTATTTGGAACAGATACTCGTGAAGGGCGTTTTGTGGAGACTCGGAAGTTGTTCAACTATGGGTTTTCGGGAAACCGAGTCAGACCAGATTATTGAAGCATTACGCAAGCGTTAGTACGTTAGATAAGATATGAGGGCTGTCCGCAGGTTCGACTGAACATGTGGTAGCTCTATTTTATCGAATCGGAGGTAAATTGATCCATATAACCATATTATTAAATTGACATATGGTTTTCTTTTGTTTTAAAATGACCAGTGAGTCATTATTATTCAACTCGGTTTAATATATATGTACCAAACCACCAATTGTACGATACTGAATTTACGATCTGATCGGGAGGTAACATGTGATGCAAAAACAAATGAAATGGCCGCTAGTCTTGTTTGCCATAGGGGTATTTATGGCTGCGCTGGATAACGGGATCATCACCTCTTCACTGACCACCTTAAATGCATCATTTGGTGTGTCGCCAACATGGGGAGCATGGACGATTACGCTTTACACGCTTGGGCTTGCGGTGAGTGTACCTATTGCGGGCAAACTTTCGGACCGTTATGGTCGCAAGAAACTATTTTTGATTGAAGTGGCGTTGTTTGGGATCGGGTCCCTGCTCGTTGCGCTGAGCACATCGTTTACCTTTTTCCTGATTGCTCGTGTCATTCAAGCTTTGGGCGGTGGTGGGATTTTTATCATTGCCAGCTCATACGTATTAAGCAAGTTCCCGGCGGAGCGACAAGGTACAGCCTTGGGTCTGCTGGGAGGGATGAATGGTGTTGCCGCTATTTTGGGACCCAATGTCGGTGCTTTTATACTGGATCTGACTGGCAACTGGCATTGGTTATTCCTGATTAACGTGCCTATCGCCATTCTGCTATTCATAGCAGGTATTCGATTTATTCAGGAAGAGCAGGAACTGAATCGTGCAGCAGTGGACTGGAGCGGCATTGCTGTCCTAACGTTGGGTGTACTCAGTTTAATGTATAGCTTCAGCAATCTGGACGGTGTGAACATGCTTCAAAGCCTGGGATCACCGATGTTCTACGGCTTTTTCTTGGCAGGTGTGATCATTCTGGTGCTCTTTTACTTCATGGAAAAAAGGCTGGAAGGATCTGAACGTGAACCTGTTGTATCGACACAGCTTCTGGGCATTGCGTCCTTTCGCTGGACGTTGCTAATTGCCTTTTTCTCGGGAGCCATTCTGGCCTCAGTGATCTTTATTCCCGGATTTGTTGAGCAATATCTCGGCGTATCCAATACAGCTTCCGGGTACTGGTTTACTCCACTCGCGCTGGCATCCGGCATCGGGGCAGGTGGAGGTGGATACCTCGTTGACCGCAAAGGGCCGATCTGGACGTTATCGGTTGCGGGGCTGTTATCTGCCATTGGATTCCTGTTGTTCCCGCTATGGGTGGAGCATATCTGGCAATTTGTCATCGCGAGTACACTCGTAGGTATCGGTTTCGGCATGATGCTTGGTGCGCCAGTTAACGTACTTGTCACGGAACAGGCGGGGGAGAACAACAAAGGCATCGCGGTAGCGACCAGTTCGTTATTCCGCCAGATGGCGATGGCTATTGCACCTACGATTTTCGCTGGATTCCTGGCACGTTCTTTCATTAATCTGGGGTCCAACATTCAGGCAGGATTCGCTGACAAAGGAATTCAGGTGCCGCCTGAAATGCTGGAGCAATATGCCTCGGGTGGAGCAGCAGGGAGTGATGTATCCAGTCTGACAGAGGGCCTGTCCCAGATTCCTGATGCAGGTATCCGTGATGTGTTGCTCCAGGCAGTGCATCAAACGACAGGGCAGGGTTATAATGGCCTTTTCTGGTCTGCGGTGGTATTCAGTGTGCTTACGCTGGTAGCTGCGCTTATAACGGGACGTCTGCGTCAAAAAGAGAAGAGCCAACACGTGGAAAGTATATCCACGAACGGATAGGATCGCATGTGAAAATGAAGAGAACAGTGCACCTTTTGTAGCTAAAAAGGAGTCGCTGTTCTTTTCAATTTAACCGGATTGTAACTTTTCTTGCTCTCGCAATGATTACAATAGAACGAGCGTAAGCGGTGTCTTGATTCAAGAGAGAGAAAACTTCAGTGAACACCGAGTCACAAGACATCCCAGACGTTTAATTGGTATTATATAAGTTGAACGAATCGTTACACTTCATCACTGCGAGTTCAGAATAACCTTCGGATCGCTGTTATCCCCAGATTTTTTGATTTCTTTATTCCAAAGGTAAAAATCCGGTGATAAAGGCGAAGCGTATGCTTTCGATGCAGCTTTCTTTCAGAAAGCTTTTAGCTACGCTTCTTCAGGTTTTTTCTGACCTCTCCGTTTTTAGTGTAAATATTAGATGAAACTTATATATCAGGCAGTATCATTTTGATAGTGAAGAAGGAATCAATGGATGAAAAGCAGAACTAAAGATAAGAAGAAAAGAAGAAAAGGCCTATATATAACGCTCGTTTCACTTGTTGTTTTGTTAATCGGAGGTTATTTGTTCCGTCAGCAGCTGGCTGTAGCAGCATTTGATCTGTTTCTCGCCGGTTCGGTAGAAGATCAGTTATCCCGTTCTTATGTACCGCAAGAAGGCAACAACACGCCTGATCCAACGGTATACCGTAAGGAACCTTTCTCCGTATTACTGCTCGGTTCGGACAAACGCGCCTATGAGAAAACGCGTGGACGTTCCGATACCGTCATCTATGCTGTAGTACGTCCCAAGGAATCCCGTGTGCTTCTGGTATCCATTCCACGTGATACGTATGTGCAGATTGTAGGACGGGATGCCAACAAGGACGGCGAAGATGATTATGATAAGCTGGCGCATGCCTATGCTTTTGGTGGGGAGAATATGTCCATCAATACCGTGGAGAAATTTCTTGATGCTGATGTGGGTTATTATGCAACGATCAACTTCGACGGAATCAAAAAAGTGGTTGATGCACTTGGTGGTGTAAAACTGCCAATTGATGAGGACATTGTGAACAAGAATCCGGATCATGTGCAATTCACGATTGAAGGTGGTAAGCCGATCTATGACGGGCAGGAAGCACTGTATTATGTAAGATACCGTGAGGATAGCGATTTTAATCGTACCAAGCGGCAGCAGATTTTCCTGAACGCGATGGCGAATGAGATGCTGAATTTGAATCAAATCGCCAAAATTCCGGAATTGATTCAGATCATGGGTGACAGTTTCCAGACGGATATGCGAGCATCTTTCATTATTGATCTGGCCAAACAAGTGCTTACTCAGGAGAAACCGCAGATTTCAAGCTTCACCATCCTGGGTGAGGGAATGAAAAAAGACGGTATCTATTATGGTCAGGCTGACGAGAAAGATGTCCAATATGCCAAAGAGCTGATTAACAACTGGATGGATCAATCGACCCCAGCCGGTGAAGTAATGATCCCTGACCGGCAAAAGATTGAATAACCAATTCCATACCAATGATGTGTTGTAGACCACAATCAGCAGTACGTTTATTCGCGGGCTGCTGTTTTTTTTCTTTGTATTGAGAACTATTATCCTTTTGGAACATCCTGCGTTCTGATCCGTATAATATAAGTTGAGCGAGATAAGTTGAACGAAGAAATTCACAAGGAGGATACACAAGGGTATGAACATCGCATTTTTTTTGCTACCCAAACAAGAGGTTACGTGCGTGACGTCGGATTCTACGCTGCGGCAAACGTTGGAACGGATGGAATATCATCGTTTTACGGCGGTACCCATTTTGAATAAAGAGGGCAAATATATTGGTACGGTTACCGAAGGCGACTTACTGTGGTATATGAAGAATGCCGAGGGAAAAATTTCATTTGAAAACGCTTCAAAGTTCTTGCTCAAGGACGTTCCACTTCGCTTGGATATTAAACCCGTATCCATTAATGCCAACATGGAGGACCTGATTAATCTGGCTAAAGTTCAGAACTTTGTTCCTGTGGTCGATGATATGGATCGGTTCATTGGTATTGTCAGACGGAGTCAGATAATTGAGTACTGCGAGGGCATTGTAGCCAAAGAATCGATCAAGGCTAAGTAAGGCTGTACCGAATTTAAATATTATTGTGTCATGATGGATAATCACAGCCGTCCGGTATCATGTTAAACTTAAGAAGTCCTGAACCAAGGGCGCATTCGAAGTTTTTTACAAATATATAGGTCGATAGGATGTACGGAGGACTCCGCATAAGTACCTGACATCAGTTTCGGAGAACTTCTCCGTTTTTTGGGGTAATTTTGCGGGCCCTCTTTTTATGCTATAATCGAGAATAAAGCTTTTTCGGGGGAGAGTGACTTTCGCCAATATGCCTAAAGAACTGGATGTAGCCAAACGCGCTAAAGTGATTGAATGGCTGAAAACCGAAGTGCTTGATCAGGTATCCCGATTATTCAAGGCGTTATGGGAAGGCAGTACAACTCGAATCGGGGACAGTCTTGCCAGTTTGATTATGAGTAGTTACATATTGGGCCGCAGGCTCGGTATTCCTTTCAAGGATCTGGATGCACTGCTAGTTGAGAAGTTGAAAAAGCATAAACAGGAAGGTCACCAGCTTGAAGACTGGTACCAAGATATTTCCGCGCTAGAAGATCATATGCGTAAGAGGTGAATTTGTTGAAATTTAGCTTTAAATCAGCTGTTTGGAGCGCAGTCTATCTGCTCTTGCTACTTTCGCTGTTAACTCCTTTATCGGTACTTGCCATATTTTTTATGATGATTCCGGGAGTTATTTTGTATGCTTCATTATCTTTAAAATCATTTATATGGCATCTCGTGCCCGTAGCCGTTATTTTAGTCGTATTCCACCCCATCTATCTGTTACTATTGCTCGTCTTTACCCTGCCTGCGATCGTTATGGGTCACGCGTATAAAACACGCAAATCAGCCCTGTTCGCGCTGATGGCGGGAAGTGGCATGATGTTGGCAGAATACTTGTTGTTGCTCTTGGTCGGCAGTGTCATTTTCCAATTCGACCTGTCCAGTTATATTGAAGATGTGGTCAAATTGACCATTGAACCGTTAACCAATACATCGAATCAGATGATTAACGGTTTTGCATGGACACCTGAGATGACCGAGGATGTTGCCAAACAAACACAGCTTATGATTCCGTTTGCTCTCGTTGTCACGTCGATGGTAATGGCCTTTATTACGCACGCCATTGCTCGTCCGATTCTGAACGTGATGGGTGTGGTGGTATCGAAACTTCCACCAGCGAGAGAATGGCGTATGCCGCGTGCGTTGATCTGGTATTATTTCCTCGCATTGTTGATCGAAGTGATCTCCAGACAAAGTGATGGAACATACTGGACCATGATTGCCATGAACCTGTCCCCGTTAATTAATCTGGGCTTCATGATTCAAGCGATCGGTTTCTTCTTCTTTCTCTCACATACAAAGAAATGGAATCCGGTTATACCATATTTCCTGGCGGCTGCGGTCTTCTTCATTGGTCCGCTTCGGATTATCGGAATTATCGATCTGGCGTTCCCGCTTCGTGAGGCAATATCGAAATCAAAACGATAGGGTGATGAGTCATGCCTAAATTTCTGAAGAAACGCTGGCACGGCTACTATACCGTATGGGCGTTCATACTGCTGCTGTTGCTCGTTATGTTCGTTACCATTTATAACTGGACGCTTGGTTTGATTAGTCTGATACTGGCTTCGGCGCTGGGAATCGTCATGATTAAGGCGGAGCTCGCGTTCCGCCGTGAGCTTAACGACTACATTAATGGCCTATCTATTCGGATCAAACGGATGGAGGGGGAAGCGGTCAGCATGCTTCCATTCGGAATTGTGCTGTACAGCGAAGATCGTACGGTAGAGTGGCATAACCGCTTTGTCGCGGAGATGTTCCAGGAGAAGACAATGGTGGGTAATCCGCTACTTAATTTGTTTCCCAAACTTCCTCAGCCTAAAGAGAAGAAGGATGGGACGAAGGAACATTCATCCAAGGAGTTCCATGACGAATTCCAGTTGGATGATCGGCATTATGGAGTTATTCATAACCCGCAGGAGCGGTATGTATATGTATACGAGATTACGGAGTTAGCCATTCTTCGTGATAAATATGAAAATGAACGCCTTGCCTTGGGGATTCTTGTTCTGGATAATCTGGACGAGGCTGCCCAAGGTATGGACGATCAGCAACGTACAGCGCTGATTGCCCGTGTGACTAGCGAAATTACGTCATGGGCCAAGCGGTATGAAGTGTACCTGCGCCGTTTGTCTTCTGATCGTTATCTGTTGATGCTGAATCATAAGTCTTTGCAGGAACTGGAGCAGAGCCGATTTGTCATTTTGGATGAGGTTCGGGAGATGACTGCTGACCTCAAAGTGCCAATGACACTCAGTGTCGGACTGGCGTTTGGATCGGATAGCATCAGCGAGATGGGAGAACTGGCACAGTCCAGTCTGGACATGGCACTTGGACGTGGTGGTGATCAGGCTGCTGTGAAGTCCGGACAACGCCTGTCCTTCTACGGCGGTAAGTCTAACGCAGTGGAGAAACGGACACGGGTAAGAGCCCGCGTTATTGCGCACGCGCTGCGTGATCTGATGCAGGAGAGCGATCGGGTGCTCATCATGGGGCACAAAATTCCGGATATGGACGCGATCGGCGCATCCATCGGAGTGTGGAAAGCGGCCAGTCTGTACAATGTGGAAGCACGGATTGTTCTGGATGGAATTAATCCATCGATTGAACGCATGATGGAGCAAGTAAACAAGGACGAGAAGTTGTCCAAGGCATTTGTATCACCGGAACAGGCAACCCAGATGATGACCGAGCACACGTTGCTGGTGGTGGTGGATACGCATAAGGCCTCCATGACCATGGAACCGAAACTGGTACAGTCTGCTACCCGTGTCGTAGTTGTGGATCACCATCGCAGGGGTGAAGAGTTCATCAATGACGCAGTGTTGATCTATCTGGAACCTTATGCGTCTTCTGCTGCCGAACTGGTAACCGAACTCTTGCAATACATTCATGACAAGGTACAATTCACTCCTCTGGAAGCTACGGCTCTACTTGCCGGGATTACGGTAGATACGAAGCATTTTGCACTGCACACGGGGTCCAGAACGTTTGAAGCGGCAGGCTTCTTGCGCCGTAGCGGTGCAGACACCATTATGATCCAGCGGTTGATGAAAGAGGATCTGTCAGAATATATTGCTAAGGCAGAAATCATAAAGCATGCTAAAATGGTATATGGAAACATTGCGCTGGCGGTCACAGACCCTGGCAGCAAGATTTCACAGATGATGATCGCCCAGGTGGCGGACACATTGCTGAACATGACTGACGTGGTCGCTTCATTTGTAATTAGTGAGCGTCCGGATGGACTGATTGGCATCAGCGCGAGATCGCTGGGGCGCATGAATGTTCAGGTTGTCATGGAACGACTGGGCGGTGGCGGGCATTTGACAAATGCTGCCGTGCAGCTTGAAGGAACGCTTGGAGAGGCAGAAAAACGGCTGACGAACGTACTGGCTGAAATCGAAAAGGAAGAGGGGCTGTTCGAATGAAAGTCATTTTTATAAAAGATATGAAGGGTCAAGGCAAGAAAGGGCAAGTGAAAGAAGTATCTGAGGGTTACGCACAGAACTTCCTATTGCCACGGGGAATCGCACGTCTGGCAACAGACGGCAACATGAAGACACTGGACAACCAGAAGGCGGCTGAAGAAAGACTCAAACAGGAAGAGAAAGCGGAAGCGGAAGCACTTGCGAAAAAGCTGGAAGCAGAAGTGACTGAACTGAAAGCGAAGTCCGGCGAAGGCGGTCGTCTGTTCGGCGCCATTACCAGCAAACAGATCGCAGAAGCTTTGTCTAAAAAAGGTCTGAAAGTAGACAAACGTAAAATTGAGCTGGACGAGCCTATTCGTACACTCGGCGTAACACAAGTAACTGTCAAGGTTCACCCTGAAGTGAAGGCAACCTTGAAGGTACAGGTAACGGAAGAGTAAGATGGGCGGAGAAATGTTATTCGACCGGATTCCCCCGCAGAACCTGGAAGCCGAACAGGCCGTGCTGGGTGCAATCCTGTTGCAGGGCGAGGCCCTGATTACAGCGATGGAACGGGTGCAAACCGAGGATTTCTATGATAAACCCCATCAATTAATCTTTGAAGCGATGATCCAGCTTGGTGAGGGAAATCAACCGATTGACCTCGTGACACTGACTTCGCTTCTGAAGGATAAAGGTGAGTTGGAGGACATCGGGGGCGTTAGTTATCTGGCTAAGCTAGCCCATGGTGTACCTACAGCCGCAAACGTAGACTATTATGCTCAGATTATCGAAGAGAAATCGATGCTGCGTCGCCTGATTCGTACGGCAACACAGATCGTGAGCGAAGGATATACAGGTGGCGAAGATGTTGCAGCGATGCTTGGAGAAGCTGAACGTCGCATTCTGGAGATCTCCAACCGTCGCTCCAGTAGTGGTTTTATAGCCATTCAGGACGTACTGATGGAAGTATTCGATCGTGTGGAAACACTTCATCAGAATAAGGGTACAACGACAGGTATTCCGTCCGGGTTCATCGATTTGGACAAAATGACTGCCGGATTCCAGCGCAGTGACTTAATCATTGTAGCGGCCCGTCCTTCCGTAGGTAAGACGGCCTTTGCCCTGAATATCGCTCAGAACGTGGCCATTCGGGCACAGGAGACGGTAGCCATCTTCAGTCTGGAGATGTCAGCCGCCCAGCTGGTGCAACGTATGATCTGTGCGGAAGCCAATCTGGATGCCAGCGTGATGCGTATGGGTGACTTCAAGGGCGATGAAGATTGGCAGAAGCTGACGATGGGTATTGCAGCTTTGTCAGAAGCCAACATCTTCATAGATGATACGCCAGGGATTACCGTAGCGGATATTCGTGCCAAATGCCGTCGTCTGAAGAAAGAGAAAGGCCTTGGCATGATCCTGATCGACTATCTTCAACTGATTAGTGGACGTGGTAAAGCAGGGGAGAACCGTCAACAAGAGGTATCCGAGATCTCACGTACACTGAAACAGATTGGCCGGGAACTGGAAGTTCCGGTTATTGCCTTGTCCCAGCTGAGCCGGGGTGTAGAGCAACGTCAGGACAAACGTCCGATGATGAGTGACTTGCGGGAATCGGGTTCGATCGAGCAAGATGCCGACATCGTAGCGTTCCTGTACCGGGATGACTACTATAACCAGGAGACCGAGAAGAAAAATATTATTGAGATCATTATCGCTAAACAGCGTAACGGTCCGGTAGGTACGGTAGAACTGGTCTTCCTGAAAAACTTTAATAAATTCGTCAATTACGAGAGGGCACACAATGATGCCTTCGCGATGTAATGGGCAGGTGCTGACGGCTTCGATCAAGAAGCCAAAATCGTCTGTCCCGAAGATCAACCATTAGAGCAACTGAACTCAAACATGTGTTATAAATACCAGATATAGATTGACATTGAAATGGGTATCCTTGAACCGGTGATAGCAGTCAAGCAAGCTTGGACTGAAGTCTCCGGTTTTTTGTGTTGAAATAATGGGTAAATTCCGAACATTACGGTTGTACTATATCTAATTGTTCGCCATTTGATTTGACTTTGAAAAAGGGTACTGGTACACTAATACTGCTGCGTTAAAGCAGCGCAAACCTTCCCTTGAATGTAACGGAAGGACATTTTTACTGTCCGTTAGCACGCTTCTCAGTCGGTTTATTGCGTAACATGCCTGCCGGGATAGAGGACGGACAGACCAATACAAAGGTGCGCAAGGCACCCACGGAGGAATGTTAACTATGTCAACGGTAGTTGTAGTGGGAACGCAATGGGGAGACGAAGGAAAAGGTAAAATCACGGATTATTTGGCGGAGAGCGCTGATGTGGTGGCTCGTTACCAAGGTGGTAACAATGCGGGTCATACAATTCTGATTGATAACAAAAAATATAAACTGACGATGATTCCATCAGGGATTTTCTACACGGATAAAGCGTGTGTTATTGGTAACGGAATGGTTATCAACCCGAAGGCACTCATCGAAGAAATTAACTATATTCATGACAATGATTTCACAACGAAGAACCTGTCCATCAGTGAGCGTGCACATATCATCCTGCCATATCACATGGTATTGGATGCACTGGAAGAAGAGAGCAAAGGTCCGAACAAAATTGGTACGACTGGCAAAGGAATTGGCCCATGTTACATGGATAAATCAGCTCGTATTGGTATTCGGATGGTTGACCTGATGGATGCTGAAGATTTCGAACTGAAACTGCGTCATCTGGTCAAAGAAAAGAACCGTGTCATCGAGCAAGTCTACGGCGGCCAGCCTGTTGATGTTGAGGAGATTCTGCAAGATTACCTCGGATATGCCGAAATTCTTCGTCCTTACGTACGTGATACATCCGTTGTTCTGAACGAATATATTGATGAGGACAAAAAAGTATTGTTTGAAGGCGCACAAGGCGTTATGTTGGACCTTGATCAAGGAACTTATCCATTTGTTACATCATCCAATCCGTCCGCAGGTGGCGTATGTATCGGTTCTGGCGTAGGCCCGGCTCGTATTCAGCAAGTCATTGGGGTAGCGAAAGCTTACACAACCCGTGTAGGAGATGGCCCATTCCCTACGGAATTGCATGATGCAATCGGTGACCAAATCCGTGAGACTGGACATGAGTACGGTACGGTAACTGGACGTCCACGTCGTGTAGGTTGGTTTGATAGTGTTGTTGTTCGCCACGCGCGTCGTGTCAGTGGAATCACAGGTCTGTCCCTGAACTCTCTGGACGTAATGACAGGTCTTGAGACCGTAAAAATCTGCACAGGATACAAATTCCGCGGCGAGGTCATCACACACTATCCGGCAAGCCTTAAAATGCTGGCAGAATGTGAAGCGGTATACGAAGAGATGCCAGGCTGGAGCGAAGATATCACTGGAGCGAAGAAACTCGAAGACCTGCCAGTGAACACACAGAATTATGTAAAACGTGTTTCCGAACTGACAGGCATTCCAATTGCCATCTTCTCCGTTGGTCGTAACCGTGAGCAAACAAATCAAGTTCTTCCAATCTACGAGTAATCGAAGAAATAGAGAGATTGTTTCTTGAATTATAAAATAGAATACTTTGCCGATTCGGGCAGTAGAGCCTCCAGTTGTTGCTTTTATAGCGATGACTGGAGGTTTTTTGTATGTTTTTCGGATATAATCCCGAGATTTCCGTCAATACTGGTTAACAGTAGAGTCACAGACCCGGACATGTGCATGTTAGACGGGTGGGATAATTGGAGGGAGAGAACGGAATGAAGTTGCTTGTGTGGTTTGTCAAAATCGTGCTAACCGTATTGCTGGTCAGTTCACTGACACTGCTCACGACCGGATTAATTGTACAGTCATATGCGAAGTCGCTACTCGCGAGTTTCAATATTCAGTGGGAAGGTCAACCCATGGGGTTAACCGCCATGTTCCAAGGTGCCTTGGGCGGTAAAACCAACGAGGGGAACAAATCAGGAAATGGGACGACAGATCAGCCGACAGGAGCGGACGAAGAGCAGGTTCCGGAAGATGCTGTTTCAGTTATGGGGAATGGGACAGAGAGCGGTCAATCTGGTGTAGATGCGGGCAATAATGCGTCCCAAGGGAGCGGCTCAAACGAGGGCACAGGGGAAGGTTCAGGTACAGATACGACCGCAGGATCAAACTCAGGCACAAGTGCAGGCAATGGGACGGATACGGGCATGGGTAATGACTCAGGAACAGATCAGGGTAGTGGTTCAGCTTCAGGCAATGGAACCGGAGCGGCCAGCGGCGGTGCTTCTTCAGGCAATGATGCCATTGTTGTATCACCGGATGACATTACAGGAGCGAAGGACAAGCTGCCAGCAGAGGAGAAGGAAAAAATCTTCAGCCTGCTCATGAACAAGCTGCCACAGAAAGAAATGCAGCAGATCTCAGGTGCCATGGAAGGTGGCCTAACGGAACAGGAATTACGTGAGATTGAACAGGTGATCTCGAAGTACCTGACCAGTGAAGAGTACGACAACCTGATGGAAGTACTGCAAACGGAATAGGATGATAGGCAGGGAAGACAGGCGTACTTATAGACGTATCGCCTGATTCATAATGTAATGGACTTGTCGAGGATGATTGAATATAATCGATTTAAATAAATACTGGAAAATGCCTGTAGGAGGGAACAGTGTATGAAATATAAAGGTAAAGAACACAACATATAAAAACGTTCAGGCAATATTGCAGAAACCTCCAGTCCAATTCGTGGACCTCCGTTCATATGTGCATTCAAGAGAACCGATGGACTTGTGTTTATGAATACACGAATTGGAGGTTTTATTAAACATGAACTTTTATCATACTAATTCAGAACTGTCAGTAAAAAAGTCCACCGAGGCGACGAGTGATCGATTCGAGCAAGGGTTGCAAGAGGCGAATCAGCCGTTTATTGGTTGGGATTTTAGCTATGTAACAGGGAGTGAGCGACTTCAGAGTGGAATGTTGCCTTGGTCCTTTGGAACGATGGCGCGCCGATTGTTGAATCAGACAGAACGAATGCTCGACATGGGGACTGGTGGAGGAGAAATGCTTTCCAGACTCCTTCCACTTCCTCCATACACATGTGCGACCGAAGGTTATCTCCCGAATATACCGATTGCAGAGGAACGTTTACAGCCGTTAGGTGTGAAGGTACTTCCGGTGACTGATGATTCGCAACTTCCTTTCACAGACGGAGAATTTGATCTGATTCTTAATCGGCATGAGTCGTATGATGAGCAGGAAGTTAGGAGGATTCTATCCGCAGGAGGACTGTTTCTGACTCAACAGGTTGGTTGGTCAGATTGCAGGGAGATCAATGATCGGCTCGGCATTCCTATGCCAGCGGATTACGCTGGATGGGAACTGGATCGTGCTGTTCTTCAGCTGGAGCAGTGTGGATTCCGGATTCTGGAGCAACGTGAAGCAACCCCTGCGCAACGTTTCTATGATATAGGCGCACTGGTATATTATCTAAAGACCATCCCGTGGCAAGTACCTGATTTCAAAGTGGAACGGTTCCGTCAGCCATTAATGGATATTTATACGGAGATGGAGCAAAATGGATTCTGGGAAGTACAGCAGAAGCGATTTGTAATTCTTGCAGTCAAAGAATAGGACATAAAAGTTAATTTCTATTGTGGCATGAGATGAAATCCAGTCTAAGATAAACCACAATCAAGTTGTTTACGTAATCCCTTATCAGAGTTGATCTGGTGAGGGATTTTATTTGTATTTTTATGAAAAATAAAGCATATTTCACTGGGTCTTAGAACCTAGTCTTAAATTGTGAGTAAAAGTACATAGTACAGCGGATGTTGAGGCATAATGGGTGATGGATCAGCCGTACGATCTTATGGATAATACAGGGAAACCAAGCGGGGCGTGGCTTTGCGGTGTGACGTGTAGAGTTGAAATGAGTGTAAAACCTGTGTTAAAGTATACGGGTGTGATAAAAGGTTAAAATTTTGACACTTTTACGAGCGCAGTTAAAGTCCTGATTTTGCGGACACCCAATACAATTATCAACGAGCATGGGACAGACACGATGGGTGATGTCTTGACAGAAATGCGAACTGAGAAGTGCTGAAAAGGAGAGAATCATGAAAGGTTTCAGAGGCATACGCCAACCGGGCAAAGACCGGGTACACGAACAATCCGGGGAACACCGGACGGCCGAAGACAAAAACAACATGAGCATGTCCACTTTCAGTGTGAATAAGAAGCGCGTTCTGGCCTCGCGCAAATGGATCATTACAGCAGCATGTGGTGTATTCATCGCAGCATTGCTCGGGTTCGCAGGCAAACAATATGTTACTGCAAACACCGTGCCGTATTATAAAGTAATGGTTAAAGGTAGCGAGATTGGTACCATTGCAGATGAAGCACAATTACAACAACTATTTACAAACAAAACTGAGGAATATCAAAATAAATATCCGGATGCAGAAATGGTGCTGAACACGGATGGCATCACAACCGAAACGGCAAGAGCGTACAAACCCGAAGTGAACAGTGACGAGACGCTGGACAAACTGGGTGACATGCTGACAGCCTACGCCAAAGGTGTGGAGCTCAAGGTAGACGGTGAAGTCATTGGTATTGTGAAAGATCAGGCAACAGCAGATGCAATCCTGGAACAAGTACAGAGCAAATACATATCGGCATCGGCTGTGCGAAGTTCGCTTAAGACGAAGTCGGTATCGGCTAATTCCTCGAAGAAAAACGAGGGACCAAGTACAACCCTGAAGTCGGTAGTCATCAAGGAAGATGTAGCGACGGATGTGGTGAAGGCTGATCCAAACAAAATATGGGATGTGTCCGAGGCGGTTAAAGCATTAACCGTTGGTAAAGACGCGCCTGTAACTTATGTGGTTCATGAAGGAGATACAATCTCTTCGATTGCTGCCAAGTATGAAATTACACAAAGCGAGATTCGCCAGCATAACCCGGGCATCAAGGAAACATCGCTTCAAATCGGTGACGAACTGACCTTGACCGTTCCGAAACCAGCGGTAACCGTTAAATCAGTTGAGCAGGTTGTTGAACAGATTGAGATTAAACCGCAAGTGGAAGTACGCAAAAGTGCTGAGTTGAAAGCGGGTATCACAAAAGTTGTGCGCCCAGGACAAAGTGGATTGAAAAGCATGCAGTACCGTATAACCAAAGAAAATGGTGAAGTTGTTCAGGAAGAGTGGCTTGGTCAGGAAGTGATTAAAGCAGCTGTAACTGAAGTGGTCCTTAGCGGAACAAAAGTTGTTGGTGAGGGCACAGGTGAATTTGCTTGGCCGGTATCCAATGCAACGATGAGCAGCAGCTTTGGCCAACGTTGGGGTCGCCAACACAAAGGTGTCGATCTGGTAGGTAACCGCGATGTGAAAGCGTCTGATGAGGGTGTAATTACTTTTGCAGGACAGAAAAGTGGTTATGGTAATGTCATCATTATTAACCACCGTAACGGATACGAAACATTGTATGGACATCTGAACAGCATTGGCGTTAAGGTTGGACAAGTGGTTGAAAAAGGCGAGAGTATCGGCGTTATGGGCAACACGGGTCGTTCTACCGGAACACATCTGCATTTTGAGATTATTAAGAATGGAACAGTAGAAAATCCGTTAACGTATCTGAACTAATATAGAGCTTAAGGAGGCAAGGTTGGCTATAATGCTGGCCTTGTTTTTTGCTGCTGTAAAAAATTTTCAGATGAAAGACCTTCCAAGCCCTTGATCGGGATGTGACGGTGCTTCAGGTATGTTAAACTAGAGAGTATATACAACAAACTAGAGAAACAAATCAAGCAGGCTTGGTACAAGCTAAACATAGAAGAGAGATATAAACGCTAACGCGGATTAAGCAGGATATAGGGGTGAACTTAGCCGATGCAGGGGAAGATTTTGGTGGTGGACGATGAACAGCCCATCGCAGACATTCTGAAGTTTAATTTGGAAAAAGAGGGGTACGAGGTCATCTGTGCATTTGATGGCATTCGTGCGGTTGAACTGGCGTTATCCGAGAAACCTGATCTGATGCTGCTGGATCTGATGCTCCCGGGCAAGGATGGTATGGATGTATGTCGTGAGGTGCGCGCTCATCTGGAGATGCCGATTATTATGCTTACCGCCAAGGATGGCGAGATCGACAAGGTACTCGGGTTGGAATTGGGTGCGGATGATTACGTGACCAAGCCGTTCAGTACGCGTGAGTTGCTTGCACGGGTGAAGGCACAGATGCGCAGACGGCAAAAGCTCGCGATTACGGCTGAAGCGCCGGAAGATGAGGAAAAGCAGGTCATGCGGCTATTCGATCTGGCGTTTGATATGGACATGTACACGGCTTACAAAGGCGGGGAACCGCTCGATCTGACCCATCGTGAGTACGAACTTCTCTATTATATGGCGAAGCATTCTGGCAAGGTTATGACACGAGAACATCTGCTGCAAGCGGTGTGGGGATACGAATATTTCGGTGATGTACGCACCGTGGATGTTACGATTCGTCGTCTGCGTGAGAAGATTGAGGAGAATCCAAGCAAACCGGAAACGATTCTGACACGCCGCGGGCTCGGTTATCTCGTGCGCAGTGCCAAAAGCGTGGGGATATAATGGGCCGATTCGCGCGATTCTCGTTCTTCCGAACGATTCAGGCGAAATTGATCATTATCTATGTACTGCTGATTCTGATTGCGATGCAATTAATCGGCGTTTATTTTGTGAGCGCGATGAAGAACTCACTGACGAGCAACTTTACGGAAGACCTGCAGGCGCGTGCGGAAATGCTGTCGGTTCTCGTGGGGGAAACGATGGCGGGCGGAGAAGCAGAGGCTGGCGAGGACAAAACGGAAAATCTGCGTGTGCTGGTGAACAACCTGTTCAACATTAACGGTGCCGAGATTCAGGTGCTGGATGCCAGCGGAAAGGTACTGACGACCTCGCTAAGTTCACATTCAGACTATGTGGGGCGCAAAAACACCCAGACCGTTGTCAGCCGTGCACTGCAAGGCATTCGGGACAATGAGGAATATATCGTGGACGAGGATAATGTTCGCAAAAAAGTCGTCGCCAAGCCGGTGCTGTCCGGCGGCAAGATCATTGGCGCGGTCTACATCGCGGCATCCATGAACGAGCTGTATTCCACGATGGAGGGAATCAACAAAATATTCATCTCCGGCATTCTGATTGCCTTGGTGTTAACGGCGGTGCTTGGCGTGATCCTATCTCATACGATCACGCAGCCGATTAAAGAAGTGACTCGGAGAGCGACAGCGGTCGCAGAAGGTAACTTTGATCAGCAGACACCTGTATTTGGCACGGATGAGATCGGTCAACTCAGTCGGGCTTTTAACTATATGACCAGCCGACTTAGGGATGCACTTTCACTGAATGAAGAGGAGAAGGAGAAGTTGACTTCCATTCTGACCAATATGAGTGATGGTGTGGTGGCTACGGATGAGTACGGTAAAGTCATTCTCGTAAACCGTCGTGCCAGCAGCATTCTGGGTATGCATCCTGCGGATATTGAAGGAAGACACTTCGCCATATTACTCGGCATTGATCCGGAGGATGCGGAAGCCCTCGCGAGTGGTTTCACAGGTTCAACTTTGCTGCAGATTGCACCCGCTGGACAAGAAGAGCCCGTGGTTATTCGGATGACGTTCACACCAGTTCATCGGCGTGAACGGGGGATCACGGGAACGATTGCCGTACTTCAGGATGTTACCGAGCAGGAAGAGCTTGAGGCATCCCGGCGTGAATTCGTGGCCAATGTATCCCATGAACTGCGTACCCCACTGACTACGATCAAGAGTTACGCGGAAGCACTGGATGACGGTGCACTGGAAGATCCGCAGCTTGCCGGTCGTTTCGTTGGTGTTATACAGAACGAGACTGAGCGAATGATACGACTGGTTACGGATCTGCTACATTTATCGCGGCTGGATTCCAAAGAGGCTTTGCTGCGGAAACAACCAACTGACATTCTGGAAATGTTGGAGGAAGTGACGGATCGCTTCTCATTCCAGATGCATCAGAAGGATATTCAGCCTGTACTATCTGTGGAGAATGATATTCCGGCTGTTCCACTGGATCGTGACCAGATTGATCAGGTGCTCGATAATGTCGTGTCCAACGCGCTGAAATATACATTGGAAGGCGGCACTATTACGATTGCGGCTAGACGCAGTGATGAACACACACTTGCCATCTCGGTATCGGATACCGGAATGGGTATCCCACAGCGCGATTTGGATCGCATTTTTGAGCGGTTTTATCGGGTGGACAAGGCTCGTTCCCGCAGTATGGGAGGCACAGGGCTAGGACTGTCCATTGCCCGGGAAATTGTGAAGGCACATGATGGCAGTATCTCTCTGGAGTCTGAGGTAGACGTGGGAACGACAGTAACGTTCACTTTGCCGATGCGTGAGAAAGGGGGTGAGCACCGTGAAGGAACGGATTAAATCCTTGGTGCTTGCTGCCCTTGTTGTAGCCAGTCTGGTTCAGAGTTATTTTCTGATCTACCGTTTGCCCGGAGGCGGTGATTCCATCGTGACGTCAGAGACGAACTATGTGAAGACGGAAAATATGGGTCAGGAACGCAATATTGAAGAATTGATCTTCCCCGATCAGATGATTATTCATCTGGGTCAGGATAAACATACGGTGTTTTACCCTGGCAATACGTTCTATCAGTTGATCTATTCACGGCTACAGGGGCGAGCGTTCGATGATTTTCAGCGCCGCAGTGTGCAATCGGTGAACTGGGATCAGATTCGCAAGGAGAACCCTGGGTTTGAACTATCGTTCAAAGAAGGTATTCCAGTAGCATTGTTACAGCGAGTGATGAGGCTCGGGACGGATTCCTTATTCCAAGGGGAGACCATTAACCGAATCTCGATCTATACGTCCAAAAATGAAACGAAGGCCCATGCGCTGTTCTTCAGCGCCAAGGGAGACGTGGTATACGAAGCAACGCAGGCGGATCTGACAGTACAAGACATACAGCAGCATGTTGACTTCGGTACGAACTGGACGCCATATACCTTGATGGATGGCGGGTATTATATCCCTGCGGAAGCGTTGGAGACGATTGAGGCGGATGTACCAACAGGTCAGTTCACGGTTGAGCAGATGCAGCGCAGTCTGTTCTTCGATCCAAGTATGACCCGGAATATCCGGGAAAAAGATGGATCGGAGATCTACACGGACAGTAAACGTAGTCTGCAGGTAAAACAGGAACAGCGCTGGATCAGTTATACTGATCCGGCAGCACCGCCAGCAGGACAGATTGATCCTGCGAAGGATGCGTTGTCTGCGGTTGATTTTGTGAATCAGCACGGGGGCTGGAAAGGCCGTTCGCGGATGATGCTGGGGACCGTGGAAAACAAGACACGGCTTGAATTCCAGCAGTATTACGGCAGTTATCCGATTATGGATTCCATGCAGTTCCGCTTTGGAACGATCAGCATGGAGATGCAGCAGGAGACGGTATCCAGCTATGAACGATCGCTGGAATACCTGAACGAAGGTGCAGAGACGAAGAAATCGGTCAAGTTGCCTGGCGGAGACAAGCTGAAGGCTCTTATTAAAAAGGTAGCAGGTGAGAATCGTCAGGTTGTGGACGTATACCCGGCTTATCGTCCTTCTTCGATTGAGGACGGATTAAAGCTGATCCCGGTATGGGTGATCCGTTTTGGAAACGGTGAAGAGACTACCGTATCTTGATAGGTTATAGTCTTTAAACCAAAGAGTAGCTGTACTTTATCACTACGCGTGCAGAATAACCTTTCGATCGCTGTTACCCCCAGATTTCTTGAATTCCCTTTTAACACGGGAGAAATCTGGTGGTAAAGGCGAACGCTCCGCTTCTTCAGGTTATTTCTGCCCTCTCCGTTATCGTATAGCTTTAAGTTCAAAGGCTATAAACGGCCAGTTCCGGTGGAAGGTGTAGGCAACTTGAGAAAGTATTGCAAGCAGCTAGTTTAGGGGGTGAATGTTATGGATTGGGGACGGGCGAAAAATGTGTTGATCTATGCCTTTCTGCTGCTCAATCTGGTGCTGGGTTACCAGATCTGGATGGATGCACGAGAGACGGCCGGAGCCAATCTGGACTTCACCTCACTGGCAGATAATACACAGCAGGCGATGGAAGAGAAGGGCATCCAGGTGCTGGCTCCGATTCCGAATGAAACGCCGAAGCTGCCGAAGTTGTCCTATGAGTTCATTGAAGAGGACAAGGCTGGTGTGGATATGGAGCTGGAACAGCCTGTAGATAGCAAATTGATCTTCTCGCAGAGTGAGCTGGAAGATGCTTTACAGCGAGAGATTCCACAGATCGGCACATACCGGCTGGATCAGCTGATGGCCGAGGATGGAGCTTTTGTACTTCACCCACTGGTGGATGGCAAATGGCCGCTCTTCAATGTGAGTCTGGAGCTGTTCTACAGCGACCAGAAAATAACAGGTTACCGTCAAACTCCAGTGCGGATTACAACCGCAGAGGAGAGCGATCAGCAGGTGCTTCCGGCGTCGAAGGCGCTGGGAACGCTGATCGAGAACTTTTTGCCAAATGATGCAATTGTCAAAGATATTCAGCTGGGCTATTACGGCCAGTTGTTCAATTCAGATATACAGGTAGCGATGCCGGCATGGCGGTTCGTGCTGGAAAGTGGCGAAGTGTTGTACGTGCAGGGCATCAGTGGGGATGTATTCAGTCCCAAGACAGACAAACCAGGGGAGTAATGCGTTATGGGGATATATTTTACCGTGTTATCCAGCGGTTCGACAGGTAATGCCACAGTCATACAGCATGGGGGTACCTCTCTCATGATTGATGCGGGTCTTAGTGCGAAGCGATTGGATGCACTGTTTCAGGAAAGGGAGATTTCTGGGGCAGAATTGGACGGGATTCTGGTTACACATGAACATTCCGATCACATTAAAGGACTAGGCGCGATGTCTCGGAAATATAATTTACCAATCTACGCGAATCTGAATACGTGGGCGGCACTGGAGAAGTCGGTTGGGGCGATTCCAGAGGAAAACCGGAGGGTATTTGAGACGGGTGAAAAGCATGATTTTGGGTCACTGCGCGTGGAATCCTTCGGGATATCGCATGATGCAGCTGAGCCGGTAGGGTATACGTTCGATGATGGTACGGAGAAGCTGTCTGTTGCAACAGATCTTGGGTACATGAGCGACAAGGTTCGCGATGCCATCTCTGATTCTGACGTACTGGTGCTGGAAGCGAATCATGATGTCGAATTGCTGCGTATGGGGCGTTATCCGTGGAACACCAAGCGCCGAATTTTGAGCGATATTGGGCATTTGTCGAACGAAGCAGCAGGAGCAGCGCTTAGTGAACTGATGAACGGACGCATCAAGCGCACGTATCTGGCACATCTTAGCCGAGATCATAATATGATGGACTTGGCGAAAATGTCGGTGCGCGACGCGATGGAGAGCCGTGGATGTTTTTACCGGGATCATGAGTTCAAACTCTGTGATACGTATTACGACCGTCCTACGCCATGGGATAGGGTGGGTGAGCCATAAAGCTGTCCAGTTCGGCGGCTTTGCGCTCAACTTCCTCGCGGGTCAGGATGCCTTTATCAATAAGCAGTTCAATGATGGTACTGAGTGCAAGGGTATTGCGATAGTGTTCTTCCTTGAGATCGGCCAGCTTGGCCGCCATATGAACTTCATCCATGGCTGTGAGTGTACGTGTGCGATCCATATATATCCTCCTCTATGAAGCTTCGAATTGTCTTTTACTATTATTGTAGTCAGGCTTGATGGAAAACATTCCTCTTTTTGCCGCTAACATTTGTGTGATGAGACGTGTATGCTGAACCTGTGACGATGCAGGGGTGAAAAAGTTCTTCAAATTTAACCAAAATGGCGCTTAGCGGACCGGATTTTGTGGTGATAGATACTATGGACCTTTATTGTTAAGCGCGTTATAGCGGAAATTTGCTTTAATTTTCGTAAATATGCAACTTTTTGTGATTTGACGTGTTTAGTATATGAGGAGCATTGTGATTTTGGCTGTTTTGCGTGTGAAATGGCATGTCATAGAATGCGAGAGCATGATTGATAGAGTCACTGACAGAATGGCGTGTCCGTTCTGTTGTACATAGACGCTGTATCTTGATTTGATGCCGGGATGCGGCGATATGCAAGACCATTTTATAAAATTGCAAAAAAGCATGGGAAACCGTTGGAGTCTTCACGTAACGAAGACGACAGAAGAAACCTGAAGAAACAAAGTGTTCGCCTTTAGGAACAAATTTTTACCTTGGAAGAGGGGAGCAAAAAAATTTGTGAGTAACTGCGATCGGAAGGTTCGTCTGTTGGCGGAGTGGTGTATGTGAGAACTCCATCGTTGATCCATGCGACAACTTAGGCGGCAGTCAGGGTCTTGATGCGTGACAACGAAGGGGAGAGGATCACGATGGGATTGTTTGGAGACGATTTTTATTCAACCAAAGTATCAAGACGCGCCGAACCTGAACAGAAAGGCAAACTTCAGATCATCCGCCCTGGGGGCAGAGCACGTGGACGTGACCGCTGGAGCAATCCGCGCAGATCGCGTACGGGAATCAGTTCCACAGTGAAGGTAGCTGTGATTAGCTCGGTGATCAGCTCCATCGTGACCGTCATGCTGTTTAGCTTCATCACACAGCCCACATCGTTACCGCTGGCGAATGCTACAGGCAACGGTGGTGGAGGCGGTGCACAGACAGCGCAGGCAGCTGATCCATACGACCGGATTATCCAGGCAGCAGCCCATGTTCGTCCTTCCGTGGTGAGCATTGTGAACCATAAAACGGGTAGCAGTCTATCGATGGAAGATTCGGCGCTGGGCTCAGGGGTCATTTTCAAGAAGGAAGATGGCAAGGCCTACATCATGACCAACCACCACGTCGTGGAGGGTGCGAGTGATCTGGAGATTGTGACCGTAGATGGGGAGACACACAAAGCGAAGCTGGTTGGTAAAGACCGGGTAAGTGACATTGCGGTACTATCCGCAGAAGATAAAGGGCTGGGTGCAGTGGCGGAGATCGGTGATTCCAGCAAACTTCAGCGCGGTCAAACGGTGCTGGCGATCGGGAACCCGCTCGGTCTTGGCGGTACGCTGACATCCGGAATTGTCAGTTACACGGATCGTATTCTGCCTGTATCGATTAATCAGGACGGCGTGTACGACTGGGAGCAAAACGTGATCCAGACGGATGCGGCGATTAATGAAGGCAATAGCGGCGGTGCTTTGGTTGATCTAAACGGCAAAGTCGTAGGAATTAATACCATGAAGATCTCGGATACGGGGGTTGAAGGACTCGGCTTCGCGATTCCGATGAACGAAGTGATGAAAACGGTAGATTCCCTGCTACTGAACGGCAAAGTATCTCGTCCATACCTGGGCGTGTACACGGTTGATCTGAGCAACCCTTATGCACCACTGGATGACGAGCAGCGTAAGGATCTGAAGCTGCCATCTCATGTGGACAGCGGTGTGGTTGTGCTGGAAGCATCCGGTCCGGCATCTGATGCAGGTATGAAGCTGAATGACGTCATTACGGAATTTGACGGGCAAAAAATTAGCTCCACGCTGGATCTGCGGAAATATCTGTACGATGAGAAGAAGATTGGGGATACGATTGAAGTGACCTTCTACCGGGATGGCAAAGCGGAGAAAGTATCGGTGAAGCTGACGGATAAACCGGAATAAGGGAAGTTCAACGAAACCTTTACTGTTGCGTGGATTGAAATAGGGCAATGCTAGAAGAGTGATCAGATCTACTGACCACTCTTTTTTAGTTATTATGGATGAACGTATGCATTCGACAGTAAATGAGTAGATTAACCATTTTTATGTTCTCATGATCAGTTAGACCCGGAGCCAAAGGAGCAGATACATAAGACTAGGGCTGTGGTAAACTGTTGTCAATATGTTGGAGACGGTCGCTGATGCAATAACATCTGTTTGTCGATCTAATTTTATTTCCGAATGGAAGGGGTATTTTTGATGAAACATTTGAAGAAAAAGATGCTTGGGGGAACGAGCTTGGCGCTGTCCCTGTTTATGCTGTCTGCCTGTGGATCTGAGGTAGCTACGACAGGAGCATCTGTAGATACAAGTGCTCTGCAAGAGAAGATTACTGGCTTAGAGAAGAAACTGGTGGAACAGGGGGCCAAGAACAGTGAGCAGGAACAAAAGATCGCAGAGCTTGAGGCCAAGTTAAATGAGCTAAGTACAAATGTGATTGCGGTAGGTCAGGCTGGTGGTCAAACGCCTGTAACATCGGGAAACAACGGATCGGCCGGTAAAGGCGATGGGGTGCTGATTACGTTTGCCCAGTATGAGAAGCTTGAGGTTGGCATGTCGGTGGGAGATGTCATCGAGATCCTCGGCGGCGAAGGTGAAGCGCTGAGTGAAGCGGAGAATATGGTGGTTTACAACTATAAAGGCACAGCTGGCAATGGTGCCAATGCTGTTATTGCTTTTCAAGGCGGGAAGCTGTTGACGAAGGCACAGTCGGGATTGAATTAAAGAGCGTGGAATAGAGACAATTCATGGAATGGAACAGGGGACAAGTAACTCTGTTTTCGTAATTCAGGCACAGGAGCAGGATTCATTCGCTATGTTGAGTGATTGTTGCTGTTACAGGAGCATTCTTTTCGGTACCGTGGAGGTATCAGGAAGAATGCTTTTTGTGTTCTTTTACGGCGTACGGAGGGGTTTGGGAGATGTTGGGTACGATAAATTAGGGCAGGGGGTTTCTTTTCGGTGGCAGGTGTGATAGAACTGAGAAGTGGCTATCCTGTAATGGGATAAGCGGTTGTGAATCGGGAACATAGCTGGTTACAGAAAGGATGCTTAACGGATGTACGTTGTATGCAAAGAACACGTGGACATTGCCATCGACATGTTTGTCGATGAGTATGAGGACGCTCCAGATATCGTTGATCTGAAGGAGACGGAATTTGCCGATTGGGACCCGCCTGCGAAATGCGCAGAGTGCGAACAGCATGCGGAATTTCTCGTCGTTTAGCGTACTGTAGGACTTAGACGGCTGGAGGCGTGCTTAATGTGGCACTTCGGGCTGACTTTCCATCCGGTATGAACATCACAGCAAGAAGCCAAAGAGAGCGTGATGAGCGCTCTTTTTGTGTTTGTGGGGGTATTAGTGTAGTTGGTAGGCTGTGTGGAGCTTGGCAAGGGTAGTAGGGGTTAACGTGGGAGTAGGCGAGAGTAGAAGAAGCTTAAGGTAGGTAGGTGCCGAGTCCCGAGTTGGGATTGAACTAGGTTGTAGTAAATTTGCAAGTTGTAGGTATAAAAATGGAAGCCGCTGGGGCATGGGGAAAGTGACGTAGGGTGACGGCGATGTGGGTAGGGACGTGGGTGTGGCGGGGCGGAGTAACTCTAAAGAACCTGACGGATCTTATTCGGGGCAAATACCGCCTGGTTGAAATCTAACGAATCGTAGACACGTTATATTGCTGAAATGGCCTCGAAAGTGGTGGGGAGAGCTCGGTGGGTGCGGAATAGCGTGTTTCAGATTCGTTAGATTTTAAAGAAGCCGAAATGGGGCTGATTAAGGTGTGGGGTTCGTTAGAATTTGGAGAAATGTGTAGTATAGGTACAATACAGTTGGAACGAACGGTGCGATGAAGCATCTTACTTATAGAATATCTCGTAAGACAATTTAGGAGGAATGGATTGTTATGTTTATTCAGATTATTGGCGTAGGCAAATTGAAGGAAAAATATTTGACGCTGGGCATTCAGGAATATACCAAGCGGCTCGCCCCGTACATCAAGTTTCAGATGATCGAGGTCGCAGACGAAAAGGCGCCCGATACCCTGAGCGAAGCTGAGGTTCGGGCGGTAAAAGAGCGCGAGGGCGAACGTATCCTCGCGCATGTGAAGAGCGAGGCGCATGTTGTTGCGCTCGCATTGGATGGCCAGCTCTGGAGTTCTGAGGAGCTGGCATTGGAGATCGACAAGCTCGGCACGTATGGGACGAGCCATGTCGTGTTTGTCATCGGAGGAAGCCATGGGCTCTCCGATGAGGTGTTGCGCCGCGCGAAGCAGCGCTTGAGCTTCGGGCGCATGACCCTGCCGCATCAGCTTATGCGGCTGGTGCTGGTGGAGCAGATTTATCGCGCGGTGAAGATAAATCGGGGTGAACCGTACCACAAGTAGGGCGAAAAGTTGAGTTGAAGGTTGAAGCTTTAATGCTAAATATATCAGGAATAGTTCTCCATCATTTGATATAAATAATTTCGAAAGTCTTCAACATAGGACTTGGGCTCTACAATTTTTAGATGAGTGCCGAAGCTTGCTAACAATTGAAATCCCATATGATTTTGTGGGACATAAATAGTTGCTAATAAAGATCCACCATTATGGTCTTCAATACTTCTTCGACCATACCTTTCGATGATTTGATCTTTTATGCTAGGCGATATCCATGCCTTAATCGTGACGAATTGCGGTAGATAACTTGCAACGCGACCTTGCTCTGACCAATCGTCTCTAGGATGAAACGTACGTTCATCCATCGTAATATGATCGATCCGCGATAACTTGAATGTTCGATATCCCTGTCGATGTAAACAGAATCCTTTCAAGTACCAACTTGATTCGTTGAAATGCAGCTCATAGGGCTCGACCATTCTATTCGTTACAGCCCCGTCTTTATCTGTATAATCAAACGAAACCAGCCTTTTTTTAGAAATGGATTCTTGACATATCTTTAAGGTTTCAAGAATCTCGGACCGACCTTCCCAAACATAAAACGACAGTTGAATGGAACGATTCAGAGACAATGGACTAACCATTGCCTCTATTTTTTTTATCGTTCTTTCCACTTCTTCAGTAAGGAGGAGTTGTTCCAATCCGCCGAGCGCAGCCAATATATTCTGTAAATCGGTGCTGCTTAGAAGGCGTTTATCGACCTTGTATTCGTCCATTATGCCGTAGCCGCCTTTGACGCCATTGACAGAGTAGATTGGGATGTTCGATAAGCTCAATGTTTCCATATCGCGAAGGATCGTTCTTTTGGAGACATTGAATAGTTGTGAGAATTCCGTTGTAGAAACAATCTCTTTCCTCAGCAATATCATGATAATCGAAATGAGTCTCTCCACTTTATTCATAATTGCCCTCTTTTTTTACATGATTTTATAAAGGTGACACTAAGGTGTCACCTTTTATCCATTATACTACATGTATCACAAGAAGGAGGTTTTAATTCAATGTTTAATCCAACCGATTTTCCCAAGCCCAGCCTTATTTCAGTCAACAGTGTGGAACTCGAAGTGTTTGAAGCAGGCCGAGAAAACGCTGGAAAACCTATTGTACTCTGCCACGGCTGGCCAGAGCATGCCTATTCTTGGCGCCATCAGATGGACGCACTTGCCGCAGCAGGCTACCATGTCATCGTTCCCAACCAGAGGGGTTACGGCAACTCATCCCGTCCAACCGAAGTAACAGACTATGACATTGAACACTTGTCGGGTGATCTCATCGCGCTTCTCGATCACTATGGATACGAGGATGCTACCTTTGTCGGTCATGACTGGGGTGCATTCGTCGTTTGGGGACTGACCTTGTTGCATCCAAACCGCGTCAATAAAGTGATAAATCTGAGCTTGCCTTATCAAGAGCGCGGAGAAAAACCCTGGATCGAGTTCATGGAAGAAATACTTGGCGGAGATTTCTATTTCGTCCACTTCAATCGACAGCCAGGCGTCGCGGACGCCGTATTCGAAGACAATACATACAGGTTCCTTCGCAACCTGTACCGGAAGAACGAGCCTCTCAGAGCACCTGAGCCAGGTATGGCGTTGATCAATCTCGCCAGAGCAGAAACACCGCTCGGTGAGCCCATATTGAGCGAAAGCGAGCTGGCCGTTTACGTCTCCGCTTTTGAAACATCAGGGTTCACGGGCAGCATAAATTGGTACAGGAACCTTGACCGCAACTGGCGCTTATTGGCGAAAGTGAACCCAATCATCCAGCAGCCGACCCTCATGATCTACGGCGACCGGGATGTGGTTGCGAAGTCTGAAAACCTGACAAAGTTCGTGCCCAATGTGGAAGTGGTCAATCTGGATTGCGGTCATTGGATCCAGGAAGAAAAGCCGGAAGAAACAAACCAAGCGATTTTAAAATGGCTGGAACAATGGGAGATGTAGTGTTTTTCAACAACCAAGAAGAGTTTAATGATTGGTTAGAAGAACATCATGCTGAAGCTAGTGAAATTTGGGTGGGCTATTTTGGGATAAGTACAGGGCGTGCAAGCCTTACTTGGTCTGCATCAGTAGATGCCGCTCTTTGTTTTGGGTGGATTGACGGTATACGAAAAACCATTGATAAACAAAGCTATAAGATTCGCTTTACTCCGCGCAAAGTAAATAGTGTATGGAGTGCTGTGAACGTAAAGAAGGTAAAAGCACTAATACAGCTTGGAAAGATGAGACCAGAAGGAATCCACGTCTTTAACAACAGAACCGATGCACAAGGCTATTCCTCTGAACAAAGAAACGTGGAACTTGCCAAAGAATATGAAGAACAAATCAAGGCAAATCAAACAGCCTGGCTATTCTTCACTAATTTATCACCATCCTATAAAAGAGATTCTATCTGGTGGGTAATGAGCGCCAAGAAAGAAGAAACACGCTTAAGAAGGCTTGGAATATTGATCGCTTCATCTGAAGAGGGGCTAAAATTTCAACATTGCAAAAAAAATATTACAGAATGAGGAAATATAAATAACAAAAGAATTGTTAAAAGGATTTTTGGTACTGCATAAATCTGGGTCTATTGTTTCCCTGATCTTTAGGAGAGAGGAGCTACTGTATTTCTCAATCAATTAGGGTTTAATTCTCATCAAAAGTCAGAACGTTTTAAATGCGAGGCACAAATCAAATCGCTAAGTTAAGACTTCCTAAGCCGATTTGAGATGAGCGGATTAATAACAATATAAATATAATGATGTTCCTCTAGGAACTGAACTACGGGACTTTGATAATGACCGGTTGCTTCTAGAATAAGCAAAGGACGTTGTTGAGATGCAAATTCAACTTCTGTTAAAGCTTGAAGGAAATTTGCTAAACCATCTCGAGTGTGCTCGAAGTGGAATATCCCTTGGAATGGCTTTCCGCGCTCTAGAAAGGCTTGTCCATGGATTTCTTCTTAGAAATATCTAGACCGATAATTGGATTCATTTCATCTCCCCTTGTAAGTGTAGATTCACCGGCATCCCCTAAGGTTGATCTCTTGTCGCTCCATAGCATCGCTTGTTATACGGGATCTTACGTCCCAACCAGCCTCAATCATGGTCATGACAAGTAGGGGTGAACATTATAGCTCTCGGGATCAAGTCCCACGGGCAGGTACGTTCGACCAGGCTACTTTAATCCTCTATGCAAATGAAAAAGGATCAACCAGAAAGAACTGGTTGATCTCATAATACGAACGGGCAGGAGAGTTGAAGATCAAACGCGGGGAACCATACCACAAACGCGGGCAAGTCCTTTTGTGGAATTCTTTGTGGGGCTTGGGTTTGTATATATGCTGAAAAAGTACCCAGGGCAATTGCTTTTTGAGTGGAGCATCCTCGTCACATCCCACGAAAGGTGCCTGCCCAAACGGAATTCGCTCCCCGCGTTGTTCTCCAGTTTGAGCCTATGGTGTAAAAGTTGATAAGGTACAAAAGAGTTCTTATTAAACTAAGTGGTGGTGCAGTAGCTGGTAATACCGAGTTTGGATTTGAGCCAGAAAGGTTAGACCATATTGCGGATGAAATTATGTCAGTAGTAAATTTAGGCGTTGAAGTATCGTTAGTTATAGGTGGGGGTAACATTTTCAGAGGTAATATGGCGGAAAGCTGGGGGATAGAAAGGGCAGAAGCTGATAACATTGGGACGCTTGCGACTGTAGTAAATAGTTTAATGCTTCGTGGAGTTCTTAAAGCCAAGACCAAAAAGGAAGTACGAGTAATGACGGCAATACCTATTACTTCAGTTGCAGAACCATACATCCGTCTAAGAGCAATCCACCATCTAGAAAAAGGCTATATTGTAATTTTTGCAGGGGGGAACGGTCAACCTTACGTTACAACAGACTATCCTTCAGTACAAAGAGCCATCGAGGTTAATTGTGACGCTTTATTAGTTGCTAAGCAAGGTGTTGATGGTGTCCTCAATGCAGACCCTAAATTTGATAAAGATGCAAGGAAATTTCATTCGCTTCATTACAATGACGTTTTAAAACACAACTTAAAGGTAATGGACCAATCAGCTTTCATTTTAGCAAGAGACTACAATCTGCCAATGCATGTGTTTAACTTCGATAAACCAGGCTCGATGAAAGAAATTTGTGAAGGTAAGAATAACGGTACGATAATTAGTGGCGAATCAGTTTCAGAGTTAGAATGAAATATGTTAGAAATATACTCTATATGTTGTGGTCAAACTGTACTTTGTGCTTAGATACATCACGGTGAACCATACTATAAGTGACAGCGAAAATTTGGGAATAAAAGCATTTGATTGCGTAAACCAAGGAATCAATCAGCCATATCCATTTTATCTTCATAATTGGTTCTAAGCGTCGATTCTATTTCCGTGGAACAATTGAAAAAAACGGCCGCTGTTCGCATCGTTTGCGACAGGGCCGTTTTTTGTTGTTCGTACGCTAGCTTCGAATTGCTATTCTTGCCAAACGCTCATAGGGTCCCATGGCTTGATCTGATTGCCATATTTTCCGGCCAAAAAAGCTTTCATGTCTTCCAGCTTAGCAGGCACCTCGTTCCAAGTTGGAAGGGGTGATAACCCTCGTTTGCTTTTCAATAGGATATCCACTGTAACATACAAGCGTTCTGGCTGAATCCAATGAAGGAAGCGGGAAATATCAATTTGCTTGGTCAGGGACAAGGAATCAATTTCGTCATTGTAATGCTTGTTGAACTCGCTGATAAGGTTCAGGAGGTATTCCCTCTGCTCCTTCACGAAGTCCAGGCCGCAGATGGCGCCATGTCCTGGAACAACGATTTTGGGTTTAATTTCATCAATAATGCGATCAAGCACCTTAACCCAATTGAGGGTTCCCTCTTCGCTGTATGCCGTACAACCGTTAAACACGACATCGCCGGCGAACAGTACTTTTTCTTTTGGCATCCACAGCAGCAAGTCACTGTCGGAGTGGGCCGGAGCTACGTTGTAAATCAAGACTTCCGTATCGTCTAGACGGATGCTGATATCGTCCTTTATCTCAATATTCGGGTGTACCCATTCTACGCCTTCCAGGTTGAATCCTTCAAATTCCGCTGCAAAAAACCGCTCTCCCGAAGTCGATTCCTTAGAATCCTTTCCTCTTCTGATGACGTTGTCCATCCAGGTGATATTTTCGGTGAGACGCTCTCTGGATGCTTCCTTGTGCATAATAATGCAAGCATCTTCAAACACTTTGTTTCCCCAGGCATGGTCGCTGTTATAGTGCGAGTTCACCACATATGCGGGAGAGCCGCCGTTGCTTACTTCCTTAAAAGCCTCCCGCATTTCCCGCGCATGGAACAAATCGAAAAACGTGTCGTACACCAGCCCTTCACCCTTGTTGATGAACCCGGCATTGGCCCAACTGATGCCGCGATACGGCGAAATACCGGCAAAGACGCCATCTGCGACTTCAAAAAATTTAACGCGAGGTTTTTGGATAATACGTCCATACTTCATGAAAATTCTCCTTTAGGTATATGTTTTTGGGATAAGGCATACTGACTATGTCTGTAGTATAGAGAATGGAAAACATAAATGCAAGCGAGTGCTTGCATGCATTTACTCTATGATTTATGATCGTAACAGAACAACATCACACTACATGGATGGAGGCAATGCAACATGAAGCTAGTAACCTTTCAAACCAAGACATCCCAGGTACCTTTGTTTGGGGTCGTAATTAACGAGAACTTTGTCGTTTCTTTTGCTGCAATCATGAAAAAGCAGGGAACATTCTCTGACAGTCTTGAAAGTATGGACAGCTATCTTCATTATTTACCGGCAAGTTATGCTGCCGCTAAGGAATTGATGCAATATGCTGTCGAACAGTCGCATCAATTCAATGAAAATGAAATCTGTCCGATTGCAGCGGTAAAACTGCTGCCGCCGGTTCCGAATCTGGCTGCGCTTATCGATTTCGGGCTGACGCCAAGACATCTAAGAAATGCTGGCGTAAATCTGCTGCAAAGAGAATATACAGGGCCGGAAAGAGAAGAGCTTAAACAAAAAATCGCCGAAAAATTCCAGCAAGATCCGAATAAAGTGAATTTCAGTTATTACAAGTGTAACCATAATGCTTTAATTGGCGATGGCGATACCATTCATTGGCCATCATACTCTTCATACCTGGATATCGAGCCGGAACTGGCCTTTGTTACAGGGAAGGGGAATTGCATCGCAGGTTATGTTATTTTTAACGACAGTACTGTCCGTGATGTGCAGTGGCCGGATTTCCAGGCATTGACCGGACCGACGCGCTGCAAAGATTTTGATCGCAGCAAAGGAATAGGACCATTTCTGGTTACGCCGGATGAAATCGACAACCCGCTGGCACTAGATGTGGATGTACGCATCGGAGAGAGACTGCACTGGAAGGGAAGCACTTCCGAGTATTCTGCACACCCTGGGAAAGTGATGGAGGAGGTTCTCAAAGTTTTCACGCCGCTCCCGGGCACGATTATAGGTATGGGGACGATACCAGATTGCTGCGCAATCGAGACCGAACAATGGTTGTTGCCCTCTGACCGAATCCAGATTACATTCGATAAATTAGGAACGCTGACGCAATTTGTGCCTGAACATGTCAAGATTACGGAACCAAGCCGCTGGGAAAAAAGAAGCGATTTTCCTTAAATCAACGTCTTTGAAAGACTAACCCCGACCCTGCTGCATATGCAAAACTTGTAGTAGAATAGGCTTAACATATGCAAAAAGGAGAAATACAATGAATACTTCAGACAGAATCATTGAAGCCGCGACGCGGCTCATCAAAAAGAAGGGCTATCGGGGAGTAAGCACCAAAGCCATTGCAACGGAAGCTAAAGTCAATGAATCTACGATTTTTCGGCAATTTGGAAGCAAGCAAGGCATATTGGAAGCCATCGTTGAAAGGCATGCAGATATCCCGCAATTTGAGAAGCTGTTAAAAGAGGACGCGACCGATAATCCGGAAGTCGATCTACTGAATGTAAGCCAGCAGTACCGTTTGTTTTTCCATAAAAATGCGGACATCATTTTGATTGGCATCCGTGACAAAGGAATGCTTCCCGAATTGGACAGAGTGCTGGCCGATCCGCCAGTGAAGCTGCACTCCTTGCTGGTTGAATATTTTGAACGCCTGCAGAAGAAAAAAGTTATAGCTAGACAGGATGAACGTCTTACCGCTATGTCTTTTCTCTCGATGTGTTACGGATTTCAGATGAGCGAGCTGATTCACCAGCAATATCAGTTCCAACTCGTCACCGAGGAAGAGTTCTACAAACACAGTGTCTCATTGTTTGTTAAAGGAATTTTGTCTCAGTCATAAGCTTTGTTGATTTATATAAATATGCCTAAGACTGCTTTCCGCCTCCGCCTACTTCCATTAGTTTGTTCCATCCTCGTTGGTTGCGCTCTGTCGTCATGTTAAAGCCTCCTAGTAAGATTCAAGTGAAACGAATGACCACTGCACTTCGCTCCAACCTATAAATCCACTACCATAGAAGGTTGTGGATTTTTGCGTATTAAAGTCTTTTAGCTATTATTAAAAGCTATAACCAGCCATGCATTTTTCATATAACATACTATTTTTCCAATCATGCTATACTCAGTGAACCAAAAAGTTAGAAGGAGAAATAGTTATGATACCATTTCGTAATGATCATGTAGGTAGCTTTCTACGCCCTGCAAACTTAAGTCAGGCACGTGAACAATATAAATCAGGCAACATCACATATGAAGAATTAAGAGCTATAGAAGATAAAGAGATTATTCGAATTATTGAAAAGCAAAAGGAAAATGGCGTATTGGCCGTTACGGATGGTGAATTCCGCAGAAGCTGGTGGCATTTTGATTTTCTGAGTGGCTTGGATGGCGTAGAGTTGTATGAGCAAATAGACGGACCAAAATTCCATAATATGCAAACTCGCAAGGGCGGGATTCGTGTTGTTGGTAAAGTTGATTTCTCGAGTCATCCCTTTGTTAAGGATTTTGAGTTTTTGAAAAAGCATGCAGGTGACGCAGTGGCGAAACAGACCATTCCAAGTCCAAACATGCTTCTATATCGATTGGAAAATGGCGCCAATGTCTATACGGACCGAGAACAATTCCTTCAGGATACAATTGCGGCGTATCAAAAAGCCATTCAAGCCTTCTATGATGCAGGATGTAGATACCTGCAATTAGATGATACCGCTTGGGCAGACCTATTCTCAGAAGCTGGTCACGATAAGCTACGTGCTAAAGGTCTGGAACCGGCAGAAGAGTTGAAAACGATGCAGCGAATGATTAACGAAACTTTGGCTCATAAACCGGCAGATTTAGTTGTGACGATGCATATTTGTCGAGGTAACTATAAATCAAACTATTTCTCAACCGGTGGTTACGAGTACGCTTCTGAAGTTATCTTTGGAGGCTTAAACGTAGATGGATTATTCTTGGAATTTGATGATGAGCGCTCAGGTGGCTTCGAGCCATTACAATATGTGAATCGAACAGATTTGAAAATTGTGCTTGGTTTACTCACATCAAAAACAGGCGAGTTAGAGGATAAAGAACAAATTAAAGCTCGGATTGCAGAGGCGGCAACCTATGTACCACTTGAGCAACTATGTTTGAGCCCGCAATGTGGTTTTTCGTCTACAGAAGAAGGCAATATTTTAACGGAAGAACAACAATGGCGTAAACTTCGTTACGTTAAGGAAATTGCAGAAGAAGTTTGGAATTAATCCATTTAAATAACGGAGGGGATGTAAAATGACAATTCAAGCAGACCAAGAGACAATTATAGTTGAAGCGTTCATTAATGGTCAGAATGTAAAATCCCTTTCGCAGGTAGCAAAAGAGAATCCGGCCAACCCAACTGAGATCGTAGGCTATTTCCCTGTCACTACGAAAGAACAAGCCGTTGAAGCGATTGAAGCGGCGGCAGGGGCTTTTAAAACATGGAAGCAGACCTCGATTGACGAACGCATTATTATGATGCGCAAGGCGATCGAGAAGATTAGAGCAGCTGAGAATGAAATTGTACATTTGCTGTCTAGAGAGCATGGCAAGCCCCTTTATGATGCACACGGCGAAATTTATGTTTCGCTAATGTGGATGGAGTTTGCTTGTAATGAAGTTACATCGGCTCTACAGGAAGAGATCAAAACGCATGAGAATGGTAAAACCATTCTTTCCTATGATCCAATGGGTGTGGTTGCAGCGATTAGTCCATGGAACTACCCCATTGCCTTATCTACGATTAAGATTGCTCCTGCCTTACTTGCGGGCAACACGATTGTACTTAAACCTAGTCCATTTGCGCCACTGGCTGCAGCGAAAGTGGCCGAGATTATTGCGAGTGAGTTCCCGGCTGGTGTAATCAATGTCGTTCATGGTGATGCGGATGTGGGCGTTGAACTGACTACCAATCCTCATGTTACGAAGATCGCCTTCACAGGTGGAACCGCAACCGCTAAGCATATTATCAAAGCAGCTTCGGAAACGATTAAGGATATGACGCTTGAGCTTGGTGGCAATGATGCGGCGATCTTCTTGGAAAGTTTTGATGTTCATGATGAGCGAGCCATGCGACGGATTGTCATTTCTAATTTCTTAACAACAGGACAGATCTGTATGATCGCCAAACGTGTGTATGTACACCGTTCTATTTATGATGAGTTTGTGGAAAAATATATAGAGGCGGCGAATCGCTGGATTCGAATTGGTGATCCATTCGATTCAAATACGACGGTAGGTCCGGTTAATAACCTGAAGCAGAAAAATGTTGTGCTTGGTTTGGTTGAAGATGCGCAAAAGCGCGGGGCTAAGGTCATCCCTCTCGGGCAAATTCTGGATCAGAAGCTGTTTGACCAAGGTTACTACCTACAACCTACGCTTGTTTTGGGTTGCGATGTTCATGATCCGATTGTCGTAGAGGAACAGTTTGGCCCTACGGTTCCGATTCTGCCATTTGACGATGAAGAGCAGGTTATTCATCTACACAATGAAAGCATATATGGATTGACGAGTTCTGTGTGGGGGAAAGAAGAGGATGCTATCTCCGTCGCACGTCAACTCGAAGCTGGAACGACCATGATCAATACCGCTGCTGTGCAGGGGCTCGACGTTCGGTTCCCTTTCGGTGGCTTCAAGCAATCGGGAATTGGCCGTGAATACGGCGCAGAAGGGATCCGCACGTATACAGAAAAACATGTCATCAACGTTCCGAAGACACTGGATCTTCCTTATATACCAGAATAAATGGTATAGAGGTTGTTCAAAAAGGCTCTAACTTTGCGCTTTGTTTACTGATTTTTACGAATCAGTAGACAGGGCGTTTTTTTGTCAGATCAGTTTGTCAGTGGTGACTTTTTTCAGAGAAAAAAACCATATCTGATGGAGATGACACAGAAGAAATAAAGAAGCCACTCCATTTTTGGAGTGGCTTTGTATTCAGCTATTACACGGTGAACCGCGGCTATCTTCTACCTAGTGTCTCCCAAATTCCATGGAGCCAGGAGTCGAACTCAGCATCTTTGTCGCCCTCGTAAGTATCATAGAGATCCAGACGTGTCTTTTGCAGTTTTTCCTTAAATTCCTCAAATGTGTGACCTTCAGGAAGGCTTTTTTTGATCCGCAGCAAAATTTTGTTAGTCCCTTTAAACAGCTCACCTTTGTTTTTGGCAGGCATTTGTACATCTTCATCCAACTGGTTCAGCTTGAGATATGCGGCTTCGCGCACTTGAAACACTTGATCATTTTTCAAAACATGCTGCAGCAACTTAATGGTAGGTTCTGTATTCCAGTTCCCCAATTCGTTCACCGCATTCAGTCTGTCTCTCCAGCTTGACGTCCGATTAGCCGCTCGTTTGAGCTCTTCAAAGTTCTCCGGTAGTTCGTTAACTGCTCCAATATCATGGTTGTTCGTCAAAATTCAATCTCCTTAATCATCGCCATCTCGGCAGAATGATGAATGTTATTTATGTGATCACTATTATAGCACGAACCTGACTAAACTACTCCTATGAAGCCGATTGGTTAGCTTTTTCCTTAATGAAGTCCACCATAAACACCCAACCAATTAGTCCACATAAGACAAAGCCAAACGCATGCAGAGATCCGTAAATGGGAATGAAGTCGAGTATGGTTAAGGAGTACATATTTTTCAGTAACGGATAGAAGATGGAAATGACAACAACCGTGTAAAAGGCTAGGCAAGAAAGGCCTAAGAAGAAGGCCGCCTTAATATCCAAAGTGTTTTTTCTTAAGTAAGCAAGGAGATAAGCGGTGTAAACCACAATATTACAGGCGAACAAAGTAACACCGACGTATTCAATCGGTTTGGAGAAAATCATACCAATAGCAATCAAGATTGGTCCGATGATATCGATGGCAACGACCCAGGGATACCAGCTTTTTTTCGTCATGATGCGTCCCAGTGCACCAATAAAAATGGGAACAATAGCAGATGAGAAATGAAAGTGAACCGAGCTTAACGCGTGCGTTGCAGGATTAGCTTGGAAGAGGTCCAATTGATATTGATATAAGGTAAACCATATGCCCCCGATAAAAAAATAAACGAGCCCCGCGCCAATCGCTACTTCTGCTGCTCTTCCTTTAGAGCTCACAATCGTGGCCAAGCCATAGATGCCAAGCAGTAGGGTGAACAGTAGCCACCCAAGGGATAGAGTTCCTGGGATTGCCGTACTTTCTAACCCCCACATCTTATTACTCATTACCGAAGCTAGAGTAAAAAGCGCAGCGGGAAATTGAAGCCATTTCATAGCAGCATAAATCACTCGTTGATGTGTATTCTTTTCGTCATGGTTCAAAAGCGAAATCACAAGAGGCACAATGACGAAAGCCGCAAACAGTAGAAATTTTTCAACAAGTTCGAATTGAAAGTAATCCAGATAAAATATCAGAATGGTTATGATTCCACCGGGAAATGCGGGTGATTTCATGAGTTGCTTTAAGGAACTATTCATGGGGTTTCCTTTCTAACCTACGTTTATCGTAAGATCTGTCTGCCGTTCAGTACTATGATTTTCCCAAGAAGACGAAAGCTGGATTATTATGAACAGTGCTTTAGTAAAGGAAAAGGAGCTGTGGTATCGAATGAATAAGAATATAATTTCTTCCTGGCTTAATATTGTAGGGTTAAACATACCGATACTGATTTCCTTTACTAGGTCTGTCCGGCGATACTCTTATTGTAATTCAGTGGTACTGAAATGTAATATTAATTTCAAAAATCAGTTGAATCCTGTAAGGGTGCGCTTTGACCATTAGCTTTTCGTTCATAATTTTTCTTCACAGGAATTTCGAAGCTCCAGTCTCCGGAGAGCAGATCCTGCTGACCCGGGCCATCGGATAGGATTAACTGGTTTACGTTGATCCTCAACAGGAACTGGTCTGGAGGTGGCGAGCTCCCAGTAAAGTGAAATCGGATAGTTCCGTTTTTGGCCAAAACTACACCTGAATCCGTGGCGATGCCGGGAACCGCCTTTATCGTTGAAGCATCCAAAGTAAAAGTTGGCTTGACCGATTTTTTTTTCACCCACTGCAACTCCGATATCTGGTTAGAATGCTTCATTGAGTATTGGATACTCAGGCTCTGACCGTCGAAAAGGTAATCATGAATGAGAAGTGTATAGCCTTTGTCTGTCTTGCCTGTTATTAAAGCCATCTCGTTATTTCCGCTTGTTGACGTCAACGTTGAATCTTCATTTTCAGAGAAGACGGAAGGTAACTTCACCACGAGATTAGAGGTAAATGAATTCTTCATACTGAATAGTACCACTGCACAGACGAGCAGCAAGATCATGGGTACAGCAGCTATCCTGGAGAGAGACAGGTGTCGAAGCCAAGGAAATATTCTTTGTTTTGGTAAAAGGTTTTGTTCCGGAAGCACGGTCGGCAACCGATTGATTTCGTTTTGAACTTCTTCCGCAACAGCCACTTGCGTCTGATTAGGTCCGAACCTCGATAACCGTGTTTCAAACCAGGTTGCCTTTTTGCTGCTGTGCGCAGTGATGCCTCCTCCGTGCACCTCGACAATACTTTTTGTTATGGCGAGACCGAGACCTGTACCTCCGGTCTGCTTCGACCTGGAGCTGTCTACGCGGTAGAAACGATCGAAAATAAAGGGTAAATCCCGCTCGGGAATGGGGACTCCATAGTTTTGGATTCGCACAACTAGCATATCTCCATCTTGTGCAATATCAATATCGATATATTTGCCCGTCCGCCCGTACTGGATGGCATTGGCGAGTATATTCTCGTAAGCCCGTACCAACAATGCCCCGTCCGCTTGAATTTTGAAGTCTCCCTCTTGGACGTTCAGCCTAATTTCCATGCCTGCACTCTCGGTAATCGGTACGAATTCTTCGGCAAGCTGGCCAATTAACCCGGTCATATTAAGCTCGCTGAGTTCCAGAGGCATGCCGTTGTTGACCCGTGTATATTCGAATAATTCGTCGATCAATCGCTGAAGCGCCAAAGATTTCTCATATGCAATGTTGACGTAATAACGCATCTCCACCTCATCCTGATAACGATCGTTCTCAATGACTTCGAGAAAACCGAGAATCGAGGTCAGTGGAGTTCGCAGGTCATGAGATACACCGGTGATCAGATCATTTTTGGTCTTTTCCGTCTTGCGTTCCTCTGCAATCGAGTGCTTCAACTGCATACTCATACGGTTGATGCTGAGTGCTACCTCTCCCAGTTGATGATCGGCAATTTCCGGGATTTGATGGTCAAACTGCCCGCTCGCAATCTCCCCCAGACTAGCTGTGATTTCCGCAAGATAATGATCCCATTCGCTGCTCAATTGATTCATACTCTCCGCGATGACGCTTAACTCATCCTTACCCTTAACCCTTACAACTTGCCCGAACCGCCCTGCCGATATTTCCTGCAATCCGGTGTTAATTTCATGTAAATCCCGAATCAAACGGAGGCTGGCAAGGAAGAAAGTAATGGGGAATAGAACGATACCGGTTATGATCATCACGCGAACGGACCCGGCATACTCAATGAGCCAATTAATCGGGACAGCCACATATTCAATTTTTTGCAGCGCTCCCGCCATGACATACGCCAAAAAAATAGCTGCGCCTGTTAAAACCAGGCTTGCAACCATGATCAGCATTAATCTCCACCGAATCGTATACAGCCACTGTGGTTGGATCCTACTCACCCCTTGCTTTTAAATCGCTTTCGATTTTGTATCCAATCCCCCACACGGTTTTAATGATCCGCGGTTCACGTGGATTGGATTCTATCTTCTCACGGAGCTTACGGATATGAACCATGACGCTATTCTTCGACTCCATAAAAGGCTCGTTCCAGACTTCTTCGTAGATGCGATCCATACTCAGCACCATCCCTCTATTGACAGCCAGCATATGAAGGAGCGCGAACTCGCGGGGAGTCAATTTGATTTCCTGCTGATCGACCGTTACCGTGTGGGATGCATTATTAATCACTACGTTTTCGATATGTATTTCGTTCGCATTGCCCAAAACGGAGTTGAACTGGTTCATTCTTCGAAGCTGCGACTTGATCCGTGCGATCAGCTCGAGCGGGTTGAATGGTTTGGTTACATAGTCGTCAGCGCCGATGCTGAGGCCTGATATTTTATCGATATCTTGGCTTTTAGCGGACAGCATAATGATGGGAATTGGATTCGTCTCTCGTATTTTCATACACGCCTGCAAACCATCCATCTTGGGCATCATTAGATCCAGTACAATTAGATCAACTTGCTTGGTCTGCAGAATCTTCAGCGCCTCCATCCCATTCGCTGCTTGCAGAAGCTTGTAACCTTCGTTATTGAAATAAATACTCATTAATTGGATAATTTCCGCTTCATCATCCACCATTAGAATTGTGCTTTCCGCCATAGATCCTCCCTTGATTCCTGTATCTTCCTTAAATTGAAGAGTAGCACGATAATTATAAGCGATATTTCTTATGCATTGAATAACGTCAGGATGATTTAAGGAAATGATAAGAAGTTCGGTAGTGAGATGATAAGCTTTCACTTCTATACTGAGTACAACACAAGCGAATAATCGTTTGAACAATACATGAGTGGAGGTTTTATTTTTGAAGCATAAGGTATTACAGAAGGCCATGCTCGTTAGTCTAAGTGTTATGTTAATCGGTATTTCAACCGTTTTCAGCACAGGCAAGCAAGTTTTTGCAAATTCGGACAACGAGGCAGATTCGACACGTACTTTAAAAGTATTGTACTGGAATGAAGATGATTTCAAAATGACATATGGAGATCTGTTTAGTCAGAAGTACCCGAATGTAAATATTGAAGTAGTTACACCTGGAGGTATGGAAGCGATTAGGGATTACAACGGGGCCATCCAAAAGTATTCACCGGATCTTGTGATGCTACCCCCTTACCAATACCAACAAATGTCTAAAGATAAAAAACTGGTCGATTTAGAACCTTTAATTAAACGAGATACGTATGACACGACAACGTTATACCCCGGCTTGCTTGATGAATTGAAGGAACAGGGCGGTGGCAAACTTTATGGGTTAAGCCCAAAAGCGGATTCGTACGCTCTTCTGTATAATGCTGATTTATTTAAAAAGTACAATGTTAAAACACCAACGGATGGGATGACATGGGAAGAGATATTGAATCTTGCTAAGAAATTCCCAACCAAGGGAGATAAGAACTCCCGAATTTGGGGCCTAAGCTCCTTTGGATCCAGCAATTTGGTAATGGATATCGCCAGAACAGAAGGATTAACGTACTTGGATCCAAACACCCTAAAGGCTACTGCAAATACAACTGCATGGAAAAATGCTTATCGTCTATCGAGTGAGGCAACGAAGTCTGGAGTACTTGACGAGCTGATCAGTCTGTCCGGCAAAAGTTACTTGGAAAGTAATTCGTTCATTATGGGACGATCTGCTATGAAAGTAGCCTCTATTAGTCAGTTGCAGTCCCTGCAAGCAGCAAAAAATAGTGTGAAGAATTACAAACCTTTTACACTTGGTATTGCTGCCGGCCCTGCGGCTAAGGATCGAAAATTAACAGGCAACGTATATATTCATGAGATATTCGCGATTCCAGCAGGCGCATCTCATGTTGATGCCGCTTGGGATTTCATCAAATATTTCAATGGAGAAGAATACGCTAATGAATACTATAAACCCAAGAACTCGAATAATAGTATCGGTGCTCCTCTATCTCGCATGATTAAAGAGTACTCCGGTTACAAGTTGGATGCATTCTACAAATTAAAACCTAATCTGGATTCATCGATAACAAGTTATGTTCTCATGAACAAGTCACCAAATTTTGAATTGAGATTTCGGTCAATTGTATTGAAAGAATTGACACAGGTAGCAAACGGGAAGAAAACATTGGACAAAGCAACTGCTGCTATCCAATCCAACACTCAAGCCGTTGCTGATAAATTGAAAAAGGCTCAGGCGGCAAAGTAATAGAATCTCTAGCCTTTTATAATTCCCCGAAATATAGAGATCGGGATAGTTCATACGACGTTATGTATAGAGGTCAGCCGTTTTTACTGGGTGGCCTCTTTTTGTTAAGTGATGGGTCTATCAACTTCCTCGGAAAACAAAAAAAGAGCCGCTTATCACGCAGCTCTCCATCGTACTTTAGTTCATTCCGTTCCAGTTCTCTTCTCTTTTAGCGCCCGCCCGTATTCGAAGCCCAGACAGGAATCCAACTATTTGGATAATAGTCATTGGTCAGAGTTGTGTTATAGAGAACTAAATTCCCATCACTTTGCATGACTAGTGTGTCACCCGTTGTGTTAGCTGGTAAGCTGCTCCCGTGATGACCTGGAATCCATGAGGTGGTATTGGGAGACCAAGCAGCTACCTGTACAGAAGTATCAATCATCAAAACTTTATCCCATCCCCAGCCGGTGTAATATTCGAATTTTCCTGTAGCCGGGTTGAAACCATAGCGATAGCCATATTGGTACACATCTTGATATTTCATTCCATATTTATACATGACAGGTTTCCCGTATTGTGGTTCAAACTTGAACGAAAGAGCCCCACTGTTACTGGTACCGCTACTCCAAAGAGAAGAACCATTCTGATAGATGACAAAATTCCCGTCATTCTGCCATATGGCTGAAAATCTGCCATCTTGCGAAGTGAGATAGTCTCCCTTAGCCATACTTTGGCCGATCGTGAGCTTATCTCCAAGATAGCCGGCAGAAGCGGTCGCTGGTACGGCAAATGCAAGAATCAACAAGCAAGCCAAAACAACTCGAAAAGATTTGGGGAAAAATAGATTATTCATTGGACACACTCCTATATTCCTTAGAATGGTTGAGGCTTCATACCTAATACCATAAACCCTTACAGATAATGCATATGGCGACGCAGTGTTCGGTTAGGAGTGGTGAAAGAGCAATCAACACATCCCCCAATGATAATTAAAGGGAAATCAGATATACAGTGCTCTCCGGTTCACCTCCTTTAATAGACAAAATTAGTTGCTTCAATGCACTATATGTAAATGGGTATATTACTTTTTATTCCATTATAGCAACTAAAAAGATAAAATACATTATTTTCTACGAAACTCTAACTGTTCGATAGAGGAAGACATCAATGAATAATGCTACTAGTTTCGATCTCGACTTACATTTCGTAATTTCAGCTTAGGAAAGGATTTATTTTTATTTGTGGGTATAGGAATTCGGACGTATGTGTCGAATTGATTAGATTAAATTTGAAGTATTTAAGAGGGAATTGATTTTATTGAATAGTCCAGAGAGCGTTAAGAGGAGGAGCATATGTATTTAAGGAAGAAGATTGGAATTATTGTTCTCGTGGTATCCCTAATGGCAGGATTGTTGTGCCTCAAAGCATCAGATAAGGTGTATGCTGCGGCTCCAACATCAACAATTTCGATGGAATATGCGCTGCTGGGAATTGGCACCACCGCAAAGGTATTCTTTACGTTCTCGGAACCGGTACAAGGGTTGGACAATGGAGACTTAACTGTTCCGGAAAGCGGCACACTGACTGCACCGGTCTCTTCGGATGGAGGTTATACGTGGACCGCAACTCTCACACCTAAACCAGATATTACAGATGCAACCAACGTCATAACCCTGAACAACGAAGGTGTGATGAATCTAGGCGGTATTGTAGGTGTGGGCACGTCCACTTCGAGTAATTATACTATTGATACATTAAGACCGACAGCAACCATTGTCGTAGCCGATACGGTCCTTACCGCTGGGGAGACATCACTGATCACCATCACATTTTCCGAAGCAGTGACCGGCTTTAGCGTTGACGACCTAATAGTTGAGAATGGTACGGTGAGTGGCCTTAGTTCCTCCAATGGAGGTATAACATGGACCGCGACACTAACGCCAGCTTTTGGTATCACCGATGCAACCAATATTATCACGCTTGATAATACAGGCATTCGTGATATTGCGGGCAATACGGGCACGGGGGCAACGCCTTCGAATAATTATGAGATCTATACCGCCCGGCCAACGGCAACGATTGTCGTAGCCGATACAACGTTGAATATTGGCAAGACGTCTGATGTGACCTTCACCTTCTCTGAAGCAGTGACCGGTTTTACACTAGCCGACCTTGTGGTGACGAATGGAACCATTACCAATCTGGCTACGAATGACAATATTACGTATACAGCAAAATTTACCCCTACCGCCGGCATCACTGCGGGAACGAACAAGATTACACTCCATAATACGGGTGTAATGAATCAAAGCGGCATAACAGGTACAGGTACAACGGATTCCAATAACTTCGCCATTGATACGGTCAGACCGACAGCAACGATTAACGTCGCCGATATGATCCTGACTGCCGGCAAGACATCAGAGGTCACCTTTACGTTTTCGGAAGCAATTACAGGCTTTACCAATGAGGACCTGACCGTTGCAAACGGCACGCTGAGTGCTGTGCGTACATCTGATGAGGGGATTACATGGACTGCGACATTGATACCAACTGTAGGTATTGATGATGGAACCAATGTCATCACGCTTGATAATTCGGGTATTAGCGATATGGCAGGCAACGCAGGCACGGGAACGACTGCTTCGAATAATTACGCGGTCTATACCTCCCGACCAACGGCAACGATTGTTGTAGCTGATGGAACGCTTACTCTTGGCAAAACATCCTTGATAACAATCACATTCTCTGAGGCAGTGTCAGGTTTTGATAACGCAGATCTGACGATTGCAAGCGGTACACTGACTACTGTCCGTTCAACCGATGGGGGAGTGACGTGGACAGCAACTTTAACCCCACAAGCGAATGTGAGCAAATCGGTCAATGTCATCACCCTTCAAAATACGGGAGTGTCCAATGGTGCAGGTAACGCAGGAGAGGGAATAACGGAGTCGAATCCGTACTCTGTTTTTACTGTACAGCCGGTACAAACAACAAGTCCGAGCAGTCCTTCTGCACCAAATGCCCCGATAGACAATACAGTCAAATCAACAACGGGTAAAATAACCGTGCCAATTGGTAAGTCAGGGTTGGTCAGCCTGGGCAAAGAGATTGAAATCTCAATTCCAGCAGGGGCATCATCTCGCGAGCTGACATTATCCATTGATAAAGTTTCCAATACGGAACCTTTGCTAACACATAAAGAGATTCTGGCCAGCCCAGTATTTGAGCTTCTAAAGAATTTTACGGAGAACTTTCTCAAGCCGGTAAAAATGACATTTACATTTGATTCAACAGGTCTTGAGCGTCATCATTCGGCAGCTGTTTTTTATTATGATGAAGTGAACAAGGCATGGGAGAAAGTGGATGGCGGTATTATTCAAGGGAATCAAATCGCAGTCGAGGTCAATCACTTCACGAAGTATGCTGTCCTTGTTGTTGATCAAACTAGTGGAAAGCCCATCTTGAATAGTCCAGTTGAACCGACGGCGGAATCTGGCTTTAGCGATATCTCGGGACATTGGGCTGAAGCAAGAATTCAACAAGCTTTAAGCAAGGGTATAATTACCGGTTATCCGGATGGAACGTTCAATCCGGGGAAGAACGTCACACGTGCCGAGTTCTCAGTCATGCTGATGGGTGCGTTGAATTCACAAAAAGCAGAAGTGGAATTGGTATTCTCAGATAAAACCGAGATCGGAACTTGGGCCAAAATGGCAGTCTCGCAAGCCGTGCAAGAAGGCATTATTAGCGGTTATCCAGACGACACGATCCGGCCGAACGCCAATATCACACGTGCCGAGATGGTAGTGATGGTTGCGAAAGCGCTCAAGGTACCTACAACAGGCAATGCTACAATATTTTTTTCAGATGAAAAATCTATTCCTGTATGGGCAAAAACCTCTGTGGCAGCGTTGAAGGAACTTGGCCTTGTCGAAGGAATGGGAAACAACAATTTTATACCTAAATCACCAACCACCAGAGCAGAGGCCGTCGTTCTATTAATGAACATGTTAGAGCATAAAGGAATCGTAGTTAACTGAGCAATATCTCAATCTCTATAGAGTTGAAAGTAAACTTGGATGAAAGATACTCTTGTTGTTGAACGTGTTGAGCTAGTTTATGAGCCGTTATATGAAGGTAATAAGGGCACCCTGCGGGGTGTCTTTATGTTTAGCCAGTAGTAAACATACCTCTTCTCTATCAATCTCCCAAATATTTTTACAACCATTTGATAGTTTCTATGACTTTTCTGAATTGAACTATGGTAAAATATCTCAGGATCGATAATTGGAGAGGGGTTTTTTCATTCATGTTTTGGAAAAAAGTTTTGGGCAAAAGCACACTGCGTGTAGCTACTGCCGCACTATTACTCACGCAACTATTGGGCGCAGCGGGTTCTGTCTCTGCCGCAGGTAACGATGTAGAAGTACACTTGATTGGAATCAATGATTTCCACGGTCAGCTAGATACAACATCAATCGTGGGTGATAAGAAAGCAGGAACGGCTCCAATTCTAGCAACCTATCTCAAAGAAGCTCAAGCCAAATATGAACACTCCCTACTCTTCCATAATGGGGACTCTGTTGGTGCATCTGCTCCAGCCTCATCTTTGGATCGTGACGAGCCTACCATGGAATGGATGAATATGATGGGCTTTGATGTAGGGTCCTTAGGGAATCATGAATTCGACCAAGGTGTCGCTGCTTTAAAGGCACAGATCTTTGGTGGCCTTGATCCAAAAGAAGGTAAGGTAACGCATGCCGGTGCAAAATTTGATTACGTTAATGCAAACGTCATTGAAACCGCTACCGGAAAAACACTGATCAAGCCTTATGTAATCAAAGAAGTAGGCGGAGTCAAAATTGGATTCATCGGACTAGTGACGAAATCCACACCTGCTAAAGTATCTCCATCGGGGACAGCTGGCGTACGTTTCTTAAGTCCAGAAGAAGAAGTTGAAGCCGTTAATAAATATGCAAAAGAATTACAAGATAAAGGTGTAGAAACGATCATCGTGTTGGCACATGATCCAGCAACCACCAAAGAAGGCGTAACGACTGGAGAAGCAGCTGATCTGGCAAAAGCTTTACCAGCAGATTCCCCTGTTGATGTTATCGTTGCAGGTGACAATCATGCTTTGGCTAACGGTGAAGTGAATGGAAAGTTGATCGTTCAAGCTTATTCCTATGGTACGGCGTTTGAAGATATCAAGTTGATGATTGACCCTGCTACCGGGGATGTAACTGAAAAATCAGCGACTGTTACAACGACTCTCCAAGAGGGTGTAAAAGAAGACTCTGAAACATTGGCAATTATCAAGAAATCATTGGACAAGCACCCTGAACTGACGAAGCCAGTGGGTACAACAGATGGTTCTGTTTTGCGTACAGATGCCTACAATAATGAAGCGCCTCTAGGCAACCTGATTGCAGATGCAATGCGTAAAGCAGACTTTGGAGATAAGGCAAGTGCTGCTGACTTTGCATTTATGAATCCAGGTGGTATTCGTGCGGATCTGCCACAAGGCGATGTAACCTTTGCTGATCTTGCCAAAATCCAACCGTTTGGTAATACTCTAGTAAAACTGGAGCTGACTGGCGAACAGGTTAAAACCTTGTTGCAGCAGCAATGGGGTACCAATGCTGACGGTACACCTAATACCAAAACACTCCAAATCTCTGGTTTAAAATACACTGCAGATTTCAATAAGCCGGTCGCAGAACGCGTTACTGGTCTCAGTCTGGAAGATGGAACAACGATTGATCCTGCAAAAACATATACGGCTGTAGTTAACAACTTTATGGCTGCAGGTGGAGATAACTATAAAGTGCTGCTGGATGCTAAATCATCTCTGGCAGGTCCTATCGATCTGGATGTATTCTACCAATACATCGTAGACACGTATAAAGGCGGTAGCATCGTAGCTAAAAATGAAGGACGTATCACAAACCTGGTTGCATCTACCGAGCCGACAGAAACACCTATAACCACAGAAGTTATTTCTCGTGCTGAATTTGTAAGTGCTCTGGTCGACATGTTGAAACTTAACGAAGTAGCTACAGCACCTGCATTCAAGGATGTTGCCGCTAATGCTGCATATGCAGATGCGATTGCTGAAGCTACGCATGCTGGATTCATTCAAGGTTATGGTGGAAACTTCTATCCTGATCGGGATATCACGCGTGAAGAAGCTGCTACCATTCTTGCTAAATTGGTAAAAGATCAAGCGACTGATAAAGATGCTGCTACGATTATTGCTAGTTTTGAAGATGGTAAATCCGTGTCTGCTTATGCAATTAAACCTATGGCAAAACTGATTGACAAAGGTATTTTTGCTGGAACAGATAAAAAATCACTTCAACCTAAACAAGGTCTGATTACTAACGATGCAAAAGCATTGATTGAAAAAGCTGTTGCAGCAAAAGCTTCATAATGTAGAACTTATTCAAACTTTATATTAAAACAGAGAAACACATCCTATCGGGAGAATGAGCATTCCTCTACGGATAAATCCTCTCATCAAGTAGTTCTTTAATTGGTGAAAAGGGTTTATCCAGGAGAATGCCATATTCCAATTTAGGATGTTTTTTTTATGCTTAAAACCCACGATTCTATGGAGAAATCCATGTCAGAATTGGCTCTATGCTCTGGTTACCGCTTAGTGTTCAGAATTTGGTAAGGGCTCTAAAGTAAAATGGTAAGGCAAGCCATATGAACTTGATGAATTTTATCAGTTTCTGTTGTAAGGATGGAATGGCCAAAGGAAAGGGAAAAAGTTTCTGGTTGCTGCAATAATTTTAGAAGTGGAGGAGATTTTCGTTTGAAACAAAAACGCAATATAGGTAAACCGTTATTGTCTTTATTTCTGGCAATGTTGCTCGTCTTGCAGACAGTGATATACTCCACCGCCGCATATGCGGAGAGTGTGCCAACCGATTCCGGAATGGAAGCCGTCATTGAATCTGACTCACCGAGTGCCGACGAACCACTTTCGGTACCTGAGGCAGTGAACGACGAACCGCTTTCGGAACCTGTGGCAGTGCAAGAGGAACCGCTTCCGGTACCTGAGGCAATGTACGATGCGCCGAACAATTTCGTAGCGATGGCGGCAGTCCCAACGGACAAAACAGCGGTATTTATGGAATCTAATTCAACCTTCCCGCTGGAAGTGACACAGGGGAATGCTGTTATTAATCCAAACGGTATTATTCAGGGTAGACAGCCCTTTACGCTCAAATCGGAAGGGCTCAAGGTACCAGTGAATGGTGATGACTCAAATCCAACTAATGCAGATCCTGAGAAATACATCCAAAAGGGTGACTGGATTGAGCTGAAAAGAGAAGATTACTTCAAGGAAGTGATGCTGCCAACAGCTACTAAAACCTTGAATGCACAGACGGAATCAGGTACAAAACAGCTGGGTACTGCCCATTTTACTCCAAATAGCATCAAGATTGTATTTAACGGTGATGATTATTTTTTCAATGGTGTTGGACGAGGCATTGCCTTCAGCTTTGAATCTACTGCCAATGCAGATATAACGGGATTGGCGTATGGGGATAAAAAGCCGATCAACATCTTTGGTGGTGCATATCAGCTAGAGAACCCAGATGTTACAGCAGAGTATAACATTACTTTAAGCTCGCCTGGAATGATCAGATGGGATCAGTATAGCTATCGCGGAATTCAACCAGCACAATTTGTTGAGGGAGCTGTTACCTGGCAGTCAACTGTATCTGCGTTTGATCAGTTTGATAAAACAATCAAATTGCCACTAGACGGAAAGACCTTTTATACGAATCCCTCAACGTATAATACCAGCTCTGGAAATGTCCGCGGCACCTATATGGAGGATTCATTTAAAGTAAATGACCAAAATGTAACTCCAGTCGTTGGTCCAGACGGATCGCTGACTTACATTTTTCCACAGGGAACAGGTCTGGATCCAAAGGTTGAATATAAAACATGGATTTCAAAGGAAGCTTATTATTACGAGTATCGGAATCCGCCAGCCAATCTCGGTCGCAGCCACCGGGATATGAATGGCAAAGTGGAACTGAGAAAAGACAATAATATGTTGGTGCAGTCAGGTTTGGAGATTGCCTTTGCTCCCGATTGGATTCAAGCCAGCGCTTCGTATGATCATGCAAATGAAACCATTACATGGAAGATCGCGGTTAACCAATATAACAAAAAAGGGTTAAAGGACTTTACCATCACAAATGTATTACCGGCTGGGCTGGAATTTGAATCAGCTGCATGGCAGACATGGGTAGATGGCGCTGTATCTGAAGAAACGCCAATTACACCAGATTCCAACGGCGTTTATTCCTTCGGGGATATTAACGGAAAAGTCGAATTGTTGATCAAAAGCAAGGCGATAAGTGGTTCCAGCTTCCAAATTGACCCTCGTGCCAACTGGAATTTGGATACACCAGGGGGGATACAGAACAACGATGTAATGACGGGTAAAAGACCTATTGCCGTGACGGATGAGGCAATCGTCAGCATTGGCGCACACACGTTTACAAAAACAGGCGCAGTATCAACCGAGGATTATAACTTGGGTAGTATCACGTGGACCGTTAATCTAACACCACAGTACGCCTTACCTAACGCGGCAATATACGATGTCCTTGTGCATGGCGGTGACTTAAACGTCTTGGACAACGCTGTAGATGAAACCAGCGAGGTGAGTGCGGAGACAATTGCGAAAATTAAAGCAAATATCACTTCTGCGCAGCTTTGGAAGCAGTACAAAGCGGGAACTCTGAAGTCGAATGCAACCGGTTTGACGATGAAAGCTATTCCATTAACCGTAGACGGTAAAGTAGTGGCCGATTTGATCAAGGTGACCGGATACACCGAAGAAGCTGCATCCTTCAGCTTCCGTGCACTTGAGACCAACCCAAACATTCTCTTCAGACAGGACATTAACGCAGGGAAAATAAGCTCGAATCGGGCTTTGCTCATTGATGGCGAAAGCGTAAAACAAGCAAATAACAGCGCCAACTTGCACCTGCGTATGTTGAACAAGGATATGCTCTTTGCTTCGAGGCCATTAAAAGTAGATGGTACATTTGAAAATGTGACGCCGAATAACGTTAGCAGTTACATTAGAAATGATAATAATGAAGCATGGACGATTTCTGGCTATGACAGAACAACCAAAACGGTCACATTCCGTTTAGGGGTAAATATGCCTGGATATAACACAGAAGAAATGGCTAAGGATGGCGGTAATCGAGTCATTAGTAATGTTAAGCTAGTGGATACACTTCCCGAAGGCTGGGAATTCGTTCCTTTCTCTGAAACTAAGGATTTCGAGCTTTGGAAAGGATTTTCGGACAATGGCGGAGGAACAGAATATGGTGTTAGAAACGATGCTAGAACTCTAATTGAACCAGGTACTAGTTCTCATGTAGTCCATTTCTCACACATTGGAAACGAGGGTACTTTCACCTTCTCCAAGTTGGAAAGTCCTTATATCATTCTGGTGAAGGCAAGACCTTCCAATGATGCTCTGCAGAAGTATTTAGAGGAATACACCATCAACGGTACAGACAAACAGGTGCTGTATAACAAAGCCGACCTTTATATGACATGGGGTGGAGTGGAGAAGGTTGTCACCGAACAGCGCAAAGTTATTGTACCAATTCAGTCCCTTGGAAAGTCGGTAACTAAGCCAGTTCCAGGAGTGCTGGAATGGACGGTGAACTATACCCCGCCATTTAACATGAAGCAGGGTGTTTATTTGCAGGATACCCTGGGTGCAGGCATGAATTTGCGTTATGAAGAAAACGGAAATCTTGTGCTGACATCACCTAGTATGGCAGTCTATCCTGCTAAATTGACCGCAAGCGGCACTCTTGAACGAGAGGGCGCAGCACTGGACCTCAGCGACCCGAATGCTGAAGTTCAAGTAGAAGCTGTACCAGGCGCAGGTGGCACTACGGTTCTAACATTTAAAATGGACGACCCTAATCAACTTTACCAGTTTGTTTACCAAACAGAAGTTGATCCATCTACAGCGAAAGCTGGAGACACAATGGGCAACGAGGTAAAACTGGAGGGCGATGACAATCTGAAATCTGTCAGTGCCAGAAGTGAAAGCACGCTGGACAGTTCGGACGTGGCGGGCAGTTCAAGTTCCAATGCCCTATTGCCTCTGAAAAAGGTAGATCCCAATGGCAATCCGCTAAAAGACGTAGAGTTTACACTCTATAAGAAAGACGGCGGAACTATAATCACCAAAGGAAAAACCGATAGCGGAGGGAAACTTAATCTGCTATTCCCTGATCCAGGGTATTATGAGCTGAAAGAAACTTATATTGACACCAATACTTGGCTGCCAACTACAAGAGTATACCAAGTATATGTAGGGAATACGCCAGGGAAGCCCATCTGGGTAGACGGGGTGAAATTAACCTCTGATAATCCACTGATCGTGCCTACACCGGCCCAAGGCAAGCTGACCATTACCAATAAGGTGGAAGGTAACGGCAGTGATCCGGACAAAGGGTTCGAGTACACCGTGACCATCACAGGCGAAGGTAAGGACAGAGAGTATACCTATAAGAAGTCGGATGATACGTTTGACACGATCAAGAGCGGAGACAAGATTGTCCTCAAGCACGGGGAATCTGTGACGTTCCCAGCCTTGCCTGCGGATCTGGTCTATACCGTAACCGAGGCTGATTATACAACCGTTGACGGTTATACGACGATACCGGGTACGAGAGAGCTGTCTGGCTCAATCGTGAATAAAGGTGATCACAAGGCGGACTTCATCAATGAACGGACCGTTAACAAGCTGACCATCAGCAATACGGTCATGGGCAACGGTGGTGATAAAACGAAGGAGTTCGAGTACACCGTCAACTTTGAGGATACAGGCAAAGAGGCAAGTTACTCTTACTTGAAGACGGACGGCAGCACAGGTACGATCAAGTCCGGCGGTACTTTCCGCCTCAAGGATGGAGAGACACTGGATATTTTGGGCCTGCCTAAGAATCTGAAATACACCGTTACCCAACAAGATTACACAACCGATGAATACATGACTACTCCTGAGGAACGGTATTATACCGGAGTCATGAAAGGCATTGATGATGATACCCCATTCACGAACGTGCGAGTCTTGAAGGGCGGCCTATTAATTAGCAACACAGTTAAAGGCAAAGATGAAGACAAGAAGAAGCTGTTTAAGTACACGGTTGCCTTCACTGGCGAGGGATCGGACGAATCCTACGTCTATGAGAAGTCAGACGGCAGCAAGGGCATGATCAAGAGCGGTGAGAGCTTTGAGCTTACAGATGGCCAGACGCTCATTGTCCAAGGGCTTCCAACCAATCTTCAGTACAAAGTGACCCAAGATGATTATGCGCAAGATGGCTATGTGACTGATCCAGAGAGTCTCATTCACATTGGCACTATTCCAGAGAAAAAGTTGTCTGAAGCACATTTTGACAATACAAGACCGTATCTGGAAGGCGTGTTGCGTAACAATAACACAGGAGAAGTCATTCCGAATGCACCGATTACGGTAACCGATCTGAAGACAGGCGAAGAGATTCAGACGCAGACGAATGAGAAGGGTGAATATTCAATTCCAGCCGTAGCGGATACCGATTATACGATCAGATATACGAAGATGTATCGGGTAGGCGGTAAGGATGTACCTGTTGAGTTTACGCAAAAAGCAAATGTGAACAGCAGTGTAACGGACGAGACTGTTCCAGCGGACATTACGGCCGTGGGGATCATTCTGTTCAAACAACTGGATGGAACAACAGTGCTATTCAACGATTTGTTGACTAGTCAGATGCATATCTATTTGAAAGACAAGGATGGCATTTATGTTAAGGAAAACGGCCAACCTAAAGCATTTCCTATGGCTTCGAATGGAACTTTCTCTGTGGAAGGGCTAAGCGAGCAGAAGTACACAATGGAAGTTCGCTATCAAGCTGAGACAGGCGAGGAATTGCTCCTCAAAGTAGCGCAACTTGACGTTAAAGCTAACGGAGAGCTGAATATTTCAGAGGAGTTAGTCGACCCTTACGGTACGGTCTATGATGAAACGACAGGAGATGCCGTCACTGGCAAGAAAATTGATGGAGCCAAAGTTACACTGTATTATGCGGATACGCAGCGGAATAGAGATAACGGCCGCACTCCGGGCACGAAAGTAACGCTTCCAAAGGTTCCAAATTTCCCGCCGTACGACAACGAGAGCCCGGAGCAGAATAGTGATGCAAATGGCTTCTATGCGTACATGGTGTTTCCTGAAGCGGATTACTATCTGATCGTAACGAAGGACGGATACGAAACGCATACAAGTGGTACGATTTCAGTCGATTTTGACATTGTCAGGTACGATGTGCCAATGAAGCCAATTCGTTCTGGTGGTGGCACTGGCGGCAATGGTAACAACGGAGGCGGCACCGTAACGCCTGGTCCAGGCACCGTAACGCCAGATCCAGGCACCGTAACGCCAGATCCGGGCACCGTAACGCCAGATCCGGGCACCGTAACGCCAGATCCGGGCACCGTAACGCCAGATCCAGGCACGGTAATGCCAGACCCGGGCACCGTAACGCCAGATCCGGGCACGGTAACGCCAGATCCAGGCACCGTAACGCCAGATCCAGGCACGGTAACGCCTGAACCAGGCACGGTAACGCCTGAACCAGGCACGGTAACGCCTGAACCAGGCATCGTAACGCCAGATCCGGACAATGGTAACGATCAGCTTAAGAACGATAGCAACGCGTTGGACGATGCTCCGAAAACTGGAGATAACAGCGTATCGCCATTCTTGTATATGGTTTTGGCGCTAATGTCCTTAATGACGATCGGGTTCTGTCTGCTCGGGCACAAGAAAAAAAAGCACATCCAGTAATGGAAGGGAAGGCGGTAAGAAAATGAGCAAAACTAAAAAAATTCTTATCGCTGTTTCCTTGCTTGTGTTGGTATTTTCACTTGTTAGTCTTGCGAGGACTTTCTTGCGAGACTATGCCGAGAAGCAGAAAATCGAAGAGTTAACAAAGGTTTGGAAAGAAGGATCAGAACAAGGTGGAGGGGATGCAATCCCCTCCCTTTTGTTCAATAAAGGCAATGAGCCGGTTATGCTTCCCGAATTTCGAGATCTTTACGAGAGGAACTCAGACATCGTCGGCTGGCTGAAGATTGATGGTACCCGAATTGAGTACCCAGTCATGCAGAGCCCACAGGATTCGGAGTACTATCTCAATCATGATTTTGATAAAAATGAAAATCAAGGCGGTCTTCCTTTTTTGGACGAGTCTAGTACGACCAACAATTCAGACATTTTGCTGATTCATGGTCATCACATGAAAAGTGGTTGGATGTTTAAAGATTTAATGAAGTACAAGGGTGAAAGCTTTTATCAAGAGCATGCGACGTTCCAGTTCAGCACGCTTTACAAAAAGGAAGAGTATGAGATTGTTGCCGTTATTCTGTCAAAAGTTTATCGCAAATCGGACGACGTGTTTAAATACTACCAGATTGAGAATGTAAATACGCCCGCCGAGTTCGATTCATATGTTCAGAATATCAAACAACTCTCTCTTTATGACACAGGCGTAACAGCACAGTATGGTGACAAGCTTATTGTACTGTCCACATGCGAGTATTCGACCGAAAACGGTAGGCTAGCGGTGGTGGCCCGAAAGCGTTAATTGACGATGCTGAAACACAAAATCAATCTGCTTTATTTCGCGTTCTCTCCTTAGAGGACGCGATTTTTATTGTCCCCGAAATAAGGTGCTCATGGACATGTGGCTTGAGGAATTACGCAGGTCGATAAATTCTGACGAATCCAACGAGTATTGAGGATGTATACATTTGAGATGAGGACATGAAGGCCTGTTCCAGTCGTCAAAATGGGATATGGCGGGTTAAATCGACAAATCGATGTTTCTATGATAGGGTTGAAGCATCCCATAGGCATTCTACTCTTCGGAGTAGAGTGCCTTCATGTATATTATGGGTGCTTACATTAAATGTATTTTAAAATCAATTGGATCGTATATGGAGGTGGTGATGCTATGTTTCTCTCTTTAGCCCCAACAGGGGATGGTTGGATGAGTATGAAAAATGTGAAAATATCATTTAATAAAGAGGAGCGAACATAGCATGACTACTAGTTTTCAGGCGGAGACCCGCATTCCATTAAATTCTTCTCGACTTAAGGATCTACGTAAATCCGGGCGCTTGCCAGGTATTGTGTTTGGAAAAAATACGGAGAATGAGATGATTCATATTCCAACAATAGAATTTCAAAAGTGGTTGAAGCATGGAGCGTCTGGTTTTATTGAATTGCAGTTTGAAGAGAAAGGCTCATTGACCGTATTATTGGAAGACCTTCAACGGGATTCGGTTACACGAGATTTGATTCATGTGGATTTTCAACAGGTGCAGACCAATGAGATCATGCGTACTAAAATTCCTGTCAAGTTCAACGGCACACCGATTGGCACAAAACAGGGCGGAGTCGTGCAAGTTCAATTATCTTCTATTGAAGTTGAGGCATTGCCGAGACACTTGCCAACGTCGATTGAATTTGACATTAGTACTATGGAACTTGGAGAAACGATACATGTAAGTGATGCTAAGTTTGCACCAGATGTGACGGTGATCTCTGAGGGAAATGAGTCTCTTCTCTCTGTAGTTAAACCTTAACAATTCCAAATTCGCAAAGCTGAATAATTCAAAATTAGCCGTACGGGTGATCATCCGTACGGCTAATTTGTGCTGATTACGAGATGTTGGCGTGCTCCCATCCTCACAAGGCGGGTAGTCTGGAATTTACCTCACGTATGTCTTTTGCTCCCGTACAAGCGTAATGATCATTATATTTGGCTACCTTTTCAAAGTTCATTCGCAAATTCAGGTGTAAAGTAGGTAGACTCAGGAAAGGTAATCACTATAATGGAAATAAGATACATATATAGATGAACCTGAACCGCTAAGGTCATTGGCATAACATTTCTAAACAGGGCGGTGAGCGAAAAGAAATGGACAAATTAAAGCATAGCGGATTCTATAAACTGAGATTCTTCATCACTCCTGAAGAGTTTAAAAGCCTTTTACAGCTTTTGGAGCATCGGCAAGCGCAATTCTATCGTACCAATGCTGCCCGAACAGAGCATGATTATAATCAGGTGTACGAGGAGTATCAGACGTTCTATCAGTATTTTGTGGCAGGAGAAAAGAGAGATGACATCCATCCCTTCTTTGTTTACTCTATTTCTATTGCATCAGATCAAGAAAGTTCAGGATTTTTTGTAAGAAATGAAGGGGTTTCTTTTCCATACCACGGACAATGGGCAGAGGATGAACTGCCGTGTATCTTGCTTTCATTTCCGAAAGGTTTTCAAGTTAATTTGGAAGATGAAAAAGGAAAGTACTATGTTTATGAGGATATCCGGGACCATAAGCCGCTGACCTATGCGCTTTTCGATGAAATAAGAGACTCTATCAAAAAAATGACTAAACCCCTTCGCTTCTCAGCCTATGATGCAGATGCGATGAAGGAGCAAAAGCCCTCTGTGCGTATAAGCCATGATGCAATGCACGACTTGAGCCAATCGTGGATATTCAGTAAATATGGACTTGTGATTCATGGCAAATAGGAGGGGGACGAAATGATGTTCGCCCTAAAGCTTATCTGTACCTGGGTACTGCTATTTGCCTCATGTTCAGCAGTATGGTGGAGTTTCAGAACAGAAAAGCTTATAACCATCTCCTGGCTGGCATTTTTGCTACCGGCTGTCTTCCAGCTAGCTACCGCTTTCCGGATCGGTCCAGGCCAAGCAAAGTCACTCATCGTGTTCGGTTGCATTAATCTGGTGTTTGCTGCCATTGTGGGTGCAGGTGTCTGGTATCTAGTCCAAATAGCCAATTCATATCGAAGGGGCAAATGATCAACGAATGGAAAGGAGAACTCTAATTGTGAAGCCAATGCAAGAAATAGAGACACTGGCCATAGAGATCGCCGCTGCCGCCAGAACGTCATTTTGCACCCTTTTTGAAAATGGTGAACGTTACTATTATTGTACGTTGTACACTACTGGCGAGGGACATGCCCCAAGCATCTCCGCTTGGTCGTGGGAAGCTTTGGCGTTGGAATCGGCTAGGCAAGCAGAGGAAAGTGATACGCCGGTATCCACGATTGCGGATCTCATCAAATGGTCGTATGCGGATTCGCCCTATTGTTGTTTTGGGGATGATCACTTTGACGGTGTCAAACAACGATATAACGAGCGTCCTTTCATTGCGGAACTGGAGAATGATGATTGGAATCGTGAATTGGATGTGAGGCTGAACGCCATGGAGCTGGCGATGAAAATGCTCGATGATGAAGGCATATTTGCCTTAAATCAAACGCGAGAGTCCGTATGTGTCCTTGTTGAAGTCATGCCGCCAGATGAGATCAATACTGAAATCGCCTTACGTTTAAATCGGGCGGAATCTCCGGCTATGCAAGCATGGTTGGTGGAGGCGGCAGAATAGAAGTATCTGCATGTGGGGAGTTTTGACCGTCTATGATGTACCATTTCGACTCAATTGGCCAATAAGATGATAGTGGCAGTGTTCTATAATTCGCGAACCACCTTTGTACAGTAAAGGGTGGCTTTTTTCGTGTTTGCGACCACTGTACAAACACACTTTTTCTACCTTGTCCACATTTATACCTTACCAAAACCATTCAATTGCATTTAATAGACTATCAATAAAAAAGGAGGTTTTGAGAATGGGAAATAGAAGACCTGGAGCACCTAGAGGTGGTTATGACCCTGTTCAGATCTATAACTCTACTTCGTTTAATGCAAGTGGGGTAGTGGAGTATGCATCCATCTTTTGTAGCAACGATAGATATAGTGTTCAGCGTGACGAGACTTGGAGATCTTCCGACCGTGGTGTGTGCCTGGTAACTAGAATCACCGCGACGGTTAGAACACCGAGTGGGAATATTGAAGCCGAGCCATATACCTCTTCAGGTACGTCGTACAGCCAGTTCGCCATTATACAGGTAGGGGTAAATCAGTTCCGAGTGACACGTGTTACAAGTGCGATTAGAAAATGCCGGAAATAACCGAAGAGGGTTAGTATTGAGATTAGGTACGAAATATGAAGAGACGACTTGCCCGGGCTAGCAGGCAGGTCGCCTTTTTTCGTTTTAATGTTTCTTGTACCATAATATTCTGCGGTACATCGAGGAGTCTTTCATACGTCGGAAAGGGCGCAAATCCGGTTGATAATTTCCTTCGATGATCCAAATTCGCCGTTTCTTGTCGACGGCTATATCGAACCCGACTTGTCTAAGCATGGGGTAATGCTCTCCCAATCGATTAGCGGCTAATCGTGCAACTTGTTCCGCTCTAACAAGCAAGCGCCGATCCCCAATTCGAGCTAATTTCAGTGCCTTAAGCACTGGAATGGGGCGGTTATTCACATTGGTGACTTGATATCCTTGTGCTGCAACTTTAGCATAGGAACCTGTCACCTTCCAAGTGGACGAGGGGCTTTTTTTGCGCTGAACCATGATCCGAATGTCGAACGGCCTGTGTTTAATTTGAGCAAGCTGCAGACGCTTTTGGACAATATATTCATCAGTTTTGTTTGTTTGTTCGAGCCATTCGAGTAACTGCTCGTTGTCTCTCATGGTGACCGTGTTATTTTCATTTTGAATACGATAAGCATTTGCGCCGTCTCGTCTAATGAACAGGATATCCCTTCCGTAACTCCCATTGCGAGGCTTCAGTACAACGCTGGGATATTGAAGAAGCATCTTCGTTAGCGTTTCCTTCTCAAGCAACTGTGTTTCTGGCAATCGTTCAGCGAGAGAAGGCTCATCGCGCAGAATGCCATACTGCAACCATTTGTCTCTTTCGAATAACATTGGAATCACAGCCTTTTTCAATCGTCTACGGTCATTCTAATTCAAATTCGTGATCCGCATAAGTGGCCATCCGTCTAGATTTGTAAGTCGAAGCATGTCCAATTGGTCGATGGAGACAGAAGATGAACTATTACGAGAAAAGACTGTATTCTGGGGAGGCGTTCATTCACGCTTCGAGTGGCTTCTGGATACGCAGGCGCACTTCTATCACCACCGTGGACAACTGCATGCTATGCTTGTACATGTGCTGAAACGAGAGCCAAATGTGCAATTGTTCGAGTGGTGCTAGACCAACCCTCAACTAGTATTTTCCGCCTATAAACTAGCTTATAAAAGGGTGCAACTTTTTTACCAATATATATACAAGTTATTCGTTTACTGTATGCCTTTTCGATGTTATACTCACAATATTCAAAAAAGAATTTGTGAAAATATGTCGAATTGAGGCTTATCGGGATGATTATAGATAGACAAAACGGCGAAACGATCATCCTCATTCCATCGCTTGAACCGGATGAGAGACTTCCAGCCTATGTACGGCAATTGCGAGAGTATGGATTTACTAATATTGTTATTGTGGACGACGGATCTGGTGAGGCCTACCAGTCGATTTTCGAGGAGCTTCGTGAGAACGGTTGTGCTCTGCTGACACATGCGGAAAATCAGGGCAAAGGTGCTGCACTCAAGACCGGATTTGAGTATATTGGGAAGCAATTCGACGCATCTTCTTTCGTCGTAACCGCAGATTCAGACGGACAACACGCAGCTGAGGATGTATACCGCATAGCCCAAGAAACAAGGCTTCATCCGGATTCGTTGGTGCTCGGGGTAAGGAACTTCAGCGAGGGGAATATCCCCCCAAAGTCCCTGTTAGGCAATCGGATGACCTCCTTTATTTTTGCCATGCTCTATGGTAAAAAACTGTCAGATACCCAGACTGGGCTTCGTGCCTTCGGTCCAGGGTTACTTGCGTTTATGCAGGATGTTCGCGGCACTCGATTTGAATATGAGCTGCAGATGCTTATCTCGTGCATTCAGTCTGGGATACCGATTCATACCATGCCAATCCAAGTCATCTATGAGAATGGCAATGCGGGCACTCATTTTAAAGCGATCCAGGATAGTGCTCGGGTCATGGGGGTGTTGTTCTCCAATTTCCTGCGGTTCATCTCATCATCGGTGGCTAGTTCTGTTGTGGATTTGGGCATTGCCTGGTTTTTAATAGACGCGTTGCGGCCCGTGTTGGGTGAGCAGCACTATTTAAGAATTCTGCTTGCAACCGTGATTGCGAGAGTTATTTCCATTGTAGTCAACTATGTACTGAACAGACATTTTGTATTCCGCAAGGAGGATAGCCAGGGAAGTTTATGGCGCTATCTAACGTTATGTGGAGTAGTGATTTTGCTTTCCAGTACCGGTGTATATATATTCCATACCGTTCTCTTCGTAGATGAGAAATTGGCGAAATTCGTCTGTGATGCCTTGCTGTTCCTGCTCAGTTTCCAATTGCAGCGAAGATGGGTATTTGCAGCAAGGAGGAAGCAGTTGTAGTGCAAAACGAAAAAAGGCAGAATATCTTTTTTGTCATCACGATGATCCTGATGTCGATTTATTTGGTATGGCGTACGTTCTTTACGTTGCCATGGGGTGAAGGCGTTCTGAACGTCATTTTTGGTATGCTGTTGATTGTCGCTGAAACGGTCACCGTACTGACAACCTTTGAATTATTCTTTCAAAAGATGCAAAAAGAACGTACACAGCTCGACTTTCCAATTGTGCCACCGGAATATTATCCGGATGTGGATGTATTTATTGCTACGCATAATGAGCCTGTTGATCTGTTATATAAAACGGTTAATGCCTGTACGTTCATGGATTACCCGGACAAGCAGAAGGTTCATATCTATCTCTGTGACGATGGAGCGAGACCAGAGGTGGAGGAGCTTGCCAGACAGTTTGGCGTGGGATATCTGGGGTTCCCCGGAAACAAGGATGCCAAGTCTGGTAATCTGAACAATGCACTGAGCAAAAGCTCTTCGCCGCTCATTGCAACGTTTGATGCGGATATGATTCCACAGCACACCTTTTTGATGAAAACGGTACCCTATTTCATGCTCTCCACGTTTATTAAGGAGAATGAGGTATGGCGTCCTCGCCGAGAGGACGAGATGGACCCTAAGTTCAAGCTTGGTCTGGTACAGACCCCGCAAAGCTTCTACAATCCGGATCTATTCCAGTTTAACCTGTATGCAGAGCAAGGTATTCCGAATGAACAGGATTTCTTCTCCAGAGAAGTGAACATCCTGCGTAATGCCTCCAATGCGGTAGCCTATACAGGAAGTAATACGATCATTTCCCGGCAGGGCATGGAAGACATCGGAGGTTTTCCGCTTAATACGATCACCGAGGACTTTGAGACAAGCATCCGCTTGCAGCAGGAAGGTTATATTACCTATGCTACTCAGGAAGTTCAAGCTGCCGGGCAGACGACAACCACAGTTAAGAGCATGATTAAGCAACGGATTCGCTGGGCAAGGGGTATCATTCAGAGCCTGCAGAATACGCGTGCACCTATATCGGGGAAGCTTCCTTTCTGGACGAGAGTAACCTACTTGAGCAGTTTCTTATACTGGTGGTCCTTCTTTAACCGCTTGATATTCATTTTGGCGCCTATTTTGTTTGCGTTATTCGACTTCCAGATTGTAAATACAACCTTCTGGCAAATCTTAATATTCTGGCTTCCATCCTATTTCTTCTATAGTCTATCCATGCGATATCTGTCCAGCAATATTCGGAATCAGCGATGGAGTCAGGTTATCGATACGATATTTATGCCTTATCTGATCTGGCCGGTTCTCCTGGAGACGGTGGGCATTCGTGAGAAAAAGTTCAAAGTTACCAACAAAAGCAGAGCGAACGGTCGACAATGGATGTCTGCTCTGTTATATGCACTTCCGCATATTTTCCTGCTGTTGCTTTCCATTGCGGCCGTGATTCGGTATGTCAACGGCAAGTACGGGATCGCGCTGTTCTTCAGCAGTATCATTATTTTCTGGCTGGTTCATAACATGATCGCGCTATGTTACGCCCTGTTCTTCATGATTGGCCGTCGTGCGTATCGGGAGACAGAACGGATTCGGGCGCAGGAAGATGTCATGATCCACGATCAAGCCAACAATCTGCGGTATCAGGCCAAAACGGTGGATGTATCTGAACAAGGGATTGCCTTCTATGTCCCTTATCCCATTTATTTGGCTGAGCAGAAGATCATCTCTCTGGTCGTCAAAACCGAGCGATATGAGGCCAACCTCGATGCAGTCATCGTTTATGTGAAACAGGATGGAGAGGGCTGGCGTTACTCCGCAACGGTTCAGCCAGTCGATGAGCATGATAACCGCCAATATATGCAAATCATCTACGACCGTAAACACTCCTTGCCAGAGCAGATGAATCTGTGGGATACGGCTTATGACGATATGTTACGTAATGTGAAAAAACGTATTGTTCAACCCAGATCGGATCAGCGAAAAATGCCGCGGCTTTCCCTTCAGCTTCCAGTTCATTTCACCAATGATGCTAGCTGTACACTGCGAAGCTTCAATTATCGTTTCTTCTCCGCGACGGGTTTCCACGGGGATATTGCTTCGGGAGCGGTGGTTACTTTTTATACGAAGAGTAATATTGAAGTCATTCTGCAACATACGGGAAAAACGACAGCCCGTGAGCGCGAAGTGCTTCTCTCGGTGGAGAATATCGATGATATTGTAGAGAAGGGCCTGATCGACCAATTGCTGACTGATTTGATTCAGCCACATTCCGATCGTTCCACCAGAGAGGGTTAGGAGAGACCAAGATGCTCATTGTGCTTCATTTTGTGATGGGAGTTTTATTAATAATCTCCTTTGTTGGTTACATGCAGTTTGTTCGGAAGACACTTGCACTACGGTGGGAATTTATCCCTGTATTTGTGTTTTCCTCGATTGCCTGCATCGTATATTTCGCTGGCTTGGCAGGTCAGCTCTTTATAGGAAGTATCATTGTGTTGATACTAGGCTTGGTGTTTGTTAGAGGTACGCTGGTTCGAGCTGTCCTACAAGGGACCAAACCAAATGTATTGTTCTCGTTATTTCAGCTTTCTTTTCTGGGCGGAACGTTCATCTTTTTGCTGATTCTGTTCCAAAATGAACTGACACACTACGATAATTTCTCGCACTGGGCTATCGTTTTGAAGCAGATGTTGAGTACAAATGCCTTTCCGACGCCAGACTCCAACCTGATTGATTTTAAAAACTATCCGCTTGGGACTTCGTCATTTATTTATTATGTCTGTCGCTTCATGGGGCATTCCCAGTCCGTGATGCTTTTGGCACAAGGTCTGCTGATCTTTTCCTGTTTTTATGCCATGTTTGGCATCGTTTCGGAGAAGAAACGCTTTCTTTTGTACGCTTTTCTCGGACTCGGTTTATCGACGCTTTCCTTTTTCAATCTTACGATTCGGATTACCAATTTACTCGTGGATTTCTTGCTTCCGATCTACGCGCTCGCGATCCTGGCGGTTATTTACCAATATCGTCATGAGATCAAAAAGGCATGTATTGTTGTTCTTCCGCTTGCCGGATTGCTAACCATTATCAAAAGCACAGGGATTATTTTTGCCGCGATCGGCCTAATCTTCCTGGTGTATACATGGTTGAGAAATGGGCAACGCTCGAACTGGAAAGTCGGACTGGCTGTGCTGGGTACCATTGGTGGTTCATTACTTCCGTATTTCGGCTGGAGCTGGCGAATGGCGACGGTATTCCAAGGGATTGATAACAAGTTCGAGGGCACAGCCTCGGTGATCAAAGCGGGCAAGACGGGGGAACAGAAATGGGAGATTCTGATGCTCTTCCTGAAATCAAGCATGGATATCACGTCCAGGCCAGTGCTTGGCATTGTACTTTTCCAGCTTGTCGCGATTGGCGCTTCGATATTTGCCATTGTTGTGCTCAAGAAGAAGTGGAACTTATGGAAAGCATTAATTGCTTTGGACGTTGTAGTGTTACTGTACTATGCAGGCATCCTGGCGTTATATCTCTTCTCCATGCCACTGGATGAAGCCATTGTCCTGGCAGGCTTTGAGCGTTATGCATCGAGTATCGTGGTCCTGTTCGCCGGTGGGCTGGTATTGTGCGCTGCGATCGATCTGGAGCGTTCATTCCACTATCGGATCGGTGAAGTGCCTGATTATCAATCCTTTAAGACGGTCAAGACGAAGGGTCATTATCAAAAAGGGATTATCGGCTGTATGGCGGTTGCGGCGACCATCCTTTTATCGGAATACAACGGGATCGTCTCGATTGCCAAGACCTACGATACAACGCTCCCTTACAAGATTCATGCGGTTACCGGTGATCGGTGGTACCCAGGTGGGCAGGAGGATAATAATAGATATCTCTTCTACGCCTCAGACAGGGACCAGCAGGTCACGAACTATTACATGCAATATGTAGGGAAGTATTTCTTATATGCTCCACATGTGGACGGGATCGTGTTGTTCTATGAGGATAATATGGACAACCTTCTGAGCGGCTACGATTATCTGGTGGTCGTCGAGACGGATTTCAATGCCAAGTGGTTGCTGAAAAAACATTATGGCATCGACATGCAGGAAGGTATCTACAAAATCACCCGTTCCGGGGATCAGATCGTTCTTACGTTGACGTAGGATATAGATGATTTTGTTCTGGTCAAGTCATTCATGATGCTGGATGGAGGAAAGGAGGCAAAATGCTACGCGTAGCTAGCATCTGCCTCTTTCTAAACTAAGCAGCTACTCTGGTAGTTGAGAAATAAACAAGCTAATTCCAGTCACCGGAGTTGGCTTGTTTATTTCTCTTAACTGTTTGCTAATGAAGGCCTTGCCATGTTAGGAGTAATTCGTCCATTCCATCTCGTGGTATTGCGCAAGCAATTCGCACGAATTATCCTGTCGCATTTCCTTGTCCCCTTTTTCTACTCCTTTCGGTCAATAGATAGGATGGGCAATACAATGTATAGTAGGACTTTAATATGAATGACCGATGATGCTTACAAAAGCGTTGAGGTGAGAGACGGATTGTGAAAGCGGAAAAAGGAGTGGGGAATACATAATGAAAAGAAAATGGATGGTTGTTATCGTTGTTTTGCTGGCGATTGGGCCTTGGATGGGATTGGGGCCGTTGCCTGTTCAGGCGGCACATGTCTTCAGCGGAGGGGGAAATGGCAGTCCAATCGATCCGTATATCATACGTACAGCAGAGGATTTGGATCATGTTCGAGATGACTTGAAGGCAAGTTATAAGCTCCAATCGGACATTGATTTAACCTCCTATGGCTACTGGCAGCCAATCGGCACCTCATCAGCCAATGCGTTTGAAGGTCAATTGGATGGAGCTGGTTACACGATTAGTGGAATGACTATCGTCTCTTCTGCTGATATCATCGGTCTGTTCGGTTATGTGCGCGAGCCTGCAACGATTTACAATGTGCGATTGGAGAATGTGAATATTACATCTTCTAATGCAAACGGCCAAGTCGGTGGACTTGTTGGTTTAGCCTCTGCTTCGAGTACATACCTTATGTTAGACCGTATTTCAGTAACCGGTGAGATACATAGTAATGGTTTTTCAACTGGCGGCCTAGTCGGACAAACTTCATTAATTGCTCTAGTGAATAGCGATGCGCACGTCCGCATATATTCGGTTGGCAATACTCATGTAGGGGGATTAGTGGGGTATAACGGTAATAGTATTATCGAAAAGAGTTACGCAACAGGTGACGTTTCAAGCGACAGAAATGCTGGCGGGTTAGTTGGTTATTATAGTGGCAGTAGCAATATTCGTAACAGTTATGCAACGGGTCATGTGACGGGCGTTGGTAATGCGGCTATCGGCGGGTTAATAGGTGCAGGGAATTCTGGAACTGTTGAGGATAGTTATGCAACGGGGACTGTCACGCGTGACAACGGCTTAGCTGGTGGTTTGGTCGGAGATAACAACATCATCATTGGCAGCGGTATGTCCATCGCCAACTCTTATTGGAACTTGAGCGACAATCCCGGGCTCAATACGACAGGCAACCAATCGGGAATAGACGGAGCAATGAGTCTGGACGCAATGAAAGAGTGGGTCACTTATATAGGGTGGGATTCCGCGATTTGGGGAATTCAAGAAGACATGAGCCACCCCTACTTGAAGTCTTTCTCTCCCGTGTTGAGGGTGGATCCGCTCTCATCAGCGACGTATTCCACGGAACTAGGGGATAACCAGTTCATGATCTCCGGTTATGTCCGGGATGGTAGCATTGGTGAGCCTCTGGAAGTTAGCTATACGATCAAGAATGCTTCGAATGGTACTGTAACTCAAGATGTATATGCAATTAACGCTACAAGTAGCAATCAAACCTTTAACTTTCCGGTCACGATCGACGAGAGCACCTACACACCGGGAACCTATACGATAAAAATAACAGCAAGCGATTCGGTTCCAGCGCATGAGCAGTTGCAATCCTTAACGTTTGGGGTAGAGGATAAGACACCTCCAGCGGCACCGATCATAACGATTCCGAGCAACGGACACATGACGAATAATGCGACGCCAACGGTTAGCGGCACGTCGGAAGCGGGAGCTACGGTCACGGTTGTACTGGACGGAACTGTTGCGGGAACGGCAACGGCAGGGAGTAACGGAAGCTGGGCGTGGGCGGTAGAATCGCCATTGCCAGAAGGCACGCATATGGTGAAGACGAGGGCAAGCGACGTAGCGGGCAATGTGGGCCCGGATTCAGCGATACATACGTTCACAGTGGATGTGACGCCGCCGATCATTACGTTGATTGGAAGTCCGTCCATGCAAATTAAGATAGGCAGTGCCTACACAGATCCTGGCGCAAAAGCGCAAGATGCGGTTGATGGTGATTTGACCTCGCAGATCAAGGTGACCGGAACGGTAAATGTGAATCGAGCGGGAAGCTATGTACTTACTTACAAATTGCAGGATAGCTCTGGAAATGCAGCCGCGTCCGTGCTTCGAACAGTAGATGTCGTAAGCTCCGGTGGAGGATCAGGAGGAGGATCAGGATCAGGAGCAGGAGCAGGAGCAGGAGGATCGGGATCATCCAGCGTAGAGCAATCTCCTAACGCAAATCTGGCTCAATTAACTCTTCGTGTTGGAGGTTCCACAGAGGAACTAACGCCTCAATTTGCTCCAGAGATTACGGAGTATACCATGGAGACATCTGGTGAACAACTGGTGCTTCACTGGGTTGCTGCTGATTCGAAGGCAGTCGTTAAGCTGCTGAGTAAGCCTGTAATTGATACGACAAGCATTCCTTTAGTAATGGGAACTCAGACGATTAAGATTACCGTTCAAGCGGAAAATGGAACCCGCAAGGTCTACACCATTACGGTTACACGTCTTGACGATAACGAAAACACATCTGCGAGTCCCGAATGTGCTTTTACAGACATTCAGGCTCACTGGGCAAAGACGGATATTTGTGAAGCAGCGAGATTGCAGATCGTTGAAGGGGTGAATACAAATAGCTTTGCTCCTGATAGAACCGTAACACGGGCAGAGTTTGCCGTCATGTTGCTGCGAACACTCCAGATTCCAAGCGTGCAACAATCAGTTGCCAATCCCTTCAGTGATAAGTACAGTACACCCGAATGGGCGCAATTGGCCATTCACACGGGAGCAATCGAGGGAATTCTCAACGGATACCCAGATGGAACATTTCGCCCGCAGCAGGAGATCGATCGGGCAGAAATGGCAGTAATGCTTGCAAAAGCGCTGAAGTGGGAGACAGATATCGAGTCTGATCTAAACTTCTCTGACCGTGCAAGCATTCCAGCTTGGGCACAATCTTATGTGAAAGCTGCACACGAAAATGGACTCCTGCAAGGTCGGGGAGACAACCAATTCGTACCGGATGGAGTGACAACCAGAGCGGAAGCAGCCGTCGTAATGCTCAGACTCTGGAAGTCACTGTACTAATCTCAAGGTGAGATAGAACTTACTGCAATTTGTTGTCTTGTATTAGAGAGACCTATATAATGTGGAGAGAAACTCCTGTTATATAGGTTTTTTTATATATTATTATTCTAATTCATCCATAAAGGACCTCCCTCATGAATTCCACAATAGAGCTTGTTGTTATGATTGCTTCGGTAATGATGACCTGCATCATTCTTATCTCGGTATACGGGTTCAGAAAAGAGCGTGGTGTAAAGTATCTTCTCGGTGTCATTGTATGCCGAATTACTTACTCCATCGGTGTCATTCTGGAGAGAAGCAGCTATGAATTAGGAGACAAGCTGATTTTTCGCAATGTACATCAAACGGCTCTTAGTTTAATGGTGCCTTTCTTCTTATTGTTCACCCTCGAATTAATCGGCCGAGACAAGTTTCTTAGACCCCGCTGGAAGATTGGGCTTTTCATCATATTCGCACTCTGGTCACTGCTCATGTGGTTCAATTCAGAGTTACATATGATCTATCGATCATTAGAACTTCATGATGGTCATTTGGTCACAGTCAAAACGGGATATTCCATTATGTTCTCTATGATTTGTTATAGTATTGTAGCTATATCTTTTTATTTGTTATTTCATTATATTCGAAATATTCGCGGTGATTTGCGAAAACCGATCATGTGGGTTCTGTTTTTCGCCTCTTTTTCTGTTGTTTTTGAGATTATTAGATTCGTGCACCCTGCATGGTCCTCGTGGCTCCTTTCGTTTACGGTTTACTGCAGTTTTATAGGTATGATCATGCTCGTGATTGTGTTGCGATTCAAGTTTTTCTCTATCGTTCCATTTGCAAGGAACATGGTGCTTGATACACTACAGGAGAGTATTCTAATTGCGAATGCTTCGGGCAAGATCATCGACAACAACAAACAAGCCTCCGAGTGGTTCTCGAAGCTGGGTCATCCCTCCATTTCTGGTCAGAATATTACGAATTTGCTTGCAAGATGGCCCAGTTGGTACACGTTGTGCGAGTCTATGCAACCGGGCAATGTCGAGATTGAAGTTTGGTTGGATGGCGAAAGAAAGATGTACAGTATTAACATATATCCGCTGCATACGCAGCGTAAGCAGAGACAAGGGGTTATCTCTCTGATTTTCGATATTACGGAGAAACAGCAGCATTTGGATCAAATTGCTCAACTCAGCCAATTGAAGGATCAACTGGTTACAATCGTATCACACGATATTCGTACTCCGCTGGCGGTGCAGTTTCAACTCGTTGAATTGTTGGAGGAAGATAGAGAAAGCTTCAGGCCAGATCATCGGGAAATCATTGAGCAGTTGGGGAACCAGACTCGCACTACACTGGGAATGACTAATAATTTGTTAGAATGGTTCCGCAGTCAGAGTGAAGACATGGTGCTTCGTCCACAGTTATTGGAGTTAACTGAAGTTGTGGAGGAATGCTTTCATATGCTGCATATTCAAAGTGAGGTAAAACAGATTAGGGTGAATTACAGTATTGCTCCAGGCACTTGTGCGTATGTAGATCGAGAAGCACTTGGATTAATTATTCGCAATCTGTTATCCAATGCTATTAAATTTACTGGGGTTGGCGGCTCCATCCATGTATCCGCTCATCTATCGGGAGAAAAGGTAACTGTTTCTATCCGCGATAATGGGATCGGTATGGAAGAGGAGTACGTTCGGCAATTATTCGGAGAAATGCGGCTGGGTTCATTGCCGGGCACCTTGGGCGAGAAAGGTACAGGACTTGGACTGATCGTGAGCCGACAATTCGCCCAGCGAAGCGGCGGAGTCTTGTGGGCGGATAGTAAATTAGGCGAAGGAAGTGTGTTTCACTTCACCATGAGAGGCGGAACAGGAGATGAAAGTTCTTATCGTGGACGATGAGTTCGCGATGCTGCTCGCTATGAAGCGAATGCTGTCGAATATGGAAGGCGTTAATCTTGTCGGAAGCTTCCGAGATGCGGCAGAGGCACTGGACTTTGTCCGGGGCAGCAACGTGGATCTAGCTATTTTGGACATCATGATCGCTGGGGACAATGGATTAGAGTTGGCTCGCAACTTGCGCTCAATTCGTGCTGAACTTGATATTGTGTTTACAACCTCCCACGCAGAATTTGCGCTGAATGCCTATGACGTTTATCCATTAGACTATATGGTCAAGCCAATTTCTAGAATTCGGCTGGCTCAGACGATCACAAGAGCAATGAATAAACGCAGTATATCGTCGGATGAGTCAATTGAGGGATGGGCTGGTAACCATGCAGCCAATGAAGACGAGTCTATATCCAATACATCATATGTGGTGGAAGCACCGGCGCTGGTCGCACTACTGACATCGCGAGAGAGAGAAGTGCTACAGGGCATTGCAGCCGGATCGACTAATGAAGAAATAGCCGAACAGCTACAGATCAGCTTGAGTACAGTCAAGGTTCATGTAAGACATATATTCTCGAAACTTGAGGTACATAATCGTGTTAGTGCGGTTGCCCGGGCACATGACCTTGCCGTTATAGGTAGCGGGAGTAACCCCATCATACGCAGGGAGAAGTCTCCCAATAAAAAGAGTGATTCCGAATTATCATGAAGTAGCAAACCGCCTAATGAACATTGGGCAGCTTTCTCTTCGTGTTCATGTGTTTCCCCTTCCTGAATCTTAAATTATATTTGGTGGTGCTGAATATCCGGGTTGATCCATCCCATCCATGGGGATGTGAACAAGTAGATATATAAAACCTTTATATAACTGATAATGATTATCAACATCAATGAATATATCTTTTTATTAAAGGCAGTGTCAATGAAAAAATTATAAACGCCTATATTATATTAGGGTTACATTCCTGGATGAAGTAGTCCATTATCCGTTCTTAACGGAACAGTTATAGGATGAGAGCGGGAGGGTTTCTATTAAATTAGGATGAAGATAATATCCATGTGTTTCATTCCAGATCATGGTATATTTCTAGTATTAAATAATGTAAGGAGATAACTATGAGTCGCACACTAGTTTTTTCACTAAAAGTAATACCTCTGCTGTTAACTACGATTCTGCTGTTTTCCCTAATTTCTGTACATCCTGCCCAGGCAGAGGGTGAAGTTGCGAACATTGAGGATACTGTAGTAAAAAGTCAGTTGAACCTTAATTGGTCTTCGTTCGATGAGTTAAATAGTGGATTTTCTTATTCCATTGCCTATGGTGGAGGGATTTATATGATGCCAGCTGCTGGAGGCTATGTGAAAACCTCTAAGGACGGAGTTACATGGAAGACAATCTATACCGGCAATCCAGTAGATTTTAGTTTGATTATTCGTGGAAAGTCAGAATTCATGGGTTTTCGTGAGGAAGCAGATATCGTAACCGTATGGACATCCACTGATGGTCTGTCATGGGAGAAGTTAAATAATTCAATACATATAAGATTTTTAAAAGACGCCGTATGGAACGGGAAACGATATATTGCAGTTGGTGGAACAACATATGAAGGAAAGATTTTCTCTTCAGAGGATGGATTAACGTGGACCGAGCGAAAAACAGGGATCTCCACCAATTTTACAGCAGTAGCATGGGGCAATAATACCTTCGTGGCTCAAGGTTATGAAGGTGGAGTCGTAGCGGTATCCAAAGACGGAATTACCTGGAAAAAGGTGAAGACCAATCAGCCTAATTATGAGCAAGTTTGGGATATGACCTATGGCGGTGGAGCCTTTGTTGCTGTAGGGGATGCAACGATCATGACCTCGAAGGATGGACAGAAATGGACATACGTATCGTCCAAAGCCTTTTGGTCCAAGGTGTACTGGGCAAAGGACAGGTTTTATATTTTTGGTTTTGAATATGTGAATAAAGCTAATCATGTCCTGAAGGAGGTCAACTGGACATCCAAGGATGGTAAGAGCTGGAGCGATGCTGGGTTTGCAACTAGCCCTAAGCAGAACCCGTTGTTTACCATTCACAACGGCAAACAGTATATAACGATTACGAATGCTGGTATTCAAACATCTGCGGATGGGCGCAAATGGAAGCTGACAAAGCGATATTCTTTTGTGCTTCCAAGTAACGTATATGAAGCAGCAGTGAGCAAGGATAGGCTGGTGCTGGTGGGTGGGTACCGTAGCCAGCTTAACTTCCTTTCCGTCAGCTCGCAGGGTTCTGCAAAGATGAACACGGCTGGCAAATGGCAATCTTCTTATGTGGATCAAGCGTATCCACTTCGGGGAGTTGTATGGTCAGGGAAGGACTTTTTTGCGGTAGGAGATAACGGGAAGATGATGTCCTCTGTTGATGGGGTAAAGTGGACAGTCATTAAATCACCGACAACTCAATCACTTACGAGTGTGTTATATGCCAATAATACGTATTACGTGCCAGGGGAGGCCGGCACGATTCTTTCTTCCAAGGATCGGAAGACGTGGAGAACATTGAACACTAATGTAAAGAGAAAAATCAATGCGATGGCATCAAACGGCACAACACTGGTAGCCGTTGGAGAAAAAGGGCTTTTGCTCGTCTCCGAGGATGGTCTGAAGTGGAACGAAATCCCGGCACGGTTCCCTGGACATAATTTCGATGTGGTATGGGGTGACGGGAAATTTGTCGTGACCACTGCTAGTCACTATGGGAATGCACAGAGTGCGGTTATTTTGACTTCAGAGGACGGTAAGAAATGGGCGAGGACAGAGTTCCGTGACGAATTATATGCTCGTGGAATGAACACTGGATTCTTTGGCATCTCATACGTGGGCAATCTCTTTATTGCTGTCGGCAGTGAAGGTTCCATCTTCCTTTCCGATGACGCTGAGAAATGGACCAAGCAGGATGTCTTGACGGTAGACGATTGGTACGATGCGGTGGAGTTTAAAGGGAAAGTGTACGTCTTTGGAAATACAGGTAAAATCGTTACGGCTGACCTCAACTCCTTGAAACGGAGCCACTAATTAAGATGCTTAAAAGGAGAATCTATATGCGTAATCAATTCATCAAAAGTATGATCGTTTTATGTTTGGTTTTTGTACTATTACCGACCACTATTATCTCGGCTGCATCGCTTATCAAAGACCCGGTCTTGGCCAAAGTTATTCGAGCAGATTTGAAGCTGCCTGCTAAGAAGGAACTAAAGGCTGCCGATTTGAAAAAATTAAAATCCATATATGCTATGGAAACGAAAAGTAAGATTTCCAACTTGCAAGGTCTTGAACATGCCGTTAATATGACGGATTTATTCTTGCCTGGCCAAAATATAAAAAATATTAAACCACTCAACAAGTTAAAGAAATTGACGTTCTTAGCGGTTGAGGGCAATCAGATTACAGATATCTCGCCATTATCAGGTCTGGCTAATCTGCAAAATCTGGTTATGGATGATAACAAAATCAAAAGCTTGGCTCCATTAAAAAATATGCGTAAGCTGACCAGTCTGCTCGCCAGTGGGAATCAGGTGACTGATCTAAGTCCTCTTCAGAAGTTAAAGCTGGAATGGATCATTATGAATGATAATAAAATTCAGGATCTGACACCTTTAAAAAATCATCCGACCTTGGAGTATCTATATGTAGAAGATAACCTCATTGAGGATATTGCAGTGCTCGAAACCATCCCACATCTGACAGAGGTATATCTGGCGAACAATCCTTTGAATGATCGTGCTGAGCAGGTAGTAGAGAACCTGAAGAAGAAAGGCATCGTTGTAAGCTTGGTAAGCGAAGAAGCGGATCAGGCGCAGTAAGTGGTGTCTGTTTCGGCTAAAGCAGATTAAATTATTTATATCGGAAAAGGTTAATCCCTCATTATATGGAACAAGAACAAAGAAGGCCGCAGATGATTCTGACGGCCTTCTTTAAGTGTGTTGGACAGGAACGCTCGGTAACAACTTTCTCGCTTTTCCGTTTCCGCACCAATATTATTCCACTTCGATCTCCTTCACCGTCTCCCCCTCAACCAGCACCGGCTGATAGTAGGTTTTCGTTGGCAGATCCTTTTTGCCTTGCAGATTCTTGATTACCCAATCGGCAGAATCACGGCCCATTTGTTCTTGGGGATGAGTCAGCGTGGTAAGCCGGATGTTGGCGTTCTTGGCGATGTATGAATTGTCCTGTCCAATGATGGATAACTCATCCGGGATCGAGATACCCAGTTGCCTACAGGCGTGCACGACTTCAAGTCCTACTTCATCGTTGTAACAGACGATTGCGGTGAGCGAATCCCTGTTTTCATCCAGATACGTTGCTACATTAGAGGATAACTCCGGTTTCGATGCGGTATCAAAGGAAAGCACTTGATCAGGATGGAACCGTAACTTCGCTTCACCAAGTGCTTTGATGTACCCTTTCATCCTGTACTTACCCTGCAAATCATCCATTTTCGCAATAATGCCGATCTGGGTATGGCCTTTGGCGATCAATTCACGTGTGGCGAGATAACTGGATTGCACGTCATCCAGACAGAAGAAAGGAACCTCCAGCTCTTCATAAAAGGCATTAATCATCGTAAACGGTACATCCTGCTCCTTGAATGACAGGTAGTATGCAATATTGGGATTATACAGATTACTTTTGGTCGGTTCCACAATCAGGCCATCCACACCGTAGGAGAGCATCATTTCGAGTGCTTTTTTCTCCTGTGCCACATCATTATTGGTGCTGGCGAGCAGTAACGAGTAGTTGTCCTCATTCAGACGACTCTCAATACCGCGGATAATGGAAGGAAAGATGTAATCCGAGATGTATGTTGTAATCACGCCAATGGTTTTTTTTGACGTATTGCCGCCTGATCGTGATCGATACTGATTGCTAACGTAAGTTCCGGAACCCTTTTCGCTTCGTAAAAATCCTTCGTTCGATAACTCCAAAATAGCCTTCCGCACCGTCTGGCGACTTACATTGTAGCTCTCCTGTAATGCCAACTCGGTTGGAATCTGTTCGCCTATGCTATATGCCCCCGAGAGGATATGACTCTTTATATCATCAATGATGACCTGGTATTTTGGCTTCACGTAGTCCACTTCTTTCATCGTTACTCATCTATATCAACCTTATTGTTCAAATAGTTGTACGTACATATTTTAGCATGATTCAGTTTGAATGCATATAAAACAGCATATTTTTCGAAATGAACCGTACATATCCAGCCTTTTTGCAGAGAGGTGTACCTTACAGCATAGCCACTTTATAGCCGTATAAGACCTTTGAATGGTCAGTTAGAGTACAATATGTGTCCTTTGTAAGTATAACTATTATATATGATTGACAAATGTACGTACAAAAAATATACTAAGGCTGTCAGAAAAGGAAAGCGCATTCTTTGAAAACACAGATTTTTGAACAACCTCTTATACAAAATTCATGAGTAGTTACTGCATAAGTAGAAGCTTCACCTTATATATGCATCCTTAGGGATGAGGAATCACAACCGGAGAGGGGATACACGTGATTATGAGTCAATTGGACTTGAAAGAAGCCATTACCAAGGGCGCTACTTCGCTCGGAATTGAATTTGGATCAACGCGGATTAAGGCGGTGTTGATTGACGAGCGTTTTGAGACCATCGCGTCAGGCAGTTATGAATGGGAGAACCTTCTGAAAGACGGATATTGGACGTACAACCAGGAAGATATCATCACAGGTCTGCAGACGGCTTATCGTGAGATGAAGCAAGATGTGGAACAGAAATACGGAATTACGCTGCGAACGGTCGGTTCGATCGGATTCTCGGCCATGATGCACGGATATGTGGCATTGGATAGCGCGGGCGAACTGCTGGTACCTTTCCGCACCTGGCGTAACGCGACGACGGGAGCAGCTGCAAGGGAGCTGACGGAACTTCTGCAATTCAATATTCCTGAACGCTGGAGCATTGCTCACTTGTACCAAGCCATCTTAAACGAAGAGGTACACGTACCTCAGATCGATCATCTGACAACTTTGGCTGGATACATCCACTGGTTGCTGACGGGCAATAAGGCGATTGGCATCGGCGATGCGTCAGGCATTTTCCCAATTGACGAGTCTACACATAATTACCACCCATCCATGATCCAACAGTTCGATGAACGGATCGCAGGCAAAGGTTATCCGTGGAAGGTTGAGGATCTTCTTCCGAAAGTATATCTCGCTGGTGAGAACGCAGGTGCATTGACAGAAGCGGGAGCCAAGTTGCTCGACCCTTCGCAAGATCTGCAAGCAGGCATTCCGCTCTGCCCGCCAGAGGGCGATGCCGGAACGGGTATGGTAGCAACGAATAGCGTGAGAAAACGTACGGGGAACATCTCGGTCGGCACCTCGGTATTTGCCATGATCGTGCTGGAGAAGGAACTATCCAAAGTGTATCCGGAGATCGATATGGTCACCACACCGGATGGTAGCCCAGTAGGGATGGTGCATGCCAACAACTGTTCCAGTGATATCAACGCATGGGTGGGACTGTTCCGTGAGTTTTCTCAAGCGATGGGATATGAAGTGGATAACGGCAAGTTGTTCAGCGTGTTGTTTAACAAAGCTTTGGAGGCAGACCCAGATGGTGGTGGCTTGCTCAGCTACGGTTACTACTCAGGCGAGAACATTACAGGACTTGAGAAAGGCCGTCCATTGTTCGTCCGCTCCCCGGAAAGCAACTTTAATCTGGCAAACTTCATGCGGACACATCTGTTTAGTGCCTTCGGTGCACTTAAGCTGGGTATGGACATCCTGACGGAGGAAGAGAATGTAGCCATTGATAGCATTTTGGCTCACGGTGGCCTGTTCAAGACCCCTGTCGTCGGACAACGGATTGTAGCTGCTGCGATGAATGTACCGGTGTCGGTCATGTCTACCGCTGGTGAAGGCGGCGCATGGGGCATGGCGCTTCTGGCTTCGTACATGATCAACAAGGATCAAGAGGAGAGCCTGGATGTGTTCCTGGAGCAGAAAGTCTTTAACGATGTTGAGGGAGTCGAAGTGGCGCCAGATGCATCGGATGTGAAGGGATTTGAAGCATTTATCGAACGCTATCGGAGTGGACTTGCGATTGAGCAATCAGCTGTAGATCATCTGGTAGAGAACGGGAGGGAATAACATGTTAGAACAACTGAAAGAAGAGGTATTTCAGGCGAATCTGGAACTGCCCAAGCACGGACTTGTAAAATTCACTTGGGGTAACGTCAGCGCAATTGATCGGGAAAGCGGTCTGTTCGTAATCAAACCAAGTGGCGTCAGCTACGATGTGATGAAAGCAAGCGACATGGTTGTGGTTGATCTGGACGGTAACGTGGTGGAGGGTGAGATGAGACCTTCCTCGGACACCGCAACACATGCCGTACTATATAAGCATTACTCGGAGATTGGCGGCATCGTGCACACACACTCCACATGGGCAACCATCTGGGCGCAAGCCGGACTGGATGTTCCTGTAATGGGAACCACACATGCGGATACGTTCTATGGGGCTGTGCCTTGCGCACGTTTCCTGAACCAGGACGAGGTGGATCGCGGATACGAAGCGGAGACAGGACGTGTCATTATTGAAACGTTCGAACAGCGCGGAATTGATGTGATGGCGGTTCCGGCAGTACTGCTCCATGGTCATGCACCGTTTACGTGGGGGAAAGATGCCAAGTCAGCGGTGGTGAACAGTGTCGTGCTGGAGGAAGTATGCAAAATGAACCTGTACGCGCGGCAGTTGAATAACTTCGCAAAAGAACTGCCACAAGGCATTTTGGATAAACACTATCTGCGTAAACACGGAAAAGACGCGTATTACGGACAAAAGTGATTAGTTTGCGTATCGATCGGATGACACTAATCCAATCGAATAGGTCTTGTGCTACTACTGCCAACGAAGTTGTATAAAACTTTTACACGATAACGGAGAAGACAGAAGAAAGCTGGAGAAGCGGAGCGTTCACCTTTATCCCCGGATTTTCCCTTTAGAAAAGGGAACCAAAAAAAATCTGGGGATAACAGTGATCGGAAGATTATTCTGGCTGCGCAGTGGTCCAGTGTAACCCATTTCTTCAACTATACTTTTTACACGATAACGGAGAGTGCAGAACCAATCTGAAGAAGCGAAGCGCTCGCCTTTATAACCGGATATCATCCTTATTAAAATTGATCAAAGAAATCCGGGGATAACCAGCGATCGGAAGATGGTACTGCAATCGGAGTGGCAAAGTGTAAACCCATATTGTTCAACTATAAAATAATGAAATGAGGATGATTATATGTCAGCAACAGCAGCAAAAGAATTCTGGTTTGTGGTTGGTTCACAGCACTTGTACGGAGAAGAAGCACTGGGCGAAGTAAAGGCCAACGCACAGAAAATCACGGATGCCCTTAATGCAAGTGGCGTACTGCCGTACCCGCTCGTATTGCAGGATCTGGCGGTAACCGCAGATAAAATCACGAGCATTATGAAGGAAGTTAACTACCGCGACGAAGTAGCGGGTGTCATCACATGGATGCATACCTTCTCCCCGGCGAAAATGTGGATTCGTGGTACAAAATTGCTGCAAAAACCTTTGCTGCACTTGGCGACTCAATTCAACGAAAGCATTCCTTGGGCAACCATCGATATGGATTTCATGAACCTGAACCAAGCGGCGCATGGTGACCGCGAATATGGCTTCATTAATGCCCGTCTGAGAAAACAAAATAAAATCGTTGTTGGCTACTGGGAGCGCCCGGAAGTGCAACAGCAGGTTGCAGACTGGATGGACGTAGCGGTTGCCTTTAACGAAGGTTTCAACCTCAAAGTTGCTCGCTTCGGAGATAACATGCGCAACGTTGGCGTGACCGAAGGTGATAAAGTAGAGGCACAAATCCAATTCGGATGGACGGTTGATTACTTCGGCATTGGCGACCTCGTGCAATACGTGAACGCCGTAACGGAGCAGGAAATCGACGATCTGATCGCTCAATATAAAGACCTGTACGAATTCGACTATGGCACGAACAGCAAGGAAGCTTGGGAAGCCAGCGTACGTGTGCAAGCAAGCTATGAGATTGCGATCAAGCGTTTCCTGGACGAAGGTGGTTACAGTGCCTTTACGACAAACTTCGAAGATCTGCATGGCATGAAACAGCTTCCGGGTCTGGCTGTGCAACGCCTGATGGCGCAAGGGTACGGATTTGCCGGTGAGGGTGACTGGAAAACAGCTGCACTGGATCGTTTGCTGAAAATCATGGCCCATAACGAGAACACCGGCTTCATGGAAGATTACACCTACGAGATGGCTGCTGGACAGGAAGCGATCCTGCAATCCCATATGCTTGAAGTAGATCCTACACTGGCTAGTACAAAACCAAGAATCATCGTGTCCCCACTGGGTATTGGCGATCGTGAAGATCCGGCGCGTCTTGTATTCGATGGCAAGGCAGGCGAAGGTGTCGTGGTTTCCATGGCAGACTTCGGTACACATTACAAATTGCTGATCAATGAAGTATCTGCATTCGAGCCTACCGTTCCAGCACCTAATCTGCCGGTAGCGCGTGTATTGTGGAGCGTGAAGCCGAACTTCCAGGACGGGGTAAAAGCATGGATCGAAAATGGTGGCGGTCACCATACGGTTGTATCCTTGAACCTGACGACAGATCAGATCGTGACATATGCGAAGCTGGTGAATCTGGAGTACGTTATTATTAAGTAAAAGTGGATTGGCAGCTGACTGCCTGAACTTATACGATTTTTTCTCTGTGGCCGGGGGTTAACCCTCGGCCCTTTGTTTGTTATGCTGAGAAGCATGATGTGAAGCTGAGCAAGAATTTGCTTTTCCATCGAAAAGAGATAAGAAATGTAGGAGGTAAGGAAAGGATATGTACACAAAAGAAAGCTTGATGCAGCAACTGGAGCAGCTCGGTTTGGATCGCCAAGGTACGTTGCTTATGCACTCTTCAATGAAGAGTTTGGGCGAGGTTGAAGGTGGAGCAAATACGGTGCTGGATGCCTGCAGCGATTATATGAAAGACGGATTGTTGGTGCTTCCCACTCATACGTGGTCTACCATCAATGCGGATAACCCAATGTTCCACGTGGAAAATTCTGTATGCTGCGTAGGGATTCTGCCTGAGCTTTTCCGTAAACGTCCGGGAGTGGTTCGTTCGTGGCATCCTACACACTCGGTAGCGGCACTGGGGAGGGATGCAGAGGCATTTACGAAGGACGATCATCTCTTCGATACACCGTGTGCGAGAGGTTCCGCATGGGGGAAACTGTTGGATCGGAAAGCGACAATCTTGTTAGTGGGCGTTGACTTGAAGCGGAACACATTTATCCATGGCGTCGAAGAGTGGGTGGACATCCCTGGCAGAATGACGGACGAGCATGAGATGTTATATACGGTTTTACCGGATGGAAGTCAGATTTCAGTACCGTCCCGCAGACATTGTGGGTTGCCATGGTCGGAGCATTTCTGGAAAGTAGACGAGGTATTGGTTCGCGAAGGTGCGATGCGTAAAGGACAGCTCGGTGATGCGGTTGTTAGAGTGTGTGATGCGACTAAGACGTCAGAGATAATCACGGAGTTGCTGAAGGATAACCCAGACTTATTCTCAGACAACGAACCCTTTTATTCCCCTAAATATGAATCTGATCTGGTCGGGATGAGTCATGAAGCATATCTCAGAAACGAGACACGTTATAAGCAACAATTGGAGCTGTTGATCGCTGAGAAGCAGGTGGTTGAAGGCGAACGTTGACTTGGTCATGAGCAAATCATAGCCAAAGTACGGGAAGAGTAGATGTTCCTGATCAGAAGGTTAAGTACTACTGCCGGAGAGATAAACTCCGCGAATGATATGGGTTATTTGAATCAAACCAATTGCTGGCTGGCCGCTCCGTTGGATATGGGCGGTTTTTTTTGTGGAACAGTCAGATTCCTTCATAAAAACGCAAAATAGATCAGGATTTCGATCAGAGGTTGGTCGGACTTCCAGTGTATGGGCTACTCACCCTTATGGTGCTGTGATAAGATATGGTTAAATTAACCAATGTTTGTCGTAGCGGTATTGTATAGGTGTTTATTGAAGTTTTATATAGGTATCACATAGAATTATGAGCAATCACGTTGTCATTGTAGCATCTAAGAAGGAGAAGATTCGTGAACCCATTAGTATGGTATGATCTCTTTTTATTCGTCCTATTGTTCGGTGTAGGTGTATATGTGTTTGCTACGGTTAGAATTACGAACTTACATAAGGTGTACTTTTTGTTTCACGGGTTGATGATGCTCTGGCCTTTCTGTCAATTTGCCAGTACGCTTACGGATGATTCTGGTCTGCAGTTGTTCTATGTTACGTTGTCTTTCGTTGCAGTCTCTCTGCTTGGGAGCGGGTGGCTTCTACTGACGATCTTTATTACCGGTTACGCGGAGCGGTTGAGTGCAAAAGGCACTTTCCTGCTATTTGTCCCTGCGGTGATCGGGGCTATAGGTGTAGTCGCAAATCCATGGAACGAGTTCGTCATTCCCCTGGAGGGCGGGTACATCGAGCGGGCTTACGGCCCTTGGTTCTGGGTTGTGATGGTTATTCTGGTGAGCTATTTCTTGGCTTCCCTCGTCGTTCTGTTCCGGGCGGTGTATTCATCGCAGACGTCTGCCATGATCAAAAAACAGGTACGGATCACCCTGTGGGGTATCTTGGTGTTGGCTGTTTTTGCAACAATCGATGCGATTCTGAATGTCGTTCTAGCCCGCTGGTTGCCGATCATTCCTGGCATGACATCGCTGGGGATCTTTCTGTCGGACCTGTTCTTCGTCTATGTGATCAAAAGATACAATGTGTTCGATCTGGTCTCCATCGCGCATGAGGACGTGATCAATACGATTCCATATGGCATCCTGGTACTGGATGAGAATGAAGTCATTGTTGAAGCGAACAAAGCCTCACGATCCTTTATGGATCTGCATGTGGGGGATTCTTTTGATATGGAAGCCTTTCTGGAGTCTGTTCAAGTCGTGGGCAGCTGTCGGGAGTTCGTGAATCATTATAAGAAAAAAGAAAATACCCTCTCTCATATTGAAGTGATCGTGGAGCGGGACAGCAACATTCGGCACTATATTCTGCAATCGTCTCCGATTGTGGATTCGGCTCTTGTGCCGATCGGTCATATCCTTACGTTCCAGGATGTCTCACAGGAGCGCTTCTATGTAAAAGAGATGAATCGCCAGAACGTAACGCTTCAGGAGCGAAATCAGGCGCTAGACTTGATACGTCAGGAGTTATCCGAGGCCAATCGCAAACTGGAAGAACTCGCCCTGACGGACAGTTTAACCAACTGTTACAACCGACGTTATCTGACCCAACACCTGAATCATGAGGTCATTACCAATATTCAATACAAAACACCATTTTCACTCCTGTTGCTCGATATCGACTACTTCAAAGCGATCAATGATCGCTATGGGCATGTCATTGGGGATGAGGTGCTTGTTCGTACGGCGGAGGCGGTCAAACAATCCATTCGCAGTACCGATATCCTGACGCGTTATGGCGGGGAAGAGTTCATGATCTATCTTCCGCATACGGAGCATGACTTGGCGAACCAGATCGCGGAGCGCGTGAGAACAGCTGTGGAGTCTAATCACATTGAGGTGGATCACGAGATTATGCAGGTGTCGATTACGATTAGTATTGGGATTCTTTCCTTTGAGGACTTTGAAATGGAGCATGTGCCGGAGAATCCGGAGGGGTATTTGACTCAGCTGTTCGCTGCGGTGGATAAGGCCTTGTATCAGGCGAAGCAGAATGGGCGGAACAGAGTGGAGTTTGCGGAGTTTGAGCGGGAAGTTATTTGAAAAGAGAGATAAAAAAAGAGTGGAGGCGTTACTCCACTCTTTTTGGTGTTAGCGAATGATACTGCTGCAGATATAATTAATCGGAATCTTTATGTGATTTTTCGATAGCATTTAAAACTTCTTTGCTAATTTTGGTCAATGATACGATGGTATCTGTACTTTTACCACTTATTAAAGTTATATGTTCATCCAAGGCTCTTTTGTACTCAGAGTCTTCTTTGAATTTAAAGATTTCTTCAGCAGTGACCTGCAATCCATTCATTATTTTCTCAAGAGTTTCCAAAGAAATGTTACGATCACCTCGTTCAACTCCACCAATATAGCTGTAATGAAGACCTGCTGCTTCCGCCAGTTGTTCCTGAGTCCAGCCTTTTGCCTTTCTTAACTCACGTATTCGGTTTCCTACGTCCTCTGGTAAACTCATTTGATCACCTCCACTTAAGGTTAGAAGAGGTTATAGCATCCTTACAGACTAATATGTACAAAGTGTTATCTTGAATAAAAGTACTTATAAGTACAATTTATATTGATCTTCTTTTGATTTATTTATACAATTATAAAAAAATGGATAATTAAGGAGGACTTCTCTTTGCGCAAATCTATCCTAAAATCACTCAAACCGGACATCATTGTTGAAATGTTGGACATGGCTGTGGCTTTTGAAAATTGGAACAAGGTGATGGAGAGGGCGGACATGTTATATCAATGTGTTCAGTCTATCCATGAAGAGCGGCAGGAGTATCAGTCAAAGGGAGTGCCTGCACCACATATACACATCGAGAGGCCCTTGGTCTACTATTACGGGTTCAGTCACTTAATGCGGGGTATGGCTCACCAAAAGATGGGACAGGTAGATCAGGCGCGGGCATGTATCGATCAATATGCAGAACTAGGCTGGATGGAGGATTTGGATGAGGTAGGCATGCAGGCGGTGCAGGAGTTTAAGCATAAGGCACAGGTGAATCGGTATGCTCTTGAGATTGAAGCCGGGCAGTTGGAGCTGCTGGAGGAGTTTGTGAACTTTTTGCTTGAGCATCCGGAGGAATGGTTGGTGGGTCTAAAAGTGATTACGGAAGCAGCAGTGCGGCATAGATGGCAGATTGATCGGCTTTTACATGTGTTCGAGGATCAGATACTGGACGATGGCACAGAAATGAATTCTTCAAACAATGATGATATGTACCATTACTGTTATCAGCGGGCTTTGTATGAACAGTGGATGGGAAGGCCACAGGTGGCCGTGGAGTGCATTTTGCAGGCGATTCGGTTAGCGGATAAGCTTGGGTTGGATCGGTTTTTTATAAGGTGTATGGCATTGTTGGAATCATTGCGGGAAGAGGCGACAGCGGAGCAGATTGGACGGTATCGGGTGATGTTGGAGGAAATGAAGTAGATTAACGAATAAAGCTAGTGTCTCATCTAACAACAATACTATATACAACGGCCTCCTTTTTGGGTATTATTGGAATGCTTATCAAGAATTCAATATACCCAAAAAGGAGAAAAGACATGAAAGACAAAGTTAAAGGTTTAGTTATAGGTGTATTAATAGGTTCATTATTAACAGGAGCAACAGCTTTTGCAGGAACTAATACTAAGATTAGTGTAGTTATGGAGAACGTTAAGATGATGTTCAACGGAGTACATAAGAGCACAACCCAATCAATCGTGTATAACGGTAATTTGTACGTACCAGCTAAAACAGCAGCTCAAACTATGGGGGAATCCTTCACGTATGACGGGAAAAGTAAGACAGCCTCTTTCGGTACTAAAGCTGGAACATTTAAGTATTTGGACGAAGTTTCTTATGCTAGGATTGATGGTAGAGTAGATAATGTATATTTTAAGAATTGGAAGCATCCTGATGGGTTGAAATTTACTATAGCTAATCAAAAATATTTACATGGGATTGGTGCTATACTAGATAGTTATTCGTTCTACAACGATGATGAAATAGTATCTGTAGATTATAACTTAAATGGTGGATATAAAAAGCTAACTGGATTTATCGGAATTGATGATTACACACGTAATTCTAAAAATTTAGGATCATTAGTGATAAAAGGCGATGGCGAAGAATTATTTAGAAAAGATGAAATGAAGGGCGGGGACGTACCTGAAAAAATTAACGTTGATGTTACAGGTGTGCTAAAACTCCAAATTGTCTTTGAAGCAGCTTTGAATAAAGGGGAACAAATCGATATTGTTCTTGGCGAAGCTAAGTTGAGTAAATAATAAAGTCAAATAAAATTAACGGGGGTTTAGCATGCGTAAAGTTATGTTACTTGTAATCACAGTCTTTATGTTAACTACATTATTTTCAACAGGTGTTGATGCAGCCACAAAGACTACTAAAAAACCAGTAGTCGGTAAATTAGAGGGGGCAGTTACCTATCAATATAATAAGTTTATTGGAACTAAAGCGGATGTTGGAGCAGTAGTTTACTTAATTCCAAAAAAACAAAAGAAAGCTTCAATTACTACACAACAGATGATTGATATTTCTGACAAAAAGATAAAAGCTAATTCAGTTGGTATATATTACACAAAAGTGAATGGCAAAGGTGATTACAAAATCAGTGGAATACCAGAAGGTGATTATATAATATTAATAATCTCATTGAATACAACTAGAGATTTCCTCACTAAGTATGATGATAAAGCTGCTACAAAGTTACTAAAACCTTATTTTAAAGATTGGAATAACTTATCAACAGGAATGCTCGAGGCATTTAAAAGTGTAGCAGAAGAGATTACAATTACAGGAAATGATACGACCGATTATAGTCATGACTTTGGATATTCATATTTATAGAACGAAACCAGCCTCTGCCCATAAATGCAGAGGCTATTAATATAAAGGTTCAAAAGTTTAGATAGTAAGGCCAGTGGTAATTTAATGGTTACACGTCTTTTAAGTATCTTAGATATGAAGTGGGTATATGCATATAGGACCATAGCACCGATTAGGAGCACAGCTTGTGTTTTTACCATGGTGAAATCAGGATGTTAGCCGGATAGTTTACATATTACACTTCTGCTAACATAGGATAATCCTATTTCAAATGAGCGGAGAAACGTATGAGTACAATCAAAGTTACCCCTGAACAACTACATCACGTATCAAATCAGGTGGATCAAGCCAGACAACAGTTGGAGAGTATACGAAGTGATCTGACGAGACAGATCATGTTCGTTCAGATGATGTGGATGGGTGCGACGCAGGAGCGATTTTACTATGAGTTCGAGCAGTCACGACCTATACTGGATAAAGCGCTAGAGAGTATGGTGAATACATCCAAGGAATTGAAGGATATCGCCACGCGTTTCCAAGATGCAGATGCTCAGAAGGGAAGTCTGGGTGGTGCGTTTGGAGCAGTCGGTGCCGCAGCTATGATGACCAAATCAACAGGTGATTCAAGTTCGGGTGATAAGGGCTATAGGATGGCGTATAACGCGATGCTTGGTAAAATGATGCCTGTGAATGAGAAAGGTGTTACGGATCAGGCTGCCCTTCAGGCTTATGAGAGGGATCAGGGACATCTGGACTTGAATCGTATGCAAGCTGTGAACGTTGAACCGCCTGGGGAAGATATTTTTGCGTTACAGATCAAGGCGTTTGAGATGGGGATTCATCCTACGACAGGAGAGCCTGTATCTGATAAGTATGCTCAGATGATGGTGACCTCTCTGAAGTTTAGTCAGATATTCATGGCCATTCAGATGGTTCGCGGGAGTATGCCGGGACGTTCAGGATTATTTAAAACGTCGTCATCTGGTTTGACATCTAAGATTCAGAATAATATAAAAAAGGCTGAACAAAAGGCAGATATAAGCAGTAAGAGTGGCAATGACTTATATCGTAGAACTTCAAATACGGGAGCCTTTAAGGAATTATCTGAGCCTATGCAATTAAGACATGTTGATAAGGTAGCGGGGGATGCAGGAATAGGACTCAAAGGGGTAAAGATAGAAATAGTCCGGGATGCTGAACTAGTAGGGAAGGATTTATATGGATGGGCTGATCCGAAAGGTAACAGGATAGTTCTCTATCCGGATGCATTTAGCAGTAAAGAGAATCTAGTTAAGACCCTAGGGCATGAGAGGATTCACATATATCAGACTAAGGTCTTTGGTAAGCCTCAAGATCCCGAAACATTGCTTGAGTATGAGAAAGGAGCCTATGGCTCAGAGAGCTCTTGGTGGGAGTATTATCAGCGAAGGGAAAGATAACTATGACGAACTCTAAATTTAAAGATTGGATCAAGGTAAACACAGAGATCATTGAGAGCCACCCAAATATATCTACTATTAAATGTCCTAACTGCCAAGAGACTAAAGTTAATTATCAGTATGTGGGAGATACACGTTCAAGAGTAGGTTTTTTAGATATATGGTGTAATTCTTGTCTTCAAGGAGTCCACATTTCTCGAACGAAAGTACCTGAACGCTTAAGTATGATTTCATTTGAAGAGGTAGATGAATATAAAAGAAGAGTGCCGAAGTATACTGCAGTAGAGCCTTTCTAAACAATATTGAGCTAGAAAGCAAATCGTTAACAAGATAAGCCCTCATATGTAACAAAAAACATGAAGAATCCGCTCTCATCCGAGAGTCGGATTTTTTCTCGTTCCAACACCAACATAACTCTTGTCAAAACGTAATCATTACGATATGATAATACTCATTGTTTAGATCATAATGATTACGATTAAGAGAGAGGGGCATTACCTTGAATAAAAAGACGCCACTGTTAGCGCTGGTCTCCTTGGCCTTGAGCGCTGGACTGTTGAGCGCCTGCGGATCATCTGAGTCCAGTCCCGCTGCGCAGTCATCCACGGATAATAAAAATGTTCACTTCCTATATAACTTCTCGACCAGTTCGCTAGATCCGCATGTGGATTCCAGCTATGTGCCGCTGCGCGCGGGCATTACGGAGACTTTGGTGCGTCTCGATGAAGAGAACCTGACGGTTGCTCCATGGCTCGCCGAGAGCTGGGAGAGCGAGGACGGACAGCACTGGACGATCGATCTGCGAGATGATGTGACCTTCCAGAACGGCAAGCCGATGACGGGTGAATCCGTTAAGGCATCGCTTGAGCGGGCGCTGGAAGAGAATGTAGCGATCCAGAACGCGCTGAAGATCGATACGATTGAAGCCGAGGGCGATAAGCTGGAGATCACCACAACTCAGCCGTTCCCGGAGTTCGCTTCGGAACTGGTGAATCCCAACACGGCGATTATCGACGTGAGTGAGCCGGACGTTGTGAACAAGCCCATTGGCACGGGCCCGTTCAAGCTGACCTCTTTTACCCCAGGCAGCAAGCTGGATCTGGATCGCTATGATGAATATTGGGACGGAGCATCGCCTCTGGATTCCATCACGTTCTCATTCAATGAAGATGCCAACGCTCGCACACTAGCGCTCAAATCTGGGCAGGTAGATATCGTATACCGTCCGGAGGTCGAGAGTCTCGAATCGCTCAAAGCGATAGACGGCATGAAGGTGGAGTCTACATCGACGTTCCGCGTGCATCAGCTGACCATGAACATGCAGCGGGAGAGTATGAAGGACTTCAATGTTCGTCGTGCACTGGACGCGCTGATTGACCGTCAGGGTATCGTGGACACAATCCTGCTTGGTTACGGTGAAGGAGCCATCGGCCCGTTCCTGCCATCGTTGCCATTTGCACCAACCTATACGGATACAACAACGGAATCCGGAGCTGATGTCGCTGTAAAATATCTCAATGAAGCTGGGTACACGCAGCAAAACGGCGTGATGACCAAGGATGGCAAACCATTGCAGCTGACGCTGCTGACATATTCAGCCCGTGCCGATCTGCCGCTGATCGCTCAAGTGTTCCAATCTGATGCGAAGAAGATCGGGATCGACGTCCAGATTCGCCAGATTGACACGCCGGAAGACTATATGGCATCCAACCGCGACTGGGATATTGCGACGTACAGTAATTTGACGGCTCCTCGTGGGGATGCAGGCTATTACCTGAATGCAACGTACCATCCGAAGGGTGCGCTTAACTTCAGTGGATCGGAAGATCCAGAACTGACCAAGATCATCGACGAACTGAATCTCACAGTTGAACCGGAGAAGCGCGCAGTGCTTGCCGAAAAGGCAGCCAACTACGTGCATGACAACGTGCTGAACTCATTTGTGCTGCATCCAGGTACAATCGTTGCCTATAACGGCAAGAAGATCAAAAATTGGGTTACCACTCGCAGTGAATATTACATGATTACCAATAAGCTGGATGTGATGTAATGTTTCGCATTTTGCTTCGGAAGTTCCTTGAGGTATTTATCTTTCTGTTGTTCATTATGTTTGTGAGTTTCCTGTTCATTCGTCTGGCTCCCGGTGACCCGGTACTGACGATCCTGAACGTGGACGAACTGTCTGTTAGTCAGGAGCAGGTCGAAGCTGTACGCGAGGAGATGGGCTTCAACGATTCGCTTCCTGTCCAATTTGGCAAATGGTTGCTCGATTTCGTTCGACTCGACTTCGGTGTATCGTATTCGACAGGTCAGCCCGTCATGCAGACCCTGATGCGTGCACTGCCAGCCACGGCCGAGCTGACGATAGGCGCTCTGCTGGTTATGCTCGTGATAGCGATCCCGCTCGGCTCGCTGTCAGCGCTCCATCGCGGCAGTTGGATTGACCGGGGCAGCCGGATGTTGTCCATTGTGGGTGCGGCGGTGCCAAGCTTCTGGCTGGGTCTGATCCTGATCGACATGTTCGGCGTACGCTTTGGCAATCTGCCGACTATGGGGCGGGATGGATTCACCTCGCTTATTCTGCCATCTCTGACGCTGGGACTTGCCATCTCCAGCGTTTATGTGCGTCTTTTGCGTTCCAGCCTACTAGATTCTCTTAGTCAGGAGTTCGTTCGGTCCGCCCGGGCAAGAGGGTTATCCGAAGGCCGGATCTTCATGCTTCACGCGTTTCGGCACAGTCTGCCTCCTGTGATTACGGTATTTGGCGTCAGTCTTGGCAGCCTGATTGGTGGAGTTGTCGTGATTGAAGTGTTGTTCGCTTATCCGGGGATCGGCAAGCTCGTCGTTGACGCCATCCGCCAGCGTGATTATCCACTGATTCAGGGTTACATCCTGATCATGGCCATCGTAGTATTCCTCGTGAATACGGCGGTTGACCTATCTTATCGTTATTTGAATCCTGAAATGAAACTCAAGGAAAAGGAGGCCCACCGATGAAAACCATACCCCTGCCCATTCCAACTGCAAAATCTAAAAAACATAGCTGGCAGGCGATCGTTGGTCTGCTGTTTGCACTGCTGGTCATCGCGGCCTCCGTATATGCCTTTTTATACTTAAAACATGACCACACCTTAACCGATCTGCGTGGACGATTGCAGGGTGCGAGTGCTCTCCATCCGTTCGGTACCGACCATCTGGGACGCGATGTAATGACACGTCTGCTGCTTGGCGGCGGCCAAACGCTAGGTTATAGCTTACTGGCACTCGGTGCTGCACTGCTGATCGGTATTCCATTTGGTTTGATCGCGGGTTACAAACGTGGCTGGGTTGATAAACTGTTCATGCGGATCGCGGATGCCTTTCTTGCTTTTCCCGATACCATTGTCGCAATTGTACTAAGTGGCCTGCTGGGGGCGGGAATCGGCAATCTGGTGTTGGCGATCGTGATCGTGAAGTGGGTTAGTTATGCGCGTCTCGTTCGAAGTACGGTTTTATCGGAGTCCCAAAAGGATTACATTCGCATCGCCCGGACCAACGGACTATCCGACGGTCGCATCATGAGAAAACATCTGCTTCCACATATCGCAGGCCATGTGCTCGTGCTAGCCAGTCTCGATCTGGGCAAAATCATCCTGCTCATCTCATCATTATCCTACATCGGCCTAGGCGCACAGCCGCCAACACCTGAATGGGGTGCGATGCTGAACGACTCGCGGCCTTACTTCCAGTCTCGGCCGGAGCTGATGATCTACCCGGGTCTCGCTATTGTCTCGGTAGTCCTGCTTGCCAACATGCTGGGCGACTATCTGCGAGACCGCTTTGATGTGAAGAAGGAGGTGCAGCCGTGATTCTCTCCATTGAGGAACTGAGCATCTCCAGCCGGGATCGTACGATTGTAGATCAAGTCTCTCTAGCTGTTCGCGAAGGTGAATTCATGGCACTCGTTGGACAGAGCGGTAGCGGCAAAAGCTTGCTCTCGCAAGCAATCGGGCGTCTGCTGCCGCCCAACTTGCATGCGTCAGGACGAGTGATGTTCGAAGGCAGCAACCTGCTGGAACGGAATCCAAAGGAGATGCGCGCCCTGCGGGGAAGCCGCATCTCATATATTTTCCAAGACTATCAGGGAGCATTTACGCCATTTCGTAGCATTGGTGGACACTTTGATGAATACCAGAAGGTTCATGGGGAGAAGTCTTCTGCCATCCGTAAGAAACGGGCGGAGGAAGCATTGGAATCGGTTGGCCTTGGCGCTGAATTGCTGCGTCGCTATCCGTTCCAGTTGAGCGGTGGACAGCTTCAGCGGGCATCTATTGCCACATCGCTGATGCTCTCCCCTCGTCTGCTGATTGCTGACGAAGCAACAACGGCACTGGACAGTGTGTCTGGGCATCGCGTGTTGGAATTGCTGGCACGCAAACAAGCGGAGACGGGCTGTGCGATTCTGTTTATTACACACGACTGGCGTCATGTACGTCGCTATGCCAGCCGCTTGGCTGTGATGAAGGAAGGGCAGATCGTCGAATCGGGCGGCAAGCATCGTATTCTCGATCATCCCCAGCATGAATACACACGCCAACTGATCGAGGCGGCTCCCGTTCTGAGTCGCTCGCTGAAGTCGGGATTGAAGGAGGTGGGAACGGAATGAAGAACACAGAAGAAGAACGCGATGAACTTGTGAAGTCCGAAGAATCGGTTGATCGAAGCCATGACCTTGCTACAGGCGCAAAACATGCAAATACAGACAATGTGGTCATAGATACTGTGGATACAGATCAGGCAGTCATAACTGCTACAGATACAGATCATCCACATACAGATACCGTTATAGATACCGCCGTTGCAAAGACTGCTTCCTCGCCCAGCATCCTTAGTCATCCCGTGCTTCACGTGGAACATCTCGGTCGAACGTATGCAGGTGCAGACCGACCGGCTGTGAATGATATATCCTTTGCCCTGAACCGCGGTGAGTGTCTAGGCCTGGTTGGCGAGAGCGGCTGTGGCAAGAGTACGCTAGCCCGCTGTCTGCTACGGATCGAAGATGCGGATAAGGGCTCGATTACACTGGGCGGACAGGATATCGCACGGCTGAGCGGCCGACAGTTGCGACCTCATCGCCGGAAGATACAGATTGTTTTCCAGAATCCAATGGCAGCACTGAATCCCAAGCTCAAGATTGCCGACTCGCTAATCGATCCGTACGAACAACTTGGACGGAACGCCGAACTGTCCCACTTTACTTACACATCGAAGGATGCTTACGTCCAAAAGCTGCTTGAAGCGGTCGAGCTTCCAAGCGATTTGGCTGGACGATACCCCCATGAACTAAGTGGTGGACAGCGTCAGCGCGTCACGATCGCACGTGCTATTGGCATTGAGCCGGACGTTGTTGTTCTGGATGAACCGACGGCCAGCCTGGACGTGATCTCGCAAGGTGCAGTTTTGCAATTGCTTACGGATCTCCGCAAATCACTTGGTCTTTCATACGTGTTCATCTCGCATGATCTGGCTGCAGTACATCGCATGAGCCAGCGCATCATCGTTATGCGAGAAGGTCAGATCGTTGACCGCTTTGGCGCAGATGCGTTGTTCGCTGAAGAACGCCATCCGTACACGAAGGAACTGATTTCAATTTTCTGAGTACTCCCCGAAACGCCGTTGGCTGTGATAGTCATTTAAAACAATAAAGAGCCGCTTAGCGAAACATTCGAGAGTGGCTCTTCGTGCATCCATTTTCACGACTAAATAAGGCTATACAACCTTTCATGTGCCAAGTCCCCCTAAAGCCGGGCTCCTTTCTTTGTTTTGAACAAATAAATCTTTCAGGCCTATAACCGGGCTAACGTTCCGATGTAAACTAGCGTATACTGATGGAATAGCAAATATCTTGAAATTGCATATTTAAATTGCTCTATATTATTGATACACTAGATCAAGGTTATAATCATTCAGAGAAGGTGCGACCCCGTTCAAGAATGGGCTTGCTGCAAATGCCAAATCGATAACGCTTACATCCTTTTGGCAAATATAGGATATAAGGACGGTAGACATGAGCCAGGGACAAACGAGTACAGATGTTATCTTGATTGGTGCCGGAATTATGAGTGCAACTTTGGGAACTTTGCTAAAAGAATTGGCACCAGACTGGAATATTAAGGTTTTCGAAAAGCTAGCCACTGCAGGAGAGGAAAGCTCCAATGAATGGAATAATGCCGGAACCGGGCATGCTGCATTGTGCGAACTTAACTATACCGTTGAACGACCAGACGGAACCGTAGATATTAGCAAAGCGATTAAAGTGAATGAACAATTTCAGATCTCAAAGCAATTTTGGTCCTATCTCGTCAATAGCCGTCTGATTCGTAATCCGCGGGACTTCATTATGCCGATTCCTCATTTGAGTTATGTACATGGAGAGAGCAATGTCCAGTTTTTGAAAAGACGTTATGACTCCTTGTCGAATCACCCGTTGTTCGCAGGCATGGAATTCTCGGATAACAAGAAAGAACTGGCGAAATGGATGCCGCTAATGATGAAAGATCGTACAAGTAATGAGCCTGTTGCAGCAACCAAAATTGACTCCGGTACGGACGTTAACTTTGGTGCTTTAACGCGTATGCTAATCAAACATTTGAAGGAACAACACGTGGGCATCCACTACCAACATAGCGTGAAGAATATGAAACGCACCAGCGATGGACAATGGGAACTGTCCGTGAAAAACCTGAAGAGCGGTGCAGTCGAACGCCATAAGGCGAAATTCGTCTTCATTGGTGCGGGCGGCGGAAGTCTGCATTTGCTCCAGAAGACGGGCATTCCGGAAGGTAAACATATCGGCGGATTCCCGGTCAGTGGCATCTTTATGGTGTGCAAAAATCAAAAAGTCGTGGAACAGCATCATGCCAAGGTATATGGTAAGGCTTCGGTAGGGGCTCCGCCTATGTCCGTTCCACATCTGGATACCCGGTTTATCGACAATAAGAAGTCGCTGTTATTCGGACCGTTTGCCGGGTTCTCGCCGAAGTTCTTGAAGACGGGTTCCAATGCTGACTTAATCACGTCGGTTAAGATGCATAATCTGCTTACGATGCTTGCAGCAGGTGTCAAAGAAATTTCTTTGACCAAATATCTGATCCAACAACTGATGTTATCCAAAGAACAACGTATGGCAGAATTGCGTGATTTTGTTCCGGGTGCGAAGAGCGAGGATTGGGATATGGTTCTGGCAGGGCAGCGTGTTCAGGTCATCAAGGATACCGTCCAAGGTGGCAAAGGAACGCTCCAATTCGGTACGGAAGTGGTCACATCTGCAGATGGAACAATTGCGGCTTTGTTAGGTGCATCACCGGGTGCATCCACCGCGGTTCAGGTCATGCTTGAGATTCTTCAGCGGTGCTTCCCGCAGCATATGGAGGCATGGGAGCCAAAGATCAAGGAAATGATTCCTTCCTACGGCATATCCCTTGTGGAGAATCTGGATCTCCTCAAAGAGGTTCATTCTTCAACAGCCAAAGCGCTGGGATTATCGGATGAAAAACAAGTCCTGCACGTATAACGTTTAGCTTATCGTGTTAGATCATAATGAAGCCATAGAAAAGAGAGCTAAGCACGGGTTTCGTCCCGGCTTAGCTCTCTTTTGGTTTATTTGGTATGTCAGAACCTGAACTTGAGCTTGGAATTGAACTTGAACATGTCCGCTATCATCGCGTTCCCCTTAGACCTTTTACACAAAGTATACGGATACCGATCGTACAGTATGCGGCTGTAGAGTCATTAGAACGATCTTATCGCTCAGGCTCTTATGCTGTGGTCCAAAGGGATGACAAAGGAAACTTTCGTACCTTGGCCCGGCGAGCTGACGATGGTCAAACCTTGTCCGTACATCTGGGTCAACCGGCGATGTGTGTTGGTTAATCCAATGCCTCCAGTTCCGCCGGGACCTTTCTTGGGCCATGCCAGTGCCCGTTCGATCTGCTCGGGCTGCATCCCCACACCGTCATCCTCGATCTCAATCAAGGTGGACGCTGTTTGGTTGATAATTCGGATATGCACGGTTCCACCCTCAACTTTGCTGAGAATACCATGTCGAACAGCATTCTCAATGAGCGGTTGAATGGTGAGTGGCGGCAGGGATAGATCGAGATCATCGGGAATATCCCAGATGACGTTCAACCGATGCATGAATCGTTCTTTCTCAATGTAGAGATAGGCGCGGGAGAGATCCAACTCATGAGTGACCTCAACCATTTTCTCCGAATTAACAAAATGAAAGCTGGTCTGAAGGTACTCGATAAAAGCATCGCCCAGTTTCTGCATTCGCTCCGTGTCCATCTCACTAAGAACCATGATTGAATTGAGCGTATTAAAAAGAAAATGGGGCTGAATCTGTGCTTGTAAGTAAGCAGCCTCCATGCGCAGTCGCTCATCAATGGATTGTTTCAGTACAATTAGAGACCCGATGCGATGCCTTAATTCAACGGCATCCACGGGCTTGGTGACATAGTCCGTAGCACCGGCCATGAATCCGGCGTATACATCCGCTGGTTCGTTACGGGCCGTCAGCAACAGGATGGGAAGCTCGGATACCGAATAACGCTTGCGTACTTTCTCGGTCAATTCATAACCGGATATATGGGGCATCATGACATCGGCAATCAGTAAGTCCCAAGGCTCCTTATCCAACAATTCAAGTGCCTCAAGCGCCGAGGCTGCAGGTTGAATATGGTAAGGTTCATTCGCAAGCATGGAGATCAGTACTCGCAGGTTAACAGGATCATCATCGACGGCAAGAATTCTTGCGGCAGTCTTATCATGAGAGACGGTCTGCTGCTGCGGCTCTGCAATCGCAATTTCATCGAAGCTGTGAGCGTCCCATTGCTGCTCAGTCTGGTCCGATAGCGATGCAGTGTCTTCCCGTGGAAGCGAGATCTGGAAGGTCGATCCTTGCCCAGGTACGGATTGCACGGTGAGTTGGCCGCCATGGAGTTCGGTAAGCTGCCTACTGATATTGAGACCGAGGCCGATTCCTCCGCTTAAACGGGCCTCTGGAGTCCCTTGTTCATACGCCTCGAATATTCGCTGTTGTATCTCCTCACTCATACCAACACCTGTATCTGAAATTTGAATCAAGACGTACTCTCCATGTTCCCGAACGGACACGGTAATTGTACCCTCATCGGTAAATTTGAGTGCATTATGCAACAGGTTGTAGAGCACCTGAACAAGTCTTCTCTCATCGGCCTGAATCAACGGCAGTGAGTCTGGAATATCCACCTGCATATGGATGGGCTTGCCCTCTGCCATGAATCGGAACATACCGATCACGCCTGGAATGACCGAGGCAAGAGATAAAGGTTTCTTCTGAAGTGTAATACGTTTTTCCTTCAAACGAATGACATCAAGGAGGTCATCAACCAGTTGGGACATGCGTCGGCCGATGGTAACTAACAGCTTCATGTCTTCTGCCTGTTGCCCACCTGATTTACGCCGTTCACGGACCGCGATGCTCTCGGCGATATTGATGATCCCGTGCAGCGGTGTACGCAATTCATGAGCCGTATTCACAAGAAACTGATCCTTCTGGCGATCCTCCTCTTTGAGCTGCTCGTACAACTTCTCAATTTCGCTTGAATTACGGAAGTATTTCCTGAACCAATACGCGGCAAAGCCGAATATGGCCGCAATAACATCTATTGGATAATATACATTGGTAATTTCGCTATGTGAGTTCACAATTCCCCATAGTACGCTGGATAAGCTGCTGGTTGCCGCAAATAACAAAAAGCTGGCGTCCCTTCGCTTCTCGGCAGCCATGCGGAAGAACAGGTACACAGACCAGCCGATAGCAAATAGGTACAGGAAATTAGAAAGTCCTGTCTCCAGCACATGGTAGACAAGGGTCACCGGTGCAATCAATAGAAATACAAAGTAGATACCAAGCATGCTGGCATAGGCTCGGAATAATCTACGTCCTTGTAGACTATGGGAGAAGCTTCTAGCCATCTGTAAAAGAAAGAATGCGAACAACGGATAGGATAACGCTTTGGCCTTAACGATCCAAGTGAAGTTGAGTGGAATCCAACTTAATAACAGACTGTCATGGTCGGAGACGACCGTTAGGGCAGCAACCAGTGTTAGCATTGAGAACGTCAGCAGAGCTCGTTCCTTCCGGATAAACAGAAACATAACAAAAGCGTATAGGCTGTGCAAAATCAGTATGGCGAATGTAATCTTTTGCAGGTCAATGGATAATCCTCGTTCACTTCCAATGGCTTCTGGAGAACCAAAATAGAGAGAGCGTGTGATCCCACCGCTATATGGATCGTCAAAATTGGCTGTCTGCACCAAAAGATTAAGTTCACTGGCGCCGTCAAGCACATAGGAAGTTGTAAATGCAGTCCTTTCTGGTCGATAGGCTTCGGCATGAGTGGCAGGTTGGCCGAATTCGGCAACAATGGTCCCGTTCATCTCGATGATCGAAGATGCCTGGATTTTCTGAGCCCAGAGAGAGACTTCCTCCACAGATGGATCTAAAAGTATGCGAAGACGGTACGTCCCATATCCGAACGATGATGAGGATTGTGGTAATGCATTACGCCAGTCATCAGGAACTTGAATCCATGAGGATGGGTTATCCGTTATTTTCGCGTCACGAGTAGAGATTAACGTCTGGGGATAAAACTCCCATTCTCCATCCAGGGATATGGGTGAAGTGTTGGCGAGGTCCCAGCCTCGAAGGTCTAACAAGCCTTCAATGGGTTCAGGATGTGCGGGTATAGTGAAAGTCTCAGACCATATCCAGCGAAAGCCAAGCAAAATAGTCAGGAATAGAATCGACAGCAATACATATCGGGGTGTCTTTTTATAGGTTATAGGTTTCATGGCAGACTTTAGTTTTCGACAGTTTATTTCAAATTCCTGCATGTCCTCTTCCAAAGATGAACATTTTTTTGAATACCGGAACATAGATTCTATATATAAATGATAGCGGTCCCACGTCAGGATTTATGGTAAAATTATAGATTAAAGGGTGATCAGTGAGCCAGAGGAGTTGTGCATATGAGAGTGATTTTGGTAGATGATGAATATCTCGCTCTGAGCAGGTTGAACAAACTGTTGCAAGAGAGAGAGGATTGCGAAGTTATCGGCTCTTTTCTGACGGCACAGGAAGCCATAGATCAGATCAAACTTCATCTGCCGGAAATCGTCTTCATGGACGTTCAAATGCCGGGGATGAACGGGATCGAGGCAACCGAACGTATCCATGAGGTTTCTCCTGGAACAGAAGTTATTTTCACAACCGCATATAACGAACATGCACTGACGGCCTATGGGCTTGAAGTGCTGGACTATATTATGAAGCCTGTAACGCGTGACCGTTTGGAAAAAACGATGAAGATGTATCAACGCCGAACGGTGTCAGCAAGTCTGAATATAGCAGAAGGGCCATCCATGTTGATCCGTTGTCTGGGGATGCTCCAAGTCCAAGTGCACCCAAATGAGACGCCAAAACATATGAAGTTCAGAACAACCAAGATTAGAGAGTTATTTGCCTATTTGCTCCACCATCGGAACAAACCGATTAAGCGGGATAAGCTACTTGAACTGTTGTGGCCAGAGTTGGATGAGCGGAGAGGTATATCCAATCTGCACAGTGGCATCCATCGCTTACGCAGCATGATGAACGAATTCATGGGTGAGGACAAGATGGTCATTCGTTATCAACAGTTTGGTTATCTATTGGAGACGGGTGAATTCAGGATTGACGTGGAAGAATGGGAGAGCCGTCTTAACCGATTGCCTCTATTATCTTCGTCTACAATAGCTGAACATCGGCAGACCTCAGATCAATATGAAGGCAAATATTATGGAGAGGACGATTATGTCTGGGCTGAGTTGGAGCGCCAGCGATTGCATGCACTCTGGCGTAACCACGCCATGCAACTCGCACAATATTACATCGAGCTGGGACAGAATACGGAAGCACTCACGCTATATCACCGGGTACAGCAATTCGAGCCATCATTGGAGGAAGTCGGATTGGCCTTAATGAAGACCTATGATCGATTAGGTAATAAAGATCCTGTGATCGCTCAATATAATCAGTTGGTCACTACGTTAGAACAAGAGGCAGGTATACGTCCTGGCCTGGAAGTTGAGTTATGGTACCAACAATGGAAAAATTCGAATATTTGATTGAAATACACAGCCTTGCAGCTTCGTTTGCGAGGTTGTTTTTTTTGTCGTATTTGCTAGTGAAAGGTTTGGTAAGAGTTTGGTAAGAGGCCATGTGTAGAATAAGCAAGATGAGGGTAGATATGATGTTTTGAGTCAGTAAGCAGTCCAAAAATAACATATTAAGTAGGAGGAAATTATGTACACAGCAGAAATCCGGAAGAAACCATGGCAAAGAATGTCCATGCTGGTTCTTTCCTTTATTCTGGTGATTGGAACGTTGCCCATGAGTTTGGTTCAAGCGGAGGCGACTAACGAGACTCCTGTTGGTCCAGGTGGAATTGGTGCCTCTGCACTGTGGCTACGATCAGATCTGGGGATGGGAGTTGCCAGTGGCCAAAAGGTGAGTACTTGGGAAGATCAAGGCAGTAAAATAAACAATGCAACCCAAAGTACGGAAGCTAACCAACCGACCTATTGGGATGATAAAAATCATAATATCAATTTCAATCCGGTATTGGAATATAACGGCACGAGTAGTTTTATGAATCTGGATGTAAGTAAGCTTCCTCAAGGGAAGAGCCCCAGATCGATCATTACCGTTAGTAGAACCAATAAAACTGGAGGCCTCAATTATATTATTTCATGGGGAGTACAAACACCGGGTGCTTATACGGGTATGGGGATGCTTCAGAATAATACAAGGGGCGGCTTGACGACATTTAACAGTGACAGGAACCAAACATTATACACCCCTGAAGGATTCTTGGGCACGACATTCCCGAACGAGCAATTTGTTACTTGGACAGGCGGGGAAACTGAACCCAACATAGCTAGATTGTACAGTAAAATGAAGCAGGTACAGCAACTAAATGACTGGGGAAAAGATAATGTGAAGCTATGGGATACTGGTAACTCTGGCGGAGCAGTAGTCGGCAAGCTGATCCCAGCAGCAACGGGCATTGAACATTGGCAGGGTACGATTGAAGAAATCATCGTATTTGACCATGCTCTGACGGACGCAGAACGCCAAAAAGTCAGCACATATTTGGCGATCAAATACGGCTATACGCTGGATCAGACGACAGCCAATTCATATGTCGATTCAAACATGGCAACTATCTGGGATGCCCAGGAGAACGCAGTCTATACCCATCGCATTACAAGCATCGGTCGAGATGATCAGAGCGGATTGATGCAGAAACAAGCCAAAGCGCAGGAACTGGGATCTACGTTGACGATTGCATTGGGCAACAGTGTTGAGGATACCAATTCTGCAAATAAAAATGAATTCTTAAAGGATTCTTCTTTCTTTACGTTTGGTGACAATGGAGCAAGTACTGAATTCAAAACACCAATTACGAAAGATGGGAAAAAACTACTTGGGATGGAGCGTATCTTCAAGGTACAGAAAGCAAACTGGACTGAATCACAGATTACACTTCAGGTAGACGAAACGGGAGGTAACCCGGCGTTGCCTCGGTATGTTGTGATCAGCGATAATACTCAATTTGGTAATCCAAACTCATTACATTTGATTGAGAACGGCCAAGTAACCCTGAGTACCTCTAGTTTTGGTCCGAACTCGTACTTTACCATTGCAACTGCTGCTACTCCTTTGACGGTACCGGACGTCACACTGACCGACGATGAGTTGACATGGGAAGCAGTTGCACATGCAGATAAATATGAAGTAACGATTGAACTGGGAGACGGCACGAAGCGGACGGAGGAAGTAACCGGAACGGCGCTTAACCTGTCGCAATTGGTACCAACGCTAGAAGTTGGCACCTACAAAGTGACAGTAACAGCGAAGACGAACAATCCAGCCTATTCAGATTCAGAAGAGTCGAATTCAAAAAATTATGTTGTTGCTATTGATAAGGCGAAGTTGAAAGCCAAATTCGATGATATTAAAGATAAGATCGAAACAGGCGAGCTGGACGAAGAGGAGTATACACCAGCGAGCTGGACAGCACTGGATAATGCGATGAACGAAGCAGAGCGAGTGTTGAATGATCCGACAGCAACTCAAGCGCAGGTAGACAAGGCACTTCAGGATCTGACAGAAGCAAGAACGGGCCTAATCCCTACAACATCTGTACCCGTTGTAGATAAATCAGCTTTGCAAGCGAAAGTAACTGAAATTACAGGTGAAAGCCTGGAAGAGTCAGCCTACACACCAGCAAGCTGGACAGCACTGGATAATGCGATGAATGAAGCAAATCGAGTGCTTAATGATCTGACAGCGACCCAAGCGCAGGTAGACAAAGCGCTTCAGGATCTGACAGATGCAAGAACGGGCCTAATCCCTACAACATCTGTGCCCGTTGTAGATAAATCAGCTTTGCAAGCGAAAGTAACTGAAATTACAGGTGAAAACCTGGAAGAATCAGCGTATACGCCAGCGAGCTGGACAGCACTGGATAATGCGATGAATGAAGCAGAGCGAGTGTTGAATGATCCGACAGCGACCCAAGCGCAGGTAGACAAAGCGCTTCAGGATCTGACAGATGCAAGAACGGGCCTAATCCCTACAACATCTGTGCCCGTTGTAGATAAATCAGCTTTGCAAGCGAAAGTAACTGAAATTACAGGTGAAAACCTGGAAGAATCAGCGTATACGCCAGCGAGCTGGACAGCACTGGATAATGCGATGAATGAAGCAGAGCGAGTGTTGAATGATCCGACAGCGACCCAAGCGCAGGTAGACAAAGCGCTTCAGGATCTGACAGATGCAAGAACGGGCCTAATCCCTACAACATCTGTACCCGTTGTAGATAAATCAGCTTTGCAAGCGAAAGTAACTGAAATTACAGGTGAAAGCCTGGAAGAGTCAGCCTACACACCAGCAAGCTGGACAGCACTGGATAATGCGATGAATGAAGCAAATCGAGTGCTTAATGATCTGACAGCAACTCAAGCGCAGGTAGATAAGGCACTTCAAGATCTGACTAACGCTAGAACAGGACTTACCAAAGTGATTGGTACGGATACATCTACCTTGCAAACACTGGTCCCTTCCGTGGGAGGCTTGTCTCCGGCCTTTGATCCGGCTAAAGATACCTACACCATCTCTGTGCCAAATAGCGTATATCAATTTCAGCTAACGCCAACGGCACTTGATCCACTTGCCAAGATTGAAATAGCTGTTGGAGATGGAGAATGGAACGAGGTTTCAAGTGGTACTGTAAGTGAGAATTTACCGCTCCAAGTTGGTGGAAATAAGATCGTTGTTAGAGTAACGGATTCACTTGGCCATGTTACGGAGTATAAAATTAACGTGTCTAGAGCATCCAGTGACAATGGTAACAATGGTGGAGGCAACAATGGCGGCGGTGAAAATACGGGCGGTAACAGTGGAAGCACACCAGCACCTACACCTGCGCCAGTACCAACGCCTACTCCGGCACCCGTGAAGGATAATTTGGAAACAACTTGGGATGGTAGCCATCAACCATTTGCTACATCCAAACCATCTAACAACAAAGAAACGTTGGTTCAAGTTGATCCAGCCAAGCTGAATGTTGCCATGTCACAAGGCACAGGACAGCAGTTTGCCATTCATTCACCGAATGATGGTGATATGAAGGTGGACGGTTTAACCCTCGAAACATTGAAACAATTGGTGGATCAAGGTTCCAAACTAAACATTAGCAATCCGCTGGCAATCTATCCGGTACCTGGCGGTAAAATGGACGTGAATGGTGTGTCCAGACAGCTTGGTAATGCAGCGTTGAATGATATTGATGTCCATGTTGATATCGCACGTTCCTCGGATGCTTTGATTGACAGCGCCGAGACAAGAGCCGCATCCCAAGGATACGAGCTACTTGTCACACCGGTTGATCTGGATCTGACATTTACGAAAGATGGACAGACAGTTAGATCTGGCCAGTTGAACGGCTATGCACCGAAGTATATTGCACTTCCAGAAGGTATCGATCCGAACCGGATTACCACAGGCGTGATCATTAACCCGGACGGTAGCATCTTCCATGTACCAACGGTTGTCACGAAGATCGATAGTCGTTACTATGCACTCATTAATGACTTGCGCAGCAGCGGAAGTTACTCGGTCATCTGGAATCCGCAGGATTTTGAAGATGCCAGATCCCACTGGGGCAAAACGGATGTGAACAACATCGCTGCGAGATTAGATCTGCAAGGTAACGGAGATAACACCTTCTCACCGAACCGTCAGGTTACTCGTTCCGAGTTTGCCGAGATTGTTGTGCTTGGACTGGGCTTAATGCGTCAGGATGCACCACAGAATCTATTCCCTGACGTTAACGATTCCGCATGGTTCCGCTCCGCGGTAGCCCTTGCGAATGAATTCGGTATCGTTCGCGGTTACGATAATGGGAACTTCTACGGTAATCAGGAGATCACACGTGAGCAAGGATTTGCCATGGTTGCTCGTGCGTATCGTCTGATTGAACCGGAAGCGGCAATTAGCCCGGATCAGATGAACGCTGAACTGGAACGTTACAGTGATGCAGCGGATGTATCGAATTGGGCGAAAGAAGATGTAGCCCAGTTGATTGCAGCCGGAATCATCCAAGGTAATGGACCAGAGGTTCTGAGTCCGAAGACTACGATGACCCGTGCTGAGGTCACTGCATTGATTGCAAGAATGTTGAAAGTAACAAACCTGATTGATCAATAAACACAATTTAAAACGAAAAGCCTTTGCTGACATTGGGGGTCGGCAAAGGCTTTTTATTTTTTGAACTGACGTTGGAGCCGCTGAACTCTATGTGTCTCCTGCTAGAGGATATGATAAAAGGTTATCCACCCTCATATCCTCCTTGCTATCGTTTGTATTCATTATCGTATAGCTTGGTAAGAGTTTGGTAAGAGGCTCAGTGTAGAATAAGCAATGAAGTATTTCAAAATTAACACAATCTAGTAAATCAGCATCCTGAAAGGGATTATGAGAAGAATGATTTAGCTAAAATTAGATATTAGTCGAAAGGTGTGACAAGTGTTTGAAGAACAATAAGAATTTGCACAACAGCAAAATGACAAGAGTATGGTCAAGGGTGCTTTCTTTGGTGATGGTTGCGAGTATATTGCCTACACCAATTTTGTTTCCAGCCATAGAAGCTCATGCAGATACTGAAAATCCTGTATCCAACAGTACCGCGATTACCGCAGGGGGATATCCGGGTGGTGTAAGCGATGGACTCATATCATGGATTGACGTTGAGCAAAGTATGAATCTGGCAGCTGACGGCAGTAAAATCACTTCTTTGACCGATCTGGTAGATCTGGACCCCAATGTAGAACATGATAATGTGTGGAGTATCGTAAATCCTAACACCTTAGTTACAGGTGCCATTAACTTTAACAGCGGTATATTAATTGATGGCAACAAAGGATACTATGTCAGGGAGCCTTTCCATACAACGGATGTCGCTCGTGAGGCATTTTCCATTCAAGGAGCTGCTGCGAGCGGTTTCCCTTGGCATTTTGGCGGCCAAGGAAGTACCGACACGTACAGTACAAGTGTAATCAGATCTTCATTTGGCAATGCAGGGAACGACGAATTGATTCGAAATAATGCAGGTAACCCGTATCAGTTAGGGCAAGCAGATATTTTCAATGTACTTCGCACTGAGAATTATTTTGGGATGTATTTAAATAGTACGAAGTTAATCGATAAAACAACTGCAGGAACAGCGAACTTTAATAGTGCCACGAGTGCTACGGGTTACTACTTCGGAGCAGGGCATAATCGAAGGTTTAATGGACTAATATCGGAAACGATATTATATAATCGCGAGTTACAGGACGTTGAAAGAACTAAAGTGTACAGTTACTTGGGGTTAAAATACGGAATCACTCTGGCAGACAACTATGTTGCCAGTGATTGGAACGGAGAAGAAGGTACGGTTTTCTGGAATTCGTCGAACCAGGCAGATTACAAGAATCGCATTACCGGGATCGGACGTGATGACTTGGGTGCCCAGGACCAGAAACAATCCAAGTCACAAGGAGTCGGCTCAAATGTAGCCATTGCTCTTGGAGATACGATTCATTCAGATAATGCCGACAATGAGAATACGATGGATAACAACTCCTTCTTTATGTTTGCAGACAAGAGCGTGAACGATACCGTATCTTATGTAAGTGCATCCATCGTGAAAGATGGCTTTCGTGTAAAGATCATGGATCGTTCATATCAGGTGGACAAAACGAACTGGAATGATCAAGATATCACACTTCAAGTGGATGATGCTGAAGGTGTAACACCAAGCTACATCATTCTTAGCCAAGATGACTCTTTTGACAATAATGATATCTTTTATCCAGTAACGGATGGAAAGGTTACATTAAACAGTTCCAACTTTGCGGACGGTTCTTACTTCACGTTTGCAGCTGCATATCCGGAACCTAAGGGTGCCCATTTGCAAACATCGCAAGTAAACGACGATGGAATTCTAAATCTTACCTTCAATCGTGACGTGAAATCGGATGATTTGAAGGGTTTCACCGTCACAGTTGGAGGTACCGTGTATGATAATCTTAGTCAATTTATAGCTAATGGATCTACGATTTCCATCCCTCTGACGGAAGCTCAGCTTGAATCGGGAGAAGAAATTACAATTAACTATGACGGTAGTGGCACGTTGAGAGACGCGTTAACCGGACTCAAGGTTGATGAATTCGATCAGGCTCTTCACGCAGTCAATACAATGTCATTAGCGAAAAAAGTGAAAGAAGCCTTAGCTTTATCGAATGGTGATTACACGACAGATTCATGGAATGCATTGCAAACCAAAGTCCAAGAGGCACAGACACTTTTGAGCAATCCTTTGGTAACACAGACTCAGGTAAATGACCTGTTAAGATTATTGGATAACGCAATCGATGGATTGGTCAAGAATCAACCCAAAGCGGACAGCGGCAGCTTCATCGAGGGCGAAAGCACGATATCCATTCATTTTGATAAAAGTATCGAAGTAGTTTCTGAAGTGGATCTAAGTAGTGCATTTACAGTTACGGTAGGTGGGCAAACCGTAGAAGTTGTCGGAGCTGTCATCGACGGATCTGATCCTACAAAATTGATTTTGACCTTGCCCGAATCGGTTAAATTATCAAGTGATGAGAAGGTTAACGTTGCTTACAATGGAACATCTGGCTATCTAAAAGGCCAGGGAGCAGAAGGGACATTGGTTCATGATTTCCAATTCGATTTGGAAGACCCATTCGCGAGCGCGCTGAAGATTACTGAACCAGCAGGGAGTACTTCAGATAAGAAGCCAACGGTTTCGGGTACGGTCCATACGGATACAGATACGCTGAGTGCAGTGTTGAAAGATGCGGATGGAAATGTAGTTGATGTTGCAGGAAGTTTGATCTGGAATGCTGGGGATCCAAACTGGTCCTATCATCTGGATGAAGATCTGGCACCCGGCACTTATACCGTTGAGGTAACAGCAGTGGATGGAGGACGTTCCGTTACGAAAACGAAAACATTTACTATTGTAAAAGAAGCACTGACACAGCTGAGTCTGACCGATTCATTTGGGAAAAATATTGCGTTGAACCAAGCATTTGATCCAAACCAATTCAACTACGCAGCAACGGTAACCAATGATGTGTACAATCTACGTATTTACCCAACTGCTCCTGATTCTACAGACAAAATTGAGATTTTGCATGATGGAATCTGGAAGGAAGTGGAGAGCGGCAGTAGTAGTGATGATCTTGCACTTAAGGTAGGTTCAAACACAATTGTCATTAGAGTTACAGATACGAATGGTTTGCAGACGGAGTACACTACGGTTATCACCAGAGCGTCCAGTGACAATGGTAACAATGGTGGAGGCAACAACGGCGGCGGGAACAATGGCGGTGGAAATACGGGAGGTAACGGTGGAAGCACACCTGCCCCTGCGCCAGTACCAACACCAACGGCACCCGTGAAGGATAATTTGGAAACAACTCGGGATGGTAGCCATCAACCATTTGCTACATCCAAACCATCTGACAACAAAGAAACATTGGTTCAAGTTGATCCAGCCAAGTTGAATGTTGCCATGTCACAAGGCACAGGTCAGCAGTTCGCCATTCATTCGCCGAATGATGGGGATATGAAGGTGGATGGTTTAACCCTCGAAACATTGAAACAATTAGTAGATCAAGGTTCCAAATTGAACATTAGCAATCCGTTGGCGATCTATCCGGTACCTGGTGGCAAAATGGACCTGAACGGTGTGTCCAAGCAACTGGGCAACGTTGCAATGAAAGATATTGCTGTACATGTCGACATTGCACGTTCTTCGGATGCCTTGATCAGCAGCGTGAAAAACAAGGCTGCAACCGAAGGGTATGAGCTTCTGGTGGATCCGGTCGATCTGGATCTGACATTTACGAAAGATGGACAGACAGTTAGATCCGGCCAGTTGAACGGTTATGCACCGAAGTATATTGCACTTCCAGAAGGTATCGATCCGAACCGGATTACCACAGGCGTGATCATTAACCCGGACGGTAGCATCTTCCATGTACCAACGGTTGTCACGAAGATCGATAGTCGTTACTATGCACTCATTAATGACTTGCGCAGCAGCGGAAGTTACTCGGTCATCTGGAATCCGCAGGATTTTGAAGATGCCAGATCCCACTGGGGCAAAACGGATGTGAACAACATCGCTGCGAGATTAGATCTGCAAGGTAACGGAGATAACACCTTCTCACCGAACCGTCAGGTTACTCGTTCCGAGTTTGCCGAAATTGTTGTGCTTGGACTGGGCTTAATGCGTCAGGATGCACCACAGAATCTATTCCCTGACGTTAACGATTCCGCATGGTTCCGCTCCGCGGTAGCCCTTGCGAATGAATTCGGTATCGTTCGCGGTTACGATAATGGGAACTTCTACGGTAATCAGGAGATCACACGTGAGCAAGGATTTGCCATGGTTGCTCGTGCGTATCGTCTGATTGAACCGGAAGCGGCAATTAGCCCGGATCAGATGAACGCTGAACTGGAACGTTATAGTGATGCAGCGGATGTATCGAATTGGGCGAAAGAAGATGTAGCCCAGTTGATTGCAGCCGGAATCATCCAAGGTAATGGACCAGAGGTTCTGAGTCCGAAGACTACGATGACCCGTGCTGAGGTCACTGCATTGATTGCAAGAATGTTGAAAGTAACCAACTTGATTGATCAATAAACAATTTAAAACGAAAAGCCTTTGCTGACATTGGGGGTCGGCAAAGGCTTTTTTAGGCATTTTTTTGTAGGGCCAGATCGTTGCTACAAAATCATCTTTCGTGCCTCTTCATTAAAGAACATAGTGACGTCTGGATAAGCGTCAAGATTGACCTGCTGTAGTCTCATGATCTTTTCAAGGAAGATGGAGTCGTTGAACAGTTTACTAACAATTATTTCGCACCAAGCCGGGGTATGCCTGAAAGCATCTACCAGCAATTGAACCTCATCAAATCGGAAAAACAGGATATATGAAGCATAGTTCTGAAGCAGTGTCTTGAAACAGTGGTTAGCGTATGTACTGGAGTGACCTTCAGCTTGAATAAGGAAATCCCGCATGATCTGGAATAATGCCTCCGGTTCCTCTGTATACAACTGTAACATCTGACTCACGTTGTTGATTAACATGATGATTGGTTCCAAACCTTCCTCTGAAGGCATGTTTAACTTGGGAGATCGGCCTTCAATGGTATATAGCAGTTCCAGCGTCAGGCGTTTGCAGGCTTGGATCTCTTCAGCAGTGATTACGATTTGTTCCCTGTATTCATTTCGAAGTAAGGTGTAGTGATCATGGTATGCCGAAAAATAATCCTCCAATGAAATGTCGGTCTTCGTATGTACAAGGTGTTGTTCGCTGAATGAGCAGGCATATAATGTATCTTCATTAACCGGGTGTGCATAGAGGTAAAAAAAGAAGAAAAAGTCACGTAACAGATGCTTTTGTTCCTCGCTGAATTGGGGAATTTCGCTTAGCTGAGACAATTGGAAGAAGCTATAGCCTTTCATAAATTCATTCATGGCACTGTAGGTGTTATACGTGTTGATCGACAGCGTGGTGTTGATGGTAAATAACAGATAATACATAATCATTTCGTCATAAACATCGAGCTGTTCAAATGGTTCTGAGAGAGTCGGCTTCCAGTCTGGCCTTGATCCATAATAGGGATCTTTCGGACGCAGTCTCGACATCCAGCTTGTAAATGTCTCATCTGGGTGGGATACCATAAACAGTTCGGCACTATTATCCTCATACAAACCATACTCCATATAATCTGTGCACGAAGGCGCAGGCTTAACTCCACAATTGAATTTGAGCCGTATATAATCAGAATATAATTTTTGAAGTTCCATCGTCCTAACCTCGTTTCTGCATCATTCTCTAGGGTTCTTCTTCGTTATATTCGACACAATTTTGAGCACTCCCCCTGGATTTGGGAAAGATCATAAACCACATATATCTTTTGGTGGATATAAAAAAGAATTTCAATGGGGTGTCGTAATACTTTCGCCCTGTTGGCATATCGTGGAATCTGAGATGATGGGTTCACCAGAGGTTCGGGTGACGAACTTCGAATCGCTGGCCTTCAGGCTATTGCGATCCTTCCTTCTACATCATTGGAGATCATAGGGTCGCAGCTCTCCTGAAGATTTCATTATCAGAGAGGAGGCGTCCAGGCTATCATATTCCTTCCTTCTAACCCTAACCTTTCACGTTATATAGGGATGTGGCTTTCCTGGACTCTTTTATCATGGACAATACGATTTATTTGCGCAGAGCGAACAAACTCATTATTGAATCAAACGAAGGGAAACAACAGTTGCCGAAGACACACCTGGCGACTGCCCTCAAAAATATTGAAGCACTCGGATACACCTTCTCGGATGAGCTAATGCAGGCGATGAGACAGCTGTCCATGGAACAGTTTGAAGCAGTATATCATCAACTTGTGGCGGATCTGAGAGTCATGGTCGGCGCACATGTGAAGTACACACCGATGTATGCAGGATTCCCAATGCAGGTGATGCAAGCGGATGAAGCGGAGTTATACCTTAATGCAATTATTCATTATCTGACCAACCTGACTGTGGTCTATTCGGATCAACCATCTGTGGAGCGAATGCCTTTGCTGGAGAAGACGGACTTGAAAGTCATTGGTTTGGGAAACAAACAAGCATTCCAGGCGCTAATCCGTCAGATCATTGAAGCAAAAGGTTCCATCTCTGAAACAGACAAGGCGGATATCGACACGGTATTGGAGCACGCAGACCCGGAAGACGTGGATGCGCTATTACCCGCTGAGATTCCGTTCAAAGAAAATGTAGGCTTTGTGGTTGCCTCGCTGTTGAAGCATGAAAAGGCGAACATCGACCGAATCGGTCCGTATTTCAAAACGGCAAGTGATGTCCTGCGTCTGGCTGTTGCCTGGTCGAATGGTGATGTCAGCCTCGCTGCGGCTTCTCCCTTCCGAAAATTTAAACGCCGTGAGAGACGCCTTTTGCTCGGATTATTGGAGCAATGTGGCTCCATCACGGAGGATATGCTGCGTTATAAAGATCGCTGGATTCGTCTCGGCGAAATTCTGCATCCTTCGGAATATAAGCTTCGGTATCCACGATGCGAAGAGGCTTTTGATATTTTGCGTAATAATAAACCGTATTCGACCTTCAACGGAAGTGTGGAGCTTGCCTTCCAATATCGGAATGTCTGGAGTCTGATCGATCTGTTGTCACAGCGTCCAGGTGAATTCGCGAGAAGACTGGATCACATGTTGCGTATGACCGAAGATGAAGCGTATGTCCTGCTGGCCTTTGGTGAGGTATTGGAGCAAGTCTCTACCCCAGTGTTATTGCAGGTGAGACAGCATTTTGCGCAGCGTAATGAACGGCAGGATCTGCGTGTCTTCTTCCCGAAAGGCAATGTAGCCAAAGCTTTTGCTGTTCCGAATGAGCTGCCAGAGATCGATGAAGGCACGTGTCAAGATGTCGTGCAATTATGCGAGCAGGCGCTGGTAGAGCGATTCGCAAACCTTTCCCCGCTTGGGAAGACCTATGTCGATCCACAGCTTCATGATTATCTGGTACCCTTTTCCCAGAGATCAGCGAGCAAGGCTCTGCATACCATCGTTCGTGGAAGCCGTGTGCCGATGGCAGAGGGTGATACCATTCGTTTCTTCAACTGGTGGAAAGAGGGGGACGTGGATGGAAAGTCTACAGGGCGCGTGGACATTGACTTGTCTGCGGTGATGTATGATAAGGACTGGAACTATGTGGAGCATATTTCCTATACGAATCTGCGATCCTCTAACTATAAGGCTGTCCATAGCGGAGATATCGTGACTGCACCTAACGGAGCAAGTGAGTTTATTGATCTGCATATTCCATCCATCGTGGCTTTTGGTGGACGATATGTGGTGGCGACACTGCTTTCGTTTACAAGTCATCCGTATTGTGATCTGCCCGAATGTTTTGTGGGCTGGATGATGAGGAAGAAGCCGGGGTCTGGCGAGATTTTCGAACCGTCTACCGTAGCGAACAAAATCGATATTACAGCGGATACGCAGATTGCGATCCCTGTCATTATGGATCTGGTCGAACGCACCGTCATCTGGACAGACCTGGCACTGACCAGATATCCGGACTACCACAATAACGTAGAGGGGAATCAGAAAGGTATCGTGCTGATGGGTAAAGCACTAACGACTTTACGCAAACCCGATCTGCATGACTTGTTCATGCTCCATGCCAAAGCTAGAGGAGAACTGGTGGATACAATAGATCAGGCGGATACAATCTATTCGGTGGATCAAGGCGTTACACCGTACGATATCGAGCAAATTATGGCGGAGTATCTGGTTTGACCTGTTTGACTTAAATACTGGCGTTATGTGAGTATCAAGGTTGGAAAAGAGCAGCTGATGCTGCTCTTTTTTTCTGTTTAGATGCAAAGAGCCTACAGAATGGTGCAGGTAATGTCGGATGCAAAGAGAATGACTTTGCTAAGCTTAAATTAACGTGGGAGGGATGATATGGATACGCTGAGGCGGTTAAATGAAGCCTTGAATTATATTGAGGAGCATCTGATGGATGTCATGGACATGAAGGAGATTTCCCGGATTGCCTGCTGCTCGGAATATCATTTTACACGCATGTTCTCTTTTCTTAGTGGTGTAACGCTCTCGGAATATATTCGACGTCGCCGGTTGACACTTGCAGCTATGGAGTTAAGCCACAGTGACAGCAAAATCATTGATATTGCACTAAAATACGGGTATACATCGCCGGATTCTTTCTCGCGTGCTTTTCAAAGCATGCATGGCACTACGCCCTCCGAAGCACGAAACCATGGTCCATCCCTTAAAGCCTTCCCACGAATGACATTTCAACTGACCATTCAAGGAGGAAGCGAAATGAACTACCGCATTGAAGATAAAGAGGCGTTTCGAATCGTGGGTATTCGTAAAAGGGTGCCAATCGTATTCAACGGGGTTAATCCGGAGATCGCTGCGATGTACCAGAGTCTTACACCGGAATTGATCGATAGGATTAAGGGGGCATCGAACGTCCAACCTATGGGCTTAATCAGTGCTTCATCCCATTTCAGTGAGGGACGTATGGCGGAACAGGGAGAACTGGATCATTACATTGGTGCAGCTACGACAAAAGAGACGCCTGAAGGACTGGAACACCTGGAGGTTCCTGCTTCGACATGGGCTGTATTTGCTGTCGTCGGTCCGTTTCCTGGTACGCTTCAGGAGGTGTGGGGCCGGATCTACGCGGAATGGTTTCCTTCATCGGACTATGAGCTGAGTGAGGGTCCGGAAATGCTATGGAATGAGCACAAGGATGTTACTGTAGAGCAATATAGAAGTGAGATATGGATACCTATTCGGAAGAGATGATACGTCTCTAGTTTGATATTTGCGGGCGCAGCTTTTTGAAGCTGCGTTTTTTTGTTTTTAGAATTTGCTATCAGATATACGGGCCGTTTTCATTGCGAACATATGTAATATAATGGTATTATTTTATTGGAATTGTAAGAATACTTTTATGTAGAAGAGTGATTTAAAAAAGGGGGTGGCGAGATCAGGTTTACATGAAGTGATGACTCTATTCTATACGCACGTAGACATAACATTCCATTGATCATGGACAGGCTCACATAGCAGACATAGAGATATGAGACGGAAGTGTCAGTTATTATACATTGTAATGTAAGCGCTTTATTCAATGATTTCCAAGGAGGGATTTACTCATGACCAAAAGTATAGTGAGAAAGGCGCTTGGTTTGTTTTTAATTGTCGTCATGATTGCAACAGCTGCTGTATACCCTGCATCTACCGGACACGCGGCAACCATAAATGTGACCGATAACGGCACAAGAATCGAAGTAAACACCGGATCAGGATTAGTCTATGTGGTGAATAAAACCAATGGCGATATTATATCGGCCAAAATGAACGGTACGGAGCTGAACAGCAACAGAGGGTCGCACATCGGGTCAGGTTTGGGTTCATCCGCCAATGTGACTTGGAATACCTCTCCTTCTGGATCGACCGTGTTAATTACGGTATCTACAAGCACATTAACTCACTATTATGCTTCGCGTGGTGGCGAGAACATCATATACATGGCAACGCATATCACGGCTCAACCTTCGATTGGAGAGTTACGGTACATTTTCCGTGGTAATGGTAGTGTGTTGACAGGTGTTCCGGCGAATTCTAATAACCGGGGTAACACTGGAGCAATTGAAAGTCAGGATGTGTTCGGGTTTGCAAATGGACAGTCGGCCTCCAAATATTATGGTAATGATCAGGCCAAAGACTTATCTGTTCGTGGGGTGACGGGGAATGGCGTCGGTGTATTTATGGCCTACGGCAATCGGGAAAAAAGCTCTGGCGGCCCATTCTTCCGTGACATTCAGTTCCAAAGTGGAACAGAGACGGAAGTCTATAATTATATGAACTCGGGACATGCACAGACGGAAAATTGGCGCCTGGGTCTGCATGGGCCGTACGCTTTGATCTTCACCACAGGTGGTACCCCAAGTGTACCCGACTTCAGCTGGATGTCTGGTCTGAACTTGCAGGGTTGGGTTTCCAGTCGAGGGAACGTAGTGCTTAATGGTCTCTCCGGAATGGATACGGGTTATGCATATACAATTGGGTTCGCCAATAGTAATGCTCAGTATTGGGTGGGTACCTCTTCAAGTGGGGCAGCCGCCAAATATAGCATGATCCCAGGGACATACACCATGACAGCCTATAAGGGAGAACTGGCGGTATATACGGAAACGGTTAATGTCACGGCAGGCCAAACGACGACTCTGAATACACGTACGATCAACAATGATCCGAGTCAAGCCTCCAACATCTGGCGAATCGGCAACTGGGATGGTACACCACGGGAGTTCCTGAATGGACAGACCATTCCGATCCGTCACCCGTCCGATAGTCGCAACCCAAGCTGGGGACCTGTCACCTATGCCACCGGTAGCGCGACCAATCGATTCCCGGCAATCCAGTTCCGTGGTCAGAATTCTCCAACCACAATAACGTTTAATTTGAATGCATCTCAAGCGGCATCTTCTCATACGCTCAACATCGGTATTACCGCAGCTTACAATAATGGCAGACCTAGCGTAACGGTTAATGGACATGCTTTAACCAATCCTGCTGCATCTTCACAGCCCAATTCTCGTAGCTTCACGATTGGTACCTATCGTGGCAACAACACAACGTTCAGCTGGAATGTCCCGGCATCTTACTTCGTGAATGGTTCCAATACTATCAAGATTACGCCGATCAGTGGTTCCAGTGATTTGGGGAACTGGTTAAGTGCAGGATGGGTTTACGATTGTGTGGAGTTACTGAATTGAATTAAGAATGCAATATCGTGGAAGGAATAAAAGAGGTAACCTGCCTGGTTTTCTTAACAGGGTTCAGGTTACCTCTTTTAGCTTTGTCATCGGAAATGAAAAGATATCAATTCATGATATCACTAAGGATCTTGCTTTGCTGGAGATGGTGATCCGGATAGTGGTATAATTTTCAATACGTAATCATGAGTGAATGAACGGGGAGGAAAAGAGAATGAGAGACGATCTGTTGGTTCAATTGCAAGAGTGGCATGAAGAAGATGAGTTTCAGGAAATTGTGGATGCAATTCAAGCGATTCCTGTGGAAGAAAGGGATTATGAGCTGGTTAACCATCTGGGCCGAGCGCTGAATAACCTGGAACGGTATGAAGAAGCGGTTGAACAATTCCTGACGGTTGCTAAAGAGGGCACAGGTGACCCACTCTGGCATTATCGGATTGGACTGGCTTATTATTATCTCGAGCAATATGCGCATGCGCTACAAGCGTTCGAAAGAGCGGATGAATTGGACCCTGAGGATGAAGATACGCTGGAGTTTCTGGAATGGATTCGAAGTAAAATGGAGGAGGAACCCTCAGAGGAATCCGTAGACGAATCGGTGGATACCTTCCCATCTATTACTGAGATCTCAACCGTACCTGTTAGTGTTAGCCATCTGGAACCAACAGGTTTTTGGAATGACAGTGCTGAAGCCGTGGATCAATATGTGTTGGCCCCGCCTACCGATGAACAGGTCGAGTCAGTGGAGGAGCAGTTGGTGTTTAAGCTGCCAACATCCTATATTAACATGATGAAATTACATAATGGCGGTGTCCCCCACTATAGGCATTTTCCGGTTAGCCAAGCAGAGGCTGCCAAGAAAGTCCGCGTTGAGGTCAAGGGGATACTGGGAATTGGACGTGAGAAAGCACATTCGTTAGGTGGTGAAACTGGCAGCCGGTTTATTATCGAGCAGGGGGGTTACCCCGAAATCGGTGTTGTCATCTGTGAGTGCCCTTCCGATTCGGAGGTGGTGATGCTGGATTATCGTGAATCCGGCAATGCTGGTGAGCCCGAGGTTGTTCATGTGGATAAAAAAGAAAGCTACAAGATTACGTGGCTTGCACCCAATTTTGAAATCTTTATTCAAGGTCTGGTAAATGAGGAAAATCAACCTGCAAACCTTAAAGGTGCATTGTAAGTAAAGGTATGGGCTTCTTTTTATACAAAACGTTGAAAAGACTGCATCCGTCATGACGGATGCAGTCTTTTTGTTGCCTAGTTATGCGCGATAAGTCGGAAATGTCACCCAAACCGAGCTTTTACTAACTGCGTTAGCTTCGCCAAGATATCCAAAATAAGTATATAGAGCTGTACTCGTTGCATTAAGGCAGTTACTTTGCTAGTATTTAGATATATAATATTTAGTCATCTAAATATTATATATCTAAATACCTTGGTTTCTTCAAGAAAGGGCTACGCATCATGTTAAGAAAGAAAAACAAAGTAGCCCTTGTTACTTACAAATAAATAAAATACGTTAGGAGCAATTCACATGGGAAAATTAGATAATAAAGTAGCTATTATTACTGGCGGAGCCTCGGGAATCGGAGAGGGCATGGTAGATCTTTTTGCACAGGAAGGCGCCATCGTCATTGCTGCAGACATTAATGAGGAAGCACTGGAGAGAGTAAGCCAAAAAGAGAATGTGTACGGAATGAAGTTGAATGTATCTTCGGATGAAGATTGGCAGGCACTGGCGAAAGTAGTGAATGAACGATTTGGGAAAATTGATATTCTGGTCAATAATGCGGGCATTTCTTCCGAGAAGCCATTTGAGGAAATCAATGCACAGGATTGGGGGAAAATGCTTTCCATTAACGGTTACGGCCCATTCGCTGGCATGAAACATGTCACTCCTTATATGGCAGCCCAGAAAAAAGGTTCTATCGTCAATATCTCATCATATACCGCTTTGATTGGACAAGGCTTTAACCATTACTCGGCGTCCAAAGGCGCGGTACGTGCATTATCCAAAGCTGCTGCGACCACCTTCGGACGTCAAGGTATTCGTGTGAATGCTCTTTTTCCTGGGATCATCGAAACACCAATGACCCAATCCTTGAACACCTCAAAGGAACTGCTTGAACGGTTAATTCAGGCAACGCCTTTGCAGCGTCTGGGCCAGGCTATTGATATTGCCAAAGCCGCGTTGTTCCTGGCGTCGGATGATTCTTCGTACATTACCGGATCTGAACTGGTGATCGATGGTGGCTACTCAGCCCAATAGCGTGTAAAATGATGACAGCCCTTAAGTTAAATGAGGGCTGTTGTTTATTTTTTCGAGGAGGATCTAATGGAAGAACAGAACATTTTTGAGCTTATACACAACATGGATAATTTCACTAATAAATTGATCATACAATGGAACAAATCATTCAATGAGGACCTCGGTGTCTCTCATGTGCTTGTACTCAGCCATCTCCATCAAAATGGAAAAAGCCGACCTTCGGATATTGCAAAAATGTTAGGGTTCACGCCGCCTACACTCAGTTATTTATCGGACAAGATGGTAGCCAAGGAACTAGTCGTCAGAATGGTAGATGAAGCGGACCGCCGCATTATTTATTTGAACATTACGGATAAAGGGACCGAAGTCCTCGGAAGAGCAATATTGGAGGGCCAGAAGCTGCGTAAGAATTTATTCCAGAAATTAAACGAAGAGGATCGAGCGCAACTAGTCCATATTTTTGAGAAGATGAATCGGGAAGATTGAGCAATAGACTCGAAGGGAGACCGAAGGTGATATGGAGGAACCGCTCAAAGTATATAACACCGCAGTTGAAGCTTTTCTTGAGGTAATCGGGGGAAAGTGGAAGCCTGTTATTCTATTCCATCTTACCTTTGGCAAGAAACGTAATGGTGAGCTGATGAAACTGATCCCTGCGATCACCCAGAAAGTGCTGACGCAGCAACTTGGTGAACTAACGGAGGCGGGGGTTATTGTCCGAATTTCCCATCACCAGGTTCCGCCTAAAGTGGAGTATGAGTTAACAGCGTATGGGTGGAGTCTTAAAGAGATTCTTCATCTAATGTGTAGATGGGGCGATATACACGTGGAGAATGTTTATGGTGATCGAGGAAAAATTCTGTTTAAGCCGCCAACGACTACTGACGTTGAGTGACTTATATAAGCCGATTCTGGAATTCAGGAATCGGCTTATTCTGCATTTATCTAAGTTACGGAAGGATCTTGCGATCACGTAGATTTCTGAAAATATCCATAAACATAGCCTCAGTGTCAATAAAATCATGAAATCCGAAGCGGCGAGCTTTGGAACCATCTGCGAAGAAATCGTAATCCCACGAGAAGACAAAGTCACCAAATGCCCAGGAAGAGACATCATCATAAGGGGTGTTTACCAAACCATACTTTTCAATCATGGAATCCCAAAGATCTTCTTTATCTGCCATCACAGTTGCAAGTGAGAGGGTGAGTGGCGGTGCGGTTTCCAATTTGAAAAATGCAGCAATTTTGGGCCAGAGCTCATTCCAGCGAAACAGATCGCCATTGGTGATATTAAATGCCTGATTGGCACAGCGAGGTTCGGTTGCTGCCCATACGGTTGCATGAGCCAGCAATGTGGCATCAGTCATTTCAAGCAGCGAATGATACGCTCCTGGTTTCCCAGGGAATCGAAGTGGTAAGCCAAGCTCCTTGGAGATAGCCGCATATACGCCAATAACCATGGCAAGGTTCATTGGATTACCCAGAGCGAAGCCACATACCACCGAAGGGCGCAGGGCTGACCAGGTCCAGCTGCTTCCGGGTTGCCGATCTTCGAGAAACCGTTGCTGATCGACATTGAATTCGGGGGGCATATGATATGCGTCCGTTTCTTTGGCAGGTGTTTTGAATGGCCCGAGATGTGCACCGTACACTTTATAACCTTGCATTAGGCTAATATGTTGGAGATTTGGAGCAATCGGTTCAATCGTATTCACCACATTGACGAGCATGGCCAAGTTGGGCTGTACCAATTCGGCCCAGGTTGGACGATCCTGATACGCGGCGTAGAAAATATGCGTAACGGTCGTTAAATGGCTCAGTTTGTCTTGTGTGTCTGCTTCGTTCAGTAAATCAGCTGATATATAACGCAACCTAGGGGCATCTTCCCCTCCGCGGCGAGATACACCAATGACATTCCACTGGGGAAGTGTCATCAGATAATCCATAAGGTTTCTTCCAATGACGCCTCCAGCACCAATGACAAGTGCGGTGTAACGGGTAACGGATTGTTCGGGTTTCAATGGACATGCTCCTCTCTTCTTCTGTTCATATTGTGGGTCAGAAAAAGAAGGATGAGAAGTACGCACCTCAAAGTCATATACGTACTTTGAAGTAATATATGAGCCTGGAGCAGGACATGAGCATTATAATTGGCACTTCAATGGATGGTACTTGCCTATAACCACAAGAAGCTGTAAAAGGAACAATCGTCCTTTCACAGCTTAGATGTGTCTGTATATTCGTTCAATAGATCTGTTGTGGAGATGGTTTACGCCGGATATCCGCCACCTGGAGGCGGCCATGCGCCGTAGAAGCGACGCAGCAGAACAATCTCACCCAGATGGTACGAGTTATGGGAGGCGATATTGCGCAGAAGTCCTGCTTTAGTTTCACCCGGGAAATAGAGCAGTGGATCATCCAATTGTGCAGTTTCTGCAATGGCTACGGCTTGATCAACCCCATCCAAGAATGCCTGAATATCTGCCTTCCACGTGGCTTCATCCTGTGGGCCCTTCTCCTCAGGCCAGCTCTCACTCACGTTAGCAGGGAGCTGTGGCTTGCGTCCTTCCAAGTGGTCGAGCATAAATTGCTGCCAATAATGCATGTGCTTCACCAACTGATAGATCGTATATGGCATGGCATCGTGCGTACGAGCAGCAAGTGTGACATCGATGTCGGGTAGAGCACGGGCGATGCGGATGTGGCCACGTTCCCCTACTAATGATTTGACAAGGGCTTGCGCAAAGCTTTGATTAACATCTGACATATGGTACCTTCCTCTCTTCCAAGACCGGATCTGATAACCTGTCTTCTATTTAGTATTATACAATTAAATTGCTAAAAATTAAAAATGGATAACTAAGAACGCTAAATACTTAAAATGCCTATGATATAATAGTGAAAAAATACATCTCAAGGCCTCAGGGTCGAGGAGGAAGCTCCTGTGAAAGTGATATTGGTTGACGACGAACGTCTAGCGTTGATAGGCCTTCAAAAATCACTAGAAAAAGAAGTAAGCGGCATTGAAATTATTGCTACATATATGAATCCAACAGAGGCTGTGGCGGGTATTGTGGAGCACCGTCCTGATGTTGTATTTCTGGATATTCATATGCCGGAGATGGATGGTATGGATCTGGGAAGACAGATTCAGACGGCAACACCGGGCACCGAAATTATATTTGTGACCAGTTACGATCAATATGCGGTGCATGCTTTCGAATTACAGGCTTTGGATTATGTGATGAAGCCCATCCAAAAGGATCGATTGAAGCAGACGGTAAGCCGCGTAAGAGAGAAACTGAGCGTAAAACGGGAGCAGCATTCAAAGGATACAAACGTACCTTTAATTTGCTGTTTTAATCAGATTCAGTTTAAGCTTCCAGGAAAGGATATCCAGGTTGCTAAATGGCGTACAAGCAAGGCGCAGGAGCTGTTTGCATACTTGCTTCACCACCGGAACCAGGTCGTCCATCGAAGTGTTCTGCTGGAGCTTCTGTGGCCGGGAATGGAAGAGGAAAAGACGGCACACCAACTCTACACTGCGATTTATCATGTCCGCCAAACCCTGAAAACTTGCAATATGGATATGATCAAGATTCAGAGTGGACACCTGGAGGCAGGCTATCGACTCGAATTGGGTGAGGCTCAGTTGGATAGTGAGCAGTGGGAACGGGAAATCAGGCAATGGAAAGTTGTAGACGCAAGTACCGTTCATGCCTATGAGCAAGCGCTTCATCTATATAAGGGTACCTATCTTGGCAATTATGAATACATGTGGGCTGAACCTGAGCGGGAAAGATTACGCTATCTGTGGCTGTATCATATGAGACAACTAAGTTTGTATTACCAGCAGCATGGGCTGGTGGAAAAAGTGATCGAGAGTACACAACGTATCCAGCATATGCTTCCGGATGAAGAAGAAAGTTATTATATGCTAATGAAGTTATATGATGAAATGCACAACGATCTCGGTGTAGAGGAGCAGTATCGTCTCTTAACCACCAGAATGGAGCAAGATTTGGAGATACCGATCAGTGAGGACATTACCGAATGGTATCAGGACTGGAAGCTCGGTTTAACCAAAGTCATGAAAAAATAATTAATGAAATTACTTCAAACAAAACGTATGGACCGTTACAAATATTTGATCATCATGCTAATCATTTTTGGAGTGTTACTTGGCATGCGCTCGGTATGGTCAGAGTTATTCAACACAGTAGATGAACATCGCGCCGTTAACGGGGTGCTTGATCTGAGAGATGTGGATCTGGATCAGTCCCCTGTTATGTACTTGAACGGGGAATGGGAACTTTACCCGGACGAATTACTGACCCTGCAAAATATTTCCAAGAGGGATGGCGGTGCGAAGAGTGTTCAGGTCCCAGGAGACTGGGGGAGTGCACAGAATCAGGAACATGAGAGTTCGTACGGTTATGGAACGTATCGATTGCGTATTTTGACAGACCCACTTCAGACGCCCGTTACCTTCTGGTTCAAGGGGATTCGAAGTTCATCCGAGATTGAGTTGAACGGAGACGCCAACGGGGGCACAGGTGAGGTCTCCTCGGATAGCATTACATATATACCCGGGAGTACTTCATATACAGTGACCTACGATCAGGAAGGAACAACCTCCATTGAACTACTGATTCGCGTAGCCAATTACGACAGCCCATATATGGGTGGAATTAGCAAACCTGTTCGCTTTGGCTCACAGGCAGCTGTTGATTACTCGCGGTGGTACTCCATTGGTTTTCAGCTGGTCATCTTTCTGATTTTGCTCCTTCACGGCATGTATGCCTGTATTCTTTACGCATTTAATCGGCAGGAACGATCCTTGCTGGTTGGAGCCGTATTAACTTTAACTGTTGGCATCACGGTTACGATGGGTCATGATAATATTTTGATGTTATGGCTTCCGATCAATTATACCTGGGGCATTAAAATTCGATTGATCTCATTATTGCTGCAAAATGCTTGTATCCTGCTGTTATTCCAGAGATTAACGATGGTTCATCTACGAAAGGCATGGCTACAGTGGCATGTTGTCATGACCTTGATCTATACGGCCGTGATTGTGGTTGTGCCCATTCATATTACATATACCATGATCCATTACAACTTCATTAACCTTTTCTTTCTTGTATCCCTGATCTGGTTTCTATATATCGTGGGAACGATGATCTTCAGGAAACAGGCAGACCGGGATATTGTTTTTCTGCTGCTTACTGCAGGAGGCATTACATCCAACCTGTTATGGAGTGTGGCCGAGACAGCCAGAGATGTGACAACAGTCTATTACCCTATTGACATCATCTTTGCCATTACCGGCTTCTCCGCCTATTGGTTCAAGAAATACTTCAGGAATGCCAAAGAGAATATGAAGCTGAATACAGAACTGCAGAAGGGTGACAAAATTAAAGATCAATTCTTGGCGAATACATCACATGAACTGCGGACCCCACTGCACGGGATCATTAACATCGCTCACAACGTGGTCACCCGAGAGAAAAACCGGTTGGATGAACGGAGCCTGGAGGATATGGAGTTGCTGGTTACGATCGGTCGACGGATGTCGCATCTCCTTGGTGATCTACTGGATGTAGTCCGACTGAAGGAGCACCGCATTGTGTTGCGTCAGAGTCCTCTTTCCATACAGTCGGTTGTGCCTGGCATTATCGCCATGCTGCAATTCATGGCAGAACGGAAACCAGTCCACCTTCATATGGAGATTCCGGAATCGTTCCCACTGGTCATGGCTGATGAAGAAAGGCTCGTTCAGATTTTGTATAATCTGCTGCATAACGCGCTTAAACATACAGAGGAAGGAACGATAACCGTAAGTGCCGAAATTTGTGAAGGACATGCTCTGATTCATGTGACGGATACAGGCATTGGCATGGATGAGGATACACGGATGCGTATTTTCCTTCCATATGAACAAGGGTCGTATGGAATCAGTGACGGACAAGGCATCGGGCTTGGACTGAACATCTGCAAAGAGCTCGTAGAACTGCACGGCGGGGCACTTACGGTTCGCTCGGAACTCGGAACGGGCTCGGTATTCAGCTTCGATCTGCCACTCGCGGATGAAGCCGCCAATCAGGCTCAGTCACAACTTCCCCTGATATGGGAACAGGCCGCCGAGATGATGGAAGATGCACCTGGCGGATTCCTGTTACCCCGCCAAGGTATGGGGGACGCGGAAGCCTTGGCGACGGCAGAGATGGCTCCGTTGTTAAAAGAGGGGAGAGCTACCATTCTGGCTGTGGATGATGATCCGGTGAATCTGGATGTGTTGGTCAGCATTCTTTCGACGGAACCATATGATATAACTACAGCAGGTTCGGGTCAGGAAGCGATGGAGTTGCTCGGCACACGTCAGTGGGATCTGCTCATTACAGATGTGATGATGCCCAATATGTCTGGCTATGAGTTAACCCAGAAGGTGAGGGAACAGTTCTCGATGTCTGAGCTTCCTGTGCTGCTGTTGACGGCACGAAGTCAGCCGCCAGATATCTACACGGGGTTTGCATCGGGGGCAAATGATTATGTCACGAAGCCTGTAGATGCGGTAGAACTGAAATATCGGATACGTGCATTGACCTTGTTAAATCAGTCTATCCAAGAGCGCCTGCGCATGGAGGCCGCTTATTTGCAGGCTCAGATTCAGCCTCACTTCCTGTTCAATACGCTGAATTCACTTATGGTCTTAAGTGATATTGATACAGAGCATATGCGGAAGCTTGGTGAAGCTTTTTCATCTTATTTACGGATCAGCTTCAACTATCTCAACACAGGGGAACTGGTGAAATTATCATATGAGCTGGAACTCGTTGAAGCCTATCTTTATATTGAAAAAACACGATTCGAAGATCGATTGTCGGTGGTATTAAACGTAGAGCCGGACCTTCCGTTGCTTCTCCCGCCGTTATCAATTCAGCCTTTGATTGAAAATGCCGTCAGACACGGTCTATTAAGCCGCAATGTAGGCGGTACGTTATGCCTATCCATCACTCGTCATGAGGGTTATACCCGTATTGAGGTGAAGGATAATGGCAAAGGTATGGAACCGGAGAAGGTTGCAGAACTGCTACATGCTACGCCAGGTGGAAAAGGCGGAATAGGCATTGTGAATACAAACCGCAGATTGCTGCAACGGTATGGTCGGGGATTGTCGATCGTAAGTGAGCCGGGTGAGGGCACGATGGTATCATTTGATATTCCGGATAAGATATAAGGAAAAGGCCGCAGAAGTGAAGACTTCCGGCCTTTTGTTTTGCTTGCGCATCCAGTCCCTATTTTTAATTATTTCTAATGCATCTTTCATATGTTAGTATGTTTAACATTAGAAGCGCGGGCTCCGGCAGTAGGCGCTAAACGTTGTTATAGTGGGTGAAGAGATCGATGCGCAATTGGGTCAAAAATGAAAATGTACAGATGACGGCCATTGCCTTTGCCACAGCGGTAGGGGCGCAATTCAAGATAAATCCGTTCCGGGAAGATTACTTCCGAATCGGGCTGGGGGTTAGCATCCTTTTATTTCTGCTGATGATCATGCCACACTTGTCTTATGTGAAGACAGGGATCCTGACAGGTATCGCGAATTTGCTATTTCAGTCAGCAGATCTCATCAATCATGTGCAGACCGTCTCCATACTGGAAAGCATGAGGGACAATCTGGGGGCAGGTGTGTATTATGTGGTCTTTGCCTATGGACTTAGCAAGTTCAAGCATCGATTCCATGAGATGCAGCCTCTTCTGCTCGGCGGGTTAATCACATGTATCGATTTCTCCTCTAATCTTGTTGAGCTTCTTTTTCGCGGAATGTTAAGCGGGACCAATATCTTTTATATGAAGGAATGGTTGTATCTGCTTGTGGTAGGTGGTCTGCGAAGTTACTTTGTGATTGGGCTATATAACAGCATTGCGGTGAGGCAGATGCGGCTTTTACATGCAGAGCAGGAGAAGCGGATGGAGCAGATGCTGAGTGTGAACTCGGGTCTGTATAGCGAGGTCTTTTACCTGAAGAAAGCGATGAATACGATCGAAGGCATTACGGCAGACAGCTATGATCTATATCGCGATCTCCGGGAGCAGGACATGAATCAATACAGTCAGCGTACCCTGGGCATCGCTCAACAGATTCATGAAGTGAAGAAGGATTCACAACGTATTCTCGCGGGTCTGCTGAAGCTGTATGATAACGAAAAAGCGGTTAACATGAGCCTGTCTGAAGTACTGAACTTTGCCAGCAAAGCAAATCGAAAATATAGCGAAATGCTGCATAAGCAGGTCGAGATCGATATTGAGCAACAGTATGATTGTGAGTCTCCGTATTACATTCCTCTTCTCACGGTAATGAATAACCTGATTGCCAATGCGGTAGAAGCGATTGAGCATGACGGGGCGGTCCGAATTCGTGTGTATGAGCAGGAAGAAAAAGTACAATTCGTCGTGATGGATTCTGGAAAAGGTGTACCTGAAGCCAAACGGGATGTCATCTTCGAACCGGGCTACACAACCAAGTTCAATGAAGTTGGCATTGCCGCGACGGGCATTGGCCTGTCCCATGTGCGTGATATCGTCCAGTCGTTGGCGGGACAAATTAAGGTAGAGTCGGCGTCTTCGGGAGAGACAGGGACAACATTTGTTATAGCTATTCCCAAAATGAATCTGATCAAGGGGGCCGATGTCGATGACACTTTCTATCATGATCGTGGATGATGATGTGGTAAGCCGGAGTGTGCTGCATGTGTTCTATATGGAGACGATTGAAAAGATGAATAACTGAGATATGGTATCTCATATCCAAAAGCCGAATTCCCTAAGACGATGTCCAAAGGAGAAAGTGAAATGAACATAACTATTGATCAACAAGGCAATTCCAAGGTCGCCATTATTGAAAGTGATGGCATCGTCATCAACAATGCTCAAGATGCACTGGATTTGATGGCTTCGGTAAGGTATACCGATGATGCTGATAAACTCATTATCGACAAATCGAACATCACGGAAGAGTTCTTCGAACTGAGAACCAAACTTGCAGGCGAGATTTTGCAGAAGTACGTGAACTATCATGTTAAGCTTGCTATTGTGGGAGATTTCGAAGAACATAACAGCAAGAGCTTGAGAGATTTCATCTATGAGTGCAACAATGGCAAGCATGTTTTCTTTTTGAAAAACAAAAAGGAAGCGCTTCAAAAGTTGCATAATATCAGCTAAGCGTACATCCGAGACATGTAGAGAGCCAGCTTATAATTTGAGCCAAACGTAGGAGGTTTGCACCGTGATATCTAATGAGAATTTAAAGGTATATGCTCTGCCTAAGATCGGAAATCTTAAAGTGCATGGTAGAACGACTCAAGAGCGATCGCCGTTGACGTTATTTTGGACGGGGAGTGCAGTCGAACTCAATGTACAGGGCTCCGAACTATGGGTTGAAGTAGAGTCACAGTATGACATGTATGAGTCATGGATCAGCATTCTGATCAACGGTGTTCCGGTGAGCAGACAGATGTTAACGGTGGGAAGGTACTGGGTCTGTGTATTCCGGGGCATGAACGCAGATCTGGTGAAGAATGTACGGATCGTAAAGGATGTTCAAGCGATGAGTGGTGACCCGGGTTGTGCCTTGCAGATTCATGCGGTGAAATCCGATGGAGCGTTCCTGCCTGTGCAGGAAAAACCGTACAAGATCGAGTTCATTGGTGACAGTATTACATCTGGCGAAGGTGCGATTGGAGCAAAAGCGGAGGAAGATTGGATTCCGATGTGGCTCAGCGCCATACATAATTATACGTTTATGACAGCAGAAGCGCTGAATGCGGAGTATCGGGTCATCTCGCAAAGTGGCTGGGGTGTGCTGACAAGTTGGGATAACAATCCAAAAGGGAACATCCCCGAGTATTACGAACAGGTCTGTGGCTTGCTTACTGGTGAACGTAACGATGCGCTAGGCGCAGGAGATCAGCATGATTTTGGTTCCTGGCAGCCGGATGTGGTAGTCGTGAACCTGGGCAGCAATGATGGGGGTGCATTTCAGTCACCTGAGTGGAAAGACCCCGACACGGGCAAGGTGTACAAGCAACGTTTGAACGAAGACGGTACGTATCATGAAGAGGATCTGGCTGCTTTTGAGAAAGCGGTGGAACAGTTCCTGTCCAAACTTCGGAAAAACAATCCGGCGGCACATCTCGTATGGGCTTATGGCATGCTTGGTTTTCCCATGATGCCCGCCATCTACCGTGCGATTGATGCGTATACAAAGGGGACAGGAGATCGTAAGGTTATGATTATCCAGCTTCCTGATACAACCGAAGAGACGGTAGGGGCACGCACCCATCCAGGCGAGTTATCTCACCGTAGGACGGCAGAGGTGTTAGCGGAATATGTACGAGGAATGATAGGATAACTTGAAATATAGTAATGGAAAGACCACTCTTTCATGAAATGTACCCCAATAGTTAGATGGTGTCTAACTTTATGAGGTCCCTTCATCATAAGAATGGTCTTTTTCCTTTTCTACTTATCTAGACATTCGAGGGTGTGTCCGTTGTGCCGCTGTTCTGTACCTCATAACGAATTGAAATGATCTGTCCCAGCGTCTGGGTTCGGATCATTTTGAATTGGCTTGGCACAGTGCCTGTCGGGAATAAGGGAATGCCTTCACCAAGAATTTTGGGAATGATGGCGACTTCAATCTCATCCAGCAATTTTTTTGCTAACACAGCTTGAACCAGTATTCCGCCACCCACAACCCACACGTCTCCATCAGAAGTTTGCTTTAACCGGGGAATGAGCGTATCTACTGTCTCGGTTGTAAACTGTACATGTGGAGAGGGCGGCTGTTCCGAGCGAGAAAGCACATATGTTGGCCGATCCGCATAGGGGAAATCTTCGGAAAGTGTGAGCACCTCTTCATACGTATAACGTCCCATAACAACGCTACCGATCGTTTTATAAAAGGCAGCATACCCGTTGTCTCCACCATTACCTTCCACATCAAATAACCAATCGACTGAACCATCCAGTCTTGCGATATATCCATCCAAACTCATAGCAATGTACAAAATTGTTTTGTTATCAGACATGTTCATCGCTCCCTTCTACAATGTATGATACACTTTAACTATGACAAAAGTTGACGTAGTTAGGATGTTGAATTCATGAATCATCGGAAACTGGCTATCATGCGTCTGATGGATTCCAGACAGAAGTTCACTGCTCGGGAACTGGCAGAACGTTTTGACGTCTCGGTTCGTACGATCCAGCGGGATCTGGATGCATTGCAGGCGCTGGGCTTTCCTTTGTACACAGAAGTTGGCGTGAACGGTGGATACCGGGTGTTGCCCAATCGAATTTTGCCACCTCTTCAATTCACGCAGCAGGAGGCATTAGGGCTGTTTATGATGCTGGAATATCTACAGCAAGTCCCGGATTTTCCGTATGGATCGATGCGTGAGCATCTGGCTGAGCAGTATTTCTCTACTTTGCCTGAGGATGTACAGGATCTAATTATGCGAATGAGAGAGCATATCACCTTTGTCCAGCACCCCGGTGGGCATGCCGAGCCTTTAACAACAGCGATATTGGGTGCAGCGGTAGAAAAGAGAGAAATCCAATTTATGTATCATGCCCGCAGTGGGCGTAAACAAGTCAAGGTCTTCCCCTATGGCATCTACTATGAGCAGGGACATTGGTACATGCCAGCCCGTAATAAGGACCGCGTATTATTGTATCGGGTGGATCGCATGCAGCAGTTGACGGTTATGGAATCAGTGGATGCATCTGTTCCGAGCCTGAAGGCGTGGCTAGATGCCAAAGAAGACAGAGCAAGCGTAGAAGTGGTGCTGCAATTCACGGAATTTGGAGCAAGGATTGCTGCGTCAGATGTGTTGTTCAAGTCGGTTGAAGGCCATGAGTGGCGCGGACTTGTTCCGCCTGAGGAGTTCTCTTTTACAGCGCGAAAGTTACTCTCCTATGGGCCGGAAGTGAAGGTGGTGTCTCCGCTCGAACTGCAACAGCAGGTTAGAGGAATGCTGGAACGGAGTTTAAGTCAGTATGGTGGGGGATAAGAGCTTTCAAACGCTGGATATTAGGGTATCAAGGAAGAGATAAGAAAGGTGTGTAGACAAATGAGCGAAGTTTGGACTAAAGACATCATCCCGACTGTATCCGATAAAGTAGTGATTGTGACAGGTTCGAACGGCGGATTAGGGTATGAGACGGCATTAGCGTTAGCTGGAAAAGGCGCAAAAGTTATCCTTGCAGTTCGTAATCTGGAAAAAGGTGAAAAGGCAGCTAATAAAATAAAATCTGTGCATGTAGCTGGAGAGGTAATCGTTATGCAGCTCGACCTCAGCGATTTAGCTAGTATCCGTAAGTTCGCAGCCGCTTTTCTTGAGCAATATGATTCTTTGTCCATTCTAGTTAATAATGCAGGAATTATGAACCCTCCGTTCCAGTTAACGAAGGATGGCTTTGAGTTGCAGTTTGGTAGCAATCATCTAGGGCATTTTGCACTTACGGGCCTGCTATTGCCTCGATTAATTTCTACTCCGCAATCGAGAGTGGTTACTCTAAGCAGTTTGGCAGCTGGTAATGGTGCAATTGATTTTAATAATTTAGATGGCTCCAAAGGATATAATCCCATGAAGTTCTACAGTCAAAGCAAGCTAGCTAATCTGATGTTTGCAAGAGAACTGCAGAATAAGTTTAATTCCGCCCATATGGATTCTATGAGTATCGCCGCTCATCCAGGAATTTCGAATACCAATCTGTTCTCCTTCGGTTCGGGGAAACAGGCGAATATATTCATGCGGAGTCTTCTGAAAATCATTAGTCAACCTGCACACATGGGGGCATTACCCACCTTGTACGCTGCAACAGATCCGACGATTATGGGAGGAGAGTATATAGCTCCTGGCGGTATGGGCGGCACTAAGGGCTATCCCAAGAGCACTAAGATCATCGAAAAATTATATGACGCTAACATTTCAAACAAGCTATGGAGCGTGTCAGAAGAATTAACAGGGGTATATTACAGATTTGACGTGTAGATTTTGCCATTTGGGAAAGTAAACCTTATTATGGAATGGATAGTTAAAAGTTCTTCAGCACGAATAAGATTAACTGAATGGGGGGCTACCATGATTCGATTCATAATAAATTTAACGACCCGCTCTATGCAGAGTCCATGTGATGAACAACGGCGGTTGTTTGCATAGAGCTTGAAATTCTTTTCCGCCATATCATTGTAGTGCATATCCAATGTGTTCATTGTACGACTCTGCTGCCTTAAAGATTTTAACTTTTAAGGAGTGGAGCAACGTGAAATATATTAATGCGGATACAATCTTCCCGAAAGAATTGCTTGAAGAAATACAGCGTCATATCCCCGGAGGCCTGATCTATATTCCGAGGCCCAAGGATGCCTATAAGAAATGGGGCGAGAACTCGGGCGGCAGAAGGATTGTCCGGGAGCGGAACGACGAGATCCGCCAGCTTTTTGCTGCGGGAACAACCATTGATCAGCTTGCGGACCAGTACTGTTTATCCATCGATAGCATCAAGAAAATTGTGTATCGCAAAAAGGGATGAAACTATAGAAGCCATGTTCGAGCAATCGAATGTGGCTTTTTCCTGTAAGAGTAAAGAATGGTTATTAAAGCTTTTTTACATATTCGAGGTTGTTAATTACGCGTACAATTCATTTGACGGTACAAGGTTATGCGGTGAGAGTTCATGAAGTAACTCCTTAAATCATCTGGTAAGGTTGGTGAATATGAATAATATGAATATAGAAGTGAAATTAACGAATAAAGACGAGGCGTATGTGATTAAAAATATGTACCCGCTATACCTTCATGATCTATCCGGACATTATGGTCTGGGTGGAGAGCATACCCCGAACGAACATGGCATTTATGAGCCAAGTCCTGATTATATAACTTTGCAGGATCAGTATAACGTCCAGAACATATGGTGGGAAAAACCGGAGTGTCTTTATCCGTTCCTCATGATTGTGGATGGCATACCGGCAGGTTTTGCGTTCATAGCTACTCCGCCACATTGTTCACAAGGCACCAATTTCTTTGTACATGACTTCTTTCTGATGCAGCCGTTTCGAGGTGTAGGCGTTGCTGAACACGCGGCATCCACGATCTTCGGAATGTTTAAAGGAAACTGGGAGTTGTTCACCAATCCATCGGAGAAAAATAAGATTGGCCAATCTTTCTGGCGGAAAACAGTGAATAAGTATACCGAAGGTAACTATCGGGAAATGTACGGGCATACGTTTGATGGCTATAAATTGATTTTCCAATTCTCCAATATATAAAGAGAAAGACCGTCTCCCTTTGAGGGAAACGATCTCTTTCCACTGCCTTTTATAAACTACCGCTGAAATAGTGATACTCTGAATTCACTTCAAAACCAACACTGCGGTACAGATTCAAAGCGCGTTTGTTCTCGGTAACAACGGATAGACGGATATCTGTGTAATGTTGCTTCCTTAGGAGATTCACCAGAATATGAAGCACGGTGCGTCCTATTTTCCGTCCCTGATAAGCAGGTAAGATACAGAAGTTATGAATAAATGCGGTAGTTGCATTAATGGAGTTAACCCGTATCAGCCCAACAGGCTGTTGGTCCTGCCATGCAATATAGGTGACTCGGCTGGGTTCATTTGTTTGCATAAAGTACTCGCGTGTCCAGTCCTCCGAATCTCCAAAGGCTTGGGAGGAGCAAGTGACCATAAACTCCATATCCTCGGCTTCTGCCACGGACAACGTTAGTTCAGGTGGCTCCACAACCGAAAGCACCTCATTCACAAGTTGCATCGAGTACTCCGCACGATCATAAATGGCTCCGAGGGATTGGGCAGTAAGAAGGCCCGGAGATAAGCCCTGAGGAACGCGATAACTGAGTTGGTTGATTCCCTGTGGTTTCATATCCAGGATGGCCCTTTTCAGTAGGCTGCTGAACACACCTTGGCGACGAAAATCTGGGTGTACGATGGCATTAATATTCCCGGTTACGCCATCGGATGGATACCAACTGAGGAGTCCTACCAGATCACCGTGGCGATAACAGAGGAGCGCATGGTCTCCGTCTTTTTTGCTGATATGGTCAAGGTCTGCCTTTAGATGGACGGAATCCAGTTGTTTACATTGTTGTTCGAGCAAAAAAATAGCATCAATCTGTTCCTTGGAGTTATAGACCATGGGAATGACTTGATAAGTTGACATAGCTTTCACACCTTCATTTTTGAAGGAAACACGCAGTTATTGGACCCGCAGGCGCTATCCTTCAAGAGTTGGTTCACTTCCCGATGACTATAACACAATCTATGATGAAGATGACACTCAATGGATGTAATTCACTGGATGTCTGTTCAGATGTGCCCAGTAACTGGACATTATATCCTATTGAAGGGATAATTGAGAGTAATAAGGAGAGAAAGGAGTTGATCACCTCGCGTAAGTTAGCTTATATGATGAGTACGTTGTTTCTTTCATCTGTCATGATAATGGGGTGCATCCCATCTGAGTCAGCCGAGAACGTTAAAGAGACCATTCCACCAGCGACGAATCAGCCGAGTATTGTGAGCAATCAGAAGGCGTCAGCCATAGATGAGCAGCAGGCCCTCGAAATGTCGCTGGATTATAAAACAACCGAACTGACTGTTGATTATAAGGACTATGAAGATACGTTAACTGTAGAGGGTCTGCTGGCTAGAGCAGAAGTAATCAGACCATTTTTGACAGAAAGGAATTTCGAATCCAATATAGATGCGCGATTTAACAAGATTCCTTTACGTGTAGCAGACAAAGAGAAGGCTCTGCTGCATCCTGAAAATATACAAACCAAGATCAAAGATAGCAAGAGTGATTGGATTCTTGTGGAATACACGCTCGATTTGAAATTTACGGATAAGGATGGCAAAGAGTTCAAGTCCATTCCGTTATCGGGCGATATCACCTTTTTGCAGGATCAGGGAGAATGGCGCATTCAGGATGATACGTATAACAGGGATGCATTCGCGGACATTATCAATAGTTCTCTATAGTTCATGAAGTGTCTGTGAATCTGGCACATGCAGATTGTGCTCGAATTAACCAGTACGAATAAGCTCTTTCATATTAAGTACGCACTTCAAAGTGCGTATTTTTTTGTGGGTGTGTACAGCTAAGCGTGCGTCGTCAAAAGGGCTTCATCGTGATGATTGTTCTTGTCTCTTCCTAGAAATTTGCAGGGTACATTCTCCTGTAATGATGATATCATTTGGATAAATAAACTTACTTATTGCGCTTGTAGAGATTGGGGTTGGATTCATCATGAGGGGAATTCTCCGAGTCGGTTCTCGTAAGGTGTGGTTTTATATCGTTGTTGCCGTTATTGTTGGCTTGGTTGCAGGCTATGTCGTCCTCTCTGAGCAGGACTCTCCTAAGTTCCAAAGTGAAAAAGGTATTCTGGATTTAAGGCAGGTTCAGCTCAGTACGAATCCGCAAAAGTTAACAGGGGAGTGGTCGTTCTACTGGCAAGAGCTACTGTCGCCTGAGGACATACGGGTTCGTTCGGCAAGGGAAGGAAATCAGGACCACTGGATCAGCATCCCAAGCTCCTGGCTTGGCTATCCGTTAGAAGGTCAGCGGCTGAGTGGTACAGGCTATGCAACCTTTCGACTGGTCATACAACTAAGCGAGAACGATCGAAACGAGCAGCTTACTCTGCGGTTGCCGAGCATTTTTCATGCGTACAAATTATGGGTGAATGGCGAACTTCTAGAAGAAGTTGGTGAGGTGGGTCAGGACAAGAGCCGCGTGACCCCGCATCTGGAGACGAAACTGGTGTATTTTCAGCCTAAAAACGATACGATAGAGCTGGTTATGCAAGTAGCCAACTTCAATCATAAGCGTGGCGGCATTACCAAGGATATCGAGCTGGGTGGTAGTGACGTACTAACTTCCAAGACCAATCTGAATCTTGCCAGGGATATGTTCATCACGGCAAGTTTACTAGTGATCGGCTTGTATAATCTGCTGTTGTTCATGCTGCGACGTAAGGATAGAGCTCCGTTATATTTTGGCCTGTTTACTGTACTGCTTGGTATTCGATCCTTGTTCAACGGGGAGCTTATCTTTACACAATGGTTGCCTCAGTTTCCTTGGGAATTGCAGTTCAAGATTGAATATCTGATTCTTTGTGTCAGTGGTTATATCATCAGCATGTATTTTGATAGCATTTTTCCCAATTACATATCACGATGGTTTCGTCTTTTTAGCTTGATCACAACCGGCGTATTCTGTGTCCTTGTGGTGGTAACTCCTGCACTTATATATTCAAAATTTATGCTGATGATCGGTGTGATGGTAGTTCTACATATGATTTATCTGATGATCGGACTGGTTCAGGCGGCTGTGCGACGTATGGAGGGAGCGTTGATCTTCCTGCTGGTGTCGGTGGTTACGTTGGTCACGGTTGTCAACGATTTTTTATATTTTAACGGATGGTCGCCGATTGGAAATACATCTCCGCTTGGGTTATTGATATTTACGATTGCGCAGTTGATTCTGCTGTCTTCGCGATCTACGAGGACGGCATCGAACGAAGAGAGAATTACACGTGAATTACAGGACGTTAATGACAAGCTGATTGAAATGAATATGAATCTGGAACAGACCGTTCAGGAGCGAACACAGGCCTTATCTACAGTGTATGATGATCTCCAATCCTCGTATGACCAACTGCTTCACTCCGAGCAAGGGAGGAAGAAGCTTCTTGCTTATATTACGCATGATCTGCGTATGCCGTTGTCCAGTATGCTCGGATATGTAGAAGCTATACAGGACAGGGTCAAGCCGGAACGCAATGAACAATATCTGAAGTACATCCGGGAGAACACGATAAGGATTAACCGCATGATCGAGGAGTTGTCCTTCTTGTCCCATTTGGAGACCGGACAGGTCTCGTACCGAATGGAGCCGATTCAGATGATTCCTTTCTTGCATGGTTTTTTTGAACAATATGAGTTGGTAGTGCGTGACGCAGGATTAGACTTCTTACTGGATATCGGAGATACCGAGGATAGACGATCTATTTTGCCAGTTGTCGAGATGGATGCGAAAAGAATAGAGCAGGCCTTATTTAATCTAGTATCTAACGCCATGAAGTTCACCTCCAGCGGGGGGGTGGTGCGTATTGCACTAGTTGTGGAAATGGTGAATCATGCTCCTCATGCAGTTATTAGCATAGAGGATTCTGGTATGGGGATTCCTCCGGATCAGCTTGAGCAAATCTTTGAACGTAATTACAGATACGATCGGCCGGGAATGGGCATAGAGGGCAGTGGACTGGGGCTGGCAATTTGCAGGGAAATCGTACAATCGCACGGAGGCATGGTTCGAGCGGAGAGCGACGGCAAGATGGGGGCGACATTCTATATAACGTTTCCTTGTACGGTGATTGAAGGAAAGGGGTGATGAGATGGACACGCACAAAATCATGATCGTTGATGATGATCCTCATATATGCGAGATTGTGCAGGTGTATTGTGATAGGGAGGGATTTGTCTCCACCTGCAGTCATAGCGGGTCAGAAGCGATGGAGCTGCTTGCATCGTTTGAGCCGGATTTAATTATACTGGATATATTACTGGCTAATGAAAACGGTATTGACTGGTGCAGGAATGCGCGTAATCTCACCAGTGCGCCGATTGTGTTTCTGAGCAGTCAAGAGGAAGACGAAATAAAAATTAGCGCATTATCCTATGGCGGGGACGATTATGTGACCAAACCGTTCAGTCCGGGAGTGCTCATGGCCAAGATCAAGGCTCACCTTCGCAGAGTGTCGACGGGTAGAAGGGAACAACTGCTGGAGTTACCGGGTTTGACACTGGATTTCTACACGCAGTCCGTCAACATGGGGAGTATACCTATCTCTTTATCGAAAAAAGAATTCAGTCTGCTGTCCTATATGGCACAAAACGTGAATCGTGTCGTCAGTGTCGATACGTTGTTTCAAATCATCTGGGGAATGGAAAGTCTGGAGGATACAAGAACGGTTGCTGTACATATCAGTAATTTACGCAAAAAAATTGAGTCTGACCCTGCCGACCCTGAGCGAATTATTACGGTTCGGGGGAGCGGATATATGCTGGTTTCTAATAGTACGTCACAAGCATGAATATAGCAGTAAGGGTGGTAGTCTATTATAAATGGGAAAATGGCGTTGGAGCAGTACCTGACGCTATTGGCCCATTTTTTGTTCTTTCCACTAGCTTTGTAACCGACTCAAGATATTGAATCCCTCAACACCAGTCTGCGCTTTTCCATCCTCGTCAAAATGATGTGCCATCTCTCCGAAGAATTAAACGATCCAATACGCACGGATTTAAAGTTTTCTTTAGGTTTCTCAAGTAGGTTAATCCATCATGATAAAATCACTGTGGTCGATATAACGACATATTTCATCAAATTGCAACTGATTATTAGCTACGAGGACGTTACATTCAAGCCGGATCAAACGATAATACGTGAAGAAATGGTTGTCTTGCTGTCCCGCATTAGTACTTGAAGAGAAGGAAGTGGCTCCGATGGCACGAGTTATATGTATCACATCAGGGAAAGGCGGAGTTGGCAAGACAACGGTCACGGCTAATCTCGGGACTGCCCTCGCCTTATCGGGGAGCAGCGTTTGCTTGATCGACGCTGATTTTGGATTGAGAAATCTGGATATTCCGCTTGGTTTGAGTAATAGGGTAGGGTATCATATTTCTGATTTTCTGACGGGTCAATGTGCTTTACATCAAGTGATCGTCAAAGATAAGCGAATCAGTACCTTGTCCTTTATCTCCTGTAGTAACGACGCGGTGCATCACGATGATCCGCAAGTTTTTGGCGAGGTTGTACAGCAAATAGCCCAGAGCTATGATTATGTGCTGATTGATTCGCCGGCAGGCATTGAAAATGGATTTTGGAATGCGGCTTTGGCAGCAGATGAGGCTATTGTCGTTACTACGCCTCATCGTACATCGCTTCAGGACGCGGATCGCGTGATCGGATTATTAGAAGATATGATTCAGGCTCCGCCACAGCTCATCATTAATATGGCCGACGGACAGGAAGCCCGTTCGGCAACGGTAAAGATGCAGGATATTATCGATATTCTCAATATTGGTGTGATTGGCGTGATCCATGCCGATGTACAAATTATACGTTCCGTACATAAGGGCATTCCGATTGCGCTTAATCCCGAGTTCGAAAGCGGACTGCGCTTCAGGCATATCGCCCACAATGTGGCGAAGAATCAGCAGGAGCCTTTTATCTCATTGAAACCCAAGAGGCATATTAGTGTTTTTTCGCTTCCTCCAAGACTGCGTTGGGGGAAGAGCAGTTCGTTATAGTCGATTCTGGCAGATGAATCGTTGAGAAGAGAATCATCTGGAATGGATTGCAGATTAGCTAAAGAATTCATGAAAAATAGTGGTGTGGGAGTTACCTTCCCTACGCCACTATTTTTTGATGTCATTGATGTTCTCGCTTGCGAGTAGTTGCTTACTTAAAGTTTTCTTTATAATTCACAAGCGCCCCTATCTCGCATGATAAAATACGGAAGAAAAAACGACATAATTTGCTGTGTCGGTGTCACAATTCGACTGCGACTGATCAGAAAGGTCGGTGAACGAATTCAATCTGTAAATTTGGCATTATCGTACCGTGCTGAACGCCGCAGCTAGGACAACGCCATTTCTGTATGTTAATTTTTTTCCTCGCTTGATCTCCACGTGCCGAGCGAACTGACTCGCAGGAGACCAATGATCCCGATCTGGGTCAGTGGTTTCCGCTATTAGTCTGGCTTTGGTGATTAGCTTGGTTAGAAACCAATTTTGGATAGTTTTTTTAGTTTGATCTATACATAGAAGGGATGAATACAAGTGAAGAAAGTAATACAGGGATGGAAGGTGAGCCGGCAGATCCTGATGTGGATGCTGGTGATCAGCTTAATAGTTTCTGCCGTGCCCCTATTACCAGCGCAATCGGCAGTAGCGGCTGAACTGCCGATGCAGAAGACAAAAGTAACCACATCCACTGGATTCCAGGATGTGAGTCCCACCGACTGGTTCTATGATGCAGTCGTCCATGTGCAGGAGAAGGGCATATTCAGCGGAACGAACGCGAGTAGCTTCTCTCCTAAGGGGACAATGACACGTGCCATGTATGTAACGGCACTTGGACGGATGGCCGGAGTCGATGCGGGGGCGTACTCCACATCGAGCTTTGCTGATGTACAGGCGGGCAGCTGGTATGCGCCATATGTCGAATGGGCGGTTAAGAAGGGAATTACCGATGGCACGGGGGATCGGAAATATTCGCCGGATGCTACCGTATCTCGGGAGCAAATGGCGACGATGACGTTGCGGTATTTCGAAAGCGAACAGATCCCTTATCAGACCGAGAATCTGGTCACGACAGAGCCGGGCGATCTCGGGGATGTATCACCTTGGGCGGCTGAAGCGGTCATCAAGCTGTGGCAAGCCGGTGTGTTCACCGGGGATGAAAAGGGGAACTTCAATCCGCGTGCGCAAGCGACTCGCGCGGAAGCAGCGGTTCTCTTCATGCGCAACAACGCGGTTGTAGAGGCGTGGAAAAATCAGAATCAAACGCCGGTTACACCTACTCCCACACCGACATCAACTCAACCGACCCAACCGGGAACTCCAACAGTGAACCCAACGCCGACACCAGGCGGTAATAATGGTGGTGGAACGCCTGGAGACAACGGAGGCGGTAACACCGGTGAGGCTACATACACACTCATTTTCGAGAGCAACGGAGGTACGCCAGTTGACGCGCAGAAAGTGCGGAAAGGCCAAGCGCTAAATAACCTGCCGGCTCCAACAAAAGAAGGATATATATTTCAAGGGTGGTTTGCGGATAGTGACCTTTCACTCATCTTCGCAAGTGGCACTACCTTGACTGCGGATACGAAGTTGTATGCGAAGTATACGGATAGCATAGATAATGCCGTACAGAGCACACCAAGCTATTCGGTGCTGGATGTGGCACCAGACTTCACGATCGCGGTACACGATGCATCAGGTAACCTGACAGTATCCGAGGTTCAAGCGGGCATGACGTTCACAGACACGGCGAACCCCGACTTTGCTGGAGTTACCGTCACTGGTGGGAACGGTGCTTTCACGGTAGCGTCCGCAGCTGAAGACGGAAAATTCGTTGAAGGCAATACGTATCAACTTACGTTGACGGATGACAGTTTATCCTTCCAAGGCCAAGATGCGACAACGAGTATTTATGTTTTTAGTGTCGCTAAGCAAGAGGTTCTGGACATTCCGCTGAACCCTAACATGATCTACCTTCCATTTACGGATGTCACGGATATGATATTGAATGGCGAAGCTGTGGGTTCACCAGCGATTTCGGTAGTTTCCACGACGGTGGGCGGTAGCGAAAATGCGCTTGCCGAGGCGAACGCGAGCAGTGGAACGTTCGTGTATTCCGGCAGCACCGTGATTCAAGTCGGCAATACAGTCGCCATATATCAAGGGGTTCGCCCTGATCTGCGTACATTAGCAACAACGGGTGAAGACGATGGCGATGTTGCCTATGTCCAGATCACAGAGGTAGACGGAATCACCTATACCTATGACCATGCAGATACCAATCAAGTGTTGCTCAAGCCGGATGTTCTGCCGGTGAGTGTGGAAGCAGACACAGATGGAAATCCGAATAACAAATCCATCACAGTTGAGCATATCCAAATGAATTACAGCGACAGCCTATATGAGCCTTTCGGCTTGGATGAGTTAACCACGGTGGATGTGGGTGACTTTATCGGTTTTTATGAGGGCATCTTTGCTGAAGAAGGTTCTCGAATTGTCAGTTATGGACGTATCACTTCGATTACGCCTATAGCAGAGATGGACATCATCGAATATACTGATGCCACGATTGAAGATATTGAGAATGTCTTCAACATCTATCAGAAGCAAGCCATTAACGGCGACGATCTGTTGTCGGAAGAACAGATTGCACAGCTCGAAGAGCAAATTGAGCAGCAAGCGAGGGACAGCGGATTCGTCAATGAAGCCGCGGATTATCTGTCTGACATCGCCATGGAGACGAAGGAAATTCAGGAGATCAAGGCTCAGTCTTCCCTGGCGTCCGGTAAAGGGAGCCGGGTAAGTGTGGAGAATCTGACCGTTGTTGCTTCACTCGGCACGAGGCTGAAGAATATTGACGGCCGAACCTCAGGCGTAAGCGCTACATTACAAGTGGGTGCCGATATTGTTGTCAATATCAATGAAGACAGCGATCTTGTTATCCATATGACGGGTACATTCGTTCAGGAGATGAGCTTGGATCTCGGTATTAATGGGGATATGCAAGGGCATTGGCTGAAAAAGTGGGGAATTCCTTACTGGTACAGCATTGATGATTATGTAATTACGGCGAATCTGGATGCTTATAGCTATACCGGGATGAACATCACGGCAGAGATAGCTCTCGTTGAACACGATAAGTTAAATGATGCACTGAATGACTGGGTGGGCGAGAAGAACGCTGGCAGGTTGGGAAAGGTTCAGGACATTGCGACACAGATTAAAGCGGTAATGGCGGGCGTGCAGGATACTGCCGTAGATGCCGAATCGTTGAAGGAAAAGTATCAAGAGATGTTGGAGCAAGACACGGAATGGGTTCCGTTAATCAAGAAGGAGCTCTTTGAAAAGAGCGTACGCGTGGCTTTAGGTATTGTGGAAGTCAAATTTGAAGCGGAGTTTGTGGTCAGCGCCCAGGTGAACCTGACGGTGGGGGCAGATTTCTACTATAAGATGGCCAAGCGCTACTCGGTTAGCTTGCGCGTATTGAGTTTCAGTGGTTCGAGCAATACGGTCAGCTTGCCGGGAGACGGAGATTACCAATTTACCTTCTATGTGATGGGGACGATCGGTTTACGAGCTGGTATTCATATGGAGGTCAAAGCGGGGATTGGAAGCGTCAAGTTGAATAGTATCGGGCTTGCTGTAGAACCCGGTGTGTATGTGAATCTCTGGGGCTACTTCTACTATCAATTGAAAAATATTAGCGGGGTGGAGAGTACGAAGTCTCTAGGCGCTCTGTTCGTTGAGATTGGCATCTATTTGGAGGTCGAACTCGGCGCTCAATTAGGAGATGGCGCGCTTTCCGGCGGCGTAGAGCTAGTCGATGAAGAGTGGCCACTGTATACGATTGGAGAAGAACAGAACGTCTACGACTTCGCCTATCCACAGGATAAGTCGCTCAAAGTGAACATGGCGGGTTCTGCGTCATCCATCGTTGTACCGGAGTTGTGGGTCACAATGAATACCTTTGATTTGAAGACAGGCGCTACGGATACACGGGCTTATGATCGCTCGAATTTCGATATTCAGGTGGACAATCCGAACTTCAAGTATGACGCAGTGAACGGTATGATTGAAGTGGTGGACAAGAAGATTCAGGTGAGTGAGGGCAATCTGGTTATCACCTGGAAGGGGTCGCCGGGGTCGTTCACGTCCGATCCACTCAAGCGTACGATTCATTTAAGCTGGCTTGCCAGAGTGGGTGACTACAACCTTCAGCTAGATCCGCAGAACGGCGGAGTGACCCAGGTAGTGGCGGCTCCGTATAACGCGCCAATCAGCGTGGTCACCCCGGTATATCCAGGATACACCTTTGACGGCTGGTATACGGCCGCTTCCGGCGGCACGAAGATCACGATTCCGAGCCGAATGGCTGCGGAGGATCGGAAACTGTACGCGCACTGGATTGCGAATAAGAATACGCCGTATACCGTTGAGTATTATGTGCTAGACCCGAACAGCAGGATACAGGCTCCGCCTGTGGATACGGAAAAGAGGACTGGAACAACGGACACGGAGATTCGAATCAGCTCCGACAGGTTTAAGGAGCAAGGCTATGCGACCGGAACGGTAAGCGGCGTATTAATCAAGGGCGACGGCTCGACAGTCGTAAGAGTTAATTACTATCCGGAGAATCGAAAGATGACTTTCGCTGGGGGTTATGCTGGTGCGCCCCAAATCTCGCTAACAGAAGCCGTTGGCAAGAACATCGCTACTCGTATACCTGTACCGACAAGGCAGGGATATACGTTTGCCGGTTGGTCGCCAGAAGTTCCAAGTACGATGCCGATTGAGGATACTACGTATACAGCGAAGTGGATGGGGAGAGAGGGTACGCCTTATCAGGTCGTGTACTTGCTGCAAAATATCGGAAGTGACACCTATACGGTTGCAGATACGGAATCGTATCGTGGAGTTACGGGTACCGAGGCGAGTTTGGCGGACGTCAAGCCGAGATCCTATGATGGCTTCGTGCGGGACGACAGCATTTCGGTACTGAAGGATCTAATCACGAGCAACGGTAAAACGACGCTGAAGGTATATTATAAGCGTGATGTATACCAAATGACGGTTGATTATAATGGTTCTGGAGCAGCAAATAAAACGGATAATGTTCCTTTCGGAGCAACGATGCTGTTGCGTCTGGGCACTCCGACATGGCAGGGATATAGCTTTACGGGTTGGTCGCCAACACCTCCGACCACGATGCCTGCCGAGGATGTCCAGTTTACCGCACAGTGGGCAATTAACGACTACACCGTAAATTTCGACAGTAACGGTGGGTCCGAAGAAGTGCCGGCTCAGACTGTAGGGTTTGGCGCTACGATTAGTACGCCGACTGAACCGACGAAAGATGGTTATGTATTCGGCGGCTGGTATCGTGATAACACGTTGACGAATGCTTACGACTTCGCTGCTGCGGTGACGGCGGATCTCACACTGTATGCGAAGTGGCTGATCCCTTACACGATAAGCTTCGAGAGTAATGAAGGGTCGGTAGTAGATGCCCAAACAGTGAATGAAGGCGTCAAGGCTATGGCTCCTGCCCCTCCGACGAAAGACGGCTATGTGTTTAGCGGCTGGTACAGCGATAGCGAGCTAATGAACGCCTACGATTTCACGGCTATGGTGGTAACGGGAGACCTCACGTTGTACGCGAAGTGGACGGTTTATGTACCGAATACTTATACCGTAACTTTCGAGAGTAATGGCGGATCGGTAGTCACAGAACAGAGTGTGAATGAAGGTGCCGTGGCTACTGCTCCTGGCGCTCCGATGCTGGAAGGGTATACGTTCGATGGCTGGTATAGCGATAGCGAATTGATGATACCTTATGGTTTCACGGAAGGTGTAACGGCGAATGTAATGCTGTACGCGAAGTGGACGAAGAATAGCTACACAGTGAGCTTCAGCAGTAACAATGGATCATCGGTGAGTAATCAGTCTGTGAGTGAAGGTGAAATGGCAACGATTCCTGAAGCACCGACACGTGCAGGGCATGTATTTGAAGGCTGGTATAGTGATGCTGGTCTGAATGAATCTTACGGCTTCACGACACCTGTGATGAATAACCTCACATTGTACGCGAAGTGGACGGCTATATATACGGTCACCTTCAACAGTAACGGCGGATCACTGGTGGCTGACCAGAATATGCAAACCGGCGGTAATGCTACGGAGCCTGCCGTACCGACAAGGGATGGTTACACGTTCAACGGTTGGTACAGCGACGCCGGACTGAATGAAGCCTACAGCTTCACGACATCGGTGACGGGTAACCTCACGCTGTACGCGAAGTGGACATTTAACAGCCGCACGGTGGACTTTGACAGTAACGGTGGGGCAGCAGTAGGTAGTCAGACGGTGGTTACTGGCAACCAAGCTGTGGCACCTGCTGCGCCGAAGTGGGCAGGATATCGATTTGAAGGTTGGTACAGCGATCGTGATCTGGAGAGCGTCTACGACTTCGGTACGCCGGTGACGGCAGACATCACGCTTTTCGCGAAGTGGACGATGACATCTTGGCTGCAGGTGGGTGACGAGCTGGAATTGAATAGCAAGTCCAATATCGTCTTCGACAGTCAAGGGATGCCTTACATGGCTTATATAAAGGACAATTACGAAGTATTTGTAATGCAATATAAGGGAGGCAAGTGGCAGTCCTTCGGCAATCAAAGCGATCTTGAAAAAGCGGGAGGATTGGGGAGCTCAGCTATATCGCTTGGAATAGACAGTAAGGACAAGCTTTATGTTGCTTATAAGAATAGCTCAGGTAAAGTAAGCTTTAAGAATTATAATGATGAACATAAGTGGTGGAGAGCAGTATCTACTGTCTCTGACTTCAGTTGGAATGATGGTAAGACGAGCAGAAAAGTGGATACAGTTCAAGACAGCTTCTTCATTACCTTTGATAAGGATGATAATCCTTTTCTGATGTTTAGAGGTGCTTTGGTCGGTAATGCTGCGGAACCGTCAATGCTCATGTCATGGAGGTATTATAGCGATAGGGGACGGATACAAGAAGCGAGAATACAGGCATTCGCAGGTCTAAGAGCCTTCCTCGCACCATTACCAAACAACGGCATGTATTTATTTGCTCCATTCAGGTCATCTAGTACCCCTGTGGCAACAGGATATAGTCTGGCAGATGGGTCATGGAAACAATTAGATCCTAAATTATATCCATATCAAATAACTCCGAATATGGATGCTGCATCCGCGCTTGATCCATCTGGCGTACCTTATATGATCTATCTCAGCAGTTCCAATGGTGTTGAAATGTGGAAATATCCGCACTCCACTCCATCAGAAGATACAGCATGGGAAAAGGTGAGCACTCCCGGATTCTCGGTGGGTTCATCTCAAGAAGTAAGCATGGATATGGCCTTTGACAGCCAAGGCACGCCTTACGTTGCATATCGAGATGCTGCAGATGGCAACAGGGTGACTGTGATGAAATATGAGAATATGGACTGGAGACCCGTAGGATCTGCCGGGTTCTCCACTGGTGATGTTCTTCAGCTAGACATCACCATAGACAGCACCGATAACATCTATGTGAGTTATAAGGAACAAGGTAAAATGAACATGATGAAGTTTGATCCTAATTTCAAATAACCTTGATAGATCAGACTGGCAGAAGAGCCTACTCCCATCGGAGTAGGCTTTTTTTGAATATATTCCATAATTCACTGTAATTCATGCAGCGTTTGTGTCTCCGGCACGTTATGCACCCGCATTGCTTCGCACAACCCACCAAACCTGGCTAATCCTCATCTCCAATTATTTTGCTTAGAAATTGGTTCGCCCAAACGTGGCATCACTCTTCACTGTCGAGTTGCTGGATGCGTTGATGGCATCGAGCTGTAACACGTAATCATAATGCCGGATGTAATATCCGGGCTGACTGTACGATTGAAGGGATACTTTGGTGCTGTCAGCCCAACCAGGACTGCTTAGGAACGTAGCATCTCCCTTATATGCGGAGGTGTCGGCATAAGCTTCAAGTACAATTTTATTGCTGGTGTTGCGCTTCAGGAAGTAGCCCGGGAAGTTGATGGACTCCAGTGATATTCCCATGGAGCTGGCAAGACCCGGCACGACGCGGAACTGTGAATCCAGAACAGGTGAGACGTTGGCATCCACGCGAGCAGTGTAGTTGGCATGACGGATGTATCGATCCGGAACGTTGTGTGAACTGAACCGGCTGTAACCTGTGGCTTCCGGTGTTGCAGGACCCAACATTTTGACCTCGTGCAGGGTTGGGGTGTACCAGTTACCCGGATTATTCCACAAGACCGCGTTTACCATATTGATCCGTACATAACGAGCTGTGAAATGCACAGCATCCGTCGTATAGCCATAGGTCAGATTGTTGGTGCGATCCAAGGTAGAGTAATTGACACCATCGTTGCTAATCTCGATTTTGTATTTGTAGTATCCTTCGGAACCTTTATACATAAACCAGGAGGTGTCGATCTCCGTGATCGTCTTTGGTGCGCCAAAGTCCACCTGCCACCAGGCAGGCCAGCTATTGGAGGAAGCGACCCATGAAGTCTGGTAGTTGCCATCATTGACATTGGATGCGGACGAGCTGGAGGCTGTAGAGCTGGCGGTAGTTGTTTTGCCTTGGGCATGATTGACGAGAGCAGGCGGTGTTACCGCACCTGTTGCTGCATCGATGTTCCACGTTGTATACCACTCCAGTGATGCTGTTCCGTTGGAATCATTCAAGGTTAGCGGCAGCCAAATATGCTTGTGCTCTCCGAGATTCATCGGATTCCAGCGATCTCCCATGTAGATGTAGGATGTGGTGTTGCTGCCTGTAATCGTGGCAATATCATGAATCTGCGAACCAAAGGCAGATGGATTACCATATGGCGTAAGCGCAGTCCATGGACCCGTCATGGAAGTTGCTGTAGCATAAGCACCCTGATTCGGATACCAGCCAGCGGCTTGGGAGGTGAAGAGGTAGTAACGGTTTCCTTTTTTCACAACAGCAGGCGCTTCACGATAAGCATTCTCGAACAGCCAACCCTCGAAGGATTGTATTCCGGTGTAACTTGCATTCATTTTGAAAACAGCCATTGTATCATTGGCGCCGCCATTCTTGCGTGAAGCCGTAACCAGATAACCCGTGCCATCGGTATCAACAAAGACGGTCATGTCACGGGATTCATAATTCAGCGGTCGGAAGCTGCCCTCATAGGTGAATTTTCCATTCGGGGTATTACTTGTTGCGACCGCTACACGCCCAAGGTTGTAGTCCGTTCCATTCTCATAGTGTGCCCAGAGCACATACTGGTTGGTGTAGGCGTTATAGATGACTTTGGGGCGCTCAATCTTGCTGGAAGCCAGCTCGGTTGCGGAATCTTTCGTCAGAATGGCATTGCTGAAAGTCCAGTTCTTCAGATCGGTCGAGGTGTAGACGTTCACACTGTCGAACTTGCCGCCCACCGCATGTTCACCGTACAGATAATACGTCGAGCCTACCTGCAGTATGTTGCCGCTGTTCGCATGGATGGGATTGCCCGCGGTGTCGAGCCAATCGGTGCCATTGGTGATCGTGACACTTGCAGCGCTTGTTCGTTCAGGATGAAGTCCAAACAGGGTGAACGTGAGTGCAAAGACCAGTAACCAGACCGCTTTTCTGTTACCCATGACATACACCTCCCGTAAGATATGTAACTAAAATATAATGTTTTCATTTATATTTTAGTTGGACTAGACTCTTTTTCAAGTGAACAATCCATCCATTGCTGAACATATCTTCATCTCTTCGGGGTTGAGCGGTGAGAGCGGAGGAAATGTTCCTAAATGTCATGTACGATGATGTAGAGAGGATCAGGTGCACACGTTAAAATAAGGCTAGACTCATTTTTACAACATAATTGGAGGGGGAACCGTCATGGACAAATTTATTGTAGATGAAGACCTTCAAGTGATATTGCAAAATGAAGAAGATGGAACCAGTACTCCCATTAAGGGAGGCATTACCGCACTGGATTTTGAAGTTATCTCGACTTATCCAAAAGGGTGGCTGACGTTCGCCTATCTGCGTGATCATCAGGGAATATGGTGGTCCAATGCTCGTAAGAACAAGGCAAGTTTATTCAGCCAGGATACGGAAGCTTTCCGTGTAATCGATGAAGATTACTGTTGTGATTCTCAATATGTCTATCTGGAAGATCAGGCTGTGCCTGACTCCGATCCGCCCAGCTTTCGGCTGCTGCCGGATACACCCTACTTCGCTCGGGACCAACGTTATTTATATGTGAAGAGCAGCACGCATTTTCATCTATTTGAGGATATCGATACGAATGCTGTGATTGCTCATCACGATTATTGTACTGACAAGGACCACTTATTCCATCTGTCCAGCTCTCTTCGTTATGCAAATGGGGAAAAGGATGAGGTGAGAGCATGGCTGCAAGAACATCAACCCGACGTATCTGGCTGGTGGAGTGATCATTATGCCCACAGTGCAGAAGGCGCTACGCAGATCACAGGCAATTGGTATGAGACTGCGTCGTCCATTTTTTATAAAACCGAATGGGGCGGTACGGCTCATCGGGAGGCGAAGGAAGTGTACAATCTCGTTCGGGATGTGAATAGGTCTACCTTTGAACCGCTAGATGAGCAGTTTGCACGGGACCGGGAACGTGTTTATTTTCAGTGGCGCACTATAAAAGGAGCAGACCCGGATACGTTTAAACCGCTAGGCGGACCGTTCGGTCGTGATGACAAACATGTGTATTACAACGGTTACCGTGTCGACGAGGCAGATGCTCGGCAATTTGTAGCGTTTGCTAGGACGGAGCATCTTGGACTTTCCAAGGATCAACAACATGTGTATCGTGCCGAGGTTGTTCGGACAAGTCAGCCTTTCGGTCAACCGGACGATGTGCTTCAGATGATCAAGGGGGCAGATGCAGCAACGTTTGAGTTAATAACACCTTCCGGTAGTTGGGCGGTGGATGCCAAGCGTGTGTATCTATGGGGGAAACCGAACAAAAATATCGATCGAGCCACCTTTACACATCTATTCGATGCTGATCCCCAGAGTTGGGCAATGGACCAGAATAGTCTATATAATGCCAATGGCAAACGCACGGTAAAGGGTGTGAACGGCAGTACATTTGTCATGCTGAATGAATATTGGGGCAAAGATGACCGTGTGGTGTTCAGCTTTGTGACGGGAAGTGTATATAAGTCGGGGGACGCAGCGACGTTTCAAGTTACGGATGATACAGGGGGCGCGGAGGATGCGTTATTTCGGTATACGGTGGAAGGGGGTACAGTGCGGAAAAAGAAGAGGTAATGAAAACAGGGATGGTAGACTTAGAAAAGAGTCCACTATCCCTGTTTAAATTTCTATTTATTTGACCGTGTTTACCAAACTATTTATGACCTTTACGAACCTTGAGCTGCATCTTTTTGATCGTTATATTCTGCATAAGCTCCAGCACGAGTGGGCCTTTGCCATTCAGGATCTCCACATCCGTTACATTGTCCTGAATGGTAATGATCCCGATGTCGTCAGCCGTAACGCCTTCAAGCTTGGCGATGGTACCTACAAAGTCAACAGCACGAAGTTTCTTCTTCTTGCCTCCGTTGAAGTTCAACTTCATGATCTGCTGATTCAACTGTTCACGCTTGTCCTTTTTGCGTTCAGGAACGATCTTCAATCGTTTCTCAAAATCTTCTCTGCGGCGATCTACAGCTTCCTCGGAAGGAGCTTTCACAATAGGGATTTCGAAACCGATATAGGATTCAATCTCCGCAAGACGTCTGCCATCTTTCGGTGTAATCAACGTAATGGCTTTACCTGTTTTGCCTGCGCGACCCGTACGGCCGGTGCGGTGAACATATCCCTCTTTTTCCAAAGGAATATCGTAGTTGATGACATGAGTAATATTGGTGATATCAATACCACGTGCGGCTACATCCGTTGCGATCAAATAACGGAATTGTCCCCGTCTGAAGGCGTTCATGACTTCGATCCGCTCATCCTGCTCCATGCCACCATGGATACGGTCTGCTGGATAGTCAAGGTCAGCCATGACCCGGAACAGTTTATCTACATTCTCCTGCGTACGGCAGAACACGATGCAGCTATCCGGATTTTCCACAATGAACAAGTCCTGAAGCAGCGCGGTTTTGTTCACTTCTGGCACATGAATTACAGCGTGTTCAATAGTGGCTGTTGTCAGTCCACTTGCTTTGATCTCGATTTCCACCGGCTTGTTCATGTATTTGCGTGATAGCTTGGCTACATCTTCAGGGAACGTAGCGGAGAACAACATCGTTACTCGCTCCTGCGGCAACTTCTGAATAATCGCTTGTACCGTCTCGATGAAGCCCATATTTAACATCTCATCGGCCTCGTCAATGACAAGGTAAGCAATCCGTTCGAGTGGCAGCGTGCCGCGTTCGATATGATCCAGTACCCGACCTGGCGTACCTACAGCGACATGTGTTCTTTGTTTTAACTCGGCTTTTTGGATATGAAAAGGGGACTGTCCGTATAGTGCGGTTGCTTTAATACGCTTAAAGCGGCCGATATTTGTAATATCTTCGTTAACCTGCAAAGCCAGTTCCCGGGTTGGTGTAAGAATCAAAGCCTGTGGCTTATTTTCATTCCAATCCACCAGCTCGCAAAGCGGAATGCCGTAGGCGGCTGTTTTACCGCTACCTGTCTGTGATTTGACCACAAGATCCTGGTTCTCTAGTGCTACCGGAATAACTTTCGTTTGAACCTCGGTTGGTGTCTCGTAGCCCAGACTGTCTAGTGCTTTTACGATCTCTTCACCTAGTCCATAATCTTTAAATTGTTGCTCGCTCATCGTTTACCTCTTTTGCGTTAGTTTTTGTACAATTATTGCACCGTACATTTATCGTATACCTCTTCATTATACTCTATATGCAGGCAGGCTAACGGAGTAAATGCATCAAGTGGTTAAAATGTTTTTATCAACTCCGATATGAGGAGGAACCGCCTGTTGCTGTGCGTAGGTGTATCATAACGTTCCACGTGAAACGAAATGTATCGGTGAATATTGCTGTGTGTTAATGAATGACCATTTTTACAGCCTGGGTTTGGGGAGGGTAAGATTGAGCGATTATTCCACCAATCCATACTTCTGCACTTCGACCAACGAGTGTCTCATCCAAAGAGACGGTGACAGTCTGTCCTTCGATGATGAGTTCGGCGTTCTTGCTGAGCGAAATCCAAATCGGTCCTGATTCAACACCTCCATCTTCTTTATTCTCTATGAGTACCTGACCTCTTTCTTCCTCAAAATCCGTAATCATTCCTCGCACATGTGGCTTCTCTTTCACTTGTTCTACGGACTTCTCTGTGCATCCAAGAGTTAACAAGAGCATGATGACTGGTAATAAGGATAACTTTCGTACAATGGACATTGGGGTGCTCACCTCTCATTCTTTTTAATTACATCTACAAACTATGGACGTTACCTGAGACGCCCAAGTTCCTGTATATCAATAAAAAGAACCAAAAAAATTCCATTCAGTCTGGAACTGGGATTTGGAATATGTTAGCATATGGGTAACTTATTGAACGGAGGGATACGTGTGCTAAATTTTTCCCGATTGAGATAATATGGCGAGATGTTTGTTTATGCTTGCTGTTTTCTGCCTGTGTGCAGCTCATCGGGATTGGTTTGCCATGTTACACGTATGCCGCTAGTCGTGAAAGAATCATTCTGTGAGGTGGTTCTTTGATGTACTACTATTTTTTGTGAGCATTCAGGTATGCCAACTTCCGAGATGAATTGCACAGGCGAACATGTCTGTGTTTTTTAGTTTATCCAGGAAAAGGGGAGTACCTGATATGACAAAAGCGAACATGAATGAGCATTTGGCAATTCGAAAGGAATTATTATCTTTAGCAAATCAGAATGGACTCCTTATCGTTGAGGAATCCTTGGAGATCAACGAGTCGGGTATGGACTTTCGTGTAGCATTCGCCACGGATGAAGAAGGCCGAAGATGGGTTCTGCGCCAGCCGCGACGCAAAGATGTCTGGGAGCGAGCCGAGAATGAGAGAAAGGTGCTGAATGTGGTCCGAGGAAATATACATGCACAGGTACCAGATTGGCGGATCTGCACGCCAGGGTTGATCGCTTATCCTTTACTTGAGGGTGATCCGATCGCAGTTGTGGATCCCGCAGGGGGAGGGTATGTATGGAGATTCCCTCAGGAGAGCTTATCGGATACATTCCTGGATTCACTGGCTACGACTCTCGCCACGCTGCATAACATCGATCCCGACAAGGCGAAGAAAGGTGGAGTGCGGACCAAGACACCTATGGAAGCTCGCAAAGAATTTGCAGCCAATATAGAAGAGGTTAAGCAGAATTTTACGGTGCCAACCGAGTTGGTTGAACGCTGGACGGTATGGCTTTCTATAAGTAGCTATTGGCCTCAGCACTCGGCGTTCATCCATGGTGATCTGCATCCACCACATATAATTGTCGATGATGCCCAGCGAGTAACTGGACTTATTGATTGGACGGAAGCTGAGATTGCAGATCCGGGTAAGGACTTCGTCATTTACTATGCACTCTTTCAGGAGGAAGGACTGCGTGAACTGTTGAGACGTTATGAGAAGGCAGGGGGAAGAACATGGCCCCGGATGATGGAGCATATTCGAGAGCAGTGGGCAGCCTATCCTGCAATTGTTGCCAAGTTTGCACTGATTACAGGAAAGGAGTCGGACATGGAGATGGCGAGAGGCATGCTTGCGAACTGGGATGTAAAGAGAGGTTGAGTATTGAAGGTATATATAGCAACCATACCAGGTGAGGGGTGGATGTATGGCACGAATCCGACTAATATGCTGGCTAACAGGTATTGCATTGCTGGTTAGTCTAACGGGATGTACAACTCTGTTTGTCAATTCAGATGATCGTGCGGAGAACGTGCTCTCCCAAAAGCGAATGAATGAACTCCGCAAGGAATATCCGCTATCCACTGGCGTTCCCGCGACGATTAACATGAGAGAAGTGAGCTTCAGAGAGATCATGACATATGGGGATGGGGTCGTTGTGGCAGAGGTTATGAATGTTTTGCCGAGTTTTCGTGTGGAGTTGACTACTGAGCCGGGCACGCCTGAGCGAAAGATGGCTGATAAGGATCGGGCTACTGGAACGACACCCTATCAACCTGAATTCATCTCCTATGGGGTGAGGGTACATGAAGTGGTAACAGGAGATGATGTGCCCGAGGACACTTTTTTATTTTACAACGCTGACTTTGCAGGTGTGGAGCCTGAACTTAAACCAGGTATGAAGATTATCGCTGTAGTCAAAAAGGGGACGACTGGAGAACAGCTGGGAGGATATTCGTTCACCCGCTACGGCACGTACTATATTGTTGATGGTGACTACGTACTTGCCACCTATGAGGGTGAATCGGAGGAATCACGTTACTTTACGGAACAAACGAATGGTATACAACTGGACGCTTTTATGGATAAAATCAAGAACCTGCCACAACGCTAAATGACTTTTTTCCATAGAGCAGTTATAGCAATTATTATAAATGTTCTTTAACATAAAAAAGGGCGATCCCTTCCATGATATCCATGGGAGGGATCGCCCTTTTTCTTTTTCGTTAAGCGTGGTACGTCACGATTGTACCTATTTCAAAATACTCACATATTTCCCGTATACAAATGCTACACGTCCATCCAGCTTCACTTTTACCCAGCCATACTTGTCTGTACTGATCACCTCAAGCACAGTGCCCTTTGGTACTGCAGCAACAACTTTGGCCTTGGATGAAGCGCCAGCGCGTACGTTCAGGTAAGCTGCAGTGACCTTGGCTTGTTGGCCTTTGGTGACAGTTCCTGGTTTACCAGTGCTTGGTGTTGATGGTTTACCAGGTTTCGATGTGCCTGGAGTTGGTGTTGGTTTAGGTACTGTTGGCGTTGTTGGCTTCTCAGGTGTAGGAGTAGTTGCTCCCTCACCACTACCTACTGCTTTGCGAGTTTTGTTCAGCTGTTGATAGAACGCTCCCTTGGTTTTCACGCCTGCGAATTGTACCGCACTCACATCTGCTTTGGCAGATAACGTATCAATCTCTTCCTGAGTCACCGTATCCAAAATGTTAATGGAGGCAATGTTGGTGTACTTGCCATCTTCCGTTGTTGGGACAGACATGATGCCGTCGTTAATTAACTCCACTACATCTGCACGTTCCGGTGCAGTCAGGTCTACGCCGGTGATTTTCCAGTTATGTTGAATCTTCGGTTCGTAGACACCTTTCATAACATCTTTCAGATAGGCGATGGACAGGTTGCGAATTGTGCCTTGAATCTCACCAAATGCCGAGGCATCCTTGGAGGACCAGAGCTGCTTGAACTTGCGACCTTCCATGGCGCCACCTTTGGCAATCAGCGCTTCCATCCGGTAGGCATTCATACCGAGCTTCAGCGTATCGTCTTCTTTGACCACTGACCCATCGCTGTACTTGAGATTTTTAATCCGACTACCGTATGGCTTGGTCAGGTCAATCTCATACGTTACGCCGCCGAAGAAATCATCGGTGCTGTATTTGGAAGCGCGTCGTTTCGGATCAAAGCTGACGGTCACATCACCAGGGCGTGTGGAGTTGAAGTATCCCGCAGACCACTCCATATAATCCATCAGATCGCGTCCGGTTACTTCATATACGGTCACTTCACCAAAGGTGTATTGGTAGTTGAACGCAATATCCTTTTTCTTGATCGGGCCTACATCCAGCTTGGCCTTGTCGTTATCAATCTGGTGCGCGACCACATCGGCATCACTGTAATGCAACATCACTTCTGTGAAGAAATCAGACAAAGGTGTTTCCTGGATCTGCACCGCAGGGATACCCTTAATCTCATCAGCAGGGACCAGGTTCGTTCCTTTCAGTTCAGCCACTTCAATGTTGGCATCGGCACGAGCGAACTCGTGGAATGGGTGCAAAGTCTCTTCCAGCGCAGGATCGGAGACTTCATATGTTCCGTCTGCTGCTTTCACAGCGAGAGCTTGAGCTTCCTTGCTTTTCAGCACAACTTTGTCGCCATCTTTTTCAAATGTAAGGTCAATTCGAGAGATATGCGAGCCATATTTATTCGGTTCGGAGATCAATACGCCGTTAACCGTTTGGGATTCAATCAAAGTATGCATGTGTCCGGCAAAAATGGCAGCCAGCTCCGGGTTGGCATTGGCGATATCCGTCACTCCGGTTCCCGGATTACCGTTCTCGTTGTCCAATCCCATATGCATGAGTCCAACCATGACATCGACTTTGCCTTTTAGCTCAGCAATGGCCTTCTTGGTCTCTTCCACAGGATCTTTGACGATGATGCCGTCCAGGTGATCCGTACCTTTCTCAAACTCGGTAATCATAGGTGTGTTCATTCCAATAACACCGACTTTGATGCCGTCTTTCTCAATAATCGTATAGGCAGGCATGTAGCGGTCGCCGTTTTCTTTGAAAATGTTACCCACGAGAGGCTGTCCATTGAATTGGGAAGAGATCTTCTCCAGTACGTCCAGTCCGAAGTTAAACTCATGGTTACCCATAACCCATGCGTCATATTTCATTTCGTTCATTGCAACCATCATGGGAGATTGGGGTTGATCATTGAACAACTCAGCCGAGTTATCCTGAATCATGTCTCCTGCATCCAGTAGGATCGTATTGGGATTCTCCGCACGCACTTTTTTTACAATGGTGTAGAGCTGTGTCATGCTTCCGGTTGGGTTTGGACCATCCAAAGCATAGTCCCACGGCATGAATCGACCATGTATATCCGATGTACCCAGCAACGTGATCTTGGTCTCCTTGTCTGCCTCAGCAGCCTGAACCGGAGTGGAAGCAAAAGGGGCGAACAAAATGGAGGCACATAAGAGGAAAGATAAAGGCCATCCGGCGAAGCGTTTCGTTGAAATTTTGCGCATGTTGTAATCTCCCTTGTTATCTAGTGTGTGTAAAGATATGTATCATTTCATACTAGATAAACATCTAGTGAATGTAAACTCCAATGTAAGAGTTATGTTGGATTTAAGAGATTGAATCGATAATTAGCCTCAGAAAAACCACTAAATTCTATTTTTTTACAATAAAATACTATAATTTGACAGGTGTTAAAAACCAAAATTATCCAGTAAAATGGTTTTTGTAAGCGCTTTACAAAAAATGAATACTAAGGAGGAAAATCATTGATTAAGTCTAAGTGGTTTAAAACAGTCGGCTCACTGGCATTGGTAGGGATTCTCGCTGCTTCTGTTGCGGTTGGTAGTGTGAGTGCTGGTTTGGCGAAAGGTAGCAAATTTCTGGGCAATATTATTGCCAACCAGGTTCCTTCGAATTTTAGCCCATATTGGAATCAGGTAACTCCGGAGAACTCAACCAAGTGGGATGCTATTGAAGGCACACGCAACGTAATGAATTGGGGCCAGGCGGATATGGCCTACAACTATGCTAACAACAACGGATTTCCGTTCAAATTCCATACGCTCGTATGGGGAAATCAACAGCCAAATTGGATTAACAGTCTCTCAGCCGCAGATCAGAAGGCTGAAGTGACACAATGGATTAAAGCTGCAGGACAGCGGTATTCGAAGTCTGCCTTCGTTGATGTGGTGAATGAACCTCTGCATGCGAAACCATCCTATCGCAATGCCATTGGTGGAGATGGGGCAACGGGTTGGGATTGGGTTATCTGGTCATTCCAACAGGCGAGACAAGCCTTCCCTAACTCCAAACTGTTAATTAATGAATATGGTATTATCGGTGATCCTGCTAAAGCGGACCAATATATCCAGATTATCAACCTTTTGAAAAACAGAGGTCTAGTTGATGGTATTGGAATCCAGGCGCATTACTTCAATATGGACAACGTTTCTGTGAGCACGATGAACACGGTATTGAACAAGCTTGCAGCAACAGGGTTGCCAATCTATGTATCCGAGCTGGATATGACAGGTGACGATAATACACAATTGCAACGTTATCAGCAGAAATTCCCTGTGCTGTGGAAACACTCTGCTGTTAAAGGTGTGACGCTGTGGGGTTACAACCAGAATCAAACCTGGCAGGCTGGCTCCCACTTGGTCAATAGCAACGGTACAGAACGTCCGGCTATGCAATGGCTGAGAAATTACCTGGCAAACAATCCTTAAGTTTACGTATTGATGTGGCTGAGCATCTCGTAGAAATTCGATAATGATATCACATCAAAAAGCGCCTGTCCCACATGATGAGTATGGGGACATGGCGCTTTTTGATGTGCGAATATTTTGTCTCCCTGTTTGATCAACCACTGGTGCGAGGAGTCAAGAATCCGAATGATGGTCGTTCTGAACTTTAAGCAACCGAGCGTGAGGAGAAGCATTTGATTTTAATCCATATCAATACAAAAGCGATCAGTGCAAAGATCATTCCGCTCCAGACCAGTTGATGTACTCCCAGGTTTGCGATGAACCAGCCGCCGATAGCAGTACCCAGGGTAATACCGAGGTTGGAAAAGGATACATACAAGCTGTTGCCGAATTCAGGCGCATCTTGCGCTTCAGCGGTTAACCAGGTTTGGCTTACAATTAATCCTCCTGAATGCACGGATGCCCAGAGGATGACTACAATAACCATCCACATGAAGTGGGGACCGGCCCAATAGACGAGTGCGTAAGCTGCTACATACAGCAGGGGGAACATGAGGACAGTTCGGACCACGCTCTTACGCAGAAACTGTCCAAACCCCAAATTTCCGATGATCATGACGACACCAAAGACAGTCAGCATGACACTGATCCATGATCCGCTCATTTGGGTGACCTGTCCAAGATACTCGGCGAAATAGCTGTATACGGAGAACATGGCGGCGAATATAAAAATGACTGCGACAACATTCAGCCATAATCCAGGTTTGCGCAGAATACCGAGTTGCTTGCCATAGGACATCTTTTCCTTCACGGGCATCGAGGGTAACCAGATCCATATGCCGATCAAAGCGACCACACTGACCATCGCTCCAAACAGGAAGGCGATTTCGAGGGATAGGCGTTCAGCAAGATACGATGTCAGTGGCACGCCAAAGGCAAAGCCCGCGGTAACTCCGGTGAATACTTTGGCGACGGCCTGACTGCTTTTCTCTGCCGGAACGAGTTGGGCACTGGTGACCAGGGCTACGGAAAAGAAGACGGGATGGAATAACGCGGGAATGATACGGAAGATAAGCATGGTATCAAATGTTGTGGCGTAGGCATAGACGACGTTCGAAATGGCAAACATCAGCACAGCGGCTAAAAGGATGATTTTGCGATTAATTCCAGACGCCAGCAAGGTGAGAAAAGGACCCGCGATGGCTACGACCAGCGCAAATATACTGACCAGCCAACCTGCCTGTGCAGCCGTAATGTTGAATTTGTGCGCAACCTGAGGCAGCACCCCCACAATCCCCATTTCTGTTGTAATGATCCCGAATACACCCAGTGCCAGAATCAGGATAAGCAGCGGGTTGACCTGTTGTGATTTCATGTAAAGCGTACCTCCAGTGAATTTAGATATACAGAAAAATAGATGTATTATGTCGAAATGAACCTGCCTTGCCTCCTATAACTCCTATAATGTGATGGACATGAGAGTAAGCTCTGGATTACATTATATCTAGATTTATAGATTTGTAAATATAAAAGCTTGAACGTCATATCTTTAAGTTGCCTTCGGCTTGTGTTTCACAGGAGTAATAATGGTGAAAATAAGCCTGGTCTGGCCCATAAAAAATAGCGCCGGCCCGGGGAATCTTTGGGGCCTGACGCTATTGATGTCCGCGTTTTTAACGAGGTATTGGATTAGTTACTTCGGTTGAATAACCATGCTGTTGAACGAATCGGCTTCCAACTTCATGTGTAGGGTCTGTCCTTCTTCAAGGGTTAGATACAGGTCACGACGGTCCTGGAATGGGTTGTTGATGACAATGACGAGACTGTTATCCGGGTTGCGGAAAGCGACGGATTTCCCGCTCCAGGCGCCTGACAGACCGACTTTTCGAGCACCAGGAACAATATGATGAGCGAAGTGTTTCATCACATAATACTCCGGGTTCCGAGTAACCTCCTTATTGTCCGGATCTACGGTGATCATGGAGTTTTGCTCCCAGCCCCATGTGCTGCGGCCTTTGGGTTCCAGAACCATGTTCCAGTAGATGTACGCGTTCACGCCGTTGCTGAAGTAATGCTGGTAGAGGTTATATACATATTTGGCGTAATTCCATGAGTTGTTGCCATCACCGCATTCGTTCTCGGTCTGCATATAACGCAGCTCCGGATAACTTGCCGAGGTACGTTGAATGGCATTTTTGCCTGCCCACTGATATCCAACACCCTTGATATAGGAATAGGCCTTCGGATCACTTAGGACAAGCCCTGCGTACTCATCGAAGTCATTTGTTTTTTTCTTAATCAATTCCTCCCATGGATCAGGGGCGTTGATCGTTCCGAGCCAGATTTCCGTATCCAGACCGTGTTTGTCAAAAGCCGGGCCCAGATAATCGGCGATGAACTCACGAAGCTGCTCGCCTGTCCACATGCAAGAAGGAAATTTCTGATCTGCAATCACTTCGTTCTGCACATGCACCTGATGGATGGTAATGCCTGCGTCACGGTAAGCCTGTACAAATTTCACAAAATACAGGGCGTAGGCCTCCAGAATATCTTTCTCCCAGCGCAGTGTCCCATAGTTATAGGCTTTGGGCGACTTCATCCACGTTGGCGGGCTCCATGGCGAGGCGAAGAATTGCAGGTTCGGGTTATAACTCAGAGCTTCCTTGATGTAAGGAATCAGATATTTGAAATCACGTTTGATCGAAAAATGTTCCATGGCCACGTCGCCGTCCACTTCGTTGTGGCTGTACCATTGCTCTGCATAATCACTTGCGCCGATCGGCAGGCGACAGATGTTAAACTTGTGCTCGCCCTCTGGATGGAAGAGAGAGTGAAATACCTCATGGCGCTGCTCCTCATTCAAGTGGGACAGAGCCATATAACCAAGCTCGTTAAAACAGCCACCAAACCCTTCCACAAGTTGGTACTGTTCACCCGTCAGTTTTAAGTTAGCGCTTTCATTAGTAGGCACAAAAGATAACTTTTTCCATGGGCTATCTTGGGTTGTTGAATAACCAGTGAACGTGAATGTCATATGAATTTCCTCCTCGCTTGAACTCCAGCTGTCATAGATATTACGTTCAGTATAACAACTCTTGCGGCAAAAGAAGATATGCTAAACCGTGTGAAATTTACCCTAATCGAAGATGGAGTATCACGAGTTCGTATCCGAATAGACAGATTATATGCTGTATTTGTTTGTGATCGGCGATATCCATATACCATTATCCAATGTCATAATACAACTGTCATGACACAACAAAATCCCCGCTGATCGTTCAGACGGGGACTTTGCTTGTTTCTCATATTCTCTTATGGCTGGAAATGAACGTGAGACACTATTTAAGGCTGCACACTCTCACCAAGCTGTTTATTTTCAAAAATCAGAATCGTTTTGCTGCTTCCGATGTAACCAACCGTCGTATTGAATTGCTCCGAGATGAAGCGTACCGGTACAAAAGCTTTACCATTTTTCATCAGAAGAGGAGCATCATTGATCGCAAGCGTATCATCCACAACAACTTGTTTGTTGCCCACGCTCCAGCGGATGGTCTTATCATTCTGTGTGATCACAGCTTCGCGCGTACCGCTGTTCCAGTTCACACGGGCATTTAACTGCTCGGAGACAAAACGCAGAGGCACATAGGTCCGGCCCTCATCGATAAAAGGTGCAGCATCCAGTGCATAAGCACGGTCCCCGACATAGGCGGTGGTTGACCCTTCAATCAGACGCTGGAAGCTGCCTTGCGGCGTTCGTTTCTGCTCCCGCACATTCATCCGGTTCAGAAGCTGCATCGTATGACTGCCACTCACAACATCCAGATAATTGTTCTGCACCGTGAGTCCGGCAGGCTCAACCTCTGATACAGAAGTCTGAATACCGGAGGATAACGAGGTAGACGCCGATATATCCTGTATAGCATTTGTCGCTGACTGATCACGGGTAAACGTAAAACCTGCGATTGGTGTCAGATCCCACACCCGGTTGTTGGATAATTTTAATACGTCCAGGCTGGAAAGCTGCCGTAAAGGTTCCAGATCATAGATCTGATTGGACTCTGCATTCAGCTCCGTCAGCCCAGTCAGCCCCTCAAGCCCCTTGAGATGCTGTACTTGGTTACCAGAGATATCAAGTGTCCGAAGGCGTGTCATGTGCTCCAGTGGTGTCAGATCCGTGATTTGGTTGCCTGCCACATTCAGATTCCGCAGTGTATTTGGCAATTCAGCCAGTACGTCCAGCGTTTGAATCTGGTTATTCGATACATTGAGTTGTTGGAGCCGAGTTTTACCCATGAGCGGTGTCAGATTGCTAATGGTATTGTTCGAGATCTCGAGCCACTTCAGTGCATCCGCATCCGAGAGGGCCGCAAGACTGGCAATCTGGTTACCGCTGGCGTGGAACGTATGTAATCGGTTGAACTCACGTACAACCTCTATGGAAGAAATGGAATTGTTGCTGATATACAGCCGTCCCAAGTCTTTCAATTCAGTAAGTGCGTCTATGGATGTAATGTAATTATTGCGAACATCGATTTCCCGAAGCTGGGTTAGGTGCTCCAGCGGTGTGAGATCCTCAATCTCATTTCCATATAATCGGAGGTGAGTCAGATTGGTTGCATATTCGAGACCGGAGAGGCTGTGAATACCTGCATTGCTCAGATCCACCACCTCAAGCTGCTCCAGATCCGTTGAAGTTAATGGCACATCCAGAGGTTTGTTCAGGATTAACTTCAGTCCTTCCTCCAAAGCTGGATCTTCAATGATTCCCTCGCCCAAGTCTGTAGTGGTGTAAGCCATGGCTTGCCCCGATGCCCCGAGACTCAGGATGAATACTAGAAATAGTAGCGTCATTCTTCTCATTGCATGCATTCCCTCCAATTTTTTAGAATTATAAAATAATCCGAACAGATTGAGTTAGATAAGTATAGTAGTTACACGATAACAGCGACCGAAAGGTTATTCTGCCCACGGAGTGTTCAGTGTGAATTGAAGAGTTTAACATATGTAGGTTCGGCTCAAAGCACATCTATAGTTATTAACCCGTCAACAGGGAAAAGGAACAAGAAATTTCGTAATGGGTATTTGTCTACTTCTATTCTATATGAAACAAACCCTGCTCTGCACTCTTCAGAGACATGTTTATCAAAAAAAATGGAACATCCCCCGCAGACCCTATTCAACCCACCCTTGAAACGGGTAAAGATAAAGTAAAGATGCCATTTTGGAGGGGAAGATGTGAGTATGCGCCAAGCCATGATCATTAGTAATCCATCGTCAGGTAAGGAAGAGGCCGAGCAGTATGTGTCCCAAGTCAGAGAAGTTCTGGAGTCACAGCAGTATGAGGTGGTTGTTAATGAGACGGCTGGGGAAGGTGATGCGACCAACTACTGTCTGAGTGCCTGCAAAGACGGCTGTGATCTGGTCATCTCCATCGGAGGCGACGGTACACTACATGAGACGATTAACGGCATGATGGATCAGGATCACCGTCCCCGACTGGGCGTGGTACCGCTAGGTACGGTGAATGATTTTGCACGTGCGCTGAATATCTCGCTTGACCCGGAAGAAGCCATTAGGCAGTTACGTTCGAATCAGACCCATATCGTGGATTTGGGGAAAATCAATGATCGCCTGTTTGCCAACGTTGTGGCTGCGGGTTCTTTGGCAGAAGCTTTGTTCTCCGTATCCTCGGAAGAGAAGTCGAAGTTGGGATCATTCGCATATCTCAAAGAAGGCTTGAAAGACCTGGTGAATACACCAGCCAATCATCTAACCATCGAATATGACGGACAGTTCTGGGAGGGGGAATCGCCACTTTTTCTGGCGGCGCTGACCAACTCGGTCGGAGGATTCGAGAAGTTGTCCCCGGATGCAGAGGTGGACGATGGTTTGATACATTGTTTTGTTGTTCGTAATATCAGTGTGTTCAACAGTCTGACCCTTGGCACTTCCCTTTTCTTTGGTAGTCTGAAAGACCATAAGGACGTGGACTATTTTACAGCCAAAGAAGTTCATGTTCGCTCAGACGAAGCCATTCGCACCAATGTAGATGGGGAAGAAGGTCCTGCCCTGCCGATTCATATCGGTGTCCTGCCAAGGCACATTGAGGTTATCATACCGGAAGAAGTATAACTTATTCTTTTGGATATATAGGCTGGAATGAAGAACCTATCATTTCTCCATATGAATGTAGGATAAAGCTATTGAAACCGATTGCAGATATATGTCAAAATCAAAGGTAAGATACACGATAATATTCGAATATGGAGGGAAAACATCTTGAGAACGATTAAATTGGGCAGCAGTGCACTAGAAGTACCTGTAGTCGCGGTGGGTTGCATGCGTATTAATTCACTAGACGGTAAGGAAGCCGAACATTTTGTTCGTTCTGCAATGGAGGTTGGCGCGAATTTCTTTGACCATGCCGACATTTATGGTACAGGAACATGTGAGGAAATCTTCGCCGAAGCGGTACAGATGAATCCCCAAGTTCGTGAAAATATGATTCTTCAATCCAAATGCGGTATCCGCAAAGGCATGTTTGATTTCTCCAAAGAGCACATCCTGAATTCAGTCGATGGCATCCTGCAACGTCTGAAAACGGAATATCTTGATGTTCTGCTTCTGCATCGTCCTGATGCATTGGTTGAGCCGGAGGAAGTGGCTGAAGCCTTTGATCAACTGGAGCGCGAAGGTAAAGTGCGTCACTTCGGGGTATCCAACCAGAATCCGAACCAGATCGAATTGTTGAAAAAATACGTGAAACAGCCACTGGTAGCCAACCAGTTGCAGATGAGTATTACCAATACCACGATGATTGACAGTGGAATCAACGTGAACATGGAGAACGAAGCTGCGGTTAACCGTGACGGCAGTATCCTTGATTATTGTCGTCTGCATGATATCACCATTCAGCCGTGGTCCCCGTTCCAGTACGGATTCTTCGAAGGTGTATTTCTGGGTAGCGACAAGTTCCCGGAATTGAATGCAAAGATTGACGAGATTGCTGCGAAATATGACGTGAGCAATACAACGATTGCAATCGCATGGTTGCTTCGTCACCCTGCGCAGATGCAACCTGTGACAGGCACGATGAATATTGAACGTCTGCAAGACTGTGTAAAAGCAGGAGATGTTCATCTCACTCGTCCAGAGTGGTATGAAATTTACCGTGCAGCAGGCAATATACTGCCTTAAATCCAAGTTATAGTGAGCATGCTGACTGCTGAGTCAGTTGAGGACACGAGCCCGTGAATGGCTCGTGTTTTTTGCCTATTTTCAGGTTTGATGTCAGGCACGTTTCCGATATAAAATAAGGATAGGATTGTCCGTTTTATAAAAGGATTAAAATGGTTTTAATACAAATTAGTTGAAATTATTATATTGACCGATACTTTCTAATTACATATAATTACTTTTGCATACCGATAATCCCGTTTATGTTTTTTATTTTGGAGGGTGGTGTTCGTTTGGAGTCGACAACCACGATACGCGATCACTTGGAAAGTTATCTGAAGCGTGAACAGATGTCCATTAGTCATTTTTCGGAAACGTCAGGGATTAATTCGGGTACGCTCAGCAATATTTTGAATAAAAATCGGCCTATTGCCATGCAGCAGTTGGATCGCATCACTTCTGCCATGAGACTGGAAGAAGGTTACTTCTATGAGTTATACATAGACGAGTGTTTTGTACACGCGACCCCGGACTGGCGAAGACTGGGACCCTTCCTTCATCGCTGTGCCGAGTTGGACAAGTTGGACTGTATTGAAGAGGTTATTCGTCTGATGATGGATAATCTATCCTATATTCCTTTGTTATTTGATGTGGCTGAAGAATTCTACCAAGCGGGTAAATTCAAACCAGCCATTCTTCTATATGAAAACATTGCTGAAAGCGAGAAAATGCAACATTCCGAGCGGCTTGCACTCTGTCAGTACCGACTGTTCAGGTTGGGACTGAGCAATGATCAGCACCGGAATCTGATTATTGCATCTCGGTTCGAATATTATGTGGATCGGCTGGATGAACGCTTCCAGTTGGATGCGCTTAACGAACTGATTAATGCTTTTGGAGCATTGCATAGATGGGACAAGGTTCAGGAGTTATCTGAAAAATTGAAAATAAAAGCGTCCATCCACTATGAGATGAATGGCCGACGGAAACAAGAAGAGACAAAAAGACCAATTGTTTTCTATATTCTATACTCCGATCTAGCTGCAGGAAGTGCCTGTTATCAATTGAAGGACTACACTGGGGCACTTAAATATGTTTCTTTATATTCGGATAATCGCTGGGTGAGGAACCCGGATAAAGATGAAATCGTTGTTATGAATCAGTTTCAGGAATGGGCTGAAGCGAATCGATATATATATCATTTAATGGGTGGTCATTTTGAGGTGTTACCTGATTATCTGGCGTATATCTCGACGAAGGAAAATGAAATATTCCCAGCGCTGTGTGATATTGTAACAGCGGCTAATCGTTATGATAAGGATATTGATCATGTTCTCAAACAGTATGAATCGTACTTCACTTATCAGGAACAGAGTAACCGAATTGGCAAAGTGAGCAGTCAGGTTACGGATGATCGATATTTAAGACTTTTAGCAGATTTGGGTGCATATTATCTAAAGAAAGACGAGTATCATTTAGGGATAGAATTTGTGCTGGATAGTTTAAAATTTTCTATTGAAATTAGCAGTGGACGAGGTATGCTTAGAGGTGTCGGACTGTTCGAGCAATATCGGGAATTTGCATCTGAGACGGCGAAACAGCAATACAAAATGATAATTAGTGAGGTGCAGAAACTCAATGAAGAGAAAGTTGGCTTTGCTGATAGCTACCTGTAGTATCGTTGTATCCATCGTAGCCCCTGCTACGGAACCTGTCCCAGGCAAGGAAATCCCGAACCCCGAAATTATGAGACCCGCTGATCATGGATTTGGAACTTAATAAAAGTAAAGAACGCTTCTGAATAAATCAGAAGCGTTCTTTTTTTGTGTATCAAAGTGGAAGAATAAGTATGTCGTATCTCACATGCGCTTATGATTGGCATAATACACTAAAATATGACAAAAAGGAGGGATACTATGGATCGCCTGGATTTGATATCACGGATCGAAGATGCCAGACAGTTGTTATATCGCATGCATATGGAATACGGTAGTCTGCTTCATCCGGAAGTGATCCAGCAATCCGTAGTCCTGGACAGGCTTATTAATCAATACAATAGAGTCAAGGTAGGAAAGGCGATGAATTAAGTTCGCCTATTTACATTTGCGTCTTTGTATACTATAGTTAGTCACATGAGTAACTAACCGACTAACTCACTAATGAATACGTATGAAAGTTGGAGGCACATGAAATCGACTTTGGATGAATCTCAGCCTATTTTTCATCAGATTGCTACGATGATTATGGACGATATTGTGGAAGGCAGATTGAAGGTGGAAGAACAGGTTCCCTCAACCAATGAACTGTCGCGCTTCTACAATATCAATCCGGCTACAGCCCGCAAAGGACTGCAGGAACTCGTGGACAAGGGGATTATATACAAACAGCGAGGTGTTGGAATGTTTGTTGCAAAGGGAGCAAGAGAAGCATTGCTCGTTGAACGGAAGCAAGATTTTTATGAAGAATACATCAAGCCTTTACTTGAAGAAGCCAGACGGATTCACATGAATGAAGACATGATTATTGATCTGATTCGCGGCAAGAAGGATAAGGAGAGTGAGTTATGATTCATATGGAGCAGGTCAACTACAGCTACCAGAAGACGCCCGTTCTGAACCAGGTTACGCTACATGAGAGTGAGCCAATCATTGGTGCAATCTGGGGAAGAAATGGAGCGGGCAAAACAACCATGATGAGTTTACTGGCAGGGCATAACCGCCCGGACAGTGGAACCGTTCAGATCATGGGTCAAGACCCCTATAATAATCTGGCTGCCCAAGAGCATCTGTGCTACATCCAGGAGAATCATCCCCTGGGAAAAAACTGGACGGTTAGTGACATGGTCCAAATGGGGCAATATTTTCATCCGCAGTGGAATCAGGATTTGGCGGAACGTTTAATCAATGTGTTCGAACTACCGGAGAAGAAGAAAATCATTAAATTTTCGAAAGGCATGAAGACTGCCACCCAGATTATATTAGGTCTTGCCAGTAATGCAAAGATAACCATTCTGGATGAACCCACCAATGGGCTCGATGCTGAGAAGCGTAAGTTCTTCTACAATGCGCTACTGGAAAGTTATGAAGATAACCCGCGTCTGATTCTGATATCCAGCCATCATATTGAGGAGATTCAGCCTTTATGTGAGTCCATTATCGTTTTGCAAGCTGGAGAGGTGTTGTTAAATCAACCGATGGAAGAGATGCGCGAAAAAGGAGTTCTTCTAACAGGGGCAATTAACGATATCAACCGAGTCACAGCAGGTGTTAAAGTTATAGAGTCTTCCCAGATGGGATCGACTGTGAAAGTGATGATTGATGAGCCCTACTCGAAAATGTGGAAGGATATCGCTCATTCGCAGGGGCTTTCCATTGAGAAAGCGACATTACAAGATTATTTGGTTAACAGGACCCGTAATCAAGAGGGGGTTAAACCATGAACGCAGTAAAAGGTACGAACCGACTGATTCGCGATGATATGCGTTTGTATCTGAGCATATTTTCATCCATCGCTCTGATGCTCGCCGTTGTATATCTGGCCATTGGCTTCATATTTGATGTCTCGTATGCTACGCAACTGTTTGGTCCAATGTACGGAGGGATATGTACATTTGCAATCGGGGGAATTATTACACTGTTTCCGGTTGCGATCGGTATGGGCAGTACACGAATTCAATTCATGAAATCTTTCTATATGAACTCGGTATGGATGGTTGCAGGCACCATGGTCATTCTGCATGTGGCGTATTTCCTCATACACCTGCTTCAGGAAAAAGGAATTGTTGGCGTAACCCTTTATCAACCGGGCATGTTGTATTCAAGTGAATATCATTTCTTATCCTATCTGTGGATCGATCTGATGTGCGGCTTTCTCGTACTGGGAATCTCATTCTTCCCAACGGTTTGTTGGATGCGCTTGGGGATGCGTAACTTCTTCATTATGTTCTTTGGGGTTGGCTTGGTCTTTACGCTGATCATTACATTGGGCGATCTTGGTGAGTTTATGTTGTGGATTGCTAGGATCAATCGCATGACATTGTTCACCGTTCTGGGATGCATTGGCGGTGCGCTACTTCTGTCTACGTACCCGATGATGAAGAATGCACCGCTTACCATGAAATCCAAAAAAGACTGACAGGAAACAGTTATAAAGGAACTGGGTAAGGAATCTAAGCGAAACTTCCTGTAATACAAAAAACACGAGTGCGAACACGCCTCGTGTTTTTTCTGCAATCCAAAATGAATCTGTATGCGCTAAGCCTGAGCCTGCGGTTTGAATCCTTCGTCTTTGAGGTACTCGCCAGCTTCGCTACGCGTTTCAAATGCCATATCCAGATTATCACCGGAATACACATACCACATGTCATCTTCGTATTTTAAAGTCAGTGTATGTCCATCTTCATCGATCCACGTTCCGCCACTCGTAGAGGTTGTAGACAATGCAGGAGCAGCAGCTTTTACTTGTTCTGGTTCTTTAAATTCAACTGCGTTGGGATTGTGAGACATCGCTTGGATCGTTTCATCTAACAATGTGCGCAGATCTGTTTCGGAGTAATCACGAATATTGACGAATCCTTTAGCATCGGTCTCATAGTTAGTTAGTAGTCCTGCATAGATATAACCGTTACCGTTAGGATGAATATGGAGAGCAACAATCTTTTTATCATACGCACTATCCTCGTAGTGGAAATTAACACGACCGAGAGAAACATCTTTGCGTTGTAGTTGGGGATACGATTGTAGCACTTCAAGCTTTTGTTCCACGTTAAGCATAATTGCCTCCTGTAAATGTTCAATAGAGGTGATTATAACATGCCCTCCTGTTAATTTCCCGATAAAATGTTTCTCCCCAGTTCTTTCAGGTGTTCCATAACTTGCAGATAGGGATATGGCCCATAGCTTACACGTGCTACACCCAGTGTGGCAAGCTGTTTTGGTGAAGGCTCAGGAGACGTAACCATGACGTTAATTGGCAGCGGTGAACGCTCACACAATTCCTGAATCAGTTGGTGATCCTGCAAACCGGGTACAAACAGACCACTGGCTCCTGCATCTGCATAATGGCTCGAACGTATAAGTGCTTCCTCCAGGAGAGAGTGGTTATGGTGTTCAGGTGCATGTTGCAGGAAAATATCTGTGCGGGCGTTAATGAACAACGGGATGCCTGCCTGCTCCGCAGATTCCCGGGCGGCGGACAATCTCGGGCATTGCTCCTCCACAGTGTACAATCCCAAGCCAGCGGGAAGTTGATCTTCCATGTTGATTCCTACAGCACCATGATCGATGACTTGCAGGATATTTTGCTTCACTTCTGACACAGACCTCCCATACCCTCCCTCTATATCGATCGTTACAGGCAGATCCACGCTTGCTGTAATCCGTGCAAGATTGGCAAGCACCAGATGGAATGGCATGGCTTCACCATCGCGTTCACCGTGGGCCGCAGCAACGGACCAGCTTCCGGTAGCAATGGCCGTTGCTCCAGCGGATTGAATGGCTTGCGCACTTCCGGCATCCCACACATTGACCAGAACAAGTGGTTTTCCTTTCACATGGTATTGTTGGAACAACGCTGCTTTTTCTTCTAAGTTACTCATATTATGTTGACTCTCCTTTGTTATATCATGCATTTCTTTGGATATTTGATGCGTACTTCATTACTTTATTCTGTTTTTCAGCTACCCTTTTTTTGTTTCTCGTGAGTCAACAGCCAGTTTTTGCGAGTTAATCCTCCGCCGTATCCGCCCAGCTCACCACTGGCATTGATTACACGGTGACATGGAATCACAATCGCAAGCTGATTGGCCCCATTTGCCTGTGCTACAGCTCGGCACGCAGTCGGTTTTCCCAGTGCATTTGCTATCTCTTGATATGACCTCGTTTCACCAGCCGGAATGGCCGTCAGCTGTTCCCACACAAGTTTTTGGAATAGTGTTCCTAAACAGAACAACGGTGTGTCGAATGCTGTCCGAATACCTTGAAAGTACTCGTTTAGTTCACGCTCAATGGACTGGATGGGAGCTGTAGTGCCGGGCACAATCGCTGATTTGGTTCGTTTACGCAGACGCTCAACTTCGCGTTCCAGACCTCTGCGGTCTACAAATTCCAGTAAATATAGCGACTCCTCATCAGCAATGGCCATCATCGGGCCGAGGCGGGTGTCAATCCAGGACGCTTTCAGGATATGTCCTTCATCGACTTGTGTAGGGGCGGCTCCCATGATCCGTGAAAAGGCATCGCGGAAGCCACTGCTTGATTCATATCCGGTAGATAATTGGCTATCAATCACGGTGCGGCCGGAGCGAATATTTTTCAGGGCAAGTCCCATGCGGCGAGCGCGAGCATATTCAACAAAGGTCATGCCGAACCGCTTCTTAAACTGACGGCGAGCAGTGGATTCGTCGATGGAGAGGGCCTTGAAATCCTGTCCTTTCCAGCGTTTCTCCGGATTTTTCTCCACAGCTTCCACTAATATGCGAACGACATCGGATACTTGGTTAGGGTGAGAGAGCGGGCGACAGCGCTGGCAAGGGCGATAAGAGGCCAGAAGTGCCTGCTGAGCCGTCTCATAGAATTCGCAGTTTTCAAATTTTGGCTTTCGCGCAGGACATGTGGGACGACAGAACACACCCGTGGTTCGGACTCCAACATAGAATAAACCCTCGTATTCCGAATCCTTGGCCACAAGTGCCTCGTAATATTGTTCCTTTAGATCAGCAGAAATCATGGGGGCACGTCCTTACTCATTAGAATCTTTGTCTATACCTATTATAGAAAAACGTTGCAGCAAGCATCGCCGAAAATCAGGCATGAATATTGGATAGATTAAATCGGATATAACATTGAAATTCGGTTGTTCAGAATTTGTTTAGAGTGAACTGGTAGTATAGACCTATCAGGCTAGGGACACTTAGGCAAAGATACCTATATAGTGAAAGAGTTAATTATTGATCATTCATTGTTATAGGAAAAATACATAGGTAAACATGAAATTAAAGATTAGCGGAATGAAAGTCTGGAGGTCGACTAGAATGAGATATTCTACGTACAAAAGTATTTATGAATCCGTTTATACCAAAACGTCCGAGTCTCCCACCGTGTATGTTAAAGATCAATTCATGCAGCGTGTGAAGACGCCAACCTGGCTAATGAAGATCGTCACTATAACTCTAATTATAATCATAGGGTGTAGTGCTGTATTCACTGCATTTGCCGGAGATGAGCAATTACTGTCGGGGGACCAGATCGTTGTATCTCAGGGAGATACACTGTGGGGCATTTCATTGGCACATAAACCTCAGCAGATGGACACTCGTGTGTATGTAGAAGCTATCAAGAAAGTGAACAAAATTGAGCATAACGCCATTCAGATTGGACAAGTGTTGGTCTTGCCTGGGTTTGATCGATAAAATAAACGGTGCATGACGTCATGAATAGAGTTCTTTTTTTACTCATCGAGGTGCAGTTACATATTGAATTTATTAATCATTTACATATAATGGAGCTTCATGTGGGACGATATGGTGTAGTGATTAGTAAGTGGTGTGCTATATAAGTTGAACTAAAGAATATTTACACTGACACTACGATGACAGAATAACCTTCCAATCGCTGTTATCCCCAGATTTTTTGATTCCCCTTTCTTAAAGGGAAAATCCGGGGATAAAGGCGAACGCTTCGCTTTTTCAGGTTTTTTCTGTCCTCTCCGTTATCGTGTAAATGATTAGTTCAACTGACATAGATATATGTGCTGTAAATGGATGAAGGGAGAATGAGATGATGATCATGAATATAAAGAAATCTGTACTTTGCATGTCTGTGCTCTGTATTTCGCTATTCGTCAGTGCCTGTGGCGCCAAGAATAATAATGAATCTGTTCAGGAGCACGCCTATCCGCAATCGAAGCAACCTGTAGAGGAAGCCGGAGAAAACTCTGTTCCGAATGCGGATGCGAAGAATAACAATAGCCAAGGCAGTGCCAGTGGTGATGAGGGCAAGCCTACGGCTCAATCGGAATCCACTGAACCGTCTGAACAGATTGATATCGTTATTGACCAGTCGGAGAAACCGAGCGAGGGTAACAGTTTTGATTTTGGAATTAAACAGGTTCCGAAGGGTTATGCACTAACGGAGATGCGATGGACGTCTAACACGGTGACGATTGTGAATTCACTACAGGAAGCCATTGAACATGGTGGGAATGGTGAAGAGGGGTTTTACTTTAGCGGCAATGGACAATTTTCCGGCTTTATCTACTCGGATGAGATGAAGGGCGAGCGGGGCAAAGCCACATTTGTCTTCACAAATGATGAGGGGAACGAAATCATGTCCGAAAAAGAAATTACGTTGAAGTAGCAGGCACATCATGAAGGCTCCGTCTAGGGCCTGTTGAACAGGAAAAGCAGCCTAAGTGGCTGCTTTTTTTGACATACTTAATTACAAGATCGCCGATCTATCTGTTGCTACATAAAGTCAAAGAAATAACGGACCACGTGGAACATAACCGGAGAGGTATAGGTCAGGCTGTCGACCCGGCTCAGGTAGCTTTTTTTGAGCGAATCAAACTTGTTGTCATCCCCGATTAACAGATCGCGCTTCAGTACAGACACCGTCAGACTGCCGAAGAATCCGGCCAGACTGATCAACACCCCGATGAATAGCGAGAATTTCCAATCAAATGGCGTCAGGTAGGGATGGATGAAATAAGACGATGCTGTCGTTACAATGAACGCACACGCGAACCCTTCCCAGGTGACAAAAGGATTGGCGGTAGGCACCACTTTTCGTTTGCCCAGATAGAGAGAGACCAGATAGTGCACCACATCATTAAGCTGTGTTAACACGACCAAGAACAACACCAGCTTGGACCCGTACTCCGGTGTGGCAAATGGAAAATAGGCCAGGTGGCTCAGTCCAAACACCATCAGCATTAGTCCCCATTGTGTGGAGCTGACACTGCGCAGGAAACCGACCGTACCTTTGTTAATCAGACGTGGCAAGGGCAACACCAGGAACACATATAGGGGAATAAACACGATAAACATGCCATACCATCCAATATAGATCCAGTAGAACTGAACCGGAATCGCCAGATATGCCCACAGGAACAGTCTGCGGTCGGCTTTGCGTGTACTGCGAATCATGGAGAAGTATTCTTTGAGTGAGAAGAATGCAAGCACCATGAGGGAGATGAGGGACACGATGGGGTTAAAAAGGGTGGCGAGGCAGAAGATCACAAACATACCCCACCAGGTTTTGATTTTTTGGCCGATGCCTGAATAGTCTTTGCTTGGCTGAAGCTTTGCAATAATTTTGTACACGATATGTATCACAAGTAAAGCTGTGAAGATTAACGTTAGTGTAAAGAGTGAACTGCTCACGTACCGATCACCTGCTTATTCAAAGTAAGATTCCATTATAGGGTACCTATGTTATTATGAAGGAATAGTGCCAACTTGATAAGGGGAAATTTTGCTATGACAGATGAACGCTCCATCTATATCCTGCTTACGAATACAGGAACGCTGTTTACCAAGGTTATTCAGAGCTATACCCGAGCGCCATATAATCACGCATCGATCTCATTTGACCGGGAGTTAACCGAGCTGTACAGCTTCGGCCGCAAGCATCCGAGTAATCCGCTGAATGGCGGGTTTGTGAAGGAAAATATTCAGACAGGTACATACAGCAAGTATCCCAATACCACATGTGTCATATACAAGCTTCAGGTGACGGATCGTGAAGTGGAAAAGATGAAACGCGTGCTGCACATCTTCATCCGCAGCCGCCAGAAATATATGTACAATCTGCTCGGCGTGATTGGTATTACGCTCAAGGAGCCGGTGGAGTTCAGCAACTCCTACTTCTGCTCCCAATTTGTAGCCGAGATTCTACAGCGTTCAGGCATCAAGCTGTGGAACAAGCTGCCTGCGCTGGTGACACCGGATGATTTTCGCCAGAGTGAACGATTGCAACTGGTCTATGAAGGGAAATTGAGCGAGTATACACTGGGGAATACAGAGCAGGAGTAGGGTAGGTGCGTATGCTGATGCTCCAAGGAAACTCAACCATGAAATAGCCTGCTGCCACGGATGACGAGGCAACAGGCTGTTTGTGTACTTCATATGGATGATGGTGAGGATGAGGATCTGTCGAAATTAATCTCTTCAAGGAATTCGATCACTTCACCATTGGGGCTGTGAACAAGCGCATTTCTAACCTGAAGTGCAGGTTCGCCAAGCGATATCCAATCCGGTTCAACATAGGACTTGGCTCCATGGGCGAGCGCTCGCTCATAGATATCTTCTACATCATGCACGTAAAAGGCGAAATGTAACAGTGCGCCGTGCCGGACCGCTTCGGGAGAGGTGGCAGGTTCACCCTCGGCGGGAATGACTGCTTTTGGATCAAATACCTCAATACATGTACGCTGATCCGGAGAGATCAGCATACATGCCTCGGTAATGTGGAAGGAAGGCAAGCTCCAGGAGTGACCTACCTTGAATCCCAATACTTTTGTATAAAACGCCAGAGTATCTTCGTAATTACGAGCCTGAATGGCTACATGTGCAAGTCCAATAACACTCACATTACATCGCTCCTTCTTCAGATTGTATTCTAAAGTATAGGGTTGATATCGCATTGGAACCATACAATATCAAAGGATATAATGAGATGAAATCTAACTATTTTTAGCTAATTTATCAGGAAAACCTTATTAAATAAGCCAACGATTCGGAGGTTTACAAATGGAACACATGATAGATGAAATCGATCAGCAGATTATGCGCTTGCTGCAACATCATGCACGTATTCCCGTTGCACAGATAAGCAAAGAAATTAACATGTCCCAACCTTCGGTTAAGGAAAGAATCCTGAAACTGGAGGAGAGAGGTGTGATAACAGGATATTCAACCATCTATAATTTAGCCCAATTAAACCGTGGAACCACGACGTTTATTTTGCTCAAAACAGAGCATTGCGACGAGTTGGTCCAGTTCTGTGAACAGGCTATCGAAGTCACGGATGTCTATCGGATTAGCGGTGAGTATAACTATCTGATCAAAGTGCAGACGGCGTCCATTGAAGAACTTGCCGGATTTCAGGATTCACTGGTGAAGCTGGGACCCTCCAAATCCCATATCAGCATGAAAAATATTATGGAAAACCGTGTTCTCCTTTAGGATATGAGAGAGACTAGAGAGAAGACATTTGTTCTGGCACCGGATTCGTTCAAAGAAAGCATGACAGCGAAAGAAGTATGTATTGCGATGGAAAAAGGGTTGCGTAAAATATACCCGACGGCAAGCTATATTCATGTACCTATGGCAGATGGTGGGGAAGGTACGGTGCAGTCCCTTGTGGACGCTTCCGGCGGGGTCCTTCACCAGCACGAGGTGAGCGGACCATTGGGTCAGACAGTCACTGCGCAGTATGGCATTCTGGGTGGCGGAACCATGGCGGCCATCGAAATGGCGTCGGCCAGCGGCATCCACTTGGTTGCCAAGGACACCCGGGACCCGCTCCGGACGACAACCTATGGAACAGGCGAGTTGATTCGCGCATGTCTAGACCTTGGCATACGCAAGATCATCATTGGCATTGGTGGTAGCGCGACCAACGATGGTGGGGCTGGCATGGCTGAAGCACTTGGTGCGAAGTTTCTGAATGCACAGGGTCAGCCGCTTGCGCGTGGTGGCGGGGCTCTGGATCAACTGGCTCAGATTGATGTATCCGGTCTGGATGAGCGTTTGCAGGAAGTGGAGTTCATTGTGGCCTGTGATGTGACCAATCCCCTATGTGGGGAGCATGGCGCATCAAGGGTGTTTGGACCACAAAAAGGGGCAACTCCAGAGATGGTTGAACAGCTGGATGTGAATCTGTCCCATTATGCAGATGTGGTGAAACAGCAGCTACACAAAGATATCCGAGATGTACAAGGAGCGGGAGCGGCGGGTGGATTGGGCGCAGGACTCTTGATTTTTACACAGGCTGTATTACGTAAAGGGATTGAGATTGTCATTGAATATACTGAGTTGCGTGAAAAGTTGATTGCTGCGGATGTGGTATTTACGGGCGAAGGCGGTATCGACTTCCAAACGAAATTTGGCAAAACCCCCTATGGTGTTGCTCGGGCAGCCAAGGAAGCGGGTAAACCTGTGATTGCTCTTGCAGGCTATGTGGGCGAAGGGATCGACACCCTCTACGCGGAAGGCATCGATGCCATATTTGGTATTGTGCCTGGGGCAGCAGATCTGGATCGACTATTGCGAGAAGGCCCGGAGAATGTGGAACGTACCATCGAGAATATTGCAAGAGTACTGAGGCTGGGTCTACTTTCTTAGGTAGGCGACCATTGAGATCGTATGGGGTCAGATTGGAATGTGATGTGACAAAGACGGGATGCAGATATGCCTGATATCAGGTGATCTGTCTCTCGTTTTTTTGCTGTGAAGTTCCATTGTATGTGGATGGCGGGTACACCCTGATTTAAGAGCCAGAGTTATATAGGTCCAAAAGAATACTTTTTTTAAAAATAAAATGATGAATTTTGGCGAAAAAAATTGAGATCTATCCTGTTTTTGCACTACAGGGTGGATCTTTTTCCTTTTATTTACTTTTTTTGTTTAGATTCTGTTTATTGCAGTGCACTACAATAGGCCTTACGTATCAGATAGATTGAATTTATATGTAAAAAAACATGAGATAGGGAGGAACAGATTACATGGTTTACAAAAAGCTTATAAGCTACCTTTTAATTGCTGTTTTGTTATTACAGGTGGTTAGTGTTGGTGGGATTGCAAGTGCTGACCCATTTACTCCGTTGGACCAACTTAACCAAATCAGAAGTTCAGATAAGGATATTGAAGTAGCTATTCCAGAAGTTCAGGGTATGTTGGAGAGCGGCAGTTTGATAGATATGACCGATATTTCCACCACCTATAACCTGCTGAATGATGAGCAAAAGAAAGAACTGACTCGAGGAATAATTCTTTTGCTACCACGGGAGGTAGATTATGAGAGTCAAAGCCAAGTTGAGTATGTTTTTGCACTCCTATATAACTTGTTAAAAATGCCTAAAGTGATGAATTCAAATAATGCAGAATATCTTTTGGATGAGGTATATGGATTGTATAGTCAGGCGGGAGGTTTTCTACCGTATGACGAAGCACAGCCAATGGTTGAGGCAAGCGTTGTCTATAACATGTTGAGCGGTGTCGATAAACCAATGTATATGAATATTGCTATGTTTGGGGCTTCCATAAACAGATCACAAGATTCTGTACCTTACGGTTCACAGCTTAATTTTATGAAAACATTAATCGATGAATATCGACCAATTAATACTCCTAACAATGTATCGGATATGGACGAAGCACTAAACTCCATGATGAAACATAATCGAATGACCAGAATGATGAGTACCATGGACTCCAGTATAGTCCCTTTTCCAGTTCAGATGGAGAAAATGGAGGCCATTGAAGAAAATGATCAAAAGAGAGAAGAACTGGCTCAATGGATGATTGATCATAAGCCGCAAAACGGTTATGAAACGGTATCCGAAGTTCAGAAAGAATTTGATGCGTTTTTCGAACCCAATAGTTCAGCCTTGTTGGAGCAATTTAACGATATCAAAGAGAAAAAAGATCAGGATCCTATTACCGATTTCATCCCAGAAGTAATAGAGCTGCTTAGTAACAAAAATTTCATTGCTACTCCGGATTTTGAATCATTATCTGAAGAAGAACAATCTGAAATTGCAAAGTATATGTTGGAGGAATCAAGTCCGCCAGCATCTAGTAGGTATAAGAGTAAGGAACAAGTCCAATATGTAGTGCAGTTAGCCTTGCAAGCCATGGAGCTTCCTCACAAAATTGGAGGAACTGACTCCAGAGAAATCCTTGATGCATTTTTTAATAAGCAAGCCGAACGAATACAGCAACAATTCAATGATATAGAAGCAGATGATGAATACTATGAACTTATTCACTATTATCTCGATTCCTCCGAAGTTGAAAGACGTATGGCAGCTTTTAGATATGAGCGTAAACTCACAAAAAAACTCGATATCTCGGAGATACTGAATTATACGCAATCAGCACTGGATGAAACCCCTTTTATTAACAAAGTAGAAACATCAGAAGAAATGTTGAAAAAGTTAATAAATATGTTAGAAATTCAGGGAGATATTGAGAGGTATAATTCGGATGAAGACGTGGAGATTCCACTTGGAACATTCCCTTTGGATGTCAGCAAATTGGATAATCTCACTTCCGAAGAGCAAAAACAATTGGCAGACCATATGCTTACCGAAAGACCACTTGGTGGATATGCAAGTTTCGAAGCAATTCAGACTGCATTTAATAAATTTTTCCCTGATGATAATGAAGATCCATTAACTGTCTTAAATACTGCAAAGAGCAACAGTAATATAGAAGCAATGCGAATGGCTATGGAAGATCCTGATCTGGGTATTACTCTGCCTAACGGATACGGAGCTTTATCCTTACAGGTTAGAGATTTCATTGCGGGATTCCTGATCGACTATGTAAATAAAGATTATAAAAACAAAGAACAGGTCCAATATATGATTGAACTTGGTGTATTGGCACAATCTGTTTGGGAGCAGAGGGAACTCAGTGTTCTTAGGAATAAGCTGGATCTGCTCGCTCAGCAATTAGTAAATGGACCTAATCACTTTAATGACCAACAGACATATGTGTTACGCAGCCTTGGACAACAACATTTGGAACGTAGCAAAGTAGATAAAGGTGTACTGGCATATAATTACTTGCATCTAGTTGCATTCGAAAGGTTGGAAGGAGTGTCTAAAGGGGATATTGTTGATCCTGATATTGTCCTGAATCTCCTCTCTATGCCTATCGATTCATTTGAGCAAGCTACCTCTATACCACGAATGGATCAGTGGCTTGATGTAGCAATGAAAAATCAGATTAAAGGTGAAGCATTCTTCAGCAAATACAAATTTAATCTTAGAGGCGCTCTTGATTTATCCAAAAGGGCAGAACTCAGTCCTGAAGGCCAGAAGGAATTGGCTGAATGGGTCCTAAATGAACAAGACAGTTACGAGGATGTTGGGAATCTGCAATATGTATTTAACCGATTCTTTACGGCTCCAGATGTGAAGGGCAATGATATCAATAACACCCTAATGGGCTTGGACAGCACGATGGAGATATCCTTTGACAATAAGCTGCACTGGATTGATGTTGCCTTCATTCAAAAAATGGACCTTAGCGGCAACAAAACGGTATGGGTTCGTTACAAAGCAATCAGCGATGAACTGCCAGGCCGCGCTGTGAAGTTTGTCTTTACACAGAATGGTGATAGCAGCACAGATAATGGCAATACTCCAACGCCTAACCCGGGTGGTAGCACAGGTGGCGGATCGTCCACGACCACACCAGTAACCTCTACACCCGCACCAACAACGAAACAAGAGCAGATCGTGGTTGACGTTAATGGAACAAACGGCATCAACCTGACAAAGACACCAATTACCCGTACAACCGAAACCAACGGCACGATCAAGGACTTGGTGAAAATGACCGAAGCGATTGCCAAGGAATCGGTGGAAAAAGCAAAACAATTGAATATGAACACCGCACGCATCGTGATTCCAGACACCAAAGATGCCGTGTCCGAGACACGTATTGAAGTACCCAAGGCAGCGGTGAAAGAACTGAATGAGGGTTCGCTGAAACTTGAAATCTCTACTGAAAATGTAGTGATTTCCGTTCCGACGAGTTCCATCGCTGGATTCGATCAAGACTTGTACTTCCGCGTTGTACCTTTGAAAAAGGAATCGGAGCGCAAAGAAGTCGAAGAACGTGCGAAGAAAGAGCAATTGATCCAACAGGTTGCTCCAAACACGAATGTACGCGTACTGGCTCGTCCAGTAGAGATCGACACGAATATGCAGAGCCGCGAAGTGACACTTACGTTGCCACTGCGTGACAGTCTGCCAACTGATCCGGCTGCTCGTCAGCAAGCATTGGACAACCTGGCGATCTATATCGAACACAGTGACGGCACAAAAGAATTGATTCAAGGCAAATTGGTGCAACTCGCGAATAACAGCGAAGGCATCGAATTTACCGTAACCAAATTCAGTACGTTCACCCTCGTGGTTGTGGATGGACTGAAAGCTTCACAAAGTACACATCAACCGTACATCCAAGGTTTCGGTACTGACTTCCGTCCAGATGCATTCGTAACCCGTGCACAGATGGCAGCTATGCTGGCTCGCAATCTTCCAACTGAACCGGCAGCAGGTTCTACTAATGGTGTGAGCTACAAGGATGTATCTGCGACACACTGGGCAACAAGTGAGATTCAAAAAGCGCAATCCGCTGGCATCATGAATGGCATGAGCAACACTCAATTTGCACCGGAAGGTTCGATCACCCGTGCACAGATGGCTACCATTGCGTATCGCTGGATGCAGCAACAAGCGAATTCAACAACCGTGAATGGAACAGTAGTTTCCTTCACAGATGTATCCGCAGCCCTGTGGGCAGCAGATGCGATTGCATACGTGCAATCTGCTGGCCTGATGGTTGGTTACAACGATGGTACATTCAAACCGGACAGTAAGCTGACCCGTGCTGAAGCGGTGAAAGTGCTGAATGTATTGTTCAACCGCACACCCCTAACTGGCGCAGTTACGCCAACGTTCAGTGATGTACCAGCTACACACTGGGCATATGCAGATATCGAAGCTGCAGCGCAAAAGTAATATTTTTAAAAGAAAAAAAGGGGGCATTAACGCAGTAGCATAGAAAAAAAGAACCCCTAATGACGGATAGGATATGACAATACAATAGATAGAATAAAAAAAAGAGCTGTTCCAAAAGCCATGCATTGGCTAGGAACAGCTCCTTTTTGCGGTTTAGTGTGACTCAACATTGGTACGTCAGATCGTCTAGGTTCGTTAGCGCCTGGGTCACCCATTAGTTATTCTGTTTACGCAGTTGTACTACTCTTTATCGGGCGTGTGTGCAGCATTCTCGTAAAACTTACCGTCCCGCAACTGATCCACAAATCCTTGTAGCCAGACGTAGTATTGCTCCGCATGTTGGAGTTTGTGCAGATCACGCAGTGCATCGTCTCGATCTTCAGAAGAGGTATGTTCCGAAAGGATCATTGCCGACAGGTCAGGAATGACCTCATGAATGCCTTCTAACATGACATCTACTTCCCGTTGGAGCTTGGCTCCGAAGAAATTCTGGAATGTGCGATAAAAGTCAGTCTCAGCCAGATACTGATCCTGGCGATCCTTCTTTTCCTCCAGTTTATAGATCATCTGTGATTCTGTAAGCGAACGAACCGCATAGCTCATGTTACTCTTGCTCATATTCATCGAGGTCTTCATCTCTTCAAGTGTCATCGGTCGATCCTCAAAATACATGATGCCGTACAATTTGCCAAACGTATGATTAACCCCATATAGATCCATCGTATTGGCGATGGCCTCAATAACTCTCTCCCTCAGCGCATGCCGATCAGGTAACGAAGAATGATTCGGGTTCCCGGCGGTTTCTTTTCCCACAATGTCACCTCTGGTTTATGATAGCGTTCCCACTAGCTGCCTCATATTTTACATGACTTGCTCCAATTTTAACATAAGCCGGAATTAGAATTTTCAATACGAGTGTACAATCAATTTTGTACAGAATAAATATAAAGCTGATTATACTCAAAAATTCCCAATCATTAAAGAAAAATTGGACAGTAAGGAGTGGGGGATTTGCGTTTAAAACTATGGAGGGAGTCTGAGGCGGTCCTATTTACGCTGCCAGCTCTAATCCCGTTGCTGATCTTCTGGCTGGGACCTCTGGGATATATCGTTTATCTCAGTTTCACCGATTGGGACTTCATGAGCCCGGACAAGCTGTTCGTTGGGTTGGACAATTACAGTTATCTGCTGACAAACTCTGAATTCTATCGGTCATTGAAAGTCACCTTGTTATTCGGACTTGGAAGTGTAATCCCAACCATTGTGGGCGGATTGGCACTTGCGATGCTCATGAATAGCAAGATCAAATCATCCGGCATCTTCCGGACGTTACTCTTCTCACCTTGGGTCACCCCTACAGTTGCGGTGTCCATTGCGTGGTCCTGGATCTTCGAGCCCGAAGTGGGGCTCGCTAATCTTATGCTGGGCTGGGTAGGCGTATCTCCGATCGGATGGTTGCGTGACGCGGACTGGGCACTGGTTGCCGTTCTGATCGTCACGCTCTGGAAGTCGATTGGGTGGGCAATGGTATTTTATCTCGTTGCGCTACGAAATCTACCTTCGGATCTGCCCGAAGCAGCTTCAATTGATGGGGCAAACGGTTGGGACAAGTTCAGAAGTATCACACTGCCGCTGATCTCACCAACGACATTTTTCCTCTCAATTATTCTAACCATCCAGTCCTTGCAAGCCTATGACCAGATCAATGTCATGACGCAGGGTGGACCGGCGGGATCAACGAGAACGTTGCTGTACATGTATTACCAGTCTGCATTCGAATCCTTTAACGTAGGTGAAGCTTCGTCCATCGCCGTTGTGATTATTCTGATCTGCGTGCTGCTGTCGGGAGTATCCTTCCTGCTTGGCAGACGTCTGGTGCACTACTAATGACAATGACATTGCCCAACAAAAAGTCTAAACGGATGAAGCGCAAGGAGTTGCAGAACGTGTCACAACCGAATTTTAAAATAAGTAAATTGATTCGCTACCTTCTGTTAGCCATTATCGCGTTGGGTACAGCCTTTCCCTTCTATTGGATGGTCATTAGCGGATTCAAAACCAATGATGAGATCTGGCAGTTCCCGCCGACCTTCTGGCCGGAGACGTTCCTGTGGAGCAACTATGTGGATGCCTGGAATGCGGCACCATTTGCCCGTTACATCCTGAACAGTACCGGGGTAGCCTTGGCCATCTGTCTATTTCAGATCGTCAACTCCAGTATGATGGCGTACGCCCTGACACATATGAAATTCCGTCTCAAAGGTGTACTGACATCCCTGATTCTGGTGGGTTATATGATACCGAGCACAGCCGTGTATCTGCCTAGTTACCTGGTACTTAGTGAACTTAACTTGCTGGATTCCTATACAGGCTTGATTGTATCCAACTGTGTCAGCGTGTTCTCGATCTTCCTGATCCGGCAGGCGTTTATGCAGGTATCTCACGAATTGGTGGAAGCTGGACAGCTCGACGGTGCTTCCCACTTCCGGATTCTCTGGACAATTATCACGCCGCTTGTTCGCTCAAGTTTTGCCGTGATGGTTCTGATTACGTTTATTGAACAGTACAACAACTATTTCTGGCCTATGCTCATCACCAAAGACCCTGACTTGCAGCTGGTATCGGCGGGTCTGCGCAGTTTCTTTGTAGAAGGTGGGGCATATGGACTTGCTTGGCCACAGATTATGGCTGCGAGTGCCTTTACCATCGCCCCCCTACTTATTCTCTTCCTGTTCACCCAGAAGACCATCATGCAGAGCGTGAATATTACGGCGGGTGTGAACAAGAACTGATATGAATTACCATTCACCTAAAACGGGAGGAACAACAATGAATTGGAGTCAGGCAAGCGTGACATGGAAAAAGAGATTGAGGTTGAACTGGAAGAGTGGCATGTCGCTGGTACTCGCGACCAGCTTTGCACTGCTGACCGCTTGTGGAACACAAGCACCCGCAGAATCAGGCGGCACGACGGCTGCTGCCAGTGGAACCGAAGCGCAGGCGAAAGATCCGGTGGAGATTGAGTTTTGGTATGGTCTGGGTGGTAATCTGGGCGATAACATGAAAAAGACGATTGATGCGTTCAACGCCTCACAGAATGAAGTCGTTGTAAAAGGGATTGTACAAGCAGATTACACGGAAACGGAACAGAAGCTGCAAGCAGCAATTGCTTCCAAAAAGGTTCCAGCCGCTGTACTCAGCTCCAATATAGACTGGGCACGCAAAGGATATTATGCACCCATGGATGAGATGATTGCCGCTGATCCGAATTTTAAGAAAGACGATTTCATTCAGACATTCCTGAACCAGGGACAGGTGGATGGAAAGCAATACTTTTTGCCAATGTACGGTACAACTCAGATCATGTATTACCGCATGGATACGTTCAAGGAGAATGGGATCGACCCAGCAAGTTTGACGACATGGGAGAAGCTGGCTGAGGCAGCTTCGAAGATGAGCAAGCAAGAGAATGGCAAGACCACCTTCTATGGTTGGGAACCGATGTGGGGTAGCGACAATATGATTGATGCCGTGCTGGGTAAGGGCGGACAGATTCTTAGCGCCGATGGCAAAACCGTCATGATTGATTCCCCGGAATGGATCGAGACATGGGAACTGTTCCGTAAATGGATTAACGAAGACAAGATTATGGGCATTCATTATGGAGGTCAGGGCTGGGAGTATTGGTACAAAACGATTGATGATGTGATGAAAAATAAAGCAGCAGGTTACACGGGATCTAGTGGTGACCAAGGTGACTTGGACTTCAGCGTAGTCGCTGCAATGCAACAACCAGGCTGGGAAGGTATTGGTGAAGGAAAACCGGTAGCAAGTGCCATTTCGGCAGGTATTCCGTCAGCTGCAACGCCTGAACAACAACAGGCAGCATACCAATGGCTTACGTATTTCTCTGAGACTTCAAACACAGCTTCATGGTCCATGAACACCGGATATATTGCAGTTCGTCAATCGGCTCAACAAGATCCAGAGTTCATGAAATTCAGTGAGGAGAATCCACAGATCACTGTACCATTGCAACAGGCAGCTCACGCTTCGGCTCCATTCCAGGATCCAACGGGTGGCAAGATCAATGATGCATTGAAAGATGCAGCTGATCAGGTGCAGATCAATAATATGACAGCGGAGCAGGCGCTGAAGGAAGCGAAGGAAAAAGCCCAGAAAGAACTGGATCGTGTAACGAAATAATGATAGTGATGAACGGTTTCCACGTGATTTGGTCGAGAAGCAGCTCGACTAACAAGCAAAACGTATTGCTATAAGTAACTCATGCGAAAAGGGCGGTACATATGCTGTACCGTCCTTTCCGTTCATAAAGATCGCAGACAAGGAGTTTAACCGATGCAAGATGAATCGTATATGGATGAATTACTAAATCCGATTAAGGCCGTTTTGTTCGACAAGGACGGGACGTTGCTGGATTTTACAGGCATGTGGGGATTCTGGACCGATTGTGTGTTGAACGATTTCAGAGAACAGTTAGCGACCAAAGGACTCCGTATCGACACAGATGAATTCCCACAGATATGGGGTACATTCCACGATGACCAAGGCCGAATGAATGGGTATGATGTGCGTGGGCCACTTGCGATGGGCACGATGGATGAAATGTATGCCGTACTGACTTGGCATGGATATCGTGCGGGTCTCAGCTGGGCGGAATCCAAGATTATGGTCCGGGAGTGTTTGGCGCGAGCGGAGGAAGAGATGGAGCAGCATCGTCCGGCACATCCGTTACCGGGTGTTCGAGAATTCCTTGAACAGTGCCGTACCAAGGGCGTGATTATGGGTGTAGTGACGGCAGATGATACACCAAGTGCGGTTAAACATTTGCAGTGGATGGGGCTGGACTCCTTCTTTGACGTGGTGATTGGTACGGATCTGGTGGAGCGGGGCAAACCATTTCCCGATATGCTTCTGCTTGCCTGTGAACGGTTGGGTGTATCCGTGCAGAATACGGTGGTCATTGGAGATACGGACGGAGATATGGAGATGGCACGAGCCGCTGGTGCAGGATACCGGATTGGGATTGGAGAACCGGGAAGAATCCGCTTGGCGGGCAGAACGATTCAATCCTTCCATGAATTGCTGAATGGTGGGCTGAATCGATGACGAACAGTCATGCCTACCTGGGCTGGGTACTGTTGGCACTGGCCATCGGGCTGGAGCTGAGTGCTACCATTTTGCTAAAAGTATCGGATGGATTCTCGCGGTTATGGCCTTCGGTGTTGATGTTTGTCTGTTATGGCGCAAGTTTTACCTTTCTTAATTTTGCAGTGAAGTATATGCCGCTGGCTGTAGCCTATGCGATCTGGTCTGGCGTGGGCATTACGCTCATTGGCGTTGTGGGGCATTACTTTTTTGGTGAACGTCTGCGGCTCACGTCGATGGTCTGGATCGGATTTATTCTGATTGGCATTATTGGACTGAAATGGAGTGATTCTTGATGGGAAATGAACATACACCGGAGCAACCTATTGCCAGCTTCCAGGTTATTACGGACACACATGTGCGAGATGAGGCAGACCATATTCATAACCGGCATCTGGACCAAGCGTTAGCCGACATAGCTACATTCAGTCAGGGGAGCAGCGGGATTATGCATGTGGGTGATGTGACGGATCGGGGGCTGCCGAGCGAATATCGTGAGTTGCAGCGCATATGGAAGCAACATGCGGAGAGCTTGCCGGACATTTGGTACACGGTAGGTAATCATGATATTGGAGCCGTGGTATGGCAAGAACCGCCGATCGTTTTGCTTGAGATGAAAGAAGATGAAGTAGCCGAGTTGTTGGAGCAAGAAGTAGATATGGAATGGGTCACTAAACAAACCGCTGCTGAATCAGCTGCTCTAATTGAGAAACTATCCGGCGGAACCTATACGTTGTCTGCTGCACCTTCGGAGCAGGAGGGTCAGGATGGGGGACGGATCTCTTCAGGAGTGGACCCCATTACAGTCGCAGGGTTATGGCAGCGTCGATTAAGTGATTTTGAAGGGACAACAGGTATGAAGGGTGCATACCACGATCACTGGATTGATGGGTATCATTATATTTTCCTGGGCACCGAGCAACCTCATCCGAAGGATTGCGATATGTCGGCTGAACAATTGGAGTGGCTGGATGCCAAATTGTCTGAGCATGCAACGCCAGATCATCCCATCTTTTTGTTCTTGCACCAACCACTCATGGATACAGTAGCTGGATCGTTGAAGGAACAAGGCTGGTATGGTGTGAATCAGGATGCAGAACTGAAGGCTGTTCTGGCCAAATATCCGCAAGCGATCCTCTTCTCGGGTCACACTCATTGGCAACTGGAGGCGCAGCATACGATGTACGATGGTGCGGGCCACATGCCAACCATGTTTAACGCTTCGTCTGTAGGTTATCTCTGGACAGATCAGGATGAGCATCTGGAGGGCAGTGAAGGACTTCATGTGGAGGTTTATAAGGATCGAGTTGTTGTGAAGGGACGGGACTTTGTCGCGGGTGAATGGATTGAGGGTATTGAGTTTACGGTGCGTTATCCTGTAAAAGGGTAGTTATTTGGATAGTTAACGGGAAAGGGTCATGCTAAGGGTCAATGTCATTAAGATAAGTTAGACTTGATGATATTACTCAATGGGTGGCCTTTTTGGTGTCCATCTTAAAGGTATGTATCAGATCATCCACCCCATAAAGTTCCACGTGAAACGTAGCAGGGGAGGCTAGAGTTGGGTAAAGTTGTAAATAGGTATGACAACAAACTATACTCAAATAAGTACACATGATATGCACTTACTCGTTAATTAACCTATTCACGGAGAGGAAGTAGAAGCGGCATGAGAGAACTTCAGGTTCAAACGACATATGGTACCGTTCAAGGCGAACTTTTGCACGATGCAAGCGTATGGAAAGGCATTCCCTATGCGAAACCCCCGGTAGGTGAGCTGCGTTTCAAGACTCCGGTACAGCCCGAGTCATGGGATGGAATCAGACAGGCCACTCAATTTGGACCTGAGAATATACAACCACGAAATCATCAACCAGAAGGCCAGACAGAAATTCCGAATGAGTCAGAAGATAGTTTATATCTGAACATCTGGGCACCTAAGGAAAAAGGAGCAACACCGCTGCCGGTTATGGTATGGATTCACGGCGGTTCCTTCGTGTCAGGTTCGGGTAGCCAGCCGATGTATGATGGTACACAGTTAGCGGTTCGGGGGGGCGTCATCGTTGTGACGATCAACTACCGATTAGGACCTTTAGGTTTCCTGCATATGGCTCCATTAGGTGATTCATATGTATCCAATGCAGGTCTGCTGGATCAGGTTGCGGCATTACAGTGGGTGAAGGATAATATCTCTGCTTTTGGTGGTAACCCGGATCAAGTTACGGTGTTCGGCGAATCAGCGGGAAGTATGAGCATTGCAGCACTGATGGCGATGCCAGCGGCCAAAGGACTGTTCCAACGTGCCATTATGGAGAGTGGTGCATCCCAGTTCATGCCGGCAGAGCAAGCTTCAGCGTTGCGGGAAGGGATGTTAAAGATTCTTGGGGTGGACCGGGACAACCTGCAGAAGTTAAATACAATTCCTGTAGAGCAGATTATTGCAGCCGGTGAAACGGTCAAACAGCAGAGCGGGGCAGGTATGGCATTATTGTTCCAACCTGTATTGGATGGGCAGACACTACCACAGATGCCACTTGAGGCAGTGAGCGAAGGATCAGCGCAGGATATTCCAGTGTTGATTGGTACGACATTACACGAGGGTGCACTGTTCATCCAGCCACATGTACCTTTTTCAAAAGAAATCGATATGGTTCAGGGCGTAGACTTTATGACGCCAGATCTGGAGAACCGGGTAGCCATCGCGGATAGTTATCCAAAAACGGCAGATGGACAAGCCCAAGTGATGACCGATATGTTCTTCTGGCGGTCAGCGCTACAATATGCTGCTGCACAACAGAAATATGCTCCGGTGTGGATGTATCGATTTGATTGGGTGATGCCGGAACATCCCTTGTTAAAAAGAGCGATTCACAGCATTGAAATGTTCTTTGTGTTTAATACACTACATGTCCTCAAATTCATGAATGCGGAGCCGGATGAAGCTGCGGCGGCACTTGCTCTCAAGGTACAGGATGCCTGGATTTCCTTTGCCAAGAATGGCCAACCTGAAGTTGCAGGTGTGAACTGGCCTGAATATGAGCAGGATCGTGCGACACTAATTTTCAACCATGAGATTGAGGTTGTACATGATCCGGATGCAGCCAAGCGAGAGCTGTTAGGGTTATAATCCAGGTTGATTGTTGTGTCTGAATACTCTGAATATCTGCTATGCGCCTAATCAAAAGAGGACGTTCATTCTCAGAATGAACGTCCTCTTTTTGTAATCTGACTAACGAAGTAAGCAGAACGTAAGCACGAATTAGAGGTACATTATACCTTGTTATCCTCCAATATTATTTACGAGAGGCACGTGTGCGGGACACCTCATCGAAGTAGAAGGAACGTTTTCCACGGGAGAAAAGCACGATCAAAATATGAATAAAGAGCACGGCATAGACCAACATATAGACACCGACTGTTCCTAGGGAAAGCAATATTTGATAAGGCCGGAGCATAACATCCTCATTACTGGTGAAGGCATAATCATTGACCCAGCCGATGATTGTAATCACGAACCAAGGCGTGTAAAGTGCGGCAAATCTTTTGAATAACGATTCACTGGTAGGTGTGCCGGTCTGACGATTCACATAGCGGAATCGCAAGATGGCCGAGCCTGGAGTTACCCCATTTCGCACCCAAGGTATGAAGAACAGCACAATGACCATAGCAATGGATGTACTTAGCGCATCACTGATCACATCAGACGCTGTAAAGATGGAGATTAGATTCGAAAGGAAGACAACAATGATTCCATCAATAATTAACGCGAGCAATTGAGGCATAGCATACACTCGGTTTTGCTCCACGATCTGTTCACTCTTCGCCTGAATGCTTGCACGTGATGGGAATAAAGCAAGCAGGATGGGCGCTGTGAAGAATCCAATGACTGCTCCCGAAGTGTTCAATAACAGATCATCTACATCGAACAGGCGGTAAGGACAATTGTAATACCCGTAGAATCCGGTGATTTGAGTGATCTCGAAGAATAGGGAAAGCCCTAATCCACCAAGCAGGGCGTACTTCCAGAATGATCTCTTTTGAAAAAAATAACGGATATATACACCTAGCGGCATGAGAAGCAGGACGTTAAATAGAACTTGCAGAAAGGCTCTGCCCTGAATCATGCTCAGATAGCTGGAAGGCTGAGACCATACAATGGGTGTTTCCTTCATGATGTCTTTGACAAAAGTGAATGGAACCAGATTGTAGTAGATCGTGTCAGCAGCTTGCTGTGCACAGGTATCTCGCGTGGTCGGAAAAGGGAGAATGACAAGGCAATAGGCAGCCAGAATATAAAAGATAAAGGAAAAGCTGACGCCAAACCGCGACCAGCTAAAGAAGCCGTCTTTACGATACCCATAGATTAACCACGGCACCAGCAAAAACATGGCCGCGACGACAAATATAAAAAAAGCCGTTTGCACAGGGAAAACATATGAGGACATGAGTAGGAACTCCTTTGGTATTAAATATAATAACAATTCATAGAGACATTAAAATTCATCTATGTGTAGTGCGTATCTATTAGTTACATCATAAGTAGTTACCCTTAAAGTGAGGGATGCATGAACCTTAAATTTGGTTTAAATCCATCTATGCAGTGACCAAGCGTATGGAATATACCGTCAAAATCCCGTATACTTGCGGGAATGCCAATCGTAGAATGGAGAGTTTAATACATATGTCTAATTTGCCTAACTGCCCCAAATGTAATTCAGAGTACACGTACGAGGATGGTAACCTGTTGGTTTGCCCGGAGTGCGCGCATGAATGGTCTTTGGAAGCAGACAATGATAACGCTGAGGATGCAAAAGTAATCCGTGATGCCAACGGAAATGTGCTAAGTGATGGGGATACCGTTACGGTCATTAAAGATCTGAAGGTAAAAGGTAGTTCGCTTGTGGTCAAACAGGGCACCAAGGTGAAGAATATCCGCCTGATTGATGGGGATCATGATATTGATTGCAAGATCGACAGCTTGGGTGCAATGAAGTTGAAGTCTGAGTTTGTGAAAAAGATATAAGATATGATTGAGAAACGTTCAGTTCCGCATTCAACGGGAATTGAACGTTTTTTGTTTGACAGGAAATATTTAGTGGATATATACTGGTTGGAATTTAATTTTTTGAACATGGAGGAGTAGTCTACATATAAGAAAAGGCAGGTGTCAGAGCGATGAAGAGAGATCATATTATTGAATATTATTCCGGGTTTGATGAGTGGGGCAGGCTGGAGCGGGAACCAATTGAATTCATCATTAACATGCATTACATCAGGGAACATCTCCCCGCTACTGGTTGTATTCTGGATAATGGCGCAGGACCAGGAAAGTATGCCATGGAGCTTGCGAAGCTGGGGTATCAGGTCACTTTATCGGATCTGACACCTTCCTCCGTGGATACTGCGAGGCAAAAGGCTCAGGAGTTTGGTTTGGCACAGCAATTCGATGGGTTCCATGTTCTCGATGCCACTTCTCTCTCGGGTGTGGCTGACGAGACGTACGATGCGTCCCTCATGCTGGGGCCTTTGTATCATCTGCAGACAGACGAAGAGCGCACGGCTGCTGTAAGGGAGTTGTACCGTGTGACCAAGCGAGGGGGCGTGGTGTTTGTAGCCATGCAGAGCCGAATGCGCATGAGTATCAATTCACTGCAATCCCCGCAGCATTGGAAGCCGAATGATAATATGGCAGCCATCTCTTCTTTTGTGGAAAAAGGTATTTTCGATCATCAGGATCAAGGACGATTTACGGGAGCATACTATTTTAATATTCAGGACGTTACGCCCTTCATGGAGCAACATGGATTTGAAACCATTGATTTGATTGGTTCATCCAGCCTTAGAGCGATGCTCACGGACGAGCAGCAGCGATACTGGAAAGAGCGTGGCGAGTATGATGAACTCATGCAATATATGATAAATGCTGCTAAGGACCCTTCTATATTGGGAATCTCGTCTCATTTGCTGTACATCGGGAGGAAGAAATAATAGATTTACAGGCAATGCTCTAAAAATCTATGTATTTTAGAATGTCAGCCCGTGGAATACTGTTTCCACATGATATAATATTTCTATCTTATGGTCTGGAGGTGTCACTATGCAATGGAAGGAAGTTCAGGAGCGATTCCCTAATGAATGGGTCGTTTTTGAGGCAACCAAGGCGTACTCTAGAGAAGGCCAGCGTTACATTGAAGAGATGGCAGTGATTGATTCATTTGATGATTCTACAAAGGCACTAAAACGTTATGGTGAATTGCATCAAGAAGATCCCAGACGGGAATACTGCTTTTTTCACACTTCACGTCCAGAAGTTGTGGCAAGAGAACGGTATGTTGGCATGAGAGGTCCTCGATGAAAATTTCAGAGATTTATGGTCTACCCTTCATAAGCATAAAACTTGAATTTAGAGGAGAAGTACTACAATTAGAAAAAGTCCTTTTGGATACCGGATCAGCTAGTACATTGCTGAATGCAGATGCAGTTCGGGAAGTAGGAATGGTTCCTGAAGAGGATGATCTCGTTGATATTATAAGAGGTGTAGGCGGTATAGAGTATGTTTATACCAAGTCACTCGATTCTATAACTGTAGATGGAACAACGATTAATGATTTTCAAGTTGAAATAGGAAATATGGATTATGGTTTAGAGATTGACGGAATTCTGGGATTTAATTTTATGAAACAGACCGGTGTTGTAATTAATGCCAACCTGATGGAACTAAGTATAGATAAGCCATAATTATAGAAATAAACATAAATGTGCCCTCTGGAAACAGAGGGTACTTGTGTTTTTCATCAAAATAGTTCAATATTAAGATATATAACAAAAGGTGATCTACTTACAATAGGTTAGATGAACAACGGATCGCTTCATACCAGGGAGGAACAGACAATGGAAATCGGAATTAGTACATTTGTGGAGACAAACCCGGATGTAAAAACAGGAGAACTTATCAGTCATGCGCAGCGTATTCGGGATGTTGTTGAAGAGATTGTTTTGGCAGATCAGGTGGGTCTGGATGTATACGGCGTGGGAGAACATCATCGTGCTGACTACGCTGCTTCATCACCAGCTGTCATTCTGGCCGCGGCAGCTTCACAGACCAAGAATATTCGCTTGACGAGTGCGGTAACGGTGCTGTCATCGCATGATCCGGTACGGGTATATCAAGATTTCGCGACATTAGATGGCATTTCGAACGGACGTGCAGAGATTATGGCAGGGCGTGGATCATTTATCGAATCCTTCCCGTTGTTCGGCTATGATTTGAATGATTATGATGAACTATTTGACGAGAAACTGGATTTGCTGCTCAAGCTGCGTGATTCTGAAAAAGTAACCTGGGAAGGAAAACACCGTCCTTCCTTTAACAATCTGGGCATCTACCCGCGCCCGGTACAGGAAAAACTTCCGGTATGGATTGGCAGTGGCGGTAATCAGGAATCGGTTGTTCGTGCAGGGCTGCTCGGTTTGCCGCTGGTGCTTGCCATTATCGGTGGTCGTCCGGTGCAATTCGCACCACTGGTGGAGCTGTACAAGAAAGCAGCTGCACATGCGGGACATGATGCTTCCAAGCTGACTGTTGCTTCTCACTCTCACGGCTTTATTGCCGATACAACAGACGAAGCTGTGGAGAAATTCTTCCCGCCAGCTCAAGCAGTCATGAACATACTAGGTCGTGAACGTGGATGGGGACACTACGGCCGTGCGACATTTGATGCGGCGCGCAGTCTGGAAGGTGCATTGTATGTAGGTGATGTGGATACTGTAGCTCAGAAAATTATTTATCTGCGTAAAGAAGTCGGGATTACACGCTTCATGTTACACACCCCACTCGGAACCATGCCTCACAACGAGGTCATGAGAGCGATCGAACTGCTTGGTAAAGAAGTTGCTCCAATCGTGCGTAAGGAAATTGCACGTTGGGAAGCTGAGAACGAAGAGGCCCGTTAATCGACTGTTATTGTTACGGAATTAGATAAAGTCAACCAAATAAAGGAGCATGCCCTAGGCTTATTACGCCAATGGGTCTGCTCCTTTTTCGTTTATCTTCTAAAAGTATCTAAAACAGCACAGATTTAATGCTTATCCATTCGCGGATGCACTTACAAGGGAGTGTATAACCATAGACAACGTATGATCATAGAGGGTTTTGGCAGCTTCTTCGCTCTCAATATGGCCTCCCAGGTACAGATGAATAACACCGTGTAAGGGGGCCCAGATCATTCGTACCGCAAGCAGGGGATCCTGCACCTGAAGCATTCCCTGTTTAATCGCTATCTCCACCAAAGCAGACACTTGCTTCAGTGCAGTCGCTGTTCCTTGTAAGGTCTCTCCATCTGGTTTGAACTCGGAAAAAGATCCTCCAAACATCAGCTGATAGAAGCTGGATTGAGAAATGCCGAAGTCCCAGTAGACGTAGGCCAGATCACGGAAATATTGTTCGAACGATGCCTGCCGGGGCATAGCTTCAAAACGCTGGGCCATGAGGGAGCATCCCTCTAAATACAGATGTTTGGCTAACCCTTCTTTTTTGCCGAAGAGGTTATATATGATTTTGGTGGAGCACTCCATGCGCTCAGCTACACGGCGTACCGTGACGGCTTCCGGTCCATGCTCTTGCAGTAAAGCAGCAGCAGCATGCACAATATTTTGCCGCAGATTATCCGAGTGCTGGAGTCTGGCTTCCTGAAAGGTTGTTACCGTATGTGCAGATTCTGTGGAACCTGAATTAAGATCCTTCATTGATTTCATCCTCGTAACCGTATTGTTGTTGAACAGAAACTACGTTTCCTTTTATGGTCATTCTACTGTTTTACGCCGGATGACGTCAATTTAATCCGAATTTAATAAGTAAGAACCCGTTCTAGATTCAAATTTAACAAATGTATTTGACAGCGTCATGAATTCTGGTTACGATGATTCTATAAAGAAACAACGTTTCTTATTGAAAACGAGTGTTCTAATTATACGTAGAGGATGGATGAGAGATGATAAAGGAACAGCGTCAATGGGTACTTATTACAGGTGCTTCTTCAGGTATTGGGGAAGTTTTTGCACTCGAAATGGCTTCCAAGGGTAAAAATATTGTGCTGGTGGCCAGAACAGAATCCAAACTGAATCAATTGGCAGAACGTATAGAACGTGCATATCAAGTAAGGGCGGAGGTAATCGTATCGGATTTGTCTCAAGTCGATGCACCTCAGAGGGTATATGAGGAATGTCAGAATCGGGGAATACACATCGATATGCTGATCAACAATGCGGGATTTGCTACCCATGGATTATTTGAACAGGTGGATGGTTCCCGGCAGCAGGAGGAAATTATGTTGAACGTGCTCGCCTTGACAAACCTGACGCATCTTTTCTTGCCAGGCATGTTACAAAAGAAAAATGGTGCTGTCATTAATGTATCGTCTACGGCTGCCTTTCAACCTGATCCGTATATGGCTGTGTATGGAGCGACGAAGGCATTTGTACTTTCTTTTACAGAGGCATTATACGAAGAAAACAGGAAGCGTGGCGTTCAGTTTTTGGCATTATGCCCAGGCTCAACCGAGACTTCGTTCTTTGATGTGGTGGGCGCTGATGAAGCCTCGGTGGGTAAACGTGATACACCTGAGCATGTCGTGGCGGTGGCCATGAGAGCACTCGAGTCAGGCAAACCTTATGCTGTGCCGGGGGCCGGTAATTACTGGACAGCGCAGTTCACCCGCCTCGTGTCACGCAAGTTGATGTTGCGAATCGTAGGAAGTATGCTCCGTCCACGTTCCAAGGATGGTAAAGCAGAAAAAGTACAAGCCTGATTAGGGGTATAGATTAAAAGCTTTAGGCCAAAATACCTTTGGCCCGAGCTTCCTTTATCCAACCTGGAAATTCAGTGAGGAGACGATCGTACAATTCTTCATCGCTGATCTTGGAGATATCGTCGAGAGCAAAAAAGTCAGCATTATCGATGAAACGTCCTGTCATGTCATCGAGTTTCTCGAGAATGCCGTAATTGGCTTGGCCTAGGCCAACAAATTGCCAGAACAGGTTTTTGGTTGAGCTTTCGGTAATAAGCCGCATAATTTTCCCTTTTTGACTGACCCCGCCATCGCTAAAAAAGATAATATACGTTGGCATCTTCACATCGGGTTCCTCGATCGTGTATTTGCGAATGACATCCTGCATCACAGGAGGTTCGTTATTGGTACCGCCTTTGCTTCCCAGCGTATATGTGCGTTCAATATAATTCTCGAAATCCCTGGCGGTGACGCTAGGTGCACGCAAGAAGTCTTTGGCGAAGAACCAGACGTCCAACTCTCCGTTATCATCAAACGCTGATGCAATCGCCAGGATACGCTCGAAGGCTTCTTGCACGATGCCTTTGCGATACAGATGGTACATGGAGCCTGATGCATCAAATACAACGGCAACACGTGCCTGTATAGGTTCGATCTTTTTCTTTTGCAGAGACAGGGTTACTTTACGCTTGAGGAGATCGATCTTGGTCAGGTTAAGGGGCGGATGAATCGTGTTTGGTGCAGCAACAGGTGCCAAGACTTCTGGAGAGGTCGCTGCTACTTCAGCTTGTGCGGTGAGAAGAACCTGTTCGGCTTCCGAGGTGTCGTTACTCTCAATTTCAACACCGAATGACTCCGCCAGCGGCTGCAATCCACCAAAGAAACCTCGCCCAATCGCACGAACTTTGAACCCGTCACGATACTTATAGATTTCAATGAGAATAAGTGCTGTTTCCGCAGTGACCTGTGTGATCTCATAGGTGATCTGCTGGGAACCCGCTTGTACAATCGCCTGACATGCCTGAACATCGGCGAAGGTGCCTCCCGCATCCAGAGTAGCCGTAAACACACATTTTTCCACAGGGGCCTGCTGTAATTGATTTGTATCCAGTACAAAAGAGGATTTCAGTTCCTCTGCCTGTTGCAAAAGCACACTTTGATGGGGATCGGCCTTCTGATTATAGAAAACAAAATAGTCGTCGGATGGGACTTTTCCCTCTTCGTTCACCATAAAGCAGCTAACATCCAAGGGAGAAGGAGATGATGTACATTGAATGGTTACCTGAAGTTGGGTGGATTCGTTGATACTGATATTCTGGCCTGTGTTTAAATGGATGAACGAATCTGTCATAATCGGATGCGCCTCTCTTCTCCAATATAATGGTTGAAAATGTACAGTAATAAGATCGATTCTGAGACAAATGTTTCCATAAGTCAATCTTTTCACCGTTGTTCCTACGCCTCATCAGACTCGTACTTTTCCCGATGCTCCTTCTTCATTTTCACATAGTCTGGATCCGTCTTCGCAATCTCCCATTGTGCTTTGAATATGGCCGCGGCTTCTGCCTTCACCTTATCATTCTGATAGGGCAGGATCGAGCCATCCTCCTTCGAGTATTTGCGTCCTCCTTTGTGATTTGTATACCGTCTGGCCCGTGTATAACCCATCTGGAGAAATTTGCGAGCCATATCCATACCCACGAAATCTCCCTTTTTCTTATACTCCACAAATAGCTCATAGATCTTCTCCGATGACTCTGTCGCAATCTCGGGTGTTTTGAATCGCCAGTGTGGCAGAATCTCGCCTTTGTACGGCTCTACCATCAGAACACCCTGCTCGCCCCGGCCTACGGTGTACAACTCAGGATGTTTGCGCAGATCCAACTCATCATAATTGAGACTGTAATCAAATTTTTTCATGTATACACCCTCCTTGATAGGGATTACCCCGATTCTGAATCAACAAGCACGGTTAATGGGGAACAATAGAAGGAATTACACAGGAGGGGTAGCGGTATGGGAATGTCCGGCAGATATCTTGTGGTAACAAAGGAGCTAGTTGAATCCATCAAGTCAGGTGAGATCAGTGTGCATGATTGTGCAGTGGATCTGGATATCGATAAAACGTGGCAGATGCTGCAGTTCACGCTGAACGGTAACTTGGTAGAAGGGGAGCCTCCCCTGGGATATGTGGTGCCTCTCGCAGGTGAGCAATACGTGGGAAACTATTCGGATATGGATCTATTTTTGCTTAGTAACGAGCAGGTGCTGGAAGCCTATATGGCATTGGAGCAGCTCACACCGGAAGAATTAAAGGAGCGGTATAGTCTGGACCAAATGATCGCTGAAGGTGTCTATCCAGTTATGGAAGATTGGGACGCGGAAGAGACATTTCAGGAGATCGTTCAGACCGTGGATGATATTCAGGCCTTGTTTCAGGCCACGGCTGCAAGTGGGAACGGGATCATCTTTTATGTTTTCTAAATGAGCACTAAAATTATGAGGGGAATTCTATGGCCGACACTGAGGCAGGTTTGAACTGTGCCTATTCGGGTTATTGATAGACACAAGGCTCAGGCCTTGATGACATGACAATCCGGTAGAAGAGAGGGAATGCGATATGACACAGGATCAGAACGAAGAGAACAAAGCGATTCAAGAGGACGAGCCGGATCAATTCGAGACTCCCGCAACTGCGGAAGATGAAGAAACGGATGAGAAACTCGCAGAAGATCAGGAGCAAGAATAACTCCCAGCATTGCATAATGAAGCAGGATGTTTTATCGAAACATACGATATGCTGAAATATAGATAGACCAGAGGTCGGACATGTTCCGGCCTTTTGGTTTATTTTTTTGCGTATCCGTTTACAAGAATTACCTATACCTTCATAATGGAAATGAACCATATTTTTCTAAGGAGGAGTTCATATTACGAATCGGAAGTTAGTCCAATGGATGGCAGTGCCACTAGTACTCTTAATGGTTGTTCTTACAGGATGTCAGGCTGTGGGTGGAGTAGACGTTGGCAAAGCAATGGCCAATGGCGCGAGTATCAAGTCCGGTGAATCCAGACAATCCATGAATATAAACATAGAACCGGCTAAGGAATTTGCTACAGAAAAAGACCTTGAAATGATCGAACTCATTAATTCCATATCCCTGGATATTGATCAAGCCAAAATGAAAGATGCGAAGACAGCATCGATCAAAGGTACACTGAGCATGGAGGGAACGAAGTTACCTTTCCACCTGTCCATGAATGAGTCCCAATTGGTCATTGATCTGGACGGAGCCCAGAAACCGCTGTACATGTCTCTGGATACGTTCCAGGATGCACAGGCGCTTCCAATGGTAGATACGAAGCCTCTGGAGAAACAACTCGAGGAACTTTCCCCGAAACTGTTCTCTTTTGTCCTGAAGCATCTGTCCAATCCGAAGAACATCTCCGTTACACCGGTACAGGAATCCGTGAATGGCGAAGCACTTAGCCTCTCCAAGCTGCATCTGGAAGTTAGTGGTGAAGAGATGCTTGCCATGGTTAAACCGTTCCTGACGAGTATTTCGAAGGATGAGCAAGGACTGAAAGACCTGATTGGCGATCTGTACGATGTGTTCTACCCTGTACTGGAAGCAGTGAATGAGGTAGAAGGTGGGGGAGACGACACGCTGAATTCGATCGTTCCTGAATCGAAAGATGAAGCCGTGGCCTCACTGTATGCCATGATCAAAGTGGGACTGGACACTATGCTGGTCAATTATGATCAGGAGCTGACCAACCTGTTGAATGATACCCCTGAATTCAAAACGGTATTTGGCACAGAAACCAAACTGAAAATGGATTTTTATCTCGACAGCAAGCTGGATATTCGCAAGCAAAACTTTGAACTGAAAGTAGCGCTGCCAGCTTCCGAAGATCTGCCGGTGAACTCTGTAACCGTGAGTGGAAACAGTGAACAGTGGAATATCGGTGGCACAGTTGCAGTTGATGAAGTGGATGTATCCCGCGGTGTTATGGATCTGATGAAGGATGATATTACGCCTGGACAGATGCTGCGCAATTTTGATTCCAATTCACTGGCATACCAATTGCTGAAAGATGAAGCTGGAATCACGAGTAAAAGTGTAGTGCTCTTCCCGGATGATGAATACGCCGGGGCGATCACCGTTAAGAACACAACATTTGTTCCGCTTCGCTACGTGTCTGAAGAATTGGATGCTGAAGTGAAATGGACCAAAGGCTCGAACCAAATCGTTGTCATTGACGACATCACTGGTGATGAGATTGTCCTGACCGTAGGTTCCAAGAAGGCAACCGTTGCTGGTAAAGAAGTAACCATGGTGGAATCCGCTTATGTAGGCAAGGACGGCAAGACGTATGTGCCGCTGCGCTTTGTGGCTGAATCCCTTGGAGCTACTGTAGATAAGGAACAAGAAACAGGCTGGATTTACATTGACCGTCCTTAATTTTTTATGACTTAAAATAATGAAATGCATGGGGAGTGCCTCTATTAGAGGTGCTCCTCTTTGTCATGTCGTCCCCGGACAGAGGAATGCCAGGGCACATACGGAAGCATACTAATCTGGTTGAGATGATGGCTGTAACTGTTCCCCGTTAGATTAGAGCAAATAAAGAAATGGGTATTTACGTATGGAGGATGTCAGAACAGCAAAGGGAGGTCTATAGATTATGACTGAACGATTTGCGGGTAAAGTGGTCCTGATTACAGGCGGTGGCTCCGGTCTTGGACGATCAGCTGCTGTGGAAGTTGCACGTGAAGGGGCTAAGCTTGCCCTGGTGGATGTGAACATGAAGGCGCTGGAAGAGACCAAGCGTGTGATCTCGGAAGAGGTACAGCATGCCGAATTTCTGCTAATTGAAGGTGACGTATCGGACGAAGAAGCTGTAAAGAAGTATGTTAGTGATACGGTCAATGAATTTGGGCGTATCGATGCATTTTTCAACAATGCAGGCATTGAAGGCAAGCAGAACCTGATCGAGAACTACGAGACGGAGATGTTCAATAAAGTTATCGACATCAACCTGAAGGGTGTATTTTTTGGGTTGAAGCACGTTCTACCTGTGATGAAAAAACAGGGAGAAGGCTACATCGTGAACGCATCCTCTGTTGGTGGGATTCGCGCCGTGCCAAACCTGGTTGCCTACGGAGCGAGCAAACATGCCGTAGCCGGCATGACCAAAGATGCAGCGATTGAATACGCCGAGCATGGAATCAGCGTTAATGCAATTGCACCTGGAGCCATTCTGACAGATATGGTCATCGGTTCGTTCAAACAGATCAATCCGAATGACTGGGAGTCAGCATCCAAAGAGTTCGTGAAGGACAACCCGGCGAAGCGCTTGGGTGAACCGAAGGAAGTAGGGCGCCTCGTTGCTTTCTTGCTGTCTGGCGAAGCACCATTCATCAATGGAGCCATTATTCCGATTGATGGTGCGCAGTCAGCCAAATATTGATCCCATAATCATCAACAGCACATCGATGCAGCATAGATATATACTGAAGAACGCCCTTTTTCGCCAATGTGCGGATTGGGGCGTTCTTTTTTTGGTTTGATATTCAAGGGGGCGTATCACGTATCCCGCAGGTTAAGTGTGCTGTAGAATTTGTGGCTTTTTGCTAAACCCGGTACTCCCGGCTATAAAGCCCATCTGGCGATAGAATTCATGTGCAGCTTCACGTTCTGGGCGATTGCCACTGTTCAGAGACAAGGAATCCACGTTATGTGTGGCTGCCCATTGTTCGGCTTCAAGAATGAGCTGACGGCCGATGCCTGAGCCCCTGAACTGGTCGTGTACAACCAATGCCAAGATACGGCAGTGTCTTCCGTTCTTTTCATATAGATAAGACGTCTGTAATCCGATCAGTCCAACTACGCGGCCTCGTGCTTCAGCAACCAGTGTAGTAAAGTTTGCGTCCGCAGAGATATGGGTATAGCGCTCTTCCATCTCGGCGTACGTGGTGGGATAACCAAGTTGGTCCATCAGAATGACCATATCCTGCAGATCGGTAGTGGAACTATGTCTAATCGTCACATCCAGGCTCATAATGTTGTATCCTCCTTGGGTCTTTCCTTCAATGAAAGTTCAATAATGGTATCCAGCAGCTCTGCAAAAGAAATGCCTGCAGCTGCTGCACTTTTGGGCAGCAGACTGTTACGGGTAAGACCCGGCAGCGTGTTCACTTCAAGGACATACGGCATGCCTTCCCGAATCATCATATCCACACGAGCGTAGACGCTGCATTTGAGCACCTGATAACAGGCTAAGGCCGCTGCTTCGACGCGATTGTGAAGGTCCAAAGGCAATTGTACAACCTGCTCATCGGCCCCGTGGTCATCGTATTTGGAAGCATAGTCGAAAAACGCAGCGTTTGAACGGATGGAGATCACCGGCAGCATCTTACCATCCAGAATGGCACAGGTGATCTCCTCACCCTCGATATACTGTTCAATCATCACCGTATCATCCCAGACGAGGGCAGCCTCTACAGCGGCGGGTAGGGTGGATGCCTCCTTAACCACTTGGGTACCAATGCTGGAACCACCTGAATTGGGTTTGACCACCACGGGGTACGTTAATTGTTGAACAGCAATAGAGGATAGTTCCTCCATATGGCTCACTCGCAGCCATTCTCCAGTAAGTACACCCGCATGCTGCATGAGCTGTTTGGACATGTCTTTATCCATGCATACACTGCTTGCCAGCACACCACAGCCTGTGTAGGGAATACCCAGAGATTCTAATGTGCCCTGGACAGTACCGTCTTCGCCGTATTTGCCATGCAGGGCAAGCAGTGCCACATCGATCCCCGCTGACTTGTCGATTAGATCACGCTTGGTATTCAGCTCAATGGGTATAACCTCGTATTTGTCTCTATTCAGGTTTGCAATCATCTCCTGTCCGGTGAGCAGGGAAATATCCCGCTCTGAAGATGTACCGCCCATAATCACGCCAACTTTCATGTGAAATCCTCCTTATCTCATTTGAGCTGCTGTCTCGCCAATGATGCGAATGCCTTTACGTATATTCTCATCGCTCACTCTGGAGAAACCCAGACGCATCGTGTTTACACCCTGACCGGGTTCCAGATAGAAGGTATCCCCTGGTGTGAACGTTACACCTTTTCCTTTACAGGCCGCCAGCAGATCACGGGTTCTGTATTGGGAAGGGAACTGCACGAACAGATGCAGACCACCCGCACCGGAAATCCGGCACATTGGCAGATGCTGCTTCAGGCAACGCACAACCAATTCATATTTTCGCTTATACTCTGTGCGAGCACGCTTCAAATATTTCTCGAAATTACCGTTGCTCAGATATTGATACAATAACGATTGGTCCAGCGTGGAGGTATGGATGCTGCGTGCCCGTTTCATACTCTCCAGATAATCAATCAGCGCCGCATCCGCAATAATCCAACCTACCCGCAGGCCTGGGAACAGGACTTTGGAGAAGCTGCCCAGATACACCAGTCCATTGCCTTTGCCCATGCTGGCAATCAGGGGAGATACGTGGGAACCGGAATAGCGTAATTCTTCGTTGAATCCATCCTCAATGATGGGTACCTGATACTTGTTCATCAACCGGATGATCTCTACCCGTTTTGCAGGGGACGTCACAATCCCGGTTGGATTGTGATAGGATGGCACGAGATACGCCAGATCATATGGACTTGTCTCGAGTTCATGTTCCAGTTGTTTCAAGTCCAGGCCATCCGGCTCCATATTCACACCGGTCAGTTGAAACTGGTGCAATTTTAGATTTTTAATCGCCGTGTGGTGCGTTGGATTCTCACAGAGCGCTTTTCCGCTTTTTTTGCGCAACGCTCCAAGCACCAGATCGAAACCTTCCGTGAATCCGTTAGTAATCAGGATGTCCTTGCCACGGAGATCGACACCTTTGTTCTCCATATAACGTAGTAAATAGTTCATCAGCGGTCTGTACCCCTGCGCATATCCGTAATTCAACAGTACTTCGCCTTCAAGTGACATGCGATCCAGAAAAGCCCGCTTTACGTTGTGCAGATCAAACAGCTTTTCATCCGGTGCTATGCTGGTAAACGATATCTCACCGCGCTCTGCACCGGAGCCATGCTTCATCAGATCGTACTGCTCTGCCTGAATGGCATACTCGCTTACCTCTGTCGTCCAGTCCAGTTCCCAGTTCGCTGCTGCCTCAGGTGTTTCGATGGAGGCACTGACGTAATTGCCCTTGCCTTTGACTGCATAGATCAGACCTTCATCTTCAAGCTCGGCATAAGCGAGCAGGACCGTGCTGCGACTAACCTTCATGAGTGTACTGAGTTCACGGGTCGAGGGCAGCTTTTGTTTGGCTTGCAGGCCGCCTTTGAGCATCAATCGCTTCATATAATCTTTGACTTGTATATATACAGGGCGGTCCTCCGTCAGTTGCAGATCGGAATACATCCCATCACTCCCTCTATTGGTATCTTGCCATATTATAAACCCAGCAGAAAGAACCACGATACCTCTGTTTCCCTGAGCGTGTGGTTGGGTGTTCGCACAAACGCAAAAAAGCCCTGGCAGTATGCCGGGGCCTGGTGGTGAAACTTGATCCATTTTCTATAGTACTGCTGCTATAATTTCTACAGTTGTATTGCATGACTAGTCTCTCTAGGATCGATAGCTATCTGACCTTCTACGTGTGTCTATTAACTTCAGTACGACTATAATTGCAGGCTTTCTAGGTGATACTTAAAATCTACAGTGAATCATGAATCTAGGTCTTTCTAGGTTTGCTTGCTGCAAGGGTCGATTAGATGATGAATCTACAATCTATAAGCTAGGGTTCTTGCTAACTGTACTCTTGTCGTGATCACGTAACAGAATTCAGCATGAAAAAGAGTTTCAATCATAGGGTACAATAGACGGAGGTAGATATAAAGACGTATGTCTCAGTGCCCAATTTCTTCCTCATACCCCTATAGTACCACTTTGAATCAGGGAAGTTAACCTTTTTTTTGAAATATTTGTCGTAATAGCGAAAATTGCGTGAATTGTACTTCATATAGAATGAAATGGTGTCCGTTTATAATATGTGATAGGATGTAAACCTATAGATAATGAGGAAGTGAGCCTATTGATTAATATTACCGTGCCAACACCGGATGTAACCATTACAAAGCAGGTTGATCCACAGCTTAGCCACATTTATGGATTTACTGATTTTCACCTGATTACCCGGGAACTAGGCGGGATTTTCATGTTTTACAATGCCGCTGGAGAGTTGTTATTCGTCGGGAAAGCACGTAAATTAAGACCACGTATCAAAAAGCATTTTGAAGACACGGTATCACCAATGAAGAATCACCGCGAAGAAGTAACTAAGATTGAAGTATGCCTGGTTGAAGATCCGGTAGATCGTGAAATTTATGAGACGTATATCATCAACACGATGCGTGCGAAATACAATGTAGATAAAGTCTTGTACAAATAAGACGCTTAAAAAGCACATGAACATGCAATGTCTGGGACATATGTCCTAAGTGTTGCGCCAGTAGGTAAGGATGTAATCGAAGGATTGCATCCGATTCCTTCTGGTGCCTCCCGATCTTTTTGAGGGAGTAGCTTGTAGAATTTGAAACGTAGTAAACCCAAACTTAGTATCACAGATATACCAAATACATATGAAGAGGTGATTGTGTTGATCGGTCGTAGCGGTAACCCTACACTTAAAGACAGCACGTTTGAAAACAGAGGATATGGAGAAGATCGGTATCAGAATTACATGACGATCAACGGCACGGTGAACAAAGCGTTTATTACGCTTGTGATTCTACTGGGCAGTGCATTTGCAACCTGGATGATGTTCTTTAACGGACAACAAGTAATGCCGCTTGCTTATGGCGGATTAATTGTTGGTTTCATTCTGGCACTTGTGATTTCGTTCAAACCCGTAGCGGCACCTTATCTCGTACCTGTCTATGCCGTGGCAGAAGGCCTGTTCCTTGGAGCACTCTCTGCAACCTATGAGTCCCTGTATAACGGAATTACCTTGCAGGCGGCCCTGCTGACCATGGCTGTATTCATCGCTCTGCTGGTGGCATACAAAACCAGATTGATCAAAGCTACGGAGAACTTCAAGCTTGGGGTAGTGGCTGCAACCGGCGGTATCATGATCATGTATCTGCTGAGCTTTGTACTGAGTTTCTTCGGAATTTCGATTCCTTATCTGCATGATAACAGCTTGATCGGCATTGGTATTTCGGTCGTTATCGTCATTGTGGCTGCCCTCAATCTGGTCCTTGATTTCGATTTCATCGAGGGTGGTGCTGAACGTGGGGCACCCAAGTACATGGAGTGGTACGGTGCATTTGGATTGATGGTTACACTGGTATGGTTGTACATTGAGATCATCCGTCTGCTTGGAAAATTGCGGAGCCGGGACTAGTTCTATCCATACGTCAGAGACGTAAACGGAGTGTGGATTTAAAGCTAAAAAGCTAACGCGTGATACTCACGTCGTTAGCTTTTTTGATTAACATTAGCCAGGGCATGTTCGATGTTAACCTCTTACAAAACTCAGCTGATCCAAACTCGTTGAGGCCCAGCACCACTCTATACTAACTCTTTATACAGATCCTCCAAGGTTACAATCTCCGTCTTGCTCGGCAGCTCTCCCCCAGCAGAACATGCCGCAAGCATATGTCCATCATCCAGTCGCTGACTGAGAAAGAGATATGTCCCGGCCTGTTTGCAATGCCATTCCTTCCGTTCATTAGGTAGGATGGCGAAGGAGTCCAGCGGTATGGACAAGCCCATACCGACTGCCTTGATATAACTTTCCTTCAGCGTCCATAGACGGTAGAAGGTCTCCAGCCGCCGGTCGTCAGGCTCGGCAGCCAAGAACTGGCTCTCCTTAGGAGAGAAGAAACGCTCAGCAATCTGCATGTCAATTGGAGCTATTTTTTCCACATCTACGCCCAGTTCATCTGTACCGCCAGAGATTAGCGCAATCCAATCACCAGAATGGGAGACGTTGAATGGTACATCCGAATGGTGAATGAGCGAAGGTTTGCCATAGGAGTTATGGGTAAAAGAAAGCTCAGCATGTCTCAGTCCAGTCAACTTGCTCAAAGTCACACGAGTCAATATCTCTCCCAGCACGGAGCGATACGCGTCAGCCTGACGCAAAAAACGCGAAGCCTGGGCACGTCGCTCGCCAGAAACTTGCGACAGCAATTGGTTCCAGTTCGCCTCGGGCAATACTTCTGGAACTTGGAGCACACAAATAGTTATCATCATTTATCACCTGAGTACGTATTCGGCGTGGATCAATAACTTTCCTTTATATGGAACGGACCCTCAACTCTTCCTCCCAAATCATCACTATACGGATGCCCCTAATAAGCAAGCCGGTTGTGTCGCTTTTCATGTTAAGGCCTCAGATTCTGCATCTTCCTCTTCATGCTTCCTGTACTCGTTTCCATTCCGTATGCGCAGCCTGAACTCGTTCCCACATGTCCTGGCATTCCAGTTCGCTGTAGTTCACCAATGGTTCATGGAATATTTCAGTTAATACGTTACGCCATTCGGTATAACTCTGGATCTCCGTTTTCCGGATTCCTTCGATATCATGTGTTCGAAGCATACATCCACGTAGTTCATGACTGCGGATCTCATCTCGCTGACGAAGCAAAAATGCGTTATGCCAAGGTGATTCGGCCGCCCGACTGTAGAATTCATGTTTGGGAATGAACTCTTCTAGGCTGGTAATTGCTTCAGGAGCATAGTCCACACCTTCACTTGGCCCATTCGGCTCGTACTCAAGCCGCCATCCCCCCGCCACAACAGATGATGGCATCAATTGGTACGTGAACGGAGCTGAACCATAGGCTCCATAACGAAGTGGCAGAGGTTCAAAGGGCATTCCGCCGAGACCTACATCTACAATCCAGCGTTCAACTGTCGGGTCAGCATCCGGCAGAAGCACAGAAAGACCGAGATGGAATGAGTTCACACGGGGTTGTTCCCCATGAGGCTGTACTCCACCGCGATGCCAATCAACCGTATAACCCAGTGATCGGAGAAGAACACTAAATGCACCATTTAGATGAAAGCAGTAGCCGCTGCGTCCCTGTAATATAAGCTGAGTTGAATCTGGAAGACTGATTCCCGCAGGACGACCTGCAAAAATATCGACCGTTTGCCAAGATAAATATTGTACATGTGCTCGCTGGAGTTCAAATAAGAATTCCAGTGTAGGTTCCTTTATATCATCTATGCCGATCCGTTTCAGATAGGCCTGTATTTCAGCTGTATTCAATAGTTCATTCATACAGATCACCTCACGTCATATAGTGGGCTGCAGCCCAAATCTTTATAAACTTCTGCTGCCCTGAGTTCATTGTAAAAGTGAACGGATGAAAACAACATAATCAATTGAGCCAATTGTAACGGTACAATTATTGAACAAAGCCTTGAAATTCATCTCAAGAGATGGACATGGTTCTGATTTCATTGAAATACAATATATGGTTGGGCTATTTCTTTTTCCGGGGTATGCTAACCCTTTGGAGTGGATATAGGTTAGAATATAGATAGATAGCAGGATTAGGAGATGGAAAAATGGCTAATGATGAAGTGATTTTGACACAGGAAGGCTTGGAAAAGCTGGAGGACGAACTGAAGGATTTGAAGACGGTGAAGCGTAAGGAATTGGCAGCTCGTCTGAAACTCGCGATCAGTTACGGTGACCTGAAGGAAAATAGTGAGTATCATTCAGCCAAAGATGATCAGGCCTTTATGGAGACCCGAATTTTGATCTTGGAGAAGATGCTGACAAAAGCAAGAGTCATCTCTTCAGACAATATAGACTCCAACAAAGTGAGCATTGGATCGACGGTGTTGCTTAATGACATTGAGTTCGCCGAGAAGATTGAATATAAAGTGGTTGGCCCTGCCGAGGCGGATGTTGCGAATAATAAAATTTCGTACGAGAGCCCGCTGGGCAAAGAGATAATGGGCAAAGAAGTGGGCAGTGTCATTCATGTCAATGCTCCGATGGGCGTTATCAAGTACGAGTTACTTCAAATTAAAGTGTAATTTAAAAAGAGAGGTGCTCCCAGTCATCCAAGTGGCTGAGGGGACACCTCTTTTTAATTCTATTGGGCTTTGAACGGTTGGGAATAAGGATTTGTTGAAACTTCATACGGTTGGACTAACGGACTTTATCACATACTGTGTTTAAGGAACTTATGAGATGAAGATTTCCGTATGTTTTTTATGTAAAAAAATAACATTTCGACAAATTTCGAATTTCGAATGACCTGACAAGGTGAGTAGTATATAATTACGGGAAAACTTTAAAGTGATGGAGTAGATACGATGAATTTTAGTAAGCCTAATCTAAATCAAGACAACGCTGGCAAAGGAGAACGCTTCTCCCAAGCTGGATTTATCCTTGCAGCCATTGGTAGTTCGGTTGGTCTGGGCAACATGTGGAAATTCCCGTACATTACGGGTGAGAACGGAGGAGCAGCGTTTTTCCTGCTCTTCATCGTCTGTTTGTTACTCATCGGTCTGCCAGTGCTCCTGGCTGAACTTGCGATTGGTCGCAGTGGCAGAGGTAGTGCAGCTACTGCTTTTATCAAAGCAGGTGGACATAAAGGTTGGCTCGCAGCCGGATTGCTGCAAGTATTAACGCCATTTATCATCCTGTCCTTTTATGTCATTATTGCTGGCTGGACATTGCAATATGCGATTACGTCTTTCAGCGGCACGTTGTTTGACAATCCGGATTATGCCGGTCAGTTCGACTCCTTTATAGGTGGCTATATGCCGATTGTATGGCAACTGGTCGCGGTCCTAATTACAGGCTGGATTGTAGCCAAAGGGGTATCCAACGGAATCGAGAAATTCAACAAAGTTCTGATTCCAGCTATGCTTGTACTGCTTATTATCCTGATGATTCGTGCAGTTACATTGCCGGGTGCAGGTGCTGGGGTATCCTTCTTCCTGAATCCGGACTTCTCGCAGCTTACAACAGAATCCGCACTGGTAGCGCTTGGACATGCCTTCTTCTCCCTGTCACTCGGGATGGGTATTCTGGTAACCTACGGTTCGTATGTGGATAAAAATCAATCTCTCGGTGCGGCAACCGTCGCCGTTGGTGCAGGTGACCTGATCTATGCATTCATTGCGGGTCTGATCATCTTCCCAACAACATTCTCGTTTGGTATTGCACCGGACCAAGGACCGTCACTGATCTTTGTGGCTCTTCCGGCAGCCTTCTCAGCTATGCCTCTTGGATTCCTGTTTGGCGGATTGTTCTTCATACTGCTGGCTATTGCGGCTTTGACGTCAGCAGTATCCTTGCTGGAAGTTCCGGTGAAATATTTCATGGAACGTTTGTCCTGGAGCCGCAGTCGTGCGGTATGGGTTATTTCACTAGCGGTCTTCATCGTGGGACTCCCTTCGGTATTGTCGATTGGCTTGCTGCCTGAATGGACGATTGGATCGAAGAGTGTGTTCGACTGGATGGACTTTGTAGCATCTAACATCCTGCTGCCTGTAGGTGGACTGCTTGTGACGATTTTTGCCGGATACTTCTGGAAAACGGCTGCTGAAGCTTCCGGCCTGCGTTCCGGATGGTTCCGGGTGTGGCTGTTCATGCTGCGTTATGTAGCTCCGATCCTGGTTCTGCTGGTTCTACTGCACACATCCGGCATCATTCACTTCTAATGGTGAAGGCCCGATAGGGTGAAATATGGTCTATTGTGCAGATTTAACATGGATAAAACCTCTTGGAAGAAATGCAAAAGCCCTTGTTTTCCCTCGTCAATTTTGGGACAATACGGAGTAGAGGTTTTTTGGGTAGGACCGATAAGCCATATGCTTTCTTGCGAAAAGAGGATTATACAATGAACAAATCATCCATATATGGATTAACATTAGAGCAATTACGTTCCTGGCTACCGGAGCATGGGCAGAAAAAATCCCGTGCATCCCGGATCTGGGAATGGTTATATCAAGAGCGTGTACACGATTTTCCCGCGATGTCCGATGTCCGTCAGGAATGTCTGGACGTTCTCTCTGAGCATTTCACAATGAACTCGCTGAGCGAACATGTGAAGCAGGAATCGGCAGATGGTACCGTGAAATTTCTGCTTCGGATGCAGGACGGCAACCTGATTGAGACGGTATTGATGCGGCAAAAATACGGACTTACTGTCTGTGTGACCACACAAGTGGGCTGTAATATTGGCTGTAGCTTCTGTGCGAGCGGTCTGATCAAGAAGAGCCGTGACCTGACAGCTGGAGAGATTGTGGAGCAGATTATGCATGTGCAGCGACATCTGGATGCAGCGGGTCAAGACGAGCGGGTAACCAACGTGGTAGTGATGGGTATTGGTGAACCATTCGATAACTTCCAGCACATGAGTGATTTCATCGAAGTCATCAAGGATCGCAAAGGGCTGGCACTTGCCGCCAAACGGATTACTGTATCCACGAGCGGCCTTCCGGACAAAATCAAGGAATTTGCAGACAGCAGTCTGCAGGTCAACCTGGCGATCTCTCTGCATGCACCTAATAATGAACTGCGTACACACATCATGAAGATCAACCGGGCTTTCCCGATTGAGCAATTGATGGATGCGGTGGATTATTATCTGGCTAAAACCAACAAACGCATCATGTTTGAGTACATCTTGCTACGTGATGTTAACGATCAACGTGAGCATGCCGCGGAGCTCGCTGAACTGTTGTCCAGTCGCAGAAGTATGGTCAGTGTGAATCTGATCCCATACAACCCGGTGGATGAGCACAGTCAGTATCAACGGAGTACAGAAGAATCAATTCTGGGCTTCTATGATACGCTCAAAAAGAACAACATCAACTCCACTGTACGTATGGAACATGGTACCGATATCGATGCTGCTTGCGGACAGTTGCGCAGTAAACAAATGAAGAACAGCGCTGCCGAATCCGAGCCAGGCCGTCTGGCACTGGGATAAGAAACAATGCGGATCTGGCAAGGAAGTTAGGATACTTGGTTGTTATAATTAGTGCCTTTACTTTGTACGTGCCATTTATCGTTGTTGATTCACTAATGAATGTGTTGCCTGAATGCAAAACGCCTCTGTATATCACTGAGAAGTGATGACGGAGGCGTTTTTTGGAGCGTCATTATTTAAGTTTTTTGGTCATTAGCAGATGGGGAATGCCGTCTTCCATAAATACTTCCGACGCTGGTGCATATCCGAGACGTTCGTAGAAACCGGAAGCTTGTACCTGTGCGTGCAGCTTTGCTTTCTCAAGACCATCAGCAACAGCCATCTGCTCCAGCTTGTCGATCAGCACGCGGCCCAGGCCGTGTTTGCGGTAATCAAACATGACACAGATCCGTTCCAATTTGGCGACCTGTTCCACAATGCGCAGTCTGGAGGAAGCAGCAGGCACACCGTCCACGTAGAGCAGAATGTGGCGCGCCTCCGCGTCTAATGTATCATAAGCATCGAATTCATCCGTTGCGGGCACGCCTTGTTCTTCGACGAAAATAGCGGTACGGATGGCGAAGCAGGCATCGAGCAATTCCTGATTATTAACTTCAACAATCCTTGTATTCATGAATGTTTCTCCTTTGGGTGATCGTAATGTTATCCTGACGTGATAAACTGGTACATAACAGGAATGTGGAACGATTTTCGTTCCATGTATACGGTTTGAGATATATGTTTAAAATTGAAATCAATTTCAACTGTAGTTATACCATCATTTATGTTGCGAATGCAACAATTTTATAGGGGCGTGAACGTGTTGACTGAGAAAAAAGAAGTGCTGCGTGAAATTGGTATGATTGCCCGCTGTCTGGATTCAATCAGTAATGTCGAGTTTCAGCATCTGAACCTGTCCCGTGGACAATATCTTTATCTGTATCGAATCTGTGAGAATCCGGGCATCATTCCGAATCAGCTTGCTGAACTGATCAAAGTGGATCGTACAACGGCGGCCAGAGCCATTAGCAAACTCGAATCCGATGGATTCATTATTAAACAGCCGGCAATGGGTAATAAAAAGAATAAAGTGTTGTTTCCAACCGAAGCTGGGCTTGAAGCATGGGAATTCATTCGTAAAGAGGGCGTACATTCGGATCAGGTGACTCTGGATGGTCTGACCGAGAAAGAGATCGAGACAGCCATCCATCTTCTTAGACGGATGCGTCATAATATTGAAGTGGACTGGAAATTTGTCAAAAAGGGTGGACGAAGATCGTACATGGATAGTGAAGAATAAGTGCACACTTTAGATAGGTTGAAATCCTCAACCAGGGGCGTTGTTGTTTCTTTGTCGTACACAAGCAGGAGGAATGGCGTTAGGATGATATTCCGAAAAAAACGAACATGGCTGGTGTTGCTGCTGATTACTGTTACAGTGGCAAGCATATTGTTACTAAGGGAGCGCTTCCTGATGAATGGAGTATCCCCGACAGTTTCTTTTATTGAAGATCATATGACCAACCCGAACGGTACGCTGGCAACGTATTTGCAGGATGCAACATCAGAGAAGGCAGATACTGTTGCAGGCAGAGAGGCATTGTCCGAGTCCCTTGGCTTGTGGATGCAGTATGCCGTAGATAGTGATAATCAGGTATTGTTTGAGCAGAGCTACGAGCAATTGAAGACCTATTTTCTCACGCCGCCAGATCCTTATATAGCCTGGAAGCTGGATGCCAAAGGTGAATCCCATGTAACGACCAATGCACTTGGCGATGATCTTCGTATCATTGGTGCCCTATTGCAGGCTGCAGATCAGTGGGAGCAAGGGAGAGAGACGAAGCTTACGACCGCAGCCGCCATTTCCCGTGCCTTAACACAGTCGGCTCAGCAGCGAGGATATTTGGTGGATTTCCACGATTTTGCAAGTGGTCATTCCACAGATACGTTAAGCCTGGTTTATGTTGATCTCCCGTCTCTTCAGACGATGGAAAAACATCAAGTGGTGGAGCCCGGAACCTACGCGAAATACGAAGCAATACTGATGAAGATGCCTGAGGATGAATTGTTCTATCCGAAGACCTACGATGTGGTCCGTAAAGAATATACTTATGATGATACGGTGAATCTGATCGACCAGTTAATCGTGGCGAATCATCTAACGGTGACCGACCGCAAACCGGACAAGCTCATTTCTTTTTTGAAAAAGGAGTTCAGCACCCGGCATCAGCTGCCCGGACAGTATAAGCGAAAATCACACACACCTGCCGTCTCGTATGAATCTTCATCGGTATACGGCCTGGCCATCTTACTGGCTGTACGTTCAGGTGATCCAAAGTGGGCCAAACAGCTGTATAACCATATGATTACATTGCGTAGTCAGGACTCTCGTTATTCAGGTGGATATGTATTTGACGGCAACACACATCTGTTTGATAATCTGTTTCCTTTGTTGGGAGAAATTAATTTACAGAAAAGCATTAAAAAGTAATGATTTTGTCATTTAATAAATTCTTCAATGTGTTAGCATAGTTTTGTCTAATCATGTCATAAATTGTTGCAATTTAAGAGAAGTGCGTTTGAACGAGAGTTCTAAAACTTCAACGGAGAGAAGGAACTATGAGGAATAAAGCACCTACCCGTCGTATTGCGTGGGGATATGCCCTTTTAATTGGACTAGCCCTCATGCAGCAACTGATGATTTATCTTAAAGTGTACATGGATCAGAGCTACACTACAGGGGATATGATTTTTAGTATGGTGTCGCTGGGTGCCTTGGTTTTTGGTCTTTTTCTGCCTGTTGGCGTATCCGTCGTGGCGGGGTTTGTATATCTGGTCTCATATTTTGTGTGGCTTGTTACTTACGCTGATGCAAATGTGCTTGTATTCTCTTGGTGGTTGCTCATCCCGGCCAACGTTGCCGTGGCTGCGTTCATCAAGGCAAGTCTGCTGCGCAGTGCGCGTGTAGTGGAGCGTCTCCAGGATATGCAGGATCGTAACCCTGAAATCGATCTGGATACCTCGCTTGGGAATAAAGGAGCTCTGGCAGATACGTTAATCAAACATAGTAACCTTGCGCGTCGATACTCCGAAAAGTATGGATTCAGCATTGCCATGTTCAAGATTGAATTCTTGCCATTGGTGATGGAATCTCTCGGTTCAGTCCGGTATGCACAGTTTCTGCTTGAAATCTCGGGTACGATCCAGAAGCAGATTCGGTATGAGGATTACAAATTTTTCGTGGATCGTGGGCGTTTTGTCATCATATGTCCAATGGTGAATGTGGAATATCTTCCACTTCTGACACAGCGGATCAAAAAAGCCATCATGGATCTTCAAATTATTGATAAAAAGGGAAATGAGCTGCAAACAGTGATACGCTCCGGTGCTCTGGTATTTCAGAAGGAGCAATTCAGCAAATACGATGACATTGATGCGGTGATTGCAGCTCTAGAACGAAACACGGAGACCGATCTTATCGGAGAGTATATATAAAGGGAAGGAGAATACACAGTGGACTATATGTCCTGGTTCATCCCGATCTGTATCGCCGTCAGTGGTATATTTGCGGTATTTACGATTTGGTTAACGATTGCAACCCTTCGCTTTCGATCGAGAGTTATTCGCAAGTATGATCGGAGGAAGGTAAGTGGCTGATTTTATATTAATATTATCCATATTCAGTATCTGGATTGCCGTATTCGAGTCGATTGTTATTATGGCAGGTGCAATTCGCTTTATTAATAAACAGGACAAAAAAGGGATTCAGATCCCTGAAGATATGGACCATTATCCAACCGTTACGGTCATGGTTCCTGCGCACAACGAGGGTCTGGTCATTGTTGCGACGGTAGAGCACATCCTGCGGTTGAATTATCCGGAGGACAAGGTACAGGTCATCGTTATAGCGGATAACTGTACAGATGATACCGCAGAGAAGCTGAGATCATTTCTCAGTCAGACTAGTTATATGCATCGCAATGTGACAGTAATGGAGCGTAAAGGAACAGGTGGCAAGTCCGGGGCTTTAAATGACGGATTGGAAATTGCCACGGGTGATTGGATCTGTATCTTTGATGCAGATGCCGCACCTGAACGGAATTCATTAATGTTTTTGACCCAAAAATCGCTTGAGAACCCTGAACAATATGGCGTGGTTTTTGGCAGAAACAAAGCACGCAACAGAGGGCAGAATTTCCTCTCCAAATGCATCAATCTGGAGATTATTACTTCGCAACGTGTGTATCACACGGGCCTGTGGGAATTGTTCCAGCTGGGTTCCATTCCGGGAACGAATTACATTATCAAAACCGAGTTGATTCGGGAAATTGGCGGCTGGGATGTGACAGCCATCACAGAAGATACGGCACTATCATTCGAGATTTTGAATCGCGGACAGTTTGTGGCACTGGCGCCGCAAGCGGAAGCCTATCAGCAGGAGCCGGAACAGCTTAGTGTATACATGAAGCAGCGCGAACGATGGGCCAAGGGGAACTACCAGGTGGTACTGGATAATATCCATAACCTGTTTAACCGCTCCAGTTGGCGTAATAAGTTGTTGGTTATCTATTATGCCGTCAGTTATTTCTGGTTTATGCTTGCGATTATTGTATCGGATATTATATTTCTCGTGAATCTGGTCTATCAGGTCATTGCTATATTTAAACCAGAGGTAAGTTCACCGTTCCAGTTTGCCGGCGATGCGTATGTCTTCCTTGTCATTGGTTGGGCACTCATGTACTTTATTTACGTGTTACAGATCAATCTGGCACTTGCCGCAGATATTGGACAGAGCAATACTCGTAATTTCATCTATGCCTGCGTGTCCTACTTCACGTATGCACAGCTGTTCATCCTGATCTCGATCAAGGCATTCTACTCCTTGATTATGGACAAGATTCGGAAACGCGAGAGCAAATGGTACAAAACAGAACGTTTTGGCTAAGCGGCGAAAATTGTAGAAGTGTAAGGCAGCAAGGCTGTTTGCTGGATAACTCCAGACAACAGCTTTTTTTGTTATAGCCACGCACATCCATATTCTGTATACTCATACAGGCTGTAAAGAGGATCATGCTTATCCGAAATGGAGGGTCACCGAATGAAGGACAGAGGATCGGATTTTTACGATGATCAGGCGAACTTTGAGAAGTATATGGAACGTCGCAAGTGGCAGGAGAACGCCAATGATACACTGGAGAAGCCGGTGATGCTGGAGTTGATCGGAGATGTTTCTGGCAAGAATATACTGGACCTCGGTTGTGGAGATGCAAGGTTCGCCGCAGAATTGCTGAGCAGGGAGCGCGAAGGTGCGACGTATACGGGAATTGAGGGTTCGGTGAATATGATTCAGGCAGCTAACGAATCCGTAAAAGGATGGAATGCCCGGATTGAGCAAGCGTTCATGGAAGATTGGACATACCCGGCCGAAGTGTACGATCTGGTGATATCGAGACTGGCTGTTCACTATATTGAGGATGTGGAGAGCCTGTTCCGGAACATATACAATACGTTGAAAGAGAACGGGACATTTGTGTTCTCGGTAGAACATCCTGTGATCACGTCCACACTGCAACCTTCCGGGACACGAACGGACTGGGTAGTTGATCAGTATTTTGTGGAAGGATTTCGTGAGCAACAGTGGCTGGGCGGTTCTGTAAAAAAGATGCATCGTTCCATTGAATCCTACTTTATGGCATTGCAGCGGGCAGGGTTCCGTGTAGAACATTTGCGCGAGTCAGCACCACAACGTGCTTATTTTGTAAACGAGGAAACCTATCTGCGCAGGCAGCGCATTCCATTGTTTCTGTTCCTGGCTGCCCGGAAATAGATTGCGGAGAAGAAACAGATGGAATAGCTGAGTTATACTCAAAAAGTAGAAAGTTCTACACAGAAAACGGTGGATAACACTAGATATAGCATTAAAAAGCCCAAAATCTATCCACATGTGGATAAGATATTGGGCTTTTACTGTTAAGTTACTGCACCTATGCTGCGTGTGCTGTGTATAACCACGTAATTATGAATCCGCCGCAGCTCTAACATACACACGTTCCCCGTGCCGATCAACTTCCACAGGTGCCTCGAAGAAGTTGCTCAGCACTTCGGTGTTCATCAGCTCGCTCGTTAGTCCGCTATTCACGATTTCACCCCTACGAAGCAAGAGACTGTGACTAAACACGGGCAATATTTCTTCGGTATGATGGGTGACATAGATGAGTGAAGGGGTATCTGGACGCTGTGATAGTTCACGAATGCTGTCCAGCAATCGCTCTCTTGAGAACAGATCCAGTCCATTGCAAGGCTCGTCCAGAATGAGTACGCGCGGATTGGCCATGAGTGCTCGGGCAATAAGAAGTTTCTGTTTCTCACCTTGAGAACAGGTACGATATTCGCGATCCCACAGGTGCTGACAGCCCAGCGTTTGCATCAATCCCTGTGCCTCATCCAGATCATCATCCGATAGCTTGTCATACAAGCCAATGGTGGCATGTTTGCCGCTGATTACGACATATTGTGTGCGATCCGTGCCGTACAATTTCTCTTGCAGAGACGAACTGACCCAGCCGATGGATTTGCGGAGCTGCCTCAGATCCACATCGCCATATTCATGGCCCAGCACGGATATCTTGCCTTCAGTTGGCCAGAGATACCCGGTGATCATGTTCAGGAGTGTTGTTTTGCCAGAGCCATTCAGGCCAAGCAACGCCCAGTGTTCACCGTCATTAACCTGCCAGCTTACATCGTTCAGCAGGGTAAGAGGTCCCCTTTTCCAAGTGACATGCTGTACATCAATAATCATGCGTTATTCCTTCCTTCTGTTATCCTCAATTCTCCTAGGTGTATTGTAGTCACAAAACGAAAAAGGTTTCAACGGTTATCATGCTGTTCTTGGTTGGTCCTTGCGCAGAAATACAGCACACACACCAAGCAGTGGCAGAAACGAACATAACTTGATAACAAACGAAATGCTGGTCACGTCAATTAAGGAACCCAGCACAACCGAGCCAAGTCCAGCCATTCCGAATGACAGGCCAAAAAATAACCCGGATACCGTTCCAATATGACGAGGAAGCAGCTCCTGTGCATAAACAATGATGACGCTGAAGCCGGACATCAGGATTAGTCCAATCATTCCGCACAATACCATGGACAAGACAGGTCCTGCATAGGGCAACAAGAGCGAAAACGGTGCAGTGCCTGCAATGGAGAACCAGATCATCGGTTTACGCCCATAACGATCAGCGAGTGGGCCGCCGAGTAAGGTTCCGACCATACCTGCAAATTGCAGGATAAACAGACAGATCTGTGCCTGGGAGAGAGGCAAGTCATATGCATCCGCGTAATAGAAGGCGTAATATCCGGTCATGCCAGCAATATATACGAATTTGGAGAATAACAGCAGGATGAGAATTCCCATTGTAAAAGCGATGAATCCCCTGCTCATAGGTCGAGCTATTGGTTCTGCGCCGCTTGATTTTAAAGGTTGTTGCTGACGAATGCGAGTCTCGGCAAGCTTGTCTCTGTACCAACGACTGACAATAGATTGAATGAAGATGCCGATCAGGGCAAAGCCCATCAGCCATAGAAAACTACGCTGCCCATGCGGCAGCAGGATGAAGGCGACCAGTAATGGAGCAATAGCCTGTCCCGTGTTGCCTCCCACCTGGAAGATGGATTGCGCCATTCCACGTCCACGGCCTGCTGCCATATGAGCCACGCGTGAGGACTCGGGGTGTAGGATGGATGAGCCTATGCCAATCAGTGCTGCAGACACAAGCAGCATCCATAACTCGGAAGACAAGGCTAAGCCGAGCACACCGATCAGGGAGAATAACATGCCTCCGGGAAGCAGAATCGGCATGGGTTTGCGATCTGACATATAACCGACCAGGGGCTGAAGGACGGATGCGGTAATATTCAGGGTGAAGGCAATCCAGCCCATCTGGGCGAAACTGAGCTGCATGGTCTGCTGGAATAACGGGAAAGCAGACGGAACCACGGTCTGCATCGCATCATTCAGCAGATGGGCGAAGCTGACTCCGGCGAGTGCCCAATTGGCGGAGGAGTTGATTTGCATTTTGCTTAAAGTGGCCTGAGCCATGGGAGATCACCTCGAATTATTTTTTTCTATGATAAAAGATGGGGGCAGATCATGTCTTTGTGAAAAGTGCTTGGAAAGTGAGCACGATTTGCTATAATGTCAGCAGGTGAGGAAACGATGGAATTAAACATGACGTTAAATGGGTTGGAATTATGGAAAGCTACCGGAGGGTTCGCGAATGAACCGCATGTGCATGATGACTGGTATCAGCTAACGTTGCCGGTCAGAGGTAAATGTTATCTGGTGCAGGAACGGTATGATTATCCTCTGAAAGCAGGCATGGGGATTATTGCCCATCCTCAGACTGAGCATTATTTTGAAATAGGTTCGGATTCGGCTGTCATCGTGATCAAGTTCCGTAAACCGCCATTAGGCAGTTACGCGAGTGGGGAGATTAGTAGCGGACAAGCTGAGTTTCGACCCACCCATACTTTTGATCCAACGGAGATCAGTAGTCTGTTCCGAGGTTGGAACTCCATTTTGGTAGATGACATGCCGGATTCGCTCCAAGTACAGGAAACAGAACTGGCGGTCGAGATGTATCTAAGGCGCATGTTGATGGGGCAGGAAAATGGAAAAGCGATTGTAGATAATCCTACATGTATGGACCCTCATCTCCGCCGGGTGCTGGAGTACATTCACAGTGCCTATACAGGTCCAATGGATATTGATTCGATGGCGATGGTTGCGCATCAGAGTCGGCATCATTTTATGCGTTCTTTCAAGGCTCTTACGGGAACAACACCGTATCAATATCTGCTGAATTTGCGCGTAGAAGAAGCGTCCAGGAGGCTCCGCCATACGACGGATTCGGTAACCACCATCAGTTATGATCTGGGATTCTCCAGCGTCAGCCAGTTATATAGAGCCTTTCAGCGAGTGTATGTTATGACACCGATGCAATATCGGAATCAGGTGTAGATTTTAATGGGCAGTCTCGCGTATGCGAGACTGTATTTAGTACGTTACAGCATGACACTGATTTTTGTTGTTGCCAAACGATGGAGACTTTGCTAAGATGGGAAAAAGTTTATGTAAGCGTATACATTTAGATTAAAATTACAACGTTGTAATTATGTTTATGGCAAGTCTTAAAAAGAAAGAAATACGGTGTGAGGAGGACCAATCCAAGCTAATATCTTGTTATTATGCAGAATAATATAGGTTGTTACAAAATGTGAATGAAATAATAATAAATACATCAGTGAAATGACAATTCTTTTTTATTTAAAAATTCAAACGTTGTAATTATGTAGCGAAGGGGAGTGTTTCACGTTGAAAAAACGCATGTCCACCCTGTTCAGCCTGATCAGACGGGATAAATATTTGCTACTGATGTTTTCGCCTATTTTTCTGTATTACCTCATCTTCATGTACCTTCCGATGCCTGGCGTGCTATTGGCATTTCGTAATTTCTTGCCGGGGCAGGGCATGCTCAGCGGGGAGTGGGTGGGACTGCGCTGGTTCGAACAGTTCGTGAATTCCATTTACTTCTGGCGGCTGCTGCGCAACACATTCTTGCTTGCATTTCTGCCACTCCTGTTCGGCTTCTCCATTCCGATTTTATTCGCTGTCTGCATTGTAGAGATCAAGAACCGGACATTCAAGCGATTTGCCCAGACGGTTACGTACCTTCCTCACTTCATCTCCACTGTTGTTGTAGCCGGTATGATTATTAACTTCCTTTCACCAACAGACGGTATCGTGAACACCCTCATCGCGAGTCTGGGCATGGAAAAAGTGAACTTCATGATGGATGCCAGCTGGTTCCGCACCATCTTCACAAGTTCCGACATCTGGCAGAGCTTTGGCTTCAGCTCCATCATCTACATTGCAGCCATTATGGGCATTGATCCCGAAATGTACGATTCCGGCAAAATCGACGGCGTCAACAAATTCCAGGAGCTATGGCACCTGACCCTTCCCAGTATCAAACCAACCATTGTCATTCTTCTGCTTCTGTCGCTTGGCGGCATTATGAGCGTAGGCTTCGAGAAAGTATATCTGCTCTACAACGGAGCCACCTACGAAACGGCTGATGTCCTGTCCACCTATGTATACCGGATGGGGATTGAGGGCCAGAATTACGGCTTCGCCACAGCGGTCGGCCTGTTTAATTCCATTATCACTTTTGTGCTTGTGTTTGCTGCCAATTCCATGACCCGCCGCCTGACCAAGATGTCACTCTGGTAAGACTATAACCCGGACCAAAGGAGACCTGTATGCAAAAATCGAAAAGTGACCGTTTGTTCTACGGATGTGTCTACCTGCTGACCATACTGGCGGTTGTTGTCACGTTGTATCCCTTTCTGTACGTCATCAGCATTTCATTCAGCTCGGTGGATGCCATCGACAAACAAAAAGTTGTATTGTGGCCCGTCGGCTTTACCCTGTCAGGTTACCAAATGGTACTGCAATACAAGGAGTTATGGGTATCGTTCTACAACACCCTCTGGTACACCGTTGTAGGTACACTGTTGAATATTGTGGCAACATGTCTTGCCGCGTTTCCGTTATCCAGACAGCAGTTTTTCTTGCGTCGCAAGCTGAACTTTTTCATCGCTTTCACCATGTATTTCTCGGGTGGACTCATTCCGGTCTACATGCTGATTACCTCGCTTGGGCTGTACAATACCCGCTGGGTCATGGTGCTGCCTGTGCTGGTGATTACGTTTAACGTCATGATCTGCCGCTCGGCCTTTGAAGGCATTCCGAATGAGATTTTTGAAAGTGCCAGTATAGACGGGGCCAATGAGATGACAATGCTGTATCGTCTGGCGGTTCCGATCATCAAGCCAACACTGGCTGTGCTTACGCTGTACTATGCGGTATTCCACTGGAACAACTTTTTCACGGCCCTATTATATCTGGGCAAACAGGATATGCAGCCCTTACAGATGTTCCTGCGAAGGGTGCTGATCATGGCTTCGCCGGAAGTGATGCAGAAGATGGGCGGTACGATGACATCTGGTGCGCTGGCGGTCTCCTCCCTTCAGGTTCGTTATGTATCCATTGTGGTCAGCATTCTGCCTATTGTTACGATCTACCCGTTTATCCAACGGTACTTCGTTAAGGGGATCACCCTCGGAGCCGTGAAAGGATAGCTTTTATTGCTTAAGTGTCATGTCATTCAAGGGAGTTCAGAATGGTTCATACCAAGGAGGAATGATGGATGAGATTTAAAGGGGCAGGAAGAAAAAGTGTAATCGCAGCGATACTGGCAATCAGCCTGGCGGGATGTAGCGGCGGAACAGGGGCGGGAACCGATGCGGGGAGTACCCCGTCCACTTCGGAGCCAGCCTTCAATTATACCGGAGCAGGACCGGTAACGGATCAGACGGATGCCAAGTTGTCTGTTCTCGGAACCAACGCATGGACGACCAATGTGGATCTGTCTACCGCCGCCATTGTGAAGAAAATTGAGAGCAATGCCGGTGTGACGGTGGATTGGGATCTGATTCCGCCGCAGAATTATGCGGATGCCGTCAATCCGAGGCTGGCTGCCGGTACCGGCTTGCCCGATATCGTGTACCTGCCGGATCAGGATCAGCTGATGAAGTACATTAACAGCGGTCTGTTCATTCCAATTAATGATCTGGTGGAGAAGTACGGCGTGAATCTCAAAAAAATATATGAAAAGTCGCCTTCGGTCAAAGCCAGTTTAACAACACCAGATGGTAAAATGTATTATATCCCGCAGCAGACGTTAACCCGCAACTACATGCCGGTATTTATGGTTAATGTGCGCTGGCTTGATAAGCTGGGATTAAGCGAGCCAACCACGCTGGATGAATTTACGGCGATGCTGCGCAAGTTCAAGACAGACGACCCGAACGGCAACGGAAAAGCCGATGAGATTCCGCTGTCCATGGAAGCAAAATTTGTGTCAATGGCCTTTGGCCCCGCGTTTGGTCTCGATCTGTCCAACCAGTTTTATGCAGACGATCAGGGCAAGGTGCATTTCAGTTATTATGAGCCAGCGTACAAGGAATACCTGACCTATCTGAATGGACTGTACAAGGAAGGTCTGCTTGGGGTGGATTATGCGAGTACTACGAGTGATCAGGTCACATCGCGTATCTCTCAGGATGTGACAGGAGCCACATTTAATTTCAGCTGGTACATGTCGATGGTCTACAGCCCGCTGTTCAAGGATTACAATCCGGAAGAGCCAATCATCAAAGGCATTCTGCCACTGAAAGGACCGCATGGCGATCAGTTCTACATCGGTCGTACCCCGGTTAGCGGCATCTTCGGTATCACGCGGGATAGCAAAAATCCGGAGCTGGCTTTCCGCTTCCTGGATTATGCGGTAAGTGAAGAGGCACAGACGTATTATACGTGGGGCATCAAGGATGACACGTATACGGAAGAGAATGGCGTGAAGACATTTACGGACAAAGGCAAGGACAATGAATACATTCAGAAGCTCGGCATCGGTCCGGTGAATCTGCCGAATATCCAATCGACCGATTCTGCCGATTCCGTCGTGGCCCCTTGGCATGCAAAGATGGATAAGGAACTGGAGCCATATGTCCGTGAACCGTTCCCGTTTGTCTATGCCCTGCCGGATGAAGCGAGCGTGGAGAGCATGGCGATGCCTGACATCACCACCTATGTGGAAGAGATGAATTTCAAGTTTATTAGCGGTGATGCCAGTCTGGACCAGTTTGACAGTTATATTGAGACGTTGAAGAAGATGAACATAGAGCAGGTTATTTCGGGCAGACAGGCACAATATGATCGTTATAAATCTGCACAGAAATAAGAAATAGGGTTTTAGGCGTATGAGAGGTGTTGATTGATTTTGATAACCATTAAAGACATTGCAAAACTGGCGGGGGTGAGCTATAGCACGGTATCGAAGGCGCTGAATGATGATCCCCGAATCAAACCGGCAACAAAGCAGAAGGTGCTTGCGGTCGCGGAGAAACATCAATATCGGAAAAATATGTTGGCTCGGCAGCTTTCCACGGGCAGGAGCAACATCATCGGTTTTGTGCTGGATGAACTGAGCAATCCGTTATTCTCGAACATCTCCGGCCGTCTGCACAACGAGCTGAAGAAGCGGGGATATCAGATGATCCTGGTTGTGGCGGATGATGGGGTAGATGTCTTCAGCCAGCTGCGTGTGGACGGATGTATTCTGTGGGACTACGCACTGGACAATCGGGAGATGTTCTGGAAAAAGTTCGCGACACTTAACATGCCGTGTTTTGTGCTAGGTACAGATGAAGCGCCGAACTCTCCATACATCAAGATTGATCGCAAAGAAGGACTGTTTAGAGCAGTCGAGCATCTAAAATCGCTGGGGCACAGCCGAATCGGATTCATCGGCAACTCGCAGAATATTAAACTGGAGGGATACCGGGAAGCGTTGCAGCGTACGGGTCTGGCTTTTAACGAAGATCATGTGCTGCCAGCGTATTCCTCCTGGGAAGACGGATATTTTGCCATACGGAATCATGCGTTTGGGTCGGAGTCGCCAACAGCGTTTATTGGACTTAACAACCTGGTCACCCGAGGTGCGCTCCGGGCTTTGCTTGAGGCAGGGTTCAGCGTTCCGCGCGATATCTCGTTAATCGGGTATGATGATCTGCCGGATATGCAGTATGCCGAAGTGGCCTTGACGACGATTGGCCCGTCTCTGGATGAACTGGCCGTGCAGGCAGCCGAGCTGATTGTATCGTTAATCCGTGATGAACAGGTCGATGTTCCGGTAGTCATTCAGCCTAAGCTGAACCTTCGCAGTTCAACGGCAATGTGCCGGCAATAAGGACAGCGACCTTTGAAGAGTGAAGCGGTCCGTTAGTCATACATGTATTAGGTGGATACAACATTCAAGGAGGAATTGCTTATGCAGGTACAGACGCAGTTATCCTGGTCTGAGCGAATTGCAGCAACGATCATCCAGCAATGTGACGGGGACGGTTATCATGCGTTCCCTTCGGGACGATGGGCATACGTGGAAGGCATGACCTTGATGGCAATGGCACGAACCGGGCAGTATTATGGCAAGCAAGAGTATGTTGATTTTATGAAAAAACATATGGACCTGTATATCCAGCCCGACGGCTCTATTGGCACGTATACTTTGGAAGAATATAATCTGGATCAGATTAATCAGGGGAAAAACCTGTTTGCATTACTGGATGGTGCAGAAGATCAGCGTTACGCAGAAGCGGCACATCTCTTGGCCGCACAGCTTGCAGGGCAACCTCGAACATCGGAGGGTGGCTTCTGGCACAAAAAAATCTATCCATTCCAGATGTGGCTGGACGGCCTGTATATGTCATCTCCCTTTCTATCCGAGTATGCGAAGACATTTCATCACCCCGAGTTATGGGATGAAGTGGCACACCAGATTCTGCTGATCGAACGCCAGACCCGTGATCCCCGGACCGGACTGCTCTATCATGGTTGGGATGAATCAAAGGAGCAGGTCTGGGCCGATTCATCGACAGGGTGCTCGCCACACTTCTGGAGCCGGGCGATGGGCTGGTATGCCATGGCGATTGTGGACAGCGTGGAACATTTTCCCGTGAATCATCCAAAGCGCGGAACCATCATCGGTATCTTCGAACGGATGTGTCATGCTTTGGTGCGCGTGCAGGAGCAGGAGAGTGGGTTATGGTTCCAGGTACTGGATCAGGGCTTCCGCAAAGGCAACTATCTGGAAGCATCCGGGTCAAGCATGTTTGTATATGCACTTGCGAAGGGTGTGCGGCTAAGGTATCTGGAGCCGCATTTCAGAGCTGCGGCCGAGAAGGGATGGCAAGGACTGTCCTCCAGATTGGTGGAGGAGACGGCTGACGGCGTTCGGTTAAACGGGATCTGTCATGGCGCAGGACTAAGCCTGGATCGGGATGGCTCGTACAACTACTATGTAAGCGAAGCGGTTGTAAGCGATTCCTTTATGGGTGTGGCTCCGCTTCTGCTGGCAGCACTGGAAATGGAGCGATTGCCATGACACAGCAGAGATTGCCGAATACAGCATTGGAATCATCGACTCCCTGTCTGACTGTTGCTTCAGACGGGACGGGGGATTATGTGACGATTCAGGCTGCAGTCGATGCGCTGCCGGAGAATGGCATCGGAACCGTTCCAATTCGCGTGAAGGCTGGTGTCTATCATGAGAAGCTGCATATGGAGAAGCCGGGCATCCATCTGATTGGTGACGGGGCGGAGCAGACAATCATTACGTATGATGATTATGCACTTAAGAAGTTCCCGGACGGGTCGCCATATCATACGTTTCATTCCTATACAGCTTTCATTGGTGCCGATGATTTCACGGCAGAGGGGATTTCCTTCGTAAATGCTGCCGGGCCGGGCAAGGAGGTTGGTCAGGCGCTGGCCGTTTACGTAGATGGAGACCGGGCGGCCTTTCGTCGCTGTCGTTTGATTGGTCACCAGGATACGATTTTCACCGGCCCGCTGCCGGAGCAGCCCATGGATCGCAGTTACTTTGGCGGGCCACGTGATGGTGCCGAGCGGCGTAAACTGCGGCAGTATTTCGAGGACTGTTACATCGAAGGCGATATCGATTTTATTTTTGGCTCGGCTACGGTGGTATTTAAGGGGTGCGAGATCTTTACGAAGAATCGCCTGACTGAAGCGGAGGCTGCGGATGGGCAAGTGAACGGCTGGATTACCGCAGCATCTACGCCAGAGGATGTGCGTTACGGCTATGTGTTTCTGGACTGTGATCTGACAAGCAATGCTCCGCCGCAGTCGGTGTATCTGGGCAGACCGTGGCGTCATCATGCCAAAGTCTGTTTTCTGAACTGCTGGATCGGCGCTCATGTGAAGCGGGAGGGATGGCATAACTGGAACAAGACAGATGCAGAGCAGACCGTTCAGTATGCGGAATATAACAGTGCCGGGCCTGGTGCCGGACGTGCTGCTGATCGTGTGACTTGGGCCAAGATGCTGACCGAACAGGAAGCGGCCGAGTACACTGTACCTCTGATTCTGTCCGGCGTGGATGGATGGCAGCCTTTTTAAGGGAGAGGGGAGCAGCGGCAGTAAGATACGCCCTCTTCTCTGCGCAATATCTAACAAGGGTTTTCTTTCAATTCTCCTAAGGAGTTGAACGAAAACCTTTTTTGTGCGCTATATTACATTTTTCGCCCCCAATAGAACTATTTTATCCCTTATCTCTTTTGCATTTTACTGATTAAATACAGGGTGAGGATCTGTAAATTCCCTGTAAAATTTGGATGGTACCTGCAAAAAAAGAACACGAGAGGGAAGGTCCATTTTGGTAAGGGAAGGGAGTGAAGTGACACGCAACATCAGATGGCTGAATGAGGCTGGCTCTAATCGATCACAGATCAGATGCAGGTGGACTATTGAAGTTTTGTTTGCAAGGTGAACGTATCCTTAGTACAGGAGGGATTTTGCTTGAATCAAGCTGTTCGATTCCGCCCAGTCATTACATTTGCTTTGGCATTTCTTCTACTTATTACGTGGTTTGCACCGAGAGCCGATGCCGCCGCCCAGTGGCAGGCAGGCACTGCATACCAGAATGGAGACCTCGTAACATATCAAAATAAAGATTATGAGTGTATTCTAGCCCACACGGCGTTGACCGGATGGGAGCCCTCTGTTGTGCCCGCGTTGTGGAAATACGTCAGGGAAGGTTCGGGAGGGGAAACGCCAACGCCAGATACGGCACCACCTTCTGTTCCAGCGGGTCTGACTTCATCCTCCATCACGAACACCTCCGTGAGTCTTTCCTGGAATGCATCCACGGATAATGTGGGCGTAGCGGGGTATGAGGTGTACCGGAACGGCGTTCTTGTGACAAGTACTTCAACTACAACAGCTGTAGTCACTGGACTGACAGCCAGCACGACTTATGCTTTTACGGTAAAAGCCAAAGATGCCGCAGGCAATATATCCGCTGCGAGCACCTCCCTCAGTGTAACAACTTCCAACGGATCTTCCAATCCTGGGCCAATCAGCAGCAAATGGCTGATCGGCTACTGGCACAACTTCGATAATGGTTCAACGAATATCAGACTTCGTAATGTATCAACAGCCTATGACGTCATTAATGTCTCCTTTGCCGAACCGATTTCACATGGCAGTGGAACGCTTGCTTTTACTCCATACAATGTGACGGTAGCCGAATTCAAATCTGATATTGCCTATCTGCAAAGCCAAGGGAAAAAAGTACTGCTATCCATGGGGGGAGCCAACGGTACCATTGAGCTCACCGACGCGACCAAGAGACAGCAATTCGAAGATTCATTAAAATCAATCATTTCTACGTATGGTTTCAATGGTCTGGATATCGATCTGGAAGGAAGCTCCCTGTCTCTGAATGCAGGGGATACCGATTTCCGTAGTCCAACTACACCAAAAATTGTTAACCTCATCCAAGGCGTGAAAGCGGTTAAGTCACACTTCGGCGCCAATTTCATCCTGACGGCTGCGCCGGAGACGGCCTATGTACAGGGTGGATATCTGAGCTACGGTGGCCCTTGGGGAGCTTACCTGCCAGTCATCCATGCCTTGCGTAATGACCTGACCCTGCTTCATGTGCAGCACTATAACACGGGCTCCATGGTGGGGCTGGATGGACGCTCTTACGCGCAAGGAACAGCTGATTTCCATGTGGCCATGGCGGAGATGCTGCTTCAAGGCTTTCATGTAGGCGGCAGCACAGGCACTTTCTTTAGTGCCTTGCGACCGGACCAGATTGCGATCGGCGTACCGGCCTCCCAACAGGCTGCCGGGGGCGGGTATACCACGGCAGCCGAACTGCAGAAGGCGCTGAACTACCTAATCAAAGGTGTGTCGTACGGCGGTTCCTATACTTTGCGCCAGCCTGCGGGTTATGCGGGGATAAAAGGGATTATGACCTGGTCAATCAACTGGGACGCATATACGAATAACCAGTTTTCGAGCGCACATCGTCCGTTCCTGAACGGGCTGAGTACGCAAACGACAAAGGAGGTTGTGTATTAGATGATACATTTAAATAAACACACTGCTTTCAAGAAAACCGCAAAGTTTCTCCTGGGTCTATCCCTGCTCTTATCTGTTATTATTCCTTCTTTTGTACTCCAACCCGCTACGGCAGCAGCTGCAGATTCTTATAAAATTGTTGGTTACTACCCGTCATGGGCTGCGTATGGGAGAAACTATAATGTAACGGATATCGACCCAACCAAAGTCACGCATATCAACTATGCTTTTGCCGATATTTGCTGGAATGGTGTTCATGGAAATCCGGACCCTTCGGGCCCTAACCCGGTGACCTGGACGTGTCAGAATGAGAAGAGCCAGACAATCAATGTACCGAATGGCACGATCGTGCTTGGCGATCCATGGATTGATACCGGCAAGACATTTGCAGGGGATACGTGGGATCAGCCCATTGCAGGCAATATCAATCAGCTGAACAAGCTGAAACAGATCAATCCTAATCTGAAGACGATCATCTCCGTCGGAGGATGGACATGGTCCAATCGCTTCTCTGATGTGGCTGCGACTGCTGCAACACGGGAGGTATTTGCGAACTCTGCCGTCGACTTCCTGCGCAAATACAATTTTGACGGGGTGGATCTGGATTGGGAGTACCCGGTATCAGGGGGACTTGATGGTAACAGCAAACGTCCGGAGGATAAGCAAAATTACACGCTGCTTCTGAGCAAAATCCGTGAGAAGCTGGATGCTGCCGGAGCTGTGGACGGCAAGAAGTATCTGCTTACGATTGCAAGCGGTGCATCGACCACCTATGCTGCGAATACAGAGCTTGCCAACATAGCTTCCATCGTCGATTGGATTAACATTATGACATACGATTTTAACGGGGCTTGGCAAAAAGTCAGCGCGCATAACGCGCCGTTGAACTATGACCCTGCGGCATCAGTTGCTGGGGTACCGGATGCCAATACATTTAATGTGGCTGCCGGAGCACAAGGGCATTTGAATGCCGGGGTACCAGCCGCCAAACTTGTGCTTGGTGTTCCATTCTATGGCCGCGGCTGGGATGGATGCGCACAGGCGAGCAATGGCCAGTATCAGACCTGTGCGGGAGGTTCTTCCGTTGGAACATGGGAAGCAGGCTCCTTTGATTTCTACGATCTGGAGACCAACTACATTAACAAAAACGGGTATACGCGTTACTGGAATGACACGGCCAAGGTGCCATATCTCTATAATGCGACCAACAAGCGTTTTATTAGCTATGATGATGTGGAGTCTGTTGGATATAAAACCGCTTATATCAAGAGCAAAGGACTTGGCGGTGCGATGTTCTGGGAGCTTAGCGGTGACCGGAACAAAACACTCCAAAATAAACTGAAAGCCGACCTGCCTACCGGAGGTACGGTCCCTCCAGCAGATACGACGGCGCCAAGCGTACCAGGAAATGCCCGCTCCACAGGTGTGACGGCTACCTCGGTGACGCTGGCTTGGAATGCTTCAACGGATAATGTAGGGGTTACCGGTTATAACGTCTACAATGGTGCCAATTTTGCTGCCTCCGTCAACGGAACGACTGCAACAATCAGCGGCCTGTCAGTAGGTACTTCTTATACTTTCACGGTAAAGGCAAAAGATGCGGCAGGCAATCTGTCTGCAGCCAGTAATGCTGTAACCGTAAGCACTGCCACTTCGCCGGGTGGAGATACGCAGGCGCCAACTGCGCCAACGAACCTGGCATCGACAGCGCAAACAACATCCAGCATAACGCTGAGCTGGGCGGCATCCACGGATAACGTGGGTGTAACGGGTTATGATGTGTACAATGGAACGACACTTGCGACATCCGTGACCGGAACGACAGCAACGATCAGCGGGCTTGCTGCGGATACCTCGTATACTTTTACGGTGAAAGCAAAGGATGCGGCGGGGAATGGTTCTGCTGCGAGCAACGCGGTGACCGTGAAAACAACAGCAGGAACGACAAATCCGGGCGTTTCCGCCTGGCAGGCGAATACAGCCTATTCCGTCGGACAGCTGGTCACGTATAGCGGCAAGACATATAAATGTTTGCAGGCCCACACTTCCTTGCCTGGGTGGGAACCATCCAATGTCCCTGCATTGTGGCAGGTTCAATAGTTAAAAAATGGATTACAACATTTTGAATTGAAACGTGCAGTAGACAAGAATAACCACCGATCTTTGATTGGTGGTTTTTTTGCTCATATAAATGAAACACTCGCTGTAGTTAGCATCCGGCAAAAGGTAGGCTGAGGCCAACAAGCCAATACTAGAGATCTTTAGTCCAGTGGTTGTAGTAGACATATAGGCTTTAACTTCTTGTTTGGCTTCATCCAGTTTGGCGCAGTTCTTTAATGAGATTTCATTCTTAAAATGATCAAAGAACTTCTCCTGCGGTGCGGTATCCCAGCAGTTCCCTCGTCTGGACATCGATGGACCAAGCTCCATAGGTTTCACTGTCTTCTGAAAATCTGGATAAGTGTAGTGAGTTCCTGTTCTCCTTGTTCCTAGTAACTTGCTCTCCATCGGTCGGCTGCGGCTTTAATCCGGGTCATGTCTATGATCTGAACATCGAATCCACAAGACTCAAAAGTTTCTCTGGGCAGCTTTCCTTATTGATTCGATGCAATAAGAGTTGTTTGAATTCGTCCGTACATGCTATTCCCTTGGTCGATACAGATTTCACATAGAGGTTTACAGAAAGTTGCTCTACTTCGCTAAATCCTTTGCTCATTCTGAGATTTCTCGTATTCAAAGAATTTTACGTGATTGATTTTAGTTTCTTTAGGATCAGTCTTTTAATTAGCTTGATGAAGTTAAAAAAAATTAAAGTGTATAACTCCTAAATTTCGATATGAATGTATATTAATCTCCAAATAAACTTATTATATCTAAATATTTTTAAATATATCTATTAAATCTATTTACTTCCATACAACAATATGGTAATATTGCCCATATAAGGATTTGGTTCTTAAACACCAATTGGAAAACTATTATCATATTGAACAATGAATACCCTGCTGAGCAGGATAAGTTATGAAAGGAGGTGAAAACTATGAAATTGAAAAATCAAATGGAAAATACTAATACAGCTACATATAATCCAGTAGGAAGTGTGCTATCTGAATTGACAGACACTGAGATGGATACAGTGGCTGGTGGTGCTCAAGCACAAGGCTTTACAGATGGTAATTGTGTTAAGAGCATTACGGCTGATTGTACCCCAGGATGGACATGGGTATGTTAATAAACAGCTGAAATTTAAATGTTATTGCAATCATTGGGCTAGTTGATACACGGTAGTAACAGAATGATAATGCATTTAGGTTTGACATGGATTTTATAAGGAGGGCATTCTGCTGATATTTTCGGAGCATTATAAATGATGCTGCCGAGTATACAGCTAGAAATGCCCTCTTATCCATGTAAGTATATCAATTATCTGTTTCTTCTAAATTATCGAAAGGTTGTTAATATACAGTGATAAATACTAGTGAAAAGACAAAATATTGGGCAAAATTTTTCTATGATAAAGAGGAATATTTGGAAAAAAGTCTCAAAGAGGTGTCGAATTTAGAAGTCGATACTATTTCAAATATAAAAAAAAATGAATCATCATGGGAATTGAAATGGGAAAATTTGTTGCTAATTGACTCAATGGATGAATATATTCCAGCTACTCCGCCTGAATTTTGGGGATTTACTGAACGTTTCCTCTTACTTGCTATCAATAAATTGGAAGAAAACATCAGTGATTCAGATTCTCGTATTTTACATACAAGTAGTTCTTTTTTTAAAAGGCTACTTTCTTCTTTATTCGAAAGAATCATGGATTGCAGTTACAAAACTTTAATATTGGAATTGAATGTATTAAGTAATCAGGGACTTTTGCAAGGAGAAACTCCAGAACAGAGGTATCAGTACTTTGAAAATTTGCTACATGATAAAAAGTATTTAAGACAATTGGCCAATGAATACCCAGTGTTAATACGTTCATTGCTTCGTATAACTGAAAAATGGACAGCCCATGTTAGTGAAGTGTTAGATAGGTTCAAGGCTGACTATCCAAAAATAGTTTCACATATGCCTGAGGTCAACCAGTTCGGTAAGCTTGTCCAGTTACATATTGGGGCAGGTGATACTCATGATGGACGAAGTGTAACGATTCTAGAGTTTACCACAGGAGGCAAATTAGTATATAAACCTCGTTCATTAAGAGTTGATAAAGAATATTACAAAATTTTGTCTTGGATGCAGCATTGTGGTGTTCCTCACACAAAAATAATAAAAAATTTAGATTGTGGAAGTTATGGCTGGACAGAGTTTGTAGAGCATTCTGAGTGCAATTCCACTGAGGAAATCAGTGAATTTTACAAAAACATGGGCGTAAATTTGGCTATAATGTATATGTTTAACGCCACAGATTTCCATTATGAGAATATTATTGCGCATGGATCTAGCCCTGTTGTAATTGATCTAGAATCCTTATTTCATAGACATATAAGTACGAAGAAATTTGAACATAACGCCAGTGGCCATGCCTATGAAATTATATCTCAATCTGTGATGTCTTCTGGCATGTTACCACAGTACATTTTTAAGTCAGATACGTACTCCGGCATAGACATCAGTGGCATTTTCGGATACGGTGGAAAAAAAGTACCAAATGTACTGAATCTCACTCACAGAGGTACAGACCGAATGAGATTAGAAAAAGGGGAGGGAGAATCTAGTAAGACCTATAATCTTCCATATTATAATAATGAAGTTGTAGATAGTTATCGTTATATTGACAACATTGAACAAGGGTTTGCTCAAGCTTACAGGATTATGATGGAAAACAAGCACAGACTCAAAGAAATGATCCGAGAGTTTGATGGCGTTAGAGTTAGAGTAATCGTGCGAGATACTAGAGCGTATGGTGAATTAATGCGTACTCTATATCATCCTGACTTATTACGAGATGAATTAGATCGTAAAGTTGTTTTGCATCGATTATGGTTACAATGCTTAGCTGATCCTAAACATTTAAAATTTGTTTCCCACGAGATGCGTGATATTGAAGACGGGGATATCCCTATCTTTTACACTTCTCCGTCCGAAAGAGATGTTTGGTCATCTAATAATGAACGAATCCCTCAGTTATTTGAACAATCAGGTATAGAGGTTGTAATAAACAAAATCGATAAAATGGGCGAGAAGGACCTAAAAGAACAGTTACAGTTATTAAATATGTCTGTTTTGTCATCTAAGCCTGATCTTTATACTTATTGTTTTCCTGAAATTCAATTTATAAAATCAAACGACGTATTAGGGTCTAATTGGAAAGACGAGTATGTTCAGTTAGCTATTTCAATTGGAGAAAGTTTAGTTCAATCAGCAGTTATATCTTCAAGTCCAGCAGCTGATGATATAACATGGATTGGCTTAGTAGCCAATAGCGAGGATGAAAGGAAACTGAGACTCGTTCCTGTAGGAAATGATCTTTATAATGGGAATGGCGGAATTGCTTTATTTTTGGGTTATTTATCTGAACTAACTACAGATAACAATTATAAAGATATGGCCCGAAAAGCGTTGCAGCCGTTGATTGAAATTATGAGAAATACGTACCAATCAAATGATGTATCGTTAAACGTTGGGGTATTTGAAGTTGGTAGCATTGGTGGTGGCGTATTTACTACCTATCAATTATCACGCTTATGGAATGATGAAGATTTACTACAAACTGTTAAAGAATTTCTTCCTTATTACTGTAACCTCATAGATAAAGATACCTCATTCGATTATATCGGTGGTGCAGCTGGAGCTATTGATGTGCTTTTACATGTATATCATGGAACCGGATGGAAACAGGCGCTACAAGGTGCAGAGAAATGCGCTGAACATTTGCTTCAGAATGCTCAAACCTTGCCAGATGGTAGTATGATTTGGCTGACAACACCAAATAGTAAGCCTTATGTAGGGTATTCCCATGGCGTATCTGGAATTATTGCTTCATTATCATCGTTATATAGGGTCACTCAACATACAAAGTACATTGAATATATTGAAAAAGGATTACAGTATGAGCGTGCAAACTATAGTGATGAATTGAAAAATTGGATTACTCCTAATGATACCGCAAGGGTAACATGGTGTCATGGTGCACCGGGTATATTATTATCTCGACTACGATTGTTGGAAAATGGGTATTGGGATGCACATATTGATCAAGAGATTAATATTGCGCTTGAAACAACTCTTAAATTAGGCTTTGGGACAGAACCTGTCTATTGTCATGGTGATTTTGGACAATTGGAAATATTACTTTATGCTAATTCAGTTTTGGAGCGTAATGAGGATACTATTAATATAGTCAGAGCGTATCTGCTCAGACTTCTAAATGATCAACCATGGAATAACACAGGTGTCCATCGTGCATTTGATATTAAAGGATTAATGGGTGGTCTTTCGGGTATTGGATTTGGGCTATTAAAACAGGCATTTCCAGAAAGAGTTCCTAACATTTTAAATCTGGAAAATGATAAATTCTTCCCTTCCATCTCAAGGCTAACTGTGTGATCTTAAATCAAAGTAGAAGGGAGAGAATGTAATGGCTCGTCGGCGTGTACCCTATGTCGAGCAGATGCATCAGTCAGAGTGTGGACTTTGTTGCCTTGCAATGATATCTGCATACTATAAGAAAGAGATTTCATTATCTCGCCTACGTGAACGGGCAGACGTTGGACGAGATGGTACAACACTGTTGCAACTAAAGAAAATTGCTGTGAGCTTAGGCTATGATGTAAAAGCTTATCGCATTGAACATATTGATCAATTTCAATTACAGCAAGTTTCTTTACCAGCCATTCTGCATTGGAACCAAGGTCATTTTGTAGTTTTGGAAAAGATAGATAATAATTATGCCCGTATTGTTGACCCACGATTTGGGAGAATTAAGCTGTCATTAAAGAATTTCAGCGAGCAATTTTCTGGATTTTTAATGACAGTGGGGTTAACCGAACAAATCGACATCGAGAAAAGCCCAAATATTTGGTTAGATGTTTTAGTCCATGTAAAAACACATAAAAATCTATTTATATATGTATTTCTTATTACACTAGCTTTGCAAGTCATCGTTATAGGTATGCCGTTATTCTTGAAGCATGTTATTGACGAGGTTATGATTCCTAAAAACTCCAGTTTATCTATAACCATTTTTATATCTGTAGTCAGTTTTCTACTTGCGTACATGGTAATTACATTCGTACGTAGTCGTGTTTTGATTCGATTACACAATGCTTTGGACTATGAGATGCAGACCCACTTTTTTTCACATTTATTGAAATTACCATTTCCATTCTTCTTACTGCGCTCGTATGGGGATATGCTTTTTAGAATGAATAGCATGGTCACAATCCGAAATCAGTTGTCAGGCGCTCTGATTACAGGTATATTGGATAGCTTCATGCTATTTGTATTGTCTGGTTACATGTTGTTCATATCTCCATTGCTTGCAATGATTGTATTTTTATTTGTGAGTATAAATATTTTGTTAGTAATTTTCACTAAACAATATGTAGCCGAGATTAATCAGCAACAAGTGGCGGCTACAACAGAAGTACAAGCTGTGCAGACAGAAATGCTGTACGGTATTATGGGTGTGAAAATATCAGGGACAGAACAACAAGTTTACTCCCAATGGCTTAATAAATTCAAACATTTATTGCAAGTATACCGCCGTAAGGAAAATTTGAATAGCTACATTACAACAACTAGCAATGGATTGCAGTTTATGTCACCACTCATTGTGCTAAGTATCGGCGTTCTATTAATTACTGAGGAATACAGTTCTATGACGGTTGGTATGGTTGTCTCATTTCAAGCGATTGCGACTCTTCTTTTTACTACATCATCAAACCTTATGAATACGATAAATTCATATATTCTTACGACTACTATTTTGAAACGGATTCATGACGTGTTGGAGGCTCCATCTGAACAAAATGAAGGTAAACTGCAAGTAAAAGTACTAGGTGACATCAGACTATCACATGTTAGCTATTCCTATTCAAAGTATAGTCCGATCGTGATAAGTGACATCTCATTACACATCAAACCAGGACAGAAGATAGCTATTATTGGACAATCTGGCTCTGGAAAATCTACTTTAGCTCATTTGATAATTGGGTTATTTGCCCCGTTATCTGGTGAGGTATACTATGATGGATATGAAACTTCGGATTTGGATATGCAATACGTTCGTAAACAGATGGGGATAGTTCCGCAGGATATATCATTATTCAATCGTAGTGTTTATGATAATATTGTCATGCACCAGGATGGTGTAACTATGAATGAAGTAGTGCGGGCAGCAAAAGCAGCAAATATTCACGATGAAATTATGTCGATGCCGATGCAATATCAGACAGTTTTAGCTGAAATGGGTAGAAATATTTCAGGAGGACAACGACAAAGAATCGCCTTAGCCAAGGCAATTTTAAATAACCCATCAATACTTGTACTAGATGAAGCAACGAGTGCATTGGATCATATAACTGAGGCTCGAGTAGATGCATATTTATCAAGTATTAAATGCACACGAATTGTAATTGCCCATCGGTTATCGACGGTGATGAACAGTGACATGATTATTGTCTTGGAGAATGGAAGGGTTTGTGATGTAGGAAATCACAATCAGTTGTTACATACTTCAAGCTATTATCAATATTACTATCAAGAAATGAGTTCATAACTGTTTTTATATGGCGGGTTTCAATCAAGTAGATGTGAGGATCTCATGGACTTATTCTCCTGTGTGAATGTAGTTGTTTGTGACTTTATTCTACACGGATTAGACCATGGGCTCTTTTTATTTTTTAGATAAGATGTTGTAACGTTTATTACAATCGGAAATATAAAGGATTTTCTTGTTGAATTAAACAAAATTAAGCTGCACAAATACATTGAGGAGGGAGACATTTGAAAACGATATTAATTGTACATATAATCTTCCACGGCTTGTCGAATCTCTACTTCTGAATTACACTGATTAAGGTACAGCTTCTCTGTTTTGAGATGCGAAAAGAAGGATTCGATGGATGCGTTATCCAGGCAGGTTGCTTTGCGAGAGTGGCTGCCCTTCACGCCGAATGCTTCTAATCGTGTATTGGAAGCCCTGCTCCGAATGGAGCACGGCTTCCGAAACGTCTCTTTTTTTGTCCATTGTTCCACCGTATCTAATACGAGCTGAACATCGTTCCGCTTTGATAATTGCCAAGCTACAATCTCGTTGTTGAACAAGTCTTGAATCACAGACAGGTAAACGAATGTGTTTCCATCCGAAAAATATACGTAATATCCGTCACCATTTTTTGCTGGGGTGCTGTGGCATGAAATTTGCGCTTCAGGCGATTCGGATAAATCACAGATAGCGTGTAGCTGGACTTCTTCCTCTTCTTACGAAATTACCGATTGGATCGATAGTTCCCGCATGATTCACCATACTTTCTTGTGATTAACGTTCAGACCCGCCTCCCACAACGCCGTTGTCATGCGAGGATAACCAAACTCTCGGTTTGCAATATGAATAGCCATCATGTGTTCTTTGATGTCACGCTCACGGTCTTGTCTTGCGTCTCGCTGGGGCTGTGTTGCTCGCCATTTGTAGTAACTGGAACGGGGTATTCCTGTAATCGATAATAGGCGTGTAATGCCATGCGAGCAGCGCAATTCGTCTATGATATCGTAGTTCTCCCGTTGGCTCAGCGCTTCTCCTTTACTAGATTTAGATACCGCTTTTTTAAATAATCCACCTGTGCTTTAAGGTAGTCCCGTTCTTCTTCTACACTGCTAAAGGCAGTACGAGGACGTCCTTTCATTGGATTTGGAACATTGTTTTTTCGCTCATCGAACGCTTCCCCGTTTTTCCATTTTTTACCCACACCTTCAGTTGTGAGCAGTTTCGAATTCCTTCGCGATCAGCGACCACCTTGTAACTTGAAGAATCTTCGACATAGGATCTAACCGCATTCAATTTAAATTCTTCGGTATACGTCTGAAATGTTTGTCCTTTTTTTTTCATAAAAATATCCCCTCCAAGTGTCACTTGAACCCTCATGATAACATGAAGTTTTTTTTAAGTGTCTACTTAAAGGGGATAATACCAATAACTAGGTTTTTTTTGTACTCTATGCTGGAAGGGACAATTATTCGGCAAAATATAGGGATCAAAATTATAAATCCACTTATTACAGACTCGTTAAAAAAGAAGTAGCCAATCTAGGAACCAAGAAGTTTTAGACATGCTACCGCTTTTTATTGTGCGCTACAAACCACTAAAGATAATATCTGCTTATTTCTCCTTAGTTGGTTTGGCCTGAATAACAAGAAGAAATACCATATAATTGGCTTTGTGCTGCGTTCCTTAGTGTATGGAAATCGATGAGTTTACTGGATTTAATTACACAGTGTACGTTTTGCGCATTCTTGTTTAAGACCAGATACATAGCAATTGTTTCGACATATCGTAACAAACCTGGTACTGGCGGGAATTTACATACTACCAGACTTACGTTGGACAGGTAATACGCGCTGTTCCATTTTTTCATATAAAGCCAGAAACCGCCTGATAATCCCAAGCTTTGGTGCCAACCAATAGATGAACAAAGCTGAAATGATGCCAATCAACGCTCCCACTGCGATATCTATTGGATAATGAACTCCAACCCAGACGCGGGAGACAGCACCACAGCAAGCAAGCGCCAGCCAGAGCCACCCACCCTTTCTCCGGACAAGCCAGAAGGAGACAGAGATGGAAAAAAACAAAATCGTATGATCGCTCGGAAAAGAATTATCTATATCATGGTTTAGGAGTTTGTTGACATGTGGCAATACCGCGAACGGCTGATAATGCTCATAAAACTTGCCTGCCAATTTACCGATGATCTCTGCCAGAACAAAAGCAAGCCCTGCCTGGATAACCATCATCCGATTCCGGTTGCTGCGGGTGAACCAATAAACAAGCATTGCTAGTGCGAGTACATACAGCATATACTCCGCCACAAAGACAGCAGCGGGATTCAGAAAAGCAAACTGTTTGCCCAGATCGTTAATCGTCCGAAACATATCAATATCCCATTGAAACAAAATCCCACCTCCATCTGAATTTCCCACTTACAATGGAGAACTCCAACCAGCCTACTTCAGTGATTATCCATTTTTTTCGAAGTAGGCTATTGTTGCCACTAGTCCTAACAGCAGCAACATAAAGCAACACGTAGGAATAGAACGAAGGGTATGCAGGAACTCCACAATCAAATGCACGACTGACCATGGAAAAATCGCTTTATAGTCATAGTTTGCCGATACTATATTCCCCATCTTAAACACAACTGTAAAAATAATGGTTTACACGCAGTTAGTTTTTTTGCACATGATGTAATAAACATCGTCGGGGCCGACAATAGAAACAGCTAACTTCACCCAACATAATGCCGATTATTAGCTGTTAGATGACGCACCATGACGTAATCCCCGAAAACAGGAACATAAGCATTACGATAATACGTTTACAGGGCGTCCTCTATCAGCAATCTGCTATACTCTTTTGTCTCTTTGCGCGAACAGGTCGTACAAATAGTCCCCTTGTAACCATTCTTTAATACGAGATTATCCGGTTCCACCGGACCGAAGCTGCCGCAAATAGCCGCTGCGGATAACCAGGAAGTACACAATTTGAATGATCGCGAATGCACTCAACACGATTATCGACTCTTTGATGAGCGAAAAATTGAACATGCCCTGCAGTGCCGTCAGTGCCACTGCACCGTGAATGATCGCGATGGCAATCGGCAGGAAGAACAGGATAGCCATCTGGCGAGTGACGATCTTCGACAGCTCATGGCTGGTCAGCCCGAGCTTCATGATTGAAGCGTACTTCGCCTTGTCATCATCCAGATCCGTGTACAGTCGGAAATAGAGGAAGCTGCCGGAAGCCACAAAGAACACCACGCCAATGAACAACCCAACGAACATCACTGCGCTATAGCTCTGAAGCAACTGCTTGATGTGGAACGCCAGTGAGAAGAAGCTATCATTCTTGGAAAGACCAATCTCGCCGTCCAGCTGCTGGCCGACTGCTTCTGTTGCCTCCCAGTCACTGACCGCGAACACATAGTAGCCCTCGGACGATTGCGGCTCCGGCAGCTGCTCGTAGCGGTCATCATTCAAGACATAGTACTTGTTGTACTTCAACATGTACTCCGACATTAAGAAGGAGGCGCTCTGTGTGATCAACAGTGGTTTCCCGCTGCCTTCCACTGCCAGCTCCTGCTCGTCGAAGGATTCTCCTCGTCCGTCTGTTGAGTTGTATTGGACGATAGCCGCTTCGTTCGCCCCTAGTTTCAACTTCTGATCCCCGGCGACAGCGGCAAATGTGTTGTACATTGACTCGCTGATGATCATCACCGTTTCGTTGCTCTCGGCTCGTTTGTAAGAGCGCAGCTCGGCCTGCAGCTTCGTGAAGGGAATTCCCTCCACGAAAAGTTTATGTTCGATCACATCCACCGCCGAGGCGGCCTGTTCCGGAGAGTTCCCTGCATACGAGATATATTCAAAGGCAAACGGTTTTTCAATCGACTCAGTAAGGATCGTCTTGAACCCGACTAGGGCACCGATTGCTGAGAAAGCGACAGTCGACAGGATCGTCACAAGGAAAAAAGTGCGGGCATTGTCCTTCATCCGATAAGCAAGATCGTTGAAAAACAACAAGTTCGTTCGTCGCCAGAATATCCTCCGGTTGTGCTTCAAACCGCGGATCGTATATACGCTCAATTGAGTGAACAAAAAGTACGTCCCGACGACGACCGCCACTGTCACTGGCAGCAATGCATACACGACCATCAAGCCTTCGACGACCAGCGACACACCATATCCACAACCGATCAGTGCGAGCGACGCGAGTGACAGCCAGATCGAAGCGCGGGGCTCAGGCCGGGGCTTGGTGGATCCTTTGAGTAGGTCAATCAGCTTGTTGCCGCGAAAGAACAGCACCGTGAAAAGCGAGATGCCCAGAAAAAGCAGCATGAACGCGGAAAAGGTCAGAACGAGCGCTTGGTACGGCATGTAGAAGGGGAGCTCTTCCTCCATCCCAATCAGCGACTCCGCCGCAAGCAACAATATCTTGGATAGCACCAGCCCGGACGCGACGCCAGTCAGCGTGGCGCCGAAGCCAATCACAATATTTTCGATAAATACGAGCCTCCGGAGCTGCATATTGGTGATGCCGAACATGACCAGCAATCCGAACTCTCGGCTGCGCGACTTGATAAAAGCGCTCATCGAATAAAGGACAAAGAAGAATGAGAATAGGTAGATGAGCATCTGCGCCACTAGTAATCCGATCGTTACCGGACTGCCGATTTCTCTCGTTGCCAGCCCCGGATGAAAGGCGAAAACGCCATAGACGAAAAACACCATCACCGCAAATGCACTGCTGAGAAAATACGCTATGTACAGGCGTTTGTTACGCATGACGTTATTAAACGCGAATTGTTGAAAGGTCATGCGCATTCCCTCCAAGCAGTGACAGCACATCGATGATTTTTTGGAAGAACGCCTGCTGGCTGTCCCCGCGGTGAATCTCGTTGTACAGTTCACCGTCCTTGATGAACAGCACACGGTGACAGTAGCTGGCCGCCAGCGCGTCATGCGTGACAAGCAGCATTGTCGCCCTGTCCGCCCGGTTGATCGCCGTCAGTGTTTCCATAACGTCCCGAGATGATTTGGAGTCGAGGTTACCTGTCGGTTCATCAGCCAGTAGCAGCTTCGGCTCGTGAATGATCGCCCGGGCGATGGCCGTCCTCTGCGCCTGTCCGCCGGATACTTCGTAGGGCCATTTGTTCAGAATGGAGTCGATCCCAAGCCTGTCAGCGATTCTATGCGCCTTTTCCTCCATCGTGCGCACCTTCTCACCTTCCAGCGTCAGCGGCAGCACGATATTTTCTAAAATTGTCAGTGTGTTAAGCAGATTGTAGTCTTGAAAAATAAATCCAAGCTGTTGTCGGCGGAACCGGGCGAGCGCGTTGTGGCCCAATTGGTGTGGGTTCTGACCGTCGATGAGCACTTCACCGGAAGTCGGATTGTCGATCGTCGCGATCAACTGTAGTAGCGTCGTCTTGCCGCTGCCCGATGGCCCCATAATGCCGACAAACTCGCCCTTCTCGACGCTGAACGATATATCGCCGAGTGCCCGGTGCACGATCTGGCCGCTGTAAATCTTGCCCAGATGAGTTGTTCGCAGAAGTTCCATATCCTCGCTCCTTCATGTAGCTGGTGATTTCTTGTTCTCCACCTCAAGTATACGGTGGGCTCGCCGAGCAAACCAATCGACGAAGATTACATTTAGCTTACATCGATGTAAGCTTGACCGCAGTCAAGAAATAAACCCGCACCCGAGTGCCAACGTCAACGGTAGAATCGATCTCCAGCTCGTGGCCCAGTCGGTTGCAAACTTCTTGCGCCAGATGCAGCCCCATTCCCGTCGACTCCCTGAACTTGCGGCCGCTCTCACCAGTGTAGAACGGCCGAGTCACCCGCTTTAAGTCGGCTAGCGGAATACCGATGCCTTCGTCTGCCACCTCCAGCACCGTCTTCGCGCCTTGCCGCCAGGCGCGAATGGCGACGGTCCGGCCGCAGCCAGCAGAGTATTTGATCGCGTTCGACAGCAATTGGGTCAATACGAACCCGATCCACTTCTCGTCGGTCGGCACCGTCAGTTCATCGTCCATCTGAACTTGAGGGTATAGATTATTGACAATGAATAACCGCTTGTGTTCATTGACTGTTTTTCGCACAACACGCTTAAGTGGCACATGCGCCGCTTGGAAATCCTCCTCAAACGTCTCCAACCGGGTCGCGTGCAGTACTGTCTCTAGCCCCCACTGGATTCGGTCTGCTTCGTCGCGGATGTCGACCTGCCGCCGGTCGCTCTCGTTTTCGGTCAGCAGGTGGATAACCGAAAGTGGAGTTTTCATCTGGTGGACCCATTGGGTAATGAATGTCGAATGCTCACGGCGGCGCCGCTCCATCTCTGTGATACGAGTCATGTACAGTGCATACTGCGCCTGCAGCAGTTGGTCGACTGCCTGCGCGATGGGGGCACTGCTGCCGGAACCAGCCGCAGACTTATCCAGCTCATTTAGCGGCTCCGCAAGCCGATCGTACATCTTGCGATGGCTGATATAGCGCCAACCAGTATAAACTAGCAAGGTGACCATGCCAAGAAATATCGAATAGAGGGCGGTGTACACGTTGCGATAGCCGTCAAGCCAGTAGATCGCCACAACCAGCGTCAACTGAACAAGATGCATAACAAACAAGGGCCAATGCTCACGGATTAGCAGCTTCATTTGGGTTCACCCAATTCGTCCGTTTCCAGCACTAGCTTGTATCCGGATCCGCGCACCGTCTCGATACTGCCCGCAACCGCGATCTCCTGAAGTTTCTTGCGGGCACGCGCGATGTTCACGTTCAGTGTGTTCTCGTCCACGAACTGCTGGTCGTCCCACAGCCTATCCAGCAGTGCTTCGCGGGTAACGACCAGCGGGTAGCGTAGAAGCAGCAGTTCCAGCAGATCCGCCTCCTTGCGCGCCAATGCAACAGTCGCGTCCCGCCACTTCAGCTCCAGCCGCTCCGGATAGAGGGCGAGCCCGCCTTGCTCGACCATTTTTTCCCGCGCATCCCCCGCATATTCACCATACACCCGCCGCAACTGGCTGCGCACCTTGGCAATGACCAACTCATGGTGAAACGGCTTGGTCATATAGTCATCGGCTCCGTACTCCAGCGCCATTACCTGATCCATATCGCCTGAGCGGGCGCTGATGAAGATGATCGGACAGGTAGACACTTTGCGGATCTGCCGGCACCAGTAATACCCGTCGTAACTCGGCAGATTGACATCCAGCAGTACAAGATGGGGCTCGTAATGCTGAAACTGCGCCATTATATCTTCAAAATCGTCCGCGTACTGCGCTGTTAAGTTGTACTTTTCCAGACAAGCCTGTAAAAGCGAAGCCAAATTCGGATCGTCCTCCACAATCCATATGCGATACATTGCAACTCTCCTCCTCTGCGTAAACGTGTCCATAAGAAGCACAGCTTGTTTGCTCCACTTGCCCCTGGCGCGGCATACCCACTCGCAGCCGAGGTAGTGAATGGGGCGACTGTCTCTATATTAACATAAACATAATTGCTGATAATCGTTACAAGCCCATCGAATCTAAGGATAGGAGAACGAACATCATTCGCTATAATGGATGTAATTTACTGACGTTAACCTTTGGCGAGGCAGCTAAAATTCAGCAGATCGTAATAAATGGTGAAACGAAAACCTTCAAATGGGCAATGTAGCAAATCCCTCCTTTTATCCTCAAATATCGGTCGTTGATTTAGATGCAGATGGGGAAGATGAAGTTGTCGTTGTTCTGATCCAAGGCACAGGGAGTGGAGTACATGATTCAAAAGTGCATGTGCTTAGAACAGACTTTATAGAAATATCGGTTTTGATGTGAATCCACGTCAAAAAACCTCCAACTCTCGTACATAATAAGAGATGGAGGTTTTGCCCTACTTATTTTTGCTGTAAATCAACCCTGAATCATGTGGACAACTTCAATTTAGAAATCGAAGTTGTCCGGATCAGGTCCAACGCGTACATCTTCGTTCAGAGCATTGATCTGATCCATCTCTTCATTGGAAAGTTCAAAATCGAAGATGGAGGAGTTCTCGATAATCCGCTGTTCCTTAGTGGACTTTGGAATAGTAATGACTCCATTTTGCAGATCCCAACGCAGGATTACTTGTGCAACAGATTTGCCTTTGGCTGAAGCAATCGCCGTGAGTACTGGATTGTCCAACAGCTGACCTTGCATTAGAGGTGACCATGCTTCGAGCTGGATACCATGCTTTTCGCAGAAATCCTTGAGTTCAACCTGAGTCAGGCGAGGGTGGTACTCTACCTGATTGATCATCGGTTTCACTTTGGCATCCTGCATCAGGTCTTCGAGATGATGAATCTGGAAGTTGCTTACGCCAATAGCCTTAATGCGGCCGGCTGCGTACAGTTCCTCCATGGCTTTCCAGGCTGCTTTGTATTTTCCTGCCTTAGGCCAATGAATCAGATACAGATCCAGGTATTCCAATCCCAGTTTGTTCAGTGTGGTATCAAAAGCTGCAAGTGTCTCTTCATATCCGAGGTCTGCATTCCATACTTTAGATGTAACGAACAGTTCTTCGCGGTTCAGGTTGTTTTCTTGCAAAGCTTCTGCAATCGCTTGTCCAACACCAGCTTCATTGCCGTATATTGCAGCAGTATCGATACTGCGGTAGCCATGTTTAATTGCATTTTTCACAGCATCAATCAATTCAGATCCTTCTTCTACCTTAAATACACCAAGTCCGAACCAAGGCATAGAAACACCGTTATGCAGAGTTACTGTGGATTGTAGATGTTGTGCAGTTTGAGCTGTTGTCATGAGATTTCCTCCTTAAATTTGTGTAAAAATCAGTCATATTAAGCTGAATTTTTGTTGTTTTATCATACAAAATTAAATCATAGTAGATCAAATTGGGTTCAACGTATTATAGTATAATAAAATACCATGTGAAACCGGTTCCCCTTGAAGGCTGGAACTGATAAATATAGAGTGGACCTATGGTTGGATAGGAATTAGAACGAAGCTTTCTCCATTTCGACTGATGCATGTTGATCCTTGCTTTCCAGCATTTTAGCCCATGCGGTCAGAATTACAGCTACGAGAACCATCAAGGCTCCGACCCATGTCGTGTGAATCAAACCAATGGAGTCATTGATCACGCCACCCAAATAGGCACCTATAGCGATCCCTGCATTAAATGCGGCGATGTTAAAGGCTGAGGCTACATCCTTGGCCTGTGGTGCATATCGTTCAGCCAAGGTTACAACGTACATCTGAAGACCAGGCACATTCATGAAGGCGAGCAGACCCATACCCATAATGGTAAGTAGTGCTGCCAACTTGAATGGGACCGTAAAGTACATGATGCCCAGAATGATGGTCTGAATGATGAACATGTAGAAGAGCGCCTTGAGTGGGTTGCGATTGGCTGCTCTGCCGCCGATGATGTTGCCAACAGCGATGGCTATTCCGTACAACAACAGAATGAACGCTACTGTTTTCTCGGAATAACCGCTAATATCATGCAACAACGGGGACAGATACGTAAACACGACAAATGTTCCTCCGTACCCAACAGCAGTGATGGCAAAAGCAAGCAGCAAGCGTCCACCTGTAACAAGCTTCAGCTGATCCCGAAATGCCGTCCGTGTTCCTCGCTTCAACGTGGATGGCACGAGTATCAGGTTTCCGATCATTGCAATGATGCCAACCACAACAATTAGGATAAAGGCAGCGCGCCAGCCCCAATGTTGGCCAATGAGTGTACCGAGAGGTACACCGGTTACTGTGGCAATGGTAAGACCGGAGAACATGATGGCAATAGCACTCGCCCTACGGTTGGCAGGCACCAGATCGGCTGCAATCGTGGAGCCAATGGACATGAACACCCCGTGTGCCAGAGCGGATACTACTCGTGCAATGAGTAACATGGTGATGCCTGTCGATAGTGCAGCCATCGTGTTACCCGCAATGAATACAATCATGATGGCAAGCAATAGCGTTTTGCGTGATATGGTAGACGTCAGTGAAGTCAGAACAGGAGCTCCAAAGGTAACGCCTAATGCATATAAAGTAACGGTCAGTCCCGCTGAAGTTACGGAAATGCCCAGGTCATCTGCAATGAGGGGCAGTAGCCCAACGCTGATAAATTCTGTGGTACCGATCGCGAATGCACTAATGGCCAGTGCTAGCAGTGCCCACGTGCTACGCTTTGAATCTTGTAACATTTCTTGCTCAACTCCCCCGAATGTAGATTTACGTACCGGCAAATGCTATTATGAGTTATTCGGTATAGATTGAATAGTACGTACTTTTTAGTACCCTACGTACTTTTTAGTGCCTATACAGCATGCGACGGATGTAATCCAATTCATCAGGGAGGAAGCAAGTTATGGTTAGAAAAAAATATAACATCTCGGTTGAAGCTACCCTAGAAGTGATCGGTGGCAAGTGGAAATGCGTGATTCTCTGTCATCTGACACATGGGAAAAGACGAACCAGTGATCTCAAGCGTATTATGCCCGCAATTACACAGAAAATGTTAACACAGCAACTGAGAGAGCTTGAAAACGACGGAATCGTAAACCGAATCGTATATAATCAGGTCCCTCCCAAAGTAGAATACGAATTGAGTGATTACGGGAGAAGTCTTGAACCAATTCTCAATGCGCTCTGTAATTGGGGAGATCAACATATTGTGAAGGAATACGGAGACAAATCAGCAGTTCTGGAAGACAATGGACTCAATGATTTTAACTCTGACAATAGGGAGCTGGTGCAACCGTGAACTATGAGATTTTATATGATGGTGCTTTTGCGATGCTCAAGGTACATTTGCAGCGGGGAGAGCGGTTCAAGGCCGAGAGTGGTGCGATGGTATCCATGACGCCTACGGTTGAACTAAAGGGTTCAGCAGAAGGTGGGATGTTTGCCGGGTTCGGTCGGATGCTGAGCGGGGAGAAGTTTTTCTTTCAGGAGTTGACGGCTGCGGGCGGGTCGGCAGAGATTCTGCTCTCACCTTCCAGTATGGGCGATGTAGAAGCTGTTGAATTGGATGGTTCCTATTCACTCTATGTGCAGAAAGACGGATTTCTGGCAGGAACCGAGGGCATCCAGGTGAATACCAAAATGCAAAACCTGAAAAAAGGTCTCTTTTCGGGAGAAGGTTTCTTCATTATTGAGATCAGCGGACGTGGAACCGTATTTCTGTCTTCCTATGGTGCCATCCATGCGATTAATCTGGCAGCAGGTGAAGAAATGATCGTGGATAACGCCCATTTGGTGGCATGGCCTCATTATGTAGATTACCGGATAGAGAAAGCTTCACAGGGCTGGTTATCCAGTGTTACAAGTGGAGAAGGATTGGTATGCCGGTTCCGTGGAGAAGGAACCATTCTTATACAGAGCCGCAATCCGCAAGGATTCGGACAATGGGTGAAGCAGTTTATCCCTGCGCGCTAATCATTTTTTTGAGAAAGAACACACAGAGTTGCAACGGATATGTTTCCATCATCGTTATATGAATAATGGATTTACTTCATTGACTGACGGATACATATTCTGTTGCATAAGGTCGCACATCATGGAGGTATGAGATGACAAGCTCACGGTATAAAAACGCACAAGAAAGCCCGGGATATCTGTTATGGCAGGTTACAGCCATGTGGCAAAAGGAAGTACGCAGGGTGCTGGAGCCCCTCGAACTGACACAACCTCAATTTGTATTATTGCACGCCTGTTTGTGGCTCAATGAACACGATGAGGAAGGCAAAGGAGTTACTCAGGTTCAAATTGCTCAGTTTGCCAAGGTGGATGTTAACGTGACTTCTCAGGTTCTACGTGCGCTTGAAAAAAGGGGATTAATTACCCGCGCTCGTCATCAGACAGATACGCGTGCCAATATTATCACAACAACGGAAGAGGGAACCCGATTGGCTGTGGAGGGAATTCATCTGGTCGAGGAATCGGACAAGGCATTCTTCGAAACTTTGGATGAACGTAAGGGAGAGTATTTGGAGATTATGCAAGAGTTTCTTCGCCAAAAAACAGAGAGTTGATCCGTAATATATCTTTTTTTTAATGTATTAAACTACAGAATGTAGTGGAACTGGAAAATTTTCTGATTATTAATAATTATAGCACCTCTGTAAAATACAAATAGACCTCCTGACTTCATCTTGTCGGGAGGTCTATTTTGGTTGCTCAATCGATTCGATAGGACGCAAACGGCTCGCGGCGACGGAAAGAGTCACTGATCTGGTCTAGATCGGCCAACAGCTCATCGGGCAGTGACATGTCCAGACTAGCCAGATTATGTTCCAGCTGTTCGGTGCGTGTAGCGCCCACAATCACTGTAGATACGGCTGGACGTGCCAGTAGCCATGCGAGCGACAGAACACTCGGGGAGCACCCATATGAGGCAGCTTTAGCACTCACTTGTTCACTCAGTTCGATATTATGCTCCAGCAGGAAACGGTTGAAGGACGGATCGGTGTCTGCTCTGGAACCAGAAGGCACACTAGTCTGTCCGTTATATTTACCGGTCAGAATACCACCTGCCAGCGGGAAATACGGGATAATACCCACACCCTGATCGAGACACATTGGTACCAGTTCCAGCTCAGGTGTACGGTCTGCCAGAGAGTAGCTGGTTTGGGTGGAGATGTAGCGCACATAACCTTTCTGTTCACTGATGCCTAAAGCTTTCATCAGCTCCCAGGCTGCGTAGTTGGAGGCTCCGATGTAACGGACTTTGCCGGAAGTGACCATATCATCCAGTGTGCGCAGTGTCTCATCCAGCGGTGTATGCGGATCAAAAGTATGGATCTGGTACAGATCCACATAATCCGTTTGCAGGCGCCGCAGGCTATGTTCCAGCTCTTGTTGCAGGTGGTAGCGGGAGGAACCCCGCCCATGGGGACCGTCATGCCGGGGAAGTCCGGCTTTGGTCGCAAGCACCGCGTTTTCCCGACGACCTGTGAGAGCCTGTCCAATGATGCGTTCTGATTCCGTACCTGCGTAGATATTGGCGGTATCGATAAAGTTGATGCCCTGATCCATCGCTGCATGAATAATGCGGGTAGAAGCTGCTTCATCCGCGCGTTTACCAAACGCATTGGTGCCGAGCCCCAGTGCCGACACACGCAAACCACTATTGCCCAAACGTCGATACTCCATCCTTTATCGCTCCCTTTATGCTTGTTTATGTATAGCAGATTATAACGTAATCTATTGAAAACGTGTTATTAATATAGTTAAATGATTCTAAGAACCCGTTATTAAAGGAGATATGATGGAAAACAGTGCCGCACATTTAACAAGACGGAAGCCGAAGAAACCGAAGAAGAAATGGAAGAAGCCATTGATCATCACCCTAAGTGTGCTGTTTGTGCTCGGAGGACTCGGATTTATCTATCAAAAGCAACTCGTCGTGTTTGCCTTTAATTTGTTCGCTTCAGCTACGGTGAAGGAAGCCTTGGATGACTCCTTTGTACCAGCTGGCGATAAGGATGCCCCTGTCGTGGAACATACCGACCCATTCTCGCTGTTGCTGCTAGGGATTGACCAACGGGATAACGAACCAAGCCGTTCGGATACCATCATCTATTCCGTCGTGCGTCCAGAAGACAATAAAGTGCTGCTGCTGTCCATTCCACGTGATTCCTATACCGAGATTGTTGGCCGAGATGTGAAGTCGAAGATCAACTCAGCATATGCCCACGGTGAAGCCAAGATGGCGATGGATACGGTGGAGAATTTGCTGGGGAACAAAGTGGATTTCTATGCCGCGATTAATTTTAACGGGCTCAAGGATATTGTTGATGCGGTGGGTGGCGTTGAACTGCCGATCAAAAAAAATATTGAGAACAAGCTCAAAATTCATGAGAAGCTGTTTGTTGAAGCGAATAAACCGATCTATAACGGCGAAGAAGCGCTTGGTTATGTGCGTTACCGGGAAGATTCAGATTTCAATCGTACGATGCGTCACCGGATTTTCCTAAGTGCCTTCATGAATCGTGCGCTGGAGGTCAAAAATCTGACCAAGATCCCGGACGTCATCCAGATTGCCGGATCGAATTTTACAACCAACATGACCTCGGACTTTATCGTGAAATTTGCCGAGTCCTTATATATGAAAGATAGCATACCAACGATCAGCAATTACATGCTGAAGGGTGAGGGGGCAACGCGCAGTGGCACATGGTACTACGATCTGTCGGAGGACGATCTGCAGTATGTGCGTGGCATGATCGCCAGTTGGCTGGACCCGGATGCGACTGAGATAATTGAGCCCGAGTCAGTCGACCAATCGGAGACGAGTGATGCGGCCTAAGATCCATTCTTGTGCAAAATGCTCATATGAATATAAGTCGGGAGAAGCGGTTGCTTCCCGGCTTTTTTTGCGTTTGAGATCCTTCGATTGAAATATTGCACAGATATATCTAATGTTTAAACCTCTTTTTATGGCATACATATAGTAAAATATAGGGAAAAGATTAAACATCAACCAACGGAGGAAGCTCATGAAGGAGTTTAAGGAACGGCTTGGGCAGGTTCAGGAGCAGCAGAAACAGCTGGCGAAGGAGTATCATGCCCTGCTCCAGGAATACCAATCCGATGATCTGATCGTTCAGAATGAACAGTTACAGGAACAGTATGAAGCTCACAAACTCAAGCTGCAACAGCTCGAACTTCGCTCGCGCAAGATGGAAGAAGAGAATGCACGTCTTCGCATGGCGTTATCTGAACAGATGTTGGATGAGAAGCTTAATCTGATCCGGGTATCGCGGGAGAAGATGGAGACGTATTTTCAAGGAAAAACAGCGGTACATAACGATCGAATTGCATCTCATGAACATCGAACCAAATCCAGCCTGAACGCGCTGTACAACCAGGCAGCACAGGAGTTGCAAGAGGATTCACACGAGGTGAAGGAAAGGATTGCTTACCTTGCGGCAGAGGTGAATGAGCGTATTGAATCGCACAAGCGGGCCGTACAGGAGAGAGAAGAGGCTCTGCGTGGGCACATGGAGCGTGGATATGAGCAGATGGCGGAGGAGGGATTAAGCGAAGAGACTATTCAACGCCGGATCAAGCAGAATCGCATGGAGATGAAGATTGGACTCAGCTGGATCAACAAAGTAGCCATCCTGCTCCTCATTCTGGGGGTTGGAGCAGCGTTCCGATACTCGTACTCGACCTGGTTTAATGACGAGATGAAGAGCGGAGCCTTTTTCCTGCTTGGTGCTCTGATGCTTGCTGGAGGAGAGTGGCTGTTCCGCCGTAAAAAGCAGACGTTTGCGACGGGCCTGCTTGGCGGTGGGATCTCCGTCTTGTTCGGCTCCATCTTCTATAGTTACTTTTTGCTGCATATTATCGGGTTATATACGGGACTTGCCCTGTCTGTATTGGTATCGGCAATCTCCGTATTGTTGTCCCTAAGGTATCAGTCGAAGACCATATGTTCATTGGGTCTGGTAGGCGGATATCTTCCGCTATTCTCCTATATGTTCTCGTTCGGACTTGAGGGCCCTGCTGTCTATGTAGCCATGATCTATCTGCTGCTCTTAAACGGCATTATTGTGTTCATTTCGTTTGGCAAACGGTGGCCGGTAGTGCACTATATCAGTTTCCTGTTCAACACACCATCCATGCTTATCCTCTTGTGGCTGTCGCCAAGTGAGAAGATTGGCATGTTGTATTCCATTGTGACGTTTGCATTATATCTGGGCATTACACTGGCATATCCGTTCAAACATCGGATGAAGTTAACCTGGTGGGATTTCGCTCTGCTGGCTATGAATACGACCATCAGTTGCCTGATGTTATACGTGTTATTTGATGTGGCGAATTGGAATGATGCTCAAGGCTTGTTGGCGTTAATCTTCTGCGTGGTATATCTGGGTCTCGCACGATTCGTTCAGCGCAATATGGCTCAGGAGAAACAGACCATTCTGCTCTTCTATATCACTTCCCTGACCTTTGCCATTCTGATTATTCTGTTCCAGTTCGGGGCCAAGTGGTTATCGATGGGCTGGTTAATTGAAGGGGTTCTGCTGGTTACGCTTGGACATCTGAAACGGCTCAAGTCGGTGGAACGTGCCGGATGGGGTATTGTGCTTCTATGTCTAATCACTTTCGTGTACTATGACCTGCTGGCGCTATTCTTCATCGGGGAACGTTCTTACTTCATGTTAAAATACTCCAGCATTACGCTGGGTACCCTGCTTATTACACTGTATTATGCCTGGGCAGTTCACAGCAGCTCATCTGCCAGGGAGAGATTCAACTACAGCCCGCTGGAGCTGGGCTTCCTGAACGGATTCAAGTATGTGACACTCGCCAATCTGTGGTTATACGTGCTGTATGAATCGAATGAATTGTATACCAGAGCTGTGGATGGGACGTTCCTGTTATACATGTTCTACAAGCTGCTCATGTTTGCAGCGCTGACCATTGCATTGGCCTATGGATTGAGCAAAGTGAAGTTGTTGCGTGATCAATACGTACAGATGTATACCACTTTCCTGCATGCCATTGGTTGCTGTATTGCACTGGCTGTCACCTTAACCATGCCAGCGCTTCAGCCGGAAGTTCAGCAGCATACAGCGGCAGAGATTGTTGGTTTGCTGGTGCTAATTATCTTTAACGTAGGGGTATTCTTTGCAGGAAGGGATCTGCTGATTGCAGGCATCCGCGGGCAGTTCAAGAGCATTGAATGGTACCCGGTTATCGCAGGGGTATATCTGCTAGGGGTCATCACCGTATTCCTGACGATCCAGTTCCAGTGGGGTGATGTGGGGCTGATGTTCAGCCTAATCTATCTGCTGCTCGCGATTCTCTATATTGCCTATGGATTCCGTAGAAAATATGTCATGATTCGGCGTCTGGGCCTTGGCCTAACGTTGTTCGCTACGGGTAAGATGGTGTTCTATGATGTGGGGATGCTAACCTCGGGCAGCAAAATCTTTGCCTACTTCAGCTTCGGTGTGTTGCTGCTGGGCATCTCTTACCTGTATCAGAAGGTGTCGAGTCGGATGGAGGAAATACAGTCCAGAGAGACAGTGAAGCTTGACGACGAACAAGATTGATATAATGATTCTACTTTCAGCCCATGATATGTTATCAATGTATTACGAGGAGGGGGGGCACCCTGTAAGGAGAGGCTTAAACTACTGTTCTTACTGATGTATATTTTTATTTGAACTATATGAAAGGACTCCGGAAGTATTTCAAATCCGGAGTCCTTCCTCAATTTAATCCTTGTTCTTAATCTCTTCGACGATTTGAAAGCCGTTTGCTTTTCCATGAAGATATCCTTGCTCATAGTAGTCTATGCCATCAGGGGTTATAGTTACTGCAACTGTCTCCGGGTCATTCTCTACGGGCTGTGCAACGATATATCCTCTCTTTTATTTGAATCCCTCTTTAATCAAGCATACTCACACACCTCCGCAATTAAGCTATAATTACGGGTCAGACTACTGATCCTCCCCTTAAAAAAAGAAGTTGGAGCAGAAATGTTATGACGAAATGATTACTAACAAAGAAAGAACAAGAACTGCTAAAACGGCCCCGAGACATTTTGGAAGAAGCGGGCTTAGATGTTGAATATATTGGTTTGGAGCGTGTTCGTTCTTCTGGAAAACGTTGGCGTGCTTCGTATCGTGAAGAACTGAAGTTTGAATTCATTCATCTTACAATTAAAACGTACAAATTGAAGCGGTTGGTTCGCTATTTATGTGACGTCATTGAAGTATCACGTTCTGGAGCCTAAAATTATTTCTCTGAAAAATCAGTGCAAAAGCGTGTAGCTAAAGCCAAAATAGATGAGATTGTAAAGGGTATTATCAAAGTGACACTGGAGAATCAAACATGATGACGACAACTTAAAGCTTATCCGCCTGTATTATGAAGAATTTTGAAATCATCTGTCCCATTCGAAAAACTAATCCAGCTCGTAGAATGGCATAAGCATCGAAAGAGATCGCACATGTCCAAACGTATTATAGCGCAATTTTAAACCAGGCAAGCGAGGCGGGAAAGGTGTTATTAACGGATATTACATATTTAAAGTACAAAGGCAATAAACGGGCGTATTTATCGACGATTCAAGACGTACTGACAAAGAAATTTTAGCGAATGAAGTTTCTTCTTTTTTAAGTATAGAAATTGCACTAAACACGCTTCATAAGTTACAGAGCATCGCCATTAAAAAAAGATGTCTTAATTCATTCCGATCAAGGTTTTCACTATACGAGCTCCCAATCTCAATCCGTAGTGAAGAACATGGGAACTAAGATAATCCATGCCGCGCCTGGGAAACTGTTGGGATAATGCTCCTCAAGAATCGTTCTTTGGGCATTTTGAAACGAATATCAAAGAATGCGATACATTAGAAGAAATAAAACGAAGAATTAGGAGTTATATGACGTACTACATTCACTATCGAGGGCAATGGAATTTGAAAAATCTGCCGCCTGTAAAATACAGACTGCAGCTTCAACAAGTTGCTAGTTTTTTTCGAAATGTCCTTTACAAAGGGTTCGCTTTACATTAATGATAATGATATCTCCTATAAAATGTTATACTACATTTATAAGAATGGGCTAGAACGATCATTTCAAGTAAGTCTTCGTTCTATATTCACCGTTAAGAGAAAGGACGTGAAGGTAGGTTTGTATAATAAAATAAATTATTGAGTGGTATCTATTAAAAATAGGAGGAAGGATATGTTTAAAAGAATAACTCTAAAAATAAACATAATCATCTTAGTTATGAGTATGTTATTCGTGTCAGTTGAAGTTGCCTATGGTCAGGATATGTCTTCAGATATTGAGGGGCATTGGGCTCAATCTACCATTATTAATTGGCATTCAAAAGGATTAATCAAAGGCTACTCCGACGGTTTGTTCAGGCCTAATAATGTAATTAGTCGTGGAGAATTTATGGCGTTAGTTAATCGTCAATTTCAATTTAAGCAACTAGCGGAAGTACATTTTACTGATTTGTCTGCCTCAGAATGGACGTATATAGAAGCTCAAAAAGCAGTAAAAGCAGGGTACATACAAGGTTATAAAGACCAAACGATTCGTAGTTCTAATCTGATAACACGTCAAGAAGTAGCAGTCATAGTAGCTAGTTTGCTCAAATTACCTAGTAATGAAAAAGCAGTTATATCGTTTAAAGATTCGTCAGAGTTTTTATTCTGGAGTAAGGGAGCCATAGGTGCTGTATTCTCCAAGAATATCATTACGGGCTACACCAATGGGACATTCAAACCAGCATCACCAATTACAAGAGCTGAGGCTATTGTAATACTGGATAAGGCATTTTCTTCAATTAAGAATCAAAAAATAGAAATTCAGGATGATAATCACCCAGTCATTTCATTGCCTCCGACATCTTCTACTAGTAATTTTAGTTCAGCCAGTTATCCTGGTGGGTCTGGCTCCTATTCGCCTGGTACAGGTTTAAGGACGTCCGCAATAATTACTACTAAAGGAGCCAAAGCAATTCAAGGAAGAGAGCAAGTAATTACTTTGACAATAACGAACGATGTAATTACACCAGGTTTTCTACGTGCAACTTTTACAGATGGAGTTAATCCAGTAGCTGTATATGTCGAACTGGACGGAAATGAATCAAAAGTTGAGATAGCTTCTAAAGTGGCCAGAGCTTTTGAAAATAAATTATTATCCTGGAACGTGGATACACAGAATGCAAGTATACTTTTCACGGCAGCAAACCCTTCCATTAATAACGATAATGTTAAAGCAACGGTGGAGAGCATAATGACAGGTGTGGTTTCAAGAGGAAGTACAATCACTGTCCCAGGAAGCGTTGAGAACAATACTGGCACAGCACAAGTAGTAACCTTAGTAATAGAAAATGGAGCGACAGCACCGGGTTCACACTATATCTTTTTTACAGATGGCGGAGCCCCTATTTCCAGAAGCATCTCTATTACAGGCACAGAAAGTGCGGTCGAAGTAGCATCAAATATAGCGGAAGCATTTGGGACATCCATTGCAGGATGGAGTGTGGCATCTGATGGAGAAAAGGTACATTTTACATCCCAACAGCCAGGTACGAATAATGAAAATATTCGGGTATATACACTGGAGGCATCAGGGGTTGGGGCGCCTTCAAGTGAACTTACGGTTCCTGGAAACGCTAATACGAATACGTCCCAGATCGTGACATTGAGCTTGCCTAATTCGGAGAGTGACGGTGGACCAATAGGAGTTAAGTTCACAGATGGAGTATCTGCATGGACAGTGCATGTGAATATGTTGGGAAGCCCTGAAAGTGGAAGTGAGCTTGCTGACAAGATAGCAACAGCATTTGGATCAACCATTCCTGATTGGAATGTATCTGCTAATGGCACAAAGGTGATTTTTACAGCTAAACTTCCTGCAGAGAACAATAGCAAAGCGCTGGCGAGACTTTCTGGTTTAAACACAGGAATCGGTATGGCGGATAGTAAAATTACTACAGTAGAAACAGAACCAACACCAGATATAGCCCAAGTAGTAACGCTAGCAGTAGAAAATGGAGCGACAGCACCGGGTTCACACTATATCTTTTTTACAGATGGCGGAGCCCCTATTTCCAGAAGCATCTCTATTACAGGCACAGAAAGTGCGGTCGAAGTAGCATCAAATATAGCGGAAGCATTTGGGACATCCATTGCAGGATGGAGTGTGGCATCTGATGGAGAGAAGGTGTATTTTACATCCCAACAGCCAGGTACGAATAATGAAAATATTCGGGTATATACATTGGAGGCATCAGGGGTTGGGGCGCCTTCAAGTGAACTTACGGTTCCTGGAAACCCTAATACGAATACGCCCCAGATCGTGACATTGAGCTTGCCTAATTCAGAGAGTGACGGTGGACCAATAGGAGTTAAGTTTACAGATGGAGTATCTGCATGGACAGTGCATGTGAATATGTTGGGAAGCCCTGAAAGTGGAAGTGAGCTTGCTGACAAGATAGCAACAGCATTTGGATCAACCATTCCTGATTGGAATGTATCTGCTAATGGCACAAAGGTGATTTTTACAGCTAAACTTCCTGCAGAGAACAATAGCAAAGCGCTGGCGAGACTTTCTGGTTTAAACACAGGAATCGGTATGGCGGATAGTAAAATTACCACAACAGGAGCTGTACGTCCTGAAGGTGTTCAACAAGTGGTCACTTTAGTCATTGATTCAGGGGCAACTGCCATAGGGGAAATTAAGGTTAAATATACAGACGGTGCCGTGACAATTTTGAAGGACGTCAGTTTAGTAGGGACGGAGTCTGCCGAGGAAGTAGCCTCAAAGATAGCAAATGTATTTGATATGACTTTAACTGATTGGAACGTTTCGAGCATAGATAACACTGTAAAGTTCATAGCTAAAGTGGCTTCAAATAACAATCCTAATTTATCCGTTACAATAGAGGAATCCACTGCTGGGGTAGGCTTGATCTCAAGCTCAATTACTACCCCAGGTTCTGAGTTTTATGCAGGTGTTAAACAAGTTGTAACCCTAAAAATTGATTCTGGTACAATCCCTTCAGGAATCATAAAAATTGTTTTTCAAGATGGTATACATGAAGTTGTGAAACATGTGAATTTATCAGGAACAGTAACATTAGACGGAGTAGCCGATAGAATTAGATCTGCATTCGGGAAAGCTATTATTGGATGGGATGTATCTAATATAGGGCATAATGTTGTTTTTACAGCTAGTATGCCATCAGATCATAAACCTGATATAAAAGTGGATGTTTATCAGGAATAAAAAAGATTAAGAAATTTTTCTATTTTTCTACAAAACACCTTCAGAGTAGGTACTCTCACAGTACAATCTCCAGAAGGTGTTTTTGTTGTTGTATATTGTAATTAACTGCTGTATATTCACAACATTATAGTTAAGTCTAATCATTTAATAATAATTATTTCAAGAAGTGAAGTGAGTAACGTATCCAGATTTTTCTACTCATTGCCAACAAATGAACTTAATAATTGTTCAAAATTGGTCAGCAAAGCATTAGGAAAAAAATACAGCGAGGATATGTTGGAAATCCATGCAATATTTCTAAAAATGAAGCGAAAAAGAGCAAAGAAAAGCATTTAATATTTTGAGAGAAGTTAATTGGGATGAGGTTTGAAACTATACAATAGCCTAACCTGAAATGTGCAGTATCTCATATATGTGCACAAATTGTGAGCTCCGGCGCAATCTGGATTCATTTAGTGTGTACAAAAAATAAGAATGGCCGTACTGATTCATAGTGGGCATTCTTGTTTTTGTGTTCTTCATTTTTAAGCGGGATATTTTTGTGGATTTCAGAGTGTTTTAATTCAGTGTTGCTAAAATCCATCTGTGCCGGGCTGTTTATGATTGAGATAATGCAAACATCTACTTTCGGTTTTGTTTTTCAATCCAAAATGAGGCTCCGGGCTGCTGTGACCAGCAATCTGGGGCCTTATTGATCTGTTTTAATTTGAATTCGATACCATTGCCTAATATGACATTCGTGAAACGTTTTGCGTGGAGATCGCGTTATAATAGAGTAGACTTAGGGCTGGATCTTCATTTGTAACCACGAGGTTTCGGCAGCTGATGTGCCTTTCAGTGATTCTCCGCCATCATCGTTCATACGGGAGAGCACGGTTAATGTCATGGACAGGGCAAAGGCGAGCAATACGTATATGAAAATGTTTTTTTTGTTCATGGGAAGGTACCTCTCTTGTTGAATGATCTAAAGTAGATATCCGGCCGTCATGAGAAAAAAAGCACAACGTCTGGTATAGTAGAGTTAGTAGAACCAAATATAAATCGTTCCTGTATACCACTATATTGAACTATAGCGGTGCAAACAATGGAACAAATCTGATGAATTTATCATTATTGTTAACGAGATGTATATAGAGATCGAGTGATCGTTGAAGGTGGGAGAATAATATGCGGGAGACGGCAAAAATCGTCATTCGTACGCCAGGGCAGGAAAGTGACGGCTCATTCGCTTATGTAAGTCAGGGTCGCTCCATTACGGTGGGACGTTACACAGGCGGTAGTGAATTGGACTTGTCTGTTTATAATCAGATGATATCGAAGCGGCATTGCCGCATTCATTATGATGTACAGCAACAGTTATGGATCGAGGATCTGGATAGCAAAAATGGAACCGAACTGAACGGGCAGCGCCTCGTTCCCTATGAGAAATATCCGTTTGGCGAAGGAGACAGCCTGACGCTCGTCAACGGCTTGATTCAGCTTCGCGCTGAAGGGGATCTTGGAGAGACGAGGGAATATCGTGTTTCGGATCTGTTGGGTGAGGGTGTACGCTTGCAGGATCACTTGCAGACCGTGCAGATCGGTGAAGTGGAGATTCCGCTGTCCAAAAAGGAGTATCAGCTGTTCAAGCTGCTGTATAGTCAACTGGACCATTTTGTGACCCGAGAGCAGATTGTGGCTCAGGTGTGGCCGGAGCGGAGCATGCTGGAGAGTGAAGCGGTAGGGATCGACGAGATTAACTCGCTGATCTATCGGACGAATCGCAAGCTGGGTGTACACTTTACCATCAAGTCCGTTTATAAAAAGGGTGTATATATGAAGTCTCATGTGCCGGAATGAATGATTCATAACAAAGGGATGAGTTCATGTTCATCATTTACCTGATTCCATGGCTGATTGCCGTGGTGACATTGATAGGTGTCATATCCATCGTACTTGTTAGTTGGAAAAACGGGATTTCTCCGATGCCCACATCTGGCCGCGTCAGGCAGGTGGTCATTCAAGAGGTGAACCGGATTCCCGGGTACGGGGATGTGCTTGAAGCAGGTTCCGGATGGGGTACACTGGGACTGGATGTTGTAAGGCACTGTCCTGGTAAAAGGCTGACTGGGATTGAGAATTCGAGAATTCCCTTATGGTCTTCCCAATTAATTGCGTATCTCAGTGTTCGCTTACGTCGTGCCAAGGGAAAGAGGCACTCTCTCAAGGGTAGACTGAGGTTCATACACGGGGATATCTACACCAGTTCCTATGAACATGCAGACTGCGTAATCTGTTATCTGTTTCCGGGAGCGATGACCCGGCTTCTGGACAAGTTCAGTCGGGAGCTTCCGCCGGGCGCCAAGGTGATTAGTGTCTGTTTTGCGCTCCCGGGCAAGGAACCACTACGCATAATAACATGTCGAGATGCCCTGCGTACCAAGGTGTATGTATATAGCTTTTGAGGAAAAGGAGTACTTGGACTTGCCCTTGAGCAGAGTGCGGTAATCCTGTTTCCAGAAGAATAACGAAAGAAAGCTCCGAACTCACATAACGTGAATTCGGAGCCTTTTTTTGTTTCGCCTGCGCCTGAGAAGCCAGTTATATGCTACGCCTCAGGATATCATGATTATTTTGCAGAATCGGTAGTGCCTGTGCTGTCGGATGTTGTACCGGATTGCGTCCGATTTCTGCCGCCTCCGAATCCGCCTTGGCCACGACCTCCGCCAGGACCGCCCATACCTGTGTTGGCTGTGGTCACACCAGATTCATTCACCCAAGTCACATTGCTTGTAGATTGGAATGCAACCACCTTGGTTCCGCCACTGTAGGTACCGTCTGTGTAGAGTCCATCCACCGATTTACCTGTAGACTTACCACCGGAGTAGATCACATAGGAGCCATCTTTTTTCAGATCCGGGGAGCTGACAACCACAGTTTGATAATCTTTTGCCGGAGCAAAGGTCAGGATGTTATTGCCTTCGCTATCTTGTACATTTACAAGTGTTCCAGCTTTTTGCGTTGCAGGGAACGTCATTACAATGGTATTTTGCGTGGACGCATCGGAGGTTCCTTGTGCCATACCAGAGCTTCCGGCAGCCACGAGGTATCCACCGCTGATTTCAAATGTGCCGTCATAATCCAATGCTCCGTTACCGTTATCCGTTGGTCCATTCACAATAACCGTACCACCAGTCATGGTAATGGAACCATTGGAATCCAGTCCGTCACCACCTGCGTTCACGGTAAGTGTACCGCCGTTAATGTGGAACTCGTTATTACTCGCTGCTCCCATTCCGCCCGGTCCACGTCCTTGCTGATTAGCATCTGTACCTTGGGATGTCTGATCGGTAGTCGATGTTGTGCCTGTCGTTTCGGTTACAGAGATGTTCGATGTCGTTGTTGCATCGGTTGCTGTAGTAGCGCTATCTGTACTTGCCGCTGTATTCGCAGTTGTTTCCGTCTCGCCACCTGCAGCATTGACGCCATCATCGGATGCTGTTACATCCACATCCCCATCGTTCAGGGTGATGGTTGCACCTTCAAGTCCTTCATAACTCTTCGCGATTGTGATGGTTCCACCGTTAATTGTCAGTTCCTGATCGGCATGAATGCCGTCATCACCGGATTCAATGTTGAATGTTCCATCGTTGACTGTCACGTTATTGTTGCTGTGCAGGGAATCATCCATGGAATCGATGGTATACGTACCGCCATTCACCGTAAGGTCTGTACCTGCTTTGAGTGCTTTGGCACTTGTGGACTCGGTTGCTGTTGCAGCTGTGTCCGCATCGGCATTGGTATCCGTATTTGTTGTTGCTGTTGTGTTGGTAGAGCTGGATGCTGCTGCACCGTTTGTATTGGCACCTGCATTGGTACCACTGTTATTAGGTATTTCCGGCATATCTGCAGGAGGTTCGCCATCTGGTGGTGTGCCCATATCGGTTGGAGGTGTTCCGCCACCCCATCCACCGCCACCGCCGCCAAATGGACCTTCTTCGACTTTGGCTGGTGCATTGGCGCTACCGCCAGCAGTCACAATGTTGTATGTGCCGCCATCCGTAACAAGTGCGGTTTCGGCTTGAATACCGTCGTTACCACTTTGAATATCTAAGGTACCTCCTGCGATGGCAACGAAACCTTTGGTGGTATCCGTGTCATTGGTTGATTTAATACCGTCGCCTTCGGCTTCAATGGTAATCGTACCCGCTTGGATGGCGACCATATCCTTCCCTTTAATACCGTCATCGGCTGCTTTGACACTGATGTTCCCGCTAATGATCTTCAGATCATCCTTGCTCGTAATACCTTCATTATAGTTACCCGTGATGGTCAATTGACCTGCACCGTTGAACGTAAGATCCGTTTTGCTGAAGATTGCAGCATCCGGCTCGTCTGTTGTGGCGTCAGCGTACACATACGTTTTACCATCGGAAACGGTATTTTTGGTTCCTTTTTCGAGTGTAATCACCGCTTTACCGGCCTTTTGAATATAGATCGCTGCACTGTCATTATCATGGATCGTAGCTCCGTTTAATACGAGATGTACGGTGCCCTTATCGGCAACGTTGACCACGATCTGACCGTTGGTTAGCTCACCGCTAAGTACATAAGTACCTGCTTCCGTAATTGTTACTGAGCCATTGGCTGCTTTGGCTCCCGAACCGGTTACCGTTGCAGTTGTACCGTTCAACTTAATCGCTGTGGAATCTGCCTCGCTCCAGCTAATGTTGGTATCGTCAGCATCCAGAGAGACCAGATCTGCGTACTTCACAGAAGTTTGCTCACTGACCGATACCGTTTTGGTTGTTCCTGTCGTTGACGTTGCGGCATTGGCGGTTGTACTTGTCGTTGCTGGTGAACTGCATGCAGCGAGTAGGCTGGTAATCATGGCGATGGACCACAGTTTGCTGCCTGTTATCATGTTTTTCTTCATATAGATCGTTCCCTTCGAATTAAGAATTAATATTCCGTTGTTGGACTCATGGTTAACGAGATATCCAGGTTGCCGTTCCGTGTGCGGATGGCATCAAGGAATTCCTTTTGGCTAACACTTTCGTGAATGGTTACACTGTAGACCAGCTCATACAGACTGCCGAGCTCGGTCGTTCTGATCTTTTTCAGGTCAAAAGGTACATTAAATGTATGGAACACTTCATTAAGGGCTTCTTCATAGCTCAAGTTCTCGGGAATGGTGACTTTCAGCGTTTTCAACTGACTCTTCTTGCCGCCAAAGTTGAAGCGACTCAGGACAAACATCAGCACACACAGGATAATCGTGAACAGCACGGCGTATCCAAAAGCGCCTACACCACAGGCAAGACCGGAAGCCATCGTGAACAATACATAAGCAATATCCTTTGGATCACCAGGTGCACTGCGGAAACGAATGATCGAGAAGGCACCTGCCAAGCTGAATGCTCGAGCAATGTTGCTGCCGATGAGCAGGATGATGATGGCGACAATGACGGGCAGGACCACCATCGTTAGGGTGAAGCTCTGGGAGTATGTGGCTTGGTTTGTCTTCATATAGGTAAGGCTGATGATTAACCCCAGAATGATGGCAAGACCAATGGTGATGACTGCGTTGTTAAACGTCAGGTTGGTATCGGTAAGGGCGGAACTGAATAGTGAATCAAGCATATAGGACACGCTCTCTTTCTATAATCGTTTTATCTTGTTCTTGTTCTATGGATGGGTTGAAATCGGTGCCTGGTACAAGAATGCGCTCCGACTGGTAATTCAGGTTGGTTGTTCTCACCAGATGTCTGAACTCGTTGCCGTATTTCGAAAATCCGGTGCGATAGAGACCATGCTCACAGAGCAGTTGCGAAAGCCACAGCGGAACGGTTTTCTCGGCTTTTACTTCCATCAGCCACCTTCCGTCCTTCACGAGCGGTTCACCGTAATTTCCCTGTTCCAGCTTCAGATCGTATCTGCGGCTGCGAATGTTGGTGTCAAAGGTAATGCGGAGATCCCGGCTGTTCTTGTCAAAGAGTGCTTTGCGTTCATACGCCAGATACACTTTCGGTTCAAGATCGTAGAGGCGAAGGAAGTATTTGATCTCTTCCACAACCTGTTTGTTCATGTAGTCTGCCAGCTCCGGTGCCTGTCCTGAACGAACGAATTCGTACGCTTCATCCAGCTTCAAGGCGGTTCTGCGCTTGTTCACCAGGCCAAAGACTTTCTTTTTGATCTCCAGATACACTTTGGCATTCTCTTCAGGTATTCCATACGCCCGCAGTCTTAGCTTCTCCTTGTATTTTGGTTTGGAGAGACTGGCGCGAATTAGGGAATCCTGTGGAGTATCGAAATACAGGTTACTGATGGAGTAGTACTCATGTTTCTTGTTGTAGGCATCCAGTTCCATGTATTTCAGCAGGTCGTTGTAGAAATGGGCGTACTGTTCATCCGTCAGAAGGTATTTGCTCTCATATCGGTTGAATACTTCAATTGCCATGTGGGATTCAGTCCTTTCGTTGGTGGGTTGTATGTTTTGATGCATCGTGTATTGCTTCCATGTCTGTATCTTAGAGGGCCAACCTTGAATGAATCTTAAATGGTTTTACATTGCGTTAACATTTCTGTACCTTCCTATAATAGTTCGCATCCCCAAAAAATATTAAGATTGATTCAAGGTTTAATTGATAGAATGGGTGATACCATACAGCGTTCATGAAGACGAATAATTCAAGCAGAGGAATGAATAGAGCATGAGAATATTAATTGCGGAAGATGAGGTTCATTTGGCAGAGGCTGTATCGCAGATTTTGAAAAAAAACAACTACTCCGTGGACATGGTCCACGACGGAAGATCAGGACTCGATTATGCGCAGAGCGGCATCTACGACCTGTTACTGCTCGACATCATGATGCCAGAGATGGACGGAATCACCGTCCTGAAGAAACTTCGCAGTGAAGGCAATCATACGCCAGTCATTCTGCTTACGGCCAAAGGTGAATTATCGGACAAAGTCACAGGCCTCGATTATGGTGCCGATGATTATATCGCCAAGCCCTTCGCTACAGAGGAATTGCTGGCCCGAATTCGTGCAGCCTTAAGGCGGAAGGGCGAAGTGGTTCCGGAGGATGGACTGAAGTTTGGCGACATGGAACTGAACACAACTCAGTTGAAGCTGAGCGTTCAGGGCAAGGAGATCAAGCTGAATCTGAAGGAGAATGAACTGCTGGAGCTGTTGATTACGCGCAAGCAGGCGATTACTTCCAAAGAGCAGATTATTGAGAAGTTATGGGGATTCGATTCGGAAGTGGAGTATAACAATGTGGAGGTGTACATCTCGTTTTTGCGCAAAAAATTAACCTTTCTGAATTCGGCTGTCCGCATTAACACGATTCGGGGTGTGGGGTATGTGCTTGAGGTGACGTCCTGATGTTCAAGAAACTTCGGAATCGATTCCTGATCGTGAATCTGGTGTCCATATCGATTATGATGCTGGTGGCATTTGCGACGATCTATACGATTACGTATCAGAATGTGCAACGTGAGACAAATATGGAGTTATACAAGGTATCTGATTTCTATCATAGTCCTTATAATTCATCCAAGATGCCGCGTGGGGAAGGTGGGGGGACGGGGACGGGCTCTGGATCAGGCGCTAGTACAGGTGCTTCAGGTTCCGGTTCAGATTCGCTACCTTCCAATGCCATGGGTGGTGATAATGGAGGACCGGGAGGTGACCCCAACTCACCACCGGCACGTTCCGTTTCGTTTATGATCAAGACGGATAACCAGTGGCAAATCACGGATACCCATTCCCGTTTTGATATGGACGAAACCTTCTACACCGAGGCGCTGCAAAAAGTGGATCGGGATAAAGTTGGTGATTCGGAACGGCAGACTGGACAATTTGTGCTGGATGGAACGGACTGGGCCTATGTAGTTGATCCGACCGGTGACGGGCATATGATCGTATTCATTGATGTGACGGCACAACAGGGCATTCTTACGAATCTGATCTATACTTTTGCTGTTGTTGGATTAATCATGTTGATTGTGATCTACTTCCTGAGCCGTTATTTTGCGAATCGCTCCATTGCACCGGTTAGAGAAGCATTTGAGAAACAAAAACAATTCATCGGTGATGCTTCACATGAGTTGAAGACCCCTCTGGCGATCATTAATACCAATGCTGACGTGCTACTGGCGAATCAGGAGGATACCATAGCGAACCAGGCGAAGTGGCTTCACTATATCAAGTCGGAAACCGAGCGCATGACCGGACTTACGAATGATCTGCTCTATCTGACACAGATGGACGATTCACGCTCAACGATGATTCATGCGAAGTTTAATATGAGCGATGCGGTAGAAAGTATTATTTTGCCAATGGAAGCTGTTATTTTTGAGAAAAACATCTCCCTCGTTTACAACATTGAGCCGAATCTTACGGTTCATGGGAACAGTGAACAGATCAAACAGGTCATTCTGATCCTGCTCGATAATGCGGTGAAGTATTCCGGTCCCAAAGGGTCGGTAAACGTTACGCTCCAGAAACAGAATAATGATGTCATGCTGGCCGTGTCCAACACGGGTGAGGGCATTGCACCGGAACATCTGGATCGGATCTTTGATCGATTCTATCGTACGGATTCTTCAAGAGCCCGCAAACATGGTGGGCATGGTCTGGGGCTGGCGATTGCTCGTTCTATTGTGGATCAGCACAAAGGAGAGCTATACGCCCGAAGTGTGGTCGGAGAAGCTGCCACATTTTACGTACGGTTGTCGTAGGGTGAGTAGCGCAGGCACAGAGTTGGATGAAGCGTTAGTGTATGGAGCGGGATTGAAGGATTACAACTCTGTTCCAAAACCGTTCTTCAGGCATAAGTTCTGCCTGTATTGGGTTAACCTATGCTACAATGGCAACAGTATGTATGAATCAAGGAGATGAACTGAACGTGGCAGAAGCAAACGCAATTAATGAACAAGAAATGATGCAGTATATTGCAGATAAAACGAAGGCAAGCCAAGCGAACATCGCTCTTGTGCTGAAGCATGAGCAAGCGTACATCAACAAGGCGCACGAAAATGCCAAAGGTAACGATGTGGATATTGACGGCGATGATCTGGCTGACTACATCCTTAGTCGCAAAGATGTGAAGCTGGATGAGCTGACCGTGGAAAGCATTTTGGATGCTGAGATGGACTACTTGATGGACAAGGGTCACGCGGGATACGTCGATTAAGTTCAGCGTAAGCAAAGTTTAACGAACCTGACACGCCTTATTCGGGTATTTCTCGCTCGATTGGAGATTCGTTAGTTCGGGAACTAAGCTCTATTAGCTGCTATAAGGTGTCCTAGGTTCGTTAGAGTGATCACAATGTGCAACGAGGCGTTAATGGCTGTTTCAAAAGTAACATTTTATATGTGCAGCCTTCAGCATGCTAAGTCTAAGTATCGTACTGTAAAAAAGACCTCAACTCCACGTTCTGTGGTGTTGAGGCCTTTTTTAGATTGTAGTGACCAGGCATCCCTTGGGGGATACTTGTCGGTGTAACTCTCAGTTTACAGCTTCTTATTGACCCATCATACCGCCATCTACAGTGTAGAGGGAAGCTGTTACATAGGATGCTTCTTCGGACAACAGGAAGTTCATCACCGCAGCGACTTCTTCCGGTTCACCGTAACGGCCCATTGGAATGGCAGATACCGTAGCAGATTGATAATCTTCCACGTTGCCGGAATTGGCTTCGATCTGGCGCATCATACGTGTGTTGATTGTGCCTGGCAATACGGCGTTAACCCGGATATTGTAAGGTGCCAATTCATTTGCAGCGGTACGCGTGAGACCAACTACGGCATGTTTGGACATAATATATGGAGATACGGCAGGTGCGCCCATCAGACCCGCAAGGGAAGAGGTATTTAGAATCGCACCGGATTTTTGTTTTTTCATCACTGGAATGACATTTTGCAGACCCAGGAATACGCCACGAATGTTGACGTTATATACAGTGTCGAGTGCTTCAACACTCAGGTCTTCGATCAGCCCTGTTGGACCTTCAATTCCGGCATTGTTGGCAAAATAATCGATTCGGCCAAATGCATCCAGTGCTTTTTGCACATAGTTTTTCACGTCTGCTTCCTGGGATACGTTTGCTTTTACGGCGATGACGTGCTCTTTGTCGAGGTTCAGATCAGTAATCGTCTGTTGGATGGCTTCTTCATTCAGGTCCACCAGAACCAAGTTGATTTTGCGCTCTGCAAGGCGGCGTGCCAATTCTTTACCAATGCCTCCGGCTGCTCCTGTAATTACGGCTGTATGTGTATACGTTGTACTCATGATATATTCGCTCCTTATTCATTATTGGCAGGTATTTCTCAAAAAAAGTTTCAACCTGTCGTCTATCTTTCCTGTCTCAATGTTAAGATATACATAGCAATGTGACAATAATCATTGACAGCGCATATGTCAGCTATCGGACAGAGGTGTAAGCGGTGTTTATTTATATTACAATAATGAACAAAGGAGGCGAAAATGTTGATTATTGAACATCCTCAGGACCGGAGAGCACGAAGAACACAGGATGCGATCATCGCTGCGGCGGTTTCTTTGATATTGGAGAAGGGAGCGGATGCCCTCACCATCCGGGATATTACGGAGCGGGCGGATTACAACCGTGGAACCTTCTATTTACATTTTCCCGGCAAACCGGAGTTGTTGCAGTTCATTCTGGATGATTTCATGCAGGGAGTGGGGCGAGCTTATGCAGAACCATACGCACAGCTTAAGGAAGTGGACATGACTGTGTTGCTGCCATCCACGATGCCTGTATTCGAATATATTGAAGCCCATCAGGATATCTTTCGTGCATTAATAACAATGCATTCGGATATGGGTTCCCGGCTGTGCAATATGTTTAGAACGTATCTAACCGAAGATTTTGTATTGGTGACCGAGGATAGTGAGTGGACTATTAATTACGACATCATGTTAAGTTATCTGGTATCTGCAACTGTAGGCGTAATCATGCATTGGGCGGAGATTGGGTTCAAATATTCTGCGCATTATATGGGAGAGCAACTTACGGCGCTGATTAACATCAAACCGACCCGTCTGCTGATTGAACCAGGGCAGAAGGGTCGGACTATTCACGAGCGTATGCTGTTGGATTAAAGTACCGGATTATCCGGTCATGGAGGCATTAGCGGCCTGTTGCATCTGAAGCAGTTGTTCGCGGATCAGGACGGACTCTCCGACCATAATTAATGCCGGGTTATTCACTTGATGTGACAGGGCGAGGGAATGGAGTTCGGCAAGTGTGCCGGTAATAATGCGTTCCTCCGAAGTGGTTCCCCGTTCGATTAGAGCCGCAGGGGTGTGTCCACTTTTGCCATGGTGAAGCAATTCATGTTGGATCTGGGGCAGTTGGCTAATGCCCATGTAGATGACCAACGTATCTACACTATGGGCGAGTAGGTCCCAGCGAACCGATGATACACTTCCGTCACTGCCAGTTCCCGTGACACATGCGAAGGATGAAGCGATTCCGCGATGGGTTAACGGAATAAGGGAGGAAGCGGACGTGCCAACAGCCGAAGTGATGCCAGGAATAATCTCAAATGCAATCCCTGCTTCCGCCAGCACAAGCGCTTCTTCACCACCACGGCCAAAGATAAACGGATCGCCTCCCTTGAGTCGTACAACTTGTTTGCCTTCTGCTGCATGTGCAGCCAGCATCCGTCCAATCATCTCCTGACTCATGGAGTGAAGCCCTGGGGCTTTGCCGCAGTAGATGCGGATTGCTCCTTCGCGAGCCTCAGCGAGCAATTGATCATTCACAAGCCGATCATACATAATGACATCTGCCGACTGAATACGTTTCAGGGCTTTTACCGTAATCAGATCCGGGTCTCCAGGACCAGCGCCAACAATACTAACCAGGCCCCGGCTCATGATCGTGTCCCCAATTTCGGTGCAGCATCAGAACTTGCCAATCCTGAACGACCACCCTGAATGGCTGCCAGTTTGGACGAGAGCTTTACCGGATTTCCCCAGTGGTGGGCAGCATATAAACCGAGGCCTGTGAATATAGCTCCGCCAATGAGGTTACCCACCAACACCGGGATCTGATTCCACAGCCACCAGTCAGCGACACTCACCTGTGCGCCGAGCATCATGCCTGCCGGAATGACAAACATATTAACTACAGCATGCTCAAAACCTTGAGCGAAAAATATCGTAATAGGCAGCCACATGGCTATGATTTTACCCAAGGTTGATGTGGATGTCATCGCCATCACTGCTCCGAGTGTGACCATCCAGTTACATAGAATGGCCTTGATGATCACCAGAACAATACCTGCTCCGCCCAAATGCTGATATCCTAATGTTTTAGCTTCACTGGTCTGAATCAGCGTTTGAATGAGTGGGTTGCTCATATCCGTACCCATCTTGGTAATGGTCAGTCCGTATAAAAGAGCATAGAATGCACATCCAAGCAGATGACCTGTGATCACCCAGAAATAATTACGGAGCATATCCATCCATGTAATTCTGCGTTTCATGATTGCGAGTGGAAGCATCGCAAAGTTTCCTGTCACCAATTCAAGGCCCAGCAGAATAATAATGACGAACCCCGCCGGGAATATCAGTGCACCAGCCAAACCAACGGAAGTTTGAGATACAGCGGTATATGCCATTGTGGTTGCAAAGGCGAGAATAGCCCCTGCCAGAAAACCGCGGATCAGCATCTGTACCCGATTCATTCTGGCTTTGCTCTCACCAGCTTCGACCATCGATTGCAGCACTTCTGCAGGTTTAACAAAATCCATAGCGCACGCCTCCTTGATGTCAGGGTATCTCTAGCCTTTAACCCGCAATTGTGATATAGATTTCTCCACTGTTGCCATCTACTTCTGTTTTGTAGGTATTCAAGCAGCCCTCATCCGGCTCATGTACCTTACCGTTACGCAGATCAATCTTCCAATCATGCAAAGGACAATGAACGGCTGTCCCGCATACCATGCCTTCTGACAGCTTGCCGCCCTTGTGAGGGCAGCGATTCTCGACAGCGTGCAGACTCCCGTCGCTCAGTTTGAAGACTGCAATTTCGGTATCCTGTATCAGGAAGGTCCGTGCACCCTTCTCATCAATATCCGCCAGGTGTCCAATCCGGAATTTGTTCATCGCTGTTCCTCCTCTTCTAATGAGTTACCGGCTCGGCACCGGACAGTGGGGTGAAGTTCTTACGCAACTTATCGTCTTCAAGGATTTCTTTCCAAGGATCGACCGTGTGACCCAATGTAACTTCCAAACGTTCGATCAGAGCGAGACGTACATCCCGATCTGCCAATGCTTCCTTCACATGATCCAGTCCTACCCGTTCAATCCATGCCGCTGTTCTCTCATTCCATTTTGCGTTCTCTCTATAATATTGCAAGTAAGAGTAGGTCCACTCTTCCACTTCCGCATCAGTTTTCACCGTACAGAGCAACTCAGCTGTGCGAACTTTAACTCCGGCGTTACCACCAACATGAATCTCCCATGCACCATCGATGGCGACAACACCCAGATCCTTGATGGTTGCTTCAGCACAGTTCCGCGGACATCCAGATACAGCAAGTTTCACTTTTGCCGGAGCAACCATTTTGTCGAGTTTTTTCTCCAGTCGAATCCCCATCTCGATGGAGTCCTGTGTTCCGAATCGGCAGAATGTGTTACCTACACAAGTCTTCACCGTACGCAGCGCCTTGCCATAACCGAAACCGGAAGGCATATCGAGCTCTTCCCAGATCTTCGGCAGGTTCTCTTTCTGTACTCCGAGCAGATCGAGCCGTTGTCCGCCTGTAAACTTCACCATCGGTACATCGTATTTCTCCGCGACAGTTGCAATTTTGATCAATTCCGCTGGAGAAGTAACACCACCATAGATCCGTGGAATAACGGAGTAGGTACCGTCCTTCTGAATGTTGGCGTGATAACGTTCATTGGTGAATTTGGATACACGCTCATCTCTGTATTCAGCCGGCCAGATCATACCGAGATAATAATTCAGGGACGGACGACACTTGGAGCAACCTTCCGGCTCATTCCAACCGAGAACGTTCATCACTTCCTTCACGCTTTTGAGTCCCATTTCCTTGATCTGTGCAACAATCTCATCCCGATCATAGGATGTACAACCACATATGCCTTCTTTGGTCTGTTCACCTACATTATCACCGGCATAATACGTGAGCAGGTTTTCGATAAGCGGTTTACATCCACCGCAAGAAGCGGAAGCTTTGGTACAGGATTTGATTGCACCGAGTGTATTACAGCCTTTATTCAGAACAGCGTCCCCGATGGAAGCTTTGGTAACACCGTTACACCCACAGACGATCTCGTCATCTGGCATACTTGCCATGCGTTCTGCGACAGATGGACCCGAGCCTGAACCACCGGAAGGTACACCGAGCAAAATTTCTTTCTCCCGACCGCTGATGTTCTCTCCACTCTTAATGAGGGAAAACAGAGAAGCGCCATCTGTGGTATCCCCGAACAGTACGGCCCCAATCAGCTGCCCATCCTTAATCACCATCTTTTTGTACACACCATCAACGTCATCCTGAATGCGAATGCTGCGAGTGTCTGCAGCGTCTTTGAATTGTCCGGCAGAGAATACGTCCACACCAGATACTTTGAGCTTCGTGGACGTGACCGAACCTGCGTATCCTTCGGTTGCCGCACCAGCCAGGCGTTTTGCGAGCACCATACCTTGTTCATATAATGGAGCAACCAGTCCGTAGGCAATACCGCGGTGTTCTGCACATTCGCCGACGGCAGATATACCAGGGATGCTGGTATGCATATAATCATCTACAATGACTCCACGATTCACATCGAGGCCGGTATTGCGAGCCAGTTCAATCTGAGGGCGAATCCCGACAGCCATGACAACCAAATCCGCTTCAAGTACCGTTTGATCAGTGAAACGAATGGCTTTTACTCGATGTTTGCCTGTGATTTCTTCGGTATGTTTGTTCAAAAGGAACTTCATACCTTGCTCTTCAAGCTCACGCTGGAGCATCAGTCCTGCCGGGAGATCCAGGTTCCGGTCCATCAGATGACCGTTAATATGGATGACCGTGACATCCATGCCCAGATTGAGCAGCCCCCGCGCTGCTTCCAGTCCTAGCAATCCGCCTCCAATAACGGCAGCTTTGCGATACTTTTGTGATGCTGCCATCATGGTCTCGCAGTCTTTAATATCGCGGAATCCGATAACGCCTTCCTTGTTAGCGCCGGGAAGAGGGAGGATGAACGCTTGTGAACCGGTTGCCATAATCAGCTCATCATAGGTTGCGCGTACACCATTTTGAGATACAACTTCTTTGTGCTTGGGATCGATCTGAACGACCGGGTCACCCGGGTACACCCGAATGCCGTTATCTTCGTACCAGCTCCACTCATTGATTACGATATCTTCGATGGATGTTCCGCCAGCCAGTACAGAAGATAACATGATCCGGTTGTAGTTGGGATGCGGCTCTGCGCCGAAGACTGTAATTTCATAAGCGTGTGGAGCAAGCTTAAGGATATGTTCGATTGTGCGGATTCCCGCCATGCCATTGCCGACCAGCACCAGTTTTTTCGTTGTACTCATTATGATTAGCCCCCTTAGGTCCATTCTGCAAACTGCCTCAAAACCTTGTCTCTAAAATCGAAAAAGCCTGTTATGCCTCGGAGGACTGCGCATATACATACGCATCCCTTGCTCCGAGATTGCAAAACAGGCTTCATTGCCGTTTCAACCAGCTACGCCGTTGTAACTGTGATCGATTCAAATATGGAGTTGTTATGGCTTAACTATAAAAGATTGATCCATTCATGTCAAGATAGTTAACATAAAAAAGTATTTGAAATTTAAAGTTAATTATGTTTACATGAATTTATTGGAACACGAATGATCGAAGAGGTTTTAAGGATATATATTCATGAAAATGAATGTTTTGGTGAAATATAGTGCACTGGGCACTACAAAAAGCATAGAAAACGTATCATAATTAGTGTTTCACTCTTTTGGGCTACTAGGACGATCCGTCATGATTGTTGTATTTATTATCTCGAAATCAGTTATAAAATCAGATTGATTTTTTTTGTCAGGTAATATAACATATATAGCGCTTTCTTGTGTTAACGCTTTAAATAATGTGATTCTAATTATACGTAATTAGGGAGGGATTGCTCCATCATGCGATCTTTATTGGTCATTCGTATACAGTCGACGATAGCTGATTCGTCCGATGCAATCCCTCTGACACCGGAGAGACTGCTGGGGGCGAACGGGTACCATGTACAGGTGGCAGGCAGTGAAGCGGAAGCGTTGAAGCTCGCCCGTGAGGCGGAAGCGTCCATCTTGCATCTGTCGCTGGCTGATGTGGAGTACTGGGTGAACTGCCTGGGAAAGGGGAAGGCTGATTCCCCGCTGCTCTGGTGGTGCGGGCCAGATACGGCCTCTTCCTCCGCAGAATCCTGCGAGGTCGAAACTTCATTTGATGGGATACTTACACCATCCATGACCGGGCCCGAGATCCACTGGACGCTTCACTTTGCAGCTCGGCGCTACATGGAACGTAAACAGTGGGAGCAAGAACGGAAGCAGTTGCAATCCAGGCTGGAGGATCGAAAGTGGATTGATATGGCGAAGGCCATTCTTAGTGATCTGAAGCAGATCTCTGAGGCCGAAGCCTATGACCTGTTACGTAAGAAAGCGATGGATGAACGCAAACGGATGGTCGATGTAGCTACGGCAATTGTGAAGGCACATCAACTGCTCCAGTCTTAATTTGGAAGGAGAATTCTCCATGGATATGTCTCACATACTTCGAGAGGTCGGACGTGGAAAACGAGGCTCGCGTGATCTGAATTATACAGAAGCACTGACCGTTGCAGAGAAAATCCTGAAACAGGAGGTTTCCCCTGCCCAGACGGCTGCGTTTCTCATGGCTGAACGAATGAAAATGGAAAACGTTGAGGAACTGGAAGCTTTTGTTCATGCATGTCGTAACAGTGCGGAACGTTTCTCCATATTTCAGGATGGATTGGACTGCGCCGGTCCTTATGATGGACGGACAAAGTCGTTCATGGCCACGTTTCCGGTTGCATTTGTACTCGCGGCGGCCGGGTTGCCGGTGACTTTGCACGGGAGTGATCCTTTACCACCCAAGTGGGGCGTCACGTTGTCGGTACTTTTGAAGGAAGTGGGTATTGATACACACAAGATGGATCGGGAAGCTGCCCGGAGCGCTGCATTGCGTTCGGGTGTCATGTACGTATCCGCCGAGGAGTGGTGTGAGCCTCTTCGCAAGCTTCGTCCGTTACGGGAAGAGCTGGGATTCCGTACGGTGTTTAACACAGCAGAGAAACTGATTGATTATAACCATTCACCGTATTTGGTGTTTGGTGTGTTTCATAATACCTTTCTGGATCGGATCGCGAAGCTGCTCACCCGGTTTAACTATCGCCGTGCGTATGTTGTACAGGGAATGGAAGGTTCTGAGGATCTGTATATTGATCGGCCAACCCGCGTATACGCAGTAGAAGACGGAGATATGAAGCTGGAACTGATTGACCCCGCAGCTTATGAACTGGATATGCCTGTGCCGGAACTGGTATGGACGGCTGCCAAGCAGCTCGAAGTGGCGGAAAGTGTATTATGTGGCGATGGTCATATTGCTTTTGTGAATCAGGTCTTGTTAAATGGAGGATTCCGCTTGTATGCGGCGGGGCGTGTCAATTCCATCGAAGAGGGCATATACACTTGTCAGGGGTTGCTGGAGAGTGGTGCAGCGTATCGCATCTATCAACAGTGGTGTGTCTCGATGGGTGGCGAACTGCCGGATAACAGAGCGGTGTCCATCTATCCGGCATCGTCCCGATAAATCGTTGTTTAAGCTTGTGCATATTTAGCGTATTCTTACTCCCAAGGATAAGTAACGGTCAGGAAGTCAGCAAATTTCTTGCTCTCTTCCCGCCGCATTTTCCGCATGGCCGCTCGATCCGGAGCGGTCTCGTATAGTTTCTTTTCTTCTTCGGTCTCCGGGATAATACGAGGTACGATCAGTTTGCGATTATTTTCGTCCAGGGCTACAAAGGTCAGAAATGCAGTCGCCGCAATTTTCTTCTCTCCGGTCTTCAGATCCTCTCGAATCACCTTCACAAAAATCTCCATGGAACTTCGTCCTGTCCAGGACGCGAACGATTCAAGCGTAACCGAGTCCGTTGGGTTAATCGGGTACAGGAAATCGACGGAGTCGGTTGAAGCCGTTACGGTATTGACCCGGCATAGCTTGGAAGCGGCGATGGATGCAATATCATCGATGTAGGACATCAGCTTCCCGCCGAATAGCGTATTATGATTGTTGACATCGGTTGGGAACACCCTTGCCGTCTTGAAACAACGTGTTTCGCGTACATATTTTTTCTCCAACTGATCCATCTCCGTTGGTTTCGGTATCTCTCTCATGCTTTTTTCCTCCTTACAGTATGGCTGCTGTGACATAAGTTCAACTAAAGATTATTTACATCGGCCACTCCGATGATAGAATAACCCTCCGATCGCTGTTATCCCCAGATTTTTATTATTCCTTTTTATAGAGTGAAAATCCGGGGATAGCGTATGCTTCCGATGCAGCTTTCTTTCAGAAAGCTTTGAGGCGATCGCTCCGCTTCTTCAAGTTATTTCTCTCCTCTTCGTTCTATGTAAATGTTTAGTTTGACTTATATAGTATCTTTAAGTATAGGTGTCGGTCAGAACCATATTCAAATGAAGTTTGGACTGCAAAAAAACCGCCAGGCGCGGACCGGCGCGCTGGCGGTTTACTGCTGTATATTAAGCCTTGGGCTTGAAAATGCCGGACGGTTTGCCGATCGGCAAGAACGCATAGCCGAAGTGAGCGTTCAGTACGGAAGCACCTGTACCATACAGGGACACAATTCCGATCGCCATTTCAGCGTATGCTGCAATGGTGTGGAAAATGTGAGGAGCTACGCCGAAAGCGTCAAACGTCAAGCCAAGGAACAAGAAGTCGATCAGAATGAAGATGATAAGCAATACTTTATTCGCTTCAATCGCACCGATCGTCATGAACAGGGTGAATACGAGGTATCCGGCAAAAGCAAATCCGAGCTGCTTTCCATCGGCCTGTTCAGCGAGAGTGGAGCCAAATACGCCCATTTTGATCATCCAGTTGGCCGCCATGGCAAACCAGAAGAATGCGTACGCACCAAAAGCTGTTGTGCCAAAAGTATTGTTGCGTTTGGAATCTTGAATACATGCGAATAGCTGGGCAAAAGCACCCAGGAAGATCGCCCAAGGAATAGCGTAGCTAAGTCCATCTGTGATGCCAAGCTTTTGGGAAGAAGCGACCAGGGTTACGATAGCCAACCCAAATAATCCCATTGCGCTGGGATCGGCGTTAACAATTTTGACTTTAGTCTGTGAATCGGTCTGCATGGTGATGATAAGCCTCCAATAATATCAAATCAGGATCAATGGCCGTCGTTGGCCGTCCTCTAAATTACATCATTTGTATCCGCCGGGTCCGGACACACACATCGCCCTATTGTACCTGAATGACCCCATTATGGAAAGGGATTTTATTACCTTTTGAACCAATAGACTTTTTGTTTTTTCAATATACACATTTACGACACAATCCGTTCTGGCCGTGAATGATGAGGCCGGACGTTAGAATCCAACCCTCGATAATACCACTAAAATTGCGTCATATCAGCCATTTTCGGATAAGCTCTTGTGTGATAAAATAATCTTTATCAAAATTTGGAGAAGAATACAAAACATCCTTGTCTCCTATGCCATATGTTAATCCAACTATAGATTGACAGGAAAAACTAAAATGGTTCACAGAATAAGGAGGTATCAGGGGTCATGGTTATGAGTTTGGATTTGAAAATTAAAATAGAAAAGGCCAGACATAACCTTCATATGCTGGTAGAGCATAACAAGGGTGGTCTTGGGCATCCCGATGTGATTCGGCAGTCCATGGCATTGGACGAATTGATTAATGAGTATAACCGAATTAGCCGAAACCATTCACGGGCCTGAACCCAAAGCGATTTTAATTTTATACATGGAACAAATCACATAGATTGTAACGCTTGATCGTACAGACGGGCATGAATATAGCCGGTATGGACAGCCTCAGTTGAAGAGGCGGTATCCTACCGGCGTCATATTCATGCCCGTTTGTTTTTGCATCGTATCCATCATGCATCTGTTTAATGCAGCAACCGTTTGGCTTCCAAATATAATACCTGTACGAACTTTTTTGTATTAATGCGTGTCTGGGACAAGGAAGGCTCCACATTGTTTTGCAGCTCCAGCATTTTCTTGCGAATTTCGGTAAAATCGAAAAATTTGGATGCATAGTTCTCGAACTTGGGATGTGTATAATCAGTTAATCCCAGAGAAACCACATGGCTCAACGTCTGGAAGATGGCCCTGCGAACACGTTGTTCCGATGCCTTGATCTCCTTGTTAATCTCTGCAAGTGTGGCGTTCTCTCCCAGCTTGCGTATCGCTACGTTCTGAAAGATGTCTTTGAGAGATGGGAACGTATAGGGGGACAGCTTATGCTCATCTGTCTCTACCTGCTCCAGATATTCCAGCATGTCCAGCAGATCCCTGCTGCCCGCTTCACCGATCATGCCCATCTCGGACAGCAGGAAATGTCCTGCAGTCGTGATTGTTTTGTCCGGAACCGGAGCCGCAGCACGTTCGGTAGAATTCAAACCGGACAATCCCTGTAATGTCCGTTGGATATCTGCGATGGATTGCTGCATCCGCAGCCTTTCGCTCACCAGCCGCAGAACAGATAGAATCTCCAGCCGGTTAATCGGCTTCGTAATATAATATTCAATGCCTAGTGAATAGGCTTCACCGATCATATTTTTCGACTCGATCTGGGAGATCATGACGATCTTGCCCTCAAACCTTCCTTCAAGCGCTCGCACAGTCTGAATCCCGTCTCGTTGGGGCATCAGCAGATCAATCAGCAGGACATCCACCTTATGCAGTTCCAACAGTTCCGCGTGAATATGTGCTCCGTCCTCAGCTTCCCCGGCAATATCGCCAAGGCCTTCATCCTCAATAATATCCATCAACATGGAACGAACGCCAGGATCATCATCCACGATAAAATAACGCATGTCAGTCATTCCCTTTCTCTGTGAATGGTGTGATTGATAAATCTATGGTAAAGGCGGTTAACGCCGCGATGAACTCTCGTTCCAGTGTAATCGTTCCTTTCCTTCTTGCATAGAACCTGACATGTCAGGTTAAATGACAATGATTGGGCGGTCAAAGCCCATTTTTAAAATAAATGTATAAATTGCATGTAGGTATTTGTCGATTTCCGTAGATGCCCTTGTAGTATAAGTAACATCCCAAAGTCTGGGGCTAGTGTTGTGCAGAATGGTACAAACTTTTCACGTGTCCATCTCTGTGCTTGAAATACACCATAAAAAGGGGCATACCGATGGAGCAAACAATACAAGATATTGTCGTCATTTTCAATGATTTTCTATGGTCCAAAGTGTTAATTATACTATTGGTAGTATGTGGTATATACTTCACCACCAAGACCCGGTTCATGCAATTCCGCATGATTGGAGATATGGTGAAGGTGCTTCTAGAGCCGAAAAGCAAGGAACCAGGCAAAATTTCACCTTTTCAGGCGTTCTGTATTAGTATGGCGGCCCGTGTAGGTACAGGGAATATTACCGGTATTGCACTGGCTATCGCACTGGGGGGACCTGGTGCTATATTCTGGATGTGGATCATTGCAATTATCGGATCAGCCTCCAGTTTTGTGGAGAGTACGTTGGCCCAGATCTATAAAGTGAAGGATAAAGGTGGATTCCGTGGGGGTCCGGCATATTATATGGAACGTGGGTTGGGCAAACGCTGGATGGGGATTTTATTTGCCGTTCTCATTACGCTTTCATTTGGATTGGTCTTTAATGCGGTGCAGTCTAACACGATTACCGTTGCATTTGAGAACTCATTTGGTACGGATCGGTTAACGGTGGGTATCATTATGGCTGTGATATTTGCAGGAATTATTATGGGCGGTGTCAAACGGATTGCAAAAGCGTCGGAATACATCGTCGTTGTACTGGCCGTATTGTACATTGGGGTAGCGGCTTTTGTGGTGCTGGCGAACATTACCCAGCTTCCGGCCATGATTGCGTTAATTGTGAAAAGTGCCTTCGGCATCGAACAGGTGGCTGGCGGAACGTTGGGCGCTGCACTGATGAACGGTGTGAAACGCGGATTGTTCTCCAATGAGGCAGGCATGGGTAGTGCCCCGAATGCTGCTGCAACAGCGGATACAACACATCCGGTGAAACAGGGACTTATTCAGGCGTTTGGTGTGCTGACAGATACGTTAGTGATATGTACAAGCACTGCCATGATTATTTTGTTATCCGGGGTATACAAAGGTTCCGATCTGGGTGGCATTGAATTAACTCAGGCAGCATTAAGTGTACATATTGGTTCATGGGCATCGGGATTCCTGGCGGTTATGGTGTTCCTGTTTGCCTTCAGTACACTAATCGGAAATTATTACTACGGAGAAACCAACATTGAGTTTATCAAATCCAACAAAGTTTGGCTGTGGGTATACCGTATTTGCGTCATCGCGATGGTGGTGTTTGGCGCAGTTGCCAAAGTTCAGCTAGTGTGGGATTTGGCTGACCTGTTCATGGGGCTGATGGTGGTGGTGAACCTGATTGCCATCCTGATGCTGTCCAAGGTAACCTTTGAAGCGCTGAAGGACTACAAGAAACAGAAGGCTGAAGGACGTGATCCCGTCTTTACCCGGGACCGGATTCATATTCCGGGTGAAGTTGAATGCTGGCAGTCGGAAGAAGAGGTTATTGGAGATAAATCAATACATGTAGCCAATTAAGATTTTATCTGAACGTGGTTGGTTATATAAAATGGACACAACAAACAACAGGACTTGGATTATCCATCATGGGCAACCCGAGTCCTGTTTGTTGCATTACTTTTTAACGGAATAGCTGATCAGTTGTTCGGACAGAGCTTTCATTCGCTCCCCTGTTTCATTAAGCTGCTCAATCACATCCGTAAAGGAGGATACAAGCGTTGCTTGTTCCTGTGAAGAGGCTGCAATCTGGGAGACTTCAACTTCCATTTGTTTGATGACCTGTTGTACATCTCTCAGACTGGTATCGATATCACTTGTAGCTTGTTTGGCATCCACAGAGAGTTTGCGTACTTCGGAAGCAACCACACCGAAGCCGGCACCAGCTTCACCAACACGAGCGGCTTCAATAGCGGCATTCAGGCCAAGCAAGTTGGTTTGCTCAGAGATTTCACGAATGAACCCGGCTACTTTGTTGATTTGGGAAGAGTTCTGAACAGCAAGTCTTGTGTTCTGCAAGATCTGTTCACTGGTTGCTTGCAATTCTTCGGCATGAGCAGCGACATGCTGCACCATATCAACGAGGTTACCATTGATGGTTTGATTTTCTTGTATAATATCCTCAAGTTGGTTCTGGTTAGATTGGTCGTAAGATACACAGAAAACAGCAACAACTTTCTGGTGATCATCAAAGATCGGAATGTTCAGAATATCCAGTTCGATACCATAAACATCCTTGGAGAGAGTAGCGAGAGTAGCTTCTCTTCCGTTTTTTAAGATGGAAAAGTTTTGATACGATTCCAAGAGTGGCATTCCTTTTTCAAAACCAAGGTCAAACTTGTCGGTGGTAATAACCTCCAATACCTTTTCGTGATCATATACAGTTAAACTAGCTGGTTCTCTAAGGATCTTGCTGATATAAGGCATTACTTTAAGCAGGGCATCTACAACGTTCATGGAAGAGGACCATCCTTTCAATATTTGAATGTATTATTTTTAACGATCTATGGAATGCTCTATCTTTCATCGGACGGAAATGACTTTTCGTGAACGGCATTTTGCATGAAAGAATGAACATTTTATGATTAAATTTTAAGGTATTTACCATTTGAAATGATTTATTGGATATAAGTGTTAGTTGTAACTATTTTTATATCAAGATATTTGTACGGATGTATATCAAATATAGGACATATGTCCTTTTACATAGGTTATATACGACAACGGAGGGGAAGTCGGAATGAAAGAAATCATGGACTTTGGACTTGTGCGGCAACTCGCCCGTGAGAATGGGTTGGATCAGGTGCTGGACGAGCCTTCACTCGCTGAGTTGCGACTACTTGAGGCTGCGAAGGGCGAGATGATCTGTGCCAAAGGTGAGCGACCCGAGCGATTGTATTTTCTCGTGCAGGGCAAGCTCAAGATCTATACCACCCTGCCTAACGGAAAGTCTCTGTTGCTTCGTTTCAGTACACCACTTGCGCTTGTGGGAGATTTGGAACTGGTAAATGGCAAGGAGGCTATGAATACGGTAGAGTCTGTGAGTAAAAGCCTGCTGCTGGGTATCAGCTATCGCGCTCTCCAGAATACCTATGCAGAGAACCCTAAGTTTCTCCACTTTATGCTGAGCCAAGTTACGCACAAATTGTATACCTTTTCCAACCTGTCGAGTCTGAATATGTTATATCCGGTCGAGAGTCGATTTGCCAGCTATCTGTTGTCCACAATGGGCCAGGACGAGTCTTCTTCGGAAGAGATCCAGACTTCCAAGCTCACCGAACTGGCCGATATGCTGGGCACCAGCTATAGACATCTTAATAGAGTTGTTCAAGATCTGTGTAATCGAAATATTATTCGCAAAGTGCAGCGTAAGCTTCTGATCTGTGATCTGGAACAGTTGCGTGCCATCGCGGGGGGCAATATATATGAGTAATGGCATCTAAAATAAAGATCAAGCCAGCATATCTGTACGACATGACGCGGTACAACAAAATACAATATGGCATAACAAAGAGCACCCTCCCGAATATACGAAGGGGTACTCTTTGTATTCTTTGTGCACTGCACGTCAAGTGGATTAGATATCTCCGCGCTGCTCGAACAATTGAGCGATCTCTACAATGACACGGGTGGCCTTCACCATATTGTCTACCGATACATATTCAAATTTGCCGTGGTAGTTCTCACCACCAGTGAAGATATTTGGTGTAGGCATGCCCATATAGGATAGTTGGGAACCGTCTGTTCCTCCCCGGATGGGGCGAATAACAGGTTCGATGTCCAATCGTGTCATGGCTTCATGGGCAATGTCCACGATCTGGCGTACGGGTTCAATTTTCTCACGCATGTTATAGTACTGGTCATTCAATTCAACCGTGATGCTTTTCTCTCCATACTTGGTCTTCAGTTCGTTCGCGATATTCAATAGATTTGTTTTGCGCTCTTCAAACTTCTCCCGGTCGAAATCACGGATGATGTAGCTCATCTTTGTCAGTTCAACGTCACCCTCCAGAGACAACAGATGGTAGAAACCATCATAACCGTCCGTGAATTCAGGAGCTTCCTCCACAGGCAGGCGTCGATTCAATTCCATCGCAATTTTCAGGGAGTTCACCATCTTATCCTTCGCTGTTCCGGGATGCACATTGGTGCCTCGTACGGTGATTTTAGCGGCAGCTGCGTTAAAGCTCTCGTATTCCAGTTCACCAAGTGGTCCGCCATCGACTGTGTACGCATATTTGGCTCCAAAAGCAGCTACATCAAACTTGTGCGGTCCACGGCCAATCTCTTCATCCGGGGTAAAAGCAACCCGAATCTTACCGTGTTTCACTTCCGGGTGCTCAATCAGATAGGCCATCGCCGTCATGATCTCGGCAATGCCTGCCTTATTATCTGCACCAAGCAACGTTGTACCATCGGTTGTGATCAGGGTGTGGCCTTTATACTCGTGCAGTTCCGGGAAATCCTTGTTGGACAGCACTACATCCAGTTCCGAGTTCAGCACAATGTCAGCACCGTCGTAGTTATCGATAACCTGTGGTTTAACATTTTTGCCAGTAAAGTCGGTCGCTGTATCGAGGTGAGCCAGGAAACCAATTACGGGAACATCCTTGTCGGTATTGGATGGCAGTGTAGCCATGACATAACCATTCTCATCCATCGTCACATCTTGCAGACCAATGGAGGTACATTCTTCAACGAGCAGTTTGCCCAAGGCCAGTTGGCCGTGTGTGGAAGGGCATGTCTCGCTATTTTCATCGGATTGGGTATCCATCTGAACATAAGTACTCAGTCTTTGAATTAATATATCTTTCATATAATAACCTCTCCCTAGCTTGAGTAGTATTTAAGTTGAGCTACTTGTTTTTACACTGATCCACTATGAGGCCAGAATAACCTTCTGATCGCTGTTATCCCCAGATTTTTTGATCCACTTTTACAAAGGTGAAAATCTGAGGATAAAGGCGAACGCTCCGCTTCTACAGGTTATTTCTGCCCTCTCCGTTATCGTGTAACCGTTAGTCACAACTTATGTAAATTGGGTATAGTAATTATTGTGGTTCTCTACGGTTATCATATCATGTTTTGCAGTCATTTCCAGAATGGGGTAGATCGGAAATAGGAGGATGACTAGGTATCAAAAAGGGTACCAAGGCACAAAAATGTACGTACTTGTGTTTCCATACGTCAGGTTCATAATAAATGATGAAGAAAGGATGGGTTCTAGACATGCCATTTATCACGGTTAAGGTACTGGAAGGCAAGTCGGTTGAGCAGAAACGTCAGTTGATTGAACGTATGACTCAGGTGGCTTGTGAGACACTGGATGTTGATCCGAGCAAAGTCTTTATCTTCATTGAGGATTTGGAGAAGGACAATTACGGCAAGAACGGAAAACTGTTTTCGGACTTAGACAAATAAGTAAGGCTTCATATATATCATGATCATGGAACAGGAGATGTAGAATTAATGACTGAACAATTATTTTCCCCTTATCAATTCAAGAGTCTGCAATTAAATAACCGTGTCGTCATGGCACCAATGTGCCAATATTCTGTCACTGCGAAGGACGGCATTCCGAACGATTGGCATCAGGTTCACTATGTGAGCCGTGCGGTTGGAGGAACAGGACTGATTGTAATCGAGATGACCGATGTAGATCCGGATGGACGTATTACGGATAATGACTTGGGTATATGGTCAGATGAGCATGTGCCTGCCTTCACCAAACTTGTAGATGGAATTCATGCCTACGGCTCCAAAGTAGCTATTCAGATCGCACATGCAGGACGAAAAGCAGAGGATGCAGCGCAGCCGGTTGCTCCATCGGTAGTTACATTCCCGGGAGAAAAGTACAAGGAACCTCGTGCATTAAGTACGGAAGAGGTAGAAGCTATGGTGCAGAAGTTCGCAGACGGTGTTCGCCGCGCAGTCCAGGCTGGAGTCGATACCATTGAGTTGCACGGTGCCCATGGATACCTGATCCACCAGTTCCATTCCCCGCTGATGAACCATCGTGAGGATGTATATGGGCAGGATCTGTCCCGTTTCGGCGTTGAAGTCATTCGGGCAGTGAAAAAAGAAATGCCAGCAGATATGCCGCTAATTATGCGGATTTCGGCTGTCGAATACGCGGATGGCGGGTATGATATCGACCATACGATCAATATCGCTCGTGCTTACCAAGACGCAGGCGTGGACATGTTCCATATCAGTTCAGGTGGCGAAGGACCTTCGGGACAGCGGAAACCGGGGAACTATCCGGGGTATCAGGTACCATTTGCCCGTCGCTTCCGTGAAGAACTTAACGTTCCTGTCATCGCAGTGGGTATGCTGGAGGATGCAGCATTGGCTCAGGCGGTGATTGGAAACGGCGACGCGGATCTGGTTGCCGTGGGCAGAGGCATGCTGCGTGATCCGTACTGGGCGAACCATGCCGCTCTGGAACTGGGTGTCAGCAAGGATCAAGCTGCCATTGCGGAGCAATATTCTCGTGGATACTAATTTGCACTAACAGTTACACTTGCCACTCCGATGACAGAATAACCTTCCGATCGCTGTTATCCTCAGATTTTTTGATTCACTTTTTCAAAGGTGCAAATCTGAGTAAAGGCGAAGTGTATGCTTTCGATGCAGCTTTCTTGCAGAAAGCTTGTAGCGTCGCTTCTTCAGGCTATTTCTGTCCTCTGCGTTCTCGTGTAAATGTTATTGCAAATCTTATATAGTAAATCAGGCCACAGCATGGGTTAAAACTCATGCTGTGGCCTGATTTGTATGATGAGAAGCATGTATACTAAATTACGGATGACTGCGTTCTTCGAGTTGCTTCATAGACGAATTTTTGATTCGACTGTGTAGGTGGCTGATTCGGGTTGAAATCGGCGTACACTTTAATGTCAGAGAAACCAATGTTTTCGAGAATGAGGCGTAACTCTTCTATGCCGTACCAACGTAGAGTGAGTTGTTGCAGCTCCGTAGCAACAAGAGAACCCTGATGCCATTGTTCGTAGCGGATCAGACTCACTTTGTACTGTTGAAGAAGGTTCACTTCAATGTTTTTCACTTCTACCGTGATTGTATCGCCATCGGGTAATGAAACGGTTGATGTTTCCACAGAAGAGGGTTGTGTCACATCGGGCAGAAACAGATCAAACACAAGCCTGCCGCCAGGTTCTAAATGCTGAAATAGATTACGTAATACGTTAATCGACGCCTGTCTGTCTTGGATGAGGAGCAGAGAACCTCCGGGAATGATAATTGCCTCGTATCGATATGGAAGGTCAAGCTCCTCCAGATCGGCAACGAACAGCTCAGGCATAGGTAATGCCCGCTCGGTGCAACGAGAACGGCAAGAGTCAATCATATCGGTTGAATAATCAAGTCCATCCACCTTCAGGCCTGCCTCAAGCAAAGGAATGAGCACTCGGCCTGATCCCGACATGGCTTCAAGGATCCGTCCTTTGCAGCGCTGAAGATAGTGACGATAGAATTCGATGTCTCCTCCCCAGGAGTATCCCACGGGTTTGGTTAGATCATAAACGGCAGTGCACAATGGACCATAATAACTGAAAGACATCGTGTAAGTATCCCCCACATTTTGATGTAATGAATTGCAAAAGGGGAAGGGAATACGTTAAAATAATCCCTTCCGGCAACGGTTGGAATTGGATTTTTCAGAGCAGACTATCATAGGAATCACGCACCTTTTATGTAATATGTTCCAATTATAGGGTGGGGATAAAGCGGAGGTCAACTTCTATTCGGGTAGTTATACGAAATGAAATGTATAAGGAGGTGATTCGAATGGATTCATCATCAAGTTCATCAAGTGCACTGCCAGATATCCGGCAGGAACTTGTGCTCCATGCACCTGTAGAGAAGGTGTGGGAGATGGTCTCGACCGAGCAGGGACTGAAAACCTGGTTCATGCCGGGCAATCTGGAACCTGTGGAGGGTCATGAGTTTATATTGGAAGCAGGCCCCTTCGGCCAATCACCATGTCAGGTGACGGAAGTTCTTCCGCTGCACAAGCTGTCATTCCGCTGGGGTAAGGACTGGACGTTGACGTTCCAACTGAATGAACAGCCCGAAGGTACGGATTTCACACTGATTCACAGCGGTTGGGATGCGGATAAACTGACTGAGTTTGGACAGGCCCACGCCATCGTACGCGAACGTATGGAACAGGGATGGGCCGGAATCGTTCAGAAGCTTGCCCAAGTTGTTAAATAAATCTTCATTCAATCAACCCCAGGCCATTTCGCCCGTTCATTCCGGTGAAATTCGGCCTGGGGTTTCTTGGTTTACCAAGAGCTGGCGAAAACAGATAGAGATCCTTCAAATTATAACGAATTTGACCGATTATGATACGGAAACTATTTCCGTGAGCACCAGAAACGTGTAACATGAATTTTAGTGATAAATCGACAAAATTAGACGTCTCTCGCCATTGTGGATGGAAGGAATACATAGATGAGAAAACACTGGATTATGCTGACCATAAGTTTTATATGCATTGTCATATTTCCGCTAGGCTGGATTGCCCAGACGTTAATTAACGAGCGTGGTAATCCCCAGGCTATGGATGGAAAAATTGACCTGACCCAATGGAACTTTGATCGTATGGGTGCAGCGTCTTTAAAGGGAGACTGGGATTTCTACCCCGGTCAGTTGCTGAGCCCGGCAGATATTGAAGCGAGTGTATCTGGCCGTAAGCCATTGCCTGCTTCGTCTGGTACTCAGGTTCCGGCCCGATGGAACCAATCTCTGGGGCAAGCGCATGGGTATGGGACCTATCATTTGCAAGTCCAGCTTACACCCCGAACGACGAAAAACGATTATGGTATACGCACGCGGAATATACGCATGGCACACCGGGTATTTATTGATGGTAAAGAGATTGGCGGCAAAGGCCTGCCAGGAATGACACCGGGAACAGATTTACAATTAAATCTGCCCTTTACAGGATTCACGTCCATTGAGGGCAACACGGCTGACATTATCATTCAGGTATCGAACTATAGTTATTCTTCTGGGGGCATTGTGGCGCCCATTTTGTTTGGAGACGAGCATAGTATTCTGAAAAGCCAGCAACAAGATTGGCTCAAGGATCTGATGACCTTATTTGGTTTTATCTTGCCAGCCGCCTTTTTTCTACTTCTGTTCAGATTAAGGCGTACGGAGAGGGAGCTTCGTTTCCTCGGATTATTCAGCCTTTCTGGTGCGGTATACGCTCTGACCCATGGGGAGAAGTTACTGGGAACGTTTGTACCGTTCCTGACCAATAATGAGATGCTTCGGATTCAACTCCTTAGTTCAGCCTTTGCGTATTACTTTTTACTTCGGTATATGGATGCCCGTGTACCGGGAGCGGTTCATCAGTGGTTTGTTCGATTGGCTGTCGTGCTAATCGTTGCCCAAACCATTGTGGGTCTAACGCTTCCTCCGACGCTTTTCTCGACTTTTGAGATTCCTATGCTGCTGATCTCGCTTGTTGTCATGTTCTATTCACTGCGAGCCATGTTCTATTGGTTAAAAGGACGTAACAATGACAGCCATTTTGCACTGGTGAGCATGATGAGCATACTCATGGTTGTTGTGCTACACACGATTGGTGCGTTTACTGCCGTAGACACAGCATTCTTCGCGCTGATTGAACTTTTATTATTTGTAATTGCCCAGATGATTGTGACCGCAATCCGTTTCGCACAATCTTTCCGGGACGTGGAAGCCCTGTCGGAGCGATTACTTGCCATTGACAGCCTCAAGGACGAGTTCATGGCGAACACGTCGCATGAGCTGCGAACTCCCCTGCACGGCATTATTAATATTGCGCAATCGATGCTGGAAGGAGCTGCCGGAGCAGTTACGCCCAAGCAAGCCAAAAATCTGTCCATGATTACTTCAACCGGCAAGCGCCTGTCACTGCTGGTTAACGACATTTTGGATTTTGCCAAATTAAAAAATAGTGAAATTGAGTTGAAACGGGTAGCTGTTGATCTGGAATCCGTTGCTCGTACTGTGGTTGAAGTCTCGGGTTTCACGTTTGAAGACAAGCCGGTTATATTGATTCAACAATGGCCCCAGTCCTTGCCACTTGTTGAGACAGACGAAGATCGCCTAAGGCAAGTTCTGTATAACTTGCTGGGTAACGCCTATAAGTATACTGAGCAGGGTGAGATTCGATTGTACGCTAGTGTTGAAGGGGATTGGGTGAAGGTATCAGTCGCTGATACAGGGGTGGGTATTGCCTTGGACAAACAGGAGGATATCTTCCAGGCGTATGAGCAGAGTAACGGCACGATTGAGCGATTGAATCATGGAACCGGACTGGGTCTGAGTATTACGCGAAAACTCGTTGAACTTGGCGGTGGTGAGATCTGGGTTGAATCGGAGCCGGGGCAAGGTTCGATCTTTCATTTCACCCTGCCTGTGATGAAGTTGCCTCTGCTGCAATCTCATTCGAAACCAACTGTGGCACGATATGTTGCTGCACAGGGGGCGGGAGCAAAGGAGTTTGTGACAAGAGAGTCAGATGAGCAGGAAGATCTTGCAGAATCCGAGCACACGATTCTGATTGTAGACGATGATCCCGTCAATCGACAGGTTTTGCTTAACCTGTTATCGACGGAACGGTATCGTGTGATTGCAGCGGACAGCGGGTCCACTGCATTGAAACTCCGTGAAGAATTCCCGTCCATTGATCTTGTTATTACGGACTGGATGATGCCTAAGATGTCCGGGCTTGAGTTATGTCGCAAGCTGCGCGAGCACAGTTCCTTGTCTGAGTTGCCGATTCTGATGCTCACTGCCCGAGGGTTGCCTGAGGATATCAAACACGGATTTCAGGCGGGAGCCAATGACTTTCTGAGCAAACCGGTGGATGCTGGTGAATTGCGAGCCAGAGTTCGGACGTTAATTGAAATGCGGAGTTCGGTACAGGAAGCTATCCGGACCGAAATGGCCTTTTTGCAGGCCCAGATCAAGCCTCACTTCCTATATAATGCACTCAATGTCATTATCGCGACCTGTGCAGTGAATCCGGACAAAGCAACCGATCTGCTGATTGAACTCAGTCATTACCTGCGCGGAAGTTTTGACTTCCAGAACAGGGAGCAGCTTGTTCCTTTGACCAAAGAGCTGGAATTGGTGGAATCGTATGTGCATCTGGAACAGGCCAGATTTGAGGAAAGACTGGTGGTTGAATATGAGGTGGAACCGGATGTGCAGCTCTATCTGCCACCTCTAAGTATCCAGCCACTTGTGGAGAATGCCATTCGACACGGCGTGATGGAGCGGGCAGCCGGCGGGACAGTTCATCTTAGGATTTTCAAAGAGAGTGAGCATGTGGTCGTACAGGTTCAGGATGATGGTGTGGGTATCCCTCCCGAGCGTATGGCTCAGGTCAAGTCTGGGAACACCGAAGGTCCTGGAGGTGTCGGGCTGCAAAATATAAACCGTCGCCTGATGTCTCTCTATGGTCAAGGAATGGAGATTCATAGCCATGTGGGTAAAGGCACACAGATTCGGTTCCGCATCCCTGTGCAAAAGGTGGATTATGCCAAATAGTGTGCCGAGTTAAGCAATTATGGTTAACAGACTAGGGGGTGTCTGAAAACTCCGAAGGAAGCAGATTTTGCCGAATTTTCGTTCCAAGCCAGGAAGTTTTACGCAGGCGTGCCGGGGCACGTCAAGGGAAAGTGACGCAGCAGGGGGCGAAAAGGCGGTAAAAGATGCACTTCAGCGAGTTTTGAGACACGCCCTAATAAGCGGATGCCGATAAAATCGGCATTCTAATTGAATCTTTCATGGCAGGAGGCTGAAAGAACGGTGAGAGCCATTGTGATCGATGATGAGAAGCCAGCGCAGCTTCATCTGGAGCGACTACTACGAACGGACGGACGAATTACACCCGTGCAATGTTTTTCGACAGCTCGTGATGGTCTGCATTTTCTGGCAAAGGAACGTGTAGATGTTGTATTTTTGGACATTGGAATGCCGGAGATGAATGGCCTGGAAGCGGCTGAATATATACAGCAATTGGATCAGAGTATTCGTATTATCTTTGTTACGGCTTATGCGGACCATGCAGTGGAAGCATTTGAACTGCATGCACTGGATTATGTACTGAAACCGGTAAGCTCGACCCGATTGTCCAAAACCGTTGATCGAATCGCGGGCATAATGTCGCATCATTCCCAAGTTGCAGCCACCGCCGAGGTACAGGGATCGGAACCCGTACCTGTGGAGTTGGATACTGAAGTTCCGGGGCTGCTAACGTTCAAACATCTGGATATCTACAGAAGTTTGGATCAGGGTGCCAAGAAACATAAGTGGCGCACAACCAAATCACAGGAATTGTTTGCTTTTTTGTTTCATCACAGGGAAGAATGGGTAAGCAAGGAGATTCTGCTGGATAAGCTATGGGGTGATGTTTCCCAGGAAAAGGGATTAACCCATCTACATACTTCCGTGTACCAGATTCGAAAGCTTTTTAAGGAATGGAACATGACAGGCAAGCTGGAGTACAATATGAACCGTTATCGTCTGTTATCAGGCAATCTGGTAAGTGATGTGGATCAATTTGAAAAAGCCATGGTCTACAACGTCATCACATCAGACAATATTGGTGACTTGAAGCATATGATTCCGCTTTATCGTGGCGATTATCTGGAAGAGCATGATTATCGTTGGGCACAGGCCAAAGCAAGGGAACTCAGACGCAAGTATACAGCGCTGGTTATGGATATCGCGAGATGGGACATGGAGCATGGGCGTGGCAAGGAAGCGATTGAGCAATTAACGATATTACAGGAACGGGAGCCTTATTCGGAAGAGATCTGCCGACTCATGATGGAAGTGTATGCATCCATGGATGATCAGCAAGGCATACTTCGTTTGTATCATTCATTTACATTGACATTAAATGAGGATCTGGGACATCAGCCAGAGCCGGAAACAAGCAGGTTATATCAGAGCCTGACGGATAAATAGACGTAAGATCAGACAGGAGGGTGGGGCATGAAGCTATTCATACACCGCAAAGACTTGCGTACGGATGATCTGGCCGCATTCGACTATTTGCGGGAACACCAAGAAGAGAGTGTGCATATTCTCATCTATGATTCATTCCTCCTGCGGCAAGGCCGAGAGAAGGAACACAGCGGTGTGAATTTCAGGCAGCACGCAGCGGAATTAGGCAGGCAGTATCTTGAAGCCAAACGAAAACTGCATGTTGCTTACGGCAAACCGGCTGAAGTGGTTGAATTCATCCTGAACGAATTCAAAGGTGAGATTGACGAGATTGTGGTCCATCGGGACATGACGCCATATGCAATCGAGCGGGATAGGGCCATACGCAAAGTCAGTGAGGCACGCGAGGTTTCGTTCACACAACTGACAGATCATCTGCTGATGGATCTGAATGGATTCGCGAATTTCACGGGCAAGTCGGAGCCTTATAAGGTATTTGCGGCTTTCCATCGGCGGTGGGTGGAATTCATGAATGAACATCCCAATCCTCCTTCGGCAACAACCGTTGCCGAGTTGAAGGTGAGTGATCGTCCGATTGAATGGCCGGATGCGATGAGGGTACCTTCAGAGTTGCTGGAGGGCAGTGGTTCGAATGACGAGGACCCGCATCTGCTGTTGGATGAATTCTTATCGGATCGAATTGCTGAATATGGGGATCATCGAGATGAATATGAGGCTTACGAGCCGAGTCATCTCAGTTCGTATGTAGCGGTTGGAGCCGTGTCTATCCGCAAAATGTACGATGCCGCGAATCGCACGGCGGAAGCTGGAGAGTGGATCAGGCAGCTGTGTTTCCGCGACTTCTATCTGTATCGGGCGGTCTATGAGAGTCACTATTTTACATATGAAAAGGTGTACGATCTCTCGTCCCTCCATGACGATCATTTTGAACGGTGGTGCAAGGCGGAGACAGGCATTCCAATTATTGATGCAGCTATGACGGAACTGAATGAAACCGGACATATGCCAAACCGGTTGCGGATTCTCACGGCGATGTTTCTCACCAAAAACCTGCAATGTCCGTTTACCTTGGGTGAAGCCTATTTCAGGCGCAAGCTGAGTGACTATGATAACATTCAGAACCGTGGTAACTGGCTATGGTGTGCCTCGCTTGGGGAGAATGCGGCTCCGTATTTTCGGGTGAACAACCCGGTAACGCAGTCCGAGAAATATGATCCGCAAGGCGATTATATTCGCAAGTGGTTGCCTGAATTGAAAGACTTGCACAGCAAAGACATTCATCAGCCGCGCAAGGATGCCATTGTGGATCTAAAGGCATCAAGACAGGCAGCAATTGAGGTGTACAAACAGATTCTGGCGAGTCGTGGGAAGTAGACTCAGTCAGGGGCGTGATCATGTCCCAACCCAAATTTACCATTCTCATCCGGTTGATCCAATATTCATTTGGTTGAGAGCAGGATGTTCCACAGACCGCGTACTCGCGGTCTTTTTTACATATATAGACATGAAAATAGTGTGAAATGTGTTGGAAATTTAGTAATTGTTAAGAAAATGGACTATCCATCTTAAGCATTATGGCTTTTAATAGATAGAGAGCTTTATTGTATTAAGTCATATCTGACATATTGACGAACACATTAAGGAGAAACGTAAACATGAGTGAAACAATGAAAAGAGAGCGAATCCCAGAGCTTAATCTGGTGCGTGCCATGGCAATTATCGGCGTACTGTGCGTGCATTCCACGTCCTATGCCACGGTGGACATGACGGGTTCAGGCTACTACTGGCTGTACAACTTTATTAATATCTTTATGAAATATGGTACGCCAACCTTTATTTTTATGAGCAGTTTTGTACTGTTCTATAACTATTATTCCCGTCCGCTGGATAAGAAACTCGTAAGTAATTTTTACAAGAAAAGATTCGTGTATATATTGCTTCCGTATTTCCTGTTTTCATTAATGTATTTTGTGTTGCTGCATTTCACGCATTATCAGGGCCGACCTTTCGGCGAATCGGCAGTAAGTTTTATCACGAAATTGTTTACAGGTAAGGCCTATACACATCTGTACTTTGTGTTTATTAACATGCAATTTTATCTGTTATTCCCATTGGTGTTATGGTTGCTTAAGAAATATCCTTCTGTGGTGAAATGGTCTGTTCCGATTGGACTATTGATTCAATGGGCATTCATCGTAAGTAATAAATATGGATTCCAGGTACCCAACAAGGGAAGCTGGGCTTTCTCGTATTTTTCCTATTTCATGCTGGGTGCTTTTATCGGGGTGTATTTCCCTAAAATCAAGCAATGGTTTGTCATCAGTCGGGCCAATGCAACCAAAGGGCGCGTAGCTTCATGGATTCTGCTCTGGGCGGTGTGGATCATTGCCGGACTTGGCCATGTGTATATCTATTATCTGCTGCGTCTGAAGATCGCAACGTATAACACACTGTGGTATGAATTCTTCTGGAATGTGCATACCTTTGCTTGTGCGCTGGTGCTTATCCAGATTGCCTATCTGCTCTATCGCAAAGGGCCGTCACTCATCGTCAAGCCGCTGAATCGGCTTGGGGCATTGTCTTTTGGCATCTATCTGATTCACCCCTTCTTCCTGCTGGTGTATCGTGAATTTCCACCGCAAACAGGAGTCTCCTGGTTAGTGCATCTGTGGTATGCGGGAGGATTCGGTGTAGCTCTGATCGCTTCGTGGATTGTCGTTGGATTGACGGCAAGGTTCGTTCCCTATGCATGGGTCATCTTTGGCAATCTGCCAAAACCGAAACCGCGACTGGTCCCACAACAGAACTCGGGCCAACTGGACGTTTGATAAGATGTATTTCCAACACAGGAATAATAAACCGTTTCTTGGTCGACCTTAGGGGAGATCAGGAAGCGGTTTTTTTGATGTATGCAGATATGTGTAATGTGGGGAACGAGTGTTTCTTTTTCATGGTTGATGGGTAATCATAAGGCGGAACGATAATACATTATGGATAACAGGATTAAGGTGAATAACATGACAACATGCGAAAAATGCGGGAGACCGATGCAGGATATATTGGAATATGTGGAACACATTCTTCACGAATGCAGTGAACAGATACAGGAGTACAACTCGAAAGATTATCAGGCCTTTGGCCATGAGGGTGTTCGCGAGCAGATGTGATACAATAGAAAGAAACCGGATTCATACGGAACCGAGGTGACAACATGGAGACGGGTCCAGCCCCTTTCCGGCAAGGAAAGACGGAACAAGAAGCGCGACTGAGCAAAACGTGTATGTATTGCGGACAACAGCGGCCGATGTCCGAATTCCGGCGCAGAACCGGAAAGCGGGCAGGTCCCGGAGCCAGGCGGGGAGCCTGCCGCAGCTGTCGCCAGCTTGGTGGACAGGCTGCTGATCACGAGTCAGGTTCAAGCGTCGGACGAACGAATGAACGGATGGAGCGTCAACGGGATGGCTTAGAGACACGTGCTGTTACTGCCAGACCCTCTGCATCTGCGAGAAATGAGGCAGGTCGTACCTCCCACGGTATGGAGCATGGAGCTGCTACGGTGTCTCAGTCTGACAGAAGTCTGGTGTCTCAATCGTCAGTAGACTCAAGTTCTTCGAATGACGATGAACGCGCTGAATTGGTGACTTCGCCCCCCTCTTCTTCGGGTATACGGAAGAAGAGGAGAAGACGGAGGAAGAGCAACCGATCGGAGAGCATAACGGGAAATGAACTGAGAGAGACGAGTCTGGAGCAGGATGGCTCGGCGGGTGAGGTAGGAGATGAGCCACAGCCAGGTGAGCACTGGCGTGGGGAAGAAGGGCATTCGCAGGGGCATGCTGCTGCGAATGAAAAAGGCACTGCACAGCGGGCTGGCGCGCGCGCAGCCGCTGCAGTGCAGGCAGCCGAACAAGCTGCGGCGGCCCACCAAGCTCTGCTGCCTGCTGAGCCGCAAGGCCCGGCAGCAGAGCCCATGGCTGCGGATCAACCGACCGCAGCCAAACGCAAGCGCAAGCGGCGCCGCAAGCGTGCTGGCGCGCTCGCGCCCGGCGCAGGGCAGGCCCGCAGCGTAGCTGCTGAGGCCCATGCGCCGGCACTGAGCGACCGTGGCGATGCCACCACGGTCGTTGCACCTACGGCGGCGGAGGCACAGCCTGCCGCCACCGGGCGCGAGCCTGGGCAAGCGCCGGGGGCTGCTACGGAGGCAGGGCCTCCTGCGCCCGTGCGCCAGCCTGGCTCGCCAGGGTCCAAGCCGCGCCAGGCGCGCAAGGAGCGTGCGCCCAAGGCGAACGGCGAAGACGCTGCCCGCGGTGCATCCGGGCAGCGACCCGCGCATGCCAGCCGCAGCCACGGCGCTGGCACGGATGGCCGTCCCCGCCGCCAGACCCCGTCGGCTCCGGTAGCCATCGACCCGGAAGATCCGGCTTCGCTCCGGACCAACCGACAAGGCATGGTACGGATGCGTGGCAAAACGGACAAGGGACGTCGCTGGCATCAGGAAGTGGACATGGAACTCGCGGTCACACTGGTGAAGGAAAAAGCTGCTGTGGTGGTCAATCGGTACACGATTCGCCGATTGTTCAGCAACAAGGATTTCAAGCGGTATATTCTGACGCGGGATCACTACACTTGTTACTTCTGTGGATCGTATGGGGATACAATCGACCATCTGCTGCCGCGTGCCAAAGGTGGACATACCACCCCGCTTAACTGTGTCTGCGCCTGCAATCTCTGCAACCAGTCCAAAGCGGCAATGGATGCTGAAGAGTTCATGCGTTCCGGGATTCCCGAATGGAATGCTGCCCATCAGGCAGAATTGATTGAACTCGCAATGCAGGAAGCGCAGCTGGAATGAGGATGATATACTCCCGAAGATGAAATCGGGTTTTAATATGAAGAGCACACCAAGACCACAAGAGGGTCGGGGTGTGCTTTTTGGATTTCATTTAGATTTTGGTGGGAAGTCAGTTCACTGTGCAATAAATTTCTTCAAATTGACAACGGTGTTCATCGAAGATGTACGTTATACTGGGAGGGAGTTACGTAAGAAGCTTCATCATTCAGTTGAATGATGAAATGTATAGTGAACATCAAGCCTAAGAACATAGACTGTATAGATTGGATGGATGCAGATGACCCCAGCAGCATTGGATATTATGTCATATATTACGGAAGAAAATATTCGTTTCTGGCTGGAGAAGTTTCGCTCCCTGGGCCCGTTACCGGGAATTTTGCTTACGTTTATGAAATCATTTGTACCGCCGCTTCCAACGCTGTTGATTGTGGGTGTAAACGGCGCGGTATACGGTCTGTGGGCAGGGTTTTTATATTCATGGATCGGCATGGTCCTCGGTTGCACTGTTACATTCCTGATCGTACGGGAGATTGGGAAATCCGCTTTTGTGGAACGATGGGCACGCAAACCTCGTGTGCAACGCAGCATGGTGTGGATTCGAAGGAATGCATTCAGTTATGTTTTTCTGCTGAGTATCTTCCCGGTAGGTCCATTTGTCATTATTAATGTGGCGGCAGGTATCGCGCGAATGCGATTGTTATCCTTCCTGCTGGCAGTGGGCTGTGGTAAAGCGATCATGATTTTCTCTGTGACGTATATCGGTTCCAATGTGGAACAATTTCTGGAGCACCCTGTACGCTGGGTAGGTGTATTACTGTTCATTGCGGTATCTCTGTGGGCAAGCCGCAAACTGGAGCGACATTTTACCCGGTCATCGTTAGATAGTGAAGATCTACATGATCTGAATCAACCAGCGGGAAAATCGATTTCCTCATAAACAAAGGAATATCAGTGTTCAGATATAGTTTCTGTCAATATTGACGTTAGCTTGAAGGAGGATCAGCATGATTGATGATATCTTTGCTTTCAGTCGATGGTTGAATCGCATGAATGAGAATGAACTTCGTTCAGCACTGCGTGTGCTTTATATGAAATCAGCACAGGTGGTCAAGCGGCAGGAAGAGCAAGGCGAAAAGGTGGATTTTGCGGACGCGGTACAGTCACTGTTTAGGAATATGGATACCCCGTTTGATTTGGGGCGTCTGGAACAACAAGCTCTCGCCGAGGTCGACAAGCCAAATGAAATTCATATTACGTTTGGAGAATCACCTCTGAGTAGTCTGAAAATGGGAATGAGCACGTTACCTAATCAGGAAAAGCGGAGCTTTTTCTCTATGGATGATGATTATGCTGTGGGTCCGTTAGGTGATCTGGCCCATCGTGCAGATTTGCAGCGCAGGCATCTTTGGCTGACCGAACGAATGTGTCTCAGTGACCGCGAGGCTTATGCCATGCATGAGCTTGAATCAATATATGAGCTTAACTCCACAATGCAGTCTATTGATTCCAAGACGTCAATCATCATCTGGTATTCGAATAATGCACGTGAGAAGACGGGACTGCTCTATGCGATGCATCTATTGCGCAGCAGTAAGAGTCCAATATATCTGATCGAAACGAGCGGCTTATATCAGCAATTATTCAATAGACCTGATGTTCAATATGATGTGCTCCACACAGGCGAGATTCTTCCGGAAAAGCTTCTGGCGATGTGGCAAGTCTGCTCTGGGCAAGAGCCGCTGTCCAAGCAAGAACGCCTCCAACTGGAACAGGATTGGCTGGAACTTTCGGTACAGCCCGGACTATTGCGTATGATGGAGAATGGTGAGATTCGAAGTCTACCTGAAGATGCGTTGGACGAGTACATTATGCAGAAGGTAAGGGAACTGGCACCGAACTGGGAGCCAGGAAAGTATATCCGAGCAGCTCGTATTGTGGGCGAAGTGATTGGGACGAGCAGCCAGCATATAGGTGATGCGTTCGTGGAGTACCGTCTACGACAACTGGTGCTGAAAGGCCGACTTGAGATGGATGGAAAGCCACTTGCAATGAGGTATTACAGTGTTCGGCCTGCCGAACGCTGAAAGGCCTAAGGCTGAAACGTACGGATAGAAATCAAGATACGTGATCGAATAGTTTGAAAAAAGATCTGGGCATTTCCTTCCGCAATCAGGAAGGTTATCACGAAGTTTCTCCGATACCAGATGTTTATAATTCCCACTTAAATAGACTGTTCCACCGGTGGATAACTCCTACATTTCCGGGGAACAGTCTATTTGTTTCTCGTTAAAAACTGAACCAACTTCAACTGTGCATGGTCCAATAGTATTCTTTTCTTCATTTTCTTCATATCGGTTATGAATTCTTCCCATTCCAAATTTCCATGAGTGGCCCATCCTGACCATAGACAGGATCGGTATCCGGGATCGGAACCTCTCGGATTTCCTGAAGAGCCTTGGCACGATCGTTTTCCTCACCTGTGCGTGTGTTGTAACTCATGCCGCCCGGGTAAGCACCGGCAATACGAAAATCAGTACTGGCCTCCAGACGTTTATGCCCTGTCCCGGCAGGAAGCACGACAACGTCGCCTGTTTGAAGATAAACTTTCTGCCCATGTCCTCCGCCTAGAATCAGTTTCACGAATCCACTCACCACAGCAAGAGCTTCATGAGCATTACTATGATAATGATGATAATTGAACACACCATTCAACCAGCTATTTCCCCATCCATGACGGTTCAGCAACGATTCTGCATGAAAAGCCTCTTCAGCCCATACGTTTTTATACAAAAGCACAGGCAGGGTCGGATGATTGGGAATTACACCGTCATCCTGAAGGAATAACGTCTCTATGTCCTTTTTTCGTTCATTCATCTCACATCACCTCACTATAAATTACCCGATAACCTCAAGGACGAACAAAAAACAATTGTAAAATGATACAAAATGTATCATTTTAAGGTTATACTCAGTACATAAACTCTCTTCAATGCACTCGTTGTATAAATCGCAAGGGGGAATCGTGTGTGAACATTGTTATTACAGGGGCTTCTGGATTTGTGGGATTTAATCTTTCACAGTATTTGGCGCAAAAGGGGCATCGAATTACCCTTCTGGATCGGGATGATTATTGTCAGAGGCTGGTTCATATCTCTCCTCTGCATGAGATGCCGTTCATCTGTTGTAACCTTGCATCGGACCGGATTCATCTACCTCCAGGAACAGATTACATCATTCATCTGGCGGCCATGCCACACGTGGATTATTCGTATCATCAGCCAGGGGAAGTTTTCCGCAATAATACACTCAGCACACAGGCCATCCTGCAATATGCTACGGAACATCACATTCCAGTCTTGCTGGCTTCATCCGTTGAAGTGTATGGCGGTGATTGGGGCAGAGTCTATCATGAATCAGATCCGTATGCACCCGTCTCTCCTTATTCCGCATCCAAAGTTGCCTGTGAAATGCTGGCTCACTCCTACGCTCAATGTTACCAGCTTCCAGTCAAACTCTTTCGTTTGACCAACCTCTATGGACCCTGGCAATTACCAGACCGTATTATTCCCCGAAATTTTGGTCGGATGTTGGACGGACTGCCTCTGGATATTCAGGGATCGGCAGTGCGTGATTTCTTGTATGTGGATGATGCCCTCCGGGCCATTGAACAGATTATGCTGAAAGGCAAAGACGGACAGGTCTACAACATATCGACAGGGCTTGGAACAACCATGCAGGAGATCGGGGAGATATTGAAACCAATGGATCGATCCGTAGCTGCTGTAGAGATCCGGGAGCAAGAACCAACCCAGTCCAGAGGGTCGAGTCTGGTCGTGCACTCAGGCAGATTGCGAGCGGAATTGGGATGGTTACCGCAAACCACGTTGGAAAAGGGATTGGAAAAAACTTTCCGTTGGTATCGGGAACATCCCGAATGGGTCAGACAGTTCAGCCGTGAATACCATACAACAAGGGAAACGCGCAGTTTCATTATCGATATGGCAAGATACGCAGTTCCAGCAGTATAAAATGCACAAAAAAAGCCAGGGAAGGGTGTATTGAGTAACACCTTCCTTGGCTTTTTTGCGCCTCCGTCTCATTTTCGGATAGCTTCCGAACACGGACGGTCAGGCTATTTTAAAACGATCTATTGCACGAAATCTTCGTGCTTTCTGAGTTTTACATCAAAAGGATCTAGTGATCTTTTTTAATGTCGGCAATTTTATCCTGTACAGCACCTTTGGCTTTGTCTTTTTTACCCTCAGCCTGAAGGGATCTGTTATTGGTTGCATTACCGATCTGATCCTTCACTTCGCCTTTGGCCTTGTTTACGCCTGCTTTGATTTTATCGCCAGTTGAATTACTCATATCGAACATCTCCTTCGTTGTCTGGTGTAGTCCTTATTAACCGGGATGTCCGGATTCTAAACGTTCATTATTTCAGGGCGGTCAGAAATTTGTTCTGGATATTCTGTCAGAAATGATCTGTACGAAGAGTCAGTATAAGTATAGGCATTGCTTAATCGCGTGCTTCATTAAAGGAATGAGAGGATGTTATGATATGAGCAATTATATTGGAAATGGTGCGTATTGCTACGCCAATTCAGCTTCAATGCTGCTGTCGTCCGTTGGAGAAAAGATAGATCCCGGTCTGCTCGAAACCATCGGTGGCTTTTCACTAGGGGCCTTTCGAACGCAGGAAGATATGCTTTTTTTTGATAACTGTACATCCAGTCCTGATCTGGCCATCAGCAAGGCGATGAGCATTCTGGGATTTAGGGTGTGCGAAAGTGTGCAAGCACGGGGTACAGAGATGCCTGTAGACGAGCTAAGAGAGGCTTTGAAGCAGGGCCCTGTAATGATGGGTCCGCTGGATATGGGCAAACTCGTTTACAATCCCAACTCTCCCAACCTGGGTGGTAGCGATCATTATGTAGTTGCGCTCAATATGAGGGGCGATGAAATATGCCTGCATGACCCAGCGGGATTCCCCAATGTACTCCTGACACTGGATAAACTTGAGGAAGCATGGAAGTCTGAATTCCCATGGAGTAGTGGTGTGTATCGACGATGGTGGAGTCCTGAACGCATTGAACATCCTGATCTGGAGGAGATTAACCGCCGGGCTTTTACTTGGTTCAAATCAATCCTTACAGAACAGACCCATGATATTGCTGCACAGGAAGGACGAACCGGAGCTTCAGCCATTCTGCATAAGGCGGAACAGGTTCGTACTGGAGCAATCGATGGTAATGAGTGGGCTCATTATGTGTATTTTGCTCTGCCAGTAGGCGCACGTCGTGCCCATGATTATGGTTTGTTTTTTAAAACAATCCATCCTGACCTTTCTGCTTTGAAATACGCACAATCCCGCCAATTCGGGGAATGCCAATCCCGTCTTGTCTCTCGGAACTGGGAGGCTGCTGCGACAATCATGGTGGCACTCGCGGAGACGGAAGCCATGATCGAAGCTTCTATTTTGAAGATGGAGTAATGAAAGTGAAGCGGCGCTATAAGAAAGGGAGATATACATGGATGGATTAACTAACAATCGCCATATCAGGCCAGGGGAAGATGAGATATTAGAGGATCGGCAAAAGGAGCCGGATATCGCGCTTATCCAACGAGCCCAAACGGGGGATACAGAGGCCTTTGGAGAGTTGATTTACCGTTACCGTGGGCAATTGTTTCGTTATGTGCGAGCACTTACGTATGATTCTTATCTCGCAGAAGACATTTTACAAGATGGGCTTATTCGTGCGTTCATTCATATGGGACAGCTTCAGAATGCTGAGCGTTTTATGGCCTGGATGCAGCGCATTGTGCGTAATCAGGCATACTCACATATGCAGCGCCAAAAGCAGCTGCGGGAAGAACATTTTTCTTCATTCTTTGCATTTGGATTTGGAGCCGATGATGCCTCATGGAGCGATCAAGACTCGCTCGACATCACGCTGAATCATCTTTTGAATGACTCGAATCGGACATCGCAGGAGACAGGCTATGATCCGTATCAAGCTGTTGCTCAGCAGGAAATGAGGAACAATCTCCACAGGCTGTTGGCTTGTCTGAATGAAAGAGAACAACAGGTCTTCACATCATATTGGATGGAGCAGCTGTCAGCGCAAGAAATGGCCTGCAAATTCAATCTGACAATTGCCAATGTGTATCAAATTCTGTCCCGTTCACGTAAAAAAGTGTCTCAGCTTCATATTCATTTATCTGTAGAGGAAATGCTGGCAGAGTGGAATTCACTCGGGCAAAACCGAGTGACTCTGGAGGAACCCCTTTCGTTTCGTGCTCCCCAAACCTGGAACTCGGCAGCAGCGTCCATTCACGAGATGTTAGGTTATATCGGTCCATCTCCATCTCTCCCCATGGTTATGGGGATGAGTGGACTTTCTTTTCGTCTGACCATCCTGCCTCAGGACATACATATCGCTGGACCTACCGCCTATAACTTCAAAGAGGTGCTTACAAGAGGATTGCAACATATGGGTTATCGTTCCCATGCAGTTGAGGCTTTGGCGAGCGAAGCGGGTCTCAATGCCAATCTGGTCGATCCTTTGATGCTAGAGGAGAAAGCGAAAGGGAAAAGGTTGCTTAATCCAAGACTTGTCCAGGCCCTCTCCCTGATACGTTACGCGATTCATCGGGGAATTCCGGCCGTTGTGTGGGACCTGAATATTCCCGAATTCGGGTTGATCTATGGTTATGATGATGCAGCCCGGACCCTATACGGTACCGATTTCATTAAATCAGGAACAATTCCCTATGATCATGTAGGCCGGGGTGTGAATCAGGAAGTATTTGTACTGGCAGCGGAATCGGATGGCATGATACGAGAAATGAACTTGCACGGGGCACTGACAGCTGTGTTGGCTCATTATCGTGGAGAGGACCCGTATACCTTGCCGAACACAGTCAGTGGTGTGGCTGCCTATGCAGTCTGGAGAGAAGCCCTAGAATACAGAAGGGTAGAACCAAACGGTCACGCCTATAACATTGCGGTTTTGTGGGATGCAAGACGTTATGCAAGTGAGTTTTTCAAAGAAGTTTCTCTAAAGTGGGCTTCGAATGCCTGCTATTCCAGTTTAATTCCATTCTGTCTTCAGGCAGAAGAGTTATATCGAAACATGTCCCAAAAGTTAAATACACTCGTGGAATTATTTCCTTTTCCAGATGGAGGACTACCTAATGAGAAGCTTCATGCTGATCAGGCTATCTCGATACTTCTGGAAGTGGAGGAATTGGAGCGAGCCGCTGTCGTTGTAATAAAAGCGTTGCTTGAAGGAATGGATCAGCATTCCCCAGAAATAGTTATGGTGTGACCTAATTGTAACGATCAGATTGGGCAAACAGCGGAAACAAATATCAGGAGGCAGGGCGATACGTCAGGCCTTCTTTCTGTCTTTTTTGCATTCGTGACGCAAGAGGTTCATACTTGAAATAGAAAAGATGTCTCCATGATGGAATAAGGCTGCGCTCATCGCTGCATAATAACGACAGTGACCAATTTCGTTGCATGATTATCGAGATATTGGAAAACAATTCCTGAAATTTTGGATAAACGAATCCTTCCTTGTGTACATATCGCACATCTGGTCATATGTGATCTTGTCTTAATACCACATGTGGTAGGAATACGGATCTTGGACAGGAGGATCGGCGGATTTAGTCTGTCTTCATGGGTTGACAAAAAGATCGATTTTGTTACAATGTTCACAATATCTTCACAAGTGTAAAAAATTTCTTTTTCATGTTCATGTGTAAGAGGTGTAATATAGGGGTATAGAGTTCGGTTTCGGCCTGCTTGTCGTTTTGTGCGTCAACACATGTTGTCCGCAATAGATCCAAGATACAATGCATGATATGGGAGTGGCCCTGAGCTACGCTCATCCTATTGTGTGAAATTTGGTACATTTAGATGTATTCGATGTATTTTGTGGTTCGGCTCTGCTTGACAGGCATCATGAAAGTCGCGGACTTCTATCCCAAAGTAAAGGAGGACTTTCTCTTATGTCACAATCGCCTACTCAACAAGAGGTGCCAGTTACAGAAGGTGCCAACGTTTCCGAGCGCCAGTCCTTGGACGTTCTGGATCAACTGATGAAGCCTGAGGTACAGGAGTCTTTAACCGTTCTGGTGGAGAACCTGCCTAAATTGGCTGAAATGGTTACTGCTATGACGAAAGCTTATGACTTTGCACAAAGTGTAGCAACAGACAAGGTTCTGATCAGCGACACAATGAGCGCAATGGGCGAGTTCGCTAAGCCTGTTGTAGACAAAGCTAAAGGGGTAGCTTCTGCTGCCATCGAAGCCAATGACCGTGCGCAAACAGAGCAAACTTCAGTTGGCTTGTTCGCTATGCTGAAAATGCTTAAAGATCCAAACGTACAACAATCGCTTCGTTTTGCTCAATCTTTCCTGAGCATCCTGAACGAGCGTCAACAACCGAAACGTTAAGACTTAGAAGAACGGAGGATGGATATGTCGAAGCAAATTTTGATCTTGGGTGGAGGATACGGCGGTCTGTTGACTGCATTGACTGCACGTCAATACTTGTCTCCGGAAGAAGCGACAATTACTGTCGTTAACCGTTACCCTACACACCAAATTATCACGGAACTGCACCGTCTTGCAGCGGGAAGCATTGCTGAACAAGCTGTTGCTCTTCCACTTGAAAAATTGCTGCGTGGCAAAAACGTGAACTTGAAAATCGATACGGTGGATACAATCAAGCCGGACGAGAAAAAAGTTCTGATGACCAGCGGCTCCACATACTCTTACGATGCACTTGTTGTTGCCTTGGGCAGCGAAACGGCATTCTTCGGAATTCCGGGATTGCAAGAGTACAGCTTCACGCTCAAATCGGTTAGCGATGCAAACCGTATTCGTGCACACGTTGAAGCACGTCTTGATGCTTACAAACAGTCCGGCAACAAAGCAGACGCTACGTTTGTTATTGGTGGCGGCGGCTTGACAGGTATTGAGCTTGTTGGCGAATTCGCTGACCTGCTTCCTGCAGTATGTCAAGAAAAAGGCATCGACTTCAAAGAAGTATCCCTGTACACCGTTGAAGCAGGTCCTTCCATCCTGGCAGGATTCCCGCCAGAGCTGGTTGACCGTGCGAAAGCAAGTCTTGAGAAACGTGGCGTTAACTTCATCGTTGGCGTAGCGATTACCGAGATGAAAGAAAACGAAGTTCTGCTGAAAGACGGCAGCTCCATCCCTACGAACACACTCGTATGGACAGGTGGCGTACAAGGCAACGCTGTTGTTGCTAACAGCGGAATTGAAGTGGATCGTGGCCGTGCGAAAGTTACGGAAGTTCTGCAATCTACTTCTCACAAAGACGTGTTTGTTGCTGGTGACAGCGCAGTGGTCTTCCCTAGCGAAGGCGCTCGCCCATACCCTCCAACAGCACAATTGGCTTGGCAAATGGGTGAGACTATTGGTCACAACTTGGGCGTTATGTTCAAAGGTGGCGCAATGGAATCCTTCACACCAGTATTCTCCGGTACGCTGGGAAGTCTGGGTCGTAAAGATGCTGTCGGCATGATCGGTGGCAACCAGACTCGTCTGAAAGGTCTGCCTGCAACCATGATGAAAGAAGCAAGTAACATCCGTTACCTGGCTCATATTCACGGTTTGTTCGCACTGGCTTACTAATCTTAAATGCTATTCAAGGGCGCCCTTTTGGGCGTCTTTTTTAGTTGTCCCGATGGCAAGGAATCACAGATATTCAGATGTGAAAAAGGTATGGCAGAAGCGGTCAATGTGAGGTCGCGTATAAACCACCTAGGGGATATGGCATATTAATGGGGACAACGAATGACACATATTTCATAGATGTACTGAACGGGCATGAACATGAAGCCGGCGCTTAGAAGCGCCGGCTTTCGTTTAAATTATAGGATGAGCATCTTTAAATAAAAGGAACGGGGGAGCCGCATCAAGCCATCCGTTCAACTGAGAGGAGAAATGACGTATGAACGTTTTAGTTATAGGAGCAAATGGACAAATCGGCAAGTTGGTGGTGGAGCAGCTGGCACAGGAAGGCAAACATAAAGTAACGGCCATGATCCGTAAACCGGAGCAGGCGGATGCACTGAAGGAACTCGGTGCAGATGTGATAATCGGTGACCTGGAAGGTAGTGTGGAGGACTTGGCTGAAGCCATGAAGGATCATAATGCCATTGTGTTTACTGCAGGTTCTGGCGGATCTACCGGTCAGGACAAAACACTGCTGATTGATCTCGACGGTGCGGTGAAAACGATGGAAGCCGCAGAGCAGCAAGGAATCTCCAGATATATTCTGGTCAGTGCGTATGGCGCAGATCAACGGGAGAAATGGTCAGAGTCCATCAAGCCATATTACGTGGCTAAGCATTACGCGGATCGTGCATTGTTTGCAAGTGATCTCAATTACACGATTATTCGCCCAGGTGGTCTGAAGAATGAACCGGGTACGGGCAAGATTGCAGTAGGAACCGATCTGGAGCCGGGAAGTATCCCGCGTGAAGATGTGGCCCGTGTAATTGTGGCTTCTTTGCAGGAAGAGAAGACGTACCGAATGGCCTTTGATCTGATTGCCGGGGAGCATCCGGTTGAAGATGCCTTGGGCAAATTGTAGATGTTATTGTAAGATAACGGGAGAATGAAATGATGGGGATGAGGGGGAGCGCTGCATGAACGAAGCCGTGCTGGTCATAGAGGATGAGCCCAAAATAGCACGTCTGCTGGAACTGGAATTACAGTATGAGGGATATCAGGTAGGCAAGGCGGGTAGTGGAACAGAAGGACTGGAGAAGTATGCAGAAGGACAGTGGGATCTGATTCTGCTTGATGTGATGTTGCCTGGTCTGAGTGGAATTGAAGTGTTGCGGCGAATTCGGGCCAAAGATGCTACGGTTCCGATCATCATGCTCACCGCCAAAGATTCCGTGGAAGACAAAGTATCCGGTCTGGATCTCGGAGCCAATGACTACATCACCAAGCCGTTCCAGATTGAAGAGCTGCTTGCCCGAGTTCGGGCGGCTTTACGGCTTAGTGCAGTGGCGTCTGTTGTTTCTTCTGCTTCTTCGTCTACAACTGCTGATATGGGGAATGACTCTTCTGGGCATCAGGATGAAGCTGAGGCGGGCTGGTTGACGGCAGCCGGGTTGAAACTAAATGAAGGAACGCGAGAGGTATCTCGAGATGGTGTAGCCATTGAGCTTACTCCACGTGAGTTCGACTTGCTCGTGTATCTGCTGCAGAATCAACGTCAGGTGCTCAGTCGTGACCAGATTGTGCAGGCCGTGTGGGGATACGATTATTATGGAGATACCAATGTGGTGGATGTGTACATCCGTTATGTGCGCAAAAAGGTGGATAACGGATTCACACCGCCCTTAATACATACCGTACGGGGCGTAGGTTATGTCCTGAAGGAACAGTCATGAGTCTGCGCAGTAAAATCTACGGATATTCGTCTGTATTATTTGCTGTGCTGTTATTCGCGGTGAACCTGTCCGTCTATATCGTGTTTGAACGAATGTCGATTGATAACGAGGTTAATCGGGTGGAAGCGGAAGCGGAGTCTATTGTCAAAGGAGTACGTCAGTCTGCCGGCTCCATTCCGCCGGATGACTTGCTGCGGGCCTACGCGCCTGTGAACGGCATGCTTCGGATTGTTAATGAAGACGGCACCAGTTCCCCGGTGACGACAACAGCAGCTTCCGAGCAGCTGAGCAAGCTGCCTTATAAGTACGAAAGTGAGAAGAAATCGGAGTATACCCAAGTGGAACAGATTGGCTATGTGTGGGTTTCTGTTCCGGTCATCTGGCCTGATGGTGAGGTGGTGAATGTACAGGTCACCGAGAGCATAGCAGAAACGGAGAATCGACTGTCTGTACTGCGTACCGTGCTTGTGGCAGTCACGATTATTGCTCTCATTCCAGCCATTATCTCCAGCCGAATTCTCGCGAACCGGATGACCAGACCGATTCAGCAGATGACACGTACGATGACTGATATACAGTCCAGCGGCCAATTCAAGCGTCTTCCACTGGAGGAAGGGTCGAAGGATGAACTGAAAACGATGGGACAGACGTTTAACCGGATGATGGATCTGCTCGAATCCAACTTTGAACGTCAGGAACGATTTGTATCGGATGCATCTCATGAACTCAAAACGCCGCTGACCATTATTGAGAGCTACGCTAGTCTGCTACAGCGGCGAGGAAAAGAGCGACCTGAGGTATTTGATGAAGCGGTAGAAGCGATTCTGTCCGAATCGGTTCGTATGCGGGAGATGACCGAGCAACTTTTACTGCTTGCGAAGCAGCCAGAGCAATGGAATGTACAGTTGGAGCGAGTGGATATCACGAGACTGGCAACAGAATCCACACGTGCGTTTCGCGAAGCCTACCACCGCGAAGTCCGGTGTGTCGATCCAGGTCCAATCTGGGCAATCAGCGATGAGAGCAAGCTGAAGCAACTGTTGTTTATTTTGCTGGATAATGCCCGGAAGTATAGTGAAGATGCAATTGAAGTCAGGCTGGAAGCCGAGGGACAAGAGTGCCGAATTCGGATTGTGGATACCGGGATTGGTATACGGGAGGTCGAGCTGAAGAGGGTATTTGACCGATTCTACCGGGTTGATCCGGCCAGAACACGCAGCTTGGGCGCAAGCGGTTCGGGTCTGGGGTTGTCACTTGCCAAAGAGCTTGCAGGAGCAGTTGGAGCACGAATCGAACTGACCAGCACTGAGGGTGAAGGCACCGAGGCTTCGATTATTTTGCCAATATCCGTTCAGAACGGGCCGCTCTCATGAAATTCTCATTCTTCTCTTATATACTATATAAACTGAACTAAAGATTGTTCACACTGACACTACGATGACAGAACAACCTTCCAATCGCTGTTATCCCCAGATTTTTTGGATTCTCTTTTCTCAAAGGGGAAAATCCGGGGATAAAGGCGAACGCTTCGCTTTTCAGGTTTTTTCTGTCCTCTCCGTACTGTGTAAAAGATTAGTTCATTTTATGTAGTAGCCATTGGAAACTAAACTCAGACCGAATATATAGCATTTGAACTTGGGCTATGGGGAGAGCTATAAGGGGGAAACGTGATGACAGAGCATGAGCAGCGACCACCGGAGATGAAACGGCATGAACAGGGGAACAGTGGATGGGCGAAATCGCGAAGGTCACTCTGGTGGGGTGCGGGGCTTCTCGTTGTGCTGATTGTGGCAGCTGTGGTGTGGTGGAAGCCGTGGCAATCGACGGGTGCGGTACTTACGGCAAATGCGGCAGCTCAATCCGTACTGGATCAATATCCAGGGGAGATTGTGAATTCCACGTTGAAGGACGGGACGTATATCATGCAGCTCCGTTCGGAGACCGGCCTATATGATGTGCAAGTGGATGCTGTTACAGCTGCTGTGAATTCCATTAAACGGCTGGAGTCGAACCCGCAAGCGGAAGAGAAGACGTTATGGAGCCGCGAGCAGATCAAGACGGCGTTGTTAAAACAACAAACAGATAACCAATTGGTCTCGCTTGAACTTGTAGAGCAGCAAGGCAGTCCGGTATACACTGCGGTAGTGAAGGCAAAGGATAACAGCCGTGAAGAACTCACGATTGATCCATATACGGGAGAGACGATATCTTCCAAAACAATAACAGCCCCGACAACTGAACCAACCAAGGATGATCCCAAACCTCAGTTTCTGAGCGAGAAACAAGCCAAGCAGAAGGCACTTGCGGAGGTCCCGGGGGAAGTGGACGACATTGAACTGCGTGGAACCAATAGCGGGAATCCGTATTATCTGGTTGAAATTGATCTGGCGGATGGCCGGGAGGCTATTGTGCAGGTGAATGCCATCTCGGGAGCGATTCGTTCGGTGACTTGGGATGAGGACGATGATTAAAAGTTAAAGTTCAGAAGAAAACCTTTTGAATACAGGGTAAAATCGCTTCAAAGAGATGATTTCTAGTTTAGGGGTCATCTTTTTCAATTAGATGGACATGGATACCTGTTAAATGAGCACTCTCCTCATTTTCTCATCAAATTCTAATCTAACTCTCGCTGATCTCTCATTCCTGCAGGTTATTCTATAAATGTAGACGAGAACGAAAACAACAACGAGGAGATGAATGATGATGAACAAACATAAACTTTGGATTGGTAGCTTGTCAGCAGCAGTATTACTTGGTGGATCGGCCGTAGCGGCTAGCGGGAATGTGAACGGACAATCGGTGCAAACTACACCAACGTCAACAACCCAATCTGTAACACAGAATCAGAACAGCACAGGTAAAATGCTGAATGCATCACAAGCGAAAGCGTTGGCTTTAAAAGCAGCCGATGGTAAAGTGGATGACGTGGATCTGGAGCGTAGAAACGGCCAAACGTTCTATGAAATCGAGATTGATCGAAAAGGCAAAAATGATGTTGTCGTTCGTCTGGATGCGTACACAGGCAAAATCTTGGCAGTCGTGGATGATGAAGACTACGATGATGACGATGACTATCAAGGCACTGTTACAGGCAATACATCCAACAGCTCTGCCTCTAAGCAGGTCAAATTGACAGCATCCCAAGCTTCAAACATTGCTTTGAAACAAGTTACGGGTGGTAAAGTAACCAAGGTCGAGCTGGATCATGATGATGGTCGCTATGTGTATGAGATCGAACTAAGAACTGCTCAAGGTGAAGCAGATGTAGATATCGATGCCAACACAGGTAAAGTGTTATCGTTTGACCAGGATTTTGACGACCAAGATTAAGCAATAAGGGCGAGAAAATGCCGATAAAACATCATTTAACGAACCTGCCCATGAACAGCCGCACACAGCTAGAGATCGTTACATCATGGAGGGGCAGGGCAGGTATAGCAGAGGACGCTTCGGGGGAAGCGTCTTTTTGCTGTTGATGGAGAGAGCGGAGTATATAATTGTACATGTTCCACCGGATTGTTCACTATTCGAGCAGGAACGTGGCGGCTACAATCGGAATCAAGGAGGTGAACGCCCAGCCAGTATTGCCAGGAATTCTAATGCTGAAATGCATCATCGATCGGAGGCAGATAAGACATATCGATTTTAATTTTATGTAAGCGCTTCATAAAAAACGTGGAGGTGCATTACGATATGGCTATGAACGATAGATGGTTGAAAAAGAATACACATTCACGTCGCTTTACCCGCCGCTTGAGCTATCTGCTTGCTTTGGTTTTGGCGCTGCAATCCATAGGTATGCTGCTTGCACCCGGACCGGATGCTTCAGCTGCTCCGCTTAGTGTTACGAACGGGATACAGTTCAAGGATACCAATGGCAATGTCGTTCATGCCCATGGGGGCGGGATGATCAAGGCAAATGGGTATTATTACTGGTTTGGGGAGAATCGCAACCCAAATGGAACGTTCAAGGCGGTATCTGTGTATCGTTCATCGGATCTGAAAAACTGGGAATATCGCAATGATGTGCTGACCAGCAGCTCGGCAGCCGAATTAAATATCTCCAACATTGAACGCCCGAAAGTTATCTACAATAGTTCAACTGGAAAATATGTACTTTGGATGCACAAGGAGAATGGTCTGGATTATGGCGAGGCCAGAGTGGCCGTAGCTACTTCGAATACGGTTGATGGCAACTACACGTATGTGGGCAGCTATCGTCCCCTTGGATATGATTCCAGAGATATGACGGTGTACAACGATAACGGAACCGCTTATCTGATCTCCGCAACCCGAGTGAATGCCGATCTGAATATATATAAGCTGACCCCTGATTTCCTGGGTGTGGAATCGCTTGTCACAACGCTGTGGCCCGGACAATATCGTGAAGCACCAGCCCTATTCAAAAAAGACGGCGTTTACTTCCTGATCACCTCGGGTGCGACCGGCTGGAATCCAAATCAGGCCAAATATGCGACAGCCTCCAGCATTACAGGCACATGGAGCGGCCTTAGCAATTTTGGAGACAGCACAACGTATGGTTCCCAATCCACCTATGTCGTTCCTGTAGAAGGTTCACAGACCACATCCTATCTTTACATGGGTGACCGCTGGGCTGGTGCATGGAGCGGACCTGTGCAGGATTCCAAGTATGTTTGGCTATCCCTATCGTTCCCTAGCGCAACTAGTCTGGCGATGAACTGGGCCAGCAGTATTACGATTGATACAGCAACAGGGAATGTGATTGGAGTGAATACACCGGATGTCTGGGACTCGAATGCTTCATATCAGCTGATTAGCCGTAAAAGCAATAAATTACTGAATGTCATCGGGGGTTCTTCTGCCAACGGTGCGGATGTGGAGCAGCGAGCAGATGGGGGAACAACAAGTCAACAGTGGCAGATTACCGATGCGGGTGGGGGCTATGTCAAAATTATCAACCGTTCCAGCGGCAAATTGATCGGTGTGGAGAATGGTTCCACGACCGATGGGGCTGTCATTGAACAGTGGAATGACGGGGGCTGGGCCAGCCAGCAATGGCAGCTCGTCCATGTAGGTGGTGGTTATTATAAACTGAAGAACCGCAGTACAGGAAAGGTTTTTGATATCTCTAGTCAATCCCTGGCAGATGGGGCTGCGGCCATCCAGTGGACGGATAATGGCGGTACGAATCAGCATTTTCAGATTGTTAAAGTGCAGTAAGACGTTTTAGATATTATAAAATAAAGTTCAACATAAAGTGGAAGCCCTTGTCTCTTACCATAAGGTGGGACAGGGGCTTTGTGATGTATTCACGCATGTTATGTGATGCTCTTACTCGAAGGGGATATCCAGCTGATGGCTCATATCGTGACCTATTTCCGATCATTACCATCCCAATCTGTGGTAAACTAGTAGAATTGTAGAAAAAGATAGAGACAGGAGCTGGATAACGAAGTGAGTGAACAACAAGTGCTATCAATTGAAAGCTTGCGTATGAGATACAACGGACGTTATGTGCTGAACGGCATCGATCTGGAAGTGAATCGCGGTGAGATGATTGGATATATTGGTCCAAATGGGGCTGGCAAAAGTACGACGGTTAAGATTTTACTCGGGCTGGTTGAAGGGTATGTAGGCACGGTGCGAATCTTTGGTAAAGATATTGCGGATGGCGATGTGGAGTATAAACGCAGAATCGGCTATGTTCCGGAGGTGGCGGAATTGTACGAACAATTAACGCCTGCGGAGTATCTGACTTTTACGGGAGAGTTATACGGTATGTCCTATGAAGATGCGGATTACAAAGCCAAGCTATTGATGGATTGTTTTGGACTGGAAAAATCATATCATTCCCGCATTGCATCCTTTTCCAAAGGTATGCGTCAGAAAGTGCTGTTGATCTCTGCGCTGCTGCATGACCCGGATCTGTTGTTCCTGGATGAACCGCTCAGCGGATTGGATGCCAATAGTGTGATGGTGGTCAAAGAGATTTTGTCACAATTGTCAGCCAAAGGCACAACGATCTTCTATTCGTCACACATCATGGATGTGGTGGAGAAGATCAGCAGTCGAATTGTACTGATCGCTGAAGGACGCGTCGTGGCAGACGGTACGTTTAAGCAGCTCCAACAGCAATCCATGGAAGGCACGTTGGAGGAAGTATTCAATCAATTGACGGGTTTCAATGAGCACAAAGCCATTGCTGAGCGATTCGTATCGATTGTGCAGGAGGTGTACTGATATGGAGGAAACCTCCGACTTCCGCACGCTGAAAATTCTGGATCGCTTTCGGCCAATCATCGCCAGAACAGGGGCGGATTATGATGTGCTGCGCCTGATTTTGCGAGTGAAGTTCCAGATGGATCAACGTAGAGTACCTACCATTTTATCCAACAATTCAGGGAAAAAGGAGCGCAAGGAAGGTAATCAGTTTCTTCGTTCCCTGTGGTTGTATGGATTAATGGGATTGATGATGGTTCCCTTCATCGTCTGGGATACGGGGCATTTCATGCTTCAGATGGGTCTTGTGTTTGGCATCTTAATGTTTATGATCATGACGTCCATGATCTCTGATTTTTCCTCCGTGCTGCTGGACATCCGGGATCGCAATATTATCATGACGAAGCCCGTTAATGGACGAACGGTGGGGATGGCCGGAGCCATCCATGCGGGCGTATATCTGCTATTGCTGACGGGTTCATTAACCGGTATACCGCTAATTGCCGCGTTGGTGACGCATGGGATCGGATTCTTTCTGATTTTCCTTGTAGAACTGATTCTGATCAATATGCTGATTCTGGTGACCACATCCCTGATTTATCTTCTCATGATGAAGTTTCTGGATGGCGAGAAGCTGAAGGATATGATCAATATGGTACAGATTCTTCTCTCGGTGGGGATTGCGATCGGTTATCAGCTGGTCATTCGTTCGTTCAGCATGTTTGACTTTGGTATGGTATTTACACCGGCTTGGTGGCAGTTGCTGTTGCCCCCGTTATGGTATGCGGCTGCCTATGAATGGTTATTTGCAGGGGGAGGGAATGTGTGGCTCTATACGTTCACAGCACTGGCAGTCTTGGTTCCTGTGGTGAGTCTGATCGTATATGTGAAGCTGATGCCTTCCTTTGAAATGTATCTGGAGAAAATGGCACACTCGGGTCAGTCATCTGGACGCAGACGCGGAACATGGGATCGTTTGATCTCCAAGGTGGTCAGTCGTTCCAGAGAGGAGCAGGCTTGCTTCCGTCTGTCCGCCAGCATGATGCGTAACGAACGGGAATTCAAGCTGAAGGTGTATCCATCGCTTGGTTTATCCTTTGTTTTGCCTTATATATTTTGGTATACCCAATTGCAATCCTCCACCTGGGCGGAGTTTAGGCAAAGTTCGTTTGTATACACCTTTTACATCGTGCTGATTCTGGTTGTAACGGTGGTAGTCATGCTGAAATTTTCGGGACAATACAAGGCGTTCTGGACCTTTCGCGCTACACCGATGGCGAATGATAGCGCGTTATATAAAGGTGCTCTGAAGGCGTTCCTGTGCAACATGTTCCTGCCTATATTTCTGGCAAATGCTATTCTGTTCACCTGGACATTTGGATTACGGATACTGCCGGATATTGCGATAATTATGCTAACAGCTACGGCACTTGTGCCACTGGCAGGCAAATTGTTGCTGCGTAAGCCGCCGTTCTCCCAATCTTTCAGTATGGCACAGCAAAGTGATGGTTGGTATGTATTCGCCGCACTTCCTGTGCTTGCCATGTTATGGGGAGTCCATGTCTTCTTCCGTTCGGTGGCAGGGGGCGTATGGATATATGGTGCGCTACTGATTGTAGCGAATGTGTTGCTGTGGACGCTGCTGTTTCGAGAGAAGAAGACAGCGGAGAAGAGGTCGGTTGCAGTTTGAGAATAGAGTAGTAGAGAAGGAGAGTAAGAGGGCTAAACAATAAGAGAGGGTAAAAGAGCTAACCTGGACACGGATGTCGGGGTTAGCTCTTTTTGATAGGTGATACTACCCCAAAGAAATCTTCGGCCGCAGAGCTAACGAACCTGAGAAAACCTATTCGGGGCAAAAATCTGAAATATAAATTCTAACGAACCTCAGGAACGCTATCCTTCGGAAAAGTAGTTGTTTAGCTTGAAAAAGGACCAAACTAGGCACAATAACGTGTCTGAGATTCGTTAGATATTAGATCCATGCTAAAAGGGGCAAATAGCATGAATCAGGTTCTTTAGAATGAAGTAAAGCAGTGGAGGTTCTCCAGGAGGGGGCACCTTATCTTGTATGGCCTGATCGGAGGATGGATTCCGCCAGCCGATCGGCTGCATCCGCTGTGGAGATTGCAGATTGCGCAGCTTCTGCGTATACCTTGCTCAGCGTGCCTGCAATCCCCGCCACCTTTTGGCGGATCAGGTCAGGCCCGGCGCCTTCCAGCTCGTAGGCGGTGGAGATGATTCCGCCTGCGTTGAGCACATAATCAGGCGCGTACAAAATCCCGCGCGCCTGCATGCGGCCTGCAACCAGCTGTCGTTCACTCAGCTGGTTGTTGGCCGCCCCGGCAACGATGGAGCAGCGCAGCTCCTCCGCCGTTGCCGGGGTCAGTACGCCCCCTAGGGCACAGGGGGCGAAGACCTTGCAGTCAGCGGCGTGGATATGGGCCGGATCGGCCGAGATGGCGCCGCTGAACTGCACAAGGGCACGTTGTACACGCTCCGGTACAACGTCTGCCACAATGAGCCGTGCCCCGGCTGCATGCAGGTAACGGCACAGGGCATACCCGACCTTGCCCAGTCCCTGGACGGCAACGGGAATGCCCTGCAAAGATGCAATGCCTTGCTGGCGCAGCGAGGTCACAATGCCGATGTGTACGCCGTAGGCGGTCATCTCGGCAGTGAAGTCATCCTGCGCCCCAAGCGAACCCGTGGTGTCCGTCACATGTGCGGTTTCCAGCCGGATCTGGTCCATGTCTGTCGCCGTGGTACCCAGATCAAGACCGGTCACGTACCGTCCGTTCAGCCGCTCCAGACAACGTCCCAGTGCGCGAAAGCGCTGCGCCCGCCTGGATACGTCAGTATTCAGGCTTTTATCTATACGATCAGCAACTTGATCGGTGACGACTTCTCGTTCCGTGGCAGCGCTCTTTTGCTGCTCTACCCTTAGATCTCCAGCGACCTGCTCAACACTCTGAGATCTGCAACCATCCTCATCCGGTTTTGTATTCTTCGCAAAAGGTACATCCCACATGACCACTTTCCCGCCACCATACGGCAGTCCGGAGATTGCATTTTTGTACGTCATGCCTTTGGCAAGCTTCACAGCATCCCGAACAGCTTCTTCCTCGGATGCATACGTCCAGTAGCGGCATCCGCCGAGCGCAGGTCCAAGGACCGTGTTATGAATGGCAATGACCGCCCTCAATCCACTATCTGCATCATGGCAAAAAATGAGTTCCTCCATGCCTTCCCGCTCCATCTCCTGCCATAGTTGCATGACGGCACCCCCTTTTTGTTTTGACCCATCCATCCTGGTTTTGACCTGATATCCTGTGCCAGCGTGCTTGACTTTATGATGATACAGCATATTCAAAGACCCCCGTTTTCGACCCTGGGACCTCCGCCGGGTTGATAATCGGTACAAACGGTTCTATAATTGCAGTTCCGGCATGCCAGAGAGCAGAAAATGCCTACGGATTTACATCCAACCGTTTAGAATGAGGGTATAACGTCCAATGATGGAGATAGAGCGAACATACAGGAAGCATAGATGAAACGAAATCGTCGAGGATATGCAGCAAAGGGCCAATTCCGTTGTGAAGGCCAGGAAAGAGGGATTGTGATTGTTTAAAATATTGGTATTTATCTTTTTGATCCAGATTGTATATGTATCGGCTTATACATTACGGATGATTCTGACACTTAAAGGCCAGAAATATATCGCCGCACTGATCAGCATGGGTGAGATAGTGATCTATGTGCTCGGTCTGAATCTGGTACTCAAGTATTTAACCCAACCATCTGCCCTGATCGTCTACGCGGTAGGTTATGGACTCGGTGTATTACTCGGGGCCTGGATCGAAGAGAAGATTGCCCTCGGTTACGTTACCGTTAAAGTAATTTGTAACCAGATGGGAAGCAACGTTGCGAATGCCCTGCGGGACAAAGGTTACGGTGTTACTGCGTGGGTGGGTAGTGGACGTGACGGAGATCGGCTTGTGATGGAGATTCTGGCGAAACGAAAAAACCAGAAACTGCTCTATCAGACGATTCTCAGTCTGGACCCCAAAGCATTTGTCATTACCGTGGAGCCCAAACAGTTCCATGGCGGCTTCTGGACACGTTCCATTAAAAAGTAAAATCGAGCAGGTCTGCGGCAGATGCAGTCCTGCTTTTTTAATTTCATCCCATCTGGAATGTTCTTGTTACCACGATGTATCCCTGAAACCTCACTTCCCAAGTTAACTCTGTACGATTCAAGGTTGCTTACAGTACAAACCCTTACCATACCAGCCTTTCCTAACCACATGTGAGATAGGGATTATTGTTGTAATCGCTTTCAACGCTTACATTGAGAACATGTCCTTCGTAACTTGGCATGGCAGCGATGGACGAATGTCATCATCATATATTGGGAGGAATGGAATCGATGAAAACTAAATTTCGTAGCTTATGCAGCACAGCCCTGGCTCTAACGTTGGGGTTAACTTTATTGTCCGGACCGGCAAGTGTGCAGGCAGCGGGTAACGCAGATTACAATCTTACAGGCTTCTCCCAAGGGAACGCGGGCGGCGGCATCATTAGCGAATCAAACACGGCCACGTATAAGAAAGTGTATAATGCGACCGATCTGGCATTGGCACTGAAAAAGAACTCCGGTGTCAAAGTCGTTGAGATCATGAACGATCTGAATCTGGGATGGAATGAAATTCCGAGTGCAGCGCAGACTTCTCCTTTTGCCAAGCATAATGATGCGCTGACGCATCCCGTATTAAAACAGACCGGTGTCAGCAAGCTCACGATTGACGGTTTCAATGGACTCACGATTTTCTCCGCCAATGGTTCCAAAATCAAACACGCAGCGATCAGCGTGAAACGAAGCTCGAATGTCATCATCCGTAATCTGGAGTTTGATGAGTTATGGGAATGGGATGAATCCACCAAAGGTGATTACGACAAGAATGACTGGGATTACATCACCCTGGAGGAGAACAGCAACGTATGGATTGATCACTGCACATTTAATAAAGCCTATGACGGACTCGTCGATTCGAAAAAAGGAACCAGCGGCGTGACCATCTCCTGGTCCCTCTTCAAAGGGGATGACGGTAGCTCGAACAGCTGGGTTACCCAGCAGATTAACGAATTGGAAGCAAACAAGGCTTCCTATCCCATGTATAACTACCTGCGCAGCAGTGCGGTAGGTCTTAGCAAAGCCGATATTATCGCCATCTCGGGACCCCAAAAGAAAGGACATCTGGTCGGTTCGACCAGCTTGGAATCAGCTAACGCGAACCTGTCCATGACGCTTCACCATAATCTGTACAAAGATATTCAGGACCGGATGCCACGCCTGCGTGGAGGCAACGCACATGCTTACAACATCGTGATGGATTCGACAGGGGCACGTGCCGCTAAAGCCAAAATTACAACGGCGATGGCAACAGCGATTGCGTCCAAAGGTTATAAGTTCGATATCATTGGCAATGGGGCAATCTCCACAGAGAGCGGAGCCGTATTGGTTGAGAAATCAGTCATCAAGGACGTTCTGTATCCTGTTCGCAACAATCAGACCGATCCGGCAGACCCAACCTATACCGGCAAAATCAGAGTGACTGATACCATGTATTCTTTGGATGGAAGCTCATTCCGTGGCAGCAGTGATACGTCTGGTAGTCCACTGGCGCCAATCCCGGCCGTGGTGAAATCGTTCTCCTGGAACGGTTTCTCGACACTTCCTTACAGTTATACCACGGATGATCCATCTACGTTGAATGCACGCCTCATTGCTTCCAATGGCGCGGGTTCAGGTAAACTGACCTGGTCCAAGGACAATTGGTTGAAGACAAGTTATTGATATCAGAGTAACCTGTTGCTTTTTCATTCTTTAAACTAAGAAAAGAGTGCTCCTGCGGCTACGATAGCCGGGAGTGCTCTTTTTATATAATTTAGCTCCATAAACTGTTTGGTGGTCTATAGAAGAATGATTCCTTGTAAGGGTGTATCATCTCCAGCTACAGCATGTGTTGGTCTCCCGGGTAAACGTTGTAAATTGATATTTATCTTCATTACCCCAGTGAGTAATTTATGACAAATTAACCATTTATACAAGTACGCCTTGTAATTATACTTACCGGTAAGTATAATTTATTAGAATTGACCAATAAGGATGGTGAAGCAGCTTGGATGTATGGATATACTCCGCACTGACTCTTGTTTATTTGATACTTGCTTTTCGGATGGTCGTCGTTTTAACCCAAAGGAAACAATGGCTCACATATTCCAGTTTTCAGCTATTCGTAGCGTTTAGCTTGGCATATGATAATGGAATTATTGCTGTAGGTAACCTGGTCGGAGAAGGGGAATTGTTAACCGTTCTTAGTAGCCTTCGATTTTGGCTACATGCCTTCGCTACGCCTACCCTTATTCTTGTTGGCTACCATATCTTGCGTAGCTCAGGTGCCAAGTTTGCAAATAGAAGTATAACGAATGTGGCTGCATGGCTGATAACTTTAGGTTTGGTTATCTACCAGATTGTAGGCTTTACTTTATCCGAGGTTAAAAATCTCACTGCTATAGAAGAGTATGGAGTACTGCGATATATGGCAGAGGGTCATGGAGGTCCGCCGATGATGGTTATCATCGTGGGGCTTGTACTCTTGTTTGTTAGTTTGATTGTGCTTTTCAGACATAAATGGGTATGGCTGTTTGTTGGGACTGCATTATTGTTTGCAGGGCAGTTAATCTCCCTGCCCGTGGAGAGTGGGGCTTTTACCAATGTATATGAACTGATTCTCATTCTCTCGATTTGGAGAACAACTACATTTTTGATGGATTCAACAGATCGCCGCCGTTATTAATCCCCGGAGCATCAGAAAAGACTGGCCAGTAAGATAGAGGCCAGTCATCTGTGTTCGTTTTTAATTCTTTTATTTAGCTATCCATTTGTATCTGATGAGGCAGACGCAGCACTCACCGAGTCACGATAGATGATATTGCCTTTCACGTGTACACGGCCGAAACTACGGTTGGGGTTGTCGACCTTTTTGAGCATCGACTGGACCGCCGTCCGCGCCATCTGTTCCACATCCACTTCGACAGTTGTCAGCTTGGGATCGGAGAGCATGGCATAGATATCATTATCAAAACCAACAACAGAGCATTGGACAGGCACCTGAATATCCATCGAATTCAGTTTTTGAACGAGCAGATGAGCGACCTGATCACAGTTGCATACAAAGGCCGTTGGCAGTTGTTTAGGCAGATCAATCTCAATAAACGTACCGCGTTCATCCCGATCATTCAGAATTAGATTTGGATTCATCGGCAACCGATGTTCCAGCAAGGATTTGTAATACCCGAGGAATCGGTCCTGGATGCTGCTCGTGGAATATAGGTTCCCCACATAGGCAATGTTACGGTGGCCCTGCTGAACCAGATAGTTCGTCAGCTCATAGGCAGCGTAGAAGTTATCGGTAACGACGGAATCAATGTCCGAATGTTCATCGTAGAAGTCGAGAAACATTTTGGGAACTTCCATTGATCGCACCAGTTCAATATACTCTTTGCTGATCTGTCCGAGCACAATGAAACCATCGACCTTGTTGTCGCTGTACAGCTTGGGCAGTGTTAATTCTTCTTCATCCTCCACATTCAGAATGTGCAGAATGCCGTAGTAGCCCTGTTCCTCCAGATGTTTCGTAATGCGCTGGAACACGCGTACATAGAACGACTGCGTAGGTCCGGTAAAACGCTCCGGGATAATTACGCCAATATTATGAGTTAAGCCTTCCTTCATCGAACGGGCAGCGGCATTATACCGATAGCCCATTTCAATAGCAAGCACTTTAATTTTTTCTTTTAATTCGCCACTCACGCCATCTTTATCATTCAACGCTTTCGAGACGGTCACACTGCTGACCCCGAGCCTGTCGGCGATATCCCGCATGGTGATATTGTTCTTCAGTATGGTCGCCTCCTTCAAGCCGGTATAGGCACAATGTGCTGTCACTATGATGAGTGCTTTCCTCCAACATAATAACAATCCATATCAGTATACATCGTTACCCACTTGGAATAAAGCCATTCTAGCTGTTGTTTCGCTAATTTTCAGCACATTGCAGGTTTCCCTGAGAGGACGCTCTACCGATGTTACGTTAATTGTTTCTGCAAAAGCTTCTCATTCTGTTCAATCAGCTGACCCCGCTGGCTGGCACAGTCCAGGGAGCGGTATGGATCTGCCGGTGTGTTAAACGTATAATCAACCAGTTTCTCCAGAGTGGTAGTTGCCACATGACAGCGGGTATCACTGGATGCGTAATAGATAAAGACTTCTTCCTTCTCATTCACCACAGCACCATTGCAGAAAATAACATTGGATACATCGCCTACACGCTCGTCGTCATAAGGGGCAATGAAATGGCCGCCGGGCTTGGCAATCACACGCGTCGGATCATTCAGATCCGTTGCGAAAGTGTATAACACATAGCGCAGTCCTGCTGCGGTGTTCCGAACCCCGTGAGCAATGTGAATCCAGCCACGATCCGTTTTGAGCGGAGCAGGGCCTTGACCGTTTTTGACTTCGTAGACCGTATGATATTGCCGTTCATCAATAACCGTCTCTTCATGAATGACCGGGTTCAAGATATCCTCACACAGGCCAAAGGCGATTCCGCCGCCGCTGCCTGTCGAGATGAATCCGTCCTGTGGACGGGTGTAGAAGGCATACTTTCCATCCACGAATTCCGGGTGCAATACGACATTGCGCTGTTGAGGGGAATTGGTGGTGATGTTGGGCAACCGTTCCCAGCTTGTAAGATCCCGTGTACGGACCAGCCCTGCCTGTGCAACTGCGCTGGACGTATCAAATGCAGGAGCCTCCGGGTCTTTGCGTTCAGAGCAATAGATGCCATAGATCCAGCCGTCTTCATGTTGAACGAGACGCATATCATACTGATTGGTTTCATCCGCATCGATATCATCCCAGACCAGTGGTTTACCCGTGAAACGGAATCCATCAATTCCATTGTCACTTTCGGCGAGCGCAAAGATCGATTTACGGTCCAATCCTTCCGTACGGATGACCATGATGTATTTGCCATTAAAATAGATGGCTCCCGGATTCAGCGTTGCGTTAATGCCCAGGCGTTCCATAAAATGCGGGTTAGTCGTCTCATCCAGATCGAATCTCCAATGCAGCGGCACATGATGGCGAGTGATTACCGGATATTGATACCGATCATATACGCCGTTGTAGAAGGAAGAATTGATCTCATTGGGGCGAGCAAGCAGTTGCTCCTGTTTCTCCAGTAACTCCTTGTATTTCGGGTGTATCATTCTGATCCCATCCTCTCAATTAGTTCAATACAGAATCTGCTATTGTGATACGGGCATTTCCACGGTCCGGCAATTTCGCTCTGGTCCGGTGTTCCGTTCCCATCAACCGACCAGTACCATTCCCCACCAGCGCGCTGATCAATGATGTTTTCTTTTGTATAGGTCCACAAGCGTTCCACTCTCTCCAGAAACAGTGGATCACCTGTGCGCTGATATGCGTTATAGAAACCGACCATCGCCTCCGCCTGAACCCACCAGATTCGCTTCTCATCGACATGTTCACCTTCTTGTTCATTGAGCAGGGAACCATCGGCATTCACGGCCACATTGGAGATGTTATAGGCAATATCCGTTACCATCGCCGCATACTCCGGATGTTGTTCCATCCCCAGAACTTTCAGCGCTTCGTCGATCAGCCAGCTGGCTTCAATGTCATGTCCGAACGAGCGCAGATCGATGATGGACTCCCACTGTTTGTTGAAAAATACCCCGAGAAAATTGGTGTCTTGGTCATACACTCGTTCATATAGAATTCTGAGCAGGCGTTCCAGCGCCGCCTTCACTTGCTGATCCGGCCACACGCGATAGAGCGTGGTATAGGCCTCCAGCACATGGATATGCGTATTCATGGTGTAATCCGCAATCACCCCGTTTTCGCTGAGCATTTCATTGGGCTGTTCCTTCCATGTACGATCAAATTGTTCCTTGTACGCAGGTAGTTCGGCATCCAGACCTTTGTCCTCGATGAGAGCAAAAAGCGTTTTCGCAAGTTCCAATGCAGAAGCATCCCCGGTAGCACGATAGTACTCACTGAGTGAATACACGCCGAATGATTGCGTATACACATGTTTGCTCGTGTCCAGTGCTTCCCCTTTGTAATCTACCATCCAGTACATGCCGCCATATTCGTTATCCATCACATGGTCAGCGAGAAAACGATAGGCGTGCTCCGCGTGATCGCGCCATCTTTCGTTTCCGGTAACCCGATAGGCTGCTGCAAAAGACCAAAGTTGCCGTGCCGTGGCGATCCCGCCTTTGGGTGCCTGTGGATTCACCTGAAGATCATTGTCAACCCAGCCGTAGAATCCACCGTGGGTTGTATCTTTAAGGTTGGACCAGAAGGGTAAAATCTGCTTTTCCCAATGCTCCTTGATCTCCGATTGGAGTTGGGATGTTTTTGTATTCATAAGTGAGCGCTCCTTCAAAATAGTGCATCAATCTAATTTGTTAAGTTATCGGTAACTTTATTAGTACATATTAGTGCTCTGAAAAACAGATGTCAACGAATTACCTCGCAATTTTTCTTGTTAGGTTATAAATAAATGAATTGACAGGTAAGCGTTACCATAATAGAATTCATTTTGTAACCTTAACGATAACTTAATTAACTTAAGAGAGGGGTCGAAACAATTGAGAAAAAACAAAGGTTGGATGATGTTGCTGACGATGCTGCTCATCACTTCACTACTTGCTGCATGTTCATCCGGAGGTGGATCTTCGCAGGCAGGGGAGGAGATCAGTACAGATCCGGCAGATATCAAGGGTGAAATTACCGTTCTTACACAACGGACAGATATTGTGGATACCGTGTTCAAAGACTACGCAGCAGAATTCAACAAGGAATATCCCGATGTGAAAGTAAACTTCCAGGCACTGGCCGACTACGAAGGACAAGTGAAGATCCGTATGAGCACCAAGGATTATGGTGATGTACTGATGATTCCGACCAGTGTTCCGATCGCGGATATCCCGGACTTCTTCGAGCCACTTGGCACGTACGATGAGTTGAAAGACAAATACACCGCCATTGAAGAACGCATGGTGGATGGTCAGGTCTACGGTATCCCTACCGTAATTACGTTCTCTGGAATCATTTATAACAAACAGGTCTTCAAAGACGCAGGCATTATGGAAGTTCCAAAAACACCTGAGCAATTCCAGGCTGCGCTTCAGTTGATCAAAGACAATACAGATGCTGTTCCGCTCTATACCAACTATGCATCCGGCTGGGCATTAACCCAATGGGAATCGGATCTGCCAACGGTTGCAGGCAGCGTAGACTACGTGAACGTGGATCAACCGAATACAGATGAAAACTTTGTGCCTGGTCAGCCGCACTATGAACTATATAAAGTGCTCTATGATGCAGCCAAGAACGGTTTAATCGAGAAAGATCCAACGACAACCGACTGGGAAAGCTCCAAAGCGGATCTCGCCAAAGGCAAAATTGCTACGATGGCACTGGGCTCTTGGGCGATCACACAGATCCAAGGCATGACGGATACCCCGGACGACATTGGTTTCTTACCTTTCCCAACCAATGCAAGTGAGGTTGTGGTTCCGCTCTCCGCTGACTATAACATCGGCATGAACGTGAACAGCGAGAACAAACCTGCTGCCAAAGCCTGGATTGACTGGTTCCTGGCGAAATCGAATTACGCGGTTGAACAGGGCGGCGGTATGGATGCCGACAAAAACGCTGAATTGCCACCGATTTTGGATCAGTATAAAGACGTTAAATTCTCCACACTTACCCCTGCCAAAGAAGGTCAGGAAGGTCTCGTTGACAAGATTGATAACGAAGGTGAAATCGGTCTCTGGCAGCCTGACTTCAAGAAACGCATTATCGAAGCAGGTATTGGGAACCGCAAAGAATCGTATGACGACATCATGAAAGATCTGAACGACAAGTGGGTCAAAGCAAGAGCAGAACTCACGAAATAATGGGATTAACGTAAGTGGATCAGGTGATGAATGGACTGCGGGGATATAGGAATCCATATATGAATGGAGCATGGAGTATGTGGTGTCTGAAAGCATGATACCCATGCTCTTCCCCCGGCAGTGTTCCACCAGGATTCCATTGGACGGGAGTCTTTCGATATATAGGCGGGAGAACCGCTTGGAGGTGTGGAGAGCATGAAGTACTTAAAGGTTTCGAATTGGGGTTACTCAGCGCAACGCATATTTATCATCTGTGCCTTCTCAACTATTCCCCTGGCGTTGCTGTTCACATTTGCATACTTACCGGTCATCAACATGTTCAAATACAGTTTCACCGATTGGAACGGATATAGCAAAAGGTTTGATTATGTTGGGTTTGAGAACTATACGCGCATATTCAGTGATCCCGAATACTTCAAAGTATTTATTGTCAGCTTGTACTACTTCGTGGCTACGTTCTTACAGATGGGCTTGGCGCTTTACTTTGCCACCATTCTGAGTTTCAAAGTTCGAGGCAAAAACTTCTTCAAAGGCATACTGTTTTTTCCTTATTTGCTGAATGGGGTAGCTATCGGTTTTATCTTCCTCTTTTTCTTCAAACCGGATGGTACACTCGATATGCTCATGCATGCTGTAGGGCTGGGACAATATACGCAGCTCTGGCTCGGTAACCCCAATATTATCAACGTGTCACTCGCAGGTGCATCGGTATGGAGATACATGGGCTTCAACTTTATCATTTTCCTGGGTGCAATCTCCTCCATTCCGAAGGATGTGTATGAAGCATCCGATATTGATGGTGCCAATCGCTGGCAGCAATTCCGCCACATCATCCTGCCAAGCATTACACGCATCCTGCAGCTCAACCTGATCTTGGCGATTAGCGGCGCAATTAGTGCGTTCGATATTCCATATATCATGACCGATGGTTCCAACGGCAGTATGACATTTGTAATTCAGACGGTTCATTTGGCTTTTAAATATGGCAAGCTGGGACTGGCATCCGCCATGGCTGTGGTGCTGCTCATGATCGTTATTCTCGTTACACTCGTGCAGCGCGTCACCATGAAAGGGGAGGAATAAACGTGACACAACTCAAATACACCCTTGCGAGCGTGGTTAAATATGCTTCCCTGGTGCTTGCGGCGTTTATCGCATTGTTACCCATCGTGGTGATCCTGTTTGCATCTCTCAAAACGAATGCGGAATACGCTACCAGCAGCCCGCTTGCCCCGCCAGCCAACTGGCTGAACTTTGCGAACTATGCGAAGGCTTTTGTGGATGGCAACATGCTGGTTGGTTTCAAAAATACAATTATTATCCTGGTCATCTCTATTATAGGAGCGACCTTAACGGGCTCCATGATCGCATATGTGCTGGATCGGTTCAAATTCAAAGGCAAGAAAATCATGGTCGCGGCATTCCTGCTCGCTACCCTGATCCCAAGTGTGACAACGCAGGTTGCCACATTCCAGATCATCAACGCGCTCGACCTGTTCAACACACGCTGGGCCGCCATCGTCATGTACCTGGGTACAGATATCATCGCGGTTTATATTTTCCTGCAATTCCTGGGCTCCATCTCAAGTGCATTGGATGAATCCGCCATGCTGGACGGTGCCTCGTACTTCACGATCTACTGGAAAATCATTCTGCCACTACTGAAACCGGCCATTGTAACGGTCATTATCGTGAAGGGTGTGAACATCTATAACGACTTCTACACACCGTTCCTGTACATGCCAAAGACCGATCTACAGGTCATATCCACCGCCTTGTTCAAATTCAAGGGACCTTTCGGATCGCAGTGGGAAGTCATCAGCGCCGGCATCATGATCGCCATCATTCCAACCATGATCATCTTCCTGTTGTTACAGAAATACATCTACAATGGCTTCGCGCAAGGCTCAGTTAAATAAAAAAACGAGAGGTTATATGAAATGCATATTGAGAATGCACAGGAACGAAGAGGGCAGAAAAAAGCTGGAGAAACGGAGTGTTCGCTAAAAGCTTTCTGAAAGAAAGCTCACTTCGTAAGCATATGCTATAACCGGATTTTCCCCTTTTATAAGGGATCAAAAAAATCTGGGGATAACGGCGATCGCAAGGTTGTTCTGTCATCGAAGTGGTCTAGTGCAATTTTAAGTATTCATTTCATAAAGCCTAACCGAAGGGAGAAATGAAAAATGTCAGTTGCTGAAACGAAAAACGTACACATTGTTGGGGATGCTTTGCCGAATATGCCGTGGGAGAACAAACCGGAGGGAACGGAAGGCCCGGTATGGAGACATTTGGCGAATCCGGTCGTCCCACGTAATCCAGTTAAAGGCGTTGCCCGCATTTTTAACAGTGCCGTTGTACCGTATGAAGGGAAATTCATTGGGGTATTCCGTACTGAAACCGTTAATGGCCGTCCGCATCTTCACATGGGGGCGAGTGAGGACGGTTTGGAGTGGACGATTGAAGAGGAACGCATTGCCTTTGTCGATGAAAATGGCGATCCGTTTATGCCGAACTATGCTTACGACCCACGTTTGGTCAAAGTCGAAGACACGTATTACATCATCTGGTGTACAGACTTCTACGGTGCAGCACTGGGCCTGGCCAAAACAGATGACTTCAAAACATTTGTCCGCCTCGAAAATCCAATGTTGCCATTCAACCGTAATGGCGTATTGTTCCCGCGGAAAATCAAGGATAACTATGTGATGTTGTCCAGACCAAGTGACAGTGGACATACGCCATTCGGGGATATTTTCCTGAGCGAAAGCCCGGACCTCGTGTACTGGGGCAAGCACCGTCATGTGATGAGCAAAGGCGGTCAGGGCTGGTGGCAATCGGTCAAAATTGGCGGCGGTCCTGCTCCGATCGAAACGTCCGAAGGCTGGCTGATGTTCTACCACGGCGTCACGGGGACCTGTAACGGATTGGTATATAGCATGGGTGCGGTCATTCTGGATCTGGATGAGCCATCCAAAGTAAAATATCGTTCCTCCAACTTCGTGCTGACACCAGAAAAATGGTATGAAGAACAAGGCTTCGTTGATAACGTCATCTTCCCGTGTGCAACATTGCATGATGCCGAGACCGGACGTATCGCCATCTATTACGGCGCTGCCGATACGTATGTGGGCGTGGCTTACACGACCGTAGAAGAGATCGTAAACTATGTGATCGAGACGGATGAAGTCATTGCAGGAGACCATGAAGAGGGCAAGCTGTAATTGAAGTGAAAGTGCAGAACCAATCTGAAGAAGCGAAGTGGTCGCATTTATTCCCGGATTTCTCCCTTGTATAAAAGGGATCTACAGAAATCTGGGGATAACGGCGATCGGAAGATGGTACTGCAATCGTAGTGAAAGTGTATACATTCGGCCATTCTTTTTACATTAAGTGAACAGGAACACAGGGGAGTAATGCACATGGAGTACATCAAAGGATTTACATTTGGCTGGATGAGTGGCAGGGGAGACTTCCGCAAGCCGGAAGCGAAGGAGTCCTTGCGCCTGATGGCTGAACGTACAGGCAGTTCGCATGTTATTTTTGCACTGGCGGCACATCAGGATCATCCGCAGGCGGTAGAGGTCAAGTATCGGGGTGAACATCTGGTCGAGGATGATGAACTGGTCGACATGATTGGTTATGCCCGTACACTCGGGCTGCGTGTCATTCTGAAACCAACCGTCAACTGCACCGATGGCACATGGCGTGCACATATTAACTTTTTTGATATCGATGTGCCTTGTGAGCCGAAGTGGAAGGATTGGTTCCGCAGCTACACGGCATTTCAGAAGCATTATGCAGCGATTGCAGAGCAGGAAAAGTGTGAGATGTTCATTGTAGGCTGTGAGATGGTGCAATCCGAGCGTCGGGATCAAGAGTGGCGAGAGGTTATCGCTGGTGTGCGTGATGTGTACACGGGACTGGTGTCATACAACACGGACAAATATCAGGAAGGTCATGTGAAATGGTGGGATGCTGTGGACGTGATCTCTTCCAGTGGCTATTATCCCATTGGAGATTGGGAGGCACAGCTGGATCGTATTGAACAGGTGATTGCTCCATATGGCAAACCCTTTTTCTTCGCGGAAGCAGGCTGTCCCAGCCGCAGTGGATCAGCCCAGGTACCGAACGATTGGGGACTGGAAGGCGAAGTGAGTGCTGAGGAACAGGAGCGTTTCTATGAGGCCATGTTCCGGCATGTCAGTCAGCGTGACTGGGTGCGCGGGTTCGGTCTATGGGATTGGAGCGCACATCTGCACGCGGAGAGGGATGCACTGATTAACGACGGATACGGGGTATATGGTAAGCCTGCGGAGAAAATTATTCGTCGGTTCTATGAAGGCATCACTGTAGAAGTTTAAACGAGAAACAAGAAGGTGTATGTGAGATGATCTTAGTGATATATCTCTATATGTACTTTCGTGATTTCCATGCTGTGAGCAAGGAATAGCAGATTATGGTGGAGCTCATTTTTCCAGTTGTAACTCTCATTCAGGTCAAGAAGCCTTTCCTCCCACAGGAAAGGTTTTTTGGCTATTTTAGTAACAACACATACCATGTCGAATTTTGTTGACAAAAGGAGGACTCCTGCCTATTCTTAATGGATGAATATGAGAATCATTATCATGAAATAGAGAAAAGGGGTTCAACATCCATGTCTGTACAACATCGCAAATCTTCGGCGCTCACGCTGGCAACTATGCTCTTGTTGCTATTCGTTATCGTGGGTTGCAGCAATACAGGAAGTGGAGATGAATCCTCATCTGCGGTTTCGGATCAAACATCAACGAAGTCGATTACGATGTCATGGCCACGTGATATCGGTACAATGAATCCGCATACGTACAATCCTTCGCAATTATTTGCCCAATCCATGCTCTATGAGCCGCTGATCAGTTACCAGAAGGACGGAAAACTGGAACCTGCTCTGGCAGAATCATGGACCATCTCCGATGACGGCAAAGTATATACATTCAAGCTTCGCCAAGGTGTGAAATTCTCAGATGGTACGCCATTTAATGCTGAGATTGTGAAAAAGAATTTTGACGCTGTAATGAAAAATAAAGATACACATAGCTGGTTGGGCATTGTAGGTGTGCTCGACAAGACCGAGGTTGTGGACGATCAGACTTTCCGATTGACACTCACAGAGCCGTATTATCCTGTTCTTCAGGACTTGTCGGTAGTTCGTCCTTTTCGCTTCCTGGGTGAAGCCGGATTCCCGGATGACGGAGATACATCCCAAGGCATCAAAGAGCCGGTGGGTACTGGTCCGTGGATGCTGGCTGAATACAAGCAGGACGAATATGCCGTCTTCAAGCGTAACCCGAACTATTGGGGAACAGCACCGAAGGTAGATCAGATTACGGTCAAAATCATTCCTGACGGTGAAACCCGTGTACTCGCTTTTGAAAAAGGTGATCTCGACCTGATCTATGGTGAAGGTGTGATCAGTCTGGATGCGTTCCAACAACTGCGTGACAATGATGAATATGTGACCCAATTGTCTGATCCGGTAGGCACTCGCAGCTTGCTGCTGAACTCTTCCAATCCGAAGCTGTCCGATGTCAGAGTACGGATGGCGCTTCAGCAAGGGTTTAATAAACAGGCGATGGTGGAAGGTGTTACTTCCGGTTTGGAAGAACCAGCCGATACCGTACTGTCCAAAAACTATCCGTACACGAATGTAGACTTGGAACCGATCACGTATGACGTTGAGAAATCCAAAGCTTTACTGGATGAAGTGGGCTGGAAGTTACCGGCTGGTGGTACGGTTCGTGAGAAAGACGGTCAGCAGCTTGATTTCGAGATGATTTTTGATAAAACGGACCCGATTCAGAAAGCGATGGCGGAGACCATTCAGGCAGAATGGAGCGAGCTGGGGGTTAAAGTAAACCTCACGGGACTGGAACTGACGGTACAGATCAAACGTTTGAAAGCCAATGATTTTGACCTGTATTTCTGGTATAACTATGGCGCTCCGTATGATCCTCATTCCTTCATTAACGTTGTGGCAAGCCCTGGATTCGGGATTTCCGAGACCTTGAGTGCGTTGCCGATGAAAAAGGAACTGGACGATCAGGTGCATGCAGCCCTGTCATCTACAGACGAGACGAAACGCCAGGAGTTATATGGCTCCATCTTGAAAACACTTCAGGAGCAATCGGCGATCGTACCGATCTCTTATATTAAGAAAACGGCTGTATATCAGAAGAAAATCTCCAACTTTATTTTCCCTGCGAACCGTGATGAAAATCCGTTTGTAGGCATTGAACTGGGCAATCAATAAATAGTAAGTACTTTAATTAGGGAAGTGGATGGTCCTTGGTAAGGCCATGTAGCTTGATGAAAGGGAGGAACGTTTGGTGATCGGCTATATTGGTAAACGAATGATCGCGATCATTCCTATCGTTTTTATCGCTACACTTGTTACCTTTGCACTTATTCATATCTCACCAGTTGATCCGGCCGAGGCTTATCTGACAGCAGCTCATATCTATCCAACACCGGAGCTGCTTGCGCAAAAGCGACATGAATTCGGTCTGGATCAGCCCTTGTTAACCCAATATGCGCATACGATTCAGAAGATTGCCAAGCTCGACTTCGGCACCTCGTACCTCACCAATAAACCCGTATGGGATGAAGTGAAATTAAGGCTTCCGGCTACGGCTGAACTAGCCTTCTGGAGTATGTTGTTATCGGCTCTGGTAAGTATTCCTTTGGGAATACTGGCCGCAGTGTACAAGAATAGCTGGATTGACATGGTCAGCCGGGCCATTTCCTATATTGGAGCATCTATTCCGCAATTCTGGCTCGGTTACCTGCTGATCTTCTTTTTCTCGGTGAAGCTGGACTGGCTGCCTGTGGAGGGGCGTGGATCGTGGGAGAATCTGGTTCTGCCTACGGTAACACTATCCATGATCCTGATTGCGGTCTACACCCGATTGTTACGTTCCAGTGTACTGGAGCAATTGCAGGAGACATATGTAAAGTATGCAAGAACACGCGGGATTCGCGAAAGAGTGATTATGCTCAAACATGTCCTGAAAATCGCCATATCGCCCCTCATTACGGGGATGGGGATGAGTATGGGCAAGCTGCTCACAGGCACCATTATTGTAGAGCAGGTGTTTTCCTGGCCGGGGTTCGGGCGTTATTTTGTCGATGCGATATTTAACCGGGATATTCCCGTGATCCAATGTTATGTCTTCCTGGCGGCATGCCTGTTCATCGTATGCAATCTGCTCGTTGATCTGGTGCAGCTCGTTATGGACCCACGGATTTCAGCGAAAGGACGGGCAGAACATTGATAAACAAATGGCGTGCGATATTTAAAGGACAGAGAGCCATCCAGATCTGCTCTGTGATCATATTGCTCTTCTTCATAGTCGCGTTATTAGCTCCATGGATTGCTCCTCATGACCCGGTGAAGGTGAATTTGTTGCAGAAGCTGGCGAGTCCATCGCTTGAGCATTGGCTGGGAACGGATCATCTCGGACGCGACAATCTCACCAGGCTGATGTATGGTGCGCGGGTGTCGCTTGGATTTGCTACTCTGATTTTTCTGTCTTCTCTGCTCATTGGTGTCATTGTGGGTTCGATCTCCGGATACCTTGGTGGCTGGGTGGACAGTTTGCTAATGCGCTTGTGTGAAGGCATTATGGCGTTTCCGAATCTGGTGCTGGTGCTCGGTATTGTGGGGATTTTTGGTCCAGGTCTGATGCAGGTGCTTCTAGCCCTCATGATGGTACAGTGGGTGTATTATGCACGCATCTGCCGGAACATGGTCGTGAGTCTGAAGGAACGGAATTTTATCGCGGCGGCGCGAGTTAGTGGTTCCTCTTCATGGACGATTATTCGTAAACATATCATCCCCAACGTGCAGCGTCCCATTGTTGTCATGGGTACGTTGGAGATGGGCTGGGCGATTATGGATATATCCGCACTGTCCTTCTTGGGACTTGGCATCCAACCACCCAATGCAGAGTGGGGCGCCATGATTCATGAAGGAACGGGTTATATTCGCAGTCATCCGGAGTTAATGATCTACCCGGGTGCATTGATTCTACTGGTGGTCATTACGTTCAACATCTTGGGCGAAGCATTATCCGAGCGTTATGGCATTGCAAAAAGGTAGTGGTTCAGAACTGAAGGTATATGGGGGGTGAACGTAACGGTGGATGATGCAGCGAAAGTACTCGAAGTTCGTGGTCTGCAAGTGAATCTTAGAACAGCGGAGGGTTCCGTCCCGTTACTTGCGCCCATTGATTTCGAATTGAAAAAAGGTCGTGTCTTCGGTCTGGTCGGCGAGAGCGGCAGCGGCAAGACGGTTACATGTAACGCACTGCTCCACCTGCTTGATCCGCGCAGGATGGAGGTATCGGGCAGCATCCGTCTGAATGGACGGGAGCTGGGCTCGTTGTCTGGCGAGGAGATGCGGCGCATCCGAGGCAAGGACATCGGATTTATTATGCAGAATCCGATGAATGCTTTTACACCCGTATATACGATTGGATCTCAATTCATTGAAACTTTGCGTACGCATGCGGGAATGTCCAAAGCCGCGGCCCGAGAGCGGGCTATTGCTGCCTTGGCAGATATGAACTTACCCGAACCGGCCAAGCTGATGAAGCGATATCCCTTCCAATTGAGTGGTGGGATGTTGCAGCGGGTGATGATTGCCATATCGATGTGCCTGCGCCCCGCCCTGGTAATTGCTGACGAACCAACAACGGCACTGGATGTTGTGAATCAGTTGAAGGTGCTTCAGGAATTGGATCGGCTGCGTACCGAATACGGCACATCCATCTTGCTCATCTCCCACGATCTGGGTGTGATCTCGCAAATGGCAGATGAAGTCGCGGTTATGCAGCAGGGTCGAATTGTAGAGCAGGCAGATGTATACCAACTGTTCGATCAGCCGCAGCATGAGTACACCCGGATGTTGTTAAATGCTAGACCCAGTATGTCTTTGGGACGATAGCGATTACAGGTGAGTTCGTGAGTTCAATCGTTCAGTGAGTGTATGTGTGGAGCCGGTATGAACTGTATTTTGAGTGGGTAGTGTAGGAGTAGAATGGACATGGTGATGATGTGTAATTTCGTCTTCTTCGGAGATGATTGCTTCTGCCAAGTACAAGAGAGGAGGATGACCTGATGCTTCAGGTACGTGAAGTAAGCCATAGCTATGGCAGACGCAATTGGCTGGATCGTTCGGGAGCACGTCCTCCTGTGCTGGCAGACATCTCACTTACGATTGAGAAAGGTGTATGTCTGGGACTGCTGGGTACGAGCGGGGCAGGTAAAAGTACCTTGGGCAAAATCATTCTTGGTCTGGAGAAGCCCAGACAGGGTCAGGTTTTATTTCAAGGACAGGATATCTATCGATCCAGCAAACCCGTGCTTAAGGAATTACGACGTGATCTGCAAGTCGTGTTCCAGGACTGTTATTCGGCTGTGAATCCGCTTATGACTGCCGCGCAGATTATCGGTGAGCCGCTGGATAATTACGAGCGTTTGTCGGCAAAAGAACAACTGCGTGTGGTTGGACAACTGCTTGAGCAGGTCGGACTTACACCAGAGGATGGGAGCAAGCTTCCGCACCAGTTCAGCGGTGGGCAATTACAGCGGGTCAACATCGCACGAGCCATCGCGCTCAAGCCGAAGTTAATTGTACTGGACGAATCGATTAGCAGCCTGGATATGGTGCACCAGACACAAATCTTATCCTTACTGACGGAGTTAAGAGCGTCCTACGGGTTGTCGTACCTCTTTATCACGCATGATATTCGGGCCGCCATGACCATCTGTGACCGTATTACCGTAATGGATCAGGGCAGGATTGTCTATAGCGGTGATGCCGGGGATTCGGTAATGCAGTCGGATCATCCAGCTGTGCAGCAGTTGGTATCGTCCATTTTGCCTGAGCATCCGTCGGGTCGTATTTCGTTTAGGTAATGCGTTGTTTGTATTTGTAGATGGCTGTTAGCTGGAGTTGCTTAACATGGTTGCTCCACTGCATTATGGATGCGAAGTCGCTAACGAACCGAGTGATCGTTAAATGGCGATTTAGCGCGGAATGCAAAATGTAACGAACCTCAGTGAAGTTATTCCGGTGCAAACCTGCCAAAACCTGCGAAAGCACATACAGATTGGGAGAATAACGCTTCTACGATTCGTTAAACGGAAGACTTGTCGGAAATGGAGCTATTAACGTGTGTAAGATTCGTTAGACCATAATTAAAATGAATGCTAAAAGGGTTGTCCCCTACGCCTTGAACAAGACGTAGGGGACAACCCTTTTTTTGTACCTGGGAATAGGCACATTTCCTGCTTTCTGATATAAGTTAAACTAAAATTACACTTACACCACTCAAATTACAGGACTACCTTTGAATTACGCTTATCCCCAGATTTTTGATTTAACTTATAAGGTGAACATCTGGAGAGAAACCTATACTTCCGATGAGGATTTCTTGCAGAAATCTTTTACCCCATCTTCCGACCAAGCAACTCGATCTTCTCCAACCATTTCTTTCTCTGTTCCTCGGACTGTTTTCCCACCACATCTACAGGTGTTATCCGAACTGGTTTGATGCCTGTCAGCGCAAAGGTGGAGATTTTCATCATTTTGTGTGCGGGCTCACCTTGGAACCATTTGAAGTACCAGCTAGGACCATCCATCGTGGTGATCATGCGAGCGGTGCGGCCTTTGAGCAGCTGATCCGGGAAAGGTTTTCCTTTTTGGTACTTGAATGCGTAACCTGGCATGAAGATTCGGTCAACGAATCCTTTCAGCAGGGCAGGCGGTCCTCCCCACCAAATCGGGAATACCCATACGAGATGTTCGGCCCATTTAATCGCCTCTTGTGCTTCTAGCAAGTCCGGTTCAAGCGGCAGTTTATTACGATAGCCTCCCTCCAGATTCATGTTGAATGCCAACTCGTTCAGGGTGATCACGCGGACCTCGGCGCCTGCCTGCACAGCGCCTTTACGATAAGCTTCGGCAATTGCGCCATTGTAACTTGGGGAAACGGGGTTGCCTTGGATGATTAATATTTTCTTCATGATGACGACACGTCCTGACTATTTTAGTTAATGAACACTAACCTCATGTGCAAAAAGAAAAGGTCACGTATGACCCGGTAATCGATCAGTATATCTGATCGTATGGTTGAAATTTCTTTTTTTATAACGTGTAGCACTGAGCCTTACTTGGTGTTCGGCATGATCAGAATGACGGACCATCGCCCTCGTTATTCCTGAGGGACGTGTCCCAACATCGATGCAAGACGATGAACAGTCTCACCCGTATAAGGTACCAACAGTTCCGGTAGCTCACCTTGCATACTGGAGACTGCCATACGTGTAATCGCACCGATCACCAGAACGGCTGTGAGCCGTGAATCCTGTTGAGGCAGTTCACCCCGCATGATTCCCTGATCGATCAGATCCATCAACGCATCCAATGGTTGACGGTAATCCTCGCTGCTTCCAGCTTCAATGAATATTTCATGATTCTGTGAAATCAGCAGCAGCCCGTAGGGATCTTCATCATGCAGGTGAAGAACCTCGGTAATCAGTTGCTTGAAGCGTTCCAACACGGGACCTTCCTGGCGAACATACCCGTCAATCAGTGAAGTATAGTCCGCGCAGTATTGGGTGAAGGCTTCCAGGGCAACGGCATCTTTGTTTTTAAAATGTTTGTAGATCGCCGCATCGGTTACTCCGGCGGCGTCACCGATCTCTTTGACGGATATGCCGTCAACGCCTTTGGTTGCGAACAAGCGCATCGCCGCTTGTAGGATATCTTTCTTTTTGCTATCCACATGAGATTTGTTCTTCATGATTGTATAGTAAGTGATTACTAACCAAAATGCAATAAGCAATTTTGAAACTCTGAATGGAGACATGGAATAAGCGCTTACGACCAAAGCTTGCAGGCTTGAGAGAGGCAACGTATGATGAATAGAAATCAACATCGGAGCAGCAGGAAGAACGAAACGGATGGTGGATTGCGTGAAAGATGAGATGGATGCATATAGCTGGGTGACGCCCGAAGGATTGCTGAATGATCACTATATAACAAGCCGCGAACAGTTGTATAAAGGAATGAACGGACGATATGTGGAGCGATTCACTGTTCCTACTGGTGAAAGTTATATTTTCAAACCGCTGACGAATCCTGCACAGCACGGACGAGAACGATGGATGTACGAGCGTGTGATGTCTGGCCTACCACCGATTTATCCACAACTCATTGCAGCGTCGGATCTTACCATTGCACCGGCACAGAGCTGGATGATCTATGAGGATCTGGGGCAACTGGTGCATGATTCGCGAGAGGCGACGATGCTTGATGCAGCGGCACATATGGCAGCATGGCATGCATTGCCTGTTACGGATTGGAGTGAGCTGCCTCGCGTGGGCCAGAAACCGTCCATTCGCACGATGCTGGATGAGTTGCAAATGCATAGGCAATTTACCGATGAACTGTTATCCAGATTGGGTATGCAGCTATCCGCATCCGATTGGGACAAGATCTCAAGGTTGATCCTCACGGCAGAAGAAGAGCTTCCTACTGTTCTGTGTCACGGAGACCTGCATCCCGGAAATATGGCGGAGGTGGACGGCAGACTGGTCATATTGGACTGGGAGCATGCCCATATGAATACGCCATTGTGGGATATACATCACTTAGTTGATCTCTCGCATCCGCTGTTTCCCAGAACGGTTACGCCTGCTTTGCGAGAGCGGGTCATAGACATTTATTTGGACAAACTAGAGAGCCTGGGCGTGCAGATTGAACGGGATTCTTTTGCAGGATGGTACAACGCCTATGCTATTGTATTTTCGCTCTGGATGCTGCGTTTGATTGATGGTGACCTGAGAAGTGAGGAATGTGTGTGGCCGAAGGAACAGTTGCGTAACCAGTGGCATGAGACGGCAGCGACGCTGGAACAGTGCATGAAGCACATGGGTGAGGAATAGAAATGAGGGGTGAGAAGCTTGCGTAAAGTCGGACTTGTTATGCGTAAAATTCAATTCACGGAAGCACAGGGGCCACGCGTATTTGCGGATCGACTGAAGCAGATTGGTCTGGAGCTGGGCGTGGATATTGTGTTCATCTCGCCGGAGCGTCATGTCAGCGGATACGACTGGTTGCCGGGTTATGAGCATGAGAAAGGTGACCTGGTGAACTACGATATCGTGCTGGACCAGATTCATAGCCAAAATATAGAGCATGTCATCTACACCGTATCCGGGTTTACGTTTTTGAAGATGTTCTTACCAAAGAGTGTACTGTTCCCGCACAGTTTCCCCGATCCCGCGCTAACGGGATATGAGATGATGAAGCCATTTTATACGATGGTGGATAAAGCGGTTGTACAGACGGAGTTTTTGAAAACAGAACTTGGTCGCAATTTCGGCGTACATGACGTGAACGTCATCCCGATTGGCTTTAGCGAAGAGCTGGCGAACCGGCACTATGACCCGAGCCAGGTCGTGCATAATCGGGTGCTCTGGATTGGTAGGGATGAAGCGAATCGTCGACCGGATCTGGTGCTGGAATATGCTCGGCAGAACCCGGACAAGGAAGTATATATGGTGTTTGGCGGTGTTCGCTATAAGGAAACCATGAAGAAGTACGACATTCCTGCCAACGTGAAGCTGAAGTTCGCGCTCACGCAGGATGAGATATTTACGTTGATGAACTCTGCCAAGGTGTATTGGAGCTGTTCAGCCTTTGATACGTTTGCGATGCCGCTGACGGAAGCGATGGCGATGGGCAAAATGGTCGTGAAACCGGAGCATGCTTGCTACGGTCACATTCGATCCACGCATGCCTTTGCAGGCAACGAGGATAACTGGTTTGAACTGGTGAACATGGCTGCGGCTGCGCCGCGCAGTGTGTCAGAAGACAACCGGGAGTATGCCTTTGGTGCTTTTTCGCGCACGAAGATGAAAGAAGGGTACCGCGAATTTTTTGCTAACTGGTTGAAGTGATGCCATATGTATGCAGATATAAACGGCTTGAGGTTCCGGTAAATCAACTTGAGCAATAAGGGTAGGACGAGCAACGATAACACATTCAGTCGGTGAATCGAAAACAGAGACGAAAAGGCTTCTAATCGGGTAGGCAATCCGATCAGGAGCCTTTTCGTTATACCTAAATCAACGGGTGCTCTGAAAGCGATCAACAGGGGGGTATATTATTTTGACCCGAATGAAATGGACATATTTTAGTATTTAACAAAAAAAATACGAGTGTTATGCTGTGAGCGTAAGGAAGGAGTGATCCTCAAATGAAAGCGCTATCTCCGAGAGAATATCAGATTTTGCATTTTCTATTGGAGCGTAGGGATTTCGTTCCGGTCAAAGAAATAGCCGGTCACATGAACTGGTCGGAAAAAACGATTTACAGGGAACTAAACGCCTTGGAACACAATTTGCATATTCGCGGCATTCGCCTCGAACGGAAGCCGGGAAGAGGTATTGCGCTGGCTTTAACCCAGGAACAGACGATGGAGCTGAGAAGAACGCAATGGGCTTCGGGAAAAAGGGTGGTGACAACCCTTTCCGTAGAGGGGAGGAGAATCAAAATATTGACGAATTTATTATATGATTCTCCTGAGGAAACCTCGATTAACAAGCTGTCAGAAGAATACTTTATCGGCAAGGCATCGATTGTGAATGATCTCAAGGCCATTGAAGAACGAATTGAACCCTTTCAGCTCCGACTGGAAAAAAGCCAGCTCGGTACCCGTCTGATCGGTTCAGAGATTAACATTCGCAAAGCCATGGCTTCTCTCATTAATGAACTTGTGAGTGAAGAACGGGCGGGAGAACAAGAGCATGAATCTCGGATTGATGGTAACACACTAGTTGAGTTGATAGAACATTTTGGCTGCGATTCAGTTCAAGGGATTCAACGTATTCTGGAAGAAACCGAGCAGCAATTAGGATATACCATAGGCGATCCCTATTACATCAACCTGCTGACTCACCTGCTAATTTGTATCCGCAGACTGAAGAGTGGCAAGGTCATTCGATTGGCTGACGGCATTCCTGATCATCCCGTAACTGACCCTCATGTGCATTCCATCGCAAAAGCCATGGCCCAACAAATCAGTGAGCTATGCGGATTGGAATTACCAAGTGAAGAGATCTATTTCATCTATCAATATCTGATTTCATCAGGCATGAGTGTTCCGTCCCTTAATCTTGAGTTGTCTGGTCTGATGGACAAGGTTTGTCCAGAGTCTAAAGTGATGGTCAAGGAATTAATTCAGACTGTATCCGGGATGATCCGGCGTGATCTCACAACAGACGAACAATTGTACAAGGGTCTGATCATTCATTTCAAACCGATGCTGAATCGTCTGAAATACAACATTTCCATTAATAATCCTCTGCTGGAGGATATACGTGAGGCGTATGCCGAGATATTCTCTCTGGTCCGTTTGGGGATGCTGCCCATGGCCCAAGCCTGCGGATTGAATTCGTTTAGTGATGACGAGATAAGTTACCTGGTCCTTTATTTTCAGGCATCCATTGAGAAAAGCAGTAGAAAGAAAAGAGTTATTCTGGTCTGCTCCACTGGAATAGGGACATCTCACTTGCTGAAAAACCGGATCAATCGTTCATTTCCCGAATGGGAAGTCGTTGATGTCATTTCGACAAGCTGGTTCAAGCGTATGGAGGATTGGACGGACATTGATCTGATTATATCAACCGTGAAACTGGAGCATCATGACTTGCCAGTTGTGTATGTCTCGGCGCTATTAAATGACACGGATGTCAGCTTAATAAAGGCGAAGTTTAACGAGGCGAGGTTGAATCAACATCAAAACAGGGTGTTTTCGTTTCCACTGCTCAGGGCGTACTTCCACCCATCTTATGTACAGATTGAAACGAATACGAAGGAACAATATACAGAAGGTACAGCATCCCGTCTGAAGCTGTTTGCATCCATACTCCAACACGTAGGCGCTAATCTGGAGAACCGGACATTTGCCGAGGCTAAGCTGAATAACCATTTGTCGGTTTTCCTGATCCGCAGTGATGTGAACGTCAATCCCATCGTCGGTTTTAATGTCATTCAAGGCGAACCGACCAATTGCAAATTGGAAATTGTAATCGCTTTCTTCCAGGATGGGCCACTAACTGAATTATTGATAGAAATACAGAGCTTGTTGATGTGCAGGCGCATGTATGAACAGATCATGAGAGTAACTACACCACAGGAGCTTTTCGAGATATTACAGTCCAAGCACGATCAGGAGGAGGACCATTATGGATATAACCAAGATTATCAACGAACGGTTGATTAAGCTGGATCTAAAAGCACGAACCAAGGATGAAGCCATCGAGGAATTGGCGGATTTGCTTGCAAAGGAAGGTGTCCTTTCCTCCAAAGAAGAGTTTATCAAAGACGTCTATTTAAGAGAAGAAGAGGGTCAGACTGGCCTGGAGAACCACGTTGCGATCCCTCATGGCAAATCGGCGGCGGTCCTCAAGACCTCCCTCACCATCGGACGAACAGAGCACCCGCTTGAATGGGAGACCCTGGACGGCAAACCTGTCCATGTCGTTATTTTGTTTGCTGTAAGGCTTGTAGACCGGAATACAACCCACATGAAGCTGTTGGTCCAAGTTGCGAGTATGCTCGCTGATGAAGAGGTACTGGAACGTTTGATGCATGAGCCGGACCCGGCCCAGATTATGGAGCTGTTTGCTAGCAGAGAGAGCGTATCGTAGAACATGGCAATTCAGGATTTTAATATGGAGCACAATACATCATTTGGAGGGATTCTGATGAACATTGTAGCCGTAGCCGCGTGCACTGCTGGTATTGCCCACACGTATATTGCCAAGGAAAAATTGATCAAAGGTGCAAAAGCGCGTGGTCATGAGATCAAAGTAGAGACCCAAGGCACCATAGGAACAGAAAACGAGCTTTCCAGGGAAGAGATCGGGGCAGCTGATGTTGTCATTGTGGCTGCAGATATCAAAATCGGTGGAGAAGAAAGGTTCAAAGGCAAACGGATCATTCGAGTCAAAACCGAGACGGTCATTAAAGCCCCGATTAAATTCATTGAAAAGGTGGAGCAGTCTTTAGGGGTATCCTCATAACAAGGGAGGCAGGGCGATGAGCGCAAAATCCAATCACGCAGGTTCAGTCATCAAAGGTCATCTGTTAACAGGTATTTCCTATATGATTCCTTTGATCGTTGCTTCAGGGCTGTGTATCGCGCTGGGACAAATTCTGGGAGGAGCCGATGTGGGCAAGGCGGAAGGTACGATTCCGTATATGATTAACCAAATCGGCGGTTGGGGCATGGGGCTGGTTGTCCCTTTAATTTGCGCAGCGATTGCTTATTCGATCTCGGACCGTCCCGGAATTGCTCCAGGATTAATTGTTGGTTTTATATGCAGTCAGATTCAAGCGGGGTTCATTGGTGGGCTGCTGGGCGGATTTCTGGTGGGTTATGTCGTACTCGGTATCCGTAAATATGTGAAGCTGCCAAAGTCCATGCAAGGATTAATGCCTGTTCTCGTTATTCCGTTTCTGGCTACATTGATCTCTGGTTTAGGTATCTTTCTTGTCATTGGTCAGCCAATTGTCTGGTTACAGGACAGTCTTACCCAGGTGCTTGAATCGATGCAGGGGGGGTCCAAATTTGTTTTAGGTGCCATTCTGGGCTTGATGGCCACCTTTGACTTCGGAGGACCTGTGAATAAAACGATGTCACTGTTTGCTGATGGGATGTTAGTCCAAGGTATCTATGGGCCTGAGGCTGTCAAGTTTGTCGGCTCCATTATTCCACCATTAGGGATTACCCTATCGTATTTCCTGACGAGAAACAAATATACGGCAGCAGAAAAAGAATCGTTAAAGGCCGCATTCCCGATGGGAATCTGCATGGTCACGGAGGGTGTCATTCCGATTGCGGCAAGGGATCTGATCCGGGTGGTGACTTCCTGTGTCATCGGCTCAGCGGTAGCTGGTGGATTGATTATGATCTGGGGCGTTGAGGCTCCGGTGCCACATGGGGGATTATTCGTTGTACCCCTCTTCACCCATCCATGGCTGTTTATGTTGTCTCTTCTCATTGGAACCGGAATCTGTGGTGTAACCTTATCTTTATTAAAGAAGCCAGTTACGGCGATGGATGAAGAATTCGACGATACCGAAGACGAAAGCGTAACCTTCGATGACATTGTGTTCAAAGTGGAGTAATACCCGCCATATAGATAGCGCTTACATTTTATTAAACCAATCTAAAGGAGATGTGTTTCATGTTGATTACGATGAAGGAGCTGCTTAAAGTAGCCAAGGAACACCAATTCGCGGTGGGAGCATTTAACGTGGCAGACAGTACATTTTTGAGAGCTGTGATTGAGGAGGCGGAGCATTCCAATTCCCCGGCAATCATCGCCATTCACCCGACGGAGCTTGAATTTTTGACGGATGAATTTTTCGCATATGCCAGCCAGCGTGCACATGCCAGCCATGTTCCACTGGTGATCCATCTTGATCATGGTGGGTCCATTGCTGATATCATCCGGGCGATCAAGTGTGGATTTACTTCTGTCATGATTGACGGTTCTCTGCTCCCTTATGAAGACAATGTGGCTATTACTAAACAGGCGGTGGAGCTTGCACACTCCGTCGGCGTATCTGTTGAGGGGGAATTGGGGACGATTGGGCAGACCGGTAATTCTATCGAGGGCGGTGTATCCGTAGTAACTTACACGAATCCGGCCCAGGCGGAAGATTTTGTGGCACGTACGGGTATCGATACATTGGCGGTGGCCATCGGTACAGCCCATGGCATATATCCCAAACATATTAAACCGGAGTTGCAAATGGATATTCTGAGAGAAATCAATCAATTGGTAGACATCCCTCTCGTTCTGCACGGGGGGTCCGCAAACCCTGATCAGGAGGTCTCCGACTCCGTTCAGTTGGGGATATGTAAAATCAATATTTCCAGCGATATGAAACATGCATACTTCAAAAAGGCCCGTGAAATTCTAAGCACCACGGAATTATGGGACCCAAATGCCATTTACCCAGACTGCATTGTTGAGGCTCAAAACGTCATTCGTTATAAAATGAATCTGTTCAATTCCGTGGGCAAGGCAGACTTGTATAAAGGACTGCGTTATGAGCAGCGTAAGGCTGAAAGTGTGAGCCTTTACTAAACCTGGTCGCTGTTGCAAGTCACCATAAGAACGACTCCCATTTCATCTCTCGGAGCCCCCTTGAAGCCTACCATTCACGAACTTCATCTCTTGTGAATGGTGGGCTTCATTATGTGATAAACTCTACACGTATCAGAATGCTCAGCGTCAATATGTATTGGGAGAATGTGTGAGGGAGGGGAGCATGAGTGAAAGGTCTTATTATATTGACACTCCTTGTTTGGGTCGCATTATTGCTGATTGAATGGTTGATCTACCGTTTACAAGGACGGCGAATGACATGGGTTCAGTATATATTGCCATGTGTGGCCTTGCTCAGCGGTGCCGTTGTAATCATGATCAGCATCGATATTGGCGGGTGGAACGGCATCGGATATGCCCTGCTTGGCGTATCGCTGGGTACCGCGGGAATGTTAACACTCATTACGGTGGCGATCAGGGATGTGGTGCTTCGGCGACGGGGCAGGAATTAAGCGGAAGAATGAAACCTTTATACAGTAAGATTGAATCAGGTGATGGGATGGTTGCAGGAATGCATTCGTCTGTGATATATTGACATTAATTATGACAAGGGAGGTGAAGACAGGTGAATCACGAGATGCTTAACAACCGTATTAGCCAGCTGCCGATTGCTATGGCTGGCATTGTTCATACTTTTCTGACCAACGGGAGAAGTCTGTCCAATTTTGAATATACGGAAGTTAACATTTGCGAGAAGATGCCTGCCTTGACCTCATTCGGACGATAAGCGATATTGCTTGAATTCTGAAGGGCCGCGGAGCTAACCTCCTGCGGCTCTTTTTGTGTTGCGGTCAGGATCTTCCATACCATAGGAGGAACCTTATTATGATGATGATTAGCGCGCAACAACTGACTCAATACCACGGAGCACATCTGGTGCTGGATGGCATTACGTTTGAAATTATGGAAGGTGACAAGGTCGCCCTGATCGGCCGTAACGGAAGCGGCAAGACCACACTTATGCGCCTGATGGCAAGACTGAACAAGCCGGATGAAGGGCAATTGATGATCAAGAAAGATACACGAATGGGATATGTGGCTCAGGTTCCAGAAGGATTGGATGAACATACCGTACTGGATGTACTGAGTCTTGGATTCAAGGAGCTTATGATATGTCGCACGCAAATGAAGGAAATGGAGCAGCAGATGTCCGATCCAGCATGTGCAGCAGACCCTAATCAATTGGAGCGCTTGTTGAAACGTTATGCGGCACTGCAAGACCAGTTCGAGCGTGAGGGTGGATACGAAATGGATGCCCGGATCGATCAGGTGGCGGACGGTTTGGATATCGCCAAGGCACACTATGGTTGGCACTTCGGTTCCTTGTCCGGTGGGGAGCAGACTCGGGTGGTGCTGGCCTCGCAGCTAATCGTAAGACCTGATCTGTTATTGCTGGATGAGCCAACGAACCATCTTGATCTGGAGCGGGTCGAGTGGCTGGAAGGATTTTTACGTGAATATCCCGGCACCATTGTCCTGATCTCGCATGATCGGTATTTTCTCGATCGGGTAGTGAATCGAACACTGGAGCTGGAGGATGGAGAAGCGGAAACGTCTGCTGGCGGTTATACGGAATATATGAAAGTGAAGGAACAACGGCTGTTGCAGCAATTCGAGGAGTTCAAGGAGCAGCAGAAGGTGATCAAAAAAATGAAAGAAACGATCCGCCAACTGGAGGAATGGGGCCGAATTGGTGGGAATGAAAAGTTCTTCAGACGGGCGGCTTCGATGCGTAAAGCAATCGAGCGGATGGAACAGGTGAAGCGTCCTGTGCTGGAGCGCCGCAATGCCGAGTTCGATGTTCGTCCTACGGATCGAACGGGCAAACGGGTAGCGGTATTGGAACAGGTCGAGAAGAGCTATGGTGAGCGCGAAATCCTGCGCGGAATCTCGGGTCTGTTGGAATATGGGGATAAAATTGCACTCATTGGCCGCAATGGTTCCGGCAAGACGACCCTGTTCAAGCTGTTGCTTGGAGACGAGCAACCCAATACGGGCAAGCTGGAGTGGGGTGCACGCGTGGATGTAGGGTATCTGGCTCAACAGGAGGAACCTACGAATCCGAAGCTGAATGTGCTTGAATACTTCCGTCTGGAAGCGGGCGTGGAGGAAGGCGAAGCACGCGGGATTCTGGCTCGATACCTGTTCTATGGAGCGGATGTATTCCGCTCAGTGGGACAGTTATCCGGCGGGGAATGGACGCGCCTGCGTTTGGCTCTGCTGGTGCAACGCAAACCCAATGTACTGCTGCTCGATGAGCCAACCAACCATCTGGATATCGCATCCAGAGAAGCGCTGGAAGAGTCGCTGGTTGATTTTGAAGGAACCGTACTTGCTATCTCACATGATCGGTACTTCGTCAATCGCCTCGCCTCCCGTGTCTGGGAACTGGAGGACGGTCAGATGACCGCTTATCTGGGAGACTATGAGGCATATCGGGAGAAGAAGCTTGAACTGCAAGCTCGTGCGGCGGCGACAACTCAGGCTACAGCAGGAGTGGGAGTTTCTTCTCGTGGGAACGCCAAGTCAGAGATGAAGTCAGGTTTAACGTCTGCTCCCGGCGGAACTGCCAGATCAGGGAAGGAATCAGAAGCAACCTCGGCATTGAACGGGTCCACTGTTGCGGCTCCCGATGGAAGTCGAGATCATGAAGCTTCTACTGAATCAGGTAAGGCGATGTCCTCTTCGGCATCAACTGTATCGAAACATAGAAGTGGTAGTGGCAACCAACCGTCTGCGGAGAAACTGGAACAGACGTTGGCTCGTCTTGAGGCACAGATTCAGGCACTGGATCAACAGCTGGAAACGGTGCAGAACAATCCGGTTGAACTGGAACAAATCTGGAATGATCGCGAGCAATTGTCCGCTGAATATAATGATATATTGGCGCAGTGGGCTGAGTTATAAGTCAGAATGGCATGAGCATAAGATGGAACAAGCGAGGTCGGAGAATCATTTCCGGCCTTTTTGACCGGGGTTAAATACCATACGTTTTGTGTTAGCCAAGAGAGCGTTAAAGCACGAATGTAGCATCGTCAACTTGATTGAAGCAGCTAAAGGTATTGTGAAATTGATTCACTAGTGGAACTTTTTACCTTCACATGCGTTAAATACGTTTGTATGAATTGAAACGGCTCACCTAAGAGCTCGCAAAAAGGGAGGTTATCGGTATCTATTATTCATTGACGTATCGGACTTGGTCGGATGATCGACAGGCGGAGACGGGGGTGCTGGAACAGACATCAGTCACACGAGATGAACTGTTCATGCGCAAACTGGTGGATGCTACCTTGGTAAAAAATAAACTCTGGGCGCATCTGTCCAATGAATGCCAGGATGGGCGGGAACATGCGGTATACGTAACGGCGTATGAGCAACAGATGCCGGACGAGTACGGTGCAGCCATTGCGGATGCTGCGCTGGCCATGTGCAAAATGTCTTCCATGTATAGTGCAGAGTATATGCTGTGGAATGGAAGTTCGTTTCAGGAGTTGGAACTCACAGCGTCATCCACCTATACGATGGAGCTTGCCGAGCAACTGCTGGACCATTACATGGTTCGCAGTGGCAAGACATATGAGTTCCTGTATTCCGTGCTGGATGCGGATCGCAAGAAAGTGTTGTTTTATATGAAAGAGGTGGATCTGTAATGAGTGACCAAGAGCGGGGGCAAGCATCGAAACCCGGATCAAAAGCAAAGCTGGTTGCTTTCTCCCTAATGCTGGCGGTTCCTGCCGTGTTATCCGGTTGTGGCAGCAACAATGATGAATGTGACCCGGAGTATGATACCGGATGTGAATATGATTCCAGCAGTGGACACTATTACTACGGTGGGTCGTCGTATCGAAGCAACAAGGACAGTAACAGCTCCTATAGCAAATCCAAGTCCAAATCAAGCGGCTTCGGTAGCTTCTTCCGCAGTTCGGGAGGATAACCGGATGAGACAAGTGGTTCAACTGCCGTTTAGTCACGAAGAAGTATTTCAGGGCGAAACGGAACAACAGATTCCATACCATCGAATGTACGGGAAGCAATATTGCGTGCCTGCATTGACGGTCTATTCTCCCTCGGAGGTAGAAGAGCTGCGTACCGCAGCCGAGGCGGTAGACGGCATTTACTGTAAAGTGATGCGATTTATCCAGCAATATATGCCGGATTCCTTTTTGGAGCATCAGCTGGGTATCCATCCCGGGATTATCCCGGCGGCACGCATGGAGATGGTGACTGGAGGCATTACCCGTCAGGACTGGATTATCGGAGAAGCTGGGCCCAAGTGTATTGAAAATAATACGGACACTCCAACGGGCATACCGGAGGCTGCTGCATTGGAAAATATCCTGGTCGGTCTTGCTGAGCCTGCCGCGTTGACTGCACCATCTGCCGAGATGGATGCACGTATTCAGGCGTGTTTCAAGATATGGCTGGAATTCTATGCAGAGCAAGGATTGCAGGGTCCGGTGACGTTCACTTCTTTTGGTGAACATGTCGAAGATCGAACAAATACGGAATACCTGATGAGACGATGTCAGGAAGCGGGATACGAGGTTTTCTATGCTCCACTTGATGAACTGGAGATTGTTCCGGGAGAGGCGCTTTACCATAAAGGTCGGGAGATTAATCTGCTCTACCGCCTCTATCCACTGGAATATCTGATCGATGATCGGGATGAGACGACAGGCGTGGACATTGGCGCTGCGTTACTTGAACTTGTACGGGAAGGACGGCTAGGCCTGATGAATCCCGTTCAGCATGTGCTGATGCAGAGCAAAGGCTTCATGGCAGCGATCTGGTCGCTCTACGAGCGTAATGAGCAAACCCCGGAATATTGCGGGTTTACCCTCTTTGATGATACAGAGATGGACGTCATTTCCCGATATCTGCTGCCAACCTATTTTTCAGCTGAACCCTTCGATCTGAACGCCATGCCATATGTAGCCAAAAGCTATTGGGGGCGCGAAGGCAGAGGAACTCTTTTGCTGGATGGAGGAACGAACAATGCCTTTGGAAAGCAGGATATGGAGCATCCTCTTAACGAGACGCTGGAATCCAATCGTGCAACTGCGACAACAGACGAGGATGAAGAGATTACAGCTTATTACGAAAATCAGCCCAAAATCTATCAGCAGCTGGTTCCGATGGAGCAGGTCGTGATTGAGACGGAAAATGGAGCGTACAGCGGTTATCTGCTTACAGGGGTATTTGTTATCGGTGGGCGTTTGGCTGGAGTGCTGCCACGGGTTGGGGAGAAAGTAACCGGAGATATGGCCTATTATTGCGCGGCTGCGGTTCGTGAACGGATGAATGATGAGGAGGAGAAGAAGGAATGGAGAACTTGGGATTGAACTTGCTGAATGTTGTGGTGGGTATAGGCATTTTGCTAGTGGTATTGGTATGTGGATATTTCGCTTTTAGCAAATTGACCCGGTATAACGATAGTGAAGAGATCGCGAAAGGAAACGAAGCGGCGGGCATGTACATGGGCAGCAAATTGTTGGGACTGTGTATTATTGTGGGCATGGTATCTTTCTCAACGCATTCGTGGTTGGATATGCTGCTGTGGTCGGCGTTTGGAATTATTTTGCTGTGCCTGGTCTATATTATATTTGACTTCCTCACGCCCAAAATGCGAGTTTGCGATGAAATCGCACGAGGAAATATGGCGGTAGCGCAGCTGCTGCGTTCAATTATCATCGGCGTTTCCATCGTCATCGGTACATTTTTAATGTAAAATAAGACATAGTGTTTTATAGAATGTACTATATAAACGGAAGAAGGGGCGCGGCATCATGAGAAGAGTCATCATCGATACAGATACAGCAGGAGACGATACGATTGCGATCCTGACGGCATTGCATCACTTTCAGGTGGAAGGCATCACCATTACGGGCGGTAACGTACAATTCGACCAAGAGGTTGAAAATGCTTTGTACACGGTACAGGTTGCTGGACATGGCGGCAAGGTGCCTGTGTATAAAGGATGCGAGCGACCGCTAATGGCCTACGGTAAAGCTCAGCACCGTACAGTGGAAGACGTGCATGGCGATGACGGTATGGGCGGCGCGCATTTCCCGAAGGCGGACCAGCGTCCCGAGAGCGGGCATGCGGTTGATTTTATCATTGAGAAGGTGCACGCACATCCAGGTGAAATTGAACTGCTGGCAATTGCACCGCTGACCAATATTGCCATGGCGATTCAGAAAGACCCCACGATTATTCCGGAGATTGCTCACCTGTACATCATGGGCGGAACGAATAATGCACTGGGCAATATCACCCCGGCGGCGGAGTATAACTTCTACGTAGACCCGGAAGCAGCGAAAATTGTACTGCATGCGGCCATTCCGATCACAATGGTTGGCTGGGAGATGTGCACGCAATATTCAGTGATGGATGATGACGACCATGCAGAGATTGCCGCTCTCGGTACATCGGGTGCCGATTTCTTTACAGCCATTAACAAAGTGGTTATGCAGTTCAACAAGTCGGTACATAAACTCAATGGCACCACTCATCCCGATACGTTGCTGATGGCTGTAGCCGCGGATGAATCCATCATGACCAAGTCGGGTCAATATTATGTGGATGTAGAAGCGGCAGGAGAATTGACACGCGGATACAGTGTGGTTGATATCAACGGACGTTTTGGCAAAGAGCCGAATGTACGTGTCTGTGAAGCCATTGATCGGCCGAAGTTCAAATCCATGTTGCTCGATGTTCTCTCAGCGATTCAATAAACGCAGTAATTAAACTGCAGGAAAAAGAAGAAAATCCGTACCTTATCAGGTGCGGATTTTTTGGCGCGCTTAATCTACCCTTGCTGCAACAAAAACGAGCGAATTCCTGTCGTGACCAGATCATGGTCTTCCTCATCAGGCAGACCCGATACCGTAATGGTGCCGACCTGTCCCTCATTTTCGAGAATCAGCGGGAAAGCGCCACCAGCCAGTACATAGTCCGATGAAGGCAGATTGAAGTTGTGCTCAAGGGTCTGGTTCTCGTTTCTCAAACGCAGGGCGGTATGCCAAGAACTGGAGGAAAAATGATTCACCACGTTGTTTTTACGTCGAATCCAGTCCTCGTTGTCGGGATGAGTTCCTTCCATCGCATGCAAAAAGAGACGATGTCCCTTCAGGGTAATGTCGATGGTCACGGCCTGTGAACGACGCTTCGCTTCTTCAACCAGATGCAGGCCAAGGTTAAGCGCCGTTTCAGAACCAAATGTGGCAAATACCAATTCTAATTCTTCCTGTTTCATTTCCTTTAATTTTTCGATCATGGTGAGGTTCAAATTACAGGCATCCCCTTTACATATATGATTGATGTCTACATTCGACATGAATGGGGACAGTACCTTCCAAGTGCGACTGGACCATGTTACTGGACGCTATATGTATGGCTGGGGATGGCTCATTTGGAGACCGTACATCAGCTGTGTTAAAGTGAAGGTAACCTAATATACAAAACTCTTAAAGTTAAAATAAGTTAGCGCTCAGTAGGCAGGAGGAGAAGCACGATGCTGTTTTATTTTGTAGCACTGCTGGTGACTTTAGTGGATCAGGGGACCAAGATTGCAGTGAGGATGTATATGGAGGTTGGCGACGTCATGAGACTGGGTAACTCGGGCATGCAGTTACAGCATTACGAGAACAGTGGAATGGCGGGCAGCATGTTTCAGGGGAATGCGCGTTTGTTCGGTGCGATTGCTGTTCTGTTCATAGCAGGCATGCTGTATTACCGGAGTAAAGGTGAGATTCGCGGTTTCTGGATGCAAGCTGGCGCGGGTTTTATGGTCGGAGGGGCTTTAGGAAATGCGATCGATCGATTTATCTATGCCCGGGTAACGGATTTCCTCGTATTTCCGTCAGGACGCGGGATTTTGAATCTCGCTGATGTCGCAATTAACATCGGTGTTGTCATGATTATCATTGGCATGTTGATTCGTGCATATCAGAGTTATCGGGCCAAACGTTTACGCAATGCTTTGCCGAAAGCAGAACGTTCGTAACATGGATAAAAGCGTTACAGTGGGTGAATATAAGCTTAATAAATGAGGGACATTGGATATCTTCCAATGTCCTTTTTGTTATGCCCAATTCGAATCGTGGGAAGAAATGCCTTGATTCATTTTTACCGAAATCGTTTTAGGAATAATAAAGGCTTGTATAGCCAACGCTCATAGTATGAGTTTGTGGAAGGATTAACCAAATGGTTATTTCACCACCTGAATGGGTAAATCTTTACGTATATAAAGTGAAACTAAGATATACACGAACACGGAGAGTGCAGAACCAATCTGAAGAAGCGAAGCGTGCGTGTTTATCACCGGATTTTCCCTTTGAGGAAGGAAATCAAAAAAATCTGGGGATAACAACGATCGGAAGATGGTACTGCAATCGGAGTGACACCGTGTAAATCACATTAGTTCAATTTTTAAAGCTGAGGGAGGTACAACATGAGAACAACGCTTACCAAGGCTCTCGGGACAATGTTGCTATGCGGAATGATGGCTGTACTTTTATCTTCCTGTACCAGTGGAGATAGCGCGAATGGCAAAGTGCAGATTGAATTTTTCCAGAACAAGCCTGAAGCCAAAACAACCTTTGACGAATTGATCAAAACGTTTAATGCCGAGCATGACGATATTCAGGTGACACAGGTGAATCCGCCAGATGCGGAGACCGTATTGAAGACACGTGTTGTCAAAAATGATATCCCGGACATTATGGCCATGGGGGCAACCGACACCTATTCCATTCTGGCCCAGAGTGATATTTTCACCAATCTGACGGACAGTTCACTGCTCCAGACGATTGATCCAAACTACATACAAATGCTTAAGGATCTCACAGGTATGGACGAAGTGACGGGTATTCCTTACGCGACGAATGCAAACGGCATCATGTACAACAAGACGCTGTTTAAGGAAATGGGCTTGGACGTGCCCAAGACGTGGGATGAACTAATCGCGACTGCCCAAAAGATTAAGGATGCGGGCGAAATTCCATTTTATTTCACATACAAGGATGACTGGCAGACAAGCCTGCCGTTCAATGCACTTGCCTCCAACCTGGTCGGCATTGATTTCTATCAGGAACGGCGCGATAACAAAGTTACGTTCAAGGAGAAGTACCGCGAGGTAGCTGAGAAGCAGCTGGAGCTCATGAAGTACGGTCACGGCGATAACTTTGGTAAAGCCTATTCAGACGGTAACCGTGCTTTCGCTAACGGTGAAGCCTTCATGTACATCCAGGGAACCTGGGCCATCTCCGAGATTCGCAAAGCAAACCCGAATATTGAGATCGGTTTCTTCCCGTTCCCAACGGGCAATGATGCAAGCAAGATCAAGCTGGTGAACGGGATCGACTCCCTATTTACGATTGCAGCGGACACACCTAATCGCGAGCAGGCAGAGACGTTTATTGCTTTTCTGCTGAAGCCTGAAAATATCGGAAGATACATTGACGAACAGACGCTGTTCTCTGCGGTCGAAGATGTGAAGCAGGATGATCCTGCGGTACAGGAATTGATGCCTTATATCGAGCAGGGCAAGGTTATTGACTTTCCCGATCACTATATTCCGGCTGCGGTGCAGCTGAATTCCATCGTACAGTCCTTTTTGCAGAACCAAAACATCGACAACTATCTAGATACACTCGACAAAGAATGGGACAAGGTTGCCAATCGGCGCTAAGCCTTGTCTGAAGGAGGATGGAGTATGAACAAGCGTATCGCACCTTATTACTGGATGACGGTTCCGGCGGTTATATTGTTCTTTGTATTTATGACACTGCCGGCCCTCCAGGGCATCTATTATTCATTTACGAATTATAATGGATTCGGGAAAGAGTATGATTTTGTTGGCTTCAAAAACTATTTCAACTTGTTCCAGGACGACAATGTAGGTAACGCCTACTGGTTTACGTTCAAATTCGCGATCGTGGTGACGATCCTGACCAATATTCTGAGCCTGCTCATTGCACTCGGGCTGAATGCCAAGATTAAGTTCCGTAACTTTTTCCGCGGCATCTACTTCCTGCCCAATATTCTGAGTGTACTGATTGTAGGTTACATATTTAACTACCTGTTCTCCAACGTATTCCCGATCTGGGGACAAAATCTGGGCATCAACGCGCTATCCACGAACATACTCGGCAGCGAGAGTCTGGCTTGGATCGGTATCGTCATTGTTGCCGTATGGCAATCCGTGGCCCTGAATACGATTCTGTATTTGGCTGGTCTGCAAACGATACCAACGACACTGTACGAGGCATCCAACCTCGACGGTGCAGGCAAATGGCGTGAATTCTGGAGTATTACCTTCCCGCTTATTGCCCCGTTCTTCACCATTAATATGGTGCTGGCAATGAAAAATTCACTTATGGTCTTCGACCAAATCGTAGCCTTGACCAACGGTGGTCCCGGACGGGCGACGCAGTCCATCTCCCATCTGATCTACACCGGAGGATTTGAAGGCGGCGAATATGCATATCAATCTGCGAACTCGGTTATTTACTTCATCGTTATTGCGGTGATTTCAATTCTGCAAATCCGGTTCCTGCAAAGAAGGGAGATGGATCTGTAATGAGAAGCCGTACACGAATCAATTGGCTCGTTATGCTGCTCGTGGTGCTGGGTACCCTGTTTATCCTGTTCCCTTTGTATATGACAGTTACGATTGCTTTGAAAAATCCGGAGCAGATGGCCCAATCGGTCTTTGCCCTTCCGACAACGTTTCACTGGGAGAATTTCGCAAGAGCCATCGACATGACAAACTTCTTCCAATCGTTCCGTAACAGTGCGATCGTTACCGCCTCAACCGTGCTTTTGACGTTACTTAGTAACTCTATGGTGGCCTATGCGATTGCGAGAAATATGGAGAAGCGCAAGTTTTTCAAAGGACTCTATTATTACTTCGTCAGCGCGATGTTCATTCCGTTCCCGATCATCATGCTGCCGATTGTTAAACTGACCGCATCGCTGGAGATGACAAATCTGGTAGGTCTGATCCTGCTGCACACGGTATATGGCCTGGCATTTAACGTATTTGTGTACGTTGGATACATCCGGTCCATTCCGGTAGCGCTGGAGGAAGCGGCGTTTGTGGATGGGGCAACAACCTGGGGCACATTCTGGAAAATCATTTTCCCGCTCATGGCGCCAATCAGTGCCACGGTTGGTATTCTGACCTGTCTGTCCACGTACAACGACTTCTTGCTGCCACTCATTATTATCAGTGATCCGGGACAGTACACATTGCCGCTTGTACAGTATGTATTCCAAGGGCAGTTCAATACCGAGTTTAACCTTGCGTTTGCATCCTACCTGCTCGCGTTGCTGCCGATGATTATCATCTACCTGTTTGCACAGAAGTGGATCATCAACGGGGTTACACAAGGGTCTGTAAAATAACCGAAGATGTGCTAAAGAAAAGATTATGTGTGAAGGAATATGAACCAAGAGAGTGGACTCTAAGAGTCCCCTCTCTTTTTTTCGATCCTTGTCATTTGACGTTTGGGAACTGTCAAAAGGATTGATTAACCTGTAAAACTATGCTATTTTTTAGTCGTTAGTTTAATCGATAAACAAAGACGATAAGAAGAGGGGATTCTGGTTTCTTTTTTTGCAAGCGCTTTAATAAGAAAAACTGAATACGTAGATAAATCCGGCATCGTTTGTACCCAGTCTTCAAGAGCACGGGCGTAAGGTGGTGGGTTCTTTTACATGCCAAAAAAGAGAGGAGAATGGGGCAGTTGCACGGGAAAAAAGGACATTTTAACTCTCTTCGGAATCAAATCTTTATTGGTTTTGTTATGGTGATGCTTGTTGTTCTGTTGTTCGCAGGCATATCGGCCTATGATCGGGTAGCTGCTTTGCTGAAAAGCAATGCAGAGAAACATATTCATCAAACTGCCGTCCAGGCCAGTGGCAGATTGGATGCACTCATTGCACAAGTGAATTCGCTGACCGCTCAGGTGGCGGATGATTCATACGTGCAGCGTCTGCTCAGCGATGAGAAACAAGGCAACCCGGCCACCTTTAATCAGCGTCAAGCTCTCTTGCAGATTGCGGGCAGCTATCAGTCTTTCATCAATGGCGCGCAGAGTATGGAGATATACACTACGGGTTATAACCGCATCTTTCCCATGGATGACCGATCCCTCGATCTCAGAGTGGAGCGCAACTGGATCAGCCTGGCGGACGAAGGCAAAGGCAGACTGGTATGGGCAGGCGCTGACCCTGAAGATCCGGGTGTGCTTCTGGCTATTCGGCGCATTAACCTGCTGGAACATTCCTTTGAGCATGGAGGCTATATTGTGGTGCGGATGCAACGCAGTTTCTTTCAACTCAATGATTCGAATGGGGCAGATGGTTCGCAGGACTCGATCATGCTCTTGGATGGTGCAGGCGAGGTGGTGACTTCTGATCTGGAGATTAATCTCGATCCAAAAGCCATATTGGACAGCGAATCCGTCGTGCAGAACGGGGAGGAATCCTATATCGTCGTCCGGCAAAAGTCTGAATTAACGGGATGGACACTTGCTGTGCTGACTCCGCTGCAGGAGACAACGGAAGGGGTATCCATCCTGAGGACGGCGCTTCTCGTTTCGGGAATCATTGGTGTTGTTCTGTTCCTGATCATGTCCTTCTTTCTCTCCACGATGATTACACGTCCGCTTATACGCCTGATGCGGGCCATGCGCAGTGCACAACCGGGAGCCATGAGACCTAATCTAATGGTCAGCGCAACGATGGAGATTAATGAACTCAACAACGTGTATAACCAGATGGTCTACAGACAGAACGAATTGACCCGTGTGGTTCATGAGAAGGAAGTCATGCAGTCCCGGGCGGAGTTGAAGGCGTTGCAGTCTCAGATTAACCCCCACTTTCTATTTAACACACTGGAGGCGTTCTATTGGTCCCTGGAGGAAAAGGGAGACGAGGAGATGGCACGTATGGTTGTGGCGATGTCCCGATTGTTTCGTTACATTATCTCCAGCTCTCAGCAGGATGAGTGGGTTACGATTGCCGACGAGTTGGAACACGCAGAGCGGTATCTTCGCATTATGCAGATGCGGTTGGGGGATCGAATGCAATGGGAGATTGAGTTGAGCGATGCGGTTCGTAAGGTCCCCATTCCGAAACTGCTTATACAGCCCTTGGTGGAAAATGCGATCCTCCATGGCATTGAAAGTAAACTGGGACCTGGAAAGATAAGCATCCATGTGGATGCTTCGACCGACAAGAATCTGGTTCGCATTGAGGTTCGGGATGATGGCCCGGGTATGGATGAATCACGACTTCAATCTGTTATTCATGCTTTACATGGCGGGCCGGCTGTGTCCAAGAAGGGGACAGGTGTAGGTCTAATCAACGTACATCGACGGCTGAAGCTCTACTTTGGCAGCCAACTTGGCGAACGGTGCAAGCTCTCCTTAACAAGTAAGGTTGGGGAAGGGACCGTCATTGGCTTTGAGATTCCCATGGGAACGGAGGGTGCATATGATTCATGACAAAACGATTCTTATCGTGGATGATGAGCCGCGTACAAGAGAGGGTATTCGTAAAACATTGGAAGGATGGTCAGCAGGACGAAATCACATTCAGACTGCAGAAAGTGGCGTCGAGGCTGTCGAATGGCTCAAGAAAAAGCCGGCAGATCTGTTAATAACGGATGTTCGCATGCCGGAATTCTCTGGCTTGTCCCTCATTGAAGCCATTCAGCATTTTGCAAACAAACCTGTTGTCCTGATTATGTCGGGACATGCCGATTTTCAATACGCCCAGCAGGCCATTAAGTTGGGTGTTGTGGAGTATATGTTGAAACCGATTGATAAGGAACAATTGCTACAGACCGTCGAAAAAGCCCTAAAGTTCAAGGAACAACAGCGACGTATTCAAACGATGCAAGAAATGGTTGACCCCAAGCTGCTGGATGTTAAGGAGCGAGGGGAACAGAGACTAAATAGCCAGATCAGTGAAGCTTTGACCTATGTGGATACTCACCTGGGTGAACATGTGACCATGCGTGAAATCGCTGATTTGCTGCATCTCAATTCGAGTTACTTCAGTGTTTTGTTTAAGGAACAGATCGGCATCAATTTTAGTGAATACCTTACCCGCAAACGCATTCAGCGCGCGAAGGAATTGCTTGTGCAGACAACGATGCCAATTTCGGAGATTGCGGAACAGGTGGGTTATCAGACGGATAAGTATTTTATCACGGTATTTAAAAGTCTTGAGGGGCTTAGTCCAAGCAAATATCGGCATTCCCTATCTGAACGAGATAACAAATAACCTCAAAAAAGTGGAGTTTTTCCAAATTGTTCTGGTCTTATAGCGGCAATAGGCCCGTGCTACAATTTGGTTAAAGCGGTTACATTAACCGAAAAAACCAAGGGGGTCTGGAATAATGAGCAAAAAGACGATGGCCATTCTTCTGTCATGGACGCTGGTTCTCGCCGTAATTTTATCCGGATGTAACAGTTCAAGTTCGGATCAAGCGGGTGAAACGGGCAGCAACGGCACAGATGGGAAAGTAACCCTCAAATTCATGCACCTCTGGCCAGCAGGAAGTTCTGCACAGCAAAATAAATTGGTCAACGATATCATCAAGCAGTACCAGACGGATCATCCGAATGTGACCATCAAGCAGGAAGTGCTGGAGAATGAACAATACAAGAACAAATTGAAAATCCTGTCTGCATCCAATGAACTTCCCGATGTGGGTGTAACTTGGGCTGCTGGTTTTCTGGAGCCTTATGTGAAGGGGAACCTGTTCGCACCGGTCGATGATCTGCTGAGCGACTCGCTGGGCGAGAAATTCATAGCTGGCACAACAGAAGCCTATGCGATTGACGGCAAAACATATGCCCTACCTATCGAGTTAAATATCTCCCCCATTTATTATAACAAAGCCATTTTTGCGAAATATAACTTGCAGCCGCCAGCAACGTACGATGAATTCCTGAGTGTGCTGAAGACACTGACCGAGAACGGTGAGGTTCCGATCGCACTGGGCAATAAAGACCGCTGGACTGGCTCACTCTGGTATATGTATCTGGCAAATCGGTTAGGTGGAGATGCACTGGAGAAGGCAATCAATGGCTCCGGCAAGTTTGACGATCCTGCTCTGACTCAAGCTGCTGCCGAGGTACAAAAGCTGGTGGACATGAATGCCTTCAACAAAGGTTTCAACGGGTTGTCCAACGATGAGGGCAAATCCGAATTCATGAACGAAAAGGCTGCCATGTATCTGATGGGTACGTGGGAACTGCCAAACTTCACGACTAACCCGGACATCCCACAGGAATTCAAAGACAAGATCGGATTTTTCAAATTCCCAACGATGGAAGATGGCAAGAGCGATATTAACAGCTGGGTAGGTGGTCCAGGCGTAGGGCTGTTCGTGGCCCAGAATTCCAAAGTGAAGGAAGAAGCGGCGAAGTTTGTGCAATACTTTGTGGAAAAATGGGGTGAGAGTTCGGTGACTGAGGCAGGCGTCATCCCGGCAACCAAAGTGGATACGGCTGCAGTACAGTTGCCACAGCTCTACATCGACCTGCTGAACGAATTGAATCAGGCCAGCAGCCTTACGCTCTTTGCAGACGTACAGATGAAACCGGCAGCCGCTCAGGCACATCTGGATATGATTCAGGCGTTGTTTGGCAAAGCGGTTACACCGGAGGACTTTGTGAAGAATCATCAGGCTGCGATTGATAAAGGCAATTGACGTACACACGTTTGAACGCTTGAAGGGAGGATAATGTGATGGACAAAGTCATGTCCAACCGTCTCGTTGCTGCGTTGTACGTGCTTCCTGCACTGCTTCTGCTGCTGGTCTTGGTATACATCCCGATCGTGCTCACCGGGTATTATGGGTTGATGCAATGGGACGGGATCGGTGCAATGACCTTTATTGGATTGGATAATTACGCCAGACTGCTTCAGGACGGAACATTCTGGCAGAGTGCGAATCATACTTTTTTGCTTGCTTTGTTCTCTGCGCTGAGTCTGATCGGTTATCTGATGATTGCTTTGGTGCTGTCAGGCAAGATTAAGGGTGCCAATCTGTTCCGCAAAATATATTTGATCCCGATGCTGCTGTCTTCGGTCGCGATCGCTCAGTTATGGCTGAAGATCTATCATCCCAGCAATGGTGTGCTGAACACCTTTCTGGAAGCGATCGGCTTCAGCAATCCGCCAGCTTGGCTGGCGGAGCCATCACTGGTGCTGTATGCACTGTTCGTACCGATCCTATGGCAGTATGCAGGCTTCTATATTTTGATCTATTATGCGGCCCTCAAAAATATTCCGGAATCTCTGGTGGAAGCAGCCCGGATTGATGGGGCAAGCCCTTGGCAGATCGCTTTTCGAATCAAGTTGCCGCTAATTACTGAAGTCATCAAGGTGACTGTGGTACTGGCTGTGGTAGGCTCACTCAAGTATTTTGATCTCATCTACGTGATGACCGATGGCGGACCGAATGGCTCCAGCGAAGTGATGGCCTCCTATATGTATCGTCAGGCGTTCCGTAGCTTCGACTTTGGTTACGGTAGTGCTGTAGGGTTCTTCCTGCTCTTGATCTGTCTGCTTGTTACCTGGCTGCTTCGTAAAGCGACGGCATCCAAAGATACGATCCAGTATTCCTGACGCTAGTTCGTGTCTGAAAACTCGCTGAAGTGCATCTTTTACAGCCTTTTCGCCCCCTGCTGCGTCACTTTCCCTTGACGTGCCCCGGCACGCCTGCGGAAAATTTCCTTGCTTGGAACGAAAATTCGGCAAAATCTGCCACCTTCGGAGTTTCCAGACACGCCCTAGTGAAATGAAAGGAGGTCCATCCCGGTGAAGACGGATACGGCCGTTAGATTGCCAACTTACCCGGGGACAAGCCGAGGTTCGGCATGGTTAAGGAGATTCGGATATGTTCTGCTGTATTTCCTCTTGTCCCTGGTAGCTTTGCTGCAAATTTTACCCTTGGTATGGCTGCTGTTATTCTCGCTTAAAAATAATCAGGAAGTATTCGACATGGCGCCTTTTTCCCTTCCTGCTACCCCGCGTTGGGAAAACTATGTCAAGGTATGGACAGAGGGAAATATCAGCTTGTACTTCTTCAACAGTGTATGGATTACCGTGGTCTCGGTGGTGGTCACCGTGCTGTTTGCCAGTCTGGTGACCTTTGCCATTACACGTATGCGCTGGAAGGGTCGTTCGCTGGTGCTGGGGCTATTCATGGTGGGTCTGATGATCCCTGTACACTCCACGTTGATCCCGCTGTTCAGCTTGTTCCTGAAGCTTCATCTCACAGATCATCCTTTGTCAGTCATCTTGTCTTATATTGCCTTTAATATGCCAATTACCATTATGATTCTACTCGGATTCTACTACGCGCTTCCCCGGGAAGTGGAAGAAGCCGCAGTGATGGATGGTTGCTCCGTGCATCGAATTTTCTTTCGGATTATCTTGCCGATGACAGCTTCGGTTATCTCCACAACGGCAATCATCAACATGATCTATAACTGGAATGAGTTCATCTTTGTTAATACGTTCATCAGTACGGATTCATACAAGACCCTGACCGTGGGGGTACAGAACTTTATCGGTCAATATACAACGGATTGGGGAGCCATTGGTGCCACGCTGATGATCAGCATTATGCCGATTCTGATTGCTTTTCTCATCCTGAGTAATCGAATCGTGGAGGGCATTGCTGCGGGTTCAGTTAAAGGTTAACAGGTTGAGGTTCCAAGGTCCTTCCATTACTTGCTTAAAAGGCGAGTTGGGAGGGGCCTTTTTTGTCTTCTAAAATCTCTGGTAAGCGTACGGAAGATAGGCTATATGAAAGTAGTGAAAATACCTATTTATGGAATTACAAAAAACTTTCAACTTTTTTCGCAAAACTACTGCATTTTCAAACCACCTGTGCTAACATACCCTAAGAATTAAAGCCCACATGGGAAAGGTGAGAAAATGACAGCAATATCCTCAACCAAAGAGTCCCTTCGTTCTGATGCCAAGGATCTGAATCTGATTCGACTGACATGGCCTATTTTCCTGGAACTCTTCTTATTTATGTTGATGGGGAGCGTGGATACGCTCATGCTCAGCTCGGTATCCGATAATGCGGTCTCCGGCGTTGGAGCAGCCAATCAGATTATTTCTATCGCTATCCTTGTATTGGAAGTCATTGGACATGGTGCTGCGATTGTAGTAGCACAATATATTGGATCCAAAAAGTTAAGTGAAGCAGCACAAGTGACAGGTAATGCGATTACGCTGAACCTTATCGTAGGTCTGGTCCTGAGCGGAATCTTTCTTCTATTCGGAGGACATTTGTTATCACTCTTGAATATTCAAGGCGAAATTTATGATTTTGCCCGTTCGTATATAAATATCGTCGGTGGCGGGATCTTCCTCCAGGCACTCATTAATGCCCTGGCTGCGACGATTCGTACACATGGTTACACCAAAGAAACAATGTACGTCGCTGTATTCATGAACGTGATTCACGTGGTTGGTAACTATGCATTGATCTTTGGTCACTTCGGCCTGCCGAAGCTTGGGGTGGAAGGTGCAGCCATCTCTACGGTAGGGAGTCGGTTTATCTGCCTGCTGATCTTCTTCTGGTTGTTGTATCGTGTGAGCGAGGTACGGGTGGATTTCGAATACTACATTAAGTTGTCCAAGAAATTCATTGGCAAAATTCTGCGGATTGGCATTCCGTCTGCGATGGAATCCATGGTATATCATTCCTGCCAGCTCGTGTTCACGCTGTATGTGACCTATCTGGGCGCAGAAGCTATGGCAACCAAGCAGTATGCGGGTAACATCTCCAGCTATATCTACTTGTTCAGCATGGCGATTGGTATGGGGACATCGATCATTGTAGGTCGGCTTGTGGGTGCGCGACGCAAAGATGATGCGTACAAACGTGTTTTTGACAGTGTAAAATGGGCGCTTCTGGCCACAGTCATCATTGATGTAATCATCATTTTTTTCCGTGTGCCGCTGATGAGCATCTTTACGGATAATCCGGAAATTATCAAGCTGGGGGCTCAAGTGATTCTACTCAGTCTTTTGCTCGAAACCGGGCGTACCTGCAATATTGTGATCATTGGTTCCCTGCGTGCGGCAGGGGATGCGAAGTTCCCGGTATACATGGGTCTGATCTCCATGGTCTGCATGAGTCTGCCACTGGGGTACCTGCTCATATTCCAGCTTCATCTGGGGCTTGCTGGTGTGTGGCTTGCCATTGCGGCGGATGAGTGGACCCGTGCGGTCATTATGTTCTTCCGCTGGAAGAGCAGAGCTTGGGAGAAACATGAACTGGTGGAGCATGATGACGAAGAGGTTGGCGCACAGCCGGTACCGGCTGTCTGATTGTTGAGTTTTCGTATAGAGTCGGTCAAGGGGCAATGTTGTCCCTGGATCGGCTCTTTTTTTGTTTTTGTGAGGCGTATATATGCCCTTGTAACCAACGCTTAGTTACACCAACTCCGATGAGAGAATAATTCTCCAATTACGGTTATCTCGATATGTAGCAGAAATGATCAAAACGCCTTATGCTGAAGCACGTATAGTAAGGATATGGAAGGGGGCTTTACCTCAGTTGAGCCGTTACCGTGCAATGATTCAGCAAAGTTTGTTTTATATTGAGACTCATCTGCATGAGCAGATTGGGCTGGAAGAAGTGGCATCCGAGGCGTTGTTGTCACCCTATCATTATCATCGGGTTTTCCGTAATGAAGTGGGTATGACTGTGGTGGATTATATACGCAATCGCCGGATGAGTCTGGCGTCCACGACCCTCCGATTGACGGATGCGGGTATTTTGGACATCGCGCTGGCATGTGGCTTTGAGAGTCAGGAAGCCTTCACCCGTGCATTCCGCAAATTATATGGCATGCCACCAGGACGTTTTCGCAAGTTGTTCGATCTGAAATTATTCGAAGGAAAAACCAGAGGAGGAGAATTACAGATGAATCAGACGTCAACAATTACAGGTTGGATGTTAACGGGAAGTCATCCGCAAAATTATGAGATGGGCATTGACCCTGCCGAAGTGCATCAGGGGAAAGCTTCAGGATATTTGAAGGCCGTTACGCCGATGGAGCCTAACGAATTCGCAACGATGATGCAACAGTTCAGAGCGGACAAGTATGTAGGCAAGCGGATGAAATTATCGGGATTCGTGAAGACCGAGCGTGTGGACGCGTTCTGCGGATTATGGATGCGTGTGGATAATAATGTCCATGATGTACTTCAATTTGATAACATGCATGATCGGCCGATTACGGGTACGCAGCCATGGAACCAGTATAGTATTGTGCTTGATGTGCCGGAGGGCAGCGCGGTCATTTCGTTCGGGGTTATTTTGAACGGTAAAGGAAAAGTGTGGGTTGACAGCTTCCGCTTCGAGGAGGTTGATCTGAACACACCGCTGACACATATGGAGACAGAGTATGAGATGTCGGATGAGCCGCTGAATCTGTCATTTGAGGAGTAAATGCTGAGGTGATCAAGAAGTTGTTGCTTAAACCGTAACATGAATCGGAATCTATAGACCAAGGGCTGATCCAATCGCGGGTTGGCTCTTTTTGTTGCCTTTGGGGTATAAAGAAAGTAAAGCGAAGTCCAAGCTGAGAGGATATGCACCTGTCATACAAATTGCAACTCATCCATAGCCAATTAACATAGACCTTGCTAACATAAATAAAAAAGAACTGAATTTTTACACGAAAACGAAGAGTGCAGAGCCAGTCTGAAGAAACGAAGTTCAAAGCTTTCTGTAAAAAGCTACTTCGGAAGCATACGCTACGCCCTTTATCCCCGGATTTTCTCTTAGGAGAATTGATTCAAAAAATCTGGGGATAACAGCGATCGGAAGACGGTACTGCACTTGAAGATATTTCGTGTAACGTAGAGGATGAATCCCATGAATAAAAAAGTGCTTGTGGTAGATGACGAATCAAGCATCGTCAGTGCCATTGCTTACGCGCTGCGGCGCGAAGGATATGAAGTAGATACTGCGAGTGACGGTGAAGAGGCCTTGGTTAAGGTCGCATCGTTTCACCCACAGGTCATGATTCTGGACGTGATGATGCCAAGGCTTGATGGATACGGCGTATGCCGCAGGCTGGAGGACCGCGAGGATATCGGTATTATTTTGCTGACCGTCAAAAATGATATCGTGGACAAGATCGTTGGCCTGGAAATGGGTGCCGATGATTACATGACCAAACCATTCGAGATCCGTGAACTGCTCGCAAGGGTAAAAGCACTCATGCGCCGTGTTGAGAAAAGCAGTCCACCGCCTGACGATTCGAAGAATCAGGCCATCGTGAATGGCACACTGCGTATTCATGTTGCTCACCGCACGGTGACCGTGAATGAGGAGAAGCTGGATCTGACACCAAAAGAGTTCGATCTGCTGACCATTCTCATGTCCAATCCTGAGCGGGTGTACACAAGAGATGATCTGCTGGATCGGGTCTGGGGCATGGAATATGCAGGTGGCACACGGACCGTGGACATTCACATTCAGCGTTTGCGCAAAAAAATCGGAGATACGGATCAGCAAAAATTGCAGACCGTATATGGGATCGGCTACAAAGCATCTGCACCTGAACCAGGCGGGGCCATATGAGAGTCAGCATCAAGCTGAAGTTCAGTGTTTTTCTGGCGGCATTGCTTATCCTGACCGTGGTGGTGCTTAGTTCACTGGTCCTGCGCGGTATTGAACGCAATCAGCAGTCACAGATTGAAGGTATTCTATCACAGCAGACACGGCTGGTGAATCTGAATGTGCGACAGTCCTACTACACCGAGTCCGTTCATCTTGAACAGGAAGTCTTTTTACATCAAAACGGGCGCAGGCTTGCACAGGAACTGGCCAACTCTACCGGCTTGCCGATAGCACTCTATGATATGAAAGGCCAACAAGTCGGTTCATCGATCAGCTCCGGGGAGAGTGCGATTGTTCAGGATACGCTCAACTATGCACTGCAAAATAAAATTGCCTATCATGAACAAGGGGATACCTTGCTCTACGCTGCACCATTGGACGGTCCGGATGGGCAGATGGGTGCCGTGTGGATACAGTATCCGGTCCAGAGTTACCAAGATTTTTATGCCCGTATCCTTCAACTATTTATGTGGGCAGGGATTGCGGTTGTTGCGCTGAGCTTCATTCTGGGGTATCTGTTCTACAATCGGTTTGCTGTCGCGATTACCCGGCTGAAAAAGTCTGCAGATTCCATTCGCGAAGGGAATTACATTACGGAGTCTCCTTTAAAGCGCAAGGATGAGTTGGGCGAGCTGGGGCAGGGCATCTATTATATGAGTACATCCATTCAGCAAAATATCACAGCCATGCATGCGGAGCAGCAGAAGCTGCAACTGGCGATTGAGAAACTTCAGGCGCTGGAACAGCAGCAGAAACAATATATCGGTAACATTAGCCATGAGTTCAAGACACCGCTGACATCGATCAAAGCTTATGTGGAGCTGCTCGACATGTATAAGGATGATCCGCAACTTCTTGATGATGCGACGAGTAACATTGGCAAAGAAACGGAGCGGCTGTACGAGATGGTGGAGAAAGTCTTACATTTATCTGCCTTGGAAAAGTATGACTTCGAGAACCAGGCCGAAGATGTAGAGGTCAGTGCTCTACTGGAGGATGCCTGTGGCCGGATGCGTGGGAAAGCGGAGAAGTTTGCGCTGAACATGGAACTGGATCTTGAACCGGCGGTGATCCGTAGCGACCGGGAGAGTCTTATGCATATTTTCATCAACATGCTGGATAATGCCATCAAATATAACATTCCGGATGGTGTGATCCGGGTGAAGAGCGAACTACGGATGCAGGAGCGTCAAGCGATCATTCGTATCTACAACTCGGGTACGTCGATTCCGGCAGAGGCGCGGGAGAAGATTTTTGAACCCTTTTACACCGTAAACAAAGACAGAGCCAGAAAAACCGGTGGAACCGGACTGGGGCTATCTCTCGTGAAGCAGTTTGTTGAAAAACAGGGAGGTACAATCACCCTGCTGTCGGGCGATCCAGAAGCTGGGGAAGGTGTGACGTTCCAGCTCATGTTCCCTTTGGCTGATTCAAGTTTACAAGTTCGAAACAAGTCTGAATAACTTTGGAAGTATGCGATGTGTATGCTTGGTCTATAGCAAGAGAAACCAGGGGGGACCATCATGAATTGGAAACAAGCAGCTTTGGGCACGTTCGGAGCCATCGCCCTGTTAACGACAGCGGCATGCGGGGGAACAACGGAGCCGGGGGGCAACGCACAAGGTGGGAAAACGGGCACCGACATTACAGTAAAAGATAATACCAACACGTCCGTGTACCAGAGCTTTAAGCTGGAGAAAATCGATAAATTGCCGAATATGCGCGGAATTGCATGGCTAAGTGACGACTGGATTGTATCCGACAAGGAGAACAAATCCCTGAAACCCGTTAACGTTGAAGGCCAGGAAAGATATCCGCATAACTTATATATGTATGATCTAACCAAAGGTACAGACACGCCGCTCAAGGAAAGTGAAGTTAGCCTGGGTGCACCGTTGGTGTCAACAGATAGTCAGTACCTGTTCTACCGGGAGCCGGAGGAAAATACGGGAAAAGGCTACTTCCTGAACCTGCATAATGGGGAGACAACCCCTGCTGGCAAGGAGGATGGATTTATCCAAGAGGGCGCATGGCTGGATAATGAACATGTCGTTTTCCCCAATATGAAGGGTGATCTCATCTCAGCAAGTGTGGATGGTACAACGAAGGTGCTGGTGGAGACAGGCAATTTCAATGTTCGAAGCATCAAGGTTTCGAATGGCACCATCTATTATATTACGGGCGAAGACGGCCAGTTGAATGCATACGACGTGAAGACGGGTGACGTGAAACAGGTGCTGAAAAGTGTGGAATGGGTCATCCCTTCCAATGATGGAACAAGGCTTGCGATTGTGAAAAGAACGGCGGATACCAAACGGGCGCTCGTACTCACCGATCTGGAAGGTAATGAAAAAGCCACACTCGCCAGAGGCACACAGATTTTCGGCACAAGCTGGTCGGGTGATGATTCCAAGATTGCATACACCATCAATTCCGAGAATGACAATGAGAAAGGGCTGTTTGTCTCCAACACGGAGTCGGCAGAACAGTTCCAGATCTCGGCGGATATGGACAACGCCTCTGACCCTCTCGCCTGGAGCCCGGAAGGAAATAAAATCCTGTTATCGCAGGCGGTATTGGAGAACGAGTCCTATCACTTTGTGACCTCGGTCATTACGATCTCGGAATAGGATGATTGTTGTGGACAGATATGTTCCACTTTCATCCCTTTCTATACATTTATATTGACTAAGCTATTCCGCTTCCGATAAACTAGAATGCAGGAATAAAAGTCGAATGTCAGGCAGCAGTTCGAGACGATGTTTCGGGCGGCTGTTTATTTTCTTTTTAACAGTAAGGGTGCAATGTAGTCGTCTTGCCGGATGATCCGGCTAATAACAACATGGAATAGGAACAGGTGATATACATGTGTAACAGCGCGTACCGCGTGCTTTTATATTATAAGTTCGTGAAGATTGAAGACCCCGAGACGTTTACACAAGAGCATCTGCAATACTGCAAGGACCTCGGTGTGAAAGGCCGTATTCTGATCGCATCCGAAGGCATTAACGGTACGGTATCCGGAACGCCTGAACAGACGGAACAGTATATGAAAGACATGCTGGCTAATCCGCTGTTCAGCGATATGGTGTTCAAGATTGATGATGTGGAAGAGCATGCGTTCAAAAAAATCTTTGTTCGTCATAAAGCAGAGCTGGTTACGTTCCGCGTAGACGAAGATCTTGATCCGAATGTGATCAGCGGCAAACGCCTTTCTCCGAAAGAGTTCCATGAGCATTTGCAACGGGATGATGTCATCGTTATCGATGGCCGCAATGATTACGAATACGAAATTGGTCACTTCCGCGGCGCCATCCGTCCAGATGTTGAGTCGTTCCGCGAGTTCCCGGAGTGGATTCGCGAGAACCTCGGTGACATGAAGGACAAAACGATCATTACTTATTGCACGGGTGGTATTCGCTGCGAGAAGCTGACCGGGTTCATGATTAATGAAGGATTCCAGGACGTAGCTCAATTAGACGGCGGTATTGTCACGTACGGTAAAGATCCGGAAGTACAAGGACATCTGTTTGATGGCAAGTGTTACGTGTTTGACGAGCGGATCTCTGTACCGATTAACCGGACAGACGAGGATATTGTCATTGCCAGCTGTTATCACTGTGGAACGACACATGACCGATATATTAATTGTCCAACCTGCAACCTGCAGCACGTAAGCTGTGAGGATTGCGAAGAGACGCATAACCGCTTTTGCTCGGATGCCTGCCGGGAGGCAGCACCGGTACACGCATAAGCAGGAGAGCAGGTGCTGATCGTGAAGCGCGAAGAGGAACGAACGACGCGTGAACGGATTTTGTTCATGCTGAAGCAGCAAGGTACATTGACCGCGAGGGAAATGACAGCTGATCTGGGTCTGACCGGCATGGCCATTCGCCGTCATCTGACGGCACTGGAGCAGGACGGCTGGATCGAGGTTCGGGAGGCCCGGGCTACGGCCGGACGTCCGTCCTCGGTGTACCAACTGACGGTACGCGGGGACAGCTTTTTTCCAAAATCATATTCGTCCCTTACGCTGGAACTGCTTGAAGAATTGTCTGACTCAGCCGGGAACGGTGTGGTGGACGCATTGTTCGAGAGTCGCCGGGACAAGCTGCTTCGCAGCGGATTGCCCCAGATGGAGGGCCAAGATCTGGCCGGACGAGTGGAGGAACTCGCGCGAATTCAGAATGCCAACGGATATATGGCGGATGCGTCCAGAGAAGAAGATGGAACCTACGTCATTACGGAAATGAACTGCCCGATTGTACAAGTCGCGAGTGTATACAAGCAGGCTTGCCGCTGTGAACTGGAACTGTTTCGCTCGCTACTTCAAGCTGAGGTGGAGCGTACCGAATGTTACGCCGATGGCGGCAAAAGGTGCAAGTATGAGATTCGCGAAGCATCGGGGAACTAGTAGAAAAACAAGAGAGATTGTTTCGACGATTCGTCGAGATAGTCTCTCTTTTTGATAATAAATTACGTATATACGCTATTCTGGTATGGGGATGCGTGTTATAATGGAGCTAACATCCAGTGCATGTTCGCATCCTTATATGTGCTGATATTTCGGCAGATATATCCTGTTCATTTTGCGCTTAGGAGTGGATAATAATGACAGAGTTGCTTGATCCCAAGAACGATTATGTGTTCAAACGAATCTTTGGAAGTGAAGAGAATAAGGATGTTCTTCTGGCTTTTCTGAATCATACCTTCAAAAATGCAGGTGAATCTTTACTGACTGAGATTGTATTAATCAATCCTTATCTGGACAAGGATACCCCGAGGGATAAACAGTCCATTCTGGACATACGGGCTAAAACAGATCAAGGTGAGCTAATTAATGTTGAAATGCAGTTGTTTAATCAGTATGATTTAGAGAAGAGGACTTTGTTCTATTGGGGTAAACAATATTCCGGACAATTACTTGAAGGACAGAGATATAGTCAGCTCAAAAAATGTGTCGCGATCAACATTGTTAATTTCAAAATGCTCGCTAATGACCAGTACCACAACGTATTTCATTTAAGAGAAGACCATACCAATATTCCGTTGACGGATGTTATAGAGATTCATTTTATGGAAATACCAAAGCTGAATGATGCAAATATTCAAATGAAGGATGGATTGGTGCGTTGGCTGTTATTTCTGAAAGGAATGACTAAATCAAGCTGGGAGGCGTTAATGATGCACGAACCGGAACCGGCTTTGAAAAAAGCCATGAGTGTATTGGAGTTTCTGAGCCAGGATGAGCAAGCACGTCAACGATATATTGACCGTCAGAAATTTCTATGGGACGAAGCTTCCATGATTGAGGGCGCACGAGAAGAGGGTCTCAAGAAAGGCATGGAGGAAGGAATTCAAAAAGGAATCGAAGAAGGGATTAAAGAAGGAATTAAAGAAGGTGAAGCTGAGAGCAAGCGGAAAATTGCATTGAATATGCTCACCTTGGGTCTTGATCATGAGACCATTGTCAAAGCGACGGGACTAACCTCTGCTGAGCTAAAAGCAATTCAAGAAGAAAAATAAGCTATCTATATGAGGCTACTCGCATAACATGTGGGTTGCCTTTTTTGATCTTATGTAATGTTTTCTATCACAATCATACGATGAGAGTAAATTGGAAGCGGTTCAACCATTGACGGATACCGGGACGCCCCTTAATATTAGGGGAACAATAAAACACCAACACGGGTCATGGACTTCAGTCGCATGAGGAAAGTCTATATTTGTCTGCTTTTGTCGATCAAAGCAACAATGCGTTGAAGCGTTTGTTTTGTCCCGCCCTATCGTGTCAATGGAATCTCGATAAGGGTAACTACATTTTATAAGATGGAGAGGGGTTCTCACACATGAAAAAGAAATTTTGGATGTCACTGATGATGGTTGCTTCAATGATCGTTGCAGCAGGTTGCGGAAATAACAGCGGTACAGGCTCGGAATCCGAAGGATCAGGGACCACAACAGGTGGAGGAAGCGAGGAAAAATCATACCAGATTGCCATCTCGCAGATTGTTGAACATCCATCTCTGGATGCTACACGTGAAGGATTCATTGCAGCCCTGAAGGAAGCGGGCATTGAAGAGAACAAGAACCTCAAAATCGATTACAATAACGCGCAAGGTGATTCGACGAACAACCTGTCCATTGCACAGAAAATCTCGGGTGATTCCAAAAATGATCTTGTACTCGGCATCGCAACACCATCTGCGCTGGCGCTGGCTCAACAAGTGAAGGACAAGCCATTGCTGTTCGCAGCGGTAACGGACCCGTTGGGTGCCAAACTGGTGACCGATATGGACAAGCCGGGTGGCAATGTTACAGGTGCATCCGATACGAATCCGGAAGCTATTGTACAATTGGCTGACTTTATCGCTAAAAATCTGCCGGATGTGAAAACGGTGGGCTTGGTCATTAACGAAGGTGAACCAAATGCGGTGGTTATGGCAGATAATGCAGAAAAAGCGCTCGCAACACATAATATCAAGCTGGTGAAAGCACCGGTTACAAATACATCTGAAGTAAAACAGGCAACGGATTCTCTTGTTGGCAAAGTAGACGCTTTCTACATCACGCTTGATAACTCTGTCGTGAGTGCGGTTGATACGATCATCCAAACGGCGAACAGTAATAAAATTCCGTTCTTCTCCAGTGATCGGGATACCGTTGAAAAAGGAGCTTTCGCAACGGTTGGCTTCAAATATTATGACCATGGATATCAGGTTGGTGAGATGGCCGCGGACATTCTGAAAAATGGTACAAAACCTGGTGATATGAAAGTCACCGTTCCGGACAAACTGGATCTGATCCTGAATCTGAAAGCGGCTGAAGCCCAAGGTATCACGGTTACGGATGAGATGAAAGCGGAAGTAAAAGACCAGGAAAACAACATTATTCAATAATCTGACCGGCGTGTAAATCCGGCAGTATGGATGCGAGGCGAACATGCAACGGGTTCGCCTCATTCTTTTCGATAGACAGGGAGGAAGTAGTGTGAGTATAAGCTGGAATTCAATTGAAGGGGCGATCGAGCTGGGGCTTTTATATGCACTGATGGCACTTGGTGTATATATTACGTTTCGCATACTCGATTTTCCTGACCTTACCGTAGACGGAAGTTTTACAACAGGGGGCGCAATCGCGGCGGTGATGATCTCCAATGACTTTTCTCCTTGGCTCGCCTGTCTGGCGGCAATGGCTGGCGGTATGGTAGCCGGAGCTTGTACGGGCCTGCTTCATACCAAAGGCAAGATTAATGGATTGTTATCCGGGATCTTGATGATGATCGCGCTCTACTCCATTAATATGCGTATTCTTGGTGCACCGAATAAATCCATTATGGGTATGGATAATCCATTCTCAGGTGAGCATGTCATGGTACTAATTATCATCGTGGTGCTGGTGTTTAAAATCATGCTCGATCTGTTCATGAAAACAGATGTTGGACTGGCACTCCGCGCGACAGGTGATAACAAACGCATGATTCGCAGCTTTGGTGCAAATACGGATGTGACTACGATTGTAGGGGTCAGCTTATCCAATGGATTGGTTGCCCTGTCTGGTGCATTCATTGCACAGCAATCAGGCTTTGCAGACATCACGATGGGTATTGGTATGATCGTCATCGGACTGGCTTCAGTGATTATCGGTGAGGCCATTCTTGGAGCAAGAACGGTATTCTGGGCTACACTTGCAGCGATCGTTGGTTCAATCATTTATCGAATTGTGGTCGCCCTTGCCCTACAGGTCGAATGGTTTGATACATCTGATCTGAAGTTGATCACCGCGGTGATTGTCATTATTGCTCTTGTATTCCCAACGATGCAGCGCTCCATGAAGCAGCGTAGTCTGGCTCGCAAACGAACGGAAGAGTTGATGCGATCCGGGGGTCATCAGGCGAAGGGAGGTATGTGAGCATGCTGGAGATTACGCAAGTAACCAAGCTGTTCAACCCAGGCACAACGGACGAGAAGACCGCGCTGGTTGGCGTGAATCTGACGATGAATCCGGGAGATTTTGTGACGGTGATTGGCAGTAACGGGGCCGGGAAATCCACGCTGATGAACATCATTTCGGGTGTGATGAAGCCGGATATGGGCGATGTACTGATCAATGACCGCTCCATTAAAAACCTGCCGGAGCATAAGCGTAGCAGCTGGATTGGCCGGGTGTTTCAGGACCCAATGGCAGGAACAGCACCACATATGTCCATTGAAGAAAATATGGCAATGGCATACAAACGTGGCAAAGGACGCGGACTGGGCTTCGGAGTTACCCGTGCCAGACGTGAGATTTTTAACACGCAATTGGAGAAGCTGGGAATCGGACTGGAAAAGCGGCCTAACGCGAAAGTCGGTCTCTTGTCAGGTGGGGAGCGGCAGGCACTTAGTCTATTGATGGCGACCTTTACCCAACCGCAGATTCTACTGCTGGATGAGCATACGGCCGCACTTGACCCTTCACGTGCTGAACTGATCACGGAACTAACGGAGACACTTGTGCGTGAGATGAGACTGACTACATTGATGGTGACGCACAATATGGAGCAGGCCATTCGTCTGGGTAACCGTCTGATTATGATGGACAAAGGCCGAATTATTCTGGATGTCAGCGAAGAGCGCAAGCGTACGTTGACTGTCCCTGAGTTGCTTGGTGAATTCGAACGGATTAGCGGCAAAAAAATGGCGGATGATCGTGTCGTGCTGGGTTAAGGCAAGGTAATACCATATACGTAGCGTCTACAATCTAGCTATCTATAAGATAGACGATAAAAACCTTTTGCGTTCTCGCAAAGGGTTTTTATGGTATGTTGAACACGTTGAAAAAATGGAATGAATCTATACGATTTCGGATTAGCGAATTATACATAGTAGGGGGAACCAGGCATGTCTTTGCAATTGGATGAAGGGACATATACGGTAACACGGCGAACGGAATCCATTCGTCTACTCGCCAAGGAATTTGCACTGCTGCATTTTCTGTATGAAAACAAGGAAAAAGCCTTCACCCGCAGCCAACTGCTGGATCGGGTATGGCCACTGGAATATCCGGTTGAACGCACCGTGGACGATCATATCTATCGCCTGCGCAAGAAGCTGAAACGCTGGGATGAGATCCGTCTGGATACAGTACGGGGCTACGGATATCGGCTTGCTGTGCATGAGAAAAAGTCCGCTCTACCCGCTAGCCCTTCTGCTCAGGACCCAGAAATGCAGGAAGTCATTCACGGATTACTTCGTAAATATCACTTGTTTGGGCAGGGAAATGCCATACAGACCCTGGTTCAACAGCAGGAAGCACTCGGCATTCAGATCGCCCCTTATTATCAGTTGTATATCCGTTTTATACAGGGAGATCTGGAATGGCTGATTACAACAAAGGAAATTCCCTTTGAGGAGCGACTATACTGGCTACTAATTTTCGTGCACCCCCTGATCGAGCCGGCGGATAGTATTCAGTTGTATGAACAGGCGCTGAATTCATCGGCATTGTCTGCCGATCAGCTTCGCGAACTCCGCATTCTGAACATCATTGAAGTCTATGTAGAGGTGGGCCAATATCAACGGGCCAAAGCACAACTGGAGGAAACGTATCGTGTAATAGAGACTGACGAGCTCAAGAATTTCAGACTGCCTGTGGCACTTGCAGCGTTGTATGTGGAACTGTGGGGTGGTAGCGGTGAAGCTGTTGAGGCCCAGATGGCAGTTCTGCGGTCAGGATTAAAGGATGAACCCTATCTGCGAGAGACCGGACGTTTTCAGGTGATGGAAGGATTATGGTTACTTCGGCAGGGACGGATTCGTGAGGCAGAGTTAAGAATGGATGACGGTCTGGATGTATTGAAAATGTCGCTGAACGCACCGCTATATCTGAATGCTGCATATCAGATTCTCCTATTCCTGGGTCATCATCGAATTGAAGGCAGACTTCGGAGTAAGTATCGACAAGTGTATGCTGAGATCGGCAAAAGTTACGGTGTTCCCGCATATGGACAGCAAATTGTAGATGAAATACGTAACTTTTTATCCCCTATCCCCCCATCCTCTGATCTTCCTCTGATATAACTTCTTTATGATTACAGCCAAGGAACATACAGACCGCTAACGGCTGTAATCAAGGGAGGAAGTACATGTATGACTGTCATTTCAACTGAATCCACATCCAATGAATCCACCGAATCGCCCGCCTCATCTGCACAATCTTCCAAAAGCTTATGGACTAACCTCCGGTTTGTCCGCATGTTTATTGCATACTCGCTAGCTACGTTTGGAGATTGGTTCGATGCACTTGCCATACAGGTGATGGTGGCCTACCGCTGGGGTGCTGATCCGCTGATTATTGCACTTATTCCTGTATGTATGGCTGTCCCGGGTATACTGCTTGGCTCCTTTGCAGGTGCTCTGGCTGATAGACTGCACAAAGTGAAAATCATGATTTTGTGTGATGTAATCACCGTGGGATTAACCGTTGCTATTTTATTCGCACCAAGCCCGGCATGGTTGCTTCCACTGCTCGCTCTGCGTGCCATGATGGGAGTGTTCCACGTTCCCGCCCAACAGGCGCTAACCCGCCAGGTGGTGGCAGAGGAGCATCTGTTTCAGGCATCGTCCCTAAATGGTTTTGTGAGCCAATGTTCGAAGGTCGCAGGGCCACTTCTGGGAGCCGTCATACTAGCCTTTTTTTCACCACAGATCTGTATATTAATCAATGCTTGTACCCGCCTGTTGTCGGGCGCAGTGTTATGGCCCTTGCGACGATTGATGGAGAAGCCGGAGCCTGTGGAACCAGACGGAAGTACTGCTGATGCAAAGGTTATCTCGGAATCGTTGTTTACCCAGTGGCAGCAAGGCTGGCGTTTTATACAGAGCAGTCGCACCGTGCTGAGTACGATTCTGTTCGGCTGTTTTGGACTCATGGCCATTCTCATGATTGATTATCAGTTTACGACCCTGTTTCGGGAGATCAAGCCAGGTAATGAATCACTGCTCGGCTGGTTGGGGTCGTCGGCAGGAGCCGGGGCAGTCGTCATCATTTTATTGTTAAATCGCTTGCCGAGAATTGGGTATGGGTGGGGGCTAGGTGGAGGATATCTGTTCATCGGGGCCGGAATTGCTGCATTAGGGTGGATTAGCCCACAAACACCTGAAAATTGGGTCTTAATCTGGGGGTTATGCATTGGGGTAGGCAATGGGCTCTTTATGGTAACACTGAATTATTTGCTGCAAAAGGAAACCCCTCCTGCCTATGTAGGGCGCGTCTTTGGCATTCAAAATTCACTATCCAGTGTTGTACTGGTCGTAGCTCCACTTGCAGGTGGAGCGCTCATTCGAGTTGCGGGTCCGAGCCCCACCTTTCAATATATCGGTCTCGCTACGCTGGCGATTGGTCTTGCTGGCATACTGCTGCAACGAATCTTGTGGGAGGGAAAGCAGCCTCTCGTGTCTGGAGCAAAAGAGATCATTCCGCAGGAATCGGTCTGACAGCCTTTGCCCGGACATTTTAATCATCATTATATCTACAATATAACGAACAGCCGCTTTCGGTACTCATCAGAAGGCGGCTGTTTGCACATTGCATAGTTAAGCACGATTAAGCGAATCACACTTCCCACCAAGCGAAATAAGCAGTAGAGGCCAGCAGTCCACCAACCGAAAGTGATCCACTGACAGAGAGGTTAATAGCTTGACCTGGAGGAACCACATAACGGCCAAATTCATTGGATAGAAACGGTCCCGCTTGAAGGGGCATAGCCATCAATGGGGTTGCTCCTGAAGGTGCAGCAGAAGAGAATCGTACGATGGCTGCACTGGTATTGCTGCTGGAAAGATTGCTGTTTACCGATGTTAGTGTGTTGGGCGATGACAGTGTTCCATTAGCGCTCAGACTCATGGAACCGCTGAAGGAAGATAACAGATTAAGTGAGACCGTAATTCCACCAGAGAGCCGCGATACGTATAGGGTTTTCCCGCTCCCTACAGGATTGGCCAATTGTACGGTGGCGATAACCGTTCCTCCCAGCAACCCCAGTGTTGTAGAGTTGGTGGAACCTGCATTGTACAGATTGCCTGTACTGCCAGCATTATTCTCCGGAGGAGCAACAATGCCGGGAGAAATATATGTGTTCGTGTTGGACGTATAGACGGGCAGATTTAATGGATTAAATACATTGTTGTTCGGCACAGTGTGCACCTCCTTTTATCAGAATCATGTTCAGAATTCCCACCAGAAGAGATTAATGGCTGCCGTCTGACTGCCAGTTCCTAAACTGATGGATAGTGATTGTCCCGGTGGAACAAGAATGGAACCGTTTAAATTCAAAGAGTACATTCCAGCAGTGAGAGGTATGCTGAGCAAGCTTGTGAAAGTCCCCCCAAGCGTTCCGGTATTTTGCCGGGTGGTAACGATGCTGGTGTTGGCGTTACCAAGCAACGTATTAACGGGTACAGGTGTAGTTCCTACGGTTACAGTGCCGCCGGAATAAACGACCAGAGTAGCTGCAGCAGTTGTACCTCCCGAAAGGCTGGCAATACGTACTGTTCTGCCACTTCCAGTTGCATTCAGGATCTGAAGAAGAAGATTTTGACTGGCAGGAATCGCTATATTATTGGTCGTCAGGGCAAAAAAACTGCCTGCCGCAGCCGCACCGGTATCTACTGAAGCTTCAATACCCGGGGCTGCATAAGTGTTGGTCATTTGAGTGAACAGGGGCCCATTAGACTGGTTGAATACATTAGAGTTTGTCATCTTGTCCCCCCCTCTGAATAGATGGAAATGGTCTGGCGATACTATTTGTTTCGCATGTCCTCATTACTTGCATTGTATGTAAGAACAAGAGAAAGCGTTTGGGAACGGACTGCAAATTCCAAAATAACGGCAGATGCCGTGCCCGTAAATCCGATCCGGGCATACGATGCGTAAGCACATTTTTTAAGGGGAAATCGAGATGAGTCGAACAGCAAAGCAAAGCAAGAAGAGAACGAAGCAACCAACTAAATATGTCAGTCGCCGCCGTTCCCGTCATTCCTGCCGCGCTAAATTGCTGAAACCCCCTTGTTCCCGGATTACTCGTCCCCGGTTCAAGCAGGGTGCTTCCTCACGTACGAAACTCCCTGGTGCTATTCATTGTTTTACAGAGCATACGTATGTCGGAGCCGAAACCAGTAGCAGTATGGATTCACTCCCGGCACAAGACACCTCATCACTCAGCATGTATACCTATGGCGTTGTGAATCGGGGAAAACATCCGGCTCTTGTACAGATCCAGATCAGCCCAAATGCCGTGGATTATGCTGTGGACAGCCAGGAGGTGGTCGCGGGAGGCCAGACCAAAGCGCTGGTACCATTGCGATTTTTACACTATACCCGGCTTGCCATTCGATCCGTTGAACCGGATCAACCGACCCGGCTTGATGTTTACTTTCAGGCACAACGTATGCCGTAGGGGAGTATGATCTCACAGATTTGACCAGGGAGGAGGACGAGGCACATGCCTAACTTTACGACGTTTAATACGAATCCGGATAATCTAAGAACGTTGATTTTCGGCCAGGATAGTACAGGGACAGCCCAGCCTGTCAGAACGGATACGAGCGGGAATGTGGTTGGCATTATTTTGGACGGGACCATTAGTAATATCTCAGGTCTGACTACCGTTACAATTAACGCAGGAACCATTACCAACATTCTGAACGGAACGATTACGAGTGTACTTGGAGCGACCATCACGGCAGGTACGATTAATAGTGTGCTGGGAGCCACCGTAACCGCAGGTACATTAACGAATTTGCTAAATGGTACAATCACAAGTGTATTGGGAGCGACGATCACGGCGGGAACGATCACTAGTGTGCTCGGCGCAACCGTAACAGCCGGAACACTAACGAACTTGCTGAATGGTACGATTACGAGTGTATTGGGAGCAACGATTACCGCAGGAACGATCACGAGTGTGCTCGGAGCCACGGTGACCGCAGGAACGCTGACCAACTTGCTGAATGGTACAATCACAAGTGTATTGGGAGCGACGATTACCGCAGGAACGATCACGAGTGTGCTTGGAGCCACGGTGACCGCAGGAACGCTGACCAACTTGCTGAATGGTACAATCACAAGTGTATTGGGAGCCACGGTGACCGCAGGAACACTGACCAACTTGCTGAATGGTACAATCACAAGTGTATTGGGAGCGACGATTACCGCCGGAACACTGACGAACCTGCTGAATGGTACGATCACGAGTGTATTGGGAGCAACGATTACCGCAGGAACACTGACAAACTTATTGAACGGAACCATCACAAGCGTACTTGGCGCAACCGTGACTGCAGGGACGTTGACAAACCTGCTGAATGGTACAATCACCAGCGTGCTAGGTGCTACAATTACCGCGGGAACACTTAGCAGTGTGACGTCCATTTCACAGAAGAGTTTTCAGGAGTCCCAACTCATAAGCACCCCGACCGCAAACACCTTCACAGCGCTCCCAGCGGTTACGACCAGTGTATTTGGCACGTATTCTTTCTTTGTATATAACCGGGGGCCGGGTGTAAACCGGGTAGATGCTCTTGTTGAGATCAGCGCCAACGGAACGAACTGGTACACGGATGTAACGACGGTAACAGGCATTTTGTCCGGGTCAGTCGATGTATTGGTTCCGCAGCGTTTTCTCAAATACACGCGTCTTTCCTACCGCTCCAGCCTAATCGGTGCACCAAGCACGATTGATGTGTTCTTCAATGGACAAGGCACATAACCCATTTATTTGTCATATAGGTACATGGAGTTCCTTTGATGGACTTCATGTATTTTTTTTGTATTGGAGGTGTTTGCATTGAAGAACCGTTTACTTGGGATCCATATGATTGTGCAAAATGAAGAACATCACCTGCCCCGCTGTCTCGACAGCTTGAAGCATATCAGCACGGAATGTTTTATTATCGATACCGGCTCATCTGACCGTACACCCGAGATCGCCAGAACGTACGGAGCAACGGTGTTGCACGCCTGTTGGCAAGATGACTTTGCCCATGCACGAAATATCAGTCTGCCTCTGGCGAGCACGGAATGGGTCCTGTGTTTGGATGCGGATGAATACGTTTCGCAGGGATTGGAAGAACTGCTGAATTTTTTACCTAAAGTCCATAAAAGCATTTCGAGATTACGTATTACCATAGAGAATCGATACGGCGAAGGGGTAGAAGAGAGTGTTATCTCTCAGCCAGTGAGACTGTTCCGTGCTCATCAGGGATATCGATACAAGGGGCGTATTCATGAGCAATTGGTTCGTAGTGGCCCAAGCGAGCTTGTCCAGGAAGAGGCTGGTGATATGGATAAGAGCGAGACCTTTACAGGTGAGGAACATATGTTGATCGAAACAGAACCGCTTGCTCCACTATGTCTGGTTCATGATGGATATCTGGCCTCAACGATTTCGAAGGAACATAAACCAAGACGTAATTTAAAGCTGATTGAGCGGGAACTCGCAGATGAGCCTGCACAGCCTTTTCACCTGTACAATCTGGGAGTAACGTATTGCCAGCTTGGTCAGATCGAACAGGCAATTGAAGCGTTCCGTGAATCATTACACCTGACAGAGTTACTCGCGCCATATCGACCAACACTGGTTAGAGATTATGCAAAGACCCTTGTGGGATCGGAACATTACGACGAGGCGCATGCAATTCTGGCTGTGGAAAGACAGCGTTATCCATCCTATGCTGATCTGCACCTGCTGTATGGGGAGACGTTGGAGCAGCAAGGTTTGGAGGAGCGTGCATATCAATCGTATGCCCGAGCAACGGACTGCTGGGAGAGAACGAACCGTGTTGGACAGAGTGATGGCGGTAGCATGTTAGACGCGTCATATGTAACGGAAGCGGGTTCTAACAGTTACAGAGCCTATACTGCCATGGCAAGACTTGCACAGAAACGGGGATTCCTGAATGAGTCTGCACATCTGTACGGGCTGGCTCTGGACAGTATGTTCACATATGCTCCGGCGTGGGCCGGGTTGGCAGACGTGCTGCAACAATCCGGTGAAACCGATGAGAACATAGCAGAAACATTACTTTCCAGAAGTAGCGGAATCGGAGAGTTAGATCAAGGTGATTTGATTCGTGGTAAAATGCCCCATTCATATGCAATGACAAATGAGGATCATCTGTTGCAAGTGATTTATGTTCTAACAGGCTGTGGAGCATATGAGCAGGCATTGAAAATGCTGGATACAGATGCGCGTACTGCTCGTATCCATGTTGTGGATCGAATACATTGGATGTTATGTGCGAATAGGGTTTCCGAAGCACTGCAACTGGCAGAAGAACACTGGAGCGTGGGGTGTGTAAATGAAGTCAATCTGCTGGCTGAGCACAGAATGGATTGGGCACTGGCTTGTTGGACCAACGGATTACCATTATCCGAGGCGTTCCTCGCAACTACGCTTCCACAAGAAAAGAACGTTTGGAAGGTCATGGATCGACTGCTGAATCAGTTAACCAAGGAGCCGCGAAGCATGAAACTTGCTTCACATGAACAAAAGCTTATGCAATGGGGTCCGCATTCAGAGATGGTAGCAGAAAAGGTTGTGCGGCAAGCCATAAAGACAGGACAGCTTACACTTGCTGAGCAACTGCATGAGTTGCGGGCCATGATGATGTGTGACCATTGGGGAACGGCTATAACTTTACGACGGGAGTTTGCAAGTCTGCTGTATCGTCAGGGGTATACCATGGTAGCCGCGAACATCCTGATTCAGTGCATGACCGAGAGTGAACTGGATGCCGAAGGTTTATTCTGGCTGGGTGAAACGCTGTATGCCAAAGGTCACAATGATCAAGCGCTCTCTCTGTTCGAGCAGGCTCTGGAGCGGGAGCCTGATATGTGGCAGGCCCGAGCTGGAGTAGCTGTATGTTACATGCGATTGGCAATGGAGGCGATTCAGCAGGAATTGGTACGATCTCCGTCTTCAGGGGTACTCGCTGCACAATATACCGCATTGGAACAAAGGCTGCGAACGACGGAAGGCATCCCATGGCGTACGCTTTTCCATGCAAAGGAAAGGAGGAATCAGCTTGCGAGCGGAACGAATTTCCCTATGCATGATCGTGAAGGATGAGGAAGAGTTGCTGCCTCATTGTCTTGCCAGTGTCCAGGGAGCGGTGGACGAAATGATTGTAGTGGACACCGGTTCGTCGGATCGCAGCGCGGAGATTGCGCAGCAATATGGAGCGGTGGTTGTGCGATTTGAGTGGTGCGAAGATTTTGCCGCAGCACGGAATGCTGGCCTGGAGCGCGCTTCCGGCGACTGGATTCTTTTTCTTGATGCGGACGAGGCACTCGATAGGGCTGCGCGGGAGCAGATCAGGAGCTGGACGTCGGTCAGCGGATGTGACGGATTGTTTTTAAACATTCATAACTATACAGGTACGGGTCAGCAGGGGGTTACCGTGAATCCGGTTTTGCGTCTCTTCCGTAATGCCCCGGAGCATCGGTTCGAAGGTCGGATTCATGAGCAGATTGCGGCGGCGATTTGCCGTAGGAACCCAGAGGCTGCTTTTCATGTGACGGACATGATTATCCATCATTATGGGTATCAGACCGCGATTGTGGAGCGCAAAGATAAGGTGAGCCGTAATGTTCGCCTGCTGCAACAGGCAGTGCAGGAAGAACCGGATCAGCCGTTCCATCACTATAATCTGGGTGTCGAGTATCTGCGTGTGGGGGAAGCGGAGCGGGCTTTGGAGACGTTTGGTGTGGCTCGGATGGGGATTGATCCTGCGGTGACCAGTTACGCGCATTTGCTGTTCAAATATGAAGTTCGTTGTCTCCAGCATCTGAATCGCTGGCAGGAGGCATTGGATCGCATTGATGCTGCGCTTGAACTCTTTCCAGAGTACACGGATCTGATGCACCATCGCGGGGTATGTGCAGACGCATTGGGTGATGCAGATCGGGCAGAATATTCGCTGCGTGAAGCTGTCCGTATGGGACCACCTCCACCCATATATCATACGGAAGAAGGCATCGGCACCTATCAGACGTGGTATATGTTAGGACGATTACTGGAAGGAAGGGCAGATCTGGAGGGTGCGGTGGATGCTTACGTGGAAGCGGTACGTGCCAAATCGAGTCTGTTACCGCCGCTCTATCGGATATTCCGAATTATGCGAGTCTCCGGGCAGGAACATCAGATTCCTGAGCTGGTGAGGGAGCGCTTTGCAATCGGTTCGGAAGAGGCTACACACAAAGTATTGGGCATTTTGGAGCAAAGTCGTTGTTATGAAGCGGCTCTGCAATTGTTACCGAGTGTATCCTCACAACCCTCCGCAGAGATGAGGGAGCGTTTATCTGTGGCGGAGGCGATGCTCCAAATCCAACAGGGAAGATGGAACAAGGCTCGTCTGAAACTGGAACCTGTGCAGCGCAAAAAAGGGTTGCTCGCAACTTCATCTGCCCGGTGGCTCGAACGTTTGGAGTGGATCGAGGGGAAGGAAGTCAACGGAGATGATCCATTGACGTTGTGGTTGAAGCGTAGTTCTGAGGGAGGTGCAGCAGTAACTGATGATGAGGAATCTACTGTGCAGACAGGGCGAACGGTGGGTCTGAGAGTAACAACGAAGAAGGACAGGGGCTCCAGCATAGACGGAACGGTTGCAGGAACAGAGTATGATGGCTGGCAGGCCCTTGGACTGATGATGGAGGGATGTGTACAGTCAGGGAGATGGAAAGAGCTGCATGGCCTGATTCAGATGTGTCGACAGCAATTGGTGGGAGCAGGATTATCGGCGGGAGAGAGCGTTCGAGTGGGAGAGAAGGAGAAAGAGGAAGGGAAGAGGAGCGAGAAGGATAAGGATATGGATAGGGAAAAAGGAGAAGATATGGGAGCATTCCCTGGATCTTTGGATACGCTGGTGGGAACCAGTTGGTTGGTGAAAGGATTGGTTAGTGCTGCGGATCATCATCTGGAGGTGTTCGCTCAGCATGCAGCTGGACAGCGGCACCGTTGTTGGCCTGTCGTTCAGCATATTCGGCTGGAGTTGCCGGGAGCGGACGGGTTTGAGATCTGAGAGGGGATCAGGCATGTCCGGGAGTTCAACTTAATTCAGCGGGCTAATGGGTGGGGCTGAACTCCGTTGGTGAGGGGTGGTGATGAATATGGGCATAGGGATTAGCTTGTGTATGATCGTGAAGGATGAAGCCGGATCACTTCAGCGGTGCTTGAATGCAGTCAGGAATGTTGTGGATGAGATCATCATCGTGGATACCGGATCGGTAGATAATACAATCGAAATTGCCCGCCTTCATGGTGCCGTTGTAATTCGTACGGAATGGAACGGAGATTTCAGTGAAGCCCGTAATCTGTCGCTGGCTGCTGCTACGAAACCGTGGATTCTGGTGCTTGATGCGGATGAAGTATGGGTACAGACTCCGCAGATGAAGGAAGAACTCGTGCAGTTGTTAGCGGCAAGCAGAGACGATGTATGGGGATATTGGCTACAAGTCACGAGTCTGCTGGGTGTGTCCGGTGAAGAACGTGTGACGGATGCGGTATGTCGATTGTTCCGAAATGATCCCCGAATTGCCTTTCAGGGCAGAATTCATGAAGAGATTGCTTCTTCCATCATGGCACTGGCTCCGCAAGGTGTGCTTCATTCTGGACTTGAGGTCATTCATTACGGATATCTGGAGCAGGCGATTACCGCCAAAAATAAAGGTGCACGCAACATGCAGTTGATACGTTCCTCGTTGAATCAGGAGGTAGATCAACCGGAGTTGTTGTATGCTCTGGCCGCCGAATGGTTTCAGCAAGCGAAGTATGATGAAGCAATCAGGTTGTTGCAGCCATTATTGGCACAACTTATGCCGGAGTGTGGATATCACTCGGATTTGGTGCTGAAAACGGCTTACGCCTGGCGAGAGATTGGTAGTACGGAACGGGCACTTGCTGTAGTGGAAGCATGGGCGCCCGTGTATGAGGATTTTCCGGATTTGTTGGAGCTTGGTGCTGTACTCGAACTGGATCAAGGGAGAGAGGATGTGGCCTTAGACTGGTTAAATCAGGCTAAATCAGCTGCCTCCACAGCCAGCAGGTATACATCAGTCTCTGGTGCCGGGACCTATCGCAGCCTGACGCTGGAAGGCATGGCATATGAGCGGGCTGGCCGCTGGGCAGAGGCAGAAGCCGCGTACATAGCGGCGCTGGGTATACAACCCGGCAGCTTGCCTGCATGGCAGCGGTTGTTGTTGCTGGCCGCAGCCACAGGGCGGCCGCATTCCATCGCCAGCGTTGCCGCTCGGGTAAGCTTGCCGCCTGCGGCATGGCAAGCGCTGATCCCGGCCGCGCTTGCAGCGCATCGGCCGGAGTGGCTGCTGCGCCACGCGGCGGCGCTTGCTGCCCCGTTGCGTGCACAGCCGCTTGCCGCCGGGCTTACGCTGGCCCAGCTGGGCGAGGACGCCGCGGCTCGGGCGGCTTTACAGCTCTGGGCGGCGCATGCGCAGCACGGGCCAGAGGCGGCCCTGGCGCTGTGGGCGCTGGGCCACAAGCAGCCCGGCAGGCGCAGCGCCCGAGCGGCGGCTCGCCAGCAGGCAGCGCTGCCCGCCGCGGCCCACGCCGCCGAGGCGCTGCAGCAGCGCGGGGCCAGGGCTCGCAGCAGCATGGCGTCTAGCCCGCCCGGCGATGCAACGCCCGGCGGCTCGGCCGCGCCTGCGCCGATAGGCGTGCTCGCCGCTGCGCAAGCGCTCGCCGGCGTAGGCGCCTGGGCCGCATGGCTGCGCCTGCTGCAAGCCCTGGCGCCTCGCGGCGCGCTGGCGTTGCTCGCAGCGCTTCCGCCTGCGGCACGCTGCGGGCTGCTGCGCGCACCCGCGAGCGTCCGCGAAGGGCTGCTTGCGCTATGCGGCACGCCTGACGGCGCGCAGCAGCCCCACGCGGACGTGGTGCCCACCCCGGAGCGCGTCGCTCACGCACTCCTTGCGGGCACGCTCGCGCTGCTCGCCGGGCGGCAGAACCTGGCGCGTGAATGGGCCGAATCTGCCCAAATCACTGCACGGCAACCTGCCGCCACAGGTCGCCCGGCGACGACAATCCCGCCGGGCCTGCAAACCCTGCTGCGCCTGACAGCACCCGGCGCAGCCTCTGCTGATGAATACACTAACCAGTGCAACATGTTACTGGTACACCTATAATTTCCTTTAATCTTTAATCTTTAATCTTTAATCTTTAATCACTAATCTCTGATTTCTAGTCCCCAACCTCCAACCCCCCTGTACATCCCCACATATTCCCGCAATAGCCCATCCGATTGAAATTGCAAAAGCAACGGAGCTACCGGTAATCGGAGCATTGCCCGAACCGTGCATGGTTCCGTTGCTAATGGGTGAAGCCCTCAAGCCCTCAATTTTCCACTTTGCACTTAAATCAGCGTAACCCAATTCGTTTCAACCTTTGCATATCACCGCTCGAAAACAGCGGATAGGCGTGCCGTACATGTCAGACCAGATGGCATCGTCCGGCTCTACCACATTCAGCTTATCTTCAATGGTTAATCCGGTGACAGCCATGATTGTCTCCAGCAGATCAGGCCGCATCTCGGGTACATCGAAAGTAGCGATTAACTGTCCGTTTGGTTTCAGCACCCGAGCGAATTCACGAAACGCCCGCAGCATCGTGCCTGTATCCAGATGCTCCAGTACAGAGATACAGAACACCCGATCAAACTTACCCGACTCATACGGAAGCTGGGCCAGATTAGCCTTTGCGCGCTGCAATCGGACGAGAGTTGATTCCGGCAGATCATGGGCGGCCTGCTCGCCAAAATCAGAAACAATATCCAGTCTTATCGCCTCTTCAGACAAAATACGTTCATCCCAATCGCAGGCGTGAACCTCACGGCAGTGTTCGGCAAGCCAGAATTTGAACGGATGGGAGATGCCGCAGGCTGCATCAAGGACCACATCGTCGGGACGTGCAAACCGCCGGGCCCATTCATATTCGTAGGGACGGCTCCACCATGCCGGATGCAGGGGGAAGACCAATGTGTCCGTTTTAGGGTCACTTTGCCTAATGTATCTTGATTCCATGAATTCCGGTGCCTTGGGCGTATCCATCATCCCCGAATTCCCTCCTTTAATCCTGTCTCTGCCAAAAATGATTCCAACACCGTGCTCCACCGGCTCCGCCACCTGGCAAGATCATAGGACAGTGCAGTCTCGCGCGCATAGATTCCCAGTCGTTCTCGCTCGGCCCGATTCTGTACGAGACGAACCAGAGCAGCGGTTAGTTCCTGCTCGCCGGGAGGTACCAAAAGCCCGTTAAAACCATCCTGAATGAGATCATTCAATCCGCCAACATTGGAGGCAATTACCGGGAGTCCACAGCTCATCGCTTCCAGACAGGCATAGGAGGTACCCTCCGAGAATATTGTTGGAATTACGGCGATATCTGCCTGATGGTAGGCCTCCCGAATATCCCGGAAATCATACGTGCGCTGGTTAATTCGCTCCGCATGTGGATGAGTACGATGCCAATAACGAAAGGCTCTCCCGACCGTACTTCCTTCAACCAGTTCCCCGGCAAATTCAATCTCCAGATCCGGAAAAGCCCCCAGCAGCTTATCTGCTGCCAGCATCATTGGAATAATACCCCGTTCCATGCTGATTCGACGCGGATATATAATGCGAATTGGGCGGGGAGAGGTCAAGCGGACATCCATAGTTTTCTGTTCAACCTGTTCCTGAGTCAAACCATTAACCTGATATTCAGCATCTGCTTCTGCTAGAACATCTGTAGCCCAATCCGTTGCATTTCGGAGGTTACGAGCAACCCTATACGTTTCGCCATTTACCTCGGCTGTTTCCAGTTTTGATAATTCCAAATCGGGATCTACCGCTCCCTTCTCCTCTCGTTCTTGATCGTCTGTATCCCCACCTCCATCTCCGTTAGCCTTCGCACTGTACGCTCCATCACCACTTGGTCCAGCCTGGCTTTCCTCAGCTTTCATCCCTGATATAACTGCACCAACATTTTCTCCATGACTCGCCAGATCATTCTTCCATGCGACAAGCCATTCGTCTTCCTGTTTCTGCTCAAAGGTCCGTGTTGGCGGGGCTGGTGTGAAATAGGACGTATCCACTGCGTTGGGAATCAGGACAACCTGTCTTGGATCGGTATAGGTGCACGCAGCCCGGCAAAAGGTCTGAAAATGAGAATCCACGGATACAATGCGCACGAGTCCATCCAGAGCCAGTTGAATATGTTCCGCGACTTGTTGTTTGGTCTCCAGTGACAGTCCGGGACGATCCCAGTTAATGCCGTGACAGATGCCAAGACTGCCGGGTTTGTAGGTGATGGGTTGCCACAGACAGCTGGCATAGATCACTGGGCCGCGCGCTGCGGCTGCCATCCGGTCAAAGGCTTCCGGTACATTATCCATGTCATACGAATAACCAAATACGTCAATCTGCTCCGTCCGAGTCTGGAATGCTTCAAAATAGGACAGTTGATGAACTTCGGGAATATGCCCGAGTCCACGGATGACACTGCACAGTTCCAGAATATAGCGTTCCAGTCCACCACCAAATACACGACCGAATTCCCGGTTGTACCCGTCGGTGAAACTATGTGTCAGAATACTCACCACGCCCATCTCACGGTCCCTCCTTCCAGGGAATCAGCCGAGGTTCCGGATCGAGAATAGACTCGTAATGTGCAAGATTGCCCCACTCACCGCTGGGATCAATGCGCTTGTAACGCAAATATTTACGAACCCGGTCCTCCAGACTGCCTGCCCATCCGAGATGCTGAACCTTCAATTCCGTGCTGACCCCAGGCAATACCGTGCAGGACAAGGGAAGGCGGGGAACATGATGATTCTGTTGTGGATAGAAATAAGGATATCCAGGCATATATCGTACAAGTGAAGCGGTATGCCGTTTGTGCAGAGACCAGAGATCATCTTCCCGGTAGTGGGTCCGGCCACCCCACATGTCGTAGAAACGGAATGCAAACCAGTCCGCATACTCCTGATTAATCAGCGTGCGGATGGCTTTCTTGGCTTCTGAGCTGTACAGCTCATCCGCATCAACTGAGAGCAACCAGTCGGGACATGTTCCCGCAGCCGCTTGCCACAAAGTGTTGCGAAGACGCCATTCCTCAGCGAACAGCGGTTTCTCCAGTACTTCCAGACGGACCACCTTAGGGTAGGATTTACATATATCCGGTGTTCCGTCTGTGCTGGCATCGTCCACAATGACGATCTCATCCACGAACTCACTCAGATCATGCAATACTTCTTCCAGGTATCGGCCACGTTCATTGCGAACCTGGAGCATGGCGGTGAGCTTGTTACCTTTGCTTTTGCGAACCCGACGAATGGAGAAGGGTTCTTTGAATACACTCGTTTCCTCTTGTGATACAGCAGCATTCTGTTCTGCCTGACCTTGTGAATCATTCCAGTGATGCACTTGGCTTCGGATGTCCTGCGTTGGTTGTACATGATCCGGGGGATGATCTCCACTTTCCAATGCGTCTGTATGTGTTCGATCGACTATTTCGGTTGGCGTGTAAGTAGTTTCGGTTCGGATATTCCTGTGCACCATCGGTCCATTCAACTGTTGCCTGCGCTTCTTCGGGTCCAGCATCATGGCACCTCCCCAAGCAATTGCTGTACGGCATGATCCAACAGCTCCAGCTCGACAATCCGGGCCAGCGCATCTTCATCCTCCAGTGCTGTCTCAAGGAAATGTCGGACTGCCCCGTGTCGTTCCCCTCGCAGTGCCAGCGCACTGCCGGATAATTGCTGATAGTCCCGGCGACTGGCATCATCCTGAATATCGACTGCATGCACCAGCGCCAGTGCCTCTTCCACGCGTCCAGTCTCCTGGTAGATGCGGAATTTCCAATGTCTCGCGGTTTCTCCGCCAAGTTCGTCAAGGATACGCAGGGCATTTCCGTAATCATCGTTCATACGCAGTACTTCCGCTCGTACAAGTTGATCTTCTCCCGCCTCAAGCCAGCGACATAACTGTTCATAATGATGCCGTTCTTGTTCATCGGCTGCACTAATTCCATACACCCGCAGGGCGTCCTCCAACTGTCCGGCCCGGGCATGAATGGCAGACAGGAATCTATAGTGGGAGACTACACAGTCACCGCGACCATTCAATACCGCATGGGAGAATGCCTCTTGAAGTGAATTGATAGACCGCGGATCTTCAAGCAAGTACTCATAGGCTGCCAGCAAAAAGGATATCGTCTCATGTGCACCTGCTTTGGCTCGGAGCTGTCGGTAGAAGTCGGCACGTACACTGCATTGAAGCAGGGTGACGCTATCCGGAGTGCCTGACAGGATCTGCCGCAGCGCATGCAGGAAGAACAGTTCGTAGTCCCGGAGAGGGACTTCGAGATCATCTTTTTGCATCGTACCTGCAGGTGCAGGGTCTTCACCGCCCAGCCAGATGGCACGTACGCCTTGGAAAAGCAGCTTCATATAACGTGTTTCGGAGGATGTGCCGACCAGATCGGCGATGCCGACCAGTTTGGAAATACTGCTCTCCCATAGCGGAGATTCTGCTTCGTTTCCAGCAGGCTCAGGGAGCAGGGCAATACATAGCTCAGGCTCCAGCGAAGCCGTAGCTATTAGCCAGTAGGGATGGGCGACTACGGCTACGGTGCGAGGTTTCAGCAATAGCTGCTCGGCTTCAGGGAGGGAGATGACGGTAATGGCTGGAGGTACATCTTCTGTTTGCGTCAGGCTGCTGACGTAGTAGACCTCTCCCTCGATCGACAGCAGTGCAGCAATATCGGGATAGGGAAAGGATGACCAGCCCCCTTTGCGGGGGAAGAGAACATATCGGACCGGGGACTGTGTTGTACTGGCCTTATTCAGGCTGACTTCGGAGTCTTCACCTGGTAATGGCGCAGGTTTTTCCATGAATCGTTCACCTCACCTTGACTGTAATATGGCGCGTCATTCGTTCTGCATGTACTTCATGCTTTCACTTCATATGTAAAGCCCTCACGGTACTTCGCATGATATGCCTGAGACTAACATATGGGCATTCCGTCCCAAACATGAGTATCTTCCATGAATAGATGAAGTAGGCAAGCCATTATAGAGCTTCCCTAAGCTCCAATCCTCCATTTTGGCTTCATTCCACGTTCTCGATACTGAAAAAAAGATATTTGAATTCGCACTACAATAGGCTGATTTTTATCTTTTGTGTGACCAGGATCACTTTTTTTTGCTCTGGAGACGGAGATTGTGATAATTATCACATGTATAAAATAGGGAATCTGGCACAATACGTTCATCAACGTATTTGGCGGACAGACAGCGAAGGTGCAGCTTCAATGCCAGATACGCATACTGCGAAGTGAACAGAAAGAAGGGGTAACGGTATGGATCCGATTATGTTATCGCGTATCCAATATGCACTTACAACGATTTTCCATTTCTTTTTTGTCCCGCTATCCATCGGTCTTGTACTGTTGGTTGCAATCATGGAGACGTTGTACGTTGTTAAGGGTAAGGAAATCTACAAAACGATGGCGAAGTTCTGGGGCAAGCTGTTCCTGATTAACTTTGCCGTCGGGGTAGTCACAGGTATTTTGCAAGAGTTTCAGTTCGGTATGAACTGGTCCGAGTACTCCCGATTTGTCGGGGACGTGTTCGGTGCGCCACTGGCTATTGAAGCGCTACTGGCGTTTTTTATGGAGTCTACATTTATTGGTTTGTGGATATTTGGATGGGATCGTTTGTCCAAAAAAGTGCACCTGGCCTGCATCTGGCTGGTGTTTGTCGGCACATTCCTGTCCGCGCTGTGGATTCTGGCAGCCAATTCATTTATGCAGCATCCGGTCGGGTTTGAGATTAACAACGGCCGAGCCGAGATGAATGATTTCTTTGCACTCATCACGAATGGTCAGTTGCTCGTCGAGTTCCCACATACGATTTTTGGGGCATTGATGACAGGGGCCTTTGTTGTAACCGGGATCAGTGCCTACAAATTAATGAAGAAGCAGGATGTGGAGATCTTCCGCAAATCGTTTAATATCGCGATCATTATCGCTCTTGTTTCTTCATTTGGTGTAGCTTTCTCTGGACACTTCCAGGCTCAATATCTCGTGGAGACACAGCCGATGAAGATGGCAGCCAGTGAAGGCACATGGACAACGACAGAAGATCCGGCACCATGGACGGTGGTCGCTTTTATCGATCCGGATAAACAGGAGAGTACGGGTGAGATCAAAATCCCTGGATTGCTCAGTTACCTGTCCTACAGCAAGTTCTCCGGTAGTGTCAAAGGCATGAAGGAACTGAATGCTGAGTATCAGCAGACGTATGGACCGGGGGACTACATCCCGCCGGTACGGACAACGTTCTGGAGTTTCCGTATTATGATCGCAGCGGGTGGTTTGATGATTGTGCTGGCTCTGTACGGTACGTTTCTGGCTGTGCGCAAGAAGCTGGAGGTCGCTGGAAAGTGGTTTATGCGTCTGATGGTATTTGCCATCTCCCTGCCGTTTATCGCCAATACATCAGGTTGGATCATGACCGAGGTTGGAAGACAGCCATGGACGGTATTTGGTTATATGACCACCGAGGCCGGGGTCTCACCGAACGTATCCGCAGGAATGATCCTGTTCTCCACGATTGCGTTCACAGCCGCGTATACGGTTCTTGGTATCGTGATGGTATACCTGTTCGTACGTGAGATCAAGGCAGGACCATTTGCGGTCGATAAGCCGGAAGATCACGATGAATCGGCCGATCCGTTCGGCGTGGATGGAGGTTATTCCGTTGTCACTAAGTGAGTTGTGGTTTTTGCTGATTGCCGTATTGTTTGTTGGTTTCTTCTTTTTGGAAGGTTTTGATTTTGGTGTGGGGATGTCTACAGGCATTATTGCCAAAACGGATCGTGAACGCCGGACCCTGATCAACTCGATTGGTCCGTTCTGGGATGGTAACGAAGTATGGCTGATTACAGCAGGGGGCGCAATGTTTGCTGCCTTCCCGCACTGGTATGCCACGATGTTCAGTGGTTTCTACCTGCCGCTTGTGGTCGTGTTACTCGGCTTGATTGGTCGCGGGGTTGCCTTCGAATTCCGCAGTAAAATGAAACAGCAGCGCTGGCGCAAAACATGGGATATCATCATTGTGGTATCCAGCGCTCTCCTGCCTTTCCTGTTCGGCGTAGTCTTTGCCACGTTCATGAAGGGTCTGCCCATTGATGGGGAGATGCAGTTGCGTGCAGGATTCCTCGATATTGTTAATCCGTACACCGTGATTGGTGGCTTGAGCGTAACGCTGTTGTGTCTCGTTCATGGATTGCTGTTTGCATCACTACGAACAGTTGGTGATCTAAGAGAGCGTGCCTTGAAGACAGCACAAAAATTGATGCTGCCGCTGGCTGCACTACTCGCTGTTTACGCGTTAATGACGTATTTCATGACGGATGTGTTCGCCGTACGGGGCTGGGCTCTTTGGATCATGGTTGTACTTGGCGCAGTCGCGCTTGCACTTGCGGCATACTTTGTTCGTCAGAAGCGTGAAGGCTGGGCTTTTGGTATGACTGGAGCAGTGATTGCAATTGCCTTTGCCTCGGTCTTTATTGGACTGTTCCCAAGAGTGATGGTGAGTTCCTTTGGAGCGGCATATGACCTGACTGTATACAACGCCGCATCCGGTGCGTATTCATTGAAAGTAATGACCATTGTAGCTTGCACATTGCTGCCGTTTGTTCTTGGCTATCAGATCTGGAGTTATTATATCTTCCGCAAACGTCTGAACGAGCAGCACCACCTGGAGTACTGATATGGGACGGGGGCTGCTGAAGCTGCCGGGCATCCGGCCAGTACTCGCGCTGGCATCAGCGCTGGTACTGTTACAGGCGATGACGATCATTATGCAAGCCAAATGGCTGGCACAGGCCATCACGGCATTGTTTGAAGGTTCATCCATAACGGAGCAGTACCCGGTACTGCTGTTGTTCCTGGCTGCTTTTGCCGCCCGCTACGCCCTATCCTTCTGGTTACAACTTGTGACTTCACGATATGCGGATAAGACAGGGACTGATCTGCGCAGACAGATGGTGGAGCAGTGGTTCAAACTTGGGCCGCGTTATGCCAAGACCGAGGGCACAGGGCATCTGGTTACACTGGCACGTGAGGGAACCGCTCAATACAAGACGTATCTCGAACTATTCATTCCTCGCATGCTGGGCATAGGATTCACACCCATCGTCATTTTGCTGTATGTGTTCAAGCTGGATATGATGTCCGGGGTTATTCTGATGCTGACACTACCAATCCTGATCGTGTTCATGATTCTGATTGGCCTCGCAGCTCAGCGGAAGATAGACGGACAATTCCGATCCTACAAAGCACTCGCTAACCATTTTGTTGATACCTTGCGTGGGCTGGAGACGCTAAAAACATTGGGACAGAGCAAAACACATGAAGGCTCCATTCGGCGGGTCAGTCAGCGGTATCGGAAGGCGACGATGTCCACCCTGCGTATGGCCTTCCTTTCTTCATTTGCACTCGATTTCTTCACCATGCTGTCCGTTGCTTCGGTGGCGGTTGGTCTGGGATTACGTCTGACGGAAGGGCATATGCTGCTTGGCCCTGCGTTGGCGGTACTGATTCTGGCACCCGAATATTTCCTGCCTGTACGTATGCTCGGCGCTGATTATCATGCCACATTGGACGGTAAGGAAGCCGGAGCGGCCATTAATCAGGTGATTGAACGGGGGAAAGCTGCTGAACGGAAACAGAAAGAAGCTTATGCAAACGTTGTTGCGCACGCGGACATGGCAGAGGATGGGACGGGACATGCATCATCGTTATCTTGGGGTAAAAGGAAAGCGGGCATTTCGACCATACGTGTCGTGTTGAACGATAAAACGGCTGCGGGACATCTTGCTCCTGATCCTGCTTCTGTTTCTACTATTCCTGAGCTTGTTTCTTCCGCTTCCTCAGTGTTCTCCTGGAATGAGAATAGCAGATTGGCTCTAACCGATGTACAGGTACGACATGATGATGAAGGTCCTTATTCGCTAAAGGATGTCACATTTCAGATCACAGGTCTTGGAAAAATCGGTATTATCGGTGCCAGCGGAGCAGGCAAGTCCACATTAATCGATGTATTGGCTGGTTTCCAGTTACCTACTTCGGGTCAAGTACTGGCTAACGGACAGCCGGTTACACCGGATATGCTCGAATCTTGGCGAAGACAGACGGCAGCTATCCCGCAGCATCCGTATATCTTTAGTGGAAGCCTGGCCGATAACGTTCGTTTCTACATGCCAGAGGCTTCGGATGCGGAGGTGGCCAAGGCCATTAGCGCAGCTGGATTAACCAAGCTGCTGTTCTCATTATCCGGTGGGCTACATGAGCTCATTGGGGCTGGTGGCAGACAGCTCAGTGGGGGGCAGGAGCAACGGGTGGCACTGGCAAGAGCTTTGCTTAGTCAACGAAACATCCTGTTGCTCGATGAACCGACAGCTCATCTGGATGTAGAGACAGAGTATGAACTGAAACAGACCATGCTGCCACTGTTTGAAGGCAAACTTGTATTTTTGGCTACCCATCGTCTGCATTGGATGCCGCATATGGATCGAATTATTGTCATGGACGGTGGCACAGTGGCAGAGACGGGAACACATCAGGAATTGCTGGCACGACAAGGTGTATATTATCAGATGATTCAGGCTCAGATGGAGGCGATATAAAATGAAGTCCGGATATGAACATATGGAGACCGTCCGTAACGGAAAAGAAAAAAATAGCTGGATCGCTCCGTATGTGGCACAGTACCGCTGGAGATTCATCGCAGTCATTGCGCTGGGTACATGCGCTGCCTTGTGTGCGGTACTGCTGCTGTTCACCTCCGGATTTCTGATCTCCAAGTCTGCGCTGCGTCCTGAAAATATTCTGATGGTGTATGTACCTATTGTCGGTGTACGTGCATTTGGGATATTTCGCGCCGTCTTTCGATATATCGAGCGATTGGCAGGACATGATGCCGTACTGCGTGTGTTGGCCGATCAACGGGTGAAGTTATATCGCATTCTGGAGCCACAGGCCCTGTTCCTGCGCTCTCGCATGCAGACCGGAGATGTACTCGGAGCACTCGCCGATGATGTGGAGCGGCTGCAGGATATCTATCTGCGTACAGTCTTCCCCGCCGTTACCGCACTTGTGATGTACGGTGGGGCTGTGATTGCTTTTGGCAGTGTTGATCTGGGATTTGCGCTGTGGATGGGCTTGTATATGTTATTTCTCATTGCCGTGTTACCTGCGATCACCCTGAAAGTGACGTGGAAATGGCGTGTACGGCTGAAAAAGGAAAACAGCAGGTTGTATACCCGTCTGACCGACGGTGTACTTGGACTGGGAGATTGGCTTGCAAGTGGACGAGCGGCCGAATTTGTTCAGCAGCAGGAAGAAGCGGAGGAACGGGTCGACGCGGTTCGTCGCAAGTTGCGGCGTTGGACACGCTGGCGTGATCTGATGGCCCAGTGCGTCATTGGCCTGCTGGTGGTATCGGTTACGTTATGGGCCGGAAACGCCGCTTCTGTCGGGCAATTACCTGCCGTGATGATTGCTGCTTTTGTATTGGTGTTATTTCCGCTCACGGAAACACTTCTGCCTGTAGGGGATGCGGTGGAGCATCTTCCACAGTATCGAGAATCACTGGATCGCTTGAAGCAGCTCGAAGGGAAAGGGTATCTTCCGGGGCAGAATGGAGCGAATGATGTTGATGGAACGGGCGACTCGGACAGACGAATTCGTCTACGCATTCCACCCAAAATCAGAGCAGACATCGAGATTAATCGCGTAAGTTACCGTTATGCAGCGGATGATTCCTACGCCGTACATGATGTATCCCTTCATCTGCCACAAGGCAAACGATTAGCCATTCTTGGACGAAGCGGCGGTGGCAAATCGACATTGTTGAAGCTGATTCAGGGGGCATTACTTCCGTCTGCGGGGAAAGTTCTGATCAATAATATGCCTGTGCAGACCTTGGGTGAGAGTGTCACTGATGTCATCGCAGTGCTGAACCAGAGCCCACACCTGTTCGACACCACTGTAGCCAATAATATTCGGATTGGTCGTCCACATGCAACGGATGAGGAGATTCGTCAGGTGGCCGCCCAGGTAGGTTTATCCGGTCTGATCGAATCTTTGCCGCAGGGATATGATACGCCAATGCTGGAGACGGGTTTGCGTTTCTCCGGTGGGGAAAGACAACGGATCGCTCTGGCCCGGGTACTGCTTCGGGAGACACCTGTTATTATATTGGATGAACCAACCGTAGGGCTTGATCCGGTGACGGAACGCGAGTTGATGCGGACCATTCTGGACAGCTTGCAAGGCAAAACGATGATCTGGGTCACCCATCACCTGATTGGTGCGGAACAGATGGACGAACTTATTTTTATGGAAAATGGACAGATTGCCATGCAGGGTTCTCACGAACAATTGCTGGCTGGAGAAGAGCGATACCGCCGTCTCATCGAACTCGATCGACCCGGATGGTCTGACTTGCAGACAGTAGAGGGCAAGCTGCCTACTGCCGCTTCCAGATAGCAGGAACTTTCCCGGTATAACCATGATCTCAGAGTCGGGACTGTCCGTTCACTCAGCATCGCAAATGGGAGCGGATAGTGTGTCTCAGGTTTATTAAAACAAAATAACACAAACACGGGATGTCCCCTGTCATATTCATGACTATGGGACATCCCCTTTTTGCTTCTTGGTAACGCTCAGATTTCCTGTGCCAGCAGCATGGCTGTGCCACAGGATTGACGCACAACCAGTTCCGGCTCTACTTTAATGCAACGATTATCCATTTGTTTGTTCATCAGATCGAACAGAATCATGGCAGCAAGGCGTCCAATTTTATCCGTATCCTGCTTGACGGTTGTTAGCGCTGGATCGGTATAACGGCAGGCTTCGATGTCGTCACAACCTGCCACAGCTATATCTTCTGGAATGCGTAACCCCACTTCCTTAAAGGCGCGAATAGCTCCAAAGGCAAGTAGATCTGTGGCTGCAAACACGGCACGTGGCAGAGTCTTGCAGGCAAGCATTTTCTTGGCCGCTTCGTATCCATCCGCTGCGGCATAATCTTTGCTGTATACAACCCACTCGGGCTTTTCATCAAGACTAAACTGATTTAGTGAACGTTTGAAAGCCATCTCTCTCTGTTGCATCACAAGAGAGGCGCGCTCCAGCCCGATAAAACCAACTTCTCGATAACCGTTCATATAAAATTGTTCTACAACTTTGGTTGAGATCTTATCGTTATCGGACATGATGTAACAGGAGCTTTGTCCTGTTAGTTCGATATCTATTCCGATACAAGGAATCGGGCTGGCATCCAGGTCAAATATACTGCTCTCGACTTCATCCCCCGCAATAATAATACAGCCATCCACTTGAAAATACTTGGATCTCGCCAAGTAGTCCTCACCCTGATCCAGAAACTTCTCATTTGAGAAGAAGAGTAGATCGTATCCAAGCAAGCCAATTTGTTTCTTAAACGCATTGATAACCTGTACGAAGAAAGGGTGGCTGAAATCCACGTTCAGCTTCCCTGCAAACACAACGCCAACGAGGCTGGATTTTTTGGTTGCCAGTGTTTTGGCTGAAGAAGATGGACGATAGCCTGTCTCTTCCATAATTTTAAGCACACGCTGGCGCGTTTCCTCGCTAATATCTGGATAGTTATTGATAATCTTGGACACCGTGGCTACAGACACGCCGGCTAAACTCGCTATCGTTTTGATATTCATAAACATCCCTCGGATTCCTAAACTAGTTTCGTAAACTGGGGCTGTATCGGTTTTTTTGCTTTCTTGCAAGTATTCTATGCTACAAAGACCGGAGAGTCAACAGAAGAAAGGAGGGAATCACACTTGAAATAATATGCATCCATAGGTTTGAAGCGATCAAAGAGGTTTGTTGCGAAAATAAAGGCTAATTTTAGCTCATAATCTTAATTGTTTTACAGATTTCGAGTCCATTTAAAGGAATATCGGGTTATCTGGGACTGTACATGAAATCATGTCATGTGCTGTGTTTCGTAACTTTCGTAACTGTTGTAAAGGTTACCTTGACTTCAACGTATACAGCAATAAATAAAGCTTTTATCAAGCGGGTTGGAGTATGGGAATCAATAAAACAAAATGACTATTTACAAAATAAAGATCTGAAGTCATAATAAGGGTGGAATTAACGAAACTGATTTCGTAGATTTAATTCAAAAATTTGGGGGACAACGAAAATGAAGAAAATGACTTTAGCCATTGTACTTGTAACCGCTTTATTATGTGTGCTCGCCGCTTGTAGTAACAGCTCTTCGGAATCAGAAGGAACTCAGGCTACAGACAGCAGTAAAAAAGTTACCTTGAAGATCATTCACTGGCAGCAAGAGAATATTAACAACTACATCAAAGAGTTTAATACGAAATTTGAAGCGAAATATCCGGACGTAAAGGTGGAATATACTACGGTTCCGGCAGACGCGACTTACGATCAGTTGATGCAAACACGAATGAACGCCGGAAGTAATGGGGACGTAGATATCATTCCACTCAAATCAAGCTTTGTAGGCGCTCCGCAGGAATGGTCCAGTGGTGCTGCTGATCCGATGTGGAAGCAATGGATCGATGCCGGGTTAATTAGTGATCTGTCAGATCAATCTTTTATCAAAAACTACAATGAAGCGGATGTACAGAACGCAATGACGTATAACGATAAGGTGTACGGTGTAAACATGGGCAAGGTGGCATTCACAGGACTGTTCTACAATAAGGAACTCTTCGCAAAATATAATCTGGAGATCCCTACAACCTGGGATGAATTGCAACATGTTATCAAAGTGTTCAAAGACAATGGTGTCGAAGCGCTGGGTCTGGCGGGTAAAGATGTATGGCCAATAGGTCTTGCAGTGCAAGGGCTCCAGGCCTCTATTCATGAAGATCAGCTTGCTTATATCAAAGGTCTATGGACTGGTGAAACCAAGCTGACTGATCCGGTTCAACTTGAAGTCTTGCAGAAATCCCAGGATCTGATGAACAATGCAATGCCTGGTTTCATGGGTATTGACTACGGAACATTGCCCAGTTTGTTCGCTACAGGCAAGGTGGCTATGATTGCTGACGGCACTTGGGATGCAACAACAATTCAAACGGCCAACCCTGATCTGAAGTTTGGATATTTTCCAATTCCAGGTAGCAATGATGCAGCCCAGAACAAAAATCTGGCGGGTAAATACGATATGACCTGGATGGTGGTGGATAACTCACCGAACAAGGATTACGCAATGAAATGGCTAGATATGTTATCGGAGAAAGAGAACTACACGGAATTTGTGAATGCAGCCGGCTTCCTGCCCACACAGCCTGATGTGGAGATGACAAGTGAGTTTATCCAAGGCATTCAGCCTTACCTGGAGGACTTTAAACTTTCTTGGGATCAGTTGTTCATTAACCGTCAGAATGTAGGACAGTACATTTCGGAGGCCAGCGTTCACGCAGAGATGCTCAAGCCAGCCGGACCGATTGCAACACCGGGAGAGCTTGCAGGTAAATCCCAAGCGGACTGGGATGCTGCTGCTCCAAAGTAGTTCATAATCATTCATATTCATGGCACAAGTTGGCCGTATGCGCCGGAATAGCGCTCGGGTCTGAGCCCTCAGGCCAGACAAGGCTGTTATTCCGGTTTTCTTATGTCTTAGTTTTACCCCATGAAAGGTGTGAGGACGATGTATCCGTTTGGGAAAGGTAAGGCAAGACTGATTCCTTATCTGTATTTAAGCATTCCGTTGTTACTTTATGTCGTGTTTGGCTTCGGTCCATCACTTGTAACGATACTGTTTTCGTTTACAGATGCTACTGGTGTTCGGGGCCAGGAATGGAGCTTTATCGGCTTTGAAAACTATAAAACATTTTTTGGTGCATCCAATGCTGGAGACCGAATGGATGCTATTGGGCGATCCTTATACTTTGCGTTTGCTGTTGTGATCATACAAAATGCAGTGGGTTTGTTTATAGCGATTTTGATCAATAAAAAGCTTAGAGGCGATAAATTATATCGCGCGGTATTCTTTTTGCCAGTGGTGCTGGGGGTTACTGTGTCTGGACTCATTTGGCAACTCGTTGCAAATCCGCTGGGCGGACCAGCCCAATCCTTTCTGAATTTCTTTGGTACCAGTTCCAACTTTTTTGGCGATTATAATATCGCCTTTGAACTGATTATTTTTGTTCAAATCTGGATGTACATGGGTTACTCCATGACGATTTTTCTTGCAGGTCTGCAGTCCATTCCGAGCGATCTGTATGAGGCGGGTTACATGGATGGTGCTTCGGGATGGAAAGCATTTACGAACATTACATTCCCCATGATTGCTCCTGCATTCACGGTTAACATGCTCTTGTCTATCATAGGGGCATTGCAAACCTTTGATATTATCTATGTACTTACAGGCGGCAAGTTCAATACAACGACGCTTGCGTTTGATGTTTATGCTACAGCATTTGGCACAGGAACGGCTGATTACGGTTTGGCTTCTGCTGTCGCGATGATTCAGTTCCTCTTTGTATTTACCATATCGATGGTCGCTTTATTCTACCTTCGCAGAAGAGAGGTGGAAGCGTAATGAAACAGAGCCAAACGTCCAGAATGGTCAGCTACGTCATCGTTCTGCTCATGCTTGCGTTGTACGTTTTTCCTCTATTCTATCTGTTCAATGTATCCATGAAGACACAGACAGAGTATCTGCTCAATCCTGTAGCTCTTACCGAAGGGATCCGGCTTGAAAACTTTTCCGAAGCATGGAACAAAGGGAACTTCTCTCAGTATATGTGGAACAGTGTGCTCTATACAGGGATGTCCACCCTGCTGACGTTGATTTTATCTATATTTGCTGCATTCCCGCTCGCACGCAGATATGTTAAATTCAGCACACTCATTTATATTTTCTTTCTGATTTCCATGTACCTTCCCAACCCGCTCATTCCGCAGTTTTCCCTGATCAATAATCTGGGTCTCTACAACACCCAAATCGGGTACATCTTATTGAAGACGACAGGTACGGGCATTGCCTTTCTCATGTTTGTGGGTTATATCAAGTCAATATCGCGTGAACTGGATGAGGCGGCGGCCATGGACGGGAGTGGATATACACGTTATCTGTTTACTATCCTTGTTCCGTTAATGAAACCGATCCTGGCAACAGGTATTATTCTTACCGCGATTGGTGTATGGAACGATATTATCGGGCCGACCATTTATTTATCTGATCCGAATTATCAGCCGGTAACCAAAGGACTCTTTACATTTTATGGACAGTACATGAACAACTGGCCGCTGCTCGCCTGTGGCATTCTGATTGTTACCTTGCCACTGGTTGTCCTGTATGTTGCTTTGCAACGTTTCATTGTTGGAGGTGCTATGGCAGGGGCTGTTAAATCGTAAGTTAGAATCACTCAGCTTTCCAAAAAAACATCATAAGAAAGCCACCCTCAACGCAATGAAGGTGGCTTCTATTATTTTCAACGTTATTTTGGTTTTATAACTCCACTAACATCAGAATAATGGAGGATAGACACAGACATGTGCTGACTAGATACAGTACACCCACCACCTGATTTTGATTCAATCCTGCACGCAGCAGTCGATAATGGGCTTGACTCGCATCGGCCTGGTAGATCGCTTTACCTTGAATGAAACGTTTGATAACGACAAAGATGTTGTCGAAGATCGGTACACCCAGCGCCAGAATTGGAATGAAGATGGACAACATGGTTGCTTGTTTAAATGCACCGTCCAGAGCGATAACCGCCAGAATGAAGCCAAGGAACGTAGCGCCTGCATCACCCATGAACACTTTGGCAGGAGCTTTGTTGTACTTCAGATAACCAATCGTTACACCGACCAGAATGATCGACATGAGTGCGGAATCACTTTGACCTTTGGCAAGCGCCACGATGAACAGGGTAATTGCCGAGATGGCCGATAACCCGCCAGCCAGTCCGTCCATGCCGTCCGAGAAGTTGATGACTGTTGTCACCCCGAAGATCCACAGGATCGTGAGAATGAATTGCAGCCAGATTGGAAGCATGACATACTCCGCGTTGAAGGGATTCACAAATCCGGTGAACGCAATGCCAGAAGCAAATACGAGTACTGCCGCAGAGACCTGTACGAGCATTTTGGGCAGGGCAGGAAAATCTTTGCCTTTTGTTTTGTACCAGTCGTCGACGGTACCAATCGTTAGCAAAAGCATACCACCAGCGACCAGTGCCGCTGTTTCCCATGTGATTTCTTTCGTCAGAGCAATGTATGTCAGGAAAAATCCAGTAAATATCGCGTAACTCGCCGTGAGCGGGATAGGTTGCCTGTGTAGCTTACGCTCCACATCTTCCCGAGGCTTGTCCACAAAATCGAGCCGGTGAGCCAGTCGACCAAGCGGCGGAATAAGCAGAACCACGACAGCAAAAGACACTATAAAAGCCAGTATGTATACCATAAACTCGCTTGTTTCACTCCCATCTACCAATTTCCCCTTATTATACGAGTTAAACAGGAAATCTGTCGATGTCATTATTGTAACCAGACGTACGCAAAGGTGAGCAAAAGTTCAGGTTTTATCACATTTGAGGAAGATAGGAGCCAAAATAATGTTTTACGGCTTCTGCCTGATATCCATCATCACCTTGCCAGGTTGCTGCAAAAACAAAATCGCTGGAACCACCCTTGCGTTTTCTCGGTTTATCTCCAGGAACCAATATTCCGGCTGCCGCCCAGATTTCCAGCAGGGCATCCCGCTCCTGTTTGCTGGAAGGCAAGATATCTTTCCACTTTTTCTCCAGTGAACGTGCACTGTCCTTGGGGTCTTCCGTCTGAGCTGCTTCAAGCAGCTTTACAAGGATAGCTTGGTCTTCAGGGGTTACTTCATAGCTTGTATCGTTGTCCTTACGCAGTAATTCCAGATCCATCAGGCAATAGATAAGCCAACCGTGACGCACGCCGCCCCACTTGATCCGTTCAAAATTAAGGACGTTTAAGTCGACGTTGGAATATTCCTTGTCTGACTGCAAACGCAGGAAGTTACAATCCCCACAGGCACTGGTGTTAGGGTGAAGGGCAGGTCGTTCCGCATAGGTGTGTAAAGGCATGTGCGATGTTAAAGCCCAGCTGGATAATGCGCTGCGTAGATAGACTTTTTTGGTGGACAGACTATGTAGAAATGCCGAAATCACCCGTTCCTTAAACGAGTCATCCTGATGCATGTCGTACAGACGCTGGACAATCTCGTCATGCGTGATCGTGAGTGGATCGAACATAACACCTTTGCTTTTGGCATATTCAAATTCATCTCCAGAGAAGGGTAGAGAGGTTGTTTTCCAGCCACCACCTCCCCAGAAGGTACTCAGCAGTATCTTTGCTGCCTTTTTGTCCATATGGTTAGCCTCCTTTATGGGAATTGCGATCATCATTTGTTTATCCCAGACCTGCTTACTTTAATGTCACGTATTCCTCGGTTGTATTCAGAATCATCTCGACGAGGCCTGGAAAACGTACGTTTAGTTCTTCCTTTCGTAGGGAGTAAAAGTGCTGTTTACCTTCAATGCGCGGCTGGATCACGCCAGCTTCACGTAAAATCTTGATGTGATGGGACAACGTGGATTTGGAAATATGGTCTACTTCGAAGGCGGAACAGTTTTTCTCGCCAGAGCTGGCCAGACAGTGTGCAATTTTCATACGGATCGGATCGCCCAATGCATTGCAGACCGTGGTCAGCTTCAATTCCGAAGCCATAGGTATCGTTGGAGTTCTCATATCTTGACGTTAGCATATTCGGCTTCCTCTTTCAATGTTTGAAAAAAATCGAACTGTCTCTTGCGGGCAGTATAAGAAGTATGTTACATTTCTTTTCAGTTAGTTCGAAAATGTTCGAACTGAAAGATTGGAAAATGGCTTTTTATTCTAGGAGGAATATAAATGAGTACTATAAGTACCACTACACTGTTGAACAACTATTTCCGTTTATTTGATGCTTCACGTACAGACGAGCGCGCCATGCAGGACTTATTGTCTCTGTTTACACCGGACGCAGAGATTGTGCTTAACGGCACCAGCAGATCAGGGTTCGATGGTTTCCTGAAAGCTTTCTACGAATACAATAAGGACGTAAAACATATGTGGGACGGTTGGGTGGAACAGCCTGACGGCAGCTACCAAACCAACTGGGCGGTATGCGGACAAGCGGCAGACGGAACGGTATATGCCAAAGCAGGCATTGATATCGCGCGTGTAAATGATGCGGGCCAGATTTTGTATCTGGAGAATGTACAGGCCGACCAGAATGCGTTCAGCAAGTATAATCAGTAACAGCGGAGTGTAAATATGAGAAATTGAAATGGTTAGAAACGAAGCTCCACAGTCTTTAAGCTGTGTGGCTTTTTTGTGTATATTTAGCTAGTTTGAAAGGCGCTGAGGTGGGGGGATTCATTTATCGAATAGCGCAATTTCCTCAAGATAATTGGTACACAAAAACAGTCTGTGAAGATCTGATTTGTAAATGAAAAAGACCCTCCCGCATGTCCAAAACATGGCGGGAGGGTCCTCGTAAACGTGTATAAAACTAGTCGTTAGAGTCGAATGTTAATCTGAGCCGGATGTAGCTTAGGAGATGGTGATTTCCTTTGTATTAACGTTGTTTGGTCACTTTTAACGGACCAGACGCACGCTATTGGAAGGTATTTCGTGAATTCAAGATTCTAACGAAACACAGACACGTTAAAAGGCTACATGTTCAGATATTTTGCAGTTTTGTGCCCATGTAATCCGATATTAGGTGGCTCAGGTTCGTTAGATTTTGAAAACATGCTAAAAGTTTCAAATAAGACGTCTACGATTCGTTAGCGTATTCCATGTTCAACGTTTTGAATCTCCGACGTGTAACATCCCACGCCTTCCCTACCCCTGCATCGTCTTATTCTGAAAAGCAGCGATATCCGCATACTCTTCTTCGAATTTGCGGGAGATGCGGATGAAGATGGGCAGCAACTCCCGATAAACACGGACACTGTCCGGGTCAGGCTGGTGCCGGTGCGTTGATCCGATCATGCCGGAGACGGCACTTAGGGAATCGATGCGGCCCAGAGCATACAAGCCCAGTACGGCTGCGCCGAGGCAGGAGCTTTCGATACTTTCGGGGATGATGACATCCTGATCGAAAATATCGGCCATCATCTGGCGCCACAACTCAGAGCGGGCGAAGCCGCCAGTTGCCTGAATTTTTTTTGGACGACCGATCTTTTCTTCAATCGCCAGCATGACCGTGTACAGGTTAAACAACACACCTTCGAGGGCAGCGCGAATCATATGTTCTTTCTTATGATGCAGCGTCAGGCCAAAAAACGAGCCGCGTGCGTTCGGATTCCAGAGCGGAGCCCGCTCACCTGTCATGTACGGATGGAACAAGAGACCCTCCGAACCCGGAGGTACATTTTCGGCAACACGAGTGAGCACCTCATACGGATCGATACCAAGTCTTTTCGCAGTCTCCACCTCGGAAGCCGCAAACTCGTCCCGAATCCAGCGGAAAATAACACCGCCGTTATTGACTGGTCCGCCAATGACCCAGGCATCCTCCGTGAGCGCATAACAGAAGAAGCGTCCTTTTGGATCGGTCACCGGTTTATCTACGACTGTGCGAATCGCTCCACTGGTACCAATGGTCACGGCCACGACGCCCGGATCAATGGCGTTAACGCCCAGATTGGAGAGTACGCCATCACTGGCCCCGATGACAAACGGTGTGGTGACCGCAATGCCCATCTCCTTGGCGTACTCCGGGTTCAATCCATGTTTCAGCACATGTGTGGTTGGGACCAATTGGGACAGGTGTTCCGGCGTAATGCCCGCCACATGCAGCGCTTCTGCATCCCAGTCGAGTTTCTCCAGATTCATGAGTCCGGTGGCGGAGGCCATCGAGTGGTCAATGACGTATTCAGAAAATAATTTATAGAACACATATTCTTTCATGGATATGAATTTGTACGTCTGTCTGAACAGTTCCGGTTGATCCCGAGTGAGCCACATGATCTTGGTGAGTGGGGACATCGGATGAATGGGCGTACCTGTTCTCAGATAGATTTCGTGGCCATTCATCTCGGATTTGAGTGCTTCGGTCCACTCGGCACTGCGATTATCTGCCCATGTCATGGCTCGCATCAGCGGTTTGCCGTGTTGATCGACTGGCAGAATACTGTGCATGGCTGAACTGAAGGATACAAACAGGATGTCCTCTGGCTTCACTCCCGCTTTGGACGTGGCCTGTTTAACGGATTCGATGACTGCTTTGAAAATATCTTCCGCATCCTGCTCCGCAATCGCAGGTGTGGGGGTGTGCAGCGGATAATCGGCACTGCCTTGAGCCACAATGGTTCCGTTCTGTTCGAACAAGACGGCCTTGGTGGAGGTCGTGCCGATATCTACGCCGATCATATAGGGTGAAGAAGCCATTTTGTCATCCCTCTTTCTTAAATATATAAGTGAAAGAATGCTGTTACACGTTAACACTTCGGGTACAAAAAGCCTTCCGATCGCGTAAATGCGAAGTATATGCTTTCGAAGTAGCTTTCCTTCAGAAAGCTTTTAATTCCATTTCTTCAGGCCCTTTCTGTTCCCTTCGTGCACGTGACGCTATTCATCCAACTTATATGACATCTGTTATTTCATCTATAGTTAAGAATATCAGACTTGAGGGATGGATCAAAATGGAGCAGATTACGTCGATCTCGATTACATCATCCTTAATCCTTCACCGCTCCTGCGGCAATATCCGAAATAAACTGGCGGCTGATGAACAGGAACATAACGATGAGTGGAATGACGGCAAGCAACGTACCCGCGATAACCATGGCATAGTCTGTGTTATACAACCCGTTCAATTGAGACAACGCAATCTGCAACGTATATTTGCGTTCATCCGTCAGGACGATCAAAGGCCACAGATAATCATTCCATACGCCGATAAAAGTGAACGCGCCGAGGAAAGCAAAGGCAGGTCGCAGAATTGGCAGCGCTACGTTCCAATAGAGCCGGAAGAAATTACAGCCGTCGATGCGGCCTGCATCCAGCAGATCGTTTGGAATCGACTCTGTCGCATACTGGCGAATCCAGAAGATGCCGAAGGCGTTCACCATGCCGGGAATAATGAGGGCTTTGAAGGAACCGACCCAACCGAACGTTGCCATCAGTACGAAGGAAGGCACCAGCGACAGCTGGGAAGGTACCATCATGGTCGCGAGCAGCAGGATGAAGAGCCATTTTTTGCCGGGAAATTCAAACTTCGCAAACGCAAACCCCGCCAGTGAGTCAAAAAACAGTACAAGTATGGTCACGAGGCCCGACACAAACAACGTATTCAGAAAGGCGCCCCAGAAATCAATTTGCTGCAATACCCGCGTAATATTATTCCATAGCTCACCCCCGAACCAGAGCTGCGGTGGGAACTTGTAGATATCGGACGTTGTCCGGGTAGACATTACAATCAGCCAATAGAACGGGAATATGGATATGAGCATGCCCCCGATAAGACCGGTATACAACACCAGCGATTTGAGGTGTTTGGTCGCCATGAGCGCTCCCCCTTATCACATCAGGATGATTTGCCTTGAACAAGCTTCCAGTTCACAATCGAGAACAGGGCGATAATGAGGAACATGCCCCAACCAACGGCAGCGCCATAGCCGAAGTAATTGTTAATGAAGGATTCACGGTAGAGGTACAATACAATCGTCATGCCTGCTGCACCAGCGCCGCCATCATTACCTACCAATACTTGCGGCTCGGTGAACAGCTGCATTCCGCCTATCGTTGATGTAATGACCGTAAACAGGATTACAGGGCGCAGCATCGGAATCGTAATTCGGAAAAAGGACTGTATCGCTGATGCGCCGTCAATCTTGGCCGCTTCGTATAATGTCTGCGGGATACTTTGTAGCCCGGCCAGATAGATGACAGCGTTATATCCGGTCCAGCGCCAGACCACCATGGAGGAGATTGCAACTTTGATGCCCCATGGTGCATTAAGCCATTCCACAACAGGTAGCCCGACCGACTGCAACAGATAATTGAGAAAGCCATAATTGTTGGCAAATAAAGCACCGAAGATAATGGCTACCGCTACGATGGACGTGACGTTTGGCAGGAAATAACCGACCCGAAATAATGTACGGAACTTCACAAAGGGTGCATGCAGCAGAAAGGCAATAATCAGGGCGAAGAAGAGCATCGGAATCGTCGAATAGATCCAGATCATGAACGTGTTGCCCACGGCTTGCCAGAACTCGGCATCGGTCAGCATGTATTTGAAGTTGTTGAACCCGTTGTACGTCATGACACCGATGCCATCCCATTTATGAAAAGCCAGATAGAGTGAGAATCCAATCGGGAACAGGCCAAATACCGCAAACAGAATATAAAACGGCGATATTGCAACATAAAGTGCACGATGCTCCCACATTCTCGCCCATAGTGACTTCTGCCGATCCAGATCAGGTCTTGCATTTCCGGGATCGGGAGTAAGACGAGGTTCAGTTACAGCCATATGAATTCCTCCTTTGCGGATAACGAAACCACACGTTCTTCAGGTTAACGCTGCAATTCCCGCTCGACGCGGTGTACCGTATCTGTCCAGACCTGCTGTGGATCGGCATTTTGCTTCGCCACATCATTCAGCCGTCGGGTGATAATGTTGTGTACGGAGGGGTATCTTTCGCCAAAAAAAGCATCCGGCACCTCCTGTGCCGATTCGGCAAATACAGGCCCCGTCGCCTGTCCGCCGAAGAAAGGTTCTTTTTCTTTCATAGCAGGGTCATCAAACACACCTGGTGCGGAAGGGAACAGGTTCAATGTCTGGTATTGCTCCAGCTGATTTTCGGGACTTTGCAGCCATTGAACCAGTTCAAAGGCTTCCTGAGGATGTTCACTCGACTTCAGGATAGACAGGAATGATCCCCCGTTGTTGCCATCCCCTCCCGGAGCCCGAGCTACCCGCCACTTCCCGGATGTATCCGGTGCAGCTTCCTGAAGCACTTGCTTCATCCAGACAGCACCCACGAACGAGGCGACTTCACCGTTATTCATCGCTGCGTTCCAGCCTGGAGTCCAGCCGTCTGCATTGGCAAGCAGTCCCTTCTCTTTGAAAGCTATGGATGTATCCCAGCTTGTTCGCACCAGAGCAGAATCCATGCCGATGAATGAACCATCTGGACGGAAATAACGTTCAGCGCCTTGTGACAACACTTGGTTGTAAACGCTTCCAATGTTATCGGTCAGAAATACCTTGCCTCCGAATTTCTCCTTGATCTGTTCTCCGGCAGCGGCATATGCATCCCAGCTGTTAATCTGACGTGTAACGTCCTCGGGATCAGATGGCAATCCTGCCTCCTTGAAGAGATCTTCACGATAGAAGAGAGCTGTTGGTCCCGTATCCATCGGGAACCCGATCATCTGTCCGCTTGGCGTAACGCCTTGCTTCCATTTCCACGGCAGATACTGGTCTTCAATATCGCCTGCACCGAGATCATACAGATTATAGAAACGGTCCTCACTGGGGAATAGCTCCATGATCCAGTCGTTCAATGCCACAATGTCTGGTTCACCTGAGCGTGCAGCGAGTGTTGTTTTGAGCTTTGCTTTGAAATCACCGCCGATTTTCTGAGCTGTCAGTTCAATGTTGGGGAACTTTTCCTTAGCCCTGGCAATCAACTTATCATCGATGGAACGGTTCCAGTACCATAATGTAAGCGTTACCTTTTTGTTGTTCGCTGAATCGTCCTGTCCGGGCCAGATGGAGCATCCGCTTATGAGCAGGACGCAGACCATCAGTATGGCTGTCCAGCATGTTCTTTTCCGGCGGATCATGTGCATTACCCCCTCATCGTTAAGTTCGAGGCATGAAGTGCTTTGGACTACAACATTAGTGTATGAGCAGTTTATAAACTCATACCCAATATTCCTGAAATGAAACACATATTTGTGTCCGTTGCGTAACATAAATTGGGTAGTTACTTTAAAAATAAAAGTTACTTGACACATTATAATTTTTATTCTAAACTAACTTACATAAAGTAACTAATGATGATGAGAATAATATAGATGCGTACTATATAACATCCAAGTGATCCAATTTCACGCTGGATGCGAATCAATCAACATACAAGTTGGCCTAAACAGGAGGAACGACAATGATCAATTCACATATTATTCAACTGCTTGCCCCTAAAATTCAGACTTTTCCGAGTGGAAAAGAGTTTATATACCTGGTGGGACCAATCAAGCTTCCGGTTAACCTCGATGGGGAGACCAAGACATTCCAGTGGTACAGCTGGATGAAATCGGACAAAGCGATGGAGAGCGGCGAGTTAATCGAATCCCTTGCTGAGGCTGAACTAGCAGAGCGTCAACAATCCAGTGTTCTGGTGTACGGTGACTTTGCTGAAGCACAAGAAGCGCTGATCCGGATGCATAGCATCTGTCATACAGGCGACATCTTTGGCAGCAAGCGTTGTGATTGTGGCTTCCAATTGGAGCAATCCATGAAAATGATCGCCGCTCACGGAGCGGGTGCACTGTTCTATCTTGCGAATCATGAAGGCCGTGGCATCGGTCTGTTCAGCAAAGCCATGGCGTACATTTTGCAAGAAGAAGGTCTGGACACGGTAGATGCGAACTTGCAGCTCGGATTCACGGACGATGCTCGTAATTATGACGATGCGATTTCTGTGCTGCGTGCACTTCGCTCCGCACCGGTTACATTGATCACGAACAATCCACGGAAGCTGGCTGCTTTGCAGGAAGCAGGATTGAATGTGGGCGGACGTGTCCCACTGTGGGGAGATCGCTCTGCATTCAACGAGAAATATCTGCAAACGAAAGTGAACCGTTCTGGTCACTTGGCGGAAAGTGATGGCTGGGCTGGGGCAGAGACGCTGCTTCCGCATGCGCAGGCTTAATCTTTATTCATTGAACATATACGATTAGCTGATTAGCCGTTGTTTTACTCTCCGCTATGGAGAAGTATACAGCGGCTTTTTTGCATGGATGACAGGGTAGCGATCAGGTTTCCCTGATTCATGGAATGGCTTGCCGTTCCGACAGTGCGGATTATACAATATAGTCATCTGATGAATGCGGGAGGAACCAAGGTGCCATTTGAGGGACAACGTATATTGCCGGCTGCGAAGAGCATGAAGCAGTTTGAAGCGATCATTGAAGGCCCTTATACCTATGGGGTGATGCTGGAAACGCATATTGCACAGCTTCAGAGTGTAATGGATGAGGCGCGGCGGTATGACAAAAAGATACTTTTGCATGCAGATCTGGTACAGGGATTAAAAAACGATGAGTACGCGGCAGAGTATCTGTGTCAGCACATTCGCCCGGCAGGACTGATTTCGACTAGGGCAAGTGTCATCCAGAAGGCGAAGCAGAAAGGCATCACAGCCATTCAGCGTGTGTTTCTGCTGGATACCCATGCACTGGAGAAAAGTTATCTGTTGCTGGCCAAAACCCAACCTGATTACATTGAAGTATTACCTGGCGTCATTCCGCATATTATTGCGGAAGTATCTGTGTGTACAGGGATACCCATTATTGCGGGGGGATTGATCCGCTCACCTGAAGAGGTTGAACTTGCGCTTGGCGTCGGGGCTACGGCAGTGACCACATCCAACGCAGAGCTGATCCGACATTTTGAGAAATCGCTTACAAATTAAAAATAACCCACAACAGGAGGTTGGCTGTATGGAAAAATATATATTGGCTCTGGATCAGGGAACGACAAGCTCCCGAGCTATTCTGTTTAACCGTGGCGGAGAGATTGTGCACATTGCACAGCAGGAATTCCCCCAGTATTTCCCCAAACCGGGCTGGGTAGAGCAGAATGCCAACGAAATCTGGAGTTCCATTCTTGCCGTGATGGCTTCATGTCTGGCAGAGAGCGGAATCAAACCTGTTCAGATTGCCGGAATTGGAATTACGAATCAACGTGAGACCGTTGTGGTATGGGACAAAGAAACAGGCAGACCCATCTATAATGCAGTGGTATGGCAATCCAGACAGACCGCAGGTATCTGTGAAGAATTGAAGACGCAGGGTCTCGGGGACCTTTTCCGCCGTAAAACAGGATTACTGATCGATCCCTACTTCTCGGGAACAAAGGTGAAGTGGATTCTGGATCATGTCCCTGGTGCCCGGGAGCGGGCCGAGAAGGGTGAATTGCTCTTTGGCACGATTGATAGCTGGTTAATCTGGAAACTGAGCGGGGGTACACATGTCACGGATATATCCAATGCCTCACGTACCTTGATCTATAACATCTATGATCTGCAATGGGATGACGAATTGTTGGCTATCCTCGACATTCCTAAGGCCATGCTGCCAGAGGTACGGGGTTCATCCGAGGTGTATGCACACACAACAGATTATCATTTCTTCGGTCATCGGATTCCGATCGCGGGAGCAGCAGGAGATCAACAGGCAGCGATGTTTGGTCAGGGCTGTTACACCAAGGGCAGTATGAAAAATACATATGGTACCGGTTGTTTCATGCTTATGAATACGGGAGAGAACCCGGTACAATCCAATCACGGACTGATTACGACGATTGCCTGGGGGATGAATGGCAAGGTTGAATATGCGCTCGAAGGCAGCATTTTTGTTGCAGGTTCAGCGGTTCAGTGGCTGCGTGACGGATTAAGAATGCTTCGCTCTTCAAAAGACAGCGAGGATTACGCCTCACGTGTGCCTTCCACAGATGGCGTTTATATGGTACCTGCCTTTGTGGGACTGGGCAGTCCATATTGGGATAGTGAGGTTAAGGGTGCGGTGTTTGGCCTGACCCGAGGTACGACGAAGGAACACTTTATCCGTGCTACGCTTGAGGCGTTGGCGTATCAGACCAAAGATGTACTGGAGGCCATGGAATCCGACTCGGGTATTCCCGTGCATGCTCTGCGTGTGGATGGAGGAGCGGCGGCGAATGATTTTCTCATGCAATTCCAGAGTGATATTCTGGGCATTCCTGTCGAACGCCCAACGGTGAATGAAACGACTGCATTGGGTGCGGCTTATCTGGCAGGATTGGCGGTTGGATATTGGACGAGTGCGGATGAATTGACGGATCATGAAAATACGGAGCGTGTCTTCCAGCCTGTTATGGCGGAGCAACAACGGACAGAACTGTATGCAGGCTGGAAACGTGCAGTGAACGCAGCAATGGCTTTTAAATAAAAGAAATGAAATGAATATTTCTTGGTGTGGGTATTTGTACTTTTTAACTAAACATATGTTATAAATGATATTTACTGGTGGAAAATGATGCATGATTTACAGGGTTATTCTTCCTGGAGAAGGCAAAATGTATACCCACTATAAGGAAAAAAACAAGGTTAGTGGATTCATTTGAAATTCCATCCTTTGGCAGAACAACTTTTTGAATTTTTTTTGAATAATGTGTCATTTCAGGACTTCACGCCGTGAAAAATCTGTGATAGGATAAAGGCACAAGTTAAAAAAATGATGTCTGGAGATCGGGAGGGACCACGTGCCGCTCAGCAATTGCTGAGCGAATGACGTGGTCCTTTTTTTGTTTTCTTTACGGAAAAATCGAGAAAATCAATAGGAGGTTCAAGAATGACAGAAACGTTCTCGTCAGCATACCGGACCGAATATTTGCAAAACATGGCGAATGTACATTTTGACGTATTAATTATTGGTGGTGGAATTACAGGCGCAGGGATTGCATTGGACGCAGCTTCCCGTGGATTGAAGACGGCGCTTGTAGAAATGCAGGATTTTGCAGCAGGTACATCCAGTCGTTCGACCAAGCTTGTCCATGGCGGATTACGATATTTGAAGCAATATGAAGTGAAGATGGTTGCTGAGGTAGGACGGGAGCGGGCTGTAGTTTATGAAAATGGGCCACATGTGACCACACCGGAACCGATGTTGTTACCGATCTATACGGCTGGCACGTTCGGCCGCTTCAGCACATCCATTGGACTGATGGTGTATGATCGGCTCGCCGGGGTGAAGCGCAGTGAACGGCGCCAAATGTTGAATGCTGGAGCGGTGTCAGACAGTGAACCTTTATTACGCAAACAGGGGTTGTTGGGTGGTGGACTCTATGTGGAGTACCGGACTGATGATGCCAGGCTCACCATAGAAGTTATGAAAGAAGCTGTCAAACGTGGGGCACAGGCAGTGAACTACGTCAAGGCGAAGGATTTCCTGAAGGAGAATGGCAAGATTACAGGTATTGAAGCTAGGGATCAGATCGATGGGCAGATATATACGCTAAAAGCAAGCAAGGTGATCAACGCTTCCGGCCCCTGGGTGGATGGGCTGCGGGAATTGGATGGTTCGCGCAAGGGGAAAACGCTACAGATGACCAAAGGCATTCATTTGGTCTTTGATGGTGAACGATTCCCATTGAGGCAGGCTGTCTATTTTGATACACCAGATGGTCGAATGGTATTCGCTGTCCCACGTGATGGCAAAACCTATGTAGGAACAACCGACACTGTATATCAGGATGATCCTGCACACCCGCAAATTTCTGACTCAGATCGCGATTATGTGATCGATGCAGTCAACGGCATGTTTCCAGATGTACACATTGGTACCGAGGACGTGGAATCCGGATGGGCGGGTGTACGTCCACTCATTCATGAGGAAGGCAAGAATCCTTCCGAAATTTCACGTAAAGATGAAGTCTGGGTATCCGATTCCAATCTGATTACGATTGCCGGGGGCAAGTTAACCGGATACCGTAAAATGGCCGAGATGGTTGTTGATCTGGTCGCACGCCAGATGGAGCAGGAGAGTGGGCATTCCATAGGCCCTTGTGTAACGAAGAAGATGCCCATCTCCGGCGGTGATGTAGGGGGATCGGCTGGATTTGTATCGTATGCGGAGCGCAAGATCAAGGACGGTGTTGCCCTCGGGCTTGCCCGACCTGCTGCGGAGCGGCTGGTTCGCACGTATGGTTCCAATGTGGAGGCACTGTATGAGCGAATGCCCGATCCACGCACCAAGTCCGAGCTTCATGGCATGCCACAGGAGCTATTGCTGATGCTGCTTTACGCGATTGATGAAGAGATGGCTGTAACCCCGTCTGACTTTTTGGTACGAAGAACAGGTGATTTATTCTTCCGTATTGATGAAGTTCGTCGCTATAAAACAGCGGTTATCTCGTATATGGCAGGTCGTTTGAACTGGTCGGAAGAGGAAGAGGTTAAACATACACAGGAACTGGATCAGCTGTTGCTGGAAGCATCCGGCAAAATCTAAGGCAGGATTTCAAGGTCAAGAGTCGAATGGAACATGTAAGCGTGTAACATAGAGAGGGGATTACATCCATGACATTACAGATCGGAATCATTGGAACAGGCTGGTTCAGTAAGGTACACGCGGATATTCTCGCACGGATGGAAGGTGTTCGTGTTGCGAGTGTCTGTGGAACATCGCTCGAAAAGGCAGAGGCCATGGCCTCCGTTTATGATGCAGTTGGTTACGGGGAACTTGAACATATGCTGGATGGTGAGAAGCTGGATGCGGTGTATATCTGTGTGCCTCCGATGTCTCACGGGTCGATTGAGTCCGAATTAATCCGCCGCGGTATTCCATTCCTGGTGGAGAAACCTTTGAGCACCGGAATGGATGTTCCGCGTCAGGTATTGGATCAGGTGCAAAAGAGCGGATTGTTAACCTCTGTAGGATACCATTTCCGTTATCAGGAGGCCGCGCAGGTCCTGCAGCAATCGATGAAAGAACAGACGGTCGGCATGGCTCTTGGCCGCTGGATGGGCGGAATGCCAGGGGTCGCCTGGTGGCGGCGTCAGGACGGTTCAGGAGGACAATTCGTAGAGCAGACTACACATATTGTAGACTTGCTTCGGTATTGTGCAGGAGAAGTTACGGAGGTATATGCTGTAGCAGCTCAGCGAAGCATGCATGAGAAGCATGAGCATGTGACCGTAGCAGATGTGGCGAATGTGACGCTCAAGCTGGAAAGTGGAGCGATTGCCAGTATCGCCAATACATGTCTGTTGCCAGACGGAGAGGGCGGCGCAGGGCTCCAGTTCTACACGGATGCAGGCGTGTGGGATTGGACGCCAGAACGTTTGCTTCTGCCAAGTGCGGCAAAACATGCGATGGCAGGTCTGGAGATTCCGGCAGGACATAATCCATACGAGCGTGAGAATGAAGCGTTCATTCACGCCCTGCGTACGGGAGACCGTTCACGAATTCTGTCCGATTATGCGGATGCCTGCCGTACACAGGAGATTACAACGGCGGCCTTGGCATCGGCAGATTCCGGTCTGCCGGTACAGCTTCAGCCTTCAAAACATCTCTCTCATTAATAAAAGTTGAACGTAATATAAATACGCCTGAATCAGGGAATGATCCGCAGATCAGCCTGATTCAGGCGTATTTGTGTTGAGATTATTAAGCAGCAATTCAACTACTCGGATTTCTGCTGTTTCAACCAGTCGGAAGACCAGCTGTAGATCTGATCAATGACAGGTTCAATGGCTCTGCCTTTAGGTGTTAATTCATACTCTACACGGGGAGGTATCTCGGGAAACATGTGTCGGGTTACGATACCTTCCGTCTCCATTTCCTTCAATCGCTCCGATAAAAGTCGTCCACTGATCGCCATCTCTGCTTCAAGCTCCGTAAACCGCTTGGGTCCGGACAACAGTTGGTACATGATTAACAGTACCCACTTCTTTCCTATGATGTCTATGGCTTGAGTGATCATACAGGGACTTGGTGCTTTTACTTTTTTTAGCTTCAACGTGTTCACCTCGATTCATGATTATTTTCTTCGCAGGTTGTATATGAAAGGACATGGTTTCTGCCGCTTTAAGAATATAGGACATCCAAGTAAATGAGGGTTACTACAAAATATACTGTAACATACCTTTTGTATGTATTATACATCATACAGTGAAAAATTACTTGAAGAAATTATATTATTATTATATACTAACTTCACAAAAGTAAGTTGGTGATAAATAATACGTATAATATGAACGCGTACTATTCTGAAAATTGAACTGGGCAGAACGGTTGAAAACAGAGTGACCTTTGGGAACTTTTACATAGATTCTTTTTTTACAATGTGCAGCAAAAATAATCATTACATAGTAGGAACATATAATTTCTTGCAGGAGGATATACACATGAACAAGATTTTGGGTTACGTTTTTCTGGTTGTGTTAGCAGGTGTTTTCGTCATGACAGGGTTTAACAAGATTAGTGGGGCAGACATGATGATTCAGACATTCGAAAGTTTCTCTTATCCGACATGGACGATGTATTTGCTCGGGGCTGCGGAGTTGCTTAGTGCAGTAGGATTGCTGATTCCACGTACTCGCATCCTGGCTTCAGGCATACTGACATTCATTCTGATTGGGGCCGTGGGAAGTCATCTGATCTATGCACAATACGCTGCTGTTCCGTTCCCGGCTGTGTTGTTGGTAGCTAACATCATTGTTCTGGTGGTAGGCATGCGCAGATTGGAAGCGGAAGAAGAAGGCCAGATGGACGCGATTCAGGCGTAAGTTAAAGATAAGAGGGAACGTTATGGGGCTATTTACCGAGGAAAAGGTAGTCCTGTCAAAAGGAATGTAAACGCGGATGCCTATGCAGAAGATGACCACTGCCAGTAAGCGGTGGTCATCTTTTTTTATGTAAGACTTCGCGTGGCACGTCTAACGATTCGCCGCGTATATTGTGTATCCGACTGCTGAGTCCAAGTGGCACAGACCTGCCGCACCCACTCTGGATTGGTCTTGCTGGCGTCGTTCAGCCAGTTACTTACCGAATCCTGTACATACTTATGGGCATCGGATTTCACCGCGTCAAGCAAGGGAAGGGCCATGGCCGGATTTTCTTTTAACTCCTGAATATGCTTGGTCCAGACGCCACGAGGTCTGATTGATTCTATGGCAAAGCGACGGATCAGTGGATCAGGGTCAACGCTCCATGGGATTAACTGCTGCAGGGCTAAGGATAATTCGGCAGAGATGGACTCCCGTACAGCCATCCAGGCGATTTCTCTTACACCAAAGTGATGATCTGCTCCAAAGGGCCGAATATGCTTCAACTTTTCAGTCAGGTTCAGACCAGAATTCAGCCCAATGATATAAGCCGCCCAGCAGCGAACACTGTCTGAACGATGCTCTGCAATGGAACGAAAGAGATCCGTTTGTTCATTCATGGTTAGACGATTCAACAGATCAAGCCATTGCATGGCTATGGCCGGGATGATTTTCATGATTCGCTGCTCATCCATCTGTGTTAACTGCTCTGTAATTGCTCTGGTTTCGGTATCCATTCCCCATTCATGGGTAACCTTCTGAAAAAGAGAAACATGATCTACAGCCAGCCATTCGGTCAGATTGACTGATTCGATATGTCCTGCTTGCAGCCAATTGCGGATATGCTCAGGGATCTCCGTTGCTCTACGGGCACCTTTGCGAAGAAAAACGTCTTCAGGGATAAATAGATCTGGCTTAGCATTCAACAGTATATTCCTCCTTAGATGTATAGCATCATGAGTTATACAGTACAACTTGCTGGAGAAAGGGGATGTAAGGCATCTTACAAGTGGGCAGTGATTTTCCGAAGGGTAGCGATTTCGTCACGATGAAGGGAGACTGATTTGAATCCGGTACGAATACGACCTGCTTTTGCCAAGTCTTGCATGACAATCGTAACCGATTCCCGTGTAGCCCCCGCCATCCAGGCAATCTCCTGATGGGTAAGTGCGAGTTGAATCTTGCAGAACTCATCTTCTTCGATCCATCCCATCTGTTCAGCCAGGCGGAAGAGATTATGTAGCACCTTTTCATGCAGGTTTCCTAGTGCGAGCGTCTGTGTCAACTCACTCATTTGCTTGATCCGCTCGCTTAGTACGTTCATCAGTCTCATCATAAATTGTGGATGTTCAATCAGAAACTGTTCAAAACGTTGTTTGTTCATCAGGCAAATATCACACTCCTCCATCGTTTCGATATAAACGGCGCGTGTTCCGAGTGAGATTCCGTTCATTTCTCCAAACACGTTACCTTCCGTCAACATATCGAGAGTGAACTGTTTGCCCTCCGGATTTAATGTATATAAACGAACCTTTCCCCGTTTTACAAAATAGAAACCTTCTGTAAACGTATCCGGTGTCTGGATCTGTCTGTTTTTGGGTATGGTCGTGATAGAGGTCATCCCATCCATTTCAATCAGGTCTGCCTCGGATAAGGAGGACATGAGGTCGAATTGTGATAAATACAGAATTTTATCCATAGAACTCCTTTCCATTACAAGTTGAATAAAAAAAGAAGAACCCACGAAAAACAACGGGTTCTCTTGCAGCGGGACTTCCTGATCGGAAGGTCTTCTGACTATAAATGATCGAATGCCATTTTGATTATAGTAACTTTTTTAATTGAGAGACGCGTCCTTGGCTGATGCCAAGCTTTTCCGCAATTTGCTGTTGAGCCAAACCGGGATTCTGTTCAACAATTTCTTTCATCTGTTGCAGCATGCGTGCCGTCTTTGGCCGCAGGTCCGGGTATTCTTGGTTGTCAGCTGTGGTCCCTTCTTCCCTAGCGGGAGATGAGACTGGGGCGGATTTGGAAGCAGGACGCTCCACGGGTGCAGGAGCCTGTTTGTTCTGAGGTACGAACCAGTCGGGAGAGTCATCCGGGTGTTTTAATTGAATTGCACAAGTCCGGCAGATGAATTGTTCTTTGAAATACATTTCCGTATCTACATCACCGCAAAAAATACATAATGTTGATTTGTACTTTCTTAAAATCAACTCTTTCCCTTCAATGAAAAACTCAAGCGGATCGCCGATATGGATTTCCATCGTATCCCGCATTTCTTTGGGAAGGACAATTCGTCCAAGACGGTCCAGAGATCTCTTCATTCCGGTTCTTTTCATCGCATCTCCCCCGCAATATTCACAATTAAAAACCTGTCCTTATTGTAAGGAAGAAAGGGCTTTAATACAACAATAATATTTCAAAAAAGTGGGATAATGCCATCTATTATGGAAAAATAAGTTTGGAAAGGACGGGTGCAACGGCTAAAGTGAACAATGCAGCGAGCACCATGGAGATGCTGGAGATGGTACCGGTCAGGGAACTCAATTCAAACGCCTTGGATGTCCCTGTGCCATGGGCACCGGTTCCAAACAGTGTGCCTCGTGCAATCTCCCCATCGATGCGCAGCATTTTGACAATAGAAGGGCCCATAATCACTCCGAGCAGACCAGTCATAATAACAAAAACAGCTGTCACTGCGGGTATGCCACCGATGGTGGCGGATACGTTCATGGCAATTGGGGTGGTAATCGATCTTGGGATCAGACTATGAATGAGACCGGAATCCAGACGCAACCATTTGGCGAGCAGGGCAGAAGAGAGTACGGCAACGACTGAACCGGTCATGACACTGAAGACAATCTCGGAAATATGTTTTTTGAGTACATGGAAAAAGGTATAGAGCGGAACGGCAAAAGCCACGGTGGCCGGTTGAAGAAGCAGACTCAGCCATTTGCCGCCACTGCTATACGTGGCATAATCCGTTCCGGTTGCAAGTAATATGCCAACGACAAGCAGTGGCGTAATGAGCAACGGAGACAGGTACACTTTCGGCAGATTACGATACATTCGTTTGGCGACCCCATAGATACCGACGGTTAACAGCAGGCAGAGAAATCCAATCATCCGGTGTGACGCTCCTTTCGTTTGGCAATTCGTGTAGCAACCAGGCCTGTGCAGGACATGACCAGGAATGTACTAAGCAGTACGATGAATAAAATCTGCAATCCGTCATGCTCCAGCATGGGCATATAGTTCATGATGCCAACGGCTGACGGGATAAAAAATAACAATAGTTCACCGAGCAGCCAGGCAGCTCCAACTTCAATCCAACGCAGCTTCACGACACGAGTCTGAAGCAGAATGAATAACACAACCATACCGAGTATTGAACCGGGTACAGGAAGATGGAGAGTACGGGCCAGCAGGTCCATAAGCAGTGAAAAAACCATTAAGAGCGCAACCTGTGCAATACCAAGGCCCCATTTTTTCACTTCAATCCCTCCTTATATAATCAACGTAATCGTTTAATTTTTTTTGAAAATGTTTCATTTGATATCACAAATTTTACATGGCATTCTTTCATGAGTAAAATGCATATTAAGAATGTTTACTATTCCATTTATCTATGAGAGGTGGGGATCAACCGATGGATATCCGCCATTTGCAATATTTTCTGGAAGTTGCCCGGCAGCAGAGCTTCACAAAAGCCGCCGAAGTCCTGTATATCACCCAGCCCACGATCAGCAAGACGGTCAAGAGTCTTGAAGAGGAATTGGGGATCACGCTACTGGATCGTTATGGCAAAAAGGTGGAACTAACCGATGCAGGTCATGTTTTTTTTCGGCAGGCACTGGAGATTGAAAAATCATTCCGCAGTCTGTCCTCCGAATTGGACGATCTGATGAACTTGAAAAAAGGCCATCTGCGGATCGGCTTGCCGCCAATGGTAGGATCAAGCTTTTTCCCCATGATCATTGGTGAATTTCACAAAGCCTACCCGCAGGTGACCATTCAGCTGTTTGAGGATGGCGCCAAAAAAGTGGAGGCCGATGTGATCAGCGGTGCACTGGATATTGGCGTTGCCGTACTGCCAACCGTGGATGAACTGTTGGATCATTTTGTGTTTGTGAAAGAGAAGCTGAACCTGCTCGTACACCCTTCACATCCACTTGCGGAGAAAGAGTCGGTCGCGCTGCATGAACTGGAAAACGACGCCTTTGTGCTGTTCCGGGAGGATTTTGCATTGCATGACCGGATTATTGTGGCTTGCCAGCATGCGGGGTTCCAGCCCCGTGTGGTATATGAGAGCTCTCAGTGGGATCTGCTCAGCGCGATGGTTGCCGCCAATCTGGGTGTAGCCTTACTGCCGGAGACGATCTGTCGTGAGGTGGACCATATGCGCGTACGTATTATACCCGTGGTGGAACCGGTGATTCCATGGCAGCTCGGCATGATCTGGCGGAAGGATCGTTATCTGTCTTTTGCCACGAGAGAGTGGATTGGATTCACACAGTCGATGCTGGGTGAGTAAGGAAGCGATCGGAAGGTTATTCTGTCATTGTAGTGCCCAGTGTAAATACTCTTTTGTTGACCCCGGATCGTTGTTACAATGGAAGCATAATCATGATGGAGGTGTACGAACATGAAACTGCGGGTATCCGCTGTACAATACCAATTGCACACAATCAGCTCGTTTGAGCAGTTCGCCGCTCAGGCTGAGCATTACATACGGACAGCAAGCGAATACGGAACCGAATTTGTGCTGTTCCCGGAATTTTTCACAACGCAGTTAATGTCCATTGGGGACAAACAAGGCAATGCACTGACGATTGAGGATCTGCCGAACTATACGGAACAATATGAACAACTGTTCACTTCACTTGCTGCCAAGTATGGCATGCACGTCATCGGGGGAACCCACGTCATTCGCCGTGAAGGGAAGCTGTATAATACAGCCCACATGTTCTATCCAGATGGTCGCATCGCTCGCCAGGACAAGATTCACATTACACCAACCGAAGTCCAGGAATGGAATATGGCTCCCGGAGATGGACTTGAGGTGTTTGACACGGATAAAGGCCGCATTGCCATGCTGACCTGTTACGATATTGAGTTCCCGGAAATTGTGCGGATGGCCAAAGCCAAAGGCGCTGATGTGATTTTCTGTCCTTCCTGTACGGACGATCGTCACGGATTCTACCGTGTGCGTTATACGAGTCATGCCCGCGCGGTGGAGAATCAGGTGTATGTTGTGTTAACAGGAACAGTGGGTAACTTGCCAACCGTTGATTTCATGCGGGCCAACTACGGACAGGCTGCAATTATTACGCCGAATGATATTCCATTCCCGCCACGTGGCATTCTGGCCGAGGGTGAGATTAACAACGATATGATCGTGACCGCCGATCTGGATTTGGACTTGTTGTATGAGGTGCGCGAACGTGGATCGGTAACGACCTGGCGTGACCGCCGTACCGATCTGTATACCGATTGGGCGTAGGCAACTACGTTTAAAACCGAAGCAAAACAGAGTTTTGGAGTTCATTTGTCAGTGGAAAGGAGTGAACCGGCAACATGTATACGAAAGAAATGCTGATCACCGACCCGGAGCGGAATGGTAAAAGGGTAAAAGCAGTCGTTCGCAATTATATTGCAGCCGACTTTGAGGAACTCATTCGCATTCAGGCGGAGAGTTTCCCTCCTCCTTATCCGGAAGAGCTGCTCTGGAGTCACGAGCAGCTCACCAGTCATGTGCAGCATTACCCGGAGGGTGCCATCTGTATTGAAGTCGATGGAGAATTGGCTGGCTCAATGACCTCGCTACGGATGCAGTGGGACCCTGCACATCCAGCAAGTCATACCTGGGCCGAAGTAACGGATGACGGTTATATTCGTAACCATCAGCCGGATGGCAACACGCTGTATATTGTTGATCTCTGTGTTCGTCCAAAGTACCGCAAATGGGGACTGGCTCAGTTGATGATGCAGGCGATGTACCATCTTGTGATTGCACAGGGTATGGATCGGTTACTAGGCGCTGGTAGAATACCCGGTTACCATCTGGTTGCAGACCAACTGTCTGCGCAGGAATATCTAGATCAGGTAACAGCAGGAGAGAGGCGTGACCCGGTGATATCGTTTCTGCTTCGCTGTGGCCGCATGCCCGTTGGTGTGACCGCAGACTATCTGGACGATGAGGAATCCTGTAATTATGCTGCCCTGATGGAGTGGCTTAATCCGTTCAGATAAAGAAAACAAATGAAATACATCATTGATCGAGGAGGCATTAATCTATGGAATTCACGCGTATTACATCTATTAAAGATCCGTTGTTTGCCCAAATGCACAAGCTAATGCAGGGAATTTTCCCGCGGGAGGAAGTGCTCGACTTCCCCCTGTGGGAAGAACCGCTGGAAGATCCGGGTATTCGGGTGTTCGTGGCTGTACATGAAGGACAAGTCGTTGGCGCGACGGAGTACCGTTATTACGACGACTGGAACGTAGCCATGACGGACTTTACGATTATTGGGCGCGAAGGACTGGGGATTGGCAGTTTCCTGGCGAATCGCCGCAAGCGTGATCTGCAAAAGCTGGCTGCAGCAAACGGGAAAGAATTGTTCGGTATGTTTGCCGAAATCTATAACCCTTATCTGAGTCAGGATCACGAGTTTGGCGGCATCAAGCCGATGGACCCGTATGTGCGTCGCGAAGTATTGTCCCATCTGGGATACCAGCGTCTGGACTTCCCATATGTTCATCCATCCTGGCAAGGGGATGGCGAAGCGGTTGGTGGATTGGACCTGTGCTTCATGCCAGGTGATGAGTCGCTTGGTGAACTGCCAGCAAGTCTGGTGGCTGATTTCCTGAATCGATATTATGCTGTACTTCCTAATAAACCACAAGAATGGCTTGCCATGGTAGAACAATTGACTGCTCGCAAGTCGGTTGCGCTACTGCCGTTGTAATCATATGAAAGACCCGCGCCTGGACTAACAGGGTTCGGGTCTTTTTTGTTTATTTTTCAGAATAAACACGATAGTATTTTCTTTTGTTTGGAATATGTTACCATAAATATGGAAGGCATGTGTTTCTATTATTCACTTTTTATTAAGGAGGGGATTAGATGAGAAAAAGCAGAATCTTATTGATATGGATGCTCGCTTTATTTTTAACAGCCTGCAGTTCGAGTGACGATGCTTCACTACCAGATGTACAGGAGAGGGAACGTGAGGATGCCATAAATACCGAACAAATGCGAAAGGAAAATGAACTGCTGAAGGAGCAGGTACGTAACAACCAGAAGAGAAAAGATGAAAAAGACGCAACAGAGCAAGAAGAAATAGAAAGTTTAAGAGAAACGCTGAACATAACGTTTAAACTGATGGCGGCGATGCAATCCAATAACTATACATATCTTGAATCGGTGTCTTCTCCGAACATAGAAATATCGCAGCAGAACAATATCATTATTTCGAAACTGGAACAGGGGGATTACGAAGTCCCTTTTCTGCAAAACGTTAGCCTGAATAATTTGGAGTACCGTGGATTTAATCCTCTGGATTCAGATCGTGTCATTTTACATATGGCTACAGTATGGTCTGATGGAAACGGTGCATTAGATTTCTATTTCATTCGTTCTGAGGAAGGCAACTGGCTCTTTGATGGTCTGCTTACGAATGGATAGGCCACTAGTCTGGTTCTGAAAATAAATAGCGACCGTTCTCTCTATGTTAAAGAGGAGGGTCGCCGCATGGATGAGTTCGAGTGAAAAGATTCAATTATTGTTCAGCCTTTCGGTCCGGTAACTGGCTTAAATAACTGTTGGACAAGTGTGCAAGATCCAATGCTCGATCATATTGATCCTTCGTTATAAACCGTGAAGAAGACAGCCCACTGTTATTGGGTGTGGCGATAGTTGGAGATTCCTCATCTCCCGAAATCTGAGGTGTCTCGTCTGACGGAACACCTGTCCGTTGTTGCCCAGCATCCTGTCTGCCTGCATCAGCTAGGGAATAATGCGTCCCGTCCCCGTATCCTTTTGCCGGAATGAAGAGAGAAGCATCGTTTAGCACCGACCCGGAAGGAAGGTAATAGCGTTCGGGTAGGAGATTTCCCCCTTCACGAAGCAAATCCTGTCCGAAGTGTAATTGGTCCTTCAGTGATACTCCGGTGAGTCCCGCAATCGTTGGCAGAATGTCCACCTGGCCTCCGATCTGTTCCAGTTGTACACCCGGGGTAACGCCCGGAGCCGAGATCATGAGTGGGATATTAATCATATCTGCTGATGTGTATTCCCGGCCATACAACTCTTTCATAAGGACTTTGTCATCCCGATCCAGTGAGTAGATGGGAAGCCCCAGGTGATCCCCGTACAAGACGAGCAAGCTATTTTCCCATAATCCCCGTTCTTTCAATCCAGCAATCAACTGTCCAACTGCCTGATCCGCATAATGCTGTGATATCAGATAATTTCCGGGCAACGTATCCTTGTAACGTTCTGGCAGCGTCAGCTTTACCTTGTTTTTAGGCAAAGTGTACGGGTGGTGAGCTGACATAGAAATGATATGGGCATAGAAGGGATTGCCCGAAGACTGCATGGATTCCAGCTTATCCAGTGTTTTGGAATACAGTACTTCATCCGAGGCCGAAAAGGCGATAGAGTCCTGTGTGCCGAAATAATCAATATCATAATACTGGTCGAACCCTAGTGCCTTGTATAACTGATCCCGATTCCAGAAACGAACATCATTTGTATGGAATGTGGCTGTCTGATATCCGTTTGCTGACATCAACTTGGGTAGACTCGGCAGAGCTTTATCTGCATATACAGTTGTTGCTGCCCCGTTCGGTGGGGTGTAGAACGATGTGTTCACAACAAATTCTGCATCCGATGTATTTCCCTGTCCCACTTGCTGATAGAAGTTCGGAAAATACAGACTCTTTCTAGCCAATTGATTCAGGTTGGGCGTGATCTCCTGTCCATCTACCTCTAATCCAATCAGAAAGTTCTGAAACGATTCCAACTGGAGCATAATCACATTGCGTCCGCTCGCGGCACCCTTCTCCAAAATTGCAGGAAGTTCGGTCGTTTGCTTCAGTTGGTCGATGTCAGTCTGATCAATCTGAGCAATGGGCACAGGTTTATCAGGTCGATCCAGGATGGTATACGCCTCGTAACCGAGGATGCCCATCTGTTCTGCTTGTGTAAGCTCACTCATGCTGGCCCGATTGGGATAGATGTTAAGCATGCATAGGATCATGGACAGGATCAGAATGACCGAAGCGACCCGTCTTCTGGCACGTCGTTCAAGTGGAATACGGTTTGGGCGTTCTGTACTCCCGAGCTTGATCCGACGACGAGTGAGTATCCCCCCAATGATCAGAACGTCTGCAAAAATAAACAAATAATAGGGATCAAGTAAAGAGAACATACTGCTCTTGACTGAGGTCACCTGATTCACCTGTGCCAGCGCATGATAGTTAACGATTACGCCATAGTATTTGTAGTACATGATGGCTGCAAAAAAAATCCCTGAAAGCAGCAGATCCACGGCAAGGTACATCCACATTCGTCGCTTGGCAGCAAACCACTCAATTAGACAGAAGCCGATCCAGATGAGCGGCAATTCGGTCAGCAGTGGTTTCCAGACAGGGATGTCATCGAAGATAACAATCCAGGCCAGTGAACTTTTGATCATCATGATAATGGTAAAGAATATAAAAGGTCCGCTTAGAAATCGGGTGAGTGAACTGCGTGACAAGGTACCGCCTTCCCTTCCGAAGTTTCATTTAACAAGTATTATCCTATCTCAACATGGCTGTGTCAAAAATGAGAGCCTTCTATAATTGACGGCAAAAAACCTCTTCCATGCAGGAAGAGGTTTGAAAAAACATGGGCGCTACTGCGATAAAAGCCAGGCGTGACCCAATCCGTTATTCTATCGTGTACGTTGTGACGTAAGAAGGTCTGGGGAACATGGTGGGCTTCTGTGCAGTCAGCCCTTCGCTTGTACTGCGGTTTCGGTGAGCGTGACTATAGGCTTGGGATTCCTGCCAGCCTTTGAAATGTTCTTCGGATTGCCAGAGTGTAAGTACAACATACGTATCATCCTTGAGAGGGCGAAGCACACGAATACCGACAAAACCAGGCTCGTCTTCTACCTTGCGGGCACGGTTCTTAAACCGTTCTTCGAAATCGTTACGACCATCCTCTGTGACAGGGATATTGTTCAGAACAGCGTAACCACCGCCAGTCCAGGAGCCTGCGGCATCAAAAGCTTCATATGCGGCTACTTTATCATCAGACTCGATATTCATCAGGCGTTCTGCGGATTCAATAGCCAGACGCACATGCTCTTCGCTTCGCAAAGTTAGATGCGGGTACGCAGCAAGTGCATCCGGAATCGGTGAAGGAACCAAATAGATATACATAGAAGCTGCCTCCTCATTAAGTACATTCTATTTCAAGATAGCATATGGGATTGTACGAGTCCAATCAGCGAGTCAACTGGTTTGAGTACGTCTTTTCATGATAAAGTATAATCACTACAAACAGAACGGGTGATCGTATGACAACAACAATTCGGATATCGGTTAGACCTTTGGTGGAGTATGTGTACCGCAGTGGCAGCATACGTCCAGGGTTCCGGACCAATGCCTCGATGCAAGAGGGGACTCGAATTCACCAGCGGGTACAGAAGGAGTACACCGAAGAGGATCTGAAAGAAATTGTGCTCGAAGCTGAGATTCAACATGGGGATCTGACCTACGTGGTGGAGGGACGATGTGATGGCCTGATCCGGTTGGAGGGTCAGTTGACGGTGGATGAGATCAAATCAACTGCGGGCAATCTGGATGATCTGGGAGAAGGACTTCCCGTGCACTGGGCGCAGGCCATGATGTATGCCTATATGTACGCCGTTCAGCAAGATGAACCACGTATGCAAGTGCAGTTGACGTATGTGCATTCGGTAACCCATGAAGAAAGACGGTTTCGCCGAATGGCAGAACGGCAGGAACTGGAGCAGTTTGCGGCAGAAGTGATTGCTGGTTATGCGCCATACGCAGAGATGATCGCTGCGTATGAAGAAAAGCGGGATATCAGTGTGAAAGAGCTGCCGTTTCCTTTTCGCAAATACCGGGAGGGACAGCGGAAACTGGCAGGAGCTGTATACAAAACGATCCGCGAGGGTCAGGGATTGATGGCCAAAGCACCAACAGGCATCGGTAAAACGATGTCCGTACTGTTCCCCACGGTCAAAGCGATTGGCGAAGGCGAAGCGAGCCGATTGTTCTATCTGACTGCGAGGACGACGACACGGGTGGCGGCAGAAGAAGCTTTTGCCCGGATGCAATCGGAAGGATTGAAGATGCATGTGATCAGTCTGACCGCGAAGGACAAGATATGTTTTAAGGAAGAGGAAGCTTGTGATACGGGGCAGTGCGGCATGTGTGAAGGGTATTATGACCGTATTAACGGGGCCGTGCTGGACATGCTGGAACATGAGACGTTGATGACACGTCCGGTCATCGAGCAGTATGCGCGCAAACATCGGGTGTGTCCGTTTGAGTTTTCCCTGGACGCGGCGTATGCAGCCGATGCGGTGATCTGCGATTATAACTATATTTTCGATCCGCGGATCTCTCTGAAAAGAATGTTGGAGGAGCAGAAACGCAAGACGGTGTTACTGGTGGACGAGGCTCATAATCTGGTTGATCGTGGCCGAATGATGTTTTCCGCTGAGCTGGAGAAGGCAGTATTTCTGGATGTGAAAAGAGAGTTCCAGTCGCTGGACAGCAGTGTGCCTGCTGCCAAAGCCATTGTTGACTACACCGGGGCCATTGATAAGTATCTGATTACCCTTCGGAAAAACGGTGGAGAAGAAGGAAAGATCATCCAGCAGGAAGCACCGGAGGAACTGATTGAACGACTGGAACCTTTTGTCATGGTTGCGGAGCAATGTCTTGTTGAAGGTGGTTCGGGGAATGCCGAGACGGATCAACTGCTGTTGGATGCCTACTTCACGGCACAGAATTTCCTGCGCATTGCCAAGCTGTATGATGAACGTTTTATTACGTATGCAGAGTGTGTCCGAAGCGAAGTGAGAGTGAAGTTATTTTGTCTCGATCCTTCGGTACTGCTTCGTCAGACTGCCAAAGGCTTCCGCTCCCTCATTCATTTTTCGGCTACCTTGTCACCTCTTCGCTATTATCGGGATATGCTGGGTGCAGAGGAAGAGGATTATACATTGCAGATTCCATCTCCATTTCAGCGCGAACAATTGGATGTGAGACTCCTGCCCTTATCCGTACGTTATAAGGATCGGGAGCAATCCCGGCGGCCCATTGCGGAGATGCTGCAACAGCTGGTAAGTGAGTGGCCGCGCAGTAATCTGATGGTCTTCTTCCCTTCCTACCCTTATATGCGCGAGATATATGAGACCTATGCACAGCTTCCAAGTGAAGCGGATACGGCCATACAAAAGCAAGGCATGAACGAACTGGAACGGGAGCAGTTTTTGGATGGATTTCAGCCGAATCCTGAACGAACACGCTTGGTATTTGCCGTCATGGGTGGCGTATTCTCGGAGGGTGTCGATCTGCCGGGAGACCGCTTGAATGGCGTGGTTGTGGTAGGTGCGGGGCTGCCGCAGATTGGTCTGGAGAACAACGTATTACGTGATTACTATGATCGGACAGGACGCAACGGATTCAATTACGCCTATATTTTCCCGGGTATGAACAAGGTGCTGCAGGCGGGTGGACGGCTGATTCGGACGGAGGAAGACAGGGGTGTGCTGGTGCTGGTCGACGATCGTTTTATCCAAGAACCGTATCGTTCCCTGTTGCCTGAGGAGTGGCGGGACTATAAACGAATTTGAATATGATGCATCTCCACAGCAATTTCAATGGAATCAGGCAAATGCTGAACCAAGAAGTTTAACATTTTTCTCAGATTTCTTTCCTTTATATGATTGAAGGGTAGGGTGAAAGGGTTATAACTTGGTTAGCAACGAACGAACAACGGCGATTACCCTATCCGTTCCGCGGTCCGCTTCGAAAGCAATCAAGGAGGTCGGTTATAATGAAGAGAAATCATACCATGATGCAGTTTTTTGAATGGCACCTGGCTGCAGACGGAGATCATTGGAAGCGACTGGCTGAAATGGCCCCGGAACTGAAAGCCAAAGGCATTGACTCGGTATGGGTACCACCCGTAACCAAGGCAGTGTCAGCAGAAGATACAGGTTATGGTGTATATGATCTGTACGATCTGGGCGAATTTGATCAAAAGGGTACCGTACGGACCAAATATGGCACCAAGCAGGAACTGGTGGAGGCCATTGCTGAGTGTCAGAAGAACGGCATTGCCGTCTATGTGGATCTGGTTATGAATCACAAGGCCGGAGCAGATGAGACGGAAGTGTTCAAAGTGATCGAGGTTGATCCCAATGATCGAACGAAGGAAATTTCCGAGCCGTTCGAAATTGAGGGCTGGACCAAATTCACATTTCCGGGTCGCGGAGATCAATACTCCTCCTTTAAGTGGAGCTCTGAACATTTCAACGGTACAGACTTTGACGCCAAGGGAGAACGAACAGGTGTATTCCGCATCGCAGGAGAGAATAAAAAATGGAATGAGAATGTCGATGATGAGTTTGGCAACTATGACTATCTGATGTTCGCCAATATAGATTATAACCACCCGGATGTTCGGCGCGAGATGATTGATTGGGGAAAATGGCTGATCGATACCCTCCAGTGTGGTGGGTTCCGGCTGGATGCGATTAAGCATATCAACCACGAATTCATCAAGGAGTTCGCAGCAGAGATGATCCGCAAACGCGGTCAGGATTTCTACATCGTAGGTGAGTTCTGGAATTCGAACCTGGATGCATGTCGTGAATTCCTTGATACGGTAGACTATCAGATCGACCTGTTTGACGTGTCTCTTCACTACAAGTTGCATGAGGCTTCGCTTGCAGGTAGAGACTTTGATCTCTCCAAAATTTTTGATGATACCTTGGTGCAGACACATCCTACCCATGCGGTAACTTTTGTAGATAACCATGACTCCCAACCTCATGAAGCGTTGGAATCATGGATTGGAGATTGGTTTAAGCCGAGCGCTTATGCGTTGACGTTATTACGTCGCGATGGTTATCCCGTTGTATTTTACGGGGATTATTATGGCATTGGTGGACCTGAACCTGTGGATGGCAAAAAAGAAATTCTGGACATTCTTCTGTCTGCCCGTTGCAACAAGGCGTATGGAGAGCAGGAAGATTACTTCGATCACGCCAATACGATTGGCTGGGTTCGTCGTGGCGTAGAGGAAATCGAAGGTTCCGGTTGTGCGGTGGTCATCTCCAACGGAGATGACGGTGAGAAGAGAATGTTCATCGGCGAGCATCGTGCTGGTGAAGTCTGGGTGGATCTGACGAAGAGCTGTGAGGATCAGATTACCATTGAGAAAGACGGCTGGGCCACCTTCCATGTGTGCGGTGGGGGCGTGTCGGTATGGGCCCTTCCCGAACAGAATGAGGACTGCGCTGACGCTGAGTAATGGCATGTGCCAGGCAGGATAAGAAAAGGTGCACCGATTGATATGAAAACAGTATATAGATTGATCGTTAAACCATCTGAACAGGAGAGCGAGTATACCTGTGTCCAGGTGGTTTTTTGCATTTTTCTAGGTACAACTAAAACTCCATCCTAACGAACCGAGGGCACCTTATTTGCACTGAATTAGCGATATTGGAATTCTAACGAATCTCAGAAACCTTATTACTCTCAAAAACGATTGAAATAGCGCCAATTGGAGCACTATCATCAGATTAACGTATTTGAGATTCGTTAGAATACTGGTAACTCGGATTTCAGCCGAATAAGGCCTCTCAGATTCGTTAGCTTAACTGAGTTAAGGCTCGCCGCCATAGGCAAACGAATCACTGCTGTAAGTGAAAACATGAAATGAGAAAGGAATCAGCTTAGATTTAACAGCAGGATAAGGTTATTACTCTTCAAAATACTGATTCATCGTATCCCACATTTGATTGAACTCACTTCGTTCCATTGAAAATGCTCCAGGCTTCTCAGGTTTATGATGAGAAGTTGGCTCAAAGTTTAAGTATTCATGGTGTGTAGTACACTCATAGTTTTTGCTGTTAATGAGGAATTCAACTCTATCCTTAAAGGGTCTTTCCAGTAATTTAACCACCATGATGTCTCCACTACTGGTGCTTCTTGCAGGAGAATATATCAGAAAGTAACCTTGTTCAATTCGATATTCCATAGCAATGACCTCCATTAGAATATAGATCGAATACGATAATATCCGATGTCCTCTCTCCGTTTACCTACTTCAGTTCAAATGATTCCAACGTACCAACCATCCGTAGATCATGCTCGCGGTTGAATTGTTCCCGTTTGTCAGCATCCGCGTACTCGTCATGATAATGCATCAGTACGGTTTTCTGTCTCACTTCCGCGGGTAACTGCTCCAGATCCTTCAATGAGGTATGGGATTTGATCACCAGATCATGCATATGACATTCATGGAAAATTAGCTGCACATCAGCGGCAACTTTCTCCACCCGTTTCTGGTCGAGTGTACTGTCTGCACTGTAATAGAAGTAAGGCTTGGCGAGAAGCCCATTGCTGACCATACCGGGAACATGTTGGGTCCGAAACGTCTCAAACGTCACGCCGCCCAGTTCAAATGTGCCTCCATCTGGCAGAGGAACGACATCGTAGTAATCGCTCATGGTACGTTCACCATCCGTTGTGTAGCGCATGCCGGGGGATAGAATGTTCCAGAGCGGATCTACCAATTGTTCGTGGATGAACAGACGGGGTTTGCGGTCGCCTACGATCTGTGCGTAATAACCCAGCATCTGTACACCATTAATATGATCTTCATGCAAATGGGTAATGAACACATTGTGGATATCGGTCATAGCGAATCCATATTCCTTGAGTGCTTTAGCATTTGATTCTGGGAAATCAATGACCAGATGCGTGTCTCCGAATTCAGCCAGCATACTATTGTGGTGTTGCTCCACGCTGAACATATCTCCTGTGCCCAGAAAAGTAACTTTCAATTCATTTCATCTCCTTGTGTGATCTTCAGATCAGCATCCTTGCGTTAAATCCAGTATACCCTGTTCCCGAATGTATGCCTAAATCAACCTTTTTTGATAACGCTATCATTTTATATTGAACTTTGATGATAAACAGTGTAGCGTAAAGATGGGAAGTGAACCCATATGAACGTAAACTCACCTAAAGGGAGCGTGCGAGGCGAATGAAATCTTTTCTGGATGAACAATTTTTGCTGCACAATGAAACGGCGATCAAGTTATATGAGGATTATGCCAAAGACATGCCGATTATTGATTATCATTGCCACCTCAGTCCTCAGGAGATCTACGAGAACAAAACCTTTGGCAATCTTACAGAGGCTTGGTTATACGGTGATCACTATAAGTGGCGGCTCATGCGCGCAAACGGAATTGAAGAGCAATATGTGACCGGCGGCGAAGGAGTGACTGATTACGATCGTTTCCTGGCTTACGCCAAAACGGTCCCTATGATGATCGGTAATCCGCTGTATGCCTGGTCTCACTTGGAATTACAGCGATATTTCGGGGTCTACGAAGTATTGAATGAGACAAGCGCACCGGCCATCTGGGAAAAAGTAAATGCCAAACTGAACAGTGACGGATTCGGTGCACGTGATCTGATTACCAAATCCAATGTCACTGTTGTGTGCACAACCGATGACCCAACAGATTCTCTGGAGTATCATCTAAAGATTCAGGAAATCGAAGGCTTTGACACGGCGGTATTACCTTCTTTCCGCCCGGATAAAGGCTTGGAATTGAACCGGGATACCTTCGTGGAATGGGTGGGCAAGCTGTCGCAGGCATCTGGCACTGCCATTTCAGATTATGAATCCTTCCTTGCTGCGCTGGAGTCACGTGTGGAATTCTTCCATTCTGTCGGCGGCAGAGTCTCTGACCATGCACTCGATTATGTCCCTTACGGTGTAGCTACGCGAGAGGAAGCAGCTTCCATCTTTGCCAAGGCACTTGCGGGTCAGAAGGTAAGTCGTGAGGAAGAGGACAAGTACAAGACAGTGACGCTGACATTCCTTGGCAAACTGTATGCAGAGCGGGGCTGGGTGATGCAGTTCCACATTAATGCAGCCCGTAACAACAATACGCGGATGTTTGCCCAGCTTGGGCCAGATACCGGTTACGATGCCGTCAATGATACGCCGCTTTCCGCAGCGATGATTGGATTGCTCGACGCGTTGGAGCAGCAACAAGCACTGCCCAAAACAATTCTGTATTCTCTGAATCCAAGGGACAATGAAGTGCTCGCGGCGATCATCGGCAGCTTCCAGGGCGGGGGCATTCCGGGCAAAATCCAGCTTGGTGCAGCATGGTGGTTCAATGATACGAAGGATGGCATGATCGCTCAGATGAAGGCACTGGCGAATGTGGGTCTGCTCAGCCGTTTTGTTGGCATGCTGACCGATTCACGCAGCTTCCTGTCCTACACCCGGCATGAGTACTTCCGTCGTCTGGTCTGCAACCTTATCGGTGAATGGGCCGAACAAGGGGAGGCACCGCAGGATATGGAGCTGCTTGGTCAGATCGTACAGGGCATCGCCTACAACAATGCAAAAGAGTATTTCCCGTTTGCTTCAGTTCCTAAAACAGTCTCTGCTTCACAGTCCTGATGATTAACAAGCGCATCTAATCATGCAAGTTATGCAATAAGAAGATTCTCTAGTTTCTACTTTTCAAACGTAATAAAAATGCTCCCATTTCTTACCCCGGGTCATCATCCACTGGAGTAAGGAATGGGAGCTTCTTTTGTATGCTATATTCGAGCCATTACATCCATTGACCCTATCACTATTGGGTTTCCGATAATAATTGTGCATATAGAGCAGCAAGCTCCTGAGAAGGAGCAGCACCTATTTCCTGAATTAAATGTGCTGAATATTGTTCATAATGTTTGATCAGGGCTTCCTTGTTATTCTGCATGGAAAGTGCTCGGATGAGCAGGATCAGCGATTCTTCGTGCAATTCATTGCGATGCAGGAGTTTTTTGAGTAGGCGGATAGCATTACTGGTATCTTTGGCTTCCAGTAGGGCATTACACAACCGCTGGTTCAATGCGTTATACATAAGTGACAGTCGTTCAACCTCGCTTAAGGACCACGTGTATCCATACTCTCCAAATAAATCACCCACATACATTTGCTCAATCAATAGGGCTTGTTCCATGTCTGCTCCGGATTGAATGATGGATAGCCGCCTACATCCTTCTTCGAAGCTGATAAAATCCACCGTAATATCGGATAAATTCAGAGCGTAATAATTATTGTACGTATGAAGTACTTTTTTCAGTCCATACCCATTAAGCAACTTGCGTAGCTGATAAACTGTTGTGTTGAGGTAGACTTCGGCATTCTTCTGTGGCATGTTTCCGAAAATATCTTCAATGAGACGGGTACGGGATACAAGCCGTCCTTGCTGGACAAGCAGATATGCAAACAATTCAATACTTTTGCTGGATTTCCATTTGGTCTTGGTTCCGTGGTCGCTGTGAATCTCGATTCTGCCCAGAGCATTGAACTCTACCGCTTGCGCTTCAATCGTTGCCACGACTTCTTCCTCAGGTAACTTGCTGCGCGACTCTGCCAGCGCTCTGTGTACCGTTTGGAGGAGCCGATCCTGTTTCACTGGTTTCACCATATAATCAAAGGCAAAGACCTCGAATGCAGATAAGGCATATTCTACATGAGATGTTATAAATACAATCCGGGTCTGTTTTCCCTGCTTTCGCAGTCCTTCTGCGAATTCCAGTCCACTTTCCCGGGGCATGTTAATATCGACAAAAATTAGATCTACCTCGTGATCGTCAAGATATGATGATGCGGCCTTAGTATTCAGAAATGCACCCATGACCTCCACTTCCCCGATCTTTGCCAGCATCTTTTTCATAATCAGGTGCATGGCCTTCTCATCGTCTACCAGAATGACCTTCATGTATTGTCCCCCACCTGCACGGAGTATGGAAGAGGCCCGCTTGCAGTAGTCTCGGGTGGGAGGGGTATAGAGAAGTAGAAGGTGCTGCCTTGCGAAGGTCTGCTGTCAAACCAGATCTCGCCCCCATTCAGGCGTACGAACTCTCGGCAGAGATTCAAACCAAACCCGCTGCCTCGTTCTCCCGCTGTTCCCGTTGCCGATACCGGATACTCATCCTGAAGCAGGGAACGGGCCTGTTCATCCGTAATCCCTTCTCCCGTATCGCTGACGGATACCACAATGTGCTGATCCTTTCGTTCGGCGTTCAACGTGATCTGTCCTCCCGGATTACTGAATTTAATGCTGTTGGATAAAAGGTTTCGAAGAATCAGGTCAAGCATTTCTTTATCCGCATAGACGCACACTCCTGGTGAAATATTCGATACCATGTGAATCTGCTTATTCTCGCTGCGAACACGTAACAAGCGTATACTTGCCTCCACAGAATAGTGCAGATCCCGTTCTACCGGATGGAAGACCTGCCCTCCGCCTTGGCTGCGGAACCACTCGAGCAGTCCTTCTACCAGAGCAAACGTATTATGAATCTGGTGCTTCATTTCATGGATAATCTCTTCATGATCAGCATTGGATCCTTGTATTTCTTCCTCAAGCAAGTCCATCAGATTAACCAGTACGGCTACTGGATCACGTATATCGTGAGCCACGACATTGAACATTCGGTCTTTGAACGTGTTGAGCTCACTTAACTGTTGGGCGTTGTCGCGAAGTTTCTTCTCGGCCTGCACGGCTTCAGTCACATCATTAAGCAGTAGCATCTTGCCAATGGGTTTACCACTTTGATGCTGAACAAGAGAAAGATGAACGTTATAGGTTCTACTACTCGGGTCGTTGGAGAGTTGAATTTTACGGACATCGTTAAGCGGTTCCTGTTCAAGCAGCTTTGCTAGAAGCTGTGGGTATTGTACAAGTACCTGACTGGCATGTTGGCCCAAGCCTTTGGGATGAAGAGACTCAATGATACGCCGGGCAGAACGGTTGTAGCTGGTCAATACATGGTCCAGATCGAACACAATAACAGCATCCTGTATGGATTCGAATACCTTTTGGTATGCCAGCGGAGCCAGACGAAGTAGATTGAATTGGAAGACTCCCCATGTGTAGAAGATGCCCGATATAACAAATCCAAATGGAGAAAAATCAAGGGGTGAATGAAAGATATTACTTAGGTAAATTAGTGAGAAAATGAATGGTCCACAGGAGCCAATAATCATGAACACCACTTGTTTTTTCAAAGGGGGTGCGGCACGAAGCAACATCTGTATCAGGAAAAACACAGAAATAAAGAACAGTGCATAGGAAAAGACGACATGAACAGAAAATAAAGGTCCTCTCTCAAGAGACACGAGTGGAAATCCCCAGGATGTATCGATCGTCATGTTGGTATAGAAGAGATGATGCCACTCATTGGTATTATGTGTGATAAACGTAAAAACAGGCACAATCAGCAATAGAACCACATTGCGTGTCCGCACCCATGATTCACGGCCTGTATAATGCAGTACCATAAGGAAGTAGAACACCGGCCCAAGCAGAATTCCAACATACTCGATTCGAAGCCAGAATCGAATATGGTCCAGTTGCTGACTAATGATCTCGAAGCCATAGCCGAATGTATAAAAAGAACTGACAAGCATCCCCAGCCCGTAACTGACGGCAATGGGCGAGCTTCTTCTTTTATAGGAGAGGTAAGCAAGCATTAATGTGCAGCAGGTCGCAGCCATCAGCAATGCAGATAAGTACATATTAGGGTTCATGGATGGGCCGCCTCGATCTAAGATATATTCATGCAAGATATGCCTCCTATGTTATCAGAATCAGGATTAAAAACATACGTGTTTGAGAGCGGGTAATGACTTTTATTTTTGAAATCAAAAAGGAAGTCCCCATAGAAGGTTGAATCTGTTAAAAAAGCCCACCAAGCCTGGAAACAGGCTTGGAAGGCTTCAATTATTGCATCTTAATTATAGGGATTGTAGAAGTGCGGCAAATTCAGGATTGGTCTGTAGCACTCGCAAAATAATAGTCAATGCTTCTGCACGGGAAGCGGAGTTCGCAGGATGGAATTCTCCATTCCGATCTCCTTGAATAATCCCGGCTGCTGCCGCTTGCTGGAGTTGATCTTTATTCCAGATTTGCTCCAGATCGGAGAAAGCAGGTGCTTCTGCGGTGGGTACTTTGCTCAGATCCATAATGCGCGAGATGATGGCGATGATCTCAGCACGTTTAATCTCTTGATTCGGTCTGAATGTACCGTCCGGGTAACCGGATAACACACCCTTGCTTTGCAGAGAGCGAATGGAAGACTCTGCCCAGTGACCTGATACGTCGCTTATTGTATTGCCTTGGTTGCTCGACAGATCAAATACTTTGGCGATCAGGGTTGCGAACTCGGCACGGGTGATACTGGCGTTCGGGTGGAAGGAGCCGTCGGCATAACCTGTTACGACCCCTAGCTTCACGAAGTTATTTATTGTCGCATCTGCCCAGTGTGTGCTTGTATCGGTTAATTGAACTGACGCAAGATTGGACTGTGCTGCTTTAATCTTCTGGGTGAAGCTCGCCATGAAGGCATCCATATTGATAACCTGGTTGTTGAATGTAGGTCCAGATACTACATCTGTTCCGGGTGTTGGCTGAGGGCTCGGCTCAGATGGTGTCACGGGTGTTGGTACAGGCGTAGGAACTGGTGCAGGTGCTGCGGGTGAGCCTGATCCACCGCCACTTGAACCTCCTCCAGAGTTACCACCTGTGTTTCCTCCATTGTTCCCGTTGTTGATTGTGGTAATCACAACGGTTTTGGTTCCGAATACGCCTGATAGATCTGCGGCCTCGGCTTTAACCAGAACAGTTCCTGCTGAAGTTCCAGTTAGTTTTCCGTTTGCATCAATGGTCGCTTTGCCTGTTCCGTCCTGTACTGACCAGACTACAGAAGGATTCTTGGCATCGGCTGGAAGGACATTTGCCGTCAGGGAAATGGACTGACCTGTTTGCATAGAATCGCTCCCGCTGATGGTAATGGAATTCACGAGAACAGGAGTCGGCGTAATGGTGACTTGCACATTTTCGACAACGCCACTACCATCTGTAGCAGCCGCCTGAGCCAACACGGTTCCCGGGTTTCCGGCGGTAAGTACGCCTGTAGTCGGATCGATCGTGGCTGTTCCGGTTTGATCCGAGACAGACCAAGTCACGGCAGGATTGATCGCGTTAGAAGGTGAGATTGTAGCATTCAGAGCCAACGTCTCACCAGTGACTACAGAATAGACATCGTCCGGAGTGGTTATTTTCACATTGGTAACGATGGATAGTAAGTTATCATTAAGCAATTTTGAGCCAGAGTATACGCTGATCGGCTTTGTAATTGTTCCCGATTTGATTGGAAAGGTTACAAGTCCACCCTGTGTATAGTAGGAATATCCATTGGCTACGGTTTGGTCACCATATCCATTCAGACTATGAAATTCTAAATTTGGATCGTCTCCATGCAGGAAGACTTCAGTTCGGTTGTTAACAGGTTGCCCCTGCTCATCGTAAACAGCCAACGTATAATTTAGATAACCCGAATAAGAAGAAGGCTGGGATGCCGCAATTAACTGGACATGATGTGCGGCAGATGCTGGTTTATTACTTTGAATATTGAGAATATTAATTAGATTGCCAGATATATCAGGGATATTGTTATCTGGAACCCATGCTATTCCATCTGTTTCAGCGTATCCCCCAACGATCTTTTTATTAATATCCATGATAGCTTCTACACTGCTGTTAACTCCGATATCTGGAACCTGTACAACTTCTCCACTGGAATACCTGAAGAATACTTGAGTACCTTCGCTCGGTTTATCATTGGGATATTGTATTATAATGGAACTTTTGTTGGTTACACATCCGCTTAATAAAACTGCAAACAAAGCCAATAACATACCTGTTTTTCCTATTTTGAATCTGTTCATCTTCAATCTTCATCTCCTTAAATTCTGGTTACTACATTTTGAAATAAGTATATCTGGCTCCAATGACGGCAAAATGACAAAACCCATAATCAAGCGCGTGTATGCTCTTGATTATGGGTTTATATTGGTTATTTTTAGATGTTTGACATTCATTTCTTACGATAATATACTTAGTACACCTAATTAATTGTGCATCTATTTAATTGTACTGCTATTTAATAGATGTCCTATGATGTTGGATGTCTATGGAATGATAAAGAAAGAAGGAGGGACCCATTATGACTGGTATAGATCCGGTCGCTCAGAAGCTTTTGTACTCCATTATGCAGTTTAATAAAGGCAAATGGAGGCAACATAAACCTCATGGGCGCAATCACAATGAAATTATGGTGCTGGGTTGTTTACTCCACGGGATGCATCCGGGAGAACAATTGAACTGGCAGGACAATCCGCCTGATTTCAATGACACGATCGAATCCAATCATCCCGGGATGAAAGTCTCGGAAATCAGCGCATTGCTACGAGTGAAGTCACCGACCATTACACCCGTTATTCGTGGCCTTGAAGATGAGGGGCTGGTCAAACGGACGATGGACCCGGAGGATCGCCGTGCTGTCCGCATCACGATTACTGAAGCAGGTCGTGAAATTATTCGGGCTGCTCACCAAGAGCGCATGGAAATATTCAATAAGTTAGTTGAGCATTTGGGTGAGCAAGACAGTAGTCAGCTGGCTGAGTTGTTGACAAAGGTATACACCTTTTTTGATACATTAACTTCCTTGCAAAAGGATGATTCGACAAGAGGAGATGATACGCCATGATGAAACTGTTTAGCATGCTGAAGCCATACCGAATTCCGATTATTTTCATTCTGGTGTTGGTACTGTTTCAGTCGCTTGCTGAATTGTACCTGCCTACGTTAATGGCAGATATTGTGAATGACGGCATCATTAAAGGGGATATCCCGTATATCTGGCAGATTGGTGGATGGATGTTGGTCATTGCGATTGGCGGAACAGCGTGTTCGGTGATTGCCAGTTATCTCTCATCTCGAACAGCGGGTGGATTTGCCAAACAACTGCGGAGCAGAGTATTTCGCCATGTGGAGAACTTCTCTCTCCAGGAGTTCGATAAGATGGGTACTGCTTCACTGATTACGCGTACGACGAATGACATCACTCAGGTACAGAATGTACTTACAATGATGCTGCGAATGATGATTATGGCTCCGCTCATGTGTATCGGGGGTATCTTCATGGCGGTATCTCAGGACGCCAAATTGTCTACGATTTTCCTGGTCGTGCTTCCGGTACTGGGTGGAGCTATTGCGCTGATTGGTGCCAAGGGTTTACCTTTGTTCAAAACCATTCAGAAAAAGCTGGACCGTCTCAACCTGGTGCTGCGTGAGCAGTTAACAGGGATTCGGGTTGTACGTTCATTCAACCGCGGGGAGCATGAGAAAGTGCGCTTTAACGGGGCCAACACAGAACTGAGAGATTCATCGATCAAAGTTAATGTGCTCATGGCGACCATCATGCCTGTGATGATGCTGGTTATGAACTTTTCGATGATTGCCATCCTTTATTTTGGTGGAATGCGGATCGACAGCGGCAATATGAATATCGGTGCATTGATTGCCTTCATCCAATATGCAATGCAAATCATGTTCTCACTGATTATGGTTTCGATGATCTTTGTCATGATTCCAAGAGCTTCAGCATCGGCAGAACGGATCAACGAAGTGCTTGATATGCAGCCGGATCTTAGCAATCCCGAGCAGCCTCGTGGTATGAAATCCATGCAGGGTATGATTGAGTTTGACAATGTAACTTTCCGTTATCCAGGTGCAGAGAATCCAGCTTTGTCCGATATCTCCTTCACAGCTCGCTCAGGTGAGACAACAGCCATCATTGGCGGTACGGGTTCTGGGAAATCGACATTGCTCAGTCTTATTCCACGATTCTATGATGTGACCGAGGGCAGTGTTCGGGTAAATGGTACGGATGTGCGTGAAATTCGGCAGGAAGATCTGCGTGCCAAAATTGGCTTTGTACCACAAAAGGCAGTTCTCTTTACGGGTACGATTACGGAGAATATTCGTCACGGGAAAGACGATGCCACAATGGATGAAATTGTTCATGCGGCCCGTACGGCTCAGGCGGAGAACTTCATTACCGAGATGAAAGAGGGATATGACAGCCTTATCGCACAAGGTGGTAACAACGTATCTGGTGGACAAAAGCAACGTCTGTCCATCGCTCGCGCACTTGTTCGCCGTCCGGAAGTTTATATCTTTGATGACAGTTTCTCTGCTCTTGATTTCAAAACGGATGCTAAACTTCGTGCTGCGCTGAAGTCCGAAACGACAGAAGCGGCTGTGCTAATTGTTGCGCAGCGCGTAAGTACAGTAATGGATGCCGATCGCATTTTGGTTATGGATGAGGGCCGAATTGTCGGTTCAGGAACACATAAAGAGCTGCTGGAGCACAATGAAGTGTATCGCGAGATTGTATCCTCCCAGCTGACAGAGGAGGAGATCGCATGAGTGAACGTACAGAACGCAAGTCGCCTCGTCCCCATGGTGGGCCGGGTCCAGGTCCCGGAATGGGCATGCGACCTCCCGCTGAGAAAGCAAAAGATTTCAAAGGCACACTGCGTCGCTTGATTCGTTATCTCCAGCCCCATAGTTCTCGTCTACTTGGTGTGCTGGTTGCAGCCATTTTGAGTACCGTATTCAGCATCATCAGTCCAAAAGTTATGGCAGAAGGAACGGATATACTCAGTAAAGGCGCCATTGCCATCCTCCAGGGTGTACAGGGAGCCGGGATTGATTTTCCTGCATTGATGAAAGTATTATACCTGCTGGGCGGACTCTATCTGTTCAGTGCTGCATTTATGTATGTTCAACAATACCTGATGGCCGGTGTGGCCCAACGTGTTGTGTATGACATGCGTGAGCAGATCAGTGCGAAGGTTGGACGTCTTCCTTTGAAATATTTTGACTCCCGCACAACTGGGGAGACACTTAGCCGTGCCACGAATGACGTGGACAATATCAGTAATACACTTCAGCAAAGTTTGGCACAGTTCATTACGTCCATCGTCACAATTGTCGGCGTAATTATCATGATGCTGACGATTAGTCCATGGATGACACTGATCACGATTTTGACGTTGCCACTCAGTGTGGTTGTTGTCATGCTGGTCGCTTCCCGTTCGCAAAAGCACTTTGCGGGTCAACAGAAATCCCTTGGGGAACTGAACGGTCATGTCGAAGAGATGTACACGGGACACAAGGTTGTCAAAGCATTTGGACGCGAAGAACAATCGGTACAGCAATTCGAGAAAGTCAATGAAGAACTGTATGAATCCGGTTGGAAAGCCCAGTTTATCTCCGGTATTATTATGCCGCTCATGAGTTTTGTCGGTAACCTGGGTTATGTACTGATCTGTGTGGTTGGTGGGATTTTCGTTACACGCGGATCGATCTCCATCGGGGATATTCTGGCCTTCACGCAGTACTCCCGTCAATTCACACAACCGATTAACCAGATTGCTAATATCTCCAATATCATTCAATCAACGATTGCTTCGGCAGAACGGGTATTTGAGCTGCTGGATGAAGAGGAAGAAGTTCCGGAGTCCAAACAACCCGTGCAACTACAGCAGCCTAAAGGTGCGGTTACATTCCAAGGTGTTAATTTTGGATATAAAGAAAATGAACTGCTCATTCATAACATGAATATTGATGTAAAACCGGGACAGACGGTAGCCATTGTTGGACCAACGGGAGCCGGTAAAACAACTCTGATCAACCTGTTAATGCGTTTCTACGAAATTCAGGATGGTCGGATTACGATTGACGGTGCCGACATTAAGGACATGGAGCGGGGCAAGCTGCGCAGTCTGTTCGGCATGGTGCTTCAGGATACCTGGTTGTTCAACGGAACGATTCGGGACAACATCGCCTATGGTCGAGAAGATTCTACGGAAGAGGATGTAATCAAGGCAGCCGTTGCGGCACATGCGGATCACTTTATCCGTACACTGCCTGATGGTTATGATACGGTGCTGAATGAAGAGGCGTCGAACATCTCTCAAGGGCAGAAACAGTTGCTGACCATCGCAAGAGCTATTCTGGCGAACCCGGCCATCCTCATTCTGGATGAAGCGACGAGTAGCGTGGATACACGGACTGAAGTATTTATCCAGAAAGCAATGAATGATCTGATGAAGGATCGCACAAGCTTTGTCATTGCACACCGTTTGTCTACCATTCGCGGCGCTGATCTGATCCTGGTTATGGATCATGGTAACGTGATTGAACAGGGCAATCATGATGAATTGATGGCGAGTCAAGGTTTCTACGCGGATCTGTACAATAGTCAGTTTGCGGAGCAGCAACCGCAGGCGATCTGATTACAGATGCAACTAACAAGAATAGCCGAGAGCATCCCTAGGGGTGCTCCCGGCTATTTGTCGTATATCCAGAGGGTTGACATTAGGATATGGATTGTTTTATTTATTGATCCTTAGACTCCTTCGCAGGTTCATCAGTGTCGTTGCTAGAGACAGACTTCACTTCTACCTTCACGTCGTCGCTGTTAGCTTCCTCCAGCGCAGACGGAGCCGGTTCACCCGGAATTAATTCGCGCTGCTCAATCATACCTTTCACAACCTCATAACAGTCATCCACATGTTTGTTACCAACATAGCGCATGGCTGTGAAGCTGAGTGCGGCAGCCAGTCCCTGTCCTGCAAATGGAACAAATTTGGCGACCGATTTGGTGGCTACGCGTACGCCGACTCTTTTCAGAACCTGTACCACCAATTCCTTGGTGATCATACGACCGATGACTTTGCTTCCGATGGACATGACGAATCCATAGATCATGGATTTGGTCTCGGGGTCCATGCCGTCCAGCTGTTTTTGTGATAATCCGAATTTATTGTTAATGGCAGGCAGCAACTGCATCAGCATCCCCACATCAGCCAGTACGTCTGTACCGGGCAGCGGAACGAGTGTTGTACCGGCGGAAGCGGTAGCTCTTTTGCGAACCATGGTACGGCATTCCTTGCGAACTTGCTCCAATTGTTCCAACGTTGCCGGAATCATAGGGAATCCCTCCATTCGTATATGGTATAGATATAACCGTTTTGACTCGATTTGAATGGGTTCTCACCAGCAAAATTTGCAGCCTTATGACATTAAGGTGCGGAGAAACCCTCATTCTCATGCATAAATCTGGTTAAAAAAGGAATTGGTTTATGGATAAACGGGCCATCTAGCTATTACGAATTGAATGAGGATTAGGATGCATACCTTATTGGGAAACATATTCGGAATCATGATGAGTGCTTAGCGAAGGGCTTGTTGTTTACGGCTTCAACCTTTGTGGGTAAAGGTTAACAAGCATTGGAATGGAGGAAGAGGGATGGAATTTAACAAAGCGTTGTTAATTCATCATCATCATTCGGGCAAGGCCAATCGTGAGAATACAGTGGGCCTTGTGGCTGGTGTGCTGGCTCCCGCTGTCCATGAACTTGTCATTGTGCGTACGGATGAAGCTGGTGAAGGAGAGAAGCTGTGTCGTGAGCGCGGGGAACAATTCGATGTGGTGTTTATCCTGGGTGGGGATGGCACGGTGCATGAATGCGTGAATGGACTGGCCGATCTGCAACATCCTCCGTTGATTGGTATATTGCCTGGAGGCACGTGTAATGACTTTGCGCGTTCGCTCGGGATTTCACCGGATGCAGAGACTGCGGCACAAGAAATGCTGGCAGGTCGGGTGGTATCCATTGATGTTGGACGGGCTAATGATCGGGTGTTCACGAACTTTTTTGGCATTGGCTTGATCAGTGATGCTTCGCAGAATATTAACGAGAATCTGAAAGGCGCGCTGGGTAAGCTTAGTTACTTCATCAGCACGTTACAGACAATTAGTCATACAGAGCCGTTTCGATACCAACTGGAGGCGGATGGGAAAGAGATGGAAGGCGAAGCTGTGATGATCTACGCAGCCAATGGCCGTTTTCTGGGAACGAATGCCCTGCCCTTTGCACCGGATGCGTTGCAGGATGGCGAACTGGACGTGCTCATTATTCATGAGACAGGCATTCCGCTGCTGCGAGAGATTCTGTCGCACAAGCCGGAGGGAGATTGGCAGCCTCAGAGTGAGAGCATTTCATACTTCAAGACATCTACGTTAAAAGTGAAGACAGATGCCCCAATGTCAGCCGACACGGATGGCGAATTGTATATGAAGACACCCGCCGAGCTGTCGGTGCTCACGGGTCATCTGAAGTTTCTAACCGGGGAGGGTTATTAAATCCCCCGGTTTTTTGGTTTGATTTTGGCTGAACGGAAACTTAATTATTACCTACCTGATCTATCATATGACGTTGCCTGAACTCATCCTCCAGCATGCTCATCTGAATGGCATCATGGTATTGATGATTGTAGAACAAGACATCCCGCTTCACACCCTCGCGCTGGAATCCGAGTTTCTCATACGTGCGAATGGCTCGCTCGTTGAAGGCGTACACCTCAAGCTCGATTCGATGCAGGTTACAGATGCCGAAGCCGTAGTCCAGCATAAGCAGTAATGCCTCGCTACCGTAGCCTTTTCCTTGATGCTCCACCCGATCGATGGCAACCCGGATGTGTGCACTGCGATTCTTGGCATGCATGTCCATCAGGACGACATCTCCGATGATCTGGTCATTTTCCTGTAAAGCAATAAGTAGCATGAGTCGGGTGTCATCTTGTGCAGCACTCTCAACATAACGTTCAACCTGAGCGCGTGTGAAACTATTCTGTGTTCCCGTCAGCCTGCGCATCTCGGCGTCAAACAGACCGGGGAAGTAAGCCTCCACATCTGTAATCTCGAAAGGACGCAGGTATATGCGCTTTGTTTCCAGCAGACGGGGGATGCGTGGGGAAGGATTTGAATGTGACATAAGTTGTTCCTCCTAAAATGTGATGGAATAAGGGGTCAACATTCCGGACATCATCTTGTGCTGCTCATAGACAAATGTATAGTAGGGTCTTTAGTTCCGCTTAACTGCTCCATCCAGAAATAGCGCCACAAGTTCCCGTGCAAGTTCCTCAATGCTGCCGCCATTCATGCTGCGCACATCTTCGCGGTTCGCGAGCATGAGCAGTGACGTAAATGCATGGGCAAGCAGCATGGGACTGGCAACACGCAAATAACCATTGTCCATCTCCTGCTTGAAGTGGGTCGCAAGCACTTCGAAGATCTGAACCTCAGCTTCTCGAATCTGGCTGAGTTGCTCCGTATTCAGATGTTTCTCGGCTTCTCGCATCATGCTCTCCGTCTCAATATGGGAGTGTTGCATCTTCGCTTGCGCAACCTTGATCAGCCGCTCTTGTAATGTGCCGGGTTCATCCAGGCGGAGCGAAGTCTGCTGCATGCTCATCATCATTATGCGGGTAATGGCAACGGTGAACAGATCGGCTTTGCTGGTGAAGTGATAATAGATTGATGCTTTGGTTACATTGCATAATGAAGCAATCTGTTGGAGAGAGACGGGTTCATACCCATATTCCATAAACAGACGTGAAGCTGTCATCAATATGTTGGTTTGGACAGATGCTTGATCGGCACCCGTTTTGGGTCTGCCCGGTGACCGGGGGATGTTTGTTTTTTTGCTCATAATCACTGACCTCTTTACGTATTTAATCGCTGGCTAAGCATGTTCACAAATTAGGCATTGCAAAATTAACCTTCCGGTATATATAATTAAATCAATTATACTATGACCCATGGTTCATTACTACACCATCACATAAATAGGGCTTCATAGAAACAGAATAGGGAGATGAAGAGACAATGCAAGAAGGTTCGGGTTATGGCCGCTGGGTTGCTGGCAAACGAAGCAAATGGATTACACTGTTGGTATGGATCATTATCGCCGTTGTGCTTGGCATGGTATGGCCTGCTGTTGGTGATCGTGAAACTAATAACGCGCAGGATCTAAGTGAGTCCAAACCATCGGTTCAGGCAGCTGCACTTGCCGAGAAGGAATTCCCTGGTGGTGAAGGACTGCCCGCGTTAATCGTATGGCGTCAAGCAGGCGGTCTGACAGATGAGCAGATTCAGAACATTCAGGCATTAACGGAGCGACTGGATCAAGATCCGGTAGAACAACAACAGTCCGTTGTGCCACTCTATCAATTGCCGCCACAGGCGTTGAAAGGCCAGCTTTCGGAAGACGGAAGCACCCTTGTTATGCCGCTTTTCTTCAATGAAGGTGCCGATGCAGAACAATTAGAGCAAGGCATTGAAGCACTTGAGCAAAAAACACAAGACATCTTCGGGGCAAACCCGTTCGATGTAGCTATAGATGATGCCAATACACTGATTGCTCGTGTAACAGGGCCAGTAGGGATATCCATTGATGCGAGCGGACTATTCTCTTCCGCCGATGTATCCTTGCTTATCGCTACGGTTGTACTGGTATTGGTTCTGCTGCTATTGATCTATCGTTCGCCAGTGCTAGCGATTATCCCAATTATTGCGGTTGGATTCGCGTATATGGTGACCAGTCCGATTCTCGGATTCATGGCGGATCAAGGCTGGATTACGGTGGACGCACAGTCAATCTCAATCATGACTGTATTGTTATTCGGAGCAGGAACGGATTACTGCCTGTTCATGATCTCCAGATACCGCCAGATTCTCTATCATGAGCCGGACAAAAAGAAAGCCATCTTCCAGGCCATTACCGGATCTTCCGGCGCCATTGCCATGAGTGGATTCACGGTTGTTGCAGCACTACTCGTGCTGTTGCTGGCTGAATACGGTGCATATCATCGCTTTGCCGTACCGTTCAGTCTGTCCATCTTTATTATGTTTATTGCAAGTCTGACATTGGTTCCGGCGCTCTTGGCGATCTTCGGTCGGGGTTCATTCTACCCATTCGTACCACGTACACATGAGATGGAAGTCGAACGTGCGAAGAAAAAAGGCAAACCGGCTCCTGCCCCGCGCAAAGTGAAGGAAAGCTGGATTGGCCGTGTTGTAGTAACGAAGCCATGGACCGTTCTTGCAATTACGTTGGTATTGCTGGGAGGACTGGCGGCATTCTCTACTCAGGTTAAATTCACGTATGATCTGTTGTCTTCCTTCCCGGAGGATGTACCTTCCCGCGAAGGTTTCACCGTCATCGGCGAACAGTTCTCTCAAGGCGAGCTGGCTCCAGTGAAAGTGATTGTTGATGCCGAAGGTAAAGAAACCGATTTGAAGCAGCGGCTTGAATCGCTGGATTACATTAGCAAAGTAGGCGATGCCCAACAGGGTGCCGAGAATGCTAACATTACGGCTTATGACGTGGAATTTAATCTGAATCCATATTCCATGGAGGCAATGCAGCATATTCCGGATCTGCGGGCTACTGCGGAACAGGCGCTTCAAGATGCTGGAGTAAGCAATGTAGACAGTCAGGTCTGGATCGATGGTCAGACAGCAGAACAGTATGACATTGAAGTGGCTGGAGAACGGGATGCCAAGATCATAATTCCGGTGGTCATCGGCATGATTACACTATTGCTGCTATTATACTTGCGTTCTGTTGTAGCTACGGCGTATCTGATTGCAACGGTTGTTCTGTCGTATTTCTCTGCACTGGGTTTGGGTTGGATCATTATTCACTACGGACTTGGCGCCGATGCCATACAGGGCGCGATTCCGCTGTATTCCTTCGTATTCCTGGTGGCATTGGGTGAAGACTACAACATTTTCATGATCTCAAGCATCTGGCAGAAACGCAAAACGATGCCGCTTCGTCAAGCCATTAAGGAAGGCGTCGGTGAGACGAGCTCCGTTATTACCTCTGCGGGCCTGATTCTGGCAGGAACCTTTGCGGTACTTGCGACTCTGCCGATTCAAGTATTGGTGCAATTCGGAATTATAACGGCTGTTGGTGTGTTGTTGGATACATTCCTGGTACGTCCGTTCATGGTTCCGGCAATTACCACATTGCTGGGCAAATGGGCCTTCTGGCCAGGCAAGTATATCCCGATTGCTGAGAAGAAAGAGAAGAAACAGAAACAGAAACAAAACCAGTCCATGTAATGCATGGATGGGGTGAGATGGACGGCGGGGCTTCAAGCCTGCTGTCCATTTCTTTATTTTCCGAACGATAATGACCTCTACCAGTTGTCCTCCTGAGATGGAATGGTGGAACTGTAAAATATCCGCAGGATGAGGCGTGATCCTTGTTTTCTTTGCATGGGGAAGGTTTACGTAGCCAAGGGTTATGGGACATAATAGAGAGAGCGTCGGCCTTGGGGCAGACGGATGATCAACATCAATGGGACAACCAGGGGAAGGATGAAAGCAAGCATGACGAACCAACTTAATGTGTATTTTAACCATGACGGCGGCGTGGATGACCTCGTATCGCTGTTCATGCTTCTGCAAATGGACAATGTACATGTAACCGGCGTATCGGTTATTCCGGCAGACGGATATCTGGAGCCAGCAACAGATGCCAGCCGTAAAATCATCGATCGTTTCGGTACATATTCCGTAGAGGTATCCAAATCCAACTCCAGAGGGAAAAATCCATTTCCTGCGGCGTGGAGACTGCATTCCTTCTATGTAGATGCACTTCCTGTACTGAACGAGTCCGGCAAAATGGAAGCACCACTGTCTGCAGTTCCTGCACACCAGCATCTAATCGAGAAAGTGCGCAACACCGAAGGCAAAACATTGCTCCTATTCACAGGCCCACTGACTGACCTTGCGCGTGCACTGGACGAAGCACCAGACATTGAAGAGAAAATCGACAAGCTGGTATGGATGGGTGGTACATTCGAGCGTGGTAACGTAGAAGAGCCTGAGCATGATGGCACAGCAGAGTGGAACGTATTCTGGGACCCGGAAGCGGCTTACCGTGTATGGCAGAGTGGTATCCAGATCGATCTGGTTGCACTGGAAAGCACGAACAAAGTACCTCTGACTCCAGCCGTTCGTAACCGCTGGGCAGCAGAGCGTCGCTTCGAAGGCGTTGATTTCCTGGGTAACTGTTACGCAGGTTGTCCGCCACTGGTGTACAGTGAGACAAATTCCACATACTATCTGTGGGATGTGCTGACAACGGCTTCCGTTGGACGCGAGGACATCGTGAAGAAAAAAACCGTAAACTGTATTGTTATCCCGGAAGGTCCTAGCCAGGGCCGCACGGTGGAGCAAGCAGACGGACGTCCAGTACAACTGGTGTATGATACCGATCCGGAAGCGTTCTTTACGTACATGACGGATTTGGGTAAAAAAGCTGCTCCGCAGCGCTATTAATTCAGGCAGCCTTAGGGCGTGCCAACATTAAAGGTACAAAAATAAAGCCGCAGGCAGTGGTCAGGGTATGGGGTTGAACCCCATGATCCCTTCCCTGCCGTGCGGCTTTTTGTTTTGGGCTGATATCTAGCAATCTAAGCTGCACGTTATATTTTAAATCGACTAATTAATCCGTTCAGCTCACTGGACAGTACCCGCAGAGATTCAGCGGATGCACTCATCTCATCCATGGATTGCAGTTGGCTTCCGGTAGCATGAGACACCTGTTGGATACTTGAAGAGGATTCGCGTGAGATATGTTCCATATCCTCCACGGAAGCGGACACTTCTTCTGCACTCGCAGACAGCTGCTCAGATGCAGCGGATACTTCGTGCAGACGTTCATTCATCGTCTCAATCCCGGTATGAATGGATGTGAATGAACGGCCTGCCTCCTGAACAACAGCGAGACCGGATTGGACTGCTGCTGTGCTGGCAGACATATGCTCTGACAACAGGGCAGTCTGGCGTGTCATCTCGGCGATCAGTTCGGTGACATGCTGGGACGATTGCTCTGATTCCCCCGCAAGCTTGCGAACCTCTGAGGCAACCACCGCAAACCCGCTGCCATACTCTCCTGCCCGAGCCGCTTCAATACTTGCATTAAGTGCGAGCAGATTGGTCTGTGAAGCGATGCCTTTCATCAGGTGTGCCACTGACTCAATTTTACCTGAGTACTGCTCCAGCTGAGAGGTGGAGGCCACCATCTGCACATTTGCTTGATGAATTTTGTCCATGCTGTCCATCGCCGTGTTGATGTTGGCTTGACCTTGCACCGCGTTATTGGTCGTTTCCTGTGATACATCCGCGACCATAGAAGAAGAATTCGCAATGTGCTGCATGCTGCGCGTGATCTCTTCCATGGCTACCGTAACTTCGCCCGCACGAGCCACCTGTTCGGCAGCTCCACTGGCCGTATGATTCGTATGCTCGGCAATACGCTGACTGGCTTCGGCAGTCGCCTGTGAATGTTTCGATACACCTTCTGCAGCCTGTAGCAGAGAATCGGAGCTTTGACGGATGCCCGTCATGACATCACGGGTACCTGTAACCAGATGTTTGAACTCGGAGGCGAGTTGGCCCACCTCGTCCTTGCGGCTAAGTTCAACGTTGACGGTCAGGTCGCCTTTTCCTACCTGGGTAATTAACTTCTTCAACTTCACCAATGGTCGGGTCAAGTAATGGGCGAATCCATACACCAACAAGACACTCAGCAGAACAATCGCCAAGGCTGTCCAGATCATGGTCATACGGTTGCGGGACATCAGTTCATAGACCGCAGTGGAGTCCAGATCTGCACCGACCAATCCGAGTACTTTCCCGTCATCTCCATGGATTGGCACATACGCAGTAATGGTAGCGCCATATTCATCCTGTGTGAGTTCACCCCGAATAGGCTCATTCTGTTCAAAAGCTTGCAGCATTCCTTCATAATGGGTCTCTTCTGCGGAGCCGTAAGGGGAGAAGTCATCCTCTGCCACATCCGCAGCAGCCCCATCTACAACGTAGAAATATGTATTTGTTCCATTTTCTTCGCGTGTACCAAGGGTGTACAGATACTTGAGTCCATTGGCCTCGCGCAGCTGACTAAGCTGCTCACGCAATGTGCCGTAATACGCTGTCTCGTTCTGTCCGGTACTGAGTGGTGCATACAGAGAGGTGTCAATTAATGCAGCTGCCCGTTCAGCCACAGCCTGTGCCTGCATCCCCATGGATTGTTCGACCAGTTGAGCCGATGAACGGTACATGGTAATGCCAAGAACCGCACCCGCGGCCAGCATCAGACAGGAAAAAAATAAAAAGATCCTCATAAACAAACTGTTCATTGGTAAAAGTGTTCCCCCTTGATCTGTTGAATCAATCGTCTCTTTGTCTCTTTACTTGGTGCTTGTCGTTCTTCTTTGGTTCGTATGTATTGTATATCAAATATACAGTTTTCTACTTGAAATATCGGCATCTGTTCGATAAAGAATTAGCCCCCGAGTCAATTTGATCCGGGAGCTAGTTTCGTTTCAATCCTATATTGACCATGCCCATCATTGGGACACACCCCATTGTTACTACTTAGAGGGGCTTCACATGATTGAGTGATTACGTCATTACATCGTTCCGCCGCCCTGGCGAACAGAGGCAGGAATCTTTTCAGGTCCCTGATTAATATATTTATTGATAAAAGTACCAACCTTGGCATCGTCGAATTGGTCGAGTTCCATCGTTTTGGTCCATGCGGTCACCACGACTTCACTGCCTTCGGGAATATCCTTGTTTGGTACAGCCAGAATACCTGCTCCGGCTTCGCGGAATTTAGCGAGGTATTTCAGATGTTCCTTCAAATCCTCGCTTGCGTTCTCACGATAATAGATGATGATATCCCCGTGCTCCAGATTGTGTACCAGGTAATTATAGCCGGGGAAGTCGGTGTAAAATCCAAACTTGATATCATGCGGATTATGCGGCCCCGATGTTGGAATTGTCATCTCATACTGAATGGGGTCCTCCGTATGGTCAGCCCCATAATATTTATCGTCAGTCACGTCGATTGTCGCGTTGGATTCCAGATCGGCTACATTATATGTTTTACCTGCTCCTTGCATGAAGAACAGGCCAAACGTAATAATCGACACAGCCATCATTACATGTGCAGCCAGCCGAAGGGATCGACTTTTTTTCTGGATGTCCGCCCGCTCTTTCTTTTTCATGTGGCCCAGGATTTTTCCCTGTGTGCGCGATGCCCAGATATAGGCGGCGATGGAGAACAGCACCACGATTACACCTACGATGAGCCACAGGTAGGATGTACTTGCCTCGTGCTCCATTTGCATATGATTCATATGAGTCATGTCCATAGAGAGTTCCTCTGCTTTCTTCGTAAAATGAGTGAATTTAACACTACATCATGTAGTGTTTATGGCAAAGATGAATCCTCTTATTACGTAACGGGAGTTGCTGGATTAGTTTATTACGTAAATAAGAACATACCTCTTGCACTACACATTATAGTGTATGATACATGCACAGTGCAATGCTGCCTTGGGAAACTAAAAAAGGCGTCCCCCACGTGAGCAGGGAGCGCCTTAATATAACTCTAAAGAGTCAGAGGAATCTATATCTATTGGAATTGAAGCATCTGCTTCGCCTTTATCTCCAGCTTTTCACCATTATAAAAGCGAATTAAAAAAATCTGGAGATGACAGCGGTCGGCAGGTTGTTCTGTCATCGAAGTAACAAGTGTTTACAGACGGCCAAACGGCGAAAGCATCATGCCAATCAGTCCAATAATAACCTCACCCAACAAACGATACAGAATAAAGAATACGACCACATTGGCGATGAGTACACTGTACATACTGTCGATGGCTGCTTTGGTACGATTCAATGGATATTGGAATAGCACCGAGTTTAGAGCGACAAATATGATGATATACGAGACCACAAGCAAGGCGATCGCGATGGAATACGAGATGATAATAAACAGATTCGCCAGAACAAGGGATACGACAGCAGGAACAAGCAATGTACCGAACTGGGCAACCAGTGTTTTGGGACGGAAGGTTATTTTTTCAATTTTCAGAATAGCGTACATCAGTGCAATAGAGGCTATCAGGATAATGATGGTGAACAATAGCGGCCGGATAAATCCACCAATGAACAAGCCATCCATGCCTATACGACTAAAGGTAATTAAGAAGTATGTAGAAGATAGGACTGCAATCAGCACCATTGTTAGCCATCCGTTTAGTGAATGCTGGTCACCAACGGTTTTCATCGTCTGATAAGGACGGGCTAATACACTGAGGAAATAGGATAGGTACTGTTTGCTTACTTCTTTGGCTTGCTGAACTTTCTCATTCTGCACGATATTATTCCACTGATTGGAGCTGTTGTCTCCCGCAGAAGCATGGTCATTGGTACCTGTTGATTCTCTCGCCTGTTCCTTGTGGATGGAGACGGATGGTGTGTTGGATGGAACGGATGCCTGGGAAGAGGTAGCCTGCGTGCTGGACCAGCGGGTATATTCGGGTTCTGAAGCAGCAGCAGATTCCGGGTTCTTTACAAGTGAGGGTGAAGAGGTAGTTTGCGTTAGATTAGTTCCGCACCTCTCGCAAAACTGGGCATCTCCATTTTCATGATTACATACTGGACATTGCATGGGTTAAGCCTCCAATTTCTAGAAAATAAAAACATGTCAACATTGTGTCTCATTTTAACGGTTGTTGACGAAGTTTGTCTATGTTTCGCAGGAATTAATACCCTTATAGGGAAAGTTGAAACGAAGACTCGATTACGGTGTATTAAAACGAAGTTTAGAAGTAACAATAGTATAGGACTGACATGCAGGCATATTAATGTAAATTTACTGTGGTTTAAGACGAATTGTTTTTGGAGGTAAATGTCTTATCGTTCGCTTCTGTGTGTGATTTACATGTTAAGTATATCTTTTGGGTTGCTCATTTCAGAAGATTTATGTATAATCAATCGTGTTAACACGTCGAATGTACGGTAGTAAGAGATGTGGGTGAGTTCATGGAACTACTGGACAGCAATGAGAGTAAGAAGAAGATGTGCCAGTATTATAACGAAATCTCGAAGGAACTGTTCGGATTTGGCACCACTCTCCTGAGAGTGACCATTGACCAGAACATTGTGACCTTCTACGCGAAGCACCGACGTTCACCGCGCTCTGACGCCCTGGAAGGGGAGGCCCCCGGCTTAAAGCTGGAAGTGGACTTCCGCATGTCTGTCTTATATAAGAAGAAATTCCGGGAGAAGCTCGAGCAACACATGGGTTTGCCAATTGAAGCTATATTGCGGGATTATGATGCGTCCACTCAGTGGGCTATCACAAATGTGATTCTGGAACAGGCCTAAGGATGGATCGGCAGGATAGATTCTTGTTGATGCATATGGAGGTTATGACCCGGATTCATGATCAGGTTCCGTACAATTTCATATGATGGCGTTTGTCTTCGGATTGATTCTGAAGCAGAAACCGATGATGTACCGGCAGCGGGTGTCGCTTTCCTTTGTTTACGAAGAAAAGTGTTCTTGTTTATACAAGAATGCTTTTCTTTTTGTTTTTTCATACACATCACATATATCAGGGGGAATCAGGATCATGATGAAAAAGTGGATTAGCGGTTTGGCAGCAGTGGCAATGACATCAGTATTACTTGCAGGTTGTGGCAGCAGCACGGATGATGAGACAGGCGGATCAGGCAGTGGGGGAACAGCAGCGAACAAACTGGTTATCTCCACTTGGGGCTTCTCGGAAGATTTCTTCAATGAATCGGTATTTGGTCCCTTTGAAAAAGAACATAATGTAGACATCGTGCTCGAAGTCGGCAATAACGCTGAACGTCTGAACAAAATCCGTCAGGGTACATCCAATGTCGATGTCATCTACCTGTCTGACTACTATGCACAACAAGGTATCGATGAAGGTCTGTTTGAGAAAATCGACCGTTCCAAAATTCCAAATGTAAATGACATTTATGATATTGCCAAAGCACCACTTGGTGAAGATTATGGCCCGGCCTACACGGTTGGACAGCTCGGTATCGCTTATAATCCGGATCTCGTATCCAAAGAAGTGACTTCATGGAGTGACCTGTGGGACCCGGCGTTCGAAGGTAACCTGACCATCCCGAATATTACGGCAACAGCAGGCCCAATGGTTGTGGATGCAGCTTCCCGTGTAGCCGGAAACGATACGTTTAATGAAGATGCGGCATTTGCTGAACTGAAAAAACTGAGCGGCAATGTGGTGAAATTCTACAGCCAAACTTCCGAGTTCGTGAACATGTTCTCCCAAGAAGAGATTGCGGGCGGACCGATCATGGAAATGTATTTCAAAGATCTGAAAGCAGCCGTGCCTAATGCAAAGTTTGTTACACCTAGCGAAGGTGCATATGCCGTGATGAACACAATCAATGTCGTGAAGGGCAGCAAAAACAAAGAACTCGCTGAAGAGTTCATCAACTGGCAGCTTAGCCAGGATGTACAAGCGAAATCTGCCAAAGCTAAAGTCGATTCCCCGGTTAACACAAAAGTTGAACTGACTGCTGAAGAAGCAGAAGGCGTAACATACGGCGCTGAAGTTGTTGAGAAGCTGAACAAGCTGGATATGGAATTTGTGAATCAACAGGTTAAAGGCTGGACAGATCGCTGGAACCGTGAGATTGCACAATAAAAACAAGTAACCGACTAAATAGTTATCTTTGATCTATATAGTTTAACTAAACTTTTTACACGAGAACGGAGAGGGCAGAAATAACGTGAAGAAGCGAAGCGTTCGCCTAAAAGCTTTCTGAAAGAAAGCTGCTTCGGAAGCATACGCTATCCCCGGATTTTCCCTTTGAAGAAGGGGATTCAAAAAAATCTGGGGATAACAGCGATCGGAAGGTTATTCTGTCATCGGAGTGGTAAGTGTAAATATTCTTTAGTTCAACTTATCATTTGCAGCAAGCAACCAATCACCATATAGGAGTTGAGAACGGATGAATGAATCGCGGAATCGCATCATTATGGATGTGGACACGGGGATTGACGACGCACTGGCAATTTTGCTGGCGGTCAAAAGCCGGAAGCTGGACATTCTCGGTATCACCACAGTCTGTGGGAACGTATCACTCCAGCAGGCAACAGAGAATACGTGCAAAATCCTTGAACTTGCGGGTGCACCTGAAATTCCGGTGATTGCTGGAGCGGCAGGACCCCTTACTCGCAAGTCGCATTATGAACACCGAGTACATGGACAGGACGGATTGGGCGGTGCGCTGCCTGATCCGGCCGTGTCCAAGCAAGCCGAGGAAGGTTTTGCGCCAGACTTTATCGTGGAGCAAGCCAAGTTGTATCCCGGCGAACTGACCCTGATCATGACCGCACCCTTAACTAACTTGGCACTCGCGCTGATGAAGTGTCCTGAATTGCCTTCTTTATTGAAGGAAGTCATCTTCATGGGTGGTGTGGTTCGCGGACATGGCAACATTACACCGACCGCCGAGTACAACACATACGCTGATCCAGAGGCGGCACGCATTGTACTGCACGCAGGCATCGAGAAGCTTACCCAAGTCGGATTGGATGTAACGCGTCAAACATTGCTGAATGAAGCAACGATTGAGCGTCTCACAGATCCTGTAATTCGTGAATACGTCGCTCAGAGCACGGAGATATACATCAACCGTTACGAACAAATGAACGGCGTCCGCGCTTGCGCTTTACATGATCCACTAGCCGTGGGCGTAGCCCTTGCCCCTGAACTGGTAGGACGCAAATCGTATTATGTGGATGTCGAAACCGCCAGCCGCCTGTGCGATGGCCAGATGGTATGCGACTTCCAAAACCGTTTGGGCGAGCAGCCCAACACCCTCGTCTGCGAAACCGTGGACGCAGAAGCGTTCCTTGAACTATTTGTCAACGCGTTAAACGCGTAGCTGCTCTGCCTCAATTAGATATTTATACGCTTGCGGAGAGTGCAGAACCGATCTGGAGAAGCGAAGCGTTCCCCTTTATCCCTCGATTTTCACCTATGAAAATCAATCAATAAATCGGGGGATAACAGGGATCGAAGGACGGTACTGCAATCGGAGTATTCAAGTATCAATCTCGAATTAAATTTACAAGTCAGGAGTATGGCGATGAAAAAATCAGTAATCTACTGGCTATTGCTGCCGGGATTCGTGTTTTTGGCGGCATTTATGATCATTCCGATTGTCCTGACGATCGGATCGACGTTTTTCCAAGAAAACTCCTTCACGTTTGAAGGATACATGCATTTTTTCAGAGACCCATACTTTTTGAAAATATTGCTTACGACGCTGCAAGTCAGCGTGGTCACCACCATCGTCTGTGTGGTGCTCGGATTCCCGACAGCTTATTATATTTCGCAGAAAGCGCCGCGCCGCAAAGGCATTTTGCTGGCACTGGCGATCTTCCCACTGCTGACGAGCCCGGTCGTGCGTTCGTTTAGCTGGATGATCATTCTTGGACGCAAAGGGCTGATTAATAACACCCTTGTTGGTCTGGGGATCGTGGACAAGCCGCTGGATATTCTGTACACACCGGCAGCGATGATGATCGGTCTGACGCATCTATTCCTGCCATTGATGATTATCTCTCTGGTGGGCGTGCTGGAGAACATTGACGGTGACCTGCTCAAGGCAGCGCAAAGTCTGGGCGCATCGCGCATTACGGCATTCCGCCGGGTTGTGTTCCCGCTGGCTGTGCCAGGACTTGTCATCGGAGCCGTGCTTGTCTTTGTCGGAAGCCTGACGGCGTATACCACACCTGCCCTCCTTGGAGGCAAGCAGCGCGTGATTGCTACGTTCCTGTATCAGAACGCCATGACCCTCAACGACTGGTATCTGGCCTCGGTTGTTGCCGCGATTATGATTGTGATTACATTTGTCGTGGTCGGTGTCATGAACAAAATGGCCAAAACTTTAAATCCGAAGGGGTAGACATATGCGGGAGAAACATATCGGGCTGGGCCTGTTCAGTCTGCTGGTCTTTATCTTTCTGCTGGGCCCGCTTCTGATCATATCGATCACTTCATTTGAACCGGGAACGGTACTCAAATTTCCGCCGGAAGGGTTCTCCTTCCGCTGGTATGAGAATATTTTCAACACAGGCGGTTTCCTCCGCACGTTCCAGACGTCCATCATCATTTCCTTGCTGGGGAACCTGTTGGCACTGGTGCTTGGAGTTCCGGCTGCGTATGCACTCAGTCGTTACGATTTTAAAGGCAAGTCCGTGCTGAACGCACTGTTCCTGTCCCCGGTACTGATCCCGGGAATCGTGCTTGGTTTTACATTGATGAAATATCTGATCGTAATCTACCATCTGCCGATGTACCTTGGACTGTTGATTGGTCATACGATTATCATGCTTCCATTCATTATTCGGGTTATCGCGTCGAGTCTATCGAGCTTTGACTTTGCCGTGGAAGAAGCTGCGCTGAGTCTTGGTGCGGGACGGGTGAGAACGTTCTTCACAATTGTGCTTCCCAACATCCGCTCAGGAATTATCGCTGCGGTGCTGATTGCCTTCCTGGAGTCGTTCAACAATGTGGACATCTCGGTGTTCATGACCGGACCAGGGGTAAGTACATTGCCAATTCAGATGCTGACGTATGTGGAGAATTACTTTGACCCAACGATTGCAGCGATTTCCATGCTATTGATGGTACTGACCGGACTTTTAATGTTCGTGATCGAACGGATCATGGGCGGATTTTCATACTTTACTAAACGTTAATTGGAGGCGCAGAACGCTATGGCATTGCTGACATTAGACCACGTATCCGTGGCATACGATAAGCAGACAATCCTGAAGGATTTTCAGTTGGAGCTGGAAAAAGGTAAACTGCTCTCCCTGCTCGGACCGAGCGGTTGCGGCAAAACAACTACGCTGCGCCTCATCGCCGGATTTCTGGAAGCATCACAGGGCAAGTTTATGTTCGGCGGCAAGGATTATACGAAGGTTCCGGCGAACAAGCGGAACTTCGGATTTGTATTTCAGAGTTATGCATTATTCCCACATCTGTCTGTCTATGACAACGTGGCCTTTGGCTTGCGGATGCGTAAAGTGAAAGACAAGGATATCTCTTCACGTGTAATGCGAATCCTGGAAGTTGTTAACCTGAACGGATTTGAGAAACGTTTTCCACAAGAACTGTCCGGTGGACAGCGTCAACGTGTGGCCATTGCTCGTGCCTTGGTCATTGAGCCTGACCTGCTCTTGTTCGACGAACCACTCAGTAACCTGGATGCTAACCTGCGTCTTAACATGCGGGTGGAGATTCGCCGGATTCAGCAGGAGCTGGGCATTACAACGTTGTATGTCTCTCATGACCAGGAAGAATGCTTCTCGATTTCGGATCAGGTCGCGATTATGAACAAAGGCGTGGTCGAGCAGCTCGACCGCCCGGAAACGATTTTTAAATATCCGGCAACGGAGTTTGTCGCACGATTTATCGGCTTCCATAATTTTATTGAATTCGCGGATCGCAGCGATGCAGGTGAATTCATCACATTACATGCGGGTGGACGCACATTTACAGCAACCGCGCATCCTGGAACAGCACGTCCCGGTGCACGTAAAGGTGCGATTCGCCCGGATGATCTAATCGTTAGTGGAGATACCTCTGCGGAAGTGGTGAATGCTTTGCCGGGGATTATCAAGGTCAGCACGTATCTGGGACGCAGTTATCAGTATGTGATTGAGACGGAACTGGGTGACTTTACAGCAAATCAGGAGATGGAAACACCGTACCTTAGTGGACAGCGTGTTAGCCTGATTTTCCCACAGGACAAGCTTGTACTGGTGGAGTAGCCGTGAAATGTAGGAATAGCTTGAAGAAATAAGAGCAGTAAAGAAGACATTTCATACGATGTTTCTGGACGAGGCAGTGGTACGCGATCAAGTGCAGTACATCAGATTAAAGTACAGGTTCATTGTCCAGTCCGGATCGCGGTGAAATGTTTGTGAAGAAGGAGATTATGCCCCATGCGTGCAGATCAACTAATTGTGAATGTACATGTGTATAACAGTTATTATAAACGGTTTGAGATGAATAACGTTGCTGTGTTGGACGGCAGATTCCTATATGTTGGACCCGGTGGAACGGAGATGTTTCAGGCAGACGAAGTCATTGATGCACGAGGAAGATACATGATTCCTGGCTTGATTGATATCCATCTGCATATCGAAAGTACGATGGTGACACCGGAAACCTTTTCTCATGGTCTGATTGGCTGCGGGGTAACGTCCATTGTCGCAGAACCGCATGAGATGGCAAATGTGTTCGGGCTGGAAGGTGTGCAGGAGATGATGGCTGTGAGTCGGGACACCACCGTGGATATGTTCTATGCGATCCCAAGTTCCGTTCCGGCAACCCCGATGGAGACAACAGGCGGTTCGATCGAGATTGAAGATATGGACGTGCTGCTCGCCACTGGCGAGATTATCTGTCTGGGCGAGATCATGAACTATGTCGATGTCATCCGTGATCCGGAGTGCAAGACCAACCAGATTTTACAGCATATCCGCAAAAACTATCCTGATCTGGTGATTGAAGGTCATACACCGAAACTGCTTGGACTCGATCTGCATCGACTGATCTACGCAGGTATTGATTCCGATCATACCCATCAGAGCATTGAGGGATTACAGGCGCGGATTGCAGCAGGCATGTTTATTGAAATCCAGGAGAAATCGATGACGCCTGAGGTCATGGAGTATCTGATTCAACATGATGTGGCACAGCATTTCTGCTTCGTAACGGATGATGTGATGCCGGATTCACTGGTGGAGCGTGGTCATCTGGATCATATCGTACGCAAGGCGATTCAGATGGGGATGCGTCCGGAAGATGCGATCTACGCAGCAACGTCTACCCCTGCTTCCCGTATGAAAATGACTGATCGTGGCAGTGTTGCCCCAGGCAAAGTGGCCGATTATGTTTTGTTATCCAACTTGGATGATCTCTCTATTGATCAGGTGTACAAAAACGGCCGCAAAGCTTATGACGATTACGAACCGTATAAGCAGGAACGGATTACCGGGCAGTTCCCACCTCACTTCTATAAGAGTGTACAGTTGGAGAAGCTGGGCGTAGCTGATTTTGCAATTCAGTTGTCAGATCCAAAAGTCAGTGGATCAGGTGTTGATCTCGCTGGTGAAGGTGAGTACCAATGCCGTGTCATGATGGTGAAGGATGGTTCTACTTTTGTGGAAGAACATATTGCACCGGTTCAGGCTTCGAATGGCGAATTGCGCTGGGAAGAAAGCGGATATGCACAGATTGCAACCTTTGAACGTTATGGTGTGAACGGCAATCACGCACATGGTCTGATCGGTGGAGACACCATCAAGCGTGGTGCTATTGCTACGACATATTCACACGATAATCACAACCTGCTGGTTGTGGGACGCAATCGTGAAGATATGATATTGGCAGCTAACACCGTAATTTCGAGCCAAGGCGGCTTCTGTGTGGTGGAAGACGGCAAGGTGTTGTCCCATCTGGAACTTCCCGTAGGCGGCATTTTGACGGAAGAACCACTGGCAGTGGTTTCCCATCAAGTGAAGGAGCTGAGGGCAGCCATGTTGTCTCTTGGGTATGTACATTACAACCCGATCATGTCGCTAAGTACTCACTCCCTTGCCGTAAGTCCCGCTTTGAAGATTACGGACCATGGCCTAATTGATGTGAATGCAGGTAAGGTTGTATCATTGATTGTATAAGTGGATAGAGACATCTGGTGGTCTTCTTCCGATAATTCATTAGATGATTCGTTGTTATATCGTTTGTTTGCTCCATAAGAAAAAGAAGCCCCAGTTCACTCAGGTGAGCCAGGGCTTCTTTTTCACGGATTCATATTCGTATTATCATGTTCTTGTAATTATATTAAATACGAACCCTGCTTATTTTAATTTCTCTGGATTCTTCACCTTAATGGAGACCACTTCTCCGCAGTCCAAACACACGGTATATACTCTTTCTGAACCCATCGACAATTTCTTATCCAATGGACGAAGATTGATGAAGTCGGATGCCTGTACGAAGGACGTGCCTCCACAATCGGTGCATTTCTCTATTGTAGTACTCATATGTTCATTCCACCTTTTCATGATTTTGGTTGTGATCTTTAATAAATTATATTCCAGTAACTGGGATGTGGCAATCATGGATTGTCCACGTTTACCAAATCCCTTTTGGACGAGGCATAGGATTACATATATAGTAATAAGAAGAGAATGTTTGAGACAGGAGCAGGAGGATCAGTTACAACTATGAATATAAAAAATGATGCCAAGACCATATTTTTCGACGTGGATGATACTTTATATGATCACTTACAGCCGCTTCGCGGGGCGTTGCAGGATGTTCTCGGCCTATCGGATGATTTTCCTTTTGCTGATGCCTATCACCGTTTTCGTTATTATAGTGACTGGCTGTCTGCACAAGAAGATCTGTCTGCTGTACCGGAGCCGGATGCGGTGGAGCGAATGCGCCGTCGGAGGTTTGAGTTGACGATGGAGGAGTTTGGACTCCCCCTACAATCTGGACAGGCTGAAGAACTGCAAGCTCAGTATCTGAGCAGACAGTTTGAGATTGTGCCTTTTGAAGGAGCATACGAGTTGATTAGAAGGCTTCAGGCAGAAGGCCATACCGTTGGTCTAATAACCAATGGAGAAGGAGAGCATCAGCGGCGCAAACTTGAAGCACTGGATGTGCTCAGTCTCGTGGACGAGCATCTGATCTTCATTTCCGGTACGACTGGTTATGCGAAGCCGGATCGCAGGTTGTTCGAATATGTGAGTAAGCAGTCCGGGACAGATGCCCGTTCCAGCTATTATATTGGAGACTCGTGGCGTAATGATGTGGTAGGTGCGGTCGATGCGGGGTGGACAATTATCTGGTTCAACCATCGGGAGGCGCTGCCGGAGTCCGATCATCAACCTCATTTTGTAGCATCAAGCTATGAAGAGATCAGTCGTATTCTGACTTTTGAATATGTCCGTGTTTAAGGAGATTTATGTTTTAAAGGAGCAGTCCTGTTACCGTTTTAGGTGCAGGTCTGCTTTTTGGTGTTAAAGAAGGACTTCATTTCTTACGTTATACCTTCTATAAAGGCATTAATAATGAGGTGTCTAACTCTTTGCTTTCAATTACAATGGCCATGAGTCCAGTTTCTGTTTTGGTTTCGTGCCATTCATGTGTATCCCACAGAACCGCTTCGCCACAATGAACTTTGATGTATTCATTTGCTTCGCCTCTAACCCAGCCTTCTCCATTAACGATCAAAAGGAGTTGCGGAACCACTGCTTGGTGATAACCGATTACTCCACCCTCAGGTAAGTGCATACATCCGATATGAGCTGTTTTGTCGGTCTGCGTAATACGTGACATGACGAAATTAGAATCGAATTTGGTAATCTTCTTCCCGGACTCTCGTTTAAATTGAAATATCCTCATGTTTACCTCCGCAATCGTGACTAAGTTAACTTCCTACAATAGCAACGTTCCTTATGATGGTATCATCCTACTCCAAAAAAATATGGAAACCCAATCAGATGAGTCTATCATAGCTCCAATCGTTGAGGAATAGTTTGTTTACACCTCTCATTTCGTTTAACGCCTGTGTCATCGTTTCTATGAAGCTGTACTTCATGGAATCTTCATTTATAAGACCGTGCAAAAGCCTTCCCAAACCGGATATGCAGTGTTATAATTAAAACAAGATTTAGATTAAGTCTAAATTAAAATGATGAATCAAAGCAACGCCCTTACAATCATTCAAATTCTATTTTTATATTCGAGAGGGGATAAATTCCATGAGCACAATCCAAACTAGAAACAACACTTTTGCTAACAATGCCACAGCACTTCAAGATGCCCTGAACCGTCAGATCGCAGGTTGGTCCATATTGTACACGAAACTGCATAACTTCCACTGGTATGTCCAAGGACCTCATTTCTTCACACTGCATGCCAAATTCGAAGAGTTGTACAACTTGGCTACGGCGAATATGGATGAAGTTGCAGAACGTTTGCTGGCTATTGGTGGACGTCCGGTGGCTACAATGGCTGAACAACTGCGTCTGTCTCCAATTGAAGAGGCACCAGGCCAGTTGTCTGCTGAGCGTATGGTAGAGGCAGTGGTTGCTGATCTGCGTACGATGGTGGAAGTGATTCATCAAGGTATCCACGAAGCGGGAGAAGCAGAAGATAACGCAACGGAAGATATGCTAATTGGATTCACCGCTGCGCTGGATAAAGAGGTCTGGATGTTAAACGCATTTCTGGGCAAATAAGCAAAGTCACCCTTCATCCTGACAACGATATGTAGAGTCCGTGAACAAAGTATCCGTTCGCTTACAAATCCGGTGCGCTTGCCGTATAATGATGGCATCCAAGATGTACAGAATGGTGGAATGAATGATGCGGTCAGGCCTGGAACAAATGCAGGAAGAAGCTGAACGGTTTATATATACATGTTATGAAGAGCTGGGCCATTCGCGTGAAGACGCGCAGGCCCGGCTTGCTGTCGTTATGGGTGAGATCGAAGTAACGGGTACATATGTGCATACCACAGAAGAGTTGGAGCAAGGTTGCAAAATGGCCTGGCGGAACAGCAACCGTTGCATCGGGCGGCTGTTCTGGGATAAACTGCGGATCGTGGATGCTCGTCATGCCGATACAGCAGGAGCGGCAGCGGAGGCTGTGTTGAACCACATTCATGTGGCATCCAACGGAGGCAAGGTCATTCCGATGATTACGATCCTTCCGCCGGATGGACCAAATGGAGCTCCGGTACGTCTCTGGAATCATCAGCTTATTCGATATGCAGGATATGAGACAGAGCAAGGCGTTATTGGAGATCCTGCTTCCGTGGAGCTGACCAAGGCGGCCATGTCCCTTGGCTGGCAGGGAGCAGGTGGCTCTTATGATGTGTTACCGCTCATAATTCAGGCACAAGGACAAGCGCCAGAGTGGTATGTTATACCCGAAGAAGAGATTGTGGAAGTTCTTATCGAACACCCGGAGCGTGAAGAGATTGCGGAGCTTGGCATGCGCTGGTACGGTGTGCCGATGATCGCTGATATGCGTCTGGAGATTGGTGGTATATCCTACCCGGCAGCGCCGTTTAATGGTTGGTATATGGGTACCGAGATCGGTGCCCGTAATCTGGCGGACACGTTCCGGTATAACAAGCTGCCTGCGGTGGCGGCAGCGTTTGGGTTGAATACGTCAAGTGAAACAACTTTGTGGAAGGACCGGGCGTTGGTGGAGTTGAATGTCGCTGTGCTGCATTCGTTCAAAAAAGCAGGTGTGAGCATTGTGGATCACCACACGGCGGCAGCGCAATTTGCTATGTTTGAACAGCGGGAAGAGAAGGCTGGACGTGAGCTGACCGGAGATTGGGTGTGGCTGATTCCGCCGGTATCTCCGGCGACAACGCATATTTTCCACAGCTCCTATCGCAATGAGATTGTGAAGCCGAACTTTTTCCATCAGGATCAGGCGTATACGCTGAAAGATGGCGTGGCATCTGCCGCAGAGCTGCGAAGCAGTGAGCAGCAGAATGCACAGGTAGAGCATCTCCAGCCACAGGGCGGGGATGCATTGATGAAATGCCCGTTTGCACATTAAATTGTGCAGACGGGTTATTTTTTGTGATCTTTTTTTCAAAGGAAGAGCTTTAAAAATAGGAAAAAACGAAGAAGATTCTTTCTCTATATGGAAATATATAACATGCCTATAATGAAGTCATGGCTTCATATAAGGGAGGGAACAATCCATGGGTTACATTGAAACGTTGCGAGGAATGGTTGGTAATGCTCCTGTTATTTTGGTAAGACCGAGTATTTTGATCTTGAATAAGACGGGTGAGATTCTATTGGTTCGACATCTGGATGACACTTGGGGACTACCGGGTGGATTTATGGAGCTCGGCGAATCGGTGGAAGAGTCTGCAATACGAGAGGTCAGAGAAGAGATTGGGATAGAGATTAAGAAACTTCATCTGTATGGCGTCTTCTCAGGAAAAGAGTTATATACGAAATTAAGAAACGGGCATGAATACTACAATGTGGTCATTGGTTATGTTTGCACGGAGTATGAGGGAGAATTGAAGCCAGATGGGGTGGAAGTTCTTGAAGCAAAGTTTTACAAACCAACCGAATTACCTGACAGGACTGACCCTTATCTAAAAAGTAAAATCCAAGAAAATGCAGTGCACATCGCAACATTGTTAGGAAAATAATTATGCCAATGAAGGGGTGTCCTCCGTCATGTTCATGACTTGTGGGACATCTCCCTTTTGCATTTACAGTCGTCTTGTCCTGTACTGACTCCGCATCACAGCCTGAACTACAATGGCAGCAGCAATCAGCACCAGATTGAACACAAACACGGAGTAAAGCGATCCAACTTCCATAAGCAGTGCTGCAACCAGTGGGGATATAATGGAGCCGATCTCAGCCGCAGAGACAATTTTGCCTATGACGGAGCTTCGACTCTCATCGGGGATATGATCACCGATATGAGCAAAGAACGAATCCATGTAACATGCCCCGCCAACCCCTCCAATCAGCATACCAACGTAGACCCATAGATGGGAGGACGTGCTTAGAAATACAACAACTTCGATTCCAATCAGGAACATGCCGAGCATACATAGTAACAGACGATCGCCTAACCGGTCAGAGAGATAACCGACAAAGGGAGCAGCGGCAAGCGTAGAAATCCCGGATACGGTGAAGGCGAGACTGGTTGCAAAGGGGTCCCAATGCATGATGTGAGCTGCATACAGTGCAAAATAGGTGAGAAATACCGCATAGGCGCTCATCTCCAGAAAATGTACTGTACCGTAGCCGAGAAGCTGTTGACGCTGAGTGAGCTCTGTAGTTGGGCCAATCATTGTCGAGTCGGGAGCTTGATTGGATTGGGAGATATCCGTACCTTGCGTATGCAGTGCATCAGAAGTTGTTGAAGGTAAAGGAGGTGCCGTCGTCTTCATCCCCATCGCAGCGACCACAGCCATCAGACAACATAATGTAACAAGCAGAAAAGGAACCGACAGAGGCCAGTGCAGCGCGAGCCAGCCACTTATGACCGGACCGAGCACCATACCGCCACCCTCACTGCTGCTGATATACCCATTGTACAGTCCGCGGTTCTCCACATTGCCTCCATCTCCTATGATAGAACGCACGACCACGGTAAGCCCGGTGGAAGCGAGCCCTTGCAGCAGTCGGAGCAGGCCGAACAACACTGCAGCAGAAGACAGAGCGAAGCCACCCATGCAGACAGCGAGCAGTAACAGCATGAGGATGAGAGCACGTTTACCCCCGAGTTTCCTATAAATTGCCGCAGCAGGAATGCCACCAATCACTTTCCCCACATAAAAAAGAGCAAAAATAACCCCCATCATCCAGCCGGACAGGCCGAATTCCTCAATAAACAAAGGGAACAGAGGCAGGATCATGAATCCGCCCATCTGACTCAGGAAACAAATGGTCATCAGCAAGGGCAGGTTACGACGAATATCCAAGAGCCAAGACTCCTTTCACACATAAAATGGAATCCCAAACGTGCTTCACTTCCCAAAGGAATGCGTAGATATCGACATATACCCGTAATGTATGCAGGATTTATGAAAATAAGAAGAAATGACACGTGGTGTTTACATCAAAACCATTGCGGATATACCTGAATCATATATAATAGATGGGTTATCTATAAGGATGCTTGAACGAAAGTGTACAGAATGAAGAGGTACCTCAAGTATAAGGGGGCGATGTGAGGCATGTCAGAACAACAACCGATTATCCGCTTCGAAGCGGTGACTCAGCAATACGATCAGGATGAAGCCGTATTGAAGGCGGTCAGCTTTGAGATTGAGCGGGGTAAATTTTATACGCTTCTCGGGCCATCGGGCTGCGGGAAAACAACGATATTGCGGCTGATTGCCGGTTTTGCGGAGCCGACACAGGGCAGTATTTATTTTAACGGTGCGCTCATCAACCGAGTGCCTGCCCATCAGCGGCAGGTGAATACCGTATTTCAGGATTATGCGTTATTTCCACATTTGAATGTATTTGAGAACGTAGCCTTTGGTTTGCGGATCAAAAAGATGAAAACGGCTGAAATTCGCAGCAAAGTGTTGGAAGCCCTCAAGTTTGTCAATCTGTCCGGGTATGAAAACCGGGAAATTGGCGAAATGTCCGGCGGACAACGACAACGTGTTGCGATTGCACGTGCCATTGTGAACGAACCTGAAATTCTGCTACTGGACGAGCCGCTCTCGGCACTCGATCTGAAGCTGCGGACTGAAATGCAGTACGAGCTGCGGGAGCTGCAACAGCGACTGGGTATCACGTTCATTTTTGTTACGCATGATCAGGAAGAGGCATTGGCAATGTCGGATGAGATCTTTGTCCTGAATGGCGGCGTGATTCAACAGAGCGGTACACCGAATGATATCTATGATGAGCCGATTAACCGCTTTGTGGCGGACTTTATCGGTGAATCGAACATTGTATCGGGCAAAATGAAGCAGGACTTTGTGGTGGAATTTGCTGGCGCACAGCATGAGTGTGTCGATCAGGGTCTCCAGCCGGACGAGCCGGTAGAGATTGTCATTCGCCCAGAGGATCTGGAGATTACAACCGAAGACCAAGGTAAGCTCAAGGTTAATGTGGACTCCCAGTTATTCCGCGGGGTGCATTACGAGATATCCACGTACGATGATGCTGGCAATGAGTGGTTGGTTCATTCCACGAAGAAAGCCGTTGTCGGCGCACGGATTGGACTGTATTTTGACCCGGAAGCTGTACACGTCATGCGCTTTAACGAGACCGAAGAAGAGTTCGACAAACGACTCGAAGCCTACCAAGAGGCCGCTCATGCAGACTAAGGCCAGCACACGCAATGCGTATCTGATTCCATATGTATTATGGATGGTGTTGTTTGTTGTGGCGCCGGTTCTGCTGGTCATCTATTATTCATTCTTCGATGTGGAGGGTAACTTCACGTTTGGCAACTACGCCCGGTTCTTTACACCGGTGTACTTGCAGATGACGCTCAGTTCGTTCTGGTATGCATTTCTGATTACGGCGTTCTCACTGCTCATCTCGTATCCAACGGCGTATATGCTGACCCGGACGAAGCACAAGCAGCTGTGGTTGCTGCTGATCATTCTGCCAAGCTGGATCAATCTTTTGCTAAAAGCGTATGCCTTCATTGGTCTGTTCGGAACGTATGGTCTGACCAACTCCCTGCTTGAAGTCGTGGGTATTGGTACACAGCAGATTTTGTTCACCGACTTCAGTTTTATCTTTGTCTCGGTGTACATCTTCATTCCATTCATGATTTTGCCAATCTTCAATGCGCTGGAACAGATGAACCCATCGTTGATCTATGCGGCGCGTGATCTGGGGGCCTCATCGTGGCTAACATTCCGCCGGGTGATCTTTCCGCTGACGATTAGCGGTGTGAAATCAGGCTGTCAGGCTGTATTTATTCCTGCGCTGTCTCTGTTCATGATTACCCGCCTGATTGCGGGAAACCGTGTAATTACGCTGGGAACAGCGATTGAACAGCATTTTCTCGTCACCCAGGACTGGGGGATGGGTTCAACGATTGCCGTCTTTTTGATTATTGCGATGGCGATTATTATGTTCCTGACTGGATCAGGCAAGAAGGAGGTGCGTAATGGGAAGAAACGGAAAGCTGTCTAACGTCTATCTGGCCGTTGTATTCGCCATTCTGTACGCACCGATTGCGTATCTGATCTTCTATTCCTTCAACAGCGGCGGTCACATGCGCAGCTTCGAAGGATTCACACTTGAATGGTACAGAGAGGTGTTCGCCGATACACGGCTCCTCATCATTGTGCTGAATACATTTATCATTGCGCTCCTGTCATCAGCGATTTCAACGATCCTCGGTGTAGCAGGAGCACTGGCGATCTACCATGTGCGTCGCAAACGGACCAAGAACACGTTGCTGTCACTTAATAACGTGCTGATCGTTAGTCCGGATGTCATCATTGGTGCGTCATTCCTGATTTTGTTCACCATGATTGGTATCAAACTGGGCTTCACTTCGGTGCTGCTGTCTCATATTGCATTCAGTGTGCCCATTGTCGTGATCATGGTGCTACCAAAGCTGCAGGAGATGAGTCCAACACTGATGGATGCGGCACGCGATCTGGGCGCTGGTTCATGGCAGATTCTGACGCGTGTGGTGCTGCCATACGTGAAACCAGGTATTTTTGCCGGATTTTTCATGGCCTTGACGTACTCGCTCGATGATTTTGCAGTAACATTCTTTGTCACGGGTAATGGATACTCCACACTCTCGGTAGAGATATACTCCAGAGCAAGGCAGGGCGTTTCGTTATCCATCAATGCTTTGTCTACCCTGTTATTCCTGCTCACGGTGCTGCTGGTAGTCGGATATTACTTCATTAACCGCCGTGCAACACGGATACCTCCCGGAGGAAAGGGGCTGCGACCATGAAGCAACTGGTACGGACATTTGCGCTTGTTTTTGTGGCCGCGTTTGCCCTGATGATTCTGGCTTCGTATCTGAACAAGAGTCAGGGGTATTCTGGCGGCAACACACTGACTATCTATAACTGGGGCGATTATATCGACCCGGATCTGCTCAAGGAGTTTGAGGACGAGACAGGCATTAAGGTTATCTATCAGACGTTTGATTCCAATGAAGCCATGCTGACCAAAATTGAGCAGGGCGGAACCACGTTTGATGTGGCGATTCCTTCTGAATATGCGATTAGCAAAATGAAAGAAGAAGACCTGCTCGTTCCACTCGATCATAGAAAATTAACCCATCTGGATAACATTGATCCGCGGTTCATGGACTTGTCCTTTGATGAAGGCAACAAGTATTCCATCCCGTATTTCTGGGGAACGGTGGGGGTTGTGTACAATCCCGAACTGGTGGATGGGTTGACATTTGATAGCTGGAATGACCTGTGGGACCCGCGTCTGAAAAATCAAATCCTGCTCCTTGATGGCGCACGAGAAGTCATTGGGATGGGATTAAATAGTCTTGGGTATTCTCTGAATGATACCAACGAAGATCATTTGCAAGAAGCGCTGAAAAAGCTGTCTACATTGACACCAAACGTCAGAGCAATTGTTGGTGACGAGATCAAGATGCTGCTTGCGAACGAGGAAGCGGCAGTTGGGCTCGTATGGTCCGGGGATGCATCGGAGATTATGGATGAGAACGACAAGCTGGATTATATGGTGCCGGAAGAAGGTTCCAACCTCTGGTTCGATAACATGGTTATTCCGAAGACGGCGAGTAATATTGAAGGGGCACATCAGTTTATCAACTTCATGCTGGACCCGGATCATGCCGCTCGCAATGCGGAGTATGTCGGGTATTCCACGCCAAACGCCGAGGCGCTTAAACTGCTGCCAGAGGACATCTCGGAGGATGAGCGCTTTTATCCAGACGAGGCACTGACAGGCAAGCTGGAGGTCTATGATAATCTGGGCAAAAAAATGCTCTCGCATTATAACGACCTGTTCCTGGAGTTTAAAATGCATAGCAAATAGCCGCCAATAACGTGTGCACAGTTCGTTAGATGTGTAAAAAAGACAAAAAGGGTTGCTGCTCGTCATTCATTGAAATGACGAGCAGCAACCCTTTTTTATTACCTACTTCAGAGCAATAGCGTAGGTTATGTTTTTTTTCGTGTACACGTTAACGGAGGGGACAGAACAAACGAAGGAGGCAAAGCGTTCGCCTTTATCACCGGATTTCCCATTTCAGATGGGATTCAAAAAAATCCGGGGATAACAGCGATCCGAAGTTGTTCTGTCACCGCAGTGATCAAGTGGAAACGAATAAAGGGTTACATACGCTTTTTGCGACCCACCATGATCCACGCCCCACCCATAATCAGCACAATCGCTACAAAAGGCTGGATAAAGCTCAAGCTACTTAACATCGTGCCAATCGACATCACAGCGAAGAACAGCAACGATATCACCGTTAGAATGTTGATGGGGATCAGCAACCATTTGTTCCGACCACCGAACCAATACAATTCGAACAAACCAACAGCTACAGCCAGAATGAAGCCCGGCCACATCGTACCCCAGTTGTTAAACAGCATGGCGATCTGACAGACAATACCAACAGTGAGCAACAATCCACCGGGAACCAGCAGTCCAACCCCTCTGCCAATCATGGAGAAGTAGAGCCAGTGGAAGAACAGCCCGAGTGGAATCACGAATAACGTGGGCCAAAAGGTCGCAAAGATCGTACCCGGACCGAGTGAACCTCCCTGGTTCAGAATCAGGTACACGCCCAACAAAATGAGAACAGGCGCAAGGATCGTACGTTTAGCCATAATATCTCTCCTTCTCAATACAAGATCAATTTCCGAACGGTCGTATGTAGAGCAATTACTTTCGTTACTCACAGCATACCATGAAGTGGAAAAGTCTATCCTCCGTCTTTGGAGTTAAAGTTGACCTAGACCAAAGTCTAGGTAAGCATTTTGGGCAAATACCTCTCTGTAGATGAGAGTATAGTTGAACAGGCTAAAAACCCACTCTGTTGAGAGTGGGTTCTGTCATTCTTTTTATCCTGAACGTAGCCTGTTATTTCACCACATCCGAATGTTTCTTGCCCCAGCTGTTCACGCCGTCATCCTCAATAATGGAGATGGCAGCGTCGGCGATGTCGGGGTTGGTCATCAGTTTCTCCTGAATACGGAACTTGATGTCATCTGCATCGGCGAGGCTGAGTCCTTTGGTCAGTTCAATCAGACCTTCCACATGATAATAACGGCCTTCCTGAATGATACGCATCATCTGAATATCGGCAACGTGTGTGTCTGCCAGAATGGTTTGGGACACTTTGTCCTCAATATCCTGCGGAGCCGCAACACCGATCAATCCGATCATATTATCGTAACCGACACGGAAGGCTACAGCGATCATCAAACATCCAATAATCGTGGTTACAATGCCATCAAACAGTGCAAAATTGGTCAAGGCAATGACCACGACAGAGATCAATGCGAGCGTGGCACCCAGTACAGCGACAACATCCTCGTAGAATACGAGACGGGTTGGCGGCGCAGCACGGCCTACATTTTTGATCGCAGCAGGGACCAAGGCAAATCCGGCGGCTTTGGGTGCCCGTGCTTCTTTTAGGATTTCCTTCATCGCTTTGATCAGAATGGCCCCGTCAATGACAATGTTCAGAACAAGTACTCCGATATTAATCCAGAGACCGCCGGTATGACCAACAGGATGCTGCAACAGATGGATGCCTTCATGGATCGTTTCATACGCCATAATGGTAACAACAATCACGGCGATCATGCAGAAAATGTTAATGACCCGTCCGAATCCGGTCGGGAAGCGGCGTGTAGGTTTTTTCTCGGACAACACACTTCCGACAAATACAAACCCTTGGTTAATGGCATCAGCGAGTGAATGCATCGCCGAAGCGAACATGGCACCACTGCCACTGAATAGGAAGGCTCCCCCTTTGCACACAGCAAGAACAGCATTACCAGCCATCGCTACGGCGGAGGATGTGTTTCCTTTTTTGACGAGAGACATAAAGCTCTCAGACTTCGGTTGTTCAGCCACTTCGTATGTTCCTCCCAGATCAATGTATTAGGTGTAGAAAAGGCAGTTTATCTATACAGCATGTGCATTTCCACTAAATGTTATTATAACCGCTTTGACATATCCCAGCATTATGCAAAAAAGGCCATATCATCATGCGCATTTCAGTACTCGATAGCCTCCAAGGCACGTAAATTCCGATTGGACTGTTCCAATAGTTCCGTAAACGTCCCAGCGACATAATATACAAAGTCCGGATCATGTATGTACATAATAATCTGCCCGTACGAACCTTCTTCTGTCGGATCAAAGTCGAACATCAGATACAGTGATCCACCTCCAAGCATGCCAAACGTAACCCATTTTTTCTGAAAAAGGTAGGGTTTGATTCGGGGATCAAGTTCTCCGATCTCTTCTTCGGTAAAATAATCATCCATGCGGTTCTCCACCAGTGTGGAATGCTCCTTTTGAATCTTTTCCAGGGATAACAGGTAGAATGGTTCGGATTCCCGTCCTTCCTCAAGACTTGGGTACAAGACGTGAAAGCCATAACCGCTCCCATTTTTACGTTTATAAAATGCACGGAAATCAGCAGGCAAACGAATGCCATGTTCCTGCTCGAATGCGTCAAGCTGCTCATCCGTCACACCTTCAAACTGGCGATATGCCTCCAGAAGCTCCCGGTTTTCCTCATCTTGTACCTTCTCTTCTAGTAAAACATCAAGTTCATCCATCAATTCATATATACGCTGTTCTGGCATGCAATTCCCTCCCTATGAACTATTCAGATAATATGGTGACTGTTATGCGAGCAAACTGTGCCTGATTTCACCTCATATTATAGTTATAATCCGAAAAAGCACACAAGAAACCGGAGTCCTTGCTTACATACTACAATGGTCTCATTATTCTAAGGCGGTTGTTGCATAATCAGTACACCCGGCTCCATCCCAATCAACATCTACAACCTTCATGAAAGTCGCTCCTAAAAACAAATAAAGCTAGGGATACAGGGGCAATCCCTGTATCCCTAGCTTTATTATTTATCTACTATATAAGTGAAACTAGCTTTTTACACGAAAACGTAGAGGACAGAAAAAACCTGAAGAAGCGAAGTGTTCGCCTAAAAGCTTTCTGCAAGAAAGCTACATCGGAAGCATACGCTTATCCCCAGATTTTCACCTTTATATAAAGTAAATAAAAAAATCTGGGGATAACAGCGATCGGAAGGTTGTTCTGTCATCGGAGTAGCGAGTGTTAATATTCTTATTTCATTTCACATAGTCCTCTTTAATCAAACTTCCAACAGGACAAGCTCAGGTTGCCATACTGATAGGCTTTGAACAGGAGCGATGCCCGCTTGTTCTGATCACCTGCGCCCATGGCGAGTAACAGCGGTACAAAATGCTCCGGGGTAGGCACGGCCGCTTGAGCTGAAGGTGCCAGTTTATCATAGGAGAAGAGAGACTCCGTATCCCAACTCACCAGCTTGTCATGCAGCCAGTTGTCGAACTCCGATGCCCACGGGTCAACGCCGTTACTTTCCCAGTTCAATCGACGTAGATTGTGGACGGTTCCGCCGCTGCCAATGACGAGAATGTCTTGCTCACGCAAGGAAGCGAGTGCCTGTCCGACCTGATATTGCTGCTCACCTGTCAGATAGCGATTTACAGACAAGGCAATTACGGGAATATCCGCATCCGGGTAGAGCAGGCGAAGAACGACCCATGCGCCATGATCCAGGCCACGGACGTCATCGGTCTGTACCGCAATCCCGGCTTCTGCAAATAAACGCTCCACCTCGGCTGTGGTCTCTGCCTGTCCTTGAGCCGGATACTTGATCTGATACAGCTCGGGCTGGAAACCGCCGAAATCATAAATGGTCTCATAGTTGGCTACCGAGGATACAAGCTGAGTTGTGGATTCCCAGTGAGCAGAGAACAACACGATTGCTTTGGGTTTTGGCAGTTCCCGTCCAAGTTTCTGCAAGAATTCGGTGTACGCATTCTCCTCCAGTGCCAGTGATGGGGCACCGTGAGCAACAAACAGGGATGGCATCATTTTGAATTCAGTCCTTTCGGGTCTTCGGTAGTCAGATTTGCATCCGTCCGAAGCCATTGTTGGAATTGTTGATATAGATCGGGGGTCACTTGATGCCCACCGTTGTAAGGTACATATGTGACGTGATTCGTATGTTGACGGAAGAAATTGGCGTTATCTTCGCCCAGTTGCAGCGGGAATAGATGATCCTGATCCCCATGTGAGATGAACACAGACAGCTCCGAATCGGGTTGCAGCTTGTACTCGTCTTTCACAAATTGCGGGATGTACCCACTCATCGCTACTATGCCTTTAATGGCATCTCCCATGATCAGTGATAGGGTCATTGCCATAATGGCGCCCTGGCTGAATCCGGCGATGTAACGCCGCGTGGGATCAATCGCATATTGGGCAGACAGATCAACAATCAACTGTTGCAGTCCCTGCACGGAGGCATCATATAATTCACGGATGGGATTTCCAATGCTTTTGATCTGAAAATAAGCATAACCTCCACCCTGAACGATAGGTCCACGGATGGCGACAATAATAAAATCAGACTGAAGGGGCTCCATCAAACGAAGCATATCCTGTTCATCCGATCCCATGCCATGTAAGGCGAAAATCACAGGATAACGTTGATCTGGATTGTAATGAGACGGTAATCGGACTTCATGTATATAAGGAGAATTCATTGAAAACACCACCTGATGAGGAATGAGTTAATATATCGTTCTGACAATAAAGTTCACCAATATAAAATAAATATTCTTATTTATGAACAAAATTTATCATGGTTTCATTGTAGGGTCAATACTTTTTTTGTATGATGAATATATGTTGTTTATAAAAAAAGTTAAAAACAGTTAATAGATAAGCCGCTGCGCATGGTTCATATTTTATTCCCAAGGACGTGATCAGGATGTTAAAAAGTATCGTGCCTATTTTGAGAATATTTGATGAAAATAAAGCTAGAGAGTTCTACCTTGAATATCTAGGGTTTCAATTGGATTGGGAACATCGCTTTGAACCGGATATGCCCTTATATATGCAGGTTTCGCTCGATTCCATCGTGATTCATTTATCCGAACATCATGGAGATTGTACACCTGGAGCTGCCTTGCGCGTGGAAACTGATAACTTGGATACATTCCATGGTGCACTTCGTCAGAAAGAGTACAAAAATGCGAGACCTGGTATAGAGGAGACCCCTTGGCAATCAAGAGAAATGACCGTGACAGATCCGTTTGGTAATCGGATTATATTTGTTGAGGCAAGCGCCGAATAGACAACCTGAAGTAGCTAAGCTTACGTCTGGTGTCTTATATAGATCAATAGAAGGGGAGGGACGCAATATGGATATTGGCTTGGCTATTCGTACGATCCGCAAACAGAAACAGATTACGATCATGCAGATGTGCGAGGGCACGGGGTTGTCCAAAGGTTTTATCAGCAACGTAGAAAATAACAAAACGTCACCTTCCATTGCTACGCTTGAAAGTATTGCGGATTATCTGGAAGTGCCACTTCCTTATTTGCTGCTGACACCAGAGCAACGGATGAACGTGGTACGCAAGAACGAGCGCAAAGAAACAACGGCCGGAAGCGGACAGATCAAAGTGCAGCAGCTTACAGCCAAAGGTGCGATGCGTATGTCCATTGTGGAGTTGCCGCCAGGTGCATCGACCGGGGTAAGCAAACATGCCGGGGAGGAAAGCCATCTGGTGTTGCAAGGCAAGATTCGTGCGGAGCAATGCGAAGATGTGGAAGTTCTTGAAGTGGGTGATTCGTTTACCTGGAATGCAATAGTGCCTCATGAAGTGACCAATATCGGTGAGGAGCCTGCGGTGGTACTCATTGCGGTGTCCAAAGAATTGGGTTTGGATCATTTATAGAATAAAAAAGGACGGCTCCCAAGTCATGAACATGCGAACCTGCATACATGTACAATGGGAAACGTCCTTTTATATTTCTAACGAACTGAAAAGATCAGAAGCACACTGTCTATTGTGGATTAGTCGTCCAGATGCCTGCTGCTTTGACAAAGACACGGTCGGACAGCTTGAGCGTTGCGAGTGCAAGTTCAGCTACATCTTCCGCTTGCATCATGCGATCTTCGTCGCCAATTTTCAGTCCGGCATTGGTCGCAAGCTCCGTATTAACGGTGCTTGGGGTCAGTGCGGTCACACGAATGTTGGACTTGCGCACTTCCTGCATCAGAGATTCGGTCATGCCGAGTAGCGCAAACTTGGATGCACAGTATGCCGAACCTGTAGCGAATCCGCGTTCACCTGCAGTGGAAGCAATATTGATAATGCTGCCGCTACTTTCCTTGATCATGCTTGGAAGGACAGCGCGTGTAACGTAATATGTACCCATAACGTTAACATGCAGGATGCGCTCCCACTCTTCGGGCTCCATCTCCATGAATGTCCCGAACTTTCCGATACCCGCATTATTGATGAGAATATCCACCGCGCCGAGTTCCATCTCAATGGCTGCTACAGCGGCTTCCGCCTGTGTGCGATCCGAGATATCTGCCACAGCACTGGTTACTTTCACACCGTATTCTTGACTAAGAGACTGCTGCAGAGCCTGAAGATCGGAAGCGGTGCGAGCGATAAGGCCGAGGTGTACTCCTTCTTTGGCAAGTGCTTCAGCGATGGCACGACCGATGCCTTTACCGGCACCTGTGATGATAGCTGTTTTATTTTTAAGTTCCATGTGGATAATTCCTCCTTAGAATTGGACTGGCATTTGATTATACTATATTACCCACAGTTCGGAAATTTGCTTCATCACTATTTGGTAATCTCGATGCTGCCAGAGGAGGTACGGGCCTTGATCATTTCCCGGCTTACCATTGGCGATTCAGGTACATCGACACTTCCAGAGGTAGCCTTAGCGTCGTAGATTCCGTCAAAATCAGGTGCAGCTTGAATGAAAATGTCTCCTGATGTTCCAGACGCATTAATCGGGGCGGAATGGGACTGTTCAATATGAATGCTACCCGAAGTGAATTGAACATCAGCTGCGCCGTTTAATTCAGTAATCTCAATATCTCCTGATTTAATCTTACTGTTTACTTGACCGGCAATCTGATCTGCCGTGAAGCTTCCGGATGTCTGTTTCACGGTCATGTCTCCATCAATCATGGAAGCGTTAATGTCGCCAGAAGTTAGAACCAATTCAATATTGGGCGCCTTGATGTTTTCCAGACGTATGGAACCTGAGGTATTATTCAGCTCAAGCTGTTTGGCATTTAGACCTGTCAGATCCCAGTCACTTGAAGAGGAGTCCAGCTTAACCTCATTTAACTGGTGTCCTTCAGGCAAGGCAACGGTTATTGTGGAGTCTTGATCATTCCAGTACAAGGTGAAAAATTGCAATCGTTCACGTTCTGTCTGCGCCAGTTGGAATGTGTCGTTGGATAAGGTGGCCTGTTCGAAGCTTTTGACTACAGCAGGGTCCCATTTTCCATCCACTTCGATATAACCATTCGAATCCGGGCTTACAACAAATTCAATATCTGCACTGAAATTAGCATTCATGATAATGTTCTGCAATTCATCTGCTTTGAAATCCCATCGTTTGGAATAATGCTCCCGTTCATCCCCGAACTGAACGCCATAGATGGATGTCCCGAGTAAACCTATTCCGATACATATCACGGCGAGCGCAAGCCATTTTTTAGTGCTCATGCGGAAACATCTCCTTTCATCGTGTTTTTATTCCATCTAATATATTGAAGAGTAACGATTTTGAAGGTTCTAAAGACATACTTCGATGCGATGGCAAACAAAATGCCGACACCGAAAGCGCCAATCGCAACGAAAATCTCCGGTTTATCGAGTTGGCCCAGGAATACAAAGTCCACAACTGCTGCTACAGGAGCCACTACCAGCAAGGAAAGGCTGGCAATAACAAGCCATACCGACCACATCATGAGACCAAGAGGAATGCCAAGGATCAGATTCAGGAATAACAGGCCGATGGCTGTGAAAAATTTGCGAGTGGCTCTGGTGTTGTTTCTGGGTGACCGCATCTCGCGATACGTCGGTGCATAGAACGCATCTGAACCCGGCGTATGAATGTCATAACGATCACCGAGTGCTTCCTTGGCGATTTCTTCAGGCTGTCCGAGTTCCCGAGCGATCTCTTCTTCCAGCCTGCCTTCTCGTAGTCCAAGCTCGAAATGTTGATCATAGTCGGCGAGCAACTCAGCCCGTTCGAATGGGTCCATCGGCCGTAGATGAATTTCCATGGCTTTCATAAATTGTTGTCTATTCATTGGGGATTCCTTCCTCAATCAGATTTGCGACATTGCGCACAAATTCATTCCATTCTGTCGTCAGTGCCGTCATGTAGTCGCGACCTGTATCGGATAGTCGGTAATACTTGCGCGGCGGTCCTTCGCTTGATTCTTGCAGGTAGGTGGTGCAGTAACCGTCATTCACAAGCCGGCGCAGCAAGGGATACAGTGCACCTTCAGCAACTTCGATATGTTTGGAGACCGCCTGAGCCAGTTCGTAGCCATACCGATCCTGGCGGTTAATTAATACCAGGACGCACAGCTCTAATACTCCTTTTTTGAACTGGATGTTCACATTCACACAGGTTCCTCCTTCGTAGCTTCATTTATCGCTATTGTATATTGTTCAGTAGTGGTGGATTCATCATAGCATCCAGTACTGTTTAATGCAAGGTAGTGACTTTAAAATAGTTCCGTATCACGATTGATCGATAATAAGTTCGTTTAATACGGATGCTTAGCTGAAGCTACCTGTTTAGCTATAATTCAGCATACGCAAAAACCGGATCGGTTACTTCCGTCTGAAGGCGGATTCCGATCCGGTCTGTGAGATGAACTTTTGTTTCTTTGGTTTACAGGTTTAATCACTAAATGTGGGTTATTCTTGTGCATCCAGAACTTTAAGGTCTTCCACAGCAGGGCCCTCAATGACATGGCCTGCATAATCGAAGCGGGAACCATGGCATGGGCAATCCCACGAACGCTCGCCCTCGTTCCATTCGACTTCGCAACCCAGATGGGTGCAGGTGGTATCCACCAGAAACAGCTTGCCACTGGTGTCCTTGTAGGCGCCAGCACGTTTGCCATTATGACGAACGACGGCTCCTTCATCTTCACCAATATCGCTAACCTTTTTGTGTACAATGCCAACTTTACCGGAGATTAATTCCTTGGCTACATTCAAATTCTCCACAATAAAGTGCTTCATGCCCGGATCAGCTTTGAATCTTGCCGGATCGAATATGGCAGCATGAGGGTTGTCACGTCCAGTGATGCGATCCGCAAGAAGGTGTCCTGCCATTGTACCCGTCGTCATTCCCCATTTGGCAAATCCAGTCGCGACATAAACATTTTCATGTCTTCCGGTAATCGGTCCAATGTAAGGCACCTTGTCAATGGAGATCAGATCCTGGGCTGACCAGCGAAAAGGAATGTTGCGGATACCAAATGTCTCCGCTGCAAACTGCTCCAGGCGTTCATAATGACCGAAGGTGCAGATGCCTTGTCCTGTTTTGTGATTTTCGCCGCCAAAGAGGATAAGTTCCTTACCGTCATGTAAGACGGTACGCAAGGAGCGGTACGGTGTATCGTCCGAGATGTACATGCCGCCCGCATAGGGTTTCTCCGGTTCGACTAATACAGCGTAGGATCGTTCGGCGTGTAATCGTGTGAAATAAAATCCGGGATCGTAGACGGGAAAATGAGAAGCTACGACGACATGTTCAGCCGTTACAGATGGTCCATCGCCGTAGGTTCGTACATGCAGTGAAGCGTCTTCCTCTACATCCGTAACTGTCGTATGCTCGTAGATCTGTACCCCTTGTTTCACAGCGGAATCGAGCAAGTAGTGCAGATAGGCCAACGGATCAAAGCGTGCCTGACCTGGCATGCGAATACCTGCCCTAGCGGGAACTGGAATAGGGAGTGGGTCTACCCACTCACCAGGGATATTGAGTTTGTTATAGGCGGTCAGCTCGATCTCCAGTTTTTTGATGTTTTCCTCCGATTGAATGTAGACGTAGGCATCTTCCTCTGCCCACTGGCAATCAATCTGTTTTTCCTTCACCAGATTGCGCATCCACTTCGCGGCATCGGCATTGCCTTCATAGTACATCCGAGCCTGTTCTTGTCCGAAGTGATGCATAATCTCATCAAATATGACGCCGTGTTGTACAGATACCTTAGCCGTGGTGTGACCGGTCGTGCCATCCAACACTTTTCCAGCCTCTAGTACGACCACACGCATACCCGTCTGCGCCAGCAAATAGGCTGTAGTAATGCCGGCAATACCGGCACCAATAATCGCTACATCAGCGGTGATATCTTCGGTCAGTTTTGGATAGGCATCGAATTGATGCGTAGCACGCCACAGCGATTCGGGGACCGGGGGCAGACCCGTCTTGGACTGCTGATTGTCGCTCATTTTTCTTCTTCCTCCTTATTTATCTCCATTCGGTTGATTCGCTTATCGTTCAGTGCACATCGTTGTACTCTTATCCATGATTGCCAGACTATGCCAGGAAAAAACGGTGCTGTTCAGATTTTGCAGAGGGGATGTTCACAATTTCCTGCGCAGAGCCTCTGTTTTTTTTGCTAAACATGCTTTATGATAAGATTACCGAAATCGTTTTAGGTTTTAAAAAGGAGAACAAGTTTTACACCTGTAAACGTTGATTATAAAAGGGTTAATCTATCCAGAAGAAGAAATATTTCATCAGAATTAACCCCCGATTTTTTGTTAGATATGTATTCGCTATCATTTTAATTAACTACCGATAACCAAAGGAGATTCCATATGACGACCAACCAAACGAAATATCCGTTTCAAGATACAGTACTAGAGTTAGACTTACGCGTGAAAGATCTTGTATCCCGCTTGACGGAAGATGAAAAAATTGAATCCATGCTGCAATATCAGCCAGCAGTAGATCGCTTGGGTGTACCTGCATACAAACACGGAACAGAAGCGGCACACGGCTTGGCCTGGCTTGGCGAAGCAACATCTTTCCCGCAACCAGTGGGGCTTGCATGCACGTGGGATGCGGATCTGATGAAGGAGATTGGCTCCGTGCTCGGAGACGAGGCACGTGTATTTTATAAACGCAATCCGGCAGTGAACGGTCTTACGCTGTGGGCACCTACAGTGGATATGGAACGTGACCCGCGCTGGGGACGGAATGAAGAGGCGTATGGTGAAGATCCGGAACTGACAGCCGAGCTGACAACAGCATTGGTCAAAGGAATTCAGGGCGACCATCCGAAGTATTACAAAGCGGTCGCTACCTTGAAGCATTTCCTTGCGAATAATAACGAAGTGGATCGTGGAAGCGGTTCGTCCAGCATTGATCCGCGCAACATGCGTGAATATTATCTTAAAGCGTTCGAGAAGCCATTTAAGGAAGGCGGCGCACAGTCCATGATGACTGCGTACAACTCCATTAATGGTACGCCAGCGTTGTTGCATCCATTTGTGAACGAGATTGTCAAAGGCGAATGGGGCATGGATGGTTTCGTTGTCAGTGATGCAGGCGACGTCATGGGCATCAAGAATGATCATAAATACTATGATTCCCACACACCAGGTACGGTAGAGTCTGTGAAGGCAGGAATTGATAGCATCACCGATGATGCTGATCTGTCCAAACTGGCCCTGCGTGAAGGATTGGAACAAGGTACACTCACGATGGATGACATCGACAAGGCGTTGTTTAATACGTTCCGTGTGCGTTTCCGCCTGGGTGAGTTCGATCCGGAAGAAGGCAACCCGTACGCTGCTATTGGTGAAGAGTCCATGATGACGGAGAAAGCAAAAGAATTGTCCCTCAGAGCCGCGAGAGAACAAGTAGTATTGCTCAAAAACGACAAAGGCACGCTCCCACTGGACAAAACAAAAGCTGGTAAAGTGGCTGTGATTGGTCAATTGGGTGGAACGGTCTATCGTGACTGGTATGCAGGCACCATGCCGTATAACGTATCCCCGCTTGAGGCGATCCGTGGCAAAGTAGGCAGCGATAAAGTATCGTTCAAGGATGGAAATGATCGCATCACGTTAACTTCCGTAGCCAATGGGAAGAAGATTGGACTGGCGGATGGTGAGAAATCACCTGTTATTGCATCGGGAGAAGCGGAGACGTTCATGGTGTCCGACTGGGGCTTCGGAAGTTATACCTTGCAGGCCGAAAGCAACGGCAAATATTTAACGACTGATGAAGAGACCGTAACGGCTTCCGCAGATGAAGTGTATGGCTGGTTCGTGAAGGAAGTATTCCACCTGTTGCCACAAGAGGATGGCAGTGTAGGCCTCACCACATGGAATGGCAAAACGGTGACTGCACCAAATGGTGGAAACGATGCATTTGCGGTGTCCGAAGAACTGAAAACCTTCGGTGCCACAGAGACGTTCAAGCAGGATGTGGTTGTGAATGGACTGGAGGAAGCGGTAGCAGCTGCCAAGGTTGCGGAAACGGCGATTGTCTTTGTCGGTAATAATCCGCTTGTAAACGGGAAAGAAGAGATTGATCGTCCAAGTCTGGATCTGGCCGAATCCCAGCAACGTCTGGTTGAGGCGGTCTATGCCGCAAACCCGAACACGGTAGTCGTTATCGTGGGTAGTTATCCGTTCACATCGAATTGGGTTCAGGAGAACATCCCGGCAGTATTGTACACTTCACACGCAGGACAGGAACTGGGTAACGCAGTAGCTGACGTATTGTATGGCGATTATGCGCCGGCCGGCCGTCTGAACATGACATGGGTACAATCCGCAGATCAACTGACCGACATCAAGGATTACGATATCATTCAATCCGGTCGGACATATCAATATTTTGAAGGTAATGTATTGTATCCGTTTGGACATGGTCTGACGTATGCAACGTTTAAATACAGCAATTTGGAACTTAGCCCAGCTCAAGTGGGTACAGAGGGCAGCGTTACGGTAACTGTAGATGTAACCAATACCGGTTCAATTGCCAGTGACGAGGTTGTACAGTTGTACGTTCGTGCAGGCAAATCCCGGGTGAAACGTCCACTCAAAACGTTAAAAGGATTCCGTCGTCTTCATATTGAAGCGGGAGGTACAGCTAAAGTCAGCTTCACCTTGCCTGTTCAGGAACTGGCAATCTGGGATGTAACTCGTGATCGGTATGTCGTGGAAAGTGGAACTTACTCCATCATGGTTGCCAAGTCATCCTCTGATGTCCAGCTGGTTGCAGACCTGACGGTAGAAGGAGAGACGATCCCTGCCCGTAATCTGGGTGTGGCTACTCGTGCTGAGAATTATGATGCTTACCTGGGTGTTGATCTGGATGAGAGCAAAGAGGGCGGAAGTGCTGTCCGTGTAGTTGGAGAGCAAGGATGGATTGCTTTCAAGGATGCCGATCTGGGTAGTGGGGCAGCAGCAATTGAAGCGCGTGTCTCCGCAGAACAAGCAGGCGCTGTGTTGGAAGTTCGACTCGGCTCACCGGATGGTACACTCGCAGGACGTGTGGAACTGGTACAAGGTGAAGCCCAGCAGTGGTCTACCGTGAAGGCAGAACTCACAGGTGCATCAGGCGCGCAGGATGTATACATTGTGCTGTCGGCAGGTGTACGTATCAGTCACTTCGAGATTCGTTAAGTTGAATAGCTAATGAAAAAGCCTCCGAATGCATTCGGAGGCTTTTGTTGGTCTATACGCTGGTTGGATCAGGATGCTTCTTCCTGTCCAACTCTTTTATCCTGAGCGGTAACATTAGAATTATACAAAATGCTTTGCTATCTCACGTATTTTATTTTCCGTCAAACGTAATCATTTTTTGCACAAAGTGCTTCAATTGTTTGTTGGTTTCATTCAGCTGCTCAATTGTGCTCATGAAATTGTTTACGAGTTCAGCCTGCTCTTGGGAGCTTGCAGTGATCTCACCCAGTTCATTCTCCATGCCTTGAATGGATTGCCGAACGGATAGAAGAGAATCTTCAATACGTGCAGTGGCTTCCTTGGTATCCACAGACAGTTTGCGAATTTCTTTGGCAACAACGCCAAAACCTGCACCTGCTTCACCTACACGAGCCGCTTCAATGGCTGCATTCAAGCCGAGCAGATTGGTCTGTTCGGAGATTTCACGTATGAAACTGGCGACCTGAGTGACATTTCCTGATTTCTGTACGGCTTGTTTGGAGTTGTTCCGGATCTCTTCGGTGGTAGCACTGAGTTCCTCGGAGTGGGCAGCTACATGCTGTACACTGTCAATTAACTGGTTGGTCAGATTTTCGGTAACATCCATGAGTTGTTGCAGCTGGTCCTGGTCATCCATACTGTAGAGCAGATTAAACAGGGCGATGACTTCACCTTGTTCATTTTTAATGGGGATAAAAGCCACGTCAAAAGGAACCCCGAATAAATCTTTAGGGTAGTGATCGAATCGTTTGACTGTACCGCCGTTGAGATCAGCAAAATTTCGATTTCCATCCAATAGAGGATCGCCGGGTTGATAATTTAGTTGTTTTAACGATTCCCCTGCTGAGAAATATAGGAATTTCTCATGATCAATAACGGAGAGGGTTACATCCTGACGAATCGTATCTCGAAAGAAAGGCATACATGTAATCAATGCTTGAACAATATCCATATAAAAGATGATTCCTCCCTGGTTACCTTATGTAAACGGTTAAATTTTAAATGCTAACTTAATAACTACCTATATAATATATCGTCATGCAATAGAGAAGAAAATAGAGAGAATGGATAAATCCTATTTCTTAAAGCAGACCGCTATACGCCAAAAAGACACGAGTCCGCTGGGGACCCGTGCCTTGTTAGTTGGTGAGGGGAATAAAACCAATGTTTACAGCATACTGAGCTGCATTGTAACGATGGTTTGAGTGGCTATTGTTGCACTGACATCAATCAATCGTTGATTTCGACTGCCGCGGAAGGGCAGAGAGACATCACGCTCCGCTTCAACGTATCGACCGTCAATAATCACATCGCATAACCGGGCAAGCTCTGCTCTCGCAGGGTCGGTGATCAATTCTTCATATTCAAATCCCGTGTAGGCCCATACCGTCAGATCAGGACGTGCAGCGCGGAGCTGCTGGACCCAGGACGTACATTCTGCTGCCGAGAAAAAGGGATCACCACCACACAACGTAACGCCATCCAGCAACGGATGGGTCGTCACTTCATGCAGAATCTGCTGCTGCCGCTCCTCTGTAAAGGGCTCACCCGCTCGAAAGCTCCATGAATCCGGACTGAAGCAACCCGGACAGGCGTGACGACATCCGCTGATGAACAACACGGCACGCAGACCCGTCCCTTCATTCACCGATTCCGGAATGTAACCATATAGATTCACCGGTGTTTCACCCGATCCCGCACTTCGGCCTGCTTCGCAGCATTGAAGCGTACTTTGTAATCTCCGGTCAGATAGCCAGTTACGCGGCGTAATCGCTGGAAGTGTACATGGTTCTCGTGGGCTTCACAGCCTGGGCATACATCCCCAATGACGCCTTCATATCCACATGCAGGGCAGCGATCAATCGGATGATTAATGGAGAAATAACCGATATCCTGCGCCAGTGCATACTGCACAATTCGCAGGAAAGCTGTGGTGTTGGCCCGAACGTTTCCGTCAAGCTCCACATAGGAGATCGCACCCGCGTTACATAAAGTGTGGAATGGGGCCTCCAGTTCAATCTTCCGATAAGCTGGAAGAGTGTGGTATACCGGGATATGGAATGAGTTCGTATAATACTCACGATCATTAACCCCGGCAATGAGGCCGTATCGTTCTCTATCAATCTTCGTGAATTTGCCGGACAACCCTTCAGCAGGTGTGGCAAACAGGGTGATATTCAAGTTATGCTGCTCGCTCATCCGATCACAGAACTCTCTCATGGTCCGAATAATGTTGAGCGCTTCGCGGTGTACATGAGGGTCCTGTCCATGATGGCGTCCATAGAGAGCTGTCATACATTCTGCCAGGCCAATAAAACCCAGGGATAACGTACCATGTTTGAGCAGATCCCCAACGGGTTCATTCGGAGCAAGTTGCTCCCCGCCTTCCCATACACCCTCCCGCATCATGAAATCTGACGCCTTAGCAGGTTGAACAGTCTGGATACGGTACCGATGCAACAGACCATGCGCAGCATTTTGCATCACGGATTCCAGTGCAGTGTAGAATCCCGCCCGATCAGCAACCGCTCTGTTGCCCTGGCAGATGCCAAACCGGATGCCGAGCTTCACGAGGTTAATGGTGTTGAAGGACAGGTTACCTTTACCACTTTGACGATTGCGACCAAACCGGTCAGCCAGTGTACGTGTGCGGCATCCCATAGTTGCGATGATCGTATCCGGATCTTCCGGATGATAGAAAGGCAGATTGAAAGAGGCATCCACATTGACAAAGTTAGGATACATCCGCCGGGATGAACAGGTGACTGCGAGCCGGAACAAATCATAGTTCGGCTCACCTTGAGCCTGATTGATCCCCTGTTTACATTGGAAAATATGTTGAGGGAACACGGGAGTCTCCCCGTTGCCCAGGCCACGAATGGTTGCTTCCAGCAATGAGCGTGATACCAACCGGCCTTCTGCTGACGTACATAATCCATAGTTCAGTGAAGTAAATGGAATCTGCCCACCTGCCCGGCTGCTCATCGTATTCAGGTTATGAATCAGTGATTCAGCAGCTTGTCCTGTCTCCAATTCAGTCTCTTCATAGGCGAAGGCATATGCCCGTGGACATTGATTCTTCGCTTCGATGCTATCCAGATGAACCTGTTCATCCCCGATCAGAACATTTTCACCAAAGAGCCGTTGTCCTTTGCGATAATGTTTGCGGAATGATCGTTGTACATAAGGGGCCAGATCCCAGTCAATCTTATTGGCCGATACACCGCCATATTGACTGTTCTGCTGGGATTGGAAGATGATCGCAACCAGGGCCATTGCAGACATGATCGTCTGAGGTGTGCGAACGGATCCGTTGCCTGTATTGAAACCTGAAGCAAGGAGACGGTCAAACGGGATAAAGATGCAGTTGGTCGTTCCAAGTGCATACTGATCCAGATCGTGTACATACAGATCTCCGTTCTCCACAGCTTGGGCAAGCTCTTCCGGCAACACATGACGCAGAGCATGCCACTTGGCGGTCTCCGAACCGAGCCTGCTCATCTTACCGCTGAAGGAGTCCCCGTTCAGATTTGCATTTTCCCTCAGCGTATCGGCGTCTTCTGCGCCAATAATTCGTCTTCCCAGGTCGGATAATGGATCGGATGCCGGTGGAGTGGCATACTCAAGCATGTTCATGTAAGGTTCCTCCTAAAATGATTTTGGTATCATTCAATTCACGTTAAATACTATATGTAGATTCGTATTATCCATTTATAAACTATATGTGGTTTTTTGGGTGTGATAATGATCACACAGCTTACAGAACAAAATGGACTTTCCTTTAATTGCTGCGGATAAAGGTTCCCAAAGTCTGAGTAGAAGCGTATAATTGCTAGTTGCCTGCAAGGATAATTATACGAAGTCGGACAAGATGGACTTTAATCAATCTGAAAAGGCGATTTGCAATACATTTTCCGTTTTTAAACGATCAGTTCAAGACCTGCTTTTGTCCGACAACGGGCTATCGGCAGGCAGAATGATTCTCTTTTACTTCTACGGTGTTAATCATATAAGTATAGATTGTGACAGCTATTCGGATTCTTGATGAACCCTTGTACGTGATTAAACATTCTGATATACAGATTAGAAAGTGCAGCTAAGACAAAAGGGGTGGATCATGGGGACGGCAGAAGGCATTACGAGAGGCTTCTATGAAGATATAAAGGAAGCTGCGGCCCATATCGTAGATGTATTAAGCGGTATATTGAAGGTCAATACCATCTTTGTTGCCACGAATGACGGGGTGACAAATTTCATTTTGGAAGCCTTTAATCGTACGGAAGAGCTAATTGTTAAAGGCAGTGCACTTCCATTTACGGATTCATATTGCAGCCTGGTCTTAAAAGACAAAGGTAGCGTTCTTACGATCGAGGATACATGTGAACATCCGATGACACGATCCATGGGCGTTACGAGCGGACTAGGCAATCGCTTTTTCGTGGGCGTGCCTATTATGAGAAGATCGGGCGAAACATTTGGTACCATCTGTCTGATGGATGATCCTGGTTATATCATCAGCGAAACTGATATGAAGACACTGAAGGCGATGGCTGTATTCCTGGGTTATGTTGTTGATCTGGAAAGCACGTTGCATGTTCAGGAGCGGAAATTGAGTGATTCGGAACAAATGCAAGAGCAGCTCCAGGCAGAGAAAGAACGTGCCGAATCTGAGGCTATGACCAAAACACAGATGTTGAAGCTAATGAGTCACGAGATTCGCAATCCCTTGAACGGTATTTTGGGACTGACAGATCTGATGCGCACACCGGATATGCCTGAGGAGCAGTCCGAATATGTGAACATGATTGAGACAAGCGGAAATATTTTGCTTTCCTTGCTGAATAATATGATGAATTTCAACATTAATGAAGCAGGTAAAACGGTTATACATGATGATCCGTTTGATCTGGTAGGCACCATTGAGAATACCGTGTATCTCTATGCCGGGATTGCGACGGGCAAGAACATTGAGCTGGGATTAAATCTTGAACTGAATGTATCTCAAGTGTTTGTTGGTGATGAAGTCAAGATTGGACAGTTGCTTGCACACGTCATTCAGTATGCTCTCGATTCAACGCGTGAAGGTTCCGTTCTGATCACAGCAGTGGTGAACGGAGAAGAATTGGAGGAGACCGGTACACTTCAGCTCAAGGTGAAGTACACGGGTCAGATGTTATCGGACAAGAAGACACCAACCTTTAACAGCCAAGATGAAAATTTGAATATCCAAAAACTGATTGGAAGTAATCTGGGTTTAGCTGTAAGCCAGAATCTTGCCATTCTCATGCATGGCCGTATTCAGGTGAGTAGTGTGAAGGAAAATGAGACGGAATTCAACATCTCCCTTCCATTGCGCAGATACTGGGAGTTACCTCAACTCGCAAGTGTTCAGCAGCGTTTAAAAGGCAAAAAGGTGTTACTTGCCAAGGACCCTGACATTTTGCAAGGCGTCTCTTCCCTGATGCGCAGGTGGGAGATGGATGTACACATGACCTCGGGTGTGACATTAGCGCATGATTGGATCAAGGAAGGGTTTATGCCTGATGTAGCCGTTGTGGATGTGGGATTACTGGAAGGCGGCGCGGTCGATTTTGTACATGAACTGAAACAGCGACTGGAGAATCTGCCCGTCATTGTTCTTGTTCCTTATGGGATGCATATTGAATTGCATGAAGCAGAAGCCTTTGATGCTGTTCTGACCAAGCCGGTCAGACAGGCTGATCTGTTGAATGCATTGAGCATTACTTTGCCTTAAATCATGATCATAGATCTTTATTCGGCGCACCTTATAGGTGCGCTTTTTTTCATTTTCCATTTTCTGAGCCAAAGCCCTTTTATTCCGAGCTGGTTACGTTACAATAGAAAGTGAACTTCATCTTTATAACCAACAGAGGAGGATATGCAATCAATGGATTATCGCAGATTAGGTGGAAGCGGACTGAAAGTAAGCGAGATCAGCCTGGGAAGCTGGCTGACGTACGGAGGATATGTGGAACGTGAGAATGCGGTGAAATCAATTGAAACTGCATTTGATGAAGGCATTAACTTTTTTGATACTGCCAATGTATACGAACGGGGTGCAGCAGAAGAATTGCTGGGGCAGACGCTCAAAGCGTACTCCCGTGACTCTTATGTACTTGCAACCAAAGTATTTGGCAAAATGGGCGATGGTCCGAATGACCAGGGGTTGTCTCGCAAACATATCAAGGAGCAATGTGAAGCCAGCTTGAAGCGCCTGGGCGTTGAATATGTGGATATCTATTACTGCCATCGTTATCATACCGAAACACCAATTGAGGAAACACTCCGCGCGCTCGATGATCTGGTACGCCAAGGCAAAGTGTTATATGTAGGCGTCAGCCAGTGGACAGCGGCTCAGATGGAAGCTGCGTTGGGTACAGCAGATCGTCTGCTTCTGGATCGTATCGTGGTCAATCAGCCGGTGTACAACATGTTTGACCGTTATATCGAAAATGAAATTATCCCGCTCGGCGAGCGTAAAGGCATCGGACAAGTTGTATACTCCCCGCTTGCTCAAGGTCTATTGACCGGGAAATATACGTCCGTTTCCGATATCCCAGAGAATAGCCGTGCTGCCAAGTTAGGATGGGACGAAGGAAAGATCAATGCGGATCGTATCGGGAAAGTTCGTCAACTGATTGAAGTGGCGGACAAGCTGGATCTGAAGGTTGGCCAACTGGCCCTGGCCTGGATTCTGCGCCAAAACAATGTATCCAGTGCACTTGTAGGGGCGAGTCGTCCCGAGCAGGTAAAAGAGAACGCGGCTGCATCTGGCGTGAAGCTGGATGCTGCCATTGTGGAGGAGATTGAGAGCATCCTTGCTTGATCTCCTGTCAGTACACAAGCTGAGATGATATGTAATAATCCATAAAGCAAGGGATGTCCTGTGCGCCTGAATAGGCGGACGAGACATCCCTTTTTTGGAGAACGTTGAAAGGTTAGATCTTACTTTAAAGTGTAAGAGGTAAGGAGCGAAAAGTTAAGGCACACACACGGTTACGCCCTGTATTCTTGGCTTCATATAAAGCACGGTCGGCCTGTTCGAAGAAATCGTCATCGTCATGATCATCACAATCATCGGGATACACGGCTACACCAATGGAGATGGTTAGACGTGTCGTGTGTCCGTCGGGCAGAGCAAAATGGTATTTCTCTACAGCCTGTCGGATAGATTCGGCGGTAGCCACGGCCTGACGGTGCCCACAGTCGAGCAAGAGAATGGCGAATTCTTCCCCACCGTTTCGTGACACGATATCAGCAGAACGTGCATGCTCAACGAGCAGTTGTCCAAGTTGCTTCAGGACTGCATCGCCGGCGGAATGACCATAGGTGTCATTTACCTTTTTGAATCGGTCAATATCAATGGCAAGCAAGGAAAGCTTCTGTTGGTAATCCCTCGCACGCTGGAGTTCCAGTTGAAGTGATTTTTCGAACTGTCGTCGATTGCTCAGGTTGGTAAGATGATCGGTAGATGCTCTTTTTTCCAATAGAAATAACATTTCATTGGATTTATTAATGAATTCTGCGATGAAATAGATAAACAATCCACCGGCAAAGGAAATTGTCATTTGTAACGGATATATCTTCATTAATGAATTCATGCTGTCTGTATTCAACATAAGGATGATAAAGATTAATGTCATGCCAAGCAGATTCATTGTAATTATTTTGGTCAGTCTGGACCAGGGAGCATAGGCGAAGTATACACCGGACAGTCCGATCAGAGTCATGACAAATCCTGCATCTATGGCAGAGGATGATAAGCCGAACATCAGAATACGAAGGACCGAGATCATGAGTCCCGTAACGACCGAAGCCAATCCTCCCATATATACCGCTGCCGTAACGATGGCCAGATGCCGTAGATCTACAATCGTAGTTTCGTTCAGAGGGAAAGAATAGTTCATGAGTACTGTGCCATATATACCGAATAATAAGCCGCCGATCAACTGAACACGTAACGAGGGAAAAGGCAATCGGATACTATAGAACTTTGCGATGATCCCGGACACATACATAAACGTAATCATGACACAGATATTAATGAAAAAAGTGCTAAACAACCGACATTCCCCCTTTTTACGCACATCCCTATATTTTATCTGAAAATTGGTGCTGTAGCGAACCATATTATCCCAAATTTATGAGGGGATTGCTGGGAAAGATGTTTTATTTGCATATACAGGATGTTAGAGTGATATTGACTTCAATATGCAATGAGATTTATACTTAATCTAAATCAAAATGTATTCCTTCTTTTTGGGAAGACCATCATAAGTAGAAGATCAGTGTCTGATTTTATATAAAACGGATCAATAATAAAGGAGAAATGGTTGTGAGAACTTTAAATTTGACGATACAACGGCAAGCGGTATATGATGTGGTGCGCCATTCAGAGGATCACCCGACAGCTGCTGATGTCATGAATCGACTCGTGGAACAAGGATATAATCTGGCCTATGGTACGGTGTATAATTCTCTTCGTTATCTGACGGACAAAGAATTGATACGGGAACTTAAACTCGGAGAGACAGCAAGCAGGTACGATGCCCGTATGGATGATCATCAGCACATTATGTGTGAAGTGTGCGGCAAAGTGGACGAGGTGCTGACAGAGGTTCCTCCACAATGGATGAAACAGGTAGCTGAAGAAACCGGATATGCAATCGATCATGCTCATGTGGTCTTTGGAGGTGTCTGCGGGGAATGCAGAAACAAACGGATCAAGTAAAAATAAAACTGCCTGGCCGCCGTTTACCCCTAAGGGTTAAACCAGCCTTGTCCGATGCAGCACCGCTTGTGGACAATTGTCCTGTTACACGGCGTGTTATTCTGATCAGCCCGATGCCGGGGCAGGTTCATGAACTGGTAAAAGCCTTAACGGATAGCTGCTTTGATGTACTGGTTTTTCATCGCTGGGAACCGGATCTGCATGAGCGTCTTGTCTTTGATCTGTTGATCTATGACCTGTCTGTGGCCGGAACTATCGATGCATTTGCCGGCATTAGCAGCCGATTGAATCGTGAGGCTGAGCATACAACCCCTTGTCTGTATCTGGTTGGTGAGAAGATGATTGGTAGCGCGAGTGGACCGATGCTTCAAGAGGAATTGCTGGTTTGGCCTGCACGCCCGCAGGAAGCTCTATACCGGGTGCAGCGCATGATTGGCAACAGTCCTGCGTTGCCCAACCGTGGGTTTTTGCCTGAGGAAGGGCACCGTATCGGATTTAAAGATCTGTGGCTTGATCGTGAACGGATGAGTGTGCAGCGCGATAATAACCGGATTCATCTAACCAAGACCGAATATGATCTTTTACTCAAGCTGATTGATGCCAAAGGTGCAGTCATTTCCCGTGAGGAAATGCTCAGCGATATCTGGGAGACGGATTTTACGGGTGGAAGTAATGTGGTCGATGTTCATATCAAAAGCTTGCGCAAAAAATTGGGCGATAACGCGTCTTCGCCGCAATATATTGTAACAGTAAGAGGAGTGGGCTACCGCCTGGCGGATTAGTCCGCTTTTTTTTTGCCCATATTTTATCTTTCACTTCATGCTTTTTCGGGTACTCCCTAAAAATAGGCAGATCAGAATCATTCCCTTAAAAACATGTTCATGGTTCATTCATGAAGTGTTGAAGAACCTCATCTTAATCTCATGTGAACCTCATGCAAGAGTGGAGTAGGACATGTTAGAATCAATTTAACAGTTAGATCAAGTCTAAATGTATATTTAAACCGATGCCGAATATGATTTTAATAGTAGATATATAACAGCCGTGAGACCCATTTGAGGAGGACGATATGATGACAGAACGTATGACTACGAATCAGGGAGCACCTGTAGGTGATAACCAGAATTCTCGCACAGCAAGCAGAAGAGGGCCGACACTACTTGAAGACTACCATCTCATTGAGAAAATAGCCCACTTTGACCGTGAACGTATTCCCGAAAGAGTCGTACATGCGAGAGGAGCAGGTGCTCATGGCGTATTCACGCTAGAGCAAAGTATGAAGGCTTATACAACAGCGGACTTCCTGCAAAATCAGGGTACGGAGACGGATGTGCTGGTTCGTTTTTCAACCGTTATTCATGGTACGGGATCACCAGAGACTGCACGAGATCCACGTGGATTTTCCGTCAAATTCTACACACGGGAAGGCAACTATGATCTCGTCGGCAACCATCTGCCTGTGTTCTTCATTCGTGATGCGTTGAAGTTCCCCGACATGGTTCACTCCCTGAAGCCAGCTCCAGATACAAACATTCAGGAACCTGCTCGTTATTGGGACTTTATGACCCTCTCACCTGAATCAACACATATGATGACCTGGTTGTTCTCAGATCTGGGCACACCAGCAAGTTATCGGGAGATGGATGGTTTCGGCGTACATGCTTTCAAATGGATTAATGCACAGGGGCAGGTCCACTATGTAAAATATAAGTGGGAGTCTGCACAAGGGGTTCGCGGCTTTTCACGTCAGGAAGCTGCCGAGGTACAGGGGCAAGACTTTAATCATGCTACCCGGGATCTGCATGAACATATCAAGAACGGGCAATACCCGCAGTGGAAGCTTCAGGTACAGCTCCTGAAGCCTGAGCAAATGGATGATTTTTCTTTTGATCCACTCGACCCAACCAAAACTTGGCCTGAAGATATATTGCCATTCCATACGGTGGGCACCATGACCCTGAATCGGAATCCACAAAACTTCTTTGCTGAAGTGGAGCAGGCGGCCTTTTCTCCTAGTGCGCTTGTACCAGGAATTGAGCCTTCCGAAGACAAATTGCTGCAAGGACGTCTATTCTCCTATCCAGATACACAGCGTCACCGGCTTGGAACGAACTATTTACAAATTCCGGTGAATTGCCCGTACGCACCCGTTCGTAATCATCAGCGTGATGGACTCATGAATGTGAATCAGGACCCATCTCCGGTGAACTATGAACCCAACAGTTCAGGAAACAGCCCGCAAGAAGATCCGGCATACCGGGACAGTCAGGTTCCGTTGCAAGGGCATGTTACAAGAGAGAAAATCGAGAAGACGGATGATTACACACAGGCAGGGGAGCTTTTCCGTTCATTTACTCCTGTAGAGCAGCAGCATTTGCTTGATAATCTGATCAATGACCTTAAGGGCGTATCTGTTGATATTCAAATGCGTGCTCTATGCCACTTCTTCCGGGCGGATGGGCAACTTGGCGGACGTTTGGCTCATGGACTCGGCGTGGATATTTCTGCACATATGCCGTCACAGGATGGAAAATAAAGCACATTTTGACCATGTTCTACAACATCATACGGACTAATATTCGTTGAAGACCGGGCAGAACCGCAAACGTGCGGAACTCCCGGTCTTTGGCCATTTTTACTGAAATGGAAAACAAATTTACAAATCATTTACATAAAATAGCTGACATAGAGGTTGACTTCTCATTTGATGGCACTACAATGGGTAGTGTGAGGGGTGTCAGAACATGAGAATACAGAATTTCAAAGTGGGTGAGCGTGGGCTCAACCGATTTTTCGGTCCGCTGGAAGCCAAGATTATGGACATTTTATGGGCTCGTCCTGGCAGTAGCATCCGTGAAGTGCAGACTGCACTTGAACAAGACAAAGACGTCAATTTTAATACAGTCATGACCGTGATGAACCGGCTCGTAGACAAGGGACTTCTCGGAAAGTCACAAAAGGGCAGAACATCTTTGTACCAACCGGTACAGAGCAAGGAGGAGTTTATGAACGACCAATCCAAGGAACTGTCACATGAGTTGGTGGATGAATTCGGAGCTTTGGCATTGAATCATATGCTGGATGCGCTGGACGAAGCAGATGCGGGTCTGATTGAACGCTTGGAACAGAAGATCAAACAATGGAAAAAGGATAGCGATTAAGATGTGGAAGACCCGCTCGAAACTTTTGTTTACCGTCGGGTTTGGCATTCCGTTACTCGTGTTCATGCAGATGTTCATGTACGCGATGTACAAAATTTTTGGCTGGGATATCCCGTTTAATCTGCTCTGGCTCTGCAATCATTGGATGAGTCGCTTGGGCTGGTTATCCGTGGGACATTTCTTGCTGGCACTGGTCTTGCTGACATTTGCGGGAACAGGCTGGTTGCTTACGGTTCGCATGATGAAAACACGGGCAGCAATCCGCAAGCTCCGCTCTATGGAGATTCGGGCGCTATCCCGCGAACTGGAGTCCACATATCATGATCTGGGACAGCCAAGTTTCATTGTGGTGGACAAGCCTTCACCCGTGGCATTTACCATTGGTCTATGGAGACCCTATATTGTACTTTCCACTGGGCTGCTGGACATGCTTGATGCGGAAGAGGAGGTAGCGGTTGTCTATCATGAAGTACATCATCTGTGGCACCGTGATCCTCTGAAGACGACGTTGCTGTCGGTATTTGCAATCATGATGCCGTACATTCCCGTTTTGAAGCACACTTCAAAGCAATATCATATCGTTAGAGAAATTCTGGCAGACAATGAGGCCATTGAACGTACAGGCAATGTGGCAGGCATTGGCAGTGCTTTGCTCAAGCTGCTTCGTGCTTGTCCTGAACCTAGGGGGGCAAAGGAACTGACCGTTCAGTCCTCATTTGCGGATACGTCGGTGAATGTCCGCATTTCACGTCTGCTGGACCCCGAACAGGACGTGACGCTGAGATTGCCACGTTATGCTGTTTTGATGTCGGCTACTGTTTTTCTATTGCTGTCTATCTTGTTTGTTTGGTCCATCGGATAGATTAATTGGGCTAAAGTGAAGTCGAATATAATGAGAAAGGAAGATGAACATGAATAATAAAAGTGTAGAGATTGGATTACTTTTCTCCAGGATTATGATCGGTTTGATCTTTGTATTGCACGGCTGGAGTAAATTCGAAGGTGGAATCAGCGGTACAGTAGGTTTTTTCGAAAGTATTGGTATTCCCGGATTTCTTGCATCCGTTGTAGCCATAATCGAGTTGGTAGGTGGTGCGGCGATGATTCTGGGTCTGGGAACACGTGTGTTTGCTGCCCTGTTTGCCATCGTGATGGTTGGCGTTCTGTTTACAGCCAAAGTGGGTGAGCCGTTCCTGAGTGGTACCGAGTTAGATTACCTGCTGCTGGCGGGTTCCCTGACACTGCTCTTCACCGGAAGCCGTTTCCTGGCCGTGGATTATCTGTTCTCCAGACAAGGGAACGCTCGCCAGAATGTGAGTGCTTGAATTGACTAACGATTGCTAAAAAATAATGAAGTGCAGGATTAGTCCTGTGACGAGGTTCTTTATTGGCCAGGCCGGTTCGGGAATTGATTTGCGAACCGGGCTGATCGGTAGAGAGCTTTTTTCGTTTGGACGACATGCCTGAGTTTTGTTACAATGAGAATAAGTATGCTACTAAGAAAAAATAAGGAGGGTGCATCTTATGATTAACATCATTCCATCCGATTCCCGCTCCAGCTTCGATCGAGGTTGGCTTCGTGGCAGTCACAGCTTTTCCTTTGGAGAATACCAGGACCCGGAGAATACGGCGTTTGGACCCATGCGGGTAGCTAACGATGATGTGATTGCTCCTGGTCGCGGTTTTGGGGCTCACCCACATAGTGACATGGAGATTGTATCCATCGTACTGAACGGCAAGTTGCGACATGAAGATAACCTGGGGAATGTAGCCGTTACAGGCTTTGGTGGTATTCAGCGGATGTCAGCAGGCAGTGGCATGATTCATACCGAACATAATGCATCCGATACCGAAGAAGTACGTTTGCTTCAGCTCTGGTTCATGCCACAGACAAAAGGATTGGAGCCCTCGTATGAGACCACATCATTTGATCCAGCGGCATTGGTAGGAGCACTCGTGCCGATTGTATCCCCAGTTGGGGGACCAAGAGTTGCGACCATTCATCAGGATATGACGATCTATCTTGGACGATTAGCCAAAGACAAAACGTTAACCTTTAATCAGGATTCGGGCCGCCGGATGTACATTTTCTCCATCGAAGGCAAGCTGGGGTTGGATGGAGAGTACCTGTTGAACGAAGGCGACACGGCTCGTGTGGAACAGCGGGATTCAATCGAACTGCAAGGAAACGAAGATACGTTCTATATGATTATTGATTTGCCGTAGATGGCTGATGAAATGAACTCCAAGATGAAGGAGGGTATACACGTATGGCGCAACAGGAATGGTTTATGGTTAAACATGCGGTGACCGGGCGAGGATTAGCTAATAGCAAAACAGATGCGCTGTCCTATCGGTTCCAACAGGAAGGTACAGGCTTCATATTTACCGTTACGGGTCTGGACGAGCAGATTGTGGAACAGATAATGGAGCTTAGACAAGAACTGAACGTATTTCGTTTCGTCCAACGTAAGGACCAGCCCCTTTTGAAACACTGGTACTACGTAGAAGGTGAGCGGGTTGTGTACGACAGGGAGAGTCATACGCTAAGCATCTATGCGAAGTCGGAGATTCGTTATGTGCCTGAAGATTATTTTGCGGATTAACTTATAAGTACCTATAGAACTTGGAACATCCCAGAGGTCTCTGTTAAATACAGAGGCCTTTTTGCTGTCTGAACTCAGAGAATTTAATCGTAATTTTGCAAAAAAGACCACATAATTCCCAGCTGTCTGGCACAAGCTACCTTGTATAAAAACAAGAACGGAGGGGCGGCATATGGCGGACAAAACATCTGGGAAACACAAGTCCCGACAACCGGGACGAGCTTCAGAAGAAAAAAAACATATTCCTTTAGGACTGCCGTCCCCGCCTTTTCTTCGGCAGCCGATTAGTGCAGTACATGAAATTCAGATTCAGGCGGTAAAGGAGATCTTCTCCGAATGCTCGGATGTGGTTTTTCGCAACGTCATGATTACGCCTGAAGTGAAAGGACTTCTCGTCTACATCGAAGGTATTGTTAATTCGGCTGATATCCAGGAACACATGCTGCGGCCGATTATTCAAGGGCTGGTGCAGCAGCGTACAGATGAACCTGATGTTCCACTGGATGATACAACCGTTGAGCTGACACAGGTGAAGCGAGTGGATACTTGGGCTGCTGCGACAGAAGGGGTGCTGGCATCCTCCGCACTTCTGGTGGTCGATGGAAGTAACAAAGCCTGGATGTTCAATGTCAAAGGTGGCGTCAGACGTGGTGTGGAGGAACCGCAGACGGAATCCGTGATTCGGGGACCGCGGGAGGGATTTACTGAAACGCTCCGTGTGAATACGGCCTTATTGCGATTCAAGCTGAAAACACCTGCTCTCAAGATGGTGAGTATGACTCTTGGAACAGACACCAAGACAGATATTGTGCTGACCTACCTGGAAGGTATTGCCGATCCAAAAACGATTCAAGATGTTAAGAAACGTCTGGAAAAAATAAAGATCGATGGCATTCTGGAGACGGGTTATATTGAGGAACTGATTGAAGACCACCCGTATTCTCCATTCCCACAGATGCACTATTCCGAGCGCCCGGATACAGTAGCAGGTAACTTGTTGGAAGGACGATTTTCCATTTTGGTAGACGGTACTCCCTTTGCGTTAATTGCGCCAGTCACGATGTGGCAGATGCTTCAGGCCAGTGAGGATTACTATGAACGATTCTTCATCAGTAATCTGTTGCGTTGGATACGGTTTCTGTTCGTAGCTATTGCACTTTTCCTTCCAGCGCTGTATATCGCCATTACCACATTTCATCAGGATATGTTACCTACGACACTGATACTCAGTATTGCCGGGGCTCGTGAAGCCATCCCTTTCCCGGCTTTGGTGGAAGCCCTCATCATGGAGCTATCGTTCGAAGCCCTCCGTGAAGCGGGGGTCAGGTTACCGAAAACAGTTGGTCAAGCAGTCAGTATTCTCGGTGCGCTCGTGATCGGGCAGGCCGCAGTTCAGGCGGGGATTGTGTCTGCACCGATGGTTATTATCGTATCCATGACAGGCATAGCTTCCTTTACGATACCGCGGTTTAACTTTGCGATTACCGTACGCCTATTGCGATTTCCGATCATGTTATTGGCGGGTATGCTTGGACTATATGGCATCGTCATCGGCTTGGTCCTGATCTCGGTGCATCTGACACAGATGACTTCGTTTGGTGTACCTTATCTGTCAGGTCTTAGCCCGTACAGTAAGACAGATACCAAGGATATTCTTATTCGTGTGCCATGGTGGAAAATGATCAATCGTCCTTCTACGGTTCAGGATAACCAGAAACGGATGAAAGACAAGATCAATGGTTCGCCTGAAGCTGAGGAAGGATGGTGAACCCATGTTTCTTATTCGTAAATTCCGCAATGTGTTGATGTTACTGCTATGTACCATTTTCATAGCAGGCTGTTGGGATCGTAAGGAAATTAATGATATTGCCTTTGTGATTGGTATAGCTGTTGATAAGGAGCAGGACAATTACAGATCCAGTCTCCAGATTGCTCTGCCTGGACAATCCGGTTCTACCGGGAGTTCTGGAGGTGGCGGGGGGACAAGCGGGGATAAATCGTGGTTCATGTTGTCCAATACCGCGAAGACACTCAGAGGGACTACACTTGAAGGCCAAAAATCACTCTCACGAAAGATTTATTATGCACACCGCCGTACCATGCTTATTGGAGAGGATCTCGCCCGGGACGGCGTGGCTCCGATGCTTGATTTGTTTACGCGCTACCCGCTCAACCGATTCTCTGCATTACCAGTTGTGACGAAAGGCGCGGCATATAAAGTCATGGATACGGATGCCCCTATAGAGAAGTTCCCATCCGAGATGGTGCGCGAGTTGTGCTTCCTAAACATGCGGAATCCACGATCACTTAAAACATTTATTGATGCCATTCTTAGTGATGGTGTGGATCCATTCCTGCCGGTTGCTTCGAAAGTGAGCAATGTTCCAGAAGGTTGGAAGGACCCCAAATCAAACATTAAGTTGGATGGATTGGCCATTTTCAAAAAAGACAAGCTGGTTGGCATGATTGATAAGGCTCCAGCAGATGCATTGATTCTGGCTATGGGAGAGGCCAATGCGCCAGAAATTATGGTCAAAGCCCCTGGCGGAGAAGGAAATATATTCATCAAGCTGAACGAGAACAACGCCTCACTACATCCATATATCAAAGATGACAAGGTGGTCGTGAACATTGAGCTATATGCAAAGGGTGTTCTTGTAGATAACGAATCCAATTATGGTGATCGGCGTGAGAACGAGATTGTGAAGTTAAATGAAGCGATTCACGAGAAAATCAAATCGGACATCGACGAAGGTGTCCGTCTGGTGCAGGAGAAATACCACGCCGACATTCTTGGAGTTGGGCGGTCCATTCATCAACATTTGCCAGCGGAGTGGGACAAAATGAAGGATCGATGGAATGACATATATCCTGAAGTCAAGGTAACGGTTACCCCCCATGTCATTATCGAAAATGTAGGGGTGAGCAATAAACCTATCGGCGTAGTGGAGGAGGACATTGTGCATGATTAAGCCGCTGTTATATACCTACTTGGCCATGGCGATCGTGGTGATCATCATGGATTTCAGACATTTGAAACAAGCGGCTGTCATTAATCGATGGCTATCTTATGGCCTGATTTTATTGGGGACGGGCATTTGGTTCTATGTAACCCATCTGAGTAAAACCTTATATGTGTCGGTATGGATAAGCCACGTTATCCAGCGCTTACTGCCAATGCCATAAGCTATGGACAGCAAACATTCGGTTTGCGAATTCGCGAGAGGGAAAGGAGGTAATTCATGAATCAGAGAGTGACACACCGTCAAATGATCCTGCTCGTACTGCTGCTCAGTATTTCAGGTACGTTAATTCAGCCACACGCGCAAGCTATCTACTATGCGGAACAACACGCTTATCTCTCGTACATACCTGTAGTCGTGGTGATGCTCGCATCCATGTGGATGTTAAGTCGGGTTCAGCGGAGATTTCCGGATCAGGATCTATTTCAAGCCCTTGCTGGGCGATTTCCCTTTTTGGGAAGGCTCGCAGGATTGATGTACATTCTATTTTTTTTCTTTGTGTTTGCGAGGGATATCCGGTTAACGGGTGATTATATCAGCATAACGTTGTTAGAGACCACACCGATCTCCATCATTGCGTTATCACTGATCGTTATGGGAGTTTTTATCGTCAGAGGTGGGCTCGGCTCCTTGATCGGTATGTCGGAGTTGTATGTGACATTGTTTCTCTTAAACTCCGTGATTGTGCCTTTCATGCTCATTCAACAGATCAATATGGATAACCTGATGCCGTATTTTCACGTTGATGTTGCGGGAGTTGGCAAGGGGAGTTGGTACATATTTTCGTTTTACGGAGAGATGATTGCATTGCCTTTTGTTATCAAGGGCAGTGATTTTCGATTTAAGTCGGTTGTGTCAGGCATTATATTGTCAGCCTTGTTGATGATGCTAATCCTTGTTGAGACCATTACCTCCATTGGAGTTCCTATCGCTTCAAGGTTAGTGTATCCCTCTTATGAACTGGCAAGACAATTGCAAATCAGTGACTTCTTGGATCGGTTTGACCTTGCGCTGGCAGCGGCAACCTTGCCTACCATGATCACGAAGATTGCATTTGACCTGTACTTTGTCTGCTGGGGATTGAAGCGAATGATTTCGAACGTATCGGGAAAGGTATTGACAGGCCCGATTGCACTCGTCGGATTTGTCTGTGCATTCTGGTTCTTCCGAAATGCCATTCAGCTCAATCGCTTCACTCGGGAATGGACATGGATCGCCATTGTTTTTGAAGTGTTGTTCCCTATTGTGCTGTTTCTTTTCCTTCGTCCTCGCAAAAAGGATAAAAAAGAATCTACCCAACAGAGATCGGGAGACCAGTCCAAGAAAGAGAAACATGAGCCGGAACAACAATCGGCTGATTCGGAGAAGGATGGAGAGAAAAGGCGGAAAGATTCTCATGGCGGAGAACTCCAGCCTTCCTGATGCATTCCATCAAAAATCCTTATAGATGAACGGGCAAAAAGAGGGAAAGCACAGTTTCCCTTCGCAGAAGTACCCTGTATACTGTAGTCAGACTGATGAACATTCGGCTGAACTAACGGGGGGAACATGAATGGCTCAACATTTGGCAGGTGTGCGTGTAGCATTGACAGGACCACGAAAGTCGAAAGAAATGTCCGTACTGGTTGAAAAAATGGGTGGAATCCCGCTTGTGCGACCGGCACAGGGGACCGTATTCCTGGATGATCGGAGTATCAGGGATGGGCTGGTATCCTGGATCTCAGACCCGCCAGACTGGGCGGTATTAACTACGGGTATGGGATTGGATGCATTATTTGAAATGGCTGAGGATATGGAAGTGGCAGGCCAATTGTTGGATGTATTATCGGAATCCTCCATTGCGGCAAGGGGATACAAGACGGTGAATGCGCTCAAAAAGCGCAAGTTAACACCGCTGGTACGAGATGATGACGGTAGTACGGACGGGCTCATTCGAGAATTCACCCCACATGATCTCGCAGGGAAAAAAGTTATGTTGCAGCTTCATGGGGAGACAGCTCCCAAACTCGTTGCATGGTTGGAAGAACAAGGTGCAATCGTCAGACAAGTGCTTCCTTACCGCCATGTACCGCCAGAAGAGGCAGAACTGGAACAGTTATTGAATGAAATTCTAAATTTCGAAGTAGATGCTGTTGCGTTCACAAGTGGGCCGCAGGTCAGATTTCTGACGCAATATGCGGCCTCCCAGGACAAGCTTGAGCCGTTGCTTGCAGCCTTCAGACAAGGTGTAATTCCGGCGTCTGTAGGTAAAGTTACCGCAAACTCCATGCGTGAAGAAGGCATTGAGGCACTGGTCATTCCGGAGGAAGAGAAGATGGGAGCACTCATCGTTGAGCTTGGACGTTACTTTGCAGCAGGGCGTGCAGTCAAGATTAGAGATTAGTGGCCTGCTTTTAGATCAGTTCGACAAAAAGCTTTTGGCGTCGCTTCATGAATAAAAAGTGTGCATTAAGCTTAACCGCATCGCTATATGATGCGGTTTTGTTTAGATTATAGAATGTATACGTTACAACTAAAACACGAATGTACATCCTTGATAGTGCTTCGATCAGAAGTTTCTGTTATCTCGAAGAAAAGGTGAATATGACGATGACCATTGCAGATCGTAACGCCAGACCCCGACTGATCATTGCAGGCACCGGAAGTGGTGCAGGGAAAACGACAGTAACTTTGGGGCTAATGAGAGCACTAGCTCAGCGTGGCTTGAGTGTACAAGGGTTCAAATGCGGCCCGGACTATATTGATCCGACATACCATACCGCCGTCACGGGCAGACCGTCACGTAATCTGGATGCATGGATGACATCGCCTGAGTATGTGAGAGATACGTTCAGGAAGGCATCGGCGGGACACGATATTTCCATTATTGAGGGCGTTATGGGCCTCTACGATGGCAAAGATCCACTCAGCAATACAGGCTCAACTGCAGAGATTGCTCTGGTCACGCAAACCCCTGTGATCCTGGTCGTGGATGTACGCAGCATGGCTCGCAGTGCAGCTGCAATTGTACTAGGTTTTCAACAGTTGGAGCCTGAATTACATATTGCCGGAGTGATTGTCAACCGTTGTGGAAGTGCGGGTCATTATACCATAGTGAAAAAAGCCATTGAGCAGATGTGTGGCATTCCGGTGGTTGGTTGGCTGAAGTGGGACGAAGACATGTCTATCCCGGAGAGACATCTGGGACTGGTGCCTGCCATTGAGCGCGGCGAACTGGAACCATTATTCCAACGTGCTGCCGATGTGCTGATGGAAGGCACCAATCTGGATCTTCTGCTGGATCTGGCAGCAAGTGCCCCGCCGCTAAATGTAGAAGAAATGAGCCCTTCAACCACTGCCCACACGGATTCAGATCAGGCTGAATCAGGCTCAAATTACGATTCACATTCCGATTCAGTGACCAACGTTAATAATCGACATGTACCATATGTGGTACGGCCTGTTATTGCCGTTGCGCGCGATGCAGCATTTAATTTCTATTACCCCGATAATCTGGAATTGCTGGAAGCAGCCGGGGCCCGATTACAATACTTCAGTCCGCTCGCTGGTGAAGATATTCCAACGGATGTGGATGGCATCTATTTGGGTGGTGGATTTCCTGAGGAATTTGCAGCAGAGATTGCCGGTAACCAAGGGTTCTTGGAAGGACTTCGACAGGCAGCACAATCCAACATGCCTTTATTTGCCGAGTGTGGTGGTTACATGGTGCTTGGAGAAACGTTGACCGACCGCGAGGGTGCCACCTTCCACATGGCGGGGATTATCCCCGCACAGGTGCAGATGCAGAAGAAGCGGGCTGCGCTTGGATACCGTGAAGCCAGTAGCGTTCAGGATTCCTTTTTGCTGAAAAAGGGTGAAGTACTTCGGGGTCATGAATTTCATTATTCCACAATGACCTATCGTGATGAAGAAACGATCCCTTATGCGTATGAGACCAAGGGATTACGTGGCTTGAAGCAAGAGGGATATGCCGCAGGCAACATTGTGGCGGGGTATACGCACGTTCATCTGGGCTCTTATCCGGCAGCCGCTCGAAGATGGGTGGAGCACTGTCTAGCCTATCGGCAGGAGCGAGATATGTAGGGATAATAGCAGCTTTTTATAGCTCAAATAGATAGCTGAATTCAATAAGCAGAATGGCTCTAATCTTTCTTTTACCTAATGAGTCTTTGGTCGTGAAGTTGGCGATCCGATTCTGAATTAAAGGTTTTCAGATGAATATGTGGAATGAATAAAAGATAGAATCATTATGCGAGGGAGGGACATCATGATGAGAACCGTATGTGTAACGGGAGCTGCCCGGGGATTGGGATTGGCTTTGACGGCACAGATGCTGAAGAGAGGGTATCTTGTGTATGCGGCCGGTCTGGACGTGGAAGATTCCGAGGGAATTCGTAAGCTTGCAGAAGGATATCCTGACCATCTGCGCGCCATCGAACTGGATATCGCGGACGACCTGTCGGTAGCTCTGTTCACGGAGACGTTGAAGCTGGATACGAATCATCTGGATATGCTGATCAATAATGCGGCTATACTAGGAAGTATTACGGATCATATCCGCGGGCCGTTGAATATGGCGGAGATGGCTGAAGTATTTAATGTGAACACCTTAGGTACACTGCGTGTGACTCATTCCCTGTTACCCCTCCTTCTTCAAGGAAAGGTCAAGCTGATTGTTGATATCTCTTCCGAGGCTGGAAGTATAGAGCAATGCAGTCGGGATGGGTGGTATGCCTATTGTATGTCCAAAGCTGCTTTGAACATGCAGGCCCGTCTTGTGCACAATGGTCTGAAGAATGAAGGCGGACAAGTGATGCTTGTGCATCCCGGTTGGGTACAAAGTTATATGAGGGGCGAATTGGATGTTGCTGCGGATCTCACGCCCGAGCAATCTGCACAGCATATCGCAGTACTTATCGACCGCCATGAACAGTTTAAAGGAGATCAGCCCGCATATGTGGACTACAAGGGAGAGAAGCTCCCCTGGTAGTTGATTGATACAGTGAGGTGAACAAGAAAGGAGATTGATGGAATGGATCATCGTAAAAAAGCATTACTACTTGGTGATTATACACATCCGGATTGGCACCCGCTTCAGGGGGTGGATGCGGAGATTAGCCGAATTTTCCATGATACTATGACTGTGCAGTGCAGTGAGAACCGGAATATGCTGCTGCAAGAAAATATAACCGGATTTGATGTGTGTATCTCATACATGGACGATTGGAAGGGTAAAGTCTCTCCACAGCAGACAGCAGGTTTGTTGTCCTATGTAAGTAATGGAGGTGGACTGGTCATTATACATAACGGCATTTCGCTCCAAAATCGTTATGAGCTCAAACAGATGATCGGTGCCAAGTTCCTGCATCATCCGGCGTATGCACCGCTTGAATTCACTGTAACGGCGGAAAGCCATCCCGTGACGGAGGGCATTTCGAATTTCACAATGGAAGAAGAGCCGTATCAGTTCGAGTTTGGTTCTTTTGCCGAAACGAAGATATTGCTGGAATATCAATCCGAAGATGGACCAAAGCCTGCGGTTTGGGCTCATCGATATGGTGTTGGACGTATTGTTTATCTGATGCCAGGTCACCATGTACCGTCTTTTGCACACGAAACGTACCGAAAATTACTGCTGCAAGCAGGCAAATGGGCTGCACGTTACGTCTGATCGGACTGACATTTTTGCATGCGGAGTGTAAGGGGTATAATATAGAGATCAACGAAGGGGAGGATGACAAAAATGAGCGATTTGTTCAAAAAGGCGATCTCGTTAGGGCTTGGTCTTACTGTCGTAAGCAAAGAAAAAATTGAGAAAACCGTGGATGATTTGGTCAAGCGCGGGGAACTTGCGCCCGGTGAATCCAAAGCTTTGGTTGAACGCCTGCTGGAACGGGGCGATGAAGAGCAAGGCCAGTTCAAGAGAATGATTCAAGAACAGGTCAAGCGCGTGCTTCAGGAAGCTGGTGTGGCATCCGAAAGTGATGTAACCAGTCTGGAACAGCGCGTTGCCGTTCTGGAGAAAAAACTTGCCGAACTGGGCCACTCACCACAGCTTCAACCTGATGAATCCCCAGCTCCACTTGAAGTTCCTCCTCCTCTCAAAGGAAACGAGATCGAGTAGATGGCAGTGCGAATCAAACATGTCGGCAGATACCGTGAAATTGCCATGGCGCTCGTGCGTCATGGCTTCGGTTATATGGTCGAGGAGCTGGGTTTGTTCCAGTTACTGGCTCTGCCCAGACGGTGGATGTCGCGTGAAGCACACACCACCAAAACGCTGAGTGAACGCATCAGGCTTGTGCTGCAGGAGCTGGGGCCAGCTTTCGTCAAGCTGGGGCAACTCGCAAGCACAAGGGCAGATCTGTTGCCTGAGTCTGTCATTCGTGAGTTGGTGAAGTTGCAGGATCAGGTCCCGCCGTTCTCGTCCGAGACGGCACGGGGTATTTTGGAACAGGAATTGGATACACCGCTGGAGGAGATCTTTTCCCGGTTCGAGGATACCCCTGTAGCTGCGGCCAGCATTGGACAGGTGCATCTGGGCAAACTTCAAAGCGGTGAATTGGTAGCCATCAAGATTCAGCGGCCGGGCATATCGCGTATTGTGCAGCGTGACCTGGATATCTTGCGTGAACTGACAGCCATGGCCGAGAAGCGCTGGGAATGGGTGAAGCAATATCAGATTCCGCAAATGGTCGAAGAATATGCTCAGGCACTGATGGCCGAGCTGGATTATACGGTCGAAGGCCGTAATACGGAAAAGATTGCACAGCAATACCAACAGGACAACAAGGTGAAAATCCCGACAATTTACTGGGATCAGACTTCGTCCCGTGTGCTCACTATGGAGTATATCGAAGGTATCAAACTCAATGATCGTAAAGAACTGGTCAGACGCGGTCATGATCTGAATAACATTGCCGAGCGGCTGGTGGATTCATTATTAAATCAGATTTTTATTCAGGGATTCTTTCACGCTGACCCACATCCGGGCAATCTGATGGTATTAAAGGATGGACGTCTTGCCTTTATAGACTTCGGTATGGTGGGCAGTCTGAGTGATGAGATGAAACAGCAGCTCGCTTCGCTTATTATTGGGTTAATGCGCAAAGATACAGACAGTATGATCCGGGCGATTGAGAAGCTTGGCATGATGCCAGATGACATGGACCTGCGTGGTCTTCATGTGGATTTGGACAAGTTGCGTAGCAAATATTACGATATTCCCTTTTCCAAGATCAGTGTGGGTCAGGCGTTGAATGACTTGTTCGGCGTAGCTCAGAGGCACCGGGTTGTCATGCCTGCGGATATTCTGCTGCTCGGTAAATCGTTGCTTACGATGGAAGGTGTGATTGAACATCTCGATCCTTCATTGAGCATTGTAGATATGGCTGAACCCTTTGGGCGGAAGCTGATCAAGGAACGTTTCAGCGCCGGAAGAATCAAGAATCGGTTGTTCCGCAGTGCGGCTGATATGGCTGAGAGTGTCATCGGTTTGCCAGGGCAGTTAAGGCAATTATCATCCATTATTAGCAAAGGCAAGCTGAGGCTGGAGATCAGTGTCCCTGAACTGGATGCACTCATGCGCAGAATGGATCAGATCAGCAATCGGTTGTCCTTCAGTATTGTGTTACTTGCCTTTTGTATTATCATGGTGGGCCTGATTATCGGATCTTCGATTAGTCATCAATCCACGATGCTGTGGGATATTCCGGTCATTGAGATTGGTTTCCTGGTCGCGATACTGATGGTGGCTTTCCTGCTCTATTCGATATTCAAATCAGGAAGATTCTAGCATAGCATTGCGAGAATACCCGTAAAGAGACTTTCTTCAAAGGATCTTTGCGGGTTGTTTTTTGTGAATAAAGAATGGGTGAGTAATTCATAGAAAGATTAAGATAATAGAAGAAAAGGTTCTATTTTTTCGCCTTAACTGTGTTAGTACATATCCAGTCCTATGACTATAATAATAGGTCAGTACATTAACGGACCCGGTTTTTCTGAGAGGGGAAAACCTATGGGAATCAGGATCAGCTCCTGATGTCGCAGGAGTAAGACAAACTGAAGCCAGTAATGGAATACCAGCTGTACACACTGGAACGGAAAAGACATGAGTGCTCATTAACCCGTCAAGGTTATACGGATGGTGAAGAATGATGTAACTCAGGCAAGAGCATACGAATGACGCGTAGAGGAATCCGTTGTTTTGTGCTGTCCTGGGTAGTTGGTTAGTGTGAACGGCTTCCGTTACGCTTCAGCAGGATTGTCCATTATAAGGAATACACGTAGGAGGAACGGCAAGAACATATGAATACTTTAAAACAACAATGGTTTGGCAACATTCGCGGAGACGTGCTGGCAGGCATTACGGTAGCGCTGGCGTTAATTCCGGAAGCCATTGCTTTCTCCATCATTGCCGGTGTCGATCCGATGGTCGGGTTGTACGCTTCGATTACGATTGCGATTGTGATCTCGATTGCTGGTGGAAGACCAGGTATGATCTCGGCGGCAACAGGTGCCATGGCGGTACTAATGGTTGGACTCGTCAAGGATTATGGCGTGGAATATCTTTTTGCGGCTACGATTTTGACGGGCATTATCCAGTTTCTACTGGGCATATTCAAGGTTGGGCGGTTTATTACGTTTGTGCCTCATTCGGTACTGACCGGATTCGTGAATGCACTGGCTATACTGATCTTTATGGCGCAGTTAACCCACTTCACGGGAGCGAACTGGATCATGTATGCGATGGTAGCGGGCACGCTGGCGATCGTTTACATTTTGCCACGGTTTTTCAAAGGCGTTCCAGCTCCACTGATTGCGATCATCGTGATGACGATTATTACCGTGGTGTTTCATCTGGATGTAAGAACGGTCGGCAATATGGGGAATATAACGAGCACTCTGCCGATGTTCCATTTGCCGAATATTGCATGGACTTGGGACACGCTGATGATTCTGCTGCCTTATTCATTCACTATGGCACTGGTTGGTTTGCTGGAATCTCTACTGACCGCAACTATCGTGGATGAGATGACCGAGACCAAGAGCAGCAAGAATCGTGAGGTGCGTGGTCAGGGTATCGCAAATTTTGTGAATGGTTTGTTTGGCGGCATGGGCGGCTGTGCGATGATTGGGCAGTCGGTCATTAATGTGAAGTCTGGTGGACGTGGAAGATTATCCACGTTTACTGCGGGTGCGTTTCTCGCGATCCTGTTGTTGCTGTTTAGCGGTGTGGTGAAACAGGTACCGATGGGTGCGCTCGTCGGTGTAATGTTTATGGTGTGCATCGGAACATTCGACTGGAGTTCCATCAAAAATATTGCTCGCGTGCCGCGGGCGGAAGCCTTTGTCATGATCGTGACGGTAGCGATTGTGGTCTATACCCACGATCTGTCGATCGGGGTTATGGTCGGCGTTGTACTCAGTGTACTGCATTTTGGCTGGAAACAGACCAAGATCCGCGTACAGGCGAGCCAGGAACAAGGGCAGAAAGTATACCGGGTTCACGGACCGTTCTTCTTTGGTTCTTCCTCCCGCTTCGTGGATGAGTTCGATGCAGAGGCCGATCCGAAGGAGATCACGATTGATTTTGGAGGCTCACATATCTGGGATAATACCGCGGTTGTGGCTATTGGCAAAGTGAAGTTCAAATACGCGAAGCTTGGCAAAACCGTGCACCTGCGCGGGTTAAACGAGGAAAGCTCCCGTATTCTTGAACGGAGTGGGTTTGCTACAGCGGGCGGACACGGTTCGTAATTTGGTTGGACGAAGGTTGTTTTTACAAAGGTGCAATGTCGAAACGTAGTTACGCAGACAAGGTGAAAAATGAACGGTTTAGTAAATCTGGAATTAAGGATCTAAACAAGCAGTGAAGGGCTACTGTCCTAAAGTAGTGGTGAGCAGACATGCGACAGCCCTATGAAGTAGATAACATAAAAAGATACTTTTTATCAGCGGCGCACTTTTCCCCAATGTAAGTTCGGGGAGAGGGCGTCGTTGTTTTTTTATAAGAGAATGTGGTCTGTACTGCGAAGTAGTAGTAGTAGTAGTAGTAGTAGTTCTAGTAGAAGTTGTAGTTGGAGTAAAAGTAAAAGTAAAAGTAAAAGTAAAAGTATAGGTAGTGTTGATTGTTTTTGGTGGTTGTTGTTGTTGTTGTTCCTAGTTCTAGTTATTGTAGTTGGTGTTCTGGTTCTAGTAAATGTTGTTATTTCTCTAGCTGATGTTATTGTGCTCAAGCTTGTGTCCTTCAGTGTGTGTAAACTCTAACGAACCTGGCACGTCTTATATGGGAGTATTTCATGTTTTCGTTATTTTAACGAATCTCAGACATCTTATTTTGCTGATTCCACCTATACTGATGTCGTTTCGCGGGTATTTCCGAGTAATTAAGTGACTGGAGTTCGTTAGAAAATCCAAACGGCTTTAATTGGCGTAATAGGGTGCCCTGGATTCGTTAGAATCAGTGGTACGTTTGAGGTTCAGCGTTAGAGCTATTTTTGAACCACGAGAAATCTTGAATCTTGATCTCAATGTACGGAGTTATGTGAGGTACCTTTCAATTCCTGAAACTTTTGCAAAATCACTTCCTTTTGATCTGTTTTTAGGATGACCTTCACAACAATTTATAGAATCATAGCAGCTATCTCAATCTCAACGAAATCTCTAAACTATCCAAGGATTATGAACATAACGATCCAATACATCTTTCTCAAGGAGTGCCATCAGACACTGTAGCCCGCTATAACCTCCGCCTGACCATGTGCAGTTCAATCCTCACCCCCATTCTACAGAGTCAGGGTCATACTTCGGGCTAGCGCTTTAGCTTACTCCACTCATCATCATTCTCAGAGGGGCTCCTATAGTTACTCTCAAAACCAACCTCACACTCTCTCGCAAAACCATCCCCAAACTCACTTGGTCGATACAAGTTACGCTGATCTTGGAATTTTGTGCTACAAGTTGGGGGTGTAACGCTGTATCCCCTTTTGTTTTGCTTGACTAACGTGTAAACTACAGGGTATGGAGAAGAAGAGCAACGAGTGGATTGCTTTTTAAAAAATTCATTTCATAATCATGATTGAACTAAGGAAAACTAGTCTTGATGGCAGATACTGATACTGAGTCATTATGAAATGGACTTATCTAAATGAATATACAGAGGTGTAACGATTGGCAAACTTTGAACAACTGGGCATTCGCCCGGAATGGTGCGAGATCCTGAAACATCAGGGCATCGCCGTGCCGACTCCGGTACAGGAGCGTTCGATTCCGGTACTGCTGGGTGGACGCGATATTATCGCCGAGGCACAGACAGGAACAGGGAAAACGCTGGCATTTTTGCTGCCGATTATTCAGAAAATTAACGTATCCGACCGTTCTCCGCAAGCGCTAATTATTGCGCCTACGCGTGAGCTTGCGCTGCAAATTACGGAAGAAGCGAAGAAGCTCACGGCAAACGACGATAAACTGCACGTGCTTGCTGTATACGGCGGGCAGGATGTAGACAAGCAACTGCGTAAATTGCAGAACGGTACCCAGATCGTTATTGGTACACCAGGTCGTCTCCTGGATCACCTGCGCCGTGGCACGTTGAAGCTTGATAATGTGAAAAAACTGGTGCTGGATGAAGCCGACCAAATGTTGCACATGGGCTTCCTGGACGATGTGGAAACGATTCTTAGTGAGCTGCCACATAAACGTCAGACAATGCTGTTCTCAGCAACGATGCCTAAGGGCATTCGCAACCTGGCGAAGACCTACATGAAAGATCCGGAAGATGTAAAAGTGTCTTCCCAATCTGTTATCCCGATCAAACAGATTCGCCAGCAGGTGCTGGAATGTACGGATCGCGGTAAATTAGAAGCGCTTCGCGGCATGATTGATACGTATCGCCCATACTTGGCGATTATTTTCTGCCGGACCAAGCGTCGTGCATCCAAGCTTAACCAAGATCTGCGTGAAGCAGGTTATGCAAGTGATGAACTTCATGGAGATCTGTCCCAATCCAAGCGTGAGAACGTAATGAAAGCGTTCCGCGATGCCAAACTGCAAGTACTCGTTGCTACAGATGTAGCTGCACGTGGACTTGATGTTGAAGGTGTAACGCATGTATTTAACTACGATATGCCGCATGATGCGGAAAGTTATATTCACCGGATTGGTCGTACGGGCCGTGCAGGCGGTACAGGTCTTGCTGTAACGTTTGCAACAGAGCACGACAGACCGGAACTTGCACGTATTGAACAAGGTATCGACCAGAAGCTGTCCCGGATCCAGTGGACGAACGAAGGTCCAATTGCTTCAACTGGAGCAGCTAGACGTTCCATCAACAGTCAAGGGGATGACGAACGTTCAGGCGGACGCTCTTCCGGAACTGGCAGTGCCCGTCGCGGTGCAGGCCGTAACGATCGCAGAGATGGCGGACGTGGGGGGCGTGGTTCCCGCGGTGGCGAAGGTGGACGCAGTGAAGGCGGCCGCAGTGGTGGTCGTAGCGGTGGCCGCAGCAGCGACAGCAGTCGCGGTGCAGCAGGCCAAGGTGGACGCGGTGCGGGTCGCAGTGGCGACGAGCGCAGCGCAGGTCGTGGTTCCGCGCGCAGCAGCGACAGCAGTCGCAGTGCAGCGGGTCAAGGCGGACGCGGTGCAGCTAGCAGCGGCTGGGCTGGACGTAGCGCCGACAAGCGCAGCTCCGGGCGCAGCAGCGAAGGCTCTCGCCGTCCGGAATCCGCAGGACGCGGACTGGCGAAGGGCGACCGTCGCGATTCTCGTCGCGGACGGTAAAGCCTTGACGCAAGCGGCGATATAGCCGCACTTGCGCAGGCACCATGCCATGCCACAGCGTTGGCATGGCACATATGAGAGGGTTCGGGTACACATGTACCGAACCGTCAGATCAAGGGTCGCGACGGAACCACGTCGCGGCCCTTTTTTCACCAGGACAGATGATCATTTCCGCTTATTCTTTTTGTCATCTGCGAGTGCCTGTTTGCGCGCCTGCTTCATTTTATGGGAAATGCCATTGGGTATTCCCCATCTAGTTTTTCATTTTGTCCGTGTACTTCGCATAGCACTTAGCAGACTGCCATAAAATTCAAAACACCTCATCCTAGACCTAAGGATGGGGTGTTTTTGGATTAATTCTTATATCATTAGAATCATAACCTTCGATCTTTGGTGCTGACTTGCATGCAGGGGTGGATGAAATTGCATTCGTCTATATACAGGGAGTGAGTTTGCACTAAACTACGTTTTTCTTTCTCAATATATCATCCCTACAGCTGAACATCTGCGTATTGATCCCGATATTTCTCGTTATACACCCGACCTACCGACTCTGCCAATCCCCCTCGTGCCTTGCTCGGATAGCGTTCAATCGTGTGATAAAGTCTCATGAAGCGATCCTTGGGCATAAAGCGGGCGTAGCGGGTAATAAGACTAGGGAATAACTCAATATATTTGCTCTTGCGCACGGCAGCAGCAGCTACGGCTGTAAGAATCTGAATTCCATTGTGGAGCTGTAAAATGTTCACTTCATAGGTTGCGATATAACGAATCGCATCTTCACGAATCAAATCCGGCTTAAGCCGAGCAATCTCACCGATATATTCAGCCAGCAGCCGCTCGAAGCTGCTTAACAGCAAGGGCTTGAGCTGCAGATCCATATCACTGCGTAGGACAAAGGATTGTAACAGCGCAACCTGTTGCAGTCGAATCCGGTCATTGTAGACGAGTGAGCCGATCTCGCGGAGCATCTCATAGGCAAGTGCTTCATCCTGCTTTCGAGCTTCGGCGACCAGAGCCCAGTTGCGGTTAATACCCTGGCGGATGAGTTCCTCATCCTGTTGCAACGTGCGCTTCAACTCGCGCTGCTGCTCTACCTCGAATGAACGTTTCTGCATGAAGATCAGTAAGGCCAGAAGCAGCAGGGAAACGCTGGCTGCCGCCATGGTCTGATCTATGGTCTCACCAAAATAGGTAGCAGCTGCACCGAACAATACCGTAATGAACAAGTCGCGTGCAATCCGACGTTTCACACGGGAAGTCGCCTTCGCCTGAACGGAATTCAGGGTACCCCGGCCACAGGCCGTGCACTCCTCTTCCCACAGGCAGGTATACTGTCCACAACGGGTGCAGACTTGCAACTTTTCATAGGCATATGTCGTTCGTTGAAATGGTCGTATGGATACAACTAGTTTAGTACTCATGCTGAATCACGCTCACCATTCAGAATAGTGTAGAGGGTACGATCCGTGTCTTCGCGGGAGACCGGTTTCCGCCGATGAAGCTGGAGTGTAATTACCTTTATGATGACAAAAAGAAACAATATGGCGAGGCATCCGTATGTAACCATAATTCGTTCCCTTCTATGGCTTGGTGAACAAGCGCTGTTATATTGCAGTTTGCTGGCAATAACTATATCATATTTCCATAGTTGGTACTTTTGTGCCAGTTCAAGGCATGAAATCGTCGATTTTTGTCAGTCATTACAAAACTGTAACTCAAGATAGGGGTGCTTTTCAGAATTTGTTAGTAGACTGTTAAGATTTCCTTAAGGCTTGACGCCTATAATAAACTATTCCCATTTTAATCTCAAACGTGAAGGAGTACACCCAATGCTGCGGACACGCAAAATACGCTGGCTCAGCGGAACGATGGTTCTGCTGGCAATTCTAACGCTACTGCTACCTCAAGCGTTGCTGCCACAAGCTGCAGCGGCTCAGGCACAGACGAGCGGAATCGATGCGGTACTTGTAGCCGATGTAAGTAATTCGATGAATACAAGTGACCGTGACAAGATCAGTAATGAAGCCATGAAAATGTTTATTGATATGCTGCCCGTCCAGGGTGACAAGGTAGGGATTGTCGCTTATACCGATCAGGTGGAGCGGGAAAAGGCTATGCTGGAGATTCAGTCCGATGCGGACAAGAGCAGCCTAAAAGATTTTATTGATCAGCTCGGCCGGGGGCCATATACCGATGTCTCAGTTGGTGTCGCCGAAGCCGTCAACATACTGAATCATGGTGCAGACCCATCCCACTCACCGATGATCGTGCTGCTGGCGGATGGCAACAATGACTTTAACAAAACCAAAGGCCGTACACAGGCACAATCCGACGCTGATCTGGCGAAATCCGTGAAGGAAGCACAGGATCAGGGTATCCCGGTATATACGATTGGACTGAACGCGGATGGCAAGCTGAACAAGGATGCACTCGCAGACCTGGCTCAGCAGACTGGAGGTAAATCATTCATTACCGATACGCCGGATGATCTGCCACAAATTCTGAGTGAGATCTTCGCTGACCATGCCAAACTCAATGTGGTGAAGCTGCCCTCTGTAACAGGAAACGGCAGTTATCAGGAAGTTACCGTGAACGTGCCAAATGACAGTGTGCTGGAAGCAAATATTTCGATCATGTCCTCGAAGCCGGTGGAAGTGCAATTGACAGACCCTTCCGGACAAGCCGTTGACCTGAACTCGGACGCAGCCAAGCTCTCAACGTCGAAGAGTTATTCACTCGTGAAGCTGTTGAAACCCCAAGAAGGAGACTGGAAACTTCGGGTAAAAGGGGCTCCGAAAGACAGCATCGATATCAACCTGTTGTTCAACTATGATCTTCAGCTCGTTGTGGACCCAATTAAGACCAAGTCCTATACCAAAGGGGACAAGGTTGATCTTGCGGCCAAACTGGAGAATGGCGGTCAGCCACTTCAGGATAATGATCTGTATGCAGATATGAAAGCCACGCTGGTCGTGAAAGATGTGGATACAGGCAAGAGTGAAGAACAACCCCTGGACAATACAGGTTCTGGTTTTGCCGGAACGTTTGAAGTACCGGACAAACATAACTATGAATTGGTCATCCGTGCGGAAGAAGACAGCTTCTACCGTGAAAGTGCGCCAATCACGATTAATGCAGGCGGAGCAACCGGAAGCGGTGCTCAACCGACCACGCCAGGCGGTGAACAAGACAAGCCGTTCCCTTGGTTACCTGTCATTCTGGGTGTTGTAGCCCTGATTGTGGTCGGTGTTGGTGTCTGGTTCCTGATGGGTTGGCTGAAACGCAAAAACCGGGGCTTTGTCGGTCAGATGATCGTTGAGATTCGTGATGAGAACACGGGCGACAAGTCATATCCACAATATAAAAAGCTGGTATCCTTCCGGGGCCGATTCCATCTGCACCAGTTATTGCAGCTGGACCCTGAGCTGAAGGAAACCGAAAAATATGTATTTACGCCCAGCAATGGCGATCGAATTATAATTCGTAACACCGCAGGCGGTACGCTGGAGAAATCCGGTCGTGCAGTCGATGCAAGCTCAGGCGTTGAACTGAAGAACGGTGACCGACTGAGCATCCCGCTGCAACAGGCGGACAAGACCATTTTAATTGAGTATCTGGTGTGAAGGATTATTTGATTTAAATTGATTGTTTGGTTTAAAAGGAATGCCAATAAAATTTGGGACCAACTGTTTACACGAGAACGCAGAGGACGGAAATAACGTGAAGAAGCGGAAGCGTTCGCCTTTATCCCCGGATTTTCACTTTGTAAAAGTGAATTGAAAAAATCTGGGGATAACAGCGATCGGAAGGTTATTCTGTCATCGGAGTGGCAAGTGTAATGAAGTTGTAGTTCCAACTTTGTTAATCAAAGGAGGACATGGAATGAAACCGATTGTTAGAGAACATATTCAGCAACTGGATGTATCACTTGGCGGAGGTATTGTCAGTGAGAAGATCAGAGTTGATACAATTGATAACCCCATTCTGATTATTGGTCTGGGGGGAACGGGAATTGACGCACTGTTGCGTCTCAAATATCAGATCAACCGTCGTTTCAAGCTGCCACAGGACCCGGTATCCAAGAAAAAAATGGACAAGCCGGACAATGTGGAGTTTCTGGCTTTTGAGACAAACGAACAGGATCGTGCCAAAAAGTATAAAGGAATCGGACTTGATCCGATCAATGAATTCGTTTTGCTGTCCAATGCCGAGATCGGCGGGCTTCTACAGAACCGCAGCGTGCTGGAACCGTATATTACGGACTGGCTGTCTCCCGAACTGAGCATCACGGACGGCATGAACGGCGCCGCAGGTGTGCGTCAGGCTGGACGTCTGCTCTTGTTCACAAAAATTAATCAGGTCGTGCAGGCTATCGACAAAAAGATTAAAACCTTATCCGTAGGCACCAATAAAAAACTGATGGTGTTCCTGCTGACAGGTCTGTCCGGCGGTACAGGCAGTGGCTGTTTCCTCGATATTTCCTATATCGTGCGCGGCATTATCGAACGGGATCATGGCTCTGCCGGGATTGACCGCGTGAATACGCTGGGCTACCTGTTCACACCAGACGTGAACCTGTCCAACAAAAGCTTGAGCGAACACACGCGCGAATACATTCGCAAGAACGGATATGCTGCGCTCAAAGAGTTGGATTACTGGATGAACGTGGATAGCCGCGGTGAGCGGTTTACACAGAAGTACGGCAATATTTTAACCGTTAACTCACCACTGCCGCCATTTAACCTGTGTCATCTGATCTCTGCGACGAATACCGAGGGCAAACTGCTGGAGAACGCCTACGATTACTGCATGAACGTCACGGCCGAGAACATTACCAACTTCATGGCAAGTGAGGAGAAGCAGTCGGGTGAGGAGTTCGCGATCCATGACTATATCAGCAACATTCGAACCAACATCGCACAGATGAACAAGGTGTACCCGGCTAACTATGATTACAACATCATTGGTGCATCTTCGGCTGTACTGCCGATTGAAGAGATGACCACGTATCTGGCATATCGCATGTTCGACAAAATGAACACCATGTTCTCCAAAGCACCGAACCAGGAGGATACCGAGAAGTTTGCCCGCAAGCTGGGCATTGATCTCGAAAGTGTGGTCAAGTCCTTTGAAGCGCGCGTGCCAGAGCCGCTGCCTGGTTACCAGAACAGCGAGCGCTTATCCTATGGCAACGTGGTGAAATCACAGGTTGTGAATATGGACACCGAACTGGAACAGAACTTCCTGGCGCGTGCCCGCGAGGAATATATTAAGGCGAAGAAACAGCTGCCGGGTGAGATTGCCGGTCAGTTCACCGAACAGATCCGGCGTATGTTTTTGCATCCCGAACAAGGTCCGTTCTATGTATCTCGTCTGATATATACGGAAAAAGGATTCTGTGTACTGAAGATGATTCAGTCGTACATCGAAACCCTGCGTGAGAATGCCTTCCGCATTCCGCGTGATATTGAAGCAGCTCAGGAGCAGTCCGAAGAGAAGTTGGGCGATGCAAAGAGTGCTTTTGTCTCCAAAGAGAAGAAAAAGAATGCTTATATTGAAGCAAAAATTCATGAGTACTGGCTGCACGCCGACGTGGAACGTAACGATCAGATGATCGAGTTCTATGAAGATCTGTATGAGTTGCTGAACCAGGAAAACAGCCGCATTTATAACGTATTTACCGAAACGCTGAATGCCCTTAGCTCGATATTTGCCAAGAACGGTGACCTGCTGACACGCGGCGAAGAACAAGCCGATCACAAAGGCAACAAAACATATTACTGGAACGTTGTAAGTGTACCGGATATCGTCAGTGTGGTGGACGGGCTGTTGGATAAGCGTGATACAGATGATCTGATCCGCGACTTCTCCCGTGAATTGCTGGAAAACTCCAGCCAGTGGGTGAAAGAGAACGAGATTGATATCGTCAGTTCCATCTCCGACTTCCTGAGTGAGAAATTCGGTGATCTGATTACCCGTTCCATGGAAGATTTCCTGGTGATCAAATACGGTCAGGATGAGTCGGTCGAGAAATTCGTGGAGCGTTTTATTGCCGGCAAGCTGGACGACGAGGCTGTTCCGGTGTTTAATCTGAGCAACAGTACGGGCAGTCTGCATTTCCCTTCATGGGGATTTGTATCGGTACCGGCACAGGCGCCGGGCATTCTGAAAGGGATTCGTAATTATCAGAACAATGCGGTGGGCAAGTCTCATTTTACCGTCAAGGAAAGTGAAGTGCGTAACCGGATCTTCTGGCTGAACACACGAAACGGGGTACCGCTCTTTGTGTATACACCGCTCAAAGTATATGAGGAAAGTTATGAACGTACCATTTTGGACAAAGAAGGCATTGGTCGTCACTTGGTGCAAACGGAGAAAAACAACTGGACCTATCTGCCGTCTCCGATTCCGGAGAAATCATGGGGAGATGTGTACGAGAACGCCCGTGTGAAGCAGTATAACGCCCGTGTGCGTAACGAATTCGTACAGGCACTCGGATACAATATCGTGACAGCCAAATCCATTGATGAGAATACAAGCAATCGGTATGCGATTGTGACAACAGAAGCGTTTGATTTGTCTGCCAAACTGGGAGCCTACGACATGCGTCTGACGTCCACCACGCCGAACCTCGGCGAAGTGAAGCGGGCGGTGATTGAGCTGAAACGTCTGCAATCGGAAGGGTTGCCACGTGTAGGAGTTAAGGATATTTTCGGAAGTATTAATGAAGATATGGCCAAAGAAAACCTGGTACGCTCCCCGCAGCTAATCACACGTGTACGAGAGGAACTGGCAAAGATGAATGCCATCTCGGCCAAAGTTGCGGAACTCGAAGGCATTCTTGCCCAGTACCAAGACGAAGAGCAGTGGTATGACCGCTTCATCGAAGCGTTATATACTGACACCATCGTCAAAAAAGGTGCGCTCTACGTCTATGACCGTGACCCGGAAGAAGACGCATGGGAGCCGTTCGCAAACCTGATGAAGAGCCGTAACTTTGCCGAGTATGAAGTGTTTGGCAACTTCCGCGGTCTGGCGGAGAAGGATCGTAGTACATTGCTGCGCAAAGCCTCCCGCCGCGATAACGATCTCACGGCTTCAGAGGATATCACCCCACTGCTGACAAAGCTGGATGATCTGGCTGCGCTGTTCATGGAATCACGTGATCGTCTGGAATATGAGCGGGTAGAACTGGCTAACGGAGAAGATATCTATCAGTTCTACAGAACGATGTCGTCCAAGCTGAACGACATTCGCAGAAGGCTGAAGTAAGATGGTGACCGGGATGGAGTTCAATTCGAACAATACCCTGAAGCGAGATCTGGAGAAGTATGCAGCACAGTATGCAATAGAGCAGGAGCGTCAAGGCAGCCTGGGGGATGGACGCAGCAGTATCCATTACCCGGCTTTGTTCCTTTTCGTGGGTGATCTGGTTGCACCTGCCGTGTCTGCTGTGCAGGAGATCAATCGGCTGAAATGGGATAACGGAGACGGTGTGGTCTACGTTCAGATTGGGACAGAAGATCAGGAAGCGGGTTCGGGTGAAACGAGGACTGGTGGCTCGTCCGATGACGGTCAGGTGACTCGTCACTGCTTGCCTCTGTTCGCTGGGCAGACGGAGCGACCGTCCAAAACACGGCGTAAGGATGTACATCGCAGTTTCCACGAATCGGATCAGGCGCTCTTTGATCTGAATCGTACGCTTCGTCGGGTAAGTAACCGGATTGCCGAATATGGACGGCTGTACTCGTCATTTGATCGGATTTACGTTACGGTGGTAACCAGGGCGGATGATCCGCTGAATGTATTGTTGCCAGAGCTCACCAAGCTGACGGAGATCATTTTGTCCCAAGCCTTCAAGTCGGTGCAAACGGATCTGCATGTATTGGTCAGCGAGATGGAACAGGTGGATTCCTTTGGATATGCCAGCGCAGCAGGCCTTGCTTTTCTACGGGAGCTGGATTATATGCAGTCGCTGGACTACACGTTCAGCGGTAATCTGCTGGTGACGGAGGATGGGATCTCCATTCCCGTTACACATCACGCGTCCCCGTTGTATGATCTTGTATATCTGTTGTCCGACAAAAATGAGCGTGGAACCGGCGTTCCCGGTGGCTGGATCGAAAATGCCGAGATCATCTGCCGGATCTGCCTGTTGAAGAACCGGAAGCAGGATGCAAATCACTCGGGTAGCGTTTCAAGCACGGGAGCGAACACATACAACAATACATCCTTCAAAAACAATATTCGCACCACCTCTGATCAGCATGGTTATGCAAGTGCGGGTTTTGCCGAGATCAGGCGGCCAAACAAGCCGATAGCACTGGCGGTGTTATATCACATGTATCGGTATCTGCTCGCACGCATGCGGCAGGAGCCGGATTGGAGCATCAAGGACAAGCTCGCTTTCTTCGGACTGGACGCGGCCTCGGTGGAACGTAAAGTTGAAGGCCTGCTGCCGAGTGAAGATCTGGTTAGTGGCATGAGTGGCATCATGACGCATAACGTCAGTTTCTCCGATCTGAAGCCGCTCTCGCTTCGTGAAGCGGAGAGAGCGTTGTTCGGACAAGGCGCTGAAGCGTACTTCCGTGATAACGTCGTCCGTCTTGTTGAAGAGCGTGTGCGCGAGCGCAGTTCTACCGGCTCTCTGCGCCGTCAGGCCGAACAATCCCGCGCGGAGCATCCAGAGGTTGGTTACTTCCAGTGGGCAGCCTGGAGTGACGGTGAGCCTGGCAGTGTACGTGAAGCGCTGCTTGGACTGATTCGGGATAAATCGATGCAACTTGAATCGGCACGTGCTCTGCTGGAACAACGTCAGCAAGAGCGAGTGGAAGATCAGTCGTTCAAACGAACGTTGTTCCGTGATAAACAGAATGTACGCAATCTGATTGACTGCATGCTGGAGCGAGTGTATGTACCCAAGGTAGACTTGCTGCGACTGGAAAACGAATTACATCTGCTGCGCATCTACGATACGGAGATGGAAGAGCTTCACCGGTATAGTCGCCACGTGACAGCAGCCCTTGAAGCGTTGGAACGTACACTGCGAGAAACGGCTGCCCAAAGTATCGCCGCTGCGGATGAATACATCGGCCAGAACGTGATGGAATACTACGGCAAAGTGACGGAAGAGCTAATCACCGACCTGGAAGCCAAGCGCGGACGGGACGTATGGTTTGAGGACCGGTATATGGGAGATATGAACCGCCTTGCAACGGAAGGCGATGACCGTCTGCTGAAACGGTTGATGGAGGTATGTCACTCGTTGCTACTTACGGCCGAGCCATTGCGATTGCCATTTGAAGAAGAGCTGTTGCAGCGGGCCAATGTAACGATTGCCTACGGAGACAAAGACGTATTGACCCGGGATGATCTGTTCCGCAGGTTATACCACACGCTGGAGGATCAGGCAGTTGTTCGGGTACGGGTATTCGATTATACGCAGGAACATCGGTATGAAGAGAAGTATTTCTTTGGTGACCATCATAGTGCTTTCATGGACTACGCGGCGCATGCCGAAGAGACGTCACGCATCTACAAGCTGGGTGTGGTGTACGAGGAACGCAGCAGTGGTGTGGAGAAGCTCAATCTGATGGGAGGTTTCCATCTGGAGGATCTCATGGTGTATCGGAACGGCAAGGTATATTATGACTCGTACACGGAGAATGGATATGAACTTCACCCCGCAGGTCTGGCGGAAAAGTTGTCACCCATCCGTTAAGATGTCTGGCTGTGTCATGACACCCTGCTACAATCTTGTATTAACTCAGCCTGCTTACGGCTGGTATGGAAAGGATGCATGTGGACATGCAGCGAAAAATCAATCTTCTCCTGGTCCTGTTCAGCCTGATTGGCGGGGCAGTGGGCTTTGCGGCAGGGGAAATCATGCTGCGTCAATGGCTTGGGGAAATGCCGCGTCTGTTGCTGATGGGCTTATACTTTGGCGTACTGGCGCTGAGTGTGGGGTTATTCTGTTTGATCGCAGAGATGATCTCACCCAAGCTGAATGGAGCATCATGGAAGCTTCGATATCTGGGACTGTCGTGGAAATTGCTTGTTCCGGCAACGCTGGCTCTGTTATTTGTTGTTGGACTCGCTCTGCAATTGTTGTATCAGATCAATCCGGGCGGTGTGAAGCAAGTGAAGGACATCGTACTGATGATCGACAACTCGGGCAGCATGAGCGAGACAGATCCGGATAACGGACGCTTTGAAGCAGCCAAGACACTGATCAGCCAAATGGAGAGTGACAAACAGGTAGCTGTCATTACGTTTGATGACCAGCCGCAGTTATTGCAACCGTTTATTGCGCTGGATAGTGAAGCGGCCAAGAATGAGGTTTATAGCAAAATCGATGGTATTGTCACAACTTCGGGCGGCACCAATTTTGATGCCGTGCTGCGGGAAGGCATGGAACAGATTCAGGGCAAACAGGACCCGAAACGTGGTACGGTCGTCATCTTGTTATCCGATGGCTTCAGTGAAGCGGATACGGCAGATATTTTGTCCCTATATACCAATGAACAGATTTCTATTAATACGGTGGGCCTAAGCCTGGTGGACCCATCGGGTACGGATCTGCTGCGTAATATTGCCCAGCAAACGGGTGGCATGTACTATGATGTACCGGATTCCGGTGGTCTGAATCTGGCATTCCAGCAGATCTACGATACGATCGATGAACGGACGCTGGTGACGGAGCGTACAGGTATGATGGAACATAGCGTTTATCTGGCGATTTTCCGTGTTGCAGCCGTTCTGCTGATTGGAGTGGCACTAGGTGTATCACTCGGACTCGTATTCGATAACCGTCACCTTGCGTTAAGCTTCGGTATTGGTGGTGCGGTGTCGGGTCTACTGGCAGGGCTTCTGCTGGAATGGGGACTCGACGGCTCGAACGTGGGTGATACATTTGTACGACTCGGTGCGATACTAATTTTGTCTGGCGTGTTGACCCTCTTCTCCTGGATTGTTCCGATTAAGGAGAACACGCCGCGGAAGAGCCGGGGTCGTCGTGAAGCTGGCGGCGGAACTTCTTCTGCCGAAGGGTTTGGTCAAAGACCAAGAGATACACGCAGCAAAGGATTCTAACGTCGGGAGGCCAATGGAATGCGGTTTACGGATGCAGACCCTTCGACACCCTTGATTCGAAAACTGACACTTGCGGTGGACGAAGGGTGTTGTACACTTCGCTGGCTCTGGCCGGAACGGGTAGAAGCTGTGTATGTGGAACGGCTGGAGCTGGATATGATGAGCGATGATCGTACCAGGGAAGAGCTTGCACAGGGCAAGCTGAAGCTGTACACAAGAGAGGAATATAAGGCGAGCAATGGTTACACGGATCGGATCACAGGTTTTGGTGCCATCAAGTACACGGTGTATGTGTGTCAGATGCAGGAAGACGGGCCTGTGCTGATCCGTCAACGAGATGAAGACAACATGGTGATTGCAAGCGCAGGGAAAGCGGATATTCGCTTTTCCATTCGCTACAAGAGCGGCTTTTTTCAGAAACGAAAAAGTGTATTGATCACCGTCACAGCGGAGGTGCCTGTTCCGAAGGAAGCCCTCTGTTATGTTCGCAAGCAGGGCGGGGTACCGCTGAATAAGGAAGATGGTACGGTGTATCCTTTTGTGAGTGATTTTGCTCCCGGAAGAAATGAGATGCCGCCCGTTGAAGTTGCCAAGGATGATTATGTGCGATTATTCTTCACGGACGGACCGAAATATGGAGCCGCCTATCGGCTTATATCAGACTAGATAGTTGGACTAGCGATTGGAATGTTACTCTGTCATCGTAGTGCAAGTGTAAATCACCTTAGTCTGACTGATCAGGGGAGGGGAGTGGCTATGAGCTTTTTTAGTCGGTTTTTGAAGAGACAACAGCCGGAGGAACGTCCGCTGTTTTATGATATTGTGTGCCCTTATTGTTTCAGTAAGTTTTCACCGGAAGAGGTAGTGTTCCGCGCCGCCCATCACCGCGATGATGATGAGGACTACGCACTCGGGGAAGATGCAAAGTTGAATCGGTATCGCGAAAGGTTCGGACTTGACACGGTATTTGATATGGAGGCCGTATTGGCTCCGCATGATGTACCGGAGGAACACCGTATTTATTCCGATAACATCGTGATGGGGCTGAACGATCGGTATGGTGTCGTTACACGCCGCCGGTTGTGTCCGCAATGTCATAACGAGCTACCTGTTACGGCAGGTAAAGCACCCAGCAATATCATTTCCATTATCGGTGCATCCCAGGTGGGGAAATCCGTCTACATGACTTCATTAATTCATACATTGCAGCATTATACGGCTGATCATTTTGACGCGGCTTGCATGCCATTGAATGCGGAGATCAGCCGCCGGTTCCGTGCGGATTATGAAGAACCGTTGTTTGAACGGGGCGATCTGCTGGATTCCACACAGAAGGAAAAGTTGCAGGAGCCGTTTATCTTCCAGTTTGTGTTCAAGGACGAAGATAAAGCGCCGCTGACACTGGTATTCTTTGACGTTGCGGGTGAAGGTATGGTGGAGCAGGATTATCTCGGACTTCACGGGCAGCACATCAAGAACTCGGCAGGTATCCTGTTCATGGTGGACCCGCTTCAGATTCGTTCGATTCGGGACAAAATCCGCATTAACCTGGGCAACGAGCCGGGAGAGTGGACACCACGATACGATGAGCCACGCGACGTGGTGCTGACGATGTTTGGAGATTTTATCGCGTATCAGGACAAAGCCAAAACGAATATTCCCACAGCTGTTGTGCTCACCAAAAGCGACATGCTGCATTCCCTCAAGGATGAAGAGGGGGATTATATCAAATCCAACAGTAACGTCTTCCGCAACATGGTTCACCGCGATTGGTTCGACTTAACCGAGTTCGAGAATATCGATGGGGAGATCCGCCGCTTTATCGAGAAGGTGGACCGCCCGTTCAAGGGCACGATGGATGTGTACTTCAAGGATACAGCCTATTTCGCAGTCTCTGCGCTGGGCAGCAATCCGGTGGATATGAAATTGCAGGGTGTGGTTAGTCCGATTCGCGTGGATGAACCCTTCTTATGGCTATTGTACAAGCTGAAGTACATTGAGGGGAGAGTGGGATGATGCGTTCTTCCGTAACCCCGCCCATTGAACAGCAGCTGTATACCCGAGAGCGGCGCGGGGTGTTTCGCACAACAGAGGGGTTTGATACGGTTGCGGCATCGCCGGGACTGGACCCTTCTTTTATCAAAAAAGTGCTTCACCCCTACTGTGTCTATGACGCTCCAGCGGAGCTAACAGGCCGTAGCGAGAAGGACGAGACGAAGTTTCCGGCTTCCATTCACCTGCTTCATCTGGAGAGTGGAGAGACGATTCTTGGCCAAAATGTGTACCAGTCTGCGGATTTCACCGGGCTGCGCAGTGCCTTTTTTGCACATAATTACGTCTTGTCTCCCGAACGCTCGGAAGAGCAGATGAAACAAGGCGGCTGGCTGGATGCCGTGTTTGCCACGTCCTATGACATCGAACAAGGTACAGTTCTGCCAGCACTTGCTGAATTGCCTATATCATCTAGGAGCGGACAGGGTGGGGCGACCGATGCTGGCGTAGGATCACCAATCCAAGTGCTGAGCGCCTTGAAGATGAACGAAGTGCTGTTCAAGCGCCTGCTCTATGCGGTAATGCAGTCTGTAGCGACACGCAGAAAAGTATACATTGCGCTGGACCTTCCCGCAGAGGAAGTGACCGCAGGGGCCAAAGGATTGCTACGTTTGCTGTACACGGCTTTACCATACGCATTCCGGCGGCAACTGGGATTCATGACGTTTGCCAAGGAGCCACAGGCCAAGAAGGGCATTCACGTCCAGTTTGTAGAGCGGGGGACGTTACGTCCGAAAGACCGGAATACGGAGAAGGATTTCACCTTTGATCTGGTATCCGGCAGAGTGACACATGCGGATGCATCTGTGGCGAAGTTACCTTATGCGGAATTCGCCTGGGCTTTATTGCAGGAACCTGGTGCGGCGGATGCGTTCTATACATTTGCGGATGAGATGCTGTCCGGCATGGAGCCTGGTCGGGAACTTTCCATTGAAGCGTATGGCGAACTTGCGGTGTTCTATGGTCTTGAACAAGGCATGGAAGACCTGTATTTGGATAACAAAAGTCATGTCCTGAGTGGCTTGCTGACCTATTTGAAGCCGGATGGTGGATTACAGCAACGTTCCCGTCTGAACGAGCTGTTCCTGACCTTGCTCAGCAGGGAACTGGACAGCGTGAAGCGTGAGAACGTACCCGAAGAAGACGTCGCAGCTCGCATTGGAGAGTATTTCAGTGTTGCCGCGCCCGTGGTGCAATCCCGGATTGTGGACTATTTCATCTACGGTGTGAATAATGCTCGCGCCCAGAAGCGTATGCGTGCTGTGCAGGAATTGTATGCTGTGCTGGATCGGGATCCGCAGCTGAATCAAGCTTTCTTTGATAAAGTGCTGGCCAATGAATCGCTTACCAAGCTGTTGTTCGAGCCTTATCTGGACAATCAGCTGAAACGCACGGAATCGGCAGCGAACGTTGTTGAAGTGATCCGAAGATGGGTTACGTCCCATCCATCTGCGATCCACTACAGCTTCTTGCAGGAGCGGACAGCCAATGAGCTGCGTGAACGGTTATGTTCTGCGCCTAATCCGGTACAGTCTGCGAATGAAGCCCTCCAGCGTGTTAGTATACTGGATCGGGTATCCGCTGATGTCACTTATGATACAGGCATTACGGCACGAATTGGTCAATCGGAAGCTACAGCCCGCCCTAATCGCAAAGGGGGATCTCGGTCTGCCAGTCAAGATCCGGCGTATCAGGAGGAGTTAACCCGCCTTGCAGACAAGCTTGCTTATGTCATTAACCTGTTTATGATTCAGGATCTGGATCTGGAACGGGTTAACCGTGAACAGCTGTTAAGCATTGATATTTTGCAGCATGGTAATGAGGTTCGGGATTGGGCGGCACGTCAAGGTTCTGATGTATCTGCTCGAACGAACATGATGCTGGCTGCGAGAGTGTGGCTTAGTGGCGAGGGGAATGAAGAAGAGGCATTGGAGGCACTTTCCCTGGCAGAACGCAATGAACTTCAACGCTGGACGCGTCGCTGGCTTGCCGGAGAGCTGCAGGCTCATCCGGGGATCGCAGCATATGAAGCTTTACCGATGGCTTTTTATCGGGGAGGAAGCGGCAGCAATCGGTTGGATTATCCCGGCCTGATTGAATTCATCCGCACCAATGCAAGTCGTGCTGAAGGACTGTATCCATTCTTCGAATGGTCAGGAGATCATCGGATGTTTGTCCGGGGTTCCAATGTGCATAAAGGATATGCGGATGCGATCATGGCGTATTTCAAAGCCCATGACCGTGAAGCTTTTAAGTCGAAGTCAGCTTTCAAACCGTATTACGTGAGAGCCAGCAAGACAATGAAGCCGGTCTATGACCGTGCGAAGACGGAATTGTCCTCTCCACTGGTGCGGATGCTAACGGGTAAAAGGAAAAATCTGTTCGGATTAATCCTCTTGATGCTGGTTCTTGGTATTGCGGGCGGTACATATGCATGGATGAAAGATTCTGTAGAGCCGCCAGCGGCATCCCCTCCATCTACCCAGGAGCCTGTCATACCGGCTGAACCTGAGGTGCAGCTCTCGGAGCAGATTGCTTATATGATTCCTGCGAGTGAACAGGAGGGTACGCAATCACCTGCTCAACTGGTGATCCGTTTCAGGAACGATACGGGAAGCACTGAGTTTGAACAAGGCAAACTTCAGTTGACGATGAAGGATGATAGTACTCAGGAGTTGGTTACTACAGGAAAGTGGGAGAGTTTTAATCGGAACGAGGAGCCAGATAACCAAGTTCCTTCCAATAGTAGTTCAGGAAGTACTTCCGAAGGGAGCAAGGATGGCTCATCAGCGGGAAACGCGGGGAACACAGAGCAGACGGAGGATGGCGATCAACAGGCCGATCCTTCAACATCTGGTGATTCCACTTCAGATCCTGCTACCGATACAACAACGGATACAGGGACGAATGGATCGTCTAATGCTGCGAGTGGAGACACGGATCAAGGTACGGATGCAGATCAAGTTACTGGTTCCACATCACCTGACACATCTGTATCCAATGAACAGGATGCGGATGCGAACAATCCTGCACAGATGTCTATTGGAGAGGTAGATCGTCTCTATCCGTATGGATTGCAGATCGATCTTCCGGCGAATATGGATGCCGAGAGCATTGTCAGTGTGAAGAGTACGCAGGGCAATATGACAGTGATCCAATTGATGCCGCAGCCTAATTAAGCTGTAAATCATATTATTTGAGCGTGTTGCATAGATTCATTAAGTGTCTTTTGATCCAATAAGGAAAAATGCTGGCTTCATACCTTATTAAACGAACGTATGTGAGATGACCTTGAACTTTAGATTTCAAGGTCATCTTTTTTTATTTGATATGGCGGATGAATATATTGAACTAACATTTACACAAAAACGGAGAGGGCAGAAATACCCTGAAGAAGTGAAACGTTCGCCTTTATCCCCGGATGGTACCCACTAAAAAAGGATGAAAAAATCTGGGGATAACAGCGATCAGAAGGTTGTTCTGTCATCGGAGTGGCTAGTGTAACTATCCTTTAGTTCAATTTATACAGCCATTGCATGAAAAAAACTCACACATTCACAATTCAGACACAAAATTTGCGATTCAAGAGTTTAAAAGACAGTCAGAAGTGATAAAGTGCGCGGAATGAATGATAAAAGATCTCATGTGTACTTGGGAAAAGAGCGGGATTTCTGCTAGAGAAAGACCAAATAAAGCACGAAAAGAGAAGAAAATTTGGTTTTTTATGTTGACAAATGATAATGATTATCAGTATCTTTAGTGTAGAAGATATTTGCGTCGGAAATACACAGAATTACAATTTCGTTTTTGTTGTCATAGCCGGATTACATAACCGGGATAAATGAGAGAGGGATGATCGCATGTTTCGTCTGGAGACGACCAAGCTGGATATCGCTTATGAGGAAAGACTAATTGTAGAGGATCTGAATATTCAGATTCCCCAAGGAAAAATTACAGCACTTGTTGGAGCCAATGGTTCAGGGAAGTCAACCATCCTGAAAACGATGGCACGTATTATGGCTCCAAAAGCAGGTAATGTATTGCTCGACGGGAAGTCCATCCATAAACAGTCCACGCGTGAAGTTGCCAAGCAACTTGCGATTTTGCCACAGAATCCAACAGCCCCTGAAGGTCTTACCGTTACTGAACTGGTATCGTATGGTCGCTTTCCTTATCAAAAAGGATTTGGCTCCATGCGTGCGGAAGACAAACGTATGATTGAATGGGCTATCGAAGTGACAGCCATGACTGAATTCCATGATCGTCCGATTGATCAACTGTCCGGTGGACAGCGTCAACGTGCCTGGATCGCCATGGCACTTGCACAAGAAACAGATATCCTTTTCCTGGACGAGCCGACTACGTTCCTGGATATGGCTCACCAGCTCGAAGTATTGCAATTACTGGAGCAACTGAATGCCACAGCCAACCGTACCATTGTTATGGTTGTGCATGACTTGAATCATGCTTCCCGCTACGCACATCACATGATTGGTATCAAAAAAGGTAAAGCCATTGCTCATGGTTCACCTGTGGAAGTCATGAACTCGGATGTGCTTCGTGAAGTATTCAACATTGAAGCAGATATCGTGATTGATCCGCGTTCCGGTGTACCGCTCTGCTTGCCTTACGCTCTTGCAGGCGAACGCCAGCAATCGAAGACGCCAGAGCAGATGGTCATGAACAGTGCGATGGTTCATGCTGGAGGACGGACAGAACCACGTGTTCAAGCGACAGGAAGTTAATAAATTGGGCCATATGTGGTCCTTACATTATAGAATGAAGCCGCTGTGCGCTATCGCAGGCGGCTCTTTTGCATTCATGGGGAATTTGCAACGCATGGGAGCAAAGGGAACGTATAGACCCGGGATTTGGTAATCGCATTGGATCAGGTCTATAATAATAGGACAGGCTGTGAGTTCATTGGTTATGCCAACGTGCTCGCAACAGCCCAAACCAACATATGTCATGGGAGGAATCAGTCATGTCCGTATATTCATATCAGGCGGTAACCACCGCGAACCAGGAAGTCTCACTGGATCTGTATCAAGGTAAGGTATTGGTCATTGCCAATACAGCCAGCAAGTGTGGGCTGACCCCGCAATACGGTGAATTGCAAAAGCTTTATGATCGTTATCGCGATCAAGGCTTGGTTGTACTGGGTTTCCCTTGTAACCAGTTTGGAGGGCAGGAGCCAGGTACAAGTGAGGAAGCGGAATCATTTTGCCAGATTAACTATGGTGTGAATTTCCCGGTGTTTGCCAAGGTAGATGTGAATGGTGAGGACACTCATCCCCTGTTCCAATACCTGAAGGAGCAACAACCTGGCGTAGGCGAAACAAGCGACATCCAATGGAACTTCACCAAGTTCCTTGTTAACCGTGAAGGTGAAGTGGTAGGTCGTGTTGAACCGAAAGAATCTCCGGAGACAATGATTGCAGATATCGAGAAATTGCTCGGTTAAACCATGAGCGTTTGAGAAGCCTGTTCTTGCATAAGCAAGGATGGGCTTCTTTGGTTATTTTATATACGTGGCTTTATTCTCTTCACAGGAGGCGTTGGCTCCATAGACACCTCTAACTTTATGCGCCGATGCAGGGATTACGGAAGCCATTACATAGCATAAACCCACCCAAATCCGGGGACAATGAAATCAATACAATGAAGGGAAGAAAGGCTTAAATACAGGGAAATGACCTCCTTCGACAAACTTTTTTTGCACAACCTATTGCAATGTGAAAAAGATCACATTATAATGAGTGTATAAAGTGAAATAAATCACATAGACAGTTTCGAATAAGAAGTGAAATATTTCACAACCACAATAACATTATATTCAAACTCATTTATATATTTCGAGGAGGAACTTTTAATGAAAATCGCAGTTATCGGATGTACACACGCAGGGACCGCAGCCATCGTAAATACCGCCAAATTGTACCCGGATGCTACCATCACCGTGTATGAGCGCAATGACAATATCTCCTTCCTATCTTGTGGCATTGCGCTCTACGTAGGTGGGGTTGTGAAAGACCCTGACGGTTTGTTCTATTCTTCGCCTAATCAGCTGGCAGAGCTTGGTGTTGAGACCAAGATGCTTCATGAAGTTACAGCAGTCGATGCCAAGGGCCATACCCTTCAGGCTAAAAACCTGCAAACCGGGGAAGAATTTGAAGATACGTTTGACAAACTGATCGTGACAACCGGGTCATGGCCTGTCGTTCCAAAGCTTGAAGGCATCGAGATGGATAACATCTTACTTTGTAAAAACTACAATCATTCCAACACGATTATTGAAAAAGCCAAAGATGCCAAACGTGTTACTGTTGTAGGTGCAGGATATATCGGCGTAGAGCTGGTGGAAGCTTTTCAAATGAATGGCAAGGAAGTTACCCTAATCGACAGTGTGGACCGGATTTTGAACAAATACCTGGACCCTGAATTCACGGATGCGATTGAAGATACGTTGACTGGACGCGGCATCAAGCTGGCTCTTGGTCAAACAGTACAGAAGTTTACTGGAGAGAATGGCAAAGTGACTAAGGTGATTACGTCCAAAGGAGAGTTTGAAACCGATCTGGTTATTCTGTGCATTGGTTTCCGTCCAAATACAGAGCTGCTTAAAGGCCAAGTGGATATGTTGCCAAACGGCGCAATCATCGTAGATAAATACATGCAAACGAGTCAAAAAGACGTCTTCGCTGCGGGTGACAGTTGTGCTATTCATTACAACCCAACAGGCAAAGCATCTTACATTCCACTGGCAACCAACGCCGTGCGGATGGGTACACTGGTAGCCCGTAACCTGGTTCGTCCTACGACACCGTATATGGGTACGCAAGGAACATCGGGTATCAAAATTTATGAGCAAAATATCGCGGGTACCGGGATGACGGAAACGTCTGCTGCTGATGAAGGTCTGATTGTTGAATCTGTCGTACTGGAAGACAGCTACCGCCCGGAGTTCATGCCAACGGCTGAGAAACTGTTGCTCAAAGTAGTATATGAGCAGGCTACTCGCCGGATCGTAGGAGCACAGGTGATGTCTCAGGTTGATCTGACCCAATCGATTAATACGATCTCGGTCTGCATCCAAAATAACATGACCGTAGATGAGCTGGCCTTCATCGACTTTTTCTTCCAGCCACATTACAACAAACCATGGAACTTCCTGAACACGGCGGGTCTGCAAGCACTGCCTCCAATAGAAGTAAAAGCACCAGCAATGGTGTAAGGAAGCAGAATAGATGGTTTAACAGCGATCTTGATAAACGCCATACAAAGATAAGTCATGCTTATCTGTAATATAAGGTGTACAATAACTGCCAGGAATACGAAACAAGGCGGACGATTATAAGCAAAAAGAAGACTGGCGATTAAACGTCAGTCTTTTTTTGTGGTTTTTTAGCTACAAAAGGCCTTATATACTCTTGCTGACTTAACTATACCAAGACACTCTTAAAGTATCTTTTTAAATAACATTGTGATAATTTGCACAAAGTTTCACGCAGTACCAAGATACAATTGAGATAAGGTATTCAACGCATAACTAATGAATTTCAGATGGTTTTATCCAATGATGAACAATGAAGGAGAGGATGGATGATATGGCAGCAAAAACACCTCTTGAGGTTGCACAATATACGGCGCAAACAGGCATGAAGAAGGCCCAATATCCGGTGTCTTCTGTATTGGTGCTTAGTTTCATGGCAGGTGCATTTATCGCGCTGGGTTTTCTACTGGATATCCGGGTGATTGCATCCGCGCCGGCAGAGTGGGGAAGCCTGGTTAATCTGATTGGTGCAGCAGTGTTCCCGGTGGGACTAATCATGGTGCTCATAGGTGGTGGCGAGCTGCTGACGGGCAACATGATGGCAGTTCCACTTGCTACGATTGCAAGAAAATTATCCGTGGGTAGCATGTTGAAAAATCTAACCTTAGTGACGATTGGTAATTTTGTTGGAGCTTTGTTTGTCGCGTACGCGTTTGGACATGTGCTGGGTCTGACCGGAGAGGGTGTATATCTGGCGAAAGTGGTGGATATGGCTGGACATAAGCTGCATGACGGCTTCCTGCAAGCTTTCATCTCTGGCATCGGCTGTAACTGGCTGGTGGCACTGGCCGTGTGGCTATCTTATGCATCCGATACGATGAGTGGCAAGGTACTGGGCATTTGGTTTCCAACGATGGCATTTGTGGCGATTGGATTCCAGCACGTTGTGGCCAATATGTTCCTCATCCCGGCGGCAATCTTCGAAGGGCATTATTCGTGGGGCCAATATGTGATGAATTTTATTCCGGTATGGCTCGGGAATCTGACTGGTGGTGCTCTGTTTGTAGCTGCAGCCTATTGGGTGGTGTACCTGCGCCAAGCTGAGCCGAAAGTGAAACCGGAGGCAGCAACGTTGATCGAAGCTGTGGAGACGGAGGCTAGAGTGATGTTGAGCAAGCAGGCGTAGCGGGCTATATACACGCGTAATGGAACATTCATGTAGAAGTGAAGACGATTCTGATCTTGCTCGGTTCATGGCGAATATGCTGTGATGGAGCAGGGCGGGATCGTTTTTTTTGTATGGGGTTTTTTGTTGGAGTTTAACGCAAAATAAATTCGCCATGACAAGGTTCGGGGGAACGAAACCTGTTCATGGCGAATTTCGGGAGTGGTCCATGATATGGCATGAGGAGGAAGTGGGGAAACACTAGCCTAATGCCTTATTTTTAATTTACCCCTGATTTCTGAAGTTGAATCAAACTCAAAAACATTTTTTTGAAAATAATTTAAAGCTGCTATAGCGGCAAATATGAAGCAAAAACATACTGTTCTCTTTACGCGATAACCTCGAAGAAGATATGATATAGGGATAGCTTTTGAAGAGGGGGAGCCTTACGATGATCGATCAGGAGAATGGTGTATTTGCGGCGGTGTGCCCGCTCGACTGTCCGGACACTTGTGGTCTGTTATTACATAAAGAGAACGGAAAAATTGTGAAGGTGGCAGGCAATCCGGATCATCCGATCACCAAGGGTGCCATTTGTAATAAAGTCAGAAATATGACCGAGCGGGTGTACCATCCCGAGCGTCTACAATATCCGATGAAACGTGTAGGAGCCAAAGGTGAGGGCAAGTTCGAACGAATCAGTTGGGATGAAGCGATTCGCGAGATTACGACCAAATTCACTGCATTGTCCGAAACCTACGGCCCGGAGAGCATCCTGCCCTACAGCTTTTACGGTAACATGGGCATTCTCGGCGTAGACGGTATGGATCGGCGTTTCTTCAATGCACTAGGTGCAAGTGTGCTGGAGCAGACGATCTGTAATGCCGCCGGAAATACGGGCTGGAAATATACGATGGGGGCCAACCGGGGAACGTTGCCGGAAGATACGGAACACGCGGATCTCATTCTGGTGTGGGGTGGCAATATCGTCAGTACAAATATGCACCAAGTCGTTTTGGCGGAGAAAGCCCGTAAGAAAGGCGCCAAGATCGTCGTAATCGACGTTCATCGCAATCGTACCGCACAGTGGAGCGACTGGTTTATTCCGCTGTATCCGGGCACGGACAGTGCACTGGCGCTAGGATTGATGCATGTGTTGTTCGAACGGGGACTAACGGATGAAGCGTTTATGCAAAAGTATACGGTGGGTCATGAGGCACTGCGTGATCATGTCCGCAGTTACACTCCTGAACGTGTTGCACGTATTACGGGCGTGCCGGAGGAAACCATTGTGGAGCTGGCCGAACTGTATGGCAACGCACAGGCAGCCCATATTCACATCGGCAACGGCCTTCAGCACCATGATAATGGGGGGATGAACGTGCGTAGCGTTGCATGTCTGCCTGCTATTACAGGGCAATGGCTGAAGCAAGGCGGCGGTGCCGTTCGCACCAACAGCTACGCGAGCACGAATAGCGACGCGCTCGAACGTCCGGAGCTGCGGCAGAATCCGGAGCCGCGAGTGGTGAACATGAACCGGATTGGGGAAGCGTTGCTGGAAGCAGAGCAGCCAATCCGGGCAATGATGGTTTATTGCAGCAATCCACTGGTGGTGGCACCGGATACCGAGCGGGTGGAGCGAGGTTTTGCACGGGAAGATCTGTTCACGGTTGTACACGATCTGTTCATAACGGATACCGCGAAATATGCAGATATTGTATTGCCAGCCACATCTTCATTTGAAGCGACGGACCTGTACACCTCTTATTGGCATCAGTACGTTCATCTGCAAGAGCCGGTGATTGCACCGATTGGGGAGAGCAAGAGTAATGTGGAACTGTTCTCACTGCTTGGGCAGGCTATGGGGTACGATCCTGCAATCTTCGGAGAAACACCGGAGCAGATGATTAAGGATGCACTCCAGGATACAGGCAATCCTTACATGAATGGAGTTACGTTAGAAGGACTGAAGGAACACCGATTCGTGAAGCTGGATATGACACCACATGCTGCATTTCTGGATCAGCTGCCTACGCGTTCAGGCAAAATCGAGTTGTATTCGGAGACAATGGAACAGCGAGGGCTTCCGCCGCTCCCTACCTATAGCGCTCTGATTGAAGGATATGATGGGGAGAATCCGGCTGGACCTGCCGATACTTATCCGCTGATGTTCCTATCGCCGCCGAACCATAATTTCCTGAACTCCACCTTTGGCAATTCAGCGAAACACCAGCGTTTGGAAAAGATGCCTCTTTTGCAAATGCACCCTGAGGACGCTAGCCGCAGAAACGTGGAGGATGGAGATGCAGTAGTCGTATGGAATGATCGTGGGCGTATCGAACTTACCGCCAAGGTGAGTGAAGCCATGCTGCCGGGAACCGTCATCAGCCAAGGTTTATGGTGGGATGGTGACGGCAAGAAGCAGCGAGCGAATTCACTGACGTCCAATCGCTTGTCGGACATGGGGAACGGGGCGACCTTTTTCTCGGCCACTGTTGAAGTGAAGCGTCAATGAGTGTGCTTGCAGCGTGATTTTTTTGAGGTAAGATGAACAAAGGCTAGAATTTGAGCAGGATTAAAGTGCAATAGATGTAACACTTCATAAAACCTTCGCTCTGGCTGGTTATGGTTATGCCGTCAGGGCAAAGGTCTATTTTGTATGGCTATTTGTTTGTTGCAGAGGTACTAAGGAGAATGAATTAACGATGATGAGATGGCTGGATAACTATCCAAAAGAAGTGAGATATTTTTATTAGCAAGTCTGGTTAACGCAACAGGCAGTGCACTGATGTGGCCGCTGACCACCATGTATGTGTTTGATGAGCTTGGACGGACGATGGCTAACGCGGGTTTTGTGATCCTGATTCAGTCCCTGGGTGGCATCTTCGGACAGTTGCTCGGAGGTTCGTTGTACCACAGAGTAGGCGTAAAGAAACTGATTATTGGCTCACTGGCGCTTAATGCGTTAGGTTTGTTTGCGTTGCCCTGGATTAGTGCGTATTGGGTCGTATTTATATGTGCGATGGGCTGGATTGGTCTATTTAGTTCATTGTCGCTGCCAGCGATCCAGGCCTTTATTGGCTTCCGATTTGCGGAGCGACGCGGTGAATTATTCAATGTTATCTATGTGGCGAACAATATCGGGGTAGCGATTGGTACGGCGCTCAGTGGTTTTCTGGCTGACTTTTCCTATCATCTCAGCTTTGTACTGAACGGGGTAACCTCAGCTGGGTTTGCGATTTTCTTCTGGTATTATCTGTCTCGGGTTGAACCGGATCAGGGGGAAGTACATCTGACGAAACGCAAAACCGTTCCCGATGGGCCGGGCGTCTGGGCATTGCTGGGTAATACCCGATTATATCTGTTTATGAGCTTGGGCGTGCTCTTCCTGTTATTCGGCAATTCCATCTGGAACACAGGTGTGTCCCCGTATATCATTTCTGAGGGTATGGAAAAAAGAATGTATGGTCTGCTCTGGACCCTGAACGGGGTGCTGATCTTTGTAGGCCAACCTTTCACCAGTTGGGTGAAACGGACCATGGCCCGTACCTCCACTGCGCAGATGACCGCGAGTGCGGTATTCTATGGCATGGCCTATATCGTCATGATTACCATGTACAGCTATCCGGGCATGGTGCTCGCAATGGTACTCGCCACGTTTGGAGAGATGCTGATCTCCCCTGCAACACCAGCATTTATCTCCGAGCATGCGGGCAGGGCAGCCCCTTTTTACATCGGGATATCGGGTGGAATTGGTGCTGTTGGACGGGTTATCGGACCCTACGCGATGGGGGTTATGTATGACAAACAGGGACTTATTCCTGTAGCGTGGCTGGCAACAGGCACAGCAGCTATTGCTGTACTTGGTTTTGTGCTGCATGCAGTGTTGAACCGTAATCGTGAAGTGAAGGAGTATGGGATGGACGCCTAATAGATATAATCGGGTTGGATAGGATGCGGAAGGAAGAACGCGTTGAAGTGGACGGTAAATCCACTGTAATCTGTCTGCTCATCCGTAAATTACAGTTGACAAAAAAATATATTTATGCTATAATTTACATATAAAAATATTCCGTATATAATAAGATTCTCCTGGCCAGGGGAATCTTATTTTTGTTTGTACGGGAGGAATAAGTATGAAGCAAAATGAATCCAGTATCACATCATTGATTTCGACTTTTGGCCGAGCCTATCACAGCCAACATGACAGACCCCTCATTTTTGACGATTTTATGGCGAGATTGCTGATCTCTCCTCAAGAGTTTTCAGATATCAGCAATAACATGGTTAGAGGCATTCATTTTTTCAACCCGGATATGGCTCACCAGCTCAAGGACGACCCGGAAAAGGTTCTAAAATGGATTACCCAGGTACAGTTATCTCCAATAACTCTGGCTCGGGCCGCTTACTGTGAGCATGTACTTTTGCATGAAGTTGCGTTGGGATTGAAGCAGGTAGTCATTCTTGGCGCCGGGATGGATACGTTTGCTTTGAGGCATCCGGAATTGGAGGACACGCTGGATATCATTGAAGTGGATTATCCGGCTACACAGCAATTCAAGAAGGAGCGGCTGAATCAGGCCGAGCTGACCATTCCCAACAATCTTCACTTTGTACCCATGGATTTTACTCGCGAGCTTTCGAATGACAGCTTGACTCTTGAAGGGTTGAAGAAACGGAAGACGTTGGCTAGCCTCTTGGGTGTTTCGTATTATTTGCCCAAAAATGATCTGTTTAACGTGATTCGTCATGTGTTTGCGAACCTGCCAATCGGAAGCTCTATAGTTCTGGATTATGCAGATGAGCACCTTTTTGAGGAAAAAGGGATGTTTAATCGGGTTGAAAATATGATTAAATTGGCTGCAATGGGTGGTGAGCCGATGCAATCCGGCTACGCATATGTGGAGATGGAGGCCTTGCTTGATGAAGCAGGGCTGCTTATTTATGAGCATCTGACTCCCGAGGCGATTCAGGAACAGTTTTTCCAGGATCGAATCGATCATCTAAGGGCATTTGAAACGATACATTTCATTCACGCAGTAAAAAAATAAACCGATCCGGGCATGTATGGTCACCTATATAGCCCGTATTTGCATAGCAGCGGCAAACACTTCACCCTGTGGCAGGGTGAAGGTTGTTTGGTTTGATCAAAGGACCAACACAAACCATGATTCTGTAGCCAATAACATCACACGTGATACAAATGTTCAGAAATCAGACTTGTTAGGGTGCGATTCCATGTCATTCAACGTCCTCCCCTCTATTTGTGCATAATGCCCATATAATAGAATGGAACTGGTTAAAGGCAGGAGGATGCATACGATGTACAAGGTTTTGTTGGTCGATGATGAATTTATGATTTCGGACGGGATCTCCAGTGTGGTGAACTGGTCCCGATTAGGAACAGAACTGATTGGTATTGCTCAAGATGGATTGGAAGCGCTTGCTTCAATCGAGCAGCAACGCCCGGATATCATCATCTCGGACATCCGCATGCCGGGAATGGATGGATTACAGCTGGTTGAAGCTGTGGCAGAGAAGTATCAGCATATCTCATTCATCATGCTCACGGGTTTTACGGAGTTTGAATATGCGAAGACCGCCATGCAGTATGGGGTGAAGCACTACTTGCTCAAGCCCTGCAGTGAAGAGCATCTTGTACAGGCTATTAGTGAATTGGTCAGTGAGAAGCGAGAGTTGACCGATCAGGAGCGTTTTGTGCAGTCGATCCAATATAATCTGGAGCGTGTACTGCCACATGCCAAGGAATATTTTCTGAAAGAATTGGTGACCAACAGAACCTATGGGGTCAAGGAATGGAAGTATTTCGAGGAATTATTCGATGTACAGTTTCAGGATCAACGTGTGCGGTTGCTGCTGGTAGAGATCGAGGGGGATCATGAGTATTTGCACTTGTTCGCGGTGAAGAACATTGCCGAGGATATTTTTCACAATCCCATCTTAAGTGCCACGGTTGGAAGGCATGTGCTACTAATTATGGAGGACAAGTTGTCTGAAACGCAGTTGTTCCATAATATCGATGAGATTCGCGCCACATTTACCCGATATTATCATGACGATCTCACGATTGCCCTGAGCGAGCCAGGAGATCTTTCGCAGGCACGCCATTTGTACATGCAGACGCTAGTTTATCTCAATTACCGCTTTTACCTCGGTGAGGGCAGTCTCATTATGGAGCGGGATATTTACTCTCCCGGAGAGCGCATTCTTCCTGAGTTCGAATACGATCCGGAGCGGATGGTTACTGCAATCAAGGCGGGACACTGGCAGGAAGTCGGATCAGAGCTGAACCGGATGTTTCAGATACTTGCCAGCTTGCGATACGATATATCCCAAACAAAGTCCTATCTTATTCAGATGTTTATGGAGATGATTCGACTCAGCGGCTCTGCCGAGATGAAAAGGTATATGGACCAGTTGCCAGGCATGATTGAATCCAGCACCCTGCATTCTTTTCAACAGTTTCTGCTTGCCGTTGCCAAGGAAATCACGCTGCGCCGCTACGAACAACATCGCTCGAGACAATCGCAGATGGTAGGTAGTGTGAAACAGCTGGTAGAGAAGCGCTACCAGGACGAGACATTGACACTCCAGTCCATCGCTGGGGAAATATACATGAATCCAGACTACATTGGCAAAATGTTCAAGAAAGAAACTGGTGAGAAATTTACGAACTATGTGTTAAGCTACCGCATTCGCAAAGCGTTGGAGCTTCTGGAGCAGGACGGGAACTGCACGGTATCCTCGCTTGCCGAGCAGACGGGGTTTGGTGCCAACTGGCCGTATTTCAGCAAAATGTTCAAGAAATATACGGGCTTCTCCCCTTCCGAGTATAAAAAAGTACCCTAGACAGCGCTGCTGTCGCTTCTACATAGCTTCCTTTATATCCGATCCACATCCGACTCACATCTGATTTATGATCAGGCCCTGTACGCCATTCAACGGCAGCAGGGTCTTTTTTTGTCGGACGGAACTCGGTTTTGAACATGCATTTATCGGAAATGAGCATGGGAAGAAAAGGCGCTCGATTCTATCATTAGAAGTGTCATGTTAGTGAATGAACATCGAGAGTGGAGGTTGAGTGGATGGAGCTGAATCGAAGCCGGGGGATTGAACCTGGGCGTTTGAAGCCAGCTGGCAAATGGAGTTCGGTGAAAAAGGAACTTGTCCGCAACAGATACGTTTATCTGATGCTCGTTCCTGTGGTAGCCTACTATCTGATTTTCAGCTATGGGCCAATGTACGGGCTACTGATGGCATTTCAGGAATCCTACAACCCGATCAAAGGAATCTTGGCAGGCGAATGGGTCGGATTTGACAACTTCACCATGTTTTTTGAAAGTTATTATTTCTGGCGACTGATTAAGAACACACTGATTTTGAGTTTTTACAGTATTGTGTTTGGTTTCCCGGCTCCGATTCTACTAGCACTGCTACTGAATGAAGTCCGGAAGAAGTGGTTCAGAGGTGCAGTACAGACCATCAGTTATATGCCGCATTTCATTTCGGTTGTCGTCGTGGTTGGAATGTTGAAAACGTTCTCATCTCTGGACGGTGGGTTATTTAACGTCATTCGTGACTTTTTTGATCTGCAGCCGATTATGTTTTTGGCGGAAAAAGATATGTTCCGTCCGATGTACATCCTGTCCAACATATGGCAGGGCGCAGGCTGGGCCTCGATTATCTTTTTGGCAGCACTAAGTGGTATTGATCCTCAGTTGTATGAAGCTTCCAAAATTGACGGCGCAGGCCGCTGGAGACAGCTGTTACATATTACACTGCCGGGCATCATGCCCACAATTGTGATCATGTTAATTCTGCGTATGGGGGCGGTCATGAACGCGGATTTTCAGAAAATATTACTGATGCAAACGGCACCGACCTATGAGACATCGGATGTCATATCCACCTTTGTTTATCGTTCCGGTATTTTGGAGGGGAACTATACCTATTCAACCGCCATCGGACTATTTAACGGCGTCATTAATTTCGCGCTGCTCATTATCGCAAACGCGATCAGCAGAAAGCTTAACTCAACCAGTCTCTGGTAATTGGAAGGTGAAGCGATGAAACAGTCTATAGGGGAACGACTTTTTGATGTATTTAATACCCTGCTGCTCTTGGTCATCATGATTTTATGCTTATACCCGATGCTGTACGTGTTCAATTCTTCCATCAGCGATCCGGATCAGATGCTGCGTTCCCGGTCATTGATGCTCATTCCTGAAGGTTTCCAGCTGGGAGCGTACAAGTCGGTATTTCAGGATACTCGCATCTATACGGGATATATGAACACCTTGTTCTATGTTGTGGTGGGTACTGCCATTAATCTGCTCATGACTTCGCTGGCAGCTTACGGGTTATCACGCAGTGATCTGATGGGCAGAAAAACGTTGATGAAATTAATTACGTTCACGATGTTTTTCGGCGGGGGCATGATCCCGACTTTTCTGCTGATTCAAAATCTCGGGATGGTGGATACCCGTTTTGCGCTTATTATTCCGGGTGCCATCAGCACATTTTATTTCCTCATTATGAAAACAAACTTTGAAGGCATTCCGATCAGTCTGATCGAATCGGCGAAGCTTGATGGCGCCAATGACTTTCTGATTTTGTTCCGAATCGTACTGCCTTTGTCAAAGCCAATCCTGGCGGTCATGATGCTGTATTATGCGGTTGACCATTGGAATGATTATGTCGGGCCAATGCTCTATCTACGCAGTCAGGAGTTATATCCGATTCAGATTATTATGCGTGATATTCTGATCAGCAGCAGTACGGAGGCCATGGGTGCTGGCGCCGATACCGGCTTTGCCATTGGGGAGAACATCAAATATGCGACCATTATTATCTCCACGCTGCCGATTATGCTGGTATATCCATTCATCCAACGTTATTTTGTTCAGGGCGCTCTAATCGGTGCTGTGAAACAATAAAAAATGTATCCTATGGAGGCGAATTACGTGAAAAAAAGAATGGGGTCCATCCTGTTGTCATCGCTACTTACCATGTATTTACTGGCGGGCTGTACGGGGGATAATGAACCAGGTAACGCAGAGCCGGCAGAAGGAACAGAACCTGCGGTTCAGGCGTTGACGGAGATACCGTTACCGATTACAAGTGAGCCATTTACCATTGACTACTGGCGCGCCAATGACGCCAAACTGACAGCTTCCTTGAACAATTTTGGCGATATGGCCGCTTACAAGGAAAAGGAGAAGTTGACGGGTATCCAAGTGAAGTTCACACATCCTCCGCTTGGACAACAGCGTGACCAATTCAATCTGTTGATCTCCACAAAGGAGCTGCCGGACGTTATTTATTATAACTGGGCCGATGCGGTTGGCGGACCGGAAAAAATGATCAAGGACGGCCGGATCATCCGATTAAATGAATTGATCGACAGTTATGCACCGAACTTGAAGCGGATCATTGAATCCGATCCGGATGTGAAGAAGCAGATTGCACTCGACGATGGAACGATCTATATGTTTCCGCTGCTGAAGCTGGATGCATTGAAACTGAATGCCACTTCCGGTTTGATTATGCGCCAGGATTGGCTCGATCAACTGAATCTCAAGGTACCTACCAACATTGATGAGTGGTATACGGTACTCAAGGCATTCAAGGAACAGGACCCTAACGGCAATGGCAAGCCAGATGAGCTGCCATTCACCGGCAACTGGGGACCGGGCAACCTAACCAAGCTCCATGATTTTGCGGCGGCCTTTGGTGTCATTGGTGGCTTCCAGTTGAATGGAGACAAGGTGGAGTTTGGACCGATTCAGCCGGGTTACCGTGATTTTCTGGAGACCATGGCCAAATGGTACAAGGAAGGGTTGATTGATCCCGAGATCATGACCAATGACGGCAAAGCGTTCGACTATAAAGTCACCAGCAATCTGGCAGGCGCATATCAGGGCGGTGTGTTCAGTGGTATGGGAAAATACTTCAATCTGATGAGAGATACCGATCCGAACTTTAACGTAACCGGTGTACCGTGGCCCGTATCTCCGGATGGCACTTCGTATGCTACCTTCAATCTGGAGAATAAGGTCCTAAGTTATGGTGAGGCTATTACGGCTTCTGCAGACGAAGATAAACTGAAATATATTGTGCAGTGGATGGACTACAACTATAGCGAAGAGGGTAGTGATCTGTTCAACTTTGGTATCGAAAATGACAGTTATGTTCGGGACGGAGAAGGTGTGAAATTCACAGATACCATCATTGATAATCCGAACGGTCTGACGTATGATCAGGCACTGGCATCCTATGCCTTATCCATTATGGACGGTCCAATCAATCAGGATAGCCGTTACCTGGATGCCTTATTATTTGACGATGGACAGCGTGCAGCGAATGCGGAATGGATGAAAGCAAGCTCGGCCTTAACACTTCCCCCAATTCGCTTGTCTACAGAAGAGGTAACCACTAGTACGTCCATCATGAGCCAGGTGAATACGTATTTAAATGAGACAATGACAGCCATCATTAGCGGACAGAAACCAATCACCGAATTTGACACGATGACCGAAACAATCAAGAGCATGGACATTGACCGGGCGATTGAGGTTCATCAGGCGGCCTATGACCGATATCAGTCCAAATAAACCGTGAGAAATCGAGCGCTAAAACTTTGGGAAAACCTTCCTGCATGTGATATACCTAGTAGTATCACGTGGTTCAAAGGAGCGCTTTGGTCATGAAAGCCTACCGCAAACTCAGCATCAAAATGAAAATGTTTCTGATGATCATGGTCATGATGGCGTTTATCATCATCTTGGCGTTTGGTTCCTTGTATTATACGTACTCGGTGTATGACAAACAGCTGTTTGATAAGTCTTCCCGACTTCTGAACCTTTCTTCGTCTACAGTGGATGTTGAACTTCAGAAGTTGGAAGCGTTATCATTGAACATGATCTCCGATACGCAGATTCAAAGAGCCTTGAAGTCGTTGTTGGATGACGATAGCGCATATTCAAGCTTTATTGAACGAAAGAAGATCACGGATCGGTTATGGGAGCATATCAGTGGGGCTGCACGTTATGTGCAGTCCGTTCATCTGATTGATTCCAGGGGAAGAGTGAATAAATATGGCGAGACACTAACCGTATCCCAGGAAAAATATGATCGGATGATTGCGGCTGCGGAGCAGGCCAATGGTGCAGTGCGCTGGTTATACCCGGATGACGATGACCCGATGCTGGTTATGGTGCGTCAAGTGCGTGCCTATGAACCGATGACCCTGGAACCGGTAGGCATACTGTTTCTGCGTATTAATATCGAGCGACTCGTTGAGGAGTATGCGGGCATGGATAGCCGGGACAGTGACATTATTTTAAAAGCAGGCAGTGAGGTGGTCTATCCTTATCGTCAGCTTCCAGAAGCGGTGTCCGCGGGGCTCAATCCACTTCCAGGCAGTGGGGGATATGAGATCAAAAATCTGGATGGGAGGGAGATATTCCTTTCCCAGAAAAAATCCGCCTATACCGGCTGGGTTTATTATAATATGGCCTCTTATGATGAGATTTTTGAACGTATCATATGGTTGAAAAATAGTCTGATTGTCGTATATCTTATCGCCATTCTGGTTGTCCTCGCCCTTGGTATGGTGTTCGCACGCAGTCTGACAAGGCCGATCAGGCAGCTTATCAGTCAGATGAAGGAGGTTCAGTATGGGGATCTGGAGAATATGGATGCCAATCTGTCCATTCCAACACACCAGCACATGGATGAACTGGGGTTATTACAGCGTACGTATCGAATGATGATTACACATATCAATACATTGATCAAAGAAAATTATGCAAGTCAGCTGGTCATTAAAGAAACGGAGTTTAAGGCGCTTCAGGCGCAGATCAATCCACACTTCCTGTATAATGCGCTGGATTCAATCCATTGGCTTGCCAAAAAGAACAGGCAGGAGCAAATCTCCAGTATGGTGCTGTCACTCGGGTATTTGCTGCGTTCCTCCATCAGCTTCAAACAAAATATCATCACCCTTGCCGAAGAGCTGGAGATCGTCAGCCATTACATCACCATTCAGACCTACCGTTTCCGGCAGCGGCTGGATTTCCGCTTGGATGTGCCTGCTCCTTATCTGGAATGTGCCATTCCCAAGTTAACCCTACAGCCATTACTGGAGAATGCCATTCAATACGGATTGGAACCACAGGTTGGATCATGTCTGATTCGAGTGTATGCCGAGATATCAGGTGGCAAGCTGGCCCTGATCGTGGAGGATCACGGTCCCGGCATGGAACCCGAATATGTGGAACAAGTGCTGCGCGGTGAAGTGAAGACCAGAGGAACAGGTATTGGTTTGCTGAATATCAGGGAGCGGGTACGTCTAGCTTTTGGCGAAGAATATGATGTTCTACTGGAGAGCAAGCCAGGGCTTGGAACGAGAGTAACGGTGCTGCTGCCACCCCCATCACCAGGTAAGGAGGATAGGCCGTGAGAAGATTATTGCGAACCATAGGCGTAATCTGTCTTCTGCTGACTCTTCCTGGCTGCGTGAGCCAACTGGATCAAAGGCCAGGCATGATCGTTGACGAAGAGCCGATAACGTTGCGCATCGCTTGGTGGGGTGGGGAGTTTCGCAACAATGCAACGATCGCCGTTATCGATCTGTATGAGAAGTTGAACCCACATGTGAACATCGAATACGAATATAGCAGTTTCAACGAATACTGGAGAAAACTTGCCCCTCATGCGGCAGGCAATGCGTTGCCCGACATTATCCAGATGGACATCTCCTATTTGTCCCAGTACAGTTCGTTGCAACTGTTGGAGGATATGACGCCATACATGCAGAGCGGGCTGATTGACACGACAGATATTGAGAAGGAACAGCTGGAGAGTGGAAGCCTGAATGGCAAAACCTATGGTCTCAGTTTGGGGGTTAACGCCATGCTTAGCATCTATGATCCGGAAGTGTTAAAGGCCAATGATATAGAATTGCCAACGGATACGTGGACATGGGCGGATTTTGACCGGATGGGCGAGCAATTGCTGGGGAAAGGCATCTATCTGGGAACCTATTTCACGCCGGAACAGTTTTTCGCGTATTACTTGAGACAGTATGGTTCCAAGCTGTACGCGGAGGATGGCAAGAGGTTGGGTTATGAGGATGATGGGCTGTTTATTGAGTACTTTGGCAGGATGCAGCAGCTCGCAGAGAAGAAGCTTATTTTTGCACCGGATATCTGGACATCAGATATTGGCCAGCCTGATAACGACCCGTTTTATCTGGGAGAGGCTTTGTTTAGCTGGGGGTATTCCAACCAATTTATCAGCACCGCTCAGCGTTATGGCAAACCCTTAACCATCTCCCCAATGCCTGGGCCAAACAGCCAGGATGGATTGTTCTTGAAGCCAGGCATGTTTTTCTCCATGGCGGGTAATTCCAGACATAAGGAGGAGGCTGCCAAGTTTATCAGCTTTTTTGTGAATGATTTGGATGCCAATCTGCTGCTCAAAGGGGAGCGGGGGGTGCCTGTCTCGTCCAGTGTCAAAGAGCGGATGAAGCTGGTGGTTGAACCGGAGCTGGCGCAGGTGTTTGACTATATAGATTGGGTTGCGGATCACAGCAGCCAGATGGACCCGCCTGATCCCGTAGGTGCGCCAGAGGTCACTGCTGTGTTACGTGAGTTATATGATCTTCTACTGTTTGGCAAAATTACGCCTGAGCAAGCGGCGGTGGAATTTCGTGAGCGAGCGAATGCCATCTTGGATGGGAGGTTATAAGAATGGACTAGATCATATATGTATTTAATGGGCTTGGGGCTGTTGTTGTTCACAAGCTCAACCTTCATTCTACTCGGGTGAGGGTTTTTGTTATGGAATGGTGTATATTTCCTCTAGTATAATGAAAATGGGTAGTCGTCCTATCTGTAGATTAGATAGATTCTATCCATATATTAATGGATGAGGAGTGTCAGGACATGTCCATACATCAGATAGGTCACAAAGTGTCTTTTGCAGATATACAAAAGAAGTTGCCTCAGGAAAGTTGGATGTACACTCAGAATGAAGCCCACAACGGTGAATTTGAAGCCGAGGAAGTATGGTTACATTCTGGTGATCTTCATATCAGCGAACTGTTGTTGGATGAAGGACCTTTTTTGATCTTGGTTGAAGGGAATCTGACAGTGGATCGTTATATTGGAAATACAAGTTCCGACGCGGCCAGTTCAAATCTGGTTGTACTTGGGAATCTCATAACGCCCTATATGATCGTGGGTGGGCAGGAAATATATATTACAGGTAACCTCTATGTGGAGGATATGTTCTGGGGGGATTATAACCATGGAGAATTGACAGTGAGAGGGAATGTAGAAGGTGGATTGCTGGTAAGTACCGAGCAATATACGATTCAGGTTCAAGGACAGCGTAATGTGAAGCGTCAGCTTGCAGAATGGGAGGATCTCGGACCATGGCGGGGCTCTGACATGTTGGCGTTATTGGTTCCTGAATGTGTGATTGATGAAGATACAGATCCGTTTCCTTGGCGAGAAGAAATGTTAAGGAGGCTGCAGCAAGGACAACCTGTAATCAACCGAAAGTACATTCATGCTGATGAATCAGAGCCAGATGTGCCGGATTGGTTCGAAGATCATCGGGTTACCGCTGAGAACATAGAGCGTCTTACTCATCCATCTTTGTTGCCTGTAAGAGAGGAGGATGAGCTACTGAACAGCTATGAATTTTGGTTGGACGAGCAATTTTGCCGAGTATCGGTCTATGGAGATGAGCATACGGAGGGGTATTTCCGCAGTCTGTATTTTCAGGATGACCACAATTGTGCATTGTTGCTTAAGTTGGAGCCATCAGATCAAGGTTCCAACTCTCCTGATAAACATATCGTACAATCGGGTAAACCTGTCTGGATGATCTCAGGAGCATATCGTTATCTGCACAATGAGAATTCGGAATGGAACGTATTCTCGGAGAACTCACCTGCTGATATTCAACAGTTAAGCGAGCAAGGATGGAGCACCTTGTTGCAGTCTGTATCGAATTATCAATATGCCCGTTCCTTAATTTCGCACCAACTGATCCATGAGTTATTAGCACTGCCTGTTGTGGAGCCATATGACGATTATTATGATGATGATCGGCACGGACTGTGGATTGGAGAGTTATATTATGCATTTCGACAAGCAGGTCAGATGTCTAATGGTGTTCCCCGGCCAGCCATGCTTCGTATTGGAAGAGAGTATGTGGATGCTCAAGGGGAGACGCAGGTGGAGAAATACTATTATACCCTGCACCAACATGCGGACGGCTCGGAAAGTGTGTTGATTGAATACTCGGCTCAGACGGACGAGGATGAGGAAGAAGAACCGTTGTTGCTTGAACTTCATTATATAGGCGGCTCTCAATTACTACATGCCGTTCAATTGCTCGAACGTGGACGCCAAGTGCTCATTCAAGCAAATGAAGATCTACTGAATGGAGAGCCACCGTACGCTGCTGAATCATTTGCGAAGCGATTCTGGAAATCCAAAGGATATCTGAAATGAACAAAACAACCTTCACCTCGTTTGCAGAGGGAAGGTTGTTTTTATTTCGTATTTGTTTTTTTCGATGGTTGCTATATTAGGGCATGCTACTTAACCAAACTGGGCTTGATGCAGTCGGCTGTACGAGCCTTTACGCGCGAGCAGTTCTTCATGACTTCCTTGTTCGGCTACGCTACCGTTCTCCACCACTACGATGCGATCGGCGTGTCTGATGGTCGCCAATCGATGGGCAATCACCAATGTTGTACGTCCCTGAGCCAGCTCGGATAAGGCTAGTTGAATGGCAGCTTCCGTCTCGGTGTCGAGTGCGGAGGTGGCTTCATCCAGAATGAGGATAGGCGGGTTCTTCAGGATCATTCTGGCGATGGATAGACGTTGCTTCTGTCCGCCAGAGAGTTTCACGCCACGTTCACCGATCATGGTGTCCAGTCCATCTGGCTGGGATTGTACCAGTTCTTCCAGTTGGGCCCGGCGAATGGCTTGCCAGATTTCTTCATCGGAAGCATTTAGCTTGCCGTATGCAATATTTTCACGAATCGTTCCGTCAAACAGGAAAATATCCTGCTGCACAATCCCGATATGGGAGCGCAGTGATTCCAGGGTCATGTCCTTCACCGGAATGCCATCAATGGAGATATGTCCCGCATCCACATCGTAGAAACGTGGGATCAGACTACATAGCGTCGTTTTACCTCCGCCTGAAGGTCCAACCAAAGCAACCGTCTGGCCTGCCTGAATATTAAGGTTGACCTCAGACAGCGTGGGTTTATGTTCTCCATAAGAAAAGGTGACGTTATGGAAGGCAATATCGCCTTTCACATCCGAAATGGGTTTTGCCTGTGGTGTATCTTCTACATCCGGTACTGCCTCAAGCAGCTCCAGATAACGTCTGAAACCGGCGATGCCTTTGGGATACGTCTCAATGACGGAGTTAATCTTCTCGATCGGTCCGAGGAATACATTGGACAGCATTACAAACGCGATGAACTCCCCGTAAGTCATACTTCCTTGAATGACAAACCATGTTCCACATACCAGTACAAACAGGGATACAAATTTCATCAGAATGAAGCTAAGTGAAGAGTTCCAAGCCATAATGCGGTAGGTAATCAGTTTGGTGAGTCTGAAACGTTCGTTGTTCTCAACGAAACGGCCTACTTCATGCTTTTCATTGGCAAAAGCCTGTACCACACGAATGCCGCTCACATTGTTCTCTACCCGTGCATTATAATCGGCGATATCTGCAAACATGCGCTTGAACGCCTTGGACATTTTGCGACTGAAATACAGCGACAGGTAGATCATCAGCGGAACGATGATGAACGTCATCACAGCGAGCTGCCAGTTGATTCCCAGCATAATACCGAAAGCTCCGGCGAGTGTCATGAAGGCAATGAATAAGTCCTCGGGTCCGTGATGCGCGATCTCACCAATATCCATCAGATCGTTGGTCATACGGGAGACCAGGTGCCCGGTCTTATTATTGTCGAAGAAGCGGAAAGACTGTTTCTGCACACGTGTGAACAGTTCTCTCCGCATATCGGATTCGATGTTAATACCGAGCTTATGGCCCCAATAGGTGACTGCATAATGGAAAAAGGAACTGAGCAGGTAGATGCCGAGCAACCCGACACATGCCGCCAAGATCATGGACCAATTTCCAGCCGGAAGCAGTTGATCGACTACCCGGTTAACGGCAAGTGGAAAGGCCAGCTCCAGCAACGCGGCGGCGATGGCACAGGAGAAGTCTAACATAAAGAGCCTTTTGTAAGGACGATAATAAGACATGAAACGGCGAAGCATATGTAAGTCCTCCTCGATATGACACAAATGCCCGAGCAGGCTTATCAGCCTATCCGGACACCTGTATTCATGCTTATGTTATTTGCGATTTTGCTCGGCACGTTCTACGATCATATCGGCGAATTCTTCAGCCTGACCTTGAATCGCAATCGGGTCAAAGTACCAGTAACGGTCTTCCAGTAATTCGTACACCTGATTGTTTTTCACAGCGGGCAGGGATTGCCAGATGGAGTCGCCTTGGTAATTTTTATTGTTCTCTCCAACGGTTAAGAAGATATGATCCCCTGCATAATCACCAACAACTTCACGCGAGATCTCTTTCCATTGGGTATCACCCATCAGTTCTTTTTTGGTGATTTCGAGTGGGGCAAGTTGCAAAGCACTGTAGACCGCTTGTCCTCCTCGACCAAAATTGTCTCCATATCCATAATAACTCTTGTCGGATACTTCAAGGATGGAGAAGGTTTCCTCCGGTTTGATGACGGTTTTCACCTTAGCACGAGCGGCTTCAATCCGTTCATCGTACGTTTTCAGCCAGGCTTCGGCTGCTTCGGATTTGTTCATCAGCTCTCCGAATCCCCGAATTTCGTCATGTACATTGGTGAATGTACCATAAGGAATCACTACGGTAGGTGCGATCTTTTGATAACTCTCAATTTCGCTGGCCTGGTCGGAGTAGGTAATGATCAGATCCGGGTTCATGGCAATGACCTTCTCCATCGATACCGCTGCCCGATCACCGATACTTTCAATGCCCTCCACCTGATCTGCATAGAACGGGTTTTCCAAATAATATTGAACAGCACCAACAGGTTTCACACCCAGTGCAAGCAGATCACTTACGTACATATCCGTCACGATCCGTTTGGGTTCAGCCGGAATTTCAACATCCCCGCTTAATGACTTGTAGATTCGCGTAGCATTCGAATTGTCCGAACCGGACGATGTGTCTGTTTTCGTCTCGGAAGAGGCTGTTGTCGTTTCGCTTCCCGCTGCCGATGTCTGTTCGGTGGCAGTGGAGCCCGTTCCGCTGCTACAAGCAGCCAGAATCATAATGATGGCGAGCATAAGCAGCAAGCCGGAAAAGCGTTTTTTTGCAGCAAACATATCCTTGTTCCCCCTATATATAATCAATAATGATTATTATTCTCATTAATAACATAGAGGAAGATGTGAGTTTTGTACATGGACAACTATGATCACTATCGCATGGATAATTATGATGTCAGGTGATGCATGATATGCTGCAATTGCTCCATAACGGACAAGGGATCAAATCCGTAGAACATGTCGGCATCAATCTCGTATACACGTCCTTCACGAACGGCGGATAGGGTGCCCCAGGATTCCTGATTCAGCAAGTTATCCAACATTTCTCGTTCGGCAGGTTCCTCAGGAAAGGCGATAAACATGTGATCTGCAGCATACAAGTGAATCTCAGACAATGGAACATGAACGTATCCCGTAAGTAACTGCCCATCCTGCTCCATCCGTGAAGGTGGGGTGAAGCCCAGCGATTGATACAGTACATGAGAAGCTCTGCCCCAGCCATGACCATAGATATAAGCGCCGTCCTCTCCGATCATAAACATACAAACGGCGGACCCGCGTGTCCCTTCCATCCATTGATTCAACGTATGATTGGCTTCCTGCTCAAGTTGATGATAACGATCTAATAACGTCTGTGCATTGGACTCAAGCCCGGTAATTCGTCCCAGATGAAGAAGCTGCTCCTGCCAATCGAGTTCCTCAAATGGCATCAGAATGGTCGGTGCAATCAGACGTAGTTCGTCAGAAGCGGGATGCGGTGCATACCCGACAATGACATCGGGCTGAGCGTGTGCAATCAGATCCAGATGATTAATAAGTACATGCTCAGAGTACTGTTTGAATGAGCTAGGTCCAAGCTCTTTCGGCTCCATCCATTCTGCCACGGCACCTAGATGAGGGATATGGCCGAGCGCAAGCAGGGATGCGGTGTAGTTGTAAGTAAGGCTTGCGATTTTTTTTGGTGTTTTTCGGTAAAGTGTTGGTGCACAACCTACCGTTTGTTTGAATTTGCGACTCAGATAGAAGGTGTCTCTGTAACCCGTCACCTGCGCGAGTTCCTGCATGGTGGGGTTCCCGAGCAGTAGATGTTCCTGAGCCATTCGGATCCTTAGCCTGGTAACGTACTCCACGAAAGTAAGTCCGGTGTGCTTTTTGAATTCTCTTGAAAAATGCTCCGGGCTTACATTAACCTCCCTCGCTAATTGCTCCCGGGTAAGGGGATGGGCAACCCTCTCATGAATGTGTGCGATCACAAAGTCCAACCATGAATGATCTTCATGAGCTAGGCGCATAGCGTGATCACGTAATGTATCCAACAATTGATAGAACAACGCATGAGGTTTGAATGGGCCTGCCTCTGCGCTTCTGGAACAAGCCAGAATTAATTCAGATGCGATCTCGGAAATCGCACGATTTGTCATGGGCGTGGGAGATCCAAACGGCCAGAGGGGTTCAGCGTTATCGGCTAAAACAAAGTCAAAGATTATGGCAATGCCTTGAACTGGAGAGAGTGAACCGCGTTTGCTTTCATGATGAAGCCAGGTCCCCGCCTGACGCACAGCAGCCGAGCCGGTACTCACCGTTAATGGTCCATGTACACTAATCAGTCTTGCCTGTCCCGAGGTAATGACATAGAGAACGTGCTTGTTGCTCCATAGCTCATCTATATAAGAGAAGGATTCCCGATCGTGGAACCGAATCAGATGACACAGCCTAAACATTGCCGGAGGAATAGAGCGAGTTTCCTGCAAGGGCAAAGACTGGGGTGCGAGATGCTTATGGACATGTTGTTTCGAATTGCTCATAACATAACGGTCTCCTTATGTAAGGTTGGATTAACATTAATTAATATGATGTAAATAATCAATAGATCGTAAGCTCATAAGAGGTTGTATAATCGAACAGAACCAATAATTAATAAAGTAGATTATCAAGTTAAGATTAATGTTGAACCTGCATTGTTTCATCTCAGAGTAATAATGGCATAAAAGCATAGTGGGCGAGCCGGTGCTACTAGAATTCATTGGTGATTCAAGGAGGTTAGAGTACATGAATGCATTTAAAATAATCTTATCAGTCATTTATATTATTACATGTATAACTATTATTTGGTTTAGTAACATGGAATCACCAACTAAATATATCGTTTTAATTGTCCTATTAATTTTATATGTAACGATATCAAAGATATACGAAAATAAGAAGCGTAATAATTGATATCATTATCTCAAACGCTCCCCTAGCGGGGGACTTTTGTATGTTAGAAATAAATTGGTAACTGTTTATCCAACGTGAAGCCACAGATAATATCGGGTCAGATTCGTGTGCGTGTGAAAAAATGAAAAAAAAGAGGTTGAAATCGCTATCAACACCGACTATAATAAAAATGTCGAAACGTTTCAATCTGGCGTTTACTGCCAGTTTCATTGTGTTAGGCACAAACTGTTCAGGGGGCGTCAGATAGAAAGACGTGTCATGACCATCACGAATGGTATGGTTTGGAACGGGACGCATTCAACCGTGGTCCCATAAGGATGGGAACGAGGATTTTTTTTGAGAACACCTCGAAACGTTTCGATTGACATCCATCGCTATGATATGTACAAAGATAATAAACGATAATGAAGGATTTAGTGGTTGTTCTAACCATGTATCGTATAAAATGTAGATAACCTTAGAATTTGTCTTAGTTTAGAAGGAGCGAACGTGGAATGGCAACGATTAAGGATGTGGCAAAGCTGGCAGGTGTAGCACTCTCGACTGCTTCCTATGCGCTGAGCGGGGATAGCAAGGTTAGTGCGAAGACCAAGGCTAAAGTGCTTGAGGCAGCACGAGAACTGAATTACCGCAAGAACGGCTTTGCCATGGACCTGAAACGGAGCCGGACAAACACGATCGCTTTGATCCTGACCGATCTGTCGGGCCCGTATTACTCGGAGTTGATCCGTAGTGTACAGGATGTAGCCCTCGCGAACGGGTATGACCTGATTGCGTGCAGCTCCATGGGTGGACGGGACTCAACGGCAGTGCGATTTTTACGTGAAAAAAGAGTAGATGGAGCCATCATCCTGGCGCATAACATCCATGATGATATTCTGGTGGAATCTGCCGGTCATCGTTTTCCGATCATTGTGATGGATCGTCAGCTGTCGAGTGACCATTTGGTCAACGTGCTGGTGGATGGAGAGCAGGGCGGTTACCTTGCAACCCGCCACCTCATCCAGGCTGGACATCAGAAGATTGCTTATATCAGTGGCCCATCCAACTCGTATGACAACGCGCTCCGTTACCAAGGGTATCTGCGAGCGATGCGGGAAGCGGGACTTGAAGAAAAGTCCAAATGGCGTCTGAACGGTAACTTTGTGCGTGAGGGCGGATACAGTGCAACCAAGATGATGATCATGCAGGGCGAGCTTCCCTCAGCGGTATTTTACGGTAACGATGAGATGGCGATTGGTGGCCTGAAAGCATTGGAAGAGCGTGGTATATCGGTACCGAATGATATTTCCGTGATCGGTTTTGACGATATTCAATTGTCCGAATATGTGCATCCACCGCTGACAACGATACGCCAGCCGAAGCATGAAGCCGGGTCGCTCGCCGGACATCTGTTATTCCAGATGCTCAATGGCGAAGCGGTTGACCCTTCATATACGTTAACGATTAATATGATCGAGCGCAGCTCTGTACGTTCGGTTTAGACCGAGTCTGAACAACAAAGAACTGCCTGTATGCTGGAAGTAAAAGTTTAATGATGGGGTTATCGTCCGGACGGGCTGTAAAAAGCCGGTTTGAAGAGGCCCCTATTCTTTTTCAAATTTATCGAAACGTTTCGATTTTAACTAATTCAAGGAGTGAACCTTATGACAACGATGATTAATGAACCGATCCGCTTAAGTGCCGGGGAGTTATCCTTTACCTTTTTGAACAGTGGAGACCTGTACCAAGCTACATCCGGTACAACAATGTTGAACCAGTTGCTCAGCAACCAGATTGATGGATCTTTGAACAACCTGTACCTGCGTGTGCATGAGGGAGAGAAAATCAGCTCGTTCCCGTTGCTCGGTGTACGTTCGAACAGCAAGTTGATTACAAGCAAGGCACAATCCAGCAACCAGTTGATCTGGGAGGGTAAAGTCCAGCTGGAAGGTAATGAACAAGGCATTGGCTATCAGGTCGTATTTACGGCAACACCACAAGGTGTCTGGTTCTGGGATGTGAAGCTCACAGGACAACAACATAACGTAGACGTGGTGTACGGACAGGATGTAGGTCTTGCTGATCCAGGTGCGGTACGCAGCAATGAAGCTTATCTGTCACAATACATTGACCATACGGTTTTTGAAGATGAAGCGAAAGGTTATGTCGTTTGTTCCCGTCAAAACCAGCCTCAGGGCGGTGCATTTCCGTATATGCAGCAAGGTTCCCTGACGAAAGCAGTCGGTTATTCCACAGATGGATTCCAATTCTTCGGTCTGTCGTACAAGGAAACGAATCAACCAGAGAGCTTGAATCGCCCAACGCTGGCGAATGAGACGTATCAGTATGAATTTGCCTATACCGCTTTGCAATCGGAACTGCTGAATCTGAACGGAGAGGCTCAGGTGGTCTTCTACGGACTGGCGAAGCCTAATCATGCCGAAGGAATCTCTGCCCTGGAATTCGGAGATGAAGTTACAGCAGCTTGGAATGAAGTACAGGCTAAGACTATAGAAAACGGTGACACGTTGGAACAGGTGAAACTGTCCTCCTTCCTGGGTGAACCTCTGGTTACACTTGATCTGACACAAGATGAGATTCATGATCTGTTCCCTGATCGTCATCAGGAAGAGCGCAGTGGCGAGGAATTGTTATCCTTCTTCACAGGCAGCTATGAGCATATCGTTCTGAAAGCAAAAGAACTGCTTGTGGAGCGTCCACACGGTCATATTCTGATGAGTGGTGGCAACGTGCAACTTGGGGCACAGGTTATTACAACGACATCGTATATGTACGGTATTTTCAACTCACAACTCGTTATTGGGAACACCAATTTTAATAAAATGATCAGTAATGCCCGCAATGCCTTGAACGTGCCGAAGACGGCTGGACAACGCATCTATGTGGAAATGGACGGACAATATCGTCTGCTGACAATGCCATCCCTGTTCGAGATTGGCTTCAACTATGCACGCTGGATCTACAAAACCGAATCCGACACGATCATCGTGACCAATTACACAGGGGCTAATACGACGGAAGTAAGCATGAACGTACGCTCCACAAGTGGTACGGCATACCGTTACCTGGTAACGAACCAAATTACGATGAATGTCAATGAGTACGAGTATCCGCTGCATATGACGCAGGATGGCGATACTTTGATCTTCAAGGCTGATCCACAAGCGATTAGTGCAGGAACGTACCCAGATCTGCAATACCGCATGTCGGTGGACGGCGCAGCTGTGAATGTAGGGGACGAAACGTTGCTGGCAAGTGGTATCCGCAGTGGTTCTGCATCACTGGTTACGCTTAGTCTGGAAGCAAGTGCTGAATGGACGCTGAAGGTACAAGGGGTATTGGAAGGCCAAGCGGACAGCGGAGTGGTAGCAGGTTCAAGCCTGACGTTTGAAGAGGAAGTGCAGGCATACCGCGAGTTCTTCGCAGGTGTGATGAACGGGTTCCGTTTGTCCCGTGGAGAAGGTCAGCGTGCAGAGGATCTGTTCAAAGTAAATGCGCTGGCTTGGTGGTACACCCACAACATGCTGGTTCACTACTCTGTGCCTCACGGTTTGGAACAGTACGGCGGCGCGGCTTGGGGTACACGGGATGTGTGCCAAGGTCCGGTGGAGTACTTTATGGCAACGCAAAAATATGAGCAAGTTCGCGATATCATCAAAATGGTCTACACCCACCAATACGAAGATGATGGCAACTGGCCGCAATGGTTCATGTTTGATAAATACTTTGCGATTCAACAGGAAGAAAGTCATGGCGACATCATCGTATGGCCGCTGAAAGTGCTGGCGGATTACCTGACAGCGACTCGCGATTATGCGATTCTGGATGAGAAAGTACCTTATACCGTCAAGCATAGCTTCGGGTTCACGGAAGAGACGGCAACGGTACTGGATCACGCGAAAAAAGAGATCGAATATATCCGTTCGCACTTCCTGCATGATACGTTCCTGTCTTCCTACGGAGATGGCGACTGGGATGATACGCTCCAACCAGCCAATGCACAGCTGAAGCAATACATGGTGAGCAGTTGGACGGTGGCATTGACGTATCAGTCCGTGAATGTGCTCTCGCAAGCGCTGAAATTCAAGGATGCAGACTTTGCACAGGAGCTTGACGTGCTGGCTCAAGGCATTCGTGAGGACTTTAACCGTTACATGCTGGGCACAGACGTGATTCCAGGCTTTGTGTACATGGAAGAAGCCGACCAAGCGAAGCTGATGCTTCATCCAACGGACACAGAGACAGGCATTCAATATCGCTTGTTGCCAATGACGCGCAGCATGATCGGTGAATTGCTGAATGCAGAGCAAGCAGAATCGCATTACGCATTGATCCGTGAGCAGTTCCTGTGCCCGGATGGCGTGCGTCTGATGAATCGTCCGGCTCAATATGCTGGCGGAGTTAGCACACACTTCAAGCGTGCAGAGCAAGCATCCAACTTCGGGCGTGAGATTGGTTTGCAATATGTTCATGCTCATATCCGTTATGTGGAAGCGATGGCGAAGCTGGGTAAGACAGATCAGGTGTGGAATGGTCTCGCGATGATCAACCCGGTTGGTATCGGCGAGGTTGTACCTAACGCGGAGATTCGCCAAGCGAACTCATACTTCAGTAGTTCGGACGGTAAGTTTAATACGCGTTACGAGGCACAGGAGCATTTTGACCAGCTTCGTAAAGGGACTGTACAAGTGAAAGGCGGATGGAGAATCTACTCCAGCGGCCCTGGAATCTACATGAACCAGCTGATCTCCAACGCGCTTGGCATTCGTCAAGAGGGCGGCGATCTGGTCATTGACCCGGTATTGCCAGCTGAGCTGAACGGCATGCAATTCGAATTTGAGTATGCGGGTGAGCCGGTGACGTTTATCTATCACTTGAATGAAGGTGCTGTGAGCCGTGTAGCGGTGAACGGTAAGGACATTCGCACCGAGCGTACAGCGAACCGTTACCGTCAGGGCGGGGTCTGCATCTCGCTGGATGAGTTCAGACAGGCACGCAGTGCAACTGAGCGTACGATTGTTGATATTTATATGTAATTTCGTAGCATGATATACACCAAGGTCATCCTCCTTTATTCAAGGCGGGATGGCCTTTTTGGCATATGCTCATGGTTGCTCACCGCAGGGGAACAGCCAGCAACGTGTGCAGCAGCTCATTATGTCGCACATGTTTTGTGACGTAACCCTGTTGTTCCAGCCAGCGGCATAGCTCATCCAGCAGAGGGAAGTGACGCTCGCGCAAGGCACGCAGCTGTTCCTCGTGTCCTGTCGTTTCAGCCTGGCGAATATAGTTTTCACGATGAGTCGCATTAACAAACATTAGATCCGTTAGACCGATACGTCCGCGCGAGGTTAATACCCGCTGCATCTCCTGTAAGGCCAGTAGTTGCTGGTCTGGACTCAAATGATGGAAGGCGAAGCTGGATACGACAAAGTCGAAGGAATGATCGGTAAAAGGCAGCGCCAGAAAATTACCAAGTTTCACATGCATCTCGGGATATTTGGTGCGGCATCTGCGCAGCATCTCCCGGGATTGGTCGATTGCAGTCATGTCTGCGCCGTGTTGTAGCAGTTTCCCAGCCAAATTACCTGTGCCTGTACCAATATCGAGTCCTTTCTCACCAAGGGCGGGAGAGATCCAATGAGCTGTCTGTTCGAGCGCTTCGTCATAGTTGTAATACAGATAAAAGGAAGAATGTACCGTGTCATTGGAATCGTTCGGCGTGGAATGATCTGCATGATGGTGTGGATGTGATACTTCATTCTTATCGTTTGTGGGCGAGACGTTGTCCGAACGATGTCTGTCCACTGGGTTGGTTTGTCCTTTTCCAGTAGTGACTCTGCCTTCTGCCTGCACTCGCTGATCGTGGATGGCTGCCAGGGTATCATAATTCCACCGATCATGCCAGTTCTGCCGGGCTTCACGCAGACGCCGCGCACTGTCCGCGAGATCGTGCAGATGGCTGACATCCAGCGGTCCGTCCTGACGATTCAGGTCAATCATGCGCTGGGTTGTATCCATCATACGTTTGAGCTCAATCCACTGGGCATACATGACGGCCTGTTGCAGTTCCAGATATTCTTCCAGCCGCTGCTGGTTTCCTTGATCGATCTCTCCGAGCGCATGTGTAATATCCTGTAGCGACATGCCAATCTCACGCAGCGCAGCAATGGTCTGAAGCCGCCAGATATCATTCTCAGTGTATGTGCGATAACCGTTACTGGACTGTTTGGCAGGTAGAATTAATCCTTTTTCTTCATAAAAACGAATGGCTCTCGCCGATATACCAAGCCTGCTTGCTGCCTCTTTGATATTCATCATGCATCCCCTCCTTATCGAACCAGTATAAACTATGACGTTACGGCAAGGTTAAGTGTTTATTTCATTTTTTTGAATGGTAAAGATCGAATTTCGTTCATCATCGAGTGGAATTTTAGTCAAAGCTGAGGCTATGCTACAATATATAGAGCGAATATATGTAAACAGTGAAGTAAACGAATAACGTATTTCTAAGTTTCTCAAATTTCTTAACTTTCCCGACGTTGTAATGACAGCGTTGTCGACTATAGCACGAAAGGTTGAATCATTATGCTTACCAGCCATACATTTACGATTCGTCCATCCGAGATTAAAGATGCAGCCCAGCTAATGGAGTTGGATGCCCTGGTATGGGACAAATACACCTCTCCTGCACCGATGCATTGGCGTTCCAGACAGCACTATCTGCAGCATTGCCCGCCAGGCAGTCAATTGATTGCAGTGCAGGGAGAGCGGGTATGTGGTTATGTGGGCTTTCAGCCAGCCACAGGTATGCCGGTCAACCGTCATGTCTACGAGATTCATATTGCGGTTCATCCTCATGATCGACGTTGTGGCATTGCTACTGCTTTGATGGATGCCATCAAGCAGCATGCGGCCCAACAAGGAATTCGCAAGCTCAGGCTGCGCGTACTTTCCAGCAATCCGGGAGCCATCACGTTTTATACCCAGTGTGGATTTGTGACGGAAGGCAGGCTGGTGTCCGAGTTTTATATCGGAGACAAGTATGTGGACGATATTTTTATGGGTTATTTTATCCAGACCAAATAGAAACTAGCTGAGGAGGAGGAACAACGATGGACATGGGACTTCAAGGAAAAAAAGCACTGGTGCTGGCTTCCAGTCGCGGACTGGGCAAAGCGGTAGCCGCTCAATTGGCAGCAGAAGGTGCTGACGTCATGCTTGCCAGCCGGAGTGAAGAAAAGCTCGCAGCAGTGAAGCAGGAGCTTCTGGCGCTAGGTGGTGGGGGACGTGTGGAATATTGTGCAACCGATGTGACACGCAAGGAAGATATTGAGGCTCTGATTGGCAAGACAGCGGAGTTGTTCGGGCAGATTGATATTCTGGTGAACAATTCGGGAGGTCCGCCATCGGGTTCATTTGAGTCACTGACGGATGAAGATTGGGAACGGGCATTTGAATTAAATGTGCTCAGCTATGTAAGGCTGATTCGTGGTGCACTTCCTTATATGAAAGAACGCGGAGGACACATTGTCAATATCGCTTCAACTTCGGTGAAGCAGCCCATTCCGGGTCTGGTGTTGTCCAATACGTTCCGTACCGGCGTGTTTGGATTGGCGAAGACCTTGTCTCAAGAGCTGGCTCCATACGGAATTTTGATCAACACGGTAGCGCCGGGGCGTATTGCAACAGACCGCATTCGTGAGCTGGATGCAGCACGGGCAGAGCAGAACGGAATTAGTGAGGAAGAGGTATCTGACCAATTCCGTAAAGAGATTCCACTAGGACGTTACGGTCAACCGGAGGAGTTTGCCAAAGCGGTGGTCTTCCTGTTATCCGGGGCCAATACGTATATTACCGGAACCTCATTGATCGTGGATGGTGGCATGGTCCGAGCCCTATAAAAGTCATGAATACAATAAAATACCCTCTGTCACCACATTCCGTGGAGATAGAGGGTATTTATTGTATTCCGATATGTTGGGAGAGATCACTCCGATTCATTATGTAGGCGAATTAGCGCAAGAGTTCCCATTCATGCTGAAGCATGCCGTACACCGCATGGTTCACGTAACCTTTAGGCAGTTTCTCTGCCTGACGAATTACACCCTCGAGAACAAATCCAAGTCTTTCAGGGATAGCGCGACTCCGTTTGTTGTTTGTTGCCGAGCGAATCTCGACGCGATTCAGATCCAGGGTCACCAGAGCATAATCAACCAGAACGCGACAAGCGCTTGTCATCAAGCCCTGACCCTCAAAACCTTTGCCAAGCCAGTATCCGATGCTTACCGAGCGGTTGGTCCAGTTAATCTCGTGGAATCCAATCACGCCGGCTAGATCCCCTTTTGACCATACTCCGGCGGTGAATCCGCCATTTTCGGCACCTTGTTTTAACGCGTTGGTAATAAAGTTCGAGGTGTGTTCCACTTCTGTCACATGATCCACCCACGGCAACCAATGTCTCAGTTGATCCCGCGAACGATCCGTCAGTTCGAACAGCGGTTTGGTATGTTCCATGGCGAGTGGCCGGAGTTCGGTATATTCATCCAATGAATAGGTAAACATGAATGCAACCTTCTTTCTTTGTATAGTATGGGTTTATTTTGTAGTGGATTAACGGGAAGTCTTGGGTAACTTTTGCTCCAGTGCAAACAGGTCTTCTTCCATTGAGGCCATGCGTTGATTGACCGTTGTGCGTGCGTCACGGAGTGCCTGATTATATATGTAGGGAGCGAGCTGTGTCATGAACAGGTCGAGGACACCCCAAGCGGCCAGATCGCCAAGTTCTTCGCCACGTTCCTCTTCGAAATACGACTGAATGGTGCGAATGGCTTCATCCTGCTGTTCTTTGGTCAGTTTAAGCGAGTTCAATGGAATGGGAAACCCTCCCTTTAATTTGGTTTTACTATCATGCTACATGATTCGAGCGAACCCGTCAAAATGGTTTAGGGCCTATTTATGCACGGTTGATCCTGACTTTGGTGCCGTTCTTTATTGAACTCCTCCCCCGTTAAAGGTATATTTAAATGAAACGCGTACGAAACTTTCCAAGAAAATAGATTTTTTCAGGAAATGACTTCGTTATTAAGGAATTATAGCCGGAATTGCAGCAATTCCCGAAGGCTCCAATCCATTCATGAAAGGTTTGATACCTGTGGACAATCGTACAACCCCACCTAACTTTATCAAAAATATTATTACCGAAGATCTCCGGTCTGGGAAAGTCCAGGAAGTTATTACCCGTTTTCCTCCGGAACCGAACGGTTATCTGCATATCGGCCATGCCAAGGCGATCTGGATTAACTTTACGCTGGGCGGCGAATTTGGCGGTAAAACGAACCTGCGCTTTGATGACACGAATCCGGTCAAGGAAGATGTGGAGTACGTTCAATCGATTCAGGAAGACGTGAAATGGCTCGGATACGAGTGGAACGAGAAACGTTTTGCCTCGGATTATTTTGATGAGATGTACAACCGTGCTGTCTTGTTGATTAAAAAAGGTAAAGCCTACATCGACGACCAAAGCGCCGACGAAATCCGTGAAATGCGCGGAACGCTGACGGAGCCGGGTAAGAACAGCCCGTACCGTGATCGTTCGGTGGAAGAGAATCTCGACCTGTTCACACGTATGCGTGCAGGCGAATTCAAGAACGGAGAGAAAGTGCTGCGTGCCAAGATTGATATGTCTGCACCGAACATCAATCTGCGCGATCCGGTTATTTACCGGATTTCACATGCACACCATCATAACACGGGTGACAAATGGTGTATCTATCCAATGTACGCCTTTGCTCACCCGCTCGAAGATGCAATTGAAGGTGTGACGCACTCTCTCTGTTCCCTGGAGTTTGAGGATCAACGTCCATTCTACGATTGGGTTATTGCCGAGTGTGAGATGGAGAACAAACCGCATCAATATGAATTTGGTCGCCTGAATCTGTCCCAGATGGTAACAAGCAAGCGGAAGCTGAAACTGCTCGTGGATGAAGGACATGTGGATGGATGGGATGATCCACGTATGCCAACAATTTCGGGTCTGCGCCGCCGGGGTTATACACCGGAAGCTATTCGTGATTTTGTATATGAGACAGGCATTTCCAAAAACTATGGAGTTATCGACCTGCAAACGCTGGAGCATTTTGTCCGTGAAGACCTGAAACTGAAAGCTCCACGCACGATGGCTGTCCTGCACCCGCTCAAAGTGGTTATTACCAACTACCCTGAAGGGCAAGTGGAATGGCTTGAAGCAGAGAACAATGTGGAGAATCCAGAGATGGGTAATCGCCAAATTCCGTTCTCCCGTGAGATTTATATTGAACAAGACGATTTCATGGAAAATCCGCCGAACAAATATTTCCGTTTGTTCCCTGGCAACGAAGTTCGTCTGAAACATGCATACTTCATCAAATGTAACGATGTGATCAAAGATGCAGAAGGCAATGTGACTGAGATTCATTGTACCTATGATGTGGAGACAAAGAGCGGCAGTGGCTTCACTGGTCGTAAAGTCAAAGGAACAATCCACTGGGTAGAAGCGACTCAAGCGGTACCTGCTGAATTCCGTCTATATGAGCCGTTGATCCTGGATGAAGCACCGGAGGCAGAGGTGGAAGTGGCAGTAGCTGGGGCTGAAACTGAGGTTGTGGAAGAGCAACCGGAGAAAACGTTCCTGGATCAACTGAACCCGAACTCCCTTGAGATTGTTAACGGGTTTGTGGAGCAAGAGATGAAGGAAGCGAACGCTCAGGATAAATTCCAATTCTTCCGTCACGGTTACTTCAGTGTAGATCCGAAACATTCCGAGCCAGGACGTCCGGTATTTAACCGGGTCGTATCCCTGAAAAGCTCGTTCCAACTGCCGAAGGCGTAATGTGGTTGGATAAAATTTATGGCCTGTTCGTCAGAGTGCTGGTAAGCAGCCAAGTTATAAGTTAAAGGGAGGGCATCCTTCGTCCATGATTATGGCGAAGGATGCCCTTTGTTTTTCTGGATCTAGCCAGGTCCAGTTTTAGACGTAGTAATACAATTTTGCATGAACATGAACATGAACATGAACATGAACATGAACATGAACATGAACATGAACATGAACATGAACATGAACATGAGCTGAGGCCTTAGATGTGCGTATGAGGCAAAAATCTAACGAACCGAGGACACGCTATTCAAGTGTATTTCGGCATTCCAGCAACGTAACGAATCGTAGACACCTTATTTCCTCGCTTTGCCTGTCTTTTTGGGATTTTTAGTGTCTTTTATGCGAAATAAGGTGGCTGAGATTCCTTAGCTTTAACATATCGTGAAATTGATGCAAATAAGGCGTCTAAGGTTCGTTAGCATTAAAAGCAGTGCTGTGTTGAGAGAAGAGGGATTATAAATGAAAGTCAGGAGAGTTATGAGAACCGGAATAAAGTTCGGGATAAGTTATATTGCTGTTGTAAAGTTAGTTTGAGATACAGGGAGGACTGAATCAGAGTACAAACTAGGAACTACTAATGTATCTTGCCACTATTAAGTTGTAGTGGGTACAGTTCAGTCTGGAACTGTACAAGGTGAGGGGCATTAAGTCGAGAGCGCCCCTTTCTCTGTTCTTCTTTACTACTACTATCCGTAATCTTTTGTTTGAATGTTTGAACGTTAATTTACACAATAACGGAGAGGACAGAAGAAAGCTGGAGAAGCGGAGCGTTCGCCTTTATCCCTGGATTTTACCCTTTGAAAAGGGAATCAAAAAATCCAGGGATAACAGCGATCGAAAGATTCTTCTGTCATCGTAGTGCTTAAGTGGGAATCTTTCAATTCTTTCTAACAAAATATTATCTGTCCTCATCCATATTACCCATCTCAGTCAATACAACTGGCTGATAGCCGTTACGTCGATTCGATAACCACATGATGCCAAATCCAACAGCGCCAATGAGCGAGAAGAATACACCAATGCTATACATGATTTCCGCACCGAAACTCTGGAACAACCAGCCGCCGAACAGACCGGCAATCACGCCGGAGAGACCTCCCCAGGCCATCGTGTAGACCGCTTGACCGGAGGAACGGTAAGGTCTTGGAATAAATAGCATGGTCAGCTGCGTACCTACATAGAAGTACCCACCAAACGTAATGGAGTGCATCAACTGAATGAATACAATCTCCAGCGGGTTGTTAGCCAGTGCCATGAGCTGCCAGCGCAGTGCAAACAGCACACTGATCAGAATGAGAGATGCCAGGAGCATGCTCATTTTGCGTTTGAGCAAGCGGTCGAGAAGCAGGAATACGCCGACTTCGAGAATGGATGAGGTGAAGATGGCCCAGCCAACCATTTGTTTGTCGCCACCCATTTCTACAATATATAGTGACATAAAAGTACTGTTCATCGCATTAGGCACTGATACGAGTACACCCAGGCCGATAAATGCCATAAAATACGGATTGAACATGACTTTGCCAAACCGCCGAAAAGTAACCACGGGTGTATCCGAAGCGATTGGTTGTCTGGGTAGAAATACGGATAATACAAAGGCTGTGGCAATCATGCATGCAAATATAATGGATACACTGCCGATGCCAAAACGGTCAATGAGCGGTCCGGCAGCGACAGCAGTCAGCGCCCAACCGAGTGAACCCCAGAGCCGGAATGACCCAAATTTTTGGTTTGTACCATCGATATATCCAAGAATCAGGCTATTGGTTTGAGCAAATAATGGACTTTGAAAAAAATAAAAGAAAATCATGGCTACATAGATCCATGTATAAGTGGGCGCATAGAATACACCCTGGGCGAGCACAAATGTGCCTCCCATCATAATCATCAGAATGATGCGAATGTTGCGAGATTTATCGCTCCAGAAGCCCCAGAACGGGTTAGCAAACAAGGATACAAAGGGGCCAATCGCCATGAGACTGCCAATCTCCAGTTTGGTCATGCCAATCTCTTGCAGGTAAAGCTGCAAGAATCCGGCGAAGATCGAGATGGCTCCATATATGAAAAAGTTATATAGTTTCAGAGAAAACAATGAGGGATTGCCTCTTGAAGGTGCAGGTCTGTCCAATTAAGCCATTCCTTTCAAATGCATATTGTTCAATGTATCATTTGTTGAAAGGGGATTCAATGCATAGCGAACGTTTTGAAATTGATGCAGTCAAACACATATCGTGATCTGAAGGAGGATAACAACATGAACACGAGGGAATGGACAGGCATCATATTGGCAGGAGGTTTATCCAGCCGCATGGGGACCAACAAGGCCATGCTGGAACTAAACGGTTCCCTTGTACTGCAACATGTCACGAAGGCCATGAGATCCGCAGTATCCCGTATCATCGTGGCTGCCGGACCCAATGTGACAACCTACGGTGCAATGGGCTACGACTGCGTTCAGGATCACTATCCGGGGAAGGGGCCACTCGCCGGTCTTCACGCGGCGCTGGAAGCTTCCGATACAGAATGGAATCTGGTATGCGCCTGCGATATGCCGCTCCTGCAAACGTCTTTCTTTAATGGAATAAAAAAACTGGTCGAATCACATAACTCTTATGCTGCTATCGTTCCACGCGTGGATGGACATGTCCACCCTCTTGCAGGGGCTTATCACAAACGAGTGCTTCCTGATCTGGAGCAGCGTCTGAACCAGGATCATCTTCGAGTTATGCGATGGCTTGAAGAGATCGGTTGCCTCTATGTCGAAACGGAAGAGCTTAAGAGAGTGGGCGTTCATCAAGTAGCAATGCAAATGAGTAATATGAACACGCCGGAAGAGTACGAGCGTATCCGTAATCAAGATTCTGGACTCGATTCCGATCTGTAGGATACAGGTTCGCCTGATGCATCTGCATGATGATTGCGATATTGAAGCGGGCTTTGGCCTGTCCAACGTTTGAATTGTCTGCTGAAATGGGACAGATGGGTGTAACCGAGCTTCCACGCAATTTCCCCGAGTGACAGCTCTGGCTGTTCCATCAGCACTTTGGCCTCCTGCAACTTCAAGCTGGACAGGTAAGCCCTGGGCGATCGCCCGTACACCTTGCGAAAGACCTGTAGACCATATCCCGGGCTGATGCCAAACGAGGATATAATTTGCTCTACTTTGACCGTGGATACACTGCTTTCCTTGGTTCGAAGCTGGGCATGGAATGCCTGCTTGATTGCCTCCGCTATAGCTCCCGCATAATGCATGGCTGTTGGAGCTGGTGCATGTGAAGCAGCAACGGAAGTGGTGGCCTCCGGTTCATTGTCAGCGGCTTGGGACAACAGGGCGAACAGTTCAAACATGCGGGCCTGCATGATCATTTTGTCAGTGGACGTGTAGGCCTCAGATACGTTAATCATCCCCATCCAACTCTCCAGCACAACGCGCATCTTCCTATTATCAGTCGTACCTGCTGTGTAGATTCGGCTATGCTGTGACATCAGCTTCAGGGTGAAGACCGGATCATCCACATTAAAGTGAGCGCTAAAATAAGTCATGCCTTCCGTGGATACACATTGATTCGTATGTTTGAACCCGGGAGGAATGAGAAGAATGGAACCTTCCTCCACGGTATAGGTATAACCATGAATCACACTCTCCTGCGTACCTTCGATGATCAACATAATCTCAAAGCCTGGATGTGATTCCTCCGGCATCGCCCATCCATAGGGGACTTGTTGGCTGTGCGCACCATAGAATTTGATGTTACAGTCGATAATAGGTAGCCAGTGGGCCAGCGTATGGTGAGGCATTTCTCGGAGCTGTGATCGCATATCCATCATATTCACCTCGGAAAAGGGTAAAAACAACTTGCCTTATACAATCGGCACCCGTAGTATACTTCATTATAATCAGTTTAACGCAAGCATGGATAATCCATGGAACGCATCAGCGTTTGAAGTGGTTGCTGAACAACCCAAGTTCTTCAACCGATAATAATGTAAACGCTACCATTATGGATTGGAATATGTCAACTCTTGCACACGTCAAGATCATTATATTTTCCACCTAAAAAGGAGATTAAATCATGGAGAAATTATTATATGGCGTAGCTTACTATGATGAATATATGCCTTACGAAAGATTGGACAAGGACATTCAGATGATGAAGGATGCAGGGATCAACGTGGTCCGTATTGCAGAATCAACCTGGAGTACTCATGAACCACAGAATGGCGTATTTGACTTCTCTTCCGTAGACCGTGTGCTGGATGCCATGCATGAGGCGGGGATTCAGGTTATCGTAGGAACACCAACGTATGCTGTTCCAACGTGGATGGTCAAGGAACATCCGGACGTGCTGGCTACTACCTCACAGGGACCTGGCAAATATGGGGCAAGACAGATCATGGACATTACCCATCCAACCTATCTATTCTATGCCGAGCGGATCATCCGCAAGCTGATCTCTCGGGTAAGCACACATCCGGCGGTCATCGGTTATCAGACAGATAACGAGACGAAGCATTACAATACGGCAGGAGATAATGTACAACTGCAATTCGTCAAATATATGCGTAACAAGTTCAGCTCCCTGGATGAGTTGAACAAGGAATTTGGCCTCGACTACTGGAGTAATCGGATCAATAGCTGGGAAGACTTCCCGTCTGTGGTAGGAACGATCAACGGTAGTCTGGGAGCTGAATTTGCCAAGTTCCAGCGGCAGCTGGTAACCAACTTTTTGGCTTGGCAAGTGGGGATTGTGAATGAATACAAACAGGAAGGACAGTTTGTTACCCAGAACTTTGACTTTGATTGGCGTGGATATTCCTACGGCATTCAAGGGGATGTGGACCATTTTGCCGCATCGAAACCTTTTGACATCACCAGTGTGGACATCTACCATCCTTCCCAGGATGATCTGACCGGCATTGAGATTTCATTCGGCGGGGATGTGGCACGTTCCACCAAACAATCGAACTATCTGGTACTCGAGACCGAAGCACAGGCGTTCTGGCATTGGGTTCCCTATCCGGGACAGCTGCGTTTGCAGGCATTCAGTCATCTGGCATCAGGAGCAAACATGGTCGCTTACTGGCACTGGCATTCGTTACACAATTCGTTTGAGACGTACTGGAAAGGTTTGCTCAGTCATGACTTTGAACCGAATCCGGTATACAACGAAGCCAAGACCATTGGCAGGGATTTTGCCCGTCTCAGTCCAAAGCTCGTTAATCTGAAGAAAAAAAATCGGGTGGCGGTGCTGTTCAGCAATGAGGCCCTGACATCAATCAAGTGGTTTGGTTTTAATTTCACCAGTGACAAGAATTATAATGATGTGGTGCGCTGGATGTACGATGAATTATATAAAATGAACATTGGCTGTGACCTCATCGACCCATCGGTTGAGAGTTATGCGGAATATGACGTGCTCGTTGTACCTGCTCTGTATGCTGCTTCGGATGCATTGCTGGAAAAATTGAATCAATTCGTACAGGATGGCGGACATATCGTCTACTCGTTCAAAAGCGGATTTGCAAATGAGCATATCAAGGTACGCTCTACCCGCCAGCCCGGCCTGATCAGTGAGGCATGTGGGATCAGCTATAACCTTTTTGTAGAGCCAAAACATGTTTCGCTGCGCGATGATCCATTTGGAGTTGGTGAAGAACAGAACCAGATTCATACCTGGATGGAGCTGATTACACCAACAACGGCTGAAGTACTCGCTTGGTATGATCATCCGCATTGGGGTGAATATGCGGCAATTACCCAGAATGCCTATGGAAAAGGCAAAGCAACCTATGTCGGATGTTATACCAGTTCTGCGGTGATCCGTAAGGTGTTGGAACGTGTGATGAAGGAAGCTGGCGTATGGGGTACTGATCAAGAGCTGGCTTTTCCGATCATAGTGAAGACCGGTGTGAACGATCAGGGGAACATGATTCGCTACTATTTCAATTATGCAGATGAGGCAACATCCTTCGTGAATGCTTATGGAGAAGGGACTGAACTTCTGGCCGGAACCCTGATTGCTGCGGGAGAGAAGATCGAACTAGAACCATGGGGCGTACGGATTATCGAACAATAATAGGAAATAATAAATATAGGTATATAAGTTGAATTTAACATGTACACGTTAACGGAGAGGGCAGAAATAACCTGAGGAAGCGGAGCTAAAAGCTTTCTGAAAGAAAGCTGCATCGGAAGCATATACTTCGCCTTTATCACCGGATTTTCTCCTTAGAAAGGGAATCAAAAAAATCCGGTGATAACAGCGATCAGAAGGTTGTTCTGAACACGTAGTGATCTCGTGTAACCATTCATTTTATTGTATAACGTGGATATTTAACATTTCCAAACGAATATCAAGACCAAAGCGCCCTCGGCTTCCATGCTGGGGCGTTTGTCTATTTTAGCTCAGGAGTGGATGCGCTGTGTTTACCGAATGTTATCGGAAGCTGACAGATCCTTTCAAACGCAGCATTCGCAATAAATTGATCCTTACCATGACGCTGCTGGCTGTTCTGCCCGTCATTGTCATGACCGCAATGGCAGCCGAAAATACCCGCTCTTCCATGGAAGAGGAGATTATGGAGACCAACCGGGCGAACATGAACTGGGCCTCTATTTATCTGGGTGAACAGTTCGCCCGTATGAACAATATTATCTATTCCATTCAGATCAGTGACGAATTGCATCAGTATCTGGCGTTAAACCAGGAAGCGCCGACAGCCAGCCGATTTGACGAACAGAAGGCCATGTTCAATATGCTGAACAGTGTATACTATTCCGCTGGCAATTATGTATTTGGCGTTGAACTGTATCTGAAGGAACTGGACACCCTGTTCACCTTCAATTCCATGGATTCTCGCATCAAAGCGGTATCGGAAATACCGGAAGGATATCATGAGCTTTTTGCACAACATAAAGATTTTACGATTATCAATGATCCGGACGATCCGCAAAAGTTTCACATGACCCGCAGCATGAACCGCTTCGAGGATCAGGCACAGATCGGCGCCATCAGTCTGGAGGTCAAGTGGGCTGAGTTCAATCAGACCTTGGAGCTGCTGGATAGCAGGGGGGATTATGCAGTATACATCGCCGACAGTGTGGGCAGCCCGGTCTATCAGCCGAATCAAGACATCCAGCCGTCCGCTGAAGCATTGGAGAGATTGGCAGGTACCAAAGAAAGTTCCGGTTTCATTCGTACAGCCAAGGAATACGTATTCTATCATTCCATCGAACCGTCAGGACTGCGTGTGATCAAGATTGTACCTGCCCATGTGATTAACGAGAGTGCCTTGGAAACGATGAAATACGGACTGGTTGTAGGTGGCCTGGCAACCGTCATTTCTGTGGGAATAGCTGCGCTCGTGGCCTGGCGCACATCAAAGCCCATCGTCCGACTGGCCAATTCCATGAAGGGTATTCAATTGATTAAGGACAGAGAAGTGGTACGAAGCGGCCGGGTTGATGAGATTGGTCTGTTGGAGAAAAATCTGCATGGCATGTCAAGCCGTATCCGGGAACACATTCGCGACAACTACCTGATGAATCTGGAGAAACAGACGGCGGAGCTCAAAGCACTGCAATCCCAGATCCATCCGCATTTCCTGCAAAATACGTTGCAGATGATTGGCGGTATGGTCTATTCGCAAAAACCTGCTGACAGTTATAAGGTCATTCGAGCCTTGAGCGAGATGTTTCGTTATATTGTGCGAGCGCCGGATGGACTTGTCCCTTTACAGTCTGAACTCGATCAGTTGGAACATTATATGCTCATTCAGAAGCAGCGTTTTGGCGGCAAACTTGAATATACACTGGAGATTACCGGAGAACTTCGGGAATGTTATATTCCCAAGTTGTCTTTGCAACCCATTGTGGAGAATGCATTTTTGCATGGTCTGGAGAAGAAACCGGGTGAGTGGAAGCTGGGCATTGAAGTCGTCTGTGAACCTAAAGAGGTAACGATTCGAATTCGTGATAACGGTGTGGGTATGGATGCTGAGAAACTAACGGAGATGCAGTCCAGACTGGAGCGTCTGACCTGGCAGTCCGATCGGGTGTGGAGTTCTGGTACAAGTATTGGACTGGTCAATGCCGCCTCAAGAATCATAATGCATTTTGGACCTGAATACGGGATGAGTGTGGAAAGTGAATACGGACAGGGGACGAGTGTTACGGTACGAATCCCCTGCAATACGGGAGGCGAAGCCTTGTGAACAAGGAACTGTACAGAGTATTGCTGGTGGATGATGAACCGTGGAACCGGGATATTTTGCGCAACCTGGGGGATTGGAAGGAACTAGGGATGACCGTTGCTGGTGAGGCAGAGGATGGTGAGCAGGCCATACAACTGGTCAAGCAGCATCAGCCTCACATTATCATTACGGACATGCGTATGCCCGGTACAGACGGTGTGGAACTGCTACAGACGCTAAGCGGGCAATACCCACAGATCAAGGTGATCGTGGTGAGCGGGTATGATGATTTCAATTATGCCAAACACGCGATCCGTCATCGGGCTGCTGACTATCTGCTCAAACCGGTGAATCCGGATGAACTGAATGGTGTACTGGCCAAATGTGCCAAAGAATTGGAAAAGGTTGAATCTGCGCCGGAATCATGGGAAGCATATCCGCCTTCCTTTGCTGGTGATTTCTCTTTGTTTCAACAGCAGGCTCGCTTGCGGTTTAACGACCTGAACATTCAAAGTCTGCGAGAATGGTTCCAGCAACTGCAGCAGAAGCTGGAGCATAGCGAGATTAACAGACCCCGGCAGCTTGGACGAGTGGCCTATGAACTACAGGCTTTGCTGGATGAACTGTGTGTCTCCAATGGGTTGTACGAGGGGCGCGAAGCAACGGCTTTACCTCCTTCAACAGCGCTGGCTTCCATTGAATCCACGATCGCATGGATTTCGACTCCATACTACCAGGCTTTGGAGCAACTCATTGCGCAGCGTAAATTCAAGAATAAGCTGAACCTGAATGAGGTGAAGCAATACATGGAGCAGCACTGTATGGAGATGATTACCCTGGAGCAGCTCGCCCAGATCTTTTTTGTCAGCAAGGAATATCTCAGCAAGGTATTCAAGAAAGAGTATGAGGTGAATGTGACCGATTATGTCGTCCAGTTACGCATGACACGAGCGAAGGAATGGGTGATGGATGATCAGATCCCGTTCAAACATATTGCCGAGATGGCGGGTTATGAGGATGTGTCCTACTTCTATCGGGTATTCAAGAAACATTTCGGAGTTTCACCGGGGGAGATGCGGAAGGGACAGGCTCGTATATCAGGCAATTCAGGCAGTAGCACGGAATGAGCTGTTCGAGAAAGCATTTGCGGCAGGATTAAGGTTTAAAATAATCCAATACACAAGTCTAATTTTGTCCAATGAAGCGCTTTCATTTTCTGATATATAATGAGCCTATGAAAGACAAACCAGTCACACACCGGGAGGTCATAAGAGATGAAAGTATGGAAAAGCGTAGCAAGTGCGGTACTGGTCAGTGTTCTGCTCGCAGGTTGCGGTTCCAATGCAGGAACGGACAATGGGCAGGAAGAATCGGCATCAGGCAGCACGGTGTCCCTCAAAGTATTCGTTGCACAACCTCGGCTGAAAGAACACTACGATAAATATATAGAACAGTTCAAAGCCAAGGAAAAAGCAGAGAAAAACATTGAGGTGAACGTGCAACTGGAGATGCCGCCAGCAGACAATGCACCTCAGATTCTGAAGACACGTCTCGCCTCCAATGATGCACCGGATGTGTTCGCTCTGCATGCAGTTAATGAGATTCCACCATTCAGCAAAGCTGGTTATCTGGAAGACCTGTCGGGCCAACCTTTTGTCGATAAGCTGCTGGATTCGGTTAAACCTTCCATAACGGATGCGGAGGGCAAAATCGTAGCTGTTCCACTGGAAACAGTATCATGGGGCTATTTGTACAATAAAGATATTTTCAAAGAGCAAGGGCTGGAAGTGCCAACGACGTTAACGGAAATGAAAGCGGTCGTGGAGAAACTCAAGGCAGCCAACATTACACCGTTTGAACTGTCCTACAAAGAAGCTTGGATTCCGCAATTATTCCTGCCACTTACCGTGGGTGCATTAACTCAGTCGGAGCACAAAGACTTCGTGGAGAAGATGAATCAGGATCAGGGTTCCTTCTCCGATATGAAAGCATTGTTCGATATCTTCGATCTGGTCAATGCGAATGGTACAGATAAAGCGCTGGAAGTGGGCGGAGATGATGGTTCAGCAGCCTTCGCTTCAGGAAGCGCCGCGATGTGGATTCAGGGACCATGGTTTGCCGAAACCATTCTGAAGTCCAACCCGGACTTGAACTTTGGTGTAGCACCAATGCCGATCAATGACAATCCGGATGATACCAAAATCAATCTGAGCACCTCCACTTCGCTGGCAGTATCGTCATCTAGCAAAAACAAAGAAGTGGCACTCGATTTCGTGAACTACATTCTCGATGACAAGGATTCAAGTGCATTCTTCGAAGCGCTCAAATTTAATCCGATTGCCAAGATCCATGACTTCAAGAGCTTCCCGTGGGTAGACGATGCCCAGAAATATGTGAGTGAAGGTAAAGCTTATGAGGACCCATCCCTCCCTCAAGCGGTGAAAGACGAGTCAGGCAAAGCGTTACAAGGCTACTACTCTGGGCAATTAAATCAACAGCAGGTTATCGATGCGCTCGACAAGGCGTGGAAATCCTACAACAAAGTCAACAAGTAAGGAGTTGCGAGGAATGGAGTATCCGCTTGCTTTTGTTGGCAAATCTCTACGGTTTGAGAGCTTGTCAACAAATTAGCGGTACTTTGTTTCGTCGCAGTCTCCAAGCAGATGATACGGCAGGCAGAACGTTCTTCGTTCCCTCCTTTGCAATCATCCGCTTCGAGTGAAAAGGGGGAGAACCTATGGCTACGAATGTGTTCAAGAAGTATCTGTCACTGCTCGCGTTCACTGCGCCTGCCTTTGTCATCTATGCGATTTTCCTGCTGTATCCCACGTTTAGTGGCCTGTTCTATAGTCTGACGGATTGGAACGGACTCAATCGGGATTACAGCTTTATCGGTCTGGGCAACTTTGTGGAATTGTTCAAAGAAGATCCCGACTTTCTGAACTCCCTGTGGTTCACGATGAAATATGTAATATTTATGTTGATTCTGCAAAATGGAATTGCCTTGCTGCTCGCCGTGTTCATTGAGTCACGGACGCGCAGCAAAGGGCTTTTCCGGACGCTGTTCTTCATGCCTAACATGATCAGTACAATCATAAGTGCTTTCATGTGGACCTTCATCTTCTCTCAGGTGCTGCCACAGCTCGCAGAGAAACTGGCTTTTTCGTTCCTCGACCAGCAATGGTTGGGTGATCCGAAGTTTTCATTTTACTCCATTCTGATGGTATCGCTCTGGAATGGTGTAGGGTATATGATGATCATCTATCTGGCTGCTCTCCAGGGTGTGCCGAAAAGCCTCAAGGAAGCGGCTGTTATTGATGGGGCCAATGCATTCCAGGTACTTCGCAATGTGGTGTTGCCGATGATTACTCATGCCGTGACCATCTGTTTCTTCCTGACGCTGAACGGAGCATTCAAAGTGTTTGAAGTGGTGTATGGACTGACGGGTGGTGGACCGGGCCGGGCCACACAGGTTATCACAATGAACATCTATGAAGAAGCGTTCTCCAACAACTTCAGGTACGGCTATGCGAGTGCCAAATCGGTTGTGCTGTTCATCATCGTACTCATCTTTACACTCATCCAGATCACCGTCATGAAGAAGAAAGAGGTGGAAGCATGAGGATGCAACGACTGAACAGTTATCTGATTCGCCTGCTGCTGATCTTGGGATCTCTCGTGGCCATGCTGCCGATCTACATGGCGGTGGTGAACTCTTTCAAAACACAAGGAGAGATGTTCCAGTCCTTTATTGCGCTGCCGACGACGCTGCACTGGGAGAACTATTCGGACGCATTTAACAAAATCAATCTGTTGGGCAGTTCGATGAACTCGGCGATTGTATCCTTTCTGGGGATTGGTGGTATCGTCTTCTGTGCCTCACTTGCGGGATACAAACTCTCACGTACCTCTGGCCGCTTGAGTAACCTGATCTTCTTCCTGTTTGTTGCATCCATGCTGGTGCCGTTCCACTCCATCATGATTCCGTTGACTCGGGTAGCCAAAGGCATGGGTGTACAGGGAAGCACGTACGGATTGGCCCTGATCTATATCGGGCTTGGTGTGAACATGGCGATCTTCCTCTATCACGGGTTTGTGAAGTCTATTCCGCGTGAATTGGAGGAATCGGCTCAGATTGACGGATGTAATGAGTTCCAGACTTTTTTCCAGATTATCTTTCCGCTCTTGCTTCCGATCACAGTCACCATCGCGATTCTGGACTTCCTGTGGATCTGGAATGACTTCTTGTTGCCACTGCTCATGTTGACTGATGTGAATCGTTATACGCTGATTCTGTCCACAAACATGTTGTTTGGTGAATATAACAAGGAATGGCCGTTGATTTTGTCCTCTCTGGTACTGACTGCGATTCCGGTTATTCTGATCTATGCTTTCTTCCAGAAGTTCATCATGGAGGGGATTGCGGAGGGTGCGGTCAAAGGGTAAGCGAATAGCAGAATGATACGATGGAATCCCGGAGCGCTACTGGTATCGACCCGCTTTTGGTATTCGATCAAACTTACAAAACTAACGCAAAAAGCCTTGATCTGAAGGACATTGTCCTTTTCGGTCAAGGCTTTTTTTGGTTGTGAAATCAGGAACCAGCATTTGAAATCATGAGCCAGAATCCATGAGCCTGTGTACAGCTTCTACGAGGCATTGTAGTCCACGCTCCATCTCATCAGGAGAAGCATAGGCGTAAGAGAGCCTGATATGACTCGCATCCAGCCGGTCATATAGGTAGCCCGGGTGGATAAGTACATTCTGTTCCAGACAGGTATGGAACAATTGGCGGATAGAGAGAGGGGATACAGTGAATTGCAGCCAGATATAAAAGCCGCCAGCAGGTATTTTCCACTTTGCTATGCCATGAAAGTGACGTTGCAACATATCCAGCATGAAGTCTCTGCGTCTGCGTAGCTCAGGGCGAAGGCACTCCATATGTTCTGCATGATGCCCTTCGGCGAACCACAGGGCAGCGGCTTCCTGCGCGAGTGAACTGGTACCGTAGTCGGTCTGCATCTTGATATCCGTGAGCCGGCGTATGACCGGCTCTGGCCCCACCAGCCATCCGAGGCGTAAGCCGGGACTGACTGCCTTCGACAAGGTGCCCATATGCAGCACCCGTCCTTCCTGGTCACGCGCCTTCAGCGATGACGGAGGAGGTGTATCCAGCCACAGATCACTGTAGGCGGCATCCTCGAGTATGGAGATGCCTAATGTTCGAGCGGTGGTCATGAGTTCTTCCCGGCGGTGATCACTCATCACAGAGCCCGTGGGATTGTGAAAGCTCGGTATCGTATAGAGAAGCGAGATATGGTCTTGATCTTTTACATGCTGCGAGGCATTCTCCAGGCGTGCAATGTGCAGTCCTTCATCGTCCATCGGGATTCCGCTCATTTTCAACCCTGCCGATTGAAAGGCGTGAATGGAATACAGGTACGATGGTTTTTCCAGCAGAACTGCTGATCCGCGAGGGAGCAGTCCGACCGATATCAAGTGCAGTGCCTGAAGAGAGCCGGAAACAATCAGTATGGAATCTGGAGAGGCCTGAATGCCAGTCGTCTGCAAATGGGCGGATAAAGCCTCACGAAGCTCCAGGCTTCCTTGAGATTCCAGGTAGTTGAGGGTACGAGAACGCTGGGACAGGGAGTACAGAATGTCGTTAAAAGCATCCTGAGGCATCAGTTCCGGGGCAAGCTCCCCTGTACCAAGACGTATGATGCCAGGCCGGAATTCAGCCTGGTTAATCTGCTGGATCTCGGGCATGTTGGGATAATACCAACCCTCCTCGATGGCTTCGTTCCAGTTGGGCATCGCTCCGTGAGCCATACCATGCCAACCGGAGCCGGTAATAAAAGTTCCTCCGCCATGTCTGCCTTTAATCAGACCAGCGGCGGTCAGGTTATCCAGGGCAGTGACCAATGTACTGCGGTTCACCCCCATGGACTCAGCCCATATTCGCTGTGAGGGGAGACGATATCCTGCTGACCATTCGCCCGTTGTGATCTTCTTGCGGATATAGGCTTCAATCTGGCGATATAAGGGCAAGTCGAGAGAAGGATTCGGCTTCCAACCCATGTTTAGTCGAGAATCAGAACGTTCCATGACAGGCAGGATCACCTCTGTTTGTCTTTTTAACCAACACTATAACATTTGGTTGGGTCTGATGCCATCCAAGTGGTTGGTTACGTCAGCCATTATCTGCCCTACGATGGAATACAGAGATAAGGGGGAAGAACGATGGAGGTTGTTATTCATGCAGTCATTCTGGCGTTTGGTTTGATCTTGCCACTGGGTGTGCAGAATGTGTTTATTTTTAATCAGGGCATGAGCCAGAGACGTTATATACATGCTATGCCTGCTGTAATAACGGCAGGTGTCAGTGATACGTTGTTGATCGGGGCAGCTGTTGGAGGGGTGTCGCTTATTTTGCTGCAATGGCCAGTGCTGGCGAATGTGTTGTATGCAGCAGGAAGTTTGTTTTTGCTGTATATGGCATGGAGTATCTGGAGGTCATCCGAATTAGTCGAAGGTTCACAGGCGGTAATGTCCGCGGGGCGTCAGATTGCGTTTGCCGCATCAGTATCTCTACTCAATCCCCATGCTCTGCTGGATACGGTTGCCGTGATTGGCACCAGTTCACTTCAGTATGAAGGCGTAGAGCGCATGTATTTTGCCCTGACAGCCGCGGTTGTATCTTGGATATGGTTCTTGGGACTTGCAGGCGCGGGCAGGGTGATTAGGAGAACGGATCGAACTGGACGCATCAGTCTGGTGTTTAATCGGTTGTCCGCTGTAGTCATGGTTGGGCTGGCGGTTATGATGCTGTGGAAGCTCATCTATTCATAGATGACCGTGATGTAGCGGGCCCATCTTGTTAAAATAAAAAAAACTCCCCGTGACGTTAATCGCACGGGGAGTTCAATGTAGATGCTGAATTTGGTGATCAGCATAGCCTGGTGATCTGGTTATTGAGATGAAACATGTAGAGCTCGATACCGCTTCGGTGTAGCGTCTTTTATATATGGTTAATCATTGGAGTGAAGGTCATCGTATCGAATTTATTCTGCCTTCAACAGCATGGATTCAATAAACACTTTCAAATCACGGCTTACAGTGTTCAACTGATCAATGACCTCGCTGAACTCGGTTACCATCACAGCCTGTTGGTTGCTAGACTGTGAGATCGATGTGATCTCCTGCTCCATCTGCTGAATGGAATGCTGAACATCTTTCAAGGAACGTTCGATATTCACCGTTGCTTCTTTGGTACCCGTAGAAAGTTTGCGCACTTCAGATGCAACGACGCTGAATCCGGCGCCTGCTTCGCCTGCTCGGGCTGCTTCGATAGCCGCGTTCAAGCCGAGTAGATTGGTCTGTTCTGAGATTTCACGGATGAATGCGGCGACTTTGTTAACCTCGCCTGAGTTCTGCACAGCCATGCGAGTATTATCCAAAATCTGTGTAGATGAGGCTGTCAATTGTTCGGATTGAGCGGCTACCGTCTGTACCATATCCGTCAATCTGCCGCTGATCCCGCCGATCAGTTCAGTGAAGTACTCCAGTTTCTCCTCATTCTGAAGAGAGAAACCAATAGCAAGTGTGCCTACGATATTTCCTTGCTCATCCCGAAGAGGGGTGGCCGCCGAGTTGATGGATGTGCCATAGAATTTTGCATCAATTCGGTTCGCTGAAGTCTCCCCATGTATAAGTGCACGGCGGAGTGTAGGGTCATCGAGGGAAACGGGGTCTCCAGCCTTGATGCCCAGATCGAGCTCGTTGCTGGGAACATAATACCAGAACTTCTCGGTATCCGTTACTGCAATCATGATATCGTGTTCCTTGAGCATAATTTTAAAATACGGACTCGCTGCAACGAGTGCTTCAACAATGTTCAATAAGGTTCAGCTCCTATAGTGTATGTGTGCATATCATCTAGATGTATTGTATATACATCGTCAGAATTATGGGAATCTTGAAGACCCAACAAGGGCAATAAGATATATTAATTAAATTTTTAACAAATGAAACAGGAGAATTGATTATTTTCAGAAATTTATGAAAACATGACAAAAAAGCAGGCGAGAACAATCAAGTTCTCGTCTGCTTTGTTATCCGCCAATCTGGGACATGCGGCGTACCGTCGGTGTATGAGATTGCATTTTTTGTTCCAAAGCCAGAGCCATCTCATGATTCTTCGGTTTCGTACCCAGCGCTTTGAGGAAGAGTGCCGCCATGGCATCCGGATCATCCACGAAGCGGCGAACATTATACTCATCCGACCAGTACAGGCAGGCTTTGATATGTCCGTCAGCGGTCAGCCGAAGTCGGTTGCAATTGTCACAGAAATGATCGCTCACGGGATGAATCAATCCGAATGTGCCTTCGGAGCCCACAATTTTCATATTGCGTGATGGGCCATTGCCCGCAGGGCCTGTTGTATTTTCTACCGTCCAGCCTGCTTCAGCACATACATCTGTCACAGCTTCCAGCGGCAAATAAGATTTGCGCCATGAATCCGAAGCATGTCCAATCGGCATATATTCAATAAAACGCACATGAAGAGGTTGATCCATCGTCATTGCAATAAAATCCTTGATCTCATCATCGTTGATACCCTTCATCAGCACAACATTTAGCTTGATCGGAGCAAGGCCAGCGGCTGTTGCAGCTTCAATGCCTTTCAGCACCTTGTTCACATCTCCGCCGCGGGTAATCATGGAGAAGCGATCGGCGCGCAGGGAATCCAGACTGATGTTAATCCGGTTCAATCCAGCGTCTTTCAATGCCTGAGCTTGCTTATCCAGTAGAAGAGCGTTGGTCGTCAGTGCAATATCGTCAATACCGTCAATCGCCGAGATCATGCCGACGAGCTTATGCAGATCCTTACGCACCAGCGGTTCGCCCCCGGTGAGCCGAACTTTACGCATGCCCATCGGAGCAAGCACCTTCAGCACCTGTGCGATCTCTTCGTAGCTCATAATCTCATCATGTGGAGCAAACTCCATGCCCTCTGCAGGCATGCAATACACACAGCGTAAATTACAGCGGTCCGTAACAGAAATACGGATGTAGTCATGTATCCGGCCAAATGAATCCTGAAGCAATTCCATGCAGACCACCCTTTCATCGGTTCAGATTGGAAATCTTCTATTATAAATGATACGACAATTTCAAAAGGAACAGTTGCATCAAATTTTAGCTATTTCTCCAATCCGCGTCAACGATGACGTCAGATGACAGCATTTTTGGCGGGGTGGTTCAGGTGGAATTGTCCCACGACTTGTTGCAGAAAGACCGTAATGGCTTCCACATTATGCGAAGAATGCTGAACCTGTAACATATCACGGATTAGCTCCATCATCTCGGCCTCCACTTCAGCGGAAGTAGCCCGATTCTGATGGCTGATTGCAGCGATATTTTCCATCAGCATGACCACTTGATCCACGACTTGTGTGCGCTCAGGTTCTTCAGCGGTAGCATTTTGCAGAAGTTGCGAAGCGGCCTGAACCAGTGTCGTTCCTTCAGCAAGTACCTGATCACCCTCTGTGATTAATTGGGATGCAGCTCCTGCTGCAGTTGAGATTCGGTCCAGAATCTGATGAATATTTTCAGTAGAAGAACGGGATAAATCAGCCAGCTTACGAATTTCCCCTGCCACAACCGAGAAGCCTTGACCATGTTCACCCACGCGTGCAGCTTCAATGGTAGCATTCAGAGCCAGCAGATTGGTCTGAACTGAAATTTCATCAATGACAGCCAGTGCGTGGTAAATCTCTTTCATCGTATCTATGAAGGACAGGATGGTACGATTAGTATCGGATACCGCTCCTGAGATTTGGGTCATTTTATCGCCGATTCGTTCCACTTCCTGCTGGGCCACGCCGATCTGTTCGGTTGCAGAGGTCTCCAGTTGTTGCAGCGTTATGCGCATGTGATCGGCAGCAATTCTGGCCTGGTCGAGATCTTCCAGTTGGGTGCGGATGGCCTGGATCATTGAACCAAGCTTTTGGTTCACTCGTTCAGTCGTGCCCTGGGTTGTCTCTGTTGAAGTTCGCATCTGATACTGGTTGTCCATAACGTCTACCGTGGCAAGTTGTACCTTCAGCATAATGCCTTCCAGAGAATCAATCATGTTGTTGATCCACTTCGCCAGTTCGCCTGATTCATCTTGGGCAAAAGCAGACGTGTCCAGGCGTTGGGTCAGATCACCTCTGCCTTCGGCGTTAATTCGAATAAATCGGCTGATGCGACGCAAGTCTTCATGAACTCGTCCATATTGGCTACGATGCAGCTGTAATGCAGTGAAGAATCCAAATAACACATTAAAAGCGGCCATTGCTGCCGTGCTCCAACCACTACCAGTGAAGGCATAGACAAGAGCTGCTCCTGCAATGCCTGACAAAAGCGTGAAGAGACTGTGCTGCTTGAACTGGCGCCAGCCGATGCTTCGTATCCGATACACTTCCTCCAGATCCCCTTCACACATCATGCCCCAGCGATCAGGACAGTGTGGCAGCTGGAAGGTGATGCCTTTGCCGATTACAGAAATATGGCGATAATCCGAGTAGCCGGGAAAAGCTACGAACAGATTGGAACCATTCTGAATGGTGTTTGCTACTCCGGGGTGTAGTTCTCCGGTCGACGGATCAGTGAACATGAGTTCCAGTTCGGTATGCTCCTTAACGGAAACGATACCCCATTCGGTGGTGACACCATCTTTGAGATTTTCCCCATGTGTAAAAGTACGATCCTCGAAGCGGCTTCTGGACAAGGCGGTGCCGGGTTGCAGATGTGGCCTTAATATCGACTCAGCCATAAAGAGGTAATTGTCACCGGAATCGGGATAGATATGACCTGATTCTCGTTGGATCAGGTCACCCAGTACATCCCCGGGTACACGGCTACATAATGAACCGACATAGCGACCTTCCTGCAGAATTGGTGAGATAAACAGCAAGGTGACATCATCGTGAAAAGCGGACGAGCGTGGACCAATATCCAGCGTCAGTGGATCAGAGTAAGGACCATACAAGCATTTTTTTTCATGTCGATCTGCTCTGGAGTACTTCAATCCTGGTCCTATCAAAGCTTCGTGATCCTCATAGATCTGTCCAATATGTTTCTTATATGTAGAGAATACCACCTGATTCTGTTCGTTCATCATGAATAGCTCCGTACTATCAACGGCTCGAATATAACTGGCTTGAAACCATGCATCTAGTTTGCTTCGTTGCTGTGAACCTTGTAATACATCCTGTAATTGGACCGACTGTATCTGTTGAAGCAAACGGTCCAGGTGATTCCACTGTTCATCTGCCCAGTCCATCATAATCTGCCGTCTCGTTTCGGCAATTCCCTCAAAAATCTGTTCCACATCTTCCTTCATATGTGCGTTCAACCGATACGATTGCCACAGCGGCAATCCTTTTCTCCATCCCAGCCAATCAAACATCATGACCACCCCGATTTCTGGATTTGAAAGCTTCGTTCTATTGATCTTTGGATAGACCTATATATGTGGTTTTCAAAGTGATATGTGACAAAGGAAGCCAGCCTGCGTGGTGATTGATCCGGAATAGTGATACCGCCTTCATCATTCAGGAGCCTTGACTCACGTGGAGGTGGGAGCCCTTGTACGTCTATTCAATCTTTATACAAGAAAATGGACAAGAATACGAGGGCATATGTCATATTTTCCGAATATTTATTCAATAAATACAAATGATCGTGCGTTTGTTGTTAAGTGAAATGTATGTTAGCTAAATACGAGGAAAACTCACATGGATATATCTGAGAATACATCTCATTTTACATTGTGTAACATGAACAGGCCCATACTCAAAACACACTGTATAATGTAATCCCCGCCCAAAGCGATATAGTATTATCTAACAAGCAAAACCTGTTACGTTCGTGTATATAAACCTCCCATTCAGCCTTGGTGTGCAATGAAAATAACTTCCACAAAGGAGAATGCCCATGTCCTCCGCACCCTCAGCTACAGTCCCCGAAGCCTTCCATATTGATGTAGATCATGTGTCCGTTGTCTTTGGCACAGGTACACAACAAGTCACTGCTTTGTCGGATGTTACATTCCAGATCCAGTCCAATGAGTTTGTCTCTCTGCTGGGCCCTTCGGGCTGTGGCAAGTCGACCTTGCTTCGGTTAGTGGGTGATCTGCTTCAGCCCACCTCAGGCACTGTTCGCATTGCAGGTCAGGAGCCTGAGCGGGCTCGACTACAGCGACAGTTCGGTATTGTCTTCCAGACACCTGCCTTGTTCGATTGGCGCACCATTCGTCACAATGTGGAATTGCCCTTGGAACTGCTGGGTACCCCACGGAAGGAGTGCCGCCGCATTAGCGGTGAACTGCTTGAAATGGTAGGACTAACCCGCTTCGCCGACCATTATCCATGGCAGCTCAGTGGAGGCATGCAGCAACGTGTGTCCATTGCCCGTGCCCTTGCGCTTGATCCGCCACTGCTGCTCATGGATGAACCCTTCTCGGCCCTGGACGAATTCACAAAAGAGAAACTTCAATTGGAGCTACTTGAGATCAAGCGCTCAACCGGCAAGACCTTCCTCTTTGTCACACACAGCATCCCCGAAGCCGTATTTCTGTCCGACCGGATTATCGTACTCTCGGCACATCCGGGGCAAGTACATTCCATTCATTCCGTCAATCTGCCTTCCGAACGTCATAGTGAACTGAGAGAAACGGAAGCTTTCTACCACATGATTACGACCATCCGCAACTGCTTCTACGAGGAGCGTGATGAATCTCATGTCTCTGCAGTTCTTTAGACCGGGATATCGATCCTGGGTCGTCATCTGGATTATGGCCATATTGGTGCTGTGGGAAGGAATCGCCTGGATACTCCAACTGTTCTTGTCACCCCAGCAGGCAGTGTCTCGCCTTCCATATCTGCACGATGTGCTTGCAGCGTTGTTTCGTTACTCGGGTACGCTCGCAGAGCAGGGGGCTGTCACGTTTGGCAATGCAGCCATTGGTTTTGCAGGGGGAACGTTGCTGGGTCTGGGTTTGGCGCTGCTCATGAGCGCGGCTGTCTGGCTGGAGCGCACGTTATCGCCATATGTAGTCTCCTCACAGATGGTTCCGGTTATTGGTCTCGCACCAATTGTGTACGGCATCATCCACAACGCGGAATGGGCGCGGATTGTTATGGCGGCGTACGTAACTTTCTTCCCGATCATCATCCATACGTTAAAAGGATTGAAAAGTGCAGCACCAGAGCACCTGGAACTGATGCGTTCCTGTGGAGCTTCACTAACTGCACGATATATCAAATGCCTGCTGCCCTCAGCACTGCCGGGACTATTTTCTGGTATGAAAATAGCTGCTCCGCTGGCGGTGACCTCCTCCATCGTTGTGGAATTGATGGGAGCTCCCGATGGACTCGGCGTCCTGATGGTCAGTTCGTTATATTACGGCCATGCCCAAGTTGGCATGTTCTGGGCCACCATCATGCTTAGCATTGGCATTGGCCTGATCTCGTATCTGGTCATTAGTTTGGCCGAACGTTGGCTGACCCCCTGGCAGCCTGAATTCAGGGCCAAAGGAGGCAATGCCACATGAGTGAAGGTAGAGTTATGCATCGGAAGCAGGACGAAGGTGTGGCAATTGCTGCGATCAATGGCGCGGCTGCACCACTCACTGGTTCACAGATGACATCTGCTCCCGGAACGGAAATTCATGCACATCCGGGACAAGCCGGAAAGGCCAGACTGTATACCAGCGTTCGTGGGCGCTCGATTGTACTGAACATGCTTCCTTGGGGTGCAGGGGTGATGTTTCTCGCTCTCTGGCAGCTCAGGATGTTTCATTGGATATTCTCGCTGGAAAGTTACCAACTGCCTGTTCCTTCCGCGATTGCGATATCCATTCAGGAAAATGCCAATATGCTCTTTCGTTACGCAATGTACAGCGGAACGGAAATGCTGGGGGGATTCCTGCTCGGTTCCCTGTTGGGCGCTCTGGCGGCAGCAGGTGCATCATTCTTTCCCACAAGTGGCAGGGCAGCGGTTACGGTTCTGTCGGCACTGAACGCTGTTCCGATCGTGGCTCTTGCCCCGATTATGAATAATTGGTTCGGTGACGGGATATGGTCCCGTATTGCTGTTGTCACGGTGATTACAATGGCCGCTATGGCCGTCAGTCTGTTCAAAGGGCTGACTTCCATTCAGCCGCAGTACAGTGATCTGCTGAGTGGCCTTGCCGCGAGCAGGATGCAGTTTTTTTGGAAACTGAGACTGCCTCATGCGCTGCCTTCCCTCTTCGCCGGTCTGAAGATCAACATGTCGACCAGTATTATCGGGGCCATTGTGGGTGAATTTTTCATCGCTTCCCAGGGGCTGGGGTACTTGCTCTCGGATCAGATTCGACTGGCAAACATGCCTTTGGCCTGGTCCTGCATTGTCATCGCCGCCGCGCTCGGCATTGTGTTGTATGAAGCGGTTGTCCTGGCAGAAAAGCGACTCATTCCGTGGAATCGTGCACGCACAGATCACTAACGTGCTACTCCATTTCTAGCTTCATTCCCTCTTCTTGGTACTGAAAACCAGACTTTTTGAACACGGACTGATGATTGAAAAATCGTATATAAACAGGGGGTTGTTCTGTACATGTACAAAACGTTGAAGCCGGGTTTGCTGGTATTGGTCCTGTTGGTTGTTACGATGCTGGGTGCATGTTCTACGAAGTCTGTGCCGGCGGCTGAGCCTGTTGCTGCGAGTTCAGGAGGGGCGGGAGAAGCAGATCAACCCTTAACCAAAGTGAAAATTCAACTGAAATGGGTGCCGCAGGCGCAGTTTGCCGGGATCTATGCAGCGAAGGAAAAAGGTTTTTTTGCAGATGAAGGCATTGATGCCGAGATTATTCCGGGTGGCCCGGATATCGTGATTGAGCAGCAGGTGGTCAATGGCGCGGCCGATGTGGGCATTACGGGTGTAGACAGTTTGCTGGTCAGTCGGGATAACGGTCTGCCGCTTGTCTCGCTTGCCCAGATCTCACAGAAGAGTAGTTATCGCTTGATCGCCAAGAAGTCGCTAGGTATTACCGATCCCGCTCAGATGAAAGGCAAGAAGGTTAGTACCTGGTTTGGCAGCCAGCAATTTCAGGTGCTCGCGTTCATGGAGAAGAACGGCCTGGATCCGAAGAAAGACATTGAACTGGTGAAGCAGGGGTTCACGATGGATCAGTTTTTCAATGACCAGGTAGATGTGGCGACAGCAACGATCTATAACGAGTACCACGTGGTGCTGGAAAGTGGAATGAAAGAATCGGATCTGGATGTGTTCAATATTGAAGATGCTGGTATTGGCATGCTGGAGGATACGCTGATTGCCAAGAAAGATTGGGTAGACAACAACCGTGAGCTTGCGGTCAAAGTGACCCGTGCCATTCTGAAAGGCTGGAATTACGCCATCGATAATCAGAATGAGACGGTGGATATCGTGATGAGTAATGTGACGGAGGGCAGCACCACTCGTGAACATCAGGTCACGATGCTTGAAGAGATTGCAAAGCTGATTCGGCCGGAAGGATTTACAGAGCAGCAAGTCGGCAGCTTTGTGGATGAGTCATTTACCCGAACTGCGGATATTGCACTGAATTATGGATTGATCAAAAAAGCCGCCAACCTGGATGAAGCGCTGGAGAAAAGCATCTATGAAGAAGCAGTGAAATAAGCGTGTGGAGGAGGATGACGAATGAGTTCTGTGGATCAGCAACCTCAGCCGCTTGGCGGTACGAAGGAAGAATGGCTGGAGAAGGATCGCAAATACGTATGGCATCACATCTCGCCTCATAACGATCATCCGATGATTGCGGTAAGTGGGGAGGGCAGTTGGATCACTGATCAGGATGGTACACGTTATCTGGATGCGATGTCTGGACTATGGTGTGTGAATGTGGGGCATGGCCGTGAGGAAATTGCAAGAAGTGCCTACGAACAGATGAAAGCACTCGCTTATGTACCGATGACGCAGAGTCACGAACCGGCGATTTTGCTGGCAGAGAAGCTGAATGACTGGTTGGAGGGGGAGTATCGAATCTTCTTCTCCAACTCGGGTTCAGATGCGAATGAGGTGGCTTTCAAAATAGCCCGTCAGTATCACCATCAGAATGGTGAGCCTACTCGGCACAAATTCATCTCCCGTCACCGTGCCTATCACGGTAACTCTATGGGGGCACTGGGCGCCACCGGGCAAGCCGCCCGCAAGATCAAATACGAGCCGCTCGGTGTAGGTTTCTCTCATGTTCCTCCACCCTATTGTTACCGCTGTCCGTTTGGACGAAACAAAGATGGATGTGGACTCGAATGTGCAACCATCTATGAAGAGGTGATTCGCTGGGAAGGTCCTGAGACGGTTGCCGCAGTGATTATGGAGCCGGTGATCACAGGGGGTGGCATGATTGTTCCTCCGCCGGATTATATGCGCACCGTGCAAGAGATCTGTCAGCGCTATGGCGTGCTGCTCATTGTCGATGAGGTCATCTGTGGTTTTGGCCGCTCGGGGCAGAAGTTTGGTCATCAGAACTATGGTGTACAGCCAGATATTGTGACGATGGCAAAAGGCATGACCAGTGCGTATTCACCGCTATCAGCAACGGCGGTGCGAGCCGATCTGTATGACACGTTCCGGGAACCCGGACCGGATGCGCATTTTCGTCATGTGAATACATTTGGTGGAAATCCGGTGTCCTGTCGGGTAGCGCTGGCGAATCTGGAAATCCTGGAACGAGAGAATCTGGTCAGCCGTGCGGAGGAACTGGGATACCTGCTTCGTGAGAAGCTTGAACCATTGCTGGAGTTGTCCGTGGTGGGGGACATCCGTTCATTCGGATTCGCCTGCGGGGTGGAGTTGATTGAAGCGGATGGTTCTCCTGCGGAAGCGGATAAAGTGATGAAGGTGCTCGCCAGTTGTAAGCGGGATGGTATTCTGATCGGCAAGAACGGAGATACCGTGCCAGGGTTTGCGAATATTTTGACGATCTCCCCGCCGTTTGTCACCACCGAGGAAGAACTGGACCTGATCGCAGGAAGTTTGCTCGCTGCGTTGCGAAGTCTGGATGCGAGTTAGTAACTGGATATGGATGAGAACGCACTGTACGACAAGTACGACAGAAGTGTTGGCAGCAAAATAAAGTGTTTCAACACATGACGTGATAACTATTCGCAAGGAGGTGAGGGACGATGCAGACCACAACAGGCAAAGTCATTAATCAGCTGCGGCTGAATGAGCGAATTGAGCAGTTGTCACGTATTGGCCGAATAGCGGACACGGGCGTCTGTCGACTTGCCCTGACCCCGGAAGATATGGACGGCATCATACAGGTTCGTCTGTGGATGGAAAAGGCCGGTCTGACGACGCGACTTGACCCCTTCGGCAATCTGATTGGTCGTCTGGAAGGTGCGGATCAGGCACTGCCGATTCTCATGATTGGTTCCCACATCGACTCTCAGCCGTATGGCGGTCGATATGATGGAGCGATTGGGGTGCTAGGCGCACTCGAAGCCGTGCAATGCCTGATCGAATATGGCATTCAGCCCCGCATGCCGATTGAGGTGATTGCCTTTTGCGATGAAGAGGGTTCCCGTTTTAACAAAGGCCTGTTCGGCTCACGTGGTATAACCGGTCGGTTGGAAGAAGGCGAACTGGAGCGGCAGGATAAAAACGGAGTGACCCGCCGGGAGGCGCTGGAAACCTTCGGCTGTTCTCCTTCGGATTTTGAAGAAGCGATCTATCCGCCAGGTTCCATAGGCAGTTATCTGGAGCTGCACATTGAGCAGGGACCGGTACTGGAAGCATTGAATGCTCCTGTGGGTCTGGTGACGGGCATCTCGGGCCCGCTGTGGCTTACGGTTACGATGAAAGGTATGGCGGGTCATGCCGGCTCCGTTCCAATGAGCATGCGACATGATGCTTTGGCAGGCAGCGCCAGAGTTATTTCCGCTTTTGACGATATGGTGAGAGAAGACCCGGAAGCTCCAACTGTAGGTACGGTAGGAAGTCTGAGGGTGTTTCCGGATTCGCGTAATATCATCCCGGAGGAAGTCAGCTTCACGGTGGATTTACGAGACATGGAGATGAAACGCAGGAACCGGCTGGAAGTCCGATTGATGAACATTTTGGATGACGTGAGTTCCCGATATGGTCTAACGTATTCGCTGACCGAGGATACGAACAGTGAGCCAAGGTATTGTGCAGAGTTAATCAAGTCAGTAATTCGTTCATCTGCGGAAGAGATCGGGATTACTTTACCAGAACTGATGAGTGGTCCGTTCCATGATGCGTTGGCCCTTTCGCGTGTGTGTGATTATGGCATGATTTTTGTCCGCAGCAAGGACGGCATCAGTCATCATCCCAGCGAATATTCCTCTCCGGAGGATATTGGACTTGGCACGGAAGTGCTGTATCGAACCATTCGAAGGATGTGCGGTGGAGTGAACCAACCAACCATTTTACCTGAGGAGGCGTTGTGACAATATGGGCAAAATCAGCATCGGATTAATCCAGGCTTCACATGAGATTGAAGGTTCGGCTCCCGTTGAAGTTCACAAAGAGGCTGCGGTTCAGAAGCACATCACGTTGGTCCGTGAAGCTGCTGCAAGAGGGGCCAAGATCATCGGGTTGCAGGAAGTATTCTATGGACCGTACTTTTGTACAGAGCAGAATCCCAAATGGTATGCATCCGCTGAACCGGTACCGGAAGGACCTACTACCAAGATTTTTCAGGAGCTGGCGAAGGAGCTTGCGGTGGTGATTATTTTGCCGGTGTACGAGGTGGAGGGCATTGCTTCGTATTACAATACGGCAGCCGTTATTGATGCAGATGGTACGTATCTGGGCAAATACCGCAAACATCATATCCCGCATGTGGAAGCAGGTGAGGGTACGAATGGGTTCTGGGAAAAGTATTATTTCAAACCAGGCAACCTCGGGTTTCCGGTATTTGATACGGCCTACGCCAGAGTGGGTGTGTACATTTGTTATGATCGTCATTTTCCGGAAGGGGCACGATTGCTCGGGCTGGCAGGGGCGGAGATTGTGTTCAATCCGTCCGCTACGGTTGCAGGTACATCGGAATATCTGTGGAAACTGGAACAACCCGCTCACGCAGTAGCTAACGGCTATTATGTGGCAGCCATCAACCGGGTCGGCGTGGAAGCGCCGTGGAACATGGGTGAATTTTATGGGCAGTCGTACTTGGTCGATCCACGAGGCAGAATGGTAGCGATCGGCAGTCGGGATCAGGATGAGGTCGTCATTGGCGAGATGGATACGGAGATGATTCGTGAGGTGCGTAATGTATGGCAGTTCTACCGCGATCGCAGGCCGGAAACGTACGAACATCTGGTTAGTCTGTAGGAAGCGGCAACACGTGATCGGTAAGTGATTCTGTCAGCGGGGTGGAACGTATAATGCACGCAAGTTTGTTCGAGTTTGAGATAGCGTAGATCATTCTCCAGGAGGTGCACGACATTGATGAACAGCTCAGGAACAACGTTATCCGATTATGGGTGGGAGAGTCGTTTTGCCGAGATGAAACCCGCCATGACAGGAAAAGAAGCGATGGAGGAATCGAACCGCTGTCTGTACTGTTACGATGCACCTTGTATCAAGGCCTGTCCAACCGACATTAATATCCCTTCTTTTATTAGCAAAATATCAACAGGGCACCTGAAAGGATCGGCCCGCACCATCATGGATGCGAATCCGGTGGGAGCCAGCTGCGCACGCGTGTGCCCCACAGAGGAACTGTGTGAAGGCGCGTGTGTGCTAAATGAATCGTCGAAGCCGATTCGCATTGGTGACTTGCAGCGTTACGCCACCGACTGGGCGCGGGCGAAGAATGAGCCGTTATTCCAGGCGGCACCTGCCAATGGGAGAACCGTCGCTGTTGTGGGAGCGGGGCCAGCGGGACTATCGGCGGCACGTGAACTGGGGCGCGCAGGGTGTGAGGTGACGATCTATGAAGCCAAACCCAAAGGCGGTGGGCTAAACACGTACGGCATCGTATCCTTCCGTCTGCCCGAATCGGTTGCGTTATGGGAAGTGGAGCAGGTGGAAGCGCTGGGTGTGCAGATCCGTTACGGGGTGCGCATTGGTGTAGATATTCCTGCTACGCAGTTGCTGGAGCAACATGAAGCGGTCATTCTGGCTTGCGGCATGGGATCGGTGCCCATGTTGGGCATTGAAGGAGAGACACTGGAAGGTGTCTATGATGCGATTGAACTGGTGGAGTCTACGAAGCAGGGTGTTCCGCCGGCACTGAATGGTCTGAAGGTCGCCGTGATTGGCGCGGGCAATACGGCGGTAGATGCAGCGACCTGTTCGGTGCGTCTGGGTGCCGAGCGGGTGCAGATGTTATATCGGCGCGGGGAAAGCCAGATGACGGCGTATGCGTTTGAATATACGTTTGCCAAGCAGGAGGGGGTGGAATTCCGCTGGTTTACGATGCCGCAGCGTATTATCGGAGACGAGAACGGTCGGGTTCAGGCTGTAGAATGTGTGAAAATGGAACTGATTACTCCGCCTGGAGGTGGGCGTGCATTGCCTGTGTCCGTGGAGGGATCGGAGTTCATGATTGAATGTGATACGGTCATTCGGGCGATTGGACAGCATCGTTTATTACCATTAATCGAAGCGTTTGGACTGCGTCACCACTGGGGCGTCGTCGAGATTGAGCCGCATACGTACCGTACCTCGCATCCTCAGATCTATGCGGCAGGAGATGTTATTTTTGGTCAGGGCCAGGGTGAGGCGATGGTTGTCTCGGCTGCACAGCAAGGTAAGTTGGCCGCCGCCGCAGTCATGAAGGCATTGCCCGGACAGGTGGAAGAGACGGCGTGAGTGGTGAGGAAGGAAAGGGAAGTAAAGAGCACGGAAAGTGTGCAATGAAAGGGTGCGAGGAAAGAGTACGGGTGGGAGGACGCCAGGGACGGCTAGAGAGATGAGGTGTAGATCTGAGCAAGAGGTCTGGTATGCATCGAACCCTCGCATCCTCGCATCCCTGACGCGCTAACGAACCCTGCACACCTTATAGTGGCAATTATGGAGGATTGAAAAATCTAACGAATCTCACACGTCTTATTTTGATAAAAAACCGTCGAAATAAAGCCGAAATAAGCTATTACAGCCCAATAAGCTTTCTACGATTCGTTAGATTTTGAAATTGCTGCATATGAGTCAAATAAGAGGTGTACGGTTCGTTAGATTACAGGTGCTATCCAGCAACACCGTTACTACGCAGAAGTCATGACTGCGACCAAATATCCAGTGCTAACGATATGAATTGAACTAAATTTTTACACGAAACGGAGAGGACAGCAGCAATCTGAAGAAGCGGAGTGTCCAGTGTAACTAATAAGTTCAAACAACACCAAGGAGGGATCGTTATGGCTGACTTATCCATTAATCTAGCAGGTATTCGATCACCCAATCCATTCTGGTTGGCTTCTGCACCACCGACCAATACGGGGTATCAGGTTCAGCGTGCGTTCGAAGCGGGCTGGGGCGGCGCGGTGTGGAAGACACTGGGTGAGCCGATTATCAATACATCCTCGCGTTTTGCGGCAGTTCATTTCGGTGGACAGCGGGTGGCGGGGTTTAACAATATTGAATTGATATCCGATCGTCCGCTGGAAGTGAATCTGAGGGAGATTGCCGAGACCAAGAAGCGCTTCCCGGATCGCGCGGTTGTCGCTTCACTGATGGTGGAACCTACGCGGGAGAAGTGGCATGAGATTGTGAAAAAGGTGGAAGCCGTCGGCGTCGACGGTCTGGAACTGAATTTTGGCTGCCCGCATGGCATGGCTGAACGTGGTATGGGAGCCGCCTCTGGTCAGCAACCTGACTTGGTCGAACTACAGACGATGTGGGTGAAGGAAGTGGCAACCACACCGGTGATTGTGAAGCTCACGCCGAATATCACGGATATTACGGCGACCGCCCGGGCAGCTGTACGAGGAGGCGCGGATGCGATCTCTCTGATCAATACCATTAACTCCCTGGCAGGTGTGGATCTGGATTCGTGGAATACCGTGCCGCATGTAGGGGGCAAAGGAGCACATGGCGGATACTGCGGCCCAGCGGTGAAGCCCATTGCACTGAACATGGTTGCCGAGTGCGCACGTAATCCGGAGGTGGGTGTGCCGATCTCGGGGATTGGTGGCATATCCGACTGGCGGGATACGGCAGAGTTTTTGCTCATGGGTGCTACAGGGGTCCAGGTATGTACCGCAGCGATGCATCATGGATTCCGCATTGTGGAGGACATGATTGATGGTTTGAACGATTATTTGGACGAAAAGGGTCTGAGCAGCGTAGCAGAACTGGTAGGTCAGACGGTTCCGCGTTACTCGGATTGGGGCAATCTCGATCTGAACTACAAAGTGGTCGCCCGCATCAATCGCGATATCTGCATCAATTGCAACAAATGCCATATTGCTTGTGAGGACACCTCGCATCAGTGTATTGATATGTTGACCGACCCGTCTGGCTCCTATCTGGAAGTGGTGGAAGAGGACTGTGTTGGCTGTAATCTGTGTTCGATCGTTTGCCCGGTGGATGGGGCGATTGAGATGGTGGAGCTTGTGCCTGAGCAGGAACCTGTAACCTGGAATGAACGTCAGTCTGCAATTGCCATGCTGCAATCGGTTAGAGATCAATCAACCAAGGAGGCGATATCATGAGTACCCGCAAATTGATTCGTAACGGTGTGTTGGTGACAGCGTCAGATACCTTTGAAGCAGATATTTTGATCGAAAAGGGTAAAATCACACAGATTGGCATCGGGCTTACCCCGGATGAACATATGGAAGTTGTGGACGCTTCAGGCTGTTATGTTATTCCTGGCGGTATCGACCCGCATACGCATCTGGATATGCCATTTGGTGGAACGGTAACGGCAGATGATTTTGCGACGGGAACAACAGCGGCAGCCTTTGGTGGTACAACAACGATCATTGATTTCTGCCTGACACAAAAAGGCCGTCCATTAATCGAATCCCTCCAGGAGTGGCATGCCAAAGCCGAGGGTAAAGCCGTCATCGACTATGGTTTCCATCTGATGATCGGGGAGATGAATGATCAGGTGTTGGAAGAGTTGCCGCAGATCATTGAAGAAGAGGGTGTGTCATCCTTTAAGGTGTTCATGGCGTATAAAAACCAGTTTCAGGCCGATGACGGGATTCTCTTCCAGACGTTGCAAAAGGCAAAAGAGTATGGCGCACTCGTCATGGTGCATGCCGAAAACGGAGATGTTATTGACCTGCTGGTTCGACAAGCGCTCGCCGAAGGGCGCACGGAGCCGATTCATCATGCGCTGACTCGTCCATCCATGCTGGAGGGAGAAGCGACAGGTCGGGCGGCACGGTTGGCTGCACTTGCGGATTCACAGTTGTATGTGGTGCATGTAACCTGTGCAGAAGCGGTGGAGCAGATTGCGCGCATGCGTGAAATGGGTTACCGAATCTGGGGGGAGACCTGTCCTCAGTATTTGACGTTGGATCAGTCGATCATGGATCAGCCGGACTTCGAGGGTGCAAAGTATGTCTGGTCCCCACCACTACGGGAAGCAGCGCATCAGGAAGTACTCTGGAACGCACTGAAAAGCGGTCAGTTGCAGACGATTGGCTCTGATCATTGCTCGTTTAATTTCAAAGGGCAGAAGGACCTGGGCAAGGATGATTTCAGCAAAATTCCGAACGGTGGGCCTGTCATCGAAGATCGCCTCAGTATTCTGTATTCGGAAGGTGTAGTGAAGGGGCGGATTACGCTCAATCAGTGGGTCGATCTATGTTCAACAAGAGCGAGCAAGTTGTTTGGATTATTTCCGCAGAAAGGGACTCTGGCTGTAGGGACAGATGCGGATATCGTTATTTTTGACCCCTCTGTAAACAGGGTGATCTCGGCAGATACGCATCATATGAATGTGGATTACAGTGCATTTGAAGGCATGCAGGTACAGGGTTGTCCGGTGACAGTGTTGTGCCGCGGGGAGTATGTCATTCGAGATCGGCAGTATGACGGAACAGCAGGGGCAGGACAATATGTGAAGCGCAACAAGTATGATTCAGGTGCACCCATACCGATGAAACAGCCTGTGACGGCAGTGAATGGAGGGAGAAGCTGATGTCGGATCATGATGTGTTTGAGGCCGAGAGGGTCGCCATAGAGCGAATGGTTGCACAGGGTTATCGGATCTATGCGGTACGGGAACATCTGGAGGGTGCTCACGTCATATGGGAGCACCCGGATCTTCCCGAAGAGAAACAAGAGCAATACGTGGGCACGGCGTCTGGACGGAAGTGGTTCAGTCACATCCTGATTCGCCAGCTTCAGGAGCAGCGGGGAGCTTAGACGATGCTGGAGTTCCTCATGCGATTGGCCCATGAACGTACTCATAGGCGTAGATGGCAAGTTCGATCGCGACCCTTTTCTCGGGGAGGATGTAGTCTTCTCCCAAAAGTGCTTCGATTTTGTCCAAACGGTGATACAGCGTCTGTCTGACGATATATAGAGCGGTGGCCGTCTCTTGCTTAGAGCAGCACAGGATCAAATATTGTTTGAGTGTGCGCAGCAACTGACCTCCTTTCTCTACATCGTAACGGATGAGCGGCCCCAGATATTCTTCAATGAAATCATCCAGACTGCCGCTTTGCTTCATACTGGCGATGATGCGGTAACAATGAAGATTACTGTAAAAGGGCTGTTGCATCACACCGATGTCCTTTTGAATTCGCAGTGTCTCCTTTGCGGATTCCAGACTATCTTTGAGACGGGAGAGGTCTGTGCAGTTATGACCGATACCGATCAAGCCTGAGAAGAGATAGTGGGTCTGTTCCTGCTCGTGCTGCTGCAGCTGTTCGATGCAGCGCCAGAGACTGCTTTTGCGCTGAGATCCAGGTAGTGGGTCGAGAATGATAAGAATGATCTGGTGATTCAGAACGGTGCTGTAGAGTGTGAAATTCTCCCGAGCGAACACGGAACGGGCAACGATGTTGCGTTGGATCAATAATTTCTGAAGTTTGAGGCTGTCTGTATATGAGGGGTTGCTGTCAAATAAGATAATCGTGGCTTTGCTCGTTGCGAGAAGGGGATTAACGGTGGATACATATTCATGGATTTCCTTCGTGGAGTGATGTCCGTTAAGCCAGTCAATGACCCACATATCTTCTTTGTAGCGGCGTTTCTCTTCCATGTATTTGGTTCGCATCCAGTCCTGGGCAATCGCGGCCGCGCACCGTTCCAGTGCCTGAATGACGAATTCATCCGATGGTTTGATCGGTATGCTTGAATCTTGATCCGTCGGCTTTTGATACATCAGCACAAGGTCGGCAAAGGTGTAGTCTAACGCCTGAACAGGCATGCTGAGTGCATGCAATGTGTTATCTGACAGCCGCATTATATTCGGAATAACTTCTCCCGCCAAATGTTCCCGCTGCAAAAACCAATCCTGCCGACGAGTCTCCAGCTGCTCTGGAGAGCGATAGGGAACGGCACTTGCTTCCCCTTCAAGTGGATATAATGCCACGGCACATCCGGTTGTTCGTGACAATAATCGAAGAAGAGGTTGTACGCCATCTCCATTCAGAAGAAGTTGGTTAAAGGAGGTGGTGAGACTATCGAGTTCCGCAATCATCCGCTGATGACTACGAATCAAGGTGAAATGCAGGTCTTGCGTAATATCAATATAACGGACTTGTTCGTGGAACCAGATCAGCGGGAAATCCGCGGCGACTGCAATTTCTTTCATCGCACCGAGTTGCGATTTGGTGTGATCCCCCAGCTCCATGCAGAGTCCGGCAGCCCCACGTGCAATTAACTGACGCAGAAAAGACAGACCATGCTGCTCACCTTCCTGCCAGCCAATGCCTGTCGTCAGCACCAATTCCCCGCCATTGAGCAAGTCCCCTACCTCAGGAACCTCCATGATATGAACCCAGCGAACATACCGCTCCAGCGCACGATCACTGGCCAAGATTTCTGCCTTACGAAACACGGGTCGTTTTAACATGTCTCTGACTTGAATATGAAGCGTTGTCTCCCCCACACAACCACCGTCCTTCCCCAATAACATGTGATCTATCTGGAGTCTGGAATCCGTCAACTTGCATAATTAATCCATATTATAATTCCATTTACAGCCGGTGGGCTAAAATCTCACGTTCATTTGTTTTAAATGACAAATAGGTCTCTTCTTTTTGTGATTTTGATTAAAAAGATGTGTTTCTATGTCAGTCTATGTGACGGATTCTCTACTCCAATGAGAGCGAGGCATATGCTCCTGAAGTAGTCGATATCTCGTTTGAATTTACATAAAAAAGCCCCTTAGCATTACATCGGAATTCAATCATTCCAATATGTGCTAAGGGGCGAGAGGTTAGAGCGTATAGTCTGTATTTAAGATGTAATCGAACCGTTACATGAGCACGATCAACTACTTCTTAATCTTCGATTCTTTTCTTTTTAAATTTCATCAGGAACTCATACACAATCGGTACGATAACCAGCGTGAGCAGCGTGGAACTGATCAGACCGCCGATTACGGTAATTCCCAATCCTTTGGAGATGATACCCGCACTCTCTTCGAGACCCGTAACCAGTGGCAACAGGGCACCGATGGTTGCGAGAGCGGTCATCAGAATTGGACGCAGACGTGTTGCACCGGCTTCCAGCAAGGCTTCACGGGTAGGCATACCCTCTTTTTCCTTGTGAATAACACGGTCGATCAACACGATGGCGTTGGTGACCACGATCCCGATAAGCATCAGTCCACCCATCATAGCGGAGACGTCAAGTGTACCCCCAGCGATGAACAGACCTACCATAATACCAATCACCGTAAATGGCAGGGAGAACAGGATGGCGAATGGTGCCAAACCGCCGCCGAACGTTACAACAAGCACGAAGTACACAATGGCGATGGCTGCCAGCATGGCGAGACCAAGCTGAGTAAAGGTATCATTAATCTGTTCAGTTGTACCGCCGAACTTCACTTCAACGCCGTCAGGCAGATCCAACTTGTCGATCTCAGCCTGTAAGCTACTTGAAGCCTTCGTTACATCCGAAGCCAGGATGTTGGCTGTCACTTGTACAACCACCTTACCATCAATTTGCATGATGGAGTTCGGGGATGTGCCTTCTTCCACTTTGGCAACATCTTTAATCGGTACTTCGATGCCAAGCGGTGAAGTGACGGTTTCATCCTCAATCTCATTAATGCTGTTGAATGTTTTATCGTCGGTCTCTACATATACTTTATACGTTTTGTTATCAATATCGACTTCCGTGAGCACAGGACGTTCGCGTGCCGGACTCAGTGCCATAGCCAGTTGGCCTGCAGTCAAGCCCAGGGAACTTAATTTCTCCTGATCTGCCACGAGCGTATACTGCCCGTAGGTGTCAGCGAGAGTCGTATCTGCTTTTTCAAAATTATCCGTATCCGCTTCAACCAGTTTCAGAATTTCGTCCGATACAGGTTTGAGTTGCTCTACATTATCGCCATAGATGGATAGGCTCAGGCCACTGCCACCCAGACCGCCGGACATGTCGAGCTCATTCCAGGTTCCTACGGTAACTTCTTTTTTCAGACCTTCTACTAGTTGTTCTTTCACTTTTGTAAAGTCTTTTGTATCTTCGTTATATTCAATATAGAAGAGGGCCGAGTTGGAACCACCGCCACCCATGCTGCTCAGTGGGTTACTTCCGCCGATGGAATATTGCATTTTCTCCAGACCCGGTTGTTTCAGCAACCACTTCTCTGCAACGAGTGCTTCTTTTTCTACATCTTCACGCAAAGCTCCTGTTTGTGGACTGTACGTAATGGTCACATATTTATCCTGTTGTTCCGGCAAGAAGCTTGCACCGATGAATGGGTACAGGAACAAACTGCCGACCAGCAGGATCACTGCAATACTGACTGTGATGAGTTTGTGTGATAGTGTCCAGTTCAGCAGGCGTTTGTAACCTTCCGCCATCTTGCCTGGTTTTTCTTCGTGATTCTGCTTGTTCTTGAGTCCTTTACGGAACAGGGAATGTGCAAGCATCGGCACGATGGTAATGGCAACGATCAGGGATGCCAGCAAGGCAAATACCATGGTCAATGCAAATGGCAGGAACAGCTCGCCCACCATACCGCTTACCAATGCCAGTGGCAGGAATACCGCAATCGTTACGATTGTGGAAGAAAGGATTGGCACAAACATCTCGCGCGTTGCTTCGCGAACCAGTTCACGACCTTTCAGTTTCTCACCTTTGAGTGTTAATCTGCGGTAGATGTTCTCGATAACCACGATGGAGTCATCGACAACCCGTCCGATGGCAACCGTCATGGCACCCAGTGTCATCATGTTCAAGGTAATATCCATTATATTGAGCGCAGTCAATGCCATGAGCAAGGAGAGCGGGATCGAGATTATGGAGATAATGGTTGAACGAATATTACGCAGGAACAGCAAGATGATCAGGATAGCAAACAAAGCACCAAAAACAGCTTTGCCCAGCATCGTGTTCACCGAGTCCTGGATCGGTTTACCTTGGTCAAGCAGTACAGTCAGATCTGCATTTTTGAACTGCTTCTGCAATTCTTCCGCTTTGTCTTTGACTGCATTCACGACATCAACCGTGTTGGCGTCATTGGATTTTACAACGGAAATACCGATGGATTCCTTGCCGTCTGTCCGGGAAATGGATTCCGCTTGACCGATGACTTCGATCTTGGCAATTTCACTTAGTGTTACAGTTGGAATACCAGGCGCATTGGCAGCACCTGTAGGGCTACCCGCACTGGCATTACCGCCAGCTGCTTGGCCTGCGGCCGGGTCTGTTCCTTGGGCAGAGCCAGGAGCGGTAGCTTGACCTGCTCCGCCAGCCGAGCCTTCACCTGTTGGTGCTCCAGATCCTTGTGGGGCTGCACCTGAACCATTGCCTGCAGAAGCGCCGGCACCGCCGGGTACAACTGGAATGGCAAGGTTTTTCAGATCATCGATGTTGACGATGTTGCCATCTACGACAACGGCTTTCTGGGATTTATCCAGTTCGAACAGTCCCAGGGGAACACGAATGGATGAACCTTGAACGATGCCGTTTACCGTATCTTCCGTTAGGCCCAGCTCGGCCATTTTGGCTTGATCAAACTTCAATTGAACTTCTTTTACATATTGACCGGAAACCTGAACCTGAGCTACACCGTCAATGTCTTCGAGTGCAGGCTGAATATCCGATTCAACCAGTCGTGTCAATTGTTCCAGGTCACCACCGTCCTTGTCGGACAGGCTTAGAGATACAACCGGGAAAGAGTTAATGCTGAACTTGGAAATGGTCGGCTTCTGTACGCTGTCAGGCAGTTGTACTTCATTGAGTGCCTCACGAACGGTTGCCGTCGCGTTGGTCAGATCTGTTCCATAATCAAATTCGAGTGTGATGGATGCTGCATTCTCCATGGAAGTGGAGGTAACCGTCTTAACGCCATCAACATTCCGCAGTTTTACTTCCAGCGGCTTCGTGACATCTTCAACAATTCCCTCCGGTGCAGCCCCCGGATCAATGGCAGTGACATTCAGAAACGGTACGTTGATGTTCGGAATGGTCTCTTGCTTCATCGTCAATCCGCTGTACAAACCTGCGAAAGAGATGATGATTGTCAGAATCCAGATCGCAAACTTGTTGTTCAGGGAAAAATTAATAATACCTTTCATACGATGGTTTCTTCTCCTCTCTGTTTCTCCTGTTTATGTGTGTGACGAGTCAGCAGGGATGAACCGGCTATACATGGCATCCAAAATATGCTGAAGCTCGGAATGCAAGGGTTGAATGGCAGTTACGTTCTCCAGATTGTGCATCATGCCTAGAATAATGGCACGCCGCGGCGTGAATTCCATCATCTCCTGTCTGAGAATGGCAATGGTTTCAAGTGCATCATTCTTCGGTTGCCCTGCGGGCAAATCGGAGACGGCGATATCCTGCATTTGTTTGATGATATGGATAGGATGTCGCATCACCGTGGAATCTGGTTGGGCCTCTGTAATCCAGGCAGGCCATTCCTCCAGAGGAATCAAAGGCTCAGGTCGCTGGTTAAGAAATCCATGTGTGGCATAGTCCATCATTTGCAGCAAGTTTGTTGCCATTTTGGTAACAGTGAGAGATGGCATCTCTGTAAACCAGATTTTTACATAGGAGAGGAACAGTCCGTGTGTCAACAAAATAAGATCAATCGTATATGGTTCAATCTCCCGTCCATACTGCTCTTCCAGCTTATCCTTAAACCAATGTAAGGTACGGATCTCCAGATCTCTTTGCTGTGGATGGCACTGTTCCTTGCGTTGCTGTTCATCATCCATCATCATGCTTCGCAATTGTACCCGCAAAAATTCCTTGAATTCGGCTACATGAATGAGCAGTGTTTCGATCTGCTTGTGCAGGCGTTCTCGCGAGGAGAGGCTGGTTTCATGCTCAATCTGCGTCATCTCGTCCATTAGTGTGTACATGCAGTACTCCAGGGTACTGGCTTCTAATTCCTCTTTGGATTTGAACATGATATAAAGGCTGCCTTTGGACATCCCGCATAGTTCGGCAATCTCTTGCATGGATGTTGCAGCACTGCCTTTGGATGAGAATAACTTGAGTGCTGTAGTAATGATGAGCTTTTTCTTCTCATTCATCTCATGTATAGGGTTCATTAACGATGCATTCACCTCATCAGGGAACTTGTGAGTTCTTGAATTGACTTTAAGGTCAAACCAAGTATAAACGATCTGGTTGAAGGAATTCAAATGGGAGTAAATTGGAAAACTAATATGGAGGAAAGAGGACGATCAAAGGGAAAAACAACAACATGTAACAAAGTGTAGCCTGTATGTACGATAGGGTGTTGCTATCAAGAACGTTTAAGTTAGGCTCCTCCAGTGAAGGCGTACAAGGCGAGTATGATAATGGCGACTAGCGCGAGGAGATAGAAGATGGCCATGCCGATCAGCAGGGCATACCCTGTATAAGAGCCCATGCGTGCCAATAATTTTCTCATGATTACAACATCCTTTCTTACGTGGCAGAGTATAAAGAGGTTCCCTATCTATATCATATCCCAAAAAAGACGACTTCCTGATCGAAGTCGTCTTTTTTATTTTACTAAATTTAATAGATATCCTAATGGAAGCTAAGAAGTACACGATACCGGAGATTGCAGAACCGACTTGAAGAAACGAAGTGTTCGCCTTAAAGCTTTCTGTAAGAAAGCTTCTTCGGAAGCATATGCTATCACCGGATTTATCCCTCTTCAAAGGGAATCAAAGAAATCTGGGGATAACAGCGATCAGAAAGTGGTACTGGAATCGGAGTTATAAAGTGTAATTCAGTTGTTCCATTATGTGATCAGTTTCAAACCAACGGCTGCCACCAAAATCATCGCGATAAACAGGAGACGCTTCGCTTCTTTCCGTTCACCGAACAGGAACATGCCTGTAAGCGTACTGCCGACCGTCCCGATCCCCGTCCACACGGCATACGCTGTGCCCATCGGGATGGACGTCATGGCGTAGGACAGCAGCGAGAAGCTGAACACAAATGATACCAGCATCAGTACGATATATGGCCATCCTTTCTTGGTGGAAGCACCATTAATACCGATTACGCCGAAAATTTCACATATCCCTGCACCTACAATTGCCATCCAAGCCATTATACTGCACCTCCTTTGGCTTCTTGCTGATCCGTAACCAGCTTCAGTCCGATTACGCCGCAGAGCAGCAGCCCGATGAGCAATACTTTGGCCAACCGGAACGGCTCACCGAACAGTACCATCTCCGTAAGGACGGTGCCCGCCGTACCAATTCCCGTAAAGACGGCATACACCGTACCCACAGGCAGCCTTTTGGAAGCGGCAATGATCAGTCCAAAGCTGATCACGATGGCAATCCCCGTCAAAGTCCACTCCCAGGCATTCGAGGCATGTTTCAGCCCGCTTACCCAGACAATCTCAATAATTCCACCAATAAATACATATAACCAGTTGCGGTTCATGTTGTTAAATCTCCTTCCGGCACAACGCTTTGTGCCTCTTCGTTCAAATGATGAATGCCATGCCAAAAGACAGGCCAGGATGCTTCCAACCGTCTCTTGTACCGACGGGAACTTCCATAGATAATCTCCACGGTAATCCCGTCGAGGAACGTCATAAATGCAATGGCTGCCTGTTCCGCAGGAATGGGCGGAATATCTCCATGACGCATTGCCCGTTGCAGCAAACGAGTCAGCGCACGTTCCATACCATCGATAAACGGATACACTTGATCCATCACTTCGCCATACAGAGAAAGGGGTGGGTAGAAACAATTGCGCAGCATCAAGCGGGCTGACGCATGGGCATTGTATTCTTGTTCGAACCAGATCAGCAAGCCCTTCAGCCTCTGCTCCAATGGCAGATCCTCATGATCACGGAAATATTCGAGTGTGTGCCGTGTTACTTCGTGAAAAGCAAACGATAGCGTGTGTAAAAACAAGTCATCCTTGCAGCTGAAATGTGCATATATGGACGGTTTTTTAATCCCGACTTCATCAGCAATAGCTCTCAGAGAAGCCCCCTCATAGCCATCTCTGGCAAAATGGAACAGGGCTGCATCCCGAATGGATTGTGCAGTCATCAGATCACCTTCCTAACGGTCGTTAGGTAATTATATTTTCACACTTCACATCCCCTGTCAAGATGAAAATATCCGCCTGCACAGTAGAGTACAGGCGGATATAACAGGTATGAATGTGGTTTTTGATCAAAAGGTTGTAAAACCCAGAATCAGTTGCAACTTATATAGGATACCTTTCAAAAACGTAGTCTTCTCCTGGAACTCATCCAGGTCTAACGTGAATTCGGCATCATTATTATTCCAAATACGCTCGAAATAATTCGCGATATCAAGCGTGAACTTATTGTCTGGAGGAGCAGCAATCCATAAATCATTTTCCAGATTGTAGTCATTCAGGTTTCGAGGTGTGAAGTTGGTTGAACCCCCGAGGACAATATGATCACCAGTTGCTTTGGCAAGATAGATCATCTTGGTGTGGTATTGCTCCTTGGTGGTGTTATACCAGCGGATCTGAATTTTACCGTCGGATTTATCATGCAATTCAGCAGCGACAGGGCGGTTCGGAATACCGATCTTTTCCTGACCAAAGGCATTTTCATTTGGATCCAGTACAAGCCGGATCTCGGTTCCTCGTTTTGCCGCTTCCAGCAGGGCTTCCAACACTTTCGGAGAGGCCACATAGAACATGCCCATCCATAAGGTGTCACCTTTGCCAGCTTGATTGATCTCATGGAGTACGGCGTCATTAACCTTGCCTTCAGTTAAATAGCGAATTCGTAGGTCTCCCGTGTTTGAATCCGTGGAAGGGTCCGTGTAGGTTGGAACCTGGCCTCCGCCTGAGATATCCAGTACAGCTTGCTCTGACTGAAGAATATCGCCAATGATTGGACCTGTTACTTCAAATGCAATATTCGAGTGGTAGGCACTCGCATCATGGATATTGCCAGAAGAGACAATCGCCGTCTTCTCACTAACCACAACTTTGCGATGATTGGCCTTCACATTGAGCAGCTTGAGATAGGAACGCACAGTGACATCCGGACCATCCGTGGCCATCAGGTTTTTGATCCAGCCATCTCCAGATTGCCCAAACCATTGGAAGAAGGTCCGCCAGACCGCAGAGTATACTGGAGTTGAATCACGCAAAGGGTCCACATCCGTGATTACCACATGAATGCCTGCTTGTTTCATTTGTTCCAGCAACGGATTAGGTGCTGAGTTATAGTTGGTATTTACTTCATCAGTAATAAACCAGATGTCCATATCAGGATGCTGATTTTTTTTGGCGACCAGCGCTTCGGTGAATTCAGTACTCACGGGAGGAAAGTTCTGTCCCTTATGCTGATAATTATTGAACAGGAACATATCCACCAGGACAAATTGCTCTGCTTCCTCCACAATTTGCATCATGCGCTGGAAAATCTGCTGTTCGTGCTGCATCTGTCCGTCGGAGGAAGGATAAGTGAGGTCATGCAGGAACTCGACTTGATCCACCCGATACTCCGGACTTTCGTAGGAAATGCCCGCTGGTAATGGTTTGTAGGTTTGATAGAGCATGACGGCGATGAGCCATAGGACCAATAGGACGATTCCTGTTCGTATGTATGGAAATTTGCCGCGTGAAGACTTGCGGTCTGATGTATGGCGGCGTAATGAGACCAACGGTGGACTCCCCCTTCTATACTTGCTGACTTCTATTACCACACGGATGATAACGTTGACGCAGGAGAACCCGCTAGCATAACGAATGTAGCGGTAAAATGCATATGGCAAAATTGGCAGGATGCAATCGACAGGTGTCTGAGCGTTGTGTATAATGAGTGTATTATTTTTGTAGAATGTTAGGGTTTTCATATGCCTGACAAGGACGGGGAACCAATGATATAACCTGTGAAATCTGGACATTTAGGAAAGAAAGTGGGTAATAAGGTGTATTCCATCAAACAAGTCGCTGCCATGCTCGGTATCCCGACGGTGACGCTCCGGGCTTGGGAGAATCGGTATAGTGCGGTCACCCCTGAGCGGACGGAATCGGGTTATCGAATGTATACCGAAGAGAATGTTGCGGATCTGCGCTGGTTGAAAGAACAGGTTGAGCTACATCAGACCAATATTTCGGAAGCGGTACGGATGCTGAAAGTAAACAAATTAAATCCGCCCGAAGCTATACCCACGCCGATCATGGCTCCGGTGCCTACGATGGAAGAAGCCTACGCACGCATGGCAGATCAGATCTATGACTCGCTCTACAACTTTCAGGGTGAACGTGCCAATGGTCTGATTGATTTTGGTTTCACCATGTATGGATATGACTCGATGTTCTATCATGTGCTGGTGCCCATACTGGTTCGGGTTGGAGATGCATGGGAGCAAGGCAGGGCTTCGGTGGCTCAGGAACATTTCATGACACAGCTGATATCACAGCGGTTTTATCAGTTTTTCCATCTGTTCCCGATCTATCCGCATCTGCCCAAAGTTCTGGCGTTGTGTCCGGAAGGGGAGCACCATCAGGTTGGATTACTGCTGTTCTCTCTTTTTATGCGTAAAAATGGAGCGGAAGTACTGTATCTCGGTGCGAACACGCCAGAAGAAGGCATCTTCCCGATTATTCGGGAGCAAAAGATCAAGTTGGTCTGCCTTTCGATCACAAGTCCAGGGCTTCTTGAACGGTGTGATCAGCTTATAGAGCGAATTAAAAACGAGTTTCCACATATTCGCTTTGTACTTGGTGGAAAGGGCTATGAGCGTGCAGAACATGCTCGTTACCCGGAATGGATTATGCCAGAGGATTCAGCGGATTGGCAGTCATGGATAGAACGTGAGTATCTCGCAAATCGACCACCTGGTGCGAGGTTTGGACAGGCGAATAATTAAACATATCTTATTATTCAATGAATAAGCTAGTGTATACAGGACATCCTTTGACGAAAGTGATCAAGGGATGTTTTTTTTGCGTTTATGAATGGAGTATTCACGTGTTTTGACCGACGGGTCATTTTTTGGTTTACAAGGTCGTATAATATTTGTATTATATTTGTATAATGTTTTTGCTGGTTACCGCTTAAAGTGTTCTTGGGCGGTTTAATAATAGGCTAGGGGCTAGAGAACTATAGGAATTCCCTACATAGAGAGGTGAGTGGCATGATACCGAATCAACAACGCAAACGTGCAGCTGTGATTGGCGCGGGTCCGGGTGGACTTGCAGCAGCGATGTTATTGTCCGGTCAGGGGTACGAAGTAGATGTGTATGAGAAACAGCCGGTCATCGGGGGGCGTTCTGCCAGATTGGAACTGGGCGAGTATCGATTCGACCGGGGGGCAACATTTTTGATGATGCCTCAGCTGATTGAAGAGATGTTCGACGTCGTGGGACGCAAGTTATCCGATTATGTGCATATGAAAGAACTAACCCCGCTGTACGCACTGAACTTTGGTGATACGGTGTTCACACCTTCTCGTAATCGGGAAGATACAGCTGCACAGATTAAGGAATTGTTTCCGGGCAATGAAGACAATTACCTTCGGTTCATGCAAGAAGAGGAAGTGAAGTTTGGCAAAGTCATGCCTTTGCTGCGCCGTCCGTTTGGCAAGCTGACTGACTATCTACGCAAAGACGCGGTAACTGCTCTACCTAAGCTTGATGTCCACAACACCGTCTATGGGATCTTGTCCCGCTATTTTACAGATGAGCGTCTACGCTGGGCATTTACATTCCAATCCAAATATCTTGGTATGTCTGCCTGGGATTGTCCGGGCACCTTTACCATATTATCGTTTATTGAGCATCACTACGGATTGTTCCACCCCATTGGTGGCGTGAATCGGATCTTCCAAGCCATGGCTGATGTCGTGGAAGAATACGGAGGACGCATACATACTTCCACCCCGGTGAAACAGGTCATCGTTCGCAATGGTCGTGCAGAAGGTGTGTTGCTTGAGAACGGTGAACGCATCGACGCGGACCATGTGGTGGTGAACGCTGACTTTGCACATGCGGTGAACCATCTGTTCGAACCGGGCGTACTTAAGAAATATACCCCGGAGAAAATGAAACGCAAAAAGTACTCCTGCTCGACAGCGATGCTGTATCTGGGTGTGGATGGTGGAGTGGATCTGCCGCATCACTCGATCTATTTTCCCGAGGACTACCGGTTAAACGTGGATGAGATCACAAAGCACAAAATGTTATCAGCCGATCCATCTCTATATATTCATAACCCTTCCAGACTCGATTCGACGCTGGCACCGGAAGGGAAATCCGCTTTATATGTTCTCATGCCTACGCCTAATCTTACCGCAGGCATCGATTGGGAAGCAGAACGTGAAAATGTGCAAGAGGCCATGTTGAAGCGCATGGAAGGTATTCCTGAGCTGGCAGATATTCGCAGCCGGATCGAAGAATGTATGCTGTTCACTCCACTCGATTGGGAGAATGAACTGGATGTGTACCGCGGAGCAACGTTTAACATGGCGCATAATCTGGGTCAGATGATGTACCTGCGTCCCCATAACCAGTTTGAAGAGTTGAAAAGTGTATGGCTGGTAGGCGGCGGAACACATCCGGGCAGCGGGTTGCCCACGATCTTCGAATCGGCACGGATCAGTGTCAGACTGATTCAGGAAGAGGACGCGCGTACAAGCTCCAAACGATCCTCGTATGTGAAGACGGCAGAAGCCAGAGGGCATTCATGAAGCGGGCCGCTATTGTAGGCGCAGGGATTGGCGGACTTACTTCGGCGCTGTTGTTGAACCGTCAAGGTTGGGATGTCACTGTCTATGAACGGGGTTCTCGCGTTGGCGGACGCATTGGATATGAGCAGGAAGGGGAATACCGGATCGATCAAGGGCCGACGATTGTGCTATTGCCTGAGATGTTGCTTGGCATACTGGAGGAGGCAGGCGTAGATCGTTCGAAGATTGAACTGCTTCGCTGTGATCCGTTATACAGAGTGCATTACCATAGTGGTCGTGTCATGACCAAGATGACGTCACGTGAAGAGCAGACGGCGGAGATTGAACGTTTATTCCCGGGAGAGAGCCGGGGATTCACACGATTCATGAAAGATATGGACACGTTATTTCCAGCAGGCCGGGCAGCGTTTCTGGAAAGGGCTTTTCCGCGCAAAAGGGATTTCTTCACCCCTTCGCTCATGTCCCTCATGGGCAGATTGCGTGCACACAAAAGTGTTCGGAAAGCGGTAGGCGATTATTTTGAGCATGAGGAATTGCTTGATGCATACTCTCTGCAAAGTCTATACATCGGTGGATCACCGTTTGGAACGCCAGGTATCTATTCCCTTTTGCCTTACGCAGAGCATGAATATGGTATCTGGATGGTGAAGGGCGGGTATGCAGCATTACCGGCCATTCTGGAACAGGAACTGATCTCACGTGGTGGACGTGTTGTGCTGAATGCGGAAGTTACCGGGCTCACGATTAAAAACGGTGTATGTGAAGGTATAGAAACGGTAGCAGGCGCAGAAAATGTGGATGCAGTTATCTACAATGGCGATTTCCCCCATCTTTCGGGTTTGCTTGGTCAAGCACCAGAGGTAGCGCGTAAAAGAAAGCCATATCTCCCCTCTTCCGGATGTGTATTGCTCTATGTGGGCGTGGACAAAACCTGGGAAGATGCAACGACGCACCAGTTCTTCCTGCCACCGAGTCTGGAAGGTAGTTTACAGGAAGTCTTCAATCAGCGACGCATTCCGGCAAAGTCCTCATTTTACGTATTTAATCCGGTCGCATTGGATGAGACAGCAGCGCCTTCAGGACAGAGTGTATTGTATTTCCTCATTCCCGTGCCCGATGCCGAAGGTGTCGACTGGGATCAGGAGAGCGAAGCATTGGCAGAACGTGTATTGGAAGAAGCGGAGCAACGTGGATTCCCGGGACTTCGTGCAGCGATCAGGTGGAAAAAGGTGCGTACACCCGCTGACGCAGAGCGAGACGGGCTATATGGAGGCGGAAGCTTCGGTATTGCGCCAGTGTTGTTCCAGTCCGGTGTATACCGACCACAACCCAAACCATTCCCTAATATCAAGGGGTTATATGCCGCAGGAGCATCTGTACATCCTGGAGGGGGAGTGCCGATTGTGATGCAGAGTGCACGTATGGCCGTCAATCAACTCACGAAGGAGATGGGAACATGAATGAAGCGATTTTGAGCAGGTGTGAAGAGTTGATGCAAAAGGGTTCTTCCTCTTTTTATCAGGCCTTTAGAGGGCTGCCAAGTCCACGTCGGGAAGCGGTATATGTCATTTATGCCTTCTGCCGCATGATTGATGACAGTGTAGACGAGCCGGAGCATTCGCCCTATACAATTCACGAAATCCATGATTTATTTGGTCAGTTGGACGACGCGGAAGGACATTTTATCTGGCCAGCACTGAGATGGTTGTTCAGCAGTTTTCCTCATCTGGATAAGAGGCCATTCTTCCGCCAGATGGAAGGGCAGCTCACGGATCTTAAAGTAACGCATTATACAACGATGAAGGAACTGGAGCATTATTGTTATCTGGTGGCCGGAACCGTAGGCGAGATGTTGTTGCCTGTATTGCGGGATGATAACGGCGCAGAAGTAGCCGTGAACGGGATTGCTTTGGGTAAAGGGATGCAGATCGTCAATATTATTCGGGATGTTGGTGAAGATCGGGCCAGAGTGCGCCGGTATGTTCCGCTGGAGATCATGGAGAAGCATGGTTACACCGAACAGGACTTTGAAGACGGAATCGTGGACGAACGCTTTATTGCCATTGTTCATGAATTAAAAGCGGCAGCATTGAACTGGTTCCGTATTGGCATGGATCGTCTGGATACGTACCCAACGGAAAGTGCGTTTTCGATTGAGCTGGCAGCAGCCTTTTACTCCACCATTCTACACGCGGTTGAGCGCAACGACTATGACGTATATACCAAACGGGCATATGTTAGTGATGAATTGAAACTGGAGATGCTGGGTGCGATTGTGAAACGTTACCCGATGCTGGCCTATCAAGCCTCCCGAACGGCGGTATCCTAATGATCCAGTGGCTTTACTGGGCTTGGTATGTCATTGGAGCAACCTTGATGCTGACGATCGGCGTGCCGGATGTGTTGTCCTTTTCAAATGGATTATTTCTAATCTTCTACGCATTGTATGTGCTGGATCTGATCTACCAGGGGCGCAATCGGACAGGTCTGTCCGACCAGTCAGTCATCTGGTTGAAACCCGGGCTGTGGATCGCTTCCGTGATCATCTGGTTGGGTGGTATGGGCGTGGAGTGGGTAGGGGTGCATACGCATTGGCCCTTTGGTGAGTATGCTTACTCTGACTTTTTCGGGATTCATCTGTTCAGTGTGCCTGTTACGCTGGGTTTCGCCTGGATCGCAGTGGTGGGTAACTCGGCGCTGTTAAGTGGCGGGGGTTCAACCTGGACTGGAAAACTGCTTCGAGCCGTGAAGACCGGGTTCTGGGCGGTGGTTCTTGATCTGGTACTCGATCCTGTCGCGCATGCAAGAGGATTCTGGGAGTGGCAGGCTCCAGGTGGATTCTACGGGGTCCCGTGGACCAATTACATAAGCTGGTTTATCATGGGCGCATTCCTGTCCCTGTTCCTTCCGGCCATGCCTGGTGACCGTAGCTCATTACTGCGTGCAAAATGGTTGTATCAGCTCTTTATTCTTCTATTCGGCCTACTCGCCCTGAAGGAAGGAATTACAGGCAGCTTTATCATCGCCATTGCAGGAGTGCTTCTTGCGGAAGGGAGCTGGCTGTATGATTCGCGCCGTAAAATCAAAACCGTTTAACCATATTTTTGCCTTATACAGTCACTATTATCTGCTGCGTCGGCGCTTCCGCTCCTTCACGCTCACGGGGTCACTGGACCCGCAGGTGGACATCAGGGACAACTCCCCGATTGATCCGACTCGTCCGGTGATCTATTTCATGAATCACAGCTCCTGGTGGGATGGTCTGCTGCTCTATCATGCGGCCAGGCAGACATCGCGGGGTGATCATTATGTGATGATGGAGGAGCAACAGCTTCAGCAATATGTTTTTTTCCGTAAATTGGGTGCGTATTCGATCAATAAAGAGAGTGCGTCCGGTATTCGGACTTCTCTACAGTACACCAGTGAGCTGTTGAATTCGGGCAAAAGGGTCTGGATTTTTCCGCAAGGAGAAATATTGCATCAGGAGGCCAGACCGATTCAGTTCCGTCCAGGCATCGGACTATTGCTTCGTCGCTCTCCGAATGCCATTGCCGTACCGGTAACCTTGTGCCATGGGATGGTTCAGCATGATCTACCGGAAATCTCGATGCAGGTAGGCCCGCCTGTGATGGAAGACTGGAAGGCATGGAAGAGTGAAGAGATTGCCACCAGACTTGGTCATGTGCTGGAACGGCAGTTAGACAATCACAGATCAGAGCTTGTACGGCTGGGGCAGGGAAGTTTGCCAGATGCGCTTCCGCTGATTCGTCATGGACGTTCGACAAGTGAAAAATACGATGCCACGCGAAAGCGGGTGAACCGTTAGGATGAATACATCTGAAATCTTCTGGATTGTGCTTACAAGCATATTGGGAATACAGTTGCTGTTCGCTCTATGGAACGTCTCCTGTCTGCCCAAAGTACGTTCATTCCGGTCAGACAAGATACAACCCCCAGACCTGATGGTCTCGGTACTGATCCCGGCCAGAAATGAAAGACTACATATCGAAGGATGTCTGGAAAGTGTGCTCGCGAGTGATACGTCGGGATTCCGGATGGAAGTGCTGGTGCTGGATGATCGCTCCGAAGATGAGACAGCCGCCATGGTCCAGGCAATCGCGGAGCATGATGAACGTGTGCGACTGTTGCATGGTGTCGATCTTCCCGAGGGCTGGATGGGGAAATCCCATGCGTGTCACAGGCTGGTTCAGGAGGCCAAGGGAGAATGGTTTATGTTTGTGGATGCGGATGTCCGTCTCGAGCCAAGTGCCATTCGGCAGACGCTTGCGGCAGGGTGTGAGCAGAGCGGGGGGCTTATAACCGGTTTTCCTTATCAGGTAACAAAGACATGGATGGAAAAGCTTGTTGTGCCCATGATGGTCTTCACCATCATCAGTCATCTGCCCATTTTCATGATACGCAGATCATCCAGTCCGATGTTTGTGGCCGCTACGGGGGCTTTTTTGCTGATTCATCGCTCCAGTTACGAAGCATCCGGCGGTCATGCTGCCATTCAGGCACATCTGGTGGATGATATGAGTCTCGCCAAAGCAGTCAAGCGTGCAGGTCACCCGGTGATGCTGACCGATGTGCATGATGTAACGAATACCCGCATGTATCAGAACGGTGTTGAAGTATGGAACGGATATAAGAAAAACATGTACGAAGGTATGGGGCGCAAAGACGTACTGCTGCTTGGCACGATGTTAATGTATACGCTGATGTATATTGTGCCTCCCATGGGCTTGATTATAGGATTAATCTCAGGTAGTTCGACGCCCATTCTGTATGGAGTGTTAGGAACATTACTAGGTATGGCTGTGAAAAGAGTAGCGGATCATGCTGGCGGACAGCCCTGGTGGCTTGCCCTTCTGCAACCGGTCAGCATGGCCTGTGTCATTGCCATCGGACTTGCTTCCTGGCAGGCAGGCCGCTCCGGCAAGGGGTATGTATGGAAAGGTAGGCGGTATAATTGAAGGGTCACATGAGAGGTAACGTCACAATTATTGGTGCAGGATTCGGAGGTCTGTCATGTGCGATCCGATTGGCTTCACAAGGTGTGCAGGTGACCATTCTGGAACGACAGGATCATGTAGGTGGCAAACTGCAACAGATTGAGCGGGACGGGTATCATTTTGACCGGGGACCGAGCACAATCACGATGCCATCCACTTTTCGTTCCGTCTTCGACTATGCAGGTGTAACAATGGAAGATTACGTACAGCTATATGAGTTGGAGCCACGCACGCGTAATGTATTTGCAGATGGCACAGTGGTCGATTTGTCAGGTAATCGCGGGTGGATGAAGGAACAGATCGCGGCGTACAGTCCGGTGGATGCGGCTCATTATGATGCATTTATGGATGAGTCTGCCGCACTGTATGCGGAAGCCAATCGTCATTTTCTCGGTAAGTTGTTGCTGTCTCCTTCTGACAAATACAATCTTCAGATGCTGCGCAGTCTGCTCCGCGTGCGGCCAACGGTGAAGCTGGATAAGTTGCTGCGTTCGTATTTCCAGCATCCGCATACACTCGCTATGTTCGGGCGGTACGCGACCTATGTGGGATCATCGCCGTATCAGTCTCCTTCGATCTTTGCCATGATGGGTCATGTGGAAGCAGAGTTGGGCATCTACGGGGTCAAAGGCGGAACCTATCAACTGATTGAAGGCATGACTCGATTGGCACAGGAAAAAGGTGTACAGATCATTACGGGCATAGAGGTCCGGCAGATTGTTGTCCGAGATGGCAAAGTGGCAGGCGTGGATACGGATCAAGGCTTCCGCGAAGCCGATCAGGTGGTTGCCAATGGAGATGTGCTTAGCGTGAATCGACTGCTGCTCGCACCGGAACATCGGAAAGAGATGAGTGATGCCCGCATACGGAAGTATGAACCATCCATTTCGGGATTTGTGACGTTAGCAGGTGTGCGAAAGCAATACGATGCACTGCTGCACCATACCGTCTTTTTCCCGGAGAAGTATGAACCGGAGTTCGACCATATTTTCCGTGACCGTAAAATGCCAGACGATCCTACGATCTATATCTGTTATTCCGGTTATTCCGAAGCAGGCATGGCTCCGGCGGGAGCCAGCAATCTGTTCATTCTCGTCAATGCCCCCTACTTGTCTGATTCGTGGAATTGGGAGGAACAAACGGAACGTTATGGAGCGTTTGTGCTGGAACAGTTGGCGGCGAGGGGAATTACCGGGTTGAATGAATCCGATGTGTTGATCCGGTACACACCGCGAGATATCGAACGGGATACGTTGGCGCATCAAGGGTCGATCTACGGCATCTCCTCCAATTCGGTAAAACAGACCTTCATGCGACCGGGCAACCGAAGCAAAGATGTACAAGGACTTTGGTACGTAGGCGGTACAACACATCCAGGCGGCGGAACCCCGATTGTGACCTTATCCGGGCAGCTTGTTGGTGAGCAGTTGGCATCGGAAATCTTGAGATAAGTAGGCATGAAATAGTGGTGCTCCGGGATTTAAGTGAGACATTTGGTGTCGGGGCATTCTTTCAATAGCTGGTTTGGAACGTTATACTGGGTAGAGTTAAACTGCTGAGCTGCAATGCTTATAGGATTATTGTTTTTGTCTTTTGCAAAAGACGTATATACATAGAAGTAAGGGACGGGCAGGTTATCCTGTCGATCCGCACGATTCTCACATAGGAGGTCTCATCATGAATGAACAAGAGCGAGCCGGCGAACGGCTGCTTCCCGAAGTGGCTACGGGAGAACGGAAGCTAGAGCACGTGCGCCTCTGTCTTGAGGAGAATGTGGCAGGAGAAGGGGTAACCAGCGGTATGGAGCGGTATGCGTTTCGCCATCACCCACTGCCGGAGCTGGATTTTGAAGAGGTGCATCTGGAGACTTCGTTTATTGGCAAAAAAGTACGTACACCCTTGCTCATCAGTTCGATGACGGGTGGAAGCAAAACAACGGGCGCTATCAATGAGCGCCTCGCCCGAGTAGCGAACGCCAGAGGCTGGGCGCTCGGCGTAGGTTCGATCCGGGCTGCCGTGGAACAGCCGGAACTTGCGAGTACCTTCGATGTGCGGCGCTGGGCACCGGACATCCCGGTCATTGCCAACCTGGGCGCTGTGCAGCTGAACTATGGTTTCACAACAGCTGATTTCCAGCGTGCCGTAGATATTGCGGGTGCGGACATGCTCGTGCTTCATCTGAACACGTTGCAGGAAGTTTTCCAACCAGAAGGTAATACGAACTTCAGCGGATTATTTCAGCGGATTGAGAACTTGTGTCGTGAGCTAGATGTACCTGTTGGCGTAAAAGAAGTCGGTTTTGGCATCGATGGCGTGACAGCTCAACGCCTATATGAAGCGGGTGTTGCGTTTATCGATGTAGCTGGTGCTGGTGGTACAAGCTGGGTGCAGGTAGAGAAGTATCGTAACAATAACCCGGTACGCCGGGCGGCAGCTGAAGCTTTTGCTGACTGGGGCACTCCGACAGCGGAGTGTATTCAGGAAGTACGAGGGCTGAATCCAGCGGGGGCCCTGATTGGCAGCGGTGGACTGTACACTGGCGTGGATGCGGCCAAAGCCCTCGCTCTCGGTGCAGATCTCGCCGGCTTCGGTCGATCTCTGCTCGAATCCGCAGTCGCTTCCGATGATGCGCTGGATGAGCGGTTAGAACAGGTCGAATTCGAGCTGCGTACCGTGATGTTTGGCATTGGGGCTGGGCGGATCGAGGATTTGAAGCAGACGTCACGTCTGGTGGAACGGCGGTAGATAAACCAGACATGGCATCTTGCTGAACAGTCTGACTTGTGAGCGGCGTATTCGCTGGGTCTGATGGAGCAACGTTCGCTAACGAACCTGTAACACCTTATTTGGCGATTTAGGCGTTAGTTGGGAATCTGACGAATCTCACACACGCTAAGAGGCCAGAAAACAGCGATTTAAAGCGGATGACGCCAAAGAAAGAGTAGTTAACGAGTCTATAGTTCGTTACATTTTCAATATGTATGAAAAGTGCTGAATAGTGTCTCTCAGGTTCGTTAGATTGTGAGGGAATGAACTTAGCACATCAACTTTGGACTGCGGTAAGTCAATTAATTAATATTGGTGTATTACTTTGAGCATGTCGACGATAATTAACGGCATGCTTTTTTGTCATGTATAACAAGATGAAGATTTAATTCAGAGTAAAATTTTTTATTGTTTGTTAATACATTACACATTATGATTGATGAGTCTTAAGGAATGGTTTTTAATGACTTTTTTAGGTAAAAAGACTCACTTATAATTAAGGGAAGGATGGATTGATTTACGACTAAAGGTTAACACTTTGAACGTATAAGTATATATTTAAGTTTTAGATAGCCAAAGTAATAACGAAGGTTTGTTAAGATTATTTGTTAAACTCATACATATAAGGCATACTACACAAATTCTAAGAGGTGATACATAACATGAAGTTCAAGAGGCTATTAATTTTCATGCTAGTTATTAATTTATTATTGGTTAATCTATTGATTACAGGAGGAGGTACAGAAGTAGCTCATGCGAATTATGAGCCTCGTACAGATAGAATAACTACGAAGTCTTCCAAGTCGAATGATAACTTCATAGACTCGTATAATTCCAACAGTACTAGTACGTCTACATCAATTAAAACAATAAGCGACACTATTACTACGTCATATTTGCCGAAACCTAACGTAACGGTAACCACAACGGATAACTCCATAACGTTGTCTTGGGATGAAGTTCCGGGAGCGGTAAAATATGCCGTCACGGTTAATCGAGATGGCAGAGATGTGGGGGAACTGAGAACATATACAATAACAAGAGCGGTACCTGAGTATACATATAGGATCACGGTTCTCGCTCATGACGGAGAAAAATATGGAGAACAAGAGTTACTCTTCGTTAGATTGAAAGACCCTGCACCAATTTACGATGATGCGGGTAGAATTGATTTTACTGGAAAGCTCGCAGGGAAATTAGATCGAATTGATGATGGCTTCAATTATGTAAACTGGGGGCTTGTGAATGGCAATGCGATCAGTCTGTTTTACAAGCAAGATACCAATGTACAGGCAGAGGTGTACGTCAATGACGTGAAAAATACTGATCTGAACAGCCAATCCAGTTCGAGTACTTTCATTAATGATCTGAAACCAGGTGAGAAAAATGTGATCAGGTTAGCTTGGACGAATCCTACAGACTCCACTCAACGTTCATTAGAATTTATAATCACGCCTCCTGCACAGGATGCTTATACTTTAGGAGATTCCAAGGCAGGATTTGGCGCCGTCGTTGATCTTAAGAAATACGGCAAATGGTACCTGGTGGATAATCAGACCTTAATCTCTCAAAATACAGTTTCAAAATATATTGATACACAAGGTGACAGCGCTAAATGGAGTGTGGACGAGTACTCCAAGTTCACGGATAGTGTGGGCTATGAATTAAACAAAATAAAAGAAGATAAGCAATCTCCTTTTCAGACGTTATGGTGGACAGTCAATGCGTTTGATAATGGGGAGTACGTTCATGGTTATTCAACTCCTGTAGGGATCGTTACCAAGGAGGATCTAGAGAAATATACAGGGATTGTTTTGTATGATCCTAAACGTCCGAATCAGATGATATCCAGCCTGGCTTTGGCTAATCCTAGTACATATAAGCATGCATTTGGAAAGTCGGGGAATCAGGGGCCTGTTTTTACGGAGATAGCCACTGGATCTGATGAATTCCCAAATAATCATATAAACTTTGTTCCAGCAGGCAGCGCGTTACAGAATTTCAAATACAAAGCCTTCTTGAAGTATGATGGTGCATTTAAAGGACAGGGGACTTCTGAAGATCCTTACGTTATTCCGACGCTAGCTGATGGGGAACCTGTGATCACGAAACTAGATAGTCCTAGATACTCCCAGTCGAGTGCTGTGGGTAATAATGCGATTCGGTTGCAGTGGCATGCAGTGGAAGGTGCTGAACAATATATTCTCAAGCGTGGTTCTGAAATTCTATATGAGGGTCCGCTTTTAGAATATGTGCATGAAGGTGTGAATTTTAATTCGATCACTAAGTATACATTAGTAGCTCGCAAAGGCGATGTTTACAGTGAAGAAGCGAAATTTACAATCGGAATTAGAAATTTTATTCCATATCCACCTGATTTCCGAGCTGAAGCACTGGATTCCACCAAAGTTAGACTTACGTGGAGCAAGGCAGACTATGCAGTAGAGTATGTGATCACCCGTAATGATCAGCCTCTAGCGGTAACTAAGTCAACCTCATACGAGGATGTAAATGTAACACCTGACACCACATACATCTATAAAGTGGTTGGCAGGGACGGAGACAATGAAGGTTCAGCCGCAGTTAAAAGTGTGAAAATTCCTAAAGTGACTGAGGACGAGGCACCGAAAGGCCAAATTAACATAAGAGTCAATCGAGTGTACGATAATAGAGTGGACCTACAATGGAATCTGGTGGAGGGAGCAACCCAGTATGAGATCTACCAGGATCAAGTGAGTAAAGTATGGTCAGGTCATTCAAATACGATGATAGCGTACACGCTCCAGCCAGGAAGAACATATACCTATCGGGTTGTAGCGAGTAACAAATACGGAAAGGTTGAATCTAGTACAATCGAAGTGCAGACGGCGGGCATACCTCAACCGATGAATGTGGCTCCAATGAATGCCTCGAACGCAACGATTGCCTTTGAATATCAACCTATTGAAGGAGCAGTTCATTACGTTGAACGTAATCCACAAACGAAGTACGAACCTCTAGGAAACGGTGTTTACCGTAAGACGTATTTGAATACTGCCACTGGAGAAACACGTGATGAGGGTATGGTGACTGCTGTGAACGGTAAGTTGCAGTTTAGTGAAGTGGGCGTCGAACGAAATAAATATTATGAGTATAATGTCATCGCTGTTCGTGTCAGACCTGATGGATCAGAAGAGGTCATTGGCAAGCAGACGGTTGCTGTAACAACTCCAGCAGATGGAAGTGGTGCAACGGTATATGGATATAGTTATCCTGTTCCTCCTTACCATAATGTTAATAATACCCCTATCCCTAGTACGGTTACGGGGAAAAACGACAGCATTACAATTGATACTCAAGTTGTGGCTTCGAATGGAGAAGTGAAAAATCCAGCAAGTGTTACTTTTAGAGATATAGAAAGTAGTTATGCTAAGGAAGCTATTATCTACTTGGCACAGAAAGGAATTGTTAAAGGTTATTCAGACGGTTCGTTTGGTGGACATCAAAAAGTGACGAGAGCCGAATTTGCAATTTTCTTACAACGGGCCCTTGGATATAATTCTGTGGTTCCTTACATTAATGAATTTAAGGATGTTCAATCTAACTCTTGGTATTATTCGGAGATAACTCCTGCATTACAACAAGGTATACTTAAAGGATTCAATGATGGTACGCTTAGACCGAATGTGGACGTTACAAGAGAAGAAGCATCAAGTATGATTGAGAACGTAATGAAAAAACAAGGGTATGTATTATCATCATTCACACTCTACGATGACAACCAAATGATCTCCAATTGGGCTAGAAATAGTATCAGTCTTGTAACTCAAGAATCTGTTATGAAAGGATATCCCGATCAGAAGTTTATGCCTAAAAAGCAGCTAACCCGACAGGAGGCTGCAATGATAATCTATAACCTATTGCATAGCAAGAAGTAAAAGGCCCGTTACAGTTCTTTTTTACAAACTTATAACTGTGGTGAACGATGTGTTGAAATAAAATAGAACCAAAACTGCAATCTTCTTAAGAGGGAGATTGCAGTTTTTTTGATGATTGACTGATATACCCTTTTACATACATTCATCTTTCACGGTGACATTCTCATTGGTTACAGTAACGTAGGAATTGCCGGACAAGTATTCCGTATAACCGCAGACCGTTTTATTATAGGTTTTTCCGCGGCTGTCCGTAAACGCCAAGGATACGGCCCCCTCCCCAGAGAGTTTCAGCTGTGGGGCGAATTTCATCTTTGCTCCGCTGGAAATATCCTTATCGACTACGTAGGTGGAGCCATTCTCATTGTTGTTTAACGAGTTGTCGCCTTGGACCAGGCTAGCTTGAATATTGGTGAGGTCATAGTCGGACTGATTATGGATTGTGATCCTTAAGTGGCGAAAGGGATCCATTGCATTCAGAAAGCTCATAAAAGCGACGATGGCGATTCCGAGTATGATAGCGGACAAGATAATAATTTTCTTTTTGGAGAATCGGCGACGTGTGTTGAATATAATGCACTCCTTTCCTATGAGGTATAAACGACGGGAGGAGATCAAAAGTTATAGATAAAATGGATACATATGAAAATTGGAGTTCAAATCGTCAGAATTACTTCATGCGCCAAGCGGGAGAACAGGATACAATAAGATACTAGCAGTGCAAAAAGGACTTCACAGGGATCCTACATAATGAAGATCACTCAAAATAAGGAGGGGAATAAATGGAACTTTCTCCCATGAATCAGGAAGATTATGCGAGTTTTTGCATTCGATCGATTAAGGATTTTGCACAGGAAAAAGTAGAAGCAGGCACTTGGGCTGAGGAAGAGGCGCAGCAACTGGCGGAGGAATCTTATGAACGTTATCTGCCAGAAGGCTTGAACACACCCGGAGCGTATCTCTACAATCTGATGCATCCTGTAGACGGAAATGTGGGGTATATCTGGTTTAACATCACGGATAATCGTCGTGGCAAAGATGCATTTTTGCTAGACATTGTGGTTGAAGAAGCACACCGCGGTAAAGGGTATGGAACAGAGACGATGGAGGCGCTTGAACAGACGGCCTTGAGCCTTGGCGTGGATCGCATTGGTTTGCATGTGTTTGGACATAATGTGCGGGCGAGCAGCCTGTATCGCAAGATGGGATATGAGGTAACGGATCTGACCATGTACAAGGAAATCAAAGGGTAAACCAATAGCGGATGGGACTCTGGTCGAATTGGCGAAGTTCCTTGATGCCTTGAGGTTTGTCATATATAATGTATAGGATTATCCATACCGAACAAGTAATCAATGAGGAGTTGTCATATACATGGCTTTGAAAGCTGGAATCGTGGGTTTGCCTAACGTTGGTAAATCTACATTGTTTAACGCAATAACACAAGCAGGTGCCGAATCGGCAAACTATCCGTTCTGTACAATTGACCCTAACGTGGGGATCGTTGAAGTACCCGATGAGCGTTTGGACAAACTGACAGAACTCGTTGTACCTAAGAAAACAGTGCCAACGGCGTTTGAGTTTGTAGATATCGCTGGTCTTGTTCGTGGTGCGAGCAAAGGCGAAGGTCTTGGTAACAAGTTCCTTGCCCACATTCGTGAAGTAGATGCAATTGTACACGTGGTACGTTGCTTTGTAGATGAGAACATCACACACGTCGATGGCAAAATTGACCCGGTAAGTGACATCCAGACGATCAATCTGGAGCTGATCTTGGCCGATATCGAGAGTGTTGAGAAGAAAATCGATCGCTCCAAGAAAAACATGAAGGGCGGCAACAAAACTGCCTCTCAAGAAGTAGAAGTATTGGAGAGAGTGAAGGCTGTTCTGTACGATGACAAGCCGGCACGCAGCATGGAACTTACGGATGATGAGCTTCTGATCGTACGCGATCTGCACTTGCTTACACTGAAACCTGTTCTGTACGCAGCCAATGTAGCTGAGGACGAAATCGGCGATGTGGCGAACAATGCTTACGTGCAAAAAGTAAGAGAATTCGCAGCTGCTGAAAACGCAGAAGTGGTGCCAATCAGTGCGAAGGTTGAAGAAGAGATTTCTGAGCTGGAAGGCGAAGATAAACAAATGTTCCTGGAAGAACTCGGTATCGAGGATTCCGGTCTGAACCTGTTGATCAAAGCGGCTTACAAATTGCTCGGTCTGTACACATACTTCACAGCAGGTGTACAGGAAGTTCGAGCTTGGACAATCCGTAAAGGTACAAAAGCGCCTGGCGCAGCGGGTGTCATTCACACCGACTTCGAACGTGGATTCATCCGTGCAGAGGTTGTTTCCTACGACGATCTGGTTGCAGCGGGTTCCATGAACGGTGCCAAAGAGCGCGGTCAACTTCGTCTTGAAGGTAAAGAGTACGTTGTAAATGACGGCGACGTTATGCACTTCCGTTTCAACGTATAATTCCTAAACCGTTCACTATGGTTTAAAAAATGGTTATAGCAGCCCTGTTATCTTCTTTGGAAGATAACAGGGCTTTTTATGTTTTTGATCGCTATATATTGTGTACAAGCACTGGATTGATCGCGCGTAGTGGATATAATAAAAGGAAAAGACACAATCCGAAATATGTAAATAGAATTATTTTTGTATTGCGCGCCGAACAGTTACTATTCAGAACCATAAGAATATGCTATAATTAAGAGTCGTATACCACGTTAAATTCGCGCTGTAACAGATGAGTTGAAGCGAGTTTCATACAGGGTACACGATTTCTTGATATCAACTTTAAAAGTAAAGGATTTGATGACGTTGTAGCGATGTTATACGTCGATCATACATGAATGTGAATACATGCTGCGGTCAGGGGATTCGTGAGAATCCTGTGCGTTGTGGAATATAGATTATAAATGTAATTAATGTTGAATTGAAATAATTATTGAAAATGTGATGTGCTTGGACAAAATAATGCGTGAGGTGACTATACATGTTGGATAAATTACAGGCGTTAGCCGACCGTTATGACAAGTTGAGCGAGCTTTTGTGTGACCCGGATGTGGCAAGTGACAACAAAAAGTTGCGGGAATACTCCAAAGAACAATCCGATCTGCAACCGACTTATGAAGCGTACAATGAATACAAGCAGGTAAGTCAGGATCTCGAAGCTGCAAAGGAAATGCAGGGTGAGAAACTGGATGATGAGATGCGCGAAATGGTCAAAATGGAAATAGACGAACTGAGCACTCGTCAGAAGGAACTGGACGAATTGATTCGTGTGCTTATGCTACCAAAAGATCCGAATGACGACAAGAACGTTATTGTTGAGATTCGTGGAGCAGCTGGTGGAGATGAAGCAGCATTGTTTGCAGCAGATCTTTATCGGATGTACACGCGTTATGCAGATGCACAAGGCTGGCGTGTAGAGCTGATGGACGTTAACACAAATGATCTCGGTGGATTCAAAGAGGTTGTTTTCCTGATCAACGGACGTGGCGCATACAGCAAAATGAAATACGAAAGCGGCGCACACCGTGTGCAGCGTATTCCAACAACTGAGTCTGGCGGACGTATTCATACGTCAACTTCAACGGTTGCGGTTATGCCTGAAGCCGAAGATTTTGATATCGAAATTCATGATAAAGACATCCGTGTGGATACGTTCTGTTCCAGTGGTGCCGGTGGACAATCGGTTAATACCACGAAATCCGCAGTACGGGTAACGCACGTTCCAACGGGAATTGTTGCGACATGTCAGGATGGAAAATCACAGAACTCCAACAAGGAAAAAGCGTTGCAGGTTCTGCGTACGCGTATCTTCGATATGAAACGGATGGAAGAGGAAGCGAAGATCTCTGTTGAGCGGAAGAGCAAAGTGGGAACGGGTGACCGCAGTGAGCGGATTCGTACGTACAACTTCCCACAAAGCCGTGTGACGGATCACCGGATCGGCCTGACAATGCACAAGCTGGATCAGGTGATGAACGGAGAGATTGAAGATATTTTGTCTGCACTGACCATTGCTCAGCAGACTGAGATGATGGATAGAGGAGAATAATCTGTGACCCGCGCGCAGTTTGTCATGACGCCGGAACAGAGCTGTCGGGAAGCCTTCGTGGAGGCTTCCTCTTTTTTGGAAAAGTGCGGCGTGTACGAGCCGCAAAACAATGCTCGGCTGCTGCTGGAACATGTACTCGGCGTCTATGGCGCCGCGTACTACATGATGCAGCCGGAGCCTTTTCTCAGCGAGCATCGCAGCCGCTGGGAGGACGCCGTCACGCGCAAGGCTGCGGGTGAGCCGGCGCAATATATTATCGGCAGCCAGGAATTCTATGGGCTGCCGTTCGAGGTCACGCCGGCCGTGCTGATTCCGCGGCCGGAGACCGAGCTGTTGGTCGAAGCTGTGCTGCGCGAAGCCGACCGCGTGTTTCCTGACGGCGCTCCGCTCGCCGTCGATATTGGCACGGGCAGTGGTGCCATCGCGGTGACGATGGCTTCACTGCGCCCGCGCTGGCAGGTCGGCGCCGGGGATCTCTCGGCGGCTGCCCTGCAAGTGGCCGCGCGGAACGCGGCCGCGAACGGGGTACAGATCGACTTCCGTGAAGGCGATCTGCTGGCCCCGTTCGCCGGGGCTCGGTTGGACATCCTGGTGTCCAACCCGCCATACATCCCGGCGGCAGATATCGCCGGGTTGCAGCAAGAGGTGCGCGATCATGAGCCGCGCATGGCACTGGATGGCGGTCCGGACGGGCTTGCACCGTACCGCGCTATGCTGGAGCAACTGGCGCTGCTGCCTGCGTCGCCGCAGATCATTGGATTTGAGCTGGGCCAGGGGCAGGCCCGCGACATCGCGGCTCTGCTTGAAACGGCGGGACATTGGCCGGAAATTATCATTGTACCGGACCTTGCCGGAATCGAGCGGCATGTCCTGGGTGTTCGTACTTCGGAACAGGTGACGAAAATGTAAGGTTCCGCGGGTTTTCTTTTTGCCGTGAAATCCTCTACAATGAGATATACCGAAGATTTCTGAATGCTTGGGGGAACATAATTACATGCTGCACAAATTTAAAAAGATAGACTATTCTATTGTGTTTATACTGGTTATTCTGATGGTTATCAGTATTTTGTCGATTTACAGTACAACGTTTGGTCGTCCAAAGCTGGAGGGACTCCCGAAAAGTGCAGTGATCTTTTATATTTTGGGATTCGTAGCCTTTTTTGGGATGTCGATGATCAACTATAAATTCATAATCAAAAATTATTTATATATCTATGGCGTGGGTATGCTGCTGCTCATATTCGTTATGTTTTTTGGTAAGGAGTATTACGGTGCAAAAGGTTGGCTGTCCATCTTCGGGGTCAGTTTGCAGCCTGCTGAGTTGTTTAAGTTATGCCTGATTGTGTTTTTATCGGCCTTTTTGGCCCGAAAGAAGAATCGTCCACTCTATTTTGGACGTGATGTTATTCCGATCTCACTCTGTGTTCTGCCGCCATTACTACTTGTATTGCTTCAAAATGACTTGGGAAATGCGTTGAGTTATGTTGTCATTCTTGTGGGCCTTTTATGGATCGGCAACATTAAATTTACGCATGCCCTTATTGGTTTTATTATTGCTGTGGCTACCTTTATCGGCGGTACACAGGCATATATTCATTATCATGATGAGATTGTTAAATTTCTGAATGACATTGGACGTTCGCACTGGGCGGATCGTTTTGACCCCTGGCTTGTGCCGGAGCTGACCTCAAGAGATGTACTCTGGCAGACGTATAATGCAAAGCTTGCGATTGGTTCTGGTGGTATTACGGGCAAAGGATATATGGAGGGCACGACGATTCAGTCGAATCGGGTGCCGCTGGCCTATGCTGACTCAATCTTTGTACAGATTGGGGAAGAATTTGGTTTCATCGGTGCTTCGGTATTGCTTCTGCTGTACTTTATCCTGATTCACAGGCTGGTGCTGATTGCACTGGAGTGTAAGGATCGTGCCGGGCCATATCTAATTGTAGGTATTATAGCGATGCTGCTCTACCAGATCTTTGTTAATATTGGCCCCTTCATTGGTCTGATGCCATTGACAGGGATTACGCTGCCGTTTATCAGTTCGGGTGGTACCTCCATTATGCTCAACATGATCAGTATGGGGATTGTGATGAGTATCAAGGTTCACACGGAAGAAAACGAGGATATCCTCGGCTCTTCGGAACAACCGAGTATTACCGATTTGGTGATGAAAGTGCTGAGACGCAAGCCATCCCAGCAGGAGCAATAACGTTCTCGAATCCAAGCTTGAAGCGGCACGTAAGATTTATGTATATAAGCTATATAAGTTGAACTAATCTTTTACACGATAACGGAGAGGACAGAAAAAAACTGAAAAAGCAAAGCGTTCGCCTTTATCACCGGATTTTCCCTTGAAAAAAGGGAATCGAAAAAATCTGGGGATAACAGCGATTGGAAGGTTATTCTGTCATCGTAGTGTCAGTGTAAATAATCCTTAGTTTAACTTATATATAACTATAGAACCCTGGAACAGTTCAGCCCTATTCACTTAGGGATGAAAGTTTTGGGGTTTTTATTGTTTTTAGAGTGTGAGTCAGGCCATTGAATGGTTTAATTGTGACCCTGAAGCGATACAGATTTCCATTTTATTATCCAATTATATACAATGGTAATATTGAGTTCAATTGGAAATCATAGAATGATAGATTCAGGGGGATGGACGGAATCATGGTGAGAATGTTGAAAAAGATGGACGGCGTGATTCTCTTCGTAATGCTGTTGCTTATGATTATTAGTGTATTTGCGATTTACAGCGGAACGCAGACAGATGCCAAACTGGCGAATCACCATGTCAAAACGATTTATTTCTATGTGGCCGGGTTCATTGCGGTGCTTGTGATCGGGCTTGTGAATTACAAGTTATACGTGAAATATGCGTTTTATTTGTATGGGTTGGGAATTATACTACTGATCCTGGCCAATGTCCTGGGAAGTTCGATCAATAACGCCAACGGTTGGCTGAAGCTGGGCGAGAACTTTTCTTTTCAACCGGCAGAGCTATTCAAGATGATTCTGATTCTGTTCCTCGCCCATTTGATTGTGAAGAGACAACAAGGCACGCTGAAATTTTGGAGAGATATTGTGCCGATTGGCTGCTGGGCGTTTATTCCGTTTGCCCTTGTTATGGCTCAGAATGATTTGGGAAATGCGCTGGGGTATGTGGTGATTCTGGCTGCGGTATTCTGGATCGGGAATATGAGGCTGAAGCACGCATTGATTGCGCTGGCGATTGTGGGAGTGGGGTTCTTTGGTTTTGTTAAAGCCTATACCTTCTACCATGATGAAGTGTTCACCTTTCTTGAAAAGATAAAACGTGAGCATTGGGCGGAGCGAATTGATCCCTGGCTTGTACCGGAGAAGGCTACCTCCAAAGCTTCCTGGCATACGAAAAATGCAGGTTTAGCCATCGGTTCAGGGGGCATCATCGGCAAAGGATATTTGCAAGGAACATCCGTTCAGAGTGGACGTGTCCCCTATACGTATTCTGATTCCATTTTTGTCGTGATCGCAGAGGAGTTTGGCTTTGTTGGTGCATCCGTACTGATTCTGTTGTACTTTATTCTGATTCAACGTATGGTGCTGATTGCTCTGACATGCAGAGATCGCGCGGGACCCGTCATCATTGTAGGTATTATCGGAATGTTGTTGTATCAGGTGTTTGAGAACGTGGGGGCGTTCCTTGGACTGATGCCACTCACAGGTATTACGTTACCGTTCATCAGTTACGGCGGAACCTCTTTGCTCATTAATATGGCTTGTATTGGGGTGGTGATGAGCATTAAGTTGTATGGACAGGAAGAGGAGGATGAACTTCTCATGGGGGAGCAGCAACCCCGGTTGTCGGAACGTTTATGGAATATGCTCAAGAAAGAGAAAAGTGCTGTGTAACTATTGAGTCGGTGCAGTGAAAAGTAAAGCGGTGGAGCGTGTAACGTAATCGTTCTTAGGAATGAAGAGGTTGATTTGCCCTGTAACCAGGTGCAGATCAGCCTTTTTAACATGATGGGTGAGAAAGTGTGAATGAGAGAAGAGAGAATCAATGCAGAGGGTTTCTTCAATCTTACCGTAAGTAGAGATGTACCTGAAAGAGTTGGGAACAGAGTGTCAGCATGGTGTGGAGCTTCAGGTGCCAGCTATTAGGTGGTTAGGAGTTAAGAGTTAGGAGCTAACGAACCTGACGCATCTTATCCGGGATTTGAAGTGCCCGGAGAAAGCTAAGGAATCTGAGACACGTTATATCAGCATAAACAGCCTTTTGTAGCGTGTTGGTCAGATGATTTTGGGAAATAACGTGTCTCGTGCTCCTTACCATTTCAAAAAAAGCCCTGAAGGCCAAATAAGACGTTCTCGGTTCCTTAGAACATTGACTGTTCATTCGTGAGAGTCATTCGCCAGGGTCAGTCAGCACAGACTTCAAGGCTTTTTGGACGCTGACATTTGTCATCGTATACCTTGCCCGGGTTTAAACACACATTCTAGTAGTACGTGTTCAAAAAGGTGGGTTTTCAGTACCGAGAAGATGGGATAAAGCTAGAAATGGAGTAGTGGAGCGTAGGATAAACTACGTGAGCCACCAAAATGTTTCCTTCGTAAACAACCTTCGTAATCAAAAGCGGTTTTTTAAACAGACTCTAGTAGATTTATTGCAAATGCTAGGTTTACTTCCGTCTCTCCCGGGCATACTGATAGACATGAGAGAGTTGCAGGTAGCGTGATCAGAGAGCCGAGGGGGAGAACGGAATGAGCAGACGAATTGTAAAGCAAATTGGACTTATTATTGTATGTCTTATGATGATTATCATGATGTGGGAAGGTCAGAAAACGGATGCAGCTGTGGCGGCCACAGCGATTCCGGAACAATCTATTCGCTTGCGTATTCTAGCAAATTCAGATGCACCGGGAGATCAATTGGTGAAACGCGAGATTCGGGATGCTGTCGTTGCTCAGATGGGCGAGTGGGTAGCCGAACTGGAGAATCCGCAAAGTCTGGATGAAGCGCGCCAGGTCATTCGTGAGCATTTGTCCGAGATTGAGAATAGAGTAGGAGAAGAGTTGGCGAGTCGTGGCTTGCATTATGCATATCAGGTGGAGTTGGGTTCTGTTCCGTTCCCAACCAAACTATATGGGGGTACCGTCTATCCTGCCGGAGATTATGAAGCGGTTCGGATCACGCTGGGCGAAGGAAAAGGTCAGAACTGGTGGTGTGTGTTGTTCCCGCCGTTGTGCTTCATTGATGCAGGGACCGGGGATGCACTGGCGAAACCTTCAACCGTATCAGCCGCAGTTGCTGAACCAGGAGATGCCGAGGCATCTGTGCAGGGAGACACACCGGAAGCGAGATTCTTTCTGTGGGATATGGCTGTGAAACTGTGGAGTTGGGTAACTGGATTATTCGCATAACAACGTATTTATACTATGGTAAAGGGCAACTTCGATTCAGGGAGCTGCTCTTTTGGTATGAATCGGTGGCGAGCTTATAGTGAGACTCATGTATGGAGTGAAGTGTGAAGGGCATCCGAGTGGGACAGGTATGTTATAATTACTTATAGTGCGTGTTCAAAAAGTCTGGTTTTCAGTACCAAGAAGATGGAATGAAGCTAGAAATGGAGTAGCGGAGCGTAGGGAAATTACGTGAGCAACCAAAATGTTTCCTTCGGAAACATACTTCGTAAGCCTACCGCTTATTTCGGCTGAATTTCATATTCGACGTTGATGATGCTGCTAGGCATCTATCGTAATCAAAAGTGTACTTTTTGAACAACCTCTTATATTGAATATGGATATGAACTAACCTACTTGAAGTTTAGGAATGATGATATATGAGCAGAGAAAACGAACCAGTTCAACACACCTCTGAGATGAGGGATGGTAGAGAAAACCGTGATATGAAAGCTTCGGGAGAACTGGTCACCGAGATGTGGGATGTACGTGTCTTGGTGAGCGCTGAAAATGATCACGGATTGGGTAATATTGAATTGTTGGATGTGAAAAAGGGGAGCGCCGATCAACAGGCGCTCGCCGACTTGCAGGCTGCCGCAGCCTGCATTCGTCAAGGTCAGACGGTGGCTTTTCCGACCGAGACGGTCTATGGCTTGGGTGCCGATGCGAGTAGCACGGCAGCCGTGGAGGCTGTATTTGTCGCCAAAGGCCGACCTTCCGACAATCCACTGATTGTGCATATTGCGCACCGTGACCAGTTGGATGCTCTGGTCACGGAAGTGAACGAGACAGCCGAAGCGCTGATGGCGGCCTTCTGGCCGGGACCGCTGACACTGGTGCTGCCGGTTAGGGCGGGGGCGGTGTCCCCGCGTGTCACCGCCGGTCTGGATACGGTGGCCGTGCGCATGCCGGACCATCCGGTGGCCTTGCAGTTGATCGCGGCGGCGGCATGCCCTGTGGCTGCGCCAAGCGCCAACCGCTCCGGGCGGCCAAGCCCGACACTCGCAGCCCATGTGCGCGAAGATCTGGATGGCCGCATCGGCGGCATTGTGGACGGCGGCCCCACCGGGGTGGGCGTCGAGTCCACGGTTGTGCAGGTCGGTGACGACGGTACCGTCACCATCCTGCGCCCTGGCGGCATAACGGCGGAACAACTGTCCGCCGTTGCCGCCCGTGTCGCCACGGACCCCGCGCTACTCGCGGAGGGGGCCGATGGCGTGGGCAGCCCGGCGCCGCGCTCGCCGGGCATGAAGTACACGCACTACGCACCCGCAGGGGCGCTGTGCGTGGTAGAGGGGCCGCCCGCAGCGGTGGCGGCCTGGATCAGCGGCGCCCTCGCAGAGGCGGCGCAGCGCGGAGAGCGCACCGCCGTGCTGGCGTTCGCCGAGCACGCGGAGCAGTACCGCGCCGATGCCGTGTTCTCGCTGGGTGACGCCAGCGAGCTGGAAGAAGCAGCGCGCCGGCTATACGCCGCGCTGCGTAGCTGCGATGAGCAAGGCGCCACATATATTGTGGCTGAAGCCTGCTCACGCGAAGGGCTGGGAGCAGCCGTCATGAATCGGCTGCTCAAGGCCGCGGGTAACCAACTCATCCAAGTTGGCGACCAGCAACCCTCTTAACCTCTCCTGATCATACAGTCAGGAGAGCTACGTACTCTTTTCCAAAACAAATCAATTAAAACATCTCATCCACCTGCACACAATCCAGCCTTATGGGTCATGGAGATGGAGTAATCCGTCGCCATTTGCCTCTCATCGGTCATGTTTAGGGCCTTGTCCGCATATCGTGTACAAGAACCTTTACGTGACTTGGGGGTATGGGGATGTGGGATGTGTCTGCCCATGTAGGGCAGTTGGTAACCATTTTGATCATGGCTGTTGCGCTTGGCCTCGATGCGTTCTCACTCGGAATCGGAATTGGCATGAAGGGCATTCGGCTGCGGGATGTTTTGCGAATCAGTATTGTAACGGCGCTATTTCATATCATCATGCCGCTCATCGGCATGTATATGGGTAAATACGTCAGCTCCCTGCTCGGTGACATTACGACGTATGCGGCAGGTGGATTGCTTGTTCTGTTAGGTGCTCATATGATTCTGAATGCATTCCGTGAAGGGGATACCAAGCTGGTGGACCACCGTTCCCTGCTCGGCGTTATTTTGTTCTCCCTCAGCGTAAGTGTGGATTCGTTCTCCGTTGGCGTTTCCTTAGGGATGTTTAGCAGTGATCTGATCTTGACCGTACTTGCCTTTGGTGTTTGTGGCGGGGTGATGTCGGTTATGGGTCTGCTATTAGGCCGTCGGGTGAGCCAGAATCTCGGGGATTACGGTGAGGCCATTGGTGGCGCAATCTTGCTTGCGTTTGGACTTTTGTTTATATTTTAGAATAAAACTTGAGATATCATATCATTCGCATCAGATGTAAAATGGGGAGGCTAACACAATGAAACATATTTTATTCGTATGTACTGGAAATACGTGCCGCAGCCCCATGGCAGAGGGGCTTTTGCGAAAACTGGCATCGGAGCGCGGCATTCAGTTAGAGGTTCGCTCTGCAGGTGTGGCAGCAACGTCGGGGATGCCGATCTCCCGACATGCTGAAGCGGTTTTGAGAGATCATAACGTTGAAGGTCCACCTCATTCCACACAGCTTAGCTCTAACCTGGTAGGTTGGGCCGATCTGGTTCTTACATTAACACGGAGTCATAAGCAGCATGTCATGCAGGTTTTTCCCGACGCAGTCCACAAAACCTATACATTGAAAGAATATGTGGAGGATGATGAACAGGTATTAAGTGATGTTCAGGAGTTGGACAGCCTGTTTGCAACACTTGAGATGAAACGTGCCCTTGGGCAAGAGATCCTGGCATCGGAGCGGGAGCGAGCCATTGAGATTAGACAACGAATTCCAAGTTTCGACATCTCCGATCCGTTTGGGGGAAGTCGTGATGATTACAATATAGCTGCAGCTGAGATTCGGACTGCATTGGACCGGCTTTTGGATAAGCTGGGATAATTCTGATCCTGCGGGGCAGGTTATAGAAATAGGACACGTGATGTAAATTAACCGTTGATTTTAAACGCGTGATGTTTTATGATGAAGGGGAAAACAGGGATCCGGTGTAACTGGCGACGAAGTGGGCATAACCACGATGGAGCACCGGAACAAACGGCCGGTCGCCTGGGCAAAAGAGCAATTCTGCGTTACCCGCAGACTGCTCTTTTTTTCGTCTTTCATCTGATTATTCGCTATAATAGTACCTGAGATGCCGTTCAAGAATACGAAGGACAGCCAAGAGACAGCGGGCATGATTTTATCGGGAGGCGATGATAGGATGACTATAGAGTTAGATTCGGAACAACCCGGATTGCAGGAACAGACCGCGTCTATTCTGCATGAACTGGCGCTTGCCGGACAGCTTGGGCCTGGACAGATCGTTGTGATCGGTACAAGCACAAGTGAAGTCGCAGGCGCTCGGATTGGTACGAGTGGTGCCATTGAAGTGGCACAGCAGCTTCTTGCGGGTATACGCGAGGTGCAGGAGGAATTCGGTTTTGACACGGTATTCCAATGTTGTGAGCATCTGAACCGTGCGCTGGTAATGGAACGTTCTGTGCTTACTCGTCTTGGATTGACCGAGGTTGGTGCTATACCCGTGCCCAAGGCCGGAGGTTCAATGGCATCCGCAGCATATCGTTCGCTGACCGATCCATGCCTGGCTGAACATGTGCAGGCCCATGCGGGACTGGACATTGGGGAGACGATGATTGGGATGCATCTCCGGCATGTAGCCGTACCCTATCGTACAGCGCTCCGCTATGTTGGAGATGCTCGTGTAACCACAGCGTTGACCCGTCCGAAGTTGATTGGCGGCGAACGCGCGGTGTATCGTATGGAAGAACAACCAGATTCGACATTTTGTGACTGATATCTTCAACCAATATAAAGCTAAATTAGACTTTACACGAAAACGGAGAGTGCAACACCCAATCTGAAGAAGCGAAGCGTTCGCCTGAAAGCTTTCCTTCGGAAAGCTACATCGGAAGCATACGCTATCCCCGGATTTTCCCCTTATTATAAGGGAGTTCAGAAAAATCCGGGGATAACAGCGATCGGAAGATGGTGATGCAATCGAAGTCAGGAGTGTAACCACTGTAGTTTCGCTTTATAACTTCACTTATACCTGGGAGGAATTTAATCATGGAACAATTGCGCAAGAATGACCCGGCAGTACTGGAAGCGATGAATCTTGAACTGAAACGTCAACAGAACAACATCGAACTGATTGCATCCGAGAACATCGTAAGTGAAGCAGTAATCGAAGCATTGGGATCTGTACTGACCAACAAGTATGCTGAAGGATATCCAGGCAAACGTTACTATGGTGGTTGTGAGCATGTGGACGTCGTTGAAGACATCGCGCGTGATCGTGCCAAAGAATTGTTCGGAGCAGAACACGTGAATGTTCAACCTCACTCCGGCGCACAAGCGAACATGGCAGTATATCTTGCAGCGTTGAAACCTGGTGATACTGTACTCGGTATGAACCTTGCCCATGGTGGACACCTCACACACGGTAGCCCGGTTAACGCATCCGGTTTGCTGTACAACTTCGTAGCATACGGCGTACAGGAAGATACATTCCTGATTGATTATGATGAAGTACGCAAAGCGGCTTTCAAACACCGCCCTCGTCTGATCGTTGCAGGTGCAAGTGCATATCCGCGTACCATTGATTTTGAAAAGCTGGCTTCCATCGCCAATGATGTAGGCGCTTTGTTCATGGTGGACATGGCTCACATCGCAGGACTGGTTGCTGCTGGTTTGCATCCAAACCCGGTTCCACATGCGCATTTCGTAACAACAACTACACACAAAACGCTGCGTGGACCTCGTGGGGGTATGATTCTGTGCCGCAAAGCGTGGGCAGCAGCGATTGATAAAGCGGTATTCCCTGGTTCCCAAGGTGGCCCTCTGATGCACGTGATCGCTTCCAAAGCGGTAGCATTCGGAGAAGCATTGCAACCAGAGTTCAAAACATATGCACAGAACGTCGTGAAAAACGCACAGGTTCTGGCTGAAACACTGATCGCTGAAGGATTGAACATCGTATCCGGTGGTACAGATAACCACTTGATGCTGATCGACACACGCAGTGTGAACATCACAGGTAAGGAAGCTGAGCATGTGCTCGATTCCATCGGTATTACTGTGAACAAAAATGCCATTCCATTCGACCCTACAAGCCCGTTTGTAACGAGTGGTATTCGAATTGGTACGCCTGCTGCAACTTCCCGTGGCATGAACGAAGAAGCGATGGTTGCTATTGGTAAGATCATTGCCAAAACGTTGAAAAATCCAAAAGATACGGCGAGGCTGGATGAAGCTCGTGCAGAAGTGACTGCACTGACAGACCAATTCCCACTCTATACCGACCTTAAATACTAAAAAACTTTGCTCATGCTGCTTTCTTTTGAGTTTGTTTAAATTGGAATACAAAAGACGAAGCTGGCAGAATGCAACCGGAGAAGCGAAGCGCTCGCCTTTATCCCCTGATTTTCTCCTTTTATAGGAGATCAAAAAAATCAGGGATAACAGCGATCGAAGGTGCAATCTGTTTGCGGAGCATCACTTGTATTCATATTTTTCCCACTCAACGACATAACAGCAGGAGCAAAACAGGACCGGATGGATCATTTTCCGGTCCTGTTTTTTATAGGATTCGGTAATCTGTAATGATTGGGTGCCCTTTGATGGTGTAATTCGTTGTTGGTGATGATATAATATACAGGATTTATCGAGCCCATGAATGGTGGCTAGGTATATTTGGAAATGCTGAACATGAAGAACTTACCGGAGGGACAAATTAGATGGGAAAATTAGTAATATGTGATCACCCTTTGATTCAACACAAACTGACGTTTATACGCGACATGCGTACGAATACGAAAGATTTTCGTGAATTGGTGGATGAAGTAGCAACGTTGATGGCTTATGAGATTACAAGAGATGTTGAACTGGAAACGATTGATGTACAGACACCTGTAGCTGCAACACAAGGTAAAGTCATCTCTGGACGCATGCTCGGACTGGTGCCGATTCTGCGTGCAGGACTTGGAATGCTCGATGGCGTTGTAAAATTGTTGCCAGCCGCAAAAGTTGGACATGTTGGTCTGTTCCGTGACCCGGAGACACTGCAACCGGTAGAATACTACACCAAACTGCCTACAGACGTGACAGAGCGTCAATTGATCGTAATTGATCCGATGCTGGCAACGGGCGGTTCGGCGATTGCAGCTATTGATGTGCTCAAAAAACGTGGCTGTACCCAAATCAAAATGATGAACCTGGTTGCAGCACCGGAAGGCGTAAAAGCTGTGCAGGATGCACATCCCGATGTGGATATCTATGTAGCAGCATTGGACGACCGTCTGGATGATCATGGTTATATCGTTCCAGGGCTTGGAGATGCAGGAGACCGTCTATACGGCACTAAATAAGCATATCTCATGCTTGTAATCGGAACTTATAGAAAAGGGGCTTTGCTCGAATGTCCAACAAAATTAAAGTCATGACGATCTTCGGGGTGCGTCCGGAAGCCATCAAGATGGCTCCGCTTATTTTGGAATTGCAGAAACACCCTGAGTCTATTGAATCTATTGTTTGCGTAACTGCGCAGCATCGCCAGATGTTGGATCAGGTACTTGAAGTTTTCGACATTCATCCCGATTATGATCTGGATGTAATGAAAGACCGTCAGACATTGAATGAGATTACAATTCGTGTGCTTGGCGGTCTGGAGCCAGTGTTAGCCGAAGCTAAGCCGGATATTGTACTGGTTCACGGGGATACATTAACTACCTTTGTAGCGAGCTACGCAGCATTCTTGCAACAGATTCAGGTAGGGCATGTAGAAGCGGGGCTGCGGACGTGGAACAAGCTGTCTCCATATCCGGAAGAGATGAACCGTCAGCTGACAGGAGTACTGGCTGATCTACACTTTGCGCCTACGGATTGGTCTTCTTCCAATCTTGCCAAAGAAAATAAATCAGAGTCTAGTACGTACGTCACAGGCAACACGGTAACAGATGTGTTTCAATATACAGTACGGGAGGACTACACACACCCGGTACTTGATTGGGCCCAAGGCAAACGCCTTGTGCTGATGACAGCTCATCGCCGTGAATCTCAGGGCGAGCCTCACCGCAACATTTTCCAGGCCGTCAAACGGATTGCCGACGAATTCGAAGATATTGCCATCGTGTACCCGGTGCATCCAAGTCCTGCTGTGAAGGAGCCGGCTCACGCGATTTTGGGGAATCATCCCCGTATTCAATTAATTGATCCGCTAGACGTGGTGGATTTGCATAACTTTTACCCGCACACTCACTTGATTTTGACCGATTCAGGCGGTTTGCAGGAAGAAGCTCCTTCGTTTGGTGTGCCTGTGCTCGTATTGCGCGATACAACAGAACGCCCGGAAGGTATTGAAGCCGGAACGCTGGAATTGGTAGGTACCGAAGAGGAACGTGTGTATGAACGGACCAAAGCTCTGCTTACAGACAAAACCCTGTATGCAAGCATGAGCCAGGCTGCCAATCCATACGGTGATGGACATGCTTCGGAAAGAATTGTCAATGCGATTTTGCATCATTTCGGTGTAAATAGTGAGCGTCCGGAATCATTTCACAGAAAATTCAAAAAATAATACATTTTTTCTGACGGATTTATAAAGGGCAAGCATACAGTTAAACTGTACGGTTTACGCGGGTTTATGGGCTTTGAGGGTCTGTATTCCCGTCGTTTCCCCCTTTAAAACGCTAAAATCATTCAATTGACAAAGGCTCTCATCATTCAGTAAAATTAACTGGGATTGCAAGGGTGGCGTGGAAAATGGCCGATTCGAACAAACCAAATTCATCCCGTAACCATGACGATAATGTATGGAAAGCGATGGGACTCGTGACAGCTTTTGGGATCGAGATTGCCATTCTCGCTGTTGCCGGATATTACGCTGGCTCCTGGTTGGACAAGACCATCGGAGGTAACGGAATATGGATCGCCGTAAGCGTTCTCTTTTTTCTTGCGGCAGGCGGTGTAAGCATCTACTTTATCGCGAAAAAAATCATGGGGGAAAGTGATGAGTGAACTAACCAGATACCGCAGATCGATGACTGTTTTCGTCATGTACTTTCTTATGATTTGTTTTCTCGCAGCGGCCTTTATGCCACGTGTGGAGACAATTGCTTTGGGACTGGCCCTGGGTACAGGAGTTAGCTGGATCAATGCATTTTACCTGGGCTACAAAGTAAGGAAAATGTCTGATGATGCGGCAGAAGGTAACTTGAAGCGTGTCAACTTGGGATTTTTGACAAGAGCGGCATTCGCTGTGCTCGGTATATTCATATCGATGCGCTTTCCGCAGTACTTCAATACATATGCGGTTGCAGGCGGTCTCGTCATTGCACAATATTCCTTATTGATTATAGGGATTGTCTATTCCCGCAGAGCAGAATGATGTTAAGGGCTGCAGCTTTCAAGTCGAGAAAGGGGTGAGAAAAATATGCATGAAGCTCCAATTATTATGCTTGGCGGATTTCGACTCGATCTATCGGTTCTGTTGATGCTGGTAGTTACAGGTGCAATTGTTTTTATTTTTGCTGTAGTAGCGACAAGAAGATTATCCGTTGAGAACCCCGGCAAGCTGCAAAATTTTATGGAGTGGGCAGTAGAATTCGTCCGCAATCTGATTTCCAGTACAATGGATATGAAGAAAGGTAAACATTTTATCTCTCTCGCTCTTTCCATGATTATGTTCATTTTTGTAGGGAATATGCTAGGTCTTCCGCTCGTGGCTGTATCTGAAGTAACTGATGTTAATCAGGCTCAGGTATTCGGTCAGCCGATAGTTACAGCGGTGGAGGCGTTTGATAAAGCGCATGCCAAGGACCCGGAAGCTCACCCTCACGTTGAACTGGCTTGGTGGAAATCACCGACAGCCGATCTGTCTGTAACAATGGGACTCGCTCTCGTAGCGTTCCTTGTATCTCATGGACTCGGATTGTTCCGTAATACTAAAGGATATCTCCAGCATTACCTTAAGCCATTCGCCTTGTTCTTGCCAATCAACTTGATTGAGACGGCATCCAAGCTATTGACACATGGTATGCGTCTATTCGCGAATATCTTCGCAGGTGAGGTACTGATCGCAACGATCCTGAAACTGACCACATTCAAAGTGTTTGGTGCTATTGCAGCGATTCCGCTGCTCATGGTGTGGCAAGGTTTTAGTATCTTTATCGGTGCGATCCAGGCATTTGTATTTGTTATCTTGATGATGGTGTACATTTCACAGAGCATCGAGACGCACGATGAGCATTAAGTTTCAAGCCCTACGAAGGTTACTTCACAGGCTGAACAATAAAAAATTCGATTTATCATTTTAAGGAGGATATACAAATGGGAGCAATGGCATTAATCGCAGCAGCAATTGTTGCAGGACTGGGCGCGTTTGGCGCAGGTATTGGTAACGGTATGGTAATCAGCAAAACGGTGGAAGGTATTGCCCGTCAACCGGAAGCAAAATCCACTCTTCAAACAACAATGTTTATCGGTGTAGGTTTGATCGAGGTATTGCCGATCATCGGTGTGGTACTCGCGTTCATGTTCTACGGTATGGCTTAATTAAATTTTAAAGGTTTGGCGGGGAAGGCCATAGCCATCCGCGCCTTCTTTTTAGGTGATGTCCGTTCTAACGGATGACGTTTCAAGGATACCTCCAGGAAGGAGTGAACAGATTGAGTTTCATATGGGAAAATACGCTTCTTGCGATTGTAGCATTTGCAATTTTATATTGGCTGCTTAGCCGTTATGCCTTCGGGCCTTTGTTCTCCATTATGGAAAAACGTCGTGAACTCGTGATGACGCAGATGAATGAGGCTGCACAGACTCGGGAACAGGCCATTGCCTATGTGGAGGAACAAAAACAAGCTCTTGAGCAAGCACGTCAAGATGCTTACGACATCATTGAACAGTCCAAACAAACAGGTGGCAAACAAGCTGAATCGATTTTGGCTGATGCAAAAGCTGAAGCTAATCGTCTGAAAGACGATGCAGTACGCGAAATCGAGAGCGAGAAGAACAAAGCAGTCGCAGCACTTCGCAGCGAACTGGGTACAGCTTCCGTTCAGATTGCATCCAAGTTGATCAAAAAAGAAGTTGAGAACGGTCCTGCACAAGAAGAGCTTGTGAACCAATACCTCAATGAGGTAGGAGGCCGACAATGAGCCGCGATACGATTGTTGCCAAACGTTATGCGAAAGCATTGTTCGAAGTTGCACTTCAGCAACAGCAGGTGCTTGAGGTTGAACAGGAACTGGTTGCAGTAGTCAGTGCATTGACCGGAGATGCAGATATCGAGAAATTTATCGTATCCCCTAATATTTCTGATGAAGCCAAGCAGAACGTAATTCACTCAAGTCTTGATGGCAAGGTATCCGATTCAGTCCTTCGTACAGTCTTGTTGTTGATTGAGCGCGGACGCGTTGAATTGCTGGGAGACTTGCTGAATGATTATCGGAAGATCCAAGGTGAGTCGCTGGGCATCGCTGATGCACGTGTCTACTCGACTTATGCATTGAATGATGAAGAAAAAGAAGCGGTAGCCCGTGAATTCGGTGGCCGTGTGAATAAAAAGATTCGTATCGAGAACATTGTTGATCCGACTCTGCTGGGCGGATTGAAAGTCGCCATTGGCGATACGATCTATGACGGCAGCTTGGCTGGCAAGCTCGAACGTCTTGAGCAGTCTTTTAACAGACGAGTACAGTAGATTGGGGTGAGGACACTTGAGTATCAAACCAGAAGAAATCAGTACATTAATTAAGAGCCAAATCGAACAATACAAGACCGATATCGATGTAGTCGAAGTCGGAACGGTAATCGAGGTTGGTGATGGTATCGCTCGTGTTTACGGACTTGAGAACGTCATGTCCAACGAGTTGGTTGAATTCCCAAGCGGTGTTATGGGACTCGCCATGAACGTCGAAGAAAGCAATGTCGGTGTCGTTATCCTGGGACCTTACTACGATATTCGTGAAGGTGACCAAGTGAAACGTACGGGTCAAATCATGCAAGTGCCTGTAGGCGAAGCATTGATTGGACGCGTTGTGAACCCGCTCGGTATTCCTGTAGATGGCAAAGGGCCAATCGCTACAACGGAATTCCGTCCGGTTGAAGGTAAAGCGCCAGGCGTAATGGATCGTAAATCGGTTCATGAGCCGATGCAAACAGGGATCAAAGCCATTGATGCAATGGTTCCAATCGGTCGTGGACAACGTGAGTTGATCATCGGTGACCGTCAAACAGGTAAAACATCCATCGCGATTGATGCGATCCTGAACCAAAAAGGTAGCGGCATGAAGTGTATCTATGTGGCTATTGGTCAGAAGCAGTCTACGGTTGCTCAAGTTGTGGAAACTCTTCGTCGTAAAGGCGCAATGGAGTACACAATCGTTGTAACTGCAGCAGCTTCCGATCCATCACCACTCTTGTACATCGCACCGTATTCCGGTTGTTCGATGGGTGAGTACTTCATGTACAAAGGCGAGCACGTTCTGGTTATCTATGATGACTTGACCAAACAAGCCTCTGCATATCGTGAGCTTTCCTTGTTGCTTCGTCGTCCACCGGGCCGTGAGGCTTATCCGGGTGACGTCTTCTACCTGCACTCCCGTTTGCTGGAGCGTGCTGCGAAGCTGAATGATGAACTTGGTGGTGGTTCTTTAACCGCACTGCCGTTTATTGAAACACAAGCTTCCGACGTATCTGCATACATCCCAACGAACGTAATCTCCATCACGGACGGACAAATCTTCCTGGAAGCTGACTTGTTCAATGCTGGACAACGCCCGGCGATCAACGTAGGTATTTCCGTATCCCGTGTCGGTGGTTCTGCTCAGATCAAAGCGATGAAAAAGGTTGCAGGTTCACTGCGTCTCGACCTCGCTCAATATCGTGAGCTTCAAGCGTTCTCCCAGTTCGGTTCCGATCTGGATAAAGCGACTCAGGCCCGCCTGAATCGTGGTGCGCGTATGATGGAAATCCTGAAGCAAGGTGTTAACCAGCCTCTGCCTGTTGAACAACAGGTTGTCAGCTTGTACACTGCGGTTAAAGGATTCCTGGATGAGATTCCAACAGGTGATGTTACTCGTTTCGAGCGTGAGTTCCTCGCGTTCATGGAGAGCAGCCATCCGGAGATTCTTGCATCCATCCGTGATACTAAAGAATTGACTGCAGACAACGAAAATGCACTGAAAGGTGCAATTGAGAAGTTCAGAAAGAGCTTTGCTGTCTCTGTCTAAATAAATGATTGCAGGTGCGGAGTTGTCTAACTGATTCCGCATGTCTGCATGTAATACTTTGACTCTGTCAAAAAAGATATGCTTACGATGTAGTTTTGACTCTGTCAAAACTAGTGGTGATGCTTACGAAGTAACTTTGACTCCGTCAAAGTAGGGTTGTGCTTACGATGTAGTTTTGACTTTGTCAAAACTTTAAGGTGGTGAAATCATGGCAAAAGGCATGCGCGAAATTAAGCGGCAAATTAAAAGCGTACAAAGCACCAAGCAGATCACCAAAGCAATGGAGATGGTAGCTGCTGCAAAACTGCGTAAAGCGCAGGAAAAAGCGGAAGCAGCCCGTCCTTATTCGGAGAAACTGAAAGAAGTTGTAGCTAGTATTGCATCAAGCACGCAAGGTATACAGCATCCGATGCTGGAGAGCCGTCCGGTCAAAAAGACAGCTTACCTGATCATTACATCGGACCGTGGTCTTGCAGGTGGATACAATGCGAACGTTTTGCGTCAGGTTAACCAGACGCTCAAAGAGCGCCACAACTCTCAGGATGATTACGAATTGTTCGTCATTGGACGTAAAGGACGCGATTACTTCAGACGTCGTGAAATTGCGATGGCATCCACAACAACGGATCTGTCGGATTCGCCTTCATTTGCAGACATCAAATCCATCGCACACGAAGCTGTTCATGGGTTTGAACTGGCTGAATTTGATGAATTGTACATTTGTTATAACCGCTTTGTGAATGCGTTGACCCAGATTCCTACGGTAGAGAAACTTCTTCCGATGGAAACACCTGAGGTAACTGCTGCGGAAGGACCAACGGCAAGCTACGAATACGAGCCGTCTGCTGAGGCTGTACTGGAGGTTCTGCTTCCGCGTTACGCGGAAACGCTGATCTATGGTGCACTTCTGAACGGTAAGGCAAGTGAGCTCGGCGCGAAAATGACGGCAATGGGTAATGCAACCAAAAATGCATCCAAACTCATTAACGACTTGTCATTGACATACAACCGTGCCCGTCAAGCGGCGATTACGCAGGAGATTACGGAAATTGTGGCAGGTGCCAACGCAGCACAAGGCTAACCGTTTTTTTATTAATGAACGCTTGCAGAGCAAAGATAAACGAACGGTACATTATTTTTGCAAAAGTAGCAGGCTTGTAGGAGGGGAACGTTAAGATGAACAAAGGACGCGTTGTGAGCATCATGGGTCCGGTTGTTGACGTCGAGTTTGATCGCGGCGGTCTGCCGGAAATCCTCAATGCCATTACGATCACTACAGTAAGTGAGAGCGGCGTTAGTGTAAACCTTACACTCGAAGCTTCGAAACATCTGGGTGACAACCGAGTACGTTGTATTGCGATGTCCTCCACGGATGGACTTGTTCGTGGTATGGAAGCTTTAGATACAGGAGCACCAATCTCTGTACCCGTTGGAGAAGCAACACTGGGTCGTGTATTTAACGTACTCGGCGAAGCAATTGATACTGGCGGTGCCGTAGCTGCTGAGCACAAGAACCCGATTCACCGTTCAGCACCTGCATTTGATGAACTGACTACCCAAGCAGAGATGCTGGAGACAGGAATCAAAGTTATCGACTTGCTTGCTCCTTACGCTAAAGGTGGTAAAATCGGTCTCTTCGGTGGTGCCGGTGTAGGTAAGACGGTAACCATTCAGGAATTGATCAACAACATCGCACAAGAGCACGGGGGTATCTCCGTATTCGCGGGTGTTGGTGAGCGTACACGTGAAGGTAATGACTTGTATCACGAGATGAGTGATTCTGGCGTTATCAACAAAACAGCAATGGTCTTCGGACAAATGAACGAGCCTCCAGGCGCACGTCTTCGTGTAGCCCTCACAGGTCTGACGATGGCGGAATACTTCCGTGATGAAGAAGGCCGTGACGTGTTGCTCTTTATCGATAATATCTTCCGTTTCACCCAAGCGGGTTCAGAAGTATCTGCCTTGCTTGGACGTATGCCTTCCGCGGTAGGTTACCAACCTACACTGGCAACAGAAATGGGTCAACTGCAAGAACGTATCACATCAACGAAAAAAGGTTCTGTAACATCCATCCAGGCTATCTACGTGCCTGCGGATGACTACACTGACCCGGCTCCTGCAACGACGTTTGCCCACTTGGATGCAACGACGAACCTGGAGCGTAAAATTTCCGAGATGGGTATCTACCCTGCGGTAGATCCACTGGCTTCCAGCTCCCGGATCTTGTCCCCTGAAGTTGTAGGTGAAGAACACTACAGCGTAGCTCAAGGCGTTAAACGTATCTTGGCACGTTACAATGAATTGCAAGATATCATTGCAATCCTGGGTATGGACGAGTTGAGTGAAGAAGACAGAGCGCTTGTATACCGTGCTCGTAAAATCCAACGTTTCTTGTCCCAGCCTTTCCACGTTGCTGAAGCATTTAACGGTATTCCGGGTAAATACGTTCCAGTTAAAGAAACGGTGCGCAGCTTTAAAGAGATTCTCGAAGGTAAGTATGATGATCTTCCGGAAGCAGCTTTCCTCTTTGTTGGTACAATTGAAGAGGCAGTGGAGAAAGCCAAAACACTGGTTTAGTCTGAATCCAGGATTGTCCTTATGAAGCGGGCTATCCTTCGGATATTTCAGGAGGGATGGAATTGAGCACCTTTTTGTTGGAAATCGTAACACCTGAGCGTTTGGTCTATTCAGAACAGGTGAATAGCATTACGGCTCGTGGTATTGAAGGGGAACTGGGCATTCTGCCAGGTCATATTCCTATGGTTACACCTTTGCAGATTGCACCGATCTATATCCATAACGGAAAAGAAAATAAACGAGTTGCTATCGGTGGCGGGTTTATCGAAGTACGTAAAGATAAGGTTGTTGTACTCGCAGAGAGTGCTGAATTCCCGGAAAGCATTGATGTGGATCGTGCGCGTGCGGCGAAAGAGCGGGCAGAACGTCGGCTTGCAAGCCAAAGCAATCAGGACCACTTTGATCACCGTCGTGCAGAGATTGCGCTGCAAAAAGCGGTTAACCGGATTAATGTGTTCGGCAAATAAACGATTCTTTGAAGCCTGGCGGCTTAGTCTGCCGGGCTTTTTTGAGTTTGTTTGATAGAATTGTTTTATCGAATATATCAAAATGGCTGACCACAAATCCATCTTATCCCTCCAGTAATAAGAAGTATTTTAAGCAAAATATTCACCGATTATGAGGATTTGAATAGAATGTAGGACTAAAGTAGTGGGCGCATTTACCACTAAGAGAACCATTTTTTTCATGAGTAAATTTAAATTATTTCCGAGGAAATGACAGAATCGATATCGAAATAGCGCTCTTTTATGTCGTTTTAGTCACAAAATCCCGGCATTTTAAAATTAAAATATTTTAGAAGTGGAAATCAATGTAATTGACAATGTATGATGAAAGAGCCTATATTCCATAGAGTCAGCAGAAGCAGGAAGCTGCGTAGTAGATTCCATAGTCATGCACAGCCGCATTGTTGCTGCTCGGTGATTGGGCATCAGGAGATTCCTGCCTGGCAGGAGTAAATCTGACAGTACGCTCAGCATGTTATCCTCAATACATTCTATGCTAACAAGTTATGGGTGTTGGGCATATGATATGCTGATCGCTGCAACAAATGTGGAGGTAATGAATATATGGATACTGATCTGACGAATCAGGTGAACCAGGCGCTAAGCACCAATGGCTTGGTCTCAATTATCGTCTCCCTGTTATGTATTGCGTTGTCTTGGTGGGCTTTGACAAATCTCAAACTGGATTTAATCATCAGGCAACCACGGGGTGCTCAGGGAAGATTGTTGCATTTGTTGCTCGCCATCATTTTGGGGCATGCCGTTGCTGGCTTTGTCATTGACTACTTGTCCTGGACTCAAATGTTGCGTAATTTGTTTTAATGTTGAGATGGTTGGTTAATCATCTGTTAGGTTCTTCAAGCTGTTCATTGTCGAATAACATCGATTAATTGTGTTAACAATTAGAGTATGAGTTGTCGGTAAAGAAATTAAGAAAAAAATGTGACGTAAAATTGGATGAATTTGAGATGTTTTATGTAAAAATGCTTGTATCGTACAATTCAACAATGTTATGATGGAAGTTAGGGAATTCACAATTGTTCACTTATTTTGTAGTTATAAACGGGATATCCGGTTCATGCCGGCTAATAACCATCCCACTCTGTCTGTTCTGATGCTCTGCTGGCTTGTAAGACACTAATTTTACATGCTGAATAGCAAGATGCACGGCACATGGTATCATTGATATTGATTATAAAAACCAATTCTTTTCTGAACAGACATCTGTGGCAATATGCCAGAATATGTCGAAATTCCACACACAGCAACAGTCCTTTCTACACACAGTGGGGCTTACGTATTCCGGAATGAAGAAAAGGGAATAAAAGCGCGGAGGGAACCATGATGAGCAAATTTATCGTCCGCGGTGGCAAAAGGTTGACCGGAAGTGTCAAAGTTAGCGGCGCTAAAAATTCTGTTCTTCCGATCATCGCTGCCTCTCTCTTAGGGGAAGAAGGACAAAGCGTTATTATTGACGCGCCTCCTCTAGACGATGTGATGACGATTAACAAGGTGTTGGAATCGCTGGGAGCGGGAGTTACATACCGGGACGAAGTGATTACCGTAAATGCGGAGAAACTTACTTCCTGTGAAGCCCCGTATGAATGGGTGAGTAAAATGCGGGCGTCTTTCTTGGTCATGGGACCTTTGTTGACTCGAATGGGTCATACAAGAATCTCACTTCCTGGTGGATGTGCCATCGGTACACGGCCTATTGATCAGCATTTGAAAGGTTTTGAAGCCATGGGCGCAGAGATCAGCTTGGGCCAAGGTTATATCGAAGCTCGTAGCCAAGGACGGTTGCGTGGCGCGAAAATTTATCTGGATGTGGCTTCCGTAGGTGCCACTCAAAATATTATGATGGCTGCAACATTGGCTGAAGGTGTAACTGTTCTGGAGAACGCGGCAAAAGAACCTGAGATTGTGGATCTTGCCAACTTCCTGAATGGAATGGGTGCCATCGTACGTGGTGCTGGTACTGGGGTGATCCGCATTGAAGGTGTGGAGAAACTGACAGGTGTTACACACACCGTTATTCCGGATCGCGTGGAAGCTGGTACGTATATGGCTGCTGCTGCAATTTCTGGTGGTGACGTGTATATCGAAGGTGCAATCTCTGATCATTTAGGCTCCGTTATTGCGAAGCTTGAAGAGATGGGTGTAACAATCCAACCGGATGAGAATGGCGTGCGTGTAATCGCAGACCGTCCTCTTAAGGCTGTGGATGTGAAAACACTACCTTACCCAGGATTCCCGACAGATATGCAATCCCAGATGATGGCACTCTTGCTTGCATCTGAAGGAACAAGTGTGGTGACAGAGACTGTTTTTGAAAACCGATTCATGCATGTGGATGAATTCCAATTGATGAATGCGGAGATCAAAGTTGAAGGACGTTCGTCCATCATCACAGGTAATGCCAAACTGAAGGGTGCCAAAGTAACGGCTACCGATTTGCGTGCGGGTGCCGCACTCATTATTGCAGGTCTTGTTGCTGAAGGTACAACGGAAGTGGGCGGTACTCATCACATAGACCGTGGTTATGTACATCTCGCTGAGAAGCTTAATGGACTTGGCGCTGACATCTATCGGATCTCGGTTGATGAGCCTAAGCTGGAAGCAACCAAAGCACCTAGTGAAAAAGTGGAGAAAGAAGTACCAATGTTTAAGGTGCAACCAACTTTGGCTTAACACTGGATTGATTAGAAAAAATATGATCCCCCTATGATGAGTCACACAGTTGTGTGGATTATGAATGTGAAGGGACGTATATTGTAAAAAATGATAAAGCTAAGCCATCTGGCTTGGCTTTTTTTGTGTTTACTTTTAAGAAGACAACGAGATATTTGATACCTGATTCTATTAATAGCTGGTCCTAACCTTGTATAGCATAACATCGTATTCTGTATCGATTCCGAACCAAATGAAAGAGTGTAATTTATATAGGGTGTCGGTTCCAATTAAACACCGGTATTCAGCCACAGATCAACGTTTCTAAGATGTACATAGCAAAAGAAAACAGGAAATTGAACAGAACGAAAAGGGCCTCGTTTCTCTCAAATCAGGTTCTATCAGATCAAGTCAGCTCATAACCTAAACTATGGATTTGAACAACACGACCGGCACATGACCGGCCATAGATAATGGAGGGTTATATTCGAATGAAAGAAGCTCGTGTACAGGTAAAGGTACCCCTTGTCCCTCGTCCAGGTATGCAAGAGCCGGAGGGGAATACCGTTTCTGGAGTGGAAAAAGACAAGCCTGCCCCATCGAACCAGAGGACTGTTCCATCACAGTCTGCAAAATCATCAAACCCAGGACGGGTGTCGGCAGATGAACTGAACCGAAAGACAACCGAGCATATTCATATACCCGTTATTGAGCTGGACCAGTTCCGACGTGTGAAGCGTCGCCGAATGCGGACATTTGGACGAAAACCCCGATGGGGACGCAATACGAAGCGATGGCAACCCGCTGCCGCTGTATCTGCCTTATTGGCAATGGCGTTGCTGATTCCGGTAATGCTGGTATGGCCGCGGACAAGTGAATCACCAAAACCGATCCCTGCTCCAACAGATTCAAGCAGTACAAGAACCCCGGCTCCTGCGCCAGCAGTTCCTGTTACCTACCCTGAACCTAAAGTGCGCGTATACCTGTCTGCAACGGGCACAACGATGAATCTGCCATTGGAAGACTATGTTACGGGGGTTGTGGCAGCTGAGATGCCGGCGGAATTCAGACTGGAGGCGTTAAAGGCGCAGGCAATCGCTGCTCGTACATTTATCGTGCGTAGGTTAGCAGCGAGGGATACAAGCGGTGTTCCATCGGGTGCGGCGGATGTGACGGATACGGTCAGCCATCAGGTGTTTATTCCGCCAGATCAGGTGAAAGCGGATTGGACGCGTCTAGGGAAGGCGAAGGAATGGGAGAAGCTGCAACAGGCTGTCCGCGAAAGTCGAGATACGGTGATGACATATCAGGGTAAGGCGATCACCGCATCCTTTTTTTCCACAAGTAATGGGTATACCGAGAATGCCGAGGATGTATGGGGGAACGCTGTGCCGTATCTGCAAAGTGTAGACAGTCCGTGGGACAAAAACCTGGCACCAGGATTCAAGCAGACTGTCACTATGAAGCGTAACGAAATTCTACAGAAGTTGAATCTGGATGCCATTCCGGTTACCGCCCAGAAGGGTGGATCGTGGATGGAAGTATTGTCTACAACCAAAGGACATCGGATTAAGGAAATGCAGATTGCAGGTGAAACATTCAGCGGACCCGAAGTTCGCAAACTGCTCGGATTAAGATCCAGCCAGTTCAGTTGGAAGACCACAGGTGACGAAATCCAGATTACAACGTATGGATACGGGCATGGGGTTGGCATGAGCCAATGGGGAGCAAACGGCATGGCGCAGGAGGGACACACGGCCACCCAGATTCTCAAACACTACTATACAGGCATCTCATTCGGACAGGCATCCAAGATGCTGGCATCGAAGTAGGAGAGATGAACACCGATGGATAGATAAATGCTTTGACGCATGAGGACGTCAGGAAAGCCTTAGTCGGCCGGTATCCAGTCACATCCTATATCATTTCGCTTTCTGCTAGTAAACTCACTTCTGAGAAGGATTGGTCATTAAGCCAATTCGCACTTTTTACCAACCGCCCTTTCTGGAGGTTTTAAGACTTGGCTATATATGCGGAGAGTGCTAGCGTATGCAGAGCGCAGGGGGCAGAAAAGACCTGTAGAAGCAAAGCGTCCGCCTTTACTACCGGATTTCACCTTTGAAGAAGGTGATAGAAGAAATCTGGTAGTAACCAGCGGTCGAAAGGGTTTCTGGCCCCGAAGCGGTGCACGAACTAACACTCATCTCCAATATATATAGCACTCTCTGAAACCTCCGTGAAAATAATTAGAGTCGCGCGTGTATAAAAGAGTTGCACCCGGTAACACTTGTTACTGAGGTGATTAAGATGAATGAACAAAACAAAAAATCAATCCAAGAAGAAACTCCTAAAACAACTCAAGGAGTACCGGCTAGTCAGCCCTCTTCATGGAAAAGAGCAATGTCCAAACGCTGGGTCTTCCCGGCAGCCTACATCGCAGCAGCAGGCATTATACTAACCTTAGTGTGGGTCTATCAGGGAACAGGCGACAAAGCTATGAACCCGGACTCTGCTAAAGAAGCAGTAGAAACTGGTGCATCGGTGGGTACAGAAGGAACAGCAGTAGGTGGAGAAGAAAGTGTGGAAGTTGTTGCAAAGTCGGAGAATTTTGTGTGGCCGGTAGCGGTACCGTCCGAAATTTCGGTAGTAAAACCTTTCTATGATAGCGAAGCTTCAACCGAGGAACATGAAGCGGCAATGGTGCAGTACAATGATACATTCATCCCGAACACGGGTGTGGATCTGGCACGTGGGGATAACAAAACGTTTGAAGTCAAAGCAGCACTCGCCGGTAAAGTTACCCGGGTTGAGCAAAATCCGCTCACAGGTCAAGTTGTGGAAATCACACACAGCGATAACCTGAAGACGGTGTACCAAAGCTTGGCAGACGTCAAAGTGAAACAGGACGACGAAGTGAAACAGGGAGATGCGATTGCATCCGCTGGCGTCAATGAATTGGGTAAAACGCTTGGCAATCACCTTCACTTTGAAGTGTACGAAGACGGACAGCCAGTTAACCCGCAAGGATATCTTCCGGAAAAATAAATGAATTTTACCGCAGCAACATGATGGGCAGAGGGTTGAACCTCTGCTCTTTTTGTGCTTTTCAGAAAATAATGGGACCTTCGAAGCTTGTCACACCTCTAAACCGCGAATATATAGGCATGCTCCTCATATAATGTACCAAACTATCCACACAGTAGGGAGGCGGGAGCGTGCACGATTACATCAAGGAACGGACCATCAAAATTGGTCGCTGCATTGTTGAGACGAGGAATACGGTCCGTACCATAGCCAAAGAATTCGGCGTGTCAAAGAGTACTGTGCATAAGGATCTGACGGAGCGTCTGCCGGAAATCAACCCTGATCTTGCTGACCAGGTGAAACACATTTTGGAGTATCACAAGTCCATCCGCCATTTGCGGGGCGGTGAAGCGACCAAAATTAAATACAAAAAAACGAGTGGCAAGAAACGTGAGGTGTTGGCTTCCGCCAAATCGTAAGCATCTTCACAAAGACGTAGGCCAAAAAGCTCACACATGCATTGAATCCCTCCCCTGAAGTATGATATGTTAAATGCTGGTACAGGATCGAATTATGACATCTTATCAGCCCGATTTTTACATATATATGTTGCACTTTGTCGAACGAGCGGTGACGTGATAAGGGACTCTTTTTCACAGGATACGCTGACCAAATAATATCACTTTGGGGGCTCTTTTATGTTTAGCAAGGATATCGGTATTGATCTTGGCACGGCCAACGTGCTTATTCACGTGAAAGGAAGTGGGGTTGTCCTCGATGAACCTTCCGTCGTGACCATTGAAAGAGATACGAAGCGTGTCCTTGCTGTTGGGGAAGAAGCGCGTCGTATGGTGGGGCGTACTCCAGGTAACATTGTTGCCATTAGACCGCTGCGTGACGGCGTTATTGCGGACTTCGAGATTACAGAAGCGATGCTCAGACATTTCATTAATCGTGTGGGTGCAAGAAGCTGGTACAGCCACCCACGAATTTTGATCTGTGCACCAACGAACATTACTTCCGTGGAGCAGAAGGCCATCCGTGAGGCGGCAGAACGCAGCGGTGCCAAAGAAGTGTTTCTGGAAGAAGAGCCGAAAGCGGCAGCGATTGGTGCGGGAATGGATATTTTTCAGCCGAGCGGCAATATGGTCGTGGATATCGGCGGCGGTACGACTGACGTTGCAGTCCTGTCTATGGGCGACGTGGTCACCGCCTCTTCTATTAAAGTCGCAGGGGACAAGTTCGACGAAGCCATTATCAAGTTTATCAAAGCCAAGTACAAGCTCATGATCGGTGAACGGACCGCTGAAGATCTCAAAATTGCGATTGGTTCCGTGCATCCGGATGGAGGCCAAACGGAGATGGATATTCGCGGACGCGATATGGTATCCGGTCTGCCAGTTACCGTAACGGTATCGGGAAAAGAAGTACAGGAAGCGCTGTGGGATTCCGTGCAATCTATCATCGTCGCAGCGAAGTCGGTATTGGAACGTACACCGCCTGAATTGTCAGCGGACATTATCGACCGTGGTGTTGTATTGACTGGTGGAGGTGCATTGCTGAACGGACTGGACGAGCTTTTGTCCAATGAATTGCATGTACCTGTATGGGTTGCGGAAGATCCAATGCACTGTGTCGTGAAGGGGACAGGCATAATGCTTAATAATTTGGATCAGGTGGTTAAGAAAAAGTTCTAATCTGCCGATATAAATAGCAAAGGTTCGCCATGCTCGGAAAGCAGAACGGACAAGCAGCCAACCTGTGATGCAGGTCAAGCGCTTGAGGAGAGGGGTTAATTCATGTTAAGAGGTCTGTACACCGCTACTGCGGGAATGATTACGCAACAACGCCGCCATGACACAGCAACACAGAATATCGTAAATATGAACACCACGGGATACAAACAGGTGAACAGCGTAAGCCGTTCCTTCCCGGAAATGCTCATTACCTTGGTAGGCGGAGATGCAAATCTCCCGACAAAGCGGCTGGGCAAGCTGAACACGGGGGTGTTCGCGGAAGAGAGTTTGTCCATGAATTTGCAGGGGACCATTATGGAGACTGGGCAGAAAAATGATTTTTCCATTTCATCCAATATGACTGTCAATGATCCGCAGACTGGACAACCTGTCCCGTTTGACGCATCAGGCAAATTTGTACGGGCCGACGGCACGGTGACTTACCAGCCTCAGGCGTATTTTACAGTTCAGGATGCAGAAGGTAACACCGGATATACACGCGATGGTCACTTCGAAATTACTGGAACGGGACAATTGCTGAGTTCAACAGGTTCACAAGTGTTGGATAATAATGGACAACCTGTAGTGTTGACAGGTTCCGTAGAGCAATTTAAAGTGGATGAGCAAGGCCGTTTGGTGGATGCAACAACGGGTGCACCGACAGGGGTTACTCTCGGCATTAGTGTCATTGACCAGCCGAATCAACTGGTTCGTCAAGGTGATGGCAATTTCAGTCTTAGTGATGCAAACGGGGCAACGTCCCGGATGATGGCTGCCGGTGATAATGTGCAGATCCGTCAGGGATACCTGGAAGGCTCTAATGTCGATGCCTCACAGGCAACGGTTGATATGAACGCCGCATTCCGTGCGTATGAAGCAAACCAGAAGATCGTACAATTCTACGACCGCAGTCTGGATAAAGCCGTCAATGAAGTCGGGCGTGTATAACGCCGACGTTTAAATATAACCGCGCAGCGGGAGGGTAACCACCGATGAATAATTCCATGATTAGTGCCAAGGTTTCCATGACTGCCATACAGCAACGACTGGATGTCATTGCCGATAATATTGCCAACGTGAATACGGCAGGCTATAAGAGCAAGCAAGCGGCCTTCGAGGATGTGCTGACCCGGGTGCAACAACAACCGGACAAGTACAAACTGGATGGACGCTCCACACCGATGGGATATAACCTCGGTTTTGGCGCTCGTTTGGCGGATGTGACGAAGGATATGTCTCAAGGCCCCTTGAACGAGACCGGCCTTCCGACCGATCTGGCCATTGAAGGAAATGCCATGTTTGCAGTTGAAGCGAACGGGGAGAAAATGTGGACACGTCAGGGTGCATTTCATTTTGTGCCTGATACAAGACCTAAGCCTACTCCGAATTCACCTGATATGATGGTGATGGTCAATGGTGAAGGCCACTTTGCCCTGGATCGTCAAGGTAATCGTATTACGGCACCGAATAATAGCAAAGTTGCTTTTGATGAAAATGGCAACCTGTTAATCCGACGTGGTAATGGGGCGAACGCAACCATTGGGGCACAACTGCAAGTGGTAGACATTGAACGCCCTGAAGGTCTGGTACAATATGCGGATAACCTCTTTGGCTTGGATGCGGGATTAACCGAGGATGATGTATTTGGCGCTAATGCAGCTACACGTCAAGCGGTTGCCATGATTCGTCCAGGATATCTGGAGCAATCCAATGTGGATATGACACAGGAGATGTCTTTGCTTATGCAAGGACAGCGGACATATCAACTGGCGGCAAAGGCGCTAACTTCAAGTGATTCCATGTTGGGTCTTGCCAACAATATGAGAGCGTAAAAGGTGAATGTGATGACAGAAACACAGCAGCAGAACAGTAAGCCAGAGAAAAAGGAAGTCAAGAAGAAGAAGAGTGGATGGCGCATCGCAAGATGGTTCTTGGTCCCGGTCCTGCTTGTTCTTGCCCTTGCTGGCGGAATGGTAGCTGGATATGTGGTACTGGGCAAACAGGATATCGGTTCCGTATGGCAATGGAGTACATGGGAACATGTGTACAATCTGGTGTTCGCTCCATAATGTAACGAGTAAAGCGAAAACTCCTGCGCAGGCAGGAGTTTTCTTTTTGACGTTGAAAACAGTATAATGATGGATGACGTTTGACGTCACAAAAGAGGCCTCCCCTGCGAAAGACATTCGTCATCGCGAAGAGAGACCCCTTATCTTAACCTTCACTACTGCAGTCATGAAGGATATAACTAGTGTTAACCGAAAATATGCTTTCCATACAAAAATTTAAAATTAAAAACCCATTTATATGAGCTTCGACTTGATCATAATCAGGTTTTCCATGTTCGCACTAAAGTCAGTGGAGGGAACGGAATCGTTCGAAAGAAGCGAAGCGCTCGCCTTTGTTTCCTAATGTTATCCATCTGAAAATAATTCAGAAACATTAGGAAACAACAGCGATCGAAAGAACGATCCGTAACCGTAACGGTCACCTATGCGCACATGAAAAATCCATGATGAAGAACGCTCATATAAACATCCTGAGAGGAGATTACACTGTGCTCGATATCAAACAGATTCAAGAAATCATCCCGCACCGCCCCCCGTTTCTGCTGGTGGACAAGATTCTAGAGATTGAGGATGGCAAACGTGCCGTTGGTTTGAAAAACGTAACCATTAACGAACCTTTCTTCATTGGTCATTTCCCAGAGTATCCAGTAATGCCGGGTGTACTGATTACAGAAGCACTAGCTCAAGTTGGTGCGGTAGCCATTCTGAATTTGGAAGGCAACAAAGGAAAAATCGGATTTTTGGCGGGACTGGACAACTTCCGATTCCGTGGACAAGTTGTGCCCGGAGATACGTTGATTCTGGAAGTGGAGATTACACGTCTCAAGGGTTCGATTGGTAAAGGTAAAGCAACTGCCCGAGTGAACGACAAAGTGGTCGCTGAAGGCGAGATCATGTTTGCACTGTCTGACCCAAGCTGATTACATACGTGAGCATCTACATCATGCAGGAACGTAGACGGACCGAATGATACAAGATGCTGAAGTAACTCAGCACACCTGAATTTATATAGACGGAAGGGGTTTATCAGAATGGAACAGTTAAGCACAGCAGCAGCAGAGACGTTGCAGCAATGGTTGGAGGATGCTTCGATTGATGAAGCAACGAAACAGGAGCTTCGTGACTTGCAGGATCAGCCGAAAGAGCTGGAGGAACGTTTTTACAGAAACCTGGAGTTTGGTACAGGTGGATTGCGCGGAGTCATTGGTGCCGGAAGCAACCGGATGAACCGTTACACCGTAGGTCGGGCAACGCAAGGATTTGCGCGTTATTTGCTTGAGCAACATGGTGACCAAGAAGGTAAACCTTCTGTTGTCATTGCTCATGATTCCCGTCATTTCTCACCTGAATTCACACTGGATGCTGCGCTTGTACTGGCTGGAAACGGCATTGTAGCCAAGCTGTTCCCATCCCTTCGTTCAACTCCTGAGTTGTCATTTGCAGTGCGTCATCAGAAGGCGACTGGAGGGATCGTTGTAACAGCGAGCCATAACCCACCGGAATATAACGGATATAAAGTCTACAATCATGAGGGCGGTCAATTGGTACCGGATGAAGCGGAAAAAGTGATTCGGTACATCCAGGAAGTGCCTTCCCTTGCTGACGTGAAAAAGCTGACGCAAGAAGAAGCAGAAGCGCAGGGGCTCTTGATCTGGTTGGGTGAAAACCAAGACCAAGCGTTTGTGGATACCGTAGCAAGCCGCAGTCTGAGCCGCGAACTGATCCAATCCGGCATAGGCCGTGACTTTAAAATCGTTTACACACCGCTGCACGGAACGGGCAACATCCCTGTACGTCGAGTGCTGGAGCAGATCGGATTCGAGCAAGTGCACATTGTAGCTGAACAGGAACAGCCGGATGCTGAGTTCTCTACTGTGAAATCCCCTAACCCGGAAGAACGCGAAGCGTTTACGCTTGCAATGAAGCTGGGGGAATCTGTGGGCGCTGACATTTTGATCGGAACAGATCCGGATGCAGACCGTATGGGTGCTGTGGTGAAAGACAACGATGGCAAATATTTCGTCTTGTCCGGTAACCAGTCTGGTGCCATTATGGTACATTATCTGCTGAGTCGTCTGCAAGAGACCGGAACACTGCCAAGCAACGGTGCGGTTGTCAAAACGATCGTGACAAGTGAGATGGGTGCTGTCATTGCAGAACATTACGGTGCAGAAGTGATGAACACACTGACAGGCTTCAAATATATTGGTGAAAAAATGAACCAGTTCGAAGCAACAGGAAGTCATACTTTCTTGTTCGGATATGAAGAGAGTTATGGCTACCTTTCAGGTAACTATGCCCGTGACAAGGATGCTGTCCTTGCCTCGATGCTGATTGCTGAAGCAGCTGCGTATTATAAGAGCCAAGGCAAGACGTTGTATGATGTCTTGCAAGAGCTGTACAACCAATTTGGATACTTCCTGGAGAAGCTGGAGTCCCGTACGCTGAAAGGCAAAGACGGCGTAGCTCAGATTCAGGCCAAAATGACGGACTGGCGTTCCAATCCGCCACAAGAAGTAGCGGGAATTGCTGTACAAGATGTACTGGACTACTCCCTTGGTCTGGACGGTCTTCCGAAGGAGAACGTACTGAAGTTCATTTTGGCAGACGGTTCATGGTTCTGCTTGCGCCCTTCAGGAACTGAACCGAAGATCAAAGTATACTTCGCTGTTCGTGGAGAGAATTTGGAAGATGCGGAAAGCCGGATCGAGCGTCTGGTGACTACAGTGATGTCGCGTGTAGACGCACAATAATACGAATGCAACAATGAGCAAGAACATGAGAAGGCCTCTCCGCACCGTAAGGTTGGTTGGCGGAGGGGTTTTTCTTTGAAATAATATTACAGATGGCTCTATATAAATTGAACTAAACGTTTACACGAGAACGTAGAGGACAGAAATAACCTGAAGAAGTGGAACGTTCGCCTTTATCGCAAGATTTTCACCTTCATAAAATTAATCAAAAAATCGGGGATAACAGCGATCGGAAGGTTGTTCTGTCATCGAAGTGGCAAGTGTAAATAATGCTTTAGTTCAATCTATATGGCATATTAGAGGGCTTGTTGACACAAGCTGTTTGTAACCTATTGTATAAATGTTAAATGAACGAATTACTTGAGCTGAACGTGCATTTGGTTCCAACACTTGAGGAGGTACATGTAGTGCGTCAAAAATGGCTTTATTGGAATAACGCTTCTCGGAAGTGGTTGTGGCTCGTCGTTATTATCGGTCTGGTCGCGTCCATCCCTGTAATCAGTGATCGGGTGCAGACAGAATCTTCTGCCAAAAAGGTGGAGCTTGTCTTTAACTATCGAGGATTGCTGGATATCTCCGCATATCAGGCACATCCGCAAGATTTCATGAATGAACAATTGACTCGTCTAAAAGACGCAGGCGTAACAACGATGGCTGTGTTCGAAAGTACATTGGACGAGCTGAGAAAGACACGCCGACTAATGGTATATAACGGCCAGGATCTCGCGAACCTGACTAAAGATGTGATCCCTTCTAATGCAAATTACACGTATGTGTTATTTACATCGGAGGAAAACGCACAGACGTATACCCCTATTATTGAACAAACGTTCGCTGATCGGCAGATTCCGGTGCAACCATGGGAATATGAAGGTCGTAGCGGCTTAATATTGCAGACTCCTCCGGAGAATGCCAACATGCAGCCTTTGCAGCCCGATCCGGTTGCTGTGAAGATGCTGCGTGATAAAGGTTTCTACATTTTGCCGCGGATCTCGGACAGTGTGCCATACAGCCAGGAATCGATGGAGCGCTTGCTTACCTTCTTCGAGGAGAATGGCGTAAAGCGCATCTTGTTTGATGGTGATGCTGTGAAAGGGTACAATGATAATGCAGAGATGAAAAGTCTCGACCAATTCGCACAGTTGCTGAATAAGCACAATATTGGTCTTGCAGCCATTGAAAACTTGAAGAAACCGCAGTCTGGGTTCCAGACCCTTGCTTATAAAACGGATTACAACGTTACGCGTCTGTACTCGCTTAGTGATGGAGATGCCAATCTGGACGTAGACACGATCGCTGACCGTTTTGTTCTCGCAACTAAGGATCGCAACATTCGTATGCTCTATATGAATGCATCACCAAGCCGGAATACAGCAAAGGCCATGATTACAGATCCAATTGAGAATCTGATCAACAGCCTGGGTGAGCCGGGTCATGCCGTAGAACGCATGGCAAAGCATGGATTCGAGCTAGGACAAGCTGAGGCATTCACAGTTAAGGATTCCTCGATTCAGCGTTATGCCAAGCTGGTTGCTCTTGTTGGTGCAATTGCCATGATTGCACTTATGGTTTCTTATTTTATCCCACTACTGACCTTGATCGCATTTGTGGTTACTTTGGTGGGCAGTGCAGGATTGTTCCTCTTGAAACCAACGCTGCTAGAGCAAGGAATTGCCTTGCTTGTGGCCATAGCCGCGCCGACCATAGCGATGGTGCTGGCCGTTCGTACAGTGAACTATCAGCAACAGCGTCAACCCGACGCATCTGCGGGTCGTCGTTTGAAACAGACTATAGTTTTATATGTAAGAACTTCGATTCTGTCGTTCCTGGCCGTACCTTTTGTTATCGCGTTGCTTAACAGCATTACGTACAGTCTGGTGATTAACCAGTTCCGTGGCGTGAGTCTGTTGCACTTTGCACCTATGGCACTGGTAGCGATCTATATTGTGTTTTATCGTGGTTCGGGTTCGTTCTCTATTAAGAAAATTAAAGAAATGCTTCGTATGCCAATTAATGTTTTAATGGTTGTTTTGGCATTGGTTGCTGCCGTTGTTGGGTACTATTACTTGAGCCGTACAGGCAACTCGGGTTCAGTAACACCATTCGAGATGTTCCTTCGTACCACGTTGGAAGATACGTTCGGTGTGCGGCCGAGATTCAAAGAATTTATGCTGGGACACCCGCTATTTATCGTTGGCGTGTTCGCCGCTTTAAAATATCGTAAAGTCATCTTTGTGCTCATTATTGCAGCGATTGGACAGTTGTCCATGGTGGATACGTTCGCGCATATCCATACGCCGGCTGTATTGTCACTCATTCGTGGAGTGATGGGATTGGGACTTGGCTTAATCTTCGGTATCATTGCTGTGGGTGTGTGGCAAGTAGCGGAAGGATGTTGGAAAAAATGGTCACCACTTCTCAAAAGTTAGTCATCTCGGGGTATTACGGATTCCGCAATAGCGGAGACGAAGCGGTGCTAAAGTCGATTTTGACAGCGCTGGAAGAGGAAAGCCAAAGGTCGAACATAACGATTGAACCTATAGTTCTCTCGGGTGATCCTGAGTCGACAACCGCCATGTACGGTGTGCGCTCCGTGCATCGTATGAAATTGAAGGAAGTCCGTGAAGCACTCAAGGAGAGCGATGGGTTAATCAGTGGTGGAGGAAGTCTATTGCAGGATGCAACTGGACTGAAATCCATTCCTTATTATCTGGGTGTAATCAAGCTGGCCCAGTGGCTGAAAAAACCAACGTTTATCTATGCACAGGGGATTGGCCCTGTGAATCGTAAAATTTTTAATCCGATGATCAAATCGGTCTTCAAGGCCTGTACCTATGTATCCGTTCGGGATGAACAATCTGCAGACTACCTGCGTGGGCTTGGGTTACAGTGGAATCAGATCCATGTTGTACCCGACCCCGTAATGGGTTTGCCATTACCTGAAACAAAAGTTGAGAGGGGCGCAGGTGCTGTCTCAGCAAATGCTGCTACTCAAGCTAATCGAGTGGAACCTTCAACTGGAGGACATACCAAGCTTCCTGTGATCGGCGTATCGGTACGTTTCTGGGAGTCAGACCGGAAGGAACTTACGGCTATTGCCGCCGGATTGAAAAAACTGTGCTCCAAAAGAGCGGTGCACTTGCGTTTTCTGCCATTTCATTTGCCGGTTGATGAACAGGCATCACGATTTCTTATGGAAATGCTCGGTGATGTGACCAGCAAAGGCAGCGAGATTAGCATCACAGAAGATCTGACCGACCCACAGCTTATGCTGGAGGAAGTCAGCAAGTGTGATCTCGTCATCGGTATGCGCCTGCACAGTCTGATCTATGCAGCTTCGCAATATGTGCCTCCGGTGGGTATCTCGTATGATCCGAAAATTGATCAATTCCTGCTTCGTCTGGACAGTGAACCAGCAGGCAATACGGATACACTCGATGGCGACAAACTCGCCAAGACTGTTGTTGGACTGCTGGATCAACGTTCACAGTGGTTGAAGGAACATGAAGAAGGCATCACCCAACTGAAGCAGGAAGCCAGAGTGCCTGCACAGCAGATTATTAACTATTTAGGCCGCAAAGGATGAGATAAAGATGAGTCAGACCGGATCAATACCTACCGTTTCGATCTACGGCATTCCTTTTTCCAAACTGACGATGAAAGAAACGGTAAAGGTTCTCCAGGAAGCTGTGCTGTCCAAGCAACCACACCAGGTCATTACAGCTAACCCCATTATGGTTATGGCTGCACTGGAAAATCCCGCAATTATGGAAGTCATGCAAGCTGCGGAATTGATCGTTCCTGATGGAACAGGTGTCGTATGGGCTGCGAATTATTGTGGAGATCCTGTAGCTGAGCGAGTGCCGGGATTTGAGCTTTTACATGAATTGCTGCGTGTTGGAGAAAACTATCGATGGGGCGTATATCTGCTTGGTTCCACCCCTGAGGTGATTCAAGAAACGGCAGTTCGGTTACAACAGCAATATCCGGCGATTCGAATTGTGGGTTATCGCGACGGTTATTTTGGTCCGGCTGAGGATGAACAGGTCATCGCTTCCATTCGGGAAGCGGCACCTGATCTGTTGTTTGTAGCACGTGGGGCCGACACACAAGAACCGTGGATTCACAAACACAAAGATGCCCTGCAGGTTCCCGTAACCATGGGCGTTGGCGGCAGCTTTGATGTGATTTCGGGTAAAACGAAACGTGCGCCTATGCTGTTCCAAAAGTTAAGACTGGAGTGGTTCTATCGCTTATTGCGCGAACCAAGCCGGGCTGGCCGGATGCTTGCGCTTCCGAAATTCGCTGTTAAGGTGATGCGTGACAAAGAAAACGTGACGAAAGTCCGTTAAAAACAGGTAATTGCGAGATAAATGCGTGTTTTTGCTAGAAATTGAGGATGGCTTTTCGGGTGTGATGAGCGTATAATTCATTCCGGATTACATGTGTGCCACTCCATGAAAACAGAAGCGTTACACTTGGCACTACGATTGCAAGGCAACCTGTCGATCGCCGTTATCCCCAGATTTCCTTTTATCCTTTTCCAAAGGATGAAATCCGGTGATAAATGCGAACGTTACACTTCTCTAGTTTTCCTTGCACTCTCCGTTATCGTGTAACAAAATTTTTCATCAAAAGTGACTAACAAATAATTTTTTATATATAAAAAGAGATCAGGGGATTTATAATTTCGTACTGGTATTATAATTGGGGGTCGAATGTTCAAATGGTAGCGATCTTTATCATTGGATTTATCGTGTCAATGGGACTGGCTCTTGCCCTGACACCACTTGTCAAAAAGTTCGCAGTCCGCATTGGCGCAATGGATACGCCGAATGCACGTAAAGTACACACACGGATCATGCCTCGTCTTGGTGGTCTGGGGATATTCCTGGCCTTTATTATTACAGTTGCTGCATTGCTTCCGTTTGTATCGGCATGGTTCACAACTCGGGATATGAGTTTTGTCAGCGCGTTTCTGATTGGTGGAACAATTATTGTGCTGATCGGAGCACTCGATGATCGGTTTGAACTGTCAGCCAAAGTGAAGTTGCTTGGTCAGATCGTTGCTGCTTCTGTCGTTGTATTCGGATTTAATATCCGGGTAGATTTCGTTAACATTCCTTTTCAGGATTCCTATTCTTCACTCGAAGCTTGGGTATCCATTCCGCTGACGATCTTATGGATCGTTGGTGTAACCAATGCGATTAACCTGATTGATGGTCTGGATGGTCTGGCAGCCGGTGTATCTGGTATTGCAATTGGTACCATTGCCGTGATGTCCTTCCTGATGGGTAACATGATGATTGCCTTGATGTGCCTCGTGTTGTTGGGTAGCATCATTGGATTCCTGTTTTTCAACTTCCACCCAGCCAAGATCTTCATGGGGGATACCGGATCGCTATTCCTTGGTTTCTCTCTGGCGATGCTATCAATGCTCGGATTCAAACAAATTGCAATCGTGTCCTTCATTACCCCGCTGATCATTATCGGTGTGCCGCTCTCGGATACCTTCTTCGCGATTATCCGTCGTGCGGTACAACGGAAACCGATTTTCGCACCGGACAAAGGTCACCTGCATCACTGCTTGCGTGAACTTGGATTCAGTCACCGTCAGACGGTACTGATCATTTATGGAATTGCCGCATTCTTCGGAGTTCTGGCCATTATCCAATCTTCCGCTGCCATGTTCGAAGCGAACTGGGTAACGTTTGTGGTCATCTGTATCATGATGTTCTTCCTCCAGGTGGGGGCAGAAGTTATCGGGCTTGTTAGCAAGACGAGAAGACCGGTTATCAACTTCCTGATGCGCATGCGCGTCAAGCTGAATCCGGAGACCCGTTCGAAATCATAAATAGATAAATGTAATGGTTACAGCTATTTTTGAATATTATTCCAGACCCAACCTTATCCCTTGTGGATAAGGTTTTTTGTTTATTTTGAGATTTTTACTAAATAATTGGAACCTTTTGCCGATATATAAAGGTAACTGACTTAAAAAGAGGAGAGATGATATTTAATGCAACAAAAGAAACGGCCGTTGGTCTGGATCATGTTGGTCACCATGGTGTTCTCATTGTTCCCACAAGGTCTATTCGGTGGTTCCGTTGCTTCGGCAGCTGACGCATTTTCCACATACTTCACACCTTCGGACCAAACCATTCGGGAGAGCTCCAGACTCTCGCTAACTTTTGATCCATCGAAGGATAATTCCAATTTCCTGTCCCGAGATTTGGTGTACAAGAGTCCTACCTCATCGTTGACAATTACAGGTACATTTGCAATGGTCAGTGGCTCTAGTCTCAAGGTAAAGGTCGAACAGCTGAAATTAGTCGAAGTAGGAACTCTTAAAAAGTGGATTCCAGACGAGACACGTTCTGTCATAACGGCTATTACTGATAGTGGAAGTAATCGCTTTACTGCAGATAATGTTGCGCTATTTTCAGGTTTTAACAAGATTACGTTTATTGGAACACAGGGTAACAGTTCTGTAGAAAGCTCCGATAGCTTCTATGTGATGTATGATCCAGCTCCTTATATTGAGAATTTTGTGCTATATACAGATCGAACTGTTCCAGGTGGTGGTGTAAGCTACAACTTGAATGAGGGAACTGAGACGGTAGTTGATACCGAACGTGTCGATTTCCAAGGAACGGTTAAAAATGCAACACAGGTTTCGCTTTCAGTGAATGGTGCAGAGCCTGTTGATCCACCAGTTACTTCAGATGGCAGTTTTTTTGCATCACAAATTAAGTTGCTGCCGGGCAAAAACATCCTGAAGTTTAAAATTGAAGGTCAGCCTAACGGCATTGAAACAGAACGGATCGTTTATTACTTTGATAAAACAAAACCATTTATAGATCTTCAGGTAGAGATTGGTACTGAAAAAAAATCAGTACTGAGTAGAAACGAAAAGGTGACATTTACGGAAGCGAACCAAACCACAGCAAAGTTGTCTGGACAAGTGTTAATTCCTTATGCCGAAGGCAGTGGTAAATTCGCTGATGAAGGTGTAGTGACCGTTCAAGGACAAACCTACAACGTTATTATTAATGCTAATGATGAAAAGTTGATTACAGGGCCTGACGGAAGAACTGTAAAATATCGAATAGTATCATTTACGTCTAATGATGTATACGATTTGACTGCAGGCAAGAATCAATCTCTTACTGTAAAGGTAGCTCAGGGTGAATTCAGTGCAGAATATACAACCAGTTATTTATACTCGCCTGGTTCACAAGACATCACGAACCTGTACTACCTGCCTAACTTCAAACCAGGAACTGCAATTACGTCCAAAGTACCGCTTAACGGCGCGACATTACAAGAGGATAAACTGTATATTCTCGTAGAATCGAGTAGCTCACTTGATAAGACGCCAGAGCCTGTTCTCAAAGGGGCTTATCTGCCATCAGGGCTTAAGACGGTGGATATGACAAAAGTTACGACTGTCTTAGGATTAACTGATAAACAACAAGTATATGAAATTAATGGTCTTGCAAGTGGTAAGCAGCAACTTCGCTTCTCCTTCAGTGATACACCAGAGCCTGAGTTGTCTAAATTCGTTGAAGTTACCTATGCAACGATCAGTTCGATCTATGTTGGAAGCTTGCAAACAGGAGAAACTTATGAGTTTGACTCCTCTGCAGGGAAGCAATACGTTAATGTAGAGGGAGAATTGCTTGGCTTCAAAGATCTGACTGCTTTGAAAGCAGAGATGATTGTGAATGGTCAATTGACTGCAACGACTGCCACAGGACTGGTGACGGGGCCTACTTTAGATGTTGAGCCTCCAACACCTATTCCTGTAATCGAATTTCCAAAAACTCAGAAATTCAAATTCAGCTTACCGATCAAGCGGAATGGTCCAATATACTATGGAGAAAATACGATTGAACTTCGTGCCGTAGTTGATGATGGGGGCGGAAGGCCCAAAACAATTACAACCTTGCTGAAAATCAATGTGATCGATACTTATCATTCAACCATATCTACATTTATGCCAACGCGTATTCCAACAAGCAGAGAGTCTTTTGATAATTCGGTAATTAGCAATTACACACAAGAGAAGCTAAGCAGAATTTTTGCGGTGACTCCTGATTTTATCTTTAAAGATGAAAAATATGTAACGAGTGAAAAAGAGTTTGACTTGGTATTCAGAGGTGCTGGGGCCCAGAATGTAAATCTGAGCTTTGGATCAAAAGTCATTTTCAGCCAAACATTGAATAATGATAATGTGCTTCAGAGTAAAGATACTGGCGATACGGCTGATTATACCGGGTCAGACTTTGCGGGTAATCAAGATGCATTTATTGGCCGGATTCGCGGCTTGAAATTTGATGCGCCTGGAACACAAGTGTATACACTTGAGTTAATTAACAGCACAGGGGCTCGTTCTACTCAAAGAATCGAGATTGTACGTGAGCCAGCATCTTATCGGATTTTAGCTCCACAACCTACAGTGGGTGATCAGATCGTTGTTAATAAAAACTTTGTCCGCTTCGATATTGAAGCAGAAGGCGCAACTCAAGTGAAGATTGGTAAAGACATAGCTGAGAAACGTACAGACTTAAACAATCGTTTTGTGCTTGATTATGTAGATTTGAAGGCGGATAAAGAGAATAAAGTGAAGATTGAAATTACCCGTCCAGGCGGGAAAATTAATGATACGATATCTATTTACTACACTAGTGCAGTAACGACAAATTCGGAGTATATGGCTCCGAAGGTTGCCAATAAATATACGGCGTTTAATAAAAACCTGCAGTTGTCTTTCCCGAAAGGCACTGTGTTACAGTCTCAAAACTCAATCGGTGTAACAAAGTTTTATCCAAATAACAAACTGTTGTTTGGTATTGCGGAACCGAAAAAAGGGATTGTTGAGAAGATCAATGATTATGGTTATGACACCGAGATTGGTGGAGAGAATAAGCCGAAAATTGAAATACCGCTTGCTGTCTCAGGGAATTTCGCATCTTCACTGGATACAGGTGACTTTACCCTAATCTCAGATATTTACTGGATTAACGGTGGAGTCGGTGAACAGGGTAGCAAGAGTGATAGCAGCTATAAACCAGGGACGGATGGTCTCACTCCTTACAGTATGGAAGGGATTTTCTCTACATTCGCTCCTGAGCGTATTCTCACGCCGTCTAGTCGAGGATCATTAATTTTGAACTATGATCCGTCTATTGTGGATGATGTTGGTGCTACAATTACGGTATTCCGTCTTTCCGATAGAACCAAAACAGGGACATGGGTTCCTATTGGCGGCAAGGTTGATACGAAGAAACATACCATTACAGTCCCATTCGATGAATTTGGATATTATAAAGTAATGAAACAGAGCAAAAGCTATGCGGACATTACTAATCACCCTTGGGCAAGAAACTATCTTAATGCGATGTACTCTAAAGGGCTGATGAAGCCTTTGAAAAGTAACTCATTCGGTGCAGATGATCGTATAACTCGTGGAGAGTTCGCAACGTTGCTGGTAAAAGGCATGAATATTCCAATTACAACGCCAACACAGCAGACCTTCAGTGATGTAGGAAAAGGTACGGGAGCGGAGATTTGGAACTATGAAGCTATTGAAACTGCAGCACGTGTAGGTATCATTACGGGACGCAGTGACGGCTTCTTCCAGCCGCAGTTACCAATATCAAGAGAAGATGCGGCGGTAATGATTGCCCGCGCCATGAATGCTAAACTGGCTGCTAATGACGACAAACTGTCGCAAGCATTAGGTAAGTCATTTATGGATTCTGGTTCAATCGAATATTATGCACGACCAGCTATACAAGCCGTAACCAAAGCCAAAATTATGGATGGAAGTCCGGTTACAGTAGCTGGATCTAAGAAAGCACAATTCCAATTCAATCCAAAAGGCAATATGACTCGTGCTGAAGCTGCTAAAATTGCTGTAGAGCTACTTAAGAAAAGTACAGGTCTATTCCCTAAAACCTTGAGTTAGTTCATTTGATATATCGAATCAATTTAGGAAGGACCTGTCCCTTACTCTAAAGGGGCAGGTCCTTTTCATGGATGTCAATGAATTGACATAGAGTACTTTTATAATAGAAGAAACAGAATTTTTACCAATAACTATTTTTGTAATTTGCTAGAGTTTAAGATACAATAACGGTAAATACACAATGATCTAGAGGGTGAAGTTAGCTAATGAAACCGATTTATTCGAAAGCCCAGCTGGGCTACATGAAGGCAAAGACACAGTTTGAGAAGCAGGCAGTCATTCTGGAGAAAAAGTTGGAAGATACACGCAAGACTCAGGAGATCTCTCAGGAAGTTATGGAAGGGCTTGTACAGTCCACTGGCTTCCATGATGCGTATAACAATCTGGTTCTGGCTGAGAATGAGTTGATTGAATGGTCTCACACAACGATGAAGCATGAGAAAACGTACCGTGAGAACAGACAACCAATTGACGATATGTATCTGAGATTGAACAGCGATCCAAATATGCGTGCTCAAATTATTGAACTCGCGATGAAGATTAAATAACTTATATTTCCAGAACTGCACCAGAAGCATCCCATTAGGGGTGCTTTTTTATTTTATTTTTTGTGAATTTTGTCGCTTCATAGGTTGAAGTTGCGGGTATAAATAAACGTTGGTAGCACAGACAAACCAGAGATCACAATTCCAGATTCACTGCTGTATCAACGGTTTGAAAAGGTTTTGAATGACTTTAATACCCGCACTGTACCTATACATAAAAAAAATCAAAACTTTTTTTGTGCAATCCGCAACTTTTTGAAATCTACTGCGTTTAAAGTGTAGAGTCGAAAACATTGGGCCTGTTACCAAGAATGACCTCGTGAAGAATCTTGTCTATTTTTTAGAAAAAATTGCTTTACGGCACGAGAGACCCATTGTATAATACGTAAGGTAGGATTAGGAAACTACTCTATTTACGTGTGATTCTGATTTACAAACTAGTTTACAAGTTTCTGTGATATGCTCACAGACATCATTTATATTAACTTGCTCACAACTCTGGAAAGGGGGTGCAACAATATATGAGGAATACGAGCGACCCTATTAAAAAAGAAAATTCAAATGTTATGAACGCCCAAGGAGGAGAAAAAAAGGTTATGAAGAAAATTTTATCCGTAGCATTGTCTACAGCAATGGCATTCTCAATGTTTGCATCTGTAGCATTCGGTGACACAGCAGTTTCCCCGCAACAACAGTTTGATGCATTGAAAGCAAAAGGTATCTTTAACGGTTATCCGGATGGTACAGCAGGTCTTGACAAAGACATGACTCGCGCTGAGTTTGCAAAAGTTATCACTAAATTGCTGGGTCTGAAAGAGATCACTGGAACTCTTTCTTACACTGACAAAAACTACACAGCTAAAAACTGGGCTGTACCTTACATCGAAGCAGTAACTGCTGCTGGTATCATGGAAGGTAAAAACGTTGAGAAGAAAATCTTCGACTTCAACGGTAAAGTGACTGTGTCCGAGATGGCTACAATCCTGACTCGTGCATTGGATCTTGAAATCCCAGCTGAAACAAACAACACTGCTCCAGCTTGGGCTAAAGGTTATGTTCAAGCAGCAATCAACGCTGGTTTGGTTGATGCAAACACTAACTTCACAGCTAACGCTTCCCGTGAATTGCTTGTAGGCGCTGCTTACGCAATTGACGAAGCACAAAGCTTGAAAGTATCTTCTTACACAGTAACTGAAGGTGGAAAAGTTGTTGAATTCAAAATCAGCGACGGCGAAACTGTAAAAGTTACTTTGGATAAAGCTCTTGAAGCTAACAAAGAAACTGAAGTGAAATTTACTTACAAAGAAAAATCTTTCACTGAAAAAGTTACTTATGTTGTAGAAGCTGCAACTAAAGTACAATCCGCTTCTTCTGTTAACCTGAAAGAAGTAGACGTTGCTTTTGACGGTAAAGTAGACAAAGCTACTGCAACTGACAAAAACAACTACACAGTGGACAGCAATTCTAAAGGAATCAAATCCATCACTTTGTTGGCTGACGGTAAAACAGCACGCCTGTTGTTGAACGAATCCAGCAAACTCACGCAAGGTACTACTTACAAAGTAGTTGTTAAAAACGTGAAATCTTCTACTGGTACTGTATTGCCACAAGGTGAAGTTTCCTTCACATCTGCTGACAACACTCTGCCTACAGTAACTGAAGTAAAAGCTCTGGGAACTAAAGTTATCAAAGTAACTTTCTCTGAGCCAATCGTAGCTCCGACAAGCAGCAACTTCCAATTGGATGACAAAGCTTATGTGGGTGCTGTAACTTTGGGAGCTAACCAACGTGAAGTGATCTTGCGTGACTACACAGGAACTATTTCTGAAGGTGCACACAAACTGACTACTTCTTTGGTTGAAGACTTTGCTGGTTTGAAATCTCTGTCTGCAACAACTGATTTCACTGTAGCAGCTGATACTGAAGGTCCTAAAGTGACTGAAGTTTCTGCAACATTGGAAAAAGTAACAGTTACTTTCGACGAAGAAATTGATCCAGATTCCGTAACTAACGACAGCTTCTACTGGAAGTCTGGCGATACTAAGAAAACTGGTACAGTAACTCAAGTTTCTTCTAACGTTTATGAAGTTCAATTTACTTCCGATAATCGCTTGCCTGGATATGAGTCCACTTTGTTTGTAGAAGTAAAAGACTATTCCGGTAATGCTAATGCTGTGAAAGAACACAAAATCAACGCAACTGTTGACTTGGTTCGTCCACAAGTAGTTGAAGTTGCATACGGAAGCCGTGTTTCTAACAAACTGACAGTTCGTTTTGATAAAGCTGTTGAAATCAAATCAACTGACAGAGAATTCTTCACAATTAAAAAAGGTAACGACACAATTCCAGTAAGATCCATTGAAAATGTTGATGGTAAAATCTTCAACCTGGAATTCTACAACAACCTTGAATACGGCACATACTCAATTAAAGTAGCTGGAGTTAAAGATACTACTGCTCTTGCAAATACTGTAGTTGAATACAATGGCACTTTCATTGCTAGTGACTACAATGCACCTGTACTTAAAGGTGAAGTAGATGCTAACAATAGTAGCCGCAAAGTAACACTGAACTTTGACAGAGATATGGACCTTGCAAGATTGAACAATGCTAACAACTACTACATCAAGTTCACTAAAGAAGGTTCTAATGTTACTGAACAACGTTCGTTGCCAGCTGATGTTAGAGTAAATGCTGTAAATGGTGGTAAATCAGTTACATTGTTGTTCCCTGAATTCATTGATGGAACAAGAGTTACATTTGGATCAACTGGTTCTGTATCCAGCGTTACTGTTACAGGATTACAGTCTAGAAATGGCCAAAATGTAGCGATCCAAGATTTCGCAACAGTAGTTAACCCTCTTGCTGTGAAAACTGTTACACAAAAAGATACTAAAACTTTCGAAGTTGAGTTCAATAAAGTTGTTGCAAATGCAACTACTTCTGACTTCAGAGTAGGTAACTCAATTCCTTCTTCAGTTTCAATTGATGGAACTAAAGTTACATTGAAAACAACTACTGAGTTCTCCACAGGAACTTCTGTAACAGTACTTGCTAACCGTGCTCAGTCTTACTCTGAGAACGTGCTCGCAACTGAATTCAGCACTAATACTACTAATGCTGTTGCTCCAAAAGTTGCAGTAAGTAACAGTGCACCACTTCCACAAGTTGATCAATCTGTGAAAATTCCTTTCACTGTGAAACTTGCTACTCTATACAAAGGTGCTAACATTGAGGGAGATATTGCAAGTGATTTGATCGTTACAAGAATTGGAGAAAATGCTGCTAGTCCGTTGGTTGCTAAAGTAGACTATACTACTGTGGTTGATACAGCTGACACTTCTGGTAGAACAGTTCTTGTGAAATTCTTGAATACAAATTACAACGACGAGTATTCAATCAAAATCAAAAAAGATCCTAGCTACATCCGTGCCTTCAGCGATGCTGAAAAAGTTGCTGCTGAGTCAGACACTTACACTACATCTACAAACAACTGGGAGAACGCTACACCGGTAGATATCTCTACAGCGAAGTACACTGCGACTACTCCAGGAGCGGTTGCTACAGATACTGTCGGTGGATTGGTGATCTCTGCTAAAAACGTAGGTACTGCAGCGAATGATACTGAATTCAAAATCGACGTTCGTCCTACTCAAACAAACAAGGTAGTTATTAACGGGTCTTCTATCTTCGTTAAAGATAACACTGTAACTAATCAAGATGTTATTGATTTCCTCGTTGATGCTGACTTTGGTTATGATGTAAAACTTGTTGCTCCTGCAGATGGAACTGCTGCTGTTACTACAGGTGACTTCAAACTGGCTGATGGCGTTGATTCAGTTGGTAATGTAGTTGTAGTATTCAACAATGATGTTACTAAAGTTGAAAATGTTACTGTTGATGGTAAACCATATGCAGCTGATGTTGCAAAACTTGGTACTGACAATAAAACATTGACAATTAATGTTAACAAAGAAGCTGTAGTTGGTAAAACTGTATCGGTTAAAGCAACAGATACAAAAGGTCAATTCGTTACTATTACTAAAGTTGTTACTAACTAATAACTTATGTTAAAAAACACATCAGGAGAGATTCCTCTCCTGATGTGTTTTTTTTGTTTGAAATTAACAATATCGTGACCTTCTCTCCCTCTTAAACGTTTATACTATAAAGCAACAAGCAACTTATGGGAGGTTTGGAAGTGGATCATAAAAAGGTCATGATGACTTTGTTGGCAAGCATGTCGTTGATCAGTTCAAGTGGAGGAATTGCAGCTGCTGCGAATACAGATAATGCATCGAGTGATTCATTAATTATCAATAACGATGATTATATAATCCTGAAGAACTCTGAAGGCATGGCAAGAACATATTTTGTGAGTAAGATTTCACCCAATTATGAATCAATTGCAGAAGGTTTTAATGTATGGGCTCCTATAGTAAGTCTCGAAGTTGGAACGAAAATTCCCCAAATTAACAAACAGATCGAAATTCCATTTACACAAGACCTTGATACAACTAATCAAGAGTTTTATGCAAGTGACTTGATTATCAGGCAACTGTCTCAAGTGAACGTTCCTACATTAATTCCAATGATCGATTACACTACAGTAGTTGAGGGTAATAGTATTATTGTCACTTTTTTAGCAGATTACACGGATGAATATGCGGTTCAAGTTAAGGACTCTAGTTTCATTCGTGCCAATGGAATCCCAGCTTCACAGTCAGAAGTCTTCACAACAACTAGAAATGTTCAGGTAATAGAGTAATAGAAAAGCAACTATTGCTTTGTAATAAATCCAACAACATCGTAACTTTCTCGCATTCCCAAACGTTTATACTATAAAGCAACAAGCAACTTATGGGAGGTTTGGAAGTGGATCATAAAAAGGTCATAACGACTTTGATAACTAGTATGTTATTCATCAGTTCAAGTGGAGGTTTAGTAGCTGCAGCAAGTACACCAGCTAACTCAGGTAAACCTGCTACAAATAACAGCGCAACAACTAAGAAGCAACAGACAACAACCACGAACAAAGTCGTACATACCCTGGATAAGGTACCTGCGGTTAAAGTGACCGCACGGAGTACCGTGAAATTAACCGACGTCAATATTTTGTCTCAAGACGATGGGAATACAGTGACGTATACACTGACGTATAAAAATAATGACAGCACACCGATGATGATGCTCGATTATTGGAGCAAAGTGAAAACAAAAGGTGGAACAAGCTTCTCTCCAAAGCTGATCGCTAAGGATCAGGAGAAAAAGACGGTATCACCGGGTTCCACGGTGGATCTCACATACGTTATGAAGGTTGGACGTGAAGTGAAATTAAGTGATCTGAACTTCCTGATTGTAAAGTGGGATTTCAGTAAACCAAATTATGAAAGCACGTTGGGGAAATTCAATGTTCCTGCTTCATATAGCATCACTACACCTGTAGGCAAAACGAAGACGGTTCGTTTGAGTGATTCAGCCGTCAAGGTTAAAGTCTCTGGTATTAAAGTTTATCCGGGTGAGAATAAGAAGCAATACGTCAAAGTCGGCGTAAACCTGAATAATATCAGTTACAAGCTGTTGGATAATCCAAACATCAAGTGGATTCTACGTACACCAGGTGGTACGAATTATCCGTTGACCCCGGATAAGGATAGTACAGGTGTCAACATTCAGGCACAGGCCAACAAAACGTTAAATTTAATGGCTTCATTGCCTACAGCATTGAAACTGGAAAAGTCCGAATTACTTCTTGTGGAAGAACAAGGTGAAGAGAAGACTGCTCTGCCAGTGGCTGCATTACAGCTTCCTGAAGCTAGCCAAACGAATGTAAACGTAGTAGCGAATCAACCGAACATTATCTCGATTGATGGACAACCTGTATCGACTCTTCTGGAATCTGCTCGTGTCCGTGGCGAGGATGAAGAGTTCGATCTAACGATGCAGTGGGTCATTAAGAACCAAGGGAAAAAAGAAGTTAAGGTTCCCAAATACGCATTAGAGATCCGTACAGAAGATGGTACTTCCTATCCGATCGAGACGAAGGCACTGGATGATCTGAAGTTGAAGCCAGGTGCGACTAAAACGATCAAACTGAACTCTACGATCCAAGGGAATGGGGATACCAGCAAAATCAAATTATATGCGATGACACCTACAACCAAAGATGAGAGCAAAGAAGGGGAGACGTCTGGCGGAGGCACGAGTGGCTTTGAGTTCTCCTATCCGGTTGGCATCTATGCTATTCCTGAATCCGTAACAAGTGGAGATGGACTTACGACAGAAACGGTAATTAAGAATAGTAAAGGTACATTCGGTGTATCTGTAGGCTCCTTGCAACGGCTCCCATGGACAGACAGTGATATTATTGCTGCCAAGGTCACCATCCGTAATGCATCGGCCAAAACGGTCCAATTGCCTGAACTGGAGGCAATGTTCACAATCGATTCTGCACGTATTGATGGAGATACGAAGCTGATTCGTGCAGAAGGCGGCAAGTTACTAGGTTCTGGTATGGTCACCGAAGCTTATCTCCTGACGAAGATTCCATCTGAACTCAATATGAGCCGTCTGGAATTAACTTTGCAGGAGAAAGTAAGTGAGGAAGAAAAGAACGATTGGATTACTCTTAGTACGTCCGGTTTAATTCAGCCCCTCTCTTATGTAGGCGAAGGGAAAACCTATACTCAAGGAACTGCAGATAAAGAAACAGAGCTGGGCATACGCAGAACATATGTGTATCCGGGATCTTCGTCCGATATTGTATACACTGAATTCGAGATGACGAATAAGTCTCTGCGTCAGAGTGGCCTTGCAAAGTTGGTAGGATACTACAAAACAGCAGATGGTCAATACTACAAAGCAACAGCTAAGCAGGCAAACCGTGTACCGGGACCAGGTCAGAAGAGTATCGTTACGTTCTGGGCCAAAGTGCCGAAGAGTGTGAAAACATTATCTGATATGCGTCTGATTGTAGGTGAAGGGGTTGCTGAAAACAAATTTGTAACCGGTGAAGGTGATGCAACGGCTTATGTTAATGCCATGTCATTTGAAGTACAGCCGAAATCATTATCTGTTCTATCTTCTCTGAATGATATCGACTTGTATCCGTTCAAATTCTCGGGCAGCAATATTAAAGCTTACCTTACAGGTGGAACGGCAGTACAGATTGAGATGATCTACTCCTTAACACAGGAGGAAGCTGTGGATAGTGGAGAGTATGGACACAAGCTGATTCTGTCTCTAACCGATGGGTCAGGTAAAGTGTTTGATAAAGAGATCACACCAGGAACTGATCTGAAAACAGGCATTAACCAGACGCTGAACTGGAGTATTGATGATACGGTATTTGATAAAATACGTGGTGGCTCATATCGCGTAGCCTTGTATGATGTTTTCGAAGGTCAACGAATTCGTCTTGCAGAACAAGGCTATAGTTACGATGTATCCAAACTGCCTAAAGAAGAACCGATCATCCCGGAGTTCCCGGAAGAGGGTTCTAATAATCCCAATAATAATCGGTAATTTGTACGCAAATTAAGATATTTTAAAGCTAAGACCTCGCTTCCATATCTACGGAAGCGAGGTTTTGCTTGTCGCATGTCTATTTTTTCTCTATAGTTAAAGTTAATAGATTACCAGAGGAGGAAAATGATTCACATGAAACCTTATATGAAAGTATCCCTCGCTGCGCTCGCCATTGGTGTTGGCGTCTGGGTTGGGTCGGTATACAGTAATACAGCCATCGGTGCAGGTACAAGCCAGCCAGGAACAGCAGATGATCCGGTTGTAACCAAGAGTTATGTAGATCAGCAGATCCAACAGGCTTTGGGTGGTAAAATCCCGACTGGAGGAGGTAGTACCAATACGGGAACAGATAGCAATGCAGGAAATGGTAACAACGCCGGCTCTACAGGAACCGGGAACTCCGGTAGCGCAGGTGGAGACACATCTCTTCCTCCACTGGTCTCGGGCGCTTCTGAAGCCGTTGAGATCGTAACGGTGAAGCCCGGTCAACAGCTGATCGGTAAGTCTGGCGCGGAGTTCATTGTACGGAGCGGCAAAGCTGTGATCGTCAGTGAAGGTACGAATGGTGTAGCTGATCTGACGGACGGGATTGACCTGACGAATGGACAGGCAGCGCCGACCAATCACCTGCTCTCTTTTCCAAGGGATGGACGGGGGATCACGGTATTGGAAGGAAACAAATACAGCTTAACTGTAATGGTTCGTGGTGGATATACTCTGAAATAGGATTTGTAGCTGTTAAAGGAATTATTCATTAGTTATACATTTCATTTGCTCAGATTACCCAGTTCTAACAAACATTAATACGGCTAGCCAGCCTTGTTCCTGCTCACTCTATAACTGTTGACAATCAATTAATGGAGGTGCAGGAATCATGGCTAGAAGCAATCGCAAAGTGGTACCCGAAAGTCGTCAAATGCTGGATCAGATGAAGTATGAGATTGCTGCAGAGTTTGGTCTCAATGTAGGTTATGGTGGCAGAGGTTTAGCTGGTGCGGATACAGAATTTGGATCTGAACTGGGTGAAGTGAGTGATCACTCCTATGGGCAATACAAAGGGTGGGGACATCTGACTTCCCGCGAGAATGGATCGGTTGGTGGAGAGATCACGAAAAGGCTAATTCGCCAGGCAGAACAGCACTTATAGGGCATTTTCCTTACCCCGTTTCGTTTGACACGTCTTGACAAATACGTTAAGATGGCACTTGAGGTATGCAACCTTTTCCACTAGGGAAAGGTTGATTTTCGTTTGAGGCAATTACCTGAAAAATCCTTATCTTCGGTACTGCGGACCCTGCGTCCTTATTCCATTTTGGAAAGCTTCGAGGGTACAGTGAACGAATCGCTGTCATGTTTTGTTCGGGCAATCGCCATACTACTAGTTATGGGAGGTTGAAACTTCATGTCTGTTAAAGGCCGGCATCTATTTACATCGGAGTCTGTAACTGAAGGACATCCGGATAAAATCTGCGATCAGATCTCAGACGCCGTATTGGACGCGTTTCTTGCAAACGACCCCAATGCTCGCGTAGCTTGCGAAGTTTCCGTAGCCACAGGCTTAGTGCTTGTCATCGGTGAAATCAGTTCAGCTTCTGAATACGTGGACATTCCGTCCATCGTTCGTAATACAATTAAGGATATAGGCTACACACGTGCCAAGTTCGGTTTTGATTATAACACTTGTGCAGTTCTGACTTCTCTGAATGAGCAGTCCGCTGATATTGCCCAAGGCGTTAACGCAGCGCTTGAGAACCGTGACCCGGAACAAGTCGCTCGTGAAACAGAAAACATTGGTGCAGGTGACCAAGGTTTGATGTTCGGTTTTGCAACGAACGAAACACCTGAACTCATGCCTTTGCCAATCGCTCTGTCCCACCGTATCGCGCGTCGTCTGGCGGAAGTGCGTAAGAACGGTACATTGGAATATCTTCGTCCGGATGGTAAAACGCAAGTAACGATTGAATACGACGGTGACAAACCGGTACGTGTGGATACAATCGTTGTGTCTACTCAGCATGCTGAAGAGACTACGCTGGAGCAGATCCAAAAAGATATCAAAGAACATGTAATCTTGCCTGTTGTTCCAGCTGGATTGCTGGATGAGCAGACTAAATATTTCATCAACCCAACAGGACGCTTCGTTATTGGCGGACCTCAGGGAGATGCAGGCCTTACTGGACGTAAAATCATCGTAGATACCTATGGCGGTTATGCACGTCACGGCGGTGGTGCGTTCTCTGGTAAAGATCCAACAAAAGTAGACCGCTCCGCAGCATATGCGGCACGTTACGTAGCGAAAAACCTTGTAGCTGCAGGTCTTGCAGACAAAGTTGAAATCCAGCTCGCTTACGCGATTGGTGTAGCCAACCCGGTATCGATCAATGTGGATACATACGGAACAGGCAAAGTCAGCGAAGAGAAATTGGTTGAGCTTGTGCGCAACAACTTTGATCTTCGTCCGGCTGGCATCATTCGTATGCTGGATCTGCGTCGCCCAATTTACAAACAAACCGCTGCTTACGGTCACTTCGGCCGTACAGACCTGGATGTACCTTGGGAGCAAGTGGATAAAGTAGACCTTTTGAAAACTCAAGCAGGTCTGTAAGTTAGGTGCAATAGTAATGGAGCCCTTGATTCCGTTAAGGAATTAAGGGCTTTTTTGTGCTTCCATCGATTTCACTGCTTGTCATGGACAAAGGGAAAAATTATGGAATAAATCCCCAAATAACTAAATGAAATCCCTTCTCTAACCGAAATACATAATGAGGTCTGTACATCAGACAGGAGAAGAAATGCAGATAAGGGGGAAGATCAGTGGAATTGAAGAGAATTGCAAGAAAAGGCATGCTCGGAATCTTAATTGTTATGCTGACGGCTCAAGGATGGCTTACGGGTTGGAGTGGAGTCGAGCAGGAAGCATATGCTGCACACGCATTAAGTGCAAATGGAATAACGAATACTGTTCCTGCGGTGAAAGGAACGAATGTCGATAGTTCAGTACCATTCGTTATTGATTTTGATAAACCTGTTCAGAAGGCACCGGGTACACAAAGTTCAATCTTGATTAAACGTTTGGATGACAATACAACGATGGGTTCGGTGCTGGTATCCAGTGAACAAGTCGTGATTGATCCCACACCACCGATTACAGATCCTACGACACCGGATGCGGGAGACAACACACCTGTACCAGCTACTGGCCTACGAGTGACGATTACACTGGGCAAGACTTTACCGGGAGCAACATACTACGTAGAGATAGATAATAAATCATTTGTTTACGCAGACAATACTCCATTTCCAGGACTGACTAACAAAGAGTGGACCTTCAGTGCTCTGGGGCTAGGCTCAACTTCTCTTGTGAGTAGAGTTCCTGATAACGCAGCAATGGTATCTCCTTCAACTAAGGTAGTGATGACATTCGATAAGCCCGTAACCGCAGGTAGAGGGAATCTCATTATTTATCAGGGAAGAGTTGGTGGTACTGTATTTGAGCAGATTCCAGTAAACGCAGGAACACCTCGAATTACAGGTTTTGGAACCAATACGATTACGATCGTTCCCACGAATAACTGGAACAACAACACTACATATTACATCGTAATGCCAGAAGGTTATTTGAGGGATAGCAATGAGAATGATATCAGTGCAATTAGTGGGAATGTTTGGGGATTCAATATCATATCCGATCCGACGTCCCTCATGGTATCTACTGTATCTCCAGCAAACGGTACTACCAATGCACCATTAACGGGAAATTTAACAGTTACGTTCAACAAAGAACTTGATCCGAATTACATTCAGAATGTAACGCTCAAAAAATCAAATGGAGCAACCGTTGCATCCAAGACAGCCATTAATAGTTCAAATAATAGACAATTGCTGATTACACCTGCGAACGCATTGGACAGCAACACGAATTATGTGGTAGACATCCCAGCCAATACGTTTCGTGATAAAGCAGGAAATACATTTACAGGCCTTAATGGGTCTACATCATGGGCCTTTAAAACATTAAGTGCAGATACAACTGCACCTGTGTTGAAGAATGCTAAGATGCATAGCAATAACACCATTCGCCTGACTTATGATGAGTGGCTGTACAGCACTAATTCGCTGAGTAGTACTTATGCTGTAACTGTAAATGGTGAAAAGAGGAATGTCAGCTCCACTTATATCTCAGGCGACAGTGTATATGTTGTCTTGGATACGGGTGTAGCCGTAGGACAAATTGTGCGTATCACTTATGCGCCGGGGACTACAGGTAATCGTCTTACAGACCAGTCTTCCAACGCTGCGGCTGCTTTTGGCGCAAGAGATGTGGAGAACGGTTTAGACTCTGTCATGTCCAAGCCGCGAGAAGGTAACGTGTATTACAGTACAATGACGTTGTACTACCCTGAGACGGTATATATCACTTCAAGTGATGCGGCAAGACAATTCAGTGTAACTGCGGATCAGTCGGCTGTAGGCATTAATAGCATCTCGGTTAACAATAGCTCGGTTGTGACGTTGAATCTCAGTCGATCCGTTACAGATGGTGAAGTCGTTCGTGTTGCATACACGCCAGGTTCATGGCCTGTAAAAGATACACGTGGACAGGCTCTTGCTGGATTCAGCGGCTTCTATGTCCGTAATTCAATTGATACCAAACCACCTGAGTTTAAGAGTGCTGAGGTGAGTGGTAACAAGTTATGGATGCGTTACAATGAACCACTGAACACGACGAATAAACCGCTCAACAGCCAATATTCTGTTCTGGTCGATGGTAAGCCAGTCTTCGTTAATGATTCCGAGATCGAAAATGATCTGGTTACGTTAACGCTGGCTTCAGCGGTGAAGGATACACAAAATATATCTCTATCATATGTACCTGGGGCATTGCGATTAACGGATCTGAACAATAACCCAGCAGGATATCTCAATCTGACTCCAGTAACGTACACATATGGAAATGGCAAAATCCTTTCGGCTACGCTTCAGGGAGACACGGTTCAGATTAATTTCCGTGATTCAATCCAGTCCCAGGCTGCACTAACAGCATCTCAGTTCAGTGTAGTGATTGGTAATTCAACCACAACTGTATTGTCTGCTTCAGCTTCTGGCTCTGTGGTGACGTTGAAAGTGGATACTTCAGCAGTAACATCGACAGCTACTCAGACGGGAACGGTGAGTTATGTACCTGGGGCAGTGCCGTTACGGGATGCGTCGAATGTCACGATAACAGCATTTGGTCCACTTACGTTACAACAGACGAATAATAGTTCGAACAATAATCAGTCGGGAAACCGTCCTTCCTGGTTGTCGGAATTGGATGCAACGAGCTATGGTCAGTCTTTACTTGTGATGAATAATACTACGGCTTCTGCTGTATCTGCGATGTCCCACTATAATCGGCCGACTCGTCAATTCAACGTGGATGCAACCAAGTTGATTCAGTCCTTTGAATACGCTGGAGCAATCGGGAAATTGACTCAGCCGGTGGTATTTGAGATTCCGGACAGTGAATCGGCTGCGTATGTTGGATTCCCATTAAATGCACTGACTCAGATTGCTGCAAGTTATCGCACAGGCACTATTGGTGTGAAGTATGGCGATCTTCTCTGGACGGTGCCGCTGTCTAATTTAGATATGGCGGCTATGAGTCGGAGTGTAGGAACGTCAAACACAAGTACAACGACAGGAGCAACGGTTCCATCCTTATACGTTCAGTTAGAGACGGTACCTGTCTCTTCATCGGGGACGATGGAAGGCTTGATTGCAGGTGCAGGAGCGCAGAAGCTTGGCAACTATACGGACGTATATTTGTATGCCGGTAATGGAACAAGCGATCAACGTGTAGATCAGAATATCAAAAGCCAACTGGCCATGCAATTGGCTGCCAATACCCCAAGTGTAACATCTGGATTTACGTATATCGATCCAGTTACGTTTAGGTTATCCAATGTACCTAGTTCCTTTAAAAATACGACAGGTGGTGTAGTTGTTCAAGGACAGCTGAATGGCAATCAGTCAGTAGTCCCTGTTAACAACATCGTTAGTTATCCGGATACGGCGTCACACTGGGCTAGTGAGGTCATTAAGGAGCTCTCTGCCAAATGGATAATTAACACACCGGGTGGTTCCTTCTACCGACCAAATGAGAACATAACACGTGCGGAATTTGCTGAATTGGTCGCTAGAGGTCTAGGACTGAATGGAGAACCTACTGCAGCAAGTCGTTTCCAGGATGTTCGTAGCGGTAGTGTGACAAGTGCCTATATCGGTGCTGCTGCTGAAGCGGGAATCATTACAGGAAATACCGATGGTACGTTTAAGCCAGATCGCCCCATTACGCGTGAGCAGATGGCACTTATGATGGTACGTGCGATGAACTACGGTGGGAAAACAGTCTCTCTTCAATCTTCGGCTGCTACCACTCTATCCAAGTTCAAGGACAGCAACAAAATCCAGTCCAAGGATTCTGTTGCCAAAGCTGTGCAGGAGGGAATCATTCAAGGCATGACAGCCAGAACATTTGAACCTCAGGGAAATGCAACTCGTGCACAGGCAGCAGTGATGTTGAAGCGGGTTTTGGACAAATTAGGATATCTATAATAGTAATTAGCTCTTTATCTTAATGAAGCGAAATCGATCAGGGGAATAAGTTCAACTGGTTGGTTTCGCTTCTTTATATTATAAAGTCATAAATTTCATGGATAGAGGGTGTAAATTTGCTTTAAAAAATGCTAGTTTTTGTCCTCGTTCTGGGGTTAATATCTATACCATCACTGGCGTATGCTCAAGATAATAAAGAATCCATACAACTGTACGTAAATGAAAAGCCAACAAATATTAAACTGATGACAAAATCAGGAACGGTGTATGTTCCGTTTCGAGAGTTTATTCAACTAATGGGGTACCAAGCGGATTACTCAGTGGTAGATCGAGAGATCTCAGTTAAGATCGGGAAATCAAAATTTATCTTTCTACCGGACGATGGTTACATTAGTGGATCGGGAGATTACTACGAATTACAAAGGCCAGGTATTCAGATTGATGGAAAATTCTTTTTACCTATCCGTTATGCCGCCTGGTTAACCAAGCATGCGGTTAAGTATGATAAAAAGTCGAATACGGCGTGGATGGTGCAGTATGGGTATGGTCAAGAGAAAGAGATACTTGATTTGATAACAACATATGATAGAGCTTTCACTGTAGAACTACTAGCTTCAGATCATATGCAGAGATCTTATTTGACGGATAGTAAGATAGCACCCCAAGTGAGCGAAATCCCTGATCGAATCTACAATGTCGATATCACAAGCATTACATATGAATCTGCGAACCAGGCATTATTGTACGTTACTTATATTCATAATAATCAGGTAATGGACGACCAGCATGAGATCGTATTCAGAATTAAGAAAGAAAATAATATGTGGAAAATACTTCAGGATCGATATCTTTCCAGTAATACTACGCTTCCAGAAGATATCGATAAATCTGTACATACGATAAAAGAGAATTTTAATGAGAAGCAACAAAATGTCCTATCTGACCTCAGGCAATATTATAGAGCGTTTAATCAGAAAGACTTTGATTTAACGTATAAATACACTTCGCCATTTGATATTGGACGAATGAACGCAAATGCAGTTGATGAATGGAGAACATGGGAGCACATTACAAGAGCTTCCTTTGAGTATGGAGACACTACGTATCATATGTCTAATGAACGAGTCGTGTTTCTTGGGGAGAAGCAAGCTGTTGTCCATGCTACGATGCAATGGAGTAGTGTTTCAGAGAAGATAGAGCAACATAGTTCTGAATATAACGCACTAATCTATCTTGATTATGCCAATGGGCACTGGAATTATAGTGATGAATTTAACATTGATGCTAACTATGAAGAAACCAATAGAGAGTTACCTGAAATATTTTTTCCAGAATTATAATAGGATTCAACATAAATCAATATTGTTCTAGAACTCAGGTGTGCAGTTAATGCCGCGCCTGGGTTTCTTTTTGCCAAGAATACCCTCAAAGTTAGCTGGGGGCGTAACTTTTTCCACAAAAAGCAGTCTATTAATAGAAGAGTATACTAGAGATCTCGCTATCGGCTGCCCACTTGGCAGTGTTCGTGATGTCTAAGATTGATATACAAGATGGGAGAGACGTTTCAGACATGCTGGGGAAACATGAGAAACAGCTGGAAGACGTTAAGGGCAGTAAGGTGAAGAAATGGGCGATTGTGACGCTGGCGGGTGTGATCTGGATTGCACCGGTGATGAGCGCAGGTGGGCAGATGTGGTCAGGCACTTCGTGGCAATCGGTGGCCGCTGCAGCATCTACAAATACAAGCAAGTTGAGTGAAGAAATCCTGACTTCGGGTGCGAAGCTCATGAAATACAGATATACAACAACACGTTCCGGTTCCAAGGTCAACGTACTGGCGGATGTAGTCCAGGTGGATCTGCTGAACCCGTATGTGAAGCTGGATGTAATGACAGGCAAGGGCGGTAATCTGAACAGTAAACAGAGCACAGGTGCCATGGCCAAGGAAAACGGTGCAGTAGCTGCTGTAAATGGCGATTACTTCAATGTATCCGGGGAACTCTCGCCAATTGGTGGACAGGTCTCCGATGGCGTGCTGGTCTCCACACCTTCCGAACTGTCAGGCATGTATGCCCTCACGGTGACCAAGGATGGCAAACCGATGATCGACGAGTATTCTTTTGACGGAACTGTGAAGGCACAGGATGGTTCAACCTTTGCTTTGCGTGGGATAAATAAAGAGGATTATACGGTAGAGTCGGGTGCGGTGAAGTATAGTCATGCCAACTCGATGTATATTTATACACCGGCATGGACATCGAGCAAACGACCAAATGATCCTTCCACAACTCCAACAGAGGTTCTCGTGCAGAACGGAGTAATCACCCAAATCTCGGATAAAAAAGCGCTAAACATGACGGTGCCGAAGGATGGGTACATTTTGCGTGCGCATGGAACAGCGGCGACATGGATCATGAGCCATCTATCCGTTGGGCAAACCTTGGATGCGGATTACAAGCTAAAAGCCAAAACAACCGGGCAATCGGTTGATCCTAGTAACCTGGAGATGATGATTGGCGGTCATACCATTTTGGTGAACGGTGGAAAGGCAGCTTCCTTTTCCCGTGATATCGCATCTTCCGGCATTGGTGGCATTCGTGCCAGAACGGCAGTAGGATACTCCCAGGATGGTCGGTATGTCTACATCATCGCAGCGGAGAAAAACAGTAACAGCAGCGGGATGTCGCTGACGGAACTGCAATCCTTTATGACCAGTGTGGGTGTCTGGAAAGGCATGAACCTGGATGGAGGCGGCTCCACAACAATGGTAACACGTCCGTTGGGTGAGCAAACCGCTGGTCTGACGTTCAACACAGAGTATGGCACCGAGCAACGTCAGGTTGTAAACACGCTAGGTGTGTTCTCTACGGCTCCTGTAGGTAAACTGAAGGGCTTTGCCGTGAGTGGTAGCCAAACGTTGCTGGTGGGTCAAGAGGGCAAGTACACAGCCAAAGGATATGACACCTACTACAACCCGATCGCAACAGGCGATATCAGCATGTCCTGGAAGTCCAGCAACAACAGCATCGTGAGTGTCAGCAACGGTACAATCAAAGGCGTGAAGCCAGGCACAGCAACGCTGACGGCAACGAGCAATGGAGCTTCATCCTCGATTAAAGTATCGGTACTGGGTGGAAGTGAACTGGCTTCTCTGACAGCAGGATCAGGTCTCGGTTCGCTCCAAGCAGGCACAACGATGTCCATTCCTGTAACGGCAACAACGAAGAGCGGACAAAGTGTTACGGTTCCGGCAGACTCGCTGACATGGGAATTTATCGGGTTCAAAGGTAAAGTTACTGCTGACCAATTAACGGTATCTTCCGTTAATTCTGGTGCACAAGTAGGATATGCGATTGGTCGTTATGATGGTTACAGCACAGTCGTAGTACTCTCGGCTTCTGCAAGTGAAACGATCTGGGAGAACTTCGAAAACGTGAATTATCCGATTAACTTCACGACGAACGCAGCGGGTGTAACTGGTACGGCAACAGTCACAGCAGGAACTGGTGAAAAAGCCGGCTCCAATGTACTGCAACTCGGTTATGATATGACTGCTGGAACAGGCAAAATGTACGCTTATGCACAACTGAATGGCTCTACCGGTAGAGAGGTATCTGCTGCAGCTACATCGATGTCAATGGATGTTATGGGAGATAAAAGCCTGAACTGGTTACGTGCCGAATTTACGGATGCCAATGGCAAAACGGTATATGCCGATCTCGCCAAGGCAATTGACTGGAACGGGTGGAAGAAGCTGAGTGTGGACCTGAACGGACTGAACATCTCCTATCCGGCGAAGCTGAAGCGGGTCTATGTGGTGAACGTGGAGGAAGGTCAGGATGAGCGTGCGAAATCAGGTACGGTTGCTTTTGACAATATCGCATTCACGATGCCTTCCAAGTCCAGTGAAGTCGGATTGCCTACGGGTACAGCTTCGCTTGTGCTTGGACAGAAATCGATGACGGTGAACGGAACGAAAAAAGTGATTGATGCAGCACCGGTCCTGAAAAATGGTACAACGTATGTGCCAATCAAACATGTTTTGGACGCTTTTGGTGGTCAGGCAAGCTGGGATAGCAAAAATCAGCGGATCACGGTATTACGTGGTGGCAAGCTGATTGATCTGGTTGTAGGGCAGAAAGAATTCATTCTGAATGGTAAAAGACAGAGCGCAACTGTTGCACCATACGTAACGGGTGGTAGGACTTTAGTCCCACTTAGACTCGTTTCCGAGCAACTTGGTCTGACTGTAAAATGGGAACAGAAAACGAAGACCGTTACCATCTCATCGTGATATGGTATGATATATACCGGAAACGATAGAAATGGAGTCGAACAAACGTGGATTTACAAGCCGATGCCATAGACCGCGTCATTAAAAACGCCATACAAGTCATGGAAAACAGCAAATATCAAATGTTCGAAATTATGGACGCAACTCGCGATGAGCTGAAAACACTCAACGAGGAGTTAAAGTCGGTGCTGAAGGAAACGGCGGAAACGATCGAGAAAGTAGATCAATTGGAGCTGAACTACCGCCGTTCCCGGATCCGGCTGACTGAGGTTAGCCGCGACTTTGTCCGTTATTCCGAGCATGATATCAAGCAGGCGTATGAGAAAGCAACACAGCTGCAGCTGGATCTGATGATTTATCGTGAGAAGGAAATGTATCTGAAGGCCCGTCGGGATGATCTGCAGAAGCGTGCCAAAAATGTGGAAGCTTCTGTGGAGCGTGCCGAGACCATCGGTTCGCAGATGGGTGTTGTACTCGAATACCTGTCAGGTGAACTGGGTCAAGTGACCCGGATCATCGAATCTGCCAAAAATCGACAAATGATTGGTTTGAAAATAATTTTGGCCCAGGAAGAAGAGCGGAAACGTATTGCTCGTGAGATTCATGACGGGCCTGCGCAGATGCTCGCCAATCTAGTGCTTAGGACGGAAATTGTAGAAAGAATGCTCATTAAGCAGGATTTTAAGATGGTCCAGGCCGAAATAGTAGATTTGAAAGGCCAGGTTCGTTCCAGTCTTGAAGAAATGAGAAAAGTTATTTTCAATCTGCGTCCTATGGCACTGGATGATCTGGGACTGATTCCAACGCTTCGGAAGTATGTGCAGGATTTTGAGGTAAAAACGAAAATCCGGTCGCTTTTTGAAACAAGAGGTAAGGAACATCGTTTATCTTCAGCCATGGAGGCTGCAATCTACCGCCTCGTGCAGGAAGGTCTGTCGAATGCTGCAAAGCATGCTTATCCCACATATGTTGTAGTGGAAATTACGTACCAGGCTCAGCTCGTCAAAATTGTCGTTCAGGACAATGGGCTTGGGTTCAAACCGGAGCTTCTTGCCAAGAAAAGCAAGGATCATACCCACTTCGGTCTGATTGGGATGAGAGAACGGGTTGAACTGTTAGAAGGAAGAATAGAGATTGAATCCGGAGAAAATCAAGGAACCAAAATAGTGATTCATATCCCGACAAACGTGGATAAGGGAAAGGAGTAGCAGGATGATGGAAAACCGTGATACTGGTAAAGCATCGATTAAAGTTCTTTTGGCTGATGATCATCAGCTGTTCCGTGAGGGACTGAAACGCATTTTAAATATGGAGGACGACATTGAGGTCATCGGCGAATGCGGCGATGGTATTCAAGTGCTTGAATTCTGCAATCAGGATAAACCTGATATCGTATTGATGGATATCAACATGCCAATCGAAAATGGGGTTGAAGCAACGGAGAAATTGCGTGAGCTGTTCCCTGATGTCAAAGTGATTATCTTGTCCATTCATGATGATGAAAGTTATGTATTCGAGACGCTTCGTAAAGGGGCTAACGGATACTTGCTGAAGGATATGGAGGCAGAGTCTCTGATCAATGCGATTCGTTCCGTGCATGAGGGACATGCGTTCATACATCCGAAAGTAACAGGCAAACTGATCATGCAGCTGCGTCGTATGACGTATCTTAATGAAACAGGGGCAATGAGTGAAGGAGCTTCGAAGGAAGCAGGTGTTAAATTTGTTGCTGGCGACAATAACCCGCTCACACGACGTGAGGCTGAAGTGCTTCGCTTGATGGCAGAAGGTAAGAGCAACAAAATGATTGGTGAATTCCTGTTCATCAGTGAAAAAACAGTAAAAAACCATGTCAGCAGCATTCTGCAGAAGATGGAAGTGGACGACCGTACTCAAGCTGTTATCAATTCGATCAAATATGGTTGGGTTACGCTCTAATACCTTATGTTTTTCGTAAAGCAGTATTCTTATGGTAAGTCAGTCCATTGGTTGATTCAACCTAGACGAAGTATAGATTGGTGTTCACTCGCGCCCTTTCCAGAATGTTGGATTGGTCTGCGGGTTAATGGACTTTATCACTGCAAATGAGCAAAGTGTAAGGCTGTGCGGAACATATGTTCAAGCTTAGGCGTGAATGAATGACCTGGCCTGTCTTTCTTCGTCCGGTGTCGATCAGCGTGGAATATGAGTGATAGGAAATGCAAGTGTAACCCTTCAGGAAGTACAGCATATACTTGTTGTATACAGGGATGTTCGCCATGGGTGAGCATGACCTTCCGAGGAGGTGCAGTTGCCATGGTTGCTCATCTGACTATGATTCTGCTCATATACTTCCTGGCGGCAATGGCCGTTCATGCCATGCACCAGCGCCATCTTTCCCGTCCGGAATCTGAAGGTTTCGAGCAGATCCTGCTCATCCCTTCCAATCAGGCAGGGCGGATCGAAGGCATTGTAAGAGAACTTTGCCGGGAATTATTATACCGTGGTAAGAGCTTCAGATTAACCGTTGTTGCTGATCGTACTGAAGCGGAAACGATTACGATTATTGAAAAGCTTATGCAAAGGCAAGGAATGGAGACATCTTATCTGCCTGCTGTCCCTGCTGATATTGAACGGGTAGCACAGACCAATCACACGTTTCGCCTGATTGATTTGCGTGAGTCAGAGCAATAAATCATCATGTAAACGGAAATGGGATTAACATTTCGCAGATCTACAGTGAAAAGATTACAGCAGAAGCTGTAGTCTTTTTTTGTAATTGTAGCCAAGTCTGCTTTTAAATTAAAAATGGGTTTTTATGCAATCTATGGTTATTGTCTGGGTTTTGACGAGTTTATGAGTATTAAAATAAACTTTTCGAAGTCAGAACTCTTAATTTAAAAGTATAGACGATTCAGATTGGAAAAAGTTTCGCAATTTTATAGAAAGATTCTGGTTATTAGCAGAATTGTATGATGGAATCATGTTGTGTGACTAACCTTGTGATGTAAAGATTCAATTGGTATAGTAATAAGTAGATTAATCATAATATGGACATGAAGCACATGCGCCGGCGAACAGCCGGATTGGCATGTGCTTTTTTTGCGTTCAGGAGAAAGTACGATGGGGGGAGGAGAGTAAATGAAGGTTGCTTTGTATATGTGCCGTGTAGGGGAAGGGTGGAACATGATGTTATCACTCGACATTCGAGTGGATGTGGCTTGGTGGCTGGAGGGAGGAAGTGGGCGACATGTGCTGCGCTGGTTGCTGTTAGACAAGGCGTTACCGTTAAGTCAGGCATCCTGGTTGGTTGAACATTATGAGATGGAGCGAGGTATGGATCAGTGGGGCCAGCGCGAATGGCAGAACTATCTTGCGCGGAAGCTGGATGTGTATGAATTGGCCTCGGGGGAAACAGAGGCCAGAAAAGGTATAGCGGGCAAAGCGGGGAGTTCCGCTGTGCGTGGTGCGTTGGTAGGCGGGGTGCCAGAGCCGTATCCCGCCGTGCAGTGGGCTCAGCTGGAACGGGACGCGGCCCTGCTGGCTGAGCGGATCAGCGGCCGCCAATTACTGGCGGCCGAGGCGGAGGCGTTGCTGGCGGATACCGCCCAGCCGCCAAGGGAGTGGCGCGCGGCTGCGCAGCTCGCGCGCTTGCACGGGCGGCTGAGTATCACAGCCGCCCTCGAAGGGCCTGCCACGCGCCGTCGGCACGCGTGGCTTGGACGCGCGCGGAGCGCGCCCCGCTGCCACCGTTGTGGCAGCGAAGCCAGGCAGCGCGTGCCCTGCGCTGCCTGCGGCCTGGCGGCGTGCGCCTACTGCGAGGCTTGCCTCGCGCTGGGGCGCAGCCGTGCTTGTGCGCTGCTGCTACGCAGTGCAGCGCAAGGGGCCGTGCCACGACGCGGCGAAGCACCGCGTGGCACGGCCTTGGCCCCCACCGGCGGCGGGCTCGCCCGGTGGGGGCTTAGCGCAGCGCAGAGCGCGGCAGCAGCCGCGGCGCTTGCGTTTTTGGCCCGGCCACCCGCAGGGGATGGGCCGGGGCGGTTCTTGCTGTGGGCCGTGACCGGGGCCGGCAAGACCGAGATGATTTTCCCCCTGCTCCAACATACATTGGATCGTGGCGGACGAGCTTTGGTCGCTACGCCGCGCAGGGACGTGGTGCTGGAGCTAGCCCCGCGTCTGGCCAAAGCTTTTCCGGACACCTCGCTCGCTACCCTTTACGGAGGCAGTGATGAACGTTGGAAAGACGCTCAGCTCACGCTTGCGACCACACATCAACTGATGCGTTTTTACCAGGGGTTTGATCTCGTCATCATCGACGAACTAGATGCTTTCCCTTATCACAACGATCCCATGCTCGCTCACGCGGCAGCATCCTCCTGTAAGTCGGACGGGAATTTTGTCTATCTATCTGCCACACCACCTGCTCGGCTCCAGAGGGAAGCAGCACGGGGGAAACTTAATCATGCCAAAGTTCCAGTACGTTTCCACCGTCATCCTTTGCCCGTGCCAAGATTGGTCAAGATGGTTACCGTTGCTGAATGTATTAAGAAACGAAATTTTCCTTCTGCCTTGAGGACTAACATCCAAATTTCATTGAAGCGTGACGCCCAGGTATTTGTCTTTGTGACACGCATTGCCCAGATTGAGGCGTTTGTGAATCTAATGCGTCGTACTTTTCCCGGAATCCATATCGAAGGAACTTCATCTCAGGATCCAGACCGCGCTAGCAAAGTTATAGCCTTTCGTGAACGTAAAATTCGTTTGCTCGTAACCACCACAATTCTGGAGCGTGGCGTGACCATTCCGCGCAGTGATGTTTTTATATTGGATGCAGACAATGGTCTCTTTGATGAGGCATCGCTGGTCCAGATGGCGGGTAGAGCAGGGCGTTCCATGGATGACCCGGCGGGTAGAGTGGTTTTTGCATCATCTCGTCGGACACGATCCCAGGTGAAGGCCGTTGCCCAGATTCGGAAAATGAACACCATCGCTCGTCGCAAAGGCTACCTGCATCTACCATCCCAGACATAATTGTCATCTGCCCAGTTCGTATCCACATATCACAATACATTCTCAATACTGGAGGTGTCCCCCTATGCTCAACTGGCTCAGCAACATAACCGATCATGCTCAGCACCTGACCCAGCGTCTTCATCACTTGCTCGCCCCGCCGGGAGCGACTTGTCTGACATGTGGGACTCGAGCGATTCTGTCTTCTACCTATCCAGGCATATGCCCACGTTGTGTGAAGCAGATTCCATGGATCCGTTCCATCCGTTGCCTGCGTTGTGGTCGGGGTGTTGGATGCCCGGACTGTGCTCGTCCACATATGCAAAACCGTTCTTTTATCTCCAACCGCAGCGCCGTACAATACAACCCTCTTATGAAAGAATGGATAGGCATGTACAAATTTCGAGGCCATGAAAGATACGCGCCGCTCTTAACCGCGCTGTTGATTCAAGCCTTTCAAGCGATGAGCGAAGAACGAAATTCTACTTTGGCAAAAGAACCCCCAGCCCCCGTGGCTCATTCCGCCACACATGCTCAACAAATGAAGCCACAATGGCGGCCTGACGCGGTCACCTATGTCCCGGTGAGCAGCGAGCGTCTGGCCGAGCGTGGCTTCAATCAGGCGGAGCGGCTGGCTGCTGGGCTCGCCACCGCCTGCCGCCTACCTATCGTTGATCTGTTGCAGCGCCAGATCAACACCACCAAACAAAGCTTCAAATCACGCGGTGAGCGTATCGAAACGATGAAGAATGCTTTTAGCATCAACCCGGATGGCATGAAGTTAATTGAAGAGCTATACAGGGCATCTAATCTGCCAACATATATGGGCATATCGCATGCCAAACCCATACAGCTACTGCTGATCGATGATATATACACAACAGGTAGCACCTTGGACGCTTGTGGGCGGATTATTCTAAATGCTGGCTTCTACATGGAGATTCCGGTCAATGTTTACACGCTGACACTGGCAAGATCCTAGACAGTAAATCCAAGTAATAAATGACGTGCAACATTCTTCAGCCACTTTAGGTGGGTGATCTATACTGTATAATTAATAGTAGACAGGAAAATATGTTCCTTTATTAATCATTGGTACGTTAATGCGTGTCTCCATTCCATTTATTCCGTTTGAAATATAGTTGTTTGATGAAATTATAAATGAAAGCGTAATAAGAAATCTTTTACATGTAAAAAAGAGGAATTGGTTTTCTCGCGCAGAATAGATAGTTTTGCCGTTCACCACAGGTGACAGCATAGGGAGTGGCACAACATATCTGTTGAAGGGGAGAACAAAAGTGGTCGCAGGAAAAAGAAAAAATGGATTTTACTTATGGACCGTCCGTCTACTAGTATTCATGCTGGTATTCGGACAGTTTGGCGTGTACGGGGGGAACCGGGCACATGCAGCAGTAGGAAGCGGGATAGTCTCATCAAGTAATGATTACCAATATGTGTTGACCAACAACAACGGCCAATTACAGGTGAATCAAAAATCAGTTAAGCTGGGTTGGGTGAGATCATATGAGATTTCAACATCAGGATATTCTTTTAGGAGAAGCCAATCGATTAATGGAGCAGTTGAGGACATAACCAAGATTTCATTTGGCTCCTATACATCTACTTATGCCGGTAAAGTTACCAATGCCTTTATCATCGACTTTGCTGAGGTATGGGAGTATTACACGACTATGGAATACAGACAATCCGGAACCAATGTTGGAGTATGGAATAATTCCTCCGTTGATGAATTTGGAATGACTACGCCAAGATATGTGCAAAGCTATGAGGCTACACAGTTAAGTCTTGTGATTAATGCCGATACAGGAGCGGTAGTAGATTTTGTATCTAACCTGAATCCGTATTACATACGGAAAGCAGAATCATTCAGTTTTGTAAAAGAGCCGGGGACAACACAGCCTATTACTACAAATCCTGCTGTTCCAGCTAATTTGGCGGCTGATGCCAGTGATGTAGCTATTAATCTCAATTGGTCTGCTGCTCCACAAGCTGTTCAATATGAGATTGAAGAGAATGGCGTAGTCAAAGGGCCTTTTTACGGAATCAATTATACACGTTCTTCACTTACACCCAATACTACATACACCTATAGAGTACGTGGAATTAACAGACTAGGAGCTAGTGAGTGGAGTGAGCCGGTTGCAATAACAACCTTGCTTGAGAAACCTGTTTTGGCCGTAACGCCAGAGGAAGGCAAGAATACGATTCAGTGGATGGCGGTTGAGTCTGCAGATCGCTACCAGTTGCAGATTGATGGTGGTACACCATTTGAATTAGGAAACGTAACTTCCTATGTACATGAAGGGCTTGAAGCTAATTCAACGCATACCTATGTGCTAAAAGCCTTCTCGGCTAACAATGAGAGTGCGTGGAGTAAAATGGTGAGTCAGTTAACAGTACCTGATCGTACCAACGGGCTGACGGTTACTGATGCCACATTCAATAAATTAACGGTAGCTTGGACTGCGGTAAAGGGTGCTACAGGATATGATTTGGAGATTGATGGCACTAATGTTGCTGTAACAGGCACCACTTATAGTAAAACTGGCCTTGTAGCTAATACAGAGTACACTTTTAGAATCAGACCTAAAAATGCTGGTGGTGCAGGAAGCTGGAGTGATGTAACTACAGGAATCACCCAGATGAGTACACCCGTTATTCAGTCCAACCCTTCACAAGAAGAAGTTGTTCTCATCTGGTCACCAGTTGATGGTGCAACGTCATATGAAGTTGAGGCAGATGGCGTTGTCGTTGGAGATATATCAGATTCAATCTATACGCACACAGGGCTCAAATCTGGAACGGCCCATAAGTATCGTGTACGAGCTATAAGTGACAATAACGTTAGCGCATGGTCGGCAGTAAAATCACAGAATACGTTGCCTGATTCCGTTAATGGATTGGTGGTCAGTGCAGCGACCAATGCAGCTGTAACTGTGAAATGGACAGCAGTAACCGGAGCCACAGGTTATGATCTCGAGATCGATGGAACAGTTGTCCCTGTAACAGGAGTAACCTACACGAAGAATGGTCTCGCAGCAAATACAGATCATACCTTCCGTATTCGCTCAAAGAATGCCGCTGGTGCAGGGGCATGGAGTGATCTGATCAGCGGAATAACGCAGTTGAACACACCTATCTTGAAAGCAACATCAGAAGAAAATGCAATCAATCTGACATGGGATGATGTAGCGGACGCAACGAAATATGAAATTGAGGCTGATGGAGCAGTAGTGTCAACAGTAGAAGAACCTAGTTATAGCCATACAGCATTGCTGCCAGGAACAGCCCATAAGTATCGCATTCGTGCGTTGACGGATACCAATACAAGTGCATGGACAGCAATCCTGACGCAGAGTACATTGCCTGCAATAGTATCAGGTCTCAGTTTAACATCCACAACAAACACCACAATTGCCTTGAAATGGAGTGCAGTGACCGGTAGCTCTGGATATGACTTGGAGATTGATGGAGTGGTAGTTCCAGTTACTGGTTTAACATATACGAAGAGTGGTCTTACAGCGAATACGGACCATACGTTCCGTATCCGTTCCAAGAATACTGCAGGTGTGGGTGTGTGGAGTGACGTAGTAAGTGGCATGACTCAACTCAATACGCCTGTTCTGAAAGCATCTTCCCAAGAAGATGCAATTACAGTAACTTGGGCAGATGTTACTGATGCAACCAAATATGAAGTGGAGGCAGATGGTATTGTTGTAGCTACGGTTACGGCGCCAGTCTATACGCACGAGAGTTTGACTCCAGGAACAACGCATAAGTATCGTGTACGAGCCCTGACGGAGATGAACGTTAGCCCTTGGACTGCACTTCTCACTCAGAATACTTTACCGGGTTCAGTCACAGGATTGAGTGTAACCTCTGCAACCAATGTCGCTATCGCGCTTAAGTGGAATGCCGTAATTGGAGCAACGGGTTACGACTTAGAGATTGATGGCACGGTAGTAGCTGTAAGTGGATTAACATACAACAAGACAGGTCTTGCAGCCAATACGAATCATACGTTCCGGGTTCGCTCCAAAAATACGGCAGGTGCCGGAGTATGGAGTGATATCATTGACGGTACGACATTGTTGAATACCCCTGTTTTAAAAGCTTCCTCGGAAGAGACTGCTATTACAGTAACATGGGCAGATGTATCAGATGCGATCAAGTATGAGATTGAAGCAGATGGCTCAATTGTTGCAACAGTTAATGAGCCGAAATATGTGCATTCAAGTCTTCAGCCAGGAACAGCGCATAAGTATCGTGTACGAGCACTGGCAGATACAAACAACGGGGCTTGGACTGCTGTCTTAAATCAAAATACACTACCAGGTTCAGTTACTGGATTGGGCATTACCTCTGTAACGAACACAACAATGGCTTTGAAATGGAATGCTGTAACCGGAGCAACAGGTTATGAACTTGAAATTGATGGCACAGTTGTAGCTGCTACTGGATTAAGCTACAACAAGACCGGACTTGCGGCTAATACGGATCATACGTTTCGCGTTCGCTCCAAAAATGCGGCAGGTGCCGGAGCATGGAGTGATGAGGTAAGTGGTACAACATTATTAAATACCCCTGTTCTAAAAGCTTCCTCGGAAGACACTGCGATTACATTGACATGGGCAGATGTAACAGATGCAACCAAGTATGAGATTGAAGCAGATGGAGTCGTTACTGGTACAATTAGCGAACCGAAATATGTGCACACTAGTTTGCTTCCAGGAACGGCGCATAAATATCGTGTACGTGCACTGACGGACTCTAATACAGGTGCCTGGACTGCAGTGGTGACGCAAAGTACGATACCTGCTTCAGTTACTGGTTTAAGTATTAGCTCGGCTACGAACGTAGCCATTGCATTGAAATGGACGGCAGTAACGGGAGCAACAGGATATGATCTTGAGATCGATGGTACAGTTGTACCAGTAACGGGAGTAGCTTATACGAAGAGTGGGCTTGTGACAAATACGGATCACACGTTCCGTATTCGTTCTAAAAATACAGCAGGTGCAAGTATATGGAGTGAGATTGTAGATGGCACAACTTTACTTAACACACCTGTGCTAAAGGCTTCTTCTGAGGAACAAGCGGTCACCTTGACATGGCCTGAAGTTAAAGATGCAACCAAATATGAGATTGAAGCGGATGGAGTCTTAGTGGGTACTGTTAAGGTGCCTACTTATACTCACAATAATCTGATAGCTGGAACAGCACATAAATACCGCGTACGCGCTCTGACCGAAACCAATGTTGGAGCTTGGACTGCGGTCTTGACACAAAATACGTTGCCTGGTTCTGTGACCGGGCTAACGGTAACAAGTGTAACGAACACAGCTGTTGCTCTGAAGTGGAACGCAGTCTCAGGAGCGACGGGATATGACCTTGAAATTGATGGCACGGTGGTACCTGTTAGTGGAGTGGTTTACACCAAAACGGGACTTATCGCCAATACGGATCATACATTCCGTATTCGTTCCAAGAATACTGCTGGGGCTGGGGCTTGGGGAGATGTAACAGATGTTACAACCCAGTTAAACACACCTGCTCTGAAAGCAACATCAGAGGAAACAGCTATTACTTTGAATTGGCTTGATATCAAAGATGCAACCAGTTATGAAATTGAGGCAGATGGAGCAATTGTTTCTAAAGTAACCGATCCCTCATATGTTCATAGTGATTTGCTTGCAGGAACATCGCACACCTATCGTGTGCGTGCATTAACGGATAAGAACAGCAGCGCTTGGTCTACGGTCTTGACTCAAAGCACTATACCAGGCAGTGTGACCGGATTGAGTATGAATTCTGCAACAACAGTAGCCATTGCTATGAAGTGGAATGCAGTTACGGGAGCAACAGGATATGATCTGGAAATTGACGGTAAAATAGTCGCAGTAACCGCTTTGGCTTATACCAAAACAGCACTTCTAGCCAATACAGAGCATACCTTCCGCATTCGTGCCAAAAATGCTGCTGGCATTGGTAGCTGGAGTGAGATTGTAACCGCCTCGACCCAATTAAATGTACCAACAACGCTGAAAGCTGTACCTGAAGAAACCGCAGTTACGCTGACATGGAATGAAGTTGTTGGTGCAACAAAATATGAGATTGAGGCAGATGGCATAGTGGTTGCTACTGTAAGTGATCTCTTGTATGTCCATAATGGAGTACTTGGTGGAACCATTCATAAATATCGTATTCGTGCCCTGACCGACACCAATGTGAGTGCATGGACAGCAATATTGTCGCAAACTACGTTACCTGCCAGTGTCTCCGGTTTAAGTATTAACTCTGCAACCACAGCGGCTATTGCGCTGAGATGGAGTGCTGTAACTGGAGCTACCGGGTATGATCTGGAGATTGATGGTACGGTGGTTGCCGTGAGTGGAGTAGCTTATACGAAGAGCGGACTTGCACCAAATACGGAGCATACTTTCCGGATTCGTGCCAAAAATGCTTCTGGTGCGGGAGCTTGGAGTGAGATCATAACGGGAATGACTCAATTAACTACACCTGTGCTGAAGGGAACTTCGGACAAAACAAATGTTATTCTGACATGGGAGGCGGCTATGGGTGCTTCGTCTTACGAAATTGAAGCAGATGGGCAAATTGTGGCGACTGTCAATGACACAACGTTTATTCAGTCTGATCTGTTACCGTCCAGTTCGCATAAATATCGTATTCGGGCATTCAACGATCAGAACACAAGTGCATGGTCTTCTGTACTAAGTATTAGAACATTGAATTAGTGATATATAATGGGGAGCAGGATTGCGTATATGTGCATCCTGTTCCCCTCTTTTGTTTTGCAAATAGACTATGGCTTCATCAGAGAAAATAAGGTAATGTATAGTTATTATCTATTCGGAAATGGAAGTTTGAGAGGGGCGTTTTAGCGATGAATCTAGGTAATTGTCCTCGCTGTGGTAAATTATATGCGTTGAATTTTCGAGATGTATGTTCAAACTGTATTAAGGAAATAGAGAAGGAATATCAGATCTGTGTAGATTATTTACGCGAAAACAAGGGCACCAACATACAGGAGCTATCCGATGCAACGGAAGTTTCAATAAAAAACATTACCAAGTTCATCCGTGAGGGACGAATTTCCATCGAGAATGCCCCGAATATGATGTATCCTTGTGAAGTATGCGGAACATTGATTCGTGAAGGTCATATGTGCGACTCTTGCCGTAATCGTTTAACGAAAGACCTGGCAGGAGCTGCTCGTGAAGTAGGTCAGAAGGATAACAACAATTTAGGCGGACGAACCTACAATGCTGTCGACAAACTACGCGATTCATAGGAGCGAGGGCTCAAATACATGTTTTGCTATAACAAATGTTTTGAAACGTACCGATAAACTTATTAAAGATTATCGGTTTTTTTTATTATCCTAATCATTTTGAAAACATAAAGATTGAAGTGAGAAAAACGTATATCAACATAAATTCCTAATCATGGAAGGAAGTGCATTTTAAATGAAAATCAATGAACCGAGTAGAATTGGAGCAATCAATTCATATCAAAGGAACGTTGAATCCAATCAGCAGGCTGATGCCAAGAAGAGCCGCCGTAAGGACGAGGTATCCATTTCTCCGGAGGCGATGAAGATGCTTGAAGAACAAAGTCGTACACAGGATGCAGGACGCATACAACGGATACAGGAACTCAAAGAACAGGTGAGTTCGGGAACGTATCAGGTAGATAGTAGCAAGCTTGCTGACAAGTTGCTACCGTATTTTAAGTCTTTTGATAAGGAATAGGTGATTACGTAATGGCAGCACTGGACAGATTGATTGCAGTTTTGCAGCAAATGGAACAAAGTCACCGCGATATGCTGGCACTCAGTGAGGTCAAGAGACAGGTCATTGTCAAAAATGATGTAGATGAACTCATTGCCCTCCTCAACAAAGAATCTCGTTTCATGAAACAACAGGAGCCATTGGAGATCGAACGGCAGAGTGCAGTACACGAACTGCTACAGGAGCGTGGAATCAAATCTATGCTGAACTTGAATATTACTGAGATCTCGAAGCTGATTTTTGATCCGGCTGACAAACTGCGATTGCTTGAAGTCCAGAAGAAGCTGGCGGGAACACTGCAGGAGTTAAAAGAAATTAATCAACTGAATCAAAAGTTGATCGAGCAATCGCTGATGTTTATTGACTTATCCATGGACATCTTTGCTTCTCGACCAGAACAGGATGCCACGTATCAGCATCCTGCTGATAAGAACGGTAATCCAGGGCGAATCGGTCTGTTTGACACGCGTGCCTGATTAATTAGGGGGAAACCAGGTGACATCTACATTTCATTCAATCGAAACGGCTAAACGCAGTTTGTTCACACAGACGACAGCTCTTAGCACAACAGGCCATAACATAGCCAATGCCAACACGGAAGGTTACTCACGCCAAAAGGTAAACATGCAGGCATCTATTCCGATGGAGCCGTTCGCATTTCTGCATAGTACAACACCAGGACAGCTCGGTACAGGGGTAGAATTCGACTCCATTACACGTGTGCGTGAGAAATTTCTGGATGACCAGTATCGCAATGAAAATACCAACTTCGGGAGTTGGTCCATTCAACGAGATACTCTTGAGAAACTTGAAGCTATTGTAAATGAACCATCAAACACTGGTTTTCGAACCGTTATGGATAATTTCTACAAATCATGGTCAGATCTGAGTAAAAATCCTGAGGATGTCACAGCACGGCGGATCGTAAAAGAAACGACGTTGGCTCTGACCGATGCGATGAATCAGATTAGCCGGCAACTGGATGCACTTAGCGAGGATCTTGATAGTAACATTGCTGTGAAAAGCAATGAAATTCAGGGCTACCTCGGTAACATTGCGAACCTTAATAGCGCTATTGTAAAAGTCGAGTCTCTTGGCGACAATGCCAACGATTTACGTGACCAACGTGATCTGATGACAGACAAGCTTTCCAAAATCATGAATGTTACCGTTACGGATTCTCCGCAAGGATACCAGGTTCAGATGAATGGACAGGCACTCGTCACTGGCGGGGCGGTACAAGTCGCGGTTGATCCTGCTTTTCTGAATGCTGCATATACAGCAGGCACGCTCACCAACGGCGAGGTCCACGGCATGATTAAGTCCAGAGACACTTTGGTGACTGATTATCAGAAGCAAATGGACGACTTAGCTAACACGCTTGCCAACGGTGATATTGAGATTACCCTACCTGCGGGTTCTGTCTTGCCAGATAATACTGTACTGGATGGAGTTACATACACAGGTGCAGCGCGGACATTAGCTACAGATCTCAAGGTTACGGTCAAAGGTCTGAACGGACTGCATCAGCTTGGATACAGCATGGATGGAACTAATTCTGGAGGAGTCCCATTCTTTACAGCAGCGGGTGGTGGAACAGCCATTACAGCTGGCAATATTTCATTGAATGCCGAGATTTTGGCTGATCCGAATAAGATTGCGACTTCCCTTCGTACTTCGGATGCTTCTGGTACAGAGACTGTAATTAAAGGGAATAATACACTCGCCATTTTGCTTGCCAATTTGAAAGATACACCAATGAAGTCCGCTGATGGTCTTCGCAATGCAACGATTGGTGCACAGTTTAGTGCTATTGTGGGACAACTCGGAGTTCAGTCACAAGAAGCAGCACGTCAGACATCTAACTCTGAGTTCCTAGTAGAGCAAGTGGACACCCGTCGTCAATCCGTGAGTGGTGTATCGCTGGATGAAGAGATGGCGAACATGATTAAGTTCCAGCATGCCTATAGTGCATCGGCGCGTTTTATGACCACATTTGATCAACTGCTTGATAAATTGATTAACTCTACTGGCGTAGTAGGCAGATAGTTAAGGAAGGAGTAAGCATCTATTATGAGAATTACAAATAATATGTTGAGTTCGCAACTGCTTTTGAACTTGAACCGTAATGCGCAACAGATGAATAATACTCAGACTCAGTTAGCGACAGGCAGGAAAATAAACAAGCCTTCTGATGACCCTGTAGGGATCACCTATTCCCTTCGCTATCGTGCAGAATTGTCCTCTAATGAGCAATATCAGAAAAACGTGGACAGTGCAGTTTCTTGGCTGGAATTCAATGACACTGTTTTGAACCAGGCTGGAAACGTAATGCAACGTCTTCGTGAGTTAACGGTGCAAGCTTCGACGGGAACAAATCCTCAATCGGCATTGGATAGTATCAATGAAGAAGTACAACAACTTAAGGAACAGCTTGTGGATATATCCAACAGTAAACTGAACGGAAAATATATTTTTAATGGCGAGACCTATGATATTAAGCCTTATGATTTCCCTTCTAATCCAGATGGCTCTTTCGACACAACCAATGCTGCTTCTGTTGTAACGGATAAAGGTAAGGTTAATTTTATTGTTGGTGAGAGTGTACAATTACCAATTAACGTGGATGGTAATGAAGTGTTTGGTACAGGTACAGAAGATGACAATTTATTTGTTATTATGAATACAATTATGAAAGCCTTGTCGGATGGTGACCAAAAGGAACTTTCAAATCAACTTGACAACATTGACAGTCGGATGGACAAAATGCTGGCAATTCGCTCTGAGATTGGTGCGAAGACAAATCGTGTTGATCTGATGATGGGAAGATTGGATGATCTAGGCATTAACTTAACTGATCTTCAATCTAAGGTGGAAGATGCAGATTATGCAGAGTTATCCATTCAATCTAAAATTCAGGAAAATATCTACAATGCTTCTTTGTCTGCAGGTGCAAAAATTATCTCTCCATCTTTGGTGGATTTCCTTAGATAAAGGGGGATCTAAATCATGAGGTCTCTTCCTGTAGTTCAGATTAGAACTACACCTTCTATCCTAAATATGGAGACTAGTCCTGGTCAGTACTCTATTCGTCAGCCTAAGGCAGAAGTTCAGCTAAACACCAGACCTGCCAAGCTTACAGTGGAGAGTCATCCAATCACTCTTCATGTAGATCAGAGCAAGGCATTCTCTGCCTACAATGGTGGCAATATGATTGACATGAATGCCCGGATTTACTCAGGCATTGAACAACAGTTTTTGCAAAACATGGCTGAACGCGTTCAACAGGGAAATCAGTTGGCTGCTATTCATAAACCGAGCAATACGATAGCTAATATTATTGGTATGGACTGGCAACCAAAGACTTTTCCAGAAACAAGGACTCCTGCTTCATTTGATAACGTAGATATTCAAATTGATACGAGACCGCCAGACATTAGCTATGAACCAGCTGTCTCCGAAATGAATGTTATTGTGAATAAACCAGAAATTGAGTATCAACGAGGTAAGTTGGATATCTATGTGAAACAATATGCATCAGTTCAATACACCCCACCTGCCATAGATGTGGGGTTGTGAGTTATAATGTAGAGCTATAGACGGTCTCGGATGCAGCCCTCTATGGCTCTTTTTGTATAATTTATTATTCGCCAAGGAGGCGTTCGTTATTATTATTCATACAAGTACGTGGGGAGAATTAGAGATTAGTGGGGAAGACGTTTATAAGTTTCCCAAAGGTTTGCCTGGATTTGAAGAAGAGACAGAGTTTGCGTTAATCCCATGGGAGGAAACGCCGTTTATTTATTTACAGTCTGTACGAGAGCCAAATTTATCGTTCTTGTTGGTAAGTCCATTTACGTTTGTGTCCGATTATAGTTTTGAGCTGAGCGAGATAGACAAGGAAGAGATGGGAATCATTGACCAAGTATCGGCGTACTCCATGGTTACGATTCATTCACAAACGAATAAATCTACCATGAACCTTCTTGCACCTGTTGTCCTTAATCCCGAAAATCGTATGGGTAAGCAGGTTATACTCCATCAAACCAGCTACGATACACGTCATCTTATCTGGGCAGAAGATGAAGCGAAATCAGAGAAAGGTGGCGTTTGACATGCTGGTACTATCACGAAAAAAGGGAGAGTCCATCGTCATTCAGGATCATATTGAGGTGACTGTACTTGCTGTAGAAGGTGATACGGTTCGAATAGGTATCACTGCACCCAAGCATATTGATATATTTCGACAGGAGATATATGCATCGATCCAGGAAGCAAACCGTGAGTCTGCAACACCTATAGCAGCCAATGTTGAAGCATTTATGGAACGCTTGCGGAATGATAGTACTAAAAAAGAATAAAAAAATTCCAATTTGCTATAAACAGTTGCTCCTCTTCTGTCGATATATTATTTAGACGCTGCTTCGGCAGGGCGGCCGACCTTAATGTCGCGGCGTTTACCACAAGGATGTGGAACTAACTTATTTTCAGGGAGGAAATATCAAATGATTATTAACCACAATATCGCGGCGTTGAACACTCACCGTCAACTGTCTGCAAACACTGCTAACACTAACAAAAATATCGAGAAACTGTCTTCCGGTCTTCGCATCAACCGTGCTGGTGACGATGCTGCAGGTCTGGCAATTTCCGAAAAAATGCGCGGTCAAATCCGTGGTTTGGATCAAGCATCCCGTAACTCGCAAGATGGTATCTCTTTGATCCAAACTGCTGAGGGTGCATTAAACGAAACTCACTCCATCCTGCAACGTATGCGTGAACTCGCAGTTCAATCCGGTAATGATACGAATACTGCTGGCGACCGTAAAAACCTGCAAGATGAAATGAACCAATTGAATGAAGAGATTGATCGTATTCAATCTACTACGCAATTCAATACCAAGAACCTTCTTGACGGTTCTATGGGTAAAGCTGTTAACACTGCTGTTGCGAATGTTAATACTAACAATGCTTTGAAAAATAGTACTGGTGCGGCACTTACTGCTGGGACAACAACTTTGGTTAGTGCTACAGATAAAAATGGTAATAATCTTGGAATCACCAAAGGTGACCAAATTACTGTTTCTTATGTAAAAGATGGAACTACAGTAACTAACACAATCACTGTAACTTCTACAACTGCTTTGACTGGTCTGGCTAACACATCAAGTGGTGGTGCGGATGCTAACTTGGCGCTCACTGTTTCTACTGGCAATGTTCTAGTTACCGCAGCTAATAACGGAGCAACAGGAGCAATCAATGGTTTGACAATTTCTGTAAAAGACTCTAGCGGTAATATTCGTACATCTGCTACTAACGCATTGTCCTCGTTTAACGAAACAACGGCTGCAGCTAATGTCCGTACGGATGGAACTGCAACATTCCAAATTGGTGCAAATACAGGCCAAACAATGAACTTGTCTATTGAAGATATGGGATCTTCCGCTCTGGGCGTGAAAGGACTGCAAATTTCCACTCAATCCCAAGCGACTGTAGCAATCAAAGTTATTGATGTAGCTACTCAAAAAGTATCCAGTGAACGTTCTAAACTGGGTGCTGTTCAAAACCGTCTGGAGCATACAATCAACAACTTGGGAACTGCTTCTGAGAACCTGACAGCAGCTGAATCCCGTATCCGTGACGTTGACATGGCTAAAGAAATGATGCAACAAACCAAAAACAATATTCTGGCACAGGCTTCCCAAGCTATGTTGGCTCAAGCTAACCAACAACCGCAAGGCGTGCTTCAACTGCTCAGATAATTTGTTTAAGCTTAATACATGTGCCCCACTTTCTGTGGGGCTTTATTTTTATAGTTTGATTTACAATGAGTTTTTTAAATATGTATTTAAGGAGAAAATGTAGTGAAATTAATTGATGAGAATATTAATATTTTGTCTATGAATACTTTGCATTGGATTGGTGAGCCCAAAAACGAAGATATTTCGTTTAGCCTCTATGAGAAGGATCCGGATAAGGGGGATTTAATTAAAGTAAATAATCAAATCATATATTTGAAGAATAGCTATGATGCTACTGTTTTACCTAATGTGTTGAAGAAAGAACTCATTTTTGCCATAGGTCTATACTCAGTTTCAGAACTTAAGCAATTAATTCAAAGTATGAGCAAAGAGTCTTTTCTGATCATTATAGAACCGAGTTTCTCATTTTTTAATCACGTTCTGAATGAAGAAGAGCTTTCTTTTATCCGATCTTCGAACGTGATTCTTTTTGCTGATGATTTGAGCAATATGCCTATGTTTTTGGAACATTTGTTCTCTACTAACCTGATTTTTTACGTTAAAAATATTAAATTCTATTTCACCACGTATTACCGGGATTTTGATGTTGATTCTTGTATTTCTGTTGTTAAACAAATTAAAGAAGTAGCTCAATATAAAACAACATTGTATGGAAACTCTGTAGACGATAGTTTAATAGGGTTCAGACAGAATATGCTGAACATTAAAAGTGTCGCACGTTCGAAGGATGTTTCTCAATTAAGAGATTTGTTTAAAGACTTGCCTGCTATTGTTGTAGCAGCTGGCCCATCACTTAATAAAAATATAAAAGAATTGAAAAAAACTAAAGGTAAAGCCGTTATTATTGCAGTGGATACGATTGCTGAGAGGCTGTGTCAGGAAGGGATTGTGCCAGATTTTATTTGCTCAATTGAAAGAGGAGAATTAACCTATTCCTATTTTTATAAAGATAAGTCGTATCCATCTGAGGTTACATTAGTGGCACCCCTGTTAGTTTATCCGGAAATATTCGAAGAATTCCAAGGAGAAGTTATTATTCCAATTCGTGAAAACGTTGGAGAGTATAACTGGCTTAAAGAAATATTAAATCTAACACAAAATAATTCAATAAGCATTGGTTTATCTTGTGCTCATATTGCTTTTGGATTTGCTGAACATTTAGGAGCTTCACCTATTGTTCTTGTTGGACAAGATCTTGCATATGGTAACACTCTAGCGGAAACTCATGCCAGTAATACTATCTATGATCAGAAACCTATAAATGCTGATAATGTGGCCAAGAGAGTGTATACGAAAGGATATAGTGGCGGCGAAGTCGCGACAACTGACACATGGAATGCATTCCGTAATTGGTTCGAAGCAGAAATATATAAAAAACAGCTAAATGTTATTAATGCAACAGAAGGTGGGGCTTTGATCAATCATACATCGCAGATGAGTTTGAAAGAAGTGTATGACCAATATTGTGGCCCTAGTTCTTACTTATTGAACGTTTCTCAGGAGTTAAAGAAAATTAATAATTATTCTGTAGATATTAACCAAATTAAAAATAGCCTAAAGGGAGAATTGGGAAATTTCAAAGAAAAAGAAATGAAATTAAAAAAACAACTTAGAAATCTCCAACAACTAGTCATTCACAAACAACGTTCTCAATCTCAACTTTTGAAGTCGTTAAAAATATTAGAAAAGACCGATGTTCTCTTTGGAGAGCTAATGAGTAACTGGCTCTTACGTCATAATTTACAAGCCGTTTTGATTACTAGTGTTTGGAGATTGTTTGAGATAGAGCAATTTTTATCAGCAGATAATTTAAGCAAGAACAGGGAAATTCAAATCGAATTTGTGAAAACAAGCCTACTTGTTCTCTCGGAAATTATAACAGTGTTAGAAAACCAATTGGAGATTGAATAAACGGGAGTATACAAAAATTACCTAATGTAACTTTGAGAATATACCGATAAACATAATAACATTAATTATTGTGGAGGCGGGCATTCATGAATATAGAATTATCATTAACGGCAAATACTACTATAAGCAGACAGCATAACTCTGAATACAACGATCAGCATTCGTTGACTGCACAATCGAGTCCTTTGGTCTCTAACCCTAAAGAATTGAAGACCTCAGTGGTTCAGAATTCTGTAGTGAATGAACAACTTGTTAAAACAATAGAACGGGCAATTAAGTCTTTAGAAGGGCCACAAACTTCGTTGGAAATTAGTGTTCACGAAAAGACGCATGATATTATGGTGAAAGTATTGAACAGAGAAACTGGAGAGTTGATTCGTGAGATCCCACCTGAAAAAACGCTAGACTTAGTAGCTAAAATGATGGAAATTGCTGGAATTCTTATTGATGAGAAAATCTGAATCTAAGGGGGCAAAGTAATTATGGTAACTCGTATTAATGGTTTTTCAGGTATGGATATAGATAGTCTTGTGAAAAGTATGATGACTGCAAAACGTGCTTCATACGATAAAATTACCCAAAATAAACAATTGGTAGAATGGAAGCGTGACAGCTATCGGGAGATAAATAGCAAGCTCTATGATTTCCGTTTTAATAAACTTACGGACAAGTATGGTAAAGATTCAGCATTAAATGCTAATAAAGCTATTATTACGGGGAATAAGGATGCACTTAAAGCAGATGCCACTGCTGATGCTAATGGAATTGATATGAAAGTTCAAATATCAAAACTTGCAACAAGTGCTACCGTTCAAACTACAGGTACGGATAAGGTTTACAAAGGTACTTCTACTCTTGCAGAAGTTGATGGTGTTAATTTGGCGGGGATGAGTGAAACTGACCGTAAGGATTATCTTGATAAAGGCTTCGATCTAGTCATCAATGGTGTAAGTTTCAAAGATGATAGTGGTAAGCCATTGTTCAATGGTCTTACATCAATTTCAAGTATGATTTCTACAATCAACTCAAATACCAAGGCGAATGTCAATGCAAGTTATGACGAATTAACAGGCCAGCTGATCATTCGTTCTAAGACAAGTGGCCCTGCTGGTAAGGTAGATATCGGAGGGAACACTGGTACAAATTCTGTTATTAATTTATTTGGTGGTACACCTGATAAAACAGTTATCGAGACCAACGGCACAGGTTCAGGTTTTTTAGGAAGTACCAAGTTGTCTGCACTTACTGGGGCCGCTGAACCTTTTTCTCTCAAGATTAACAATGAAACTTTTAGCTTCGCTGGTTCTGCTTCTATTGATGATGTTATAGCAGAGGTGTCAGCTCGTGCAGGTGCGAATACAACAGCAAGTTTTGATAAGGAGACTGGTAGGTTGGTCTTCACTTCCAAAAGTGGAGATCCAATTAAACTTGGAACCGATACAGGAGATAATACCTTGCTGGCTTTATTTAAAGGAGAGCAAAATTTCAAATCTGGTGAAAATGCAAAATTAAATATTAACGGAGTAGATGTTGAGAAAGATAGTAACAACTTTATTTTAAATGGAATTACATTCAATTTACTTTCAACAACCCCCCCTGGGGAGACCGTTAATATCACAACTCAAAGAAATCCCGATAATGTTCTGGAAACTATTAAGGGATTTATTGAAGATTATAATTCTTTACTCAGTACATTGAATACCAAAACGAGTGAAGCCAAATATCGTAGTTTTTCACCACTTACAGATGAGCAAAAGAAGGAAATGAAAGAGGCGGATATTAAAGCCTGGACAGAAAAATCACAAAGTGGTTTATTGAAAAATGATGATATATTGACATCCACGGTTTCGCAGATGCGGATGATTATCACCGCAAATTTAAGTGATCTTAGTGCTATGGGGATAACTACAGGTAAGTACTATGATGAAGGTAAACTTATACTGGATGAGTCTAAATTGAAGAGTGCTATCTCTGATAATCCTCAAAAAATATTGGATTTATTTCAAGGGTCGGCAAGTTCTCCTTCTACGGGAATTTTTGATAAGCTAGCTGAGAAAGTTGGTAATTCAATCAACATGATTTCTGACCGGGCGGGTACTGACCGTTTTTCCGGCTCAATCACAGGAGCTTATAAACCTGAAAGTGTTATGGGGCGTGAACTGAAATCATATGATAGTCGTATGGATACAATGCTGAAAAATCTTACTATTGCTGAAAACAGATACTACAAACAATTTACTGCAATGGAACAGGCCATGAGCAAATTAAATTCCCAGTCTTCCAGTTTGTTATCAAGTCTGGGCTTGAATTCATAGTTAGAGGTGAGCGAATTGATTAATTCTCCTTACAATAAATACAAGCAATCAGCAGTCCAAACTTCAACTCCAGCCCAACTTGTTGTTATGCTGTATGATGGAGCAATAAGGTTTATCAAAACTGCGCTTCAAGGCCTACAGCAACATGATCATGAGAAGACAAGTACAAATCTTGGTAAGGCCCAATCTATTGTCAGTGAATTGATGGGTACGCTTAATTTTGATTATGAGATATCAAAGAATTTGTATTCTCTTTATGAATATACTAACTATCTCCTTATCGAAGCTAATGTGCGTAAAGATGATCAAAAGATAGAAGAAGCTTTAAGTTATCTAGTTGAATTGCGTGAGACCTGGGTCCAAGCTAATAAAATAGCATTAGGTCAAACGGAAACTGCTAATGGATAATTATATCGAACAATTAGAAGAGTTAACTAATTCCTTTATGGATAGTATTAAGACATGTTCTTATGAGGAATTTGAAGAATTTATTACAAAGAGACAATCCATTGTGGATTTGATTAATTTCGAATTGCAAAATAAAGAAGTTTCCACTGACGATCAAAAAGACAGGATTAAAAGAATACTGGGATTGGATCCGGTTATACTGCGGAGAATGGACTCACTGCGTCTTGAAGCTCAGGAATGGTTGTACAATCGTAGGCAAGCTGCAACTCAACGTAGTGCGTATGAATCTAATCTCTCTCCGGGTAGCATACTTATGGACCGTAGAAAATGATAGAAATGTTATTAAAAGAAACCCACTCAGTTATACACTGAGTGGGTTTTTTTGCTCTAAGGATTCATAGAAGATTGTTTTAAACCGATATATGATAGTAAAGTATTTAATCTGATAATACGAAGTCGGGCCCCTTGTTGTGAAAAAAAGTTTGTGTGTAGACTAGAATATTCACAACACTTTAATATATGAGAATCAGCCTAGGAGATATTAAAAGGTTGATTTATCTATAAATTTAATATTTAGTATTTAATAATTGAACTTCTTCAAAATTGTAGTAAAGGAATTCTTAAAAAGTGGTGGGAATATATATGAGTACCAAAATTCATAAAAACAGATTGATGAATAGAATGTGAATTGGACTGGAGGTTAATAGTATGTTTAATAACAAAATAATATTAATTACTGGGGGAACTGGATCAATAGGTAGCGAAATTGTGCGGAGTTTATTGACCTATCGTCCAAAAGCAATACGGATTTTCAGTAGAGATGAAAGTAAGCAATTTGACTTACAACAGGAGCTTAAAGAATTTGATAATATAAGATATTTAATTGGTGATATTAGGGATAAACAAAGGCTTGGGTATGCGATGGAAGATGTTGATCTTATTTTTCATGCAGCTGCCTTAAAACATGTTCCTTCTTGTGAGTATAATCCGATGGAAGCCATCAAAACGAATGTTATAGGTGTACAAAATATAATCGAAACAGCTATTGAGCACAATGTTGAGAAGGTCATTGCTATAAGTACAGATAAAGTTGTAAACCCGACAAGTACAATGGGTGCGACCAAACTATTGTCTGAAAAACTGATCTCGGCTGCGAGTTTCTACAAGGGTAGCAAACGAACCATATTTGCATGTGTTCGTTTTGGAAATGTAATGGGTTCGAGAGGGTCGGTGATTCCTTTGTTCAGGAATCAGATTGTTGAGGGTAGACCTCTAACGGTTACGCACGCGGAAATGACGCGGTTTATGATGTCCATTCCACAAGCTGCTCAATTGGTCATCGATGCTGCAAAATATTCTCAAGGCGGTGAGGTATTTGTACTCAAAATGCCAATCCTTAAAATTACGGATCTGGCAAAGTGTCTGATTGATTCATATGAACAAGCGGGAACTCTAAGTTATTCCGGTGAGATGATTGAAACGGGTATTCGACCTGGAGAAAAATTATATGAAGAGCTTATGACCCTGGAAGAATCGGAAAGAGCTTTAGAGAATGAACAAATGTTTATTATTCCGTCTCTATTCCTGGCGAACGAATATCACTATGAAGGTTTTAGAAAAGCAGAGCATCAAGAATATTCTTCCAAAACAGCCAAACAAATTTATACAGCAGAAATTAGAGAACTTATTGAAGCTAGTGGTCTAGGTTTCTCAAAAGTTGTGCTATGAATAAAACAGCTAAATGTCTGGCAGTGATCCCTGCACGGGGGGGATCGAAAGGATTGCTTCGAAAAAATATAAGAATTCTTGGCGGAAATCCGTTAATCAAATATACCATTGAAGCTGCTCTTAAAAGCAGATGTATGGATGGAGTAGTTGTATCCACAGATAACAATGAAATAGCGAGCATAGCGAAGTTGGCTGGGGCTGATGTTCCTTTTCTTCGTCCGGAAGAGCTGGCTACTGACCAAGCAGCGAGTATTGATGTTTTACAACATGCAGTTCATTTTTATGAGCTTAAACTGAATCTTCATTTCCAATATATTATGTTGCTTCAGCCTACCTCTCCGTTACGAAATGATTACGATATCCGTGAGGCCTATAATTTATTTATAACCCAAAAGGCGGATTCATTACAAAGTGTTACGTTAGCCGATACCCATCCCTATCTTTTAAGGGAATGGAATCAGGGAATAATTCAACCTTATTTGAAAGATCAAGTCGAAAACCTTAGAAGGCAGGAGTTGCCTGACCTTTACATGTTAAATGGAGCAATATATATAATTAAAAGAGATCTGCTGATGATTGAAAACTTGATGATAGGTCCAAAGAATATCGGCTATGTCATGCCAAAAGAACGATCTGTAGATATTGATGATGAAATGGATTTAAAGTGGGCAGAATTTCTTATGCAAAATCGAGTGTAATATAATTCATATAACGATGTATCAATTTGATAGAGAGGAAGTATACATGAATGGGCAAATATTTATCAAAAATTAACGCTGGTTCGGTGTATATTATTGCAGAAGTAGGGGTGAATCACAACGGAACTTTGGAACGTGCGCTTCAGTGTGTGGATCAAGCTGCGATATGTGGGGCAGACGCAGTTAAGTTCCAAACGTTTGACAGCAAAAAACTAGTAACTAGGCATGCTCAAAAGGCAGAATACCAAGCTGAAAACACAGGGATTTCAGGCAGCCAATTGGAGATGCTACAAAAATTGGAGTTAAGTCATTCCGAATTTATAGATATCAAAAATTACTGTGACAAGAAAGGAATTGATTTTCTTTCAACCCCTTTTGATGAGGAAAGTGCTCAATTTTTAGATTCTATTGAAGTGGATGCTTTTAAAGTCAGCTCTGGCGATTTAAATAATACTCCCTTTCTCCAGCAACTTAATCAGTATGGCCGACCAATTATACTTTCTACTGGTATGTCTGATATGAATGAGATAAGGGAATCAATAAAAATTTTTACAAAAAGTAATGTTTCTTTGCTCCATTGTACATCAGATTACCCTGCTCCTTTAGAGGACGTTAACCTACTTGCAATGAAAGCAATGGCGGATGAATTTGGCAGAATCATTGGTTACTCCGACCATACAGATGGTATTGAAGTGGCTGTTGCTGCTGTAGCAATGGGTGCAAAGATTATAGAAAAGCACTTTACATTGGATCGTAGCCTTCCTGGCCCGGATCACCTAGCATCTTTGGAACCATCAGAGTTCTCTACTATGATCGAGGCCATTCGAAGAGTGGAAAAGGTACTGGGTAATGGAATTAAGCGTTGTATGCCATCTGAAGAAAACACTAAGGCAGTTGCAAGGAAAAGTCTTGTTGCAGGCCGATCATTACAAGCGGGTGATACACTTCAAGAAAAAGATATTCATATTAAGCGTCCTGGAACAGGAATTGAACCTAAATTTTATACTGAATTTATTGGTAAGAAACTCACCAGGGATATTGTTGAAGATCAATTATTATCATGGGAAGATTTTCGATGAAAAAAATTGTAGTGGTTACCGGAACTCGAGCCGACTATGGCATTTATTATCCTGTTTTAAAAGCGATTAATGCAGAAGAAACCCTTGATCTGCATCTTTTAGTAACGGGCATGCATTTGTCTCCACAGTTTGGTAATACCGTGGAACAGATAAGACAAGATGGATTTCAAATCTCAGCACAGGTGGATTGTCTGCTGCAAGGCTCCTCACATGCCAACATGTCTCGTTCTATAGGATTGGCTATTATCGGAATGACTCAAGCGTTGGAAACCATTCAGCCAGATGTGGTTGTAGTGCTGGGAGATCGGGGAGAAATGCTTGCAGCAGCTATCGTGGCTTCTCATACTAATATTCCCCTCGTCCACCTGCACGGGGGGGAAGTGACAGGCACTATTGATGAATCCGTTCGCCACGCGATCAGTAAATTGGCACATATACATCTGGTCGCTACCGAAAAGAGTGAAGAAAGATTAATTAGACTCGGTGAGGATCCATGGAGAATTCAAGTCGTAGGCGCCCCCAGAATCGAAACGATAATGAATACTGTACTTCCTAACTATGAGCAAACCGCAAATAAATACAATATTCACCTAAAAAGTAAATATGTTTTATTTGCATATCATCCTGTCACTACCCAATCAACAAATTTGCAGATGTTGGCTAGGATGCTGCAGGTGTTGTTGAACCAGGGATACGAGATTATATGTATTATGCCCAACTCAGATGCAGGATCAGATGCACTAGTTGATATTTATAATCAGTTTGTTGGAAATCTTGGTGTGCATCTTATAACCAATTTTGAGCCGTTGGATTATCTGGTGATGCTGAAGCATGCAGAGATTTTAGTAGGGAACTCATCCTCAGGAATCATTGAAGCCGCCTCATTTAATAAACCAGTTATTAACATTGGTGTTCGACAAGGGCACAGAGAACGTTCTTCTAACGTGATTGACATTCAAGAGGACGATATTGAGCTTCAAATGGCACTGGAAAAAGCAATATCACCAGACTTTCAGAAGGATATCTCTGAAACAAAAAATGTATATGCTAAAGAGAATACAAGCAGTCTCATCGTCAATATTCTCAAGAATATTAGTTGGTCTGAACAACTGATTCAGAAAACAATTACGTATTAATTGTGAATGGCACTCCGTGGTATTTGTATTTTAGCATGAATAAGGAGGTCTTTTTCTGGGCTATATTATCTTTGGTGCGGGTGGTCACGGAAAGGTAGTGTTGGATAACCTACATTCATGTGGTGAAAAAATCATTGGAGTTATGGATGATCATATGAGAGGGACTGATTGGAGGGGAATCCCGTTGCTCGGTGGATTAGACCGGCTAGAAAAGATTAACCTTAAGTATCCACAAAGCCTCTATATCATAGCAATTGGGCATAATGCTACAAGAGTCAAACTAGCTAACATTTTTGAACAGAGCAATGTTCAATTTGGAAAAGCGATACACTCAACTGCGATTATAGGATCTAATGTTGTCATAGGCGATGGAGCCGTTATTATGGCTAATACAGTAATTAATGCTGATGCTCACATAGGTAGACATGTTATTGTGAATACGGCTGCTACGGTTGATCACGATTGTCTTATAGGTGATTTCGTCCACTTGTCACCTGGTGTTCATCTGGCTGGTGGTGTGGAGATCGGTTATTCTGCTCATGTTGGGGTTGGTGCGAGTATAGTTCCACAAGTTAAGGTTGGTAGAGGGACTATTGTGGGTGCAGGAGCTGCTGTTATTCAAAGTCTTCCTGAGCAAGTATTGGCTGTAGGGTGCCCAGCGAAAATCAATAAATATTTCAAAAGCAAGGGATGAAAAGCACATGTCAGAGCGTAATCGTATTTATTTGGCCTCTCCCCATATGAGCGGGTTGGAACAACGATATATCAATGAAGCATTTACGAGTAACTGGGTTGCACCGCTCGGACCCAACGTAGATGCTTTTGAACAGGAACTGGCTGATTATGTTGGTAGTGCAGGAGCCGTTGCTTTAAGTTCCGGAACGGCTGCTATCCACCTGGCTTTAGTTCTACTTGATGTACAAGCAGGAGACATTGTTTTTTGTTCTTCTTTGACCTTTATCGCTAGTGCCAATCCAATCTTATACCAAAAAGCAAAACCTGTATTTATTGATTCTGAACCTGATAGCTGGAATATGTCTCCACTTGCTCTGGAGCGTGCCATGAAGGCTTATGCATACAAAGGTCAGAAACCTAAAGCGGTCATTATAGTGAACTTGTATGGGCAGAGCGCAGACTATGATTCACTGAAAAGAATATGCGATGAGTACGAAGTACCCATTATTGAAGATGCTGCGGAATCTCTTGGTGCTACATATAAGGGGCAAATGAGCGGAACCATTGGTAAGTTTGGTGTGTACTCGTTTAATGGTAATAAAATCATAACCACCTCAGGTGGTGGCATGCTTGTTTCAGATGATGTTCAGAGCTTGAATAAAGCAAGATTTTATGCTACTCAAGCAAGGGACATAGCAAAGCATTATCAACACAGTCTGATTGGTTACAATTATCGGTTGAGCAATGTGCTCGCAGGTATTGGACGTGGGCAGCTTCAAGTGCTAAACGAGCGAATTGAACAGAAAAGAGCAATTTTTGACCGATACTTTAGAGAACTCTCTGATATTGGTACTTTTAATTTTATGCCAGAAGCTAGTTATGGAAGCTCAACTCGTTGGTTAACAACAGCTATAGTCCGTAACCATAAAAAAAATGATATTATCGAGTCACTTATTAATCATTTGGAAAAAAACAATATTGAGTCCCGTCCTGTATGGAAGCCGCTTCATTTGCAGCCGATTTTTGAGGGTACCGATTATTATTGTCATTACGATAATGAAGATGTGAGTAAAATGTTATTTAACTATGGGATTTGTCTGCCCTCAGATACCAATATGGGAGAGGAAAATCAACACTTTGTTATAGATCAATTAAAAGAGATAATAATTTAATAACTTTTGAAACGCACAAAAAAAGTTTACTTGAAGTGAGGGGCATTGATGGAGATGAAAAAAGTTGTTTTATTCGGAGCGGGAGATGGGGGCCTACGTGTCAGCTACTCCTTAATTGGGGATTTTGAAGTTATAGCTTTTGTGGATAACGACTCTAATAAACAAGGAGAGACTCTGCTAGGAAAACCGGTATTAAGTCCGGAAAAATTATCGGAAATTGACTATGATTTTATTATAATTGCTAATATTCATGGTGATGCTATCTATGAACAGCTGACCATGGATTTGGGAGTTAAAGCAAGTAAGATCATAGATTATTATAATAATCAAATATTTGATTCAAGATTAGCCGTTTTACGGCAGGTAGCGGATGAAATTTATTATAATAACATTTCTGGAAACGTAGCGGAGCTTGGTGTTTTTCAAGGGGAGTTTGCTAAATATATTAATAAAACTTTTCCTGATCGTAAGCTTTTTTTGTTTGATACATTTAGTGGTTTTGATGAGAGAGATATAGTTGTTGAAAAAACTAAAGGGTTTTCTAATTCCCAGACTGGTGAATTTATAAACTCTGACATTGAAATCATATTAAAAAAAATGACAGTAAAAGAGAATTGTATCTTTAAGAAAGGATACTTTCCTGAATCCGCAATTGGTATTGAAGAAAAATTTGTGTTTGTAAGTATAGATGTTGATTTATACATGCCTATCCTAGAAGGGTTAAAATATTTTTATCCACGTTTAGAAGTGGGTGGATATATATTTGTACACGATTATAACAGCACTCGTTTTTTTGGAGCTAAACAAGCTGTTAGAGAGTTTTGTCTAGAAAATGGGGCGAGATTCGTACCAATAAGTGACCTGTGTGGTAGTGCTGTTATAGTAAAATAATTCATAGGCTCGATGGAGGGGAGAAAAGTCATGAATAAACAGAATATGATTATACTTTCTGATACGAACGTAAATCCACTTATTCGGTTTTTATCAGGAAGTTTCCAAGGTTTGTCTTTAGAAGTGACAGAAGGACCCTATGATCAAGTTTACCAATCCCTCATGGACACATCTCATTCTGTTTGGAATAAACCTGCAAACATGTTATTTTTATGGACCGTTCCTGAAAAAGCAATTCCTTCTTTTAATAAATTAATTGATTTTAGAAGTGAGTTTAATATAAATGATATTTTAAAAGAGGTAGATTTTTTTTGCGAGCTCGTTTTGAAGCAGAAAAACAAATATAAGCATATATTTATTTCCTCTTGGTCCATTCTACCGGATTTAAGATGGATCCAAACACTTACTTGTAAACATAATAGAGGGTTAAGCAATATACTAATGCAAATGAACTTACGTTTAGCAGAAAGATTGGGTGATAGTGATCATATCATCATATTAGATACCCAATATTGGTATGCCTCACTTCAAAAAAAGAGTTATGATGCTAAAATGTATGCTTTAGGAAAAATTCGCTATTCTAGAGATTACTTTGAATTGGCTGGAAAAGAAATTCGTAGTATTATTTCTGGTTTATACGGACAATCTAGAAAGCTCATTATATGTGACTTGGATAATACTCTATGGGGAGGGATAATAGGAGACGACGGTATATCAAACATTAAGTTGGGAGGGATAGACCCTGTTGGAGAAAGCTTCCAACTATTTCAAAAAGAATTACTATTTTTAAAAAGACGTGGAATTATCTTGGCTATATGCAGCAAAAATAGTCAGGAAATTGCTATGGAAATGATAGAGACACATCCTGAAATGATACTTAGGAAAGAGGACTTTGCAGCTCTGAAAATAAATTGGGAAGATAAGGCGGGAAACATTTTAGAAATAGTGAAGGAACTCAATTTAGGCTTACAATCGGTTGTTTTCCTGGATGATAATCCCACAGAACGTGAACGAATAAAGCAAATTTTCCCTGAGGTGCTAGTACCTGAACTTCCGATAGAATTCACTCGTTATCCAGAGTTTATCCAACGTTTAGATTGTTTCGAATCTCAAGTGGTCACCAAGGAGGATCTCATTAGGACTGAGTGGTACGGCCAAGAAAAAGAAAGAGATTTAAATAGATTAAAAGTAGATTCTTTGAATGAATGGTTGCATTCCTTAGAAATCAATTTAACCGTTCATAAGCTTGATGAAACATCACTCAAAAGAGCGGTTCAGCTGTTAAACAAAACGAACCAATTTAATATGGCAACTCATAGGTATTCTGAGAAAGAGTTCTGGACTTGGAGTCTGATACCTGGGAATTTTGTTTTTATTTTTGATGTGAATGATAAATTTGGAAGTTCTGGCTCTACAGGCCTTATCTCTGTTAAACTACAACCCTATAATAAAGTGGAACTTCAGGATTTTGTAATGAGCTGTAGAGTGATGGGGAAAAACATAGAAGAGGCAATGTTGGCATACATTTGTAAGTACTTCAACACTTCAAACATAATAGCAAACTATATAGAAACGCCTAAAAATCAACCGTTTAACATTTTTATTTCTAATTGGCTAGAGATTAATGAAGAAGAACAAAAATTGTTACTTGCCGAATTGAAAATGCCAAATTATATAGCATTAATAGAAGGAGTAAATATAGATGGATAAATTTAATCGTGTACGTGAAATTGTTTCCAAAATACTGGAGGTTCCTATTTCTGAAATAAATATAGATTCTAAAAAAGAAGATTTTGAAAAATGGGACTCCTTGAACCAATTGAATTTAATAATGGAATTAGAAGCAGAATTTGCAGTGTCAATACCGATGGAGGAAATTGCAAATATTAATTCTTTAAAAGCAATATTAGGTGTTATATAAGCATGTAACAAGTGTTTATTATCATTCTGACTAGGACTAATTATAATTTAAGGAAGAAGTGACTGGAATGGAAATTATAAATTATAACGATGCGTGGTATGAAAAATTGGTTTCTTTTCTTAAGGTGAACTGGTCAGAAAAACATGTTATATACAATCAGGAGTTATTTAATTGGCAATATAAAATTCGAAATACTGAAGAATCATCATCATTACTCCTTGTGAATAATGGAATGATCGTTGGATTCCTCGGTGTTATTCCAAGTTTATATGCAGTTAATCAACGCTACGTTAATGGAGCAGGGCTTGCGATGTGGATTGTAGATGAAAAATATAGAAATAGCGGTATAGGAATTTTATTACTAAAGGAAGTAGAGAAAAACAGCTTATTAACGCTGACTTTGGGTTGTAATCTACAAGTAGCGCCTATGTATCAAAGAATGGGCTACTCTTACTCTCCGAATTTAAATAGATATGTGTACCCTCTTAAACTTGAAGGTTATGTCAGTCTGCTGCCGAAAAAAATAGACAATTCAGTCATTTATGAATGGATTCAGGAGAATCTTCTGACCCAATCCGAAATGGTCGAACCCAATGAGTTTAATGATCTGAAGGAGCTTGAAAATCTATATTTAAATAGTATTGCAAAAAAATTTTCTTTATCTCAGGTACGTGATGCTTTATTTTGGAAATGGAGATACTTGGAAAATGAGGGATATAGCTATATCATGTTTGGAGATCCTACACAGGAAGGTCTTATTGTAACTCGTTTAGAAAGTGTATATGCCCCTGAAAATCCAAAACTGGATGATTTGAAAGTATTGAGAGTTATTGAAATAATTCCTTCTTTAAATACTGTGTGGAATGGATATATTGACGAAAAATTAATTAAATTGATAAAGGGAGTATTAATTTGGGCTGAGGGTAAGGGGTGTGTGGCTGCTGATTACCAACTTAGCTCAAATCGACTGGAACATATACTATTAAAAGTAGGATTTCGATTACAAAATGCTGATTATACTCCAACTGAGTGTGGGATAGCCGGACTATTTCAGCCATTTAGAAATCTTGTGAATCCTATTAATCTTGTTTGGAAATGTAACAATGACACGGAGAATTCCATAGATATTAATGATACTTATTTAGTTAAATCGGATGGCGATATGGATCGGCCTAATATATGGCCCTTACCTGAAAGAGGTGCTAAGCTTGAATAATGTGGCCGTTATGTATCATTATGTTCGTGAGCCGGATCATTGGAATGGTATAGTACCTTTATCTCCTAAACATTTTGAGGATCAAATCGATTATATAAGTAGAACTCATAACATTATTTCTGTAAATGATATTAGAAGGAAGCATACCAAACCATGGTGCGTACTAACATTTGATGATGGGACAAAAGATCAATATACATTCGCATTTGATATTTTAAAACGCAAGGGGATTTCTGCATATTTTACAGTTATGTCAGGGCCTGCAATAAGTCAAGATATTCCGCTTGTGCATCTTGTTCACTCAGTTCTGTCATTCATATCGGATGAAGAAATGTGGGAAAGAATAAATAATAAGTTCGATACCCGAGGAGTAGAAGGAGAAAGTCAGATTTACAGCTATGAAAAAAATATTCTTCGTAGATATAACAAATATATGCTTAATTTCAAATTATCTGAGACAGAGGTCGGAATGTTTCTTAAAGATATATTTAATATTCACTTTCTTAGTAAGGAAGAGTTTATTAAGGATTTTTATTTAAATGCTGCAGAAATTAAAGAAATGCATAATGCCGGTATGGAAATTGGAATACACGGCAATCGACATTTACCATATAATCTCGATCCGCAGACGTTTTATCGAGAAGAAATTGATACATGTAAAAAATGGCTATATTCAATCGGTATAGAACCTCGTTGGTATACACCTCCATTCGGTGGAGGTAAGAACTTTCATGATATGAGAAATCAGTTAACTTCGATCTTGATTAGTAACGGTATCAATGGTGCATTTACTACACAGAAGGGTTTTATTTCTGACAATCAGGATTTTTGGATGAATCGTATTGATTGTAACCAAATTAAACAATTAATTTAATTCTACAATTGAGAAAAAAACGATAAATTAATGTTTTATAGTCATGAATTGTAATGTGAAGTATAATACATGCTGGAATAACGGCGCGATCATGTTGTTTGTCAGTAGTCTTCATATACTATGGTGTAAGGTTTTCTTCATCTTGAGTAAAATAAAGACCGTATTTGGCGTCTGGTATCCACAACGAAGTGTGGATGACAGCCAACTAATTTCTTTTTCTTTCAGTTCCCCTACAGGTAATTGATTCTCTTGAGCATCTACATGATCGGTTGGAGTAAATCTCCAATCACAAAATTAAAAGATTGACGGTATAACATAGGAGTCCAATTTAGGCTTTTAAAGTGGGTAAAAGTTCATGAATAACAACCTTTTCCTAATTTGATTAGTAGTCTGGTTGATATGTTGAAACATCCTTTACCATTACTATCTTGGAGAAATTATTTCAACGGAGACACAAAGAGTGCGGTTATATATTGAAACTATTAAAGACCAATCTGATCTTAAAATGGCTAAAAATAGACTTATCAACCCGCCATTTACCTGATATATTCAAGATATCCCACCTTTCAACACAATCCCCAATTAATCTACAAAAAATTCCAAGAAAACATTTACTTTTCCAATTGACAATGGATAACTTTGGATGGTATTATCTGAATTGTGGGCAGAGGTTAAGGCCGAAAGCTTCACTTCATTTGATGACGAAGGGAATGTTAGTGCATGCAAGGTAAAGTAAAATGGTTCAACGCAGAAAAAGGTTACGGTTTCATTGAGACTGAAGATGGCGGCGACGTATTCGTACATTTCTCCGCAATTCAATCCGAAGGATTCAAAACTTTGGAAGAAGGTCAATCCGTAGAATTCGACATCGTCGAAGGCGCGCGTGGACCGCAAGCAGCTAACGTAATCAAATTATAATCATCCGGACAATCCGACCTACATATATGGTTAGATGGTTACCAAATTGAATTATCGCTAGCATCAGACTCCGGTACTTTCCGGGGTCTTTTTTTGTTTCAATAGATGAGAGATTTGAGAATCATCCGAGGAACATTTTTCTATTGAATTTAATAGATTTAAAAGATAGATTGAAGTTCATTTTACATATTAGATTGAGCTGGCCCAAAAACGGTTAAATACATCATCAAGCGCCTAATAATTCATACCAAGTAAATATTCGATTATGGCTGAATATGATGAAATATCGCGAAATATGGCGTTATGCCTACGTTGGCAGATGTGGCTTGAACAGATGTCATTATTCGGTCACCGGGAGTTTTTACATGGCGCTTACATTCGTGTTATAATGAAGTGGCAAAGGAAAAAGGAGGAGTGCCCTATGAATTTAAGTATTCGAGGTCAACAAATCGAGGTTACTGATGCTTTGAAGGATTATGTCGACAAAAAGTTGAGTAGACTCGAGAAGTATTTCGATGCACCCCTTAACTCTGACGGTGCTGTTACATTGAGCACGACGAGAGGTTTGCATACGGTAGAGGTGACGATCCCTTTGAAAGGCATTGTGCTCCGCGCCGAGGATGAGAGCGACGATATGTACGCATCGATTGACTCCGTGGTGGACAAGCTGGAACGTCAGATCCGCAAACACAAAACAAAAATTAACCGTAAGTTCCGCCAGGAAGGCAGCCTGAAGACACTCTTCGTTGAAGATCCAACAGGTACTGTAGCTACAGCTGAACTGGATGCGGACACGGATGACGATGATCTGGAAGTTGTACGGACGAAACGCTTTATGTTGAAACCAATGGACGTGGAAGAGGCCATCCTCCAAATGAACATGGTTGGTCACAATTTCTTCGTATTCTCCAACATTGACAGTGAAGAAGTTAGCGTTGTTTACAAACGGAACGATGGTAAGTACGGATTGATCGAACAAGGTTAATCTTAACGTACAGGATCATCGGATCGAACTTGCATATGAATATCTAATAATAATGAAGACAGGGACTGTAGTTTCCTGGATTAGACTTAACAAGAGCTTCCATCCCTTAGGGATGGGGCTCTTTTGTGCGTAGAGGAGCTGGGAAATAACCTTTGGAAATAAAATGGTGAAACTATTCCCTATGCTGCTGCGTCTAATAGATAGTAAGAATAATCATAATTGGTACAAGTTTATCACCAGATTCGGATGTTTACGAAAATATTCGTACGCCTACATTCGAGAACTGGATATGAGATTTCCATCCAAATTCACCATCAAAATTCGTTGACAGAGCTGTCTAGCCTGCAAAACGAAACATGACAATCGGACGCTTCCGCTAACGACTATGATTTTTTGCACTTAAACTCCATTTGATATGTCTCATAAGTTCAAAGAAGTGTGCCGTGGCGTGTTGCGGCGGCCCTTACAAACTGTTACAATTTATGCAAAGAGAATCATTGTCCTGATGAGGAATTGTCAACGAATGATCGCTAATCACAATCAATGACAGGCACAGCACCATGAACATGATTCGCAAGGCTCGGGCTTCGGCTAGTTTTTAATAACCGAACCCGTTTGAATACCGAATCAGCTTCATGAGGAACCCTTGGCAAGCCTGGAGTTGATTCATCTATATTACTTTTTATATTGTTTGTCACCCCCGGGCAAGTGGATGCAACATCCATCCGATGGTGTCGCGTGGCGGCAACAGGGGGTCTATTCTGTTTTGCACGAAAGGGGTATACCATGCTAGGACTTGTCAAAAAGATCTTCGGCGACATGAATGAACGTGATGTTAAACGTCTGATGAAGACGGTCGATGTGATCAATAAACTTGAACCACAATTTCAGGCGTTGTCTGATGAACAACTGAAAGGTAAAACGGACGAATACCGTGCTCGTATTGAAAAGGGAGAAACGACAGATGAACTTCTTCCAGAGGCATTTGCAACCGTACGTGAGGCATCACGTCGTGTACTGGGCAAACGTCACTACGATGTACAGATGCTGGGCGGTATCGCTCTGCATGAAGGCCGTATTTCCGAGATGAAAACGGGTGAAGGTAAAACGCTGGTAGGAACACTTCCAGTATATCTGAACGCGTTAATGTCCAAAGGTGTACACGTGGTCACAGTCAATGACTATTTGGCACAACGGGATAGCCAGGAAATGGGACAAATCTATGAGTTCATGGGCATGACGGTTGGGGTTAACCTCAGCGGTATGGACCATGCGTTGAAACAACATGCATATGCATGTGATATTACGTACGGAACGAACAATGAGTTTGGTTTTGACTATCTGCGTGACAACATGGTGCTTTACAAAGAGCAAATGGTACAACGTCCATTGTTCTTCTGTATCATTGATGAAGTAGACTCCATCCTGGTCGATGAGGCGCGTACGCCACTCATTATCTCTGGACAAGCTCAGAAGTCGACGGATATGTACTATGCAGCAGATCGTTTTGTGAAACGTTTGGTGCCGGAAGAAGACTTTACGGTAGACATTAAGGTGAAATCCGTAGCGTTGACTGAGGCGGGCGTGGCAAAAGCAGAGAAAGCATTTGGTATCGAGAACTTGTATGATCATGCCAATGTAACTCTCAACCATCACATTGTACAGGGCTTGAAAGCTAATGCAATCATGCGTCGTGACGTGGATTATGTTGTCAGTGATGAGGAAGTCATGATCGTCGATGAATTCACAGGTCGTCTGATGTCCGGACGTCGTTACAGTGATGGATTGCACCAGGCGATTGAAGCCAAAGAAGGCATTGAAGTACAAAACGAGAGCATGACGCTTGCTACGATTACCTTCCAGAACTATTTCCGGATGTACCGTAAACTTGCGGGTATGACGGGTACAGCGAAAACCGAGGAAGAAGAGTTCAAAAAAATCTACGGTCTCGAAGTACTGCAAATTCCAACCAACCGTCCGAATAAACGCGATGACATGGCAGATGTCGTGTATAAGAGCATCGATGGCAAGTTCAATGCCGTTGTAGAAGAGATCGTGGCACGCCACAGTAAGAATCAACCGATTCTGGTAGGTACAGTGTCCATTGAGAACTCTGAACGCCTGTCTGACATGCTTAAACGCCGTGGTGTCAAACACCAGGTACTGAACGCCAAGTACCACGCGGAAGAAGCAGAGATCATCTCAGGAGCTGGTCAAGCGGGTGCAGTAACGATTGCAACCAACATGGCAGGACGGGGTACAGATATTATCTTGGGTGATGGTGTAGCTGAAGTAGGCGGCCTTCATATCATCGGTACAGAGCGTCACGAATCACGCCGGATTGATAATCAGCTACGTGGCCGTGCGGGACGTCAAGGTGACCCGGGTTCAACACAATTCTACCTGTCACTGGGTGATGAATTGATGAGACGTTTCGGTGCAGACAATGTATTGAACATGATGGAGCGTCTTGGTTTTGAAGAAGACCAACCGATCGAGAGCCGGATGATTACCCGTGCAGTAGAATCAGCGCAGAAGCGTGTTGAAGGTAACAACTTTGACGTGCGTAAAGTCGTTCTCCAATATGATGATGTAATGAACCAACAACGTGAAATTATATATAAACAGCGCCGCGAGGTACTGGAGTCCGAAAATATCAAACAAATCGTTATGGATATGATCAAGCCTTCCATTGAACGTATCGTTGAAGCACATTGTAGTGACGATATCCCGGAAAACTGGGAGCTTCAGGAAGTTGCTGATTACATGAACAGCAAACTGCTGGACGATGGTTCCATAACTAAAGATGATCTGTGGGGTAAGGAAGCAGAAGAGATCATCGAGTTCCTGTTCACGAAAGTTCAGAACAAGTACAATGCACGTGAAGAGCGAATTGGCGAAGAGATGGTTCGTGAGTTCGAGAAAGTGGTTGTGCTCCGTGCAGTAGACAGCAAGTGGATGGATCATATCGATGCAATGGATCAATTGCGTCAAGGTATCCACCTTCGCGCCTACGGTGGTACAGATCCACTGCGTGAATACCAGTTCGAAGGCTTCGAGATGTTCCATCAGATGATTGCTTCGATCCAGGAAGAAGTAGCGACTTATGTGATGAGAGCACAGATCGAGAGCAATCAGGAGCGTCAAGCGGTTGTTGAGGAAAGTCAGATCTCGACAAGCGGTGAACCTGCTGAGAAACGTCCAGTGAAGGTTTCTGACCAAATCGGACGTAACGATCCATGCCCATGCGGTAGTGGCAAGAAGTTCAAACACTGCCACGGTCAAGAGTAGTTAAAGGGTTCATTTATACACGAATGACATGAACGGCTCCTTGCAGCCGGGTATTCCATAGGATGAAGTGAAGGATGCAAAACCGATTAATGGTGCATAGTTATAATAATATGACCATGATCACGGGGAAGAGATATACTGATACAACAGTAGTCTCAACACCAGGGTAACGCATCGGATACTTGATCTGGAGGAATGCCCTGGATGCGGGGAGCTTATCTTAATGAAAAGAGGAATTGCACATGATCGATCCAAACGTGAAGCATGACCTGCGTGAAATAGGCAAGAAACTAACAAACCTTAGGGGGTCTCTTTGACTTAGATCTGAAGCAAGAGATGATCGGCAACTTCGAAGTGAAGATGTCTGCCCCGGATTTCTGGGATGATAGTGACAAGGCGCAATCCGTAATCGCTGAGCTAAATGCGGTGAAGGGATCTGTGGATCAATACACCAAACTCCAACAGGATTATGATGATGCGGTGATGATGGTAGAACTGGCTGACGAGGAAGGCGACGAAGACCTCGCTGCAGAGATCGGCAGAAGCGTCACAGCGATCGTGAGCAAGGTGGCAGAGTTCGAACTTCAGCTACTCCTGAACCAGCCGTATGATAAGATGGATGCCATTCTAGAGCTTCATCCGGGCGCAGGTGGTACCGAGTCACAGGACTGGGGACAAATGTTACTGCGGATGTACACACGTTGGTCCGAGAAGCGTGGCTTCAAGGTTGAGGTGCTGGATTATCTGCCAGGAGATGAGGCGGGGATCAAGAGCGTCACGCTATCGATCAAGGGGCACAATGCTTATGGTTATCTGAAAGCCGAGAAGGGTGTACACCGACTGGTGCGGATCTCTCCTTTTGACTCATCGGGCCGTAGACATACTTCCTTCGTATCATGTGATGTGGTTCCTGAGATTGATGATACGATTGAATTGGACATTCGAACAGAGGATCTCAAGATTGATACCTACCGTGCGAGTGGCGCGGGTGGACAGCATATCAATACCACCGACTCAGCCGTGCGGATTACCCACCTTCCGACAGGTGTAGTTGTAACGTGTCAGAATGAACGTTCACAGATCAAGAACCGTGAGCGGGCGATGAAGATGCTTCGTTCGAAATTGTATGAGCGTAAAATTGAAGAGCAAAAACAACAGCTGGATGAAATCCGAGGAGATCAGTCGGATATTTCATGGGGTAGCCAGATTCGCTCCTATGTGTTCCATCCCTATAGTATGGTAAAGGATCACCGTACAAGCGTAGAGACTGGAAATACAGGGGCAGTAATGGACGGCGACCTCGATGCATTCATCGATGGTTATTTGCGTAGCCAGATTAAAGTAGAAACCGATTAATATAAGTTCCTGTATGGACCCATACGTGTAGGCGTATGCTGGTGTATACGGGAGCTTTTTTTTGAATAATTTTATAGGATAGAAAAAATGAGCGAACAACTGATCAGTCACATAAAAGGAGAGCACGAGAACATGCAACAACGATCACAACTTCACAATAATCGCAAAAAGAGGATAACTAGCCTCATTCCACTCAATGGTCCATGGAGAAACGTCGTGGATACGGTATCTATCATTGTAGGTTCGTTTTTAATTGCCGTGGCCTTTAATTTATTTTTATTACCAAATCAGATCGCTTCGGGTGGGGTGTCCGGGTTATCAATTCTGGGCAAGGAATGGCTTAATTGGGAGCCGGCATATACCCAATGGGCAATTAATATCCCACTTTTGATTGCGGGTTTCCTGCTCATTGGCAAGCAGTATGGTGTTCGCTCGGTATTGGGCAGTATTGTCCTGCCACTGTTAGTTTATCTCACGAAGGATTGGGCCATTCCAACAACGAATCCACTCCTTGGTTCACTGTATGGTGGGATTGGTGTTGGTTTAGGGATTGGAATTGTATACCGAGGTAGAGGATCAACAGGTGGCATGAGCATTCTTGCCAGAATCGTACAGAAATACAGTGGATTGAGTTACTCGCTGTGTGTAGTCATCATGGATGCTACGGTTATTATTATGGCTGCTTTTGTATTGTCGTTGGAGCAGTCCCTCTATGCGCTGATTGGGTTGTATGTTACTGGTAAAGTGATCGATGCTGTTGAGATGGGGCTGGGCTTTTCAAAGGTGGCTTATATTATCTCCAACCAGACGGAAGCGATTAGCAAAGTGATTCTGGATGACTTGGATCGCGGATTAACAAAGCTGGAAGCCAAAGGCGGTTACACCGATGATCAACGAACGGTACTGATGGTCGTGGTTGGACAGAATGAGGTACCAAGACTTAAAGCGTTGATCCGGTCTGTGGACCCGGGAGCATTTGTCATTATCAGTAACGCGCACGAAGTGCTCGGCGAAGGCTTTAAGCGGGGAGAACATGTGTGAACGGGTTGAAAACTAATGAGTGAGCCGCGTATGCTCATACGTTTGGAAGTTCAAGACAAGAAAAAAACAGGTACATCTTTTCTCCGAAATGACGGGAGAGGATGTGCCTGTTTTTTTACTATAAATATTGACCGCTACAAAATCGGAGATAGCAGACGGGAAATGGCTTCTTTGAAGCGGATAATGAAACTGCGTTTTTGGTATTCATCGAGCGTCATTTCCCGCGATACATGCAGGTCGTGCTCAAAGGTTTGTACAAGTGCTGTCGCAATCGCTTCATCATACATAAAGGCGTTAACCTCAAAGTTTAACCGGAAACTGCGGTAGTCAATATTGGCGGTTCCCACGGATGCAACCAAACTGTCAATGATAAGTGTTTTGGCATGAATGAAGCCATTATCATATATAAATACTTTGGCGCCCACCTTCAACAACTCACCAATATAAGATAACGTAGCCCAATATACAAAGGCATGGTCGGGTTTATTTGGAATCATGATGCGAACATCAATGCCGGACAGACACGCGAGACGAATAGCTTCGAATACACTGGCATCCGGGATAAAATAAGGAGTTTGAATCAGAATCGAATGTTTGGCCCCGTTAATCATCTTAAGGTAACTGTTCTTGATATGCTCGGTCTCTGCATCAGGTCCACTGGAGACAATCTGCATGGCAATCTTTCCTGTGCCCTCAATATGAGGGAAATGCGCTGGAACGTAGGGTGTGTCGTGTTGTTTGGACGCTTCATTCCAATCCAGGAGGAACCGGGTCTGCAACGCATGAACGGCATTCCCCTGAATACGCAGATGTGTGTCACGCCAGTAACCGAATTTCGAGTTCAAGCCAAGATACTCATCTCCAACGTTAAACCCGCCTGTGTACCCCAGGTTACCATCAATGATGACAATCTTACGGTGGTTCCGGTAGTTCATACGCAAGTTGATCAGACTGAATTTGGAGGGGAAAAAGACTTCAACCAAACCGCCTGCTTCGCGCAATTCTTTGAAAAAGCGTTTGGATACCCGCCGCGATCCGAGCGCGTCATACAGCAAACGAACTTTGATGCCTTCCCGCGCTTTGCGGATAAGTGCATCCCGAATTCTTTTGCCCAGACGGTCGCCTCTATAAATGTAGTATTGTACGTGCACGTGATCCTTGGCCGCTTCGATGTCATCCAAGAGCCGCTGGAATTTATCTGTTCCATCCGTAATGATCTCGACCGCATTATCTTCCGTCACCAGAGCACCGTTCTGCTTCAGGTTCATATAGATCATGTCCTGGCTAGTCTCGGTTGCTTGGTTCCGGAAAGGTGTGCGGTTATCGTGCAACTGCGTGAGCTGGGCTTCAATACGTTCCTCTAGCCCGAGCTTCTTACGTTCTTTCCACTGGAAAAGCCGGTATCGGGTCAGGTTCTGACCGGTTAAAAGATAAAGTACAAACCCAAACACCGGAATAAAGTTCAAGACGAGCAGCCAAGCCCATGAAGCGCTGGCATCCTTCCGTTCGAAGAAAACGACTGCTGCCGCAAAAATAATATTCAGGCCAAGGAGTACAATAAGTAAAATGGATTCGATATGCACTATAGTCCCCCACGTCTCATTATGACCATCATGAATCTATTCATATGTCCTTGATTAGCAGGTTAGTTATGAATGAGACCCTGATTGTAATGTTTCCTACTAATACGTATTTTAACAGATGTATACCTATTCGTCTCGGATGTTAAAAAAGATATGTTCGGATTGGATGGAAATCCATGTGAAATTGATGATAGAGTGTTGTATTTATATAACCAGAGTCGTATAATAATACACAAATATGCATATAAGCGACGGAATTGCTGTGTTCAAGTATCCTTCAGGCAAGGACATAGCACAAGTAGCGCATACATCGAGATTGGGGGAGCGAGAGTGAATAACAAATTAAAAGTAGCAATCGTCGGTTCCACCGGCTACGGCGGGGTGGAGCTGATTCGTTTTTTCCAGAACCATCCCTTGGTTGAAATCACATCGGTGATCTCATCATCGAGCAGTGGTGAGTCCATCGCAGATGGATTTCCGCATTTGACAGGCGTGATTCACAGGCCACTCGACGGTGTAGATCCGGCTGAAATTGCGAGTCGTGCGGATCTGGTATTCACAGCGACCCCGTCCGGCGTAAGTGCTAAGCTCGTACCAAGCCTGCTGGCAGCAGGACTTAAGGTGATTGACCTGTCTGGCGATTTCAGACTTAAGGATGGAACAGTGTACGAAGAGTGGTACAAACATCCGGCGCCTCCAGCTGATTTGCTGGAACAAGCGGTATACGGCATGGCTGAGGTGTATGGCGAAGAAGTGAAGGGACAGAATTTTATATCCAACCCAGGTTGTTATCCAACGGCTACACTTCTTGGACTGGTCCCTGCAGTAGAGGCAGGCTGGATTGATCCTTCAACTATTATTATTGATGCCAAATCGGGCGTATCTGGAGCAGGACGCGGAACAAGTCTGACAAATCATTATGCAGAGATGAATGAGAATCTCAAAGCCTATAAACTGAATAAACATCAACATATTCCCGAGATCGAACAAGTGCTTGGCAGTATAACGGGAACGCCTGTAACGGTTACCTTTACAACACATCTGGTGCCAATGACACGTGGAATTATGAGTACGATGTATGCAAACCTCGTTGGGGAACACAGCGACCGGGAGATCGTGGATTTGTACCGCAAATATTATGAGAACCGACCTTTCGTACGTGTACGTGAACCGGGCATCTGGCCTTCTACCAAAGAAGTGTACGGATCCAACTATTGTGATATCGGATTTGCGGTGGATCCTCGCACAGGGCGTTTGACGATTATTTCGGTTATCGACAACCTGGTGAAGGGTGCTTCCGGGCAAGCGATTCAAAATATGAACCTGATGATGGGATGGGAGGAGAACCTCGGGCTGAACATGACACCGGTATATCCATAAGGGATTGGAATTCAGGAGGAGCACTGGGACATTCAGTGTAAAGTGTTTTCTCGGAGTCACTTAGGGAGAACGGATCGGGTTAAGCAGGCGGAATCATCAGCATATAGCTGAACGCATACGGGGGATATGATATGGGAACGAATGTGGAGCAACAGACTTTTACCGTGGTTGAGAACGGAACAATTGTAACCCCTGGGGGATTCACTGCTGGTGGACTTCACTGCGGATTGAAAAAGACATCTCGCAATGACATCGGAGCGATCCGCTGTGATGTACCGGCTACAGCTGCTGCTGTATACACAACGAACGTGTTTCAGGCGGCACCACTCAAAGTAACGCGCGAAAGCTTGAGCAATGGACGCCTTCAGGCTGTTATCGTTAACAGTGGTAATGCAAATGCATGTACAGGGCAACAAGGGGAAGAAGATGCTTATGCGATGCGCTCGGCCGCTGCGCGTGAGTTGGGTGTGGCAGAAGAGGACGTTGCAGTGGCCTCCACAGGTGTCATTGGGGAATTGCTCAAAATGGATGCTGTACATTCAGGCATCACCGGACTTCCAGCGCATATGGGCAAGGAGTCGAATGAGGCGGAACAATTTTCACAAGCGATTCTGACAACGGATTTGGTGAAAAAGGAAGCTTGCGTCTCCGTTCTGGTTAACGGCAAAACGGTTACGATTGCGGGTGCCGCCAAAGGCTCGGGGATGATTCATCCGAATATGGCGACGATGCTCGCTTTTATGACCTCTGACGCGGTCATTGGTGCAGAAGCGTTGCAGCGCCTGCTGCGCCAGGCAACCAATCACACATTTAACATGATTACCGTCGATGGCGATACAAGTACAAACGACATGCTGGTAGCTATGTCCAGCGGATATGCAGGCAATGAAGAGCTGACCACAGAGCACCCGGATTGGGACGCTTTTGCAGCTGGATTCACCTATGTATGCCAAGTACTGGCCAAAGCCATTGCTCGCGATGGCGAAGGAGCAACCAAACTGGTCGAGGTAGAAGTTACAGGAGCAGTAAGTGATGAGTCCGCGCAAGCAATCGCCAAAACTGTCATCGGTTCGAGTCTTGTGAAATCAGCCATGTTTGGCGCAGACGCCAACTGGGGACGGATTATTGCAGCCGTAGGGCGTGCAGGACAGCCAGTGAACCCGGATACGGTGGATATTCGTTTGGGAGATATTTCGGTACTTGCGCAGTCCCGCCCAGTCGTGTTTGACGAAGAAGCAGCATTAGCGTATTTGCAGACCGATACAGTTCGCATTGTGGTAGATCTGCACCACGGCGAAGGAACAGCAACAGCCTGGGGCTGTGACCTGACGTATGACTACGTCCGAATTAACGCCGCATACCGAACGTAATAAGCCTTAGCATTTATTCTATTGAAGCTAACAGCTTCCCTATGAGAAGCTGTATGGTAAATATATAGAAAATCTATAAGGATTGAACTTTATTTGGTCTTTGAGATAACTGGCGAAGGCAGTGGAGAAGACGGAATCGATTCTGTAGAAGCGAAGCGTTCGCCTTTGTCTCCGGGTTTCCCCTTTATAAAGGGAATCAAAAAACCTGGAGACAACAGCGATCAAAAGAACGATCCGGATTCGAAACGGTCAGCCACCGAATATCTCTTCAATATAAGTGTTAAGCCTTTTAGAATATTTGAACGAAAGGAGCTTGCCCTCATGAATTCAACAATGCCAAACGAGAGTACCGCAACGGAAGCGAGCACAGAGAAACAGATGTTTGTCATGAAATGTGGAGGTAGCACGCTGGCGGCATTGCCCGAGTCTTTCTTTGCGGATCTGCGTGATTTGCAGTCTCAGGGCACACAGCCGGTAATCGTGCATGGTGGAGGTCCTGCGATCTCAGATAACCTGGCGAAGCTTGGTATCGAAACCGAATTTGTTAACGGCCTGCGCAAAACGACTGAACCTGTGCTGGACGTAGTGGAGATGGTGCTTGCAGGCAGTATCAACAAACAGATCGTGCGTCTGATTCAACGTGTGGGCGGCCGTGCACTAGGCTTGTCCGGCGTCGATGGAGGTCTGATTCAGGCGAAGTCCGTATCGAACCACGCAGAGATCGGTTGGGTAGGCGATGTCACTGGTGTGAACGCAGAGATTATCCAAGGCATCGTGAACATGGGTTACATGCCAGTTATTGCACCAGTTGGCGTAGATGCAACTGGACAACGCTACAACATCAACGCAGATACAGCTGCGGGTGCAGTGGCGTCTCATCTCGGCGTAAGTCGGATGATTGTCGTGACCGACGTTCCAGGCATCATGAAGAACGTAGGCGGCGAGAAAAAAGTATTGCCATCCGTATCTGTACAAGAGATTGAGGACATGATCCAGACCGGAGAAATCTATGGCGGCATGATTCCCAAAGTGCGTGCAGCTATCGCATGTATCCATGGCCAAGTACGTGAGGTCGTCATCGTAGACGGCAGCGAACCTCAAATCCTGAGCCGAGTGCTCAGCGGAGAAATCATCGGAACAAGAATCATCCGTATGCAATAATTTGCTCGATACGCTAGGGTCTTAATAGTCTTATTTAAATAAAAAAATATGTGCACGGCTTTTTAATATAAGAAATCTAATATTACACTCACATATCGTAGGGTGCAGAACCAATCTGAAGAATAAAAATGCATAACGGAGAGGACAGAAATAACCTGAAGAAGCGGAGCTAAAAGCTTTCTGAAAGAAAGCTACTTCGTAAGCATCATCTCGCCTTTATCACAGGATTTACCCCATTGAAGGGGAATAAAAAAAATCCGGGGATAACAGCGATCGGAAGGTTGTTCTGTCATCGAAGTGGAAGTATGCATACGTTCGAAAGATAGTTCTGCAATCGGGTGGTCTAGTGTAAATCAGGTTTCTTATATAATTGCTCGTGCACCAACCAATAAGGAGTGATATGGTCATGGCAAAAGGCAACGAACAGCCAGGTTCTGGCACAGCGGTAGCGGGCGCAACAGCAACAGGTGCAGCCGCACAGACGGAAAGCTCGCTTTTCCAAACGTATGCGCGTTATCCAATCAGTCTGGTCAAAGGTAAAGGCAGCTGGTTGTGGGATGACCAGGGCAACCGTTATCTCGATTTTATGTGCGGACTCGCTGTAACTAGCCTGGGCCATGCACCGGAGAAAGTTGGAGCCAAGCTGAAAGCTCAGATTGATGAGCTGTGGCATGTATCCAACCTGTTCCAGATTCCAGGCCAGGAGAAGGCAGCAGCATTGCTGACAGCCAATACATGTGCTGACGCAGTGTTTTTCTGTAACAGTGGTGCCGAAGCGAACGAAGCAGCTATTAAAGTAGCACGTCGTTATCACCAAAAGGTGAAGGGTACAGATCGCTATGAAGTGATCACATTTGCCCAGTCCTTCCATGGACGGACACTCGCTACACTGACAGCAACCGGACAGGATAAGGTGAAAGAAGGATTTTTGCCATTGCCAGCCGGATTTGTAACTGTACCTTTGCATGATATCCCTGCCCTTGAAGCGGCAATTGGACCCAACACAGCAGCTATTATGCTGGAAATGGTTCAGGCCGAGGGTGGTGTATATCCGGTCGAACCTGAATTCGTCCAACATGTACGGAAATTGTGTGACGAGCATGGGTTGCTGTTGATTGTTGATGAAGTACAAACAGGAATGGGACGTACGGGGAAACTGTTTGCGCACGAACATTATGGCATTGAGCCAGACGTGTTCACCGTTGCCAAAGGTATCGGCAGTGGTTTCCCTGTAGGCGCAATGCTGGGTAAAGGTTTCCTGCGGGATGCGTTCACGCCAGGTAGCCATGCGACAACATTTGGCGGAACACCACTTGCTTCATCCGTTGTGATAGCAACAATCGAAACAATGCTGGAAGATCGCTTGCCAGAGCGCGCAGCGGAGATGGGCGAATACCTGATGAGCTCCCTGCGGAATCGTTTGGTGGGTAATTCCTTTGTGAAGGAAGTTCGTGGCTTGGGATTGTTGGTCGGCATCGAATGTGCTGAGTCGGTAGGTGATATTGTACTTGCTGGGCAAAAACGCGGGATTTTGTTTGTCTCTGCAGGACCGAATGTGATCCGTTTGCTTCCGAACCTGTATGTGAGCAAAGAAGAGATCGACGAGGCCGTATCGCTGGTAGCCACATTGATCGAAGAGCACGTAGCGGCGAAAGCCTAACATAAAAATGAGAACCTTTCTGTCTCGGGGCCATTACCGGCCTCGAAGCAGAACGAGATGATGAATCCCTGTAGCCGCGCGGTGAACTCGCAGAAGGTGGAAATGAATACATTTGAGAAGCACGAAGCCAAAGTGTCAATGTTGCTCTCTCTTCTGCCCATGCGGGTGCAGGGAACCGGAAATAAGGAGGACATTATAGATGACAGCACAACAGACGGAAAAGATTCAGAAGATTGATCTGAGAGGCCGGGATTTTATCGAATTCACGGACTACACGGCAGAGGAGATTCGTTATCTGCTTGATCTCGCGATCGAGATTAAAGGCAAGCAAAAAAACGGTGTACCTTTTCAACCGTTGAAGGGTAAAACGATCGGACTTATTTTTGAAAAATCATCCACACGTACGCGTGTATCCTTTGAAGTGGGCATGTTCCAATTGGGCGGACACGCACTCTTCCTGAGCAAAAATGATATCCAGCTGGGTCGCGGGGAAACAACACATGATACAGCCAAAGTGTTGTCCCGTTACCTGGACGGCATCATGATCCGTACCTTTGGACACCATAATGTAACTGAACTGGCAGAGCATGCGGATGTTCCGGTTATTAACGGCCTGAGCGATGCAGCGCATCCTTGTCAGGTTCTGGCAGACTTCCAAACGGTGCTGGAACACAAAGGCAAGCTCGCAGGTCTGAAAATGGCTTACATCGGAGATGGCAACAACATGGCACATTCCCTGATGCTCGGAGCAGCGAAGATGGGTATGCATGTTGCTGTAGCAACGCCAGAAGGTTATGAGCCGGATAGCGCAGTTGTGGAGCAGGCACGCATTATCGCACAAGAGAGCGGTTCTGAAGTGACTGTAACCTACAGTGCACAAGAAGCAGCCAAAGATGCAGATATCGTGTATACGGATGTATGGGCTAGCATGGGCTTTGAGGAAGAGCAGAAGATTCGTGAGCAGGCATTTGCGGCATATCAAGTGGACGAGGAACTGATGAAAGGCGCGAAGCCGGACTACATGTTCTTGCATTGTCTGCCAGCACACCGCGGCGAAGAAGTGAGTGCCGGTGTAATTGACGGGCCAAACTCCCTGATCTTTGATCAGGCGGAGAATCGCTTGCATGCACAGAAAGCGTTAATGGCTGCGTTAATGAGCGAATAGATGCTGTTTGCCTTTATGGGTTGATTTTAGGCGCAGATTTCGCGATGATAGATTCATCTATAATGTACTTTAAAAAGTTAGTTAAACAAGAAGTTCGTAGGATTCAGTGTATGAAGGCTCTGTTTAACTTAACTGATCTTGGGGAGGACCATTGAACATGGCTAAGGAAAAAATCGTACTCGCGTATTCAGGCGGGTTGGACACATCTGTAATTTTGAAATGGTTGAAAGAAACATATGATGCTGAGATTATCGCTTTCACTGCGGATATCGGACAAAAGGATGAATTGGATGGCTTGGAGGAAAAAGCACTGGCAACAGGCGCTTCCAAAGTATACATTGACGATCTACGCGATGAATTCGCAAAAGATTTCATCTATCCGATGTTCCAGGCAGGTGCCCTCTATGAAGGACAATACCTGCTTGGCACAAGTATTGCTCGTCCACTGATCGCTAAACGTATGGTGGATATCGCTCGTGCAGAAGGCGCTACAGCCATCGCTCACGGCGCTACGGGTAAAGGAAATGACCAAGTTCGTTTTGAGCTGAACGCGGCTGCGCTGACACCCGACATTAACGTCATTGCACCTTGGCGTCTGGAAGAATTCCGCAACCAGTTCCCGGGACGCGCCGAGATGATTGCTTACGCTGAAAAACATGGCATTCCGGTAACCGCATCTGCGGCTAAACCATACTCCACAGACCGTAACTTGCTGCATATCAGCTATGAGAGCGGTGTGCTCGAAGATCCTTGGTTCGATCCAAGCGCGGACGAGAACAAAGACATGTTCCTGCTGAGCAGTGCACCTGAAGATGCACCAGATCAAGCGGAATATGTTGAACTGGAATTCGAACAAGGTGACTGTGTTGCACTGAACGGTGAGCGCCTGAGCCCGCTGCAAGTGATGGAGCAACTGAACGAGCTGGGTGGCAAACATGGTATTGGCCGTGTAGATATGGTTGAAAACCGTTTTGTTGGTATGAAGAGCCGTGGCGTATACGAAACACCAGGTGGAACAATCTTGTTCACAGCACATCGCAAAATGGAATCCATCACGATGGACCGTGAAGTGATGAACCTGCGTGATAGCCTGATCACACGTTACAGCACACTCGTTTACAACGGCTTCTGGTTCGCACCGGAACGTCTGGCGCTGCAAGCACTGGTGACTGAAAGCCAGAAGAACGTTACAGGTACAGTTCGTGTGAAACTCTACAAAGGCAACATCATCGGCGCAGGTGTTAAAAGTCCTGTCAGTCTCTACAATCCGGACATCGCAACGATGGAAGCTGATCCAACGCAAGCCTACGATCAAGGTGATGCAACAGGCTTTATCCGCCTGAATGCACTTCGTTTGAAAGTAAACTCCGGCGTGGAGCAAAACAAAAACTAATTTCAACCTGCATACTAGAGCTACATCAATATAAATGACAAGGCAGGCCGTTCTTGCACATCTGGCAGGAGCGGCTTTGTCCATGAGCGAAAGGGGAGTACTCACCGTGAGCAAGCTGTGGGGAGGACGTTTTACAAAACAAACCAATCATTTGGTTGAGGAATATACGGCATCGATCAATTTTGACAAAGCTTTGGCTGAGGAAGATATTCAAGGAAGTCTGGCTCATGTAACGATGCTGGGCAAATGCGGCATTCTGCCAGCGGAAGATGTGGAGACCATCAAAGAAGGTCTGATCACCGTTCTGCACAAAATCCGTGCGGGCGAAGTGGAATTCTCCGTATCGGACGAAGACATCCACATGAATATTGAGAAAAACCTGATCGAAACGATCGGCCCTGTAGGCGGAAAATTACATACAGGCCGTAGCCGGAACGATCAAGTTGCAACGGATATGCACTTGTACCTGCGTGAGCGCGTCGTTGGATTTGTAGGCATGCTGCATTCCTTGCAGGAAGCACTGATCGGACAAGCGAAAGATAACCTCGATACAATTGTACCGGGTTATACGCATCTTCAACGGGCACAGCCGATTCTGTTCGCACATCACCTGATGGCATATGTATCCATGTTCCAACGGGATGCGGAGCGTCTGATGGACAGCTACAAACGCATTAACATCCTGCCACTGGGCGCAGGTGCGCTCGCGGGCACAACATTCCCGATTGACCGTCATTTTGTCGCGGAACAACTGGGCTTTGATGGCGTGTACGAGAACAGTCTGGACGCAGTAAGTGACCGTGACTTTATCGTTGAGTTCTTGGCGGCGGCTTCGCTGATCATGACTCACTTGTCCCGTCTGAGCGAAGAGTTGGTACTGTGGAGCAGCACGGAGTTTGGGTTCGTTGAGCTGGATGATGCGTTCTGCACAGGCAGCAGCATTATGCCTCAGAAGAAAAACCCAGACGTTCCTGAACTTGTTCGTGGTAAAACAGGACGTGTGTACGGCAACCTGATCGGTTTACTGACGGTACTGAAATCTCTTCCACTGGCATACAACAAAGACATGCAGGAAGACAAAGAAGGCATGTTTGATACAGTAGCGACGCTGGAGGGTGCACTGCAACTGTTTGCTCCAATGATCGCGACAATGACAGTGAACAAGGATCGGATGCGTCAAGCGGTCAACCAGGATTTCTCCAACGCTACAGATATTGCTGACTTCCTCGTGGGCGAAGGCTTGCCTTTCCGTCAGGCGCATGAAGTGATTGGTAAAACGGTGCTGTACTGCATCCAGAACAGCAAGTATTTGCTGGATCTGACACTTGATGAATTCCGTCAGTTCTCACCACTGTTTGATGACCGGATCTATGATGTGCTGCAACCGGAAGCGGTTGTGAACGCTCGTAATGTTTACGGCGGAACAGCTTCGGGTCAAGTTGCTGAAGCGATTGGACGCAGTGAGAAGGTACTGGAGATCACCGAGCAATGGATTACGAACCGCGGTTAATACCACTCCTACTATAAGAGGTACCCTTACAGATACAACAGTACAACAAAGAAGCAGGCCAGAGAACTTGTTCTCAACGGCCTGCTTCTTTGTGTTTTACAGCGATGTGCTCTAGATATATTGAACTCAACCGCGAACGGAAGGTAGGTTGTTCTACTATCGTAGTACCAGTTTAGTTACTCACGGTAGCTCCATTGTAATTCTCCACTAATCGCGCTTTTGTAAAGGCAACCATTTCAATACATCCTGAATCTTGGCATCCCAGTAGCCCCACTCATGTTCACCAGGCTCTTCCTCGTACGTCAGTTCGAAGTTCGTCTGTTCACAGGCTTGACGGAAGGTTTGATTATCCTCATACAGGAAATCTTCCGTTCCGCAGCATTGGTAGAGCAAAGGTCGAGGACTTTCGCTAGATTGGCTTTCTTTTAACAGATGGATCAGATCGTTCTCTGTACCTGCCACCTGTGGTCCGAAAATACGTTGTAACTCCGTCTGTTGCAATGCTGAGGACGCGTTTCTATCCATATGTGCAGACATATCGAGTGCTCCAGACAAACTGGCAGCAGCCGCATATTGATCTGGTTTACGAAGGGCCAGCTTGAACGCCCCATAGCCACCCATGGATAATCCGGCAACGAAATTGTCCTCCCGTTGGTCTGAGAGCGGGAAGAAAGAACGAGCAAGTGCCGGGAGTTCTTCACTGATAAAGCTCCAATAACGTCCGCCTTCTACCATATCTGTATAGAAGCTGCGGTGTACCTGTGGCATAACAACGGCGATCCCGAGGTTGGCCACATAACGTTCGATGGAAGTCCGGCGCAGCCAGATGGAATCATCATCAGACAGACCGTGCAACAGGTACAGGGTTGGGTGCAGTCCTTTGCCAGTCACATTCTCCATACCGATCTGATTGTGGGTTTGTTGCGGCAGAATGACATGCATGCTGGTGCTAAGCCCGAGCGTATCCGAGTAAAAATCACATTTAATAAGTGCCATGAGTATAAGAAACCCCTTTCATAAGTTCGTTAACCACGTGTTCTGACATGAGACGATGGGATGAAAATCGGATGCCTGAGCCTCCAAAGTGTTTATATGTAACAGGTTATACGCATTACTCCTCCATTGCAATAACAATATCTACAGTAGAAAACAAAGAATTTCACACCAGTGGTTAAAATGGGAGTATGTAATCAGATCATCGATTTTTAAGTATAGTTTACAACGTAACAATGTTATGTTACACTCATTTCAATAAAAAGGGGGACCATATATGACGGATGATTTGATCTCCAAGAAAGAATTGTTGGACCTGACAGGAATCTCATACGGCCAGTTATACCGTTGGAAGCGGAAAAATCTCATTCCGGAAGAATGGTTCATTCGGAAGTCGTCCTACACCGGACAAGAAACCTTTTTTCCCAAACAACAGATTTTACTGCGCATTGACAAGATTCTCAATATGAAAGACGGATTATCGCTGGATGAGCTGGCAGACGTGTTTTCACCTACGTTGGGTGAAGTAGAGATGTCTGCACAGCAACTATTAGAGCGAAACATTGTTTCACAGATCTCGCTGGATCTGTTAAAAGAAGCAGGTCGAGAACAACCGCTGTATGCTTTGGAGCAGATTATGATGCTCTACGTCCTTGATAAGCTGTTAATGAGCGGAGATATTACTCGGCAAGAGGGTGCGTTGCTGATCGAAGTGATGTCCGAACATTATTATCGTTTTACTGGCAAACCCAGCGAACTCGTGCTTATTCGTAAGATGGGTGTTCCTTCATTCATGCTGGTAACAGCAGGAACGGAGTTTTATTTTGACAATGGTGTGAAAGTGGTTCTTAGGCAGCCGATGGGAACATTTATGGAAGAATTAAAACTCAAATTGGGATAAGGAGAGGATCATCTATGGAAGAGCGGAATAAGCGGAATGATCTGAATGTGGCGGGCATAAGTCAAACGGCAGGCGGGAATTTTCACCGTGTATCTATCGATGGCATGGCTAAGGTGAACGGCAACCTGGACTGCACCTCTATGGAAGTGAATGGAACATTGAAGATGCACGGCGCTTTGACCTCCGAGAGTGTAGCGATTAACGGCATGTGCACGTTGAATGGACCTCTGACCAGTTCTCGTGTCCGGGTGGATGGCATGACGACGATTAACGGAGATCTCCATAGCCCTGAACTTGAAGTGAACGGAAAGTGTACCGTACGTGGAAGAGTAGATGGGGAACGAATTGATATTGGCGGTGTGATCGATATTGAAGGGGATGTCCAATGTGAGACCCTGAATGTACGGGGCAATATTAAGATCAGCGGCTTACTGAATGCGGGAACAGTGGAGATCAGGCTGCATACATCTTCTTCGGCTAAAGAGATTGGCGGAGAGCGTATCGATATTCGTCGCAAGGAACAACAGAATGGCTTTTGGAAAAGTATTGGTCTGGGCGGGACCCCTTCATTTAAGACATCCTTAATTGAGGGTGATGAGATTGTGCTGGAAGATACCGAAGCTGACATTGTTCGGGGGAGTAACATTTTTATCGGTCGCGGCTGTAACATCAGACTGGTTGAGTATTCAGGTGAACTTGAGGTAGATCAGGATGCCAAGGTGGGCAGCAGTCAGCGAATTTAAAGTTTGGATATGGAGAGAAAGGGATGGGATCGACATGAATAACAATCATGGGCGTTCATTGGACAAAAAAATGGATATCAGCATCGTTGGTGATGGCAGTTCTTCTGGTGGCGTGTACGGCAAGATCAAGGTTGTAGGGGACGCGTCCTTTAACGACAATCTATCTTGTGATCGATTCAAATGTACGGGTACATCGGTCATATACGGATCACTTGAATCCACAGATATTAAAATTACCGGAACCCTTACTCTCGCAGAGCAAGAGGCCAGCAACGATGTTAAGGATGGAATCCAGGCATCTGGCCTGCATGCCAAAGCTGAGCATATAAAAGTGGTAGGTGAACTTCATCTGTCAGGGGATTGTCAGGCAGAAAATATCAAGCTGAACGGGCGTTTGACGATAGCGGGGATGCTCAGCGCTGAACACATGACGCTCAAAATCATGGGTCCATCCGAGGTCAAGGAAATGGGTGGTTCCATCATCTCGGTGAAGAGTGGCCGGTTGAATGACTTGTTTACGGGGAATAAATCAATTCTCAAGGCACAGATTATCGAAGGTGATGATATTGAATTAGAGAATACGGAGGCCGAGATTGTCCGTGGCGATAAAATAAAAAACGGTCCTGGCTGCCGGATTGGTACAGTGGAATACCGTTCATCTCTGCAAATTCATCCGCAATCGGAAGTTTTGCTGCAAAGCAATCGGTCCTTGGACTGATTAACGCAGACTTCTTTTCGGATATACTAATGCAGTCATATGAATAGAGCGTGAATGGAGAGATTGAGTACAATGGTTGCACGTAAAAACAGTATTGGATTGGTGCTGGCAGGGTTACTGCTCAGCATATTAATGGCTTCGATGGATAATACCATCGTGGCAACAGCTATGGGGGATATTGTCGGGAAGCTGGGTGGGCTCGACAAGTTCGTCTGGGTTACCTCCGCGTACATGGTGGCTGAGATGGCAGGGATGCCGATCTTTGGTAAGCTATCCGATATGTATGGACGGAAGAAGTTTTTTGTATTTGGTATTATTGTGTTTATGCTTGGCTCAGCGCTGTGCGGAACGGCAACGTCTATTGTGGAATTGACGATGTACAGAGCGATTCAAGGTATTGGAGCGGGGGCCCTGGTGCCGATTGCTTTTACGATCATGTTTGATGTCGTTGCACCAGAATCTCGTGGTAAATTGGGTGGATTGTTTGGAGCCGTCTTTGGCCTCTCCAGCGTATTCGGACCTCTGCTCGGTGCTTACATTACCCAGTATGCGACATGGGAATGGGTATTCTATATCAACCTGCCGCTAGGCTTGATTGCATTTGTGTTTATTGCGTTCTTCTATAAAGAATCCCATCAGCATCAATCCCAACAGATCGACTGGCTGGGTGCTGTAACACTGATCGGTGCTGTTGTGTGCCTGATCTTTGGTCTGGAACTTGGTGGCAAAACATTTGCCTGGGGTTCGTGGCAGATTCTTGGCTTGTTTGCCGGATTTGTAGCATTAGCCCTGCTCTTCCTTTTTGCAGAAACCAAAGCCAAAGAACCAATCATCTCCTTCAGCATGTTCCGCAACCGGGTCTACTGGTCCAGTAACGTTATTGGTATGTTCAGTGGTGCGGCGTTCATTACAGCATCCGTGTACATTCCGATCTTCATACAGGGGGTACTCGGTGGTAAAGCGACCAACTCCGGTCTTGTGCTTCTGCCCATGATGCTTGGGTCCGTTGTGACGGCGTCCCTAGGCGGGGTGTTGATGACCAAAATCAAGTATCGTAATATCATGATTCCTACGTTAGCCTTGCTTGTCATTGGACTTGGATTGTTGACTACACTGGATGAGAATTCATCCCTTTGGACGATACGTATCTACATGGTGATGGTTGGTCTGGGTGTCGGTGCTTCGTTCTCCGTACTTAGCAATGCAGCCATGAACGCATTTGAACCGCAAAGACGCGGAGCAGCAAGCTCCACACTTAACTTTTTGCGGTCCCTCGGTATGACGATGGGCATTACGATCTTTGGTATCGTACAGAGCCAGGTATTTACGCGTAAAATGAATGATGCTCTCGCTGGTTCAGCTGCGGAAGCAGGCGGTGCTTCTGCGGGTGGCGTGCCGCAGGGAGTGGATCTGACCGATCCACATGCGCTGCTCTCACCAGAACTCAGACAGGCGATTCCGCCTCAGGTGCTGGATACCATCACACATGCCCTGTCCTCTTCCATCGTGCAGTTATTTGCCTGGGCTGTAATTCCGGCTGCACTCGCGTTGGTCGCTTCCTTCTTCATGGGAAAAGAGAAGATGGTTGTAGGCGAAGAGCAAGGCGAATACACCGGCGGTCACTAAACCGTAATGCAGTAAACTAACTATAAGTTAAGGTAGTACAGCTGAAGCTTGGTAAAACTCGAATAACATATCTTAAACCATGAAAAGACACACTTCTCGCGTATCCTTAAAAGGGACGGGAAGTGTGTCTTTTTGTTTTCGTAGGATCAGTTTATCCTAGAATGCATGAATTACGGATTGAACTCTTTTGGCTGCTTCAGAAAAGGAGCCTAAGGCTGTTTCGTATCGCTAATCCCGTCCTCGACCACAGAAGGTTCTTGTGGATCTGGCAAGCTGCTATGACCTGAGCGGGCAATTAGACGATTCTGAGCTTTGTACGTGTCCCGTGTAATCGTTTTGGATTCGACCACTTTGCCGTCCAGCCTCTTGGTTCTTACCGTCTCCACAATATATCCAGGCTGTCCGTCTTGCAGCACCTGCTGTGCACCATCAGGCAGTACAGTACTGGACACATACTTTACCGGAACACTTAATGTTTCAATGGTGCGAGATTCAAGTGCATAGCTGACATTCTCCGGGAATGTGCCGAAAAATTTCACCATCAATTGATGGTTCTTCACCTCTGCATGAATGAGTAAGGATTTTCCTGTATTGTTCTTGAAGCGAAAATTGATGGCTCCCGAGGCAAAGGTGGCATCCAGTCCTTTGGGCAAATATTTGACCGGCAGGGAATGGTTGCGACGCTCAATAATATCAAGACCCGTCAACAGTGCTGCATTATACACCGTACTGGATACCTGGCAGATTCCCCCGCCAATTCCGGGGGTGAGTCTTCCATTAACAATGACCGGGGCCTCACGAAACCCATACTCCTTTTCAGCTTGACGGACGACCTTCTCATAATCGAATGTAGCATCCGGTGGTAAAATCATGCCGTTAATCGCTTCCGCCGCTGCGCTGACATTATGTATCCGGCCTTCACTACTATTGCCCAGACCCGTGGAGAACTGGATGATCTTTCGGTCAATGCCTTCCTGGCGCAGCGAATCAAGAGTTACTTCAGGTTTCAGTGTGTAAAGTGGTACCTGGATCAGCAATGGGGCGGGTTTCTCATCCGGGTTGAGTACACTGAAATCTCGGTGCAGCTTCGTCTGAATGAGACTTGTGAGTGTATTCCAATCAATCCGGCGGACGCCCTTTTCCGGGATATACTGGACTTTGTCACTTGTGGTAATGCGGCGAACAGCGTCCGCAGGTGTACCGAAGGTTTCTTTTTCCCAGGCAGGGCTGAGATGTTCTTGGAGTGGTCTTGAGTTATAGGTCATATCGAGAGAGAACTCTTTCGGAAAATGATAACGTGCATAAGCGCGTTCCCACAGGTTACCTTCCTCCAGCTGCTGTATTGCGGACTCCAAGCTGTTAACGTTGTAACTCACCCCCACCTGAGCTGCGGTATACGACATCGTCTGGGGGTTGGGTTCAGTCACTTCAAAGGTGACAGGCCAGTCCTCCAGCTTTTGGATCTGTTCATCCAATTCATGCAATACGTCCTTGCGATTCTTCCCCTCTACCAGCATGCCGCCAACATGGACATCTTTGGGCAGGGCAGGTTGATTCACGTACATATACAGCAATCCATAAGACGCGGAGCCGATCAAGAGGATGGAGAATAGAACAATGACCGTCAAATGTATTTTTTTCATAACCGTACGCTCCTTTATACTTCGGTTGTTCCCGACTTTGTAACACTTTCTATATATATGATCCAATGCAGGAAAACTTTCGGGTACTCAATAGGTAACAAATTTGTTACAATAAACTTCATATGAATCCATGCTTCACCATTGAAACAGGAACGAAGTGGATTTTTCCCTGATGAAATTCAGGTCTTTTTAAAGGAAATGCCGGGATTGTGTCGAAATGATAATGGCTAACTATGCGAGCAGGAAGTGATGATGTGATAGAAATGCAGGACGTGTGGAAGACCTACGCCAATGGGACCCACGCATTACAAGGGGTGTCGGTGAAGATCGACCGCAATGAATTTGTCTATATCGTCGGTCCGTCCGGCGCAGGTAAATCGACATTTATGAAATTGATGTACAGAGAAGAAGTTCCGACAAAAGGACAAATATCCATTAACGGATTTAATATTGGTAAGTTGAAGCCAAGAAAGATTCCTTATGTGCGTCGTAACATCGGCGTGGTGTTCCAGGATTTTCGTCTGCTGCCACGGATGACAGCATTTGAGAATGTGGCATTTGCGATGGAAGTTATTGAAGCGCCGAAGCGTCATATCAAAAAACGGGTGATGGAAGTGCTCGACTTGGTGGGACTGCGCAGTAAGGCGAATCGTGAACCTTCACAGCTCTCGGGTGGAGAACAGCAACGTATTGCCATTGCACGGGCTATCGTCAATAACCCGTCGGTTATTATCGCGGACGAGCCTACAGGGAACCTCGATCCGGAGACGTCATGGGGGATTATGCAACTGCTGGATGAGATTAATTTCCGTGGGACAACCATTGTTATGGCGACCCACAACAAAGATATCGTAAACACGATGCGTAAACGGGTAATCGCCATTGAACGTGGACAGATTGTACGGGATCAGATGAGAGGGGAATACGGTTATGAATTTTAGTACTCTCTTGCGCCATCTGCGGGAGGGATTCAAAAACGTATTCCGCAACGGCTGGATGTCTGTGGCCTCCATCATGTCCATCATTGTGTCGCTATTGATTCTTGGTGTGTTTATGCTACTGGTGCTCAATGTGAACTCCATGGCGAATCAGGTTGATAGCCAAGTGGAGATCAGCACGTTCCTCGAGCTGAATGTGGACGAGAACCTGCGTAACACACTGGAGCAAGAAATCAGCGCGATGCCTGAAGTAAGTGAGATTCGTTTTGTTTCCAAGGAAGAAGGACTCAAGGAGTTCCGTGAGCGTCTTGGAGAGAGTGCAGATAACGTGCTTAGCGGTTTCGATGTGGATAACAACCCACTGCCGGAGACCATTGAAGTTGAGGTCATTGAACCGGAAACCGTCACTTTTGTGGCGCAAAAAATCGAAGCTTTGAACGAAAAACACCCTGAGAAGCCGATCATGAAAGTGAACTACGGCAAGGAAACGGTGGAAGTGTTGTTCAAATTTACGAAACTTGTTCGTAACATCGGATTTATTTTTGTCGGGGGACTGGGTCTCATGTCCATGTTCCTGATCTCGAATACGATTCGCGTAACGATTCTGGCACGTCGCCGGGAGATCGGAATTATGAAGCTTGTTGGCGCAACCAATACCTTTATTCGCTGGCCTTTCTTTATTGAAGGTGCACTCATTGGATTTATTGGATCGGTCATTACGGTTGGGGTGCTGTTTGTTGGATACAGCCAGTTGATGAAGACGATTGGTCAGGATGTCTTCATGCAGATGCTTAACTTGATTCCGCTCGGCGAAATCTGGTTGCTGTTTGGAACACTGTTGATTGGACTCGGTGTGCTGGTAGGTATTTTGGGAAGTACACTGTCCATTCGGAAATCACTCAATGTTTAATTTTGTTTCAACGGTCGAATTGCAGAATATGTCGAAAAGAATGGTAAAGCAGGTTCATTAATGGACGCTGTTTGACGATATGTAGGAAAGACGGAGTCTTTTAAGATTGAAGAAAGCAAAGAACATGCTGTTCACCACCTGTGCAGGTTGCTTTCTTGTGAAATCATAGGATGGGGGATCATCATTTTGAAAAAAACCGCTTCGCTGCTGGCCTTTACGTTATTGGCCAGTTTGACGCTTCAACCTTCTGACGGATATGCCAAGAGTAGCATCAGCGATATTGACCAACAGATTCAGCAACTGGAGAGCAAGGCGGCTTCTGCCAAGCAGGAGCAAAAAAAAGCGGCTTCCAACAAAAAGGAAGCACAGCATTACAAGAACAAAACCAACGCTTATCTGAAGGTTGTCATGGAACAGATCAATGTCGTTAGTGATGAACTGGCGAGTGTATCCTTGCAGATCGAGAACACGGAGGAAGATCTCCGTACAACGAAAAAAGATCTGCAAGCGGCAGAAGAACGCATTGTTGCAAGGGAAAAATTGTTGGAGTCACGCGTGCGCCTGATGTATACGGACGGTGCTGTATCCTATCTGGATGTATTGTTGTCCTCTACTAGCTTCACTGACTTCCTGACCCGTGCGGATTCACTCAAAACGATTGTGGATCAGGATCAGCATCTGCTGGATGAGCACAAAGCGGACAAGCAACTGGTCGTGGACAAAAAGGCAGAATTGGATGTGCAATATGCGGAAGCCAAGAGCCTGTATGCACAGAAGAAACAGCGCAAGTCCCAATTGAATGAAAAAGAAGCGGAAAAGCAAGTGCTTCTCGCTTCATATGATGCTAAAATTGAAGAGTCAGAAGAGCTGACACAAGAGCAGGAAGATGTGTTAATGCAGATTGCCAGCAAACGTTCGGCCCTTCTTCAAGAGAAAAATAAATTGCGTGAACAGCAGGCAGCCGCAGCGGCTAAAGCAAAAGCCGCAGCTGCTGCCCGGGCGAAAGCTGCAGCCAAGGCACCAACCAGAGTAAGCTCGGATAGCAGCAGTGAGGTTACCTATTCATCCGGTAATGGTATCTTCTCAAAACCAGTATCTGGAGGACGTATTTCTTCTGGATTCGGCCCCCGTACCCATCCAATTACGGGCGTAGTGGGTAAGATGCATGCAGGTGTCGATTTTGCTGTTCCTCAGGGAACTTCGGTTCACGCTGCTTCTGGCGGAATCGTGATCATGGCTGAATGGTATAGCGGTTATGGCTATACGGTTATTGTGGACCACGGCGGTGGACTATGGACGTTATATGGTCACTTGCGCGAAGGTGGATTCAAAGTCAGCAAGGGAGACACAGTAAGCAAAGGGGATACCATTGCTGAGTCAGGAAATACAGGGAACTCTACTGGACCTCACTTGCACTTTGAAGTGAGAGATAACGGTACCGCTGTAAATCCGATGAACTATTTGTAATTATTGCTCCATCGTTCGAATGGAAAAAACATATTCCGTACAAGCTAGACATATAATAAGCTGGCATGTTCAGGGAATGGATTCTGGCAACAATGGAATCGGACACGCTTCAAAACTAAAGGCGGTGACAAACGGATGATGAAGAAAAGATCGGCGCTACTGCTTGTCATTGTGGGTCTCCTGGGTGGTAGTTTGCTAACCCTGGTACTAATGACTTACCCGGGAATAGCAAACCAAACCACAGCTGGCGAAGGTTTGCTGGCTAGTGTAACCGGCAATACACAGCAGAAGAACGATTTGAAAAAGATTGAAACTGCGATGGATTTGATCTCAAGCAACTATTATAAAGACGTGGATCAGACCAAATTGATTGACGGTGCGATCAACGGCATGATGGAATCGCTTGGTGATCCGTACTCCAACTATATGGGGCAGGAAACGGCTGCTCAGTTTGAAGAGTCGATCGAAGGTTCATTTACCGGTATTGGTGCAGAGGTATCCTCACAGGATGGAAACGTTGTTGTTGTTTCCCCAATCAAAGGATCACCTGCCGAGAAAGCGGGTATTCGTGCCAAAGACATGATTATGTCAGTCAACGGCGAATCCCTGCAAGGTTTGGAACTGAACAAGGCTGTCAACAAAATCAGAGGTCCCAAGGGCAGTGAAGCGAAGGTACAGGTCAAACGTGCCGGATCTTCCGAGCTGATTGAATTTGTGATTGTACGGGATGACATTGATCTGGAAACCGTATATGCTCACATGGAAGATGGCGGAATTGGCGTTATTGCCATTACTCAATTCTCTTTGAATACAGGCGATCGCTTCAAGGAAGAGTTGGCGAAGCTCGAGAAGCAGAACATGAAAGGTCTGGTCATCGATGTACGGAATGACCCAGGCGGTGTATTGCAAGTCGTTATTGATATTGCTGAACAGTTTGTTCCTAAAGGCAAGGTTATTGTGCAAGTTGAAGACAAGAACGGCAAAAAGGAACAAAGTAAATCCAATGGATCAGCTAAAGCTTATCCAGTCACAGTCCTGATGAACAAAGGTAGCGCGAGCGCGTCGGAGATTCTGGCCGGTGCATTACAACAGTCAGCAGGTGCGAAGTTGATTGGTGAGAACTCCTTTGGTAAAGGAACCGTGCAGACGAGTTATGACAAGCAAATGGGTGACGGCAGCTTGCTGAAGATCACCATTGCCAAATGGCTCACTCCGAACGGAGACTGGATTCATGAAAAAGGAATCAAACCGGATATTGCGGTAGACCAGCCGGATTATTTCTCGGTGGCACCGATTAACAAAGAGAAGTTACCACTTAAATATGACAGCAATAGCACGGATGTGAAAAGTGCGCAGACGATGCTGAGAGGACTCGATTTCAAACCGGATCGTGTGGATGGATACTACGACCAGAAGACAGAAGAAGCGGTCAAGGCATTCCAGAAGCAAAAAGGCATTCAGGCTACAGGCCAGATTGACGAGAAAACCGCTGAATCACTGGAAGCGGCTCTGATTGAACGTATTGCCAATCCTCAATATGATGCACAGCTGAAACGCGCGATCGAAAATGTCTCAAAGGATATTTCGTCCGCTGTGTCGAAGCCATAAAGAAGGCTGATTTTCAGCCTTCTTTTTTTCTGAACCGGCTGAAAGAGAGGGGTGACCGACCACAATGGAATGGGTATGGCCGTGGTTAACTACATTAGGGGAAGCTTTGTTGCAGTTGTTTATTCAGCCGTTTTATTATATTGCGGTGATCCTGATTGCGCTGATCTATCATCGTCAGTTACTGCAGGAGCGTAAATTGTTTCATGTCCGTTTGCAAAGCTCGATAACACAGACGATTCGTGCGGTGCTCGGAGGCATACTCATCGGTACCATTGTCTCGATCTTGTCCCTATTCCTTGGTGCACATCTTACACTGGGAAGTCTCATATGCATATGGGCTGCAACATTAATTCTATCCTTGTTCCGTATCCGGTATCTGTGCTTTGCCTACGCGGCCGGGTTGCTGGGTGTGGTGCAATTTGGTTTGAATCTGGCTTCAGGCTGGCAACCATCCGGTTGGATGGGCACTATCACGGAAACGCTTCGTGCCCTGGATATGCCTGCACTGCTTGTCCTAGCGGCGCTTCTACATATGGGTGAAGCCCTGTTGGTACGCATGCAGGGGGTATCGATGGCATCACCACTTCTCTTCGAGGGGAAACGTGGGAAACTGGTTGGTGGATATCAACTGCAACAGTTCTGGGCCATTCCTCTACTGATTCTTGTTCCCGTCACAGGAGGTGGCGCGGAGCTGGCATGGAATCCACTGATGAATGCAGGACATAGTTATATGCTGGTTGCATTGCCCATCATGCTCGGATTTGGTGAGATAACGCAGAGTATGCTTCCGGGACAAAAGGTGCAGATCTCATCAAAGCGGTTGATGATATACGGGGCAACTTTGCTCGTGTTCAGCTTGCTTGCTGCATGGTGGTCTCCACTCATGGTGGTTGCTGCGCTAATTGCATTTATTGGACATGAATTTCTGGTATGGTACAGCGCGTTTGAAGAGCAAAACCGGAGTCCGGTATTTGTCCATCCGCAGCATGGATTGAAGGTACTCGCTGTTATTCCGGAAAGTCCTGCTGCAGATTTGGGGATTGAAGCAGGAGAGACATTGTACAAGGTGAATGGTAAGTTGGTTCATTCACCAGAAGAGTTACATCGTGCCCTGCGGATGAACCCGGCTTTTTGCAAACTTGAGGTGCGCAATCACCAAGGAGAAAGCAAGTTCATGCAACGAGCGATCTATGAAGGGGAGCATCATCAGCTTGGGGTCATTATGGCACCGGACAATCACGAGGTCTGGGCGATTCGGTTACGTCCACTGACGCTGTTCCATGTCATTAATCTCAAATTGTTTGCCCGTCTGAAAAAACCACAAAGGGACGAAGCCCCATTGGCGTTACCGCCAGCCCCTGTGGCCAGTGATAAAGGATCCATAGAGATGTAACTAAGCATACGTGATGAAGTATGTTGCATACATCAAGCAATGAAAAAGGTATTTCCGAGCGCCGTCGCAGGCAAGGGAAATACCTTTTTTGTTATTGTTTTAGCATAAAGATGGCGATTTGAGTCCGATCACGCAAGCTCAGCTTACCGAGAATATCCGTGACATAGTTCTTGATCGTGCCTTCACTGAGAAACAGTTTGGCGGCAATTTCCTTATTGGATAGCCCCTCCGATATGGCTTCGGCAATCGCCAGCTCCATACGTGTCAGTCCATAGGCTTCGATTGGATTCTGTGTCAGGGGAGTCGTAGCAGGACGAAGAAGTCCTGTTAGCTTGCGAGCAATATCTGGATGAATTAACATATCACCATTATGTACGGTCTTGATGCCTTGAATGATCCGCTCGGGTGGAACATTTTTGAGCAAATAACCGCTTGCTCCATCCTGTAATGCCTGAATAATATACTCATCGTCGTCAAACGTAGTCAGCATGAGCACCTGGATTTCAGGAAAACGTGACTTGATGCGTTTGGTACCTTCAACTCCATCACATTCCGGCATCCGAATATCCATTAAAACCACGTCCGCAGGCGTCCCTGCTTCAAGCAATTCCAACGCTTCCTGTCCATTTGAGGCTGTACCTGTAACGCGAATGCCGGAGTCCAGTCCGAGCAGCACTTTCAGGCTCTCACGAATGAAGTAATCATCGTCTGCGAGAATCAGCCGAATAAGTGGGAGCTGGCCTGAATCATTCTTGTTGTTCACATCATTACGTTCGGACATGAGAACATTCACTTCCTTTTTTCAGAGTATATCCATCTGGTTCGTTAATGGAATGCGTGTAATCACTGTATACGGATAAGCATATTGAATCTCCAAGACTCCTCCCACCATTTGTGTGCGCAGAAGCATGCCTTCCTGTCCTATGCCATTTCGCTTGGAAGAATGGGGATTGATTTTGCCATCATTACTTACACTCATACAGACTTCCTGATCCCCGAATACCAACTCCACAGTGATCGAAGAAGCATTTCCGTGTCGCAGGGCATTGGTCAAGGCTTCTTTGGCATTTTTGAACAGAACGATTTGTATGCTGGGATACAGCACATGGGATGGGCCATGAACTTCATAATTTGTCTTCACGCCAGTATCTCTACCCACTTCCTCGAGAAGACGATCCAGGGCGTAGGCTTCGGATGCATAGGAATTCGGTTGCAGTTTGTGTAGTGTGTTGCGCATATCATCCATACTATCGGCCAATTGATCGCGAATCTGTCTCACCATTTCCGTTCCTTGTTCCATATCGAGAGGGAGGGTCAGCAGGGCGGCATCCGACATCATTTTGGTGCGAATCAGTCGATGCCCGATATCGTCATGAAGCTGTCTGGAGATACGGGTACGTTCCTCTGCCTGAGCCACTCCTTCAAGTTGCTTTGTAAATAACAGCAGCTGCGCACGCGCTTCTTGGAGCTCGTAATGTTTGCTGCGAAGTTCGTCATAGACTTGTTCCAGTTGTCCGCGGCTGCTCGCCGTTCTTGATCCCTGCCAGGACAGAGCCGCTGTGATAAGTAGAAGCAGGTTGCCAAGAACCATCGCAGTTGTCTCTGTGGAGAGTAAGGTAATGTCGGTTGTATTTAGTGTGGTTAACCCTGGCTGTGGCGCCTGTGAGTCAGAATAATGCCAATGCAAAGCGACATTGTTAGCGACAAGCTGAATGGCAAACATCAACCATCTCCGATTTCCCTCCAGTCTGTATATATACACGTAGAGCACGGAGAGAGAGAGGAAAAACATAAATGGTCCATATGAAGCAATCAGCCAGCAGCTCCAGAGTATTTTGGCCAGAAGCAACAGCCATTGCTGTGTACTTGAACGGTTGAAATCTTTCCACACGGAGAGTCCAAGCGCGATGATGATATACAGGGTGTAGACGGCTTCGTTTTCCAAGGGCAGCATCAACAGGTACAGTACTGCTGGAACGATAATTAATCCGTATTGCAGAAACCGCATTGGCATATGTAAATGACATCCTTTATATAAAAAAATGGAGTTAGAAAATCTCTCGGTAATGCGCCCTTGATTATACCATAAGCAGCATTCGAATCAGGAGATGACTTAAGTCACCTTCGATTCATGACTTTTCGTACCTTCGCTACAGAGTGCGATCCGTTACAATAAAATTATGAAATCCAGCGGCGAAGGCCGAAACGGAAAAGGGGCGTAAAAGGGATGGGCATACTTGAAGTAGATCATGTAGTAAAACGATACGGCAGCAAGCTGTCCGTGGATCATTTGAACCTTAGTGTTGGCAAAGGCGAAATTTTTGGATTGCTTGGTCCCAATGGAGCAGGAAAAAGTACCACCATCAGCATGATTGCAGGGCTCCTGAATATGGATCAGGGTGAAATCAGATTAGATGGGATATCGGTCAAGGAGCGACCGCTTGAAGTAAAGCGCAAGATCGGACTCGTTCCGCAGGATCTGGCTTTATACGAAACCATGTCTGCTGCGGAGAATGTGACTTTTTTTGCCAGACTGTATGGACTGCGTGGAAAATTGCTTAAGGAAAGAGTGCAGGAGTCTCTTGAATTTGTAGGGTTGCAGGATAAAGCAAAGGATGCCCCCTCGACCTTCTCTGGCGGTATGAAACGCAGGTTAAACATCGCATGTGCGATTACACATCGCCCGGATCTCATTATCATGGATGAACCGACAGTTGGCATTGATCCGCAATCTCGAAATCATATTCTTGAATCGGTACGGACACTTAACAAGATGGGTTCAACGATCATATATACAAGTCATTACATGGAGGAAGTGGCGGCGATTAGTCACCGGGTTGCGATTATGGATCAGGGGCGAATTATTGCCTGTGGGACTGAAGCAGAGCTGAGAGAACGAGTAGCATCGGAGGAAAAAGTAGTGCTCTCCACTTCCGGTATCGGTCCCGACGTCGTGGAAGAACTGAAACTTCACCCCCGTGTGCGGATGGTAGACGTTTCAGAGAATACACTGACCATTACGCTGCCTTCGGCACAGCAGGATCTCCAGGATATGCTCTTCATTTGCAGCAAACATGAAGTATCCATTCAGTCGCTCAAGGTCGAAGAGCCGGATCTGGAAACGTTGTTCCTCAATCTGACCGGGCGTACGCTTCGGGACTAGGGGGGAGCAAGAGATGAATATATGGCATATTTGCATCTTTGAATTAAGGCGTATTCTTAAGATTCGATCTGTAGTGTTGAACCTGTTCATTCTGCCGTTGTTACTGATTTTTATATTGGGCACGGCACTTTCCAGTACGATGGGTACGGCGGAGGATGTTATTCCGAATACTGTACGTGTGGGAATCATCCATTTGAGCACTGAATCTGGTGGAGGATCAAGTACGGTTAATCAAGCGCTAGATACATTCGTTGCATCCCCGGAAGTGGCTGAGATGGTCAAGGTGCAGAACTTTACGACTGAAGAAGAGGCCGTTCATGCGCTGCGTACCGGTAAGCTGGACTTTGCTGTAATGATTCCTTCGGATTTTGAGCAAAACGTGATGATGGGGAAAGAGGCCAGGTTACAGTGGATACGAGGAAAGGACAACACACTTAATACCTTGGGTGAAACTTTGTTTACACGTTTTACGGATGAATGGAACCGACAGATGGCGATTACCAAAGTGTTCGGTCCGCAAGTCATTGCTGCCATGGCCTCTGTTTCGGAGTCTGGTACGGCGAATTCTACCTCCATTACTGTCACTAATCCCGGTAAGACAGGTACGGCGTATAGTGCCTCCCAATACTATGCAGCTTCCATGCTGGCGATGTTCATGTTGTACTCAGGCATGACAACCAGCACCAGCCTTTTTGGAGAACGGGATAACCGAACGTTAATCCGCCTTCAGGCTGCGCCGATAGGTAACGGAGTCATTTTCGCTGGCAAAATTGCAGGCAATAGTCTGCTCGCTTTTTTACAAGCAACAACGATTATCCTTATGACATATTGGCTCTACGGTGTGGATTGGGGAACCCATCCTTGGTATATTGTGCTGACTTGTGTATGCATCACATTGGCATCCATGACTCTTGGCGTAATCGTGGCATTGGTATGCAAAAGCACGGCATCGGCCAGCGCAACCTTACAAGGTATCATCGTTGCCATGACATTCATCAGCGGTGGGTTCATGCCTATTCCGATTGATTTTGTACAACGGCTTAGCCAATTTACGGTTAACCACTGGGCGCTCCAAAGTTTTCTGAGAATGATGCTGGCCGCACCTGTAGCAGAGATTGTGTATAACATTCTAATGCTAGGCGCAGTATGCGCTGTATTACTGCTTATCTCAGGAATGATCTATAGAAAGGCAGGATACCGATATGAATAGTCTACACATCGCCTGGTTGATGATTAGACGTACACTTGGCCGTAAAATGGGCTTCATTACGTTTCTGCTTCTGCCTTGCCTGGTGGTTACAGGAGCGGTTGCTCTCTTTGGAAGCGAGCAGAGTACACGGACGGTCATTCCCTACGTCAATGAGGATACAGGGGTAGCAGGAGCATGGATGATTCAAGAACTTGCTGGCAACGAGCAGTACCTGCTCAAGCCGATGACAAATGAAGCAGAAGTGAAGGAATCCATCGCTCAGCAAAAAGGAAGTTCTGGCATCATTATTCCGGCACATTATACGGAAGATCTGTTAAAAGGAAAGCCAACCGAGATCCAATTGGTGGAGCTGCGGATAAGCGAAGCTTCCTACACACTGCGAGCAGCAGTTGAAGGTTTGACGAGCGGATTGTTACAATCTGCTTCAGCTGTTAAGGTGGCGGCAGGTCCTGTCTCAAGTGAGACTGACATACTATCGAGTATACAGAAGCCCTTTGAACAGCTTTTACAGGAGATAGGAGAACATCAGGTTGCTGGTGAAGTCACCGATCTGCAGATCTATCCCAAGCCAGGCCTGAACAATGTGACTGGATTTACAATCATGTTTATGATGGGACTGCTGACCAGTGCAGTGGCTGTGATCATGGAAGATCGCAGGAAACGTACGATGGCCAGAGTATATACGGCACCCGTCCGTGCATATGAGATTGCGCTTGGTAATTTCCTCGGAAGCTTTGTCATTGGCATGATTCAGATTGTTATGGTTTTGGGAGTCAGCAGGTGGCTGCTGCATTATGATGCCGGTATTCCTTTTGGCATTCATTTCATCATCTTGGCCGCATTCATGCTGGTCTCCATGGGGATCGCAAGTACCGTGGCCGGATTAATCCGTAATCCCAAAAATGCCAACATGCTGAATTCACTTGTCATTATGCCAACTTGCATGATAGGTGGTTGTTTCTGGCCGATCTCGTTGATGCCGGATTATATGCAAAAGCTCGCCAACTTTGTTCCACAGAAATGGGCAATTCGGGCGGTGGAAACGATCTCTGCTGGTGGTACATTGTCGGATATCACATTGCCACTATTGATTTTGTTTGGCATGGCTGCCATTTTGCTGACTGTTGGCTCTGCGATTCTGCGCCCTAGCCAGCCAGGAGTAGAGGCATAGGGTAAATACTAATTTTGAAGAAGCCGAATGCATAAGGGGGCATTCGGTTCTTTTATATTAAGGGCTCAGTGAAACAGATGATTTGACTGAATTTATTTATACACTAGACTTGTACTTCATTGTATGGAGTTATACCTATGTTCTGTTGCTTTAAATCTATGGTAGATTATTTGTGTAGGGCTGAACTAGACAGGTTACGATCTGTCACGTATGATATGTTGCAGTCGGCGCATAACAGCGCGTGGTCTCTTCTATAGCAAGTGTAGATGTTAAACAGAAAGAGGGTTAGAAGCTTTATGACAATAATAGGAATAGATCTTGGAACAACAAATAGTTTGGTATCATGCTGGGTCAACGGGGAATCCGTTATTATCCCGAATGCTCTTGGGAATCGTTTGACACCTTCAGTGGTGAGTGTGGACGACAATGGGGAAATTTTAGTAGGGGAGATTGCCAAAGAGCGATTAATCACGCATCCAGAAAAAACAGCATCTGTATTTAAAAGATACATGGGAACAAACAGAACGTTTAGTTTGGGTACATATCAATTTTTGCCTGAAGAGTTATCCTCCTTTGTCTTGAAATCTTTGAAAGCGGATGCCGAAGCCTATTTAGGTGTTGAAGTAACAGAGGCTGTTATCAGTGTGCCAGCATATTTCAATGATACTCAGCGAAAATCGACCAAACGTGCTGGACAACTGGCAGGAATTAAAGTGGATCGACTGCTCAGTGAACCAACCGCCGCAGCGATTGCGTATGGCCTGCATCAACAGAAACCAGAGACAAAATTCCTCATTATTGACCTTGGAGGTGGAACCTTTGATGTATCCATCCTGGAATTGTTTGACGGAATTATGGAAGTGAAGTCAGTAGCAGGGGATAACTTTCTGGGAGGGGAGGATTTTACCGAACTGATTACGCATTGGTTTTTGAATCATCACCAAATTCAGCAGAATGATCTGTCTGACAAGACACAGATGGCGCTTTGGAAACAGGCAGAGCTATGCAAGCAGGCATTGAGCGAAGGGCGTGAAGGAACGATAACCTTGACACTTGAAGATGGTGTGAAAGAGGTGAGCATTGATCGCACCCAATTTGAACAGTTAGCGAAGCCGCTGCTTGCCAGGTTGCAAAAGCCTGTGGAACGTGCGCTCCGTGATGCTGCCGTGCAACTCGATGAATTGGATGCCGTTATTCTTGTTGGAGGAGCAACCCGCATGCCTGTAATCTACTCGTTTACGGGTAAATTATTTGGCAGACTGCCAGCAAATTACTTGCATCCGGATGAAGCCATCGCCATTGGCGTGGGAATTCAAGCTGCTATGAAAGCTCGCCATGCGGATGTGCAGGAAGTTATTCTGACAGATGTATGTCCATATACTTTAGGGATTTCCATCTCGAAACCTTTAGGTGAAGGTCGATATGAATCGGGTATTTTTGACCCAATCATCGAACGGAATACGGTTGTTCCGGTAAGCAGGGTTCAACGTTACTGTACATTAAGGCACAATCAAACTAAAATTACAGCTGATGTGTATCAAGGCGAAAGTCGCCTGGTCGAAAACAATATTAAACTTGGTGAACTGACGATTAATGTACCACCTGCACCGGAGGGGGAACAGGCTATAGATGTTCGCTTTACTTACGATATTAATGGCATCTTGGAAGTGGAAGTGTCTTCCGTGGATACGGGTGAAAAGAAAGTGGCGATCATAGAAGAGAAAGAAAGCGGTTTGTCCCACGAAGAGATTGCCCAACGTTTCAAAGAGTTGGAGTCTATCAAAATACATCCTCGTGAGCGGATGGAAAACCGGCATTTAGTGGCGCGTGGAGAACGCTTATACGAAGAATCTCTGGCAGAGAAACGTTTGGTAATCTTAGATGCCATGTTGAAGTTTGAAGAGAAGTTAAAACAGCAAGAAGATCGTGAAATTAAGAAGGAAGCAGAAAAATTGAAAGTGACGTTGGATGAGATTGAAAACAGTCACCGATTATGGTGAGAAGTGTAACATCATAACGAAAAGCACGGTCTTGTTCGAAGAGGAACAGAGATCGTGCTTTTTCGATAGTTATAAAAGATGAGATAACATTAGACCATTTTAAGAAGTGAAGATTAAGGTTGGAGTTGACGCAAGACAGTTATTTCGACCCGACGGTTCTTTTGTCTTCCGGCCGCTGTGGTGTTGTCACCCGTTGGGCGAGTATCCGCATATCCGGCATACTGGAAGCCGTCCGGGTTAAGCTTCTCTGTATCCAGAAAAAATCGTAATACAGACAGTGCACGTTCCCCAGAAAGCTGCCAGTTATCGGTATAGGCGGAGTTTGCTCCGACAGGAACGTTATCGGTATGACCCTCAATGCTGACAACGGTATTTAGATCACGGAACAAGCTGGCAAGCTTACTGAGTGTTGGTGCTGCACCGTCCTTTAGAGCGGCCTGTCCCTGGTCAAACAGGAAGCGGTCACTAAGTGTAATGGATAGGCCCTGTGGCTTGTCCGCAACAAAAATCTGATTTTCCAGTTTATTATCCTCGATATATTGGGTAATCACATTGAACAGATTTTGCAATTCCTGCTCCTGCGATCTGAACTGTTCTTCCCGTTCTGTGAGGGGCTTGTTGTCATCATCTGGTGTTACAGTCCCGGAGTCTTCACCCTGCACCTCGGATGGTGGAGTCTCTGTAATCGTTTGACCGGGTTTCTCACCGAGTCCCTCACCAAGCTCAAGGACAGAGTCGGACGCATTAAATGTATTTTGTAACGATTGAGTAACGACGTCATATTTACCGGAATCCAGATTGCTCATGGCATACATGATGACAAAAAAGATCAAAAGCAGCGTTATGAGATCGGCATAAGTAATCATCCAGCGATCCCGATGATCGATTGTTTCACGTTTTCCGCGCCGTTTACTGCGCCGACTCATCCAATCCCTCCTTTGCTAGGGGGCGTATAGACTGACGATGCGTAAGGGTGAAGGACTCCAGTCTTTTGCGTACAAGCTGGGGATTCTCACCGTTCTGAATGGCAAGTACACCTTCAAGAAGCATTTCCATGGTCTGCACTTCGTCGGCACCTCTGGATTTGATCTTGGAGGCAATGGGCAAAAAGATAAGATTGGCACTGGCGACCCCATACAGGGTTGCGGTAAAGGCAACAGCAATGGCAGGTCCGAGTCCGGTTGGATCGGTTAAACTGCCAAGTACCTGAATAAGTCCCATCACGGTTCCGATAATGCCCATGGTTGGGGCGTAACCACCAGCAGATTCGAATATTTTGGCGTAGCCCTCATGTTTTTGTTCAATTGAATCAATCTCCATCTCCAGGATCTGGCGAACCACATCCTGATCGGTACCATCAACAACCATCTGAATACCGTCTTGCAAAAATGGATGCGGATGATCCATAACCTTGCGTTCCAATGCAAGTACACCTGAGCGGCGTGCGATAGAAGACATCTCCACCAATTCTTCAACCCACAAGCCTGATTCGTTATTGTTACGTCCAAAAGCCATACGCAGGGCAGCTGGAATCGTACGAAGGCGATGCGCCGGGAAACTGGCAACCACAGCAGCAATCGTTCCACCGAATACAATTAAAGCAGCCGTTTTTTGCAGGAGACCAGACAATTGACCGCCTTCCCACAAAAAACCGCTAATGACTGCGGCAATTCCGGCAATAATACCGATAAGTGTCGCAATATCCATAAATTAACCCACTCCTATCTTCATTTCACGTTTGCATCACTAAAACGAACGAGGTATAATTAAACGGGAACAAATATTCCTATTACTATAAGTTTTCCCATATGAAAATTCGGGGAACTTCGACAATATATAGTGACTATTATTTTAGACGATAGGGTGAGATACGGCAATGAGCGATATTATAATGAGCGACAAAACGTTCGAAATCGAGTCAGAGTTTTCTCCCCAAGGTGATCAGCCTGCAGCCATTAAAGAATTGGTGAAGGGTGTTCAGGAGGGGAAGAGGTACCAGACACTGCTGGGTGCAACGGGTACGGGTAAGACGTTTACGATCGCCCAGACGATAGCCCAACTGCAACGTCCGACGCTGATTATTGCACACAACAAAACGTTGGCAGCGCAGCTTGCAAGTGAGTTCAAAGATTTTTTTCCGAATAACATGGTTGAGTATTTCGTCAGTTATTACGATTATTTTCAGCCAGAAGCATATATCCCGTCCTCCGATACGTATATCGAGAAGGATTCAAGTATTAATGAAGAGATCGACAAACTGCGGCACGCAGCGACAAGTTCGTTGTTTGAGCGCAGGGACGTTATCATTGTAGCGAGTGTTTCCTGCATTTATGGCTTGGGTTCACCGCACTCGTATTCAAGCATGTTGCTGTCACTTCGGGTAGGCATGGAGAAACCCCGCAATCAGATTTTGTCCCGTCTGGTAGAGATCCAGTATCAGCGGAACGATATTAACTTTGTGCGGGGGACGTTCCGTGTTCGTGGGGATGTTGTTGAGATTTTCCCAGCTTCCAAGGGTGAACATGCAATTCGGGTTGAATTGTTCGGTGATGAGATCGAGAAAATTACGGAGATTGATGTGTTAACCGGAGAACTGATTGGCGAACGTGAACATATTGCCATCTTCCCGGCGTCTCACTTCGTAACGCAAGAAGAGACAATGAAGGTTGCGCTGGTGAACATTGAGCGTGAACTGGAGGAGCGTCTAGAAGTGTTGCGTGAACAGGGAAAACTGCTGGAGGCTCAGCGACTGGAGCAGCGCACACGGTACGATATCGAGATGATGAAGGAAGTTGGATTCTGTTCGGGAATTGAGAACTATTCCGGTCCGCTGACTTTCCGCGAACGCGGCGATACCCCATATACACTGATGGATTACTTCCCGGATGATATGTTGATTGTGGTCGATGAGTCTCACGTGACACTCCCACAGATCCGTGCGATGTACAATGGTGACCAAGCACGGAAGACGGTATTGGTTGAGCATGGTTTCCGCCTGCCGTCAGCGCTGGATAATCGTCCGCTCAAATTCGAAGAGTTCGAAGGCAAGATGGATCAGATTATTTATGTATCAGCCACACCGGGTCCGTATGAGATTGAGCATACCGATACGATGGTGCAACAGATTATCCGTCCAACCGGTCTGCTTGATCCAATTATTGAACTGCGTCCAACCAAGGGGCAGATTGATGACTTGATCGGTGAGATTAACGACCGGATTGCCAAAGACGAGCGTGTATTGATTACAACATTAACGAAGAAGATGTCTGAGGACCTGACGGATTATCTGAAGGAAGTTGGAATCAAGGTTCGTTATCTGCACTCCGAGATCAAAACATTGGAACGGATGGCGATTTTACGTGATTTAAGGTTGGGCGTTTTCCATGTCCTGATCGGAATCAACTTGCTCCGGGAAGGTCTCGATTTGCCCGAAGTATCCTTGGTAGCCATATTGGATGCCGATAAGGAAGGATTCCTGCGTTCCGAACGCTCACTGATCCAAACGATTGGTCGTGCAGCACGGAACAGCGAGGGTCGTGTTATTCTATACGGTGACAAAGTGACGGATTCGATGGATAAGGCGATAAAGGAAACAGAACGCCGTCGTGCAATTCAGATCGAGTACAACGAGAAGCATGGAATTACACCACAGACAATTCGCAAAAAAGTGCGTGATGTGATTGAGGCAACCAAAGTTGCCGAATCCAAGAAAGACTATCTCACAGGCGCAGCCGAGAAGATGTCGAAGAAAGATCGCCAGGCGCTTATTCAGCGCTTAGAGGTAGAGATGAAAGATGCAGCCAAAAACCTGCAGTTCGAGCGTGCCGCCGAGCTTCGTGATGCGTTGCTGGAACTTCGCGCTGAATAAGATACTGCTCATTCATATGCTCCAGTAAAGATGGATCTGTAACAAGAGAACGGCCAATTGGCCGTTCTCTTGTTGAGTAAGGAAATCGTTGATATCTACCGATAATAAGAGATGTTGAAATCTTGAAATCAAGTCTATACTGATAGAAATGTTGAAATTGGTTAAAAGGTTTATAGGAAAGCAATTGGGAGTCGTGTCCCCCTGAGAGCCAAGAAGCGCCTGGTAGACCTTGGAGCCGAGCCCAAAGGCAATGGCGACCTGTCGCGACCAAGGCGAAGCCGAGAGCGTCCCGCTCTTGATCTTGGAGCCGAGCCAAAGGCAATGACGACCTTGTCGCGACCAAGGCGAAGCCGAGAGCGTCCCGCTCTTGATCTTGGAGCCGAGCCAAAGGCAATGGCGACCTTGTCGCGATCAAGGCGAAGCCGAGAGCGTCCCGCTCTTGACCTTGGAGCCGAGCCAAAGGCAATGGCGACTTTGCCGCGACCAAGGCGAAGCGGAGAGCGTCCCCTCGCAGTAGAGTGGTCTGATAAGGTTCCGGCAATAGGCTGGAACCTTATCAGAAACCGCGGGCACACGACAACCCTTCACATAGCAAGACCCGACCCCTCACCGTTGCACCGCTTGTTTCGGGTGTCCAGAGGGCTGCGCCCTCTGGGGCCCTCCCTTGGAAGGGAGGGTTTGGGAGGGATCGAAAAGCCTTTTAAAAGGTTGGATAGTAAATTTGAGAGGATGAATACTATTGGCGAGCGATAACATTGTCATTAAAGGCGCACGAGCACATAACCTGAAAAATATCGACATTACCATCCCGCGTGACCGCTTTGTTGTATTGACCGGCCTGAGTGGCTCAGGCAAGTCCTCGCTGGCTTTTGACACGATCTATGCCGAAGGACAGCGCCGGTATGTAGAATCATTGTCAGCTTACGCAAGGCAGTTTCTTGGACAGATGGAGAAACCCGATGTGGATTCGATCGAAGGATTATCTCCTGCCATTTCAATAGATCAGAAAACAACAAGCCGTAACCCACGTTCCACGGTTGGAACCGTGACCGAAATCTATGATTATCTGCGTCTGTTATTTGCACGTGTGGGCCATCCGCATTGTCCGGATCATGGCGTGGAGATCAGCTCCCAGACCGTAGAACAAATGGTTGACCGCATTATGCAATATCAAGAGCGTACCCGGTTGCAGATTTTGGCACCCATTATCTCGGGTCGTAAGGGTGAGCACAAGAGTGTGTTTGCTGATGTGTCCAAGCAGGGCTTTGTCCGTGTACGGGTGAACGGGGAACTTCGTGACCTCTCAGAAGATATTCAACTGGAGAAAAATAAAAAGCATACGATTGAAGTCGTTGTTGACCGGATCGTTGTTAAGGATGATGTACAGGCACGTCTGGCCGACTCTATTGAAACAGCACTTAATTTGTCCGGTGGACAACTCCTGGTGGACATTATGGGTGAAGAAGAGCTGCGCTTCAGTTCCAACTTTGCCTGCCCGGTGTGTGGATTCAGTATTGAAGAGCTTGCACCACGGATGTTCTCATTTAACAGTCCCTTCGGCGCTTGCCCGGATTGTGATGGGTTAGGTGTCAAAATGATCGTTGACCCTGATCTGCTCGTACCGGATCGGACTAAGACCATCGAAGATGGAGCTTTTGATGCCTGGACAGGTGGCACATCCACCTATTATCCACAGTTCCTGAAGTCAGTATGTGAGCACTTCAACATTCCGCAAAATGTACCTGTCGAAGATCTGCCAGCTGAGCAGATGAACAAGTTGTTGCAGGGTACAGGTACGGAGAAAATCCGTTTCCGCTATGAGAACGATTTTGGACAACGTAAGGAAGCACTGGTTACCTTTGAAGGTATCGTGAATAACTTAGAGCGTAGATATCGTGATACAGCATCTGAAGGTATCCGTGAATTTATTGAGGGTTACATGAGTGCGAAGCCTTGTGGTACATGCAAAGGTCAGCGTCTGAAACGCGAGAGTCTTGCGGTTACGATTAATGATCACAACATGGCCTATGTGACTAGTTTGTCCATTGGTGAAGCTGGCCGGTTCTTCGATACATTGGAATTGTCGGAGAAGGAGCAGACGATTGCCAAACTGATTTTGAAAGAAATCAACAGCCGCCTCGGCTTCCTGGTGAATGTTGGTCTGGATTACCTTACACTGAGTCGTGCTGCCGGAACATTGTCCGGTGGGGAAGCGCAGCGGATCAGACTGGCTACACAGATCGGTTCCAGCCTGATGGGTGTGCTGTATATTCTGGATGAGCCGAGTATCGGTCTGCATCAACGGGATAATGACCGTCTGATCTCAACACTTGCGCATATGCGAGATATTGGTAACACGTTGATCGTGGTTGAACATGATGAGGATACCATGATGGCTGCCGACTATATTATTGATATTGGCCCAGGTGCAGGTATCCACGGAGGTACCATCATGTCACAGGGTACACCGGAGGAGATCATGAACGATGAGAACTCCTTAACCGGTCAATATCTGAGTGGACGAAAATTCATTCCGATTCGTACAGAACGTAGAAGTGTAGGAGACCGTTGGTTGGAAGTACGTGGAGCCAAAGAAAATAACCTGAAGAATCTCAATGTGAAGATCCCTGTAGGTGTATTTACTGCGGTAACGGGCGTGTCCGGATCAGGTAAATCCACATTGATCAATGAGATCCTGTACAAAACGCTGGCTCGTGATCTGAACCGTGCTCGGGTACGTCCGGGTCAGCATAAAGAAATTCGTGGTCTGGAGCATATCGATAAAGTTATCGATATTGACCAATCACCGATCGGGCGGACACCACGTTCCAACCCGGCTACGTATACAGGAGTCTTTGATGATATCCGGGATCTGTTTGCTCAGACGAATGAAGCCAAAGTCCGTGGATACAAGAAAGGCCGGTTCAGCTTTAATATCAAAGGTGGACGTTGTGAAGCCTGCCGTGGAGACGGTATTATCAAAATCGAGATGCACTTCTTGCCGGACGTTTATGTTCCTTGTGAAGTCTGCAAAGGCAAACGATACAACCGGGAAACGCTTGAAGTGAAATATAAAAACAGAAATATTTCCGATGTGCTGGAAATGACGGTTGAAGATGCTACCCAATTCTTCGAGAACATTCCGAAGATCCATCGTAAAATGCAGACACTGATGGATGTGGGTCTGGGTTATATCAATCTGGGACAACCTGCAACCACATTGTCTGGTGGTGAAGCCCAGCGTGTGAAGCTTGCTTCCGAGCTGTATCGCCGCAGTACAGGGAAGACCATCTACATCCTCGATGAGCCGACTACCGGTTTGCATGTCGATGATATCGACCGTTTGCTGAACGTATTACACCGTCTGGTTGATTCTGGGGAGTCGGTGTTAGTGATTGAGCATAACCTGGATGTGATCAAAACGGCAGACTATGTTGTTGATCTGGGTCCAGAAGGTGGTAGCGGTGGAGGTACCATTGTTGCAACCGGGACACCTGAGGATATCGTTAAAGTGGAAGCTTCCTATACCGGCAAGTACTTGAAGCCGGTTCTGGAGCGGGATACCGAGCGTAGCAAGGCACTGCAATTAGTGGACTAAGATCCTCTAAACCAGTAGTTATATCAATATGAAGTGGCAATATAGGCCCTTCCTTTCGAAAAGGTTGAGACGTTGGATTATGATCTGATGTGCTCTGCTTCCGAGAAGAAGGGCTTTTCATTATGAATTATGCACGGTGTTTCTTTCGGACTAAGGTTATTTCGTGAAAGTGTTTACATATGCATTATGACGAGCGTTACAGGAATATTCGGCCAAATTGGATTTTTTTCATTTTTATGGATGATAGGGCTTGCATTACAAGCAGGGTACAGATAACATAGAGGAAGATATTAGGGTATGCGTTAGCTGTTCAACTATGGTAAGGAGGTCTGTCTATCCATGCTGTTTGCAGAAGCTGCCACGGCGAGTACGTCGAATTTTAATGCATTTGATATTTTTGTCATCTTATTTACGATCCTGATTTTCATCGGAGTTGTTCGGCTTCTTCGGGCACCGAAAAAGAATCTGTTTGCGATCGGATTTGCAGTAGTCAGCCTACTGGTATTTCTGATGACAGACTATGCGATGATAACGGGTTGGTTTGCTCAGTAGGAATGCCACTGAAGTGAATGGAATTTAAGCCAAAAGAGGTACAGACGAACACTTTCCAGAGAGACATGGAGGGTGTTTTTTTCATTTATACTGAAACGATTGAACAAGATTCTACCTTCTCTACTAAAATAGGACTTAAAACAATTGTATATCCAGATTCTGTATGATACATTGAGGGATACCGGAATTGCAGATGAGAGAAAGAGCGAATAGATTCAGCGATGAATCCGATGTCGAGTCGCGCAAGAAGGATGTATAGAGAGGGTCAGGTGAGAATATGAGCGTGTTGGGTAAAAAGGGGATAGCCATACTGATGGCTGCTGTACTCTCGATTAGTGTAGCGGCAACGGCCGGTGCAGCTGAATCCAAAGCGGCAATGCAAGCGAAAGTGGTAGACGGTCAAGTCTATGTGAACACTAAAGATTTGCTCAAGGCAGTTGGTGGAAGTGGACAATATGATGCAAAATCCGGAACGTACACGTACAAGGGAAGTGAAGCCATTCCCAAAGTGATCGAAAAGGTATCTCCTTCGGTCGTAGGCATTATTGGGAAATCTACCGAAGTGCAGGACGGTGCAACATCAGACGACCGTTATAATCTTGCACATGGTACAGGTGTCATTATCCGGTCGAACGGATGGATCGTAACAAATGCACATGTGGTCGACGGATTAACGAATCCGGTTGTCGTAACGACGGATGGCAATACATACAAAATTACGAAAACATACAGTGATGCACTCAGTGATCTGGCGCTAATCAAAATCAATGCCAAATCACTCAAACCGGCGAGCTTTGCCAAAGCCTCACAAACTACTGTTGGAGAAACGGTGATCGCCTTGGGTACGCCGATTTCCTTTTCTTTGCGCAACTCGGCAACGGTAGGGGTAATTAGCGGCTTGAATCGTGGTGTTGAGGCGACCTACCGGTTGATTCAGACCGACACTGCCATTAACCCAGGAAATAGCGGAGGACCACTGGTCAACCTGAAAGGTGAAGTGGTTGGTATCAATTCCATGAAATTCTCTGCGGTAGGCGTAGAGAGTTTGGGGTTTTCGATTCCGGTGGATACCGTTCAATATATCATCGATCAGTTTTTTAAATATGGCAAAATAAAACGTGCAAGTTTGGGGCTACAGCTGGAAGAAAGTTGGTCTGCGATTGTGGGCCTGCCTACAGATGATCCCTTAACGATTACGGGCGTACTGTCTTCTGAAGCCAAGAAAGCCAAAATCAAAGAGGGCGATGTCCTTTACAGTGTCGCGGGCACACGTGTCTCTTCAGTAGTGGATATCAATGAGTTACTCAAAAAGTATCTGCCTGGACAAAAGGTAAAGCTGTTAATGCAAACGGATGGTGATATCGTCACCCGCACGTTGGTGCTTGCTGATCGCGCAGACATCGTAGACGAGGAAGATGAAGCGTTCCTTGCAGATGAAGAACAATAAAGCCCGGCGATCAGCCCGGATGGAGAGAGGACGAAAGAACGGAATGAAAAAGTCATGGATACGTGTGCTAAGCACAGGTGTATTAACCGGGATGCTGACCATTGGCGCGGCATTGCCTGTATGGGCATCTGATCTGACGACAAGTGAACTACGGGTCAAAGCGGGTAGCACGAGCGCCTACATTAACGGTGATAAGCAGGCCATAGCCAAACCTTACAAATTCAAGGGTGTTACGATGGTGCCTGTTGGTGTGTTCAAGAAAGCATTTGGCAGTGAAATCCGGCTGGAGAAAAATGATGTCGTCAAAATCAAGGAAGGTCCGCACACGGTTACCCTAACGATTGGAAGTCCAATTGCCTGGGTGGATGGTGTGAAACATGAGATGGGTGCCGCTCCCAAGATGGTGAATGGCGTACTCATGGTCCCACTTCGTCCGGTTGCTGCCGGTATCGGAGCGACGCTAGCTCCAACCAGCTCCGGAGAAATGGTCATTCGTCTGTTGCAAACCGATGATTCGGTGGATGACGAGGATGGCATTCATCCGGATGAAGGCAAAACCAGAATCGGCAACAGTTTTTACGGCTGGTCCATTAACTACCCGGCAGACCTTATGGTTTTCCAGACCGGTGAGCAGGAGCGCATGATGACTTTCGGCGCTGCAGACAACAGTTATTATCTTGAGGTGTACGTCAGCGATCAGGATGTGGCTCTGGATGCGGATGATTTGTTGCAGCAACTCGTCCAGGAGGCCAAACAATCGGGAGATACGGTGCTGGATCGTGAAGCGGTGTCGAAAGGCAAAACGCCTTATGCACGGATTATCGTGAAAGATGTAGACGGTATGTTATGGGAGATGCGTCAGTATCTGAGCGAAGGTCGTCAATATGATGTGTATCTCGCGGATTACGAAGCATTGAATTATAAAGATCTGGGCAAACGTGCAGCTCTACTCAATTCATTCCAGCCAACCTATGCGGAATCGGATCGAACGATCAAGGATCTGTCTACCGTAGATCATGGCATGCGCTCCGCGTGGAACGATGACTATGGTATTGAGTTGATGATTCCTGCCGGCTGGTCGATTGACAACAATCAGATGATCTATGAAGCCAAGGATGGTGCATATCTGCAATGGCGTGTCACATCGGCGAAGGCAGGTACTACGGTAAAAGACTGGAGCGGCCAACTGGATAAGTGGATGCGTGAGACATTTACACCAGAGAGTTACGAGCCAATTGGTTCATATACGATGGATATCTCGGGAGAGACTGCTGAGGTGAATGAATTCCGTTATAACTTTGGCGGAGGCTGGCAGACGGAGTTCGATGTTCTTTTGCAGAAGAATGGGTATCGATATTATGCAGAGTATACGTTTCCTGAGGAGCAGATTGCAGATCGGGCATGGTTTGAACGGATTATGAAGAGTGTGGAGATTGATTTTGATACGGTTGCCGATAATTTCGGTCAGCTGGATGAAGATCCTTATCTGACAGACAAAACGAAGACACTTACACGTACGTCCAAACGTTATAAATACAGTGTAGATATTCCGCGTTACTGGACACCTTACAGTGATCGATTCGAATATTCACCTGTGGTGTACACCTTTACCGGCGGAGAATTCTCCATTGCGGCGAGTGAAGACAAGTCGATCGAAATGACGGTCAGCCAACTGAGAGAAGCTTATGCCGAAGCCACCAAAACCCGTAAGAACTTCAAATTGCTTGGCAGTGAGGAGCTGACGTTTGCGGGTGTGCCTGCATTTTCCTTTACGTATCATGAACTGGACAAAGGCGTGCCATATGCGGGTCGCCAGATCGTGTTTGAAAAGGATGGAACAACCTATACGATCACAAGTGGGTTGAATGATGCCAACAAGACAGAAGTTCAGGCGGCAGCCTTGGAAAAAGCAGTGAACTCATTTACATTTATTAAATAATAGTGATGCATGCCGGAGGGTCAGAGGACCTTCCGGTTTTTTCGTTGTGCTGGAAATGAAAATGGTAAACGGTTTTTTCAGGAAAACGTAGAAGAGTCGGTGCAGAAGTGGTACACTATACTAGTTCAGGAGTTATGACTGCTGATCTGGTGAATATGAATGACTGTAAGCTTGGAGTTCAGGCAATACAGACATAATAGATAGATATTGTAATACCGTGACAATGCAGGTGTACCCGATAAGGTGCAGTCTTAGGCTTGGTATGTTCAGGCGTTTAAGGATATAGGGATGAAATCCGGCGGATAGCCGGTTATGGGGAGGATCTACATGAAAACAGCAACAATACGAAGAGAAGACGTTGAACTTCTGGCACCTGCTGGTGACTGGGATTGTATGCGTTCGGCGGTAGCCAATGGCGCAGATGCAATTTTCTTCGGAGTCGAAAAGTTTAATGCACGGGCACGAGCGAACAATTTCCGCATGGACGAGCTGCCGGAGATTATGGCGTTTTTGCACAGTTATGGCGTAAAAGGTTTCTTGACCTTTAATATATTGATTTTTGAAAATGAATTGACGGATGCCAAAGAACTGATTGATGCATGTGTCGATGCAGGTGTGGACGCTGTAATTGTTCAGGATTTGGGTTTGGTGAAGATGATCCGCGAGATCTCGCCGGATTTCCCGATTCACGGTTCAACACAGATGACGATTACGTCACCGGAAGCGGTCGAGTTCACGAAGCCGTTTGATATGGAACGTGTCGTTCTGGGACGGGAGAACAACCTGAAGCAGATCCAGAAGATCGGTGAACAGGCGAAGCTTCCAATGGAAGTGTTCGTTCACGGTGCGTTGTGTGTATCCTACTCGGGGCAGTGTCTGACTTCTGAAATGTGGGGAGGACGTTCGGCGAACCGCGGGGAGTGCGCACAAGCTTGTCGTCTTCCATACGATCTAATGGTGGATGGAGTGCACAAACCGATGGGTGATGTAGCCTATCTGTTGTCTCCGAAGGATCTGGCAGCGATTGATCTGATGCCGGAACTGATCGAAGCAGGAGTGACTTCTTTCAAAATAGAAGGACGTCTCAAAACGCCGGAATACGTAGCGAACGTGGTAAGCAAATATCGTAAAGCGATTGACCGTTATTTTGATGGAGATAACACACCGCCAAGCAAGGAAGAAGTTCGCGAATTGCAGCAAAGCTTCTCCCGTGGATTCACGCATGGATTCCTCAGTGGTACGAACAACAAAGAACTGGTGGATGGAACGTTCCCGAAAAGCCGTGGCGTCTACCTTGGTCGTGTAGATCAAGTGTTGCGCGATGGTGTGGTCCTGAAGCTGGATGCACCCGTGAAACGTGGAGACGGAATTGTATTTGACGCCGGAGACCCGACTCAGAAGGAAGAGGGCGGACGTGTATACGATGTACGTCGCAAAGGCGTAAAACTCGAAGGCGAAGCCGAAGAGGGTTGGATCGTTGATGTCGTACCAGGCCGCAGTGATGTGGATCTGCGACGCGTGAAAGTTGGCGACAAAGTGTGGAAAACGAATGATCCGGCGCTGGACAAACGTCTGCGTCAAAGCTTCGAAACCGAGAAACCGTACCGTGTATTCCCGGTGAAGGTGAAGGTCATCGGCAGCCCAGGCCAGCCGCTTAGCACATGGTGGACAGACGTGCAGAAGGGCACAACCGTCCGTATTGATTCCGAGATGGAACTGGACATTGCGCAGAAGCGTCCAATGACGCATGAATTGCTCGAAGAGCAGTTCGGACGTCTGGGAGGCACCGTGTTCCAGTTGGAGGGAATGGACGTCAATCTTCACGGTGACGTCATCATCCCGATGCGCGAGTTGAATAACATTCGCCGTCAGGCGGTAGAACAACTTGCGGGCGAACGTCCTAAACCACCTGTCTACGTGAAACGGGCGGTCGATGTGTACGGCGATTCGGTTAAACCGGCATCGCCAGTCGCTCGCGGTCAAGCAGAGCTGACTGCGCTCTGTCGCAGCCTGCCACAAGTGGAGGCAGCGATTGAAGCGGGCATCGGCATGATCTATGCCGACTTCGAGTTTATCAAGCAGTTCCCGGCAGCCGTGGAAGCTGTGCATGCCGCTGGTCGCAAGATCGCGCTGGCAACACCGCGTATTCACATGCCTGGGGAGAACGGATATCATAACAACATCCTGCGTCTGAAGCCGGATGCGGTATTGGTACGTAATACAGGCGCACTGTACTTCTACCTTCGCCACCGGATGGAAAACCCGGATGCAACGCACCCGGAACTGATCGGCGACTTCTCATTGAACATCGCCAATCACAAAGCCGTTGAATTGTTCCTGGAAGCCGGATGTGACTGGATTACGCCATCCTATGACCTGAACATTCAACAAATGGTTGATTTGCTGGGCCACTCCCGTACAAGTCAGACCGAAGTGGTTATCCATCAGCATCTGCCAATGTTCCACACCGAGCACTGTGTGTATTGTACGTTTATGAGTGAAGGAACGGACTATACGAACTGTGGTCGTCCTTGTGAGGAACAGCGTGCATCACTGCAAGACCGGATCGGCATGTCCCACCCAGTACGTGTGGATGAAGGCTGCCGTAATACGGTATACAACGCAGTGGAGCAGTCAGGTGCCGAGTATCTGACCAACTTCATGGATCTGGGTGTATCCCGTTACCGTGTGGAATTCCTGGAAGAGACAACGGAGCAGGTACGCGAAGTCATTGATCTGTACAACCGTGCATTGCGCGGCGAGATCAGTGGTACACAAGTGTGGAAAACACTCAAAGCAACGAACCAACTGGGCGTTACACGTGGTCAATTGGTGAAATAATTAGATTGTATGGTACAACAACAGTTACAAGTATGAAGGAACCCCAATCTCTGCTTCAAGGAGCTCTTGGGGTTTTTTTACATCATGATACAGGAGGCGAAGAAGCGTGGCGCCATTCACAATTATGGATATCAAATTGCTGTGCGGGGTCACGGCATTCAAGCGCGGAGAAGATTATAACCAATCTGGCAGGGTGACCAATCTGGTGGTCAGTAACGATCAGCTTCATTATGAAGCACAGGTGCGTGGATCGGAGCGCTATCAGGTGACGGTGGATATAGATGAAGCTGGAGAGGTTGTGGCAGGCTGCAGTTGTCCGGGTGACGGCAGACACTATGACTACTGTAAACATGTTGCTGCTGTCCTGTTGGCTATTCATGAATGGGGTGAGCAGCAGGAACGGAATGCCACAGTTGCCTCTGGGAAGCCTCCTCAACCTGCTACAGGCCAAGGAGCCAGTACCAGTTCCAGCATAGGTTCCAAGTCCAGGGTCGGGACGTTAGTGGAAGAGAGCAGGTGGGAGCGACCACAGTCTGATTCACAACGAGAGCAACCGAATGATGTTCCAGAGCGTCCTCCGGTTCATTTTGCCCAAGCAGGTCGGCCAAGCTCAGCTTCGGGGTGGGGCCGCTCGGCAGATAAACCTTCTTACCGTACGGCGGATCAGATTCTGTCCATGTTTGCCAAGGATCGGAGACCGCTGCATGGAAATGATCGTAAATACACTGCCCCTGTCAGCCGTTCCTTCCTGCGGGAAGAATTGCAGGTTCAGTTTATATGTAAGCTGACACAGGTTCACAAGGGTGGTGGGAAACTTGCTCTTGAATTGAAAGTGGGTAACAAACGTCTGTATGTGGTGCAGAAAGTGAAACAATTCCTGAACTGTATCGAGAAGGGCGAGCCAATGTCATTTACCAAGCTGTTCCACTATGATCCATTGATGCATGTTTTCACTCCGCAGGATCAGGCCATTCTCTCGATGCTTATTCGAATGAGACAGAGTGAAGAGGCATACCGCGAATCCATCTCCGGTTATTTGGGAGCGTCGGACGGACGGGATATACTGATTGCTCCGCTCGTATGGAAGCCATTGCTGGAATTGCTACTACAGGCCGACAGTCGGATGGAGGGTACAGGATTTGCCAATGGACCACTCACGCTCGGTGAGGGAGTATTGCCTTTGTTTTACCGGATTGCCCAGGGAACGAATGAAGGGTATCAGCTTGAAATTTCGGGACTGCGTGAACTGATTCTTCTCCCTGCTTATGATGCCGCTGTGGTGGAAGGACAGTTGCATATGTTGGAGCCGATGCAGATGCGAAGTCTGGAGGACTTGAGTGGTGCACTCACTTCATATGGAATCAAGGAAAGCATCGATATTTCGCCCCAGCAGGTGGACGAGTTTGTACAACATGTGGTGCCAGAACTGCGTACGCTTGGACATCTGTCCATTGATTCGCAGGTGCGTGAACAGATTGCGGAACCGGAACTTTCACCGAAACTATACATCGACTTCTATCGTGAACGCATTACAGCACGTCTGGAATTCGACTATGAGGTCATGGTTATTAATCCGCTGGCAGAGTACTTGATTGATGAAGAAGAGAAAAAGGTTATTTTGGTGCGTGATCGATACAAAGAGCGAAACTTGATTGAACGGCTTGATCGATCCTTTCTCGAAAGAGACGGTAGTGTTTGGGCGAGCGAACGCGAAGATGCCATCTATGATGTCATGTATCATCTGTTGCCTGAGCTTGAGAAACAGGCAGATATTTATATGCCAAACGCCGTGAAGGCGATGGTGCAATCCTATCCAACACCGCCGAAAGTACGAGCAGATTTGGGAAGGGGTTTGGACTGGCTGGAGATTTCATTTGAGATGGAAGGTGTGGACGAGCAGGAACTTCAGGAACTCATGCGCCGCATTGTGGAAAAGAAACCATATTTCCGTCTCAAGAGCGGTGTCTTTCTTTCGCTTGAAAATGAAGGTGCAGACAGCTTCGCTCACATGGCTGATTCGCTTGGACTTGGAGCAGATGACATCAAGAGCAGCCATATCCGGCTGCCAGCTGTTCGGGCGTTACAGTTGCCGGGCAGGGATGAAGTTTCCGGTCATGTGAAGTGGGGAGGCTCCCTGAAACGTTTCCTTGATGATCTGCGCGATCCTGAACGGATGGATTTTGCATTACCAAAAGCATTGACCCCCATCCTGCGGGATTATCAAAACAGCGGATATCAGTGGCTGCGTACCCTCGCTTATTATCGTTTTGGCGGCATTCTCGCGGATGATATGGGACTTGGCAAAACGTTGCAAAGCATCGCCTATATCACAGCGGTTCTTCAGGAGAAACCCGAGTACAACATCGACCATACGGGCGTTGATAAATACCGGGAGAGCGGATCATTATGGGACGTTGAAACGCTGGTGACTTCCGACATCGATCTAGAAACTGGACTCCCATTGAATAAGATGACTTCAGAGAATAAGGATGGTTTATGGTCCACGATGCAGCAGGATGGACTGACAATCCGAACGAGGGTCATTCATCCCCCGGTACTTGTCGTGGCGCCTGCCTCGCTGACCTACAACTGGGCTAATGAGTTTGCGCGGTTCGCCCCGCATCTGAAAGTCCTGATCGCAGCCGGTCAGAAAGAAGAACGAGCCAGCATGCTTTCTGGAATGGATGAGGCAGATGTGATTGTGACGTCTTATCCTCTGTTGCGCCGGGATTTGGACACCTACCTGGGCCGAACCTTCCATACGCTCATTCTGGATGAAGCTCAGGCAATCAAAAATGCTTCTTCCCAGACCGCCCAGGCAGTGAAACAAATTCAGGCCCCGCGTCGTTTTGCACTTACAGGAACGCCTGTAGAGAACTCGCTGGATGAATTGTGGTCCATTTTTGAAGCCGTATTCCCTGGGTTATTTCCAAGTTACAGAAGATTCCGCGACCTTCCTCCGGAACGGATCTCGCGGATGGTGCGTCCGTTTATTCTGCGCCGCCTGAAGAAGGATGTGTTGGAAGAATTGCCTGATCGAATTGAAACGGTACAGCGCTCAGAGCTTACGGTTGAACAGAAGAAACTGTACGCCGCATACCTTTCCCAGCTTCAGGATGAAGCATCGAAGGACATGGAGGATAACGGATTCCAGAAGAATCGTATCAAAATTCTGGCTGGCATCACGCGTTTGCGTCAGTTGTGTTGTCATCCGGCCCTCTTTGTCGAAGGATATCAAGGCGATTCCGGGAAAATGGAACAGTTGCTTGAAACGGTCGAGGATTGTTTGGCTGCAGGCAAACGAATTCTCATCTTCTCCCAATTTGCGAGCATGTTGAACCTGATTCGTCAGACCCTTGCGGCAAAGGGAAGAAACCTGTTTTACCTCGATGGTCAGACCCCTGCACAGAGCCGGGTCGAGATGTGCCACAGATTTAACGAAGGTGAAGCTGAACTGTTCTTAATCTCCCTGAAAGCTGGCGGGACCGGACTCAACTTAACAGGGGCAGATACCGTTATATTATATGATCTGTGGTGGAATCCCGCGGTGGAAGAACAGGCGATTGGCCGTGCCCATCGCATGGGACAGAAACAAGTGGTACAAGTCATTCGCTTGGTTACCGAAGGTACGATCGAAGAGAAGATTCTGGAACTCCAGCAGAGGAAAAAGGACTTGATTGCCGAAGTGATCGAACCGGGAGACGGAGGATCAACGACCTTATCGGAACAGGATATCCGCGAATTGTTGATGGTATAATGGAGTCCAAGCATCGTAGCAATAAGAATCATTAAATATATGAATCTATACAAGTTGGACTAATCATTTACACGAGAAACGTAAAGGACAGAAAAAAACTGGAGAAGCGGAGCGCTCGCCTAAAAGCTTTCTGAAAGAAAGCTGCATCGGAAGCATACGCTATCCCCAGATTTTCACCTTTGTAAAAGTGAATTAAAAATCTGGGGATAACAGCGATCGGAAGGTTGTTCTGTCACCCGGAGTGGTAAGTGTAAATATGCTTTAGTTCAACTTGTTTAACAAAAGGAGTGGGTTCGTGTGCGTATTCGCAAAGCGATTATTCCAGCTGCGGGGCTGGGTACCCGGTTTTTGCCTGCGACCAAGGCAATGCCTAAGGAAATGCTGCCGATCGTGGACAAGCCAACGATTCAGTACATTATTGAAGAAGCCGTAGCTTCAGGAATTGAAGATATCATTATTGTGACAGGTAAAGGGAAGCGCGCCATTGAAGATCACTTCGACTACTCTTTTGAGCTGGAGCAGAATCTAGCGGATAAACAGAAGTGGGACTTGCTGAATGAGGTTCGCAAACCCTCCGAGATGGCAGATATCCATTATATCCGTCAAAAGGAACCGAAGGGACTTGGTCACGCCATCTGGTGCGCACGCAAGTTTATCGGTAATGAGCCTTTTGCCGTCCTGTTAGGGGATGATATTGTGGAAGCGGACCATCCCTGCCTGAAGCAGATGATCGAAGTCTACGATGAGCTGCAGTCTCCAATCGTTGGTGTACAGCCTGTTGATTGGAGCGAGGTGTACCGCTACGGGATTGTGGACGGAGAGTTGCTGACCCCTACCGATGATCGTGTCTTTCGTGCCCGCCGCTTAATTGAGAAACCGAAGACCGAGGATTCGCCTTCAAACTTGGCCATTATGGGACGTTATATTCTTACGCCGGATATCTTTGAGATCCTGGGTCAGCAATCGGCTGGCGTCGGAGGAGAAATTCAACTTACGGATGCCTTGTCCCGATTGAATGAGCAACGTCAGATTCTCGCCTATCACTTTGATGGATTGCGTCATGATGTTGGTGAGAAGTTGGGTTTTATTGAGACATCGATTCACTACGCATTGCAGCGCCCGGATCTACGGAAAGATCTCTTAAAGTATTTGGAACAGGTCGTAAAGGATCAATAAATGGTTTCTCGCATGCCTTGAAGTCCAGCCGAAGAATGATATCGCGGCTGGGCTTTAATTTATTTTATGGAAGAGTAAATATGAGTGTTATACAGGCCAATGAACAAACACATACTCGACACTTTACATATACATAGTCAATATGAAGAAATAATGTCAACAGCAAAACGGAGGGATGTCATGAAGGTACTTCCGCTGTTTATGGATGGCGCTGCCATCTTGGAACCCCAGGTTTATGGTGATCACCGTGGATATTTTATGGAGAGTTATAATGAGCAGGTTCTTCATGAACAGGGGATAAAGCACATCTTTATTCAGGACAATCAATCCTTGTCGGCTGAAGCAGGTGTTGTGCGTGGGCTTCATTACCAGCTTCACCCCAAAGCACAGACTAAATTGGTGAGGGTTATATCAGGGGCTATATATGATGTGATCGTGGACGTCCGCACTTCATCCCCGACTTTTGGTCAATGGAAAAGTGTCATTCTAAGTGAGTATAACCAGCGGCAGCTGCTTGTTCCTCAAGGATTTGCTCATGGATTCTGTACCTTGGTGCCTCATTCTCAGGTAACTTATAAGGTAGACGCCTATTATTCTCCTGAACATGACCGTGGAATTCTGTGGAACGATCCGGCGCTCGCCATTGATTGGCCTGTGACGAAACCTATATTATCGGAGAAGGATCAGAAGCATCCTTTACTGAAAGATGCTGAACTGAACTTCGACTAATTAATCAGACTATTCAGATACTTCTGTATCTGGAGGTAGAGGGAGAGTGACAGCATGAAACTACTGGTTACGGGTGGGGCCGGATTTATAGGCAGCAACTTTGTGCTATATATGCTTCGTGAACATCCGAGTTATGAGATTATCAATGTGGATGCATTAACGTATGCGGGGAACTTGGAGAACTTGCATACGGTAGAGTCCAATCCCCGATATACCTTCATCCAAGCAGATATTGCAGATGTACAGCAGATGGAAGCTGTTTTTTCCGAAGGCATCGATGTGGTTGTGAATTTCGCTGCCGAGTCTCATGTGGATCGAAGTATTCTGTCCCCGGATATCTTTGTACGTACCAATGTGATGGGTACTCAGGTTCTGCTGGATGCGGCAAAGAAGTATCAAGTCACCAAATTTGTTCAGGTATCGACGGATGAGGTATATGGATCTCTAGGTACAACGGGTTTATTTACTGAAGATACACCTCTGATGCCAAACAGTCCTTACTCTGCAAGTAAAGCTGGCGGGGATCTGCTTGTAAGAGCCTATCATGAAACCTATGGACTTCCCGTAAATATTACACGTTGCTCCAATAACTACGGGCCTTTTCAATTCCCGGAGAAACTGATTCCGCTGATTATATCCCGTGCATTGAATGATGAAGCCATCCCGGTATATGGTGACGGGCTCAATATTCGTGACTGGCTTTATGTCGAGGATCACTGCAGCGCGATTGATCTGGTGATTCATAATGGACAATCTGGAGAGGTATACAACATTGGTGGTAATAATGAACGTACTAATATATACATTGTGGAGAGCGTATTGGAGCAACTGGGTAAGCCAGCGAGTTTGATACAATATGTACAAGATCGGTTGGGACATGACCGACGTTACGGTATAGATCCTACCAAGATACGTACAGAGCTTGGCTGGCAACCTGCACACAATTTTGAGACAGGGATCAAGGAGACGATCCAATGGTATCTGAAACATCAAGATTGGTGGACGAGAATTCAATCAGGCACATATCAGGACTATGTTCAGCTTCAGTACGGTAAGCGGATGGGTGATTCGTCCAAATGAAATATAGAGTTATGGTGACTGGTGCAGCCGGACAGCTGGGTTATGATGTGGTGAAGACCTTCGAAGCAGAGGGTCATCAGGTATTGGCCTGTGACAAGAACCAGATGGATATTACCGATCAACAGCAGTGCACAGATAGGATTACAACGTTCCGACCTCACATCATTATTCACTGCGCTGCTTACACGGCGGTCGATCAAGCTGAGGTAGATGAAGATACAGCATACGCAATCAATGCATCAGGTACTAGAAATATCGCTGTTGCCGCCGAGAAAGTGAAAGCAAAACTGGTATATATCAGCACCGATTATGTATTTGATGGGAGCGGGAGTGCACCATACCGAGAGTACGATGTAACGAATCCGCAGAGTGTTTATGGCAAGTCGAAGCTTGCCGGGGAAAGGCTGGTTCAAAGTTTGTGTACGCAATGGTTCATCATTCGAACATCATGGGTGTTTGGCGTGCATGGCAGTAATTTTGTCAAAACCATACTGGAACTTATGGCGAAGCGTCCACAACTGCAAGTTGTTCATGACCAACAAGGTTCGCCTACCTATACGGTGGATCTTGCACGATTCATCTATCTCCTTTCCGTAAGTGAAAAGTATGGCATCTATCATGCTTCCAATTCAGGAACTTGCACATGGTACGAGTTTGCAGAGGCAATAAGAGAGGAGGCCGGTAAGCAGAGTGGGTTCGAGCCGACAGCCGAACTTACACCATGCACAACCGATCAGTTTCCGCGTCCAGCCCCTCGTCCTGCATACTCGGTGATGGATCATATGGCGATTCGAACGAACGGTCTGGAACCTCTGAGACCTTGGCGTGAGGCGCTGATTGCATTTTTGAAAGAGTTAAGTGTACAGCAAAAGAACTGAGCATCTTGATGGTCCGCGCTTTATCCTAAAAGTCTATCCACCATTTAACAGCCGCCTCCGGGCGGCTATTTTGTTTTACACCTAATTAATTCGGGTAGTTAGCTAACAAAAAGGTACTGAGGATGTGAATGTGATATGAAACGCATTGCCGCCGTGTTAATACTACTGATCGTCACCGTGGGCACACTCTTTTTCGCCTATGAAAGCGAGAGTGAGGAACAACGGGACGGATTTACCGCTTATAGATTAATCGCCCATGCGATGGGCAGCATCAGGGATCAACCATATACCAACGCCTATGAAGCGATGATTGCCAATTACGAGAAAGGCACACGTGTCTTTGAGATCGACTTTATGCTGACCTCGGATCGCATAGCTGTAGCCAGACATGAATGGACCGCTAATATGAGCAAAATGCTAGAACAGGACCAAGAGCTTCCCGAGGAAAAACAAGCCGGGGCGCTGACACATGATGAGTTCATGAATACGCCCATTCTGGGCATGTATCAACCCATGGATGCCGACGGCATTATAGATGTACTGGCTCAGTACCCGGATATGTATATCGTAACCGACACCAAGGAACAGAAGGATGAGGATATTCAGCAGGTGTTAAGGTCCCTCGTGGATGCAGCCAAAGAACATGATCCATCCGTGCTGGATCGAGTGGTTGTACAAATCTATAACGAACCGATGCTCGAAACGGTGAAAGAAGTCTATGCATTCCCTTCCATTATCTATACGTTATATGCCACACAGGATACAGAAGATCAGGTCGTTGATTTTGTGCAAAAGAATGATATTGATGCCGTGACTATGCCGGAATATAAAGTAAACCAGAATTTCGTCGCCAAGCTGAATAGTGCAGGCTCAGTCACCTACGTGCATACCATCAACGATACTGAACAGGTGGCTAACTATGAGAAGTGGGGCGTGTACGGAGTATACTCAGACGTGCTGACGGAGCAAGAGTTGGATGAGATGAATACACGGTTTGCCTGGAGACCGTAAAATGTCGTAATTATAATTATGCAAATTCCAAATCATAGGCTTTTCCCTACCAGGACCGGGAAATGTCTGTGATTTTCTGTTCCCCTTTTTATACGAACATTGACACTCACTGCCTGCTGACTTAGACTTAGTTTACAAGCTTTCTAGGATGCAGAAGAACCTCTGGAGGAATGTTCGTTGATAGACATGATTAAGCAGTGGAGACATGTGTTTAAGCTTGACCCGGACCGGGAGATTACAGACGAAGAACTCGATCTGGTCTGCATGTCGGGGACCGATGCAATTATCGTCGGTGGATCTTCGGGAATTACTTACGAGAACACGGTAGACCTGATGTCCCGTGTGCGTCGTTATGAGTTGCCATGTGTGCTTGAAGTATCCGATCTGGAGGCTGTTGTTCCCGGCTTTGATGGATATCTGATCCCAATGGTCCTGAATGCAACGGACAGCAAATGGGTGATTGGGCACCACCAGCAAGCTATAGAGCGTTACGGTTATCTTATCCCTTGGGATCTCCTGATTGCCGAGGGTTATATTGTGCTTAATGCAAACTCCACGGTAGCGCGGTTGACTGGGGCAGATACGGATCTGACGACAGGAGCTGCGGTGGCATATGCCCAGGCTGCGGAGCGTCTGCTCAATCTTCCAATTGTATACATGGAGTACAGCGGAACGTTCGGAGATATGGAGCTTGTTGGTGAGACACACAGACAATTGGAGCGGGCACATCTCATCTACGGCGGCGGAATTGATGATCTGGAGAAAGCCACGCAAGCTGCCCAGGTTGCAGATACCATCGTGGTAGGCAACATTGTGTATAGTGATCTGAACAAAGCACTTGAGACGGTGTTGGCCGTAAAAGAAACCATTTAATCGGTTTAGTTTACCATTCCCCCATTTTCCCCTTATGATCTGTTAAAATAGAACTTTGCCCTTACTAAGTAAAGAAGTTATATGAGCGTAATGTCGTTTACACGAGTACGAATAGGATCGAAATAAGCTAGAGAAGCGAAGCATTCGTTATAAGCTTTCTGTACAAAAGCTAAATTCTAAGCAATCTCTTATTATCCGATATTGTTCTTTTACTAAGCAATTCGTATACAGGAACTATGTTTCCACAAAAACGGAGAGTCCCAGAAGCAATCTGAAGAAACGAAGTGTTCTCTCTTGTGAATTCAACTACCCTTAAATATAAGCTAAACTAATTTTTACACGAGAACGAGAACGCAGAGGACAGAAATAAGCTGGAGAAGCGGAGCGTTCGCCTTTATTACCGGATTGTTACCTTTGAAAAAGTAGATCGAAAAATCCGGGAATAACAGCGATCGGAAGATTATTCTGTCATCGGAGTGGCGAGTGTAACCTATTAATTTTGCTTTATAGACCAACCAACGAAAGGAGCATGCATGCATGCAACCTGTAAATATACATGATGCCGTTGCACGGCTTAACACCCCTCAACGGCAAGCCGTCGAGGCGACGGATGGCCCGCTGCTGATTATGGCCGGAGCGGGCTCTGGCAAGACGCGGGTGCTGACACACCGGATTGCCTATCTCATTGCAACACGGAAGGCACCCCCGTGGGGCATTTTAGCGATTACATTTACGAACAAAGCCGCGCGTGAGATGCAAGATCGTGTATCCCAACTCGTAGGTGGATCTCAGGGCCGCGACATTTGGGTATCCACATTCCACTCCATGTGTGTGCGTATTTTGCGCCGTGACATTGAACGTATTGGCTTTACCTCCAACTTCAGTATTTTGGACTCATCGGACCAATTATCTGTAATTCGTAGCTGTATGAAAGATCAGAATATTGATACCAAGAAATTTGAGCCCAAAGCAGTTCAATCGATGATGAGCACGGCCAAGAATGAACTGATCAGTCCGGAGCAATATGAGAAGCAGTCGGGAGATTATTTCGAAGGTATTGTGGCGAAGGTATATAAGATGTACCAGAAACGGTTAAGAGCCAACAACTCACTTGATTTCGACGATCTCATTATGCAGACCATTCAACTGTTCAAGGAAGTGCCGGAAGTCCTCGACTTTTACCAAAAGAAATTCCAGTACATTCACGTGGACGAGTATCAGGATACGAACCGTGCACAGTACATGTTGTGCCGCATGCTCGCGGACAGTCACCACCACATCTGCGTTGTAGGGGATAGTGACCAGTCGATCTATCGCTGGCGTGGGGCGGATATCAGTAATATCCTGAACTTTGAGAAAGATTACCCTGAAGCAAATACGATTTTGCTGGAGCAGAACTACCGTTCTACTTCCAATATCCTGAATGCAGCGAACGAAGTGATCGGCCTGAATACAGGGCGTAAACCGAAGAAACTGTGGACGGACAAAGAGGGTGGTTCAAAAATCAAGGTGTACCGTGCGGATTCCGAACATGATGAGGGGTATTTTGTAACCTCCGAGATTAGTAAAAATGTGAAGAACGGCAAATCCTATCAGAACCATGCCATTTTGTACCGTACCAATGCCCAGTCCCGGGTTATAGAGGAAATTCTGATCAAGTCTGATATTCCGTATCAGATTGTCGGCGGCATCAAGTTCTATGATCGCAAAGAGATCAAGGACATTCTGGCGTATCTGCGCCTGTTATCCAACCCCGACGATGATATCAGCCTTACCCGGATCATTAATGTACCGAAACGTAGCATCGGGGATACAACAGTAGGGAAGCTAGCGGCTGCTGCAGGAGAGCGTGGAATTTCCATTTTCCGAGTACTTCAGGTCGTGGATGATCTTGGTTTTGCTGGTCGTACGCGTAATGCGTTGGTGGAGTTCTATGACATGATCGCTGCTCTGCATCAGATGGTAGAATATCTGTCTGTAACTGAACTGACCGAGAAGATCCTTGAGATGAGCCAATATCGTCTTGAGATGCAAAATGAAAATACACTCGAATCTCGTGCACGGCTGGAGAACATTGAAGAGTTCCTGTCGGTAACGATGGAATTTGAGAAAAATAATGAAGACAAAACTCTCGTTTCGTTCCTCACCGATCTGGCATTGATTGCGGACATCGACAGCATGAACGATGATGAGGAGGATCAGAGCGACGCTGTTACCCTGATGACCATGCATAGCGCCAAAGGTCTGGAGTTCCCGGTTGTCTTTATCGTGGGTATGGAGGAAGGAGTCTTCCCGCATAGCCGTGCCTTTATGGACAATGAAGAGCTGGAGGAAGAACGCCGACTTGCTTATGTAGGGATCACCCGTGCGGAAGAGCAACTTTTCCTGTCTTGTGCACAGATGCGGACGTTGTTTGGACGTACCACAGCGAACCCGCCTTCCCGCTTCCTGGATGAAATTCCTGATGAGCTGAAGGAAGACACCTCTATGGCTCGTGATCGTTACCGTCGCGGAAGTAGCGGAGGCGGCTCATATGGTGGACGTGGACTAGGTTCCAGTGGAGGAAGTAACTTCGGTGGTGGCACCAAGCTCTTTGATCACCAAAGCAAGAGCGGTTCATCTGCTACCTCATCCACGCCAACTTCGCGTGTGACCACAAGTACCTACCGCCCAACATACTCTACGCCATCGTCTGCTTCCAAGCCGGTAGCTTCTGATGGTGAAACAGGATTCAAGGCAGGAGATAAAGTACAGCATGGCAAATGGGGGACAGGCACCATTGTTGCGGTCAAAGGGACAGGTAATGATACCGAACTGCAGATTGCCTTCCCGGCTCCGGTGGGTGTGAAACGTTTGCTTGCCGGCTTTGCCCCAATTACGAAAGTAGAATAAGAACGAAACTTCCTTTTGCATGATAACGGAGAGAACAGAAATAACTTGAAGAAGCAAAGCGTTCGCCTTTATCCCCGGATGTCTACCTTTTAAAATGAATTAAAAGAAATCTGGGGATAACAGCGATCGGAAAGTTATTCTGTTATCGGAGGTTAAGTGCAAGAGGAATGTTCGTTTACATATATAGATCAAATTAACGGAGGGATGGCCCTGTATGGACCCGATGCACCGGATGGAGCAACTCGTTACCGAGCTGAACCAGCATAATTATCAGTACTACACGATGGATCAGCCACAGATAAGCGACAAGGAGTATGATCTTCTGTACGACGAACTGGTTACGCTGGAACAGGAAAGCGGCATGGTTCTGCCTGATTCTCCAACACAGCGTGTGGGCGGCGAACTGCTCAAAGGGTTTACCCCACATCGCCATTTATCTTCATTATGGAGTCTGGACAAAGCGCAAAATATTGAGCAGTTGCGCAGCTGGAATACCCGTGTACTGAAACTGATCAACGACTATAACAGCAAAAATCCCGATACACCTTTACCGGAACCAGGTTACGTCATTGAGTTGAAATTTGACGGATTGACGCTGAACCTGACGTACACCAACGGTGAGTTGGTGCAAGCCTCCACACGAGGGAACGGTACTGTAGGCGAAGGTATTTTGGCACAGGTGAGAACGATCAGATCTGTACCGCTCAAAATTCCTTACACAAGCGGCACGATTGAAGTACAGGGTGAAGGTATCATGAACCTGTCTGTCCTGGAGCGATACAACGAGACAGCGGCAGAACCACTCAAGAATGCGCGTAATGCAGCAGCAGGAGCACTGCGCAATCTTAATCCGAAGGCAACGGCTGAGCGTCGGCTGAATGCTTATTTTTATAATGTAGGTTACTCGGATGACATTCAGTTTGCCAATCATCAGCAGATGATGGACTTCCTGCGTGAGAACCGCTTCAAAGTTAATCCGTCGATTACTTATTTCCATGAGTTTGATGATGTGATGGAACAACTGGCCGCGATTCAGGAGAACCGGGGTCAGCTGGACTATCTGATCGATGGAGCTGTTATCAAAATTACGGACATGCGCACCCGCGAAGTGCTGGGTTATACCGATAAATTCCCTCGCTGGGCGGTGGCATATAAATTCGAGGCTGAAGAGACCACAACGGTTCTTAACGCTGTGGTATGGAATGTGGGCCGTACTGGCAAAGTCACTCCGCTGGCACGCGTAGAACCGGTTGAACTTGCCGGGGTAACGGTACAGAACTGTACGCTGAACAATGTCGGCGATATTGAGCGCAAAAATCTGAAGTTTGCTCTGGGCACTCGGGTCTTTATCCGTCGCTCCAATGATGTCATTCCAGAAATTCTGGGTAAAGTGACAGAGGAGAGTGATGGCGAGGAGATCGTCTTCCCTGAGCAGTGTCCTGCATGTGGATTCCCACTGGAGCAACGTGGAGCGCATCTGTTCTGTAACAATAGACTTGCGTGTAAACCGCAAACGGTGGCACGTATTTCCCATTTTGCTTCCCGTGATGCCATGGACATCGAGACGTTCAGTGAGAAAACGGCGATTCAGTTGTATGATGAATTGAACGTACGTGAGCCTGCCGACCTGTATACGTTACAGTTTGATGATCTGGTGAAGCTGGAGCGGTTTGGGGAAAAGAAAGCGAACAACCTTATCGCTGCGCTGGAGCTTAGTAAAGATAGAGACTTGGCTTCCTTCTTATACTCACTGGGTATTCCGAACACAGGTAAATCGACAACGCGCATGCTCGCTGATCATTATCGAGATCTGCACGCCATTATGAATGCAACCGTGGAAGAACTGGTTGAACTACCCGATGTCGGTGGTATTGTGGCAGAGAGCATCGTAACTTTCTTTGCAGATCCGTTTACACAGGCTGCGATTGAGAAAATGCTTAACTTGGGTGTGAAAGCACAGGCACCTGAGGCACCAACCGTTGCTGTTGTGGAAGATTCCTTCTTCAGTGGTAAAACGGTCGTCTTGACCGGAACGCTGCACCAATTGACGCGGGAAGAAGCAACGCAAAGACTGGAAGCGCTCGGAGCGAAGGTGACTGGCAGTGTGTCGAAAAAGACAGATTTGGTTATTGCCGGAGAGAAGGCAGGTAGTAAACTAACCAAAGCCCATGATCTCGGTATTCGTACGATTGAGGATGAGGACGAACTTGTACGTCTTTTGAACCCACAGGGTTAAAGTGTAATCAGAGAGTTCATAATGAGGAAAAAGAAAAAGGCCCCCGAAGACACGAATATGTGATCGGGGGCTTTTGCTGTTTATTGAATTATTTGATACAACGAATGAACGCTCATCAATCTTATCTGATCATGATCCACTTAAATTGTTAGGGATGCGCTGAGATGCGCCTGTAAGCCATGCATCCTTATCATATCCTCGCTCTTCCCAGTAACCAATATGTTCGCTGTCGATGAGTTCAATGCGATTTAGCCATTTTACTGATTTATAGGCATACATCTGAGGAATGACGAGCCGTACCGGACCGCCAAGATCAGCCGGGATGGGTTTGCCATCATGCATGACAGCGACCATAATATCTTCCATTTGTGCTTGATCCATCGTAATCGCATCTGTGTATACACCATCACCGGAATAAAACTTCACACTATGAGCTTCCGGTTTGACCCCGGCTTGTTTCAAAAGCTGTGCAAGAGAAATGCCTTCCCAAGTATTTTTATATACAGACCAGCCCGTTACACAGTGGAAATCACTAACCTGTACGGTACGCGCGAGCTTCACGAACTGTTCCCAGTTCCAGACCTGTGCCCGTTCAACCAATCCATCAATACGGAAAGACCAGTTAGCATTGGAGAAGGACGGTATGGGCGTAACCGTATATACGCGGAAATGACCTTCAGCCCCGCCTCCAAGGGGAGGTGAAGAGGCGGACAGCGGTTGTGGCAGAGGAACCATACGGTTAGGATCGTTCTCCAGCATGCTATCAATACTATTATCGATCTTGAGATTTCGTCCTACCCAGGATATAAAAGTAGGACCAAGAGTCACGGCGAGACCAACCCCCACAGCAGAGCGGATAAAAGCTCGTCGTGTATACAACGGTTGAGGTCGCTCCACAGATTTGAGGGGATCTCTCTCGGAACTGCGATCAAACTGGGAAGAAGATATAGCAGCTGGAGTTTCTTTTTCATCCGATATTGAATCAGATGGATCAGCTGTATTTTGAGTTCGTGTTGAAGCTGTAGTGGTTTTAACCGCACGACGTGCAGGGTCCTTTAACCATTTGGTCCGAGTGATGGAGTGATAGATAATATAAGGTAAGCCCACCCAAGTCAGCAGGTCATGGAACAAAAGTGCAGCATTCGACCATCGAGGTCCAGCCAGCTTGAACTGCCATAATACAATACCCGAGAGGAGCCAGCCTACCAGCAGAGCAAGAACAAAGATGGTGTTCACCCTCTGCCATGGTCTGTTACGAAGCTGTTTCCAGTGCTTTCCGGCCAAAATCAAGTAATATACTACGGGTGCCAGCATAGCTAGCCCAACGATGATATGTAGCCATTTTAACCAGACACGTCCAATTCCGAGTATCTCGCGCCAAAAGCCGCCTACCAGCATAAGACCTGTTATAGCAAGGATCACAACAATCCAGGCATTCCAAGCATGGATGGAAACCAACTTTTTGCCGTAACCTTTGCGTCTGTTCTTTAACCATTGCTTCAAGTGCGATCACCCCATATAGGTTAGTAATGAGTTTATTCAGAACTTTAATATGTAATAGCTAGCTGTGAATGGAGTACGTGATCTGTGTAAAGGTGCAATGCGAGATGGTTATACGATTGTTCATGGGCTACTTATGAAAGTAGTACACGTGACTGCTTAACCTTATCTCTATATCTATATACCTTATTATAGAGTTTTTGGATCACTTTCTTCAAACGAACAGAAGGGAGGGGATCGTTATCCCATCTTGGGTTCAGAGAATGTGCTAATCTGTCGAATTCAGGTTGGAGACAAGACACCGTAGATGAAGATATCATGATATCAAAAGGTTGATTAAAAATGCTTGCTAAATAAATCACTACGTGATATATTATTTCTTGTCGCTTCAAACGAATGATTGTCATAATCATTTGAAAGATGACGAAAACAAAGTGTTGACAGTAAGTTAGTTAACATGATATGATAAGATTCCTGTCCGGTTGACAAACATCAACATAAACGGACATACAAGTTCCTTGAAAACTGAACAAATGGATAGTAACTTTTGATTCACAATGAATCGTCAGATTCAAAATGAGCTTATCGCTCTTTTCAATACTTTATTGGAGAGTTTGATCCTGGCTCAGGACGAACGCTGGCGGCATGCCTAATACATGCAAGTCGAGCGGACTTGATGAGAAGCTTGCTTCTCTGATAGTTAGCGGCGGACGGGTGAGTAACACGTAGGCAACCTGCCCTCAAGTTTGGGACAACTACCGGAAACGGTAGCTAATACCGAATAATTGTTTTCTTCGCCTGAAGGGAACTGGAAAGACGGAGCAATCTGTCACTTGGGGATGGGCCTGCGGCGCATTAGCTAGTTGGTGAGGTAACGGCTCACCAAGGCGACGATGCGTAGCCGACCTGAGAGGGTGATCGGCCACACTGGGACTGAGACACGGCCCAGACTCCTACGGGAGGCAGCAGTAGGGAATCTTCCGCAATGGGCGAAAGCCTGACGGAGCAATGCCGCGTGAGTGATGAAGGTTTTCGGATCGTAAAGCTCTGTTGCCAGGGAAGAACGCTTGGGAGAGTAACTGCTCTCAAGGTGACGGTACCTGAGAAGAAAGCCCCGGCTAACTACGTGCCAGCAGCCGCGGTAATACGTAGGGGGCAAGCGTTGTCCGGAATTATTGGGCGTAAAGCGCGCGCAGGCGGTCATTTAAGTCTGGTGTTTAATCCCGGGGCTCAACCCCGGATCGCACTGGAAACTGGGTGACTTGAGTGCAGAAGAGGAGAGTGGAATTCCACGTGTAGCGGTGAAATGCGTAGATATGTGGAGGAACACCAGTGGCGAAGGCGACTCTCTGGGCTGTAACTGACGCTGAGGCGCGAAAGCGTGGGGAGCAAACAGGATTAGATACCCTGGTAGTCCACGCCGTAAACGATGAGTGCTAGGTGTTAGGGGTTTCGATACCCTTGGTGCCGAAGTTAACACATTAAGCACTCCGCCTGGGGAGTACGGTCGCAAGACTGAAACTCAAAGGAATTGACGGGGACCCGCACAAGCAGTGGAGTATGTGGTTTAATTCGAAGCAACGCGAAGAACCTTACCAGGTCTTGACATCCCTCTGACCGATACAGAGATGTATCTTTCCTTCGGGACAGAGGAGACAGGTGGTGCATGGTTGTCGTCAGCTCGTGTCGTGAGATGTTGGGTTAAGTCCCGCAACGAGCGCAACCCTTATATTTAGTTGCCAGCACTTCGGGTGGGCACTCTAGATAGACTGCCGGTGACAAACCGGAGGAAGGTGGGGATGACGTCAAATCATCATGCCCCTTATGACCTGGGCTACACACGTACTACAATGGCCGGTACAACGGGCTGCGAAATCGCGAGATGGAGCCAATCCCAACAAAGCCGGTCTCAGTTCGGATTGCAGGCTGCAACTCGCCTGCATGAAGTCGGAATTGCTAGTAATCGCGGATCAGCATGCCGCGGTGAATACGTTCCCGGGTCTTGTACACACCGCCCGTCACACCACGAGAGTTTATAACACCCGAAGTCGGTGGGGTAACCGCAAGGAGCCAGCCGCCGAAGGTGGGATAGATGATTGGGGTGAAGTCGTAACAAGGTAGCCGTATCGGAAGGTGCGGCTGGATCACCTCCTTTCTATGGAGAATCGTTTCCTGCAACGGAAACATTCAAATACGCAGGTTCTTAGAACCTGCACCAGCAACACAGTTACTTATCCATTTGTTCAGTTTTGATGGAATTTGAGGGGCCATAGCTCAGCTGGGAGAGCGCCTGCCTTGCAAGCAGGAGGTCAGCGGTTCGATCCCGCTTGGCTCCACCAAACAATTTCATCTATTTGGCTTGTTCTTTGAAAACTAGATATCGAAACGAAACAAACGCGAATTAGAACATTCCTTTTTAGCTGAACTTGTGTTAAACAAGTTTAATAAATTGGTACTTAATTGCTTTTGCGATGGTATTGGATGGGAGTGACTTTTGGCTTTGGACGTAGTCCAAAACAAGGGAAGCGAGCAGCCAAAACCGGAGCAAACTGGTTAAGCTACTAAGAGCACACGGAGGATGCCTAGGCGCTAGGAGCCGATGAAGGACGTGGCGAACAACGAAACTGCCTCGGGGAGCTGTAAGCAAGCTTTGATCCGGGGGTGTCCGAATGGGGAAACCCAGCTGGGGTAATTTCCAGTTACTCACAACTGAATACATAGGTTGTGCAGAGGCATACCAGGGGAACTGAAACATCTAAGTACCCTGAGGAAGAGAAAACAATAGTGATTCCGTCAGTAGCGGCGAGCGAACGCGGAGAAGCCCAAACCAAGGAGCTTGCTCTTTGGGGTTGTGGGACGTCTCACATGGAGTTACAAAGGAACCGGTTAAGCGAAGAGGTCTGGAAAGGCCCGCCAAAGAAGGTAAAAGCCCTGTAATTGAAAGTTGGTTCCCTCCGAGACGGATCCCGAGTAGTGCGGGGCACGTGAAACCCCGTATGAATCCGGCAGGACCATCTGCCAAGGCTAAATACTTCCTAGCGACCGATAGTGAAGCAGTACCGTGAGGGAAAGGTGAAAAGCACCCCGGAAGGGGAGTGAAATAGAACCTGAAACCGTGTGCTTACAAAAAGTCAGAGCCCGTTTTAGGGGTGATGGCGTGCCTTTTGTAGAATGAACCGGCGAGTTACGTTCCCGTGCAAGGTTAAGGTGAAGAGCCGGAGCCGCAGCGAAAGCGAGTCTGAATAGGGCGACTTAGTACGTGGACGTAGACCCGAAACCGGGTGATCTACCCCTGTCCAGGGTGAAGGTGCGGTAACACGCACTGGAGGCCCGAACCCACGCATGTTGAAAAATGCGGGGATGAGGTGGGGGTAGCGGAGAAATTCCAATCGAACTCGGAGATAGCTGGTTCTCCCCGAAATAGCTTTAGGGCTAGCCTCGGAAAACAGAGTCGTGGAGGTAGAGCACTGATTGGGTGCGGGGCCCGCAAGGGTTACCAAGCTCAGTCAAACTCCGAATGCCATAGACTTACTTCCGGGAGTCAGACAGTGAGTGCTAAGATCCATTGTCAAAAGGGAAACAGCCCAGACCATCAGCTAAGGTCCCCAAGTGTGTGTTAAGTGGGAAAGGATGTGGAGTTGCACAGACAACCAGGATGTTGGCTTAGAAGCAGCCACCATTGAAAGAGTGCGTAATAGCTCACTGGTCGAGTGACTCTGCGCCGAAAATGTAACGGGGCTAAACACACCACCGAAGCTATGGCTTGATGCAATGCATCAGGGGTAGGGGAGCGTTGTATAAGGGTTGAAGGTGTACCGTAAGGAGCGCTGGACATTATACAAGTGAGAATGCCGGTATGAGTAACGAAAAGATCAGTGAGAATCTGATCCGCCGAAAGCCTAAGGGTTCCTGAGGAAGGCTCGTCCGCTCAGGGTAAGTCGGGACCTAAGGCGAGGCCGAAAGGCGTAGTCGAAGGACAACAGGTCGAAATTCCTGTACCACCGTAAGCCGTTATGAGCAATGGGGGGACGCAGTAGGGTAGTGACGCGGACTGATGGATGTCCGTCTAAGCAGTAAGGCTGATGTGTAGGCAAATCCGCACATTGTAAGGCTGAGCTGTGATGGGGAGCGAAAATTGTAGTAGCGAAGGTCATGATCTCACACTGCCAAGAAAAGCCTCTAGCCAGGTGAAGGTGCCCGTACCGCAAACCGACACAGGTAGGCGAGAAGAGTATTCTAAGGCGCGCGGAAGAACTCTCGTTAAGGAACTCGGCAAAATGACCCCGTAACTTCGGGAGAAGGGGTGCCCCGGTAGTGTGAATAGCACGAGGGGGCCGCAGTGAAAAGGCCCAAGCGACTGTTTAGCAAAAACACAGGTCTGTGCGAAGCCGTAAGGCGAAGTATACGGGCTGACGCCTGCCCGGTGCTGGAAGGTTAAGGGGAGTGGTTAGGGAGTAATCCCGAAGCTGTGAACCGAAGCCCCAGTAAACGGCGGCCGTAACTATAACGGTCCTAAGGTAGCGAAATTCCTTGTCAGGTAAATTCTGACCCGCACGAATGGCGTAACGACTTGGGCGCTGTCTCAACGAGAGATCCGGTGAAATTTTAATACCTGTGAAGATGCAGGTTACCCGCGACAAGACGGAAAGACCCCATGGAGCTTTACTGCAGCTTGATATTGAATTTGGGTACGATCTGTACAGGATAGGTGGGAGCCTTTGAAGCAGGAGCGCAAGCTTCTGTGGAGGCAACGTTGGGATACCACCCTGATCGTATCTAGGTTCTAACCTGGTACCGTAATCCGGTGCGGGGACAGTGTCAGGTGGGCAGTTTGACTGGGGCGGTCGCCTCCTAAAGAGTAACGGAGGCGCCCAAAGGTTCCCTCAGAATGGTTGGAAATCATTCGAAGAGTGCAAAGGCATAAGGGAGCTTGACTGCGAGACCTACAAGTCGAGCAGGGACGAAAGTCGGGCTTAGTGATCCGGTGGTACCGCATGGAAGGGCCATCGCTCAACGGATAAAAGCTACCCTGGGGATAACAGGCTTATCTCCCCCAAGAGTCCACATCGACGGGGAGGTTTGGCACCTCGATGTCGGCTCATCGCATCCTGGGGCTGAAGTAGGTCCCAAGGGTTGGGCTGTTCGCCCATTAAAGCGGTACGCGAGCTGGGTTCAGAACGTCGTGAGACAGTTCGGTCCCTATCTGTCGTGGGCGTAGGAAATTTGAGAGGAGCTGTCCTTAGTACGAGAGGACCGGGATGGACGTACCGCTGGTGTACCAGTTGTTCCGCCAGGAGCACCGCTGGGTAGCTATGTACGGACGGGATAAACGCTGAAAGCATCTAAGCGTGAAGCCCCCCTCAAGATGAGATTTCCCAGTATGTAAGACCCCTTGAAGACGACGAGGTAGATAGGCTGGGGGTGGAAGTGCAGCAATGCATGGAGCTGACCAGTACTAATCGGTCGAGGGCTTATCCAATAGCAAGTGATAATTCGCGTGTTTCGTTTCGAATCTAGTTTTCAGAGAATGATCTCTGAAATGAAAATGGGTACATCACAGAACGTGTGTATGATTTTCAGTTCCATATCTGATTTCAAGAAGCTATGCTTCGACAAATCGCGTTTGGTGGCGATGGCGGAGGGGTTCCACACGTACCCATCCCGAACACGACCGTTAAGCCCTCTAGCGCCGATGGTACTTGGACCGCAGGGTCCTGGGAGAGTAGGACGCCGCCAAGCGAAGAACCACTGCCGATGTTATTCGGTGGTGGTTTTTATTTGTTTATTTAAGGGGATGCGAAAGCATCTCTTATTTGACTTTGTAAGAATCCTCTGACACACTCTAAGGGGTACATATATCACATATCAGGCTATGATTTGGATTGATAATAACTCTAGCGAATGGGGTGTAGGACAACATGGAAATTCAGAAATTGACGGTAGATGATTTTGAACCAGCGATGGCACTCTCCGAATATGCTTTTCAGGTGGTAATGAATGATGAACAAAAAGAAAAGCGGCGGAGTCAGTTTTCGTCACAAGATATATGGGGTGTATATGAGGACGGGCAGCTAGGAGCCAAACTTCACATCATTCCTTTTCACACCTATATTCATGGCAGAGCGTTCGAGATGGGCGGTATTGCGGGTGTAGCCACCTGGCCAGAGTATAGACGCAAAGGCTGGGTAGCGGGTCTACTGAAGCATGCGTTGGAAGAAATGAATCGCAACAAACAGAGCATATCATTCTTGCATCCATTCTCTTTTGGTTTCTATCGGAAGTATGGATGGGAGACGTATGTTGAATTTAAACGTTATAAAGTACCTACAGCTCATTTGCCTATGAAAAAAGCGACACCTGGAACAATTCGGCGTGGGGATCCGGGCCTCAGCATATTAAAGGAAGTATACAGTGCTTATGCTGAGCGTTATAACGGAACTCTGGTTCGGGATGATGCAAGGTGGGAGAATTCAGTTCTGGTTAATGGAAGCAGCCAGAAGGCTGTATATTACGATGAAGCTGATGCAGCACAAGGTTATCTTTTATATGAGGTTAAGGAAAATAAGTTTACTATTAAAGAGATCATCTATCTGAACGAAGAGGCTAGGCAAGGACTGTGGACCTTCATTGCTAACCATGATTCCATGATCGAGGAAGTTACGTTGCAGGCACCTGCCAGTGATACACTTGCCTTCCAATTGGATAACCCGAGGATTCAGCAGGAGATTGTACCTTATTTTATGGCGCGTATCGTTAGTGTGGAGCAGTTTATATCCCAGTATCCCTTTGCAAATCAGGACTCACCGTTGCAGATTGTTCTTCAGGTAGAAGATGCACACGCTCCATGGAATGAAGGGGTATGGCAATTAAACGTGGCAATGAACGGAACAGCGTCCATATGGAAAACTTCGGAACCAATTACTGATGATCAGACCATTAAGGTGGATATTCAATCCCTTACCGCAGTGCTGATGGGGTATCGCAGACCAACGGAAATGGCACGGATCGGAAGAATTCACGGACCAGAAGCAGCAATCAAGGCTTTGGAACAAGTGATTCCTGAACGGGAAACCTATTTGCTCGATTTCTTCTGATGACTATTCCCACTGCTCCATTTAACTTGATTAGCTTATATAGAAATACGGCGTGATTGAAAGACAAATGGACTTCTCCAGCAATTTTGGGGAGGTTTTTTTGTGTCTGGGGAATATTTCGTGTAAAATCGTAAAAAATGAATAGTGACCCCACTTGGCAAAACCACAAAATATGCTATAATGGTTATAAAGTCAAAGAAAGTCAAAGTCAACTAAAGGTTTAATACTTAAGTAGCTTTCTTTCTACAATCTGATGCATGATCGCCAATATACGGGATTCATCTCATCGGAGGATCAAGGGAATATTAAAGGACCTTCGTGCTTCCTTCGCTCTCCTATTGACACCTGTGGAAGCAAGATTCGCTGTTTCCCTGATTGGTTAAATGGGTAGAGAAGGTGTACTCTGTGGGGGCGTGTGGGTCCTTATTGACTTAACGTTTCAGACAGTGGAGGATGATTGGATGCGTAATATCTCTGATATTATCGAACGATATCTGAAGAGTATTTTGCATGAAAGTCCCGAAGGAATGGTTGAAATTCAGCGTAATGATCTGGCAGATCAATTCTCATGTGTACCTTCCCAGATCAATTATGTCATCAGCACACGTTTTACACTCGAGAAGGGATACCTGGTAGAGAGTAAACGCGGCGGTGGTGGTTATGTTCGCATACAGCGTATTGAATTACCGGCCCAATCAGCTCTGCATAATCATTTGCACCATAGTATTGGTGAAGAGATCGGGCAGACAGCTGCCGAAGGTCTGATCTATCAATTGGAAGAAGCGCGCTTCTTGAGCAAGCGGGAAGCCGGGTTGATGCGAGCTGCTGTATCTAGAGAGGTTATATTAGTCAAACTTCCTTACCGGGATCAAATTCGTGCCAGAATGTTGAAGGCGATGTTAATATCTTTGCTCGGTAAATGAAAACTATCGGGGTCAAAGGAGGTACATCAATATGCTGTGCCAAGAATGCAATAAACGTCCGGCGACACTTCATTTCACGAAAATCGTAAATGGGGAGAAGACGGAATTCCATATTTGTGAGTCATGTGCCCGTGAAAAAGGGGAAATGATCCCTGGAACAGCAGGTGGGTTTTCCATTCACAACTTGTTGTCCGGATTGCTTGATTTTGATCCAGCCAGCAAAAGTGGATCGGCAGGAACACCACCTGCAAAAGCACTTCAATGTGAAGAGTGTGGTATGACGTACGCACAATTTAGCAAGATAGGCCGGTTCGGCTGCAGTTCATGTTATAAATATTTTGACAGCCGTCTGGATCCTTTGTTCAAGCGGGTTCACGGTAATACGTCCCATGTAGGCAAAGTGCCTGCACGAGCTGGTGGTCGCATCAAGGTGAAACGGCAAATCGCTGATCTGAAGCGGGAGCTCCAGGAGAGTATCGCGCAAGAGGAATTTGAAGAGGCGGCCCAGATCCGTGACCAGATCAGAGGACTTGAAAAAGGAATAGCTCAGGAGTAAAGTTTGTCATGAGTAGGAGGGATGCGTAATGCCTAATCTGCGCTTTACAGAGAAGGCGCTCAGCGACTGGATGCGCAGTGATGCGGCTGATTCCGAAATCGTCATTAGCAGCCGTGTCCGGATTGCACGCAACCTTCAGCATGTTCCGTTTCCGATGCTGGCTTCCAATGAGCAATCGGAAGAGGTGCTGAATAAGCTGAGCGAAGTACTTCAATACGATGACGTTCATGCCTTTGGGGATTTTCATACGTTGGATCTGATCGATATTGACGAACTCGACAAACGGGTGCTGGTGGAGAAACACCTCATCAGTCCAAGTCTTGCGAATGAATCCAGGAATGGTGCGGTTATTCTCAGTGAGGATGAGTCTGTCAGTATTATGATTAACGAAGAGGATCATCTTCGTATCCAGTGCCTCTATCCGGGGTTCCAGGTGAAGGAAGCCTGGGAGAAAGCTTCCGCAATAGATGATGCTTTTGAAGCGCACGTGGATTATGCTTTTGATGACCGCAGAGGATACTTAACCAGCTGTCCTACTAATGTAGGTACAGGTGTAAGAGCATCGGTTATGATGCACTTGCCTGCCCTGGTGATGACACAGCAGATTGGCCGCATTTTAACCGCAGTTTCCCAAGTAGGATTAACTGTAAGGGGGATATACGGTGAAGGTAGCGAGGCGATGGGTAACCTGTTCCAGATCTCGAACCAGATTACATTGGGACAGACCGAACAGGAAGTCATCGAGAACCTGCATGGTGTTGTGTTACAGATGATAGGTCATGAGCGTACAGCCAGAGAACGGTTAATGACCGACTCCAGACTTCGGATTACGGATCGGGTCATGCGTTCTTACGGCATATTGTCTCATGCAGCTATTGTTGATTCCAAGGAAGCTGCACAGCGCTTATCGGATGTACGCCTTGGCGTGGATCTCGGCTTGTTGGATGGACTGTCCATCACGGTAATGAATGAGTTGAATGTGATGACACAGCCGGGATTTTTGCAGAAAACATTCGGGGAAGATATGCGCACAGATGAGCGAGATATCTACCGAGCTCAGTTGATTCGTGATACGATCAATGCAGCGAAGCAGTCCTAGTTTAGCCTGATTTTGTATTGAAATATGGTTTCATGCCGCATTGCGGCTTTTATATAATAAGGCATGTACAAATGCCAAATGACTTTATTCGCAGCACGGCTGCAAACAAAAATGATATGAAGAATACGACGGTTATTTCATTACATGACCTCGTTTTATCCAAAACCATGGAGGTGCAGGAGATATGATGTTTGGAAGATTTACGGAACGGGCCCAAAAGGTGCTCGCACTCGCGCAGGAAGAAGCTGTCCGTCTCGGTCATAATAACATCGGTACTGAGCATATTTTGCTCGGCCTCATTCGTGAAGGCGAAGGTATCGCAGCCAAAGCACTGATCGGCCTGGGACTCGGATTGGAAAAAATTCAGGATGAAGTAGAAACGCTGATTGGCCGTGGCCAAGAGCAACCTACCAACATTGCATATACGCCACGTGCGAAAAAAGTAATTGAACTATCTATGGATGAAGCTCGAAAATTGGGCCATACCTATGTAGGCACAGAGCATATCCTGCTCGGATTGATTCGTGAAGGCGAGGGTGTTGCAGCACGTGTGCTCAATAACCTGGGAATTAGCCTGAACAAAGCACGTCAACAAGTGCTGCAATTGCTTGGCAGCAGTGAAGCTGTATCCAGCCATAATGGCACACCTGCCAATGTAAGCACACCAACGCTAGACAGTCTGGCACGTGACCTCACGGCTTATGCGAGAGAGAACAACCTGGACCCAGTCATTGGGCGTAGTAAAGAAATTGAACGTGTCATCCAGGTGCTCAGCCGTCGTACCAAGAACAACCCGGTATTGATCGGTGAGCCAGGTGTAGGTAAAACAGCGATTGCTGAAGGCCTTGCACAAAAAATCATTGCAAATGAGATTCCGGAAACATTGCGCGACAAACGTGTAATGACCCTAGATATGGGTTCTGTAGTCGCTGGAACCAAATATCGTGGTGAGTTCGAAGATCGTCTGAAAAAAATCATGGATGAGATTCGCCAAGCAGGTAACATTGTCCTGTTTATCGACGAATTGCATACCTTGATTGGCGCAGGCGGAGCTGAAGGTGCCATCGATGCTTCTAACATTTTGAAACCGGCTCTGGCTCGTGGAGAATTGCAATGTATCGGTGCGACAACACTGGATGAATATCGTAAATACATCGAGAAGGATGCAGCGCTTGAGCGTCGATTCCAACCGATTACTGTAGATCAGCCTTCTCCGGAAGAAGCGATTCAAATCTTACATGGCTTGCGTGACCGTTATGAGGCGCATCACCGTGTGAAAATTACGGACGAAGCAATTGTGCAGGCGGTTAAACTGTCTGACCGTTACATTACAGACCGTTTCTTGCCAGACAAAGCGATTGATCTGATTGATGAAGCGGGTTCCAAAGTAAGATTGAACTCTTACACGATCCCACCAAACCTGAAACAACTGGAAAGCCGTCTGGAAGATATCCGTAAGGAAAAAGACGCTGCAGTTCAAAGTCAGGAGTTCGAAAAAGCAGCAGCTCTGCGTGATACGGAACAAAAAATTCGTGAAGAGCTGGATGTAACGAAGAACCAGTGGAAAGAGAAACAAGGTCGCACCGATTCCGAGGTTACTCCTGAGGATATCGCACAAGTGGTAGCCAGCTGGACAGGAATCCCTGTGAACCAACTGAAAGAAGAAGAGACACAGCGTCTGATGAATCTGGAGTCTATTCTACATGAACGTGTCATCGGTCAGGATGAGGCAGTGAAGTCTGTCAGCCGTGCGGTTCGTCGTGCTCGTGCAGGACTTAAAGATCCGAAACGTCCGATGGGTTCATTCATTTTCCTCGGTCCTACAGGGGTAGGTAAAACAGAACTTGCTCGTGCTCTGGCTGAAGCGATGTTCGGCGATGAAAATGCAGTAATCCGGATTGATATGTCCGAGTATGGTGAGAAGCACTCGACTTCCCGACTTGTCGGAGCGCCTCCAGGATATGTTGGGTACGAAGAAGGTGGCCAGCTGACAGAGAAAGTTCGTCGCAAACCATATTCCGTAGTCCTGCTCGATGAAATCGAGAAAGCACATCCAGAAGTATTCAATATCTTGTTACAAGTGCTTGAGGATGGTCGACTGACGGATTCCAAAGGTCGCGTCGTTGACTTCCGCAATACGCTGATCATTCTAACATCCAACGTGGGTGCCGAAGCGATCAAACGTAACTCTACACTGGGCTTCACTGCAGTTGTAGATGCAGGAGCGGATTATGACAACATGAAGGGGAAAGTGATGGATGAGCTGAAGAAAAGCTTCCGTCCAGAGTTCCTTAACCGGATTGATGAAATTATCGTGTTCCACTCACTCGAAGAAAAACACATCGCTGAAATTGTTACGCTTATGAGTGAAGAACTTCGTAAACGACTGCTCGAACATGAGGTCGATTTCGAACTCACTGATAATGCCAAGTCTTTCCTTGCGAAGTCAGGCTTTGATCCAGCTTACGGTGCGCGTCCGCTTCGTCGGGCGATCCAAAAGCATATTGAGGACAAATTGTCCGAAGAGTTGCTCACAGGTAACGTAACCAAAGGGGATTCATTGCTCATCGACGAAGAGAACGGTGCACTGTCTGTTACGAAAAAAGACGTGGTCGTTCCGTCCAATGAGGAAATCGAAACCAAATAATATACATCAAGCTTTGGAGTGAGCTTCAGCTTGTATTAATCCTTATTCCATAATCAAATCCTTCTCGGCTTCGGCCGGGGAGGATTTTTTGCACTTTGGACAGAAGACGGACATGATTATGTCAGGAACATGTGTAAAGTTTGCGATAATCCTTTACGAAAAATCTCAAACAATGGTAAACTTTTAGTAACCCTGCACGTCAGGGAGTTTGGGTGAAATTCGTCGAATAATGCAAAATGCTGTTATAAAACTAAATTATAGGAGTGCTGAAGTGGCCAAAGTTAAAACCAAGTTTCAATGTACGGAATGCGGCTATGAAGCCCCCAAGTGGTACGGTAAGTGTCCGGGTTGTCAGTCATGGAATTCAATGGTGGAAGAAACAGAGACGGTGGTCAAAACACAAGGGAGAAATTCTCCTCTGTTTGACAGTAAAGATAAACCGCTTCCTATCATAGATATAGATAGCGGTCAGGAACCGCGTGTACAGACTGGAATCGGAGAGTTGAACCGGGTATTGGGTGGCGGAATTGTTCCGGGTTCACTCGTTCTGGTGGGCGGAGATCCGGGTATCGGTAAATCAACGTTGATGTTGCAGACGTCCCATGCTTTGACGCATTCGGGTTTGCGTGTGTTATATGTTTCCGGTGAGGAATCAGTCAAGCAGACTAAATTGCGGGCAGACCGCCTCGGGGCACTCTCTGCCGAGTTGTATGTATTGTGTGAAACCAATATGGAACGCGTAGAGGAAGCGGTGGATCAGATCCAGCCGCATTTTCTGGTCATCGACTCCATTCAGACGGTATATCTTCCCGAAGTTACCAGTGCGCCGGGTAGTGTAGCACAGGTAAGGGAATGTACGTCAAGGTTCATGCGGATTGCTAAAGGCAGAGGCATTGCAACGGTTCTTGTGGGGCATGTTACCAAAGAAGGTGCCATTGCCGGTCCACGTATGTTAGAACATATGGTGGATTGCGTGCTTTATTTTGAAGGAGAACGGCATCATACGTATCGCCTGCTGCGTGCGGTGAAGAACCGTTTTGGTTCCACCAATGAGATTGGTATTTTTGAAATGGGTGAGGATGGACTTCGTGAGGTGGGCAATCCGTCCGAACTCTTTTTGTCAGAACGTCCACTGGGTGTAGCAGGTTCAACGGTAGTTGCCAGTATGGAGGGTACACGCCCTCTGCTCGTGGAATTGCAGGCGTTGATCTCAACCACCCATTTCCCTTCTCCCCGCCGTATGGCAACAGGGGTAGATCTGCATCGATTAAATCTGATCATCGCAGTGCTGGAGAAACGGATGGGTATGTTCTTACAGACCCAGGATGCGTATCTGAACGTGGCTGGTGGAGTACGATTGGATGAGCCCGCTGTAGATTTGGCGGTTGCCGTCAGCATTGCATCCAGTTTGAGAGATGTACCGACCAAGCCGGACGACGTCATCTTTGGCGAGATCGGTCTGACAGGTGAAGTTCGAGCCGTATCACGGGCCGAACAACGAGTGAAGGAAGCCGCAAAGTTGGGCTTCAAACGAGTCATTTTACCGGAAAAAAGCTTAAAGGGCTGGAAACATCCTCGCGGGATACAACTGATCGGTGTGAATACCGTGGCAGATGCACTAGCGGTTGCTTTAGATTAGGGGGCATAACAAGATGAAAGATATGAGCCAACTGGATAATATGAATGAGTTGTTAAGGCTGATCGCACCAGGTACACCTTTCCGCGAAGGTCTGGAAAATGTGCTGCGCGCCAAGACGGGCGCACTGCTTGTTGTAGGATACAGCCCTGAAGTCATGGAAGTGGTGGACGGGGGATTCTCGATTAACTGTGATTTCTCCCCAAACTACCTGTACGAACTCGCCAAGATGGATGGTGCCATTATTCTTAGCGAAGATTTGAAGCGTATTCTTTACGCCAATACCCAGTTAATCCCGGATTCATCTATCTCTTCATCAGAGACGGGGATTCGTCACCGGACGGCAGAGCGTGTAGCAAAGCAAACGGGTAAATTGGTCGTATCCATATCACAGCGTCGGAATATCATTACCTTGTATCAGGGAACACTTCGTTATTCCCTCAAGGAAATTGGGGTTATTTTGACCAAAGCGAATCAAGCGATTCAAACCCTGGAGAAATACAAAGCGGTATTAACACAGTCTCTTACGAATCTGAGTGCCTCTGAATTTGAGGAACTGGTGACGATTCCTGAAGTGGTTAATGTGATTCAGCGTACCGAAATGGTGATGCGGATCAAAACGGAGATCAAACGATATATTCATGAACTCGGGAATGAGGGACGACTCATCTCCATGCAAATGGAAGAGCTCGTGGGTACAACGGAAGAAGAAGCCTGGTTATTGTATAAAGACTATGCCCGTGACGACAGTGATGACAAAATCCGTGAAATTATTGTGGGACTGAAAAGATTGTCGGACGATGAGTTGTTGGATGCACATCATATTGTCCGTCTGCTCGGTTATCCTTCATCGGCGGCCACTTCAGAGGATTCGGTTGCACCTCGCGGATACCGGGTATTAAATAAGATCCCCCGCCTGCCCAATGTCATTATCCATAACCTGGTGGATCAATTCGAACAATTGCCTCATGTTATTATGGCTACAATTGAAGAACTGGACGAAGTGGATGGTATTGGTGAAGTTCGTGCCCGGACCATTAAGGAAGGCCTCAAACGTTTGCAGGAGCAAATGTTTATCGACAGACAGATGTAAGGGTTTGCCTATATAAAGGCTTGAAATGGATGAGGTGAAACAACGATGCTAACCAGATTCATTCCGAATCTCTTTACCCTGGGTAATCTGTTTCTTGGAATGATGGCAATTTTGCTTGCGATTGATGGAAATTACAGTTTGGCTGCCATTATGGTCATTGTAGCGATGCTGCTTGATGGTCTGGATGGCCGAGTGGCACGTGCACTTAATGCCCAAAGTGAATTCGGTAAGGAACTTGATTCCTTGTCTGACATGGTTTCCTTTGGTGCAGCACCAGCTCTGATCATATTTATGGTGTCGTTTCAAGAGTCGATGCCGATCCTCGCCTGGATTGCAACAGCGGCTTTTCCGATCTGTGGAGCCATTCGTCTTGCACGGTTTAACGTTCGTCCGGGTATTCCTGGATACTTCACAGGTCTGCCGATACCGGCAGCCGGCGGGGTACTGGCCACACTGTCCTTGTTCAATAAGGATATTGGCCCGGTTAGCATGATGATTGCTACATTGCTGTTATCGTATCTGATGGTGAGTTCGCTTAAATATCCCAATTTCAAAAAGGTCGGTTTGCCACGAAAGGCAATCTGGATTGCACCATGGGTTGTGTTATTTGCCATAGCCGTAGCCGTTATTTTCCCGGAGCAGTTATCCAAATTGATCTTTATTCCGTTGGTGTTATACGCCCTGTATGGAATGAAGCATAATGTGCGAACAGCGGCCTCACGTAGTCGGGCGAAAAAGCGCAAGGATGAGAAATCTTCCCGTCCTTCCGATCGTTAAGTCGCCTCGGGGACAGACACTATATAAAGAAAGCACGTACTCTCCTGAACTGGAGAATGCGTGCTTTTTGTTTATTCAGATCTATTTACGGTAAAAGAAACCCTTGCGAACGACATACATATCTTCTTACGACAGATTAAACATCCCTAACGTTGAACACTTCTGTGATTCGTGATTTACGACCTCTTCCATGTTAATGTCCAGCAGATTGCAGAGAGCCGACATGTAGAACAGGTTCCGCCCTAGCTCAGAGCTGATGACCTCTCTGCAGTTCTCACACAACTCACCTTCCACATGCGTTTCCAGCAGGCCCTTGGTTTGAGCGATATCGCTCTCCGGGGCATATTTCTGCTTGGTGGCGTGCAGCTCAATGCAGCCGCATTCGGTAATGGCTTTGGACACGGCACGGTTAACAGACGCTCCGGCTTGTCCCGTTTTGGACAGTACATCAATCAGGCTGCGATGACGCAACAACAGTTCAGAAACTTGATCCTGGAAAGCCTGTAAACTTAGCGTACTCATTTTGCCACTCACCTCGGGATATGAATTGAATTCATTATATGCCAATAATTTACCTACTTTCAACTGACGATTGCAACATTTCCAAAAAGTTCTTCCAGATGGGATTAGCAATTCAGGAATTGGATCATACTGGATATAAAGATCAAGATACATTGAAGGAGGTGCAGGGACTAATGTGGAAAAAAGGCATTTTAACTTTTACAGGATTGTGCGGTGCATGGTTCGGCTACACGGCATATCATCTGGCAGGAAAATCGGTCCCATGGATGGCGGAGTGGATTCAGTCAGCAGGATTACTGGGAGCTGGTATATCAACGCTGCTGGGAGCTGTAATGTTTATGGCTGTATGTAATATTGGTGGAACATTGATGGCAGACAGGTTGCATAGTGGAATTGACTCATTGGCAAAAGTACCTATGAACGAATTGGCTGCAGGTGCCGCAGGTACAGTTGCAGGATTGCTCGTGGCCTTGTTACTTTACCCTGTTGTGGGATGGATGGGGACGGCAGGAGAAGTGCTGCAAGTGGCGCTGACGGTGATTAGTGCTTATTCCGGTTATACCCTTGCCATGGCGAAGAAAGACGATCTGGGGGCCTTCTGGATGTCTGGACGATGGGGTCATCCCGAGGTGGACGAGGACAGACGGATGGAAGAACATAAAATTCTGGATACCAGTGTTATTATCGATGGGCGTATCGCTGATATATGCAAAACCGGATTTATTGAAGGCACGATCGTAATTCCGGAATTTGTTCTGGAGGAGTTACAGCATATTGCTGATTCATCGGATCTGCTCAAGCGGAACAGAGGACGGCGTGGACTGGACATTTTGAACAAAATCCAGAAGGAACTTGATGTAAAAGTCCTGATCTACGAGGGGGATTTCGAGGAAATCTCCGAGGTGGACAGCAAACTGGTTAAACTGGCAAAAGTGCTTCAGGGAAAAGTGGTCACCAATGACTTTAACCTGAACAAAGTGTGCGAACTCCAGGGTGTATCTGTGTTGAACATTAATGATCTCGCCAATGCGGTTAAGCCGGTTGTTCTGCCAGGTGAGGAGATCATGGTGCAGATCATCAAGGATGGCAAGGAGCATGGTCAAGGTGTAGCTTATCTGGATGATGGCACAATGATCGTTGTGGAAGGCGGACGCGAGTATATCGGCATGATGATGGAAGTGCTGGTGACCAGTGTGTTGCAGACTTCAGCAGGACGAATGATTTTTGCCAAGCCGAAACTGTTGGAAAAAGCCCAATAAAGCGGTATGATGGGTAGTGTATCGTTGAATGATATTGTATATCTTTGGACGATAAACTGACAGACAAGGCAGGGATTGCAGCATGGATAAAGGGTGGGGCGTTGTCATTGTGGCAGCAGGTCGCGGAACCCGGATGGGGACGACCGAGAGCAAACAGTTTCTGTTGCTGCAGGACAAGCCCGTTTTCATACATACGCTTGAGGTATTTGCTGCGCTGGACGAGATCCGCGAGATGGTGCTGGTCACAGGAACCGTAGATGTTGAACGTTGCCAGGATTGGGTAAAAGAATACCAACTGGATTCACGTGTCCGTGTTATCCCGGGAGGGAAAGAGAGACAACATTCTGTCCATAAAGGCCTTGAGGCACTTGGGACGGATTGGGTTCTCGTTCACGACGGGGTACGTCCTTTTGTAAACCATGAGCAGATCAAGGGATGCATGGCGGCCGCCATAGCCGGTGGTGGAGCAGCTGTACTTGCGGTTCCCGTGAAGGATACGATCAAACAAGTGAATGCGGAAGGAGTCGTTACGGCGACGCCAGACCGCAGCAGTCTGTGGAGCATTCAAACCCCGCAGGCTTTTCGTCTTTCTTCCCTGCTCTCCGCCTACGAATCAGCCGAGCAGGACGGATTTCTGGGGACAGATGATGCCATGCTGGCTGAACGTCAGGGAATGTCGGTCAAGGTTGTGGAAGGCAATTATACCAATATCAAATTAACAACGCCGGAAGATTTGCAATATGCTGCGTTTTTGCTGGGGGGAGAGAAGAAGCGATGATACGTGTAGGACAGGGATTTGATGTACATCAGCTGGTAGAGGGACGCCCGTGTATTATTGGCGGAGTAACGATTCCTTATGAAAAAGGACTGCTGGGTCACTCGGACGCAGACGTGCTGTTGCACGCGATTAGTGATGCTATTTTGGGTGCGCTGGCACTCGGGGATATTGGCAAGCATTTCCCGGATACCGATCCGGAATTCAAAGATGCCGACAGCCTGAAATTGCTGGAGCATGTATGGCAGCTTGTGAAGGATCGCGGTTATAAGTTGGGGAATATTGACTCAACGATTATTGCCCAAAAGCCGAAGATGGCTCCTTACATCCCACAGATGGCTGAGGTTATTGCCAAGGCACTGGAAGCGGATGTAACACAGGTGAACGTGAAAGCAACCACAACAGAGCAACTGGGATTCCCTGGACGGGGAGAGGGCATTGCCGCTCAGTCCGTTGTTTGCCTTGTACGTGTGTGATATCATCAATAAATTAGTGACGGAGGGGATCATATGAGCACGGATATTCGTGTGCGTTACGCGCCGAGCCCAACGGGACACCTGCATATCGGGAATGCCCGTACGGCGCTGTTTAACTATTTATATGCCAAACATAATAACGGTAAATTCATTATTCGTATTGAAGATACGGACGTGAAACGGAATATTGCCGGTGGTGAAGAAAGCCAACTGAAATACCTGAAATGGCTCGGAATTGAGTGGGACGAAAGTATTGACGTGGGCGGAGAATACGGACCATACCGTCAAACGGAACGTCTGGACCTCTATCGTAAATATACGCAGGAATTGCTGGATAAAGGTCTGGCTTACCGTTGCTTCTGCACGGAAGAAGAATTGGAGCAAGAGCGCGAGGAACAGTCAGCACGTGGAGAAACACCGCGTTATTCTGGCAAACACCGTGACCTGACTCCAGAGCAAATTAGTGCGTTTGAAGCGGAAGGCCGTGTAGCGAGTATTCGTTTCCGTGTGCCGGAAGAGCGCACATATACGTTTGATGATATGGTTAAAGGCACAATCTCGTTCAACAGCAAGGAATCCGGTGACTTCGTCATTGTGAAAAAAGACGGCATTCCCACATACAACTATGCCGTTGCTGTGGATGATCACTTGATGAAGATCTCCCACGTCCTGCGTGGGGAAGATCACATCTCGAACACGCCGCGTCAACTGATGATCTATGAAGCGCTTGGCTGGGAGCCGCCGCAATTCGGCCATATGACGCTGATCGTGAATGAAAATCACAAGAAGCTGAGTAAACGGGATGAATCCGTTATTCAGTTTATTGAGCAGTATGATCAGCTCGGCTATTTGCCTGAAGCGATGTTTAACTTCATTTCCCTGCTTGGCTGGTCGCCGGAAGGGGAAGAAGAGATCTTCTCGCAAGAGCAGCTGATCTCCATTTTTGATACGAAACGCCTGTCCAAGAGCCCTGCGGTATTTGATACCCACAAGCTGGCTCACTTGAACAACCACTATATCAAACATGCTGACCCGGAACGGATTGCCGAAATGGCCATTCCGCATCTGCAAAAGGCTGGACGTATTTCTTCCGAGCTGTCTGCTGAACAAAAAGAATGGGCTTATACTCTGGTACACCTGTACCAGGAGCAAATGAATTCTGCCTCTGATATTGTCGAATTGTCGGAAGTATTCTTCCGTTCCAATCTGGAGCTTGAAAGTGAAGGAGAAGCAGTGCTTGCGGAGGAGCAGGTGCCAACCGTACTGAAGGCATTTGCGGATAAAGTACAGGCAAGCGAAGAGTTTACTCCGAGCAAAATGGCTGCATTGATCAAGGAAGTACAGAAAGAAACCGGCTTTAAGGGCAAACAGCTCTTTATGCCAATTCGTGTAGCCTTGACTGGACAGACACATGGACGGGATCTGAACCAAACGATCGTACTTCTGGGTCGGGATACGGTGATCGAACGTTTGCTTGCACAAGTAAAATAATCTTAGTTGAGGACATTCCATTTATTTGGAATCTGAACGCAGTCTATGAAGTATAGATTACGTAGGAGGCTGTTGTCAGTCTGAGGCCTTTTCGCTATAATAACAACACAACGAATAATTGATATGATTTATCTAATAGAACAGCAAAGATTGGGAGAAGTAGACTGACCCGGACAGATTCAGAGAGGATGGTCCCGTGGCAAAGAAAGATTTCTTTGGTTGCGGTGGCTGTGAGCCATCCACTGTCCATCAGTCGAAATGCACCCGTGAGCTGCATAGCCGAATCCAGCCCCGCCTTTGTCGATCATGACATGGGAAAACGTTAGGATAGGTTGTGACGATTGGTTTCCGTTACCAAACCGCTTGAGGGCTCATTCTATTTAAGAATGGACCGAGCAGAGTGGGACCGCGATAAACGCCTCTGCAGCTAAATGCTGCAGGGGCGTTTTTTGTTTAGGCGAGTGTGCAGTACACTACCAAGGAACGCGCCGTCCGGTAAGCCGGAGGACGGGAACCTGAACAAGAGGGGAACGAGCATGTTCAAGAAGATCAGATCAGATATCCAGGCGGTGTTTGAGAACGATCCGGCAGCCCGGGGATGGTTTGAAGTGGTATTTACCTACTCAGGGCTGCACGCGATATGGGCACACCGGATTGCACATTTTTTATACAAACGAAGATGGTTCTCGTTCGCCAGGTTCATTTCACAGGTAAGTCGATTCATGACAGGAATTGAGATACATCCTGGAGCTACGATCGGAAATCGGTTGTTTATTGACCATGGAATGGGCGTCGTTATTGGGGAAACATGTGAGATTGGCGATGATGTTGTTATCTATCAGGGGGTTACACTCGGCGGAACAGGGAAAGAAAAAGGAAAGAGACATCCGACCATTGGCAATAATGTGGTTATCTCATCCGGAGCCAAAGTGCTGGGTTCATTTAGCGTGGGGGATCAAAGCAACATTGGGGCAAACTCCGTTGTGCTTAAGGAGGTCCCTTCCAATAGCACCGTGGTAGGTATACCGGGCAGAATTGTTAAACAGGATGGCCGACGGGTAGATCGCCTCAGTCAGCAATTGCCCGATCCGGTCGTTGATTCCTTGCGCAGTATGCAAAAAGAACTTGAACGATTGCAGAAAGAAGTACGTACACTACAGAATGCCCGTGAAAATGAGACTGTGCGTGATACGTGATACAATAAAATAAGGCAGTATAGGATGAAAGGATAAGTGACCATGACGCTTCAGATTTATAATACGATGAGTCGTACCAAAGAGGAATTTGTTCCCCAAGAGCCAGGGAAAGTGAAAATGTATGTTTGCGGACCAACGGTATATGACTACATTCATATCGGGAATGCACGCCCGGTTATCTTTTTCGACACAGTTCGCGGATACCTGGAACAGACAGGGCATGATGTGAACTATGTGGTGAACTTCACGGATGTGGACGATAAGTTGATTCGCAAAGCAGAACAACTTGGAACAGATGTTCCTCACGTGGCTGAGAAATTTATTGCAGCCTATTATGAAGACCTTGAGGGACTGGGTATTCCCAAGGCAAGCAGCAATCCGAGAGTAACGGAAAACATGCCGCTGATCATTGATTTTATCCGTGAGCTCGTTGAAAAAGGCTTTGCGTATGAAAATGGCGGTGACGTCTATTATCGCACAGACAAATTCAGCGAATATGGCAAACTTTCAAAACAAAACCTGCAGGAGCTGCAATTTGGAATCCGTGTGGGTGTGGATGAGCGCAAAGAGCATCCCGAAGATTTTGTGCTCTGGAAGGCTGCCAAACCAGGTGAGATCTATTGGTCCAGTCCTTGGGGCGATGGTCGACCAGGCTGGCATATTGAGTGCTCCGCCATGGCTAGGGAGTACCTTGGGGATACACTGGACATTCACGGGGGTGGACAGGATTTGCAGTTCCCGCACCATGAGTGCGAATGCGCCCAATCCGAAGTATTAACAGGTAAACCACTTGCGAACTACTGGATGCATAATGGATTCATCCGGATTGATAACGAGAAGATGTCAAAATCACTCGGTAATGGTGTTTTGGTTAAAGACTTGCGGAATCAATATAAACGCGAAGCGATTCGTTATTTCATGTTGTCTACCCACTATCGTAACCCATTGAACTTCACGGATGATACGATGGAGCAGGCACAGAACAGTGTGGACCGGATTGCGAATGCGGTAGGTAACTTGAACCATCGTCTGAATGCAGTAACTGTTGATCAGGATATCACAGCAGAGTTTGCGGCAAGACTCGACCAAATTCGTCAGCAGTATCACGAGAAGATGCAGGATGATTTCAATACTCCTGATGCAATTACTGCGATGTTTGAGTGGGCAGGGGAAGCCAACCAACTGTTGCAGCAAGAAGTAGTTAATGCGGCAGACATTCGCGCGCTCCTCGAGTTGTTCAGTGAATTGAATGCTGTGCTGCGCATCTATACTGACGCAGAGCCGGAACTTCTGGATGAGGAAGTGGAACGTCTGATTGAAGAGCGTGTAGAAGCGCGTAAGTCGAAAAACTGGGCAAGAGCGGATGAAATTCGTGATGAATTGTCTGCACGTGGCATTCTGCTTGAAGATACGGCGCAGGGCATGAGATGGCGGCGCAAATGAGCGAAGGACATCCAAATACACCAAAACAACAGGAGCAGGTCACAGACGGAGGATGGTTCCCATATCCTCCTTCCAGACCTGCGAGGTTGATTCCACCTATTGCACTGGCCTATATTGGTGATGCGGTATATGAGGTAGCTGTTCGTCAATATCTGTTGTCGAAGGCCAACATGCGTCCCAATCATTTGCACCGTAGTGCAACCGGGTTGGTATCAGCGAAGGCACAGAGCCGCATACTTACAACGATTGAGGCTGAACTGACAGAGGAAGAACGTGATATCGTCCGGCAAGGGCGGAATGCCAAGTCGGGTAGTGTACCTAAAAATGCAGATGTGTTGGAATACAGACATGCCACGGCTTTTGAATGTCTCATTGGTTACCTCTACAGCAGTGGTCATCACGACCGCATGATTGAACTGATCGGGCTTGGCATTGAGCACGCGGAGCAACAATCACCGACACAAAAATAGAAATTTCAACAAAACAACGCATTACAGAGAGGATCGAACAACGATGGAAGAAGAATGGATCGCCGGTAAACACTCCGTGACGGAGGCGCTGCGTTCAGGCCGGACCATTAATAAAATATGGATTGCCGATACAGCACAGAAACATCTGACTCAACCTATTATCTCGGAAGCTAAAAAGCTAGGTATTGTCATTCAACACGTGGACAAGCGTAAGCTGGATCAAACGGTACCAGGCATTCAGCATCAGGGTGTAGTTGCTCAAGCGGCACCTTACGCTTATGTGGAGGTAGAAGACATTCTTGCCGCAGCAAAAGCGAAGAATGAGCATCCTTTCCTGATTCTGCTGGATGAGATTGAAGATCCTCATAACCTGGGGTCAATTTTGCGGACAGCAGATTGCACGGGTGCGCATGGCGTCATTGTACCCAAACGTCGCTCGGCAGCGGTAACCGTGACAGTATCCAAAACATCAGCAGGCGCTGTGGAGTACGTGCCAGTGGCTCGGGTAAGTAATCTTGGACAGACCATTGATCGCCTCAAAGAGGAAGGTGTATGGGTTGTAGGGACAGATGTCACGGCTCATGAAGGTGTCTTTGGTAATGGAGTCTTTACTGGCCCTGTGGCATTGGTAATCGGAAATGAGAACAAGGGAATGGGACGACTTATTCGTGAGAAATGCGATGTGCTGATCAAATTACCAATGCAAGGTCAGATTAATTCCCTGAATGCTTCCGTGGCAGCCGGGGTTGTCATGTATGAAGTGCTCCGTTCGCGTCAAGCGCAGGAATAGAAGGTATGGCTGATTCCCGTGATGTGCTTCTTGTAGACGGGTACAACATGATTGGCGACTGGCCGGAATTAACCAAACTGGCGGAAAGTGGGCTCGAAGAGGCACGTAACAGGCTTCTCTTTCGTCTAGCAGACTACCAGGCTTTCTCCGGCCGGCGAGTCATTGTTGTGTTTGACGCCTACCTCGTGCCTGGACTCGGTAAATCCTTTACTCAGAGCAAAGTGCAGATCTATTTTACAAAGGAAAAAGAGACGGCAGACGAATGCATTGAGAGACTCGTTCGGGAACTAAGCATGCGAAGACGCCAAATCTATGTGGCTACGAGCGATATGGTAGAGCAACATGTTATATTTGGACAGGGAGCGCTACGTGTATCTGCGAGGGAGTTGCTAATTGAAGTTGAGCAGAACGAAAAAGATTTAAAAAAACGACTGGAAGAAGATCAGGCGAGGACCACGCGTAACACACTCGGTGGCAAGTTGAGTCCCGATGTATTAAAAGAGTTTGAGCGATGGCGCCGGGAATAACAGCACGTTTTTACAGAATTTAGAATATTGAAACTCTTGACATTTATGTTATTGATGTTCTTTTTTAGGCAGAGCGTGGTTGACGGTGTGAGGTACCATCATATATACTGATCCTATATTTCATAGAGTAGAGTAACGGGGTACCTTGCGTTGCAGCCGGAGGGATTGTCTGTGAGTGTCGACCTCAAAGATATCATGTTATCCAAGTATGATTACCAAAGTGACGAAGACATTGTCGAAGCTTTCCGTGAAGGCGAAAGCGAAGCGTTAGAGTTTCTAATTAACAAATATCGTAACTTTGTACGCGCCAAGGCAAGATCTTATTTTCTGATTGGGGCAGACCGGGAAGATATTATTCAAGAAGGAATGATTGGCCTCTACAAATCCATTCGAGATTTTAAAGGGGACAAGCTGGCTTCGTTCAAGGCTTTTGCCGAACTGTGTATTACAAGACAGATCATCACGGCGATTAAGACAGCAACACGTCAGAAGCATATTCCGCTTAATTCTTATGTATCTCTGGACAAGCCTATTTATGACGAAGAGTCTGATCGTACGTTACTCGATGTGATTTGTGGAACCCAGGTCAGTGATCCGGAAGAACTTATCATCAATCAGGAAGAGTTTGTGGGCCTGGAAGATAAAATGTCCGAGATTCTGAGTGATCTGGAACGTAAAGTATTGATGTTGTATCTGGACGGGAGATCTTATCAAGAGATTGCAGTAGATTTGGACAGACATGTGAAGTCCATTGATAATGCACTTCAGCGCGTCAAGCGCAAACTTGAAAAGTACCTGGAAGTTCGAGATAATTAAACACATGTTGTCGTTGACGGAAAAGGCTCGGTGTTTGAGTCTTTTTTTAGTGTCTCAAGTTTATAAAATCTAAGAATGTTTATACTAGTAATCGCTCGGTCCATGCAGGAGAAGAGAAAAAACAGAGATGAGAAACGAATGTACGATGTACGGAAGTAATACCCAATGAATGAAAGGCTATTCTTTCATTGACATGGTTATACCCTTGTGATAAAGTGTTTTAGGTAGGCCTAAATTTATGGCTTTTTTTCAGGATCAATTTAGAGACTCTGCTTGAATGTGGAAGTCTTCGGGAGGTGTACATCATGCGGGTAATTATTACTTTGGCTTGTACTAACTGCAAACAAAGAAATTACACTACGACAAAAAACAAGCGTAATCACCCCGACCGCATGGAGATGAAGAAATTTTGCAAGTTTTGTAACGAGCAGACTTCTCATCGCGAAACCAGATAGTTTTTGGAGGTGTCGGCGTGAAACGAAGTTTCAAATCTCTGATTTCCTTTTTCTCAGAAAGCTGGGCTGAACTTAAAAAAGTTCGCTGGCCTAATCGTAAAGAGCTGACCAACTACACATTGATCGTACTTGGTACTGTTGTGGTTATGACGCTGTTTTTTTGGGTCATTGACATTGGCATCTCCTTTGTGATCGAAGCGATTATTTAAGAAGGGTTCCGGTGGCTTGATATGGAAAAAAGATGGTACGTCGTTCATACCTATTCAGGGTATGAGAACAAGGTCAAAGCCAATTTGGAAAAACGCGTAGAGTCTATGGGCATGGAAGACAAGATATTCCGCGTTCTTGTTCCTATGGAAGAAGAAGTGGTAAACAAGGACGGTAAGAAAAAAACCGTTATGCGTAAAGTTTACCCCGGTTATGTCTTGGTGGAAATGGTACAGACGGATGATTCTTGGTATGTTGTTCGCAACACACCAGGTGTTACAGGATTTGTCGGTTCGACAGGTTCTGGGTCCAAACCAACTGCATTGTTGCCTGAAGAAGTGGAACAAATTCTGAAGCACATGGGTATGGTTGAACCTAAGCCGAAAATTGAGTTCGATATTAAGGAATCCGTACGTATTAAAGTCGGCCCTTTTGCGAATTTCGTAGGCTCCGTGGAAGAAATTTTGGTAGACAAAAGCAAGTTGAAAGTGCACGTGAACATGTTTGGACGGGAAACACCGCTTGAGTTGGAATACACACAAGTGGAGAAGATATAGTCTCTTCAAGTTTCTTGTGGGAGGGTTGAAAAACCCGTTAACCACTATTTTGCAAGGAGGTGTCAATCATGGCGAAAAAAGTTATTAAAATGGTAAAACTGCAGATTCCAGCAGGTAAAGCAAACCCAGCACCACCAGTAGGTCCGGCTTTGGGTCAAGCAGGTGTCAACATCATGGCATTCTGTAAAGAATTCAACGCTCGTACAGCTGATCAAGCGGGATTGATTATTCCAGTTGAAATTTCTGTATTCGAGGACCGTTCCTTTACTTTCATCACTAAAACTCCACCAGCAGCAGTTCTGTTGAAAGTGGCAGCTAAAGTTGAAAAAGGATCCGGCGAACCGAACAAGAAAAAAGTTGCTACAGTTAAACGTGATGCGGTACGTCAAATCGCAGAAACAAAAATGCCTGACCTGAATGCAGCAGACGTTGAGTCCGCAATGCGTATGGTCGAAGGTACTGCCCGCAGCATGGGTATCACCATCGAAGACTAATTTTCATAAGAAACATGGCTTCGTAAAACCGGTCGATTCGCGACCGGTTGATGTGGGAGGTATATCCGCTAACACCACAAAGGAGGAATAAAACATGGCTAAACACGGTAAAAAATACCTGGAAGCTGCTAAGCTGATTGACAGCGAAGCAACTTACGAGCCTTCAGAAGCTGTAGAGCTTGTGAAAAAGGCAGCTACTGCAAAATTCGATGAAACAATCGAAGCAGCAGTTCGTTTGGGTGTAGACCCTCGTAAGCAAGACCAGGCTGTACGTGGTGTTGTTGTCTTGCCACACGGCACAGGTAAAACACAACGCGTATTGGTATTTGCAAAAGGTGACAAAGCGAAAGAAGCGGAAGCGGCTGGCGCGGACTATGTTGGTGATGCAGACATGATCAACAAAATCCAACAAGGCTGGTTCGAATTCGACGTCTGCGTAGCGACACCGGATATGATGAGTGAAGTAGGTAAATTGGGCCGACTGCTCGGCGGTAAAGGTCTGATGCCTAACCCTAAAGCCGGAACGGTAACTTTCGATGTAACTAAGGCTGTTCAAGAAATTAAAGCCGGTAAAATCGAATATCGTCTGGATCGTGCAGGTCAAATTCATGCACCGATTGGTAAAGCTTCTTTCTCTTCTGAGCAACTTAATGAGAACTTCAAAGCTCTCATGGAAGCTCTGAATCGTGCTAAACCAGCGGCAGCAAAAGGTGTTTATCTGAAGAATGTTAGTCTTTCTTCCACGATGGGACCTGGCGCACGCGTGAACGCAGCAGCTTTTAGATAATATCTCTTGACAGGCTTGTCCTGTTTTTGATAAGATGTAAAAGTTGTGAGTCCGAGTGACTGACCGTTGACATTTGAATATGCTTGCCGTAGACAGTAGGTGCCATTTGGCTTAATTTCCTGCCGAGGTGTGATTATAGAACTTAGAACGATGTAAATCGATGATGAGTATATATCAAGCCTTCGTGATTCTACGGAGGCTTTTCTTAATGGGATAAATTTGATCAGGAGGTGTACAGATTGGCAAACGCAAAAGTGATTCAAGCAAAACAAGAATCCGTTGATGCAGTAACAGCTAAATTGCGCGAGAGCGTTACAACTGTTGTTGTTGACTATCGCGGATTGAACGTTGCCCAAGTAACTGAGTTGCGTAAGCAACTTCGTGAAGCAGGCATCGAATTCCAAGTGCTGAAAAACTCGTTGCTTCGCCGTGCAGCTGCAGCAGCAGAACTGACAGAACTCGATAGTGTTCTTACAGGTCCTACTGCAATTGCATTCAGCGTAAATGACGTTGTGGCTCCAGCTAAAATTCTGAACGACTTCGCGAAAAAGAACGATGCACTGGAATTGAAAGGTGCAGTCGTAGAAGGTCGCGTAATCGGAGTAGAAGAAGTTAAGGCATTGGCAGAACTGCCATCCCGCGATGGACTCCTCTCCATGCTCCTCAGCGTGCTTCAAGCGCCAGTGCGCAACTTCGCGCTTGCGGTTAAAGCAGTTGCAGAAAAAGAAGAACAAGGCGCGTAAGCAACTTGATCTGAATGCTGCTTAGGCGGCAAATGAATTTAAAAAAATAATATTATATATGGAGGTTCACTCATGAGTAAAGAGCAAATCTTGGAAGCAATCAAAGGCATGACTGTACTGGAATTGAACGATCTTGTTAAAGCAATCGAAGAAGAATTCGGCGTAACTGCTGCAGCTCCAGTAGCTGCTGCAGGTGCAGTAGCTTCTGCTGAAGCTGAGCAATCCGAGTTCGACGTAATCTTGACTAGCGCTGGTGCTTCCAAAATCAACGTTATCAAAGCAGTTCGCGAAATCACAGGTCTTGGCCTGAAAGAAGCAAAAGAATTGGTTGACAACGCTCCAAAAGCATTGAAAGAAAAAGTTGCTAAAGAAGAAGCAGAAGCGGTTAAAGCTAAGCTTGAAGAAGCAGGCGCTTCAGTTGAAGTTAAATAATTTAGCTATTACAAGCTAAATGAACAAAACAACAAACCCCTTGACTTATATCAAGGGGTTTGTTGCTGTAATTGTAAATGGAAAGTGAGTGAGGGCATGTCCAATCATTATTTTTCGGACAAACCGCAAGTGGCGCATGATCGCAGAGCAACTGAAGCGGTTCTTCGCGGATTCAGTCTGCGATTCGCGACGGATGCCGGTGTTTTTTCCAAAAACGGAATCGATTATGGCAGCAGAGTATTGATTGATGCGATAGAGTTGCCATCTGGGGCTCATGTTCTCGATGTGGGCTGTGGATACGGGCCAATGGGTCTTACAGCAGCCAAACTTGTACCGGATGGGCATGTCACCATGATCGATATCAACGAGAGAGCTGTTGAACTTTCCAAGGAAAATGCAAAAGCGAACGGAATTAACAATGTTACGGTATTGCAAAGTAATCTACTGGCTGAAGTGAAAAAGCAAGATTTTGACGTTATCCTAACCAACCCGCCTATACGGGCTGGGAAAGAGACGGTTCATACTATTTTCGAACAGGCACATCGCCATCTGAAGGTAGGCGGTTCGTTGTGGATTGTCATTCAGAAAAAACAAGGGGCCCCATCAGCGAAAGCGAAATTGGAATCTTTGTTTGGAAGAGTGGAAGAAGTGACGAAGGATAAAGGCTATCGGATTTTCAAAGCGGTGAAAACGGAAGAGGTATCTATATAAGCTGAATCCGAGTTTGTAAAGTAAGCAGGGGATCATTTTTTTTGCAATAGGACTATTGACTTGAAATTTAGGTCGTGGTATAGTTGTAAAATGTCAGTATTAAGATGCCCTACTTGGCTTTAGCTAACTGAAAATGTCAACCTTTTTTTACGCCGAACGGGCTTATTATGCCTACGTTTGGCGTATAATATGTACATTTTGGGCAAACTGGGGATAAGAATGATTTGGAAAGACATCCGCCGATCAAAGTTGCTCTTTTTTCGAACGACATTTCGAGTAAGGGCTTTTCTTTATTTGTGGATGCATTGCTTTGCTCTGTATGTGTACCATTATAAGGTTACAAACAGAGGTTCGCAACGAAATTTTTAAAGTGAGTAGACATTGAGGGGTGAGTTTAAGTTGGCAGGACATCTTGTTCAATATGGTCGACGCACTCGGCGCAGTTATGCACGAATTAACGAGATACTCGAAGTTCCAAACCTGATTGAAATCCAACAAAAATCCTATGATTGGTTTTTGGAGGAAGGGTTGCGCGAAATGTTCCAGGATATCTCGCCGATCCAGGATTTTACAGGTAACTTGATTTTGGAATTTATCGATTATAGTCTCGGTGAACCGAAGTATACAGTAGACGATGCGAAAGAGCGTGACGTTACGTATGCAGCACCGCTTCGGGTCAAAGTCCGGCTCATTAATAAGGAAACCGGCGAAGTCAAAGAGCAGGAAGTATTCATGGGAGATTTCCCGCTGATGACCAACACGGGCACATTTATTATTAATGGTGCGGAACGGGTTATTGTCAGCCAGTTGGTTCGCTCTCCTAGCGTTTACTTCAGTACCAAAGTAGATAAAAACGCCAAAAAAACGTATACCGCTACAGTTATTCCTAACCGCGGCGCTTGGTTGGAACTGGAGATGGACGCGAAGGATGTTGTTTACGTCCGGATCGACCGTACACGTAAAATACCGGTTACGGTTCTCCTGCGTTCACTTGGTTTTGGCACAGATGCTGAGATTCTGGATCTGCTCGGTAATGACGAATATATCCGCAACACTCTGGACAAAGACAACACGGATTCCACGGAGAAAGCACTCATTGAGATCTATGAGCGTCTTCGTCCGGGCGAGCCGCCAACGCTGGATAATGCGAAAAGCTTGCTCGTAGCACGTTTCTTTGATCCAAAACGTTATGACCTGGCTAATGTAGGTCGTTACAAAATGAATAAAAAACTGCACATCAAAAACCGTTTGTTTAACCAGCGCTTGGCTGAGTCACTTGTTGACGCTGAGACTGGTGAAATCATTGCTGAAGCAGGTCAAATGGTTGATCGTCGTTTGTTGGATGAAATCATGCCGTATCTGGAGAAAAGCGTTGGATTCCGCACGTATCACGTGGGTAACGGCGTTTTGGATGCCAATGATATCCCTATGCAAACGATTGATGTGTTCTCACCAACTGAAGATGGTAAAGTGGTCAAACTGATTGCCAATGCAAACATTGACAAGTCCGTTAAAAACGTGACACCGGCGGATATCATTTCGTCCATCAGTTATTTCCTTAACCTTCTGCAGGGAATTGGTAGCACGGATGATATCGATCATCTGGGTAACCGTCGTTTGCGTTCGGTGGGTGAACTCCTGCAGAACCAGTTCCGTATCGGTTTGTCCCGTATGGAGCGTGTGGTTCGTGAGAGAATGTCCATTCAGGATGCTAACGTAATTACACCACAGGCTTTGATTAACATACGTCCTGTTATTGCGTCGATTAAAGAGTTCTTTGGTAGCTCTCAGTTGTCACAGTTTATGGATCAAACAAACCCGCTGGGTGAGCTGACACATAAACGTCGTTTGTCCGCACTCGGACCCGGTGGTTTGACGCGTGAGCGCGCAGGTATGGAAGTGCGTGACGTCCATCCATCCCACTATGGCCGTATGTGTCCAATCGAGACTCCAGAGGGACCAAACATTGGTTTGATCAACTCCTTGTCTACATTCGCTCGTGTGAATGAATATGGCTTCATTGAAGCTCCATATCGTTGGGTTGATCCGAAGACAGGTATTGTAACCGAGCAAATTGATTACCTGACAGCGGACGAAGAGGACAACTATGTTATCGCGCAAGCGAATGCGAAGTTGAACGAAGACGGTACATTTGAAGAAGAAGCGATCATTGTACGTTACAACAAACAGTCGGATAACATCCTTACGATGCCGAGTGAACGAGTTGACTACATGGACGTATCTCCTAAACAGGTTGTATCCGTCGCGACAGCGCTGATCCCGTTCCTTGAGAACGATGACTCCAACCGTGCACTCATGGGATCTAACATGCAGCGGCAGGCGGTTCCACTCTTGATCCCTAAAGCACCACTTGTAGGTACAGGTATGGAGCACAAAGCTGCAAAAGATTCTGGTGTATGTATTGTCTCCGATTATGACGGAATTATCGAACGTTCTTCTGCGAACGAGATTTGGGTCCGTCGTGTTGAAGAAGTGGACGGTCAGGAAGTTAAAGGCGATATCGTTAAATATAAATTACACAAATTTATGCGTTCGAACCAAGGAACATGCATTAACCAGCGTCCGATTGTCAAAAGAGGTGCCGCTGTCAAAGCTGGTGATATCCTCGCTGATGGTCCTTCAACGGAAATGGGTGAATTGGCTCTGGGACGTAACGTTGTTGTTGCCTTCATGACTTGGGAAGGTTACAACTACGAGGATGCGATCTTGCTCAGTGAAAAACTCGTTAAGGAAGATGTATACACATCCATCCATATCGAGGAGTATGAGTCAGAAGCACGTGATACCAAGCTCGGACCTGAAGAGATCACACGTGACATCCCTAACGTTGGGGAAGAAGCGTTGCGTAACTTGGATGAGCGCGGTATTATCCGCATCGGTGCTGAGATCAGTGCTGGCGACATTCTGGTTGGTAAAGTAACACCTAAGGGTGTAACAGAGCTGACAGCAGAAGAACGTCTCTTGCATGCGATCTTTGGTGAGAAAGCACGTGAAGTACGTGATACTTCCTTGCGTGTACCACATGGTACTGACGGTATCGTAGTAGACGTGAAAGTATTTACCCGTGAAAACGGTGATGAGCTGCCTCCAGGTGTTAACCAACTCGTTCGTGTATATATTGCTCAAAAACGGAAAATTTCCGAGGGTGATAAAATGGCCGGACGTCACGGTAACAAAGGGGTCGTGGCCCGCATCTTGCCGGAAGAAGATATGCCTTTCCTGCCAGACGGTACACCGGTTCAGATCGTTCTTAACCCACTGGGCGTACCTTCCCGGATGAATATCGGTCAAGTACTCGAGGTTCACTTGGGTATGGCGGCGATGCAACTGGGTATTCACGTTGCAACTCCTGTATTCGACGGAGCGAAGGAGTATGACGTCTTCGATACGATGGAAGAAGCAGGTATGCAACGTAATGGTAAAACTGTCCTGTATGATGGTCGTACAGGTGAAGAGTTTGAACGTGAAGTTACCGTAGGTGTCATGCACATGATCAAATTGGCACACATGGTTGATGATAAAATCCATGCCCGTTCCACGGGTCCTTACTCACTTGTTACGCAACAGCCATTGGGTGGTAAAGCCCAATTTGGTGGACAGCGTTTCGGGGAGATGGAAGTATGGGCGCTTGAGGCATACGGTGCAGCTTATACACTGCAAGAAATCTTGACTGTTAAATCCGATGACGTTGTTGGTCGGGTTAAAACGTATGAATCCATTGTCAAAGGTGAGAATGTTCCGGAACCAGGCGTTCCTGAATCATTCAAAGTATTGATCAAAGAGCTGCAAAGCTTGGGTATGGACGTTAAGATTTTGAGTGAAGATGAGCAAGAGATTGAAATGAGAGAAATGGACGATGAAGATGACGCTGCGAGCGATAAGCTCAGCCTCAACCTTGAGGGTACAGAGGTCGGAGCGGAATAAACCGCTTCGAGCGCATGATGACCGGCGTTTTTCATCAGGCTCACGTCTTGCTCCGGCTTCGGCCGGAGTGGGCGTAACCTAGATTACAGGAATTGGTTAAGGAGGGTTGCTCCTTGTTGGACGTCAACAATTTCGAATACATGAAGATCGGGCTTGCTTCCCCAGAGAAAATTCGTTCTTGGTCCCGCGGAGAAGTGAAAAAACCGGAAACGATCAACTATCGTACGTTGAAACCGGAAAAAGAAGGGCTATTCTGCGAAAAGATTTTTGGCCCTACAAAAGACTGGGAATGTCATTGCGGTAAATACAAACGCGTCCGTTATAAAGGCGTTGTCTGTGATCGTTGTGGCGTTGAAGTAACACGTGCGAAAGTACGCCGCGAACGGATGGGCCATATTGAGCTCGCTGCTCCGGTATCGCATATCTGGTACTTCAAAGGTATTCCGAGCCGTATGGGTCTTGCTCTGGATATGTCTCCAAGATCTCTTGAAGAGATTATTTATTTTGCATCATATGTTGTAACTGATCCAGGAGAAACTCCACTGGAGAAAAAACAGCTGTTGTCCGAGAAAGAATACCGCAGCTACCGTGAAAAATACGGTTATGGTTTCCATGCTGGCATGGGCGCAGAAGCGGTTAAAAAATTGCTTCAAGATCTTGACATAGACAAAGAGCTCGAGTTCCTGAAAGAAGAGCTCCGGACTGCGCAAGGACAACGTCGTAATCGTGCAATCAAACGTTTGGAAGTTATCGAAGCATTCCGCAACTCCGGCAACAAGCCAGAGTGGATGATCATGGATGTACTTCCTGTTATCCCGCCGGAACTTCGTCCAATGGTACAGTTGGATGGTGGACGTTTTGCAACGTCTGACTTGAATGACTTGTATCGCCGTGTAATCAACCGGAACAACCGTCTGAAACGTCTGCTTGATCTGGGCGCGCCAGATATTATCGTGCAAAATGAAAAACGGATGTTGCAGGAAGCTGTTGACGCATTGATCGATAATGGTCGTCGTGGACGCCCGGTAACGGGTCCTGGTAACCGTCCATTGAAATCTCTCAGCCACATGCTGAAAGGTAAACAAGGACGTTTCCGTCAAAACTTGCTCGGTAAACGGGTTGACTATTCTGGTCGTTCCGTTATCGTTGTTGGACCTTACCTGAAAATGTATCAGTGTGGTCTGCCGAAAGATATGGCACTTGAATTGTTCAAGCCTTTTGTTATGAAAGAGCTTGTAAATAAAGGGCTTGCCCACAACATCAAGAGCGCAAAACGTAAAGTTGAGCGTGTAAGTCCTGAAGTATGGGATGTTCTTGAAGAAGTAATCAAGGAGCATCCGGTTCTGTTGAACCGTGCCCCTACGCTTCACAGACTCGGTATTCAAGCATTTGAACCGATTCTCGTTGAAGGTAAAGCAATTCGTCTTCACCCGCTCGTATGTACGGCATACAATGCCGACTTTGACGGTGACCAAATGGCCGTGCACGTTCCGTTGTCCGCTGAAGCTCAAGCGGAAGCACGTATCCTGATGCTTGCATCGGGTAACATTTTGAACCCGAAAGACGGTAAACCGGTTGTTACTCCTTCCCAGGATATGGTGCTTGGTTCTTACTACCTCACTATGGACAACAAGGAAGAAAAGGGCACAGGTATGATCTTGCGTACAGTTAACGAAGCTGTATCGGCATACCAACGTGGTACTGCTGGTCTGCATGCTCGTGTAGCTATTCCGGTTAAGGCGCTTGGTAAAACAAGCTTCACGGAAGAGCAGCAAGAAGGAATGTTGCTGACAACTATCGGTAAAATTATCTTCAATGAAATTTTCCCGGCAAGCTTCCCGTATATCAATGATGCGACTCGTGCTAACCTTTACCAAGGTACTGCAGATCACTCATTTGTATATGAAAAAGGTGCTGATCTCAGAGAAGCTATTATGAATGCTCCTCTGGCTGGCGGTGTCGGTAAAGAATACCTCGGCTCCATCATCGCACGTTGTTTTGAAATTTATCACACAACGGAAACAGCCGTTATTTTGGATAAAATCAAACAACTTGGTTTCACATACTCTACACGTGCCGGTATTACGGTTGCGGTATCTGATGTTATCGTTCCGCCTGAGAAGTTTGAAATTCTTAGACAATCTGAGGAAAAAGCACAAATCGTTACGAATCAGTACCGTCGTGGTCTGATTACGAATGAAGAGCGCTATGACCGTATCATTGATATCTGGTCAAAATCCAAAGATGACATAACTGAGATTCTGATGAAGTCCATGGATCGTTACAACTCGATCATGATGATGGTAGACTCCAAAGCACGGGGTAACAAATCGCAAATCACCCAATTGGGCGGTATGCGTGGTCTGATGGCCAACCCATCCGGTCGAATTATCGAACTCCCAATTAAATCTAACTTCCGTGAAGGTCTGACAGTACTCGAGTACTTTATCTCCACTCACGGAGCGCGTAAAGGTTTGGCGGATACAGCCCTGCGTACAGCCGATTCAGGTTACCTGACTCGTCGTCTCGTAGACGTAGCCCAAGACGTAATCGTGCGTGATGATGATTGTGGTACAGATAAAGGCTTTACGGTAAGTCGTATCCAGGATGGTAAAGAGGTTATCGAAGACCTCTACGACCGTATTGAAGGCAGATACTGCTTCGAGACTCTTCGTCATCCGGAAACGAAAGAAATCATTGTAGGTCGCAATGAATTGATTGACTCCGATAAAGCAGAAGCGATTATCAAAGCAGGTATTACTAAATTGCAAATCCGCTCCGTCCTCAGCTGCCGTGCAAGTCATGGTGTCTGCAAGAAGTGTTATGGTCGCAACCTCGCGACTGGTAAACACGTGGAGATTGGTGAAGCAGTTGGTATTATCGCAGCACAGTCCATTGGTGAGCCAGGAACACAGCTTACAATGCGTACGTTCCATACCGGTGGTGTAGCCGGAGACGATATTACGCAAGGTTTGCCGCGTATCCAGGAGTTGTTTGAAGCTCGTAATCCTAAGGGTCAAGCAACGATCAGTGAGATTGATGGTGTAGTTAAAGAGATTCGCGAAGCGAAAGATCGTCGTGAAATCGAAATTCAAGGTGAGGCGGAATCCAAAGTTTACTCCGTTACCTACGGTTCCCGTGTACGCGTAAGCGAAGGCATGGAAGTTGAAGCGGGTGACGAGTTGACAGACGGTTCCATTGATCCAAAAGAGATGTTACGGATTAAAGGCATACGTGGTGTACAGAACTACATTCTGCAGGAAGTACAACGCGTATATCGTAACCAAGGCGTAGAAATTAACGATAAGCACGTTGAAGTTATGATCCGTCAAATGCTGCGTAAAATCCGTATCGTAGATGCAGGAGATACAACGCTGTTGCCAGGATCATTCGTGGATATGCATGAGTACGAAAGAGCTAACAAAATTGCGATTCTTAGTGATAAAGAGCCGGCGGTTGCTAAACCAATCCTGCTCGGTATTACGAAAGCATCCCTGGAAACAGACTCCTTCCTCTCAGCGGCTTCGTTCCAAGAAACTACACGTGTATTGACAGATGCAGCAATCAAAGGTAAAGTCGATCAGTTGCTCGGTCTGAAGGAAAATGTAATTATCGGTAAATTGATTCCTGCAGGTACAGGTATGCACCGTTACCGCAGCATCAAATTTGCTGAGCCAGAAGATGGCCAATCTTCAGTAGAAGAACTTGAGCCAGTTTCGGTTGATTAAATATATTTCTCCTTATTAGAGGAGAGTGAAAGTTTTGTGCGTCAGGAGACGGACGTTTGTATAATACAGGCGGACGAATCCTGATGTACGTAAACTTTTAAAAAATGTTTTAGGATTAGCATTGACAATGCTTGCGCTAGATGCTAATATATCAAAGGTGCGTGGGCAGCTGATTGTACATGGTTCTATTCGGAGGAATACACAATGTCTAATGAAAAAGCCTTGCAAGATGCTCATGTCAAAATAGGTACCAAACAGACCATGCGGATGGTGCAGACAGGTATGGCTTCTGAAGTCTATGTCGCAGAAGATAGTGATCCGCAGCTTACTTCCAAAATCATTGCTTTGTGTGAACAACACAATGTGAAATGCACGAAAGTGGATACAATGAAAAATCTCGGCAAGGCTTGCGGGATTGGAGTAGGAGCAGCTATGGCTGCTGTCGTAAAATCATAGGGTAAGGAACGTTTTTGTCCGAGAACTTTTAAGGATTCTCCAAGGCAAAAACTTTTCATTTGTCTTTTTATGAACCGCCTGGGTCTGTGGGCTTAGTGCAAAGAGGTTTATAAAGAAACATGAATATTTGAGGAAGGGGGTGGCAATCACATGCCAACTATTAACCAACTGGTTCGTAAAGGACGTCAAGCAAAAGTTGAGAAGTCAAAATCTCCAGCTTTGCAAAAAGGATTCAACGCTTTGAAACGTGAATCTACTAACATCAGTGCCCCACAAAAACGTGGTGTCTGCACTCGTGTAGGTACAATGACTCCACGTAAACCAAACTCTGCACTTCGTAAGTATGCCCGTGTTCGTTTGACGAACCGTCTCGAGGTTACTGCTTATATCCCGGGAATCGGACATAACCTTCAAGAGCACAGTGTGGTATTGATCCGCGGAGGTAAAGTTAAAGACCTTGCAGGAGTTCGTTATCACATCGTTCGTGGAGCTCTCGATACTGCTGGTGTAAACAACCGTATGCAAGCTCGTTCGAAATACGGCGCTAAACGTCCAAAAGCTAAAAAAGCCTAAACTATTATAGGCAGATAGCCTGAAAACCTTCTGGTCTAAGTCTGGAGGGTACAGGATCTGCTGAACAAGAAAGAAAGGGGGATATCCATGCCACGCAAAGGTCCAGTTACGAAAAGAGACGTTCTGCCTGATCCGTTATATAACAGCAAGTTGGTTACTCGTTTAATCAACCGCATTATGATCGGCGGAAAACGCGGTGTTGCTCAAAGCATTCTGTATAATGCGTTCAAGTTGATTCAAGAACGTACGGGTAATGACCCTATGGAAGTATTTGAAGCAGCAATCAAGAACATCATGCCAGTCCTGGAAGTTAAAGCTCGCCGTGTCGGCGGTGCCAACTACCAAGTACCAATCGAGGTGAAACCAGAGAGACGTACTGCTCTGGGATTACGTTGGCTCGTGAACTACTCCCGCAACCGCGGTGAGAAAACAATGGAAGAGCGTTTGGCGGCTGAGATCATCGACGCTTCCAACAACACAGGCGCTTCCGTTAAAAAACGTGAAGATACGCACAAAATGGCTGAAGCGAACAAAGCGTTTGCTCACTACCGTTGGTAGGATTCAGTTCACAATAAAAAAAACTTCAATTTTGAAGGGAGACCCATTACATGGCTAGAGAGTTCTCCTTGAAAAATACACGTAATATCGGGATCATGGCTCATATTGATGCGGGTAAAACCACGACAACTGAGCGGATCCTGTTTTACACAGGACGTACGCACAAAATCGGTGAAGTACACGAAGGCGCTGCGACAATGGACTGGATGGAACAGGAACAGGAGCGCGGAATTACGATTACTTCCGCTGCAACTACCGCTGCTTGGAAAGGCCACCGCGTTAATATTATTGATACCCCGGGACACGTTGACTTCACTGTTGAAGTTGAACGTTCCCTTCGTGTATTGGACGGAGCAGTTGGTGTATTCAGTGCGAAAGAAGGCGTTGAGCCTCAGTCCGAAACCGTATGGAGACAGGCTGACAAGTACGGCGTACCTCGTATCGCATATGTAAACAAAATGGATATCATCGGTGCTGACTTCCTGAACGTTGTATCTGACATGCGTGATCGCCTTCAAGCGAACGCTGTTGCGATTCAACTTCCAATCGGCGCTGAAAATGATTTCAAAGGTATCATTGATATCGTTGCACAAAGAGCTCATATGTACAAAGATGACCTCGGGCAAGATATCGAAGAAACCGATATTCCTGCAGAATTTGCAGATCAAGTTGAAGAACTTCGCAACGAGTTGATTGAGCGCGTTGCTGAACTGGATGAAGAATTGACAATGAAATACCTGGAAGGCGAAGAGATCACAATTGATGAGATCAAAACCGTACTCCGTAAAGGTGTTGTAGATGTTAAGATATTCCCAGTTATCTGTGGATCCTCATATCGTAACAAAGGTGTTCAACTGATGTTGGATGCTGTTGTCGACTACTTGCCAGCTCCAACAGATGTTGCATCGATCACGGGACATCTTGAAGATGGAACTGAAGCAATTCGTAAGTCATCCGATGAAGAGCCATTCTCCGCATTGGCATTCAAAATTATGACTGACCCTTACGTTGGTAAATTGACATTCTTCCGCGTATACTCTGGTGTTCTTCAATCCGGATCATATGTATTGAATGCCACTAAAAACAAACGTGAGCGTATCGGTCGTATCCTTCAAATGCATGCGAACAGCCGTCAAGAGATCACTGTAGTATACTCCGGTGATATTGCAGCTGCCGTAGGTTTGAAAGATACAGGTACAGGTGATACACTATGTGATGAGAAAAATCCGGTTATCCTGGAGTCAATGAACTTCCCTGATCCGGTTATCGAAATCGCTGTTGAACCTAAAACCAAAGCTGACCAAGATAAACTGGGTGTTGCTCTCGGTAAGTTGACTGAAGAGGATCCAACTCTTCGTGCTCATACTGACGAAGAAACAGGCCAAACGATCTTGGCAGGTATGGGTGAGCTTCACCTTGATATCATCATCGACCGTATGCGTCGTGAGTTCAAGGTTGAAACTACTGTGGGTAAACCACAAGTAGCTTACCGTGAAACATTCCGTGCTCCAGCGCGCGTTGAAGGTAAATTCGTACGTCAATCCGGTGGTCGTGGTCAATACGGTCACGTATGGGTTGAATTCGAACCTCTCGAGCCGGGTACAGGCAGCCAGTTCGAAAGTAAGGTTGTCGGTGGTTCCGTACCAAGAGAATACATTCAACCTGCACTGTCAGGGATTGAAGAGCAAATGAAAAACGGCGTTATTGCAGGCTTCCCGCTTGTTGACGTTAAGGCTACAATCGTAGACGGATCTTACCATGATGTCGATTCCAATGAGATGGCATTTAAAATTGCCGGATCTATGGCGCTTAAAGCGGCTAAAGACAAGTGTAAACCAGTTCTGCTTGAGCCTATCATGAAAGTAGAAGTAACTGTTCCAGAAGAGTACATGGGTGACGTAATGGGTATGTTGAACTCCCGTCGTGGCCGCATCGAAGGTATGGATTCCCGTAGTGGAGCTCAAATCATCCGTGCTAAGGTACCTCTGTCTGAAATGTTTGGTTACTCTACAACTCTTCGTTCCGGTACTCAAGGACGCGGCGTATTCTCCATGGAACTCTCTCACTATGAAGAAGTTCCTAAGAGCATCGCTGAAGAAATCGTTGCCAAAACAAAAGGCACCGAGTAGTTTTCTCACACTGGATGCAAGTGCATAAGAATTCAATTCGGAGCACTTCATTCAGTGAAAACATAAAATTATAATTTTAAGGAGGCCACGTTCAAATGGCAAAGGCTAAATACGAACGTAATAAACCCCACGTTAACATCGGTACTATTGGTCACGTCGATCACGGTAAAACAACTCTGACTGCTGCAATCACAACTGTATTGTCCAAAACTTACGGTGGTGCTGCAATTGCATTCGATCAAATCGACAAAGCTCCAGAAGAGCGCGAACGCGGTATCACAATCTCTACATCACACGTTGAGTACGAAACTGACACTCGTCACTACGCTCACGTTGACTGCCCAGGTCACGCCGACTATGTTAAAAACATGATCACTGGCGCGGCTCAAATGGATGGAGCTATCTTGGTAGTATCCGCAGCAGACGGCCCAATGCCACAAACTCGTGAGCACATCTTGCTCTCTCGTCAAGTAGGCGTACCTTACATTGTTGTATTCTTGAACAAATGTGACATGGTTGAAGACGAAGAGTTGTTGGAATTGGTTGAGATGGAAGTTCGCGACCTTCTTAACGAATATGAGTTCCCAGGTGACGATACTCCAATCACTCGTGGATCCGCTCGTGAAGCTCTGGCAAACCCAGATGGCGAATGGGCTCAAAAAATCGTTGAGATGTTCAAAGAGATCGACACTTACATCCCACTGCCTGAGCGTCAAACTGACAAGCCTTTCTTGATGCCTGTCGAGGACGTATTCTCCATCACTGGTCGTGGTACTGTTGCTACTGGCCGTGTGGAGCGTGGTACGGTTAAAGTCGGCGAAGAGATTGAAATCGTTGGTATCACTGAAGAAACTAAAAAATCCGTTGTAACAGGCGTTGAGATGTTCCGTAAATTGTTGGATTCCGCTCAAGCGGGTGACAACATCGGTGCATTGTTGCGTGGTGTTGACCGTACTCAAATCGAGCGTGGTCAAGTACTTGCAAAACCAGGTTCTGTTAAGCCACACACAGAATTCACAGCTCAAATCTACGTTCTGACTAAAGAAGAGGGCGGACGTCACAAACCATTCTTCACTGGTTACCGTCCACAGTTCTACTTCCGTACAACTGACGTAACAGGCATCATCAACTTGCCTGAAGGTACTGAAATGGTAATGCCTGGTGATAACATCACTGTTACTGTTTCCCTGATCTCCCCAATCGCGATTGAAGAAGGAACTAAATTCTCCATTCGTGAAGGCGGACGTACAGTAGGTGCCGGTTCCGTAGCATCTATCCAAAAATAATTCGGCTTAACGCTGAATAAAGCATATGTAACAGTGTACTGGAACGAGTAACATTGTATTGTAACGAAGCTTCGGAAGAGTTCTTTATCCGACATCGGATAGAGAACTCTTTTATTATGTTTAAAGTTCGGAACCTGCGTCATACGAAATGAACATCATTTACGAGTTTAGAAGGATTGGCAAGGCAGCCTGGATATTGAAGATTAACAATGCAATAAACGAAGTCATTTCATCAGAAAAGATAAGTTTAAATGTTTTTCTTAAATATGCTTGCAATACGCCTATCTTTTCTATATAATAATGAATGTTGTTCTGTGACGTTGCGATGATGTGAGAGGTTACTGGCACACCCGGCCCCTTTGCCATGGGAGAGTGGCTAGAAAATTTTCACGGAGTATGTCCGATAAAAAATTGGGCGATAGAAGGAGGGACTAAAATGGCAAAGCAAAAAATTCGTATTCGTTTGAAAGCTTACGACCACAGAATTCTTGATCAATCCGCGGAGAAAATTGTTGAAACAGCAAAACGTTCGGGTGCTGGTGTATCCGGTCCGATTCCGCTTCCTACTGAAAAACAAATCATTACTATTCTTCGTGCGGTGCACAAGTACAAGGATTCTCGGGAACAATTCGAACAACGTACACATAAACGTTTGATCGACATCGTTAACCCGACTCCACAAACTGTGGATGCCTTGATGCGCTTGGATCTGCCGTCCGGTGTAGATATCGAAATTAAATTGTAATACAAGCTACAACAAAGACCATGTATAAAGGAAAAGAGGTGTCAACATGAAAGCAATCTTAGGAAAAAAACTCGGAATGACTCAAGTATTTACTCCTGAAGGTAACGTCGTTCCGGTAACGGTTATCGAAGCAGGCCCTTGTGTTGTTTTGCAAAAGAAAGACATTGAGAACGATGGCTACGAAGCAATTCAAATCGGTTACTCCGATAAGAAAGAGAAAAATGCTAACAAGCCAGAAGCAGGTCACGCTAAAAAAGCGAACACTGCCCCTAAGCGCTACGTTCGTGAAGTTCGCGGTATCAACATCGCAGAATATGAAGTTGGCCAAGAACTGAAAGCTGACATTTTCGCTGAAGGCGAATTCGTTGACGTAACGGGTATTTCTAAAGGTAAAGGTTTTGCCGGCGTTATCAAACGTTGGGGACAAAGCACTGGACCTATGTCACACGGTTCGCGTTACCACCGTGGCCCTGGTTCAATGGGTTCGATCCAAGCTAACCGCGTTCCTAAAGGCAAACGCCTGCCAGGACACATGGGACATGATACTATTACAATCCAACGTCTTGAAGTAGTTAAAGTAGACGCTGAGCGGAACGTATTGCTCGTGAAAGGTTCCATTCCTGGACCGAAAAACAGTCTCATTAGAGTTAAAGAAACGGTGAAAAAATAACCACTGAAGAAAGGAGGAACACAAAATGCCAAAAGTATCAGTTTACAATGTAGATGGTAGCCAAGTAGGCGAAGTTGAATTGAACGATGCGGTTTTCGGAATTGAGCCGAACCAACACGTTCTGTACGATGCAGTTCTTATGCAACGCGCTTCCCTTCGTCAAGGTACCCACAAAGTAAAAGGACGTTCTGAAGTTCGTGGCGGTGGACGTAAGCCTTGGAAACAAAAAGGTACAGGTCGCGCTCGTCAAGGTTCAATTCGTTCACCACAATGGAAAGGCGGCGGTATCGTATTTGGTCCAACACCACGGAGCTATGCGTATAAACTGCCTAAGAAAGTTCGCCGCTTGGCGATCAAATCAGCCCTTTCATCCAAAGTGCTTGACAATGACATTATCGTTTTGGACGCTCTCACGTTGAGTACGCCTAAAACTAAAGAGTTTGCAGCCATCTTGAGTAACCTCAAAGTGGGACGTAAAGCTTTGATCGTAGCTCCTAGCTATGATGATAATGTAGCTCTTTCCGCACGGAATATTCCAGGCGTGAAATTCGTAGCTGCTGACGGTATTAATGTTCTTGACGTGCTCTCGCACGACAAATTGATCATTACGAAAGAAGCAGTTCAGAAGGTAGAGGAGGTGCTCGCGTAATGAAGGATCCTCGTGATATTGTAAAACGTCCGATTATTACGGAACGTACTGCTGACATGATGAACGACTTGAAATATGTATTTGAAGTCGATATCCGTGCAAACAAAACCGAGATCAAAAAGGCAGTAGAAGCTATTTTCAATGTAAAAGTGAAAAACGTGAACACGCTTCGTGTTCCAGCTAAGCCGAAACGGTACGGACGTTATTCCGGATATACTAGCGAATGGAAAAAAGCGTTTGTAACGTTGACAAAAGACAGCAAAACGCTTGAGTTCTTTGAAACTGTATAATTGAATTTTTGAAGTAAGGAGGGAAACCCAGTGCCAATCAAAAAGTATAAACCAACATCCCCGGCAAGACGGAACATGTCCGTTTCTACATTTGAGGAAATCACCACAAATCAGCCGGAGAAATCGTTGTTGGCCCCGTTGAGCAAACAAGCAGGCCGCAACAACCAAGGTAAAATTACAGTTCGTCACCATGGTGGTGGACACAAACGTAAATACCGTATCATTGACTTCAAACGTACTAAAGATGGAATACCGGGCCGCGTTGCTACGATTGAGTATGACCCGAACCGTACATCCAACATCGCTCTGATTCACTATGCTGATGGTGAAAAGCGTTATATCATCGCTCCTAAAGGTTTGAAAGTTGGAGATCAAGTATTCTCCGGACCTGAATCAGACATCAAAATCGGTAACGCACTGCCACTCGAAAACATTCCAGTAGGTACCGTTATCCACAACATTGAGTTGAAACCAGGTAAAGGCGGACAATTGGTTCGTGCTGCTGGTACAGAAGCTCAATTGCTTGGTAAAGAAGAAAAATACGTTTCCGTTCGTCTCTCTTCCGGAGAAGTTCGTCGTATTTTGAAAGTTTGCCGCGCGACAATCGGATCTGTAGGTAACCAAGACCACGAGCTTATCAAAATCGGTAAAGCCGGTCGTAGCCGTTGGTTGGGTAAACGTCCTGAGGTTCGTGGTGTAGTAATGAACCCTAACGATCACCCACACGGTGGTGGTGAAGGTCGTGCTCCAATCGGACGTAAATCGCCAATGTCACCATGGGGTAAACCTACACTTGGTTACAAAACGCGTAAGAAAAATAAAGCTTCTGATAAATACATCATTCGCCGCCGCACGAAGTAATACACACTGTGCATAACTTCGTGAGGCATCTGCGGATGCATAATAGCTATGTTTGAAGGGAGGATCTCCACATGGGTCGCAGTTTGAAAAAAGGGCCATTCATTGATGGCTACATGCTTAAAAAGGTAGAAGAGATGGATGCTTCAGGTAAGAAGAATGTGATCAAAACCTGGTCCCGTCGTTCTACAATTTTCCCGCAATTCATCGGACACACATTTGGCGTTTACGATGGTCGTAAACACGTGCCAGTGTATGTAACTGAGGACATGGTCGGACACAAACTGGGTGAGTTCGCTCCAACCCGTACGTACAAAGGCCATACTGCTGATGATAAGAAAACAAGAAGATAAATGAATATCTTTAATGTTTGAAAGGAGGTTACACAATGGAAGCAAAAGCACATGCTAAGTTTATCCGGATTGCTCCTCGTAAAGCTCAACTCGTTGTTGACTTGATTCGCGGCAAGCAAGTAGGTGAGGCGGTTGCCATTCTCCGTCACACTCCGAAATCTGCTTCTCCAATCGTTGAGAAGTTGCTTAACTCCGCTATTGCGAATGCGGAACATAACTATTCTTTGGATGTTAACAACTTGGTTATCTCGCAAGCTTACGTGAACCAAGGACCGACTATGAAGCGTTTCCGCCCTCGTGCAATGGGACGTGCAAGTCGTATTAACAAACGTACTAGCCACATTACTTTGGTGGTATCTGAGAAGTAGAAGGAGGGGAAATGTGTGGGCCAAAAGGTAAATCCAGTCGGACTCCGTGTCGGAATTATCCGTGACTGGGAATCTAAGTGGTATGCAGGCAAAGACTTCGGTGATCTTTTGATGGAAGACGTGAGAATTCGTGAATTCCTGAAAAATAAATTGAAAGACTCCGCTTTATCTCGTGTAGAAATTGAGAGAGCGGCTAACCGCGTAAACGTAACGATTCACACTGCTAAACCAGGTATGGTTATTGGTAAGGGTGGTTCGGAAGTTGAAAATCTTCGTAACCAAATTACGAAAATTGCTGGCGGTAAAAAAGTACACATCAACATTTCTGAAATTAAGAACCAAGACTTGGACGCTGTTCTTGTAGCTGAAAGCATTGCACAACAATTGGAACGTCGTGTTTCTTTCCGTCGTGCTCTGAAACAAGCAATTCAAAGAACTATGCGCTCCGGTGCTAAAGGTATCAAAACTCAAGTAGGCGGACGTCTTGGCGGTGCTGAGATCGCACGTTCTGAAGGCTACAGCGAAGGAACTGTTCCACTGCACACACTGCGTGCTGACATTGACTATGGTACAGCAGAGGCTCATACTACTTACGGACTTATCGGCGTAAAAGTATGGATCTATCGTGGAGAGGTTCTTCCTACGGCTAAGAAACAAGCTGCTAAGGAAGGAGGCAACTAATCATGTTGGTACCAAAACGCGTAAAACACCGTAAGCAACAACGTGGACATATGAAAGGCCAAGCTAAAGGCGGAACGACTCTGAACTTTGGCGAATACGGTCTGCAAGCTACGGAACCGGCTTGGATTACGAACCGTCAGATCGAAGCGGCTCGTATTGCGATGACTCGTTACATCAAACGTGGTGGTAAAGTTTGGATCAAAATTTTCCCAGACAAACCAATCACTCAAAAGCCTCTCGAGGTTCGGATGGGTAGCGGTAAAGGTAACGTAGAAAAATGGGTTGCAGTAGTGAAACCAGGTAAGATCATGTTTGAACTTGCTGGTGTACCGGAGGAAATTGCACGCGAAGCAATGCGTCTTGCCGCTCACAAACTGCCAATCAAAACGAAGTTCGTGAAACGTGAAGAATTGGGTGGTGAAGCAAATGAAAGCTAGTGAATTTCGCAACCTAACCTCTGCTGAAATCGAGCAAAAGATTGCCGGATTTAAAGAAGAACTCTTTAACCTCCGCTTTCAATTAGCTACCGGTCAGCTGGATAACCCGACTCGCATCCGTGATGTGCGGAAAGAAATAGCTCGTGCTAAAACCATTATCCGTGAGAGAGAATTGGGAATCGGTTAATTAGGGATAGGATGGACAATCCGTCCGTAATCAGGAAGGAGGCCAACAATGAGCGAAGAACGTAACGCACGTAAAGTGCAAACTGGTAAAGTGGTCAGCGATAAAATGGACAAAACGATTGTTGTTGCTGTAGAAACTTACAAAAAACACAACTTGTACCATAAACGCATTAAGGTTACTAAAAAATTCAAAGCGCATGACGAAGAAAACACTGCGAAAATCGGTGACACGGTGAAAATCATGGAGACTCGTCCGCTTTCGAAAGATAAACGCTGGAGACTTACTGAAATCGTAGAAAAAGCGGTTATCATCTAATGCATCAGCAGCATTGCTGAAAGGAGGAATACTAAATGATTCAACCATTTACACGTTTGACTGTGGCCGACAACTCCGGTGCGAAGGAACTGATGTGTATCCGCGTACTCGGCGGTACGGGACGTCGTACAGCTCAAATCGGTGATCTGATCGTTTGTTCTGTTAAACAAGCAACACCAGGCGGCGTTGTCAAAAAAGGTGATGTAGTTAGAGCGGTTGTCGTTCGTACGAAACGTTCTGTACGTCGTAAAGACGGTTCCTACATCGGTTTTGATGAAAATGCAGCGGTTGTTGTAAAAGACGACAGAAGCCCACGTGGAACACGTATTTTCGGACCAGTTGCTCGCGAACTTCGCGATAAAGACTTCATGAAAATCGTTTCCTTGGCTCCAGAAGTTATCTAAAGCTTAATCTCGTGATGTTAGAAACAGGAGGTGTACGAAATGCCAAGAGTGAAAAAAGTTCTGGAATCCCATAACAACAAACTTCACGTTAAAAAGGAAGATACGGTTATGGTGATCAGCGGTAAAGACAAAGGTAAAAAAGGCCGTGTCATCGCTGCTTATCCTCGTGAGAACCGCGTCCTTGTGGAAGGTGTTAACATGGTGAAAAAACACCAGAAACCTAACCAGCAAAACCCGCAAGGCGGCATTATCGAGAAGGAAGCTCCGATTCACGTTTCCAACGTAATGCACATCGATCCGAAGAGCGGAAAAGTAACCCGTGTAGGTTACAAAGTTTTGGATAACGGTAAGAAAGTGCGCGTTGCTAAACGTTCCGGAGAAATTATCGACTAATTGAACCGAATGAGAAAGGAGGGCTATGATTCATGGCATCAAGAATGAAAGAACGTTACCTGCAAGAAATCGCTCCTGCTTTGATGCAGAAGTTTAACTATACAACGGTAATGCAAGTGCCGAAAATCGAGAAAATCGTTATCAACATGGGTGTGGGCGACGCTGTCCAAAACTCTAAAGTGTTGGATTCCGCAGTAAGCGATTTGCAACTGATCGCAGGTCAAAAACCTGTAATCACTCGTGCTAAAAAATCTATCGCAGGTTTCAAACTGCGTGAGAATATGCCTATCGGTGTGAAAGTAACATTACGCGGTGAGCGTATGTACTACTTCCTAGATAAATTGCTCAACGTAACACTTCCTCGTGTCCGCGACTTCCGCGGTGTATCGAGTAAAGCTTTCGATGGACGTGGTAACTACACACTGGGTCTGAAAGAGCAACTGATCTTCCCAGAGATCGAGTATGATAAAGTTGATAAAGTCCGCGGTATGGATATTGTCATCGTAACAACGGCGAAAACAGACGAAGAGTCCCGCGAATTGCTCACGCAAATGGGAATGCCTTTCGTTAAGTAATGTTGGCATAACGTTTCCGGGTGTCTGGAAAGACTCCCTTTTCTCCGAAATTATTTAGGAGGTGTCAGGCTAAGTGGCAAAAACTTCGATGAAAGTTAAACAACAACGTACACCTAAGTTTAAAGTACGTGCATATACACGCTGTGAGCGTTGCGGACGTCCACATTCGGTCCTGCAAAAGTTCAAAATTTGCAGAATTTGTTTCCGTGAATTAGCTTATAAAGGCCAGATCCCTGGCGTGAAAAAAGCAAGCTGGTAAAAAGTCCTGAACGGGAAGGAGGTTAACTCACAATGACTATGTCTGATCCAATTGCAGATATGCTTACTCGTATTCGTAACGCGAACACTGTTCGTCACGAAACGGTAGAAATGCCTGCTTCGACAATGAAAAAACAAATCGCCGATATCCTGAAGCGTGAAGGTTTCATCCGTGACGCTGAAGTTATCGATGATAACAAACAAGGGATTATCCGTGTTTTCCTGAAATACGGTCAAAATAACGAGCGCGTTATCACTGGTCTGAAAAGAATCAGTAAACCTGGTCTTCGTGTTTACACGAAAAGCAACGAAGTACCTCGTGTACTTGGTGGCCTGGGAATCGCGATCATCTCGACATCTAAAGGTATCATGACGGACAAAGAAGCTCGTCAATCGAAATCCGGCGGAGAAGTCGTTTGCTACGTTTGGTAATATAACGTCACAAGATAGGAGGTGCAACATATGTCTCGTATTGGTCGCAAACCAATCACAGTACCAAGTGGTGTAGACATCACCCTGGACAACACCGTTATTACGGTAAAAGGACCTAAAGGAACTTTGACTCGTGAGCTTCATAAAGACATGAAGGTTACAGTTGAAAATAACGAAATCACAGTTGTGCGTCCTTCCGATAACAAAACTCACCGTTCTTTGCACGGCACAACGCGTAGCGTTGTAAACAATATGGTGAGCGGCGTTACTGAAGGATTCGCGAAATCTCTGGAATTGGTTGGGGTCGGATATCGTGCAAGCAAATCCGGAGATAAAATCGTTCTGAACGTTGGTTACTCTCACCCGGTTGAAATTACACCGGAAGCGGGAATCGAATTCGAAGTACCTTCGAATACAAAAATCATCGTTCGCGGAATTGACAAAGAGCGTGTAGGTGCTTACGCTGCTAAAATCCGTTCCGTACGTGAACCTGAGCCGTACAAAGGTAAAGGTATTAAATATGAAGGCGAGCGTATCATCCGTAAGGAAGGTAAAGCCGGTAAGAAGAAATAAGATTTCTCTTACCGCCTTTGCGCGGCTTTCGGCTTGCTTGCTTCGTGTGTTTCTAATATACCCCGTGGCTTCTGCTTTGAAGCCAGCGAGGTAACCTGAAAGGAGTGAATCTTTGAGATGATTACGAAACCAGATAAAAATAAGGCTCGTCTGAAAAGACACCTTCGTGTTCGTAAGAAAATCCAAGGAACGGCAGCACGTCCTCGTTTGAACGTATTCCGTTCTGGTAAACATATGTATGCTCAAATCATCGATGATGTTGCTGGTGTAACAATCGCTTCCGCGTCTACCGTAGACAAAGAATTGAGCACTGACATCAAAAATGGTGCATCTGTTGAATCAGCTCGTAAAGTTGGCGAACTCGTTGCTAAACGTGCTAAAGACAAAGGTGTTTCCAACATCGTATTTGACCGTAGCGGTTATCTGTACCATGGTCGTATCGCAGCATTGGCTGAAGCGGCTCGTGAAGCAGGACTTGAGTTTTAAGATATTTTTCAAAAGGAGGTTAACGACTTGCGTGTAGATCCGAATACTTTGGAACTGACTGAAAGAGTTGTAAATATTAATCGCGTAGCTAAAGTAGTAAAAGGCGGACGCCGTTTCAGCTTTAGCGCACTGGTTGTAGTCGGCGACGGCAACGGCTGGGTTGGAGCTGGTATCGGTAAAGCGGGCGAAGTACCTGATGCAATTCGCAAAGGTATTGAAGACGCTAAGAAAAACCTTGTACACGTTCCACTCGTAGGAACATCGATTCCTCACTTGGTAACAGGTAAGTTCGGCGCAGGACGCGTGCTGTTGAAACCAGCATCTGAAGGTACTGGTGTTATCGCTGGTGGTCCTGTACGTGCGGTTCTCGAACTTGCTGGTGTAGGTGACATTTTGACAAAATCTCTGGGTTCTTCGAATTCCATGAACATGGTCAATGCGACTTTGGAAGGTTTGTCCCGTTTGAAGCGTGCTGAAGACGTGGCTAAACTGCGCGGAAAATCCGTCGAAGAGCTTCTGGGTTAAGGAGGGAATTCTCATGGCTAAATTAGAAATTACCCTCGTCCGCAGCTTGATCGGACGTCCGGAGACGCAAAGAACAACTGTGAAAACATTGGGTTTGCGCAAAATCAATAGCAAAGTGGTACAAAACGATAATCCTGCCATCCGTGGTATGATTAACAAAGTAAGCCACTTGGTTGCTGTTAAAGAAGTAGAAGCTTAATAACGGGTTAATCCCACAAATCTTTAAGGAGGTGCAACGAACGATGAAGTTACATGAGCTTTCACCATCTCCTGGATCCCGCAAAGAACGCAAACGTGTTGGTCGCGGTCCAAGTAGTGGTACAGGTAAAACATCAGGTCGCGGTCACAAAGGACAAAATTCTCGTTCTGGCGGTGGAGTACGTCCAGGCTTCGAAGGTGGACAAAATCCATTGTATCGTCGCTTGCCAAAACGTGGTTTTGTAAACCCAACTCGCAAAGAATATGCAGTTGTGAATACTGAAGACCTGAACAGTTTTGCTGCGGGTACTGAAGTAACTCCAGAATTCTTGATGACGAACGGCGTAGTTAAAAACGCTAAATCCGGAATCAAAATCCTGGGTAACGGTGATGTCACTGTGAAGCTGACTGTTAAAGCTAACAAGTTTTCTCAATCTGCTATTGAGAAAATTGAAGCTGCCGGCGGTACAACTGAGGTGATTTAATGTTCAAGACCCTAAAGAATATCTGGCGGGTTGAAGATCTGCGCAAAAGGGTATTATTTACCCTTTTTGTACTGATCATTTACCGCATCGGCTCCTTTGTCCCCGTACCGGGAGTTAACAAAGATGTGTTCGAAGCGACAAATTCTGCGGGTAAAGAAGTTTTTGGACTTCTCAATACGTTCTCGGGTGGAGCGCTCTTCCAGTTCTCGATATTTGCGCTCGGGATCGTGCCTTACATCACTGCGTCTATCATAGTACAGTTGCTTTCCATGGACGTTATTCCTAAATTAGCGGAGTGGGCAAAGCAAGGTGAACAAGGTAAGAAGAAATCTGCACAGTTGACACGTTATTTAACCATCGGGCTGGCATTGATTCAAGCGTTTGGTACGTCGATCGGATTCAACCGCTTGTACAATACAGAGATGGTGCCTAACGCTACATTTGCAGATTATATCTTGATTGCGATTGTACTTACGGCCGGTACTTCATTCCTGATGTGGCTTGGTGAGCAGATCACCGAGAAGGGCATAGGAAACGGGATTTCGATCTTGATCTTTGCGGGTATCCTATCTACGGTGCCTAACATTATCAAACAAACGATCGAATCTGACTTCATTCAACCTGACCAACTGTTTATGAATATTCTTAAAGGTGTTATCATCGCAATTGTTATTGTGTTGATCATCATAGGGGTCATTTACATTCAGCAGGCAATTCGGAAGATTCCGGTACAGTACGCTAAACGTGTCGTAGGTAACAAAATGTACGGTGGACAGAATACACATATCCCGCTGAAAATTAATGCAGCAGGTGTTATCCCTGTCATCTTTGCTTCATCGCTGTTGATGTTCCCAACGATCATCGCCAACTTCTGGGCAGATCGCCTCTGGGCACAGTGGATCGGACAGAATCTGACTACACACAAACCTCTTGGTATGTTGCTGTATGTCGTGATGATTTTCGGTTTCACATTCTTCTATACTTTTGTACAGATGAATCCACAGCAGATGGCTGACAATATGAAAAAGAACGGCGGTTACATCCCAGGCATTCGCCCGGGTAAAGCAACCGAGAAATATCTGACCCGTGTCATGACTCGTTTGACAATGGCCGGAGCCATCTTCTTGGCAGTCATTTCCGTTCTGCCTGTATTCTTAGGGGCACTTTCTGGTTTGCCTCAATCTGCGCAAATTGGAGGAACATCCCTCCTGATCGTTATCGGTGTTGCGCTAGATACGATGAAGCAAATCGAAAGCCAATTGATCAAACGCCACTACAAAGGTTTTATCAATAAATAGGCAATAGGTACCGGTCGAGTGAAGATTTACTTGCCGGCACCTATTGTGCTGTTTGTTGATGTAGGGTAGTCTTGGAGGGAGTGACATAACGTGAACATCCTATTCATGGGCCCTCCGGGGGCAGGAAAAGGAACGCAAGCAGACGTCATCGTGAAAGAGTTCGGTATTCCCCATATTTCAACAGGCGATGCATTTCGTCTCGCGATCAAACAGGGAACTCCCATTGGCATGAAAGCCAAGGAATATATGGATCAAGGATTGCTTGTACCAGATGATGTAACCATTGGCATCGTTGAAGAACGTTTGCAGCAGCCTGACTGCAGAGAAGGTTTCCTCTTGGACGGATTTCCAAGAACCCTTTCCCAAGCAGAAGCGCTCGATGGCATTCTGGATCGATTGAACTCAGGTCTCGATCATGTAATCAACCTGAAAGTGGATCGCAACAAATTGCTCGCTCGTTTGACGGGTCGTCGAATTTGTAAAAACTGTGGTTCCACTTATCATGTGGTATTCAATCCGCCTAAGCAGGAAGGTATTTGTGATAGATGCGCTGGTGAGTTGTATCAACGCTCTGATGATAATGAAGAGAGTGTAGGTACACGACTGGACGAGTATATCAACAAAACAGCACCACTCCTCACGTTCTATGAGACTAAAGGTCTTCTTCGTCAAATGAACGGAGAACAGGATATCGATCAAGTTTCTCAAGAAATCGTGTCCTTACTGAGAGGTTAATTGATGATCATTGGTAAGTCCGAAACGGAACTGGGCTTGATGAGGGAAGCAGGGAGAATTGTTGCGGAAACGCATCGTCTCTTGGCAGAGCATATCGCTCCCGGTATTACGACTGGAGAACTTGACCATATGGCTGATCAATATATCCGCAGTCAAGGGGCTGTGCCGTCTTTCAAAGGTTATAACGGTTTCCCTGCCAGTGTGTGCGCTTCAGTCAATGAAGAGTTGGTACATGGATTTCCCGGCAAACGCAAGTTGAACGAGGGCGATATCGTTACGTTTGACATTGGCGCGCAGTACCAGGAGTATCATGGAGATTCCGCCTGGACTTATCCAGTCGGCCGTATTTCCGAAGAAGCCCGTCGTCTTCTGGACGTTACTGAGGCTTCGTTATACGCAGGTCTGGCGCTGGTAAAACCGGACGTTCGCTTGTTTACAATATCTCATGCGATTCAGAAATATATTGAAGATGAAGGGTTCTCCGTAGTTCGTGAATATGTCGGTCACGGCATAGGCGCAGATCTGCACGAAGAACCACAGATTCCGAACTATGGTCTTCCCGATCGGGGACCACGGCTTAAAGCGGGCATGGTGCTGGCCATAGAGCCGATGGTTAACGTAGGTAGACGGTATGTGAAAACGTTGGAAGATAACTGGACTGTCGTCACGGTTGATGGTAAGTTATGTGCACACTTTGAACACACCGTAGCAGTTACACCAGATGGTATGGAAATTTTCACGAAACTGAATGCGTAGGTGATGAGGCATGAACAGTCAGTCTAATCCGCAGCTCGGTCAACTTGTGAAGATCCGTAAAGGCCGCAATGCGGACCAAGCCGCAGTAATTGTTGCTATAGCGGACGGTAAGTTCGTATATATTGCGGATGGAGACAAACGTAAGTTTGATCAACCAAAGAAGAAGAATCTTCTTCATCTTGAGCTCCAGCCCATGATTAGCAGCGAGGTTGTGAACAGTTTAAACGAGAGTGGTCGGGTGACAAATGGAAAGCTCCGTTACGCGGTTCATTCATTTCTGGAATCCACCAACATTCAAGCTGAAGAGAAAGGAGACTGACTAATGGCTAAGGAAGATGTCATTGAAGTGGAAGGTACGGTTCTCGAACCGCTACCGAATGCAACATTCAAGGTTGAGCTTGAGAACGGTCATCAAATTCTCGCTCACGTTTCCGGAAAACTGCGGATGCACTTTATCCGTATCCTGACTGGAGACAAAGTAGTTGTTCAGTTGTCGCCTTATGATTTAACAAAAGGTCGCATAACTTACCGTAAATAGTAGTAGACAGTTGCAATGAACTGTGAAGCTTATGTAGCGGGTTTTGCCCGGCAAAACTTGCGAAAGCTTCGAAGCCGGTTTTACAATAGTAGAACAAGGTCAATGCTTACGAAGAGGGTTTTGCTTAGCAAAACTTTGAGGAGGTAATTCACATGAAGGTAAGACCTTCGGTCAAGCCGATTTGCGAAAAGTGCAAAGTCATTCGCCGCAAAGGGAATGTTATGGTTATCTGTGAAAATCCGAAACACAAACAAAAACAAGGTTAAAGAAGGGGGTGTAGCGTAAAATGGCACGTATATCTGGTGTGGATTTGCCACGTGATAAGCGCGTTGAGATCGCCTTGACTTATATTTTCGGAATCGGTAAAACGACTTCCCAGAAAATTCTGAGCACAACAGGCATCAATCCGGACACTCGTGTTCGTGATTTGACGGAAGATGAAGTCAGCAAATTGCGTGAAAGTATCGATAAAGAGGTCAAAGTAGAAGGTGACCTGCGTCGAGAAATCTCTTTGAATATTAAACGTTTGACGGAGATCGGTTGTTACCGTGGAGTTCGTCATCGTCGTGGTCTGCCTGTTCGTGGACAACGTACGAAAACGAATGCTCGTACTCGTAAAGGTCCTCGTCGTACAGTAGCGAACAAGAAGAAATAATAAGGGGGGATAAGAGAAAATGGCTAAACCGAAAAAAGTCGTACGTACTAAACGTCGTGACCGTAAGAATATTGAATCTGGCGTGGCACATATCCGTTCCACTTTCAATAACACTATCGTTACTATTACGGATCCTCACGGTAATGCAATTTCGTGGGCAAGCTCCGGCGGCCTCGGATTCAGAGGTTCCCGTAAATCGACTCCGTTTGCTGCACAAATGGCTGCTGAGACTGCTGCCAAAGCTGCAATGGAACATGGGATGAAAGCCGTTGAGGTTATGGTTAAAGGACCAGGCGCAGGCCGTGAAGCAGCGATCCGATCTTTGCAAGCTGCTGGTCTTGAAGTTAACCTGATCAAAGACGTAACTCCAGTCCCGCATAACGGATGCCGTCCTCCAAAACGTCGTCGTGTCTAATGAGATTTGCCCCTGCGTGTGGTATATTTCCGGCACAATCTGCTAATAATGGTTGTTTAGGCATACTACTACATGTTTTCGCAAGAGAAGGTAAATGTTTCATAGAGGACCGACGTTTTGAAGGAGGGGTATTGCAGTGATTGAAATCGAAAAGCCGAAAATTGAGACGGTAGACGTCAACGATGATGGCACCTATGGGAAATTCGTAGTAGAACCGCTTGAGCGCGGATACGGTACGACGCTTGGAAACTCGCTTCGCCGAATCTTGCTCTCGTCACTGCCGGGTGCGGCAGTGTCTTCGGTTCAAATCGATGGCGTTCTGCATGAATTTGCTACAGTTCCTGGCGTAATGGAAGATGTAACGGAGGTTATTCTTAACCTGAAAGCTTTGTCGCTTAAGATTCATTCAGACGAGGAGAAAGTGCTCGAGATTGATGCTGAAGGCGAAGGAGCAATTACGGCTGGAGATATCCGTGCTGACTCCGATGTTGAAATCCTTAATCCGGATTTGCACATTGCTACGCTCGGACCAGGTTCGAGACTTCACATGCGTATTTTTGCCAATCGCGGTCGCGGCTACGTCCAGGCAGATCGGAATAAACGCGATGACCAGCCGATCGGCGTCATCCCAGTCGATTCCATCTTCACCCCGATCAGTCGCGTTAACTACGCTGTGGAAAATACGCGTGTCGGTCAAGTGACCAACTATGACAAGCTCACGTTGGAAGTTTGGACTGATGGAAGTATTCGTCCTGAAGAGGCTGTAAGCCTCGGCGCTAAAATTTTGACTGAGCATTTGATGCTCTTCGTGGGTCTTACAGACGAAGCGAAAGATGCAGAGATCATGGTCGAAAAAGAAGAAGACAAAAAAGAAAAAGTACTCGAAATGACGATCGAAGAGCTGGATCTCTCTGTTCGTTCCTACAACTGCCTCAAACGTGCTGGTATTAATACCGTGCAAGAGCTGACTACGAAAACGGAAGAAGACATGATGAAAGTCCGCAACCTCGGACGCAAGTCTTTGGAAGAAGTTCAAGAGAAGCTTGAGGAACTTGGTTTGGGACTACGTACAGAAGAATAGACAGCCGAGTGCTTGAAGTGAAGGAGGGAAAACAATGGCATACCAAAAGTTGGGCCGTAATTCCAGCGCACGTAAAGCTTTGTTCCGTGACCTGGTAACCGACCTGTTCTTATACGAACGCATTCAGACAACTGAAGCGAAAGCAAAAGAGGTTCGCTCTATTGCTGAAAAACTGATCACTAAAGCGAAAAAGGGAGATCTTCATGCCCGTCGCCAAGTGGCAGCTTATGTTCGCCGCGAAACTATCGATGGTGAGCAAGATGCAATCCAAAAACTGTTTAGCGAATTGTCCGGTCGTTACGCTGAGCGTCCAGGTGGATACACTCGTATCTTGAAACTGGGACCTCGTCGTGGTGACGCAGCGCCAATGGTTTACTTGGAACTGGTAGACCGCGCGTAAAACAGATGAGATGAGGAAAGGGGACAGAATCAACGATTCTGGATTAACCCTTTTTTTCTCTTCATTTCGGAATTCGTGCTGTAATAGAAGCTCCGTAAGGGGCTTCTTTTGCTGTTCGGGATAGGGATATGTATAGTATGGAACAAAGGTGTGGTAATAATGCGGAACTTATGTATGACATTAACTTATGATGGCACTGCCTATTTCGGCTTCCAAGTACAGCCGGGTGGGAATACCATTCAGGATCATCTTGAAGATGCGATTCGTGCTTTAACCGGTGAGAAGGTTAAAATTACAGGTTCAGGCCGAACAGATGCAGGTGTTCACGCCCGCAGACAAATCTTCAATTTTCCTACGGAGTCCCAGATCCCGATTGAACGTTGGTGTATTGCACTCAACTCCAGATTACCCTCCGATATTGTTGTTATTGATGCGATTGAAGTTTCGGCTGATTTTCATTCTCGCTATGCAGCGAAAAAGAAAACGTATCGTTATACAGTCAATGCGAATCAATTTCCGGATGTATTCAACAGAAGACTGCAATATCATCATCATGCGAAGCTTGATATTATGGCAATGCAGGAGGGCTTACGACATTTCATAGGGACGTATGATTTCACCTCTTTTGCTTCACGCAAGTCTCAGAAAGAGAATCATGTCCGTTCGGTGTATGAAGCATGGATGGAAGTGGACCGATCAATGTGCAGAGACCATCCGCGCGATCAGGGTGTCATTCACATTTATGTGAGTGGTAACGGCTTCTTGCAGCATATGGTTCGTATCATTGTAGGGACACTGCTGGAGATCGGAGAGGGCAAACGGAAAGCCTCTGATGTACCAAATATGATTGCTGCATGTAATCGATCTGCTGCAGGACCTACTGCAGTTAGCTGCGGTTTAATGCTCTGGGATCTTGAATACAAAAAAGATTAAATTTGGTGAGTGAAAAGCTTAATTAACACTTGCGATTTAATCGCCTATCATGTAATATAAAAGTTGTGTTTTCTTAATGGCTTTCCCACAGCCCCAATTAAGAGGTTCACATCAAATTTACAATCCATCAACACCTAAAGTTATAACTTAACGAACGAAGATAAATGAAAATGATGATTTTGAACATTTTAAGGAGGAACTTTTCATGCGTACTACGTACATGGCGAAGCCTAACGAAGTTGAGCGCCAATGGCACATCATTGATGCTGAAGGCAAAACCCTCGGACGTTTGGCGAGCGAAGCAGCAGCTTTGATTCGCGGCAAACACAAGCCACAATTCACTCCACATGTGGACACTGGCGATTTCGTTGTTATCATCAATGCTGAGAAAATCGTATTGACTGGTAAGAAAATGCAAGGTAAAAAATACTACCGTCACTCAATGCACCCAGGTGGTTTGAAAGTAACTACAGCTGAAGAGATGGTTAAAAACAAACCTGAGCGTATGTTGGAATTGGCTGTTCGCGGTATGCTTCCTAAAACTCGCATGGGCGAGAAAATGAAGTTGAGACTTAAAGCGTACAGAGGCACTGAGCATCCACATGCAGCACAAAAACCAGAAGTTTACGAACTTCGCGGTTAATTAAAAGGAGGACAGTTTCATGGCACAAGTACAATACTATGGGACAGGTCGTCGTAAACATTCGGTAGCACGTGTTCGCCTTGTACCGGGTGAAGGACGCATTGTCATCAATAAACGTGATATTAATGAATACTTCGGTTTGGAAACACTCAAACTGATCGTAAAACAACCACTGAACTTGACAGAAACGCTCAACAACTATGACGTTCTTGTTATTGCTCATGGTGGCGGAATCTCCGGTCAAGCCGGTGCAATCCGTCATGGTATCTCCCGCGCTTTGCTCAAAGCAGATCCGGAATACCGTGCATCCCTGAAAAAAGCAGGATTCCTGACTCGTGACCCACGTATGAAAGAGCGTAAAAAATACGGTCTTAAAGCGGCTCGTCGCGCACCTCAGTTCTCCAAACGTTAATATTAAAAGCCTTTGGCCTCGGTCAAAGGCTTTTTTATATATTCATGACTATTACGCCATATATTATATTAGTTTGTGTGGTAGCTCTGATGTCTCTCCCCATGCTTGCTTATTTCCTTCAATGCCATTTCAATGTTCTCTTAATTTCCCTCAATACAGTCCTATAATATGTACGTTAATACATCTACATCATACTGAAACCCTCTGATCGTTTAGATCTTTGAATATGCTCATACCCATCGCTCACCACACATTCTATAACAGCTCCTATAAAATCATCGCTTCGAACTCACGCGGGATTTCTTGAATGTACTCGGCTTACTGTTTTTGCACTTTATTCTTTACTGTAAGTCTCATCAGTATTTCTTATGGAAACGATAAAAGTCCCTTACATATCAACCGCTAAAAGTCGCAATGCTGCTCCTCTTAAAACTTTAGCTTTTCTTCCTTCATCTTCAGTCGCCCAGTGATTTTTTGATGCTGTTCTTTGCTGTCCAAACACAGTAACAGCAAAGGTTTCCAAGGCTAAGAGATGTTTTTTCACCATCCTAATGACCTGGGCCAACATCATTGTTTTTATCTCATTAACAGAGGAATGGATAAATTGAACCAAAATATTGTGTAAGTGCGACGATAAAAAATGATCAAAAAATGATTTATTTTACCATATGGCAGGCATTGACATCCGCAATGAAAGATTTATACTAAACATAATTCATATTAGATTAGTCGGCTTTAAGGTGTATTGAAATGCAGAATGGGGGAAATTCACAGATGAACTTGTTGGAGAAAGAAGATTTGGCACGGACGAAGGCAGAGGAACTGGAACACGCGAGTCCAGAGGATATTATTCGGTATGCTATTGAAACATTCCCAAATATCACTTTTGCATGCAGCTTTGGTGCAGAAGATGTTGTACTTGTAGATATGTTGCAGAAGATCAGCCCATCCACGGATATTTTTTATCTGGATACAGATTTTCACTTTAAAGAAACATACGAAACACGTGATAAGATGCAGGAGAACTACAATCTTGAATTTGTACGCGTGTCACCTAAGATTACTCCGGAAGAACAGGCAGCACAACACGGTGAAGAGTTGTGGAAGTCTGATCCCAACGGGTGCTGTAACATTCGCAAAGTCGAACCGTTAACACGTATTCTTTCTCAGTATGATGCATGGATTACAGGTATTCGTAGAGATCAAGCACCAACTCGTGCCAACTCGAAAAAGGTTGAATATGATTCTAAATTCGGTCTGATGAAGTTTAATCCAATTGCGCACTGGACGACGGAGGATGTATGGCAATATATTCGTGACAATAACGTTGTATATAACCCTCTTCATGATCAGAACTACCCAAGTATTGGTTGTGAGCATTGCACACGTCAAGTTATGCCTGGAGAGGACCCACGTGCCGGACGCTGGTCTGGTAATGATAAAACGGAATGTGGCCTTCATAAATAATAGATATACAAGGAGCTGACAAGATGACATCGATTCTGCCTCATGGAGGTACGTTGGTTCAGCGTATCGTACAAGGAGAAGAACGGGAGCAATTGCTGCAAGACAGTAAAAACTTATCTACTTTGCTTATTAATACCTGGACGATATCAGATTTGGATCTAATTGGTGTAGGTGCGTTCTCACCACTTGAAGGTTTCTTGAATGAGGAAGATTACCTTTCGGTGGTGTCTCGCATGCGTCTCGCGGATGGAACAGTCTGGAGTATACCAATCACACTTGCTGTTGACGATAAACAAGCCGCATCCCTCCAAATTGGTGAACGTGTGAAACTTGTTGGTGATCAAGATGGAGTCACTTATGGACTGCTCGAAGTCCAAAGTATATACCAGGTGGATCAGGGTGAAGAAGCCCGGCGTGTATTCAAAACAGATGATCCCGAGCACCCGGGTGTTAAAAAACTGTTGGAGCGTCCTGCAACATACGTAGGAGGTCCAATCCAAGTGTTGAACCGTCCAAAACCTGCGAAATTCGAAGAATTTTATTATGATCCTGCAGATACCCGGAAGATTTTTCAGGAGAAGGGTTGGAAGACGGTAGTTGGTTTTCAGACACGTAATCCGGTCCATCGGGCACATGAGTACATCCAGAAGAGCGCTATGGAGATTGTAGACGCACTCTTCCTGAATCCACTTGTTGGAGAGACGAAGTCGGACGATGTTCCCGCAGATGTTCGGATGAAGAGTTATCTGGTATTACTGGAGAACTATTACCCGGCTGATCGTGCGTTTCTTGGTGTGTTCCCCGCAGCCATGCGGTATGCCGGTCCACGTGAAGCTATTTTTCATGCGATGGTTCGTAAAAATTATGGGTGTACCCACTTTATTGTTGGTCGTGACCATGCGGGTGTTGGTGATTATTATGGAACATATGAAGCACAGGAGATCTTTACTAACTTTACAGCAGAGGAACTGGGGATCACTCCGTTGTTCTTCGAACATAGTTTCTTCTGTACTAAATGTGGAAACATGGCATCCAGCAAAACTTGCCCACATGATAAAGAACATCATATGGCGCTTTCCGGCACCAAAGTACGCGGGTTGCTCCGTGACGGCCAGTGCCCTCCACCTGAATTTACACGTCCTGAAGTAGCTGAGGTGCTGATTGAAGGAATGGCGGAGCAAGTCCGGTCCTAGCGGTATATTTGTCCATCTTGTCCCATATAGATGATTAGAGTCATTTATAGGGACGAGGTGGTTTTTTTATGCGTAAAAATATGGGGAAACACTTTGTAGTCTGGGTTAGGCTAAAAACAATCAAAAGGGTCATGCTGAGTCTCTGTCTGCTGGCCATGTTAGTGGCGGTAATGTCCTATGAACTGCCGTCCGCTAAGACTTCAGGTTATTGGAGTTTGCCGATGGCGGGTAAAGTCATTGCCATTGATGCAGGACACGGAGGTCCAGATGGAGGAGCGGTAAGTAAACAGGGGGTTATTGAAAAAGATATCAACCTGTCTATCGCCCTGTATGTGAGAGATTATTTGCAACAGGCAGGGGCCTTAGTGGTGATGACACGAGAAATAGACACTGATTTGGCGGAATCGGACACCAAGGGGTACTCCAAACGCAAGACGGAAGATCTGAAACAAAGAGTACGGCGGATAGAGGATAAGCAAGCAGATCTCTTTATTAGCATTCACATGAACAGTGTCCCTTCCAACCGATGGAGTGGAGCTCAGGTTTTCTATACAACTAACCATCCGGATAACGAAGGTTTGGCTAATCTGCTTCAACAAGAGATGGTTCGTAATCTGGAGAATACAGATCGAATCGCCAAAACGGTGAATACGGTTTATCTGTTACAGGCTCTGAAGATCCCTTCAGCGCTGGTAGAAGTGGGTTTCCTTTCTCATCCGGAAGAGGCACGTATGCTTGCCGACGAAGCTTATCAGCGCAAGGTAGCTGCTTCAATCTATAATGGAATTCTCAGATATTCCTCAGGAGAACGGCCTAAAAGTTAGTCAGAACAAGAAAGGTAATGATATAATTGGATCAGCATACCTAATTACATGCCAATAGATAAAGCTGAGGTGCTGTCTGATGTTATCAAAAGAACAGATACTTGAACTATTACAGCCATTACAAGAACCGCAATTGGGAGTAAGTCTGACCGAACTGGAATGGGTTCGAGATATTATGGTGAAAGAAAATCATGTGGCTCTGACCATAGTGACACTGGAAAATCGACCTGAGGATACAACAGCCTTGAGTGATGCAGCGCGTAATCTGTTGTCCCAGCACGGAATGAAGGATGTACATATTCGTGTACGTGCAGCTTCTGAGCATGATCGTGAGAGCCTGAATATGGGACAACCCGATAATGAGCCAGATCGGGACGAAGTGCTCGTAAAAGGTCACGCAGCGGGTCTGGATGGACATGAGCTGTTAAGTCCTGAATCAGGTGTTCGTTTTATTGCTGTGGCCAGTGGTAAAGGTGGCGTTGGTAAATCAACGGTAACCGTTAATCTCGCTGTAGCCTTGGCACGTCAAGGTAAAAAAGTAGGCTTAATTGATGCGGATATCTATGGCTTCAGTGTACCCGACATGATGGGGATTGAAGAATATCCGGTCGTTGAAGATGGTGTTATTCAACCAGTTGAACGTTTTGGCGTCAAAGTCATGTCGATGGGCTTCTTTATTCGGGAGAACAACCCGGTAATCTGGCGTGGACCCATGCTAGGTCGGATGCTGCGTCAATTCTTTACGGATGTCCAGTGGGGCGAATTGGATTATGTATTACTGGATTTGCCACCAGGTACGGGAGATGTTGCTTTGGATGTGCATCAGATGTTGCCACAGAGTAAGGAAATCATCGTTACCACGCCGCATGCAACGGCAGCTTTTGTCGCAGCCCGAGCGGGTGCGATGGCCATTCAGACCGATCATGAGTTGCTCGGTGTTGTTGAGAATATGGCTTATTATGAGTGTGGCAGTTGCGGAGAGAAAGATTATGTCTTTGGTCGTGGTGGCGGGGGGAGACTTGCGGAAAGTCTGCATACAAGCCTGCTTGCCCAGATTCCATTAGGCACGCCGGATAATCATCCTTCCGAGCCTGATTTCTCACCTTCGGTTTACAAAGCAGATTCCCGTATAGGGGCTATCTACGATGAAGTTGCCCGGTCCATTGAATCCAAATTCTAATGGTATGAGTGTTATAAATACAATAAAAGCCTGCGTCCATTTGGATGCAGGCTTTTCAGTATCTTTGGTGCGTATTAACACCTACTGTTTATGATCCGCCGCCCGAATCTCCACTGCTTCCACCATCTCCGCCATCACCACCACCACCACCTTCGCCCTGACCGTCTTGCTGTCCACCTTGCTCTTGCCCTTTTTGTCCGCCACTTTCTACTTTGGGTTGCAATTCGTCCTGCACTACCTTCTTGAGCAAAGTGAGTACTTCCATGCGGAACAACGGATTTTGCATCACTTCCTGCATGACAGTCATCGTCTGTTTGCGATAATCCGGAGTCTTCGTCAAATCCATGAACATCTTGGATACCTCAGGTGACTTCATGATGTCTTCAACAGACTTTTGATATGTGGGATCTTTAATCAATTGCATATGAAGTTGTTTACTTTGTGCGTTGATCGCTTTGGCAAATTCACCCGCAAACTGCGGATCAGTCATGATCTTTTCGAATTCCTTCTTATATTCGGGAGCTGTGATGGTATCTTTTACTGCAATACGTATTTGTTCCGAAGATTGCACAGGCATTAACATTTTCATACCAATGGATCCCGAAGCACCACCCGAACCGCCACCTTCTTCAGAACCGCTGCTTCCGCTGGATGAGCTTTGACCTGTAAGAGCTTCCTCCACCGCTTTCTTGCCTTCGTCACTTTTCAAAATATCTACAACCATTGTTTTCATCTCTTTATAACTGCCCTGAGGAGGCGAAGAACTCTGATCTGAACCGCAGCCGGCAAGCATGACGGATAGCCCCAGTACGACACAGCATAGCTGCCACAAAGGCCGTTTCATGTGTACAATCCCTCCTTGATTAGATACTGGATGTAGTATGTGATGGGAAAGGGGGAAATATGTTGAGCAATGATGGTTTTTTGCTGAGAAGGTTGGTAAAATAAACACTCGGGGGTGGAAAACTTTTGAATTTACGTAGATGGTTTTTCCTGTTTTGGACAGCCTTGCTTATTGGGGCCGCGGGAGCATTGGGTACAGGATTGATTATGATGCTGGTGAACGGGGAGAAAACAAATGGATTGAATGATTTTCTTCTGTATCTTTTGATCCTATTTGGATCAGGGGTTATGATCAGCGTGTATTCACAAATGGGTTTCTTTGCATATCTGATATTGAATTATATGGGTAAAGGTGTATTTCCAAAGCGCGGTTGGCAGATCGTGCAGATTGTACTGACGGTGTTAGCCCTGCTTGACGTGATGTTTTTACGTTTGTTTGTTGGGGGAGACCGGGAGCGTATATCGGATATTGTGTTGGGAATCATTATTTTGGCAGCTGCAATTGTTACCGCTTACGTTAAAGTAAAGCTGACTCATATCTCCGCGCTTGTACCTACACTCTTTTTCATGATTGCCGTCACCATAGTGGAGACGATCGGCGTATTACGTATTGATGTGAATGCGGCAACCATATTTATTGTGGTTCCCTTGCTCCTATGTAATGCATACCAAATGCTGATATTGCACAGGCTGGTGGATGTATCTACGAACCGGAATGTAAGTGGAAAGGCAGAACAGTTGAAAGAAAGCCGAGCATAGAATTCATTTTGTATAAAAAACATACCAAAAAGAGCTAACCTGGTTAGCTCTTTTCAACTTTTACACTCGTATTTGAGCTGTAGCCCAAGCAATCTATCAATTATTGACCGCTGGCTTGATCACGAACTTCCTTACCTTCCACACTGGAATGGTTAAGCAACTCAGACACAGTTACGAATTCATAGCCCTGGTTTTTCAATTTGTCGATAATGACAGGGAGTGCTTCATGCGTTTGTTTGGAAGAATCGCTTGCATGCAGCAGTACGATGTCCCCTGGATGGGCCTTGCTTACCACACGATCAACAATGGTCTGTACACCAGGGTTTTTCCAATCCAAGGAGTCGGTATCCCACTGCACAACCTGATAATTCAGACTATTGGCTACCTGAAGCACTCGCTTGTCAAAGTCCCCGTTGGGCAGACGTAGTAATTTCGGTTCTTTTCCCGTTAAATCGGTTAAAATGCTATGAGCTGTCGAAATTTCTTTGCGAATTTCTTCCTCAGTCAGGCTGCTGTAGTTCTCATGTCTATGACCATGGCTACCAATTTCATATCCTGCCTCTTTGATGGCAGTAACAATTTCGGGGTGTGTCTTGCTCCAGGGGGAGGAAAGGAAAAAGGTTGCCTTCTGCACTTTATTCTCCTGAAGAACTTTCAGAATCGGCTCTGTCCGTTTATCCCCCCAGCTAATGTCAAAGGTAAGTGCGATTACCTTCTTCTCGGTTGGAACGCTGTAGACGGCTGATGGTGCTTCCTCCGAGAATACGGAGACATTGCCTCTCTCCAGATAGATAATACCGATCGCAAAGATTGCAGCAACGAGGACAATCAGGTACCGTTTAATCTTTTTGCCGCTAAATACATAGAACGAGTTCATTTCAATAAGCGCCCCTCTCCCATAAGAAATGCTTGTTTACTCTCCAATGTATGCTCGTACTGCCCAGTTATTCGTAACGGAACCTTGTTTGTCCATCATTTTAGATTCTACAGGAGGTTATTATGTTAAAATTCAGTACATTTCTTAGAGATCTTGGTGCCATTCGCAGTGCATTAATCTGGTCCATAGTTTTGTTTGCCGCAGGAATAGGGGCGGGATGGGTGAGTACAGGGCCACTGGAAGAACTGTTATTGAACCAAATCGGAGGATTACGTGAAGTCAGTGAACGGCTGGAACAGGGGGGGAATGTGCAGTGGAACTTCTTCCTGTTTATCTTTTTCAATAATGCTATCAAAAGTGTACTTGTCATCTATGCCGGTATATTCTTCGGAATCCTGCCTGTCATCTTCCTGCTGATCAATGGGATGGTCCTTGGATTTGTTGTGCACACCACGATGAATTATGGAGCAAGCTTCTATGACATTGTGGTTAAAGGTTTACTTCCGCATGGCATTATTGAGATTCCGGTCATTATTATTGCTTGCGCCTTCGGACTGAAGTTTGGTGGTCTGGTTATCAAAAGCCTTGGGCAACTTGGAAGTGATAAGAGAAATACGATGGGTACCCGGTGGAGAGCATTCATGAATAGGACGTTAACGGCATCCTTCTGGGTTGTCATCTTGCTTCTTGTTGCAGCCATCATCGAAAGCACACTTACGTATACTCTGGTGAGAGGATAAAATTTTGTGCTGGTTGGCATTCATAAATTTTCAGAAAGTTGACCATAACAATAAAACGGGTTCCAGCAGCACTCACAAAAGCGAATGAACGGGGTGTTGCATGAAACTTGTGTAAGTGTGATAAAGAGGCTATGCACAAAAAGGAGAACTCTAATGCTGGGTATGTTGTTTAACGAGAAGGAATGCAAGGAACTAGACTATGTGCTGCGTAAAGAATTAGATGAAATGCTGTTCGATCTGAGTGATAATCGTCTTGACCAAGAGATCAAATATGCTATCGCGAGCCGATATAAGACTGTGTTCCGCATGTATGCACGCTTTGCCCCGCCCAAAGAGTTGTCCAAGTATGCAAGAGGTGGGAAGCTGAAAAAGTCGAAGCCATAATGCTGAAGCTGGTCATATATTCGTTTTACAGTAGTGGAAGTGAGGTGCGGCTCTTAATATCGGGTGCTGTACCTCTGAACCATGCGAATGTGAAATTGTTAAGGGGATCATACTTTTTGTCGAAAAAGGGTTGACCTTTCTAATTTCATATGGTAAATTAATTTTCGTTCCTTTTTTAGGAGCGGTTCACCGAAACGAGCATGAAAATAATGCGATTGAAAATAATCGAAAAAATAATGCTTGCAAAGAGAACTTCAACATGATATATTATAAAAGTCGCCGCTGAAACGACGACAACATGAAAAACAGCACTAAATTGAATGTTTGATCTTTGAAAACTGAACAACGAGTGAGTAAACATTCTGCTTGCAGAATGAACGCGAAAGTTTGAGACAAGCCTTGGCTTAAATCGACTGGAGCACAAATGAGATTTTTAATCTCGTCAGATTCAAAATGAGCTTATCGCTCTTTTCAATACTTTATTGGAGAGTTTGATCCTGGCTCAGGACGAACGCTGGCGGCATGCCTAATACATGCAAGTCGAGCGGACTTGATGAGAAGCTTGCTTCTCTGATGGTTAGCGGCGGACGGGTGAGTAACACGTAGGCAACCTGCCCTCAAGTTTGGGACAACTACCGGAAACGGTAGCTAATACCGAATAATTGTTTTCTTCGCCTGAAGAGAACTGGAAAGACGGAGCAATCTGTCACTTGGGGATGGGCCTGCGGCGCATTAGCTAGTTGGTGAGGTAACGGCTCACCAAGGCGACGATGCGTAGCCGACCTGAGAGGGTGATCGGCCACACTGGGACTGAGACACGGCCCAGACTCCTACGGGAGGCAGCAGTAGGGAATCTTCCGCAATGGGCGAAAGCCTGACGGAGCAATGCCGCGTGAGTGATGAAGGTTTTCGGATCGTAAAGCTCTGTTGCCAGGGAAGAACGCTTGGGAGAGTAACTGCTCTCAAGGTGACGGTACCTGAGAAGAAAGCCCCGGCTAACTACGTGCCAGCAGCCGCGGTAATACGTAGGGGGCAAGCGTTGTCCGGAATTATTGGGCGTAAAGCGCGCGCAGGCGGTCATTTAAGTCTGGTGTTTAATCCCGGGGCTCAACCCCGGATCGCACTGGAAACTGGGTGACTTGAGTGCAGAAGAGGAGAGTGGAATTCCACGTGTAGCGGTGAAATGCGTAGATATGTGGAGGAACACCAGTGGCGAAGGCGACTCTCTGGGCTGTAACTGACGCTGAGGCGCGAAAGCGTGGGGAGCAAACAGGATTAGATACCCTGGTAGTCCACGCCGTAAACGATGAGTGCTAGGTGTTAGGGGTTTCGATACCCTTGGTGCCGAAGTTAACACATTAAGCACTCCGCCTGGGGAGTACGGTCGCAAGACTGAAACTCAAAGGAATTGACGGGGACCCGCACAAGCAGTGGAGTATGTGGTTTAATTCGAAGCAACGCGAAGAACCTTACCAGGTCTTGACATCCCTCTGACCGATACAGAGATGTATCTTTCCTTCGGGACAGAGGAGACAGGTGGTGCATGGTTGTCGTCAGCTCGTGTCGTGAGATGTTGGGTTAAGTCCCGCAACGAGCGCAACCCTTATATTTAGTTGCCAGCACTTCGGGTGGGCACTCTAGATAGACTGCCGGTGACAAACCGGAGGAAGGTGGGGATGACGTCAAATCATCATGCCCCTTATGACCTGGGCTACACACGTACTACAATGGCCGGTACAACGGGCTGCGAAATCGCGAGATGGAGCCAATCCCAACAAAGCCGGTCTCAGTTCGGATTGCAGGCTGCAACTCGCCTGCATGAAGTCGGAATTGCTAGTAATCGCGGATCAGCATGCCGCGGTGAATACGTTCCCGGGTCTTGTACACACCGCCCGTCACACCACGAGAGTTTATAACACCCGAAGTCGGTGGGGTAACCGCAAGGAGCCAGCCGCCGAAGGTGGGATAGATGATTGGGGTGAAGTCGTAACAAGGTAGCCGTATCGGAAGGTGCGGCTGGATCACCTCCTTTCTATGGAGAATCGTTTCCTGCAACGGAAACATTCAAATAAGCAGGTTCTTAGAACCTGCGACAGCGATTCATTTTGGTCCATCACTTCGGTGTGGATGAAATGAAGAGCACAAGCAACTCACTCGTTGCTCAGTTTTGAGAGCTCAAACTCTCAAACGTTTGGTGGCGATAGCGAAGGGGTTCCACACGTTCCCATCCCGAACACGACCGTTAAGCCCTTCAGCGTCAATGGTACTTGGACCGCAGGGTCCTGGGAGAGTAGAACGCCGCCAAGCGTAACCCATTTTGGGTTCAAATAGTATATATAATGTGGGCCCTTAGCTCAGTTGGTTAGAGCGCACCTCTGATAAGGGTGAGGCCGGTGGTTCGAGTCCACCAGGGCCCACCATCTATACCTTTAAACTTTATATGGGGCCATAGCTCAGCTGGGAGAGCGCCTGCCTTGCAAGCAGGAGGTCAGCGGTTCGATCCCGCTTGGCTCCACCAAAAATGATTACAAGTTTGTTCTTTGAAAACTAGATATCGAAACGAAACAAACGCGAATTAGAACATTCCTTTAAGCTGATCTTGTGTAAACAAGTGAAGTGTTTATAAGGTAGATTGCTGGAGCGAGTGATCGAAATGGAGTGACTTTTGGCTTTGGACGTAGTCCAAAACAAGGGAAGCGACAGCTCGAACACAAGCGCAATGGTTAAGCTACTAAGAGCACACGGAGGATGCCTAGGCGCTAGGAGCCGATGAAGGACGTGGCGAACAACGAAACTGCCTCGGGGAGCTGTAAGCAAGCTTTGATCCGGGGGTGTCCGAATGGGGAAACCCAGCTGGGGTAATTTCCAGTTACTCACAACTGAATACATAGGTTGTGCAGAGGCATACCAGGGGAACTGAAACATCTAAGTACCCTGAGGAAGAGAAAACAATAGTGATTCCGTCAGTAGCGGCGAGCGAACGCGGAGAAGCCCAAACCAAGGAGCTTGCTCTTTGGGGTTGTGGGACGTCTCACATGGAGTTACAAAGGAACCGGTTAAGCGAAGAGGTCTGGAAAGGCCCGCCAAAGAAGGTAAAAGCCCTGTAATTGAAAGTCTGTTCCCTCCGAGACGGATCCCGAGTAGTGCGGGGCACGTGAAACCCCGTATGAATCCGGCAGGACCATCTGCCAAGGCTAAATACTTCCTAGCGACCGATAGTGAAGCAGTACCGTGAGGGAAAGGTGAAAAGCACCCCGGAAGGGGAGTGAAATAGAACCTGAAACCGTGTGCTTACAAAAAGTCAGAGCCCGTTTTAGGGGTGATGGCGTGCCTTTTGTAGAATGAACCGGCGAGTTACGTTCCCGTGCAAGGTTAAGGTGAAGAGCCGGAGCCGCAGCGAAAGCGAGTCTGAATAGGGCGACTTAGTACGTGGACGTAGACCCGAAACCGGGTGATCTACCCCTGTCCAGGGTGAAGGTGCGGTAACACGCACTGGAGGCCCGAACCCACGCATGTTGAAAAATGCGGGGATGAGGTGGGGGTAGCGGAGAAATTCCAATCGAACTCGGAGATAGCTGGTTCTCCCCGAAATAGCTTTAGGGCTAGCCTCGGAAAACAGAGTCGTGGAGGTAGAGCACTGATTGGGTGCGGGGCCCGCAAGGGTTACCAAGCTCAGTCAAACTCCGAATGCCATAGACTTACTTCCGGGAGTCAGACAGTGAGTGCTAAGATCCATTGTCAAAAGGGAAACAGCCCAGACCATCAGCTAAGGTCCCCAAGTGTGTGTTAAGTGGGAAAGGATGTGGAGTTGCACAGACAACCAGGATGTTGGCTTAGAAGCAGCCACCATTGAAAGAGTGCGTAATAGCTCACTGGTCGAGTGACTCTGCGCCGAAAATGTAACGGGGCTAAACACACCACCGAAGCTATGGCTTGATGCTTTGCATCAGGGGTAGGGGAGCGTTGTATAAGGGTTGAAGGTGTACCGTAAGGAGCGCTGGACATTATACAAGTGAGAATGCCGGTATGAGTAACGAAAAGATCAGTGAGAATCTGATCCGCCGAAAGCCTAAGGGTTCCTGAGGAAGGCTCGTCCGCTCAGGGTAAGTCGGGACCTAAGGCGAGGCCGAAAGGCGTAGTCGAAGGACAACAGGTCGAAATTCCTGTACCACCGTAAGCCGTTATGAGCAATGGGGGGACGCAGTAGGGTAGTGACGCGGACTGATGGATGTCCGTCTAAGCAGTAAGGCTGATGTGTAGGCAAATCCGCACATTGTAAGGCTGAGCTGTGATGGGGAGCGAAAATTGTAGTAGCGAAGGTCATGATCTCACACTGCCAAGAAAAGCCTCTAGCCAGGTGAAGGTGCCCGTACCGCAAACCGACACAGGTAGGCGAGAAGAGTATTCTAAGGCGCGCGGAAGAACTCTCGTTAAGGAACTCGGCAAAATGACCCCGTAACTTCGGGAGAAGGGGTGCCCCGGTAGTGTGAATAGCACGAGGGGGCCGCAGTGAAAAGGCCCAAGCGACTGTTTAGCAAAAACACAGGTCTGTGCGAAGCCGTAAGGCGAAGTATACGGGCTGACGCCTGCCCGGTGCTGGAAGGTTAAGGGGAGTGGTTAGGGAGTAATCCCGAAGCTGTGAACCGAAGCCCCAGTAAACGGCGGCCGTAACTATAACGGTCCTAAGGTAGCGAAATTCCTTGTCAGGTAAATTCTGACCCGCACGAATGGCGTAACGACTTGGGCGCTGTCTCAACGAGAGATCCGGTGAAATTTTAATACCTGTGAAGATGCAGGTTACCCGCGACAAGACGGAAAGACCCCATGGAGCTTTACTGCAGCTTGATATTGAATTTGGGTACGATCTGTACAGGATAGGTGGGAGCCTTTGAAGCATGAGCGCCAGCTTGTGTGGAGGCAACGTTGGGATACCACCCTGATCGTATCTAGGTTCTAACCTGGTACCGTAATCCGGTGCGGGGACAGTGTCAGGTGGGCAGTTTGACTGGGGCGGTCGCCTCCTAAAGAGTAACGGAGGCGCCCAAAGGTTCCCTCAGAATGGTTGGAAATCATTCGAAGAGTGCAAAGGCATAAGGGAGCTTGACTGCGAGACCTACAAGTCGAGCAGGGACGAAAGTCGGGCTTAGTGATCCGGTGGTACCGCATGGAAGGGCCATCGCTCAACGGATAAAAGCTACCCTGGGGATAACAGGCTTATCTCCCCCAAGAGTCCACATCGACGGGGAGGTTTGGCACCTCGATGTCGGCTCATCGCATCCTGGGGCTGAAGTAGGTCCCAAGGGTTGGGCTGTTCGCCCATTAAAGCGGTACGCGAGCTGGGTTCAGAACGTCGTGAGACAGTTCGGTCCCTATCTGTCGTGGGCGTAGGAAATTTGAGAGGAGCTGTCCTTAGTACGAGAGGACCGGGATGGACGTACCGCTGGTGTACCAGTTGTTCCGCCAGGAGCACCGCTGGGTAGCTATGTACGGACGGGATAAACGCTGAAAGCATCTAAGCGTGAAGCCCCCCTCAAGATGAGATTTCCCAGTATGTAAGACCCCTTGAAGACGACGAGGTAGATAGGCTGGGGGTGGAAGTGCAGCAATGCATGGAGCTGACCAGTACTAATCGGTCGAGGGCTTATCCAATAGCAAGTGATAATTCGCATGTTTCGTTTCGAATCTAGTTTTCAGAGAACGATCTCTGAAATGTAAGCACAGCTATGCGTTTGGTGGCGATGGCGGAGGGGTTCCACACGTACCCATCCCGAACACGACCGTTAAGCCCTCTAGCGCCGATGGTACTTGGACCGCAGGGTCCTGGGAGAGTAGGACGCCGCCAAGCGAACTCTTTCATCATACATAGAAAACAGGCTCTGCATGTGGACGTTGTACGATGAATTGCATTTGCCCTGCAAATGCATATTATTCCCTGATAGCTCAGTTGGTAGAGCACTCGACTGTTAATCGAGTTGTCACAGGTTCGAGCCCTGTTCGGGGAGCCATTTGCTCTCATAGCTCAGTAGGTAGAGTGCATCCATGGTAAGGATGAGGTCACCGGTTCGATCCCGGTTGAGAGCTTTGGAAATGGGGCCCGTTGGTCAAGGGGTTAAGACACCTCCCTTTCACGGAGGTAACAGGGGTTCGAATCCCCTACGGGTCATATAGTTGGAGGCTTAGCTCAGCTGGGAGAGCATCTGCCTTACAAGCAGAGGGTCGGGGGTTCGATCCCCTCAGCCTCCACCATATTTTTTATTGGGGATTAGCCAAGCGGTAAGGCAACGGACTTTGACTCCGTCATGCATAGGTTCAAATCCTATATCCCCAGCCATTTTAGTATGAGTCATTAGCTCAGTTGGTAGAGCACCTGACTTTTAATCAGGGTGTCGAAGGTTCGAGCCCTTCATGACTCACCATCATATGCGCGTGTGGCGGAATTGGCAGACGCACTAGACTTAGGATCTAGCGTCTTTGACGTGGGGGTTCAAGTCCCTCCACGCGCATCCCTTATTTGCGGAAGTGGCTCAGCGGTAGAGCATCGCCTTGCCAAGGCGAGGGTCGCGGGTTCGATTCCCGTCTTCCGCTCCAATATTTTGCGCCCTTAGCTCAGCTGGATAGAGCGTTTGACTACGAATCAAAAGGCCGGGAGTTCGAATCTCTCAGGGCGCGCCATTATTTTTTTAGTATCGGGATGTAGCTCAGCTTGGTAGAGCACCTGGTTTGGGACCAGGGGGTCGCATGTTCAAATCGTGTCATCCCGATTTTTGCTTATGCGGGTGTAGTTCAATGGTAGAACTTTAGCCTTCCAAGCTAATAGCGTGGGTTCGATTCCCATCACCCGCTTACAGGATACAATGAAAGAGCCTTTGCAGATGCAGAGGCTCTTTCATTTTTATTAACGTAAGAATTAGCAGTTATTTTATATAATATTTTATGTAAGAAACAGTACAGGTTTGTTTAAAAAAGGAGCCAAGACCTCCCTATTTCAATGTTGAAGGGGTCTTGGCTCTTCTGTTTATCTCTGTGGATGAGCTGCTTCTAAGACATAGCAGCTATTGTATAGTGACGTGAGTACAATTTAACGTTCGTTGTGATCCGTCACTCTTTTACGCATGCCCGCTAATCCAAGCAACCCTAGCAAACCAAGCCAGCCCCAATCCATGCCGTTGTCACGGTTGGTTGTTGTGGCGTTAGCACGAACACTGTTGGTACGATAGTCACCATTGTTGCGGTAGTTTCCATCCATGTTCATATTCATGTTGGAATTAGTGTTTGTGCGATCCATGTAGTTGGTGTCCTGATATGACCGGACACGTGATCCATTAGTGTTGGTATCCATTCCTTTGGACATTTGACCATCAGCAGCAGCAGGGCCGGCCATCGCGGCCACCAGAAGCACGGAAGCAATAATTGTTGTACCTTTTTTCATCATTTGGATTCCTCCTTTTTAGTAAGAGCTACAGATTAATCTGCCCAAAAAGCTAAGAACATTATGTAGAAATGGTCTGTTAAGATATCCCTAAGTTTACAGTAGGTAGGTACATACATAAGAACCTCCCCTAATAAGCAGACTTGTCGTGGGAGGAAATTTATAATTACATCTTTAATTTATTGCGTCACTGTGGTAAAGTATACAAAAGCTTGCTTTGCCGGTCATGTTTCTTTGTATATCATCTGTTCTCAAATAATGAAATTATGCAGTTTAACCTTAATATCAGGTACATGGGATCATATCTAAAAGAACTGTATATTTATGAGTTTTTAAGAATAGGTATGAGACTTTTGATTTATCTAAAGTACGTGAAAAAGGTATCATGCGACAGTATATGACCATTAATTGAAGCAGAACAAGAAAATGAATAAAAAAGCGTGTTTTTGTGCTGTAAATCGGGGATAATCCCCATTTTTTCTAATAGAAAAATAAAGATTTTCGTACCATTTTATTGTATGATGTTATGAAGGTGTCAAATTTACGTGTACGAATGGAACGATCAGATGGGAGGATAAGCATGACTGAAACTATGGTAACCGCCAGCAAAAGCCAATCCAACAACCTGCTTCGGCGAGACGTGCGGTTCCTGGGCAATATACTCGGAGAAGTTCTTGTCCATCAAGGCGGCACGGAGCTTCTAGATATCGTTGAGAAGATTCGGGAAACGAGCAAATCGTTGCGTGCAGAATTTCTGCCAGAACTCTATGCAGAGTTCAAAACGATGATCCAGGAATTAGACTCGGACAATCGTCACCAGGTTATTCGGGCTTTCGCTATTTATTTTCAATTAGTTAATATTGCTGAACAAAACCATCGGATCCGGCGTAAACGGGATTATGAACGTTCTGCTGGGGACGCTGTGCAGCCAGGATCGATTGAGAAAGCAGTACAGGATCTTAAGGAACGTGGACTGTCTCATACAGAGGTGGAAGAGATTCTCGACGATTTGTCGTTGGAACTCGTTATGACAGCTCACCCAACTGAAGCCATGCGCCGGGTTATTCTGGACATCCATAAACGGATATCCGAAGATGTCATGCTACTTGATAATCCTACGCTGACGTTGCGTGAACGTGAACAGTTGCGTGAGAAACTGCTGAATGAGGTTATTACACTTTGGCAGACAGATGAACTCCGCGACCGCAAACCGACTGTACTCGATGAAGTGCGGAACGGGATGTATTACTTTCATGAAACGTTGTTCCATGTACTTCCGGATGTATATCAGGAGCTGGAACGCTGCCTGAACAAATTTTATCCTGACCATGACTGGCATGTGCCGACGTATTTGCGGTTCGGTTCCTGGATCGGTGGAGACCGGGATGGAAATCCTTCGGTAACTTCAGATGTAACATGGCAGACGTTGTTGATGCAACGCAAGCTCGCTTTGCGTGAATACCAACGGATTATGATTGAACTTATGGGCCATCTCAGCTTCAGCACGAACATCATCCACGTATCGGATGAGCTGGTGCAGTCTATTGAGCAGGACCGTAGTTGTGTAACGTTGAAAAAAGTGGATATGTGGCGAAATGAAAAAGAGCCATATCGCATCAAATTGGCCTATATGATTGCTAAGTTGAACAATGTACTGGATGAGAACAAATTAGGTCAGGCTGACCGTTATCATAGTGCTCAGGATTTGATTGATGATCTGATGATTATTGATCGAAGTCTGCGCCATCATTTTGCCGATTACGTAGCGGATACAACTATTCGCAAAATGATTCGTCAAGTCGAGTTGTTTGGTTTCCATACCGCAGCATTGGATGTGCGTCAGCACAGTCAGGAACATGAAAATGCGATGTCGGAGATTTTGGCGAAAATGAACATTGTAGAAGATTATGCGCGTCTAACTGAAGACGGTAAAATCGATCTGCTTGCTCGTTTGCTGGATGATCCGCGTCCTCTTACTTCTCCTTATCACCAATACACGGAGGGAACCAAAGAGTGTCTGGATGTCTTCCGTACCATTAAGCGTGCCCAGAACGAATTTGGGACCGGCTGTATCACAAGTTACCTGATCAGTATGACGCAGGGCGCAAGTGACTTGCTGGAGGTTATGGTATTTGCCAAGGAAGTGGGCTTATTCACCAAAGGTCACAACGGTGACGTTGTATCTACACTTCAAGCGGTACCACTGTTTGAAACGATTGATGATCTACATGCGGCTTCGGACATTATGCAGAAGCTGTTCAACCTTCCTGTATACCGCGCAAGCGTAAAAGGACGGAATGAACTTCATGAAATCATGCTTGGTTATTCAGACAGTAACAAGGATGGCGGCGTGGTTACTGCCAACTGGGAACTGCGTGTAGCGATGAATGCTATTACGGCTGTAGGGAATGAACACGGCGTTAAGCTGAAGTTCTTCCATGGACGTGGTGGGGCTCTTGGACGTGGCGGCATGCCGCTTAACCGCAGTATTCTTGCTCAACCACCGCATACCATTGGTGGGGGCATCAAGATTACGGAGCAGGGAGAGGTTATTTCTTCCCGTTATTCTCTACAGGGGATTGCATACCGCAGTCTGGAGCAGGCAACTTCGGCTCTAATCACAGCAGCACTGAATGGGCTTGAGCCGCAAGAGTCAGCATCCGAACGTCATTGGGACAGCATCATCAAAGAGATTTCGGAAGTATCCCTGACGAAATATCAGGATCTGATTTTCCGTGATCCGGACTTCTTTACCTTCTTCAAGGAATCCACACCGCTTCCAGAGGTGGGTGAACTGAATATTGGTTCACGTCCGTCCAAGCGGAAAGGTAGCGACAAGTTCGAAGATCTGAGAGCAATTCCTTGGGTATTTGCATGGACGCAAAGCCGTTATCTGCTTCCGGCATGGTATGCGGCAGGAACAGGATTGCAAAGTTACTATCAGGATAAAGAGGAAAATCTGGTTGTCCTGAAAGAAATGTATGCAAGCTTCCCATTCTTCCGTACATTAATTGATACGGTACAGATGGCCGTAGCCAAGGCAGATCTGGTGATTGCTAAAGAATATTCAGCCATGACTTCGAACAAAGAAGCCCGTGATCGCATCTACGGTCAGATCGAAGCCGAATTCAAGCTCACAAAAGAGCTGATTCTTAAAATTACCGGAGAAGCTGAAATTCTGGATGATGTACCGGTTATTCAAGAATCCATTCGTCTTCGTAACCCTTATGTAGATCCGTTGTCCTACATGCAGGTTCAACTTCTGAGCGAGCTCAGAGATATGCGTGAACGTGGTGAGGATGATACGGAACTGCTCAGAGAAGTGTTGCTGACAATCAATGGCATTGCTGCAGGACTCCGTAACACAGGTTGATGATTGAACTGCTGCATTTTGAATAATTATATATAACAAAGTACCCATTACTTTGTTGAATAAAAGCTCCATTCTCTGCTCTACGGAGTGAGAGATGAAACGGGACTCCTGCGGGAGTTCCCGTTTTTACTGTTTTTGGCGGATATTTGTCATACAGTCTTGATTTTTGACCAAAGTTGATTTACGATTTGATTGGTGAATTACAAGTGTGGACGGGTATCAGAAGACGGAAGACCCATCAGCATGTCTGGGGGAATAAGGGTGGACAATTTGGAGAACAGGCTTGTGAAACTGGTGCTCAAGGGCGACCAGAGAGCCTTCGCAGAAATCGTTGAACTATATAAGGACAAGCTATTTCATTTGGCATACCGGATGCTGAACAATCGTCATGAAGCTGAAGACGTTGTGCAGGAGACGTTTTTGCGTGTGTTTCGTAATATGGAGAAGTACGATCCGAACCAGAAGTTCTCAACCTGGATCTACCGGATCGCAACGAATCTGTGTATTGACCGACTGCGCAGAAAGAAACCTTCATACTCTTTGGATGCTGAACTGAATGACCAGGAAGGATCTGATGGTTATGCGATGCTCCCGAGTGATGATCGTACACCGGAGAGTGAAGCACTCCTGTCAGAAACGCAGACACTCATTCGTGAGGCCATTGACAGTTTGCCAGCCAAGTATAAGTCCGTTATGATTCTGAGATATTTACAGGACTTGTCGCTACAGGAAATCAGTGACGTGACAGGTATGCCCGTAACAACGATCAAGACACGCGTTCATCGGGGCCGTGATTTTCTACGTAAAAAATTGGAGTATAAGTTATAAATATTAAACGCCTTTAAATATGGGCGAAATTATTTGAAACATATCCGAAACGGATGCGTATGTAATGTATGCAAGTCTTATGCGTGCTTTTTAATGGCACATGGACTAAGTGATTTAAGAAAGGATTGGCTCTCATATGGATTGCAACTCGGCCGTCTCTTTAATGCATGAATGTTTGGATGAGTCGTTGTCCCCGGCCCAGAAGGTTGAATTGAAAAGTCACCTTGTGATCTGTCCGGATTGTCGCATGCGCTTTAAAGAGTTGGAACAGACGGAAATGTTACTCTTTGCCATGAAACACTATTCACCGTCTGCCTCTGATGAGCTGACCAATCGAATTATGAATGCTCTGCCCCAGCCCAAGAGACAGCAAGCATGGCTCAAATGGGTCAAAGGACATCCCGCGCTGACGGCGGCAGCCTTCTTTTTGGTCGTGATGCTCTTTAGCGCCTTGAATTTCTGGAATCAGAATAACGAAATGGTTGTTAAGGGAAATAATCTGGACCAGATCGTGATTCAGGGTAACACGGTTATTGTTCCTGAAGGTAAGTCAATTGCTGGCGATCTTACGATAGAAAATGGAACCGCACAAGTATATGGTGATGTGAACGGCAATCTGACGGTTATCGACGGACAACTGTTTCAGGCTTCAACGGCGCATATTTCAGGTCAGGTGAAAAGTATTGATCAGGCGCTGGACTGGTTCTGGTACAAAATAACCAATATGGTAAATGAAGTGGCTTATCGCTAGAACAGGGTAAAATCTTCAATGGTATATACCAAGCAGGGTACCTCCAGATTGCATGGGGTACTCTTTTTTTATACGCAAACTTTGTAATTCATGGTAAATGTGATGTTTATGTGCAGTTTGAGACTGCCGTAACTTGCAACCTGAACGTTAACGTTATAACCTAGATACTAAAGAGAACATACTACTACATATAGATAAGCATTTTGCACAAATCAAATGATGCAAAAATGCGGAGACAAAGGATTATATAAAATCCTAATGGGTTAATATGAGATCAGGGTTTACTCATCAATGGGGATAGCGGGGGCTGGCTTATGAATTATTTTGCTGACTTAACGTGGACAGAGTCCATTAAGGACGTTATCGATATATTGATCGTTACCTATATTATGTACAAACTGATTTTGCTTGTGCGGGGGACACGTGCGGTTCAGCTCCTAAAAGGGATTCTGTTCCTTGTATTGATCTGGGCATTAAGTACGTGGTTAAACCTGTATACGCTCAAATGGTTAATGAACCAGATGTTTACGTTTGGTGTTGTTGCGGTATTCATTATCTTTCAGCCTGAACTGCGTCGTGGTCTGGAGCAATTGGGACGAGGTAAGCTGTTTGGACGTTCAGCGGCAGCGAGTGATGAAGAATTAACGGTGTTAATTGGTGAGATTATCAAGTCAGTTAATTATTTGTCACGGCGTAAAATTGGCGCTTTGGTCGTATTTGAACGTGAAACGGGTCTGAACGATTACACGGAATCGGGCATTAAGATGCACTCTCTGGTCAGCTCGGAGCTGATGATTAACATCTTTATTCCAAATACACCGCTCCATGATGGAGCCGTTATTATACAGGGAAAACAGATTTCGGCGGCAGCTTGTTATTTGCCATTATCAGAGAATCCTTTTATCAGTAAGGAATTGGGAACACGTCACCGTGCAGCAATCGGGATTACCGAAGTTGCAGATGCGATCTGTCTGGTTGTCTCCGAGGAGACAGGACAAGTGTCACTGGCAATGAATGGACAGGTCGTTCGTGATATTAAGGAAGAATCGCTGATTGCCAAACTGTATGAGGAGTTGCGCCCTACATCCAATCTGAAAAAGAATGGCTGGACAACCTTCTGGAAACGGAAGGGAGGACGTAACAATGGATAAGTGGTTTAACAATAATAACTTTGCCAAAATACTTGCGCTTGCGGTGAGCCTGCTGCTCTGGTTCATGATTCATCTGGATGAAGTACCAACCACCCCTACGATTACAACAGGGACGACCAACAAGGTTGTGGAACGTACGGTGCCTGTTCAACCTTATGGATTAGACAGTAACAGCTATGTGCTTACTTCATTAAGTACGGATGAGGTCCGACTGGAGATCAAAGGACAGCGCTCGATGCTAACATCGATTTTTACAAATGACGATTACAAGGTACTGGTTGATCTGAGTCAGGTGAAAGATGGGTCCAATACACTGCCACTTGTACCTGATTTGCCTTCCGGAGTAGAAGTAGTCAGCATGGAACCTTCCATGGTTACGGTGAATGTAGAAAAATTGGGCACCAAATCCTTCAATGTGAATATTGTACCCGAAGGGCAACCATCGGCCGGATACAGTGCTGGAACGCCCGTAACTGAACCTTCGACGCCGGTTAAGGTAACTCTGCCCGAAGGGCAACTCGAGGCTGTAGCGAAGGTCCAGGGCAGTGTGAGCGTGAAAGATGCCAAGGAAGATGTCATACAGAAAAAAGTGAAACTTCAAGCATACGATGCTGAGGGCAAGGTCCTTGAAAATGCGATTATAACGCCTCAAACAGTTGAAGTACGAGTTCCGGTCAATCAGCCCTATACATCTGTACCCTTAAGAATCAAATATTCGGGACAGCTTCCGGAAGGCCTGGTACTCTCCACGGTAGAGCCAAGCGTGAAAGAAGTCTCGGTTTATGGATCAGAGGATGCGCTTGCGGGTATACAGTCCTACGACCAAGTAACCCTTGATCTTACACAGTTTGATCAGTCGGGTACATCGACAGTTAACGTGGACTTGACGCCGCCTTCCGGTTTTGAGAAAATCGAGCCTAGTTCGATTCAGATCAAGGTAACCATATCACCATTTGACGAGGCAGAGGAGACAACCAAAGTCTTTCCGAACGTCCCCATCACACTTACCGGTGCGGGGAATGGACTGGAAGGGACGCTGGTTACGCCTCGAAGCGGGGGTCTGAACCTCACACTTACAGGCTCAGCAAGTATGCTTGAGGGTCTGAGTAGTGATGATCTCACGTTAACCGGGGATCTTGCTGGACTTGCGGTCGGAACGCATGAGATCAAGCTTGAAGCCGACCTGCCCCGTTATGCCAAACTGGATGAATCATCCACTGCATTGAGTGCGACGGTCAAAATTAGCGAAAAGGCTGAAGAGACTACGACCACTCCTGGCGAAGAACCGACAGACGAGGGAACGGTAGTACCTGACCCAACACCAGCCGAGGTTGAAAATGGGGAAACAGAGCCTGTTCCTGATGAAGAAGAAACGGAATCGAATACGGATACTCAGGATCAGGGCCAACAGGGGAGCACAAGCAGTCGAGGTAATTTAAATAATAATAATAACAGCGGTACTGGCAGTAAAAGTGGCGCTAATCCGTAAACGTTCTAATTTTAAAATTCTCAAAAAATAATAATAGTGCTCGTATATGATGCGAATAGAAGGAGTTAAATCATGGGGAAATATTTTGGTACAGACGGTGTAAGAGGGGTTGCCAATAAAGAGTTAACGGCAGAGCTGGCTTACAGCATTGGACGTTGTGGTGGTTACGTGCTTGCAGGTGGTGTGGAAAGACCAAAAGTGGTTATCGGCATGGATACTCGTATCTCGGGATTGATGTTGGAATCCGCACTGGTTGCAGGTCTGTTGTCCATTGGCGCTGATGTGATCCGTCTGGGCGTGGTATCCACTCCGGGAGTGGCGTATATTGCACGTTTGTTGAAAGCTGACGCCGGCGTGATGATCTCGGCTTCCCACAATCCGGTTGAGGATAACGGAATCAAGTTCTTTGGTGGAGATGGCTTCAAGCTGTCTGATGAAACAGAGAACCGGATTGAAGAACTGATGGATGCGAAGACAGATCAATTGCCACGGCCAGTTGGTGGCGGGCTGGGTACTGTAACGACAGATGAAGAATCCCGTTATCGTTACCTTGATTTCCTGAAAACGACTGTAAATGAATCGTTCTCTGGACTTAAAATTGTTTTGGACTGTGCAAACGGAGCAGCTTATGAACTGGCACCGAAATTGTTCAGTGAACTAGGTGCAGAAGTCATTGCCATTGGCGCTGAGCCTAACGGCCTGAATATTAATGAGCAATGCGGATCAACTCATCCAGAGAACCTGAAACAAGAAGTGCTCAAACATAAAGCGGATCTGGGCCTTGCTTTTGACGGGGATGCAGATCGACTGATTGCTATTGATGAGACAGGCGCTGAGGTGGATGGAGACTTCATTCTGTGTATCTGTGGAGATGCGATGAATCGTGCAGGCAAGTTGAAGGACAGTACCGTTGTATCAACGGTTATGAGTAACATCGGATTCTACAAAGCAACGGAGAAACTTGCACTGAAAACAGCTAAAACGGCAGTAGGTGATCGTTATGTGATGGAGGAAATGCGTCGCGGCGGTTACAACTTGGGTGGAGAACAATCTGGCCATGTTATTTTCCTGGATTACAATACAACTGGAGACGGTATGCTGACTGCGATTCAACTCGTGGATACGCTCAAGGCTTCCGGTAAAAAACTGAGTGAACTAAAAGCGCTCATGACCCAGTACCCACAAGTATTGGTGAATGTGCGTGTTGAAGATAAGAGCAAATACGAGGGTAATGCTGCAATCGAGCAAGCTATCGCTACAGTTGAACAACAACTCGGCGATAATGGACGTGTACTCGTTCGTGCTTCAGGTACTGAATCTCTGATCCGTGTTATGGCGGAAGGACCAGACAAAGACGAACTTGAACATTTTGTGTCTCAAATCGCAGATGTAGTGCAAAAAGAGCTGGTATAGGACTGGAAGATGTAAGAGATACCTTCTGCATACGGTTTTCTTAAGGGGATTGTTGTGTAGAACGAGGCTTAATATAACATGATTTAGGACTTATGCATGGATATTCCTGCTTCCCGGCCTGATGAGACCATAGGTCCGTTTATCCGGTCGGGATTGTAGGTAAATATGCTAAAATTGTCACAGGTACTTTGCTCCATTGCAAAATGGACCTGACGTGCATATAATGAGTGGAGTCGTCATTCAGACACAGAAAGTGAGGAACGTAAGGTTAAAGTTATACAAGCGCCAGAGCTTGGAGTTGCGCGGGATGATGTTGATCAGGATTTCTTCTAGGTTGAAGAACGGCTGATTAAGATCAACGGCAATCAAGCTGACGAGGTGGAGGTGTTCGGATTGTTCGGCGGGGACCTCCCGGTGAAGCACCAGAGCCGTAAACCGGATTGCGGAAAATGGATAGGTGACTGTCCACACAACGCGCCGGTGCAGGTGCAAGAGTTAAACTAAAATTCAAATGAATGTGCGTGAAGAGCGTAAACAGTACGCGGACGGGAAAATGATGTACATTCATGATTGCATTCATAACAGCTTATGATGACAGCGGGGCGACAAGAGGTCGCTCTGATCATTGATAATTGAATAAGTACCAAGTATTCATGAAACGCTAGGCAATCACTCATTTTTCCGATATGCCGCCTCTGCCTGTTTCTCTTCGTGACACAGTATTCATATACAAACGGAGGAAATAAATTATGTGCGGTATTGTTGGATATATTGGTAATAAGAACACTCAATCGGTATTGGTCGAAGGATTGAAGAAACTTGAGTATCGTGGTTATGATTCTGCAGGTATCGCGGTATTCACACCGGAAGGTCTGCAAATCACAAAAGCTCTCGGTCGTCTTGCGAACCTTGAAGCCAAGCTGGATGGTGCACCACTGGTAGGTAATGCCGGAATCGGACATACACGTTGGGCAACTCATGGTAAACCATCGGATGAGAACTCTCATCCACACACGGATGGAAGCCAGAAGTTCTCTGTTGTGCATAATGGTATTATTGAGAACTATCTGGATCTGAAGGACGAATTGATGGCTCAAGGTCACACGTTCACTTCCGAGACAGATACTGAGGTTATCTCTCACCTGATCGCACGTGAATATAATGGTGATATCGTCAAAACAGTACAAAAAGTGATCACGTTGTTGCGTGGCGCATTTGCACTGGGTGTATTGACAGAGCATGAGCCTGAGAAACTCGTAGCTGTGCGTCAAGCAAGCCCATTGATTATTGGTATTGGTGAAGGCGAGAACTTCATTGGTTCCGACATCCCTGCAATTCTGGAACATACACGTAACGTGTACATTCTGAATGATGGTGAAATGGCTGTGTTGACACATGATGCTGTCGAATTGATGACGATTGAAGGCAACTTTATTTCTCGGGAAATGATTCGTGTCGATTGGGATGCTGTAACCGCAGAAAAAGGCGGATTTGAGCACTTCATGCTGAAAGAAATTCATGAGCAACCAAAAGCATATCGTGATACAATGCTGGGTCGCATCGATAATGAAGGCAAAAAAGTTCAACTTCCTGAGTTGAAAATGACTGAAGAACAAATTAAAAATATCCGTAACGTTCAAATCATTGCATGTGGTACAGCGTACCATGCAGGTCTGGTTGGACGTACAGTGATTGAGCAATTGGTACGTATTCCGGTTGAAACAGATGTGGCTTCCGAGTACCGTTACCGTTCCCCAATCGTGCACAAAGATACACTTGTAATCGTAGTGAGCCAATCCGGTGAAACTGCCGATACACTTGCTGCTTTGCGTGAAGCACAATCCAATGGTGCACATGTACTGGCAATCACAAACGTAGTGGGCAGCTCCATTGCACGTGATGCAGATGATGTTATCGCAACATTGGCAGGTCCTGAAATTGCAGTAGCTTCTACCAAAGCGTATACTTCGCAGTTGATTGCTTTCAACTTGCTTGGTCTGTACCTTGCACAAGTTCGTGGTACTCAATCTGCAGAAGAGATTGCACACACGCTGGCAGCGATGCAAGCATTGCCTGAACAAGTGGAATCCATGTTGGAGCAAGCGGAAGCAATCAAAGGATATGCAGAGCAAATCTCCAAACATGAACATCTCTTTTTCATCGGTCGTGGTCTTGACTATGCAGTAGCTCAAGAAGGATCGTTGAAACTGAAAGAAATCTCTTATATTCACTCTGAGGCGTATGCTGCGGGTGAGTTGAAACATGGTACGCTTGCATTGATCGAAGATGGTATCCCTGTTATTGCCCTGGCAACGCAGGAGAACGTACTTGAGAAAACAGTGAGCAACATTAAGGAAGTAAAAGCACGTGGCGCAGATGTATTGGCAATTACGTACGAAGAGCACGTAGCACCATTGCTGAAATCCGTAGACCAAGCGTTTGCGATTCCTAAGACACTACCACTGCTTAGCCCTGCTTTGTCTGTAGTTGCGCTGCAATTGCTGGCATACTATGCTTCCCTTGCACTGGGTCATGATGTGGATAAACCACGTAACCTGGCGAAAAGTGTAACGGTTGAGTAAGGTAAGGGATTCTGTATTAATTACTTTATTGTCTAGTGATAAATAAGTGTAGAACCACTAACAAAAGTATGGAACTACACGAACTATTGCCAAATGACATGGATAACGGGTTGATCAATAGATTCAGTAAACTAATACAGTATGAACAAAATAATGGTCCTGATGACTCTAAGTCATCAGGACTTTTTTGATGTTTCAGGAGGGTGGTTCTGAATATTAGAACCATCTTTTTTGTGTTTGTGCATTGTAAATTGCGGTCATTCATTGAACGAAAATCCACCACTAAAAGATCATCTGAACAATAAAGAAAGATGACTGCACATGACTAAACATGACTGGTACATCTTTCAACAACTCACAAAATGGTATGCCAAGAAGCAACAATTCGCTCGATGAAGGTGCTTATTACGCGAAGCGAAATCATTGTCCGTTCGCGTTTGTAATCTGTATGTAAATGAGTGAAGGATATCGGAAAGCGTATAAGGGAAAACCTCACAAACGGTTTGATGAGGAGGAGCAGAATATAATTACCTAACAGAGGCGCAGAGCAGAAGGCGTGATACAAAACTATGTCGGCTGCCATCCGTGCGGACGCTGCGTCCAGTTTCCAGCCAGGCTTTCAGAAATTGGTCAGGTAATCATGTTAAGTTATTACAAAGTGCAAGGAATCGGAACACCGGCAAAGAATATTTAAAGGTAGTATATACCAAATTTACCTTTAAAATGGATGGATGTCAACACTCGTCGAATTCCTAGATTGATATCAAATCATTCACAATGTTTCTTTTACATTCACTTTTTTAAACGAAAAATGTTAACACATTATGTTTTATGAACCAAATTTAACAATATAATGACTATATTTAACAAAAATATCACTATACATTCTTGTAAATTTTGATATAATTCAACCTAGGTCTTATTCCCTATTATTCTAATAAATGGAATTGTAGGGTTTTTTATACCCATCCAAGTTGTGTGCGAGAGACCAGTATACTGGCTAACCAACAAGCCGGCATGCGGGGACCAACAATTGTGAAAATGACAGCCTAGAATATGTTGCTCCATGACGTCAGAAGGTTCAGAAAGGAAGGTTCAGAAAGATGGGCCAACCTTATCCCAATTCCGATGGAGGATGAAGTGAGTGAGCATTTTTGAAAAGCTGGAATCCAACGTAAGATCTTACTGCAGAAGCTTTCCGGTGGTATTCGACCGGGCCAAGGGAGACCTTTTATATTCTGAGGACGGAAGAGCATATATTGATTTCTTTGCAGGTGCCGGGGCACTGAATTACGGCCATAACAACGATTATATTAAAGACCGGGTTCTCGATTACTTGACCTCCGACCGGATTATGCACGGTCTGGATATGTATACAATGGCCAAGCGTGAATTCATCCAGAGCTTCTCGGAGCGGATCCTGGAGCCGAAGAAGCTGAATTACAAGCTTCAATTCTGCGGCCCAACAGGGACGAATGCGGTGGAAGCGGCCCTGAAGCTCGCACGCAAGGCGAAGAAGAGAAGTGGAATATTCGCATTCATGGGTGGCTTCCACGGCATGTCGCTCGGCAGTCTGTCGGCGACAAGCTCCAAGTCCATGAGAGCAGGGGCGGGGCTTCCTCTGGACGGAGTTACGTTCATGCCGCATCCGAGCGGGGCTTTCGCAGAAATGGATACGCTCGGCTATATCGAGAATATCCTGACTGATTCGCACTCCGGAATCGAGAAGCCGGCCGCAATCCTGCTTGAAACGGTACAAGCCGAAGGCGGAATTCACGTTGTCGACGCGCAGTGGCTACGCGAGCTGCAGCAGCTTTGCCGCAGGCACGATATTCTGCTCATTACAGACGAGATTCAAGTAGGGTGCGGCCGGACAGGCGAATTCTTCTCCTTCGAACGTGCGGGGATCGAGCCGGATCTCATTACCCTATCGAAGTCGATCAGCGGGTACGGCCTGCCAATGTCCCTGCTGCTGCTGAAGCCTGAACTGGATATCTGGACGCCGGGCGAGCACAACGGCACCTTCCGCGGCAACCAGCTGGCTTTTGTGGCCGCAAAGGCTGCTCTCGAGTTCCGGGACAGAACCGAACTGGAAGCTCAGGTGAAGCAGAAGGAAGAGTATGTGCGCTCGTTCCTTGATCAAGAAATCAAGCCTCTGCATCCATCCATCGCCATCCGCGGACTCGGCCTGATCTGGGGCATTGACGTCTCGGGGTTCATGGATGAAGCCGGGGCGAAGCGGGTGACGGATATCAGCTTCGAGAACGGGCTCATCATTGAAAGAGCCGGCAGAGGAGACTGTGTACTGAAGATCATGCCTCCGCTGACCGTCTCGATGGAGCATCTGACCGCCGGCTGCGCCATTATCAAGTCCAGTATGCAGCAGGTGATCTCTCAGGAGACCAAGGATATGTTAGTAACGACCTAAGCTTGGCCAAGCCGATGGGCCGCCCCCGGCAAGAGGCATGAAAGTGCATTCCGGAGGGCGTGCGGACTTGATGTTAAGGTAGCGCTTTCTCCTCATGCTACCTGCGGTAACGTCAATCAGCATGGAATTCTCCGGCAATCCAAGGGCAGTACCGTTCGTGCCATACGGAGCATTCCTTGAGTCTCATGCAGTACCCTCGTTAAATTTAATCGTCAGGAAAAGCTCACTACCCCGCAGTCGAATCTTTACTTATCCACACCAGGGCTGTGGGGGAATAAGCAAATCGTACATAGAGTGTATCAATACCCCTTAAACATAGGCTTCGTCAAAGGCAGCTCAGTTGCCAAATCAGGAGGTACGGTCGACTTCCTGCTGGCCGGCTGGAGAACCCTGCGGCAAGCCTTACATCGACAGGAGGAACATTCCTTGTCGTCTATCCCCAAATCCAATTCCGAATCCCATGTTAAACCAAATCCCGTCTTCGGGTGGCTCGTCCGCAGCAATCTTATTGAAACAGAGGAGACCGAAGTAACCGCATCTCTTGTGTAGAACGATGCTTGTTGTCCTTTACGCATTGGAGCCGAGCGGGACAGCTGGTAGGTAGAGGATTGCCACATGCGATCAACCGGGCAATTGAAGCGGTGACATTGCGCAAGCCATTGATGTTGTTGTCAGATGTTTGAGAAGGAGGGGAGCGTTGCTTCGGCATATGCTCTGCCGTATTGCTTTTACCGATGAAGAGAGGGGAACGATCCAGATGGCTTTTGAAAAAGAAACGTTGTTTTGGAACGAAAAATTCGGTAGTGACGATTATACCTTGACGCGGCTGCCTTACAGCAAAGCTCCAAACTCCCTGGTGCCCAATGTGAAAACCGTTGGCGGTTCGCTTTCGGAGGAAGCGGCGCAGCGCGTCTTTCAAATGAGCAAGGGTGCTCCGCTGGCTGCTTTTATGATTTTGCTCGCCGGTGTTCAGGCACTCTTGCATAAATATACTGGAGCTTCAGACATTCTGGTCGGCATGCCGGTTGTGCCGAAAAAGGGGGAGACGCGTCGATCCGTTAATCATACGGTCATTTTGAAAAACTCCCTTTCGGTGGGAGCAACTTTTAAAACGCTTCTGAGCGAACTGAGGACTTCCTTGCCGGAAGCCATTCAGCATCAACATATTCCGTTCTTGAAAATGACGGAGAAGCTGGATCTGCAATATGCAGAAGGGATACCCTTTGTCCATACGCTAGTATCCCTTAAGGAGCTGCATCTGGACGAAATTGGGCAAAACGTGGTCACGGACTGTTCGTTTGAATTCAGTTTAGCCGGCGGGACGATACAGCTAGCGCTGTCATATAACGAGCACTTATATGACTCCGAGTTCATGACTCGGGTCGTCGGCCATCTGAATCGCCTGCTGTCCGTGGGGCTTCATGAGCTGGAGCTGAACATCGTGCGAGCGGACATGCTGTCGGAGGACGAAAAATTTAAATTACTGCAAAGCTTTAACGATACCGAGAAGGACTATCCTCGTGATCGGACGATTCATCAGCTTGTGGAGGAGCAAGCGAAGCGTGTGCCCGAGGCGACGGCGGTGTTCTTTGAGGGGCAGCGTCTTTCATACGCAGAGTTGAACGAACGGGCGAACCAGCTGGCGCGTACGCTACGATCGGTCGGCGTGCTGCCTAATCAGTTGGTAGGCTTGATGGTCAGGAGATCGCTGGAGACGGTCATTGGCATTCTGGCGGTTCTGAAAGCTGGCGGTGCCTACGTGCCGATCGACCCGGAGTACCCGGAAGAACGTATCCGCTACATTCTGGAGAACTCGAACGCGCAGCTGCTGCTGACTCAAAAAGAGCTCTTACAGCAAGTCCCGTTCGAAGGGACCGTATTGGCGCTAGATGATAAACAAGCCTATAGCGACGATGGCTCGAACCTGGAGGCGGCCAGTGGTCCAAACGATCTTGCTTATGTCATTTATACGTCAGGTACAACGGGGAAACCCAAAGGGGTTATGCTGGAGCATCGTGGTTTGGTCAGCTTGAAGCTGATGTTCGCAGACAGGCTGGGCATCACGGAGCAAGACCGGATCGTTCAATTTGCGAGCTTGTCCTTCGACGCATCCTGCTGGGAAGTGTTCAAAGCACTCTATTTTGGCGCGGCTTTGTACATCCCGACGGCCGAGACAATTCTCGACACTCGTCTGTTCGAGAGTTATATGAACGAGCATGCGATTACGGCGGCGATTCTGCCTCCGACGTATAGCGCTCATTTGAACCCGGATCGTCTTCCCAGCTTAACAAAGCTTGTAACGGGAGGTTCAGCGGTATCGGCCGAATTCGTGCAGCAGTGGAAAGCGAAGGTCCATTATTTCAATGCTTACGGCCCTACCGAAGCTTCGATTGTTACGACGCTTTGGGATGCGGATGAGCAACAGCCGGAACGCAGAGTCATTCCGATTGGGCGCCCGCTGGCTAATCATCAAATTTTTATTTTGGATGCCCACCTGCAACTTGTGCCTCCGGGAGTGGACGGCGAGCTGTGCGTGGCAGGCGTGGGGCTTGCGAGAGGTTACCTGAACCAACCGGAGCTGACGGCAGAGAAGTTTGTGGAACATCCGTTTGTGCCGGGAGAACGCCTTTACCGGACAGGAGATCTCGCCCGCTGGCTGCCGGACGGAAATATGGAGTACTTGGGCCGGATCGACCATCAGGTGAAAATCCGTGGATTCCGAATCGAGGTCGGTGAGATTGAAGAGCAACTTCTGAAGATCGACTCCGTGCAGGAGACGATTGTAATCGCGCGGGAAGGCAAAAGCGGGCAAGAACTGTGCGCTTACCTGGTCGCGAGTCTCCCTCTTACGCTCGGCGAGCTGAGAAGCGCGCTGGCGCAAAAATTGCCGAATTACATGATTCCGGCGCATTTTGTTCAGCTTCCGCGGATGCCGCTCACGCCGAACGACAAAATCGATCGTAAGGCTTTGCCTGCCCCGGAAGGAAACGCACTGACCGGCGGCGCGTACGTAGCTCCCCGCAATGAAACTGAGCGAACGCTTGCTGATGTGTGGCAGGCGGTATTGAACGCCGATCGTGTTGGGGTAACGGATCATTTCTTTGAGTTGGGCGGAGACTCGATCAAGTCCATTCAAGTATCTTCGCGGCTTCATCAAGCCGGGTACAAGCTGGAAATCCGGGATTTGTTCAAATATCCGACGATTTCACAGCTCAGCCTGTATGTGAAACCGATCAGACGTACCATCGATCAAGGCGAAATAACGGGTGAAACGGCGTTGACGCCGATTCAGCATTGGTTTTTCGAGAGTTCATTTGCGGACCCGCATCATTTCAACCAGTCGGTGATGTTTTACCGGAAGGAACGCTTCAACGAAGAGACAGTGTATAAGGTGCTTCAAAAGCTGGTCGATCATCATGACGCCTTGCGCATGGTGTTCTGTAAGACGGAACAAGGGTTTAGTGCGTTAACCCGAGCGATTCAGGATGGTGGGCTGTTCACGCTGGACGTGTTCGACTTTAAGGATGCGGAGAATCCCACGCAGGCTGTGGAAGCGAAGGCAACGGACATTCAAGCAGGCATCGATCTGGAGAACGGGCCCCTCATGAAGGCGGGACTGTTCCAGTGCCAGGATGGAAATCATTTGCTGCTCGCGGTTCATCATGCCGTGGTAGACGGCGTGTCTTGGCGCATTTTGATGGAGGATTTCGCTCTAGGTTACGAGCAGACTGGCAAAAGCGAGGAAATTCGTTTCCCGGCGAAAACAGATGCGTACCGCACTTGGTCCGAGCAGCTGGCTGCTTACGCGCAAAGCCCGGAGATGGCAAAGGAACGGGCCTATTGGCAGGCCGTGGAACAAATGGAGGTTCTGGCCGTGCCAAAGGATATGGAGGCGGACGTTACGACGCAGCAGGACAGCGAATCGCTGTTTGTCCGTTTGACTCCCGATGAAACGGAACTGCTACTGAAGCGGGTTCACCGTGCCTACAACACCGAAATGAATGATATTTTCGTAACGGCGCTCGGAATAGCCTTACGCAAATGGGCGGGGCAGGAACGGTTGCGGATCAATCTTGAAGGACACGGACGTGAATCGATCGGAACGGATATCGACATCACGCGTACAGTTGGCTGGTTTACGACCAAGTTTCCGGTCGTCCTGGAGCCGGAAACCGACCGAAATTTGGCATATCAGATTAAACAGGTCAAGGAAAACTTGCGCCGTATTCCGAACAAGGGGCTAGGGTACGGCATATGTCGCTATCTCTCGAAATCGGAGGATGGCTTAGTTTGGGGCGCAGAGCCGGAAATAAATTTTAACTACCTCGGCCAGTTCGACGATGATGTCAACCAGGACGAGATCGGCATATCTTCTTATTCCAGCGGCAGCCCGGCTAGCGACCGGCAGGCCCGCAGCTTTGTGCTGGATATCAACGGTATGGTGCTGGACGGCGCTTTATCGCTCGATCTCAGCTACAGCCGGAAGCAGTATCGCAAGGAAACGATGGAAGCCCTCGCTCAGCGGCTTGAGCAAAGTCTCCGAGACCTCATTATCCACTGTGCAGGCAAAGAAACCACTGAATTGACGCCGAGCGACGTGCAATTCAAAGGCTTGACCATTGCAGAATTGGAGAAAATCGCCCAGCGCTCGGGCCATCTCGGGGAAATCGAAAATATTTACTCACTTACGCCGATGCAGAAGGGTATGTGGTTCCACAGCGCGCTTGACCGGCAAACGGCAGCTTATTTTGAACAGACGCGGTTTACGATGCGGGGAGCACTCGACGTCCAGCTTTTTGAGAGGAGTTGGATGGAACTTGCGAAACGTCATCTGGTGCTGCGGGCGAATTTTGTGAAAGGACCGGCGGGCGAGCCGCTGCAAATCATATACCGCGACAAGCCAGTCGGTTTTGAATATGAAGAGCTGCTTCATTTGCAGGTGGACGAAAAACAAGCTTACTTGGATAAAAAGGCCGAGGAGGACAAGCTTCGCGGCTTCGATATGGAACATGACGCGCTCGTTCGGTTCACGATCCTGCACACCGAAGAGCAAAGCTATCATGTACTGTGGAGTTTCCAACATATTTTGATGGATGGCTGGTGCCTGGCTCAGCTGACGCAGGAGCTGTTTGAGGCATACTCGGCCTTGGCATCCGGCGAGCAGTCAGCGGGAGATAAAGGATCGGATTATGGCGCCTATATCGAATGGTTGGAGAGACAGGACGATCAGGCGGCATCAGCCTATTGGATGGCATTCCTGGCAGGTTATGAAGGGCAAACTGTAATCCCGGGACAAAAGGAACTGGCACCCAACGGCAGATTTACGGCTGATCACGTCACCGCCGAGCTGGGAAAGGACTTGAGCGAGCGGATGGACCGGGTGGCGAAACAGCGCCTGGTTACGGTCAATACACTGCTGCAAGCTATTTGGGGCGTGATGCTGCAAAAATATAACGGAACAAACGATGCCGTATTCGGCAGCGTCGTAGCCGGAAGACCGGCGGAAATTCCGGGCATTGAGTCCATGATCGGGCTGTTCATCAATACGGTGCCGGTCCGGGTAACGAGCGAAGCGGACACCGTGTTCGCCGACCTGATGGCGAAGCTTCAAGAGCGGGCGCTGGAGTCCGGGCGTTATGATTACTATCCGCTGTATGAAATTCAGGCCCGCAGCGTGCAAAAGCAGAACCTGATCAACCATATCATCGCTTTTGAGAACTATCCGGTGGATGAGCAGATGGAGCAGGCGGGGGACCAGCAGCACGGCGACCTGACGATTGCTGATGTTCAGATGGAGGAGCAGACAAACTATAACTTCAACGTCACCGTGGTGCCGGGAGACGAGATTGAAATTCGGTTCGACTTTAACGCCGAAGTGTTTGATAAAGATAGTATTGAGCGGCTCAAGGGGCATCTCGTTCATTTGCTGGAGCAGGTGGCGGATAACCCGGAAATTACCGTGGGCGAGCTGGAACTTGTGACGGAGGCGGAAAAGGCTGACCTTCTCGGACGTTTTAACGACACCACAACGGAATTTCCGCGCGGGAAAACGCTCATTCAATTGTTCGAAGAGCAGGCGGAGCGCATCCCGAATGCAGCTGCCATCTCCTTGAATGGGCAAGAGCTGACCTACCGCGAGCTGAACGAACGCGTTAACCGCCTTGCTCGTACCTTGCGTAGCCACGGGATATCCAAAGACCGTCTGGTCGCCATTATGGCTGAGCGTTCCATCGAAATGGTGGTGGGAATGCTGGCGGCACACAAAGCCGGTTCGGCTTACGTACCGATTGACCCGGAATATCCCGAGGAGCGTATCCGTTTCTTGATCGAGGATTCGGGTGCGCAGGTCATGCTGACGCAAAGTCGATTGCGCGAGCGCCTGGCGGGTTCTTACTCCGTGATTTTACTGGATGACGAGTCCTTCTATCACGAGGACCGCACAAATCTAAATCCGGGCAACGAAGCGACAGATCTGGCTTGCATCATCTATACGTCAGGCACGACGGGCAAGCCCAAAGGCAACCTTGTTTCGCACCGCAATATCGTGCGGATCGTGCGAAATACGAATTATATCGACATCACTGAGCGGGATCATGTCCTCCAGCTTTCGAGCTATTCGTTCGACGGAGCGATTTTTGATATTTTCGGCGCTTTGACCAACGGGGCACGGCTGGTGCTGGTTCCCCACGAGACTTTGCTGGAGATCGGCCAGCTGGCGGATCACATCCAGCGCGAGCGAATTTCGGTCATGCTGATTACGACAGCTTTCTTCAACGTCCTTGTGGATGTGAACGTCGACTGCCTGCGGGATGTCCGGGCGATTTTGTTCGGAGGAGAGCGCGTGTCGGTCGGCCATGTGCGTAAAGCGCTCGCTCATATCGGACCGGGCAGGCTCAACCACCTGTACGGCCCATCGGAAAGCACGGTTTATACCACGTACCTTCCAGTCGACTTTGTCGATGAGTCCGCGGTTACCGTACCCATCGGACGGCCGATCAGCAATACGACGGTGTATATCGTCGACAGCCAGAATAAACTTCTGCCGATCGGCGTGGCCGGGGAGCTTTGCGTCGGTGGAGAAGGGTTGGTACGGGGCTACAATAACCGACCGGAGCTGACGGCGGATAAATTTGTGGACCATCCGTTTGTGCCAGGAGAGCGCATGTACCGGACAGGGGATTTGGCGAAATGGCTACCGGACGGCACGATTGAATACGTGGGGCGTACGGATGACCAAGTGAAAATCCGCGGCTTCCGTATTGAGTTGGGCGAGATCGAAGCTCAGCTTCAGAAAGTGGAGGGAATTCGGAAAACGACGGTATTCGCACGGGAAAACGCCTCCAGCGAGAAGCAACTTTGCGCCTATTATGAAGCGGACCGCGAGCTTCCGGCGGCCGAGCTGAAGAGCGTTCTTTCCCGGGAACTTCCTGCCTATATGATCCCGGCGTACCTGATCCAGTTGGAACGGCTTCCACTGACAACGAACGGCAAGGTTGACCGCCGCTCCCTCCCGGCACCTGAGGAGAGCTTGCAACCGGGCGAAGGACATACTCTGCCTCGGACTCCGTTGGAAGCCAGCTTGGCTGAAATATGGAAAAGCGTGCTTGGATTGGAGCACATCGGGGTTCATGACAACTTTTTTGACTTGGGTGGCCATTCCTTGCGGGCAACGACACTGGTGAGCAAGGTGCATCAGGAGTTGAACGTCGAACTGCCTCTGCGCGACGTATTCCGCTACTCAACGATCGAAGAGATGGCTCTCGCACTCTCCCGGACTGAAGAGCAGTTGTTCTCGTCGATTCCGCTGGCAGATGAAAGAGCGTATTATCCACTTTCCTCAGCTCAGAAGCGGCTGTTTATCCTGAATCAGCTGGAAGGAGCCGATCAGAGCTACAACATGCCGGGTGTGCTGTTGCTCGAAGGATCGATTGACCATAGCTTGTTGGAGAAAGCTTTCTGCGGACTGATCGAACGTCATGAAACGTTGCGAACCGGATTTGAGATCGTGCAAGGCGAAGCGGTACAGCGTATTTACGAGGGCGTTGATTTTGCCGTCGTGTGTCGACATGCGAACGAGGAAGAAGCGTCTGCAGTCGTGCAGGCATTTATCCGGCCTTTCGACTTGGCGAAGCCACCATTGCTGCGTGCCGAACTCGTAGAGCTGGCAACCGAACGTTATTTACTGATGTTTGACATGCACCATATCATCTCTGACGGGGTTTCGATGGACGTATTCGTTGAGGAACTCGTTCGTTTGTACGGAGGTGAGTCATTAGAGCCTTTGCACATTCAGTACAAGGACTATGCGGTATGGCAGCAATCGTACGAGCAAAAAGTGCAATTGAAACGCGAGGAAGCTTACTGGCTGGACCGTTACCGGGGCGAGTTGCCGGTTCTGGAAATGCCGACGGACTATCCGCGTCCTGCTGTACAGAGCTATGAGGGACATACGCTGACATCCTTCGTGGACGAGGCAACGAACGAAGGCTTGAAACAGCTGGCCGCTCAAAGAGGAACGACGCTATATATGGTGTTGCTTGCCGCATATACCGTGCTTTTGCATAAATACACAGGTCAGGATGATTTGATCGTTGGAACGTCGATTGCAGGCAGAACGCACGGCGACATGCAGCCTTTGATCGGAATGTTCGTCAACACGCTGGCGATCCGCAATTATCCGGCTTCGGAGAAGGCCTTCCTGTCGTATTTGGAAGAAGTGAAAGAAACGACATTAGGCGCTTACGAGCATCAGAATTATCCGTTCGAAGAACTCGTCGATAAAGTGCAGGTTAGCCGGGATTTGAGTCGCAACCCGCTGTTTGACACGATGTTCTCCCTGCAAAACCTGGAGGAGTCAGAGTTTGAGCTGGAAGGCCTAAAATTGTCCCCGTACTCTAGCGAATATGGTATGGCCAAGTTCGACCTGAGTGTGGATGTTACGGAAGAAAATGGCGGACTGGAGTGCAACTTTGAATTTGCAACGGCTCTTTATAAAGAAAGCACGATCCGGCGGCTGTCGATTCATTTTGGACATTTGCTTGCGGCGATCGTAAGCCATCCGAATGCAAAGATCGCTGAGCTGAACATGTTGACGGAAGATGAAAAAGAGAAAATTCTCGGCGCGTTTCACCCGGCGCAATCGGAAGTGGCTCCTGTGGCAGCGTTCCACCGACTGTTCGAGGAACAGGCGGAACGGACACCGGAAGCGGAGGCCATCGTATACGAGAACGATCGGCTGACGTATGCGGAGCTGAACGAGCGGGCCAATCGATTGGCGGCAACGCTGCGCGCAAGTGGAATCGGCCGGGAGGAGATTGTTGGCATTCTCGCCGAGCGTTCGGTGGACCTGCTGGTGGCTGTGCTGGCCGTCTGGAAAGCGGGCGGGGCGTATGTACCGCTCGACCCGGATTATCCGGCAGACCGGGTGCGGTTCATGCTTGAAGACAGCCGAGCGAAGGTACTGCTGACGCAAACGCCGCTGCGAGAGCGTGCTGAAGCCTGGCTCAGCGAAGAGGAACTTGCACTGGTGACGGTGCTGTATCTCGACGACGAAACGTCATACAGCAAAGACCGGGAGAATGCACCGCTTGGCTCCAGCGTGGTTTCCGGTAAAGTCTCCGGCGAGCTGTCGGGTGCTGTGAACGACGGAGATGAGAGCCATTCGAAGGTTGTGGGCATGGACAGCTGCTATGAAGCCTGTCCGGAGGACTTGGCGTATGTGATCTATACGTCGGGAACGACGGGTAAGCCAAAGGGTGTAATGATCGAGCACCGCAGCCTGGTAAACACGGCAGCGGGCTACCGACGGGAATACCGGTTGGATCAGTTCCCGGTAAGGCTGCTGCAGCTCGCCAGCTTTTCGTTTGACGTGTTCGTGGGCGACATTGCGCGGACGTTATACAACGGCGGTACCATGGTCATTGTACCGAAGGACGACCGGGTCGATCCGTCTCGTCTGCACTACTGGATAGAGCGGGAGCAAGTGACGATCTTTGAATCAACACCGGCACTGATCGTGCCGTTCATGGAGCATGTGCATGAGCAGGGGCTAGAGTTAAGTGGTATGGAGCTGTTGATTACAAGCTCAGACAGTTGCAGTGTGGCGGAATACCGAACCTTACAGGAACGGTTTGGTTCGTCGTTCCGCATTATCAACGCCTACGGCGTGACAGAAGCGGCGATCGACTCCAGTTTCTATGACGAGGAGTTGGCGAAGCTGCCGCAAACAGGGCATGTGCCGATTGGCAAAGCGTGGTTAAATGCGAAGTTTTACATCGTGGATGCGCACCTGAACCCGGTGCCGGTCGGGGTGCTGGGGGAGCTGGTCATCGGCGGCGTTGGCGTAGCACGTGGGTACTTGAACCGTCCGGAGCTGACGGAAGAGAAGTTCGTAGATAGTCCGTTTGTCGCGGGCGAGCGGCTGTACCGCACAGGAGACTTGGCGCGGTGGATGGAGGACGGAAACGTGGACTTCATCGGCCGGATCGACAACCAGGCAAAAATCCGGGGTTACCGAATCGAGACGGGTGAGATCGAGTCGCAACTGCTGCGGGTGAAAGGTGTGCGCGAAGCGGTGGTGCTGGTTCGAAGTGATGCGAACGGGCAGAAGGCGCTGTGTGCGTATTATACGCCGGAGACCGGCGGCGCGGAGCTGTTAGTGAACGATCTGCGCAGTGCGCTGGCGCAGGAGCTGCCAGGTTACATGATCCCGTCGTACTTCGTACAGCTGGAGCGTCTGCCTCTGACACCGAACGGGAAAATAGACCGGAAGGCGCTGCCAGCGCCGGAAGGAGAAGCGGGAAGTGGAACGCAGTACGTCGCACCGCGCAATGAGCTGGAAATGAAGCTGGTGGTGATTTGGCAGGAAGTGCTTGGGCTTACGAAGGAGATTGGTGTTCACGACAACTTCTTCGACATCGGTGGCCACTCCTTGCGCGCGACAACTTTGGTCAGCAAGATTCATAAAGACTTGAACGTGGATCTGCCACTGCGCGATGTGTTCCGCCATTCCACGATCGAGAGCATGGCTGCCGCCATTTCTCGGCTGGATCAGCAGACATTCGTTGCCATTCCAGTGGCGGATGGCCGAGAGGTGTACCCGCAATCTTTTGCTCAAAAACGTCTCTTTATCTTGAATCAGCTGGAAGGTGCGGAGCTTAGCTACAACATGCCGGAAGCGATGCTGCTGGAGGGTGCTTTGGACCGGGCAAGGTTCGCAGAAACGTTCCGCAAGCTCGTGGCGCGGCATGAAATGTTGCGCACCGGGTTCGAAATGGTGGATGGCGAAGCATCACAGCGGGTTTACCAGGACGTGAATTTTGCGGTGGAGTTCTATCAAGTGGATGAGCAAGAGGTCGAAGCGGTGGTTCACGGTTTCGTCCGTCCGTTTGACTTGGCTAAGCCACCGCTGTTGAGAGTAGGCCTTGTTGAGCTGGCTCCGGAACGCCATATTCTGATGTACGACATGCATCATATTATTTCTGACGGCGTTTCGATGGAAATCTTTGTTGAAGAATTCGTGCGTTTGTATGGTGGAGAGCAATTGGAGCCGCTACGCATTCAGTACAAAGACTACACCGTTTGGCAGCATTCGCAGGAGCAGCAGGAACGGCTTCAGCATCAGGGGGCGTATTGGCTGGACATGTTCCAGGGCGAGCTTCCGGTGCTGGAAATGCCGACTGACTATCCACGTCCGGCTGTACAGAGCTATGAAGGTCAAACGCTGGAGTTTTTCTTCGACGCTTCAAAAACCGACGGCCTGAAACAGCTGGCTTCGGAAACGGGCACGACATTATTTATGGTTCTGCTTGCGGCGTATAACGTGCTTTTGCACAAATATTCAGGTCAGGAAGACGTGATCGTTGGAACGCCGATTGCCGGAAGGAATCATGGAGATGTGCAGCCGTTGATCGGGATTTTCCTAAACACGTTGGCGATCCGCAGTTATCCGGCTTCGGAGAAAACATTCCTGTCATACCTGAACGAAGTCAAAGAAACAACTCTGCACGCCTTTGAGCATCAAAACTATCCGTTTGAACAATTGGTGGACAAGGTGCAAGTCACCCGTGATTTAAGCCGTAATCCACTCTTCGACACGATGTTTACGATGCAAAATACGGAGAATGAGCAATTTGAGCTGGAAGGGCTTCGCCTGATTCCTTATCCGAGCGTACTGGATACTGCGAAGTTTGATATCAGCTTGGATGTGGGCGAGGAGAACGGCGGGTTGGATTACAGCTTCGAATATGCAACGGCTCTTTATAAAAGGGAGACGATTGAACGGCTGGCAAAACATTACGAGCAGTTGCTCGTGACAATTGTAAACCGTCCAGATGCGAAGATTGCCGAGCTGAACTTGCTGACAGCAGAGGAAAAAGAACAAGTTCTCAGTGCGTTTAATCCAGCGCGGCTAGAACCGGCTCCTGTGGCGGCGTTCCACCGGTTGTTCGAGGAACAGGCGGAACGCACACCGGAAACGGAAGCCGTCGTGTATGAAAATAACCGCCTAACGTATGTGGAGCTGAACGAGCGAGCGAACCGCTTGGCGGCTACGCTGCGCACAAGCGGCATCGGCAGGGAGTCCATCGTTGGCATTCTCGCTGAGCGTTCGGTCGATTTGCTGGTGGCTGTACTAGCCGTATGGAAAACGGGCGGGGCCTATGTACCGCTCGACCCGGATTATCCAGCAGAGCGGGTGCGATTTATGCTCGAAGACAGCGGAGCGAAGGTACTGCTGACACAAACACTGCTGCGAGAGCGTGCCGAAGCCTGGCTCGGCGAAGAGGAAATAGCACTGGAGACGGTGCTGTATCTCGATGACGAAACATCATACAGCGAAGATCGGGTAAATGCCCCGATGGACTTCGGCCAAGGCTCCAGCAGTGCTCCCAATCCAGTCAACGGCAAGCTAACGGGGGCTGTGAACGGTGGTGGAGAGAATCATCCAAATGATGTTGATGTTGTCGGTATGGACAGGTTCCATGAAGCTCTTCCTGAGGATCTAGCGTATGTGATCTACACGTCAGGGACAACAGGCAAGCCGAAGGGCGTGATGATCGAGCATCGCAGTCTGGTGAACACGGCAGCGGGTTACCGACGGGAATACCGATTGGATCAGTTCCCGGTACGGCTGTTACAACTCGCTAGTTTCTCGTTTGACGTGTTCGTGGGTGATATCGCGCGGACGCTGTACAACGGAGGGACCATGGTCATTGTACCGAAGGACGACCGGATCGATCCGTCTCGTCTACACTACTGGATAGAGCGGGAGCATGTGTCAATCTTTGAATCAACACCAGCACTGATCGTGCCGTTCATGGAGCATGTGCATGAGCAGGGGCTGGAGTTAAGCGGTATGGAGCTGTTGATTACAAGCTCGGACAGTTGCAGTGTGGCGGATTACCGAACCTTACAGGAACGGTTTGGCTCGTTGTTCCGCATCATCAACGCCTACGGCGTGACGGAAGCGGCAATTGACTCCAGTTTCTATGACGAGCAGTTGGCGAAGCTGCCGCAGACAGGCCATGTGCCGATTGGCAAAGCGCGGCTGAATGCGAAATTCTACATTGTGGATGCGCACTTGAACCCGGTGCCGGTCGGGGTGCTGGGCGAGCTGGTCATCGGCGGCGTTGGGGTAGCACGTGGGTACTTGAACCGCCCAGAGCTAACGGAAGAGAAGTTTGTAGACAGCCCTTTCACCGCGGGCGAGCGGCTGTACCGCACAGGAGACTTGGCACGGTGGATGGAAGACGGCAACGTGGACTTCATCGGCCGAATCGACAACCAGGCAAAAATCCGGGGTTACCGGATCGAGACGGGTGAGATCGAGTCACAGCTGTTGCGGGTGGAAGGTGTGCGCGAAGCGGTGGTGCTGGTTCGAAGTGACGCGAACGGGCAGAAGGAGTTGTGTGCGTATTACACGCCGGATATCGGTGCGGAACTGTTGGTGAACGATCTGCGCAGTGCGCTGGTGCAGGATCTGCCGGGGTACATGATCCCGTCGTACTTCGTGGAGATGGAACGCCTGCCTCTGACGCCGAACGGGAAAATAGACCGGAAGGCGCTGCCAGCGCCGGAAGGGGAAGCGGGAAGTGGAATGGAGTATGTCGCACCGCGCAATGAGCTGGAAATGAAGCTGGCGGTGATTTGGCAGGAGGTGCTGGGGCTTACGAAGGAGATTGGCGTTTACGACAACTTCTTCGACATCGGCGGCCATTCTCTGCGAGCGACGACGCTGGCAGGCAAGGTATTTAAGGAATTAAACGTCAACCTCCCGCTGCGCGACGTATTCCGTCACTCGACGATTGCGGCGATGGCCGAGGCGATTGCCCGGATGGAACGGCGGGAGCATGAGTCCATTCCTCAAGCGGAGCAGAGAGAGTACTACCCTCTGTCCTCCGCGCAGAAACGGCTGTTCATTCAGCATACGCTGGATGGAGCGGATCAGCTTTACAACATGCCGGAACTGGTGCAGGTTGAAGGCAAGTTTGATTTAGACCGCTTGGAAGCCGCATTGCGGAAACTGATAACAAGGCATGAATCGCTGCGTACCGGTTTTGAAATGGTGAAGGGCGAAGCGGTTCAGCGGATTTACCCGCAGGTCGATTTTGCTATTGAGCATCATCAAGCGGATCCAGAGGATGCAGCTCAAGTCGAGCAGATTGTCCGCAACTTCGTTCGTCCGTTTGATCTCGGCAAGCCGCCGCTGCTGCGCGCCGGAGTCATCGAACTGGAGCCGAACCGGTATATTCTCCTTTTCGATATGCACCATATTGTGTCGGACGGTGTATCGATGGCGATTGTAATGGATGAGTTCTCGAGTTTATACGCCGGGGAAGAACTGCCGCCACTACGCATTCAATATAAGGATTATGCCGTTTGGCAGCAGTCGGAGGTTCACCGAGAGCGGATCGCGCGGCAGGAAGCGTACTGGCTGCAAACCTTCGAAGGCGATCTGCCGACGGGGGATCTGCCGATGGACTACGAACGTTCTACAGTTCGCAACTACGAAGGCGCGCATCTGGATTTCGACGTCGAAGCTTCTCTCTCTGTGCGGCTGCGTGAATTGGCGGCCGAGCGTGAAAGCACGCTGTACATGGTACTGCTTGCGGCATATACTGTGCTGCTGTCCAAGTACAGCGGGCAGGAAGACTTAATTGTGGGCACCCCGGTGGCAGGAAGAACTAACGCTGATTTGGAGCCGGTCATCGGCATGTTCGTTAATACACTGGCGCTCCGCAATCGCCCGTCGGGCAACAAAACGTTCCTGTCCTACCTGGAAGAAGTCAAGGAAACGGCTCTGGGAGCTTTTGAGAATCAGGATTATCCATTCGAAGAGCTCGTGGAGCGTTTGAATGTGAAGCGGGAGCCGGGCCGCTTCCCACTGTTCGATGCCGTTTTCGACTTGCAAAATATCGAAGAACGAGACGCCGAACTTGAAGGGGTCAGCCTGAAGAATTATGAGCTTGACCATTTGGAGGAAGCAAAGTTTGATTTGACGCTGTTTATGTATGAAAACGAAGGGGCGCTGAGCGGGGGCTTTTTCTACGCCACCAAGCTGTTCAAAGAAACGATGATCCGTACATTAACGGAGGATTACCTGCGGGTACTTTCTCAAATTGCGGAAAATCCACAACTTGAGCTAAGTCGGATTGAATGTCATAAACCGGCGGCAGGCGCAAAGAGTGCCGTCGATACGATCGAATTCGCGTTCTAATATTACAAGCGCGCTTCCGCCGTCAAGCGAAAGTGGTGCGCATCCCATGGAAGACGGCGAACAACTTGCAAGTCCGTAAATCAAGCCCGTAAACGCGCAGGCCGAAAGCAAGTTTTTTCGGATCTGCGCCGGGGCATACGGTCACTTCATTTTTAGGGGAGGTACGAATGAAATCTTTATTTGAAAAGGAAGAACGGTACTGGAGCAGCAAGTTTGACGACGATGACAGCCTGAGCTTCCTTCCCTACAGTCAATCCTCCAAATTATCTGCGGGTGGCGAAGCTGCGGCAGAGCCGGGCTTGCTTCACCGTACCCTGCCGAGTGAGCTCTCGGAGAGAATTATTCGCCTCGCCAATGGTTCGGATCTGGCTTTGTACATGATTGTTTTGGCAGGAGTAAAAAGCCTGCTGTTCAAATATACCGGGCAGGATCAAGTACTGGTCGGCATGCCTTCTTATAGCGGGAACCCGGACGTGACTCAGCCGCCGCATGACATCCTGGTGATCAAAACGCCCGTAAGCAACCAGACTACGCTGAAAACGCTGCTCGGGGACATCAAAGCCTCCATCGGCGGGGCGCTGGAGCATCAGCATCTGCCTTTTCGGAAAATGGTGGAGCCGCTCCATCTGGACTATACAGGGGAAGGCGTTCCAGTCGTCAACACTGTTGCATCCTTCGCCCCGATTCATCCTGAACCGCTGGGTAACCGGGTGGCGGCCGATACGGTTTTTCGATTCGACCGCCAAAACGACTCTATCGAGCTGGAAATAAGCTTTGACGGGAATCGATACGAGCGGGCATTTGTGGAACAGGCGGCCGACCACCTTGTTCGGTTTCTGTCCATGCTTGTATTTCAGCCGGATTTGGAGCTTGGACAAGCCGATGTGCTTTCCCCGGACGAGAGGGAGACGTTGCTGAATCGATTTAATGATACCGAAACCGGGTTTGAGCGGGGGAAAACGATTCACGGTTTGTTTGAAGAACAGGTGGAGCTTTACCCGGACAATGTGGCTGTTGTCATGAACGAACGGCAGCTGACCTACCGCGAGCTTAACGAGCGATCCAACCGTCTTGCGCGCAAGCTGAGGGAGGCGGGAGTTGAAGCGGACCAGCTAGTAGCGATTCTGGCCGAACGCTCACTCAATATGGTTGTCGGCATACTGGCGATTCTCAAATCGGGCGGAGCCTACGTGCCTGTCGATCCCGACTACCCGGAGGAGCGCATCCGCTTCATGATCGAGGATTCGGGTGCGCCGTTATTGCTGATTCAAAAGCATTTGCATGAGAAGACCGACTTCGCAGGAACGCGCCTTGAAATAGATGATTTCGTTTGGGGAGGAGACAGTGGGGCGGACTCGGAAGGTGCGCTGGACGCTTCGAATCTGGAGCCAATTTCCGGGTCGGGGAACCTGGCATATGTCATCTACACGTCGGGAACGACCGGCAAACCAAAAGGCACGTTGATCGAGCATAAAAACGTTGTGCGTCTTTTGTTTAACGACAAGAACTTGTTCGACTTCGGGCGGTTCGACACGTGGACGCTGTTCCACTCGTTCTGCTTCGATTTCTCCGTCTGGGAAATGTACGGAGCGCTGCTTTATGGAGGCAAGCTGGTCATCGTACCGCCGCTCACGGCGAAAAATCCGGCCGATTTCCTGGCGCTGCTGGGCCGCGAACAGGTCACGATTTTGAACCAGACGCCAACGTACTTTTATCAGCTGCTGCGTAAGGTCTTGGCGGATCATCCATACGATCTGCGGATTCGCAACGTCATTTTTGGCGGCGAAGCGCTCAGTCCACTTTTACTCAAGGGTTTCAAGACAAAGTACCCGGAGACAAAGCTGATCAATATGTACGGCATTACCGAAACGACGGTTCACGTGACGTATAAGGAAATTACGTGGGTCGAAATGGAGGCGGCGAAGAGCAATATCGGCAAGCCGATCCCAACGCTGAGGGTTTACGTCCTGGATGAAAACCGTCGCCCAGTGCCGATTGGCGTAGCGGGCGAAATGTACGTAGCCGGGGAAGGGCTGGCGAGAGGATACCTGAACCGTCCGGATCTGACGGCGGAGAAGTTCGTTGATTCCCCGTTTGCGGAGGGGGAGAAACTGTACCGCTCAGGCGACTTGGCGGCCTGGTTGCCGGACGGCAACATCGAATACCTGGGCCGAATTGACCATCAGGTCAAAATTCGCGGGTACCGGATCGAGCTGGACGAAATCGAGACGCAGCTTCTGAACGCCCGGGGTGTGGAAGAAGCGGTTGTACTCGCCCGGGACGACGCGAACGGCCATAAGCAACTTGTTGCTTATTACGTCGCGGAAACAAAGCTGGCGGCGAATGAACTCAAGGAGCAGCTCGCCAAGCAGCTTCCGGGGTATATGATTCCTGCGCATCTTGTGCAGCTTTCGCAGATGCCGCTGACCGCGAACGGAAAAATCGACCGCAAAGCGCTGCCAGTGCCGGAGGAAGCTGCGGCCAGAGGAGCGAAATATGTTGCGCCGAGAACGCTGCTCGAGATGAAGATCGTCCGTGTCTGGCAGGATACACTTGGCATTCCACAGGTCGGCGTAAAGGATAATTTTTTTGAGCTGGGCGGCAATTCCTTAAGTCTGATGAGGCTTGTTCAAGCCGTTTACGATGAAACGGGCATCGAGATACCGCTGAATCGCCAATTCCATAGTGTAACCGTTGAAGCCATGGCTTTTGGAGAGGAGGATCTGGGTCTGGATAAAGGGGGAGACTCCTTCATTAAGCTGAATAAAACAGGGGATCTAAACGTGTTCTGCTTCCCTCCAGGCAGCGGCTTCGGCATTGGTTACCGAGAGCTTGCAAGCAGGCTAGACGGCCGATTCGTGCTTTACGGCATTGATTTTATCGACGATGTCATCGATTACGAGGCCATGCTGAACCGTTATGTGGATGAGATTGTTCGCATCCAGCCGGAAGGACCTTACGTGCTACTGGGCTACTGCTTCGGAGGCAACCTGACGTTTGAGGTAGCCAAAACGATGGAAAGAAGAGGGTATTCCGTAACGGACGTGCTCATGGTGGACTCGTGGATTAAGGACACACTCACGCCTTATGAAACGTTTGAGAAAGAGCTTGAAGAAATGCTTGCGGATTTCGACGAAGAAGAGAAGGAATTAATGAGCAATTCGCTCGTGCGGGAGCGTGTTTATCGGAAGATCAAAGCTACTTTGACGTACGAATCGCAGCTTATTAATTCAGGAACGATAACTGCCCGGATTTACGAACTGATTGCGAAGGACAGCGAAGCGTTCCGCCTGGAGCACCAGTTGCCGTCCTGGCAGAGGGCAACGACGCAAGCTTACGCCGATTACCGGCTGGAGGGCGCACACGAGGAGTTACTGGAACTCGCGCGCGTGGACGAAACGGCCGTTGTCATCCGTGACATCTTAGTGCAAATTAAGCGGCAGATCGAAGCGGAGGCCGGGGTCCTGCATGGGAACTGACCGGCAGACGTTTGTTCAAGAACAAGGCACAGCTGCGCCTTCCAAGCGTCGAACTGCATATGCCACCTGGAAAGCGTTCCGCTGGCTGATGTCCTATGTAAGCCGTCACAAAGGATGGATGATCGTCGGTATCCTGTCTGCAATTGCCGCCGCGGTTATTGAGATATGGACGGGACGTTTGGTCGAGCAGCTGACCACACAGGCCGAGAATGGGGCGGGGCCAATCGTTCTGCAAATCGTATACACGGTCTTTGTGGTCATCTTGATCGGTGTGCCAGCGAAGTTTTTCATGAGCTTTGGTGTGGAGCGAAGCAGTGCCTCTGCGGTGCAGGATATCCGCAACCATGTCATGCGTCATATCGGCAAACTTCCGGTCCCCTATTTGGAAAAACAACACTCCGGCGACGTGTTGTCGCGGATCAACAACGATCTGCAGCTCATCCAGCAATTTATGATTCGGGACCTCGCCCAGTGGTTTTATCATCCGTTATTGTTTATCGGCTGTTTCGCTTATTTGATGTATCTCCAATGGGAGCTGATGCTGTACAGCCTGCTGTTATTTCCCATAGCACTGCTGGTTTCCCAATGGATCGGCAAGCAGTTGGAACAGTTGACGGAGGAAGCCCAGGCGAACATGGGCCGAATGAACGTCAACCTCCAGGATACACTTGGAGGGATGCCTATTGTAAAAAGCTACCTATTATCCGGTATGTTATCTCGCTCCTACCAAGTGTTGCTGCAATTGACGGCTCAAAAAAAGCTAGCCGTGAAAAAGCGGGAAGCTTGGGTCAACCCGCTGCTTTCTACGCTGATGATCAGCCCGATCATTTTCGCCGTCAGTTACGGTAGCTATTTGATCTACAACGGGCAGCTAGGCGCGGGAGAACTGATTGCCTTCCTGTACTTGCTTAATCTGTGTCTGGAGCCGCTGGAGCATATTCCCGAGCTCATTACGCGCACGTTCGAAATGAGCGGTGCCCTGAGAAGGGTCTCCGAAATCGTCGAGCAGCCGACCGAAACGGAAAATGGCCGTTTGCTTCCAAAAGCAAACGCCGCCCCCATCCAGTTTCAGAACGTAACCTTCGGGTATGAAGAGAGTTCCCCGATTCTGCGGAATGTTAGCTTCTCGGTGCCGGAAGGCAAGACGATTGCGCTTGTCGGAGCGAGCGGCGGAGGGAAGAGTACGGTGTTTAAGCTGGTATGCGGCTTTTATCCGCTTCCGGAGGATCAGGGCGAGATCCGCGTGTTTGGAAGCCTGATCCACGGTGCAGATCCGGAGCAGCTTCGGTCGCATTTTTCCGTGGTAACCCAAGATTCATATTTGTTTAGCGGTACAATCGCCGAAAATATCGGCTATGGGCGGGAAGAAGCGTCGATGGACGAGATTATCGAAGCCGCCAAAGCCGCTCAGGCTCATTCTTTCATTATGCAGCTTGAGGGTGGCTACCAGACGTATGTCGGAGAGCGCGGCGGCTTTTTGTCCGGTGGGCAACGCCAGCGCATTGCAATGGCCCGGGCTTTTCTGAAAGATGCTCCCGTTCTGCTGCTGGACGAGCCCACATCGGCTCTTGATCCGGAGTCGGAAAGCGCGGTTCAGGAAGCGCTGGGCATATTGATGAAGCAGAGAACGACCATGGTTATTGCCCACCGGCTTTCTACGGTACAAAACGCCGATGAAATCTGGGTTATGGAACAAGGAAATATTGTCGAAAAGGGCACTCATGAACAATTGCTCGAGAGGAAGGGACTGTACGCCCAGTCGTACTACCAGGAATTTACCGAGTCTGCCGAACGCAGGGAGGTGTCGTACACATGAAAAAGGGCGGAAGGCTATCGCAAGTGAAAGAACTCGGCTACTTGCTGACGTTTATGAACCGCAAGCGCAAAACCCAGTACGCGATTGGCCTTGCTGTAACGGCGCTCACCCAGACATTGTTTCTGATCGCCTTCAGCTTGGTCGTACATAACTTGGTTGATTTCGCCGTGTCCAGAGATACGTCCCTGATGGTGGAAGCTTTTATTATTTTGGGCGCGGCCTTGTTCCTGGAAAATATAATTTCTCCCTGGTTCATTTACTTATACCAGCGCAGTGTCGAGCTGACTGTGCTGAATATCCGCAAACGTCTTTATGACAAGCTGTGCCGGGTGCGGCCGAGATTCCTGGAGCAGACGCACCATGGGGACTTGCTGTCGCGGGTGAATAACGACGTAACGACCGTTGAGTTTACTTTCTCGCAGGTTTACTTCGTTTTGCTGCTTCAAGTTGTCTTTTGCATCGGCTCCATTGTCTCCATGGTGGTGATCGATTGGCGGTTTGCTGGCGTATCCTTCGTCATTCTGCTGCTGTCCTCTCTGGTCAGCTTGAAATTTGCACGGGATATCCGCGCTTTGTCCGAACAAGGCTTGCAAACGCTCGGTAAAATGACCGAAAAATTCAAAGATTTTATGGGCGGCATTCAAATTGTGAAGCTGTTCCGCATCCGCACGATTTACGGCCAGTACGAGGCGTTGAACGAACAAATGACGCAAACGCTTCGGCAAACGGCGAAAAAGAACGGTATGCAGGCTGCGGTGAACCATTTTATCAGCTACGTCACGTTCTGCGGCATCATCGTCATCGGCAGTCTTCTTTATGCCTACGGAATGATGGGAATGGGAAGCGTCGCCGCTCTGGCAGTTTTGCAAGTGAATCTGACGCACGCCTTGTTGAACTTGGGGATGGTTCTGTCGATGACCCAAAATTCGCTCGCGGGTGCTCACCGGATTCAAGAGGTACTAGGCGAGGAAGAGGAACCGGAGCGTCTGGGATCTTCTCGTAGCGAGCTTGTATCGGAGGCTGCGGTGGAGTTTCGCGATGTGGAATTTTCCTATCAGGCGGATAAAAAGGTACTTGTGGACATGTCCATGCAAGTGTTTCCTGGTCAGGTTGCTGCGATCGTAGGAGCAAGCGGCAGCGGCAAAAGTACACTGATCAAGCTGTTGCTCGGCTTTTATCCTGTGGATAGCGGAGATATCCTGCTCCAGGGCAAACCGTTCGGCCATTATACGCTGGACGAAATCCGCAGGCAGATTGCATATGTTCCGCAGGAGCCGTTTTTGTTTACCGGCACGATTGAGGAAAACATCCGCTATGGAAACCCGGGTGCAACGGATGAAGAAGTGGTTGAAGCGGCCAAAGCGGCGTACGCTCACCATTTCATTCAGGAACTTCCTGAACAGTATAAAACGCCGGTGGGAGAGAGGGGAGCGTCGTTGTCAGGCGGACAAAGGCAGCGAATTGCGATCGCCCGGGCGATTCTCAAAAATGCTCCGATTCTCCTGCTGGACGAAGCGACTTCTGCATTGGATAACGAATCCCAGCATTGGGTACAGCAAGCTCTGAACGTATTGATGAAGGGACGCACCACCATTTTGATTGCGCATCGTCTCAGCACTGTGGAAAATGCGGATTTGATTACGGTCATGAATCAAGGAACGGTCGTGGAACGGGGCCGCCATCAGGACCTGCTGGCGCTCGGAGGTTATTACGCACGGCTGTACGGATAGACCCGCTTTACGGCGGGCGGTTTCCTTCTGATATTCAGGTATAAAGCCTATCTACAAACAATCTCTAATACGGGAGTGTGTCGATGTGAGAGAGAATACGAACAAGCAATATGGATTAACGCAAGCCCAGCGCCGGATATGGTTCATGGAAATTATGAATCCGGGCACATCCATCACGATGCTTTCCGCGACCTACCAGATTACGGGCGAGATCGACACCAAGCTACTTGAGCAAGCGGCAGCAGAGATTGTCAAAACCTATGACGCTTTCCGAATCCGCATTAGCGGGGATTTGCAAAATCCAACGCAGTGGTTCGAAGAGCCAGAGAATGTCCAAGCCAGGATAAGCCACCTCGAAATAGGCACGACCGAACAATTCTATGCTTGGGTGAAAGAAGTAACCGAAAAACCGGCCAGCGTGTTCGACGAACACCTCTACCAATTTACGATGATCCATTTTGCGAACGGCCAAGTATGGCTTAATTTGACTATAAATCATATCATCGCCGATGGCTTGTCCGTCACTGCTTTGCTGCATGCGGTGATGGAAAAATACCTCGAACTGCGCAAAGGCATCTTCAGCAGTTACCAGGCCCCTTCCTATCTGGATTATATTTCAACTGAGCGTGAGTATGAGCAATCGCAGCGTTATCAAAAAGGCAAGGAATATTGGCTGACCAAGTACAACACTTTGCCTGAAACGAGCGGCATTAAATCGGTTCCGCCATTCTCGATTGGCAGCGAATCGAATAAACGTTCCATCACTTTGGATGCTTCCCGCTACGACCGCATTCTGGCTTTTAGCGAACAATATCAGGTCAGTTTATATACGTTATTTTTGTCCGCCATGTACGTCTTATTGTACAAGCTGACCGACAGCACCGATGTGCCGGTCGGAACGGTTTTTGCCAATCGCACCAGCAAGAAGGAAAAAGAAACGATCGGTATGTTCGTCAGCACCGTGGCTACGCGGATTAGTCTGAATCCAGATGGGTCCGTGCTTTCCTTGATCCAAACGGTTTCCAAGGAAAATACGGCGGATCTGCGGCATCAGAAATATCCTTATAACCAATTGATCCAGGATTTACGCGAACAACACGGCCGCAACGATCTTTCGGAGCTGTTCCGCACGTCTCTGGAATATCTGCCTTTAAAAATAGTGGAGTACGAAGAAATCAAGGTACGTCTGGAGGCTCACTTTGCTAGGCACGAGATGGATGATTTACTGCTGCGCTTCGACCATATGCTGAATGAAGGTCATGTCATTCTCCATGCTTCCTATCGTACCGGCCTGTTCGAGACGACCGAGATTGATCGCATTATGGAACAGTATGTAACCGTTTTGGACCAGTTTCTTGAGACTCCCGAACTGCGGGTACGCGAGATTTCTCTACTGGGCGATGAGGAGAGACGCCGAATTCTGGATGTGTTTAACCCGCCGGTGGCAGCACTGAGCGAGGGAATAGCGTTTCACCGGTATGTCGAAAAGTTTGCACGAGACATTCCGGATCACCCGGCAGTTGTTTACATGGACAAAAAGCTGACCTACGGCGAATTGAACAAACGCGCCGAGCGGCTGGCTTCGCTCCTTCGTGAACAGGGCGTGGGAAGGGAGACAATTACGGGGATCTGGGCGGAGCGCTCGGTGGAACTGCTGGTCGGTGTGCTCGCCGTATGGAAAGCCGGCGGAGCTTATGTACCGCTGGACCCCGATTATCCGGCGGAGCGGATTGAGTACATGCTCAGCGATAGCGAAGCATCGGTGCTGCTTACGCAGCGTCATCTGATGGAGGGGGCCGGAGGTTGGTTGGCCGATGGCCGGCTGAAGCTTCAAGCTGTCTATGCGATGGACGATGAACAGATGTATAACGGGGATACCTCAGCCGTGGAATTTGAATCTGCGGACAGTGCCCCGCAAGACTTGGCTTATGTGATTTACACCTCGGGTACGACGGGACGCCCAAAAGGCGTCATGATCGAGCATGGTAGTCTCATGAATACGGCGGATGCGTACCGCCGTGAGTACCGATTGGATCAGTTCCCGGTGCGCCTGCTGCAACTGGCCAGCTTCTCGTTTGACGTGTTCGTTGGAGACATCGCGCGGACGCTATATAACGGAGGAACGATGGTAATTGTGCCAAAGGATGACCGGATTGATCCGAACCGCTTATACGGCTGGATTCGGCAGCAAAACATTACGGTATTTGAATCGACACCTGCGCTCATCCTACCGTTCATGCAGCATATTTATGAAGAAGGGCTGGACGTCAGCTCCATGCAGTTGCTGATTACCAGCTCGGATGCTTGCAGTGTCACCGATTACCGATTGCTGCAGGAAAGATTCGGCGGACAATTCCGCATCATCAACAGCTATGGCGTTACCGAAGCGGCGATTGACAGCAGCTTTTACGATGAGCCGCTGGACAAGCTCCCATCGTCGGGTCATGTGCCGATCGGCAAAGCTTGGTTGAACGCCCGGTTTTACATTGTCGATGCTGCGTTAAAGCCGGTTCCTGTAGGGGTCCCGGGTGAACTTGTCATCGGCGGCGCCGGGGTAGCGCGCGGGTATTGGAACCGTCCGGATCTGACCGCCGATAAGTTTGCAGACAGCCCGTTTGTGTCTGGCGAACGTCTGTATCGGACAGGAGACCTGGCCCGCTGGCTGGAAGACGGCAACGTTGACTTCATTGGCCGGATCGACTATCAGGTGAAAATTCGCGGGTTCCGGATCGAACTCGGCGAAATCGAAACGGCCCTGTTGCGTCTTCCGGACGTCAAGCAGGCTGTAGTGACCGACCGTACGGATGAGCAGGGGCAAAAGTATCTGTGCGGCTACGTGGCAGGGGATGCTTCCCTGCAGCTGAGTGAACTGCTGTCCCAATTGAAGCAAGAGCTACCGGCACATATGGTTCCGGCCCGGCTGGTGTCTCTTGATCAGCTTCCGCTCACACCGAACGGCAAGATTGACCGTAAAGCGCTGCCTGAACCGACCGGAGAGGTAGAAGCGGGCCGTGAGTATATGGCTCCTCGCACAACACTGGAAACAAGACTTGCTCTTATTTGGCAGCAGGTGCTGGGTATTGCGCGAGTTGGAGTCCATGACGATTTCTTTGACCTGGGTGGTCATTCCTTGCGGGCCTCCGCGCTTGTTTCCAAGATTCGAAAAGAGCTGCAAGTCGAGGTTCCGCTGCGGGACGTTTTCCGCTACACCACGATCGAACAGCTCGCCCAAAGAATCAGCGGTTTAAAGCAGCAGGAGACGTATGAGATTACAAAGGCGGCAGAGGCCGAGTATTATCCGGTTTCATCCGAGCAAAAGCGTCTGTACGTCCTGCGCCAGCTTGACGCGGCCGAGCGTAGCTACAATATGTCGGCGGCGCTTCTTCTCGAAGGCAAGCTGGACCGCACGCGCGTAGAGTACGCGTTCCGTGAGCTGATTCAGCGCCATGAGACACTGCGTACCGGGATCGAGCAGGTTCAAGGCGAGCTTGTGCAGCACATCTATGACGAGGTGGAGTTTGCCGTAGATTATTTCCAGGTGAGCGAGGGAGAAGTGGACCAAGTGGTCGAAGCATACTATCACCCGTTTGATCTGACCAAGCCGCCACTTCTTCGCATTGGTCTGATCGAAGTCGCCAAGGATCGCCACATTCTGCTGTTCGATATGCACCATATCGTTTCGGATGGTATCTCGACAGCATTGCTTTTCGACGAGTTCAGCCGCCTGTATCGGGGTGAGGAGCTGGCTCCGTTGCATATTCAATACAAAGATTATGCCGTTTGGCAGCATTCCGAACCCTACGGGCAGTTGGTCCAGCCGCAGAAGGAGTACTGGCTGGAACAGCTGTCGGGCGAGCTGCCTGTATTAGAACTGCCAACAGACTTCCCGCGGCCTGCGGTGCAAAGTTTTGATGGCCGGACCGTAAAGTTTGATATTGGGAAAGAGCGGACGGAGAAGCTGAAAGAACTGGCCGCACGGACGGGTACGACCCTGTACATGGTGCTGTTGTCTGCTTACTCGATCCTTATGCATAAATATTCGGGTCAGGAAGATCTGATCGTGGGAACGCCGATTGCCGGAAGAACGCAAGAAGAAGTGCAGCCGATCGTAGGGATGTTTATCAACACGCTGGCTATTCGCAGCCATCCGGAGCGTTCCAAGCCGTACCTAAAGTATCTGGAAGAAATGAAGGAAATCACACTCGGGGCGTTTGAACACCAAAATTATTTGTTCGAAGATGTGTTGGAAAGCCTTCACATTTCGCGCGCGACTGGCCGGAATCCGCTCTTTGATACGTTCTTTTCCCTGCAAAATACGGAGAATGAGCAAATTGTCATCGAGGGGCTGGAGCAATCGTTTTATCCGTTGGAAAACCGAACGTCCAAGTTCGAGTTGCTTCTGGACATTTCGGAGCTGGATGGTCAGCTCGAATGCCGGTTGGAGTACGCTACGGCTTTGTATAAGCAGGAGACCGCGGAGCGGTTCGCCAGACATTACGACAAGCTGCTCGAAACTATCGTAACAGCGCCGGAAGGGGATATTGCTTCGCTGGAAATGCTAACGGAGCAGGAAATCCGTGAACTGGTGCGCGGTTTTAATGATTCGGAGGCAGACTACCCGCGTCAGCAGACGATTCATGGCTTGTTCGAAGAGCAGGTGAAGCTTTACCCGGATAACGTGGCCGTCGTCATGAATGAACGGCAGTTGACCTACCACGAACTGAACGAGCGATCCAACCGCCTTGCACGTAAGCTGAGAGAGACAGGAGTCGAAGCGGATCAGTTGGTAACGATTCTGGCCGAACGTTCGCTTGATATGGTCGTCGGCATTCTGGCGATTCTCAAAGCTGGCGGAGCCTACGTGCCTGTCGATCCCGACTACCCCGAGGAACGCATCCGCTTCATGATTGAGGATTCGGGTGCGCCGTTATTGCTGATTCAAAAGCATTTGCATGAGAAGACCAACTTCGCAGGAAAGCGCCTCGAATTGGACGATTTCGTTTGGGGCGACAAAGGGGCGGAATTCGCTGGTGAGCTGGACGCTTCGAATCTGGAGCCGATTTCCGGCCCGGGTAACTTGGCTTATGTCATCTACACATCGGGAACGACCGGCAAACCCAAAGGAACGTTGATTGAGCATAAAAACGTCGTGCGCCTTTTGTTCAACGACAAGAACCTGTTTGACTTTGGGACGTCCGACACATGGACGTTATTCCACTCGTTCTGCTTCGATTTCTCCGTCTGGGAGATGTACGGAGCACTTCTGAATGGAGGAAGGCTGGTTATCGTACCGCCGCTCACGGCGAAAAATCCGGCCGAATTCCTGGCACTGTTGAGCCGCGAACGGGTCACGATTTTGAACCAGACCCCAACATATTTCTATCAACTGCTGCGTGAGGTTTTAGCGGACCATCCGTACGATCTGCGGATTCGCAACGTCATCTTCGGCGGCGAAGCGCTCAGCCCGCTGTTGCTCAAGGGTTTCAAGACAAAGTACCCGGAGACAAAGCTGATCAATATGTACGGTATTACCGAAACGACGGTTCACGTGACGTATAAGGAAATTACATGGATCGAGATGGAGGCGGCGAAGAGTAATATCGGCAAGCCGATCCCGACGCTGAGCGTGTACGTCCTGGATGAAAACCGTCGTCCTGTTCCGATCGGCGTAGCAGGCGAAATGTACGTAGCCGGAGAGGGCCTGGCGAGAGGATACTTGAATCGCCCGGATTTGACGGCGGAAAAGTTCGTTGATTCCCCGTTTGCGGAGGGGGAAAAACTGTATCGCTCAGGCGACTTGGCGGCCTGGCTGCCGGACGGCAACATCGAATACCTCGGCCGGATCGATCATCAGGTCAAAATCCGCGGGTACCGGATCGAGCTGGACGAAATTGAGACGCAGCTTCTGAACGTGGAAGGTGTGGAAGAAGCGGTGGTGCTCGCCCGTCAGGATAACGGGGGCGAGAAGGCGCTGGTTGCCTACTTTGTGGCGGACCGGACGCTGACGGTTAGCGAAATGAGAACCTCGCTGGCCCAGGGAATGCCGGGATACATGATCCCGTCGTACTTCGTGCAGCTGGAACGCATGCCGCTGACGTCCAACGGGAAAGTGGACCGCAAAGCACTGCCGGAGCCGCAAGGCGGCCTGCAAACGGGTGTCGAATACGTAGCCCCTCGTAACCTTACGGAGTCCCAGCTTGTGAAAATCTGGGAGGAAGTGCTGGGTTACTCGGGCATTGGAATCCTGGACAATTTCTTCGAACTCGGAGGACATTCCTTGCGGGCAACAAACCTTGTCAGCAAGATTCGGAAGGAAATGAACGTTGAACTTCCGCTGCGCGATGTGTTCCGCTATATGACGGTAGAATCGATGGCTGGGGCTATTGCCAGCTTGGAAGAATCAGAGCACAGCACGATTCCAGTAGCGGAAGAGAAAGCATACTATCCGGTTTCCTCTGCACAAAAAAGGCTGTACGTCCTGCATCAGCTGGATAGCTTGGAGCTGAATTATAACCTCCCAAGCGCTCTACAATTGGAGGGGGATTTGAACGAGGCCAAAGTAGAAGATGTGCTGACTACTTTGATGGCCCGGCACGATATGCTGCGCACCGGTTTTGAAATCGTGAATGGGGAGCCGGTTCAGCGTATTCATCCGCTCGTCGCTTGCAAGGTCGAGAAGATTCGAGCAAGCGAGGATCAGGTTGCAGCCATTCTTGAAGGCTTCATCCAGCCTTTTGACTTGACCCAGCCGCCTTTGCTGCGCGCCCTGCTGATCGAATTGGAGAAAGAAAAATTCCTGCTTGCGCTGGATATGCATCACATTGCTTCCGATGGTCTTTCCATGGATGTACTGCTGCGTGAATTCGTGCGGCTATACAATGGGGAAGAGCTGCCGGAGCTGCGGATTCAATACAAGGATTACGCCGTTTGGCAGCAATCCGAGGAACAGCGTCAACGCATCAAACGACAGGAGGAATACTGGCGCGGGGTATTCAGCTCCGAGCTTCCGGTTCTTGAGCTGCCTCTTGACTACTCCCGTCCAGCCGTTCAGCAGTTTGACGGTCAAACGCTCACGTTTACGCTAGATGCGGAGAAAGGCGAAGCTCTCAAACAGCTTGCCAGCGATTCGGGGGCAACGTTGTACATGATTCTGCTGGCTGCGTACTCCGTATTGCTTCATAAATACGCGGGACAGGAAGATATCGTAGTCGGCACTCCGATTGCCGCTCGTTCTCACGCCGACTTGCAGCCGATTATCGGCATGTTTGTCAATACGCTGGCCCTTCGCTTGGGTCCGACGGCAGAGCGGACGTTCATGGATTACTTGCAGGAAGTGAAGGAAACGACACTTGGAGCCTACGAGCACCAGGATTATCCGTTTGAGGAGCTGGTAGAAGCTCTTCAGGTGAGCCGGGATTTAAGCCGGAATCCGCTGTTTGACACCATGTTTTCTTTGCAAAAGCACGAAAGCCTGGATTTAATTCTTGAAGGCTTGCAGTGGTCGCTGTTTGACATCGAGGAAAAGACGGCAAAGTTTGATCTTAGCTTGGATATCGTGGAAGAGGGTAACGAGTTGGTTTGCAAGATCGAGTACGCTACCTCGTTGTTTAGACAGGAAACGATGGAACGGCTGGCGGGTCATTACGAGCAGCTTTTGGCGTCGATCCTGGCTCAGCCGGGTGCGCGGATTTCGGATTTGGATATATTGACGGACAGCGAAAAGGATAATTTATTGGTCGGGTTTGACGTGTCGTCTTCGGCTCTTGTGAAGCAACCCGCCGCAGAGGGTACAGGTCTGGAAGCGGATGAGTCATGGAGAGAGAGAACGTTCCACGAGCTGTTCGAGGAGCAGGCGAAACGCGCTCCGGGAGCGCTAGCGGTTGTATACGAAGACAGCAAGCTGACATATGCGGAGCTGAATGCCAAAGCGAATCGTCTGGCGTATGTACTGCGGGCACGTGGGGTGAAACCGGAACAGGTGGTCGGCATTCTGGCCGGCCGTTCAGCCGAGCTGTTGATCGGGGTGCTCGCCGTATGGAAAGCTGGCGGTGCTTATGTACCGCTTGACCCCGACTATCCAGCGGAGCGGATAGAATATATGCTTGCGGATAGCGGGGCGTCGGTGCTGCTTACCCAGACCTGCCTGTTGGAGCAGGCGGAAACTTGGCGCTGCAACGGAGCTTTAACGCTGCAAGCGGTGCTTGCACTTGATGACGCCGCGGCGTACAGCCTCGGAACGGCGGAAACGGCTGTAGGCGTACAAGCTTTGGGCGAAGCGGGCGCGGAGGCGGAGGCTTTGGCGCGAGAGGCGACGGCTGCAGCCGAAACGTCCGTCACGGCAGAAGCTGCGCAGAACGTACAAGCGGCGGATCTCGTATCAAATCCGGCAAATGTGAACAAGCCGGGCGATCTGGCTTATGTCATCTACACCTCCGGTACGACGGGCCGTCCGAAGGGCGTGGCAGTGGAACACGGCAGCTTGGTGAACACGGCGGCGGGCTACCGGCGGGGCTACCGTCTGGATCAGTTCCCGATCCGGCTGCTGCAACTTGCCAGTTTCTCGTTTGACGTGTTCGTTGGTGACATTGCACGGACGCTGTACAACGGTGGAACTATGGTCATTGTGCCGAAGGAAGACCGGATTGATCCAACCCGCCTCTATGGCTGGATTCGCGACTACGCCGTGACAGTGTTCGAATCAACTCCTGCGCTGGTTGTGCCGTTCATGGAGCATGTGTATACCGAGGGTCTGGACCTCAGCTCGATGCAGCTGCTGATCACAAGCTCGGATGCCTGCAGTGTAGCGGATTATCGTACCTTGCAGGAGCGCTTTGGCTCGCAGTTCCGTATTATTAACAGCTACGGCGTAACTGAAGCGGCGATTGACTCCAGCTTCTATGACGAGCCGCTGGAGAAGTTGCCGAAGACGGGCAGCGTGCCAATCGGGAAAGCGTGGCTTAACGCCAGATTCTACATCGTGGATGCAAATCTGAAGCCAGTGCCGATCGGGGTGCTCGGCGAGCTGGTTATCGGCGGAGCGGGAGTGGCGCGCGGTTACTTGAACCGCCCGGGTTTAACGGCGGAGAAATTCGTTGATAGCCCGTTCACCGCTGAGGAGCGGTTGTACCGGACGGGTGATCTGGCACGCTGGATGCCTGACGGCAACGTAGAATTCATCGGCCGAATTGACAATCAGGTGAAAATTCGTGGTTACCGGATTGAGCTTGGTGAGATTGAAGCGGCCATGAAAAATGTTGCCGAGGTGCGGCAAGCGCTAGTCATCGACCGGACGGACGAGCAAGGGCAGAAATATCTGTGCGGATATGTCGTAGTGGATTCCAGCTTCAATCTGGAAGGACTTGTGGCCCATCTGGACGCCGTACTGCCTTCTCATATGGTGCCTTCGCGCATCATGCTTCTCGATCAATTGCCGCTTACACCGAACGGCAAGATTGACCGTAAAGCATTGCCTGTGCCAGAAGGAAGCATTCGTGCCGAGGTTGCATACACGGCGCCGCGTACTCCTGCCGAGCAAGCACTCGCTTTGGTCTGGCAGTCAGTGTTAGGCGTGGATCAGGTGGGCACCATGGATAATTTCTTTGCGCTTGGTGGGGATTCAATTAAAGCTTTACAGGTATCTTCTCGTCTATTGCAGTCGGGGTATAAGCTGGTCATGAAAGATTTATTCCATTACCCGACGATTTCCGCCCTTAGTTTGCGGTTGCAAACAGCGGAGAGAACGGCAAGCCAGGCCGAAGTGACGGGAGAGGTTATCCTGACCCCGATTCAGCGCTGGTTCTTTGAACAAAATCCGGCCGATGTGCATCATAGCAATCAGGCACTCATGCAGTTCTCCAAGCAAGGCTTTGATGAAAAAGCTTTACGCCAAGCGGTGCGTCAGCTTATCGTGCATCACGATGCTCTTCGTACGGTTTATCGTCAAACCGAGAATGGTTATACCGCATGGAACCGCGGCGCTGGGGAGAGCGAAGTGCTGTTCGATCTGGAGGTTGTCGATTTCAAGGGAGCCCGCGACGTGAAAAAAGCGGTAGAGGCTAAGGCAAATGATATTCAAGCGAGCATCGATCTGGAAAACGGTCCGCTGGTGAAGCTTGGTTTGTTCCGCTGCAACGATGGCGACCATCTGCTCATCGCAATCCATCACTTGATCGTAGACGGCGTATCCTGGCGGATTCTGCTTGAGGATTTTGCTGCCGCCTATGAGCAGGCGCTGCAAGGGCAGCCGATCCGTCTGCCGCTCAAAACGGATTCATTCCAAACGTGGGCGAAACAGCTCGCTGATTATGCGAACGGGCCGGCGATGGAAAGCGAGAGAGCGTATTGGCAGTTTATCGAGCAATTGGTCTATGAGCCGCTTCCAAAAGATTTTGATCAAGGCAGATCCAAACTGAAGGACAGCGGGCTCGTAACCGTTCGATGGGCGGCGGACGAAACTGAACAGCTGCTGAAGCGGGCTCATCGTGCTTACCATACGGAAATGAACGATTTGCTGCTTGCTGCGCTGGGCCTCTCAGTACAAGCTTGGAGCGGCCAGAAACGCGTGCTGGTGAATCTCGAAGGCCACGGCCGGGAAGAAGTTTTGCCAGATGTGGACATTACGCGCACGGTAGGTTGGTTTACAAGCCAATTCCCTGTTGTTCTGGAGCCAGGTCACGCTCAGGCACTCGGTCATCAGGTGAAACAGGTGAAAGAAAACTTGCGCCGCATTCCGAACAAAGGAATCGGCTACGGCATCCAGCGTTATTTGTCGGCGCCGTGTGACGGAGAACGCTTCGTTTTGGAGCCGGAGATCAGTTTTAACTATTTGGGTCAGTTCGACCAGGATTACGAAAGCAGTAGCTCCCAGCCTTCTCCGTTCAGCCCGGGCTCCGATTCAAGCCCAAATGCTGTGATGGATTATGTCCTAGATATCAATGGTATGGTGTCGGAAGGCGTGTTGGAACTCACGATCCGTTATGGAGAAACCCAGTATCAACGGGAAACGGTTGAGCGTTTGGGCACCCTGCTTCAATCGAGTTTGCGTGAAGTCATCAGCCATTGCGTATCGAAAGAGCGGCCGGAGCTTACCCCTAGTGATGTACTGCTTCAAGATGTGACGGTGGAGGAACTGGAGCAGCTGTCCGAACATACGGCGGCACTCGGCGAACTGGAGAATGTATACACCCTGACTCCGCTGCAAAAAGGGATGTTGTTCCACAGCTTGCTGGATGCCGATTCGGAAGCTTACTTCGAACAGGTAACCTTCGATCTGTACGGAAGTCTGAATGTGGAAGCCTTCACCCGAGGGTTGGATACGCTGGTGCAGCGGAATGAGGCGCTGCGGACCAACTTTATTACCGGCTGGAGAGACGAGCCGATTCAAGTGGTATTTCGCGAGCGGAAGTGTGAAGTGTATTTTGAAGATATTCGCACGGCAAGAGATGAACACCCTGAGAAGACGATAGCCGATTTTGTCAGCGCGGATAAGGCGAACAAGTTCGATTTGGCCCAAGACTCTCTTATGCGTGTGACCGTTTTGCGCACAGGCGACGAGTCCTACCATGTGATTTGGAGTCATCATCACATTTTGATGGATGGCTGGTGCATGTCCTTCATGATCAAGGAAGTGTTCGACACTTACTTTGCGTTTCAGGAGAAGCGAGCGCCAGAGCTCCCACCGGTTACCTCGTACTCCCGATATATCGAATGGCTGGAAGCTCAAGATGTAGCGAAAGCTTCGGGTTACTGGTCTGAGTATTTGGCGGGTTACGATCAGCAGACCAAGCTGCCGCAGGAGAGAACGCAGCTGAAACAGCATGCTTTTGAAATGGCTGAGATCGATGTGGAACTCAGCAAAGGACTGACTGGGCAGATTGAGCGTGTGGCACGCCAGCAGCAGGTGACACTCAACACATTTATGCAGACTGTATGGGGACTGGTCTTACAGATATACAACAACAGCGAGGATGTTGTATTCGGTTCCGTTGTATCCGGCCGTCCGGCGGAAATTCCGGGCATTGAAAGCATGATTGGCCTGTTTATTAATACGATCCCGGTCCGTATTCAAGGTAAAGCCGAGGAGACGGTAGCCGATATTTTGAGAAAAACCCAGGATCAAGCGCTGGCATCGGGAGCTTACGAAACATTCCCGCTGTTCGAAATTCAGTCGCTGAGCGAGCAAAAGCGTGACTTGATCAACCATATTATGGTCTTTGAAAATTATCCGATGGAAGAACAGATTGAGCAAGTTGTCGGCGGAGGACAAGAAGCGCTGAAAATCGCTAATATCCAATCGCCGGAACAAACGAACTACGACCTGGACATTACCGTCATTCCGGAAGAGCATATTTTGCTGCGGTTTACGTACAATGCACTGACATTCAGAGAGCATGACATCAGGCAGATCCACGGTCATTTTGCCCGTGCATTGGAGCAGGTTGCGGCTAATCCGAATGTTCGTGTACATGAGTTAGAGCTTTTGACGGCGGCGGAAAAAGAAGAAATTGTAGGCGTGTTTAATCCGGTGCAGCCGGAAGTGGCTCCTGTTGGCGCCTTCCATCGCCTGTTCGAGGAACAGGCGGAACACACGCCGGAAGCGGAAGCCGTCGTATACGAGAACGATCGGCTGACGTATGCGGAGCTGAACGAGCGGGCGAACCGCCTGTCGGCAACACTGCGTGCAAGCGGCATCGGTCGGGAGACGATCGTTGGTATTCTCGCCGAGCGTTCGGTCGATTTGCTGGTGGCCGTGATGGCCGTCTGGAAAGCGGGAGGGGCGTATGTACCTCTTGACCCGGATTATCCGGCGGACCGCGTGCGGTTCATGCTGGAAGACAGCGGAGCGAAGGTGCTACTGACACAAACGCTGCTGCGAGAGCGCGCCGAATCCTGGCTCGGCGAAGAGGAATTGGCACTGGAGACGGTGCTGTATCTCGACGACGAAACGTCATACAGCGAAGATCGGGTAAATGCCCCGATGGGCTCCAGCATGGTTTCAGGTCTGGTCTCCGGCGAGCTGACGGGTGCTGTGAACGACCGTAATGAGAGTCACCCAAATGATGTTGATGTTGTCGGTATGGGTAGCTTCCATGAAGCCCGTCCGGAGGATCTGGCGTACGTCATCTACACGTCTGGAACGACGGGCAAGCCAAAAGGCGTGATGATCGAGCACCGCAGCCTGGTGAACACGGCAGCGGGCTACCGACGGGAATACCGGTTGGATCAGTTCCCGGTAAGGCTGTTGCAGCTCGCCAGCTTTTCGTTTGACGTGTTCGTGGGCGACATTGCGCGGACGTTATACAACGGTGGTACCATGGTCATTGTACCGAAGGACGACCGGGTCGATCCGTCTCGTCTGCACTACTGGATAGAGCGGGAGCAAGTGACGATCTTTGAATCAACACCGGCACTGATCGTGCCGTTCATGGAGCATGTGCATGAGCAGGGGCTAGAGTTAAGCGGTATGGAGCTGTTGATTACAAGCTCAGACAGTTGCAGTGTGGCGGAATACCGAACCTTGCAGGAACGGTTTGGTTCGTCGTTCCGCATTATCAACGCCTACGGCGTGACAGAAGCGGCGATCGACTCCAGTTTCTATGACGAGGAGTTGGCGAAGCTGCCGCAAACAGGCCATGTGCCAATTGGCAAAGCGTGGTTAAATGCGAAGTTTTACATCGTGGATGCACATCTGAATCCTGTTCCAGTCGGCGTGCTGGGCGAATTGGTTATCGGCGGAGTGGGTGTGGCACGCGGGTACTTGAACCGTCCAGAGCTGACGGAAGAGAAGTTTGTAGATAGTCCGTTTATCGTAGGTGAGCGGTTGTATCGCACGGGAGACTTGGCACGGTGGATGGAGGACGGAAACGTGGGCTTCATCGGCCGGATCGATAACCAGGCGAAAATCCGGGGTTACCGGATCGAGACGGGCGAAGTCGAAGCAAAGCTGCTGAGTGTAGATGGCGTGAAGGAAACGGTCGTTGTTGTCAGGGAAGATCAAGAGGGGCAGAAAGCGTTGTGCGCTTATTATACATTGGAAAAAGGCTTGACGGCGGCAGATTTGAAACGGGCGATCTCCAGCGAGCTACCGGGATACATGATTCCGTCGTATTTCGTCGAACTGGAGCAATTGCCTCTAACGCCGAATGGGAAAATTGACCGGAAGGCGCTGCCAGCGCCGGAAGGGGGAGCAGGCGGAGGCCGCGAATACGTGGCGCCGCGCACCGAACTGGAGGCAAAACTGGCCGCCATTTGGCAGGAAGTGCTTGTTCGGGAGAAGGCGGTAGGCGTAATGGACAACTTCTTCGACCTCGGAGGACACTCCCTGCGGGCGACAACACTTGTCAGTAAAATGCATAAGGAGCTCGGCGCCCAATTCCCGCTTCGCGACGTATTCCGCTACTCGACAGTTGAGGAAATGGCTGTGGCTATGGAGCAGTTGGAGATCGGCTCGTTTACGGCTATTCCGGCTGCGGAACCTAGCGAGTACTATCCGCTCTCTTCTGCTCAGAAACGTCTCTACATCTTGAACCAGCTGGAAGGAGGCGAGCTGAGCTACAACATACCGGGAGCTATGTTACTCGAAGGGCAGCTCGACCGGCAGCGGTTTGAAGAAGCATTCCGCGGGCTTGTAGCTCGTCATGAAACGCTGCGTACCGGCTTTGAGATGGTTGAGGGCGAAGGGGTTCAGCGGATTTACGAAGAAGTCACCTTCCAGGTGGAATATGTGCAGATCAACGGGGAGCAGGCGGAAGAAACGGTGAGCCAATTCGTTCGTGCGTTTGATCTGGCAAAGCCGCCACTTCTGCGGGTGGGCATTGCCGAACTCGCGCCGGACCGACACATTCTGATGTTTGATACACATCATATCGTATCGGACGGCGTTTCAATGGACGTACTGATCGAAGAGTTTGTGCATTTGTACAGCGGGGAGCCGCTCAAGCCACTCCGCATTCAGTACAAAGATTATGCAGTATGGCAGCAATCGGATAACCAGAAAGCTCAGCTAGCCAAGCAGGAAGCCTACTGGCACGACATGTTCCGCGGAGAACTGCCAGTTCTCGAAATGCCGACGGACTATCCGCGCCCGGCTATGCAGAGCTATGAGGGCCGCACGCTGCAATTGTTTATGAATATTGAGAAAAGCGAAGGTCTGAAACGGCTTGCAGCTGAGAACGGCGCAACGCTTTACATGGTTCTGCTTGCAGCGTATAACGTGCTTCTGCATAAATATTCAGGTCAGGAAGACGTGGTGGTAGGTACGCCGATTGCGGGCAGAAATCACAGCGACGTTCAACCGCTGATCGGGATGTTCGTTAATACATTGGCCATTCGCAGTTACCCGGCTGCCGGTAAGACGTTCCTTGACTACTTGAAGGAAATCAAGGAGACAACGCTGGGTGCTTTTGAACATCAGAATTATCCGTTTGAGGAACTGGTGGATAAGGTAAACGTAGCTCGTGATTTAAGCCGAAATCCGCTGTTTGATACGATGTTTGCTTTGCAGAATACAGAAAATGTCGAAATACAGCTTCCGGGACTGCATCTGTCGACGTATGCCAGCGAAGAAATTGTTTCCAAATTTGATCTCAGCTTGGACGTCACGGAGATTGAGGATGGCTTGGAATATCTTTTTGAATACGCCACGGCTCTATATAAAACGGAAACGGTGGAGAAGTTGGCTGCACACTACTTGCAGTTGCTTGAATCCATTCTCTCCAACCCGTCAGCGACGATTGCCGAGTTGAATATTTTAACGGCGGCGGAAAAAGAAGAAATTGTCGGCGCGTTTAACCCGGGGCAGCCGGAAGTGGCTCCTGCGACCGCGTTCCACCGGCTGTTCGAGGAACAGGCGGAACATACGCCGGAAGCGGAAGCCGTCGTATACGAGAACGATCGATTGACGTATGCGGAGCTGAACGTACGGGCTAACCGCTTGGCGGCTACGCTGCGCGGAAGCGGCATTGGCCGGGAGGAGATTGTTGGCATTCTCGCCGAGCGTTCGGTCGATTTGTTGGTGGCCGTGATGGCCGTCTGGAAAGCGGGAGGGGCGTATGTACCGCTTGATCCGGATTATCCGGCGGACCGCGTGCGGTTTATGCTCGAAGACAGCGCAGCGAAGGTACTGCTGACGCAAACGCAGCTGCGAGAGCGTGCCGAAGCCTGGCTCGGTGAAGAGGAACTGGCACTGGCGAAGGTGCTGTATCTCGACGACGAAACGTCATACAGCGAGGAACGAAGCAATGTGCCAATGGACTTTGGCCAAGGTTCCAACAGTGCTCCCGATCGAGTTAACGGCAAGCTAACGGGGGCTGTGAACGGTGGTGGCGAGATTCATCCAAATGATGTTGTCGGTATGGACAGCTTCCATGAAGCCCGTCCGGAGGATTTGGCGTATGTCATCTACACGTCCGGAACGACGGGCAAGCCCAAGGGTGTGATGATTGAGCACCGCAGCCTGGTAAACACGGCAGCGGGTTACCGACGAGAATATCGGTTGGATCAGTTCCAGGTGCGACTGCTGCAGCTCGCCAGCTTCTCGTTTGACGTGTTCGTGGGCGATATCGCGCGGACATTGTACAACGGAGGCAGCATGGTCATTGTACCGAAAGACGACCGGATCGATCCGTCTCGTCTGCACTACTGGATAGAGCGGGAGCAAGTGACGATCTTTGAATCAACGCCGGCGCTGATCGTACCGTTTATGGAATACGTGCATGAGCAAGGGCTGGAGTTGAGCAGGATGGAGCTGTTGATCACAAGCTCGGACAGCTGCAGTGTGGCAGATTACCGGACCTTGCAGGAACGGTTTGGCTCATCGTTCCGCATTATTAACGCCTACGGTGTGACGGAAGCGGCAATTGACTCCAGTTTCTATGACGAGGAGTTGGCGAAACTGCCGCAGACTGGCCATGTGCCAATTGGCAAAGCGTGGTTGAATGCGAAGTTCTATATCGTGGATGCACATCTGAATCCTGTTCCAGTCGGCGTGCTGGGCGAATTGGTTATCGGCGGAGTCGGTGTGGCGCGCGGGTACTTGAACCGTCCGGCGCTGACGGAAGAGAAGTTTGTAGACAGCCCTTTCACCGCGGGTGAGCGGTTGTATCGCACGGGAGATTTGGCACGGTGGATGGAGGACGGCAACGTGGATTTCATCGGCCGGATCGACAATCAAGCGAAAATCCGGGGCTACCGGATCGAGACGGGTGAGATTGAGTCACAGCTGCTGCGGGTGGTAGGTATACGCGAAGCGGTGGTGCTGGTTCGAAGTGATGCGAACGGGCAAAAGGCGCTGTGCGCGTACTACACAACGGAAAGCGAACTGACGGCGGCCGACCTGAAACGAGCGATCTCCAGCGAGCTGCCGGGTTACATGATCCCATCGTACTTCGTGGAGCTGGAGCATTTACCTCTGACACCAAACGGGAAAATCGACCGGAAAGCGCTGCCGGCGCCGGAAGAGGGAGCAAGTGCAGGGCGCGAATACGTGGGGCCGCGCACGGATCTGGAGACGAAACTGGTATCCATCTGGCAGGACGTGCTTGGGTCAGTTACGATTGGTGTGACAGACAACTTCTTCGACCTCGGGGGTCACTCGCTGCGGGCGACAACGCTGGTCAGTAAGGTGCACAAGGAGCTGCACGTGGACCTGCCACTGCGCGATGTATTCCGGTACTCGACTATTGAAGCGATGGCAGAAGTGATTAGCCGATTGGAGCAGCAGGAATTCTTCTCCATTCCGGTTCTGGATAAAAGGGAGTATTATCCGCTTTCCTCTGTGCAAAAACGGCTGTACATCCAGCAGCAGATGGAAGGTGCCGAGCTTAGCTACAACATGTCCGGCATGACGGTTCTCGTCGGGCGCTTGGAGCGGAATCAATTCGAGGCGGCGCTCCAAGGATTAATCGCTCGTCACGAAGTTTTGCGAACTGGCTTCGAGATGGTCGACGGCGAACCGGTACAACGGGTTTATTCGGATTTGGATTTTTCCGTCGAGTATACAAAAGCGCCGGAAAGTGAAACAAAAAGCATTGCAGATGCCTTTGTACGTGTCTTTGATTTGGAGCGGCCACCGCTGCTGCGTGTGGGCTTAGTTGAATGGGAAGCGGAACGTCATCTGCTTATGCTGGACATTCATCATATCGTCACGGATGGCATGTCGATGGGTATCTTCATCGAAGAGCTGCTGCGCCTGTATAACGGTGAGACGTTGGAACCGCTTCGGATTCAATACAAGGAATTCGCCGCTTGGCAGCAGTCCGAACCTGTAAAAAAACGGCTGAAAAGTCAGGAAGCTTACTGGCTGGACATGCTAGAAGGTGAACTGCCAACGCTTGAGCTGCCTACGGACTTTGTCAGACCCGTCGTTCGCAGCTTTGAGGGAGATGTGCTGCCTTTCAGTATCGACAAGCAGATGACCGACAGCTTGCAGCGTATTGCCGATGAGAACGGTGCTACCCTATATATGGTGTTATCGGCGGCCTATTCTATCCTGCTCAGCAAGTACTCGGGACAAGAAGACTTCATTGTAGGCACACCGGTTTCGGGCCGCACACATGCCGACCTGGAGCCACTCATCGGAATGTTTGTCAACACGTTGGCGATCCGCCATTATCCATCCGGGGAGAAGACGTTCCTCGATTACTTGAACGAAGTCAAAGAAACGATGCTGGGGGCCTACGACCACCAGGATTATCCGTTTGAAGAACTTGTGAAAAAGCTGCAGGTGCCGCGCGATCAAAGCCGCAATCCTGTATTTGATGTCATGTTTGCAGTGGAAACGAAGGAAGATAACGTTCAAAGCTTCGGGGATATCCAGATCGAATCTTATCCAGAAACGCATACGGTTTCCCAATTTGACCTTACCTTGATCATTTCGTTGCTGGATGAGGGTATGAATGGGCAGTTTGAATATGCCACCAAGTTGTTTACGCGCAATCTGATCGACAATTTCGCTCAGGACCTGCTCGTGATCATCACCCAAATTGGCGAACAGCCTTCGGTGCTGCTCAAGGATATTTCCCTGAACGGGCAATCCGAACAGGAGCAAGATGAGCTAGAGGCTATTGATATTATTTTCTAATCCTTTATCCGGCTTGGGTGAAAATGGATCATTTAAGCACGTTATATGCGACATTCGGTATATTGAGGAAGTGGTAATGAAAATTTGTGGTGGTTTCACGACTTTTTTATCACCTGACAAAAGTATTTAAGTTATGTAACAAAGGGTCCTGATGACAGTTGTCATCAGGACCCTTTGTTTATGAACGTATAATTAATGTTTTCCACTGATTTGCTGAAAATCTCCTCCATGTACTCAACATTGTTAGCATCGTAAAATACGGCAATGACAGCGGAAGACGTTAGTGCCTGTGTCTGGTTAAAAGAGCCCAGTGGTGCAAGTTTCCCTTTGCCTTCAGCACTGTCGATAACAAGAAACGCCAAGGTTGCATGTTAATGGCCGAAGGGGCACGTGAAGCTTTCGCCAGTATTTCGGTCATCTCCTCGCGACTGGATTTTCACTTCAGGGTCGTAGACTTTAACGGAATGGCGCTCCAAGACGATGTTATCAAAATCATTTATTTTGTTGAATTGGCCGGATGAACATATGCTGAGAGATCATAATAACTATCGAATATATGCGCAGAGCATTATTCAGCATCTGGAAGTGGTCAAACAATGTTTAGCTGTTGGTTTTACGATCAATGAGATCCAATCTATGATCTCTAAACATGGGTTTTCAAATAATGATCAAGCAAGCATTATCCAAGCGAAAATATCAGAAATTGAAGAAACACAAAATAAATTAGAGAATTCCAGACAAAATCTGTACGAAATTCTTAAATCGGATATCACGTGTGAGGATGGTTTTGGTAAGTATTGAGCTGGAAATCCCTCTTGAGTTTTTCATTCAGTACGTTCTTACATCATATCGATTCAATCGAGTACATATCGTCCTGTATACGCAAATTACCGGGCTGCCCAGTTTCAACTTTTACCTCCGTGGCAAATACACCAGGCATACGCCCGTCTGGGAACCAGGGCATCTGTTTATCAATGACAATAAACATGCCTTCTGCATCACCCGTAGGGGAGAATTGTTTTCCGTCTCCGGCAAAGGGTTCAAGTTGATAATGCCCATTCAATATGTTTGTCGTCTCAGAGACATCATCGACAGGCAGACCGATTTCACTAATACATAACAGATGCTTCGCTTCAAAAGCTTCATCAACTGCATTATCGAGTGAATGGTGAGCGATAAATTCCATCAAGTTGCCGCTTGGATCATAAAAATAGAAGGCTGTTGCATCCCAGTAGGGGAAATAAAATTCATCTTGTCCATCTTTGGAGAGCACTGAAATGTTACGGTCTTGAGCCCACCTTTTCGCATCAGCAAGTTTATTCGTTGGAATCGTAAATGCTACATGATAGTAGGGCTTTTCTTGTTCTGGCGCCTTCTTGAAAGAGAGGACCGAGTTCCCCGCACGGAATGAAACGCATGTTGCATTATCCTCCACAAGATCCATTTCCAGTAGTGTACCGTAAAACTCTTTTATGGCCTCGACCTGATGTGTCAACAAACCAACTTCTCTTATTTTCATTTCAGTATCCTCCTTTTAATCTCACCTTTGATTGAAATACTCGATTGTTTTCTCAATAAATGCCTTGGCCGATTGCGTTAGGTAACGGTCGGACCGATGGATGATCTCAAAGTGCCGGTATGGCGGATCGTCTGTAATTCGGATGCAACGTAGCGTAGGCTCATTCATGGCTTTGATCAGAGGAAAAGGCAGCAGTGTTCCTCCGACATTGGCTTTGACCAGGCTAATGATGGAGGTTGCCGAACTGGTCTCCATGATGGTATTTAGGGTAAATCCATATTTACGGCAATAGCCATCGACCAATTCTCTGCCTGTAAATCCTTCGGGGAACATCACCGTTTGGATATCACGTAGCTCTTGAATTTCAATGGTGCTTCGTTCAGCCCAATCATGATTCTCGGAAACAACGAGTACATATTCTTCACTGCACAAAGGAATGCGCACAAGCCGCCTATCAGGGGCAGACGTGATCTCGATGCCGATGTCGACTTCATTTTCCAACACTTGATTTACGACATAGATCGAAGAGATAACCTTCAATTGCACCTTGGGAAATCGGGCATGAAAATCAACGAGCAGCGGAGTAATACGGTAATCCAAATCGGATGGAAGAACACCAATAACCAATCGTCCCCGCTGATCATTCCGAAATTCAGCCAACGCATCTTGGGTATTCTGTAAATGCCGGATCATCTGTACACAGTGCTCCAGAAACAGAGTGCCTGCCTGGGTCATCACAATTTTTTTGCCGACACGGTCAAACAAAGGAACACCAAGTTCATCCTCCAACCCACGTATCTGTTGACTCAACGTAGGTTGAGATATGCCAAGTTTCTCAGCTGCCCGTGTAAAATGAAGCTCCTCACACACTGTAATAAAGTTTTCCATTTGACGAATCTCCATGAATTCACCTCTAATCATTGGTTTTAGTAATCATTTTAATAGAAATAATAGTATTGTTCAATCATTCTGATGATTCTATACTTAATCGTGCACCACCCGAAGATCTTGTCGTTAACAAATGGGGTCTTTGGTGAAGGCAACGATACTACTACCATGAGGTGATCCATAATGAAATTTTTTTATATTGTATTGGCGCTTATTCTGGCTTCACTGAACTTAAGACCACCGATTACTTCCATTTCTCCTCTGATGAGTACCATACAGAATGATCTGGGTTTGAGTGGCATGACCGCCAGTCTGTTAACTACACTACCCGTATTATGTATGGGCATATTCGCTCCATTCTCTGTAAGACTAAGTAGAAGGTGGGGGAACGAAGGTGCCATTGTGCTGGCTTTAATCTTTATTGGGATAGGTACGGGATTACGATTGTTCGTAGGAGCAACTCCGTTGATGATGTTCACTTCTTTTCTGTCAGGTGTAGGGATTGCATTGGCAGGGCCGCTGTTGTCCAGCTTCATTAAGCAGTATTTCCCTAACCGAGTGGCAGCCATGGTCGGCATCTACTCTACAGCAATGGTGATGGGGGCCAGCATTAGTGTGGGATTATCGGTTCCGCTTCAGCATACGTTGGGGGGATCTTGGAGAGGTTCTTTGGCTACATGGGCATTACTCGCTGCCATTGCATTGCCGATCTGGTTAAAATTAGCTTGGTCTGCGCGTACAGAGCGACAATCCGGACAAACCTCGGCTGTCATTCATGCACCACTTCCGGTGAAGAACAGGCGTGCATGGGTGCTGACACTGTTCTTCGGACTGATGGCCGCGATCTTCTATTCATTAACCGCCTGGCTTGCGCCAGCCATTCAAAGCCATGGATATAGCCAAGAGACTGCTGGCAACATCCAAACGTTATTTACATTGATATCACTGCCCTCAACGTTATTCATTCCCATGCTTGTACACCGATACCAAAGACGTGTCTTCTGGCTTGTTGGATGTGCGATGTTGGAATTAACAGGTGTCCTGATGCTGAATCTCTCTGTCAGTCCGTGGTTCGCAGCGATCCCGCTCGGTATTGGTGCAGGTGGACTGTTCCCGATTGCACTCATGTTGCCAATTGATGAGACAAAAAATGCTCAGGAAGCGAGTAGCTGGTCCGCGATGACTCAATCTGGTGGCTACATTCTTGGAGCACTTGGGCCGCTGGCGATTGGTTGGCTCCGCGATCTAACAGGCAGCTTCGTGCAAGCATTTTATGGCTTGGCTATCATCATCGTGTTGCAGATTATCGTTCAATTGGCTATTGGTAATAAAAAAATGTTAAAAGTTAGCCGGGAGCAGAGCTAAAAGGCATGTGAAGTAAAATGGATATAGAAATATGATCTTTATACATGATCCAACAAGTCCAGATAGTACTGCCTTAATGCTTTCTGTAAGATGACGGGCTCCATAATCTTAATCGATTTACCATAGCCCGCAAGATATCTCACTATGAAATCAAGCTCGTGAGGTTCATACGAACCGACAAGATACATGTGTCCCATCTGCTCGATGATCTGCATAGATGGGAAATGTTCTTGCTGGAATAGCTCCATCCCGGCTTCATCAATCAGGCATTTAAATGGAATTGCTTGTTCCGATGGTTTCCATAAAGATTGGGCATCCTGTGAATAGAGTTCCTTTACATGAGTTAAAGGCTCAATCTCCGTTGTTTCGGCTGAAACGATACGGTCGCAGCGGAATACACGATACGCTTGTTTATGCATATCATAGGCCTGGCAATACCAATAGCCTTTCCTGGCATAGAGCGCGATGGGTTGAATGGTGCGGATATTGGTGTTTGCAGAAGATGACCTTTGATCAGAGGATCTACGCTGATTAGCGTACGTAATCTGGATCACTATATTCTGCACAGCAGCCATCAACAGAAACTCCAAATGTGCACTGTCGCGGATCTGCTCGGTATGTTGGAAGTAAACCCGGTGTTGGATGTTCTCAATATCCTGTCGTTGCTTGTCGGATAACGCGCTCATAAATTTCTCATGAATGGTACGGAAAGAGACTTGAAAAGGTAAGTTGGAGAAGCTGCGGAGAGCCTGCATCGCAAAATAAAGGGCATGAAGCTCCCCCGTATTAAACGAAATGGGAGGCAGCTGCATCTGTTGCAGCAGTCGATATCCGCCATAGCGTCCATATTCGACATAGATGGGCGCACCTAACTCTTCCAATGAAGCGATATCTCTTAAAGCGGTTCGTTTGGAGATCTGGAACTCCTGCATGAGATCTTGCAGAGTGAACTGTTGTTTTTGATTAATAAAGCGCAGCATCTGGTTCATACGTTCTGATTTTTTCATATCAAACCCTCTTAATGGTGCCATGGATTGGCACCTTTCGTTGTTATAGTGATAAGTGTAATCCAATAGGAACAAGGAGGCAATATAATGAATTTTGAAGTGATACCATTTTTGTCGATGAACGGTGATGCGGCAGCAGCCATTGCTTTTTATGAGGAGTTTCTGGGCGCCAAGGTGATATTCAAGAAAAGTTATAAAGAGATGAAGGAGATGAACCCGGGTTTTGAGTACCCTGCCGGTCAAGATGAGTATATTACACATTCGGTGCTGGAGATTGGGGTTAACAAGGTCATGATTGCGGAAGAAGCAATGGACACGGAGAGAGCATGGCAGCTGGGGAACAGCACGTCACTATGTATTCAATCCAAGGATAAAGATACAATCGATCAACTGTATCATTCTCTGATGCAACATGAGGGCGTGAAGGTACTGGTACCTTACGAGCAAAATGAATTCAGCCCAGGTTATGGCATTGTACGGGACCCATTTGGCATTGCGATTCAGTTATGTGTAACTGTGCATGATTTTTAAAATGAGTTCAGGCCACCAGTTAAGCACTCGGTATGTAAACCTGTAACTAACTTAAAAACATCAAAGAAAGAAGAGCCATGGATATCATGCGCTCTTCTTTTTTCGGTTCTATACAAGGTTGTTCGAGCAATCGATGGTTACAGCAGATCTCTTTTCGTGTAAATCATATAGGTATGGATGTCGCTGTGTACAAGCAAGTTCAGTGGATAAAGGAAAGAAGGGATACTATGATTACGAGAGGAATCGACCATATTGGAATAACTGTACCGGATATGGCGCAGGCGACACTATTTCTACAACAGGCGTTTGGAGCTCAACTTGCCTATGACCATATAATGCCGGATGATCCCCCACAGGAAGGACCTGAGGCAGAGCTTAAATTAGGACTGCGTTCAGGAGCAAAGGTTATTCATATTCGAATGTTATCTCTTGGGGAGAGCGCCAGTATAGAGCTATTTCAGTACACGAATACAGCACAATCGGAGCCAGTTAGGGCATCGGATTACGGATTGCAGCATATGGCGTTGTATGTGGACGATATGCAAGAAGCTGCACGACACTTCAAAGAAGCGGGCGGGGTGTTGCTAACAGAGCCTGGGGCGTTGTCCGGTCATATTGAAGGCGGGGAAGGCAGTCAGTTTGTGTATGGAAGAGCACCTTGGGGGATGCTGATCGAGCTGATCTCCTACCCTGCGGGCATCCAGTATCCGAATCATAGTGAAGCGAAGCGCTGGACACCACGAAAAAAATAATAACGATGAGACTGGATAAGAAACAGGACGATGCACGACAAATCGTTCTGTTTTTCTTGTATATAGGGGCTAAGCGGCCACTAAAAAAACAGAAATTATGTTACAAATACGTTACAAATACAGAAGTTTATACCTCTTTGCCCTATGTTACGATACGTACAAGTAGATACAGAGATATTTTACGGATAAGATAAGCTATAACCTCTCTTTTCTGGATGATGAACATGCACCGAAGGTATGTTGACGGATGCCTTTTATCCAGGATATTGAAGAAGCATTGAAACAAAGATTTTCTTGAAAAAATAAATGACAACAGATGATCCAAAATGCTGCAAATCGGGTATCAATAGTAGAGCCATCTAGAACCTGATGGATACATACGTTGTTATGATCGTTTTTGCTAGTTAAATGCTGTCTATTATGGAATGAACTGTGGGGGTTATCAAGTGTCTATATTAGATATGGAAAAGAAAGATGTTGTCACCGATGCAATGGTCATCAAGGCGATGGAGAAAAATCTTGCTATCATTCGATTCAATCTGGATCGCCGGGTAACCTACGTAAATGAAGTCTTTGCCCAAACGATGGGATATACGGTAGATGAGATGTATGGCATGAAGCATCAGCAACTATGCTTTGGTCAATTTGCAAATACCCCGGACTATGATGCTTTTTGGAATAGCATATTTAATGGTGTCAGCTTCCAGGACAAGGTTGAACGCAAGGATGCAAAGGGGAATTCCGTATGGCTTGAGGCGACATATATGCCGGTGTACGATGAGACGAATCAGAAGATACTTGGTGTCTCCAAAATCGCCACCAACATTACCAACCGTCAGAACAACATTTCGGTCGTAGTGAATGAGCTGAAAACGATGTCCCATGAACTGAATGGGCAGGCAGATGTAGGCATTGAACGGAGCCAGGAATTAATGTCAAGTATCTCCTATATCTCTGAGGTGTCGACTTCTAACCGTGCAACGTTGACTCATTTGCAGGAACAAGCCGGATCAATTCAGGGCGTGGTACGAACGATACGCGAGATTTCGTCTCAGACGCAACTGCTCGCGTTGAATGCTGCCATTGAGGCTGCACATGCAGGAGAATTTGGACGAGGATTCGATATCGTGGCCAAGGAAGTTAAGAAACTATCCGCAATGGTGGAGAGTTCGATTAATGAGATTCGTGATAGCGTTACCGGAATAACGAAGGAGATTGGTAATATCACAGGCGGTACCAAAAAGGTAGAAGAATATGTGGAGCAGAGCCAGAAGCAGATTGAGATTGCACTGAATGATTTTACAGCAATTGCTGCATCAGCTCACTTGTTGGATGCCAAAGCGGAGCATGTGACCAGAATCGTATAATATAGAGCAAATAGTGGTTCCTAATAAAGGAACCGCTTTTTTTTTGCTGTTCTGTACACAAAAAAACGGGAATTATTGTGATCAAACGGGGACACAATACTTGGGAATACCTGCAGCTTTGTCATGCAGAGAAATGTTGGGGTGGGAACATGTGGTCAACAATTGTATCCTACGTGCCGGATTGGTCCATATGGATCCAGGCATTCTTGGTCTTCATCATTCCAATTGGTATTACCTTGAGCGCGCGCTGGATCAATGCTGCCATTAAGCGCGGAAGCTTCTCTCGTTCGAAGCAATCGTCCGTATCCTCGAAGGATATCTCGCCAGCAGCTAAAGGGCAGGGTGAAGGGACCGAAACAGGCCAATATGCGAATATTAAATTAACCGGCAAGTACAATACGGATCTGACCAGTGTAAGAGAAAGCTTTGGTCAAAATGCTGACGTGCATATTCGGGAATTTACGATTAGGGGAACGAATACACGGGCAGCCGTTGTATATACCGAAGGTCTGGTAGATCAGGACTTAATTGATGATCACTTGATAACACCGTTGATGTTAGAAGGTGTCCCTTTACTTAAGCAGGAAGGTTTCCTCCATCCGGATAATGCACATTTACTATCGGCCTACCTGCAAGGTCAGCTACTACCTGTCAGTTTGATTGAGGAGACCCAGTCCCTTCAAAAGGTCTCAGTTGGCGTGCTTTTTGGCAAGAATGCACTGTTGGTCGATGGATTGCCGGGAGCTCTATTAATTGGAGCTCATAAGATCAAAACACGTGGTGTAAATGAACCGTTGTCAGAGGGATTGCTCCGTGGACCTCGTATTGGTTTTACAGAGCAATTAAGCGATAATACAGGCATTTTGCGTCGTTATGGAAGTGATCAGAGCCTGTTTATTAAGAAGTATGAAGTGGGTTCACGGATCAAAAAAGATTTGGCGATAGCCTATATTCAGGATATTGCCGATCCCAAACTCGTGGCTGAAGTATGCAAGCGAATTGAAGAGATGGATATGGATTCGATGCTGGAATCAGGTTATGTGGAACAACTCATCGAAGATAATACGCTGAGTCCTTTTCAGCAGGTACTGAATACAGAAAGACCTGACCGGGTAATGGGTGCCCTTCTGGAAGGCCGAGTGGCAATTTTGCTGGATGGAACGCCATTTGTATTAATTGTACCGGTGACCTTTAGCATGTTGCTTCAGTCACCCGAGGACTATTATGAACGCTGGATTCCCGGAACATTTTTGCGAGTGCTGCGTTTTATGGCCGCGATGCTGGCATTGCTTGCTCCTGCGCTCTATATCTCGTTTATCTCCTTCCATCCGGGTCTTATTCCAACGAAGCTGGTACTGACGATTATTGAAACGCGGACGGGCGTGCCGTTTCCTTCGATCATTGAAGTACTGATCATGGAACTTTCGATTGAAATTCTGAGGGAGGCAGGGATACGGCTGCCTAAACCAATTGCGCCAGCGATGGGTATCGTAGGAGGTCTGATTATTGGCCAAGCAGCAGTGCAGGCGGGAATTATAAGCCAATTTCTGGTCATTGTCGTAGCGGTTACGGCCATTTCTTCCTTTACGATTCCAGTCTATAGTGCGGGATTAACACTACGGATTCTCCGATTTGCCGCTATGTTCAGCGCAGCCGTACTCGGATTGTTTGGCGTGGTTATGTTCTTTCTGCTTGTGTGTACGCATCTGGCACGACTCTCAAGCTTTGGCGTACCTTATGTGGCACCAGCGGTTCCTTATCACATCAATGAATGGAAGGACTTCGTTATCCGTGCACCGCTAAATATGATGAGAATGCGTCCCAAAATGACAAATCCGATAGATCAGGACCGAAAAAAATAAGCTAACTCACAGAAGGTCTGGAGGTGAACTAAAGTGAATGGCTCCCAAGGAAAGCTAACCACGACACAGGCCGTTGTAATTATTGTCAATTACATGCTTGGTGCCGGGATATTGACGTTGCCTCGAACAACTAGCAAGGCTGTAGGAACACCAGATGTCTGGATTTCCATTATACTGTCTGGACTGATTATTACAGGTATTGGAATAATTATGGTTACCCTGTGTCGCAGATTTCCGGGGGAAACCGTGTTCCAGTTCACCCGTGAAATTACGGGGAACTGGATTGCTTACATACTGGGATTTGCTATGATTATGTATTTCACGGTCATTGCAGCTTTTGAAGTAAGAGTCATGGCTGATGTGACAGGAATGTATCTACTCGAACGCACCCCTACCTGGGCAATTGTTATGGTCTTCATGTGGATCGGTATATATATGATCTCGGGTGGGCTTGGTGTCATTGTACGCGTGTTCGAGATTATTCTGCCGATTACGATCATTATATTTGTAATTGAAATTTTGCTCAGTAATCAGTTATTCGAGATAGGCAATCTGAGACCCGTTCTCGGTGATGGGGTTATGCCCGTTTTCAAAGGGCTAAAACCATCACTATTGTCTTATACGGGCTATGAGGTGATGTTAGTCATGACTGCCTATATGAAAAATCCGAAGAAAAGCAATAAAGCAATGAGCTGGGGGATATTCATATCCACCATTATCTACTTGATCACGGTTGTCATGGTCATAGGCAGTTTATCCCTTGATGGGATCAAAACGCGAACCTGGCCAACGCTGGATTTGGTAAGAAGCTTTGAGATACAAGGTTTAATATTCGAAAGATTCGAATCCTTATTGCTGGTCATCTGGATTATGCAAATTTTCTCGACTACAGCGATCACACATTACTGCGCGTCGGTGGGTATTCGTGATTTGTTCCGTTCCAAAAAAATCAAAGGTATTATGTACGGTCTGCTTCCGTTCATCTATCTGATAGCAATGATGCCCAAGACCGTGGATGATACCTTCGAACTAGGAGATATGCTGGGTAACGTGTCCGTATGGTTATTTGCCATTTTACCTCTGGTACTACTGTTGTTAAGTCTGATTCGTAAAAAAGGAGGCAAGCATGCATGATTACATTCCGTATGTTGTTACGCTTAGCCACTGTATTATGCATACTCTTAACGATATCCGGATGTTGGAGCAGTCGGGAGATAGAGGATCTAAGTGTATACGTTGGTCTTGGGATCGATATTGGCAAAGAGACGGAATTTGAGAAAAACATCGCTAATCAGGGAGGAGCGTATTCCAAGCAGAACAATGTGACAGCCACGGTACAGATTGCTCCCGGTAACTCCAGCAGTCAGAAGAGCCAACAATCCGGGTCACCTGCTTCTGGTAAAACGTCCTACTCCAATGAACAGCTTACCGGAGATTCCTTGCTGCAAATCTTTCGTCAGTTTGCACTAAGGCGAGATCATCCGCTCATCGGGCATCATCTGAAGGTTATCGTTGTGTCCAAGGATATCGCCAAAAAGTATGGTCTGGACCAGCTGCTGGATTTTGTACTTCGGGATAACGATATTCGTCCTAACTGTCTGGTGCTGATTAGCCATCATCGCGCTGCTGATGTACTGACTTCAGATGATCCTTCCCGGATTCCAGCATTTTATCTTACAGGTATTACAGGTAATTCGTACTTGTCCAATAAAATCCTGGACCCCGTTCTACTCTCCAAACTAGATGCACAAATGCAATCCGGTTCCAGCTTTTTGCTCCAGAATGTACTGAACTTCAATGGAGAGGACAAGTTCTCCGGTGCCAGTATCTTTGATGGGAAAACGACCAAATTCATCGGGGAACTCAGCCAAACGGATCTAGAAGGGCTGTCGTGGATCAGACCTAAAGAAAAAGGAGGCATCTTGAAGACATACAATAAAGCGGGATTCACTGTTGTATATGAAATGAAGAAGAAAAAAACAAAAATAATTCCAAAAGTGGTTGGCGATGATATTTCATTCCATGTGAAGACTGAATCCGAAGGCTGGTTGATGGAGGATTGGCGTGCTCCAGAGGAAGAGGAAAAAGGTGCTTATCTCAGAGAATTGGAAAAAGAATTTGCTGAACTGGCTGAACAACAGATTCGACAGGTGTTATACAAACTGCAGCATACCTATAAAGTAGATGTTGCGGATTTTCGGGATAGCTTGCGTATCAAAGAACCTAAAACATGGAAAAAAGTCAAAGACGATTGGGATAAAATTTTTAGCACCGTGCCGATCACGTATGAGGTAAAGACCACCATCACCAATCCGGGGTCTTCCACGGAATAGCGAGGTGTGCCATTTATTATTTAAATGTTGACACATTCATGATAGATCGCTATATTAGTAAAAAATCATTTTCTTATCCAGAGAGGTGGAGGGACTGGCCCTTAGAAACCTCAGCAACAGATCTGAAGGATACTGTGCTAATTCCAGCGGGTGAAAGCCTGATAGATAGGAGCGTTTGTTTTTATTTGTCAGTAACGGCGCACTCTTTAGGCAGAGTGGGTCTTTTTTGTTTTTTCTGGATGAAGAAGTAGGGGAGCAGCTGGTATGGAAAACAACAACGACAAAGGGCATTTTCAGCGGAAAATGCAAGCACGGCATGTGGTCATGCTCTCTCTCGGAGGAGTCATTGGAACGGGATTATTCCTCAGCTCAGGTTACACCATTCAGCAGGCGGGACCACTGGGAACCATTCTGTCCTATCTAATCGGAGCCATCGTTGTATATCTGGTGATGCTCTGTCTTGGTGAACTGTCTGTTCATATGCCAGAGACGGGAGCATTTCATAGTTATGCAGCCAAATATATCGGACCGGCAACAGGCTACACGGTGGCTTGGTTATACTGGTTAACCTGGACTGTTGCGCTTGGCTCCGAATTCACAGCCGCTGGATTGCTGATGCAGCGCTGGTTCCCATCGGTGAACGTATGGATATGGAGTGCGCTCTTTGCACTGATGATCTTTCTGTTTAATGCATTAACGGTGAAATTATTTGCGGAATCCGAGTTCTGGTTCTCATCTGTAAAAGTAGTGACTATCGTAATCTTCATTATTATCGGTGGCGCAGCCATGTTTGGGTTCATTCCCATGGCGGATTCTGAACCGGCTCCATTTCTATCGAATATTACCGCATCCGGGTGGTTCCCTCATGGGGCTACAGCCATATTGATGACCATGCTTGCTGTAAACTTTGCCTTCTCAGGCACCGAGTTAATCGGCATTGCCGCGGGTGAGACGGAGAACCCGGAAAAGACGATACCGAAAGCTATTCATACAACGCTGTGGCGTTTGGTTATTTTCTTCATCGGAACGATTATTATCTTGTCGGCCTTGTTGCCCATGTCGGATGCCAGTGTACTGGAAAGTCCGTTTGTAGCGGTAATGGAGCGGGTGGGTGTACCCTATGCAGCAGACATTATGAACTTTGTTATTCTGACGGCGATTCTCTCTGCTGCCAATTCGGGCCTATATGCATCTTCACGGATGCTCTGGTCTCTGGCTGACAAAAAAACGATCTCTCCGTGGTTTGCCAAATTGACCAAAAGCGGGGTACCGCTGAATGCACTTCTGATTAGTATGGTGGGTGGTGCGTTGGCCTTGCTGTCCAGCATCATTGCGCCAGGTACCGTGTATATTACACTGGTTTCCATTTCAGGTCTGGCTGTCGTTGCGGTATGGATGAGTATCAGTGTCTCCCAATACATGTTCCGCAGACAATATATCCGGGAAGGACATGCGGTCAAAGATCTGGTCTACCGCACACCACTATATCCGGTGGTACCAATTGTTTCATTTATATTATGCCTGGCTTCATGCATAGGTATTGCCTTTGACCCGACACAGCGAATTGCGCTATATTGTGGGGTTCCGTTTATTGCAGTGTGTTACGCTGCTTATTATCTGACAGAACGTGTGAATAAGAAAAGAGGACAAGTACATGACGCAAGCACAACAGACTAACCCCTTAGAACGGATCCTGCGTGAACATCCGGTCATGATTCTGGATGGAGCGCTGGCAACGGAACTCGAACAGCATGGATGTGATCTCGATGATCCACTATGGTCTGCTCGTGTGTTACTTGAGAATCCGGATGTTATCGTTCAGGTCCATGCAGATTATTTTCGAGCAGGAGCCGACTGTGCGATTACATCCAGTTATCAGGCGACGGTGGATGGTTTCCGCAAGAGAGGGATCGATGAACAGGCAGCACTGGAGCTGATCCGCAAGACGGTGGAACTGGCTGCACAGGCGAGAGATGACGTGTGGGCAGAAGTGCAGAGTAGACTAGTAGGGAGAGAAAGCTCGACAAGTCAGCTTGTAGAAGCTTCTTCGGTACGTGCTGAGACGGTGGAGAATGAGGAGTATATAACAGATCGTACAGGGGATCGCGAAGGAAATTGTCTTCGTCTACGTCCAATTATTGCCGGGTCCGTAGGTCCGTACGGCGCTTATCTGGCGGACGGTTCAGAGTATGTGGGTCATTACGGCGTGTCGGATGAGACGCTTGCCGCATTTCACCGTCCGCGTATGGCGGCGCTGATTGAAGCGGGTGCTGATATTCTGGCGTTTGAGACGATTCCTTCCTTGCAGGAAGCTCAGGTGCTGGTTGAATTACTGAAGGAGTTTCCTCATGCGTATGCCTGGTTATCTTTTTCTTTAAAAGACGGGATAAGCATCAGCGAAGGCACACTGCTTGAGGTATGTGCACAGACGTTTGGCTCCGAGCCGCAGGTTGCGGCGATTGGCCTGAACTGTGCTCCGATGGAAGTGGTGACGGAAGCAGTGGGTATTTTGAGCCGTACCAGCGATAAACCTGTTATTGTGTATCCGAACTCGGGAGAAGTATACGATGCAGCAACGAAGACGTGGAGTGGACAGGGTACATGTGGCAGTATGAGTGATGCTTCGGAACAGTGGGTTGCTGCGGGCGCAAAAATTATTGGTGGCTGCTGCCGAACTACGCCACATCAGATTGGCGAACTTGCGAAGAAGTGGCGGAGTTAAATCATAACGCAATAACAGCACTTCCACCTTTTATAAAGGCATGGAAGGGCTGTTATTGCGTTATAGAATCCTGACTACCTTATTCGATAACCAACATACGTGGCGATGCCCCACGAATAATTCGCGAAGAGAACCATGAACCAAGACCCGCTGCAATGATACTTAGACAGGCGAACAGTATCATTCCACCCCAATTCAGGATCAGCGGAAGCTCGACGATACCATAACCGGAAAGGACCAGTTCGAGCAGAAGAGGAAGTACATATACGCCGACGAGCATACCCAGTATCGCTCCGATGGAGGACAGTACGATCATTCCCATCGTGACCGAGAATCGGATCTGGCGGGATGTCATTCCCAGTGATTTGTATATTCCGTAGTTTCTGCTCTCTTTGCGGATATTGATCCGACAGGTGCTGAAAATAATGATGAACGTCACAGCGATGAACAGCAATCCAATCAGACTCATGGGATAGATCAGGATATTGGCAGCTTCCGCGTATACTGAATCAAGCAATGTCTTCTGGGTGACTACGGATGCAAAATCTTTAAATTGTTCGTTCAATTCCCCGGCAATCAGATCCGCCTGTGTAATATCCTTCACATTGATGAAAATGGCATCGAATTCACCATAAGCCGGGTTCACACTTCTCATGGCATCGATCGTGATTCGGCCTGAAACAGACATGTTGGCGATCGCCTGATAGATTCCTGTGATGAGGAATGTCCTCTTCTCTCCTTCAATATAGATGTCGATGAGATCACCAAGATCCTTATTGGATGTTTGGGCTATACTTACACCAATGGCAATCTCATTCACATGGTGAGGGTTATCGCCTCTCAATGTTGTGAACCCAAGTTCCTGATATTTTCCGTCCAGTACACTCAAGTTGAGACTGATGGATGGGCCTTGCACTCCCTTAGAAGACTCCGGGCTAATGACACCCGTTGTGTTCCCTTGCCAGCCCACATTGCTGATCCTTGAATCCTGTTCTAACACGTGTTTCAGCTCAGCCTGGGGGAAGGTACTTTTGTTCACCACGACTGCTGCGATGTTGGCATTATCATACCCCCAATGGGCTGCGGTCTGATAGATTCCGGTTATGCTGGTCAGCAGAACATACCCTAGAACCAATACAGAGGATGCCATCGTGGTCAGCAGGAGGGTTAGAATAGAACTTTTGGTGTTTTTGAACAAATGTCGAAGTCCAAGGGCCATAGTCACAGGCAGTCGTGTGAACCCGATCCATCGTGCCCAGGGTGAATTCATTTTGCCCGCCATCCGGCTATTATCTGTCTCCGACATACCATAACGAATGGCCTGCACAGGCTGTATGCTGCGTGCTTTTTTGGCATATAACACAACGGACAGAATCACTATAGCAAATAGAAGCACACCAGCCATAATGGCAGCGTCCAATCCTTGGACTGGAATGTTCCGATGGTCCACTCGAAGAGAGGACACGGATATATTAATGATCCACCTGGAGATCCATACGCTAAGTGCAATTCCGGGGATAATGGCAGCAATGGAGAGCATCGCATATTGAATGACATAGGTACCTATTGTTCTCCGGGCAGTTAGCCCGAGTGATTTGAGAATACCTATCGTTCTGTAATTGGCCAGTATGGCATCCGAAATTGTGAACCCGATGGTCATCAAAGCGATGGAGAGCATGACAACGCCCATGAAAATCATAATGAAGCCAATAACCTGGTTAATAATCAGATAAAAAGAGGAGATCGCTTCGAACTCCATTTTGGATTCCAGAAACGGAGTACCTGTCTCGCGATTGTACCGTTCCCAATACAATGAATTCATACTGTAATCGTTGAAATGAATACCGATCATGTAATTCTCGTTGCCAGCGAGTGCCGTGAAATCACGTTGATAATCAGCAGAATTCATCCAGACCCGTGCAGTATTGGAGAAGGGTGCTCCGTACGGTACGTCGATGACAATACCCGACACATTCAATTCGAGTGTGCTTGAGCCGGTTTTGAAGCCAATGGTATCATCTAACGAAATATGATAGGCATTTGCCATGGACGTTGGAATCCAGACGGAGCCCGGTTCGGGAGTCGTGCTGGGTGTTCCACTTGAAAAAATAAGTTCATCCACACCCCATGGCGGCGGAGGTGTATTAAACATGTACAGGTAGATGTTAGGGATGTGAGTTTCATTCAAGATGATGCCTGACAATGAACGATACGATAGTAACGGGGACACCTGAACGTCATCCTGGGAAGCCCACCAATCGTGCACCGTCTCCGGGTCATTCAGCCCTTTCTCAAAAGTCAGAATCTGATGAGACCCATGGGTGCGGATATGCATTTCATGAAACTGATTGCCTGTGTTCGCCAGAATGACAATAGCTGTAGATACAAGAAGTGTCGAGAGTAGCAGGAGCAGCGCAATCAGCGCATTTTGTATTTTGTTCCTACCCAGATACGACAAGCTAAGTTTAAACATGACTGCCATCGTTATTCCTTCCCCGTAACCAAAGCGAAGATAATCGCTTCACGATCTTGAATTTGATGTTCGTCATAGGTATCGAACTCAAGGATTCCGCCAATCTTGCCGTCTTGAATATAGATCAGGCGATCTGCCCGACAGGCAGCCTTAATATCATGCGTAACCATAACTACCGACTGTCCTTTTCGATGGATATCTGTAAGGATATCGAGAACAGCTGTGCCATGTTCCATATTTAAGCTTCCGGTCGGTTCATCCGCAAAAATGATATCCGGCGAGTTGATCAAAGCCCGTGCAATCGCAGCTCGTTGCTGCTGTCCTCCGGAAGTTTGGGAGGGGAGACGGTTACGTTGTCCATCAATATCCATGGCATTCATCAGCTCAGCAACGCGGGATAGGATGTCCTTCTTTTTGTTTCCTGCAATATATCCCGGTAAAGCAATGTTTTCTTTGATGGAAAGGTCCGGGACCAGATTGATGCTCTGATAGATATAACCGATCCGGCGGGTGCGGAAGTTGGACATTTCCCGTTCACTGTAAGCGTCAACCCGCTGGTCACGAAAATAGACCTCACCTGCTGTGATCTGATCCAGTCCGCTTAGCAGGTATAGGAGGGTTGATTTGCCAGAGCCAGAGTTACCCATGATGACCGTGAATTCTCCTTCATAGATGTCGAGATCAACATTACGGATGGCATGATATTGTTCACTTCCGCTGTTGTACGTTTTGCACAGATTCTGTGCACGGATAATCACTTTTTTGGACAAGTCGAATCACTCCCAAGTGCAGTATAGGATTCATTCTAGAGGAGGGATGTTGAGGAAGCCTTATCAAATTATGAATAAAGTATTACAGCTGTGGAGTGTGGGCTCAGCAGATCGGCAGATAGAACCGGAAGGTAGTACCTTGTCCTTCTTTACTAGTAAAGGAAATATGACCTCCATGTGCTTTAATAATGCTTTGGCAGATGGAAAGGCCCAGCCCTGTACCTTCCTGAACATGTTGTTCTGCATGACTCGTATGGCCTCTGAAGTAACGCTGAAAAACAAATGGCATGTCCTGTACACGTATTCCCTGACCCGAATCGGCAATCGTCACTTTCAAGTGCCCGGATTCCAGTTCCAAATCTATACGTATCGTGTCTCCTGGAGCTGTATGCTTGAGGGCATTGGCGGCAAGATTGGAGATCACCTGTTCAATTCGAGTGGGGTCGATAGCGATTAACACATTGGGGATGTAGTTGGGTCCTTTATAGATAAGCCCCTTTGTTAGGACAACATGTTCAATAGGTTTCAACATCGTCTCCAGTATAGGCCCACTGTACATTTCACGGGTTTCCACCGAAATTTGCCCCAATTCCTGAAGTGCATGAACCAGCAGATCCTCCACAAGGCGTGCCGTTTTATCCGTATGGGTCCGCATGACTCCCATATATTCCATCAGCGTCTCCTGATCGTTGCATAGTCCTTCCTCAATAGCTTCTATGTATGCTTTTATCGTGGTAATTGGTGTTTTAATATCATGAGATATATTGGTGATGAGTTCTTTTTGTGCTTGTTCCTGCTGAATACGCTGCTCGCTCATATGTTTAATCTCCGTGCGCATTAGATCAAACATGGCATATACTTCGAGCAATTCATCGTTCCGGTTGTACTGGATTTTTTCTTCATAATTGCCTTTAAGCATGGATTCCGCATGTTGCTTCAATTGATGGATGGGAGAGAGCAGGTGTTTGTCCAGTTTTCGTTTCATCCAGAATAGAAATAAGCTCAGAATCAGTGACAGGAGCATGAGTGCGCTAATCAATATAACCGGAAAAGTCATCGGTTGCTGAATCGTAACCATCGCTTGGGGGATGGAAAAGATGGCATTGCCGATCTGACTTCCCATCGGTCCGTCCATCACGGGAAACGCAATATCAAGCGTATCGTTACCGTCCGCGGCCTGCGTGGCATGATGCAGATCATAATGGAGAGCTGAACGCAGATTAACTTGCGTCCCTTCAGAGGTGGGGTCGGAGGACAGAATGATTTTTCCATCCAAGTTTAGATAGGTAAGTAGAACCCCGGTCTCTCTGGCGGTGGAACGTATGACTTCACGAATATTTTGTTCATTAAGATGCTGATGATTTTGCTCCAAAGCGAGTAAGATCGGATTGACCTTGAGTCGAACCTGATTCAGGGACAGATTGGATTCGCCTGAATTTCGATCTTGTAACAGCATCATCGACAGTGCAAGGATACTTGAAACGATAATAATGAGAAGCCCAAGTGTTGTTAACAACCAGCGTTTGGACCACCTGTTCAATGACATGTGGGTGCCTCCAATCTCACTTATTCGTAATTGAATTTGTAACCGACACCCCATACCGTCTTCAGAACGGTCGGATGCGAGGCATCTGCCTCAATTTTTTCACGCAGTCTACGAATGTATACGGTTACGGTATTTTCATCGCCATAGGTTGCATATCCCCAGATGGCGTCGAGCAACTGGGCTTTGGAGAATACCTGATTCTTGTGGCTTGCCAAGTAATGAAGTAGTTCAAATTCCTTGGCAGACAGAGAAACTTCCGATCCGTTTAATGTAACTTTATAGGCTTTTTTATCAATTACCAGGTTTCCAAGATGCAGTAGATTTGTTCTATCTCCAACGGAAGTCATGCTGTCATAACGCCTGAAGTGGGCATTAATCCGTGCTAACAGTTCGCTCAGCGAGAAGGGCTTGGTCATATAGTCGTCTGCTCCAAAGCCAAGTCCAAGTACCTTGTCGGTATCACTGCCTCTGGCACTTAGAATGAGGATGGGGATATTATTGCGCCTTCGGATCTCTCGACAGACCTCGATCCCGTCCATGTCCGGAAGCATAATATCCAGAATGATGTAGTCTGGTTGAATAATCTCCATAATCTGAAGTCCATCTTGTCCAGTGGCTGCCACGGCGGCTTCATATTGATTTTTGGTTAAATAATCTCGCAGAATGCGCGAAATATCTGATTCATCCTCGATGATGAGGACTTTGCGCTGGTGGGTTAGCATATGTATCGCTCCATTATGATAGATGTGAATTTAATGGGTATGTATGAAGACCATGAACCTCTTAAGGTCATGGGTTTCTGACACTGAACATCATACATGCTCCAGATCATCAATAGGCTCATGCTGTCTGGATTTGAGATACTCCGCCGGAGACACACCGAAGTGCGCCCGGAATACCCGGTGGAAATAGGAGTAGCTCGCAAAACCACAGGATTCCGCAATATGCTCCAGTGTCATTTCGCTGTATTTCATGCGTTCTAACGCTGCATTCAGACGGATCTCAATTGCGTATTGAATCATGGTCTGATTGTAGTGCTCCTTGAATAAACGGACTGCACGCGACAGGCTGAGTCCGGCATAACGTGCCGCTTCCTCAAGCTTGAACGTAACCGTGGCATGCTCCTCAATATAACGTTTTAACTTCAGCGCAGAGGAAACTGCTCGATCGGTCTGAATATTCTCTTTAATTGCCCGGTCAATATATAGACATAATCCGCGCAGTAACGCATCCTTTAGCTCCGCATTTTCCTCAAGAGGTCCCCGACGTTTCTCAAGCAACATATTTCTCCATAGGCTGATGAGCTTATCATCAAGTCCAATCCGGCTCACGGTAGATCGTTGCTGCCTTTTCCACCAGTTATCGATCCAACTGCCCTCGCAGAACAGATAATAATCTCCGCTGGACAAGCGTCCTTCCTTATGTGGTTCATCCACCACGAGATGATAGTCGTCGCCAGGTTTGAGCAGCAGCAGATCCCCGCTAGTCATCCTGAATTCTTCATCCTGTACATACACTTTGCACGAACCTTCTGTCTGTAGACGGAACAGATAGGTTTGCAGCTCGCCCTTCATATTATGAGTGAACGCTTTATAGTGGTATGAGTAGTCACAGATCAGTACAGATGTCTCTAACGTATCCAAAGATAAAATCCCCCAATATGTACATCCTGCATGCAATCAAATGGGTACATTCAATAGATGCAAAATGATGGAAATAAAATTTGACCAGATAGTTCATGTTCTGACTATATTGTATATGTTCATTCTAGCCTGTTTTGCGTTAGGATGATACCAGATAGAGCAATGAAAGCAAATTTGAGAACAGAGGTGTATCCTACATGAAAAAACTTAATATTGGTTTGCAATTGTTTACACTCCGTGATGAAACTGCAGCAGATTTTCGTGGTACGTTGCGTAAGGTAGCGGCCCTTGGATATGAAGGTGTGGAGTTTGCCGGATATGGTGATATTCCAGCTGAGGAAATGAAAGCGCTACTAGATGAACTTGGACTGAAAGGATTCAGCAGCCACGTTTCACTACATGCGATGCGCGAAGACTTGCAAAAACAAATCGATTACCTGAAAACAATTGGTGCACAATATATCATTTGCCCTTACCTGATGCCAGAAGATCGTCCTGAGAATGCAGAAGGTTGGACCAAGCTATTCGCTGAGTTACAACAATATGGGGCTGAAGCAGCGAAACAAGGGTTGATCTTTGGATACCATAACCATGACTTTGAATTCCATGGGCAGGTTGGTGATGCCAATGCCTTTGATGCCATGTTCGCTCAAACATCACCGGAAGCGGTAAAAGTGGAAATGGACGTATGTTGGGTACAATTTGCGGGACAAAATCCGATCGAGTATATTAATAAATATGCGGGTCGCTTGCCGCTGCTTCATCTGAAGGACTTCAGCAAAGACGAACAGGGCCAGATGAAAACACTGGAATTGGGACAAGGTTCGGTTGACCTGCCAGCTGTTATTGAAGGGGCTACGAATGCAGGCGTGGAATGGCTGATCGTGGAACAAGACGTATGTCAGAACCCTCCGCTTGAGAGCGTATCCAACAGCTACAACTGGTTGAAACAGAACTATTTGAGCCAATTTTAATCTAACATTTTGCATAATCCAAAGAGCGAATTGAATCGAATTATGAAAAATGCTGAATTTTATTTGTCAAAGGAGACTTATATACATGAGTAAAATTAAAGTTGCTGTATTCGGCTGTGGAGCCATTGCCGAGCGCAGACATATTCCAGAGTACGCTGCCAATGAGAACGTAGAACTTGTCGCTTTTGCCGATCCGATTGTGGAGCGTGCGGAGAAGATGGCTGAGACTTACGGAGGTAAAGCGTACTCCAGTTACGAAGAATTGCTTGCAAACGAAACGGTGGATGCCGTTAGTGTGTGTACACCAAACTATCTGCATGCGCCAATGGCGATTGCTGCTGCCAATGCAGGCAAGCATGTATTGGTTGAGAAACCAATGGCAGTATCCACTGAAGAAGGCGAGCAAATGATCGAAGCTGCCAAGAAAAATGGCGTGTATCTGATGGTTGGACACAACCAGCGTCTGATGCCTCCACACGTAAAAGCAAAAGAGATTCTCGACTCCGGCAAACTCGGTAAAGTTCTTAATTTCCGTACATCATTTGGTCACCCGGGTCCAGAAGGATGGAGTGTGGACGGAGCGGATAGTTGGTTCTTCCGTAAAGAAGAAGCTATTATGGGCGCCATGGGCGACCTGGGCGTGCACAAATCCGACTTCATCCGTTACTTGCTGAATGATGAAGTATCTGAAGTGGCTGGTTTTATCAGCACACTGCACAAGGAAGGTACTAAAGTTGATGATAACGCAACTTGTTTGCTGCGTATGAAGAGCGGCGCGATCGGAACGCTGGTAGCAAGCTGGACGCAATACAGAGCTGGAGACAACAGTACAGTGTTGTGGTGCGAGAATGGTGTTATGAAGATCGGAACAGTGGAAGGCGATGAAGTGATCGTTGAACTGACCAATGGTACAGTTGAGACGTACAAAGTTGGTGCCATGGCTACCAACGAGAAACAAGTGCCGAGTGGTGTAATTGACGCATTTGTAGAGTCAATTGTAACGCAAACACCTCCAGCGATTTCCGGGGAAGAGGGCTTACGCTCCCTGCAAGTGATTCTGGCAGCATTCGAATCCGAGAAAACAGGTCAGATCGTTAAACTGTAATCCAACCGAATGACAGTGCAATTTCTAACATTCTATGCGTCTTAATCCATGATATAAGGGACTTACCTTCAGAAATGCATTCTGGGGTAAGTCCTTCTATATTTCTCCCCAACCGAGTAGGGGAAAGAGAACAGTAATACGGTAATTGTGCAACAGGGTTACAATATTGGATCGCTTTTACACAACAGAAAAGGCTGATATTCCGGGTTATCGCGGAATACCAGCCCCTTATACTCATTAAAGTTAATGATAGAATAATTAATTTTCTTTAGATGCCAGCAGGTACATCACTGCCCAGATCCAGCCATGCGATTTCAGCAGGAGTCAGCGTGATGCGGGACCCTTCGTCACAGGAGAGCAGTTCCGCCTGATTCTGGGCACCGATCAAGGCACAGGTTGGGAACGCTTGATTCAATACATAAGCGAGTGCAATCTGAATGGGTGATGTTTTCTTCGAATTAGCCAATTGTTCAGCCCGGCGTAACCGTTCCCAGTTGCCATCACTGTAGAATACACGCACCAGATCTTCGTTATCGCGAACTTCAGGTGTGAATCTTCCCGTGAAGAAACCGCGCGCTTGGGAGGACCAGGATAGCAATGGCAGCTTGGTTTGCTCATGCCATGCCAGTGTCTCTGCATCTGCCGACACACAGCCTGCCCAGAAAGGTTCGTTTGCTTTGGCGAGACTGAGGTTCGGACTGCTGAATGTGAAGCCCTTCAAGCCATTTGCCGCAGCGTACGCATTGGCTTCCTCGAGGCGCTGCCATGTCCAGTTGGAGGCGCCAATTGCGCCGATTTTGCCGGAATCAATATGTTCGTTTAATGCTTCAAGAATAACACTGACAGGCATATTTGGGTCATCCCGGTGCAAGGCATACATCTCTACATGATCTGTCTGAAGACGCTCCAGACTTTCCATCAAGTCACTGCGGATGGCATCAGCGTTCACGCGTGGCCCATTCTGGTCATGATGCGCGCCTTTGGTGAGAATGACGATCTGGTCACGGTTACCGCGTTCTTTCATATAACGACCAAGGACTTCTTCACTCTGTCCACCACAATAAATATGTGCTGTATCTACAGTGTTACCGCCAATCGACAGAAAAGCATCCATGTTCGTAGCTGCTTTATCGTAGGCATTATGCACGAAATAATCGGTTCCTTTAATCAATCGGGAGACACGTTTACCTGCACCAGCAATTTCGATATATTCCATAAGTCAGTTCATCCTCTCAATTATAGTGTAATTCGTGTACGTTCTTCCGCTGAACGAAGGCAAGCTTCCAGCACTTTCATATTAGCTACTGCATCGGAAGGGGCGAAGCGCAGATCCTTGCCCTGAAGTACGGCACGTGCCATGTCATCTCCCTGCAGAGAGTAGTGGTTCACTTGCGGAACTTCAATCTCTTTGCGTTCACCGCCAGCCGTTACATAGAAGTTGGAACTGCGATCCTGACGACCGATAAAGGCCGATGGTACCTCAATGATGCCATCAGAACCTAGAACTTCGAGCGTGTTGCGGAAGGCTGCCCACATGCTGCTGTCAAACGTCACACCAACGTGATTATCGAATTCCAACAGTCCGGAAGCCATCATATCGACTTGATCATGCTGTGGGGAGAACATGCCAATAACGGTAACTGCGCTTGGTTCTTGGCCTAGCAGCAGGCGAGCAACACTGATGGAATAACATCCGATATCATACAGTGCACCGCCACCCCACTCCTTCCGAAAGCGGACATTGCCGGATGCATTGGAGTTATTAAATGAAAATGTGCTGTGAATACCACGGATCTCACCGATCTCACCACTGGCAATGATATCCCTGATCTGCTCATAACGTGGATGATGGCGGTACATGAATGCTTCCGCGAGATGCACACCTGCATCTGCACAAGCTTGAACCATCTCCTGAGCTTCCTGCTCTGTCAGAGCCAATGGTTTTTCGCACAAAATATGTTTGCCTGCTTCAGCAGCCCGGATCGTCCATTCCCGATGCAGATGATTCGGAAGCGGGATATATACGGCATCAATGGAATCATCAGCGAGCAAAGCTTCATAACTGCCATAAGCCTTGTCGATCCCTAGTTGTTCGGCCGTCTGTTTGGCTTTATCTTCGTCTCGACTGGCAATCGCGGTTACTTCATTCAACTCGGATTGCTGCAACCCAGGAATGACGGATTCCACAGCAATGCTAGCGCTACCAAGAATGCCCCAACGTAATTTTTGAACTGAATTCATGTGTTGTATCCTCCTGTGTATAAATGTATATTGTGATTATAATGAATAGACCAGCGAATTAAAATGATAATATATTGAAGTTAGTTAACACAATATTGTTGATCAAGGAGAACCGGCTATGATGAGACAAACCGTATTGCTTACCCTGCAGGATATTCCATATTTTTGTTATCCCGAGTCCGTTGGACATTATATGGACCACGTCCAGCATTCCGTGTTGCGTGAGGCTGGCGCACTGAACAACTTTAATATTCACTACGTCGCTTCGGGCAAGGGATATGTGGAAGTGGACGGAGTGGTACATGAGCTTCGCGCAGGTCAGGCGTTTCTCTATTTCCCGCAGCAGCGGCAGCATTATTATAGTAGTGAAGATGATCCATGGGATGTACGATGGGTTCATTTTTACGGTGAACGTCTGCATGATTATATGATCGAGCGGGGGTTACACCGCAATCTATTGTGGACACTGCGGCAACGCAGCTCTTGGGAAGAGGCTCATCTGGCCTTGCTCACTGAAGCGGAACAGAACACAATGCTGCGTCCGGCTCAGCTATCCACACTGACCTATGCCGTACTCGCCGAGTTCGTGCAGCATGCAGTACCTTTAAAGAGTACACGTACCACAAGTAAGGCGGAGAGTCGGGTTCTTGCACTTCTTCCACAGATGCAACAAGAGGCCTGTCAACCTTTCCTGTTACAGGACTGGGCGGATCTCGCAGGTGTGAGTTCGTATTACTTTTGCAAAATGTTCAAGAGTGCTGTAGAGATGACACCTATGGAGTTTATCACTCGTTCACGACTACAGATGGCGAAGCAATGGTTACTCGAACGGCCTACGGCCAACATTGGACAAATCGCGGAGGAAGCGGGGTATCCCAATGCCAGTTATTTTAATCGCCAGTTCATGGCTCATGAGGGGATGACACCCACGGATTACCGCGGATTGTATCACAATTAACCCGTATCCTTTCGATGTGGCCAGCGCTTTAGGTATAGTGGTTTGACAGAGAACTCAATCAAGTCTATTATGGATAAATTAAATCCGTGTATAATGAGGTGCCCTCATGAAATATTCAAAAGCAACAAATTATGCTTTGCATACCATGCTTCATCTTGTAAGTACTGCCCCCGAACAGCTGGTTAGTGTCCACCAACTTGCAGAATTGCAGAAGGTATCACCAACCTATTTGTCCAAAATATTGACCAAATTGGTTAAGGCGGGCATGATCGAATCCACATCCGGTGCCAATGGTGGTTATCGGCTTAGTCGTAAAAATCCCGATCCTTCTTTCCTGGAGATCATTCATGCGATTGAAGGTCAGGCGTCCCTGTTCGAATGTTCCCAGAATCATAACGCAGGCTGCTTGATCCAGCAGGTGATGGTGCAGGCGGAAGAAGAGATGGAAAGTTTTTTGAACAATAAGAAAATGTCAGAACTTGCTTCCCAGATGAAGAGTTGGAGTGCACAGCAGTAGCTTGGGGATAGAAGTGAGGCTTGAATTGATGGGAATAACTCGTCTGGCACATAGGTATATCCAGATCTTTCCCCAACCTCGCGAGAGGTAAGGAAAGATTTTTTTGTATCATTGTACCTAATAGAAGGCGAATGGTACAATAAGGAAGGTATAGTATGCATACATACATGATCCTAATCTTACATCACATTTTACATCTCTGGAGGGACAACACATGAGCCAATCAACGATCACAGGACTGGAACAATTGCTCGCGCTGGAAAACATTCGGAATACCAAGGCACGTTATTGCCGCTATATTGATACGAAACAGTGGGATACCTTGGGTGATGTGTTTGCTCCGGATGCCGTGGCCGATTTCAGCACAGAAGGCAATCCAATTCCGGTACTAACAGGCCGTGATACGATCGTACAAGTATTCCGTGATCTGGTGGATGTTGCCGTAACCGTGCATCATGTACATAGCGCAGAAGTTGAATTTGTATCCGAGAATGAAGCGAAGGTCATCTCCCCAATGGAAGATTGGGTAACGTTCCCAGAGGGCAATGAGAACAAATCCTTCCACGGATTTGGGCACTACCATGAAACTTTTGTCAAAATCGACGGCCAGTGGTACATCAAACATACAAGTTTGAAACGTCTTCGTTTGGACCTGTTTTAATAGTATACTCAGTTTAGAAGAATAGAGAAGTTGGTCAACCATAAAATAATAGCCCCGAGGAGCGTGATGAACGCATCCTTGGGGCTTTTTTGTGTTAGTGGAAGAGGGCAGCTGACACATGTATCATGCATAGGAAATAGGTAAAAAAAAAGCCAGGTTCAGAACCCGGGGCCCCTTCCTGACTTCTTTTGGTTAAATATAATGTTAAATCCGGTTACTTGTTTTCGTGACTTTCCGTGACTGCATTCTTAGATACACCTGAGAGAAAATAACCGATGCGACTGCGACCACAGTCATGCCCCAGAAAATATTGGTGTACGCTGAGGATAGCGGCATGTTTTGCATCGCCGTTAATGCTACGCCAGTAACAGCAACGCTGAAGGCACCACTGAAGAACTGACTAAGTTGGAACAGTCCCATGCCTGCGCCCACCTGATCCATGGTCAGGTTACCAGACAATTCATTGGACACGCTGGTGGTTAGGGAAGAGAAGCCAACGCTGAGCAGGACATACACAGCCATAATGGCGTAGATGTTATTGTCTGCAAATAAGGCGAACAATCCGGCAGCGGCCAGTAGCAACCATGGTGCAAATTTCAACAGCAACGTATTGCCATGTCGGTCAATCATGCGGCCGATCCGGTTGGACAGCAGCATGGACACAACTGCACCGGGGAAGATGACGAGTCCGGATTGAGCAGGTGTGAGTCCGTATAGATGAGCCAAAATTTGAGGTAACAGGAACAACGTTGAGAAGTTATTAATGTACGATACAATCCCCAGCGAGCTGAGCATCATATATTTTTTGTCTTTGAACAAAGCAGGTTGAACAAACGGATCTGCCGCGCGCCGAATTCGGAGCCAGAACAGAAGCAGTGCCGCAGCACCGATAACAAGCGTGTACCACTGACGGGAAGTCAGGAATAACAGCACACCGGTAGTACCGATGGCAAGAAGCACGGCACCCAGCAGGTCAAATGAACCTTTTTGCGGTGTTTCCCGAGGAAGCAGTTTGAAGAATACAGGAATCAAGAATAACGTTAATCCCGTAACGATAAACAGATCATGCCATCCCAGAAATTGTGTGATACTTCCGCCAATGACGGGACCAAGTCCAAGCCCAAGTGAACTCGCGGACATGATGACAGCCATCGATTTACCCCGGCGATCATGTGGAATGTACCGGGTAATCAGCACAATGGCAAGCCCCGGAACCGATGCAGCACCCGCAGCCTGGATCAGACGTGCAATGAGCAAAATGATGAAATGATTACTGAAGAACCCGAGTACCGATGCAGCACCAAGTAACGTAAGCCCGGTCGTGAATAATGTACGAATAGGTATGAAATCCGATAGACGTGAGAACGTAATCGAGGAAATGGCAAATACGATGGAATACCCTGTAACAATCCATGAGGAAGCGACGGATGTAAGCATAAATTCGGCTGCAATTTTAGGTAGGGCCAGATTAAACATCATTGTATTCATAACAACGAGTACAACGGTGAAGCCAAGCAAACTTACAATTAATCCTTCCTGTATTCCGGTCCGTTCCCCTGATGATGCGGTTGCGGTGTTGTTCATAAAAACCTCCTAAAGTGATGTGTATTTCGCAACATTTCAGAAACGGTGTGTAACATTTGCAAAATGTAGTATGATGTCAATCCCGTGCCTGACAGCAGGGGTTACATAACGAAATCATTAAAGTTCGATTGGTATCGAACATTAGAAATATATCATGGATCTGTGTTAAAATACAATGGATAGTCTGAGAAAAGGGGACTACCGTATGAAAATTTTACATCATCCACAGGTATCAGATATTGAACTTTCCTCCGTTTTGTATGCATTAAGCGACCCGACCCGTCTTGGGATTGTTGCCGAAGCTGCCAGAAGTGGGGAGCAACCGTGCAGTCATTTTCATGCACCTGTTGTGAAGTCAACGATGTCACACCACATTCGCACTCTGCGGGAAGCCGGAGTTATTCGGGTCAGAGTGCAGGGCACACAGCATTTTCTCACTCTGCGATCCGATGATTTGGAAACGCGTTTTCCAGGACTCCTGCAACCGTTATTGCAGGCCGCAGCTCAGTCGAGCACAAATCCTTCCTAAATGTTGTCCTTTCTTCAGGTCGAAGAGGGGACATTTTTTATTTTCTAATGCGGCATGTTCAAAAAGTTAACGATTCAGCACCGAGAAGGTGAACGCAAGATTCGATGTCGAGTTCGCTTCTTGGGCTACTTCGTGATCAATTGGGGACTTTTTGAACAACCTTTAAAACTGATGCGACATTCTGTGTCGTACCATGCCCTATATAATAACGGTGAACACACAAACCATATCGAAAAGAGGTTCACAACCATTGGCAAAAACCAAAAGAGGACGCGTCTTGTGGAGTCTTCCTTCCAGGGGCCGGGGAACATGCCCGGTGTGCAGCAGTACCCGAATTAAATTGTTGTATACGCAAACAAAAACAGACGGTACAAGTCTGAAAGTATGCAAGAAATGCTTCAAAGCCGTGCAATCCAGAGTGGATAAGGCACATGTATAACATAACTGGCCTGTTCTTCGGAACGGGCCATGTCTTTTGATATAATCGAATATATTAGGAATGGATGAGATGGGGGCGGGAAGATGAGTAACATGCATCGGATTCACTGGTTTGACGAACAGATTCGGGGTGGACGTTTTCCGAATAGCAGCTGGCTTGCCCGTGAATTTGAAATCTCCCGTCGTCAGGCTCAGCGTGATATTGAATATATGGCAAACTCCCTGCGCGCCCCCTTGGTATATATGGCGAAATATCGGGGCTATTGTTACGAGGATCAGACCTTTCGATTGCCCCATTTATATATGACAGAAGAAGAGCAACGTGTGCTGAAATATTTGGCACACCGCTATCGACATTACGATTATGATCAATCGGACGCGGTGAAACGTGTAGCGCATTTACTGGAGCGTTTTACGTTGGAGGAACAACAGATGGGGAGTGGTGCGCTTCCGGTGTTTTCGGCGCAACCGAAGCAGCTGCAATTCTTTGAATTGTTGTCCCACGCCATAACTGACTTGCGCAGAGTACATATTCATTACAGGGATCACGATGGAGAACGGCAGTTTTCCTTGTGTCCATTAAAGATGATATCCCAGTTTAACGCCGATTACGTGGTGGGTTATGAAGCAGATCCTGTGCAGCAAGTGGCGATTCGCTTGGAGGGCATAGTTCATGTATCGATCTCGGATGATAGATTTGAGTACAGGTCAGATGCCCTCCTAGGTGGATGGGAAGAACCACTGCCTGTGCGTAAACCGTTTGTAGCTGAGATTCGCTTGAAGGAATTGCAGCAAATGGACCTATGGCAAGGGTATCGTATTCGGGCTAGGCAAGATCTGATTTATTCGATTGAATTTTATGACACGGAGGCTTTCTTACAGCATTTGTTTATTAGCGAATGGGAGGAACTTTTGTCTCCTGGGTGGCTTAGACGCAAGCTTCAGCAAAGCGCAGAAGGGTTGATCCACAGGCTTGGAACATAGAGTGATTCTGTAAACAGGCAACAAACGAGCAGATTAAGAGCAAGCTGCTGTTTCTCGTAAATACATCAGGAAAACCACCATGGAGAGGAGCTTTTCCCTTGGCTGAAGTCGTGTTAGATAACCTCATCATGAAGCGGGAGTCCAAATCGTACGTGGATAGTCTGCATGCGATACTAACCCATACAGGCCAGTTTCAAGGTTCCAAGGTTGTACTTGCCGGATATACGGGCATGGCTTTCAAGCTGGCGGTGCATCGCAGACTACTTTCCATGTCGGTTACAGCGTATGGACAATGGGGGGAAGCACATCGTCCGGGAGTCGATAACCTGGGAATATTTACGGTCTGGGATGGGGGACGTACACGTCATTCCACGTTTGGTTATTACCAGCAGGATGCAGTGAATTGGGTGAGACGGAGTATTGATGAAGGAACTGGTGTGATTTACTGGATTCCTGAGTTCGGTGTTATTCATGGATATGATGACCGGGACCGCATCTTTTATGTGCAGGACGGATGGAGCAAGGAACCGCAGATTTTGTTGTATGACAATTTCGGCTTAAACTTTACCGGATTTTGGTATTGTCAGGTGTTTGGTGATCAGGTCCGCATCCCTGAACAGCAGATGCTGCTGGAATCCCTGAGACTGGCGATTGAGGATTGGGATCTTCCCTATCGTCTGTTACCTGATCAGAATATTGCTTCAGGTAGAAAGGCATATGATGTGTGGGTGCAGGCCCTGCGGAGTGGGGATTTCGATGAATCCGGTGCAGGTTATATCTTGGAATCCTTCTGCCATTCGCGAACCGAAATAAGGATGTATTTGCAGGGTGTTCGAGAGATATGGAACGAACTGGACCATGCTTGTGCATGTTATGAACAGCTTGGGACGTTAATTGACCAAATGAAAGGATATATGGTTCAGCAGGAGAATAGACGTGTCTTGCGACCAGACACCACAGAAGATTTAGCACAGGTACTCGTGAAGGCGAAAGCATTGGAAGAGCAGGCTATTGATTATTTTCGAGTGATATCCAGGAAGTATCCTGACCGTAAAAGGTCCACTATACCACGGTGGGGAGCACATTCCGCACGATAGGATGAGAGAGGAAGGGTGTGAAGGGTGATGGCGACAAAAGTAGTATTGCAGGACTGGATTCGATCCTCGCAAGCTGTGAATTCTGCTGATGAATGTAGATCATGGAGCGGTGTAAGCGCGTATACAGATGCGTTGTTTCGCATTTTATTACATAAACAGTGGACGGTTTTCCCACACCACATGATTGCAGGTATGACAGCAAGTGCATTCCGATTAGTGGTGGATCGGCGTCTGACGTCAGAATCAATTTCGGCTTACAACTGGATGGCAGAGAACTTTGTCGCAGCAGACTTCATTGGTGTGACAACGGGACAACATGGTGGATTTTCATTTGAACCGACTTTTCCGCTCTATCAGAAGCAGGCTCTGCTGGATATTAAAGCTTCCATTGACCGAGGCATAGGTGCAATTCTCTGGCACGATCAATTTGTCATTGTTATTGGCTATGATGATGTGGAACGGGTGCTGTTCATCTGTAAAAGTAATGGGAATGAAGTCATTCGTCTGCCCTATGATTCGTTAGGGAGAAACAGTACACCCTACTGGTATTATCAGGTGCTGGAAGCCTGTGCACCCATAGATCTATGGGAAGTCTGCAAGGAATCGTTAATCCAGGCCGTGTACAAATGGGAAACCCATGACTATATGCTGCCGCCCCAAGATTATGCCTGTGGAGCGGCAGCGTATGACGCTATTGCCGCTGTTTTGCAGTCAGGAACATATGACACAGAACAAGCGGCAGCTGTACTTCGCTATTATGCCAAATCAAGATTGGATATTGCCTCTTATGTTGCAGGACTTAAGCATCTGTCTATTCAAATGGATCAGGTAATAAACGAGTATGAGCTGCTCGCAAACCTGTATACAATGATCGTTGAGGTGATAGATGACTCCATCTCTTGGGATTCGAGAGAACCGGAATGTGTGCAAAGGGTAATTGAGCTTATCCGGAAGGCAGGGGCTACGGAACAACGTGCCATTGATGCCATTAAACGTGCCTTTCCAGAGACGATAGGCAATCGTTTTGACGACGTAGGCTTGAGGTGAATGAAGCATGCAGTTCCTCTGATGTGGCACCCCGGCCCGGAGTCTGCATTTGATGCTTAAAGCGCAGTTTAAATATTTCTCACTTAACGTGGTGGGGTAACCATGCTGACCGCATTCTCAAATTCCGCCTGCCAGTCGCCCTTGATGATGCTGCCGATGTAACCATCGGGTCGAATCAGTACTAGCGTATCATCGCTGATGCCATAGATCTCGGTCAGTTTTTGGGTGGTATCGTTGATAACATTCTGTTCGGCTTCATTGCCGAGACTAACGATGTATCTGTGTAATTTGGCACCGCTGGTTGGCCAGATCAGCTCTGGGAGAATATTAGAGGCATTGGCTCCAAAGGCAAGCAATGTGAATTGCGGTCCACGAAGGATCTCAAATAGTCGTCTTACACCGCCTGGGCCGATGCATGGAGCATCGGGAGCTCGACCTCCGACCTGAAGTGACTTGGTCGTTGATGCATTCTGAGAGCTAAGTGGTCCACCATGATACGATAATAAGAGCTGTCGTTCTTCGTCACCACGTTTGAGACTGGCGAGACGTTTATTATCGAGCTTGGCGTACAACTCGCTGGATTTTCCAAGAACGCGTGCGGCTATGGGTTGACGTTCCGCTTCGTAACTGTCAAGCAGGCGATCAGGTGCGCCGGCAATAACCTGACCTATTTTCCAGCCGAGGTTGTAAGCGTCTTGTACACCGGTATTGAGTCCTTGTGCACCGGCTGGGGTATGGACGTGGGCCGCATCGCCTGCAAGGAAGACACGATCTGACCGATAGTGCTCAGCCAGTCGCACGTTGGGACGGAATACGGAACTCCAGGTAATGTCGTAGAGGCGGAAACCAGTAAGCTTGTGGAACTGAGCGGCCAATACAGCCTCATTCAAGTCTGGATTCTCGTCTGCTCCTAACCTGATCATGACTTGGAACTGTTGGGAGTGTGGCAATGGACATGCTCCGACAAATTTACCTTTTGTGTGTGGCCACATATGCCAACGACTGCGAGACAAGCCATCTATCGTGCCATCAATGATAAGCATACGATCTGATTCGTTGGTCTCTCCGATAAATCGAATACCTGTACCTTTACGAACGGTGCTGGAACCTCCGTCTGCCCCCACCAGATATCTGCTGCGAATCTTTTCCCCTGTAGAGAGCGTCACCGTCACCCCATGGGCATCCTGTTCAAAAGAATCCACCGCGTTGTTAAATTCAATATTTAGCCCCTGACGTTTGAGCAGGCGGTGCAGGATGGCATCCGTGCGGTGTTGAGCCAGCAGAAGAATATTCGGATAGGGCACATCTGGTGTAGGTTTATTTCGCTGCTGCATGCGCCACGGCACAGTGATCGGACCTAGATGGATACCTGCAAGCGGATAAGAACTTCCCTCTGTATGAGCATCACTCAGCACGCCGAAATCTTCCAAGACCTCCTGGGTTCGCGGCTGTAATCCCTTGGCACGAGAACCCTTAAAGGCATGTGGAGCCTTGTCGATCAGCCGGACACGAAGGCCGCGGCGCAAAAGATCTGCTGCTAATGTAGATCCGGTCGGGCCAGCACCTGCAACCAATACGTCGATATCGTAATCTTCCCTTGATGGACTCACACCCGGTTGTTCCTTCTCTTGCGATGGCTTGAATCGTATATCTGTCATTTGTAATGTTCCTCTCTAAATTGGGGCTAAAATAAAGTTCTGTTTTTCTTTAATAAAGGATCATGAAGCGCTCGACTTATTGTTTCTGAGAAACAATAAGTTTCCTTGCAACAATATTAGTTTAAATTCTGTTCTTTTGTCAACATTGTTTCCTTGGAAACTTTAATTGCGGACCTTTCCTTGATATACTGGGATGAAGTTCATTAGTGTTGGGGGAAAAAGGATGATCAAGCCATCAAACAATCACAATAAAGAGCACTTGATCAATGAAGTGCTGGAAGCTGTGAGAGACATACAGATTAAATTCCAAGCGGAAGATGACGAAGAGAAGGAATGGCTGCTTAAGAACAGCCCTAATTCGGAAGTTCAAGAGTTAGTCCAAGAAATGACGGTTACTATGCTGCATGTGCTGGATGCGATCGGAACACTTGAACCTGTAAATGGCATAACCATCTCAAAGCAATTCGGCTTTTCCAAAGGCACAGTTTCCAAAATCACCAAAAAGCTGGTGCAGAAAAATATCATTCTGCCTGAATACCTACCAGATAATAAGAAAGAAGTATTATTTCGCATGACAGAACTGGGTCAAGACATCTATCGTTTGCATCAAGCCATGCATCAACAAATTGATCTTGGCGCAAATCGTTTTTTGCAGCGATATACCGAAGATGAATTGCAGTTCTTAGTGCATGCTCTCCGTGACACCGCGCATACCTCCTGGTTCCATTCGGAAAAAGACAGTCCATCCATGGTTACTAGTGAAGGGGGACCATATCCCGATGAAGCTTCAAACGATAATGATAATGAGAATGCGGAAGCAGTGACCATTAACGAGGAAATGAATGAAATTATGGGGATGCTTCATACGCTGAATTCCCGTGATCTGAAGAAGGCCAAGGCCGTTCTTGAGGACGTTTTCTTTACAAAATATGAGGATTAGCGTAAGTAAGCTGTTGAGTCTGCTCGTATTCATCTCGGCATGTGAAGCTGTTCTGGAAAAGATATAAACGCAAATAAACCGGACAGGCCGCAGCCGATCCGGTTTATTTGCATTGAACATATGTGTACATCAGTTCATATGATCCACGCTAATAATAACTTTTAAAAGAAAAATAACCAAAATTTTAATTTTGGGGTAATCCAAACCCCCTATTGTTCCGAATATTATATTAGATGGTCTTTTTTGGATGATGATATTCAAGGATAACAGGGGGCGGGAGTATGGTACATAATCCGGAAACCATTCAGGAATGTATCGAACATGCACGGCAAAGGCTCTACCAGATTGCTGATCAATATGCGGAACTATGGCATCCGGAGGTTATTCGCCAATCCATGGTGCTGGATGAATTGATTAATGAATATAACAACGCTGTTCGCGGCAGAAAAATTTCAAAACAACTGAAATCATGAGCTATAGAATGCACTTATAGAACGAAAAAGAATCCATAACGGGATTCCGTGTGTTTGCCTTACTCTTTTACCGCCCCGAGCACAATTCCCTTTACGAAGAAACGCTGCAAGAACGGATATACGAGCAGAATCGGCAGAGCGCCAATAAAGATCTGAGCCGCGTTCACCGTACGTTGAGACATGTTCTGGAGCTGCGTCGCATCCACGTTCATGTTGGAGAAATCCTGCTGCACGATTATGGTCTGCATTAACGTGGCGAGTGGATATTTGGAAGCATCATTCATATAGATCAGCCCGTCAAACCAGGAATTCCACTGACCTACCATCGTGAATAAAGAGATCGTCGCAATCGCTGGCATGGATACAGGCAGATAAATTTTGAACAGAGTCGTGATATGATTGGCCCCATCAATAAATGCAGCTTCTTCCAGCTCTTTCGGTACGTTGCGGAAAAAGTTCATCATCAGAATCAGGTTCCAAACAGCGACCGCTCCTGGCAAAATCAGTGCCCACATCGTATTAATCAGTCCAAGCTTCTGAATCAAAATATAGGACGGAATCAATCCCCCGCTGAACAGCATCGTGAAGATGAAAAACCATGCATATAACGAGCGCCCCTTGAAGTGCAGACTTTCCTTGGATAATGGATAAGCTGTTAGGAACACAAGTGTCATACTGAGCAGTGTGCCCAGAACCGTACGCTGGACTGAAATCCAGAGTGCACTGAGAAAGTTACTGTTACCAAATGTTTTGGTGTACGCGTCCACTGTAAAATCAATCGGCCAAAGTGTCACCAGATTGGCAGATGCTGCCGCCTTACCACTGAAGGAAACCGCCAGAATATGGACCAGCGGCAGGATGCACAGGATGGAGACGGCCGCGATGAATATCAGGTTAAAACCATTGAATATACGGTACCCGGTTGTTTTGTGATACACCTTGATTCCTCCTTAATGCATGATGCTAACCCTTTTAGAAAATACGATAATTGGCGATTTTGTACGCCATCCGGTACGCAGAGATGACCAGGAACATCGCGACAAATGATTTGAATAGTCCAACAGCGGTCGCAAAGCTCATTTTGCCATTCAGAATTCCCATCCGGTAGACAAAGGTATCGATAATATCACCTTTCTCATATACCAGCGGATTGTACAGGTTAAAGATCTGGTCAAAGCCTGCATTCAGGATATTGCCCAGCGATAACGTACCTACCACGATAATCATCGGTACAAGCGCAGGCAGGGTAATGTGTAATGTCTGTCTGAGCCGCGTTGCCCCATCTACCTCCGAAGCCTCGTACAATGCCGGGTTAATGCCCGCAAGTGCTGCCAGAAATACAATTGTTCCGAATCCAAATTCCTTCCATACATCACTGACAACCACAGTTACACGGAACCAGTCGCCATCCCCCAAAAAGAAAATCGGTTCAACGCCAGCCGCCGCCAGCACCTGGTTTACCAGTCCACCTTCCGGTGATAACATATCGAGCAGAATGCCGCCCAGGACAACCCAGGACAGGAAATGGGGCAGATACACCAAGGTCTGTGAGAAACGTTTGAACGTAGAGTTCCGAACCTCATTCAGTAAAATGGCGAACACCACAGGCGCGATAAGTCCGGCCACAATTTTCATTGAAGCGATCAGTACGGTGTTCCAGATGACCTGAACGCTGTCGGGATATTCGAACATGAACCGGAAGTTGTCCCAGCCCACCCATTTGGAGCCAGTGAACCCCAGCCACGGTTTAAAATCCTGAAAAGCAATAATAATGCCGCCCATGGGCACATAGGCGAACAGCAATGTGAGCAGTACAGCAGGCAGCAGCATCAGATGCAGCGGCCACGTGCGTTTGAAATTCCAGCGGGTACGTTTGCGTGGATGGGGTGTCATTTTTCGCACCGGCGTATGGGTTGTTAACGGTTGTTCGATAGCCATCAGGGTCCCTCCTTTATCTCGTCCAACCCTGGCAACATAAGGCGAGAAAGCCTCTGCACAGAGTGGAGCAACTGAATTATAGCAACGGAAAAGGGCGGACTATAGAACAACATTTCAATGCGGATGTTGAAATATTAACTTGTTGATGGAAACAGAGAATTACAAGTTGCAGGAAAGCGGGCGAATATAAAATCAACTAGAAATGTAAGGGTTTTCAATATAAAATAGGACTTCGGTATAGAAGGACTTCAAATTCAGGGACAGGGTGAAACGATGAAATTCACAGTATTTGCGAAAACGGTCATTCTCTTAATCTGCCTGCTCGTACCCATTCTGCTGCTCTATACGTACGCGAACCAGGCAAATGTGGATATGGTCGTCGAAGAGAAACAGCAATCGAGTCTGAACCAGTTCAATTATTTCAGTTCACAGGTGGATAAAAATATCGAGCAGCTCTCGCTGTATGGCCTGACGTTGCTGCGAGATCCGAGTATTCTGCATTACCGTTACATGACGGACTCAACCAGCCAATATGAGAAAAACAGCATCTATCTGGATATTCTCGACAAATTATCGTTGTACCAGTCCACCAGCCGTTGGAAGAACGATATTACCATTGTGCTGCCGCAAGCGGAACTTGTGTTGTCCACCATGTCCAGCCGGACGGTCTACGATGAGAAGATGTTGACGTTTCCGCAACCAGGCCAATGGCAGCTGGAGAAAGGGAGTTTCACCTACTTTTTCACAGACAACTACGAGTGGAATGAAAAACCGGTGAACACAGGCGTGCGAACGGTAATGGAGATTAATTTTGACCCGATGAACGTGGTTGCCATGTTGGATGATTTCAAAGTGACACAGGGCGGAGATCCTTTCTTGCTCGTACCAGGTAATGATCCGTTGCTGAACCGTACGGCGGACCCTGAACTGGTCGAAGCGATCATGCGTGATATGCCTTTTAACGGGCCGGAGAGGGAAGGCAATCATCAGCTGGAGGTGGGCGACAAACAGTATATGGTCAGTTACGTGCACTCCAAACAACTGCAAGCAGTATATGTGAACCCGGTGGTGTTGGATGATCTGCTGAACCCGATGGATAAGAGCCGAAATATGTTTATTACCTCCATTTTGTTACTGCTCGTGCTCAGTATCGGGGCCGCACTGCTTTTGTATCGAAAAGTTCAGGTGCCCATCCACCGTTTGATGAGAGGGCTGCAGCAGATTCGTAAAGGGCAGCTGTCCACACGGATTCCAGTCGATCACTCCCGTGACGAATTCGCGTACCTGACCCAGAGCTTCAACCATATGGCGGAGCAGATTCAAGAATTGATCGAGAAAGTATACGAGGAACGTATCCGGTCACGGGAAGCCACACTGAAACATCTGCAGTCACAGATCAATCCGCATTTCCTGTACAACTGCCTGTTTTATATCAAAAATATGACCCAGCTCGGCAACCGGGAAGCGGTGATTGCCATGTCGCTAAGTCTGGGAGACTACTATCGTTACATTACGCGGGGCGAGAATGACATGACGACAGTGGAGGAAGAGATCCGACTGCTGGATCATTATCTGTCCATCCAGCAGATGCGGACCAACCGGCTGACCTACGAGATCGCCGTACCGCAGCAATTGATGCAGCTCCATATTCCGCGACTGCTCATTCAGCCTATTGTAGAAAATGCGGTGATCCACGGCATTGAGCCAATGGAAGGCAGTGGGCATGTTGTCGTAACGGGGATTGCGGTACCCGAACATATTGAGGGTCGCCAATATACCCGATATAGCCTGTTTGTTGACAATGATGGTGTCACGCTGACAGCGGAAGAGATAGCCGAATTGGAACGGGAGATCAATGAACCGATGGGCGAGGAGATTGGAACAGGCACGTGGAATGTGCATCAGCGTCTCGTTACGCGATATGGGCTGTCGTCCGGGCTTCATTTTGGAGCGATTCCCTATGGCGGACTTAGTGTAGAAATTCGATGGTTTGAGGAGGAACAACCGCATGATGAATCTAATGGTCGTGGATGATGAACATTCGGCAGTAGAGTCGATCGCTGTCTCCATACCGTGGAGAGAACACGGGATTGGTCAGGTATTCAAAGCCTATTCTGTCAAAGAGGCATTGGAACATATGGCAGCACACCAGGTCCATATTATTATCACGGATATCCGCATGCCGGGTCTGTCCGGTCTGGATCTGGTCAGTCACATCAGGCAAAAGTGGGGACAGACCAAATGTATTATTTTATCCGGGCATGCTTCCTTCGATTATGCGAAGCAGGCGCTTAAACATGGGACGGTCAGTTATCTGCTCAAACCGGTTCGAGATGAGGAACTGATCGAATCCGTGCAGCAGGCCGCCGTGCAGATTCGCCTGGAGGGTGAGAAACAAATGCTGCATCAGCGGGCCATGTATTCAGTGAGGGAACATCTGCCCGAGAAGCGGGCGGAGCTGATGAAGGATGTATTGTTAGGGCATAAATTTGCGGATGCTGAACTCGAAGGCAAGCTGGAGCAACTGGAGATCGGATTCCGTCCACAGGATAAAATGCAACTGTTGCTCATCCGTTATGATGACCATCAACCTACTCATAAAGCGTTTCGATTGATGAAGTACGCCATCTCGAATGTAGTGGAAGAGATCTACGGCAGTACCTATCACCTCTGCCATACGGATGACGCCTATGATGATCTGGTCTTTATGGCCAGCCCCAAACAAACCCAAGCCGAACCGGAAGTGCTAATGGGACGACTTGGAGAACGGTTGCTTCACAGTGTAAGGCAGTATCTGAACGCGACCATTTCCCTGTCCGTTAGTCGTATGGGACGTTTTCCAGATCAGGTGCCTCAGCTATATCATCAAGCCGTCAGTGCGCTTCGCAAGCAAGCCGATGCAGGCAAAGGACTACATCTGAATGCGGCAGCGGGAACCAATGCGGCCACGTTAAAGTCACTTGCGGCGCTGTATGAACCGCCGGGTCTGACGACGTTACTGGAAGCCGGACGCATGGAGGATGCACACCGTAAGATTGATCAGATCTTTGCCGAACTTTCGAACAGTGTGTTTCCGGAACATGTGTATGTGGCTTTTCATTATTTGGCGGCGGCATTCTCATATATGGCTCACCGGGAAGGAAGACAGTTAGCCGAAGTGCTTGGCGAGCAGTACCAGCAGCTGCTCAAGGATGGTTATGGCATCTCGCTGCGTAGTCTGGAAACGTGGACCAGAAGTGTGATGCAGCAGTGGGAAGAGAGCACAAGCGATGCGGGACAGGATGCCGGATCAACGCTGATTCGGCAGGTGCAGCACTGGATTGATCATCATCTAGGCGAGGATCTATCGTTGCAGGTCATTGCCGGAGAGGTGCATCTGCACCCGGTATATCTGTCGAAAATGTACAAACAATCCACGGGTGAAGGCATTAGTGATTATATTATCCGTTCCAGAATGGAACGTGCAGTTCATTTGCTCAAACATACAGCCATGAAGATCTATGAAGTCGGTCAGGAAGTGGGGTACAATAACACGCCTTATTTCATTCAGGTATTCCGCAAACATTATGGACTGACCCCGCAGGATTTTCGGAACGGTTAACAAATCGATATGAACATTGAAATTGTGATATATGTTTGCCTCCCCGGCTGCACTATCCTTTTCATGTAAGGTGCATTTGGCAACAATCCATTTGGCACAAGAGGGTATCCAAGTTACCTGAGGAGGGGTTAGTTCATGTATAGAAAAATGATGACGACATTGCTCGCAATCACGATGGTTGCCGTAACGGCATGCAGTTCGGGGGCCAAGGAAGAACCGACGAAGGAAGCCGCTGCGCCACTTGCTCTGCAAGACGGGAAGTATGAACCGGCGGTACAGATGAGTTATCTGCGGGCCTGGAATGATGATACGAAATTCAAAAATGGGGAAACAGCACAGAACAATGTGCATACCAAATGGGCCAGGGAACGACTTGGCATTGATCTGACCACACCGTGGGCCGTATCGGTGACCAATGATGCATTTTACACAAAATTGCGCTTATCGCTGTCCGCTAACGAAGAACTGCCGGATATCGTATCCATTCGGGGAGACTACAATCTGGTCCGGGAATTAATTGAGTCCGGCAAATTTGCGAATGCAGGCGAGCTGTTTGACAAGTATGCTTCGGACACATGGAAACAGGCATCTGAATCGGCGCCGGAGGAATGGTATCCATACATGTATGAGGGCGAGCGTTATGGCATTCCAATCTTCGATTATGCGTACAACGGCGATTCGGTCATGTTCATTCGGGAAGACTGGCTGAAGAAGCTGGGACTGGAAGAACCAAAAACCATGGATGAGCTGGTTACGGTCATGGATGCTTTTACAAATCAGGACCCGGATGGGAACGGCAAGAAAGATACGTATGGTCTGACCGTCGGCATGAAGAATGCACTTAATACCTGGATGACGGAATCCGGCTGGATCTTCGGCATGTACAACACGATGCCTGGACAGTGGAATGATGCCGGAGACGGAACACTGCAATATGGTTCCATTCAGCCAGGTGTGAAGGAAGGCCTTGCGACGATGAAGGATTGGTTGTCCAAAGGTTACCTGCCCAAAGAAGCTGGCGTTTATGACGAGATCAAGGCAGCAGAACTGTTTACCGCAGGTAAAGCAGGCATTATTGTGGGACCACACTGGATGCCGAACTGGCCGATTGATGATGTGAAGAAAAATGTGGATGGTGCCACGTACAAAGCCATTGCATTACCTACAGGGCCAACAGGTGAGAGCCACCAACATGGATCTGGTGCAAGTAACGGCGTTGTGCTGATTAACAAAGACATGGCGAACCCAGAGATTTTCTTCACGTATCAAAATTATCTGTTCGACAATTTTGCCAACCCGGAAGTGGGCAGCGAGTTCGAGCATGGATTTGCGCAAGGATATGACTATGACATCGTGGATGGAAAAGTTGTTGGTGAAGCTGAAGTGAAGGACGGCGTATCACCCCTCAAATATACAATTACGTATGATGGTGCCCGAATTCCGAATCTGATGATGGATACACTGGCGGAACTTGCGAAGGGCAAAGAGCCTGAGACTCCTTTTGAGAAAAATACGAAAATTGCCAACAAACCGGAAGTGTTTGTAGCCGCTGAAGTGGTCGTTGCGAATAAAGATAATGCGATCAAGAACAAGTTCACGGGAGCTCCAACCGAGACAATGAAAATGAAGAAGGATGCAATCGACAAGCTGGAGAAGGATACGTTCAGCAAGATCATCTATGGTCAGGTGGGCATTGAGGAATTTGATGCGTTTGTGACGAAGTGGAAATCCATGGGCGGGGATGATATTACCGCCGAAGTGAACGAGTGGTATAAGACAGTCAATTAAACAACAAAAGCAGGGTAGAACGATGAATGCATCGGATCTACCCTGCTTTTTTTTGTGTATCTCAAACATCTATGACTCGCCGCGGACAAACGTCACGTTTTTTCCTAAAATCACATTCTCTACCTTCCATCCGGCATTTAACCAAGATAGTGCCTGTGTATGATTATTGGAATTATTTACCCACCATTGTTCGCGATTATACGCTGTAGGGGGTAACGTAAATCCGAGAATTTCCTCAAGCTCTGCATATGTAAGGGTGATTGCAACCTGATTCAAATAGTTTTCCAAAGGGAAGTATTTGCTGTAGCTCATTTCGTCTGACCTCCTGAAAAGGAATACAATGATTATACAACGTGGGGATGATGATAGCGAGGGCATACCGAGAGCCTACATAGATGTGAAAGGCATCCGTAGATCTCTTTGACTAGGGCGTGTCTTAAATACCACTTATGGGCATCTTTCACCACCTTTTCTCCCCCTGCTGCCTTATTGTTCCCGGTGTACTTGAGAGAGTAAAATAATAGGTAGTATACGAACATCAATACGTATTTATAACAGAGATACCCCGGATTGATCCGGGATTCATAGAGGTTCATGTTTGGTTGATGAACATCATTAGATGCATGGGAAGGCAGGAGATCAGATGAGTACACTTTATGACCAGGCAATGGAAGAGATGATGACGACAATTCATGAATGGTTTGATGAACAGGAAAAGCGGGATGACTTGGAAAATGTTACGAAGCGAACTACGCTGCAAATAGGCATTTTCAATGATATTTTGCTGGATTATAGACCTGGACGGACTACAGTAGACAGTGTGGATCTGGGTTTGGATGATGGTCTGAAATCGAAGCAGGCAGGAGCCTTTACCGATGAACAGGTTCGTAATGAGATTGGACCTAAGCTTGTAGAGGTTGTTCAGGGAAGACTGGACAAGCTGGCAGATTCCCCGTTGATTGACTATCGATTTACCTTCCGTGGTAAATTCCCTACAACAGAAGGAAAGCTGCAACTGACTTTGCTGGAATATATCAATGAAGAGAAAAAGCAGCAGTTGCTTGAGCGTATTCATACATACATTGAGCAGAAGCTGGAGAACGGTGCATATCCAACAAAGCCGTTGGAATCCTTCTTTTTGACGCGTCATCTGCTTGATCCTACACTGTTTCCTGAACTGGATGTGGCATGGACCATCAGGCAGTATGACCGGATTCAAGAGTTGAATCAGGGTCGTCCGGAGGCACTTGCCGAGCATCGTGGTGATATTACTCGTGCGGTGACGGCATGGGCGGAGAATCAGTTTTTGCCACAATATTATGATGTGCAGTCTTCTGAATATCGTACCAATGAATATTCGCTTAAGCCAGGAGCGACGTTGGAATGGGATGTTGAATCACGGACAGACCAATCGTCGGATAAGATGCAGAAGGCGCAAATACCCGGGACTCACCCCATAGATCTGCTGTTATACGCGGCGGTGTTGATTCTACGATTTGAGCCGAATTATAGCAAAGCTCAAGGTCAGACTTTCCTGGAACTCGCGAAGCAACTCGGCAGCAGACGTGCGGGACTGATGATGACAGAAGGTAGCGGAACGTATGCGAAGGACGATATACATGTGAAAACGGAAGAAGTGGAATGCAAAGCAAATGATGTATTCGCTCTGATGACCATTCACATTCGTAAGGAAGAGCCCGGTGCCTATCAGCAGGCACTTACCTTTATCACTCATTTATTGAAACAGGGCTTTCCAAAAAGTTATAAGATCAAGCTCAAATCTGCCGTAAAGCAGTATTTGCCGATCAAAGGGCTCGCGAAGTCGGATACCCACCGATTCTTTGCCAATGCACTGGAGTACCCGGAGCTACGTCCACTCCTGGAAGAGTATGCGCGTGAGGCTATCCAGGAGTTCGAGTTTTATGAGGATACCGAGGGAGAGAAAAGCTGTATGCCAGGCAGTTATGCAACCTTTGGGCTGGGGCTCGTGGATGAGCGGTATTTCCCGCTGATTGAATATTACATGGGCGAAGTGGATGATGAGCATCAGTTAATTCAGGATAAGTTCATTGCGGCATTTGTGGAACAACAGGGTGTAACGGCTCAGTCCATACCTGTGTTAGTCGCCAGCTTGCGTCGTTCGACCGACAGTCTAAAGCTGAAGATTCAGAGTGAGCTGGAGAATGATGAAACACTCGAACTGCTGGTTAGACAGATTCAAGGACTTGAGCATTTTGAAGCGGAACGTGTACTCTACCCGATCTTCGGCAAAATGGAGAAGCTCACAACGCTCGCTCGCAAAGCGGAAGGAAGACGGAAGGAATTATTGCTGAAACTGTTGCAGGCCGCAGGGAAATAAAAATGTAAACAGGGCAAGTCAGATTGTGCTGTGCCAGCCAGTAAAGCATTTTAGAGAAGTGGAAGTGTATAAGTAAAGGTGGGGAGAGTTATGGAAGCATTAAGACGGGACATGTGGCAGGGGTTGAATGCTCAGGACAAAGAGGCCTGGATGCGTAAGCTGGTTCATCAGTTACCAGTTGGTATGCAATATGAGGGACTTGAAACATTTGAGCGATTCGGTCAGCGAATCGAGACAGGTGTGTTTACGAATGAGGAGGAGAGGTTTGTATTTGTACCTGGGGACCGCATAACCCTCGGCTGGGATCGTTGGACATATGGAATGAACGAAGAGACCTCAGCCGACCTGCATGAAACGGTCAGTGAGTATAGTGTGGAGGACGTGGATTCGTTTCTGGCGAGTCAAATGTCACCTGTAAGAACGGTCAACATTGCGCCGATGCTTGTTGAATGTGAACTGATCTCACTTGGCTGGATTGAAGTGTCCGAGGAGGAAGCCTTCGCGCAGGAAGATTCTGATTTTCCGGCAGCACTGGAGCAGTTTAAACAGTCGGAGATCCGTGAATATGAATTGCATCAACAATTCCGTCTGATTCGCCAAAGTGAAGACGAAGTGCGAATCCTGTGGTTCAACGAAGGAATAGAGTTGGAAGACGTTGTGAGGGAAGAAGCTGCGGCGGGTTTTGGTTTGCTGACCGAAGACGAATGGGAGTACATCTATGGCGGCGGTTGTCGCACATTATTTCCCTGGGGAGACAGCTTTGATTATACAATGAGATTGAAGCACTTTGGCAGTCTGGAAGGCGTGGATGAGATTGTGGATGGATCGGCAGAGACGGCCTCTTCACGAGTTGAAGAAAAGGATGATCGTGCTTATGATCTGGAACTGCCGAATTTCTTTGGCATAAAGTTTGCTGGTGATCCCTACAAATATGAGTTTACGCTAGATTCGGCTGGGGATGTGACGCCCAAAGGCGGAGACGGCGGGAGTCTGATATGTGGTGGTACAGGGCCGCTGGTTGGTTTCTTGCCTGCTGCTGCGGTATATTATCGAGACGTTAATGCCAGTGAACTCGACTGGGAGGATTTGATGGATGCGATGTACTATCGCAGGGTTGTTCGTTTAACGGACAGGACATTGTAGTTATGACGAAACGTATCTATCAAGGAAGAGCTATTATGGCGAACAATAAACGTTCAAAACCGTATGAAGTTTCATCTTATGTTATCTATGCAGTAGATGGTATTCGGCTGAGTGCAGGTATACTTGTCCTGTTTTTTCTTAATGTATTTCTGCTTATTCCCGTGTTCAGTGTCCCGTTCCAATCGCTGTATGCGTATATTCTCGTGCCACCGCTAGCCTTTATGAATATATGGGCGATTGCCCTGATTGTTGCCCCACGCAGACTCCAACTGAATTATGTACTGTTCCGAGGCGTATTTGGCATCGTTTGTTCTGTGGGATTTATGGTAACTATACAGAAGTTTGCCTACGGGACACTTGGTCTGTCGACACCTTGGTACGCCATTGGATCATTTGCGGTATATGGTTTTGCCTTATTCCAATACGTGAAGTTTCGTTTGCGTAGGTTGCAGCAGCCCCCTCAGCGTAAAAAAGGGGATAAGAGCACGGGTGTGCCTGTTACCACATTAACCATGATTACGGGCGGAGCATATCTTCTGGCCAATATTTCACTGGCCTTTGTTACACAGCAGACTGTGGTTGTTGTGCTAATGTCTGTATACATTATGCTGGCTCTTGTGGTGTTCCATTTTATCATGGACTTGCATCGGTATTACTGGCTTCGCCAAGTCATGAATAAGGCAGAGGTCTTTGAAGCAGAACTTGAGAATGCGTAACACACATCAAATCAGCCCCAGATCATAAAGTGGGACCGAAATGATGTGTGTTTATATTTCCTATTTCGATCTAAGGATCGTGCATCGTTTATTTCACTTTTTGTACAGATACCGCCATTTGCTCCAGTTGAGTGTGAGTCAATTGGTTATTCGGCGAGCTGATGGTTACATAACGATCGTCCAGCTTGAATGTGAGCATATCCGTTTGATCCGGTGTATACCATTTGGCTGATACGCCATTAGGCAGTTTTACCGTTTTGCCATCATAGCTGAACGAGTAGTCTTTAGGGGATACCGTGACATTCATACGATTGAAAACAAAGTTTACACCATCACCGCCTGCACCTACGCTTTTGAACGTATCTCCAGCAACCATATGTTGAGGGGCATAAGCAGTGGTGAATCCGTCAAACTTCGCAAATGCCTTACGCATGTTATCCAATTGTTGTTTGCTATAGTTCACATCAGCGAATGCAGTGGTCCCTTGATCGTTGCTGCCAGTTGCCTTTTGAACAGAGACAGCGACTTGTTGCAACTGAGTTTGGCTCAGCTTATGATTCGGGGAGCTAAGGGTAACGTAGCGATCATCCAGTTGGAAGGTGAGCATGCCCGTTTGATCGGGTGTGTACCACTTGGCGATAACGCCATTGGACAGTTTAACGTCTTTGCTCGTATAACCGTCCGAATAATCTCTTGGAGATACATCCACTTTCATATGGTTGAAAACAAAGCTGACGCCGTCGCCACCTGCACCTACACTTTTAAACGTGTCACCTGCAATCATCTGCTGAGGAGCATAAGCTGTCTCGAACCCATCGAATTGTGCAAAAGCCTTTTGAATTGCCTCTTTTTGTGCTGCGCTATACGTTACATTCGTCAAGGCCGAAGGATTGCTCGTGGCTTGGCCGATAATGACCTGACCTTTTTTTCCGTCATAGGATACAGGTACATGTAACGCATCGGCAAGCGCACGTACAGGCAGATAAGTAGAGTTGTTATAGGTAATTGGAGCCAGTTTTTTGCCATTGCCATCGGTTGGTGAGTAAGCCGCGCCATCTACATTGAAGCTGATTCCATGGTTAAGGTATGCCGAGATCTTCTCCAGCTGCGTTCCGGCAAATACACCCGTTGCTCCTGTTAATGTCATGCCCAGTACCATCATCGTTGCTACGGATTTCTTCATGTTCTTTTTCATCATATATCTCTCCTTCAAGTTGGGGTTTGGTTTAATTTAATGGGCTCGCTGTCCCTTATGGCTTTATATTAAACCCCGAACATATCCAGAATAATTCTGAATTATCTCCAACTTGTAAACATGTGTGTATATACAGGAGACTAGCATCTGTCTGTTGAATAGATCGCTTAGGATGAGGAAACGAGGTGAAGGCATGACTATTTTTCATTACGTGGCAGTTCATTATGATATAGGGAATATTGTAGAATATAATGCCATAAAACACGGTAATAGTTCTAAAGCGATGTTGATTGAGTCTACACAAGGTAAGTTCGTTTTACGTAAACTGAGGAACGAACAACAGGCTTGGATTGAGTATGAATTGGTTCAGGCATTGGCAAGCGTAAACATTTCACCATCCATGGTACAGACAAAATACAAAATTCCGTATATTACATATAATAATGAGATTTATAATTTGCAGATCTACATACAGGATTTGCTTCCGCGTTCCCAAAGTAACATTGACTTTGTTCGGTTAGGTCAGGTGATCGGTCTTTTTCATCGTACGACGAGTCATCTTAAGGTTGCTGGTATGGAAGATCGTTTCGAGTTATCTCAATTATGGAGTGAGGTTTCCAATGTAGTGTTAGCTTCGTCATCTGAACAAATTCGTACTTTAGCCCAGCTTACAGTGGAGTGTCTGGGATTTCGCAAGACGAACCATTCAGTCATTCATGGGGATCTGGGCATGTGGAATTTGTTGTTTACAAAAGAGTCCATCTACATTATTGATTTTGGTGAAGTAAGAATGGACGATCATCATTTTGATCTGGCAGCTGTACTGACTTCTACAATTCCCTCATTAACACATAGGCAAGAACTTGGAAAGATTATGGCTGACTTTGAAGAGGGTTATGTGCAGGAAAATGCTAATTTTAACAGGAGGCAGCTTTACGAACAGCTACAAGTATGGATGTTACGCGGATTTTTGGCAGTAATCAGGGAGAGGGGAGATGGCCCCTCAACCATTGGATATGTAGAACGAAAACTTAAGCTGCTAGGCATGTTTGAACGTATTCTTTGCCGAATCGAAACATTTTAGTTGAAAAGATAGAGGATTAGTCCGCCAAAACCCAGTACAATTGCACCAACGTATACATAGGAAAGTTTACTGAGGTTTTGCTTTGTGCGACGATCATATTCGGGGTTGCTGGTCTGATTGGCTTTGGAATTTCCGATAATCAGGGTAGCAATACCTCCAAATAAGGCGATACCCACAATTAAAACATAAGGCAACCAGGTCATGAATGAACCTCCTTCGCGAATAAGTTGATATGTCTTTATTGTACTTCAAGATAACCTTTGATGTAAGCTATAGTTGAGAAATAAAGGGAAATGAAGTAACTGTCTTACAGTACGTAGGTAGTCATTGATCAAAAAGATCACTATAATTTTAGTTTTTTTCAATTCAAAAAAACCTTGATACAACAGGCATTCGCAGCTTTCTTCACGGAAGGCTGCGAATTTTTTTTGCCCACAGAGTGATCCAGATTAGAGAACCCTGCGTTACACCCTATGAAGACGACGACGAGGAAAGAAATTATACACAAAACATAATCGAGGAGTGAACACGTAATGAAAATGAAAATGAAGAAGTTTATCGCACCTGTACTTAGCTTAACACTGTTGATGCCGGGAATCGCTGGAGCAGCTTCCGCCCCACAGACACCGATGACAATGATGAAAGCATCCGTAAATACACCTGCGGCTGACTTGAGAGCAAACCTGGACCACCTGCTGTCCGAGCACTTTGCACTCGCAGTAACGGCAATGGCAAAAGCATATGACGGAGCAAAAGATGCAGATGCAGCCTACAAAGCACTCGACCAGAATGCACTGGATATGCAACCAGCGATTGCTTCCCTATATGGTGAGGCAGGTGCCAAAGAATTCGAACGCATCTTCCGCGCTCATAACAAATACACCGATGATCTGGTGAAAGCAACCAAAATGGGCAACCAGGCTGGGATCAAACAAGCACAGGCCAACATCAACGGTTTCGTGGATGAGTTCTCCACGTTCCTGAGCACAGCTACCGAAGGCAAATTGCCAAAAGCAGCAGCCAAACAGGCGCTGAAAGTACATGAAGATCTCGTGCAAAAAGTATTTGATGAGTATGTAGCTGGAGATTACGCTGATGCATACAAGGCTTATCGTGAAGGTTTCAAAGAAATGTTTGACGTAAGTAAGGCGCTTTCCACAGCAATTACTACACAAATGCCTGAGAAATTCAAAAATACCAAAGCGGATACAAAAGCAGCTGATCTGAGATCTGCACTCAACCACTTGGCTTCCGAACACTTTGCGCTTTCGGCTCTGCAAATGCAAGAGGAATTTGATGGACGTACAGCCGCTTCCAACGCACTGATTACAGCTGAAGCTGGAAACACAGCTGACTTCAAAGCAGCGATCGCTTCCGTTTATGGTAACGATGGTGCCAATGCTTTCGAGAAAATTTGGGTAACCAATCACGTTAATGCGCAAAGCGACTATGTAAAAGCTGTTAAAAACAACGATACTGCGGCTCGTGCAGCAGTAGAGAAACGTATTGACGGATTTACAACAGAATTCGCTACATTCCTGGATTCGGCAACAGCTGGAAATCTGCCAAAAGCAGCAGGACAACAAGCACTGACAACACATGAAAATCAAGTGCAAAACGTATTGAATCAATATGCAGCAGGCAATTATGATGCTTCTTATACAACCAATCGTGAAGGCTTCAAAGTGATGTTTGGTGTAGGTCAAGCATTGGGTAATGCCATTGTGACTCAATTTAACGACAAATTCCAAGAGCCAACAACACCAGCACCAGCACCAGTAATGACAACAGTATGGATGCAACTGAACAGCAAAATGCTGAAAATTAACGACAAAACAACCAACATGGACACCACACCAGTGCTTTGGAAAAACACAACCTACATTCCACTGCGTTTCTTGAGTGAAGGTATCGGCGCAACAGTGAAATGGGACAAAAAAGCACAACAAGTGACGGTAATGGCTGGCGATGATACCCTGGAATTCTGGGTGAACAACAACGTTATGGAAGTGAACGGTGTTAAGAAAAACGTGGGTGCAACAGTATTTGTAAACAAAGATGGACGTACGCAAGTACCTCTGCGCTTCATTGCTGAACTTCTGAACTGGGACGTGAAATGGGCTCAAAAAGATGGTTCCATTACACTGACTAAATCGATGTAATTGTAGAATTAAATCAGTTTAAACCAAATGAGCTGCCCCATACGGCAGCTTTTTTTGGTTTCACCCAAAAGTTCAAATATTTGGTATAATCATCGAGTAATGACCTACATAACAGCTTGAATAGCCGATGGAGTCCAGAATGAGGTATGATAATTTGGTATAAGCAAAATGAAGAGGGGGACAGAGGATGAGTACATCATCAAAATCGGAGCGTCCAGCGAGAAATGTGGATACCCGGTTATTTGTTGCTTGGGCCGTTTCCGTTATTGCAACAGGGGGGAGTCTATATTTTAGTGAGATCAAGGGATATCTACCATGTGATCTATGTTGGTACCAGCGTATATTTATGTATCCACTAACGATCTTGCTGGGTATTGCGTACTTTAAGGACGACGTGGGCATCACGAAATATGTACTCCCACTTAGTTTCGTAGGTGGCGGCATTTCGTTATATCATGTAACGATTCAGCGTATCTTTTCGGCTACAGGCAATGCCGTGGCGTGCGGTAAGGTTCCATGTTATACCGACTATTTGAACTGGTTTGGTTTCATCACCATTCCACTACTGGCGCTGATCGCCTTTATTATCATCATCGTAATGCTGTGGGGTATCGGCAAAACATCAAAATCTTCTTTATAAGAAAGGACAGATGGTGATGAGTGGACAAGCTCGTTGGTTCATGCCCTTGATTGTTCTGGTCCTCCTGACAGTGGGATGCTCTTATGAGGAACAGTCACAATCGGGTGAGATGCCAGAGATGATCAAAGTGAAACTTGTCGTTCCAGAGAAGGCTTCTCTTCATAAACCAATACAGTTGCAGGTGAAGCTTACACAGGGAGATGCACCGTTAAGCCATGCCGACAATGTGCAATTTCAGGTCTGGAATGAGCTTGACGATCCGCCTTCTGTATCTCCGGAACAAGGTATGATGACAGCGGACGAACTGGAGAATCAGGGGGCTATTACTGCCAATGAGACAGAGGAAGGGCAATATGAAATCCAGCATACCTTTGAAGAACCAGGCACGTATGTGGTACAGGTCCATGTTACGCACGGAGCTATGCATAGCATGCCGAGAGCGAGAATTATAGCGGAATGAAAGAGCGGGCAGATACCGCGGATTGGTTCAGGGTTAGCAATAGGTTTATAATAATATCTGTATGAAGAATGTTGTAGGAAAAGAGGCTGTTATGGCAACTATTCATGATGTTGCACTCAGGGCAGGAGTTTCTGTAACTACCGTCTCGCGTGTATTAAACAACCGGGGATATATCAGTCAGAAGACTCGGGACAAAGTGTATCAAACCATGGACGAACTGAACTATCGCCCCAACGAAATTGCCCGTTCTCTTCTGCGTAAACAATCCAATGTTATAGGCTTGATTATTCCCGATGTATCCCATCCGTTTTTTGGAGAACTGGCTAACTATGTCGAGTACCATGCATACCAGAATGGATTTAAAATTATGTTATGCAATTCCCACATGGACCCTTCCAAAGAGCGTGAATATGTGGAAATGCTCAAGGGTAATCGCGTGGATGGCATTATTATGGGAAGTCATACACTTGAAGTCGATGAGTATATGAATTTGCATTCCCCAATCGTGACCTTTGATCGTAAGATCGGTGAAGACATCCCTTTTATCTCATCTGATAACTATCAGGGAGGGGTTATGGCTGCTGAATTGCTGCTCTCGAAGAACAGACGGAATCTGGCACATATCTGTGGTAATTTGGAATTGCAAATGCTGTCCAATCGCCGGACGACAGGTTTCGTTGATACATTGCAGGCTCATGGAGTCAAGCCGGTCATGATTCATGAAACCGATCTGAATGTGTTTGATCAGCATCAGTATACGGAATTGGTGGATAAGCTGCTTGCACAACACCCGGAGGTGGATGGGCTCTTTGTAACGAGTGATCTGATGGCGGTGCATGCGCTGAAGCAGATCATGTTAGGTGGGCGCAAGGTACCTGACGATATTGCTATTGTAGGTTATGATGACAGTCGTGCGGCAGCGTATACGGTGCCTGGCATAACAACGATCAGGCAGCCGGTGGAGGCCATGGCTAAGCTGGCGATTGATCTGATTCGGCGCCAGCTCGCGGAAGAGAAGATCGGAATGGAGCATATTTTGCCAGTTACCTTAGTGGAGAGAGAGACGACCTGATACAGGTCGTTTTTTCCTGTTTGTCCTTTTGTCACGAAAAAACAAGGCGCAATAATATTTTTTTTGAATGGTATGTCAAACGATTGACATGTCAAACCTTTGACATTATAATTCGATTTGTAAGCGTTTCCTTTTAAACTATCGATCGGGGGCCATAACAAGATGAAAAGAGAACAGAGATGGATGATGAAATTATCGGTATTGTCTTTGATTATGATGCTTGTATTGTCGGCATGTGGAAGTAAAGCAGCGACGGAGTCCAACTCCTCCTCAGAGGGGAGCAGCAGTGAGAGTGTCAAAATCACCTTGCTCAATTCCAAGTCGGAAATTAACAGTCAGCTGGAGCAAGCGGCTAAAGACTTCCATGCCGAAAATCCAAATGTCACACTTGAAATTGTACCTGTAGGCAGTGGACAGTCTCCGTTTGAAAAAGCGTCTGCTTTGTATGCCTCCGGCAGCCCTACAACGATGATGATGCTGGATACAGGGGATGTCGAGAAATTCAAGGATCGTGTTCTGGATCTCACATCCGAGTCTTGGATGAAGGACGCTGTGGAGAATAGCACAGCGGCTACAACGTTTGATGGCAAAAATTATGCCTTCCCGTTCTCTATTGAAGGATATGGATTCATCTATAACCAGAATGTTTTGGATCAGGCGGTAGGTGGGACATTCGATCCAAAGTCTGTACAGACCACTGCACAGCTTGATGAGCTGTTTCAAAAGATCGCTACTACTGGAAAATCACCTTTGATTGTATCTCCGATGGATTGGTCACTTGGTGCGCATTATTTGGGGCTTGCATATGGTGGGCAGTCGCCGGATCGTGCGAAGGTGGATCAATTCATTACTGATCTGAAGGCAGGTCAAGTGGACCTTGCTTCAAACGCCGTGTTTAATGGCTTGTTAGATACATTTGATCTGATGAAAACCTACAATATTGACAAGGCTTCTCCCCTGTCCGGAACTTATGAGCGTGGACCTGAGGTGCTTGGCAAGGGTGAGGTTGGCATTTGGTTCCAGGGCAACTGGGCATGGCCGCAAATTTCAAGCTTTGATACAGCAGATGGAAAATACGGCTTCCTGCCGGTACCTGTGAGCAATAATGCGGATGATTTCGGTAATACGCAAATCTCTGCTGCCGTATCCAAACGAATATTGCTGGATAAGGAAAAGAGCACACCAGCGCAGCAGGAAGCTGCGAAGAAATTTTTGGAGTGGATTGTTTATAACGAAAAAGGTCAGGATTTCCTGGTGAATCAAGCCAGTATTATTCCGGCATTCAGCAACATTACACTGGAGCCAACCGATCCGCTTGGCAAATCCATTAGTGAATACATCAAGGCAGGCAAAATCGAGGAATCAATGAGTACACTTCCTGCGGATCACTGGTCCAAACTGGGTGCATCTATGCAGAAATACTTGGCTGACGTCATTGACCGTGCCGGACTTGCCAGCGAAATTCAGGCATACTGGAGCAACGTGAAATAAAGGAGTTAATTTTAGCCCTGAGCAGCACATAGAGAGAGACTTGCGGTACGCCGGAGATGATGAATATACAGCTTCCACACGAGGTCTGTTCGACTTGTTTCCGGCATAACCGTTAGGCTAATCATTTGGATAGAGTGGAGGTTGACAATGCTGACCGAAAAAGGATTATGGACACGTCTGCGAACCCGTCTGATCTTTACTGGCCCGACATTATTTGCGTTTGCTACAGTGATGATTATTCCATTTCTGTATGGTATTTATTTGACGTTTACGAACTGGGATGGCATCGCCATCGATCAAAACTTTGTTGGCTGGGATAATTATATTGGTGTGTTCAAGGACACCGTGTTCTGGAAATCATTCGGGATGACGCTGGAGTACGTATTTATTACCGTTGTGCTCACCAATGCAGTTGCTTTCCTGCTCGCTTATGCTGTAACCCGGGGAATGAAGGCGCAGGGCTGGTTTCGGGCCGGATTTTTCCTGCCGAATCTGGTGGGTGGAATCGTGCTTGGTTTCATCTGGCAGTTTATTTTTAATCAGGTACTCGTCTTTGCGGGACAAAAAATGAACCTCACTCTGTTTTCCACCTCATGGCTGGCTGACCCCGACAAAGCGTTCTGGGCACTCATTGTGGTGACCGTTTGGCAGTATGCCGGTTATATGATGGTTATCTACATTGCAGGACTGATGAATGTGCCGAAGGATGTTATGGAAGCAGCCAGCATAGATGGGGCAAGTAATCGCAAAATGCTGGCGCGCATTGCATTGCCGCTGATGGTTCCTTCGTTTATTGTCTGCATCTTTTTGTCACTGCAACGGGGTTTCATGGTGTATGATCTGAACGTCTCCCTGACCAGTGGCGGGCCCTTCAAGAGCACCGAGATGGTATCCATGCATGTCTATGAGCAGGCCTTTCTTGCTCGTGACTACGGATTGGGGCAGGCAGAAGCCTTTGTGCTGTTTATCCTCGTGGCCGCCATTACACTGCTCCAGGTTTATTTCAGCAAAAAACTGGAGGTCGAGGCATGATGGCTGGACAATCGCGCATTTTCAACTGGATAAAGTTTAGTGCATTAATCGTTGTGATGATTTTGTTTGTATTTCCGTTTGTACTTCTCATCGTCAATTCGTTCAAGGCTAACCAGTCAATTACTTCCGATCCGCTGGGGTTACCAAGCTCCTTTCAATTCGATAATTATGTCAATGCGTTTGACAAAATGGGATATGTATCCGCCTTCAGCAATTCGTTGCTCATAACCGTTGCAGGTGTATTACTGATTGCTCTTTTTGCGGCGATGACAGCCCATTACTTTGTTCGCCACAATAGCAAGGTGAATCAGTATCTCTTTTTCCTGATGGTAGCTGCGATGATTATTCCGTTTCAGGCTATTATGATTCCGCTGGTTAAAATATACGGCTCGCTCAGCCTGCTGGATAACAAGTGGTCTCTGATCTACATGTATATTGGCTTTGGCAGTCCGCTCGCCGTATTTATCTATCATGGCTTTATCAAAAGTATTCCCCTGGAGCTTGAAGAAGCGGCTCTAATGGATGGCTGCGGTAGAGTGCAAACCTTTTTTCGAATCGTACTGCCGGTGTTACTGCCAACAACCGTAACGATTAGCGTGCTGAATGTATTGTGGATATGGAATGATTTTCTGCTGCCTTCCCTGGTGTTGACTTCATCCGAGCAGCGCACGCTGCCGCTGTCCACGTTTTATTTTTATGGGACATACACTGTCGATTACGGTCCATTGATGGCTGGTCTGGTCTTGACCCTGCTGCCAGTACTGATCGTGTATCTGTTTGCGCAGAAGTACATCATTCAGGGGGTCATGCAAGGGGCTATCAAATAATTTTAGTTGGGTGATAGAGAGAGAGACAGGAGTGAAGGACATATGAACCAGGAACGATACGAGAAACAGGAAATGGACACAAGGCAAGAGACAGACCTTGGACTGACGAGTTCGTCGGCTCACACGAAGGAGAGTTATACACTCGCCCGGGCCAACGCATATATCAAGAAACATCGACATCAGGTTGATCCAACCTATCGAATGGCCTATCATTTGATGCCGGAGGTGGGCTGGATGAATGATCCCAACGGCTTCATATACTTTGGCGGGATGTATCATATGTTCTATCAGCATTATCCCTACGAGCCGGTATGGGGGCCGATGCACTGGGGACATGCGGTGAGCCGTGATTTGGTTACGTGGTCGTATCTGCCTGTTGCACTGGCACCCGATCAGAGCTACGACAGTGGAGGCTGTTTCTCTGGAAGTGCGATCGTGCAGGATGGCAAGTTGGTGCTGATGTACACGGGGCATGTGGTGACTGGACCCGACAAGGATAACGATTACTTGCAGACACAGAATATCGCTGTCTCGGACAATGGAATTGATTTTGTCAAAAGCGCGATGAATCCCGTCATTCGACTGGATCAAATCCCAGCTCATACCAGTCCCAAGGACTTCCGTGATCCAAAAGTATTTGAACGAAACGGTGTGTACTATTGTGTCCTTGGATCGAATGATGCTGCGGGCAAAGGTGTCATTCTGTTATACCGTTCAACGGACTTGCAGGATTGGAGTTATGTTAACATTATGGCCCAGAGTGACGGGACGCTTGGCGACAATTGGGAATGTCCCGATCTGTTCACACTGGATGGTCAAGATGTGCTGATCATGTCTCCGCAGCGCATGCCTGCTCAGGGAGATAACTATCGCAACTTGCATTCGACCGTTTATATGATGGGAACGCTGGATGAAGACCAAGGTGTGCTGAAGTACGAGCAGTACGTTCCGCTGGATTGCGGCTTCGACTTTTACGCACCTCAGACGATGGAGGATGCACAGGGACGACGAATCATGGTGGCCTGGATGGATACGTGGGAAACGGAAATCCCGACACAACAGTCTCATGCCTGGGCTGGAGCGATGACGTTGCCGAGACAACTAATTCGCAGGGGAGAACGATTGATATTCCGGCCTCTGCCCGAACTTATACAGTACAGATCGGAAGGCAATGAGCAGTATGGTATACATTTAAGTGGTGATGAACATGATCTTGATCTTGGAATCAGCGGAGACCGTTACGAAATGTATGCTGTATTCGAAGCGGAGCAAGCACAGCACTTTGGGTTGAAACTGCGCACGGGTGAGGACGAAGAAACCGTGATTTCCTATGATGTGCAGCAGCGTCGTCTATGCTTAAATCGCGAGCGGGCGGGACAAGGGCCGGGGGGAGAACGTGCTGCGACCGTGGAACTGCTTGACGGGAAGCTGGAACTTCATATTTTTATGGATGTCAGCTCCATTGAGGTGTTCATTCAGCAGGGAGAGCAGGTAATGACAGGGCGGATATATCCTGGGCCGAACTCAACAGGTATTAAGGCTTTCGCGTCCGGAACGTGTACATTGACCGAACTTAGCAAATGGGATATACGAATTCCTCAATAAATTGTTTCTGAAATTCAGCCTTGACCTTGAAGTATACTTCAAGGTTTATTCTTGTTTCATCAACAACGTTTGGAGGATAAATGATGAAACTAATGGAATGGATACTGGTACTTGTAACGATTGCTGCAGCGTTGTGTATACCTTTGTACTCAAAGCGTCGGAAACTTGCGGCAGGGATGTCGGCTGCCTTGATATTAGCATTGCTGCTTCACGGCATATTAGATTCGTTTCGCGTGATGCTGCTGCCAACGTATCTTGTTGCAGGCATAATCTTCATCGTATTAATCATTAAGGTAGTGAAAGAGTATCGTAACAGAGTCACTGGGTATTTTGCAGAGAAGCAGAAACCGAAATGGCGTTCTTGGCTTCAACTCACGCTGGTTGCGATGCTGGCGCTGGTCTCTGGCGCTGGCTCAGGACTGCTCACTTGGTATTTTCCAGCATTTACGATACCTGATCCTACAGGGCAGTTTTCAATCGGTACATTTTCGCAACAATTGGTGGATGAAACCCGTGAAGAGACGTTTACACCCGAAAGCGGGGACAAGCGGGAACTGATGATTAACGTGTGGTATCCAGTGAACCCGGAGGATGTCAAGGGGATAACTCCTGAGTCTTACCCGTCTGAACTTGGAGAAGCCATCAGTCTGGTATTTGGTATCCCGCCCAAGGTGTTCAGCTACCTTGATACCATTCCGACACATGTGGTTAAAGGCGCAGCCATATCAGACGCAAGCCCTTCTTATCCGGTGGTGCTGTTCTCTCCCGGTGTCCGTTCTGCCCGTTTCCAGAGCATGACTGCTGTCGAGGAGCTGGTCAGCCATGGCTATATTGTTGTAGGTATGGATCATCCGTATACCTCAGCTCGCGTTACCTTCCCCGATGGGCGTAAAGTGTCTTATGAAGCCGGGCCTGAATTTGCAACGTCAGAAGAACTGTATCAATATAATGTTGAGGGCGTAGGCATTCGTGCAGCAGATGCACGTTTTGTACTCGACACGCTTGAACAGTGGAATCGGAATGATCCCAATCAGGTGTTGGAGGGCAAGCTTGACCTGAATCATACAGGCATTATGGGGCACTCTTATGGCGGGGCTACAACAGCCGAAGCACTCGCACAGGATGAACGTTTACGTGCAGGACTCAGTCTGGAAGGCGGCTTCTGGGGCAGCGTCTCCAAGACGTCATTAAAACAGCCTTTTATGTACATCATGTCTGGTGAAACGGCTAAAAGCTTCGATCCGAATGCTACATCCAAAGATAACGTGTTCTACCCTGAGTTTGAGCCGGATCTGGACCATGTGATGACGAGCAGTCTGAATGATACCTATTATCTGAAGGTGGAGAATTTCTTCCATCAAAGCTTTACGGATATTTCATTAATTTCACCGAAACTATTTGCCAGAGGCATGACGCCAGAACATAATGTGGATATAACTAGATCCTATGCGCTCGCATTCTTTGACCGTTATCTCAAAGGAGAGGAGCAGCCGTTATTGCAAGGCCCTGCATCTCAGTTTTCTGAGGTTACTTATGATGCCACGTATACCAAGATACGCAACAAACAAACACAATAAATTCGCAAGGGGTGGAGGAGTAGGCATGGAAACCATGACAAGAGGAATGTTGGCCAAGCGTACAGGTGTGAGTATGGCAACTCTCCGTTATTACGAAGATAGTGGAATTCTGCCTGCTCCCCGTCGTTCCTCCAACGGATATCGGGTGTATACCGAGGATTATCTGGTCAAAATTAAGTTCATTAAGGATGCCCAGTTGCTGGGTTATTCCTTAAAGGAGATACAAGAGACCCTGCAACTGCTCAGCCAGGAAGACATGGAAAAAGATACGTTAAAAACACTCGTCCGTGACCAAATCGCTGATATTCAGAAGCATATTGACCATCTGGAACAGATGCAGATTCATCTGGCACGACTGTTGCATACACCGGAGGACGATATTGACAATTATATTCAATCGTTCAGGGTGCAAAAGAAAGAGTTATAAACTGTAAAACCTCGAACAAAGAGCGCCTTAAGATGTACTTCGGGCGCTCTCTGTCCGAGGTTTCTTTTAGTTCTATTGTAATGTTCTTCATCACGACATGCCCGCCTCACGCAGAAAATGGTGAACAATCTCCGTCTGATACTTGATACGGGTCGCGCGCTTCAGACTCCAGCAGGTCTCCACCGTAACAGAACGGGCTTGTAATAGTCTTGAAGCCGCTGTACGGGCAGATCCCGGCAATTCATGCTGCTTGAGGTTAAAATGACGATCACGAATGGCAATCGATCGATTCATCCGTTCGATAACTCTTCTGCAAGCTGGAATGGTGCGACTGCCGGGATTGGTGATCAACGTCTGTCCAAGCACCCGCGAACTCAGTTGAGACAGGCCGTTGGCTTCATGCAGATCGAGCCACCAGTCGGCCCGATGTTCACGCGCCAAACGAAAAACTGCCGCAGCGAGCGGATGCTTGGCCTTGCCTGACATACGGCGTGGAAACGTACGATTCAGATCTGGCTTGCCTCTGATTTTCTTAACGTAGGCTTGCTGGTTCACGCGTGGCACGATAATTAACAGCCCCCGCTGAATGGCGTGACGACCTGTCGCACAATCATCTGCGAGTTTTTGCGCAGCAGCCATGCTCGCCGTTTCGTTCCCGTGAACCCCGGAGGTAATGAACATCACGGGCCCCGGCATGATGCCACGTACGATGAAGTAGGGAGTAGCGTGTACGCTGGATGCTGCAAGGACATGTTTGGTCACAAGCATGACGCTTCACCTCCAATAGTACAGTACGCCATGTCCCTCTTTCATGTAACGGCGTAAGAACAGGTCTTCATCCTATTTCCTCACAAAATGGGCCAACTAATACACCCGGTGGATGATATCTTCGAAATCGGGTTCCTTCATCTCCACATCTTCAATCTCACCCCATTGCTCAAGCTGCTTCAGAATGTCCATCGTGCTCCATTCCTTCCGGTTAACTTCGACGGTGACAATCTGCCCTTCCACTCCTGTGATCTGAATGGCGGACGGTATGGTATCAGGCATAAGAAATGAACCCCGATACGTAACTCGGATAAGTGTCGGCAGACCGATAGTGTCACGCAGAGAAGGGATCGAGCCGTCATATGTAAGTTGACCGTGATTGATCACCATCACCCGACTGCATAACTGCTCAATGTCATCCATATCATGGGTGGTCAGCAAAATCGTTTTGCCAAACGTTTCATTTAATGTACGTAGAAATTGACGAATGTTCCGCTTTGCGTTCACATCCAGTCCAATCGTTGGTTCATCGAGAAAAAGCAGTTCGGGATCATGCAGCATGGAAGCTGCGAGATCCGCACGCATGCGTTGTCCAAGCGAGAGCTTGCGGACAGGCGTGGCCCAGAACGATTCAAGGTCCAGCAGCTCGGCGAACTGGGACAGCCGTCTCTTTTTGTCCTCGGTACGGACGCCGTACATCTCGGCCAGAATATCATATGAATCTTTCACGGGCAGATCCCACCAGAGCTGGCTGCGCTGTCCAAACACAACGCCGAGTCGACCCACGGTCCTGCGCCTGTCCTGATGCGGGTTCATACCGTCAAGCCTTACCTCACCCGAGGTGGGGTGCAGGATACCTGTCAGCATTTTGATTGTGGTAGACTTGCCAGCCCCGTTCGGACCGATGTAACCCACAAACTCACCTGGGCCGATATCAAAACTGATATCGCGTACCGCTTCCTTGGACACATATTCACGTGAAAATAACGTACGTAGACCTGAGAAACGTCCTTCACGAATAACAGGAGTTTTGAATTCCTTTTGCAGATGCCGTGCTGTGATCATGTTCATAATTCGTTACGCCTCCTTAGCTACCTGTACTTTGATATTTGGTCATGCCGAATTGCCAGAAACGCAGACTTGCAGCCAAACTCAGTACGGCAACCGCAGCAACAGCAACAAGGACCCATGCTCCTCCTTCACCCCGCAGTAGATAGAGTGACGGAATATAGTTGACGAATCCCACGGGAATCACCGTTAGCAGAATGCCAGACATCCATTTGGGATATAACGTTAGCGGATATTGGGCAGCCGTTCGTGCTGCATCTTCAGTAATCGTCTGTAATTCCTCGATGCGTGTGGTCCAGAATCCGAGTGTAGCAGTAGCGAGTCCAATGGAAAAGAGAATGACTGCACCCGTCAGGATAATAAACAGGGAGAAGGGAATGGCGATCCAGCCAATCTGTCCGCTATGCATCATGCCTGCCAATGACCAGCAGAGAATGAACCCGCCTTGCAGGACTTCCCCAGCCATGATGCGGAAGTTTTGCGGCAGCAGTGCCAGCAATACGGGCATGGGACGTGTTAACAGTTGATCAAGCTCACCATTAACCAGATATTTTTCCAGATGATGAACTTCGTTTCCGAATGTGCGATACAGTGTTTTGGATAACGTCATGATGGCAAAGAGATAACCGATCTCATGGAGGGACCAGCCTTTAATTGCTCCGAATTTGTGCAGCACGAGAGCCACCATCAGAAACTCGGAGATCTGAATTAAAGCGGCCAGTACGGACGCCATGATGAAATTGAACTTGTATTGCATCCGGCTGCGGATGCTTGTTCGAATCAGCATTTTATATAAATTGAACCAGGAAGTTCGCTTCATCCGCCTTGTACCTCCACTTTACGACGTAACACTTGGGTAATCGCAAGACAGATCAACGTCATAAAGACACACCAAAGCAAGGTTCCCCATAACAAGGAGCCATCTTCGAAACCAAGATAGATTCGGGTAGGTACATAGAGCAGGAAAGGGTAGGGGGATATCCAGGCAAGTTGTTCAAGCCAGTCCGGTAGCCATTCCAGCGGAATGAAAAAACCAGCCAGCAGATTCATCATCGCGTGATTGCCCCAGTGAAGCCAGGAGGACTCCGTGGTCCACATCGACGTGGCACCAATAATGTAGTTCATGCAGATGGACAAGTATGCGGCGCCGGCAAGACCAAGTGCGGCATAGAATAGTGTTGAAACGTCTGAGGGCCAATCCAGGGAAAAGACAATGGAGAAGAGCAGGTAGATCGGAATACTTTTGTACACGAACTGGTAGGCAATCTGCCCCCATTCGCGTGCCAACAGGTGGGTGAACAGATGAACAGGCCTCATCAGATCAAGTGCGATCTGCCCTGTCCTGACGGATAAGGGAATACCCAATCCGTTCGTGAGAAAACCCGAGATCCAGAGAGAGGATTGCGTGAACGCAATGTAACTGATCATCCCCTGTGTCCCGTATTCTCCGAGCGTATGGTCGGCCCCGATGCCGATCCAGAGGCAGGCATACATGTAACCAAACATGGCGCTTGCCAAGTTATGTACCATGTGTGCCCCGCGGTATTGCAGATTCCGGGAGTAGGCTTTGGAAGCCAGAGTGAAATAAAGCATGTGACACCTCCGATAAGTGGATTGAACGGCGTTTCCGTTCACTTCAGTCAAGGCGAAAAAGAGAGAAGGACAACAGCATACCAATTTATTCCTTCACAGGCAAGACATTTTTTTAGCTAATAATGGTATTAACAGGGGTGTTCATGATTGCGCCACAAGACAACGGTCTGTCCGTTCATTTATAATTGAGAGGTAGTATCGCAAACGTTTACAATGTGAAATATTCAAATTTTAAATAAACCGCCGGGCTTGTGCTTGACGATTGAGGATACAGAACGAACAATCCGGCAAGAGAGAAGGATGTCATGAAGAAAATTGCATGGGTCACCGATAGTACCAGTACACTGGATCCCGTTTTTGCGGAGCAAAATCATATCTACATCGTACCGCTGCGCATCTTATTTGGAGAGGAATGTTACCGGGAAACCGATGACATTACATCTGAAATGTTCTATGAGAAACTTGCGGAGGCTTCACGTGCGAGCAGTTCGCAGCCACCCATTGGCGAATTCATTGAACTGTATGAGTCGCTCAAAGACAAGTACGATGAGATTATTACGATTCATTGCTCTACAGAGCTTAGCGGAACGCTGCATACGTCCATGCAGGCTGCAGAGATTGCAGGAGTGACGGTGACCGCAATTGATTCAAAGGCAGGTGCCTATCCTCACCGTGAGATGATTATGCAAGGACTGGAATGGCAGAAGCAGGGATGTTCAGCTGCAGAGATCAAAGTAAACATTGAACAGATGATTGATAACATGTCCTTTTACCTCATACCGGCCAGTCTTCAGCATCTTCATCGCAGTGGACGGGTGTCGGGCACACAGCTGATCATCAGTCAACTGCTCAAGATCCATCTGCTGCTCCGATTTGAAGAGGGCAAAGTGGTTGTGAATGAGAAGATTCGCACGTTCAAGCGGACGAAAGATCGCATGCTGGATATGCTCAAGCTGGATATGGAGAAAGTAAAGCATGTGTGCATTATGCATGCGAACAATCAGGAAGAAGCCGTCACAATCAAGAAGCAGATTGCCAATCTGCTCCCTAAATTAAAGACCGAAATCATGCCGTTTATCCCTGTGGTGAGTATTCATGCAGGTGCAGGAACCATTGGACTGTGCTGGATCCACAGTGAAAACGGATATAGAGAATAGAAGCACCAGCATTGATCTACAGACACTCATAGACCTGGCAGGAAACACACTTTATCCCAAAGTGGTGCTCCTGTCAGGTTTTTTCGTATGTCATTGCCAATTCAAACAAACTGTGAGGTAATAAAGAAAACTGTTCATGTTGGAGGGAAACATGTGTTAAGTCACCGCTTGTTGCTTGTTGAAGATGATCGTTCAATTAGTGAGATGGTCGGTCCATACTTGGAAAAAGAGGGCTACGACATCACTTATGCATATGACGGCTTAGAGGCAGAACGTCAGTTCAGCCAGTCACAACCCGGGTATGATCTGGTTATTCTGGATCTGATGCTGCCCCGCAAAAGTGGGATGGATGTGCTGCAAACCATTCGGGCAGTCAGTCTGGTACCTGTGCTCATTCTGTCTGCGAAGGATGGGGAGGTGGACAAAGCGTTAGGTCTGGGCTTCGGCGCAGATGATTACTTGAGCAAACCTTTCTCGTTAATTGAACTGACTGCCCGCATCAAAGCTGCGATTCGCCGCGCCAATTATACTACTCAGCCTGTGGCTGAAGTGGCTAAAGATCAACGTATTCACATTGGAGGACTCGTAGTTGACATGGAGACGTACGAGGTGGAACGTGAAGGTACACCCGTCAAGCTGACATCCAAGGAATTTGGAATTCTGAAGCTGTTGGTTACCCATCCTGGCAAAGTGTTCACCAAGGCTCAGATTTACGCTTCTGTCTGGAACGATCATTATTATGGAGACGAAAATATCATTAACGTACATATGCGTCGTCTGCGTGAGAAACTGGAGGCGGACCCTTCGGCTCCCCAATATATCAAGACACTCTGGGGCATCGGGTATAAGCTGGAGGCGGAGCAGGGATGACACTGATTTTTGCCATCACGACAGGTATTCTGGCCATTGCCTTCATTATATTGTGGTTGAAATTCCGGAAAAGAAACCAACACCTGACCTATATTCATCAAAAAATATCCGATATTTTGGATCAAGGCACCTTTGAGCGTTTGCTTGTATTCAATAGTGATGACCAAGTCAGTCAGCTTCTGAAAGACATGAACCAGCTGCTGGATCATGCGCACCGCGCTAAGGCCGGTTATGCGAACCAGGAGAAGGAGATGCGTAACATGCTCTCCAACATTTCGCATGATCTGAAAACGCCACTCACCGTTGTGCTGGGTTATAGTGAGACCTTGCTGCATAGTCCATCATTGACCGATCAGGAACGGAAGATTATGACGGAGAAAATACAAGATAAGGCGCAGGAAGTGCTGCGTTTGATCCATTCCTTTTTTGATCTGGCGAAGCTGGAATCTGGAGACACGGAGCTGGTGCTTAGTCGAGTGAATATAAGCGAATTATGCCGGTTGAAAATGCTTTCCTTTTATGAAATGTTGACGAATCTGGGGTTGCACGTGGAGCTGGAGATACCTGATGGTGATCTCTTCGTACAAGCGAATGAAGAAGCATTGGACCGTGTGCTGGATAATCTCATTACCAATGGAATGAAATATGGAGCAGAGGGTAAGGTACTGGGACTTTCACTTGATCATTCGATAGGCGGACCTGTGACGCTACAGATCTGGGATCAGGGAAAAGGGATTCCTGAGAGCGAGCATAGTCGTGTGTTTGAACGCATGTATACACTGGAGGATTCCCGCAATCGACTCTATCAAGGCAGCGGCCTGGGTCTGACCATTACGAAACGGCTAGTTGAGCGGATGGGTGGAAGTATTCACTTGTATAGTGTGCCACATCAACGGACTGTATTCTCGGTTACCTTAAAGGCTTGGTAGACCCTGCGTTGGCGTGTCCGGTCAGACTTAAGGTTTTTGTAAGATTTGATTAATAAAAAAGAAGACTTTTCTCTTTACAATATAGATATAGGAACCCGGACAGGGGACGTAAAGGAGAACAAGGACGATGAATTATATCGCACGAACAATAGATGTGACTAAAGTATATGAAGGGGTGGAGGTTGTATCCAACGTCAATATGAATATTAAGCAAGGTGAGATCTATGGATTCCTCGGTCCGAATGGTGCTGGTAAAACAACCATCATGAAGATGCTCACCAATCTCGTCAAACCAACCACAGGGGAGATAGAACTGTTTGGGGAGAAGCTTACACCGACCTCCTATGAAGTGCTGAAGCGAATGGGCAGCATTATTGAATATCCTTTTTTCTACGATAGACTGTCTGCTCGCGAGAATCTGGAGCTTCACTGTGAATACATGGGATTCTATAACAAAAAGATCATCGACAACACGATGGAAATGGTAGGGCTGAAGGATACGGGCAAGAAACCGGTCAAGGACTTCTCCTTGGGCATGAAGCAAAGGCTCGGACTGGCTCGTGCACTTATAACCACACCAGAACTGCTCATTCTGGATGAACCGATCAACGGATTGGATCCTGTAGGGATCCGGGAGATGCGAGATTTGTTCAAGCGCCTTAGCAATGAGTATCGCATTACCCTGCTGGTCTCCAGTCACATTCTTGGCGAGATAGAGCAGATTGCGGACACAGTTGGTGTCATTCGCGGCGGTCGCTTGGTGGAGGAAGTATCGATGGAGAGCATACGTGGAAGTCAAAATGAGTACATTGAGTTACAGGCGGTGGATATCCGCAAAGCGACCTATGTCATTGAACACCAGCTTGGTTTGAGTAATTATAAACTGGTTGATGACCAAACGTTACGTATCTATGATCCGGGAATCATTCCATCGGAACTGAACACCAAGCTGATCCAACACGGCATTGAGATCGAATCGATATCCAAACGGGCTCATTCCCTGGAAGAACACTTCATGAAGCTTGTGAAAGGGGATGAAGACGTTGCTTAAACTAATCAGACTTGAGATGCGGAAGCACCGTTTTGCACGTAATTTTGCAGGTGCAGGTATTGCCAATATAGCCGTTCTTCTTTTCTTGATCATGATTGGATTCGTGGATGTGGGAGCAGAAGATTATGCCTATGGTGATTACCAGACCGCCTTTATGATTATTGATACGTTTGTGAGAGCGACCTTTATCATATTTGCAGGAGCTTTATTATCCAAGCTGGTGATCAGTGAGTATAGAAATAAAACGATGAACGTCATGTTCACCTATCCCATCCAGCGTCATAAAATCATTGCTGCCAAATTGATTATCGTGTTTGGTTTTACATTTGTGATGATTATGGTTACCGATCTGTTGATGGGTTCACTGCTGTTGATTGTTAATCAATTCTACTCCTTCATTCCCGGATCATTGACGAATCAGGATATATGGGGACTTCTGGTGAAGTACAGTATGAGTTCTTTATCGGCTGCGTGTATGGCACTCATTCCCCTATTCTTCGGTATGCGGAAGCATTCTGTCACAACTACAATGGTCTCGTCCATTTTGCTGGTTTTGATTGTCTGCTCCGGATTCAACGGGTCGGAAGTTTCCATTCATTCGCTTATTATTATCCCTCTGACCCTTGGAGCAATAGGGATATGGATTGCTTTGATGTCCATGGTTCGTCTGGAGACAAAAGATGTGAACTGAATCATTCGGAAAACCATGCTCTGTATGGCTTCAGATGCCATTGACATCCGCTCGTACAAGGGATAGGATAATGTCAACTGAGACACGAAGGAGAATGCAACTACCATGACGATTCCAAAAACATTAACAATAGCTGGTTCGGACACGAGCGGCGGTGCAGGTATTCAAGCTGATTTGAAAACTTTTCAGGAGCTGGGTGTGTATGGCATGACCGTACTGACTACGGTTGTGGCAATGGAGCCCGAAACATGGGATCACCAGGTCTTTCCTGTTGAATTAAATGTAGTTGAAGCGCAGCTTCGCACTGTTCTGGACGGCATCGGTTTTGATGCCATGAAGACAGGTATGCTCGGTTCAGTAGATATTATTGAATTGGTAGCAAAACATATTCGTCGCAGCGGTCTGCCACAGATCGTTATCGATCCGGTAATGGTATGCAAAGGTACAGACGAAGTACTGCAACCGGAAAATACGGAAGCGATGATCGAATTCCTGTTGCCAGGTGCTGATCTGGTTACACCTAATCTGTTCGAAGCATCCCAACTGGCGAAGAGTGGACCAATTCGCTCCAAGGAACAGATGGAAGCAGCGGCAGCAGCAATTCATGCCCATGGCTCGAAACATGTTCTGATCAAGGACAGAGGTGTCATTAGCCCGGGTAAAGCAATGGATCTACTCTATGATGGAACCAACTACGAATGGTTTGAAGCCGATGTTGTCGGCTCCGGATATACGCATGGTGCGGGCTGCACGACGTCTGCGGCGATTACCGCAGGATTGGCTCGTGGTCTTTCAGTGAAAGAGGCTGTTCGTGAAGGTAAAGCCTTCGTGACCAAAGCGATTGCCGGCGGATTCCCGCTGAACCGTTTTGTTGGCCCGACACTGCATGTGGCACACCGTCTGGAGCAACAACGTTAAGTGTTGCCAGGGAGCGCGCAGTAGCGCATCAATTCTGGATAACACACTTCGATTTCATTCAAGTAGCTGTCAATGAGCAGGAGCATGCTCGTTGACGGCTTCTTTTTTATGCGAATTTTTATAAAAATTAGTAACTTTTGGCTTATATTAGTCGTATATATCATGGGAGCATTCCAAAACATGTGTGGACACATGAACGACACATGGAATAGGTATGTTATCATCAGAAATCTAAAAAGGAGAGTCGGCCATGATCAGAACAGTGCTTCTGGTGGAAGATGAAAGCCGCATTCGTGAGATTGTGGCCGATTATTTCATAAAAGAACAATGGAACGTCATAGAAGCAGAGCATGGAGTACAGGCACTGGAACTGTTGGCTCTGCATGAGGTGGATCTGGTTATTCTGGATGTTTTGATGCCTGAAATGGATGGATGGACGTTATGTGGGCATATTCGATCCCAATCCACCGTACCTATTATCATGCTGACTGCACGGTCCGAGGATGACGATAAAATTCATGGATTTCAGCTGGGCGTAGACGATTACGTCACCAAGCCGTTTAGTCCACGTGTGCTGGTTGCACGTGCAGAGACATTAATGAAGCGTGTTGAAGGTGCATTTGGACGAGAGCAGGGTGTGATTCACTTCGGAGAGGTAACCCTTGATCCATGGGCCAGACGCCTGGAGAAGGACGGAATTGAAGTGGAACTTGCACCAAAGGAATATGATCTGTTGCTTTATTTGGTGCGTAATTCAGGCATTGTGTTGTCCCGGGATGCCATTTTGAATCGGATCTGGGGATTTGATTTTGAAGGGGACTCACGTGTTGTGGATACCCACATCAAGAAGCTGCGCAGCAAATTGGGTGATGAAGCCAAGTGTATCCGGACGGTGATTGGCACTGGATATCGTTTCGAGGCAGAAGCATGAGAAGAAATGGCGTAACGATGAAGCTTTTCCTGGTCATGGCAGGATGTCTGGTTCTTCTATATGGGACGACGGTTTTTGCCCAGTTGGTCTGGTTCCCCGACTTCTATCAGCATCAAAAGGTCAGCAGTATGAAGAAAAAGCTGTCCAAGTTCGAACAGCAATATTCCAATGGACATTGGAGTGATTTACAGCTAGCCAAGGAGACCGGGAAATTCATGCGTCAGAATCAATCACACCTGGTCATTCTGACGAATAAAGGAAGACTGGTTAATGACCCGTTCCACATTACGTTGCTTCAAGAGGATGGGAGTCACGTGAAGGTGTCCTTGTCCTTGTTTATCAATAGTGAGAATGCTGGCTGGATTACATCCCATCTGAAGTATGGGCAAGAACTGACGGTGAGAGGACCGGCAAGCGGGTCCATGGTCTATCCATTCAAAATCCAGGATGCCACTTCTGCCGCATGGGGAACAGAAAGCTTTCAGGAATCAATTGAACCGGTAAAGGAATGGTCAGGCGTATTGACCGAGGTAGTTCTTCCCAATCTGGCAACGTGGAGTCAGAGGCAGGGACTGCTGGTGCAAGCCCTGGATAGCCGGTTCCCATTATCCACCGAAGACCAACTGGCCTTGGCGAATGGCAAAATGCTTAATGAAGAATGGATGGATAGCTGGAGCGGTGTTCGCAATGTCATCACCATTGCTCCAGTGCATCGTTCCGGACCCGAGCAGCAACTGATCTTCTCGCTCACCTCTCTACAGGAGATGAGGGAAGCGAATGAGGCAACACGTTTGTTCTATGCGTATTTTGGCATTGGGGCATTTATATTGATTCTGTTGCTGGCGTTACTCCTGTCCCGAATTGTAACGAAGCCGCTCTTGGCCTTGAATCATGTCGCCAAGAAAATGTCTACGCTGGATTTCACGGTGAAATCACCCATCCGGCGTAATGATGAAATCGGCAGTCTGTCTAACAGCCTTAATGCCTTATCGGGAACCTTGGGTCAGACACTGGAAGAGCTGAGGCAGGCCAACACGCAGATGCGTACAGATATGGAAATGAAGCAGGAGATTGAACAGCGTCAGCGCAAGTTTTTTGCCGATGCATCACATGAACTTAAGACTCCAATCAGCATTATTAAGGGATATTCTGAAGGGCTGAAGGATGGCGTGAGTGAGAGCAAACGGGAGCGTTACATTGAGATCATTGCCGATGAGGCGATCAAAATGGAAACGATGGTTGAAGAGATGCTGGATCTGGTGCGACTGGAATCCTCAGCGGTTCAATTAAATACGGATGCTGTTGCACTGGCTGACATGATTGAAGATATCGCCGGCCGTCTGGGTCCGCAACTGAAGGACAAAGGATTGGATGTGGTGCTTGTATCCACAACAGAACAGACGGTTGAGGGTGACCGAAGCAAGCTGGAGCAAGTTATTTTCAATATCATGATGAATGCTATACGTCATGCAATACCACATACCGATATAACTATTGAGATTAGCAGGCGTGAAGGTTTTGTCCATATTTCCATTGAGAACAAGGGCGAGCAGATAGCTGAAGCTGAGCGGCAGTATATATGGGAGAGGTTCTATCGGGTAGAGCGCTCACGTAATCGTAAAATGGGGGGGACCGGGCTTGGTCTGGCCATTGCGAAGCAGATTCTTGATCTGCATGGGTGCAGTTATGGAGTGGAGAATACACCGGATGGAGTCCGTTTTTATATTATTTTTCCTAAAGCCTAGTACGAAAGGGAGTCAAATCTTATGAAGTCTTTACCATCGATTTTAACCTTGGGGAATCTGAGTTCAGGCATGCTGGCAGTCATTATGGCTATTCATGGTGAATTTGCCCTGGCTGTAATGATGATATGGGTAGCGATGTTCTTTGATCTGTTTGACGGGTATGCGGCTCGTAAATTGCATTGTGAGGGTGAGTTCGGCAAGTCTCTGGACTCGCTTGCAGATGTAGTTTCATTCGGAACAGCGCCCGTGCTGATTCTGTACCTGAATTCCATGCTTGAAGTGAGTGTGCTGGGGATGGCACTGACTGCATTGTTTCCGATTTGCGGTGCTTTGCGTCTGGCCCGTTATAACTGTCAGAAGACAGCAAGCAGTGGTTTTGTCGGAATGCCGATTACATTTGCGGGAGGTCTGATGTCCTTTTTCGCACTCTGGAGTCCTTATTTCACACATGGTGTAGCCTATCTTGTCATTATTGTATTATCCGGTCTCATGGTGAGCCAAATCCGATTCCCGTCTCTAAAACAAGTGTTAGCCTCACATGAGAAGGATATTGTGGAACCGAAATAAGGAGCGAGTCAGTATGGAATTTGCAAAAGAATTTATTGGTCAATATGGTTATTTCGCAATATACGGACTACTGGCTCTTGGCGTTATTGGCATGCCGATTCCGGATGAGGTGATGATGACTTTTGTCGGTTATCTCGCCTCCATCTCGGTATTGAATTACTCCGTATCCATCGCCGTCAGTTTCGGTGGCGCATTTACCGGAGGGCTGCTGAGCTACATGATTGGCAAGAAAGCGGGCAGGCCGCTGGTTGAAAAATACGGCAAGTGGGTCGGCGTGAATGCCAAACGATTCAGCAGGGTGGAGTCGTGGTTCCTCAAATATGGGTATTGGTCCATCATCCTGGGTTACTTCATTCCAGGCATTCGTCATCTCATGTGCTGTTTCTCCGGGATCAGCAAGATGGCAATTGGCAGGTACGTAGTTGTATCGGGCATTGGTGCATTCGTCTGGTGTGTTGTCTTTATCTCGATTGGTTTTTATGTTGGCGTGTTAACTTAAAATGGGACGGCCTGTTGTAACAACAGGCAAGGATGGAAGACCTCTTGAGTGTAAGGTGGTCTTTTTTTGTTTTCTACGATATAGCGAACTTGAGTGAGTAACGAATACGTATGACTTGTAAAAATACAAAAAAACCGCTCTGATCACCTCTAACCTTCATGTTGAAGGGGAGGAATGGATCAAAGCGGCGTGTGCTTCACGAACGTATTGAATCTTCTAAAGAAGATATAGCCAATATCTCCCAAACTAAATTTTTTTTACAAAGCCATCAGGTAAGCTAAACGTAGATATTCTTTTACAGTTACCCACTTAAATGTGATTCTTCAATTCCTCTTTCGACTTGCTTTTCACCCTTTTTGCGTGCAAAGGTAATTTTGAGCAGAGGTGGCGTAACAAGTGTAGTGATTATGACCATGATTACTACGCTCGTAAAGTATTCCGGATCAAGTAAGCCGGAAGCAAGTCCCGTTGAAGCGATAATGAGCGCAACTTCACCTCTTGATATCATTCCTGAGCCAATGGCCAATGAAGATGACATATTAAATCCAGTCAGTCGTGCACCAGCTCCGCCACCAATCAGCTTGGTTACAATTGCAATGAGGCTTATAACGACAATAAACCAAATTTGTGAACCCACACCATCAAACGTGACATTCAAACCAATACTGACAAAAAACACCGGAACAAAAATTCCGTAGGCGATCGGTTCCAGTTTGGTTTCAACTTCATGTTTGAAGTTGGTTTGGGAGATGGCGATCCCAGCGGCAAATGCACCAATGATTCCGGCAACACCCATCCACTCCGCAAAGTAGGAGAAGCCAAAACAAATAATCAGCCCCGCAGTAATGACGGTCTCGGTTACTTTCAGTGGTGCCATCCACTTCATGATGCGAGGAACAAGGAACCAGCTGGCAGCGATGATGATCACAAAGAATAACAGCTTCTTGCCGATAAGCAGAGAAATCGAAGTGTCTCCTCCGCCTGTACCCAGCAAGCTCATCATAACAGCAAGAATGACAACGACCAGAACATCATCGACAACAGCTGCACCAAGAATTGTTGTACCCTCACGAGAGCTGAGTTGATCCATATCTTTTAGTGTCTGAACGGAAATGCTGACGGACGTGGCACAGAATAAAAGTCCAAAGAACAATGCGTGTGTCTGTGACATACCGAACGCCATGGCCGAACCGTATCCTCCGATGAATGGTAAAATAATACCACCCACAGCAACAGCAAAGGCTGCTTTCCAGTTTTTCTTCAATTGTTCCAGATCGGTCTCCAATCCAGCGATGAACATCAACAATAGTACCCCGATTTCGGCCATATAATGGACGAAATCACTTTGCTGAACCCAACCGAGAATTGCAGGCCCGAGGATGACACCCACAATCAGTTTCCCCAGTACCGACGGCTGACCCAATCTGACGGATAGATCACCGGCAAGTTTGGTAAAGATTAAAATAAGTGCAAGAACCAAAATAAATTCCATAGGTGTGCTCCTCTCCAGCAGTAGCGTTTATAGGTTTACCTGCCCAAGGGGGGATCATTCCAAGCCTTTAGAACAAAAAAAGGCATAAAAACAGCGCTTGTTAAGAGTGCCGCTTTTATGCCTAAAAAAGACAAAGAGGGGCCCTTGGTGACAGGCTCCTCCAGTTTCAACGCGTATGTGATTAATTGCATTAATTATACCACAAATAAAGACTTGGGTAAATGGGAGCCGGTTTGGATTTGATTGAAAACGGCCGTAAAGGGGCATTTTATAGGGGAGTGCAGCGGTTTTTGTTCAGAGTGTTGTCACTTAACAGCCCGGAATTGCCGAGATATAATGATATAGAACATAGAAGTTAGGATATGAGGAGGATTTTGCATTGGGCAAAAATAACAAAGGGGAACCGAACATCCCATCCCCGACGAGCAATAAAAATTTTGCAGGTATCATTATCACGATTTCCATTCTCGCTAATGTCATTATTTTATTATTGTTCTTCGCACCGTCTATTGGGTACAAAGGTGATGTAACCTTTGATATTACGGTGTTGCCGCGGTTTAATGCCGTGTTTAACAGCTTTACCTTCATCTTCCTGCTTGCAGCGCTTATTGCTATTATCAAGCGGAATGTGAAGCTGCACAAACGATTTATTCTTGCTGCATTCTCAACAACACTGTTATTCCTCGTGACCTATCTGACGTTTCATTACCTCTCACCAGAGACGTCCAAATACGGCGGCGAGGGCATCATTCGTTCCATTTATTTCTTCATTCTGATTACCCATAGTATACTGGCAGCCCTCATTGTTCCATTGGCGTTGTTCACACTGGTATGGGGTTGGACGAATCAATTGAAGAAACACCGTAAAATTGCACGTTGGACTATGCCAATCTGGCTGTATGTAAGTTCTACAGGTGTTGTAGTATACCTGATGATGGCACCATATTATTAATGTGATGAACGTTTCACTGTGCTAATTAGTTTGACTTGCAGGTAATGTTTCCATGGAAGGAGGGTTCACGTTTATGTACAGAGTTGTTTTGATTCGCCATGGACAGAGCATGTGGAATGTAGAGAATCGTTTTACCGGATGGACAGATGTGGATCTGACGACGGATGGTTACGCAGAAGCTCGTAAAGCAGGGAAGATCATGAAGGAACAGGGATTTGATTTTGATTACGCCTATGCATCCGTGCTGAAACGTTCTATCCGAACACTCGATATTGCGCTGGATGAAATGGACCTCATGTGGATTCCCATTACGAAGACTTGGAAGCTGAATGAACGCCATTATGGTGCGCTGCAAGGACTGAACAAACAGCAGACTGCTCTGAAGTATGGGGAAGACCAAGTAAAGGAATGGAGACGATCCGTGAACGTATCTCCCCCGGCACTGGACGAAACCGATGACCGATATGTGCAGGATCTGGACAAGTACAAGCGGCTCGGATGCACCATCCCTTTTACGGAGAACCTGATGGATACCTCGAAGCGTGTTCTGGAGTACTGGAATGCGGAGATTAAACCGATGGTGTCTACTGGCAAAAGAGTGCTGATCTCTGCGCATGGTAACACGCTCCGTTCACTCGTCATGCATCTGGACCAATTGTCCGAAGCCGACGTGATGGCGCTCAATATCCCGACAGGCATTCCGCTTGTTTACGAATTGGATGAAGATCTGCATCCGATTGGTCACTTCTATCTGACCGCGGATGGTTCGACCTACAAACATGAAGAAATGACCCATGTGGCAACGCCATCTGATTAATTGGACATGGACGTTTGTCTTGATTGTAAGAAAGCTTGTATGATTTATCTCGTTCGGTTGATGTTTCAACTGGACGATTGGAAGATGACCGCTGAATTGAATTCGGAGGTCATCTTTTTTTTCTGCGATCAAGCCTGTACTTCGTTTCGTTTTGCTCCCACAGGGTAATTGTCAAACAAGACACGATGTACATTTATCCTGAAGGAGGAGAAGCACATGTCTAAAAGAAGAGGAATACTCATGACGGCGATCGGCGCAGGTGTGACTTATCTGATGAGGAACAAACAAGCAAGAGATAAGCTGTTTAGCACGGTCTCGGGTATGATGAAAAGCTCCAATTCGTCCAATGGAACAAGTAAAACCAGACCACGTGTGGAAGTGAAATAGATTGCGATAGCTCGTTTATCGCTTGAATTCCAAATGATGATCATGAGAAACCTGGAGATGAAGTCGTTCCAGGTTTTTTTGTGCATTCAAAAGCAATCCCTTGCTTTTGTGTGTAATGCGATTTTTGCCAGCAAGAATGATACAATGGATACTTGCAGAACGTATGGAGGGAGATGCACATATGAAGAAAAATCGTCTGGGTACATCCGAACTGATGGTGTCTGAGATTGGGCTGGGATGTATGTCACTTGGAACTGAAATGGAACACACTGTGGGCCTGGTTCATGAGGCTCTGGATCATGGGGTCAATCTGCTGGATACAGCCGATCTGTACGACGCAGGGCGTAATGAAGAGATTGTAGGACAAGCTATTAAAGGGCGTCGGGACCAGGTCATTGTGGCGACCAAAGTAGGTAATCGTCGTCTGCCGGGTAAAGAGGGCTGGTCTTGGGACCCGTCCAAAGCCTACATTAAGCAGGCTGTACATGAAAGTCTGAAGCGGTTGCAGACCGATTACATTGATCTGTATCAGCTGCATGGCGGGACCTTGGACGATCCCATCGAAGAGACAATCGAAGCGTTTGAGGAACTGAAGAAGGAAGGACTTATCCGATATTACGGAATTTCCTCCATTCGTCCCAATGTGATTCGGGAGTATGTAAAGAGGGCATCCATCGTCAGTGTGATGAACCAGTACAGCATTGCTGACCGCAGAGCGGAAGAAGAAGTGCTGCCTTTATTGGAACAAAAGGGGATCAGCGTAATTGCCCGTGGGCCCGTAGCTAGCGGAGTGCTTGCCGATTCCGGATCTGCCAAGGCAGACAAAGGTTATCTGGACTATACGCCAGAGCAACTATATACCATTCGGCAAGGGCTAAGTCGTCTTGTTACAGACCAACGCAGTATGGCTCAGACAGCTATTCGCTACGCGTTATCCCATCCTGCCGTAGCAGCAGTTGTCCCTGGTGCCAGTTCAAGAGAACAGTTACTGCACAATATTGCTGCTTCGAATTCGCCTGAACTCACCGCTGCGGAAATTCAGGAAATACGAGAACTCAGTCCCGCTAATCTGTACAAGCAGCATCGTTAACTCTATTAAGCCTATTTTCAATTGTAACCATACGAGGTACAATGGAGATCAGCCAAAAAAGGAACATATAAGGGAGAGAAGACATATGGAAAGAATTCAAAGTGAACAGCAATATCTGGATACAATTAACTCTGATGGTTTTACCGTCATTAAATTTGATACAACCTGGTGTCCGGATTGCAAAAACCTGGATCGTTTTATCGGGGATGTTATCGACCAACATGCGGACAAAACCTTCTATGCCCTGGATGCAGAGAAGTTCCAGCCGTTTGCCGAAGAAAATGGTGTACGCGGCATTCCAAGCTTGCTCGTCTTCCAGAACGGCAAGAAAATCGCACATCTGCATAGCAAATGGGCTAAAACACCTGCTCAAATCTCCGAGTATCTGGAGACGCTTGAATCCAAAGTTTAAGCGTACGAAGGCATCAGCAGTTTGTTTAAATAACCTAGCTAAAGAGACCTCTTCTTGTCCTGCGACGGAAGGGGTTTTTCTGTTTCATTCCAGTCCGCATGATGTGCATTTGAATAACTGTGTTGAGAAACAACGCTTGTTTAGAATTTGTTCAGTGCTCCCATGTATACTGTGAGAACAAACTGAATATTTGGAGTGAACAAGATCCGTATGAAGAATGAAATTTTTGAAGAAATGCACCAATTAAGTCACAATGATGACCGAAGATACCGATTGTTGATGATCGGGGTGAAGCAAATGCTGCAGGAACAAAAGGAGAATAGATATAATCTGCGTGAGAGATTAAAGAATCGAAAGAAACACCGGAACTTTCAAATAAAAGAGTGGTATTAGACAGGCTGCTTTCAGAAGTGAACATAAATATGGTTGTCCATGATACATAATAAACCTAGTCGGCATTACCAATGATCCAACCCACTAAAGAAGGAAGTAATGAAGAATCAGGCTTCTTCTAATTACGGATATTCCTGTCTTTGGAGCAGCAACAGAATCGTGAAGCAACAGAAACATAGTTCAGAATATAAAATATGGCGGCCTCGCTTCCCAAGGGAACGTGAGGCCGCCATTGATTTTGCCTGTCTAATTACTTGAATTGTAATGCTTACATCAAAATAATAAAGAACACGGCTGCCAAGACAAAGCGATACACAGCAAAGACGGTCAGGCTCAATTTTTTCAAAATGGACAGGAACGTCTTGATCGCAAGCATGGCGACGATGAAAGCAGCGATGAATCCAATCGCAAAGATTGGAAAATCACTGCCGTTCAGGTGATCGATACTTTTGTACAGGTCATATCCCGTAGCACCAATCATAATTGGCACAGACACGAGGAATGTGAACTCCGCAGCGGCTACACGGCTTACCCCTGCAAAGAGACCGCCTGAGATCGTTGACCCGGAACGGGAGAAGCCTGGCCACAATGCCAAGATCTGAAATATACCCACCGCGAATGCCTGTTTGTAGGAAATATCATCGACATCATGGGTAGTAATCCGCCCACTCTTCCGGCTCCAGCGTTCGGCCACGATCATCAATATACCACCTATAACGAGACTGTACAGCACTGTTTCCGGACCAAACAAATGTGCTTTGATCCAATCGCGGAATACAAGTCCGATGACTACGGCAGGAACCATCGCCAGGAAGATATGTCCCAGATTGAGGCGGCGGGAGTAAGGTCTGCTTCCTCCGGTGAAGCGGAACATATCAATGAATTTGTTCCAATACAGTACAACAACAGCAAGTACAGCCCCGAGTTGAACAACCACCTCAAACGTTTTGACTGACTCGTTGTCCTCTGATAAACCGAGCAAATGGGCAGTCAGAATCATGTGTCCAGTGGAGGAAACGGGCAAAAATTCTGTCAAACCTTCGATGATGCCCATAATAATGGATGATATAATATCCAATTCTCTTCCTCCTTGAAATACAGGTTACAGCACGGGCTGTCCTGCTTGACCATGCCTGTTCATCTGAACAAGACTATCACCTATTATGATCACAAATACGCTCAACTTCAACTTATACTTGTAACCATTTGTTTAAAACTATATTGACAAAAACCTAGTTATCCCATAGGATATAAATTAACTGACTGACTGATCAATCGGGAGGGTTACATGAATGACCAAAATTAACGGTTTGGAACCCGGTGAAGAACGCCGGGACCAAATAATACGCATAGCGATGGAGCGTTTTGCAACCCAAGGCTACCATCAGACGAAAATTTCCGATATCGTCCGCGAGGCTGGTGTGGCGCAAGGGACATTCTACTGGCACTTCAAGAGTAAAGAAGCCATTGCTTCAGAGATTGTCTTAACGGGCAAGGAGGAGTTGCTTGAGGCGATCGGACAAGGGTATCGCAAGGATGCCGGATCGGTAGAGGATATGGTGAAAGCATCGGAAAGGCTGTTCACTGACTTGTTCTTGTTTGCCGCGCAGAATCGCTATTTTATGGAACTGTTGCTCAAAGGCATCGTGACGGAAGAATCCGTACAACGCCTGGTTGAGGAGACACGTAATGCTGTGGAAACTGCGTTTCGTCACAATATGGAACGAGCCATCGAACTCGGCATGTTGCCTAAGGGCATGGATGTACCGCTTCGAGCAGCGTTATTGGTAAGCATGATTGAAGGCATGATATCACGCTGGTTGTTCGGTTCCGATGAGTTGCACAGCAAATTCTCAGCCATGACAGCTTCATCGCTGGCATCTGAGGCAGCAAGCTTTGAATTTTACGGACTATTGGGCACATAAGATTCACATGATTAAACAAATAGCAGGGAATAATGGGTACAACTGCGGTTTAGTCACAATAAAGTAACCAAATGTACACCCAGATTAATACACGACTGAGAGGAAGTTAACGTAATGAACAAAACATATGGATCGAAAACTCGTAAAGGCTGGTCTTTGACAGCAATTCTGCTGATGACCGTGCTGGTACTTAGTGCTTGTGGTAGTAAGGCGACAGACAATGGAAGTACAAATGGTGCAGAGGCAAGCAATGAACTGGAGCAGATCAAGTCTGCTGGCGTGATCAAAGTAGGCATGATGGGCACATATGCACCATACAACTTCCTGAACGATAAAAAAGAAATGGACGGCTACGATGCCGATATCGCACGTGAGGTTGCGAAACGTCTTGGGGTTAAAGTTGAATTTGTATCCCAGGAGTTCTCTGGTCTGACACCGAGTCTGCAAGCCAAAAAGCTGGATGCCATTATCAGCCAGATGACGATTACCGATGATCGTAAGAAAGTACTCGACTTCAGTGATCCGTATATTACGAACCAAGTTAAAATCATTGTCAAAGAAGACAATAACGATATTACCAAGCTGGAAGATTTCAAAGGGAAAACAATTGGCGTAGGTTTGGGTACAAATGATGAATCATATCTGCGTAATGAAGTGTTACCTAAAGTGGGAGACTTCACGATTAAAACCTATGACGATGTCATCTCTTCACTGAAAGACCTGAATGCTGGACGGATTGACGCCACAATCAACAACATGTACGCACTGAAACCGATTGTTGATGCCAACGGATTAAAGATCAAAGCTGTGGGCGAAGCAATCAAGAGTGACCAAGCAGGTATCGCTGTTCGCAAAGACAATCCAGAACTCGTAGCAGCGCTGAATGATGCTCTCAAAGGCATGAAGGATGATGGCACGTACAATACCATTTTCAAAAAATGGTTTGGTGAAGAGCCTGCGCAATAATGAACCTGCAAGGCGAAGGGAAGATTTGACCCATGGAACTGGTATTTGAGAATATCCCCTTCTTTCTGAAGGGGGCCTATTATACGCTGTATGTAACTGTGATCTCCATGTTTTTTGCGTTTATCATCGGGGTCCTTGTTGCGATTGCTCGTCTGAAGGGACCGATGTGGCTGAGGTTGATCGCAAGGTTTTATGTATCCATCATGCGGGGAACCCCGCTGCTGGTGCAATTATTCGTTATTTATTACGGATTGGTCGATTATGGAGTGACCTTGGGATCACTCACGGCTGCCTGTCTGGGACTGAGTCTGAATGCAGGTGCATTTTTGTCGGAGACGTTCCGTGGAGCCATTCAGGCTGTGCCTAAAGGACAGACGGAAGCTGCATATGCAACGGGAATGACCCCGGCTCAAGCGATGAGACGGATTATCTTCCCGCAGGCTGTACGCATTGCCATCCCGCCGATGGGAAACACCTTTATTGGCATGTTGAAGGAAACATCACTTGTGGCGGCGATTGGTGTTACTGAGTTATTACGGTCAGCACAACTGCTGGTATCACAATATGCATTGAACATGCCATTTTATCTGGCAATTGGTGTGATCTACTGGATCATGAGTATCGGCTTCTCGGCCATTCTGGAACAAGTGGAGCGCCGGTTGGCCCGGGCTTACTGATGGGAGGAGAGAACCGATGATTACAACAACTGGACTTACCAAACGTTTTCAGAAAAATGAAGTACTTACGAACATCGATCTTCATGTCGATGCCAAAGATATTGTTGTATTGCTCGGCCCCAGTGGTTCAGGCAAAAGTACCTTGCTGCGCTGTCTGAATGGGCTGGAAGAGTTGTCTGGAGGACAGATTGAAGTGAACGGCATTGTGGTTAACAGTGCAGATCCGCTGCGAGTCCAGCGTGCCCGGGTACTGGAGATTCGTCGCCAGACCGGCATGGTATTCCAGCAATTCAATCTGTATCCGCACAAGACAGTGCTGGGTAATGTGATGGAAGGTCTTGTTACGGTGAAAAAAATCAAGCGGGACGAAGCGGCTGAACGCGGCCGGATTCTTCTGGATCGGGTCGGCTTGTCGGACAAGCAGGATGCGTATCCATCCCGATTGTCCGGTGGACAACAGCAGCGGGTCGCCATTGCACGTGCACTTGCAATGGAGCCGGAAGTGATGTTGTTTGATGAGCCCACTTCAGCTCTTGATCCTGAACTGGTCGGAGAAGTGCTTTCCGTCATGAAGGAGCTGGCAGAGGAAGGCATGACGATGCTGGTTGTGACGCATGAATTGAAGTTTGCCCGTAATGTGGCGAACAAAATCGTCTTTATGGCGGATGGATCGATTGTGGAAGAGGCAAGTCCACAGGCCTTTTTCGAACAGCCGAAGCAAGAGCGCACCCGTCGTTTCTTGCAACAGATTACTGAATTTTGATGAAGATAACAGCGATCGGAAGAACGAACGTACCCGGAGCGGGTATTTAAGGTCGTTAACGATATCAGTTCAACTAAACTTTTTGCACAAGAACGGAGAGGACAGAAGAAACCTGAAGAAGCGGAGCGTGCGCCTTTATCCCCTGATTTTCCCCTTGAAGAAGGGAATCAAAAAATCTGGGGATAACAGCGATCGGAAGGTTATTCTGTCATCGGAGTGGCAAGTGCAAACCTTTTTCGCTTGAAATTAACCTATTCTGAGAAAGAAGGATAACATCATGAATGTAACAACTGTATGGAAAGGCAAACGCGCGTTTACTTCCGAAGGACCCTCTGGCTACGCTGTTGGCATGGATGCCACTGCTGCTTATGGTGGTGACAGCAAGGGGGCGACCCCGATGGAATTGTTACTGGCGGGTCTCGGGGGCTGTATGGGAATCGATATTACGATGATTCTGGACGCTTTTCTGGACAAAATTGAATCGATTGAGATTGAAGCGCAGGGCACACGCAGTGAAGAGATGCCCAAAGGCTTCACATCCATTGATCTGATCTTCAAAGTCGATGGGGATATCCCGGATTATCGCATTTGGAAAGCCATCCAGATGGCTGAGGAAAAATATTGTGCAGTTTCCGCTTCGCTGAACGCCGATATTCATCCTAAACTGATCCTCAATGGGGTAAGTACACCTCGTCCTTAATAACAAACGAACAGATTCTATACTAAGCAGGCACTTCCAATCGTGGGAGTGCCTCTTTTGTTAGAGGTTAGGCTGATTTGTTGCATGGCAGTATAGTACCCATTGCAATGACAATCCGAATTCTGACGGTTATGTGGTATGATTAATTCTAAGGACAGAACATCCTGATCCTGCTGTTTATATGTAAGCGCTTATACAGATGACGGAAGGTGCAGACATGTTGAAAAGGCTGATACGAACCACTAATAATCTCAAATTAAAGCATAAATTGCTCATTTCTTATGTACTGGTTGTCATGATTCCGGTCCTGATTGTGGGTCTTGCTGTGACCAGTTATTTTCGCCAGCAAGCCCTGGACAATGCAATAGGACAGACGATCATCAATGTGGACAAGATCAAGAGCCAGACGGCAACCATGCTGCGTGTACCCACCGATATATCCAATCTTTTAATGTTTAATGCGGATCTCAAGGAGATTGTGAATAAGCGGTACAAGAGCGTTGTGGAGCTAACCTCAGCGTATCTTGCATACAAAGACTTTCAGGAGTACAGGCGTTTGTACCGTGAGATAGCCGGCATTCGTTTTTACTCAACTAACCCAACATTGATCAACAACCTCGAATTCATCCCGGTAGACAAGCAGACTGAAGAGAGTTATTGGTACCAACAGGCACTGAAAACAACCAGCATCGGGTGGTTCTACATTCCGGACAAGGAAGATAATCCTGTACACAAGCTCAGCCTGGTGCGCAAAGTACCTTTTGCCGAGTATCGGACAGAGGGTGTGTTGATGATTGTGATCAATCAGGATGAGCTGAATGGATTGTTGCGTCAGGAACAGTTCGAGACGATGATTACGGACGAGCAGGGGTATGTGGTTGCAGCCAAGAATACTGAGCTGGTGGGTAAAACGCTGGATGAGCTTGATTTTGGCGTTGATCTGCAGAATCAGGCGAAAGGCACCATAGAAGGTGATTTCCGGGGGGAACCATCTAATATTGTTATTGATGAGTTAGGCCCTGGATCGAGTATGAACAGCCTGAAGGTGATTTCGGTTTTTGCCACCAAAAATATAGTCAAGGACGCCAACACGGTCAGCTTGATCGGCATGATTTTTATTATACTGGTGCTGGTCATTGCCCTACTATTCGTATATATCATCTCGTTCCTCACTTCGAACCGATTGCTCCGGCTGAGTAAACACCTCAACAAGCTGGCATTAGGAGACCTGAACGTGACTTCACGGATTGATGGAAACGATGAGATTGGACAACTGTCACGACAGTTCAACTATATGGTGAAAAGTATCAATGAACTCATGACGCAGGTGGTAGAAGCGACCGAACAGAACAATCAATTGGAAATCGCCCAAAAAGAGATTAAACTGAAAATGATGGCGAGTCAGATCAATCCCCATTTCTTGTTTAATGCACTGGAGTCCATTCGGATGAAAGCGCATATTAAGGGAGAAGCAGAGATTGCCAACATCGTCAGGCTGTTGGGCAAGCTGATGCGCAAGAGTCTGGAGATTGGCAGTGGAAAAACAACCTTCCAGGCTGAACTTGAAATGGTACGTTCCTATTTGGAAATTCAGAAATTTCGTTACGGCGACCGCCTTGCATTCCAGATCCATATCGATCCCGAGGTGGAGAAGATGTACATTCCGCCTTTGATTATTCAACCCTTGGTTGAGAATGCGATTGTCCATGGTCTGGAGAACAAAGAGGGTACAGTCCGTGTTCATATAAGTATTCGTTTAGTAGAGAACATTGTGCAGATCCGTGTGGATGACAATGGTGCAGGCATAACGCCAGAACGACTGGCTGAGGTGATGCAGTTTATCTGTGGTCCGGAGGAACAGGAGAAGAGTCGGATCGGCATGCGTAATGTACACCAACGTTTAACATTGACGTACGGGGAGCCATATGGATTACAGATTACGAGTGTATATGGGGAAGGAACAGAGGTTTCTTTCACTTTGCCAGCAGGAGGGGACCAACATGTATAAAGTGTTTTTGGTGGATGACGAACCGAGCATACGTGAGGGACTGACAACCATTATCGAGTGGGAAAAATACGGATTCCAGGTCATCGCTACAGCTGCCAGCGGGCGTGAGGCCATCTCCCGGTTTGAGGAATTGGAGCCTGATCTGACGATTATTGATATTCGCATGCCCGGTATGACCGGGCTGGATGTGATTGAAGAAGTGCGCCGGAATCATCCGGATTCGCACTTTTTGATATTGAGCGGTTATGCCGATTTTGATTATGCCAAAAAAGCCATCAGTTTTGGTGTGGACGGTTATCTGCTCAAACCGGTGGATGAAGATGAGATGATTAGTGAACTGGAGCGGATTGCTACGATCCTGACCCGTGAACAGGAGACAATGGCACGTCAAGCTGGTGAAGATACTGTCTATCTGGAGCACCAGATTGAGGCTTTGCTCTTTGACAGTTTGGAAGGTGCGGGCAGCATGGAAGAAGACAGCCTGGGGCTGCACTGGCCTCACTATCAGATTATTCTGCTTGAGATGCATGCGGCCCCCGACCTGCAACGGGGAAGTGTTATGAAACGCAAACTGATTGAAGCATTTGACCATAAAGACCGAGGTATCGTATTCTCGTTCCATTCCGGTCTGGGGTTGTTAAGCAAGGAAACAATCACATCTGAGTCATCTGCAAGAATTCTTTATGATGAGCTGGAAGGGCTTCTGGGAGAATGGGAGGTCCACATGTATGGTGCTGTGGGTGAACCCGTACACTCCACTTCTGAAATTGCGCGGTCATACACGCAGGCGAATCGTACACTTGGTGAACGCTTCTTGTTCACGGAGAAGCGCATCATGCTGTGGACTGAAGGTAGCGAAGGCAAAGGCGTTGTTAAGCCGGCAGTTGAAGCTGTGGACGGAACACATGAGCCAGTTGAAGACGAACTCGCGGACAAGCTGTATTATGCGTTAGACATCCGCAGTAGTGAGTCCGTTATGCGGGTGCTGGGTGAGATGGAAGAGCGCCTGGTTCCATATCACCGAACAGAGCAAGCGATCAAGACGGCGTTCTCACAGGTATTTTCCCTGGCGTTCAACAAGCTTGCAGCGACGAATCAACATATGCACTCCATTATGCAAGAACATTCGGTTCTGATTAATGAAGTCTATCATCAATTTACGATGTCTGATCTCAAAGTCATGGCATCGGAACATTTGAATCGACTTATTCAACGTATGGGTGGGGGAAGCAAGGATACTGTATTGAAACAGATGATTGAATTTATCCAGCGTAACCCTGGCGAGAATCTCAAGCTTGAAGTACTGGCAGAAGTGTTTAACTATAACAGCAGTTACCTGGGTAAGTTGTTCAAGAATCATACTGGAGAGTATTTCAATGCATTTCTGGACAAGGTTCGTATGGAAAAGGCCAAAGAATTGCTGGACGAAGGACTGAAGGTCCATCAGGTCGCGGCGAGAGTGGGATATGCTAATGTGGACTATTTTCACGGTAAGTTCAAGAAGTATGTAGGGGAATCCCCTTCCGCTTACAAACAGGCCAGAACCCAATCATCAATTAAAGGAACGGCTAAGGATATAAACGAGGAATAAGTATAGAGTGCTGGGCTTTGCCCCTGTCTATTGTGTAAAACGTTTTCGGTATTGCTGAGAAATTTCCAGATTCATCATATTGTCCATGCACTTCCCATGATAAGCAATGGTCACGGAGTGTTTCACATTTTAGACTGGATTTACAAGAATCCAGATGAAGGGATGGCTATACGATATGAATTTGTCTGATATAGGCGCTGTACGTCATACATTGAACTTAAATGGAAAATGGCAGTTTTGTTTGGATCTGGAGTCCGATAAACTCGTTGAGCAAGAGATATTACCGCCTTCACAGTGTGAAAATACATCATGGGAGACCATTCAGATTCCCGGTTCATGGGAAGAGCAAGGATACGGAGATGAGCCTGAATACGAAAGGCTTGATACCTGGACCAAGGTACGCGAGTATGAAGGCTCAGCCTGGTATGCTCAGGATGTTCATGTTCCATCAGACGATCCCGGATGCCACTATGTATTCAGATTGGAAGGTGTCCGATGGACAACGAATCTCTGGATCAATGGACAGTATGCCGGGCAGCAGGATAGTCTGGTGAATCAACAGAAGTGGGATGTTACCTCTCTGGTGAAGCAGGGAGAAGTGAATCGGGTGGAGATCCGCGTGGATAATACGATGAAACTTCCGCTGGCGGGTAGCCATATTCATTCATTGCATACGGCCACAGCCTGGGGTGGAATCACAGGTGGTGTTTATTTGGACAGTCTGCCCCCATGCCGATTACAGACGTTACGTATTCAACCAGATGCTGAGAATGGAACCATTCTCGTTGATTGTACTGTAAGCGCTCCCGCAAAAGAATCCGCTAGACCGATGCAATTACATGTGGATATCCAGCATCCGGATGGCAAATGGCTTGATCGATATAGTTGTAATGTGAATCTGAGTGATCCATCACATGTGGATATAAGCTCAGCAGGTTTAACTGAAATCAACGCTGTAATAGATCAGTGGCGATTGGAACTTGGTACAGGGAAATCTATTGCAAGATGGTCGGATGAATCCCCCGAATTATACAAGGCAGTGATCCGTCTGCATGACGGTGAGCAGGAATTGGATCGGCTGGAGCAATCATTTGGTGTTCGGTCCTTTGCAACAAACGGGAAGCAGCTTGAATTGAATGGAACACCGGTGTATCTGCGCGGGTACGTCGATTGTTGTATCTTTCCACTGACAGGTTATCCTGTGTGGGATAAGGAACATTATCTTCAGCAGTTTCGAATCGCCAGAACATACGGCTTCAACCACGTCCGTCTGCATGGGTGGAGCGCGCCTGAGCCTTTCTGGGACGCGGCTGATGAAGCTGGCATGCTGGTGCAGGCAGAACTTCCACATTGGTCTCGTTTCTTTGAGCAATCGAATCAGTCTGCGCCAGCTGAAGTATTGTCCTATCTGACACAAGAACTGGACGGGTTGCTTCAGTCGCTGCATAGACATCCTTCATTTGTCATGTTCTCCATGGGGAATGAACTCATTGGTCCGAATGGCCACCCTGAACTCAATGCATGGGTATCTAGAGCAAGGGATATGGACCCGACCCGCTTATATACGGACAATACAGGTTTTGGACAGCTTCCGGCGCATGGGCGGGAAGGTGATTATTATATTCAATCGTTGAACTGGCATCCCCCGTTGGAATCCGCATATTCTGCTGTACCGGATACCACACTGGATTATCATGCAGTCACCCGCCTTGCGGAGCATCCCGTCATTGGACACGAACATGCACAGTACACCATGTATGTGCGGCCCCAAGAGCGAGCCAAGTATACTGGCGTATTGCGTCCTAGTTGGTTACGACCGATCGAAGAATCGTTAACAAACAAAGGCATGATGGAGGACCTGGAGCATTTTCAACAGGTCAGTGGTACCCATCTGGTACGTTCCTTAAAAGAAGCCATGGAGCGGATTCGGCGAACACCGGACGCTGCGGGCGTACAGCTTCTGGACATTCGTGATTTTCCAGGGCAGGGACATGCTACGACGGGCATTCTGGATGTATTTTGGGATGACAAAGGCGTTACAACTCCAGAAGAATTCATGCGTTTCAACGCAGACGTGGTGCTATTGTTAAGCTGCAAGGAGCGTACATTTTACGCCGGAGAACCTATTCATGTCGATGTACGCATCTCTCACTACGGTAAGGAGCCGCTTGATGAAGCAGTCATTCAGTGGAAGTTAATAAGCGATGATATGATATTTACTGAAGGGGCATGGAAGACCGGAGATATCCAATGTGGGTCGGTCATGTCACTGGGAAGCATCGTCGCTACCGCTCCTCATGAAGGAGCAGCAGCTTTTCGGATCGAAGCGGAGTTGATATCAGGCGATTTGGACAGAACTGTAGCGAATGTATGGCATGGCTGGTCGTTTCCTTTTTATCAGTCTCATCCGGGTTCGAATCGGTTCTGGAATACCTTGGCAGAGTTGAAGCCATTCCTGGGTGAAGCGCATGATGATTGCGTAGATCGCATCGATGGATTTCAGTTGTTGAAAAATCGGGAGATTGACTTGGTTATCGTTCAGTCGTTAACACCCAATGTCGTTGATTATGTGGTCAACGGGGGGAGTATTTGGCTACAGCCAACCGCAGAAGGGTTATATGATTCAGTGGAGACCAAGTATCTGCCTGTATTCTGGAATTACCTGATGTTTGCTACACAGCCTGGTGCAACGATGGGCATGTATTTGAGAAAACAGCTAGCACTACTAGGCTCCTTCCCGCATGATGGAGCTTCGGACTGGCATTGGTATCACTTGGTGAACGGGACACCAGCGATATGTTTGGATACGTTGCCCGGGGTGGAACCGCTGATCGAAGTGGTGGACCATTTCCATCGGGCCAAACGACTCGCTTATGCCTTTGAGGCAAAAGTAGGAAAGGGCAAGATTTTGATATCCTCACTTCCGTTTGCTGACCTGGCTTTAATGAAGCGTCCGGAAGCCGCCTACTTATTTCAGGAGATACTTGCGTATTTGAATGGAGATCAATTCCGTCCAGCAACCTCCATATCCGTAGCGCAATTACTCGGCATCGTTAAACTGCAAACCATTCAGTTTACATTGTAATCAGAGGGACCCGAAAGGGTCCTTTTTGTATGCCATGTGGTCAAAGTAAACGATTACTATAAAACGTTTTCGAAATTTACCATTTTAGATAGTGTTTAACCTTAATATTACTTTAATATCATTTAAAAGTAGAATTTATCACTGATTTTAACGAATTAATGTCTGATTATATATGTCTATATCTAATTTTTATATGATTTTCTCTAAAATCCAGATGGTATTTTGAAAACGCTCTATCGAGTATGATTATTTTATAAAACAGAGGAGGGGGAACGGAGATGGAAACGCTAACAAAAAAATCCGCTTCCGCGAACAGAAGCAGTGACCCCAAACCGCCTTTAAAGAATCGGCGGAACGGAATTTGGGACAGAATGAAACAGCAGAAATATCTCTATCTCATGTCATTGCCATTCGTAGCTTGGGTTTTCGTATTTAACTATCTGCCACTATGGGGATGGACGATGGCTTTCCAAAATTATAAACCTGCCAGATCGTTTGGTGATCAAGAGTGGGTTGGTTTTAAACACTTTGTAGAGCTGTTCAGTGATGATCGTTTCTATCTGGTACTTCGTAATACGCTTGCAATGAGCTTGATGGGACTAGTTGTCGGTTTTATCGTACCGATATTCTTCGCTATTCTCCTGAATGAAATGAGAGGCATGTTCTTCAAACGTGCCGTGCAAACGGTATCATATCTGCCTCACTTTGTATCCTGGGTTGTTGTAGCCGGGATCATTACGAAGATGCTCTCCACCGATGGAGGGATTATCAATGATCTATTGGTAGGACTGAACATTATCGATCAGCCGATCCAATTCATGGCCAAGGGGAACTTGTTCTGGTACATTGTAACCGCTTCAGATATGTGGAAGGAAACCGGTTGGAATGCCATCATCTATCTGGCGGCGATTACAGGTATCGACAATGAGCTGTATGAAGCTTCCCGTGTAGATGGAGCCAACCGCTGGAGACAGATGTGGCATATTACGCTGCCTGGCATACGGACCACGATTTCCGTACTTTTCATCATGTCAATTGGACATCTTATCAGTATCGGTTTCGAGAAGCAGTTCTTGCTTGGCAACAGTCTGGTCACAGACTACTCGGAAGTACTTGATCTATACGCGCTCAATTATGGTTTGAATATGGGACGATTCTCGTATGGTACAGCCATAGGTATATTCAACTCCGTTGTCAGTATCATCCTTCTGTTTACTGCGAACGGCTTGTTCAAAAAATTCACAAAAGAAAGCATCATGTAGGGAGGGGACGACATTATGGCGAACAAAGCATTCAATGCTACTCGGGGCGATAAACTGTTCGATATATTCAACATCCTCGCGATGACCATGGTGCTGGTTGTAACACTTTATCCATTCCTTAACGTACTAGCCATCTCACTCAATAACTCGACAGATACAGTACGTGGCGGAATTTACTTGTGGCCTCGCGAATTCACATTACAGAACTACAAAACGATTTTCCAATATGATGGATTGTTACAAGGTTTGCAGATCTCCATTCTGCGTACACTTGTAGGTACCGTGCTCGGATTGATCAGTTCATCCATGATCGCTTTTACACTGAGCAGACCTGATTTTGGACTTAGAAAATTTGTTTCCACAACGCTCGCGCTCACGATGTATTTCTCCGGTGGTCTGATTCCGGTGTACATTCTGATGCGTGACTTGAACCTAATCGGTACATTCTGGGTATATGTACTACCTGGCATGATCAGTGCATTTAACGTGTTCATCATCCGTTCATTCATTGATGGCCTGCCATACTCATTGCAGGAATCCGCGAAGCTGGACGGAGCGAATGACTTTACAATCTATTACAGAATTATCTTGCCACTGTGTAAACCAGTGCTTGCTACCATCGCATTGTTCCTGGCTGTAGGTCAATGGAACGCGTGGTTCGATACGTACCTGTATAATGGTTCAAAGGCACATTTGACCACGCTCCAATATGAGCTGATGAAAGTATTGCAAAGTACACAGCAGGGCTCAGGTGCTGGACGAAATGCCAATGATATGGCGCAGCAAATGACACAGATTTCACCGGAATCGATCAAAATGGCGATTACGATCGTTGTAACGGTTCCAATCCTCATTGTATATCCATTCCTTCAGAAGTACTTTGTTGGCGGTATGACACTGGGCGCAGTAAAAGGTTAAACAATTGGGTACAGGCTGCCACATAGAGCGGCCGTACATCTACAAATGAAGCATCAGGATACCCGAAGCGCAGCCATTTGGTCTGCGCTTCACCGTATAGGGCTGCGGTGTGGTATTCATGAAGCTATAGACAGGGACAAAAAAGTCCCGGACAAACAGACATATGAAACAGGGAGGATTACCATTATGGCAAGTTCCAAAATGAAGATTGCACTGGCACCAGTGCTTGCAATGTCTTTACTCGCAGGTTGCGGTGGAGGAAGCGGCAGTGATACGTCGTTCAAGGATACAAGCGCAGAGACAACTCCACTTACTTTTGATTTCTTCAGCGTTGACCCCAGTCCGAACTGGAATGGCATGAAGGATGAAGTAGGTAAGGTCCTTACGGAAAAAACAGGGATAACCCTTAACGGTGAATTTGCCGTTAGTGGTGGTCAAGATAAAATATCCTTAATGGCGGCGAGCGGAGACTATCCGGATATTGTCTCCCCCAAAGGAGAACTCAGCAAACTGGTGGATGCCGGAGCAATGCTCGATCTGACAGATCTGATCGACCAATATGCTCCCAATCTGAAGAAGCTGTATGGTAATTACATGGACCGGTTGAAATACAGTAATGAAGATCAGGCTATTTATGTGCTGCCAACGTATTATGCGGTAGACCAGAAGTACTTTGATGCAGGTGGTGGATTTGGCATTCAGCACCGTGTACTAAAAGAACTCGGATACCCGGAAGTGCGTACACTTGAGGATTACGAGAATGTATTGAAGGCGTACAAAGAGAAACACCCAACAATTGATGGTCAGCCAACGATCCCGTTAACACTGGACGCGGATGATTGGAGAATCATGATTACCGTAACGAACCCGGCCTTTCAGGCAACAGGAGCTCCGGATGACGGTGAATACTACATCGATCCAGAGACGTATGAAGCAAGTCTCCATTACAAACGCCCAGAGGAAAAAGAGTACTTCCGCTGGTTGAACCATATGTACAACACTGGATTGCTGGATCAGGACAGCTTTATCCAGAAAACAGACCAATACAAATCCAAAATTGCAAGTGGACGTGTTCTGGGTGTCATTGACCAGGATTGGGGTTACTCCGATGCAGAAAATGCATTGAAATCCGCTGGTAAGACTGAAGCAACGTATTCACACTTTCCAGTAACCCTGTCCGAGGATATCAAGGATCATGCCTACCAAGACCCTGGTTTTGTATCGGGCTGGGGTGTAGGGATTACAACATCAAATCCTGACCCGGTTCGTACGATCAAATTCTTCGATTACCTGGCTTCTGAAGAAGGGCAAGTGCTGATGAATTGGGGAATTGAGGGCAAACAGTATGAAGTGAAGGACGGCAAACGTGTCATTCCTGCCGACATTCTGGATCAGAAAACCAATAATGCAGCCGTATTCCAGAAAGAAACGGGTATTGGATTGTACACCAATATGTCCGGTCACTATGGAGACGGTGTGAAGGATTCAACGGATAACTACTACACTACGAATTTCCCTGAACAGATCGTGGCAGCATATTCCGATGCAGAGAAAGAAACACTCAAAGCTTACGGTGCTACGACGTGGAAAGATCTGTTCCCGAGTGAAGATGAGTTCCCAATCAAACCATGGGGAGCAGCATACAATCTGCCAACACCAGGTGACTCCAACTACAACGTCATCTTCAAGAAAACACAGGATATCATTCGGAAACGTATCCCGGAAGCCATTCTGAGTACTCCTGAACAGTTCGATGCGATCTATGACGGCATGATTGCAGAAGTGAACCAAGCAGGAGCAGAGGATATGGAGAAACAGTATACAGAACTCGTTCAAAACCGTGTTCAATTGTGGAGCGGTGAAGAGGCTAAATAAACGTTTAGCAATTCAGATCTAAAACAAAAAGGACCCAGAATATCTGGGTTCTTTTACTACCTAAAACGTTTTCTAAAAAACGTTTTCAATTTTATGAATTCACTATTGACAAGGGATATAGGAGCGATTATTATTCAAGTATGAAAGCACTTACATTTGCTTGTACAACACGTGTCATACACCTGAATCTCAAAGTAAACATTTGCAGAATGAAGAGGAAGTAAAGCAAGAGAAGAACATTTTTTGTTTTTCAGAAAACGCTTCTAATGTTATAAAAACAAGAAATTTACATTTTTTTCATCTGGTCACGGTATGTGCAGGTCAGCCTGTTATACAAATATACAGCTTCATTAATATCCATAAGGGGGATTACACATGAAGGGCAAAACACCAAAAACATTCGCAATGCTTCTGTTAGCCAGTGCTCTTGCAATTACAGCAGGATGCAGCGGCAGTGGAGGAGGAACTAACGCTTCAGAGAAACCGGTTGATTCCGGAGATACAACCAGTCCAGTGACCTTTACATTCTTCGGTGCAGACGCGAGTCCGAACTGGAATAACATGAAGGATGCTGTCGGTCAAGAGATTACTAAGGCAACGGGAGTTACAATCGAAGCTGAGTATGATGTGAATAATGGTGGTGACCAAAAGATTCCTTTGATGGCTGCCAGTGGTGATTACCCTGATATTATCTATCCTAAAGGCAACTTGTCTAAGCTTGTGGATGCAGGCGCGATGCTGGACCTGACCGATCTAATTGAGGAGCATGCTCCCAACTTGAAAAAAATCTATGGTGATCAGATGAACCGTCTGAAATACAGTTTGGAAGATCAAGCTATTTACACGATCCCGACCAATATGGGTGTAGATAACGTTTCATTTGACGCTACGGGCGGATTCGAAATTCAACAAAGAGTGTTGAAAGAGCTTGGCTACCCTGAAGTAAAAACGCTTGAGGACTACGAGAACGTACTGAGAACGTATTATGAAAAACATCCAACGATTGATGGTCAACCGACTATTCCGTTAACATTGAATGCAGATGACTGGAAAATTATGATTACGGTAACGAACCCTGCATTCCAAGCTACAGGTGGACCGGATGACGGTGAGTATTATATTAATCCTGAGACCTATGAAGCCGTTCTACACTACAAACGCCCTGAAGAAAAGGAATATTTCCGTTGGTTGAACAAAATGTACAATGAGGGTCTGCTTGACAAAGATACATTTGTTCAAAAGGATGACCAATACAAATCCAAAATTGCCAGTGGCCGTGTACTTGGTCTAATCGACCAGGAGTGGAACTATGGTGAGGCGGAGAATGCTTTGAAATCATCTAACGGTGGCGATAAAACATATGCCCACTTCTCCGTATCCCTGAACAAGGATATTGTGGATCATACGTTCCAACCGACAGGCTTTGACGGTTATGGTATCGGAATCACAACTTCGGCCAAAGATCCGGTACGTATTATCAAATTCATGGATTGGCTTGCTTCCGAGGAAGGTCAGGTCCTGAGAAACTGGGGTGTTGAAGGCCAACATTACCAAGTAGAGAATGGTAAACGCATCATTCCGGATGACGTACAAGATCGCAAAACCAATGATAACTCTGCTTTTACCAAAGAATCAGGCATAGGCATGTATAACGTATTTAGCGCCAGATACGGTGATGGTGTGAAAGATGCCACAGATAATTATTACACAACGAATTTCCCTGAACAGATCCAAGCAGGTTACACTGCCGCTGAGAAGGAAACGTTGAAAGCCTATGGTATTACAACATGGAAAGATTTCTATCCTTCCGAAGATGATCTGAAGCTGAAAGATTGGGGCGCAGCATACAACATGCCTGTACCATCTGACACGGATTACAACGTAACGTTCCAGAAAACACAGGATATCGTACGTAAACGTATTCCAGAGGCGATCCTTGCCAAACCTGAGAACTTCGACAGCGTATATGATAGTCTTCTGGCTGAACTCGACAAAGCGGGTGCAGTGGAGATGGAGAAACAATACACGGTTTGGATCAAAGAACGTGTAGCTCTCTGGACTGGAAAAGATGTGAAATAAGCTTGAAAACCAAGCATTAAAGTTAAGGATTTTCATAGCAAAAAGAGCCCTTGAGAAAGGGCTTTTTTTATTGTTGACGTGAGGTGATGGATAGCCTATAATCTATCATGTAAGCACTTTCAGTAAGCGGTTTATTCCATTTACGAAAACGTTTTACGTTTGTTAGAAGAAGAATCTTTCTTTTTGCAGAATCTAAACGTCAGCTTCAGTAAATATGTCGGAATAAACGATACCGAAAGCGCATTCAAAAAAAGTGGTATCCTCAGGCATAAAGCCTGTTATACAGATAAAACCTTCATAAATAATAGGGGGAACTAGACAATGAGAGGCAAAATGAAAGGCAATACACCCAAGACGTTTGCAATGCTGATGCTCGCAAGTGCAATGTTGGTTACAGCTGGTTGCGGGAATTCGGGAACCAAAGAGACTTCAGAGTCCAGCGGAACCGAACCGATCACAGTTACATTCTTCGGGGCGGATGCTAGTCCAACCTGGAACAAGATGCAAGATGCTGTTGGTAAAAAGATTACGGAGCAAACAGGCGTTACCATTGAAGCAGAGTATGATGTAAACGATGGTGGTAACCAGAAGATTGCACTGATGGCTGCCAGTGGTGACTTTCCTGATATGATCTACCCTAAAGGTAACCTATCCAAACTTGTGGATGCAGGCGCGATGCTGGATCTCACGGATCTGATTGAAGAGCATGCTCCCAATCTGAAAAAAATCTATGGGGAACAGATGAACCGTTTGAAATACAGTTTGGAAGATCAAGCGATCTATACCATTCCAACCAATATGGGCGTTGATAATGTTACGTTTGACGCTACAGGTGGATTTGAAATTCAGCAAAGAGTATTGAAAGAGCTTGGATACCCTGAAGTGAAGACACTTGAGGATTACGAGAATGTACTCAGAGCCTATTATGAAAAACATCCAACCATTGATGGTCAACCAACCATTCCATTAACATTGAATGCAGATGACTGGAAGATCATGATCACGGTAACAAACCCGGCCTTCCAGGCAACAGGTGCACCGGATGATGGTGAATATTACATTGATCCTGAAACATATGAAGCAAAATTGCACTACAAACGTCCAGAGGAAAGAGAATATTTCCGCTGGTTGAACAAAATGTACAATGAAGGCCTACTGGACAAAGATGCCTTTGTTCAAAAGGATGACCAATACAAGTCCAAAATTGCCAGTGGCCGTGTCCTCGGTCTGATTGACCAAGAGTGGAACTATCAAGAAGCGGAGAACGCGCTTAAATCATCGGGTAAGGATGATGCCACATACGCTCACTTCTCTGTATCACTTAACGATGAGATTGTGGATCACACGTTCCAACCAGCCGGATTTGACGGTTATGGCATCGGGATTACAACTTCGGCCAAAGATCCAGTACGCATCATCAAATTCATGGATTGGCTTGCTTCCGATGAAGGACAAGTTCTGAGAAACTGGGGTATCGAAGGCGAACATTACAATGTAGAAGATGGTAAACGAGTGATTCCAGATGACGTTCAGGATCGCAAAACGAATGACAACTCCAATTTCAGTAAGGAAACAGGAATTGGGATGTATAACATATTTAGCGCAAGATACGGTGATGGTGTAAAAGATTCTACCGATAACTACTACACAACGAACTTCCCTGAGCAAATTGTAGCTGGTTACACGGCTGCAGAGAAAGAAACGCTGAAAGCTTACGGTATCACGACTTGGAAAGAGTTCTATCCGGCTGAAGAAGATCTGCCAGTTAAGGATTGGGGCGCAGCGTATAACATGTCCGTACCTTCCGGTACAGACTATGAGGTAACGTTCCAGAAAACGCAGGATATCATCCGTAAACGGATTCCGGAAGCTGTTCTGACTACACCAGCAAACTTTGATGCAACCTATGATGCTTTACTGGCTGATTTGGACAAAGCGGGTGCAGTTGAAATGGAGAAACAATTTACGGTTTGGGTTAAGGAACGTGTCTCTCTGTGGACAGGAAAAGACGTAAAATAATATGGATTGTCTGTGATCCATGGTTACACAAGGAAAGGGCCCTATATGGGGCCTTTTTTTGTGTAATGATGTGATGATTTGCATTGACGCAAATTTTGAAATCACATATAATTTTATTATTGTAAGCACTTACCGAAAACGTTTTATGACATAAGAAATATAAAGCTGATTTAGGAACAGGAGCTATTCATGTCCCAACACAATAACCAAACTAAAATCAATCGTCTATGGTATCGACAACCGGCAAAACGCTGGGAAGAAGCATTGCCCATCGGAAACGGCCGTCTTGGAGGCATGGTGTACGGTGGCGCAGCAGATGAACGAATTCAGTTCAATGAAGATACATTATGGTCAGGGTTTCCACGGGATACGATTCAATACAGCAGTCAACGGTATTTGAAGCAGACGCGAGAGCTGATCATGTCTGGGCAGTATGGTGAAGCTGAGGATTTGTTGAACCGTGAAATGCTGGGTCGTGATGTAGAGGCCTACCAGCCGATGGGTCATTTTCTATTGCACCATGAGGGTCTGGATGATCTTTCATATAATGCATTTGAACGGGAGCTTGATCTGGAATCGGGTATTGCAACCACAACCTACTCATTGGAAGGAACTCAATACGTACGTGAAGTGTATTCCAGCGCTTTGGATGATCTAATGGTCTGCACATTAACTGCTGATCAGAAGGGCGCTGTGAGTGTAAGTGTTACGCTAGACAGTCCCCATCCTTATCGCGTTGAGACTTCGGGAGATGCTCTAACCATGTTCAGTCGGTGCCCAAGTCATGTGGAGTCCAATTACTTCAGAGATCACCCGGAATCCGTCCTCTATGAAGAGGATCGGGGAACAGCTTATGCTGTCCGTGTAGCATTTACGGCATCTGGCGATCAGGTGAAGGTCTCCAATCTGGAAGGCAAGTTACATATTCAGGGTGCTGATCAGGTTGTGTTTTATCTGGCAGCAGCTACGTCCTTTGAAAGTTATGATGTTTTGCCTGTGAAGGATCATCTTGTATTGGAAGAGGAATGCAAGGAGATGATCTCCAAAGCGACCACACATGGCGCAGAAGCGCTTCGTAAACGACATATTCAGGATCATAGCGCGTTGTTTAACAGAGTCTCTATTGATCTAGGGGTATCGGCTAACGCCGAATTACCTACAGATGAGCGGTTGCAGGCTTATCAGGCAGGGCAACAAGACCCTGGACTGGAGGCACTGTATTTTCAATATGGAAGATATCTGTTAATGGCTAGTTCACGTCCGGGCAGCCAGCCTGCCAATCTGCAGGGAATCTGGAACCATCAGGTAGAGCCGCCATGGCATAGTGATTACACAATCAATATCAACACGGAAATGAATTACTGGCCAGCAGAAGTCTGCAATCTCAGTGAATGTCATGAGCCGCTGTTTGATATGCTGACCGATCTCAGTGATACAGGACGAAGAACGGCGCGGATTCTGTATGGAGCCCGTGGATGGACTGCCCATCATAACGTGGATATCTGGAGAACCTCTACACCGACAGGTGGAGATGCAAGCTGGGCTTTCTGGCCGATGGGCGGCGTCTGGTTGACCTCGCATCTATGGGAGCATTACCAATTTACCGGGGATCAGCGTTTTCTTGAGGAACGTGCGTATCCCATCATGAAAGAGGCCGCCTTGTTCTGTCTCGATTGGCTGGTGGAAGGGCCCGATGGTTATCTGGTTACGATTCCATCCACTTCACCAGAGAACAAGTTTCTCACAGATGCTGGGGAGGCACGCAGTATATCCATGGCTTCAACGATGGATATGACGTTAATTCGTGAACTGTTCAGCCACTGTATTGAGGCCGCGAAGCAATTGAATCTAGATGATTCATTGGCGAGCGAGTGGGTTGAGGCTCTTGAGAAACTCTATCCATTCCGAATTGGAAGCGAAGGACAATTGCTGGAGTGGTTTAAAGATTTTGCTGAATCTGAACCAGGGCATCGTCACGTCTCCCATCTGTATGGACTGTATCCGGGAGAGCAGATCAATCGAGTGCACACACCAGAACTTGTGGAAGCTGCAAGGGTATCGCTTGAACGTCGTATTTCACAAGGGGGCGGGCATACAGGATGGAGCTGTGCGTGGTTGATCAACCTGTATGCACGACTGCTGGATAGCAGCCAGGCACATCAGTTTGTCCGCACGTTGCTGGCGCGGTCCACACATCCAAATCTGTTTGATGACCATCCACCATTCCAGATCGATGGTAATTTTGGAGGCACGGCTGGAATCGCAGAGATGTTAGTGCAGAGCCACTTGAACGAGTTACATTTACTGCCTGCACTTCCTGAACTTTGGACTCAAGGTCGTGTTGAAGGGCTTCGTGCAAGAGGTGGTTACACGGTAGCAATAACGTGGACGGACAACAAGCTTGTGTCAGCGGTTATTAAGGCAGATCGAAGTGACTCGCTGACCATTCGCAGTGCTTATCCGCTGCGTGTAGAAGGAAATGAACAAGCCAAGGCAGAGCTTACGCCTCAGGGCGATTATGTAATTATTTTAACCATGACCGCAGGACAGACGATCCGCGTGTCATCATGAGACGGAGGAGCCAACCATGACCATTTTTAAATTTCCACAAGATTTTCGCTGGGGTACAGCAACAGCTTCCTATCAAATAGAAGGAGCGGCACAGGAAGGTGGACGCGGGGTATCCATCTGGGATACGTTCGCGCGCACCCCTGGCAAAGTATATAACGGAGATAATGGAGATGTAGCGTGTGATAGTTACCATCGGTATGAGGAAGACATCGAACTGATGAAGAAACTCGGGATTAATACATACAGGTTCTCCATTGCCTGGCCGCGTATTATTCCTGACGGAGATGGGGAGATCAATCGGGAAGGACTGGACTTTTACCACCGCTTCGTGGATGCATTGATCGAGGCTGGAATTGAACCGTTCCTCACACTGTATCACTGGGATCTTCCGCAAACGCTGGAGGATGACGGGGGCTGGGGCAACCGCAGAACTGTGGATGCTTTTGTGAAATATGCCGAAGTGATCTTCAAAGAATTCTCTGGCAAAATCAACTTCTGGCTGACATTCAACGAACCATGGTGCATCGCGTTTCTGTCAAACCTTCTCGGGATTCATGCGCCAGGAAACAAAGACCTGCAGACGTCAATCAATGTTGCTCATGGATTGCTAGTCGCTCATGGTAAAGCCGTTCAATCCTTCCGTCGCTTGGGAACAACCGGTCAGATTGGTATTGCTCCGAACGTATGCTGGGCTGAGCCGTACAGCAAATCTCCTGAGGACCAAGCTGCGTGTGACCGATCGATTGCGCTTAATACCGATTGGTTCCTTGATCCAATCTACAAAGGTTCATATCCGCAGTTTATGGTGGATTGGTTTGCAGAAGCGGGGGCTACCGTGCCCATTCAGGAAGGCGATATGGAGATTATCTCGCAACCGATCGATCTGCTCGGCATTAATTATTACACGATGGGGATCAATCGCTTCAATCCGGAGGCAGGTGCTCTGCAATCGGAAGAAGTTGATATGGGCCTCACCAAAACTGATATCGGCTGGCCTGTAGAATCACGTGGTTTGTATGAATTTATGCATTACTTGCAAAAGTACGGCAATGTGGATGTATATATCACAGAGAATGGTGCCTGCATCAATGATGACCTGGAGAACGGAAAAATTAACGATGATCGCCGGATTTCATATTATGAGCAGCATTTGGCTCAAATTCACCGCATCATTAATGACGGCATTAACCTGAAAGGGTATATGGCATGGTCTCTGATGGATAATTTCGAGTGGGCAGAAGGCTACCGGATGCGTTTTGGTCTTGTACATATGGACTATCGTTCACTCGTGAGAACACCAAAGGAGAGTTATTACTGGTATCAGAACGTCATCAAGAATAATTGGTTGGAGACACGGAACGAACATAATCCCCAATAGTTTGGGTGGCAGGTATTAAGGGAAAAGCAGGTCTTCATTATATATGGTTCCCTTATTGAAGATGAAAAAGACGGTAACATTGGAGTATTTCAATGCGCCGTCTTTTTTTTGTATTTTACCGTTGGGAATGAGTAGTTCATAAAGGTTTCATAAGGTCAAGTGCAGTTCCTGTTATGAAGAGTCTATTTTTGGGTTATAAGAAGTAAGGAAGAAATGAATAATGGTTTGTCAACGGATAAATTTAAAATAAAGTGTCCAAATTGCGAAGAAAATTTGAACATTTGTTGACTAAAAATCATACTGATGTGGTATATTGGTATAAGGAAAGCACTTACAAAAAGGGAAAAGGAAGTGTTTACTATGGCATCGAAGACAGCAATGGTTAGCCAATTGGAGCGCAAAGACAAAAATATGCGGCGCGCCGTCTTGACGATGACAGTTCTGGCATGGGTCGCACTCATTACTGGGGTGATCATGTGTCTGATCAATCTGAACGAATTTAATGATCGTAATCTTGGCTTGATGGTTGGTATTGGATTCCTTGTAGGTAGTGTATTTATTTACGTTATTGCCAAAGCAATTGGCCTTGTTCATACACGCCGGGAAGACGAAGGCGCCGATTGATTATAATCCTGCGTTAATTCGTTCATAATAAGACTGGATAAGTTCCCGGAATCCAGTCAATAAAGCCCTTTGCGGATTCGTTGACACTGTTCAACGGGACTGCAAAGGGTTTTATTTTGCGACTTGATGTGTAAAGATTACGAAGTACAAATATCAAGCATGCAAGCGATTTGTGAGAAAAAATTCACACATTTAAGGTGTAAAATCGACAAATTTGTTAACAAGAACAAAAAAGTTGTTCATTTCTGATATCTTTAGTAGGAAGAGAGTAGTATACTGATTTTTCAGTATGAGCGAATTTAAGGAGAGGGGATCAAAATGAACAAGAAACCTAGGTCGCTAATCCGGATTATCATTCCGGTTGTCCTGACGTTGGTTACAATTGCATTGATTGTCTGGCCAATGCTGGCAGGCGGACAGTACGTTGTTCTGGATCCGAAGGGGCCAATTGGCGCTTCGCAGAGAGATTTGATTGTCATCTCGACAATTTTGTGTGCTGTCATCATTGTGCCAGTACTCATTTTGGCTGCCGTAATCGTATGGCGTTACCGTGAGAAACCGGACAACAAAGCAGCATATGAACCTAACTGGGCTCATAGCACCAAAGCGGAGGTTGTATGGTGGACCATTCCAATTATTATTATTGGGATACTTGCAATTGTAACGATTCGTTACACTTATGTTCTGGAACCTTCGAAGCCGTTGGCTCACGAGAAAGCACCAATTACCATCCAAGTGTCTTCACTGGACTGGAAATGGCTGTTTATGTATCCAGAACAAGGAATTGCAACGGTTAATACGTTGAATATTCCGGCAGACCGGCCTGTGAAATTTGAACTCACTGCGGATTCACCGATGAACTCATTCTGGATTCCGCAACTTGGAGGACAGATTTATACGATGTCGGGTATGGCGATGACCTTGTATCTGCAGGCAGATCATGAAGGCAAGTACTGGGGTTCAGGCGCTAACTTCACAGGTGAGCATTTTGGAGAAATGCGTTTTGATGTGAATGCTACCTCGGACGAAGATTTTGACAATTGGGTAGCTGAAGTGAAACAGAGTTCTCAAGCGTTGACTACAGAAGGTTACAAAGCACTGGCTGAACCAGGAACAAGCAACGTTGCTTATTATTCTGCTTTCCCAGAAGGATTGTTCCAAAATATTGTGACCAAGTATGTTGTAGATGGTCAAAGTGCTCACAGTAAGCATGGAACTTCAAAAGAAGCTTCTGGAGCCATTCAAAATGCAACGGATACGTCCAATCAAGACGAGGACAAGAGTGCTAACTAAAGATTCGAAAGGAGGCCCCCAATGTTAGAGGGACTTAAAGAGTTTGCATCGGAGTTTTTCGTAACCGGTGATCCGCTCATTTATGGTGCGATGGTAGCTATCGGAATTACCATGATTACTATTGTAGCGGTGCTAACTTATTTCAAAAAATGGGGCTGGCTCTGGCGTAACTGGTTAACGACTGTCGATCACAAAAAGATCGGTATCATGTATATCATCGCTTCCATTATCATGTTATTCCGTGGTGGTGTGGATGCGCTAATGATGCGCCTTCAGCTAGCTATGCCTAACAATGAATTTCTGAATCCTGAGCATTATAATCAGGTCTTCACAACTCACGGCACGATCATGATTCTGTTCATGGCGATGCCATTTATGTTTGGTCTATTTAACGTTATCGTGCCATTACAGATCGGAGCAAGGGACGTTGCATTCCCGTTCCTGAATGCACTGAGCTTCTGGTTATTCTTCCTGGGAGCAATGCTGTTTAACCTGTCATTCGTTATCGGAGGTTCACCGGATGCAGGATGGCTGAGTTATCCGCCTCTATCGGAGCTGTCGCACAGCCCTGGGGTAGGACAGAACTTCTATATATGGGGTATTCAGATATCGGGTATCGGTTCCCTGGCTACCGGTATCAACTTCCTGGTTACCATCATTAAAATGCGTGCGCCAGGCATGAGATGGATGAAAATGCCGATGTTCACATGGTCGGTATTCTCGACTTGTATCATTATCTTGTTTGCTTTCCCGATCTTGACCGTGACACTTGCATTGTTATTCCTCGACAGGTTTGCCGGGGCGCATTTCTTCACACTTGATCTGGGCGGTAACCCAATGATGTATATCAACTTGATCTGGATGTGGGGTCACCCTGAGGTATACATTGTCGTCTTGCCGGCATTCGGTGTGTTCTCCGAGATTGTAAGTACCTTCTCTCGGAAAAAACTGTTTGGCTACAAGTCGATGGTATTCGCAATGTTGATCATCAGCTTCCTGTCCTTCTTCACATGGGCGCATCACTTCTTCACGATGGGTTCTGGAGCAGACGTGAATGCATTCTTCGCCGTAACTACGATGTTGATTGCTATTCCAACAGGGGTTAAGATATTCAACTGGCTGTTTACCATGTATCGAGGAAGGATTCGCATGGCGACTCCGATGATGTGGACACTTGCCTTTATCCCGTGCTTTATTGTTGGGGGTATGACAGGCGTTCTGTTATCCGTTGCTCCTGCTGACTTCCAGTTCCACAACAGTTACTTCCTGATTGCCCACTTCCACCAGGTGTTGATCGGTGGCGTTGTCTTCGGATACTTCGCAGGTCTGTACTACTGGTGGCCTAAAATGTTCGGTTTCCAACTCGAAGAGAAACTGGGCAAATGGGCATTCTGGACTTGGAATATTGGTTTCTATGTCTGCTTCATGCCGCAGTACGCTGTCGGTCTGATGGGTATGACACGTCGTCTGAGCACATACGGCTGGGATACTGGCTGGTGGGAACTGAACTTCGTATCCACAATCGGGGCATTCCTGATGGGGGTCGGATTCCTGTTCCAAGTTGCACAAATTGCAGACGGTATTCGCAAATACAAATCACTCAAAGCTCCTGCCGATCCATGGGATGGCCGTACGCTGGAGTGGTCAATTCCTTCACCAGCTCCTGAATACAACTTCGCCGTTACACCGCGCGGAGATGATATTGATGAGTGGTGGGAAGAGAAAGAACGTCGTGCCAAAGGCATCTATCCGCCAGAGCAACCGCTTGAGCCGATTCATATGCCGAAGAACTCTGGAATTCCGTTCATCATGTCTGTCTTCTGGTTCATCGCTGGTTTCGGCTTTGTCTTCGGATGGTTGTGGATGGCAATTCTCGGACTCGCTGGCGTAGGGATCTGTATGATCGCCCGTTCATTCTCATACGATACGGATTATTACATTCCGGTCGACGAAATTAAACGTACCGAAGCGTCGTTAAGGGGGTCGGTATAGATGGCTCAAGCAGCCGCTAAACACGGTGAGAATCATGCACATGGTCACGACCATGGACATCATGATCCACAGGAAATGAAAATTCTCGGTTTCTGGTTCTTCCTGATTTCCGACGTTATCCTGTTCTCCGTATTGTTCGCAACCTTCATTGTGTTGCGTGACAATACGGCGGGCGGACCGATTTTGTCTGAATTGATCAAAATGCCTGGCGTTATCGCCGAGACATTTATCTTGCTCACAAGTTCATTTACGAGCGGACTTGCCGTTCTGGCAATGAACCAGGGTAAAGTGAAACAATTGATTAACTGGCTGATTGTTACAGCTGTTCTGGGTGCAAGCTTTATCGCCCTGGAGGTTTATGAGTTTATTGAGTTGATTCACGAAGGGTTTAGCTTTACAACGAGTGCTGCTTCTGGTGCATTCTTCACCCTCGTGGGTACTCACGGACTTCACGTATCGCTTGGTCTGATCTGGATGATTGGACTCATGTTCCAACTGAAAAAACGTGGTATTACTGATGTTACTCGCGGTAAAATCAACGTTATCAGTTTGTACTGGCACTTCTTGGACGTCGTATGGATCTTCCTCCTGTCGATCGTCTATCTCATGGGGGTGATGTAGATGGCAGAGCACAACTCACATGATTCCCACGGCCATGAACAACATGGCTCACTGAAGTCTTATGTCATCGGCTTCATTCTGTCCGTCGTACTGACAATCATTCCACTTGTGGTGGTTTTGAACGACATGATGGGCAAAACAGGAACACTCATTGTGATTCTTGGTACAGCAGCACTTCAGTTTGTGGTTCAACTCTTCTTCTTCATGCATATTCGGGAAACAGAGAAACCACGCTGGAATGTCATGGCCCTTATTTTCGGATTACTGATTATGATGACCATCGTAATTGGTTCGATCTGGATCATGCTTAACAATGCTGTTGCACATTAATTCATATGTTGAAAGAGCTTCACGACCTTGGAATTCAAGGTTGTGAGGCTCTTTTTTGTTTCTAAGCAGAAGTTATCGCATATTTTAATGAAAAAAAGTTGGATTATATCATAATAAGTCGTTGATGAAATAATTTACCATTGATACTATTGTTATACACCCTGGAAATATATTCAATATCCTAGTTAGAGCTATTCCAGCAAAATTATTTTAGGAGATGCACCAATGAAAGCAAGGGTAATCCGTTATTATCGTTTTGGCGAACCAAGTGAAGTGTTATGTATGGAAGAAAAAGATGTGATACCCCCTGGCCCTGGTGAATTAGCAGTGAGGATGCATGCTCGGCCTATTAATCCCTCCGATCTCATTCCTGTTCGAGGAGCTTACCCGCATCGTACCCGATTACCAGCTGTTCCCGGGTTTGAGGGTGTGGGGATAGTAGAAGCAGTAGGGCCGGGAGTATCCAATCAAATGTTGGGACGCCGCGTCTTGCCGCTAAAAGGTGAGAATACTTGGCAGGACGTCGTGAAGACCTTGGATCGTCATACAATCATCGTGCCGAATGATATCGATGATCACTCAGCCAGTCAGCTATATATTAATCCGGTTACGGCTTGGTTGATCTGTACAGAGGTGCTTAAGCTTACGTACGGTGATACCCTGATTGTGAATGCAGGGGGATCTGCAATCGGGCGAATCTTTGCACAGATCTCAAAAATTTATGGATTTAAATTGATTGCGCTTACGAGAGATGATCGTCATACTGCTGAACTGTATCGTTTTGGAGCAGTTTCTGTTATCAATACAACGAAAGAGTTGCTCCAGGCTAGAATCGCAGAATTAATAGAGGGGTGCGGTGCTGATGCAGCCGTGGATTGTATTGGAGGGACAGATGGGGAACAGTTGGTCAGTTGCCTTAAGCCAAATGGTACGGTCATCAGTGTAGGATTGCTTTCGGGGATCACACCGTTATGGCATGAAGTAACCCGAGGAACACAAGTTCATGTGAAACTTTTCTGGTTAAAGCATTGGGTGGAACGCTGTTCGCAAGAACGCTGGGAACAGGTATTTCATGAGGTGATGGAGCTGGTCAGAGCAGGGAAGCTTGTCATGGCAAACATTGGGGCGACGTATGAACTAACGAATGTACAACAGGCTATTGCAGCGGCTGAATCGGGTATCGAGGGGAAGGTTCTCTTAATACGTAATACATAAAAATTGGAAAAAAGTCTTAATCTCATTATCACATAAATTACTTTTTCGAAAATAAAGGTACACAAAAGATACATAATGAACTAAAATGAACTTATATGAACATGTTCAAACTCAATCTCAACTAATTTAAATGACGAAAGGAATGGATTAATAATGGAAAATCGTTATGCTGCACATCCCAATGAAGTGAAAACGTATGATACATCTCGCCTGCGTGAGGAATTTTTGATGGAGCAACTGTTTGCAACCGATGAATTGGTAACGGTGTATTCTCATGTGGATCGTTATATTGTGGGAACGGCTGTACCTGAGAGCAAGGACATTACTCTTGAAGTGAACCTGAAAGATATCGGAACGAACTTTTTCCTGGAGCGTCGTGAAATCGGTATCATTAATGTCGGTGGTCACGGAACAGTGACAGCGGACGGACAAGGTTATGAGATTGGAGCGAAGGAATGTCTCTACATCGGTAGAGGTGTGAAGGAAGTTGTGTTCACAAGCAGTGACAAGGCTCAACCTGCACAATTCTATTTTGTATCCACACCGGCTCATCACACCTATCCAACAGTAAAAGCAACGCAAGAACAAGCTCAGCCAAATCATCTGGGCAGCATCGAAACTTCCAATGAGCGTACGATCTATCGTTACATTCACCAAGGAGAAGGTGGAATTCAGAGTTGTCAGTTGGTGATGGGCATTACCGAACTCGACAAGGGTAACATGTGGAACACGATGCCTGCACATACCCATAACCGCCGTTCCGAAGTATACTTGTACTGGAACTTGCCTGAAGACGGTGCTGTATTCCATATGATGGGTGAGCCAAACGAAACACGCCATCTGGTTGTACGTGATCGCCAGGCAATCATTTCTCCAAGCTGGTCCATTCACAGTGGTGTGGGTACAAGCAATTACACCTTCTGTTGGGCGATGGCTGGTGAGAACCAGACGTTCGAAGATATGGACGGCGTAGCGATGAAAGACCTGAAATAATAAATTACAGATGTCTGAGTTAAATTGACAGGGTAGACACTAGAACACTCATTCATTTGACTCAGGTGGTATAGGAAGTTGATTAGGATGAATCCATTGAAAAGACATGAAAAAATCATGGAGGCTCTTCTGGAGCGCCAGGAGGTAACCGTCAGTGATCTGAGTGAATTGTTGCAGGTGACTGGGAAAACAGTGCGAGAGGATCTCGACAAGTTGGAGAGTATGGGACTGCTCGTACGTGTCCATGGTGGTGCTATGTTGGCCCAGAATGACCAATATGGCATCTTGAATAGCCGCGGAGTTACCGAGAAGCATCATTCGGAGAAAACGGAGATTGCTGAACGTGCTCTGGCTTACATTCGACCTGGAGATATCGTTGCTCTCGATGGTGGCAGCACCACACTGGAGATGGCCAAACGTCTCGATAATCAACCGCTGACGGTGGTGACCAATGATCTGTTCATTATTGCAGAGTTGACCAAAAAGGAGCAGGTGCGACTGGTAGTTCCTGGCGGGGCTCGTGTACGGAATATGTTGGTTGGGGATGACACGGCTGCGTTTATATCCAGTCTTAACATTCATAAAGCCTTTATATCCACGACAGCCCTTCATCCGGAATTTGGATTATCCATATATACGGGAGATCTGGTTCCTTTGAAAAAAGCAATGATATCTGCCTCGCAGCAAGTATACGGCGTTGTGGATCATTATAAATTCGGACAATTTGCACTGCGAACTTTCGCCCAGTGTTCGGAACTGGACTATATTATCAGCGATAGTCGTTTGGATGAAGAGACGGCTGCCTTATACGAGCAGAGCGGTGTCACAGTGGATTATCAAAGTTAACCTCATTCATTATTCATGGGATTAAAGTACGGACGGATCTAAGGAATTGCATATCAAAACCATGCGGAGGAATCATTCATGAACCCATTTGATTTAAGCGGACAAGTTGCACTGGTGACAGGTACCTCGGGAGGACTTGGACAAGGGATGGCCATTGGTTTGGCAGAAGCAGGTGCTGATGTGGTGCTGGTCTCTTATTCCAAACCTGCGGCAACGGCAAGTGCCATTGAAGCACTCGGACGCAAAGCTTATGTGATTGAAGCGGATTTAAGTCGTGAAGATGAGTTGTCGGCTGTGTTCGAACAGGCGCTTGCGTTCCAGGGCAGAATTGACATTCTCGTCAACAATGCCGGAATCATTCGTCGCACACCTGCGGCTGATCATGCAGGGCAGGACTGGCATGATGTAATTGGTCTGAACCTGAACACTGTATTTTTCCTAAGCCAATTGGCAGGCAGACATATGATTGAACGCGGAAGTGGCAAAATCATTAATATTGCCTCCATGTTGTCCTATCAAGGTGGGATCAACGTGCCAGGGTATACAGCCAGTAAACATGGCGTTGCCGGTTTAACCAAAGCACTCGCCAATGAATGGGCAGGTAAAGGAATCCAGATTAACGGTATCGCACCTGGTTATATGGAAACCGATAATACTACCCAGATCCGTGCGGACGAGAATCGTTACCGGGATATTACAGCCCGTATTCCTGCGGGGCGTTGGGGAACACCTGAAGATCTGAAAGGCCCGGTTGTCTTTCTGGCATCTGCCGCTTCGGATTATCTGAATGGTCATGTGCTGAATGTCGATGGCGGCTGGATGGCACGTTAATCACTTGATCATCGGATTAGCATAAGGAGGCAGTGAGATGAAACTTGGTATTCTGGCACATACATTTGGCAAACAGCCTACAGCACAGCTTGCGCAGACGATTGCGGATAACGGATTTAATTCCGTACAGCTGGCGCTGGCCAAAGCATTATCCGATGTGGACTCATCAAATGGCAAGCTGAGCCCAGGGCTAGCGAATGAGATCGGAGATCAATTTGCACAGCGCGGGGTGAAGATTGCGGTACTGGGCTGTTATATTAATCCGATTGACCCTGATCCGGTAAGCCGCCGTGCGGACATTGATCGATTCAAGGAGCATCTGCGTTATGCCCGGGATTTTGGTTGCAGCATGGTAGCAACGGAGACCGGGGACTTGGACACTTATCAGGATACACATCCGGATGGATATGAAGGGAAGGCGTGGAGTGTGCTGAAAGAAACGGTTGAGGAGTTGGCTGAAGAAGCCGAGAAATGGGGCGTGCATGCGGCGATTGAGCCTGTGTCCACACATACTCTTCATACGCATGAACATATGACACGTTTGTTTGAAGAGATTCCTTCATCGAATCTGGGGATGCTGTTCGACCCGTGTAATCTGATCAAGCAACCACATGCTACAGATCAAGGGGCTTTCTTACGCGAGGTGATGGAATCGCTGTATCAGCGCATGATTGTGATCCATGCCAAAGATGTAGCCTTTGATGCACAGGGAGAGAAGTACAATCCGGTACCTGGGGCAGGCATACTGGATTACCCGTTATTTTTTGAATTGCTAAAAACGTATAAGCCACATATCGATATTTCACTTGAAGGTGTAACTGCGGAGGAAGCTGTACCTGCGGCCAAACATTTGCGTGAAGTATGGAGTGCAGTTCGGGTCTAAGAGACAGCCGGATTGAAAAGTGGTGCAGCGCATCTGCAGCAGCCGAAAAACCTTTGCGAGGGCAAAGGTTTTTTTGGTATGGAAATGTTAATGTACATATTTAATATTTCTCATCGGAAAAATCGGAAATAAGTCTTTTCAAATGCAACATCTTGTGAGAGAATATGGAAAACAACGCCACCATGTCAAGACATCATGAAATTTATCGAACGTATATATCAAGGGAGGATTCAGATTTATGTCAAACGAACGTGAGCTTTCATTTGAAACATTGGCAATTCATGCAGGCCAGGAGATTGATCCAACCACCAACGCACGAGCTGTACCCTTGTATCAGACAACATCCTATGGATTCAAGGACACCGAGCATGCAGCTAACTTGTTTGGTTTGAAAGAGTTTGGCAACATCTATACCCGTCTGATGAATCCAACAACCGACGTGTTTGAGCAACGAATTGCGGCGTTGGAAGGCGGAGCTGGAGCGCTGGCTACAGCTTCTGGTCAGGCAGCCATTACGTTTTCACTTCTGAATATTGCTGGTGCAGGCGATGAGATCGTGTCTTCGGCGAGTTTGTATGGAGGTACATACAATCTGTTCTCGACAACTTTGCCGAAACTGGGTCTGGACGTGAAATTTGTAGATTCCAGTGATCCTGAGAATTTCCGGGCGGCGATTACGGAGAAAACGAAAGCATTGTATGCCGAAACGATTGGTAATCCAAAGGGGAATGTACTGGATATTGAAGCGGTAGCAGCCATCGCTCATGAACATGGAATTCCCTTGATCGTGGATAATACGTTCCCAAGTCCGTACCTGCTTCGTCCAATCGAACATGGTGCAGATATTGTCGTTCACTCTGCAACGAAATTTATTGGCGGTCATGGTACATCCATTGGTGGTGTTATCGTGGATAGCGGAAAATTTGACTGGAAAGCAAGCGGCAAGTTCCCTGGTTTGACGGAGCCTGACGCCAGTTATAACGGTGTTATATATACGGAAGCGGTTGGACCGATTGCTTATATTATCAAAGCTCGTGTACAACTTCTGCGTGACCTGGGTGCAACGATCTCTCCATTCAACTCATGGTTGTTGCTGCAAGGACTGGAGACATTGCACTTGCGCGTAGAGCGCCATAGTAGCAACGCGCTTGCGGTTGCTGAATTCCTTGAGAAACATGAGGATGTGTCTTGGGTAAGTTATGCAGGTCTGCCGAGCCATGGTTCTTATGAGCTTGCACAGAAGTATCTGCCAAGAGGGCAGGGCGCCATTCTGACCTTTGGCATCAAAGGTGGTGCGGAAGCGGGTCGTAAATTGATTGAAAATGTTAAACTGTTCTCTCACCTTGCAAACGTGGGCGATTCCAAGTCACTGATCATTCACCCGGCAAGTACGACTCACGCGCAGTTGACTGAAGATGAACAAACTGCCGCAGGGGTTAATCCGGAGCTGATTCGTCTGTCTATTGGCACAGAGAACATTCAAGACATTATCCATGATCTGGAGCAAGCGATCAAAGCAAGTCAGGGAGCAAGTGTAGGTGCATAAATGGTATTGGGTGGATGTGAAACATTCACTTAAGCGATATGCTATAAAATAATCAAACGCCTATCAATAGATGCTTTAAGCCGTTGTCCCATGGACAGCGGCTTTTTGCCTTTTTAACGCGCATTTAGGAGTAACCGTCCGGAAAATATCCATTTACAAATGAGGATTACAGGCATATACTGATTAAAAGTTGTATTGGGTAAAAATAATTGCATAAGCACAAAAATGATTATCATTCTCATTCGAGATTATTTCAAAATCATTCACAAAACCATGCTGCTGCGGGATTCCCGCAGCAGCATGTGTCATTTTTAGGGCATTAACAATGGCTCTCATTCTCAATACAACTTCATTTCTGGAAGCGGAACTGGAGCACATTCACTCTCCGCAAACCTACCATTCGAAAGGAACGTGATTTATATGCAAGCGATACATCAACCTCTACACAGACAGAAACAAGTAGAACAAAGCTCATCCCAAACACCCGGCCCCAATCGGGGCAAGAAGCCTGATTTTCGAGCCATGGTGCAGAATAAAGAGATGCAATCAGCATTGGGCAGCGGACTGTTGATGCTGATTGCCTGGGGAACTGCACCGTATTTTGGTACTTTATCCATCATGCTCTACATTGTGGCGTATGCCGTTGGCGGCTGGACCAAAGCGAAGGATGGCATCGAGACACTGGTCAAGGACCGTGATTTGGATGTAAACCTGCTGATGATTGCCGCATCCCTTGGGGCAGCAGCCATCGGTTACTGGAATGAAGGCGCGATGCTGATCTTTATTTTTGCACTCAGTGGTGCGTTGGAAAGTTATGCGACAGAGCGCAGTCATAAGGATATCTCATCGTTGCTCGCGCTGAAGCCGGAGACAGCACTGCGTATTGAGGATGGACAGATGAACCTTGTGGCTATAGATGATCTCCAGCCGGGTGATCTGCTGTTGGTCAAACCGGGAGAACTCATCCCAGCAGATGGTGTCGTGTACCGGGGGAGTTCTTTTATCAATCAGTCGTCCATCACCGGAGAATCCCTGCCTGTGGACAAAGTTGCGGGGGATGAAGTCTATGCAGGTACGGTAAACGGGGAGGGTGCCTTATACGTAGAGGTTACAAAATCGGCTGAAGGGTCACTGTTTGGCAAAATCATTAAAATGGTGGAGGAAGCGCAGGCAGAAGTGCCGGATTCCCAGCGTTTTATGGAGCGGTTTGAAGGGATTTACGCGCGCATTGTTGTAGGGGTGACCTTACTTGTGATTGCAGGAACTCCACTGCTGCTTGGTTGGACATGGAATGAGGCATTTTATAAAGCGATGGTATTTCTAGTTGTTGCTTCACCCTGTGCGTTGGTGTCTTCCATCATGCCTGTCATGTTGTCAGCGATGTCCAGCAGTGCGCGCCGTGGCATTCTTTTCAAGGGTGGTGCCCATATGGAGAATATGGCTCGCACGCGGGTCGTGGCTTTTGACAAAACAGGTACATTAACCATGGGCACCCCACAAGTCACCGATATTATTACGGCTGAGAATGTAGATCGTGCCCAGCTCTTAGCTGCGGTAGCGGCAATTGAGAACCTCTCCATGCATCCTTTGGCTCGTGCCATCGTAGATCAGGCGAACATGGAGAACATTACACTTCAGGAAGCGGAGCACGTCCAGGCTCTAACAGGCTGGGGTATCGAAGGAACTATAAATGGTGTGGTCTGGAGCATTGGCAAAACAGATGTACTGGGATCAATGCAGTCAGAGGAGATGAAAGATAGCAACGTTGGTGATCCAGATGAACATGGTGTTAACCATGTGAAGGTATCTTCTGAGTGGGGCGATGTATGCTCCCGTCTTGAGGGGGAGGGGAAAACCGTATCCGTTGTTATGGCTGATGGTGAATTAGTTGGGCTGATCGCCATGCGGGACACCGTACGGCCACAGGCAGCAGCTGCAGTGAAAAAGCTGGAAGCCATGGGTGTAAAAGTTGCGATGTTAACAGGAGATCGGGCCAGATCAGCTTCTGTGATTGCGCGTGAAACGGGGGTAAGCATGGTCTATGCAGACTTGCTGCCAGAAGATAAAGTGAAGAAGGTCCAAGTGCTCCGCAAACAGTATGGTCCTGTGCTGATGGTAGGGGATGGCGTAAATGATGCACCAGCACTTGCAGCAGCTACTGTGGGTATGGGGATGGGATTGTCCGGCAGCGGAACTGCACTGGAGGTCGCTGATGCGGTACTGATGAACGATAACATTGAAGAGATCGCTTGGGTCATTGGGCAGGCTCGTCGAGCTCAGCGTACGGTGAAACAAAATATGTTTTTTGCCATCACCGTTATTCTGGCCTTAATTGCAGGTAACTTCCTCCAAGACGTCGCATTGCCTTTGGGTGTGGTAGGTCATGAAGGCAGTACAATTCTGGTTATTCTGAATGGACTTAGGCTGCTACGGTAATCAGATTTGGAGAGGAAGATGGTTAATTGGTTTCGCTGGTAGTATGCGGCTGGTTGAACGGCTTACGTTTGAACCTTGGGTCAGCGGGTAATGATTCGAAGAGACGGTTCGATAATAAGGGAGCTGTGAAATATGGGACGTTATGTACAAGTGGAACCAAATGTAAAAGTATATGTTGAAGATATTGGCGAAGGCACCCCGGTTGTCTTTTTGCACGGCTGGCCTGTTAATTATAAAATGTTTGAATATCAGTTGAATGTACTGCCGAACCACGGCATTCGTGCCATTGCGATAGACTTTAGAGGATATGGCTTATCGGATAAGCCTTCCACAGGATATGATTATGATCGCATGGCAGATGATGTTCGTGCCGTTATCGATGATCTGGAATTGAAAGACGCGGTACTCGCAGGGTTCTCCATGGGTGGAGCGATTGCAGTACATTACATGGCTCGCCATAAGGGACATGGTGTCTCCAAGCTGGCCTTGTTATCTGCGGCAGCACCTGTGTTCACACAGCGTGAAGGTTATCCGTATGGATTGACTCCAGAGCAGCTGAATGAGCAGATCATTGAGCCGATCTTTGCAGATCGTCCGAAGTTGCTGGAGACATTTGGCGGCATGTTCTTCGCGAAGAAACACAGCCAGCCATTCATGGATTGGTTCCACGCTCTCGGCATGGAAGCTTCATCTTATGGTACCATTCGCAGTGCAATTGCGTTGCGGGATGAGGACTTGCGAGGTGACCTGAGTTCGATTCAGGTGCCGACGGCCATTTTGCACGGGAAAAAAGATGAGATCTGTCCGTTTGAGTTCGCCGAGCAGATGCACCAAGGCATCGCTTCGTCTCAACTGATTGCTTTTGAAGAGAGTGGTCATGGTGCATTCTATGATGAATTGGAAAAATTCAATTCGGAACTGATTCGTTTCATCCAATCCTGATCAGGAGAGGGCGAAATACCTCTGACAGACGGTCCCAGTAATTTCATGGAATCTTCATTTGTGGCTAAACAAAGAACCCGGTCGACAGTCTTGGACTGTTCGCTCGGGTTCTTTAGTCTTCAATTAAAACAGTTCGGTCAGACCAATCATCGTGATGAGCCCGAGCAAAAAGGACATCGTCGCCACACGTGCATTGCCATCGCCGTGACTTTCTGGAATAAGTTCCTTATAAACAATGAACATCATCGCACCAGCTGCAAAGGCCAGACCATAAGGCACAAGACCAGCTACGAGACTGCTTAATGTGTAACCAATCATAGCGGTAATAATCTCTACCGCTCCAGTCAGGGTGGCAATACCCAGCGCTTTGAAGCGGCCAATGTTCTGGTTCACAAGAAAGAGGGCGACCAGGAATCCTTCCGGTGCATTCTGCAATCCGATGGAAAAGGCAATGAGATTGCCCAGGTTCTCATCCGAGCTTGCATAGCTAACGCCAACGGATAACCCTTCTGGCAGGTTATGCATGGTGATGGCTGCAATAATCATGAAGGCTTTGGTTTCAATTTTAAAAGGCATTTTCTCGGGATTCTCCAGATCGACGTGTGGAATCTTCATCTCCAGCACCAGTAGAACCAGGCTACCAAGCATAATACCAAATGCAAGTACAAAGAGATTCGATTGGCCAAGCGCTTCCGGAATGAGATTATACACCGAGGCCGAGGTCATAATACCTGCGGCGTATGCCAGCAAGATATCACGCAGACGGTGCGATATTTTGCGCATAAATAGAATGGGTACGGCCCCTAGGCCGGTTGACATGGCTGATATAAAACTGCCAATGAGTGCATCGTTCATGCTTCCATTTTCCCTCCTGATGAAGACTTCTTCATAATCGCTGCCGAGCATTGACACCGTACATAAAAGAGATCATAATGAACAACAGATTAGAATGATTATAAATTAGAATTCCGTTTCTGCATAGGGCCATTGTCATATCACATGCAGGTCTTGTGGACATGATATGGGCTTTTCGTTCTAGTGTATGCAAAAGCCTAAGCTTTTGATGCCGGAGGGTCTAACCTTTTTGCAGAACCCGGGGGAGGAACTATACATGTATAAATCAATTATTATTGGAACAGGCCCTGCAGGGCTGACAGCAGCAATCTATCTGGCACGTGCCAACTTGAACCCGCTCGTTATTGAAGGTCCACAACCTGGTGGCCAACTGACAACAACAACGGAAGTGGAGAACTTCCCAGGTTTCCCTGATGGCATCATGGGTCCTGAACTGATGGACAACATGCGTAAACAAGCAGAACGTTTCGGTGCTGAATTCCGCACTGGCTGGGTGAACAACATCGACATGAGCGAGCGTCCATTCAAGATTCAAGTTGAAGGTATGGGGGAACTCGTATCCGAAACATTGATCCTGTCTACAGGCGCATCTGCTAAATACCTGGGTATCCCAGGTGAAGAAACGAATGTAGGGCGCGGTGTCAGCACATGTGCAACATGTGATGGATTCTTCTTCCGTAACAAAGAGATCATCGTGATCGGCGGTGGTGACTCTGCCCTTGAGGAAGCAAGCTTCCTGTCCCGTTTCGGTTCCAAAGTAACGCTGGTACACCGTCGTGAAGAACTGCGTGGCTCCAAAATCATGCAGGATCGTGCACGCAGCAACGAAAAAGTAGAAATGGCTTTGAATCGTACACCACTTGAAGTCCTTGCTGGTGACAACGGCGTAACAGGTCTGAAAGTATTGAACAACGAAACAGGTGTAGAAGAAGTGATTCCGGCAAGCGGCGTATTCGTAGCTATCGGTCACACACCAAATACCGGATTCCTTGGCGGACAGATCACTACCGACGAACACGGTTATATCCTGACTACACCAGGCACATCCGAGACAAACATCCCAGGCGTATTCGCATGTGGTGACGTTCAGGATACACGTTACAAACAAGCGATTACAGCTGCAGGTAGCGGATGTATGGCTGCCATGGACACAGAGAAATACATTGAGAGCTTGGAGCACAGCGCAGTTGTTCTGTAATAGAACTAGCTGATTCCAACCAAACTATAGATTAATATAAAACCATATGAGGTGAATTAAACATGGAAAATGTAATTGTATATACATCAACGAACTGCCCCAACTGCAAATCCGTAAAAACATTCCTGGCTGACAAAGGTATCTCTTATGAAGAGCGCAACATCGAAACTAGCGATGAATTTGCACAACAAGTATGGGACATGGGCGTACGTGCCGTGCCATTGACTGTCATTGGTGAACACCGCATTCTGGGTATGAACAAAACTCAATTTGCTAAAGCATTGGACGCTTAAATCAGGCTGATTATCTGAATCATCATATGTTGAAAGAAATTTTCGATTCATATGCAATTCCGGTTTTCGCGAGCCGTTAGGATATAGAAAGAACCGTACCCGGAAGGGTACGGTTTTTTGTGCATAAGGCAGAATATAATTTAGAAAAAAATACTCATGAAAGTCTGAAACACAACATATACAAGCACTCCTGACAGCATGTACATGAAACCAGCCTTCTTTTTGCTCTGAAACAATCGGAGTATGCCAAGGCTGAACAGGGGCGCAAGCACAATCAGGAACAGGAGTACGGTGACAAACATTTGCGCCGAGATATCTGAAGTATCCACGTAGGTCACGCTTCTTTTCACTCCGTTTCGTTATCGGAATTAACACAGCTATATCCACACAGCCATGACAAAAATCACATAACCCCATTATACATCTGGATTTCTTTAACAAAAAGGGAGGAAATGGGGCGAAATGATGTCAATTTTCATCTGTTATTAGACGGACACTCTTATTTTACCTAAAAATTGGGATATTGCAGAGTAAGCGGCACCAACCCGGGTGGAACGGCTGCCTAGAGCTGCCCATTCAATCTGCAAACTGCGGCGATGATAGGGTAACGTACGTTCTTCGACAACTTGTTTTAATGCCGTTTCAATCCAGGGACCTGCTTCAGAGAGCGGTCCACCAATAATAATACGTTCCGGGTTGAAACTGTTAACGATATTGGTAATGCCAATCCCCAGTTTGCGTCCAATCGTGTTGTATAATTCTTGAACAGCATCGTGGCCTTGCTCCGCATAATGAATAAGCTCGCGTGTGGTATGAGCAGGTAATTTTAGCTGATGATCCGGGTGCTCATAGGCTTTTTCCGATGCGTATAACTCCCAGCAACCACGATTACCACAGGAACAGGGAAGACCTTCCGCTTCAATGGACATATGGCCTGTTTCCCCTGCGTATCCCCACGCACCTTTGTATAATTCACCATCCACCATGATGCCTGAACCAATCCCCATGCCTGCACTGATGTAGATCATGTGACGGACACCGACACCTGCCCCAAAATTCAGCTCTCCATGGGCACCAGCATTGGCTTCATTATCGATCGTTACAGGCAGTTCAAATTCTTCTTCAAGCATCGAGCGCAGAGCTACCTTTTCCCACCCCAAGTTGGGTGCAAACAGGACCGTTCCTGCCTCATCCACCATGCCCGGCACGCCGATGCCAATACCAATGACACCGTGAGGGGAAGCAGGAGCTGCTTCAATGAGCTGTTTTGCTGCCAATTTCAATTGCTCCAGTACAGAGGAGACGTCATGATGTTCCAAGGTTACTGCGTACTCTGTAATGATGTGTCCTTCGAGATCTGTAAGCACGCCTTTCAAATGGGTCACACTGAGTTCCAGACCGACTGCATAGCCTGATGTCCCTCGAAATAGCAGCATAAGTGGTTTACGTCCGCCGCTGGATTCCCCAGGGCCAATCTCCTGTACCAGGTCATCACTGATCAGATCAGCAACCAGGTTGGATACCGTTGCTTTGTTCAGCCCCGTAACCTCGGACACTCGTGCGCGAGAAAGAGGGGCATGGCGCCGGATCGTATCCAGAACGATCGACTTGTTTATTTTTTTGACCAGCATCTGGTCTCCGGTTATTTTCATATCGTTAAGGCACTCCTATTCTTCTGTTAAAGGGTTCTGACCCACATCCGAAACAAGTTATTCGACTATTATAGCGTAAACAAGCGTGTAAAAAACAATTTTATTTTTACTTTGTTTAACCAATAGACAAAGTAAATTCGATGTGATAGGATAACGGTGTAAACGATTTCTTAAAACTATTGAGGAGGCATTTTACACATGGCCTATTTTGAATCCGTTAATAAAATTGCATTTGAAGGTAAAGATTCCAAGAATCCTTTTGCTTTTAAACATTATAATCCGGAAGAAGTGGTAGCCGGCAAATCGATGGAAGAACATTTCCGTTTCGGCATGGCTTACTGGCATACATTAACTGCAGGCGGCAGTGACCCGTTCGGTGCAGAGACAGCTGTTCGTTCATGGGATAAATACTCGGGTCTGGACCTCGCGAAAGTACGCGTGGAAGCGGCATTTGAATTTTTGGAAAAAATGAATCTCCCGTTCTTCTGTTTCCACGATGTGGACATTGCACCAGAAGGCAACAACCTGCGCGAGTTCTACAGCAACATTGATACAATCGTTGATCTGATTGAAGATCATATGAAATCCAGCGGCAAAAAACTGCTCTGGAACACGGCGAACATGTTCTCGAACCCACGCTTCATGTTTGGTGCAGCATCCACTTGCAACGCAGACGTGTATGCTCATGCTGCAGCACAGATCAAGAAAGGTCTGGAAGTGGGTAAACGTCTGGGCGCTGAAAACTATGTCTTCTGGGGCGGTCGTGAAGGTTACGACACATTGCTGAACACAGACATGCAACTGGAGCAAGACAACATTGCTCGCATGTTCCACATGGCTGTAGACTATGCGAAGGAAATTGGTTTTGACGCACAATTCCTGATCGAGCCTAAACCAAAAGAGCCAACGAAACACCAATATGACTATGATGCAGCAACTTCCATTGCTTTCTTGCAAAAATACGGTTTGGACAAACACTTCAAACTCAACCTGGAAGCAAACCATGCTACACTGGCTGGCCATACATTCGATCACGAAATCCGTGTTGCTCGTACCAACGGTATGCTCGGTTCCCTTGATGCGAACCAAGGCGATATGTTGATCGGTTGGGATACAGATGAGTTCCCGGTTGATATGTACGATGCGACACTGACTATGTATGAAGTATTGAAAAACGGCGGTATCGGCCGTGGTGGTGTGAACTTTGACGCGAAAGTACGTCGTGGTTCCTTTGAAGCAGACGATCTGTTCCTGGCACACATCGCAGGTATGGACACGTATGCAAAAGGTCTGAAAGTAGCAGCGAAGTTGATTGAAGATCGCGTATTCGATGACTTCATCGAAAAACGTTACAGCAGCTTCAGCGAAGGTATTGGTGCAGATGTGGTTGCAGGTAAAGCAACACTTGCTTCCCTTGCTGAGTATGCACTCAACAATGAAAACCCACGCAAAAACCAATCCGGACGTCAGGAATTGCTGAGAGCACAACTCAACCAGTACATCTTGGCTGACTAATTTTAGAATTCATCTGTGCAAGGAATGGCATGTACCCATGCCTCCCTGCACGAGCTTGTACCACGGAACGCCTGAACAAGCATGACATTCGGACCGTCCCCGACTTTCCCCTGGGAAGGCGGGGACGGTTTTTTGATACCTGAGCTAATCATGCACAAGTGATCTACATGCGTATCAAGGTTTCATTTATAACCAATGACGAATCAAGGTCATTGGATCAATTTTTTTGCTACAAAAACGAGTACGTTTTACTCGTTTCATATCCATGTGTGTCCAGGATCATGCATGCAAAACGGAGTGAGCAGAAAGGACCCGAGGAAGCAAAGCGTGCGCATTTATCCCCGGATTTCACCCTTGCCAAAGGGTATAAAGGAAATCCGGGGGTAATGGCGATCCAAGGGTTTTCTGATCAGGTAGTGACCTTATGAGCATCAAGGTTTCATTTATAACCAATGATGAATCAAGGTCATTGGATCAATTTTTTTGCTACAAAAACGAGTACGTTTTTACTGTTTTGATATAAATGGTTGTCTAAGATGGTGTATGCAGAACGGAGTGAGCAGAAAGGACCTGAGGAAGCAAAGCGGTCGCATTTATCCCCGGATTTCACCCTTGCCAAAGGGTATAAAGGAAATCCGGGGGTAACGGCGATCCAAGGGTTTTCTGCTCACGAAGTGACCACATGAGCATCGAGGTTTCATTTATACAATCCTGTTATAAACGAGAGGAGTTAACCTATGAGTTACGTAATTGGTGTCGATCTGGGAACCAGTGCGGTCAAAACCGTGTTGGTTAATCGTGAGGGAAAAGTGGCATTTGAAGCATCCGAGGCATACCCGTTGTACCAGCCCAAGGCTGGATACAGTGAACAAAATCCCGAAGATTGGGTAGAGCAGACGATTGTTTCCCTGCGCAAACTGCTCGAAGTATCTGGCGTGCAGCCTTCGGAAATTGAAGGTCTGAGCTTCTCCGGACAGATGCATGGACTGGTTTTGGTTGATGCCGAAGGTAAACCACTGCGGAATGCAATCTTGTGGAATGATACACGCACAACGGCTCAGTGCCGTCGCATCGAAAAAGTGCTGGATGGCAAGCTGTTAAGCATTGCCCGGAACCGTGCACTGGAAGGATTCACCTTGCCGAAAATTCTGTGGGTTCAGGAGAATGAGCCTGAATTGTTACAGCAAGCATCCTTGTTCCTGTTGCCAAAAGACTATGTGCGTTATCGCCTGACAGGGGATTACGCTATGGATTATTCCGATGCAGCGGGTACCTTGCTGCTGGACGTTGCAGGCAAGCAGTGGAGCAATGAGATTGCAGAAGCATTAGAGCTGCCAATCTCTCTTTGTCCACGTCTTGTGGAATCGTTTGAGGAAGTGGGCACGTTGCTTCCTGAGATTGCGGATCAAACGGGTCTGGCGGCTGCGACGAAAGTATATGCAGGTGGTGCGGATAATGCATGCGGTGCGATTGGCGCAGGCATTCTGAGTGAAGGACAGACGATGTGCAGCATCGGAACGTCCGGGGTGGTGCTTTCCTACGAAGAGCGCAAAGATCTCGATTTCGAAGGCAAAGTACACTTTTTCAATCACGGGGAGAAAGATGCCTTCTATATTATGGGGGTAACGCTTGCCGCAGGATATAGCCTGTCCTGGTTCAAGGATACGTTTGCCGCGGACAAATCATTTGATGTGCTCTTGCAGGGCATTGATCAGATTCCGGCGGGCAGCAATGGATTGTTGTTCACACCGTATATCGTTGGGGAGCGTACACCTCATCCGGATGCGAATATCCGTGGCAGCTTCATCGGTATGGATGCAGGGCACAAGCTGGAGCACTTTGGACGTGCGGTAATGGAGGGCATTACCTTCTCGCTGCGCGAATCCATTGATATTCTGCGCGGCGCAGGTAAAACCGTCAATGAAGTCATCTCCATTGGTGGCGGTGCCAAGAACGAAGCTTGGTTGCAAATGCAGGCGGATGTCTTTAACGCCACGATTGTGAAGCTGGAGAGCGAACAGGGTCCTGCGATGGGTGCAGCAATGCTGGCTGCTTATGGTTGTGGCTGGTTCCCGTCCTTGCAGGAATGTGCAACAGCGTTTATTCGTCCAGCGAAGTCCTATGAGCCGAACCCGGAAACGGTTGCCGTCTATGATGGACTGTTCACACTGTACCAGGAAGTCTATGGACAGACACGTAGTCTCAATGATCGTTTGGCTGAATACCGTTAATTCATTTATTTCACTACATTAATCTTGTGATTACCTTAAAAGCATCCGCGAAGGCGGGTGCTTTTTTTGTCGTTCATCAAGATTAACCCCATGAAAGGTTTACTTGGCCTGCATATCCGCATTCCGGCTCTGCATAGATTGGAAATAGAGGATTGTGATTCGTCCAGGTATCGTGTGTCCGACATTTTAATAGGTAGAAGCTTGAGCAAGGGGGTGAAGCTTTGGATAGACATGAGGAACATGGAAGACCACATATTACCTTGTCGATGATCGTTCGTAATGAAGAGAATCGCTATCTCAGGCAGGCACTGGAGAGACATCGTCCCTGGATTGATCGCGCAGTAATCATTGATGACGGAAGTACGGATGCAACGGTCGCGCTGTGCCGGGAACTTCTGGACGGTATTCCACTCGTATTAGTGGAGAACGCTGCTTCACGTTTTGCAGACGAGGTAAGCCTGAGAAAACAGCAATGGGAAGAGACGGTGGCGACCAATCCGGAGTGGATTTTGAATCTGGATGCGGATGAGATTCTAACCAGTGACTTTGGGGTGGTACGTGATCTGCTGCTCAGTGGCAATGAAGATGCGATCTATTTCAGATTGTTTGATATGTGGAGTGAGACGCATTACCGGGAAGATGAGTTCTGGCAGGCGCATGCCTATTATCGGCCATTTCTGATTCGTTATCACCCGGGGATGAACTATGAATGGAAAGAGACACCCCAGCATTGTGGGCGTTTTCCGTTAACGATCCAGCATTGGTCCTATGGATGTCATGCTCCCCGGGTGAAGCACTATGGTTGGGCGCGGGAAGAAGACCGCATCCGCAAATATGAACGTTATCAAGCACTGGACCCTGAAGCAAGATACGGTTGGAAGGAACAGTACGAATCGATATTGGATCAAGAGCCACGACTGTTGGCATGGTTCGAATAAGGAGAGGGGGAGTGAGCAAGTTGAAGAAAGACCCGTTACACCCATCGCAAGAAGAATCCCAACCTCAAATAGAGCTGAATTTACAAGGGAAAGAGAATGAGAAAGAAAATCAAAATGAGGAGCAAGATGAGAGCAAGAAAGAGAGCCATAGTAATCATCGACCGTCCAGACGTTCTGATAAATCGATGGAAACCCGCCAATCGGAAAAGCTTGAAGAGCTTGGCCAGGAAAGAATACTGATCGCCAGCCCGGTTCGCCAGACAACGCCAGTGCTCCGTGAATTTCTGGATTCTCTGCATGCACTGGAACGAACAACAGTGAAGACGGATTATCTGTTTGTTGACGATAACGTGGAAGAGGCCGCATCAAATATATTGCGTGAATTTGTGCTTCAGCATGAGGGGACGGTTATTCAAGCAGATGAACATGGTAGTGGTAGTCCTGACAACAAAGGGGTGTACAGCAAGGATGAGGGAGGACACTATTGGCAGGATGAGCAGATTTGGCGTGTAGCCGGTTTGAAAAATCGCATATTGCAATATGCACGCGACAATCACTACGATGCGGTTTTCCTGATTGATTCTGACTTGGTGCTGCATCCGCGGACGCTGGAGCAACTTGTATCGAGTGGCAAAGACATTGTATCCAATATCTTTTGGACCCGCTGGCAGCCAGATGCCAGGGAAATGCCGCAGGTATGGCTGCAAGATGAGTATGCCTTGTATCGCCGCGGTGGTAAAACATTAGACGGAATCGAGGCGGAGGACGAAGGCACACAAACGACTGCTTTTCTGAGTCAGTTGCGGATCCCGGGTTGTTATGAAGTTGGAGGGCTGGGGGCATGTACTCTTATTCGCAAAAATGTGCTGGCAGCAGGAGTTTCATATGACCAGATTCCCAATATATCCTTCTGGGGTGAAGATCGTCATTTTTGCATTCGTGCTCAGGCACTGGGTTTTCGTTTGTTTGTCGATACTCATTTCCCTGCGTACCACATCTATCGATTGTCCGAACTGCCGGGGGTTTCCGCCTTTAATCGCAGGGCGAGAAGAGGTGAGGAGACGATCAGTATTACTCTGTGTATGATTGTGAAAAATGAAGAAGCTTCCCTTGCCAGATGTCTGGACTCGGTCAACGGTATTACCGATGAGATTGTAATCGTGGATACCGGTTCGACGGATCGTACCCGTCAGATTGCTTCCAGATATACGGATCGTATTGTTGATTTTGAGTGGGTGGATGACTTTGCAGCAGCACGCAACTATGCTTTCGATCAGGCCAAGAGTGAATATATTCTGTGGCTGGATGCCGACGATGTGTTCGAACCGGAAGATCGGGCGAAACTGATCGCCTTGAAACGTTCGCTAGACCCGGCTGTTGATAGTGTCACGATGGATTACAATCTGTCATTCACAGCAGATGGCAAGGTAGCCTACAACCTGCGCCGGAATCGTCTGGTGCGTCGGGATCGACAATTTCGCTGGATTGGCGCGGTGCATGAATATCTGGCTGTAGCGGGCAATCTGCTGCATAGTGATATAGCGGTTACCCACAAGAAAGATAAGGAGTATACCGATCGGAATCTGCGGATCTATCGCAAAAGGGAACAGGCCGGAGAGGAATTTGGGCCGCGTGACTTGTACTACTTCGGTAATGAACTGAAGGACCATGGACAGCATGAGGATGCGGTGAAGTACTATGAGAAGTTTCTGGATACCGGGCTGGGCTGGGTGGAAGATCAGATCGCTGCGTGCCAGAAAATTGCGGATTGTGAAGCTGCACTTGAACGTCCGGAACAGGAAGTCACCGCGTTGTTCCGATCATTTGCCTATGATTTGCCAAGAGCCGAGATTTGCTGTCGATTGGGTGGTTATTTTGCCGACCGTGAAGATTATCGCAAGGCCCTGTTCTGGTACGAACAGGCAACTCGTGCTGTACGTCCCGATGATCCTATGGTAGTGCTGAATGAAGCAGCCTGGACCTGGATGCCGCATCTGCAACTATGTGTGTGTTATGATCGGATGGGTAACCGTGCCAAGGCCCGAGAACATAATGATATCGCACTCGCCTATCATCCAACACATCCGAGCATGTTATATAACGATCGATACTTTAAAGATTTGGAGAAGGATAACGTATTGGAAAATGCTTAGTATTTTTAGTCGAAATACTGCCTCTTTCGTGGATTTGAATGGGTGAATCATCCCCATTTCCATGGAGAGGTTTTTTTGCATTATGATAAAAGCACATCATAGAGTTGGTGACAGACGCATTCACGTTGAAATGGATTAATGTATTTCATCCAGGGGAGGATATGCTTTACAATAATGAATAACGGAAAAGCGGTGACCATGATTGCCTGTCTTCGGCTGCCGAATTGATGAAGCAAGGGGAACTGGATATGAATCTGACGGAAGTTTTATTAGAGTCGAGGCTGGTCGCGATTGTGCGTGGTATAAGTCGTGAAGCGGCAGTAACAGCTGGACAAGGTATGACAGGTGGTGGCATCCGACTGATGGAAGTCACACTGAACACACCTGGAGCACATGATATTATTGCAGACTGGCGTGAGCGGCATGAAGGAAAGGCTTATGTTGGAGCGGGTACGGTTCTGAATGTGCAGATGGCGAAGGAAGCAGTCGCTGCAGGAGCACAATTTCTGGTGTCTCCCAATGTCGATCTGTCTGTCATTGAATATGCTGTAGAACATGGTGTCGAGATCTGGCCTGGAGCCATGACACCCACGGAGATTGTCGCTGCCCATGAAGCGGGAGCACGAGTTGTGAAGTTGTTTCCGATGGCGAGTCTGGGCATACCGTATCTGCGGGAGATCAAAGCTCCATTGAATCATATTCCACTGCTGGCAACAGGCGGCGCCACACTGGAGAATATTGCTGACTACTATGCAGCAGGTGCTGCTGCCGTAGGTCTGGGAAGTGCACTTTTACCACGAGAAGCTCTTGTGGCAGGAGATCATGAGTGGATTGCAGCATGTGCACGAAGATTTGTGGAAGCAGCTGTAGTCTAGGATTCCAGCATCAGATGAGGGATATGTATATTTGGGTATATATATGATGGTTCCGAAAAATTAGTTGTTAGATTAATCTTTATCATAAAAACCCATGTGACTTAACATGCCGTTCACTCTATTGTTTTATGATGGATGTATGCCAGAATTCGGAGAGGAGAGATGCCCTGTGAAAGCTAAAACAATGATAGGCGGCATGCTCGCCGTGGCCGCAGTAACGGCAGGTGGTTTATGGAAGGCAGCGGTAAAGAGCCAGACACCTAAGAAGATTCCAATCACACTGACACCCCCAATGCCATTTGAGGATGTGACCTTTGACAGTGGGGGAGGTCGGGTGCATGGCTGGTTCATCCCGGCCAGAGCCGACATTCCGAAACCATGGCCGCTCGTTATCATTGCACATGGATGGGGCTCCAATCGCTCCCGTGTTCTTCGTTACGCACGTCCGATCTGGGAAGCTGGATATGCCTTATTTATGTATGATGTGCGTAGTCATGGGGCCAGTGATCCGGTTCGTGCTGCATCTGCCTACCTGTTCCGGGATGATCTGCTCGCGGCGTTGCAGTATACGACTGCACGACCAGAGATTGATGCGGATGCCATCGGAGTACTTGGACATTCTTTGGGTGGACTGGGTACGATTCTTGCAGTGACGGAGGGAATTCCTGTATCAGCAGTGATTACGGACTCGATGCCATCGCAATTTGAGGTAATCGTCAGTTCAGAGCTGAGACGCCGGCGTCTGCCCTTATTTCCACTGGCCCAGTTAATTCCGAGAATCTGGTTCTGGCGACTGGGTGAATCTCTGAAATCCTATCGTCAGCGTGAACCGGTGATGATGCTGAATGAACGGCGCAGGGGGATGCAACTGCCAATGCTTATGGTGCACTCCAAGGGAGATAATTTCATTCCCCCGAGTGAGCTTGAATATTTTATGTCCAAAGCCGATCCGCCTGTTGAACATCTATGGGTCAACAGCGGAGGACACAGTTGTTCCGAGGAAGATCCCGCCTTCTGGGATACCGTGATTCCCTTTTTGAAAATCCATGTTCAAGGTCAGGCGAAGTCGAACGATTCGTCTATAGCGAGTAGTTGACAAGGTAGAATCAGCCTACATAAGAGTGCAGGCTAATAGAGAAAACGCCAATGTGGTTGGCGTTTTTTTTGCTGTTAATAGCAATATGCAGAAATTCACATTTGTAAAATTGCCCCGAAAACGACGATTAAAAAGGAAGCTTATGGTATCATAGAATAGACTGGCAATATTCATGCGAGGTTATTTGTTATGCTTCTTTGTATGAAATTGAAGGGAGAGGTCCAGATTTGAGTTTGAATTGGAAGTGTAATCTAACTTTGAAAATGTTCGCAACCAAAGCAACAACCGCAGCGATGGCAACACTGCTGCTTGCTTCGCAAACACCAGGTTTTGCAGGCAGTGCATCAGCCGCGCAAGCAGAGCAGTTGACCGAAGCGACAACGGGGGAAAATGAACAACTAGACGCAACGAGCAATGACGTGCCAGAGGGAGCAAAAATCTCATCCAGGCAAGCCAGTGAAAATATACTGAAATTGTTTCCATTGTTAAAAAAAGCAACAATCTCATCTGCACGATTCGATTCACCTAATTCCTATCCAACGCCAGACTACAAGGCATGGGAGATCGGGTTCCAGATTACACAAGGTAATCATACGTCGGGATTCAGTGGAACTGTACATGCAGGCACAGGGGAAGTGTTAAGTGTACATTTGCCGTCGGATATCCTGGACAAACATGTCTCGGAATCGGATGTGAAGCTAACCAAAGCTGAAGCTGAAGAAAAGGCCGTGGCATTGTTGTACCAAGCGATTCCAGGTCTTAAGGACAATGAATATGCTCCGCTTGGAGATCTGTATTCTTCCATTGAACAAGAGTCATTGTTTGGCAGAACAGAGTATCGATACGGGTACCAGTTAAAACATGATGGATTGTTATCTGATGCAGAGACAGTCTACATTAATGTGGATGAAAGTGGTTTGGTGACAGGTTACTCACGAGGTACTATTGAAGCCAAGTATCCCTCATCGAAACCGGCAGCTTCAGAAGAGAAGGCAAGACAGCAGTTTGAAGAACAGTTCGATGTGGAACTGGCTTATATCGCCAAAGATCGTCTATCTTCCAAACAGGGTCAGCAGTATTATCTTGCATATACACCAAAAAATATCAGTATCGTTCCGATTGAAGCCAATACGTTGGAACGGATTAATACATTAACAGGTAAAGCTGTGGATGAAGATTCTTTGCAGCAGGATACGAAGTTGAAAGGTGATGTAACGCCTTTTGTGCCGGCCAATGGTACGAGGTTAAATGTTCAACAGGCCGCCAATCGGGTCGCAACAAACTTTGATATTCCCAAGGGTTATAAGCTGGAACATAGCCAGCTGGGCAAGGGATATTACTCAAGTCCGAACAATCAGGTGTGGAGTTTGAGCTGGAGTGATCGAAGTGCCAATATGTCCTATATGTTCATGCGGGATATCTCAGCACAGGTAGATGCAGTTACCGGGCAGATCTACAGCTATACGATGATGCAACGAATCGGACCGGAGATGGAACAGGAGAAGCCGGCTGAGGAGAAGGCAGGCAAATTGGTAACGCGGAAGCAGGCTGAGAAACTGGCGATGGACACAGTGATTGCGCTAGTTCCAGACGCAACGGAGCAGTTCCGACTGGCTAACGTTATTGAGATAGACGATGCTCGTACGTTTATGTTCCAACGCTATCTGAACGGAATTCAGGTGAAAGATGATACGGCACAAGTGCAGGTGTTGAACGATGGAACCGTGAACGAGTTCTATACACGCATTGCCGCAACACCTGAACAATTGCCAGCAGATGATAAGCCAGCCATCAGTTATGAAGAGGCCAAGGCACTCTATCTGGAGGAGTTCAAGCTGATCCTCGCATATTCCCGTTATGGGGGATATGGTACGAACGGTGGTCAAGTCATCCCAGCGGGGGTGAACCTTGCTTATATGCCTACACGTGATGAGAATTCAATCTATGGCAACTATGAAGCGCTGGATGCGAACACAGGAGAGTGGAAGCTTTTATACGGGGACACAAGCTCTGCAACCGAGGCTGAACCTACGGACATCTTGGGTCATGTGGCCGAAGCAGCTCTACGCAATATGACACAGCATGGCGTATTGCTTGCTGATGAGCAGGGACGCGTATTCCCGGATCGTGTGATTACCCGAGGAGATTGGTTTAACTATCTGGCAAGAGCGATTAATCCAAATATGGATCTGTACTACAGTGGGGACGGAGATGACAAGTTATACGCTGATGTGACACCTGACAGCCCGTATTATAAGGCAGTTCGGGCATTAATCGATCAGCGCTGGCTTGCCGGAGCGGACCCTGAACAGAATTTGAATCCGCAGGAAGAGATGACACGTGAAGAATTGGCAGTGCTGCTTGTACGTATTTTACGCTATGAGAAGCTGGCCGGATTCTATACGTTGCCATCGGATCTTCCCAACATTGCGGATGCCAGTGCCATTACAAGTAAGGGAGCGGTTTCCCTGAGTCTGAAGCTGGGATTGCTTCCTTCGATTGAAGGACGGTTCATGCCTGCACGCAAAGTGACGGTAGCTGAAGCGTCACAGGTATTGGAACGGCTGGCGAAGCTTCAAGGTAAAACAGATACATTTATGAGTGGTAATCGCCTGTATTAGACGAGGAATCACTCATATCATGCCCAAGCGAATCATAGGATGAAGATAACGGGTAATCGTGATTCAATGAACTAAAGATCAAAGGGACCTTCCATAGAAGGTCTCTTTTGATTTGCTTTTACAAAACTAGAATGACGACAGACCCTTTTGTGATACAATAGGGCGTGAGAACTTTGCAAAGAAGGGTGGGTTCCTTTCATGGGTAAGAACGGGAAACGAATTATCACCATACTGCTGGCAGGCTGTCTGATTGCTGTAGCGTTACCACGTACGGTTGATCTGGATCAACTGTATGCTGCATCAGGGACATCGGATATATCCACGGCAACAGATTTGCGTCAGACCTTGCTTACCGCAATGTCACAGCGAACGGAGGAACTTGTTTTTACATACAAAGGCAATGTGAAAGGCCTCAAAAAACAATTACAAACCTCCATCGATGAGGCAATGAAGAGTGACCCCTATATCCAATATACCGTTAAAAGTTATGCATTTAATTATAAAGGATCCAATGTGTCCGCCGAGGTGCATGTGACTCTCTCCTATCGGGAGACCAAGGAGCAGACGGATTATGTGAATCGTAAAGTCACAAACGTGTTGAAAGAAATCATCAAACCAGGCATGACGGATCATGAGAAGGTCAAGGTCATCCATGACTGGATTGTGCTTAACCTTTCCTACGATACTTCGCTCAAGAAATATACGGCCTACGACGGGCTTGTTACAGGCAGTACCGTATGTCAGGGATATTCACTGTTGGCCTATCGGATGCTGGAGCGAGTAGGTATCGATAACCGGATTGTGGAAGGTACAGCAGGTGGGCAGCTTCATGCCTGGAATATCGTGAACCTGGACGGCAAGTGGTATCACATGGACACCACCTGGGATGATCCTACCCCTGACCGCAAAGGTAAGGTGAGCCACAGCTATTATTTGCTGAGTGATGATGAGATGGCACGTGACCATATCTGGACAGGCAAAAGCAAGTACCCCGCTGCGCCAGCCCCATATCGAGAAGCTTTATTAAAGCTGGTGAAGGCTGGAGATAGCAAAAAAGCCGCTTATCAGAAGCTGTACCACGCTCTCGACTATTCCCTGTATGATGAAGAGGATGCGGTTAAAGGCCATGCTGCCCTGAAGACCAAGGTTCAGAGTAAGCTGAAGGAAGGCGGAACCTCGCTGACATTCAGGTACAAGGGTACGGAGGCTGGGCTGATTGAAGATTTGCAGGATTTGTACCAACTTGGCATGAAATCGATATCTTATTATGTGTCCAAAATGGAAGGTACTACCGATCTGCGCGTCAAAATTAACTGGACAATATAACAACCATTTGAACAGGATGCTCCGATTGAGGAGTATCCTTTTTTGTGTTCAATTTTGTGTCCAAAAGCGAGGATTTTAGTGTTGTCTATTTTTTGTATATGTCGCTTTGCTATTCTAATCTTCGGCGTATGCCAACACTACGTACGAGGAGGATATGCAAAAAATGAGGAAAAAAGTGAGCATAGTGATCATTGCTCTGTTACTGGTCACGCAAATGATGCAGGGTTGGATATTTACACCAACAATGCATGCTCAGGATGAATTAACTAACTTGCCAGCCAGTGCAATCAGCGATACAGCGTCAGAAGAAGGTTTGGCAGGTTCGGAAGAGGTCAACAACGTTGACGTTGCTGCCACTCCGCAAGAAGAGGGGGAGGGAAACCTCAACCAGAGCAGTTTAGCAATCGCAGCTGCAGGCCCGGTAATTACAGATCAATTGATTACCAGTGTGCAGATGTACAATCAGGCACCAGAAGACAACGGGAATGGCACGATTGAAGTCAAAGGAGATAAAATCGAGGATATTCGACCACACATTCAGGATGAGGTGGCTGTAGTCTTTACATGGGGGCTTGCAAATGACACCCACAACTACAGCGATGGTTCCACGTTCACCTTTAACTTGCCCGATAAATTCATCATTGGATCGCAGCTTAAAGGTAATCTGGATGGCGGTGTTGGGGAGTATGTGGTGAATCCAGATGGCACAATCATCTTTACCTTTAATGAACTGATCGAGCATGCGAAGCTGGAAGGCAACTTCTACGTGTGGATTAAGTTTGATGAGAGCAAGATGGAAGATGGTTTGAAACAACAGATAGACTTTAGTTCCGTAGGGCAGGGCATCATTGATGTACATTTTGCCAACACAGCCGTAGATAAGTTGAAGAAATCGGGAAGCGCAAACAAAGACAACTTCAACTCGGATGAAATTAAATGGACCGTAGATTTTAACCAAGGCGAGAAGGCTATGAAAAATGCTGTTCTTGCAGACACGTTCCCAGCAGAGCTGGAGCTCAAGGGCAATATCGAAATTCGCGAATTGGAAGTGCAATTGAATGGATCTGTAAAAGAAGGCCCAGTAGTTCAAACGGAACCACAGTTTCCAATTCAATTGGGAGATACAGATAAGGCCTATCGTGTAACCTATACGACAAGTGTTAAAGCACCAACCACTGCTCCGTTCACCAACGTGGAGTATCAAAACCAGGTTGCGCTTACAACGGATCAGAGCGAGCACAACGAAACCGATATTGGCCGAGTTCGTGTGAGTTTTAATGAGCCTTTGAACAAGTCAGGGCAAGATAGTGCATATGATCCGGTGACACAGACGATTACATGGAAAGTGCAATATAACTACAATCAGCAAGAAATCATGCAAACGAATGCATGGATTGAAGACCGTTTTGATACGGCAAAACAGCAACTGATCAACAATTCCGTCAAGGTGTACCAGGTGGATATTAATTCGAGCGGAGCCGCTTCGAACAGAACGCTGGTGAATCCGAATGAATACACACTTGAAGCGGTGAATACAGGGTTCGATGATGGCTTCAGATTACATTTTAATAACGACATTACCAAGGCCTATGAGATCGAATATGATACACAATCCATTCATCGTGTATATACCAACGATACCATTACGAACACAGTGAACATGTATGATGGTACTTCCAAAACAGGCCGGAAAGACATTCGGGAAGTCATTTTTGCAAAAAGCGTAAAAAGTGAAAACTTCAACACAAAAGAAATCGAATGGCAGATGGTGTTGAACCGTGATTTGCAGGACATGACGGATATCGTCATCACCGACAATTATGAAGGCAGACACATGAAGCTGATTCCGGGTAGTCTTCAAGTAAGTGGGGTTAACAAAGACGACTTTGAACTGACTCCAGACCCGGCTGATCCAACGTATGAAAAAGGATTCTCCGTTCGCCTGAAAGACGGCGTTACCATTAACACGGAACATGTCATTACCTATACGACAAGCTTTGATCCGACGGCAGGTATGCCAACGGATAATGAATATCGCAACTCTGCCAAGATCGATTGGGAAGAGTCCGATGTAGCACAGACTGCGATTACCAAATCGGCTATGGTCAAACCGCAAGAGTATACCATTCAAAATGGTAACAAGAAGGGCGAATACAGCGCCAAAGACAAAACGATCACGTGGACAATTGATGTAAACTACAACTTGTTCGATATTCAGGATGCAATCCTTAAGGATGCTTACACTGGAGACCAATCTTTCGTAGATGGCTCATTGAAGGTTCATGAGTTAGAGCTACAGGGAGCCAATAATGTTACTGCTGTAGGTAACGAGGTTCCGCTCACACCTGGTCAATTCCAGCTGAACCCGGACGGTAAAGGTTTTGTGTTGGATCTGGGTAACATGGGCAAAATGGCTTATCGCATTCAGTACCAAACAAGTCTGGATGGACCATATTCTGTCGTAGGCGCTTATGCCAACCAGGCTGTTCTGACGGATGGTGAGGGTGGTGCAATACGATTTAATAGATCAGCCAGTGTTACACCTGCCAACGGTGGTGTATACGTCCGCAAAACAGGGAAGCAAGAAGGTACAACGGATAAAGCATCATGGACGGTAAATATCAATCCAAGTCAATCTTTCATTCCTGCGGGTAATCAATTAACAGATACCTTGTCAGAGAACCAGATTTTATTGGCTGATTCATTGAAATTATATGCAACCAATTTACCTGCCAACAATTCAGGCAATGTATCCACCAAAGCTGGACTTGTTGATCCAGATGATTATGAATTGAATGTGGAGGGCAATACTTTTACCTTCACCTTCAAGAAAGATATTCATACCGCATTCATTTTGGAATATCAGTCTTATATTAATGCCGATCATGGCGCCCGAATTGAGAATAAGGTTGAATTTGCAGGCCAATCTTCCTCGGTAATCGGAGAAGGTAATCAGTCGGGAATCAAAGTTTCCTTGGCTGGAGCAGGTGGAGGAGCCTCTACAGGTCTGGGCAAAATCAGAATTCACAAAGTCAGTGATACAGGAGTTCCGCTGGAGGGTGCAATATTTGCAATCTATAATGCGTCTGGAACTACGCTTCTGGAAACCTTGAAACCAACGGACGAGAATGGTGTGGTTGAAAGCTCCAGAAACTATCGATTAAACAATCTAACCAACGGTGTACCTTATAAGTTAAAAGAATTATCTGCACCGGCAGGATACTTGGTTGATCCTGAATATGGCTCTGCCTCAGGTAAAACGATTGAGTTTAAGGATGCGGATATTGCTTTTGAAATTGAAAATAAAAAGATTCGTCAAGGCTTTGAATTAACCAAGGTAGATGCGGTGGACTCCTCCAAGACACTTAAGGGTGCAACTTTCGAATTGTACTCCAAGGACGGCGCAACGCGAGAGAAAATCGATGAGTTAACGACAGGGGAAGATGGGAAGATCGCCAAAGGTGGACTGTTGCCAGGGGATTATGAGCTGGTAGAAGTCGTGGCACCTGAGTTTTATCAATTGGATGCTACACCAATTCCGTTTACGATTGTAGAGAATCAGACTCAGATTATTACACTGACGAAGTCGAATGCAATGGGTGCAGGCGGTAAACTTGTCGTTACCAAAGTAAATGCCAAGGATAAGTCCGTATTAAGCGGAATTGAATTCGAATTGCGTGATCGTTCCAACAGTGTCATCGATACAAAAGTAACCGACCTAAATGGGATCATTGAATTCGATGGTTTGGACTATGGTTCATATACATTGGTAGAGACCAAGGCAGAAGGCTTTGTTATTGAACAGCCGGAGACCCTTGTATCTATTATCAAACCGGAAACTCAATTGACCATTGAAAATAAAAAAAATGATCGTTCTGTTAAATTGATTAAAACCAATGCGGGTAGAACTCAGCACCTTCAAGGAGCTGTGTTTGAATTACGGGCTCAGACTGCATTGATGGATGCAAATGGGAATTGGGAGTTCCACAAGGTAACAGGTCTAGATGAAGCTACACTGACAACCAATCAACAAGGTGAAATTGTACTGGAAGGCTTGGATATCAATAAATATCAGTTGGTTGAAATAAAAGCACCTAACGGATACATGTTGGAAACAACACCAGTTCCATTTGAAATTACGAACATACAAACCGAAGCCGTAGTTGTGGAAAAAACGAATCAGGCCATCCCGGTATCGGGTGGTGGATCTAGTGGACCTTATAATCCGGGAACACCTACTACGGGTGTAACACCAGATCCGGAGAAACCAGTAACACCAGGACCGGAAACACCAGGAACGTCTATCCCAGGCACAGTGGTTACTGGACCTACTGAACCTGAAGGCGGAACCGAAATTCCAACAGATGAAGATTACGGAGTAACTCCTCCTTCGCCTGGCGATTCCAACGGTGACGACAATGCACCTCCAGTTGGGGATACAGATGCACCGGATGGGGATGGTGCACTTGCACCTCCTGCTGGAACGGGTACAGATGGGTCACAGGGCAATGGAAATTCTGCATCACAGCCAAACGGAAATTCGTTATCTCAGGGAATGTTGCCACAAACAGGTGAAGAGAGCACAATGGCTTACACTGCTGTGGGCATGATGCTGATGGCGTTAGGTAGCGCGGGATTCATGTACTTCCGCCGCAGACAACAGCTTCAACGCTAGATCGAAACACGCAGTATCTAAGATTCATCGTGTGTAGATAGAAATACCCTCTAGCAATCACTACGAAGGCTTAGCGTCGACGTGTGAATATGCTAGAGGGTATTTTTTGATGATATTAAGGCAGGATCAAGTCCCCGTAATATTCGGTTTCACTTCAATAGCTCTTACAATTAGGCGATGTGTTGGATTGACGAGTGGATCACAGGTAATCAAGGTAAGGACCTGCCCAAGCCCGGAATCTTCCAACACAGATAAGTCATTTGGCTCTACAACGGATATCTGATCTACCTTATATTGGATAATTGTTCGATTTGCCAAGGTGACTTCCATTGAATCACCAATCTGGAGTTCTCCCAGACGATTGAACAGCCGTCCTTTTTTGTGGGCGCGATGAGCGGCTATGGCAGCATTACCTTTATTCCCGATACGGGTGGTTTCGACAAGATGGGTTGCAGCTACCTTCATATTGTCCTCCGTTGCACCCTCCAGAATCGGTAAGCGGACATCAATCTTGTCAATCGATAGTACCCCCAACGTATCCGAGGAGGCCTCTTGTACTGTACCTGTATTGTCAGTAGTCGGCTCGGCAGAAGCTGCATCCTGTATGCCTTGTTCGAAGGAGTGATTAAGCTTAGACAAGCCATTTTGCAATTGTTCCAGATCGTTCATGACACGGGTTTGCTGCCAATCATAATACGTTTCCCGCAGGAAAGGAAAGCTGATGATCAGGATGCCCAATAGAACGAGCAGAATAGAGAATTTTTTCATTATACATCAACTCCCGTTGTCCAAGAAAAATAGTATACCTTTCTCTATTCTACTTACCGACCTATACAAAATATGGACAGGGACGAAAGGACGTACGGGAATGTTCGAAGGGGAGAGTGGACCCAAAACAAAATATCCCCGTATCGCTACAGTAGGAAAACTGCAACGCCACGGGGAGGTTTTTTTATATAGAGTCGGATTGAATCAGTTAATGGTGGTACACGTTGGAGCTACTATTTATCACTTGGTGAATCGGTAGGTGTGAAATCACATTCCTGCAGCGGCACCACTTTGGTCTTTTTGATCCATTTGTAACCAAGCCACAATATCAGGAACAGGGGTACGCTCAAGTAGGCAACGATGGCTCCACTCCAGTCGATCTGATCACCCGTGAATGCCTGATAGTTCTGTCCAATGATCACGATGATACACAGGACAAAAGCAAAGATCGGCCCAAACGGGAACCAGCGTGCACGGTAAGGCAGATCGCTCAGATCCCTGCCTTGTGCAACGTATGCACGACGGAAGCGATAATGACTGATAGCGATACCCAGCCAAGTGATAAAACCACACATCCCGGATGCATTCAACAACCAGGTGTACACAATTCCATCGCCGAACAGGGAGGCAAGGAATGCCAACATACCAACGGCTGTTGTAAGCAAAAGTGCATTCATTGGAATGCCTTTTTTATTCAGCTTGCCCAGGAAACGAGGGGCTTTACCGTCACGGGCAAGGGCATAGAGAACCCGACTTGAAGCGTACATGCCTGAGTTACCGGCAGAGAGTACAGAGGTTAAAATAACGGCATTCATGACGGAAGCTGCAATGGGGAGGCCAGCTTTCTCAAATACCAGTGTGAACGGGCTGACACCGATATTCTCCAGGTCACCTTTGAGCAGATTCGGATGCGTATACGGGATGATCAGACTGATCACGGTAATTGCCAAAATGTAAAAAATCAGAATGCGCCAAAATACCTGACGAATCGCACGAGGTACATTTTCGCGCGGGTTTTCACTTTCACCAGCGGCTACCCCGATAAGCTCGGTACCTTGGAATGAAAATCCCGCAGCCATGAATACGCCTAACACGGCGAAGAATCCGCCATGGATGGGCGCATCACCGATGGTGAAGTTACTGAAACCAACCGCTTCTCCGCCCATAATCCCAAAGATCATGAGCACACCAACGGCCAAGAAGATGATAACAGTAGCGACTTTGATAATGGCGAACCAGTACTCGGACTCTCCATAGCCTTTAACAGACAACACGTTCAAGGAAAAGATCAGCACGAGGAACAATAAGCTCCATAACATGGATGAACTGTCGGGGAACCAGTATTTAATGAGTACAGTAGCGGCAGCAAGCTCTGCTGCAATGGTTACCGCCCAGTTGTACCAGAAGTTCCAGCCCATGGCGAACCCGAGAGCAGGATCGACAAAACGTGCGGCATACGTATTAAATGAACCGGAGTCCGGCATAAAGGTAGCAAGCTCACCAAGGCTGGTCATTAGGAAATAAACCATGATGCCAACGGCCACATAGGCAATTAATGCTCCACCAGGGCCTGCGGTTGAGATGGCGGTACCACTTGCGAGAAACAGCCCGGTACCAATTGAGCCACCGAGGGCGATCATCGTCATATGGCGTGCGCGTAATCCTTTTTTCAGGGAAGGTCCAGTTGTTGTTGGGTTACTGCGGTCTTGCATGGAAACACTCCTTCATTCGATATACTGATGTTTGCGATACTTGAATTCATAAACAAAAAGACCACAGGCATCAGCCTGCGGTCTTTAATATTTCAATGTCCGCACCATGTCCCAGATGATTAAGATAGCTCAACACAGAAGAATTCATACCTTAATATAAAGGAAATGTACTTCCGTGACAGTTCTGCGCCTTTCGACAGCAGCCCCAGCTCACCGGACCGTATAAGGAACGTCCAGCGAGCTTCGGCGGGTACACCTTTCGGCTGATCTCATAAGCGGCTCCTTAGCGCCTCCATCAGCGTACTGATCGCACCCGCGACCTCTACCTCACCATCAATGGATGAGGTGTATCTATTGTCTATGAAATTATGAACAAGACAACTTAACATCGTGTGTCCTGTTTAGTAAACAGACAATCAGTATAACGCGCATGGTTTTCCAGTGCAATAACAATTGTTGGATGTGAGGTCTGAGAGACGACTATTCCTCTTTTTTGTTACGACCAGCCATCTGCTGCCATACCGTTCCAGCAGCTTGTTCGCCGGATTCGATTCGCTCCAGAGCCATCTTGGCCTGCAGGCTGACTTCGAATTCGGGATCATCGGCTGCAACTCGCAACGCTTGTTCTGCTTCTTCTGTTCCGACCTCATATAGAAAACGAGCTGCACGCCAGCGTACAAGTTTACTTTTATCGGATAACGTAGCTGTCATGGCTGGAGTGGCGGCAGGATCACCGATATCAGACAAGGTATCCCCGGCAGTCCGGCGTACCGCAGGAGAACTGTCCTGAAGCGCTTCATACAGCAATTCCATCGCTTCCGGTGTACGAATGTCACCCAGGTATACGACAGCCAAGCGACGTATCTGCATTTTGTTGTCATGCAAGGCATGGGCTACGAGAGGCAGTCTTTCGGCCGTAGGCTCCATGCCGTCAAATGCCGCATAGCGAACATTCCAGTCCTCGTTTCGCAGAGCCTCTTCAAGTTCGGCTCCATCCAATTCACGGCGGCGCTCGACGAACTCTTCGGATTTGGTACCATGTTCAATGGCCTGTTTGATGACCTGCTCCAGCCGTTCCGGGGGGTAAGCGGCTTCCAATTCCTGCTCAACTTCACGTGCAATATCAGGCAATTCACCATATCGAACACCGTAATCGCTCAGTTTGCGTTCTTTGATCATTGTTGCACTGGCGACTTCTGTCACGGCTTTGACAAAGCGATCGGACAACGAGATTCGTTCTTCCTTGACCCCGGCCTTGACCCTAATTTGCATCGGTACGCCTCGGAAGAATTGTACAAATACCTGTGCTTCTCCGAAGTGCTCACCTGAACCATCTTCGGATTCAATCCAGTCCAGATCAATGCCTTGCTGTCCAAGGCGATTTTGGACTTCACCCAAGATAACGGACCAGTCGGCATTCCCTTTACGATCAAGTGCCACAAAGTCTGTTGTGTGGAACACACTCTTTACACCGGGAATATGAAGCATCTGGCGAATGAACGCCGGAGCAGATCGTTCGTTGTCCAGTGTATATGTTTTGCGAATTCCGTCCTCCAGACGTTCATCGAGATGTAGCATCATCGTATTTGGACTCGGTGTTGGTTCAATGGAAACAATATTCATCAATGTAACCTCCTATAGTACCAGATTCATCTTTAACTTCCCGTAAATTAAATCACACAGGTATTTCTCTATTTTACATCAATGTGTGGAATCTGCGAAATCATCCAGAAGTGAAGTGGACGTTTCTAACACTTAATGTGAAGAAGTACGAAATTTGTTAACACTTCTTTCATGTTCACGCACAAACATTTTTAAACGAAAATTGGCACAATAAAGATAAGAATCAACTGGAGGTTATACCTATGGAACCCATTACCGTGCTCTCGGATGGAAAACGTCGTATTGCATATGAGAATATTATTCAATTGTTCAGGAACTGGATTGAGGACTCAGCATCTGGTTCTGCGATAGAAACACATCGGGGAAGTTGGGAAAATGCCCGTTATTGCATTGTTGATTATCAGGTTGCCGAAGAAGCGGTGTCAGCAGCAAATGCCATTCGGGCTTTTATGCCACAACTTCCGTTACTGGTCATTACGGATTTCAAATCTCTTATTCGGAAGCGTCACCTGCAACAGATTACAGGTACAGGTGAGATGAAGATGATTCTCTGGAACGAGCATGACCCGAATCAACTAATCAAGGATATGGAAAATTGGTTTCATTCTTCGTCTATCCATAAATCAGAAATAGCCATACCACCCATCTTATCCATGAGATAAAAGAGAGATATGGCCAAAGATGTTTAACTTCTTAATCGTTACGATCGTATTAGATCACATATTTATAGCCTGTTCCCCAAACCGTCTTAATATAACGTGGGTTCTTGGGGTCAGGCTCAATTTTTTTACGCAGACTTGAGATATGAACATCAATGGTACGATCCAGATAGGCGCGTTCGGAGCCTTTGATCCGATCCATCAGTTCATTGCGGGTGAACACTTTACCCGGATTGCGGTACAATTCCTTCATAATCTCAAACTCAATATGAGTGACCTCGATTTCAACACCATCCACGAACAGAGTTCTTCTGTACTCATTCACATTCACATGTCCAGTAACTTCTGCCTGCTTATCTTCTTTTACCGGTTTATCCTTATAGGAAATGATTGATCTTCGCAGCAGTGCTTTAATCCGGGCATCCAACTCTTTCAAACTAAATGGTTTGCACAGAAAGTCATCCGCACCGTTATGCAATGCGCGAAGTCGATCATTCAGCATGGTGCTTGCCGAGATCATCAGAATGGGCACAGTGGAGTGCTGGCGAAAGGCTTCTACGAGATCATTTCCATCCATTTCAGGAAGCATGAGATCCGTTACAACAATATCCGGCTGGAATTGTGGAAACAGTTGAAGTGCCTCGCGGGCATGATGAACCCGTTCAGTGATGTATCCTTCCTCCTCAAGAAAGAAAGCAATCATGTCGGCCAGATTTTTCTCATCTTCTATAAGAAGTACTTTGATAGTCATAGGGTCACACTCCTGGTGAAAATAATATGTTAAGAAAATGCTAAAAAAACAAGGTGAATTGCGAATAAATGCCGCAAATTTTTTAATGTTTCTATCCCAAAATATAGGATGTATATGTAGAGAAAGAATACGCTTTTTTTGATGAACTTCAATATTCTAGCATGAATGCAGTTTGGTTGCCGATCAATCAGAATTTCCCAAATCTACACCAAGTACTAATTACAGTATAATGGATCAGAACGAGTTAAGGGGAAAAAAGTAATATTTGTATCCGCTTAAGTTTATAGGGGGAACCAACGTTGTTGTTGAAAACAGTAGAAAAAATGATCCATGAGGACAATTGCTTATGGATCGTATAAAGGCAAGACATATGCTAGATTGGGTCGTGTTGAAGCTGAGAATACCCTGGATTGGGACCAGCATTTTGATCATTCTGGGCTCACTAAGCACTATTTTTCCGTTTACTTTATTCTATGGTGTACAGTTTATGATTGGTAGCGCGGCAGCACTCGTTGCTCTTCGTTTGCATGGGGCCATCTATGGATTTGTAACCCTTACAGTCATCCATCTGCTGAATACTGTCTTTGTCGGCTTTGTGCCGCACAACTTAACTGTAATGCTTGCCCACTTCTTGGAATTAATCTGGATGCTCGTTTGGCAGATCCGTTGGAAGAATGGCAGCCTAATCAAGGCTAATGCTGTCTTTTGGGTAGTGATGTTACTTCCTGTTATCTATTCCGGGCATTTTATGTTGGGTTTAGATATAGACGATTTGAAGTATGAGTATATGTATATTGCTGTGATTGGTATGGTAAATGCGCTGATTGCGGGAATTGTAGTTGATTTCTGGATCACCACGGGTGAACACAAATCAAAGCGGACGGGAACCATTCCATTAACAAGAATTGCGTTTAAATACGTAGTCGCCTTTGTGGTATTTGTTTCTCTCTTACTGTTATCCGCAGATAGCCGCAGACAATTGGGTCAAATGAATGATGCCATATTACGTGATATGAAATATGCAGCGACTGCGGTTGTTCAGGACATTGATGAAGAGTATGTTACCTCTGAGAATATGGATCAGAATATGGCGCGTTATCATCATCTACTAGGCGTGAATGTAATTCTGCTGGATCGGAATGATACAGTCGTCGCTTCTGGATTGAATACACTTCAGGCGGGCGATTACCTGGACATGGACAGATTCCGTCTTCTGAAATCAAGGGATAACCTCTTTCTGTTAAGTTCCGCAAATATCCATTACAGCGATGTACTGAATCACTGGAAACAAGCCTCCTTTATCTATGAAGCAGAAATGACAAGATTAACACCTTATCGGGTATTCATTGTGACTGACTCGTCCAAGTATTACCCCCGAATCGAATCCATTTATCTGACCACGCTGCAATCCCTGTTCATCATCATCGTGGCTTCCATGATCGTAGCGGCTCCTCTCAGCAGTAAGGTTGTTAGCCCGCTGTTAAGACTGACCAGGATGACAGGCTCTCTTCCGAGGCTGTTGTTTCGAAATGGGAAGATGGAGTGGCCAACCAGCCATGTAACCGAAGTACAGATCCTGATTGGTAATTTGCGCAAAATGGCCGATGTGCTACTGGAACAATTCGAACAGATTCGTCACGACAAGTTAACGCTGGAGGACAGGGTTATTGAGCGTACCAAGGAACTCAAGAACAGTGAAGAGGTCAAACGTGCCATTATTGAATCCTCTATTGATGCGATTATCGCAGTGGATTCCAATGGGCTGATCGTTGAGTTTAATCCGGAGGCTGAAAGAATGTTTGGATTGCGTCGGGAAGAAGTGATCCTGCACAAGGAAGCACCTTCTCTTTTTCAAGGGGCCAGCTGCAAGGAGATCAAGAATTTGCTGGAGCGATTTGAATATGTTGAAGGTAAAAGATACACCACCGTTGAAGAAATTTCAGGTATCCGACGGGATGGTTCCGTATTTCCGATCGAGTACAAAATTGTTGAGATCCAGTTGGGCAAAAATGAGACATTATATAACCTGTTTATTAAGGATATTACAGAGCGGACCAGAGCAGAAGAAGATCGTGTACGTCATGCCCTTGCGCTGGAGAAGCTGAACTCGGAGTTGTTCAATGAGAAGATTGCCATTCAGGAACAGCGAGATATCAGTGAGCAATTTATTGAATCCGTACGAGAAGGGCTCGTGATGTCTGATCGATCAGGGACCATAACCATCGTCAACCGAAGGATAGAAGAGATGTTTGGTTTGGGTGATTTTATGGGCAGATCCATTGAGGATTTGGCGCAAGCGATAGATACGATGGTATTAACGGACAACTTCAATCTGATGGAACAGACAAGAGCATTCCTGAATGGAGAAACAGCGTTTATCGAGACCGAATTTATATTCAATAATGTGGATAAAAGTGTATTTTCCTTGTACATGAAGCAGATGGATGTCCCGGGTAAAAACCATGGATTTCTGCTGGTGTTCCGTGACCGGACAGGAGAAGAACGGCTGGATCGGATGAAAAATGAGCTGATTAGTGTGGTATCTCATGAGCTTCGAACGCCTGTAGCCACCATTATGGGTTATGTGGAATTAATGATGATGTATGACCTTCCGGCAGCTCAGCAGCGGGAATTCATGCAGACCATCTCTTCGGAGGGCAAGCGGCTGAGCAGTTTGCTCGATGATGTACTTGATATTCAGCGGCTAGACAACGAAGGTATGACTTACCACATGACGTATGTACCGCTGGTTGAGTTGGTAGAAGGGGTTGCCGAACAGTGGAATATGAAGTCTGCCCAACGTATCTACGTGCATACGTTTAATGGAGACTTTTTTGCTTATGCTGACCAGAACAGGATGGTTCAGGTTCTGCATAATCTGGTGGGCAATGCAGTTAAGTATTCGCCGGGAGCAGATCGTATTGATGTTACGTTATGGGAAGAAGAGGAATGGTTATGTCTTGATGTGCGTGATTATGGAATAGGTATTGCGGAGCAAGAGAAGGACATGTTGTTCAACAAATTCTATCGGGTCGATAATTCGGATCATCGGCAGATTGGTGGAACAGGAATTGGGTTGTACATTTCCCGTAAAATTGTAGAGGACCATAAGGGTACACTGACCTTTATATCTGCACCGGACAAAGGAAGTACGTTCAAGGTTCGACTGCCCAAGCAGGACGTATTGGTGTGAGCTTTGAAGAATGAAGAAATGTATTTCACTTTTTCATGAATAATAATTATGTACGAGACCTACGAATAGAGCCTTTGCCCTTCAGCGCGTGAGCGCGATAAGGGGAAAGGCTTTTTTTGTTTTTCAATTTCCCCGGATAAAAAAACAACTTCTTTTGCAAACTGTCTATAGAGCCATAATTTGCATCCCATGCAAAAGGAGGACGGCAGGTATATGTTCCGTAAACAAGAGAAAACACTCATCATCGTCTGTCTGGTTGCAGCTGTGGTTGTGCTGTATGCCGTTGTGAAGAGCATCATCCGAATTATGAGTTATTGAGATACATGTTCAAGCAGAGTAACTGCTGTCGTACATAACGATTATGTGAAAGAGGAGTGTAACCATGTCATCCCTGGACCCTGTTTTGCTCAGCCGGATACTAACCGGCCTTACCTTGTTTGTGCACATTATTTTTGCCTCTATCGGTGTAGGTGTTCCACTTATGATTGCCTTGGCCGAGTGGCGAGGACTCCGAACCAATGATATGCATTACACCTTGCTGGCACGCCGGTGGGCGCGAGGTTTTGTCATCACCGTTGCCGTTGGCGTCGTTACAGGCACCTCGATCGGATTACAGCTCAGTCTGCTGTGGCCGATGTTTATGCGGGTAGCGGGTCAGGCAATCGCCCTGCCGCTGTTCATGGAGACGTTTGCCTTTTTTATCGAGGCGATCTTTCTTGGCATTTACCTCTATACGTGGGATCGTTTCAAAAAGAAATATACGCATATGCTGCTGTTGATTCCGGTAGCTCTCGGCTCATCCGCATCTGCGATTTTCATTACAACGGTGAACTCCTTCATGAACCAGCCTCAGGGATTCACCCTGATTAATGGCATTATGAAGGACATTCATCCGATTGCTGCCATGTTGAATCCGGCAACGCCAACCAAAGTGTCCCATGTACTCGCTTCATCCTACACCTTGAGTGCAGGTATTCTGGCGGGGATAGCCGCCTTCAGTTTGCTTCGGGGACGGGATCATGTGTATTACAAAAAAGCACTGAAACTCACGACGGTATCTGCACTCGTATTTGCGATTAGCACCGTCATGATCGGAGATTCCTCCGGTAAATTTCTTGCGAAATATCAGCCGGAGAAGCTGGCTGCCGCAGAATGGCATTTCAAGACGATGAAAGAGGCACCGCTCGTCTATGGGGGGATTTTGGATGAGAACAATGAGGTGAAATACGCCATTGAGATTCCGTATGCCCTTAGCATTTTGGCGGGAAATCGTCCAGATACGGAAGTGAAAGGTCTCGAAGAGTATCCTGCGGATCTGAGGCCACCATTGTCTATTCACTATATGTTCGACCTGAAGGTCACAACCGGAGTGATCATCCTGATGATTCCTGTGTTATATGTACTGCGTCGGTGGTTACCAGGGCGCAAGCCATATCCCAAATGGCTGCTGCTTGGCATTGTCTTGCTGGGGCCTCTGGCCATGATTGCCATCGAGCTGGGGTGGATGTTCGCTGAAGTTGGCAGACAGCCTTGGATCTTACGTGGGTATATGAAGGTGGCGGAAGCGGCTACGACGTCAACTTCGGTAGGATGGATGCTGGTGTTGTTCATCTTGCTGTATCTGATCCTGTGTTTCTCGTGCATTCGGGTACTCAGCAAGCTGTTCCGCAACAAGGAAGCAGAGAAGGAACTGGAGTCTCTGGGGCTTGAAGGAGGGATCGTGCATTGAGTTTCGAAATTGCAGGCATCGCGATATTGTGGACATTTTTGTTCGGTTACCTGATCGTCGCTTCGATTGATTTTGGGGCCGGGTTCTTCAGCTTTTACAGCATTTTGACTGGGCACGAGAACAAAATTCATAACATCATTCAGCGCTACCTGTCTCCTGTGTGGGAAGTGACGAATGTGTTTCTGATCTTTTTTGTGGTCGGATTGGTCGGCTTTTATCCGGACAGCGCCTTCTATTACGGGACTGCCTTGCTGGTTCCGGGTTCACTGGCTATTGTACTGCTTGCGATCCGGGGCGTATATTACGCCTACAATACCTATGGCAACCATGGGCAGAACAGCCGGATCTATATGGCATTGTACGGGGCGACGGGATTGCTGATTCCAGCTGTATTCTCCACCATTTTGGCAATATCCGAAGGCGGGATCATTGAGCAGGTGGGCGATCAGGTGTTTTTTCGCTGGCGTGAATTTCTGACGAATCCCTATACCTGGTCGGTTGTTTTGCTTGCATTGGTTAGTGTGCTCTACATCTCGGCGATGTTTCTTTCCTATTATGCGAAGCGGGCGGGGGATGAGCCGGCATATGAGGTGCTTCGAGAGTACGCGCTGCTCTGGAGTTTGCCTACCATTTTTGCGAGCTTTCTGGCTTTTCTGCAGATTAACAAACAGAATCCCGCACACTTTGAGCAGATGGTGAATATTTCGTGGATGTTCATCGCTTCGTTTATTTGTTTTGTCATTGCCGTGTCGCTGGTGTGGAAAAGTAAATATCTAGGTTGGTGCTTTGTCGCTGTCATGCTTCAGTTTGCCTTTGCCTGGTATGGTTATGGGCGATCCCACCTTCCGTACATTCTGTATCCTTACATCAATATTTACGACAGCTTTACGAATCGTACGATGGGGATTGCGCTCATTACAGCGTTTAGTCTGGGGCTACTCGTGCTCATTCCTTCGCTTGTGCTGATTATGAAGCTGTTCCTGTTTGATGCCAATTATGTGCGCGGTAATTCTGGTAAAAAGAAAGGATGAGTCTGTTCATGCACCCAAACATGTTTTTACACATGACTCCCTTGCTGGATCCACTATCTACTGAGGGAGTCACGGGGATACCCGGTATAACCGGATTAAGCTTTTTTGAGACATTCACCATTATGTACGCCCCTCCACTGATCATTGCGGCTGCTATTGTCTTTCTGTTTGTATATTTGGCCGTATATAAGAACCCAAAGGATTGATTGGTTGGTACGTCCATTCCCGTTTGGGGTAATCTCTTGTTAAGAAATGAGGAAGGGAGGAGGGCCCTTTCATGCCGAAAATCCGTTATAACAATATCGATAATGTAAGTACGGACAAAACGCTGAAGGAATTCAAGCAATGGAGGGAGCAACGGCGCAATAAAGTGAAGGACTACTCCTACACCGTGCCCAAACACCCGCCTGAACTGGATTATCTACATGCCAACCGGGATGACACAAGTATTACCTGGATTGGTCACTCCACGTTTTTCATTCAATATTATGGATTGAACATCGTGACTGACCCGGTGTGGGCCGAAAAAATGGGATTTCAACGAAGGCTCGGTGCCCCCGGCATTCCGATTCAGGATATTCCACCGTTGGATGTCATTCTGATATCCCATTCCCACTATGATCATCTGCATCTGGCTTCCTTGCGTAAGCTGATTACAGCCAAGACGTTGCTGATCGTACCCGATGGTCTCAAGCGCAAGATGATTCGCAAAGGATTCCATCGATGCCAGGAGATGAAATGGTGGGATCATATGACACTTGGCGGAGTCAAAATAACTTTTGTGCCTGCACAGCACTGGACGCGCCGAACACTGTTTGATACCAATACGTCCCACTGGGGCGGTTATGTGTTGGAACAGAACCATGCGGCGACGACTTCAGCAGCGGAAAGTGCTGCAACAGCGAGCAGTCAGGATGAATCATCCACGGAATCAGGGAAGAATGAAACATCCAAAGCATCAGGCGGTCCGCCTGTGTTGTATTTTGTGGGTGATACAGGTTACTTCCAGGGTTTCAAAACGATTGGAGAGCGCTTTGACATTGGTGTTACCCTGATGCCCATCGGTGCCTACGATCCGGAGTGGTTCATGACTTCTCAGCATGTGACACCTGAAGAAGCGCTGCAGGGTTTCGTTGAATCCGGTTCACAGCTCATGGTGCCAATGCATTACGGCACATTCAAGCTGGCGGATGATACGCCCAAGGAAGCGCTTGATCGGCTGGAAGTTGAACGTGAACGGCTAGGCATTGGTAAAGAGCGGATTCGGGTGCTTGGTCATGGTGAAACACTCCGCATTCACCACGAGGAAGGTAAACGGGACTAACAAAAGTGAGCTAAATATGTTAATGTAGGGATATGCCTGCATGAACAGTACATTTACCAAATCTTTAATAAGTAAAAAGCGGCCAATTTTCGAATTTGCCGCTTTTTTGTGTTATAATATGGTGCCAGAATAGGCATCGGGATATTGAATCCATGATTTACGCAACTTGCTATTCATGCAGTATGCAGATTAACCAATAAAGGATGGTATGCTTAATGATCAGTACAAGCGGCATCACGCTCCGCTACGGAAAACGTGCACTTTTTGAAGATGTAAATATCAAATTCACACCAGGAAACTGTTACGGCCTCATCGGCGCCAATGGAGCCGGTAAATCAACATTCTTGAAAATTTTGTCCGGTGAAATTGAATCAAACTCGGGAGAGGTGCACATCACCCCGGGCGAACGTATGGCCGTTTTGAAGCAAAACCACTTTGAATATGATGAGTATCCGGTTCTCGAAACGGTAATTATGGGCCATAGTCGTCTCTATGCCATTATGAAAGAAAAAGATACGCTGTATGCCAAAGCGGACTTCACAGAAGAAGACGGCCTGCGTGCGGGTGAACTTGAAGGTGAATTTGCCGAGTTGAATGGCTGGGATGCTGAGCCGGATGCAGCGGCACTCTTGATCGGTCTGGGTATCGACCGTGACATGCACGATAAGAAAATGAATGAACTAAGTGGTAATGAAAAAGTTCGTGTCCTGCTTGCACAAGCATTGTTTGGTCGTCCAAACAACCTGTTGCTCGATGAGCCTACCAACCACTTGGATCTCGAATCCATTCAATGGCTTGAGAACTTCTTGATGGACTATGAAGGTACTGTTATTGTAGTATCCCATGACCGTCACTTCCTGAACAAAGTATGTACGCACATTGCGGATATCGACTTTGGTAAAATCCAGTTGTACGTAGGTAACTATGACTTCTGGTATGAATCCAGCCAATTGGCACTTGCGTTGCAACGTGATGCCAACAAGAAAAAAGAAGAGAAGATTAAAGAGCTTCAAGCCTTTATTCAACGTTTCTCTGCAAATGCCTCGAAATCGAAACAGGCAACTTCCCGGAAGAAACAACTCGACAAAATCACGCTGGATGACCTTCGTCCATCGAACCGTAAATATCCGTTTATCAACTTCAAACCTGAGCGTGAAGCCGGTAAACAATTGTTGACCGTAGATCGTATCAGCAAATCCATTGATGGTGTAAACATGCTGAATGATATCAGCTTTGTCGTGAACAAAGGGGATAAAATTGCATTTGTTGGCCCGAACGGAAATGCCAAGTCACTTTTGTTTGATATTCTTATGGGTGAAACGGAATTGGATAGCGGCGAATATACATGGGGTGTAACTACAACTCAAGCTTATTTCCCGAAAGACAACTCCAAATATTTTGACGGTGTAGACATGACTCTTGTGGATTGGCTCCGTCAATATTCCAAAGATCAGGATGAAACGTATCTGCGTGGATTCTTGGGACGTATGTTGTTCTCAGGTGAGGAATCCTTGAAAAAGGCAAGCGTACTCTCCGGGGGCGAGAAAGTTCGCTGTATGCTGGCGAAAATGATGCAGACTGGTGCTAACGCATTGATTCTGGATGAGCCTACGAATCACTTGGATCTCGAATCCATTACAGCGCTGAACAATGGTATGATTGATTTTGACGGCACCATGCTGTTCACATCCCATGACCATCAGTTCATTCAAACCATTGCTAACCGGATTATCGAAATTACGCCGAATGGCATCATTGATCGCCAAATGAGCTATGACGAATATCTGGAAAGTGATGAAATCAAAGAACTGCGCAATAAAATGTATCCGGTAGAAGCTTAAACGAAGCATCATCTGCAGCACATTATTATAGGAACACCAAAGAACCGCAAGCCTCTGTAAAGAGGGCTTGCGGTTCTTTTTGTAATTCAATGGGTTTCTCTGCGGCTTTAAGACCTAAGATCCACCAGTACGGCGACGCTGGTTGTTAGGCTTCTTGTTGTTTTGACTCTTCATCGCTTTAGGTCCGCCTTCAAAGTAGGCGCTGGATTGGTTACCAGAATTTGCTTGTTCTTTCTTTTGCGCCAGCTTTTGGCGTATAGCATCCTGCAAACTGACCTTTTTCGGTTCGTTATTTTCGCTCATCGTTATTTCCCTCCCGGTCTTACAGTGAGCCGTCCAGATTGGACGGGATGTACCTATTTTATACGTTTTACAAAAGCCCTACAAGGGCAACCTGATAAAATGCTCAAAACCTTTGGTTTTACCCAGGCCAACATTTTTTCTCATTAACTACAGCCCTGCCGTCTGGCAACTTTGTTTCGGCTTGCCTACAGCAATGGAGCCTGGCAACACTGTTTCTGTAGACCCACACGCTCCACATTTGTTAACATGAAAAAACCGTAATACGAAACGTTAAAAGGGGTGTCGCCCGGTTTGAACGCTTATGAAGAAATTCGAAAAGGGGAGCGAGGGGCTTGGGTTAGTATCGCAGCCTATCTCGTCTTGTCCGCCTTTAAGCTGATCTGTGGTTATTTATTTGCTTCCAGCGCCTTGTTAGCTGATGGTTTTAATAACCTTACGGATATTGTGGCATCCGTTGCTGTATTGATCGGGCTTCGGATCTCCCAGAAACCACCTGATTCGGATCATGCCTATGGTCATTTCAGAGCGGAGACTGTTGCTGCCTTGGTGGCTTCATTTATTATGGCTATGGTTGGGCTGCAAGTATTGGTTGAAGCCGTTCGCTCCTGGTATGAAGGAGCCTTTGTTGCTCCAAACCTGTGGGCGGCAGCGGTGGCTGTAGTCTGTGCTGTGGTGATGTTAGGCGTGTATCGTTACAATCACCGTCTGGCTAAACAAATTAATAGTCAGGCTCTGATGGCTGCGGCGAAAGATAATCGTTCGGATGCCTGGGTCAGCATAGGCGCTGCAATTGGAATTGTAGGTGCGCAGTTCGGACTTCCATGGCTGGATAAAGTAGCTGCCATTGCTGTAGGTCTGTTGATCTGCAAAACGGCTTGGGAGATTTTCCGGGATTCTACACATCGTCTTACCGATGGATTTGACCAGAAGGAACTGACGGATCTCAGATCCTCGGTAGCACGCGTTCCCGGTGTTGAGATGATCAAGGATGTGAAGGCACGTGTGCATGGCAGTCATGTACTTGTGGATGTAGTCATTGAAGTGGACGGAGGCCTAAGCTTGATTGAAGGCCATCAGATCTGTGACCGTGTTGAAGAGCGGTTGAAGCGATCGCATAACATCATGCATGTACATGTACATGTGGAACCAAAGACGGAAGAAGTCACAAGGAACCCTTGAACAGGGAGTGAACATCTTGGAAAATCAAAAGAGGACAGCCGCGATTGTGCGTGCTGTCCTCTTTACTTATCATTAGAACGATTATACGATGTTACTGAATGGCAACGTGGATCCACGCTTTGCCTTTCCAAGTGTATACTTGTACCCACTCGCCGCCATCGAATCCATCAACCACTTCACCTGTTGTATCGATGACTTGGGAACCTAATGCACCGATTGGTTTACCGTTAGGTGCATCATAGAACCAAGTGCGCTCCAGAAGGTTCAGCAACATCGTTGGTGCCAGGACTTCATCGCCTGGTTTTACGAGTGGCTCTTCAAACATTTTGTCATCTGTAGTCGTAGCTGGCGTTTCAGTTGTAGTTGAAGTACCTTCTGCACCTGTAGTGTCTGTTGTTGTGCCTGTTACAGTCTCAGCAGTACCTTCTACTGTTTCTACAGCAGGTTTGTTCACTTCAACAGCTGGAGTTGTAGTGGTCGTTGGCGTTGTTGTAGCCTCAGTTCCTGTTTCCGGAGTTACCGTTCCAGTAACCGCTTCCTCAGCACCTGCAGCGGCAGCCATCGAACCCATCAACGTTAAAGCAGCGGCAAAACTCACGATTTTTTTCATTTTGTTTTTCCTCCTCGGTAGGTATGTAAAATGTTGTCCTGATTACAAGTAACCAAGCAAGCACCCTTATGAATCACAAATTATAACAATATTTTCTTGCATTCTCCAGTGTCAACTGGCTCATATGTGGGTATATAGCAAGCCTGTAAATATCATACTTCGGTGGGATAAAACCGGGTTGGCTATCTCAAAAAGGTCCTGATTTTTTGGGATTCATACGAGGGCGGATTGGAATAAAGCAGAAGGGAGTGCAATACATAATATAGAAAAGTTGACCTATGCCTGAACGCACAAAAGCCAATCGGCTTGGTAGCACGATCGGCTTTTGTATGTATTCGTTTAGTAAACACTCAGTCATATCAGAGCCTGAGGTTATCGCATTCGGCTGCGCCCCGTAATCAGGGAGATTACGAACAGTACAACAAAGATGAAGAAGAGTACTTTCGCGATTGAAGCAGCTGCTTCAACAATACCGAAGAATCCAAAAATACCTGCTACCAGAGCAATAATTAGAAATAATACAGACCATTTCAACATAAGGTTTCATCCTTTCGTATAATTGATTGTGCAGTGAGTTGTGTTCACCTCACCGCCTTGTGTAGTCTAACTTTAACCGAGTGCTAACCACTTGAAACATTGGTTTTTTTTCCAAGCGAAGGCATATATGAAGGGATATATAATATTGTTTCGTCCGGGAAATCGCCGGGTAACTATAGCAATAACAAACTGATGCACATATGGAAAGAGAGGTTCTTCTATGATCTATCAAATTAGCGTGGCCCTGATTGCAGTGGCATTTGCAGTACTGGTTTTCTTTTTAATTCGTACCTTGAAATCCGCTCAGGGTTCTTTGGACAATGTCTCACAAACATTGCAGGAGGTACAGAAAACCATTGATGAACTTAGTTATGAAGTGAAGCAGACGGTAAGACATGCCAATGATATTACGGTGGATGTACAGCACAAAATGAAAAAAATTGATCCTGTTATGGAATCTGTTGAGAATCTGGGTGAAGTGTTGAATGAAGTGACGGCAGCAGCCAAACAAGTCTCCACAACGCTGATGGCGAAATTTCAGACCAAACGTAACAACGCTGAACAGACCAAACATGCTGAAGCGGTTCATGTAACCGCACCGCCTGCTACATCAACGGACCGTACCCTGCAATCCTATGAAGCTACATATAATGGTGAAGCTAAGGGCGGGAAAAACTGGATGAAGTATATTGATGTTGCAGCGAATGTATGGCAACGGATGCGCAAGTAACATGACCGCTTTGTAACCATAAAGAAGCCTTCAGAGCGGTGATGAACCTGATGAAAGGGTGAGAATCATGATGAAACTACTGCTTGTGATGTTTAGCGTAATTTCTCCCTTTTCCGTTCAACCGGCAGCGGTACCCGCTGCTCACGATATGCAATGGACGGCAATGGAAGAGAAGGCGTCAGAGGTAACTCTGGCTGTTGATCGATCCGAGACTTTCCAGCATTTTCGGACTCTGAATGGCATTTCTCTGGATGACACCATGGATGATTTGTTGGCCAAGAAGGGCCAGCCGGGGCATAAGCAGGAAGATCCTTATCTGGGGTGTCCTGAATATCACTTTCATGATGTAAAGGTTGGTTTGTGTGAAGATACGGATGTCATTCAATATGTGCATATCGATGCATCTGAGAATCACATCATGTTAAACGGAAAGAGAATCGAGATGAATATTGAAGCGATCCATCATGCTCTCGGGAAACCTTATTATGTGGCAGAGGACGGAGAAGTGTTTCTGCGTGGAGACCAGGCTCTGAAAGTATATATGAAGTCAGGCTCTCAGCAGATTGAAGGCATTGATCTTTTTGATGACACAGTTTCCTAGGATTGGTTATTACCGAATCGTTTCAACCCCATATAGTATGGTTATATATTAAGTAGCTCGATACAGAAGATTAAATCAGAGGAGAGTGGAAACGATGAATTCAACCAATGAGCAAGCTTATGCAAAAGTGGTAGAAAACGGAGTCCAAGCGGTAGAAGCGGTGAAAGAATTGCAGATTACCGGATACCTTGCTGATCAAATCTTTGTTCTCGCCCATGAGAAGGATCGTACAGATCGAATTGCAGATACAGCAGATGCCAAAGAAATTGGCATTAAGGAAGAAGGCGTATTTGATTCCTTGGCGAATCTGTTCCGCTCACGTGGTGATGAACTCCGGGCCAAAATTGTTTCGATAGGCTTTACCGAAGCCGAAGCGGACTTCTACGAGAGTGAACTCGACAAAGGTAAAGTGCTCGTTATTGCTAAAAAGAAAGATTAACCCGATAAGTTGAAGTTTGCTGAACATGGACAAGCTTCTGAATCATTTATGTAAAATGCTTAATCAAAAACATAGATAAGGAATGGGGCTTTCCCCATTCCTTATCTATGTTTTTGCAAGTTTGGAAGCGGGATCAGGACGCTGCAAAAACAGGGCGAAAAGCGGTGAACATTACCCGTGATGGTGCCATTTACTGATAGAGTTTTTTTGATTTTACGATTATAGTTATACTAGGAATTATTATGTCTACTGCCGTTTTGTATGAAAAATTTGTATAATTAACGTTCGTTTTTACTTAATAAGAATCGACAAACCCGGACGCCACAGATAAGGAGATATCAATGAGAATACTTATTGTTGACGACAATCCGACGAATGTCATTATCATTCGAGAAATTCTGAAAAAAGAGAACTATCGTGACATTGTAACGGCGAGTTCCGCCATGGAAATGTTTGAAGTGTTGGGAATTGGGGAGGAAAGCAACGAAGTTCGTCCAAGACCGTCGGATATTGATCTAATTTTGCTAGATATGATGATGCCCGAGATGGACGGTATCGAAGCCTGCAGTATTGTGCAGAAATTTGAGAATCTGAAGGATATACCGATTATTATGGTGACTGCCATCGGAGACTCCAAGAAACTTGCCGAAGCATTGGATGCAGGTGCATCTGACTATGTGACCAAACCGATTAATAAAGTCGAACTGATGGCCAGAATTCGACTCGCACTTCGTTTGAAACAGGAGAAGGATTGGCACAAAGAGCGTGATCAACGTATTCAGGATGAGCTCAAGTTGGCAGCGATGGTCCAAAATGCGGTTTTAAGTCCGGCAATTAGGGACCCGCTGTTCCAAGTGCATGCCATCTATAAACCATCCTTTGAGCTTGCCGGTGATCTCTATTCTTGGTACCCCCTTGGGGAAGGCCGTTACGGAGTACTGCTGCTCGACATGATGGGACATGGGATATCTTCATCCCTGTTTACCATGTTTATCGCTTCTGTGTTGAAAGATACGGTTACCACTTATGTGGATCCAGAGAAGGTCATTCAGGAGTTGAACCGTCGTTTTAACCAGCTCCATCTGGAAAAACAATTGGTGCAGTATTATTTCACGGCAATTTATCTGGTCGTTGATACACGGATGAAGCGCATTGATTATGTTAATGCAGGGCATCCACCTGCTTTATTTTTCCGAAACGATGGCAGTGTCACCACATTTGACAGCGTCTGCTGTCCTGTGGGTTTATTTGACAAGATGGATATTGAACCACAAACGATCCATTACGAGGGTGACGGGCATATTGCACTTTATACGGATGGATTATTGGAAGCTGTTCAGGGCGGGCAGGAAGAACAACATGAATTCCTGATCGAAAAACTGACAGGCTCACATCAGTGGAATGAAGCTGCCATGCAGGCGATGTTTTTTGACGACGAAATTCCCCAGGAGCGGGATGATGATAAATGTCTGGTCTGGATTACTTTGGATAAAGGGGAGGGGGATGAATGAAGATCAGGAATAAACTGCTGATTGGTTTTACCGCTCTGATGGCTATTCTGATCGTACTCACATTTGTGAGTTATGAACGCCTGAACAGTAGCAATAAGCAGATTGATCAGATGTATCAGGAACGTTATCTCAAAGTAAGGTTCACCTCAGCTGCCCGCGGAGAGGTTAATGACATTGCCAAAGTGCTGGCTAACTTGTTATTAAACCCAACCAACTCCATTGGGGCAGCAGATGGGGATTTGAAAGCGATGAAAGAGCGTGGCGATCGTAACCTCGAGGAAGTGAGAAAAAGGGCAGACAGTGCACCTGAACATCAGCTGGTGGATCGTGTCAACACGGCATGGGAGGCTTATAACAACTATGCAACTAGGCAGGTTAGCCTGATGTCCCAAAACCGGGTGGAAGATGCGAATAACTACCGCAATTCAACAGGACTCGCGGTGCAAAAAGAAGCTGTGGATAGTTTGAATGCTCTTTCCCGTTATCAGGACCAAGAGATTGATGCCGAGATCAAAAACGCTAATGCAGCGTATACGAGAGCCGTACAGATCACGATAAGTATCATGATTGCGGGGTTGTTGCTGGCATTGGGTGTCATTATGTGGGTGCTGCCGAGTATTACGCGGGGGCTGAACACGGTATCTATGATGATTACCAGCTTTGGTAAAGGGCGTTACCGAACCATTCGGCGCATACAGGTCAAATCAACCGATGAGATTGGTCAGATTGCCAGTGTGTTCAAAGATGTATCCAGTGATCTGGAAGAAAAACTGGAAATCGAGAGGGCTTATGTACAGGCTCAGCAGGATCAAAACTGGATGAGTTCGAACATCGCAAGAGTTCCGGAGCTGCTTCGGGGGATTGGCTCCATTCGCCAAATCTCACAGATGTTTATCAGTGAGTTCACACCTGTGCTTGGCGCTCAGTTGGGTGTCGTCTATCTGATCGATGAGGAGAAACATCCCGACGAACTGAGACGTTACGGTGCATACGCATTTGAAGAGAACGAAGATGTTGGTAAAGAAATGTATCGCATCGGTGAAGGCCTGATTGGTCAAGCCGCGCTGGATATGACACCGATTATTCTGGAAAATACGCCTGAAGATTATGTGCATATTGGTTCAGCATCAGGCTCAACACGTGCTGCGGGTATCATGATCTATCCTGTCGTGTTTGAAGATGAACTGATTGGTGTAGTTGAAGTGGCTTCCTTTGAAGGTTTCAATGAACTTCACAAACAGTTGTTCACACAACTGATTATGAACCTGGGCGTAATTTTGAACAACGTTCGACGTCGTTTGCGTGTGGAGGAGCTGCTGCGCGAATCCCAGGCACTGACTGAGGAACTGCAGGTTCAATCGGAAGAATTGCAGACACAGCAAGAAGAACTCCGTCGTTCCAATGAGAACCTGGAGGAGCAGACAGAGGCGCTTAAACGATCCGAGGAATTGCTGCAGCGTCAGCAGGAAGAACTGGAACATTTTAATACGGAACTCATTGCCAAGACGCGGGCGCTTGAAGAGCAAGTGCGTGAAGTTGAAGAGAAAAATGACGAAATTGAGAAAACGAAGACACAATTGGAACAGCAAGCTACACAGCTGTCGATGACAAGCAAGTACAAGTCCGAATTTTTAGCGAATATGTCACATGAACTCCGTACACCATTGAACAGTCTGCTCATTTTGTCCCAGCTATTGTCGGAGAACAAAGGTGGAAATCTGACTGACAAACAGCAGGAATATGCTCAAACCATCTACATGTCGGGCGCGGATCTGCTGAAGATGATTGATGAGATTCTGGATCTGTCCAAGGTGGACGCAGGTAAGATGGATATCAATTATGAGACAGTTCGAATGGAAGAGCTGACTAGCTTTGTTCAGCAGAACTTCGGACCGATGGCGAATAAAAAGGAACTGAACTTGAATATCGATTTCGACAGCGATCTACCGGAATGGGTGTACACCGACAGTCATCGCGTCAAACAGATTTTACGGAATTTGTTGTCGAACGCATTTAAGTTCACCAATCGAGGTTCGGTTAGTCTGATTGGACGACGGATGAAACCGGAAGAGCTGCCGGGTTATATGAACACCAATCAGGAATATCTCGGATTCAGTGTGAAAGATACGGGTATTGGCATTCCATCGGATAAAACGGATCTGATCTTTGAAGCATTCCAGCAAGTGGATGGGACTACAAGTCGGAAATACGGTGGAACTGGCCTGGGATTGTCCATTAGCAGGGAACTGGCACGTTTGCTTGGTGGCGCAATACAGGTGGAATCATCCGAAGGCGAAGGTAGCTGCTTTACCTTATACCTGCCGGATAATCATGAAGAGGAAGCCTTGGCAGAGGAAGGTGCTTCAAGAGAAGCGGCTGTATCCTCAGAGGATCTTTATGAACAGTCCATCGAAACACGGACCATGCTTTCAAGTCATCAGTCCATTCTCTCTCCTGATCCGGAGCGTAGCGTGGGTACAGATCTTTCTCCTACCCATACTCCAGATGTCACGCAGATCGAAGATGATCGGAAGAATCTTATGGAAGGTGACAAAATCCTTCTCATCATTGAGGACGATGTGAACTTTGCACATATTTTGATGGATATGGCGAGAGGAAGAGGATTCAAAGCACTTGTTGCCCTTCAAGGTGATAAAGGACTTGAAATGGCACGTCAATATCTGCCGGATGCCATTATCCTGGATATTCAATTGCCGGTGATGGATGGTTGGACCATTCTGGGCGAGCTGAAGAGCAGTTCGGCAACACGTCACATTCCGGTTCATGTGATTTCAGTTATTGATGATATGAAGCAAGGTCTGATGATGGGCGCCATTGCGTATCTGAAAAAACCTTCGAGCAAGGATTCACTGGATAAAGCATTCTCGCATATCAAATCATATACTGAGAATCAATTAAAACGACTGTTGATCGTCGAAGATGATGAAATTCAGCGTAAAGCCATTATTGAATTGATTGGTCATGATGATGTTGCAATCACCGCTGTATCGACAGGTAGTGAGGCATTGAATGAATTACACAGCCAGCGTTATGACTGCATGGTACTGGATCTAATGTTAACGGATATGACCGGGTTTGAGTTGCTCGACCAGATTCGCGATGATGAATATCTGAACGATCTGCCGATTATAATTTATACAGGCAAAGAACTGGATTCCAAGGAAGAAATGAAGCTGCGCAAATATGCGGAATCCATCATTATCAAAGATGTCAAGTCACCGGAACGTCTGCTGGATGAGACGACTTTGTTCCTGCATCGGGTAGAAGCCAATTTGCCGGAAGACAAGCGTCGAATCTTACAGAAGCTACACAACAAAGAAACGTTGTTTGAAGGCAAGAAAATATTGCTTGTAGATGACGATATTCGTAACGTATTTGCCCTTTCAAGTGTTCTTGAAGGCTATCGGATGGATGTGACGTTTGCTGAGAACGGCCGAGAGGCTTTGGAGATTTTGGACAAAAATCCGGAATTTGATCTGGTACTGATGGATATGATGATGCCTGAGATGGACGGTTATGAAGCAATGACACGAATCAGACAGATCCCGCAGTTTGAAAAGTTGCCGATTATTGCGCTTACGGCCAAAGCGATGAAAGAGGATCGCGGTAAATGTATTGAGGCTGGGGCATCTGATTATGTGAAAAAACCGATCCAGACAGATCAATTGTTATCCTTAATGCGCGTATGGCTGTATTCGTAAGTTCATTATTCGTATGTTCATTGTTTGGGTAATGAAAGACAATACGACGAATACGCAAGTAACAAATGAAGAAGTGGAGAGAAGTTATGACACCGTGGGAACCAACCGAGACAGGGGCAGATTTGGTCCGCATGCCGCAAGATGAAGAGCGAGAGCTGATCGAGATTGAGTTGCTGTTGGAAGGCATGCACCGTTTATATGGATATGATTTTAGAAACTATGCATTGCCATCCCTGAAACGAAGAATCTGGCATCATGCACATGCTGAAGGTGTTAAGAGCATATCCGGCTTGCAGGAGCGTGTGCTTCATGACCGTTCCGCGTTTGACCGTTTTGTACAGAACTTATCCATCCCTGTAACGGAAATGTTTCGAGATCCTTCGCTTTTCCGAATGTTTCGGGAACAGATTATTCCTATTCTGAGAACCTACCCGTATATCCGAATTTGGCATGCGGGATGTTCTACGGGAGAGGAAGTTTATTCCATGGCAATTATGTTGCATGAGGAAGGACTGTATGACAAGGCAAGAATCTACGCAACGGATATGAATGATCGCTCTTTGCAACAGGCCAAAGAAGGCGTATATGGCATTGAGAAAATGAAACTATTTACTACAAATTATTTGGAGGCAGGGGGTACCAGAGCCTTCTCCGAGTACTATACAGCGAAATACAATTCGGTGATATTTCATCCTTTTCTAAGGAAGAACATCATTTTCGCCGAGCATAACCTGGCAACAGACCGGTCATTTAACGAGTTTAATGTTATCTTTTGCCGTAATGTCATGATTTATTTTAATGATGAACTGCGGAACCATGTGCATGGGCTATTTCATGAGAGCTTGAGCCACTTTGGTATTCTGGTTCTGGGGTCAAAAGAATCGATACATTTTACAGAGTTCAGTGATACCTATGAGCCGTTAGACCGGACCGAAAAAATATACCGGAAGATCAAATAGGGGGTTAGGGTTAGCCATGGGGCTCAATGAACCAATCCACATATTATTGGTAGATGACCGCCCTGAGAACTTGCTTGCTCTTGAAGCAGTTCTGGAATCGGAACAATATAAACTCGTTAAGGCAACTTCCGGAGAAGAGGCACTCCGCTGTCTGCTAAAAGACGAATTTGCGGTTATCGTTCTCGATGTGCAGATGCCTGGAATGGACGGAATTGAGACAGCAAAGTTAATTAAGGCACGGGACAAGTCCAAGGATGTGCCGATTATATTCATCTCTGCCAATAGTAGAGAAGCGGAGCACTTGTTTGCCGGGTATTCAGCCGGGGCTATTGATTACATGGTTAAGCCATTTATTCCTCAGATTTTGAAATCCAAAATCGAGGGTTTTGTAGAGATGTTTATCACCAATAAACATTTGAAGACACAGACCATGCTTCTTCATCAGAAGACACAGGAACTAGAGAAGATGAACCAACAACTCATTCAGGCCAAGGAAGAAGCAGAAATTGCAGCCAATGCAAAGACCGAGTTCCTGGCAATGATGAGTCATGAGATTCGTACACCGATGAACGGAGTTATCGGCATGGTTGATCTGTTGATGGAGACGGAACTGAGGGAAGATCAGAAGGAATATGCAGACATCGTTCGTCGCAGCGCGGATGCACTTGTCACAGTCATCAATGACATTCTTGATTTCACCAAGATGGAATCCGGCAAAATGGAACTTGAAGAGCATCCTTTTGAAATTGTCTCCTGTATTCGGGAAGTGTTGGGATTGTTTGCTGCAGAAGCAGGCAAAAAGAATCTGGAATTGGATTATTTCCTGGAAGATTCTGTACCTGAATTAATCTATGGAGATATGGCAAGGCTGCGTCAGGTTCTCTTGAATCTTATTGCAAATGCGATCAAATTTACTGACCAGGGTGGAGTATATCTGATCGTGTCAGTGAATGAAGAAAAAGACGGACAAATGGCATTGGAGTTTGCTGTTAAAGATACAGGGATAGGTATCGCTTCAGACAAAGTTGATCGCCTGTTCCAGCCGTTTTCCCAGCTGGATACATCCATGACACGTAAATACGGTGGAACTGGCTTAGGACTGGCAATATGCAAGACTCTGGTTGAAATGATGGGTGGACAGATCTATCTGGATACAACAGAGCAACGGGGAGCGACGTTTGTATTTACAATTCAGGCGAAACGTTATGTAGAAACTGAACTGGTCCAGAGGAACGGGGAAGAGAAATCAACGGATCTGAAAAACGAGAATAAATATCCTACGGTATTAATTGTGGATGATCATCCGATTAACCAGAAGTTGATGGCGATTATGCTTGGTAAGCTGGGGTTGCTCTCAGACATTGCTGAAGATGGGCAGAGCGCACTCGATATGGTAAACGGTAGCCGGTATCCCTATGACTATGTGTTTATGGATCTGCAGATGCCTGTGATGGACGGTTTGGAATGTACACGGCGGATTCGAGAGAGTCTGTCCCAGTCTAATCAGCCAATCATTATAGCCATGACTGCTAACGTGATGGAAGGTATTCAACAGCGCTGTATTGCTGCCGGCATGGATGATTATATTAGTAAACCGGTGAAAATGGGCAATGTAAAACAGAAAATAGCCCAGTTTCAGAAACAACGACAAATGTTAGACCCAGGCCCTTCAGCCATGAATCAGGCCAATTGAAATATTTTCCAAACTTCTTTTTGTTTCACTCGTGCGGAAGTTGGGTTATTAGGTAAGGAAACCATTGATCAGGAGAGAGATGTCTAATGAATACAAACAAAAACGAAAAATTCAATGCAAGAACTGAAACACAGGACGGCGTGTGCACGGTGTATCTGACTGGCGAACTGGATTTGTCGGTTGCTCCTGACTTCCGCTTGGTGATGGAGCCGCTGGTGGATAACAAGGAACAGGATCTTGTGATCAACATGAAAGAATTGAAGTATATCGATAGTACAGGGATTGGTATCCTGTTATCTGTTCTGAAGGCCAGACATGGAATGGAAGCTCGCTTTGAAGTACAGGAAGTTCCTGCGCAAATCCAGAAACTTTTTGACATGACGGGCATCGCCAAATTCTTTGTCACACAGAAGAATTCCCAATAGGAAAGGATCGAAAAAGGAATGAATGCAGAAGTTCAAAGAGTCACCCTTAATTTACCGGCGACAGCTGATTACGTTGATATTGTAAGACTTAATCTTTATGGAGTAGCATCCAAAATGGGATTTTCTTATGAAGACATTGAGGATATGAAAGTTGCTGTATCCGAGGCCTGTAACAACTCTGTACTGTATGCTTACTCACACGAAGGCGGCATGGTTGAAGTTGTATTCGAAGTCGAAGGCGAAACATTGTCCATTACTGTTAAGGACGAAGGTGCCAGCTTCGAGAACATGAACCCTGCTGTGTCACGTGCTGGTCTTCACGACAAAGAACTGACAGAAGCGCAGATTGGCGGACTTGGGTTCTACCTGATGCAAGCCTTGATGGACGATGTCAGTGTGGAAAGTGAGACGGGCAAAGGTACGAAAGTAGTACTCGTAAAACGTCTTGCAAGAAGTGAGGAGAAAGTATGAATGAAAAAGTGACTCCCCCAGAGTCCATGTCTGAAGCTATAGGTTTGATCTGGGAATACCAGCAGACCCAAGATAATGAAATTGCAACAGTTCTCATCCGTAAATATGAACCGATGGTTAAGATGGCAGCAGGTAAAATTGCTCGGAATCGCCCCGATCTATACGAAGACTTGTATCAGACCGGGCAGATGGCCTTGATTCGTTTGCTTAAGCAATACGATATCAACCTGGGTATTCCGTTTGAACCTTATGCCATGAAGAGCATGATCGGTCATATGAAGAACTACTTGCGAGACAAATCCTGGTATATTCAGGTGCCCCGGAGGATTAAGGAAAAGGGAGCACTTGTGCAACATGCCATTGATGAGTTAACCGTGAAGCTGGAGCGCTCACCCGGTGTGAACGAAATTGCTGAATACCTTGATTTGACTGCAGAAGAGACGATTGAAGTCCTGGCCGGTCGGGAATGTTATCACTATGTGTCACTGGATTCTCCTTTATCTCAGGATGACAGTGCAGCAACATTGGGTGAACTGATCAGTGCAGATGTTAATGACTATGATTCGGTCGAAAAACGGATGGACTTGCAACAGGCATTGGGACAATTGAAGGAACAAGAGCAACAGGTACTTATTCTAGCCTTTCAGGATGGCCAATCTCAACGGGCAATTGCCCAGAAGCTTGGTGTTTCACAGATGAGTGTATCTCGTATTCAGAAGCGGGCTACAGAGAAATTGAAACAGATCATGTCGAATGCTTCAATGTTATGAAAAATGGAACCCTGATGTTGTTGAGTACGGCATAAAGAAGGACACGTCATTGCGCTGAAATGCATACGTGTCCTTTTTGGGATCAAAAAGATGGGTATGCAATGAAGAACATGAGTGCAGGAGTGGATAAAGTGATTGTGAACCAAATCAAGTTGGAAGCTCGCCGTGACAAGTTATCTTGCTCGGACCATTGGCAATGGTGGGATTGGGTTGCACCTGACACCGATAGCATGAACGATGCTTTGGAGGAGCTGACAGAGGCGTTTCCGGATATGCGGTATTGGCTTTATAAAATTCCGGAAGTAGAATCGAATTATTTGTCCGTCCGTTTCGTGAATGGTAAAGAACCAGTCATATTTGGTTCATTGTTGTATGCGATAAAGAATGAGAGAGATGACAAAAGAAAAGATAATCAGATGTTCTTTTATGTCGATCGTAATAACCTGGTTACCTTAAATATGGATGACAATACACGAGGTATTATGAAGACGGATGAACGTGCCCATATGTTACAGCAATGTAGTGAGGCCAGGGACGGGATGTTTGTACTCTTTCGAGCTATACTGCATTACTACCATGTGGGAATGGATCATTTTGAGATGAACCTGCGTGATCTGGAACGGAAGATGGAATCTCGCAATGCACGCACCTTGATGGACCAGATTCTCGCCGCTCGATTTGAATTATTGTATTGGAGTAATCTGTTCATCCCTTACTCGGAACTGATGGCTGCTTCACATGAGGCTTACCTTGATGAAATAAATGAAAATCGATATTTCAAGCAGCTCCAACATCGAGTAGAGCGAATGGAACGTTTGTTTAGTCACTACGAGAAAGAGATTGATACGTTAATCTCCATTGATAATGCGATCTCCGGTGTACGTGGCAATGAGATCATGAAGACGTTGACCATTGTCACTGCTGTGTTCATACCCGCCACGGCAGCTGGTGCGATATGGGGGATGAACTTTGAGAACCTGCCCTTTATCGACAAATCATGGGGAGTTGTACTGGTCCTTGTTGTCATTATCTTAAGCATGATCAGCATGTATGTATGGCTGATGATGAAAGGCTGGACAGGAGATCTGCTCAAAGTGAAATCCTCACAGCCTTCAGCTGAAGAGATAGAGAAAAAAGGAGCTACGGAAAAACGTAAGGGATAGCCTACTATTGGTTAGTCCTCTTAGTTTTTGTAATCTTCAATATAACCAAGCAAGTCAGCGATATATTGGCCCACAATAGGCATATTCACAAATTGGCTGAGAATGAATGCCAGCAAACCGAGAACAACAAAGGTACCCACAGTCAGACCGAGACCTCGTGCCATGCCCGCTGTGAAATTGGTAATAATCCGCTTTTTGGGACTGCTATAATTCTCAATAATATCCTTGATCTGTGCTCTCTCCAGACTGTCCGCAATCTGGTCCAAACGGGTGTTTAATCGCTTTACCTCATGACGCAATTCAAAAGGATGCTCGCTTGTATCATACTGCTGTGCGGGTGTTCCTCCTGTAATTGGAGTATTACCGTTGATTGTAACTTTACTCATATTATTTGTCCTCCTCAACTCTCATTGGATAAAAAATAGCCAGCTGGAGTGCAGCTGGCTATTGGTCACTCGATCTGTATCGCCTTACAGGCTAGTCGAGTTAAGTTCTTTACGTGCATCTTCCTTCGCTTCAACGGAAGCTGCAGCCACTTCATCAGATGCACGGGATGCTTCGTTAGCCACATCAGCGGACGCTTTTCTCACAGAGTCCATTACATCATTGCGGCCTTGATTTACCGTTTTTGCAATATCGGAAGTTTTGGAAGAGACCGTTTTAGCCAGTTCAGTGGCTTTGTCACTTACAACAGTTGCCACTTCTTTGGTGCGGTCAGTAACGATGCCCACTTTCTCGGAAAGGTCACCACGCAATTCACGTCCCGGTTTAGGCGCAAAGAGTAGTGCTGCTGCAGCTCCCAGCAAACCCCCGATGAAAATACCTTTTGCGAAAGTTGAACCCGTCTGTACAGGATATTGCTCTTCTGCTTTATTCATGTCTAATCACTCCTTCTTCAATTTAAGAAACAAATACGAAACAACGAACACCTTGTTGCCCGAATCAGGCAGCCTGTCTTAGCAGTCTGGACACAAGCCCCAGCAAGAAAACAAAGAGCGCTGTACCAATGATGGCAGGGATGATGGCAAAGTTACCGATAACGGGTCCCCAGTTACCAAGCAAAAGTGCTCCCAGCCAGGCTCCGGCAAATCCTGCAATCATTGCACCGATTATGCCTCCAGGCATGTTGTGACCGGCAAGTGCATCTCCGATCAAACCGATGATGACAGCCATCACAATGCTGATAATGATGCCCCACATAACAACCGCCTCCTTTAAACTTGATGTAGGATGTTGTCTGTTCGCGTTTGCTTACTTCGTATATAAACCCCGTGCAACCCTGTGAAACAATAAAGATGAAGATGAATGAACTGGAAATCAGAGGAATTCATTCTTTTAGCGGCTTTGTTTAATGCCCTTAACCATGCAGAAGATCCATGCCAATCCAGCAGTAAATCCAGTAAATACATCCGTAGGATAATGAACACCCAACATGATCCGGCTGAGGCCGATCAAGAAAATAAAACTAATACCAAATAGAACAGGAAGCCACACACCGGAATATTTATGTTGTTGTCGTTCCAAGGCCCAGATTACAAAGAGCATGCCGTAAAAGCCCATGGAGATCATGGCATGTCCGCTGGGAAAGCTGTACCCGTGAACGACCAGCAGATGATCCAGTTCAGGCCTGCTTCGTCTGAAAAATTCTTTCAATAACGTGTTCAGAATCCACATCATGGCAAAACTTCCCGTGAGCGCATATCCATATACAACAAACCTTGGACTGCGTTGAATGAAGAAAAGAAGAGCAAAACCTCCTGCAGCCACAGCAGAGATTTTGAAAGAACCCAGTGCGGTTATGAATGCAGTGTAAGGGAATAGATGAAGACGTGAATCTGAATTCAGATAAAATAATTGCTGAATTTGATCATCCAGACGAATAATAACATCAGCACCCAACCAGGCACCCAGACCTGCCAGGATGAATACAACCGATGCGCTGAGGGCCAGACCAGCCAAACTCCAGTTGAGGAGTGGACGTAATAACGTACCGGAATTTGAACTGAATGAGGCTGGGGAATACGTTTTGCGCGGCATAATGAGTTTCTCCTTCAGTTATTGTAGTAGATGAACATAGATGATAAAGCTATACCCGAAACGCCTGTCGAAAAAACTGTAAAAACGTCGCTTTTGTACTATACTATTTAAGATATCCCATGCGGCGTCGTGACGCAAAGCAGAGATGAAATCGGGAGCACAAAGGAGAGAACTCGCATGGAGAGTGCCTTGTTAATTAAAGAATACCGTGCAGGCGTTATGGAATGCGCCCATTACGGACACATAAGTATTACGGATGAGTATGGCCGAATTGTATACTCGGCTGGTGACCCTCATTTTAGAGCGTTCACTCGCTCATCTGCCAAACCTTTTCAAGCCATTCCAGGTATTCGGGCAGGAATTGCCAGTCACTATTGCCTATCCGCACAGGAGATTGCCATTATGTCCTCTTCGCATCGTTCAGAACCGGAACACATTCGGGTGCTGGAGCAGTTATCTGGTAAGATCGGATTGGGAGAAGAATGCTTAATCTGTGCACCAAGCTATCCGCTTAATGAAGAAAGCCGTAATCAATGGTTACGTGGACAAGGAGAGAAACGGCGCATCTTACACAACTGCTCCGGAAAACATCTGGGAATTCTAGGGTACAGTCAGATGAAGCAGGTTGACCTGGGTAGTTACGCTGAACCGGATCATCCGGTACAACGAGAAATTCTTGAAACCTTTGCCGACCTGGCAGGTATTGAGGAAAAAGAGATTGAGCTTGGGACGGATGGCTGCGGCTTTCCGGTATTTTCTTTGCCGTTGTCGGCATTGTCCAATGCTTATCTGAAGCTCGCTTGTCCGGATCTTATCGCTGATCCTTCCACAAGAACAGCTGTAGAGACCATAACATCAGCTATGAATGAACATCCGTTGATGGTAGGTGGCACGGAGCGTGTAGATTCAGTGCTGCTGGAAGACGATAACATTGTAGCGAAGGGTGGATTCAAGGGGGTATTCGGATTTGGTCTGAAAAAAGAAAGACTGGGAATCACCTTCAAGGTGCTTGATGGTTCCGAGGAAGAGTGGGCTTTCATCACCCAATCCATCCTAAGACAGATTGGTTATTCCAATGAGAAAACCATTGCACGATTGGCTGAAGTGTTCCCTTCGGACATCCGAAATGATGCGGGTACCGTTGTAGGTCATGCAGATAGTGAGTTCATTCTCCACTCACTTGAAGATAGCGTATAACCTTAAGAAGGGGCGTGATTAGAGTTGCCGGACCTCGGGTAAAGATGACATACCAACTGGTATTCATCTATACAATTCATATACACGCATGGACTGCCGCGGTAATGTGGCAGCTCTAAACCCTTGGAGGTGGATGAACATGATTAAAGTGGTGACATCGGAAGAAAGGCACACGTCGGATCGAGGTTGGATACACAGTGAATTCAGCTTTTCGTTTGCGGATTATGATGATCCAAGCAACGCCCATTTTGGCTGTCTGTTGGCTCATAATGAAAACACGCTGATGCCGCAAGAAGGCTTTAAGAAACATCCACATCATGATCTTGAACTTGTCAGTTATGTCATTTCGGGCACACTCAAACATACGGATAGTATGGGAACAGAACAATTGCTTGAACCGGGTACGGTCCAGGTGATGAGTGCGGGGACGGGAGTGGAACACTCCGAGACCAATCCGTCAGCGGATGAACCGGTACGTTTCCTCCAGATGTGGTTTTTGCCATCGGAGCGTATGCTGAAACCTTCCTATACGAATCGGAGAATAGAGCCGCAGGAGCACTTGAATCGTCTATGTCCGATTGTATCCGGGCAAGGGGGAGAGGGAAGCGAAGGCGCATTGCCTATTTCCCAGGATGTAACCTGTTACCTCTCCCATTTGGAGTCCGGGAAAAAGTTGATGTACCCGCAACACGAAGATCGACGGACACATCTTTTCCTGATCAGTGGGCATGTAGAGATTCATTGTTCGGATGGTAACTTCAACCTCAAGCCGGGCGATGCCGCACGAATTCGCAAAAGCTGTGATCTGCAAATCACGAGCACAGACAGTGAACCTGCCGAATTTGTTTTGGTTGACCTGCCTTAAGGATGGGATGTATTCCTTAAAAGATAGTCTGGAAATATAAACATGTGAAAAAGGACCTGTTCCCACGGTGATGTGGAAAACAGGTCCTTTTTTTACTAAGATTTACGAAGATTACCCAGTTCCGAAGCGACAGCTTCCACTTCAGAGATACTGAGATGTTCCTTGCTCAAAATCATTTCATACAGGTCAAACAGATCTTCATATTTCTCAAGTGGGAATGAAGAAGCTTGCATGGCGGCACCGCTTGCCATACGAAGTTTGGTTTTGATCGCTTCAATCATATATTCCATATTGGCTGCTGTTGCTTGTGTTAAATCCATCGTTAAGTTCATCCCTTCCGTATCGGAAACTCTTGTTATTGTATCATGATTGGAAGTGCTCAGGCCAATGCTTTTGCGGGGAAACCAAGCATCGGTTACAATGATGGATACAACAACCGGTTTTCATGGAAACCTGAGTGTACTGGAGGGAATACAGCTTGGCAGCGTATAAGCGAGAAATGGTTCGCCATCAAGGAAGAGAAGTCCGCAAAGGCGTGCCTGCAGAGAATCTGGTCTTATTTTTCAAAAACATCGTTCAACTTCACGCTCCAGATGAAATCACGTTTGTCTGCATCGGTACCGATCGTTCCACCGGGGATGCTCTGGGTCCACTGACCGGAAGTATACTGCAAGAGAATGGAATAGGTAACGTGATAGGCACGCTGCCTTCCCCTTGTGATGCAGACACGCTGGAGAAGAAATTGGTACTTATTCCTGTACACCATGCCATCATAGCGATTGATGCGTGTCTGGGTCCCAAGAATGCCGTAGGTACATATTATCTCTCGAATAACCCACTCATTCCGGCTCAATCGGTTGGAGGCAAGCTACCCCCTGTCGGACAATACAGTGTAGCAGCTGTGGTTAATGCCAATGGACCAAGGCCCTATTCCATTTTGCAGATGACCTCGCTCCACTTGGTCATGGAGATGTCCCGAACGATTGCAGACGCCGCAATCGAAGCATGGAAATGGAGACAAACGTTTCATTCATGAGATGTAGGCTTAATAATATACAACCTGAATTATTTAATTCGCGCAGAGAGAGGGATTCATATGGAAAAAGTGATGTGTGATGGAACGACGATTTGTTATGCCGAACAAGGTAAGGGAGAAGCACTCATTTTGCTCCACGGATACTGTGGCAGTTCATCATATTGGGATGAGGTCGTACCTGAACTGGCACGAAGCTATCGCTGTATCGTACCTGATCTGCGTGGACACGGAAAAACAGATGCACCTGTAGGAAGTTATACCATCGAACAGATGGGCAACGATGTATTACAGTTGATGGATGAGTTGAATGTGGAAAAAGCGGTCCTTTTGGGACACTCGATGGGTGGATACATTGCGCTCTCGATTGCGCAACGTCACCCTGAGCGTTTGAATGCATTTGGTCTGATTCATTCGACAGCCTATCCGGACAGTGAAGAAGCCAAGGAAAAACGCCTTCGTGCCGTTTCCACCATTCAGACCGAAGGTATCGTGAATTTTGTAGATGGACTGGTTCCCGGACTGTTTGCACCAGAACATGTGGAATCGCTATCTAAGCATGTAACACGTGTGAAGGAAATTGGTTACCAGACTGCTCCTCAAGGTGCTGTTGGTGCTGCACTTGCTATGCGAGAACGTCCGGATCGCCGCGATGTGTTATCGGCTACACCTTTACCTGTATTGCTGGTTGCGGGAGAAAAGGATGCGGTTATTCCGCCAGAACGTACATTTACAAGTGACAAGCCACATATCGTGCAAGCCGTAATTGCGGGTGCAGGTCATATGAGCATGTATGAAGCTCCTGAAGAGTTAATTCAGGTCATTAAACAATTTATGGCTGGATTATCGAAGTAATGATGAAGTGATTTATGTTGATTCTATATAAAATATAGTTTGGTTTCTGGATGATTCAACCTCTTGTGGAGGAGGGGTATCCAGTTCCATTTCAACCTAACCCCTGCAATGTCCCTTTTGGATAGGCAGGGGTTTATTGTGTTCATGGACAGAGCATAGACGCGTGTGTCTTGTTTTTGGCTTTTTGTCATGGCATGAATTAAAATAAATATAAAGGAACGATAGGATGTATAGGGTCGAATGATGAGGGGGCATGCAGCATGTTCAGAAAAGATTATCTGCTCCGCATGATGGAGGAAATGACTGAAGCAATTGGCAAAGTGTTCACGCTCAAACAGCAACGTAAGCACACCGAGGCATTGTCTGAACTGGATGAGCTGATGCGCAGGCAGTTTGGGTTAAACTTATCGCTATTGAACTCGTTGCCAGCAGAGGATGTTATTGAAATGTTCCGTTTTCGCGGAATGATTGAAGTGGACAATCTGCAGCACGCCGCCAGGCTGATTGAAGAAGAAGCCTATATTTATCAAGAGAAGGCCAAAGTGGAAGGCATCGATGATCAGGAGAGAATGGACGCAGAGGATGATGCTGTCATTCGATTGATGAGGTCAATTCATTTTTACCTGTATGCATTGAATCATGGCGCTAATCCCAAGTTATTAGACGCACCGGAACGGGTTGAGGGTGTGTTGGGGCTTACGAAAGAATATGAACTCCCTGCTCGAACCGAAAGACAGCTTGCCCTGTATCGTGAACAACAAGGGCGTTATGACCAGGCAGAGAACAGTTGGTACAGATTGCTACATCTTGGTGCTGAATTTCCGGTGAGCTACCGAAATGATGTACAGGCGTTCTACGAAAGGTTGAGCCAACTCACGGATGAACAGCTGGAGCAGGGCGGTTTGCCACGTAACGAAGTTGAAGAAGGATTAGCTGAACTAAGTCGTCAAGAGATGAGCTCCTAAATATGGATTGGATCAAGGCCTGTTACATGCCTTTACTTGGAGAGGGAACGGAATTGTGGTATGGTAACGGTTGACCAAACCAAACCGAAAGTGAGATGTACCCCGTGGATTCATTGCGAAAGCTTATACAAGACATCTTTGAACAGAATTCGCTGATTACAGCGACCTGGAGCCAGCTGCGCAGACGGGACAATGTCTCGTATACCAAAGTGCAAGTCAAGCCGGTGACACTGAAGAATCAGCTGCATTATCAATTTGCATTTCATTATAACAACAAAGTGCTGCACGAGAATTTGACTCCGGCTGAAGCGGCTGAGCGCATGACTTTGTTATGCGAAGAGACGTTTCGTCAAGGGCTGCTCTGTACGACCGAGGCAGACTATCAAATTTTGATCAGCAAAAAATATAAAGTATCCATTCTGACCAAATCTGCTTCCAAAACTGCGGTGGATCTGTCGCATAATCGCAAGAAGCAATATGTATTGGAAGAAGGCGTACCTGTATCGTTCCTCGTTGAACTTGGTATTATGAACGAAGAAGGTCGTGTGCTGGCTCGCAAGTATGACAAGTTCAGACAAATCAACCGTTTCCTCGAAATGGTGCAGGATGTCATTCCCCATCTTCCGGAAGGACGTCCACTGACCATCGTTGACTTTGGTTGCGGCAAGTCTTATCTGACATTTGCGTTATATCATTATCTGTCGGTGCAACAACGTCGTTCACTCAAGATTATTGGGTTGGACTTAAAGGCAGATGTCATTGAACACTGTAATGATCTGGCTAATCGATTGCATTATGGTGATCTGAAGTTTCTGGTTGGAGACATCGCGGACTACGATGAATTAAATGAAGTGGATATGGTTGTCACGCTTCATGCCTGTGACACAGCTACCGATGCTGCTTTGGAGAAGGCAGTTCGTTGGGGGGCTTCTGTGATTCTGTCTGTTCCTTGCTGTCAGCATGAACTGTTTGATCAAGTAGAGGCTTCCGTGATGAATCCGTTATTGTCCCATGGTATCCTCAAGGAACGTTTTTCCGCTCTGGCTACGGATGGGATTCGTGCCAAGTTGCTTGATCTGATGGGATACAAGACACAATTGCTTGAATTCATCGATATGGAGAATACGCCTAAAAACATATTGATCCGTGCTGTTCGTGGTCAGGCCGGCGAAGTGACGGAGATGTGGAATGAATATACGGCTTTCCGTGATTTCATTCATGCCGATCCATATTTGGAGCGGGCTTGTGCCGATTTGCTTCCTGGCGATGGCAAGCAGGCCGACGGGAAATCAAAATCGAGCAAAGAAACCGTTCAAAATTCCGCAAATTGCGACATTTGCTGAGTGTGCCAATGCCAATCCAGGGACATACTGCAATTAGGGTCCCTGAATGTAAAGTTCAATATTATGCACATACGTTGTAGCAAGCAACATCATAACTGTCAGGTATTTATCAGACAGAAGGACCCGTTATCGGGATCTTCTGTCTTTTTGTTATGCATATGGACATATGGAGCGGTGGAAGGAGGGGGATAAAGATGAAGAATAGGGCAATAGATAAGGGAGTTGTAAGGTATAAACGAGGGTATGCGGCGAATGAGAAAATGATGGAACAGGTGCTTGAACAGTCTCACCACGCAAATGATACAGAATATGTAGATAACAGGGACTTATGTAATGGGGACATTAGGGGCAGTAGAGACAGTACATATAATAGGCAAGATACATTCAACAATGATGATACGTATAAAAAAGATGAACCATATCAATTAAATGGAGTTATTCAAAACGAGGGGTCAGGTTATTTTCCTCAAAGTTTGAGGTGTAAACGTTATTCAGGATCTGGGTGGACTGTTGGGTTGGGCATACTCTCCATTGTCTTGCTGCTTGCAGGATGTCTGAGTCGGGGACTGTACTATTCGGCTGATCTGTACCCTGTTATTCTGATCGCAGCAGGAAGCACTTTGATTATGTTTTTGCTTTTCCTTGTAGGTATTCGTCCACAGAAGACGAGTGAACGAATACCCATGTCATTGGTACAGGATCGGGGGAGACTCGAACGAATCGTTGAGAAAATATTCCGATTTCCGGGGATGTGGCGGGTATTGTGGCCGCTGGGGATGATGACATGTTTTGGGCTACATGCATGGGCAGGCTCGGTGAGTAAACAGGGCAGCATGGATGAAATGCTGCGGTGGAGCCTGCTTGCGATGTTTACCCTGCTCACGGCAATATTGGCTGCGCGCACGAATGGTGCACGTTGGTTAGCCTGCGGTTGGCAGATGGCAGGCGGCTTGCTTGTGCTAAGCGGCATCCTTGCCGTGTGCGGGATATTGCCGCTGCCCTTCGGGGTGATGCGGACTGCTGACCCCGAGATCAGCTCCGCCGGAGCAAGGCTCGGCGGATTATTGCAGTACCCGAATGCGTACGGTGCCGTTGTTGGCATGTACTCATTGGAGCGGCTGACAGCCGCCGCACGAGTCTTGGCCCGGCCTGTGCCGGCCAGGCGAATCATCGCGGCAGTGCTGCCGCTCATGCCCGCGCAAGCCGCGCTCCTACTGAGCGAGTCGCGCGGCGCTTGGCTGGCGACCGGCTGCGCCGCGGTCGCCGCCTTTGCTTTGCAGCGGCGCGATGCCCGCCTGCCGCTGCTGCTGGCCACGGCCGCGCCACTGGCGTGCGCGGCCTGGCTGTACCGCCAGCTGGCTGCTGCCCAGCTGGCGCCTGCACCCGTGCCCGGCCTGCTGGCACTGGCCGGGGCATGGGCAGCTGCGCTGCTCGGCACGCTGCTGCTGTGCCGTTTATGGCACAGCGGCGCCGCCAAGGCTCCGCGTACCGCTGCCCTGACGGCCATTGTGCTGGCGGGAGCCGCCGCCGCACTGATGGCCGTGGCCTCCACCGCCGAGCGCCTCGCGGCGGGTGTCGGCACTGGGGTGTCCCGCCTACAGATGTGGCGGGACGCCCTCCAGCTGTGGACCGAGGCCGCATGGCTCGGCCACGGGGGAGATACATGGCGCAACATGTTTCGCGCCATTCAATCCTCGCCTTATGTTGGAGGCGAGGTCCACAACGGCCTGCTTGATCTCGCCTTGGACACGGGCATGATCGGCATCCTGCTTGTCGCAGGGTGGTTTCTCCTCACCCTGCGAAGCATCTTTCATTTTGCACCGCAGCTCTTTCCATCCGTGCTTGTTTTTGGCCTGCATGGGGCGATGGACTTTGACTGGAGCTTTACATTATTTTGGATGCTTTTCATCTGGCTTGGTGCTTGGGCAGCCGCATTGAAGATGGAAACAGAGGGGGTCCAGCGATCCGGCATAACTGTGAAATACACTTCCTCCAGATCCAAATCGGGATCTAAATTGAGATCTAAATCGAGATCTAAATCCAGATCCAGATCCAGATTTCTTTTCTTGCGATCTCTATCAATCCACACCCGTTTATTATATGTCCCGATGTGGCGTTCCTTCTTTCATATTCTTCAGCGAGTAACTGCTCGGCTAATAAGGGTATCGACAGTGATGATCATCCTTTTCTGGATTGGTGGAACATTCTGGCTGACCTTCCGATATGCCATAGCAGAAGTGCAGTACCGTCAGGCGATGTCTGAACCGGATGGCACTCCAGCACAGAAGGTGCATCTTATGGCTGCTTTTCAATCGAATCCGAATCGACCCGATATCGTGATATCCCTTGCACGATCCCTCCCGGGACGAGAAGCAGAATCACTCCTTTTGAACAGCTTGTCCCATTCCCCGATGCATCCTCAGATTTACATCGAACTGGGACGATTGGCAGCCCAATTCGGCGAAGGACAACAGGCTGGAGAATATTTTGAACAAGCGATCGCATTGAATCGGTATGATGGCATTGGCCAATCCACGGCTTTGTATTGGATGGAGCAGGCAGCGCGGCGGGAATGGAGGGCAGGATTCACAGATCGAGCCCAACAGTCTGCCGCCGCTGGTGTCCAGATGTATGAACGGTATCAACTGCTGGCTGAGGAAGTGGAAGCAGGAAACGTTCGCAATGATCGTCGTTTTGTACTGGAAGAACATGCTCCAGGCTATGGAGAGAACCTGCGCAGGCTTGCTTCAGCTTTTTCTCCTCCATTTACTCAAGAGTTGACCAAGCGGAGCCCTTGAATGACTGATGGATGTCAGCGTCTAAAAAGTCTGAGGGTCCAAGCTAGTTGCTCCTGGCGGATGGGTATACCATTTTCTAAGGAACACAGGACGTCTTATTTGGCCTTCAGATGCTTCTTTTTAATTGTAAGGAACATCAGACACGTTATTTCCGGAAATTCCCTAACAAAAACCCTATAAAAGTCCAAAAATTCCGATATAACGTGTCTCAGATTCCTTAGATTTCTAAGAGTGCTTCAAATCCTTGAATAAGACATCTCAGGTTCGTTACCACTCGTGGGCTTGAGCATGAAAAATTACTCGGTATTTATGTTCATAATCCCAGTTTATGTTCATGCTCCCCGTGGTGGTCGGCTCCATGCTCTGCTCCAACCGCAAGCCAGAGTTGCCCCCGAATTCCACCCAGATCGAAGCTTTTCATTTCTCCATTCCTATAGACGATAACCGCCAAATGCATGCTGAAACGCATCTTTTAATGGTTCAACATCTACTTCCCACATCGCGGCGATCTCTGCACTGACATCCGTGTTCCACCACTCACATAATTTCTTGCGGTTGTCGCGATTCTCCCCAATCCAGAGCAGATTAGCAATCACCTTACCGTAATAATATTCTTCCGCCTGCTTCATCCGTTCGGGAGAGACATATACTTTTAGCCTTTTGGCTGTCCGGTACAATTCCTTGCTGCATGCCCGGCGAATCCCTCTGGCGGAAGGAAGGTTTTGACCGGATTGCGTATGTTTGACCGGCGGAGAACCGGGTATTGACTTGTGTGACATCTTCTCACGCTCCTCTCCCCATACCATATGCGGACTGCTACGAACGGGACACTATCCCAACCTTGTGAAGTAGCAACGTCCACAGCCCTGTGATAAAATAGGGACGAACATCCATGGTGCGGAGGGGCACCGCCAATCAGGATGGAGAAAGAGGGTTGAGATGGACTTTATTCATAACCTTGTTGGCCAATTGTTCGATTGGATTCAAAGTCTTGGCTACTTTGGAATCATGCTTGGATTAATGTTGGAAGTTATCCCAAGCGAAATTGTGCTGGCGTATGGAGGTTTTCTCGTTTCACAAGGTAATATCAACTTCTTCGGTGCTATGATTTTTGGTACGGTGGGCGGTGTGATTGCCCAGTTATTTATTTACTGGATTGGCCGTTATGGCGGCAGACCTGTACTTGAACGCTACGGTAAATACATACTCATCCAGAAAAAACACATCGACCATTCCGAGGAGTGGTTTCGCAAGTATGGTACAGGTGTCATTTTTACAGCGCGTTTTGTTCCGGTGGTAAGACATGCAATCTCCATCCCGGCTGGCATCACGAAAATGCACGCAGGTAAATTCATCTTGCTTACTACACTCGCTGTTATACCTTGGACTGCATTGTTTATATATTTAGGGATGATTCTTGGAGATCAATGGAAGCATATTGATGAGAAAGCGGCACCATATGTTATGCCTATTTTGCTTGTCGCTCTCGCCCTTATGATCGTTTATGTACTTATTAAATGGATGAATGCTCGTAAAAAGAAAGGAAGTGTCTAGTCATGGGTAAACCCAACTTGTCTCACAAATTCGGTAAAGGTCTGCCACCGAAGGATTTTATCGAGAGTATGACCAAGAATCAAAGTGAATTCCAGGCCAATTATGATAGCTTTACTTGGTCGAACGAAGAGGATCGTGAGTTTTTTGAGAGTCTGAACCATCGCGATGATCTGCGTGTGTTAATTCTGGCAGCTGACTGGTGCGGGGATGTTGTCCGTAATATTCCGGTTGTGTTCCAGGCGCTTGAAATCTCAGGAATTCCAACTGAAGTTCTGATTATGGAGAACCACCCGGAAGTGATGGATGAGTTCCTGACGATGGGTGGCCGTTCCGTGCCAGTCGTTATTTTTGCAGATACAGGTGGTCATGTGTTAGGTCAGTGGGGACCTCGTCCGCAGCATGTACAGGAAGTCATGATTGAATTCAAACGCCTTAATCCGGATCGTGAAGCAGCAGATTATCAAGAAAATTTGGCTGTAGCGCGTCAAGAGATTGGTAAACGTTATGGGGAAGGAACGGAGTCACATGCGGCCATTATCCGTGAGCTGCGTGAACTGATTTCGGGTTACTAAGCCGATATGCTTAACATTCGTACGTTTACACTAGGCCCGCTTCAGACCAATGCGTATCTTCTACAAGGAGATGATCCGGGCAAAGCCGTCATTATCGATCCAGGCATGAATCCAGGGCCGCTGCTTAAGGCGATCCAAGACTTGGAGATTGAAGCCATTCTCCTCACTCATGCTCACTTTGATCATATGGGCGGGGTAGATGAGATCCGTAAATTGAAGGGATGTCCCGTTTATCTTCATGACTTGGAGAGTGACTGGCTCACCACCCCGAAATTAAATGGATCTTTGAATTGGCCGCAGGCGACACCACCGCTTTCGACAGATCCTGCTGAATATGCCATGGACGAAGGGCAGAAGCTGAATCTGATTGGTCATACGTTTAAAGTGTTCCATACACCTGGACATTCACCAGGCAGTGTAAGTTTGCTTTGTGATAACGACCTGTTTGCCGGTGATGTGCTGTTCCGCATGGGTGTGGGCAGAACGGACCTGACAGGAGGGCGTGAACGGGATCTGATTGATTCAATCCAGAACAAGCTTTACACCTTTGCTGATGAGGTTAAAGTATATCCGGGTCATGGTCCCAAAACGACCATTGGTTATGAGAAACAGAACAATCCTTACGTGTCCGCAAGATAATCCGACATGATATGTGAAGAAAGTCTGGACAAGTGACAACTTTTTCATTAGAATAGCAATTAGTTGTTACAAGCGTTAAGGCATCATCTAACTGAAGCATTACCAAGAAACACCCAACCTCGCGAAGCACGCAGACTGTGGTCTATACCCGGTTTGCGTTCTTTTTTTGTTTTCAGCCCTTTTTAACACAGAATTAGGCTTTTTTATGCTACATAGAGATGCAAGATGCGCTTTATCACAAGCCAGTTTGAGACCAATAGCAAGTTAGAAGCAAGTACAGATTGATTTAGAAATAACAAAATTCAAGAAAACAGTATATAAGTTGAACTAATCATTTACACAATAACGGAGAGGACAGAAAAAACCTGAAAAAGCGAAGCGTTCGCCTAAAAGCTTTCTGAAAGAAAGCTGCATCGGAAGCATAAGCTATCCCCGGATTTTCCCTTTAAGAAAAGGGAATCAAAAAATCTGGGAATAACAGCGATTGGAAGGTTATTCTGTCATCGTAGTGTCAGTGTAAATAATCTTTAGTTCAACTTATATAGATCATGAGAGAGTGGGGAATATCAAAGTGGAGAAACCAAGAGTTATTCCGTTGAATCAGCGTGTCGAGTATCCGATCATTGAAGAAAACCGTCGCATATTGGAAAGTGGGAAAAGAGAAACGGGTACTGAGCGAGCTTTAATACATAACCCTAGCGTGGCCAAAGAAATGATGAAGTCTCAGCAGAATATATGGACAAGCCGTGTTTTAAGAAACGGAGCCCGTAACCAACCGTGGTTCGACAAGCTGCAAGATTACCGGAATCAAGTCTGATTGCCCGGGAAATTGTCGGGTTTTAATTTTTTTTAATTTCATTGAACGTTTTTGCAGAGTCAGTCGTATTAACTCCAGATTGAACGGAAAGCAGGTGATTTTCATGATAAAGGCAGCTGAACTCGAAGAAGTACGCAGAGCAGTATCGGGAGACGATAGCGCACTCGCAGCGTTGTTGCAACGTCACTACACGTTTGTATATAAGTACCTTGTCAAAGTGACAATGGACGCTAACCTCGCAGAAGAGACGGTGCAGGATACGATGATTCGTTGTATGGAAAATATCCATCGATATGACGGCAGGTCTGCCTTTTCATCATGGATGATCACCATTGCGACCCGGATCTATATCGATAAGACAAGACGTAAGAAGAGAGAACAGAACTGGCTTGCTCTCATCCGGGATCAGGCTGTACGTCGATTCCGCTGGCAGCTTGAGACACGAAATGAAGAATGGACAGATGTCATGGATGCGATGACAAGACTGACACCCGAACATCGTGTTGCAGTGCTACTGAAGCATTATTATGGATACGGGTATGAAGAGATCGGGGAAATGCTTGGTATTCCTGCGGGAACGGTGAAGTCACGCACAGCTTATGGTCTCCGTCAGTTAAGAAAGGAGCTGGAATAAAGATGAGCAGATCAGATGATGCACAGGAACAAGAAGTTGTAGAACGTTTGCAGCAACACATGAAAGTGCTGGATGATGCATTTGAGCCGACAAGTATTCCTTCTTTGGGTGCACTTGAAGCCCAAGTCAGGGAACGGAGACAGATTAGACGTCGAGCCAATTGGATCGAGATGATATGTTTCTGGTTGGTTGGATTGCTTGCCATTGTGTTCGGTACATTATTGTTCGTATCTGCTCCAGCTCTATATTTAGGTATCCAGGCTCTTGGTACAGCTGTTGCGGTGATTTTGGCTGTGATCTGGGCCGGACGGCGCCGGAAGGAGGTTCGTCATGAATAAAATGCATTATTCATTGGATGAAATTTCTCCACTATGGCTTATATTGCTTGGCATTTTTCTCCTGGTTCAGGGCACATGGATCTTTCAGGACGCACGCAGACGTGGACGTTTCCCTTGGTTATGGGGATTATGGGGTATCACGGGATTTCCCACGCCGCTGATAATATATTGGTTTGTCGTAATTCGATCACAACGCAAGCCAGGTGCACAAAATCCGAAATAACATCATTTTAAAAATGGAAAAAAAGATTTTGCACAAATATGTTGTTTAATTCTAGTATTCCTAGACATCGTTATTCTTTTCTAGTAGACTATACAAATAAATATTAATGATAGACTACCAGGAGGTTAGACGATGCTGCGATTAGGAGAGAAGGTTGTCATCGTCGCGGATGCGTTTGAGCAGAATCTTCCTGTGGGGGAATATGGTTTCATCATCGCTTATGACCGGAATCCGGACAATGCGTTCGATTACGTGCTTCGAGTGCCGCAGGTGAACCGGAACTTTTTTGTTCCATCCGGCGACGTCGATCTGGAAGAGGTTCTGCTGAAGCAGGAAGCTGAGCGGGTCGAGCGAGAAGCGTTGATAGATTACGCCCTTGCGACACACAATGAGAAGCTGTTTCATCATCTGATGAACGGAGATTTTCAAGCTGTGGAAGAGGAAGAGGAAACCGCGAACGATGTTATGTCACAGGCGGATTTTATAAAGCAGGTTAATCTGCGTGCATGGATCTAGAATTTTAAGAGTCGGCTGATGCCGGCTCTTTTTTATTTTATAAGTTTGATTTTAGCTTCCTGGAAGCCCGTCAGGTCATTTGCATTGAATTGTCGAACTATCTCACCTATAATGAAAAAAGTTATCTTGAGACTTTAGCCCGTTAAACGAGCGATTCGTTTCAGGTCGTTTCGGGAATTAGAACGAATGAAGGAGGCATCCGCTAATGAGTATTTCGAATAATGACGTTCAGCATGTGGCCAAGCTGGCCCGGCTCAACTTGACTGCTGAAGAAGAACAGACCCTGACAGGTCAGCTGAACGCGATTTTAAAATATGCAGAAAAGCTGAATGAGCTGGATACGGAAGACATCGAACCCACCACTCACGTTCTGCACGTAAGCAATGTTATGCGTGAAGATGAGACCAAAGAAAGTCTGTCGATTGAACAGGTGATGCGCAATGCACCGGAAGAAGAAGACGGGCAGTTTAAAGTGCCTGCTGTAATGGAATAACGGATAACCGGAAGGAGGACAAAAACTGTGAGTTTATTTGAACAATCGTTGCCTGAGTTACATAACAAGTTGCATGCTAAAGAGCTGTCGGTCAGCGATCTGGTGGATCAGGCGTATCAGAACATTGGCGCGCATGATGATAAAGTTAAAGCATATTTGGCATTGGATGAAGAACAAGCACGCGCTCGTGCACGTCAACTGGATGACCGTCTGGTTAGCGGCGAGGAGAAAGGTTTGCTCTTTGGTCTGCCTGTAGGTATTAAGGATAACATCGTTACAAACGGACTGCGCACGACGTGTGGCAGTCAATTCCTTCGTAATTTCGACCCGGTGTATGACGCGACAGTTGTCGAGAAATTGAAAGCTGCGGACACCGTAACTATTGGTAAACTCAACATGGACGAATTCGCCATGGGCGGCTCCAATGAAAATTCAAGTTTCTCACCTGTACGTAATCCATGGGCACTTGATCGTGTTCCAGGAGGTTCCAGCGGTGGTTCTGCAGCAGCTGTGGCTGCGGGAGAAGCATACTTTACACTCGGATCAGACACAGGTGGTTCCATCAGACAACCTGCTTCGTATTGCGGTGTTGTTGGATTGAAGCCAACGTACGGACTTGTTTCCCGCTTTGGATTGGTAGCATTTGCATCATCTTTGGATCAGATTGGACCTTTGACGAAAAATGTTGAAGATTCTGCTTATGTGTTGCAAGCTATTGCCGGATATGACGCCAAAGATTCGACATCTGCAAAAGTAGAGATACCGGATTATTTGAGCGGACTGACAGGTGATGTCAAAGGGCTTCGCATTGCTGTTCCGAAGGAATATATCGGTGAAGGCGTCGATCCACAAGTGAAAGAAACGGTTTTGTCTGCATTGAAAGTTCTTGAAGGACTCGGGGCAACATGGGAAGAAGTATCCCTTCCGCATACCGAATATGCGGTGGCTACGTATTACCTGCTCGCATCTTCAGAGGCTTCTTCAAACCTGGCTCGATTTGATGGTGTACGTTATGGCGTGCGTGCAGACAATCCGGACAACTTGTTGGATCTGTACCATCAGTCTCGGAGCCAAGGCTTTGGTCCCGAAGTGAAACGACGTATCATGCTTGGAACGTATGCACTCAGTTCGGGTTACTATGATGCCTATTATCTGAAAGCACAGAAAGTACGTACATTGATCAAACAGGATTTCGACAATGTATTTGCCAAATATGATGTGATTATTGGACCAACTGCGCCAACTACGGCGTTCAAACTCGGTTCACAGGTGGATGATCCACTTACGATGTATCTGAACGATATTTTGACGATTCCGGTCAATCTGGCTGGTGTACCTGCTGTTAGTATTCCATGTGGATTCTCGGATGGATTGCCTGTCGGCCTGCAAATTATCGGTAAAGCCTTTGATGAAACAACCGTATTGCGTGTAGCGCATGCGTTTGAACAAAATACAGAATTCCACAAGCAGCGTCCGCAGCTGTAGACTGCCCGGAACGGAGGAATATAGAAATGTCCGCATCTAAATATGAAACGGTCGTTGGACTTGAAGTCCACGTGGAGTTGCATACCAACTCCAAAATCTTCTGCGGCTGCTCCACAGCTTTTGGAGCTCCGCCGAATACGCATACCTGCCCGGTCTGTCTCGGACATCCGGGCGTACTGCCTGTACTGAATCGTCAGGCGGTAGACTACGCCATGAAGGCAGCGATGGCCCTCAATTGTACGATTGCTGATGTCAGCAAGTTTGACCGTAAAAACTACTTTTACCCCGACTCACCAAAAGCCTATCAAATTTCGCAATTTGATCAACCGATCGGTGAGAACGGCTGGATTGATATCGAAGTGAATGGTGAAACAAAACGAATTGGCATCACACGTCTTCACTTGGAAGAAGATGCAGGGAAGCTTACACATATCGATGGCGGATACGCGTCTTTGGTGGATTTCAACCGTGTGGGTACTCCACTGGTGGAGATTGTATCTGAACCTGAGATTTCCTCTCCGGAAGAAGCACGTGCGTATCTTGAAAAATTGCGTGCAATCATGCAGTACTGTGATGTATCGGACGTGAAGATGGAAGAAGGTTCACTGCGTTGTGACGCCAACATCAGTTTGCGTCCACATGGACAGGAGAAGTTGGGAACAAGAGCTGAGCTGAAAAACATGAACTCCTTCCGTGGTGTGCAGCGTGGTCTCGAATATGAACAATATCGTCAGGCTGAAATTCTGGATGATGGCGGTGAAGTGGTTCAGGAGACGCGTCGCTGGGACGAAGCTCAAGGAAAAACACTGTCGATGCGTGGTAAGGAACAGGCGCATGACTACCGTTATTTCCCGGACCCGGATCTCGTGAAGCTGCATATTGATGCAGCCTGGAAAGAGCGCATCAAGGCTACCATACCTGAGCTCCCAGACGAACGTAAAGCTCGTTACACGGCTGATTACGGATTACCTAGTTATGATGCAGAGGTTATTACTTCATCCAAGGCTATAGCTGATCTTTTCGAAGATAGCTTGAAATTCACTCAGGATGCCAAATCCGTATCCAACTGGATCATGGGCGACTTGCTGGGTTACCTGAATACGAGCAATCTTGAGGTGACTCAGGTCCCACTGACAGGTCAAGGTTTGGGCGAGATGATCGGACTGCTGGAGAAGGGCACCATTAACAGCAAAATCGCCAAAACGGTATTCAAGGAAATGCTGGAGAGCGGTAAGCTTCCACAGCAGATCGTTGAAGAGAAGGGTCTTGTGCAGATTAGTGATGAAGGCGCCATTCTTGCCATCGTTGAGCAGGTTGTAGCGAATAATCCTCAATCCGTGGAAGACTATAAAGCTGGTAAACAAAAAGCCATTGGCTTCCTTGTTGGTCAGGTTATGAAAGAAAGTAAAGGCAAGGCGAATCCCGCTCTAGCCAACCAACTGCTTGCAGATGTACTGAACCGCTAATCCTTCCGGTGAGGCCGGACAGAAAGAGGCTCGTCCCTGTGACAGCCTCTTTTTGGTATTAATAGATACAAATGTATTTTGGACGGGGGAACAGATATGAACATTCAACCATTGTCACTGAGTGATCTGGAGACGTTGGGACAGTTATGGAGACTACAACATGTAGCTTATCGATTGGAAGCCGAAATCATCGGATTTCAGGAGATTCCTCCTTTGATGGATACGATGGAGACACTTCGGGATTGTGGAGAGAGTTTTTATGGTTGTATCCATGATGACGGAGAGCTTATCGGGGCTGTCGCTGTAGCAGAGGAAGAGGAGAATACACTGACCATTACACGAATGATGGTGCACCCGGATCACTTTCGCAAGGGAATTGCGGCATCTTTGATGACCTATGTGTTGGAACAGCATGCGGATCTTCCGCGTTATATCGTCTCCACAGGAACGCTGAATCAACCCGCAGTGAATCTGTACACCAAATTTGGTTTTAATCCCGTGGAAGTCACACAGATTGCACCTGGAGTGGAATTAACGACTTTTCACAAGAATAAACTTTAATAATATTAACAACTTGAGGAGGAATACTGACTTTGGGCGATCCCTGGTTCATTGATGAGTGGCACATTTTATTACGATTATTGCTGGCTATGCTGCTTGGAGGGCTCGTAGGCCTGGAGCGGGAACGGTCCAATCATGCTGCCGGTTTGCGTACCCATATCCTGGTATGTCTTGGTTCCGCACTGATTATGATGTTGTCTGTTTATGGCTTTAAAGATTTTGCTAATGAATTAAATGTAAGGATCGATCCAGCCCGTCTGGCTACTGCTGTAATTACTGGTGTCGGATTCCTGGGAGCAGGGACAATTCTCTTCACGGGAAAATCCATTACCGGACTGACTACAGCAGCTTCAATCTGGGTTGTTGCAGCCATTGGGCTCGCAGCAGGTGCGGGATTCTTTTTTGCCTCTATCGTATCCACCGTTCTGGTATTACTTAATCTCTGGGTATTTAACAAATTAGAGCTAAGGTATTTACGAGGGAACAAACTGCATGTTGTTACACTTCATACCTTGTCAGAACCCGGTTTTCTCGAACAACTGTCTTCATGTATGGAGCAGGAAAAGATCAAAATTCGTAAAATTACCGTGAATGAACAAGACTTGGCTTATGCAGAGATGGTCTCGGTTGAACGTAAAATTGAGATTGTGTTACATGTTCAGGTACCGCATGATTTCCAAACGGTAGGCTTGGTATCCAAGTTAAGACAATGGGAACACGTTACCAAGGTGTCGATCGAATAAATGAATTACAACCCTCCCCAGGCCAGTAGTGCCGGAGGGTTTTTGGTCATATCCATATTTCTTCCAGTTACTCTCCTTGCTCTTTAGGGTACTATCTAACCAAATGCATGAAGAGCGGAAGGTCAGATCAGAAGAGAGGAGTATGTTATGAAACGGAGACGTCAATTGAACAAAAAGACCCGTTCAGTCCAGGCCAAACCGGTCAGAAATCGGACTCACAAGTTTATCGCGGGATTACTGAGTGCCATTATTCCTGGCCTGGGTCATATTTATCTGAGATTGTACATGAGAGGTTTGACCTTTATGCTGCTTGTTTTGCTTGATCTGTCAGCAGTGTTGTACTTCTCATCTATTGGTATACAGATCAATGTGCCATTGCTCATCTTACTGGCTTTGTGTATTCCGGTTATTTACTTTTACAATGTATATGATGTGTTGCAATCTGCAGATTGGGTCATGATGCGCAGACGTAGAGCAGTGACCCAGGCAACTTCGGACAAGCCGATAACTAATGAACGTTCTACAAGAGATGCAATGATGGTTTGGGAGAGAGGCATATCGTTTGGATTACTTCTGATTGTGGGAGGGTCTTTGATGGTGCTGTTTTTCCGCAAACCACGTTGGTTTCAAGAGCTTCTCGCCATGTACGGCGGATATTCATTTGCGGTTCTCATGATCGTAGGCGGTTTGCTTCTGTTTGGTCGTGAATTCTGGGTGATGTTGAACAAGAAAAAAATGTAGTGGAAACGATACAAGGAGGGAACGTGATGAACCGTAAAGTCCGGGTTGGCCGCTATACGGCTGCCGCCTTAATCATAGCGGTCGGTGTGCTGTTGATTTTGGATAAACGGTGGGGAACTGACTATGTATATGAGATGGTGGACTGGTGGCCATTTTTGCTCGTTGTTTTAGGTGTTGAATATATTGTGCTGTTCCTGTGGACACGCAGAAGAAACAAGGTGCAATCGGATAACCCGAGCAATCCTGATGAGCAAATCAAAGTACGTTTCAGACCCGATGCCAAAGGCATTCTAACCTCACTGATTTTGGCAGCTTCCGTATTTATCGTCACCGAGCAGGATCACTACATGCACTTATGGAATAGAGTGAGTCTAAATCTCGGAGCGGCATCCATGGACTACAGTCAAGCGGCAGGATATATGGAGGATAAGGGCACGATTCGTGTACCTGTTCGCATGGATACGTCAGACCTGGTGGTTGAAGGTGTCAATGGAGATATCTCGGTACAACGCGGAGATACGGATGAGATTGAAGTACGGACGGTGATCTGGGTAGATCAGACGACGGAAGTACAGGCAAAGGCCGTTGCAGCAGCCTCTTTTGTAGAGGCCGATGGTACAAAAGTAATTTATATCAAAGCTACAGGCAAGACTTATGGAGACAATGAAAAAACGCAGCCACGGATGAATCTTACCATTACGATCCCGGATGATCGTCGTTTTAATCTGGATATTCGAACGTCCAATGGAGCGATATTATTAAACCGTCCGGAAGCCATTAGTACCATACTGGCCGAAACGGGTAACGGACGTATCCGGATTACCAATGCTGTTGGAGATATCTCCGGGAAAACGTTGAACGGGGATGTCATTGTAGCCAATGCCATTGGTAATGTCGATCTGGACAGTAACCGTGGAGACATGAAGGCTCGCGGTATTTCCGGCGATGTAGATCTTGCTACACAAGTGGGAAGTATCAGTATTGCCGACTCCGTTGGTGAATTCATCGCAGAGACACGCAACGGCAATATTACGCTGGATGGAGCCAATCTGGGAATCAAAGCCCAATCGCTTAATGGCAGCATTAACATCGTATCTACCAAAGTCGGAGGGGACTGGGATGTGTACAGTGCGGTGGGAGCCATTAACGTATTACTTCCTGATCGTGGAGACTACAGTCTTGCGGGTTCCAGCAGTTATGGAGATCTAAGTACGGATCTACCTTTCAAAGTACAGAATAAAACCATAGAAGGCCAGCTCGGTGAGGGCGAGTACAGGGTGAAAATTGAAGGCAACAGTGATCTCACCATTCAGAGCAACCCGGCTGTATCTACGCCTGAAACAGTTACACCTGATTCTGAAGATACGGCTGAGAATCTGGAACAGACTACCGAGGACGGACCAAATTCCCAGCAGGATTCTACAGAGGTTCCTTGACTGCCGCGTTGACAATAAACTTGTAATCGCCGTACAATAAATGTACACTGGCAAGATTACACGGCATGAAAGATGGATTGTCGTTCTTAATGGCCGGGAATCAACTCTGAGCGAGGAGACAGTAACTTACTCTTCACCAGAGAATGAAAGGTAAGGCGGTGGGTTTTATGGCAACACGTGTCCAACATGCGTTGGAGCATCTGAAAACGACCGGTGTCCGTATTACACCCCAGCGTCATGCCATATTGAACTATCTGATGGAATCCATGGGGCATCCGACAGCCGATGAAATTTACCGAGCCCTTGAACCCCAATTTCCCAGTATGAGCGTGGCAACGGTATATAATAATTTGAAGATGTTTCTGGAAGCTGGCATGGTCCGGGAATTGACATACGGAGATAATTCAAGTCGCTTCGATGCCAATGTGACGGATCATTATCATGTTATCTGTGATCAATGCGGCAAGATTGAAGACTTCAGCTATCCTTCACTCAAAAGTGTAGAGCTTCAGGCGGAGTCTAGTACAGGATTCGAAGTACACGGTCACCGATTGGAAGTATATGGCGTTTGCAAAAGTTGCAGGGATTAAGAGAGTTGAATTACAATATTAACGTGCAGAATTCAGTATGGATTCTTCACGTTTTTTTTTAGCATTTATGCAAAACACTCATTTTGATAACAACTTATGCGCACATCCCTATGATCAGCATAATTAACGGAGGTAGACGTTTGGGTAGAAAAAGCAGATATACACGTCAGAAGCGACGTTCATTTTGGCCCGGTTTTCTCGGGGCTTGTCTGATCGCCGGGGGGGCTTACTGGCTTATAACGAATGTATGGTTGAACCAGACTTATGAAGACCCCGACTGGGTAGGAAGAAGCCAGCCTATTTTTGTAGATGGGCAACTGATGGATGGAGACGCTCTGGGTACAGGAGATCAACTCAAGTTGCCTGTAGATGTTCTGCAAGAAGCGATTGATGCAGGCATACGTTATGAATCAGAATCGGGAGATATCATTATTGCCTCTCCTCAGCGAGTCCTTCATATGAAAGATGGAAGCACACAAGCAGAACTTAATCACAAAGATTATCCTATGACAGTTAAGCCTGAGGTTAAGGACGGAGAAGCCTATATTCCGCTCAAACCTTTGAAAGAAGTATATGGCATAACCGTACAGGAAGATTCAGTAACAGGTGCTGTGCTGCTGATGCGTGGTGGAGACATGATACAGTATGCAGAGATTGATACATTATCATCCAAAGCGGACAAGACCGTGCCGTTATATAAACGTGGGGGAGAATCCTCACCAATCATTGCCGATATGGAAAAGGATGCACGGGTACGTGTATGGCAGACGGGTGATAAACAGAGTTTTGTTCAACTTGATAATGGATATGCCGGATATGTAGATAATGATTATATTGTCCTCACCGAGAAAAAGAAGGTGGACTTGCCTAAGTATACGCTGACTGCAGCAGAGAAGAAGTGGCAGAATAAACCGGTAAATCTGGTTTGGGAAGCCGTGTACAATCGTCAGCCTGATGTGGGTTCTATCGGTAAAATGCCTGGTGTGAATGTGGTCAGCCCCACATGGTTTCATATTACGGATGGACAGGGCACGGTGAAAAGCAAGGGAAACCAAGCTTATGTGAACTGGGCTCACCGTTCGGGTATGGAAGTATGGGGACTCATGGATAACAGCTTTGACCCGGACGTTACAAAAGAAGCTGTAGCTACTTACGAGACACGCACTCATATTATTGAGCAGATGTTAGAGTATGCGCAGACGTATCAACTGGATGGTATTAACATCGACTTTGAGAACGTGTATACAGATGACGGGCCTAACATTACGCAATTTGTGCGCGAGATCAAGGCGATGGCACGTATACATGGATTGATGTTATCAATCGATGTAACACCGAAATCAAACAGTGAGATGTGGTCTGCCTTTCTGGACCGCCGTGCATTAGGTTCTTTTGCAGACTATGTTATGGTGATGGCTTATGATGAACATTGGGCGGCCAGTCCCAAGGCAGGTTCGGTAGCATCTCTGCCTTGGACCGAGGCTTCCATGAGACGCATACTTGAGGAGGATGAAGTCCCTTCTAACAAGTTGATCATGGCGGTTCCGCTCTATACCCGGATCTGGACGGAAGAGACGAATGATCAGGGTGAGGTTAAAGTGTCTTCCAAAGCGGTGGGCATGAATGCCATTGTGGAGCTGATCCAAGAGAAGAAACTCAAACCTGAACTGGATCAGGCAAGTGGACAGAACTATGTGGAATATAAGGAAGACGGAGCTACCAAGAAAATATGGATCGAAGATGCCGTGTCCCTTCAGGCGCGGGTGGATTTGATTGCTTCGTTGAAGCTGGGCGGAGTAGCAGCATGGAATCGGAGTTTTGCTAATGCCTCTGCATGGGAGGTATTAAAGCAGGCTGGTTACCAAAAATAATTTACTCGAACTCAGAGTGTCTGATTGCTTCAATTTATTTTCGCTAAGTTCAAAGTTTCCCCTTGGGTATCATCATACGTGCGGTCTACCGTTTTATTGGTCTTAGAACTTATAACTTAACTTCATATTTTAGCTATTGATAACAGCAATAAGGGCTCACTTATAAGCCAAATCCAAAAAGGTCCGGTAAACATACCGGGCCTTTTTTTGTTCTTCAATGAAATTAAGGTAAAAGACATTTAGCGGTTGGAGATCATATCGTGCTAACCATCGGTGGGGGGAACTGTTGTAGAAGGCGCTTTCAGTTGCTGACTGGTCATGTTGGCCTTATTAGGGTCCAGGGTGAGGATGGTATGACAGAACATACACCGATCCGTTTTGCCAAGCATTTTGGTTAACTTCCCGCATTCCGGACAGTCGACTTGTACTGCACTGGTGGAGAGCATACCCGCCCAAAAATAAATGGCTAGACTGGCCATCATGGCAATCAGTCCGATGACGAGCCCTACAGCTGCGAATACCTTGCCTGCATGTCCCCAGAAAACAATCCCGGCTGTTCCGAGTATCATTAGGCCCATACCTAGCATGGTCAGTAGTAATCCCCAAGTGCGAAAAGCATTAATTTTTGCTGATTTAAAAATCATGAAAAATGCTCCTATCGTATGAGTAGTATCGGACCTGGAAAAGAAGGAAACTTCAGTCTGGATGTAGAATTACATTATAACTGACTTGGCGCTTATCTGCCATGAAATGTATGGAGGGAATCGTGGAATTAAAGAACCTTGCTTTTTTGTCCGAACAGTCGGAAGAGACAGGGGCAGTTGGGGCTATCGCTTATTCCCACCCGGGAGAGCGATTCCACGGCTCCCTAATTCAAGATTTCGAATTATTAGTACTTGTTGTTCATAATGATGATCAATTGAAGTCGGCAGTGGGACATTACAGATATGGTGATCTTCGTTATCAGATGATCTATGCAAGCCGTCATGAATTAAAGAGTAGTGTAGTTACCGGAAATCATAATAATCTCACCCAGTGTCTAATTGAAGGTGAGATTATCTGGGAAGCGGACAGCGCATTAAGTGATTTGCGAGAAGAACTGTCTACCTTTGGGGCAGAATTGCGTGAGCAGATGCTGCTTCATGAATTCACCAGTTTTTTGAGAATGTATGTGGAGGCCAAACGTCATATTCAGGAAGGCCATGTTGTAGACGCCTACTACAATGTATTAGAGGCTCTGGGGAACTGGGCAAGAATTGTATTGATTGAACAGGGGATATACCCGGATCATGCCGTCTGGACACATGTGCAGAATCTGGATCGCGCTTTATGGAAACTATATCAAGAGCTTACCGTAAGCTCGGAGACGCTGGAGCAGCGAGTAGAGCTTGTCCTGCTTGCCTGTGAGTTTTCCGTAATGTCCAAAATGAGTGAATGCTCAGAACTGCTGCTGCGTGTGTTAAGAAGTCGCAAGGAGCCGTGGAGCATGAATGAACTTGTTCATCATCCGCAGTTAAGATTTGTTCGAGAAGATCTGCCATTGGTTATACGTAAGCTGGTCTTTCGTACTATTGTAAAAGAATCGGCAGGATGGCCATCGATCGGAGGAGAGGGCCGGGAGATTCGGTATTGGATAGAGGCATAACCTCCTCCCGAAGTCTGACGTTATATTGATCACATAAGGGAGGGGAAACCTTCCTTTTTTGTTTGTTTAATAATTTATAAAAAGATGTTGACTCTCATTCATGATATATGATACATTATATTTCGTTCCTCAAACGAGATTATCGTCAACAAACGATAAATTCTTCAGAGGAAAAGTGAAGAACTAAAGCTTCAAAAAAGAAATTAAAAAAAGTTCTTGACGAAAACAAACGAAATGTGTTACATTATTTAAGTCGCCGCCGAAACTTGGTTGAGACGAAAATGAAGTGAAACAAACCGTGTTTGATCTTTGAAAACTGAACAACGAGTGAGTAAACATTCTGCTTGCAGAATGAACGCGAAAGTTTGAAACGAGCCTTGGCTTGGATCGACTGGAGCACAAATGAGATTTTTAATCTCGTCAGATTCAAAATGAGCTTATCGCTCTTTTCAATACTTTATTGGAGAGTTTGATCCTGGCTCAGGACGAACGCTGGCGGCATGCCTAATACATGCAAGTCGAGCGGAGTTGATAGGAAGCTTGCTTCCTTGATACTTAGCGGCGGACGGGTGAGTAACACGTAGGCAACCTGCCCTCAAGTTTGGGACAACTACCGGAAACGGTAGCTAATACCGAATAATTGTTTTCTTCGCCTGAAGAGAACTGGAAAGACGGAGCAATCTGTCACTTGGGGATGGGCCTGCGGCGCATTAGCTAGTTGGTGAGGTAACGGCTCACCAAGGCGACGATGCGTAGCCGACCTGAGAGGGTGATCGGCCACACTGGGACTGAGACACGGCCCAGACTCCTACGGGAGGCAGCAGTAGGGAATCTTCCGCAATGGGCGAAAGCCTGACGGAGCAATGCCGCGTGAGTGATGAAGGTTTTCGGATCGTAAAGCTCTGTTGCCAGGGAAGAACGCTTGGGAGAGTAACTGCTCTCAAGGTGACGGTACCTGAGAAGAAAGCCCCGGCTAACTACGTGCCAGCAGCCGCGGTAATACGTAGGGGGCAAGCGTTGTCCGGAATTATTGGGCGTAAAGCGCGCGCAGGCGGTCATTTAAGTCTGGTGTTTAATCCCGGGGCTCAACCCCGGATCGCACTGGAAACTGGGTGACTTGAGTGCAGAAGAGGAGAGTGGAATTCCACGTGTAGCGGTGAAATGCGTAGATATGTGGAGGAACACCAGTGGCGAAGGCGACTCTCTGGGCTGTAACTGACGCTGAGGCGCGAAAGCGTGGGGAGCAAACAGGATTAGATACCCTGGTAGTCCACGCCGTAAACGATGAGTGCTAGGTGTTAGGGGTTTCGATACCCTTGGTGCCGAAGTTAACACATTAAGCACTCCGCCTGGGGAGTACGGTCGCAAGACTGAAACTCAAAGGAATTGACGGGGACCCGCACAAGCAGTGGAGTATGTGGTTTAATTCGAAGCAACGCGAAGAACCTTACCAGGTCTTGACATCCCTCTGACCGGTACAGAGATGTACCTTTCCTTCGGGACAGAGGAGACAGGTGGTGCATGGTTGTCGTCAGCTCGTGTCGTGAGATGTTGGGTTAAGTCCCGCAACGAGCGCAACCCTTATATTTAGTTGCCAGCACTTCGGGTGGGCACTCTAGATAGACTGCCGGTGACAAACCGGAGGAAGGTGGGGATGACGTCAAATCATCATGCCCCTTATGACCTGGGCTACACACGTACTACAATGGCCGGTACAACGGGCTGCGAAATCGCGAGATGGAGCCAATCCCAACAAAGCCGGTCTCAGTTCGGATTGCAGGCTGCAACTCGCCTGCATGAAGTCGGAATTGCTAGTAATCGCGGATCAGCATGCCGCGGTGAATACGTTCCCGGGTCTTGTACACACCGCCCGTCACACCACGAGAGTTTATAACACCCGAAGTCGGTGGGGTAACCGCAAGGAGCCAGCCGCCGAAGGTGGGATAGATGATTGGGGTGAAGTCGTAACAAGGTAGCCGTATCGGAAGGTGCGGCTGGATCACCTCCTTTCTATGGAGAATCGTTTCCTGCAACGGAAACATTCAAATATAAGTCTTCAGGAAGCATGCTTCCGAAGCGAGCTTTACTTCGTAAAGCTTTTAACTCACTCGTTGCTCAGTTTTGAGAGCTCAAACTCTCAAAACAGCTTGCTTTTGCATGGAGCTTGTTCTTTGAAAACTAGATATCGAAACGAAACAAACGCGAATTAGAACATTCCTTTTTAGCTGAACTTGTGTTAAACAAGTTTAATAAATTGGTACTTAATTGCTTTTGCGATGGTATTGGATGGGAGTGACTTTTGGCTTTGGACGTAGTCCAAAACAAGGGAAGCGAGCAGCCAAAACCGGAGCAAACTGGTTAAGCTACTAAGAGCACACGGAGGATGCCTAGGCGCTAGGAGCCGATGAAGGACGTGGCGAACAACGAAACTGCCTCGGGGAGCTGTAAGCAAGCTTTGATCCGGGGGTGTCCGAATGGGGAAACCCAGCTGGGGTAATTTCCAGTTACTCACAACTGAATACATAGGTTGTGCAGAGGCATACCAGGGGAACTGAAACATCTAAGTACCCTGAGGAAGAGAAAACAATAGTGATTCCGTCAGTAGCGGCGAGCGAACGCGGAGAAGCCCAAACCAAAGAGCTTGCTCTTTGGGGTTGTGGGACGTCTCACATGGAGTTACAAAGGAACCGGTTAAGCGAAGAGGTCTGGAAAGGCCCGCCAAAGAAGGTAAAAGCCCTGTAGTTGAAAGTCTGTTCCCTCCGAGACGGATCCCGAGTAGTGCGGGGCACGTGAAACCCCGTATGAATCCGGCAGGACCATCTGCCAAGGCTAAATACTTCCTAGCGACCGATAGTGAAGCAGTACCGTGAGGGAAAGGTGAAAAGCACCCCGGAAGGGGAGTGAAATAGAACCTGAAACCGTGTGCTTACAAAAAGTCAGAGCCCGTTTTAGGGGTGATGGCGTGCCTTTTGTAGAATGAACCGGCGAGTTACGTTCCCGTGCAAGGTTAAGGTGAAGAGCCGGAGCCGCAGCGAAAGCGAGTCTGAATAGGGCGACTTAGTACGTGGACGTAGACCCGAAACCGGGTGATCTACCCCTGTCCAGGGTGAAGGTGCGGTAACACGCACTGGAGGCCCGAACCCACGCATGTTGAAAAATGCGGGGATGAGGTGGGGGTAGCGGAGAAATTCCAATCGAACTCGGAGATAGCTGGTTCTCCCCGAAATAGCTTTAGGGCTAGCCTCGGAAAACAGAGTCGTGGAGGTAGAGCACTGATTGGGTGCGGGGCCCGCAAGGGTTACCAAGCTCAGTCAAACTCCGAATGCCATAGACTTACTTCCGGGAGTCAGACAGTGAGTGCTAAGATCCATTGTCAAAAGGGAAACAGCCCAGACCATCAGCTAAGGTCCCCAAGTGTGTGTTAAGTGGGAAAGGATGTGGAGTTGCACAGACAACCAGGATGTTGGCTTAGAAGCAGCCACCATTGAAAGAGTGCGTAATAGCTCACTGGTCGAGTGACTCTGCGCCGAAAATGTAACGGGGCTAAACACACCACCGAAGCTATGGCTTGATGCTATGCATCAGGGGTAGGGGAGCGTTGTATAAGGGTTGAAGGTGTACCGTAAGGAGCGCTGGACATTATACAAGTGAGAATGCCGGTATGAGTAACGAAAAGATCAGTGAGAATCTGATCCGCCGAAAGCCTAAGGGTTCCTGAGGAAGGCTCGTCCGCTCAGGGTAAGTCGGGACCTAAGGCGAGGCCGAAAGGCGTAGTCGAAGGACAACAGGTCGAAATTCCTGTACCACCGTAAGCCGTTATGAGCAATGGGGGGACGCAGTAGGGTAGTGACGCGGACTGATGGATGTCCGTCTAAGCAGTAAGGCTGATGTGTAGGCAAATCCGCACATTGTAAGGCTGAGCTGTGATGGGGAGCGAAAATTGTAGTAGCGAAGGTCATGATCTCACACTGCCAAGAAAAGCCTCTAGCCAGGTGAAGGTGCCCGTACCGCAAACCGACACAGGTAGGCGAGAAGAGTATTCTAAGGCGCGCGGAAGAACTCTCGTTAAGGAACTCGGCAAAATGACCCCGTAACTTCGGGAGAAGGGGTGCCCCGGTAGTGTGAATAGCACGAGGGGGCCGCAGTGAAAAGGCCCAAGCGACTGTTTAGCAAAAACACAGGTCTGTGCGAAGCCGTAAGGCGAAGTATACGGGCTGACGCCTGCCCGGTGCTGGAAGGTTAAGGGGAGTGGTTAGGAGCAATCCGAAGCTGTGAACCGAAGCCCCAGTAAACGGCGGCCGTAACTATAACGGTCCTAAGGTAGCGAAATTCCTTGTCAGGTAAATTCTGACCCGCACGAATGGCGTAACGACTTGGGCGCTGTCTCAACGAGAGATCCGGTGAAATTTTAATACCTGTGAAGATGCAGGTTACCCGCGACAAGACGGAAAGACCCCATGGAGCTTTACTGCAGCTTGATATTGAATTTGGGTACGATCTGTACAGGATAGGTGGGAGCCTTTGAAGCATGAGCGCAAGCTTCTGTGGAGGCAACGTTGGGATACCACCCTGATCGTATCTAGGTTCTAACCTGGTACCGTAATCCGGTGCGGGGACAGTGTCAGGTGGGCAGTTTGACTGGGGCGGTCGCCTCCTAAAGAGTAACGGAGGCGCCCAAAGGTTCCCTCAGAATGGTTGGAAATCATTCGAAGAGTGCAAAGGCATAAGGGAGCTTGACTGCGAGACCTACAAGTCGAGCAGGGACGAAAGTCGGGCTTAGTGATCCGGTGGTACCGCATGGAAGGGCCATCGCTCAACGGATAAAAGCTACCCTGGGGATAACAGGCTTATCTCCCCCAAGAGTCCACATCGACGGGGAGGTTTGGCACCTCGATGTCGGCTCATCGCATCCTGGGGCTGAAGTAGGTCCCAAGGGTTGGGCTGTTCGCCCATTAAAGCGGTACGCGAGCTGGGTTCAGAACGTCGTGAGACAGTTCGGTCCCTATCTGTCGTGGGCGTAGGAAATTTGAGAGGAGCTGTCCTTAGTACGAGAGGACCGGGATGGACGTACCGCTGGTGTACCAGTTGTTCCGCCAGGAGCACCGCTGGGTAGCTATGTACGGACGGGATAAACGCTGAAAGCATCTAAGCGTGAAGCCCCCCTCAAGATGAGATTTCCCAGTATGTAAGACCCCTTGAAGACGACGAGGTAGATAGGCTGGGGGTGGAAGTGCAGCAATGCATGGAGCTGACCAGTACTAATCGGTCGAGGGCTTATCCAATTAGCAAGTGATAATTCGCATGTTTCGTTTCGAATCTAGTTTTCAGAGAACGATCTCTGAAGCATATTCCCTGATAGCTCAGTTGGTAGAGCACTCGACTGTTAATCGAGTTGTCACAGGTTCGAGCCCTGTTCGGGGAGCCATATGGAGAGGTGTCCGAGCTGGCCGAAGGAGCACGATTGGAAATCGTGTAGGCGTCACAAGCGTCTCGAGGGTTCGAATCCCTCTCTCTCCGCCATAATATTAAGGCCCGTTGGTCAAGGGGTTAAGACACCTCCCTTTCACGGAGGTAACAGGGGTTCGAATCCCCTACGGGTCATAATAACTTCTCAAAAAAGAAGTTGATTTTTACAACAAGATTATGGTATGATCATAAATGTGTTGTTCGGAGGCTTAGCTCAGCTGGGAGAGCATCTGCCTTACAAGCAGAGGGTCGGGGGTTCGATCCCCTCAGCCTCCACCATATAAACTTTATAACGACGCGGGGTGGAGCAGCCCGGTAGCTCGTCGGGCTCATAACCCGAAGGCCGCAGGTTCAAATCCTGCCCCCGCAATCATACTTTCCTTTGAGAAAGTGATCTGGAACCGTGGTGTAGTTGGCCTAACATGCCTGCCTGTCACGCAGGAGATCGCGGGTTCGAATCCCGTCGGTTCCGCCATTTAATCTTTACATGAGGCAAACTGTTCACTACATCTGCTGTATGGCACTGATGCCCTATATAAAGTGTAAGGAATTAAGATTAGACTTTATTATGGCTCGGTAGCTCAGTCGGTAGAGCAGAGGACTGAAAATCCTCGTGTCGGCGGTTCGATTCCGTCCCGAGCCACCATTTTTAAAACAATTTAATATGCCGGTGTAGCTCAACTGGTAGAGCAACTGACTTGTAATCAGTAGGTTGGGGGTTCAAGTCCTCTCGCCGGCACCATGTAATCCTGGAGGATTAGCGAAGTGGCCAAACGCATCAGACTGTAAATCTGCTCCCGTACGGGTTCGGTGGTTCGAATCCATCATCCTCCACCAGTTTTTAGGGGCATAGTTTAAAGGTAGAACAACGGTCTCCAAAACCGTTGGTGTGGGTTCAATTCCTGCTGCCCCTGCCAATTATCTTTTAGAAAATAACCTTTTGTGGCGATCGTGGCGAAGTGGTTAACGCACCGGTTTGTGGATCCGGCATTCGGGGGTTCAATTCCCCTCGATCGCCCCTTTGTTTTTTCATTTTTTATTGGGGATTAGCCAAGCGGTAAGGCAACGGACTTTGACTCCGTCATGCATAGGTTCAAATCCTATATCCCCAGCCATTATGCGGACGTGGCTCAGCGGTAGAGCATCGCCTTGCCAAGGCGAGGGTCGCGGGTTCGATTCCCGTCGTCCGCTCCAAAATATGGCGCCATAGCCAAGTGGTAAGGCACAGCTCTGCAAAAGCTTTATCCCCAGTTCGAATCTGGGTGGCGCCTCCAGCATATGCCGGCGTGGCGGAATGGCAGACGCGCTCGACTCAAAATCGAGTGGGAAACCGTGGAGGTTCGAGTCCTCTCGCCGGTATATTGAATAGCCCTACATGTTGCTTATGCAATGTGTAGGGCTATTTTTATTTTATATAAATTGATTTTTTGTATTGTAAGGATAGTTGGACGTTAATAAAGATTGACGTATGATTTAATTAAGTATATTGTAGATAATTGAAGTCTTCAATTAAAGAGGAGTGAAGCATAGTGACTACTGGAAAAAATGTAACGGATACCGATCTGTTATTTGATCTTTCTGTATGGGAAGAGGCATGGAAGAACCGCCCGAGAATTTCAAAATATGAGAAGAAAAGCACTCCCTTTAATACAGAAGAAGCATTTGAGCGGTGGGCCAGGGATTATCATGCACAGTCGTTTACCGAAGAAGGAAAGCAGCGTTCTGAACGTATTATGGGCTGGATTGAAAACCAGGGTGTGGAATTCGCAGGGTTATCCATTTTGGACATTGGAGCGGCCTCAGGCATATTTACCATTCCTTTTGCGGAAAAGGGGGCAAATGTGACAGCAGTTGAGCCTTCTGAGTTGCTAGTCTCCTTTATGAAAGAGACGATACCTCCAGCACTTGAATCCAAAATCGAAATCGTAAACGAACGATATGAGGAAATCTCTATTCAGGATAAAGGCTGGGAGAAGAAATATGACTTTGCATTTGCATCCATGTGTCCGGCCATGTCGGATTGGGAAACGATTGAGCAGGCGATCAATTGCGCCCGGAAGTATGTGTATATAAGTACTATGGCGGGACAGAAGGAACACACACTAATGGATGAACTTAAGGATGTACTTGGGGTTACTTCTTCATACAAGGCCGGTGATATGGGCTATATCCAACAGTTGCTGTATTTGAAGGGTTATTCTTATACGATGATCATTACGAGAGAAGTTAACTCATTTGAAGTACCGGTGGAAGAGATTATCGAAAAGCTGCCAGAATGGCTTAGTACGTATGAGTTACCATCGAATGAAGATTCCCTCAGATTGGCTGAGAATTACATTAGCGATACGTACAAGGATAGTACGGTGACCTTCTCACGTGGAGCAAGATTTGGTAAAATTCTAATTCAACTTGAACAGCCAAATATGAAAACAGTTCGTACTAAGGATAAGCGATAAATCGCATACGCTTGGCAAGTGTACTGATAATCAGGAATTGAGATGGACAATGTAGTCTAACGTCTAAGATGACACTAGGAAGCATCACAACACTGCGCAAAGAGATGAACGGTTGAAACATATGATGTTAAGATTGTAGAAGTAAAGTTGTAAGTGAAGGGAGCAGGTTATGTGCTCCCTCTTTTTGAAGCCACTAATTTGTCGATCGCTTTGAACCAGACCCTCGTTTATTTAGAGATGTTCGAGACAACGAAAAACAAAACACAGACCTTGTTTTCAGAGAATGATCTCTGAAGTACATTCCCGGATCTCTCAGTTGGTAGAGCACTCGACGGTTAATCGAGTTGTCACAGGTCCGAGCCCTGTTCGGGGAGCCATATGGAGAAGTGGCCGAGCTGTCCGAAGGATTACGACTTACAAACGTGCTCCTTTTCTAATTTCGGTTCGACACTTCTGCTTTTTGCTTACGTTCCCGGTACTGGCCGGGGGTAATTCCTTCCCATTTACGAAATGATCGGATGAAATTTTGCGGATTGTTGTACCGCAGTCGTGCTGCGATCTCTTTAACGGTTAGATCACTTTCGTCCAGCCATTTTTTAGCGATGTTAAATCGGTACTTGGTCAGATATTCACTAAATGCACAGCCGGTCTCTTTGCGGAAAACACTACTTAAGTAGTTGGCATTGTAGTGAAGCTTAACAGCACATTCCTCAAGCGTCAGATCCTTATCATAATCTTGATGAATCATGGCAATCATTTTCTCAGATATATGCTGATACTGGGCATATTGTCTCGCTTTAAAAACCTGGATGACGGGCAAGATGACATGATGGTTAAACCACTCCTCAACTTCAGCAGCATACTGCAAACTATGAAGTTCATGAAACATCGAGCCACGACCTTGGGAGATCTGTCCGAGTCGTATGCCAGATTCCTGAGTCATTTGCAAAATATGCGTGAGTAGCCTCGTAAGAGCCACCTCATACTCCTCGGGTGTAACCTCCATACCAAAGATCACTTCAAGCAGTTGTTGCAGAAGAGCAGAGGACTGAACTTCGTCCGCGCTTTGAATAGCTTGGATCAACGAATATTCCAATGATTCCGGGTAGGTCATGGACCAAGTGGGAGCGTAATGATCTATGTTCTCATATTGAAAAATAATGCCTGTTCCCAGCTTCATCCGATGCCTCAATGCTTCCATGGCTTCTGTATAAGCTTGAGGGATGTGATGTAGAGAGCTGTGCGGCTGGCTGAATCCTATACTGACTTGAAGAGCTAGAATCTTATCCATCTGTTGTTGTAACTGATCTGTTAATACATATAGCTGCTGTGAAAAAATAAACTGATCCTGTTCAACGGTCCCAATCACCGTGACTACCGTATGTTCCAGCACAATGGGAAGCAATTGTTGGTTATGCACAACCGTTTCCTCCAATATATTTTGAATAGCGAATAATAAGAGATCACGATCACTAGCTCTATATTTTGTATGATTAACAAGATCGGCCTGTAGTGTAATAACAGCAATTTGTTGCCATTCCCGAACCTGATGTGTGTAGCCATATTCATGCAAGGTGTCATGAAGAGTATGAACAGGGATCTTACCCTGGAACAGATTCATCATAAAATGATTGCGAATCTGCAACAGATGCACATTAAGTGTGTTCTCTAATTGGGACCGAGAGGCAGATAATTGTGAGACCCCTGCCCTGATTTGTTCGAACTCATCAGAAAATGGTGGTGATTGCTGAGCTACCGTGTTTCCTTCTTTGGACAGGTGGTTGTCACCAAGTTGGGTTAAAAGTTTACGAATCGGGACATGCATTCGCTTGGAGCCGAGCCAGGCGAGTAATAATGAAAGTAAAAGTAAGAAGATACTGATATACAAGGTGTGTAATCCGATATCGATATATTCTTGTGTCAGAATATTGGTAGGTGAGATTAGAACATAAGTCCATCCTTTTAAGGTAGAAGGGCTATACGTCAGAGTATAATGTGTATCGTCGATCTTCACTTCTCGGTTTTCAAAACCTGTTGAAAATGTGATGGGTGATAGTTTGGTTATGTTGGCTTCTGTATCCCGATCCTGTAATCCAATGGCAGACAGCGGTTGTCCAATGTATACAGGATCGGGATGGACCAAGATACGTTGTTCCCGATTCATAATGATCAGTCCTGAGGCAGCATTTCCTAAGGAGGCTTCTCCTCGTGTATTTTGCAAAGAGCATGCAGGGATTCCCGCAATCAGAGCAGCATCAGAAGACGTATTCAGATTGGGAATAGACCTCGCTAGGGCAATATGATAAATACAGCCTGTACCGGGTGAACGCTCATCATTGCTGAACACCGATGAAGGGGAGAGCTGCCATCCAGAAATTAACGTATCCGATATCAATTCCTTCATGGGAAGAGCCAGCGGAAAATCGGTATTACGATATAATCCGGCATGATCAATAAGCCAATTCTGGGATTGATTCACCAGGGTAATATCCAGCAAAGGCTCCCATGACCTCATATTCTGAAATTCGCTCTGTAGCTTGTCGGCAAGCAAAGGTCCTTTCCCTTCTAGTGAAGAAGAAGCAGACAGGGAACGAAGGGTTACTGGAGAGCGAACGGCCTGATCAAGCATATAACTGACTGTAGCGAGTTTGTGCTCTACGTTGGATTGCATTTGTTCCAGCAACTGTCTGTTGGCCTGTGTACGATGCAGCTCTGTTTGGTTTGATGAATAGATAAATGCGGCAATTCCCGTTAACAAAATGGGCAGGGTGCTTAACAGGATTCCGAAGATGATCATTTTATGGAGATAGCTGATTGGTCGCACAGTTTCAGTTCCACCCCTGACATTAGAAATAGTAACACTTTCTATTTTAGTAAACGCTTACATATAGAACAATCTAAATTTTGTTTATTTGGATAAATAAGTAATTTTACAAGAGGGTATAGAAGTAGAGATAAGGGATTGCTGATAGATGATTTTGCAGAAAAGGCTAGAGAAGCGGCTTGGACTGAATATCCAATACGGAATCATGAGAAACGAAATTGCAGTGTGAACGTAAATAGAGACATGGTCATCATTCTCTCTACAGGTCGATATCGGCTAAAGGGTAGCCTGAATACGGGTAATAGAAGGTATCTGGAGTGTTATTCAGCTTAGGTGGAACGTTGGTCTTATATAGGGACAGTCAAAGGTCCAACTAGATCCCCGACCTGAGTCTAGGATGAAAAACCGTCCACGGTCTGTTTTGAAAAGTCGCAGAATCCCCTAGAATAAGGACATAAGGTTAAACAAGAAACACGGAAACAAAAAAACAAGAAACAAACGAACAAATGACTCAACATTAAAACGAACGAATGGAAAGGGCGGTGAACAACAATTATGAGATTGAATAAGGGAAATGGCTGGGCGATTGTATTGATTGCGCTGGGTGCACTACTCCTCTTCGGAAAGTTAACTCCACTTCTTGGACACTTAATGGGTTATCTGATTCCGGTCCTGATGATTGCACTGGGATACTACGGAGTCAAACGAGGGAATGTGATGCTTGGCTGGATTGTTCTCATCATCGGTATCATCTCACTGATGGGTAAACTGGCATGGTTGATCGGACCGATCATCGCGATCGGGTTAATCATCTTTGGTATCTCAATGCTAAGCAATAATCGCAGTCGTCGTGGTCGGTACTAAGCTTTCACGATTATGAAAAGGAGGGACAGAACATAATGAGTGTATTTCGTCGAATGCGGGATATTACCGTAGCCAATCTGAACGAACATTTGGAGCAAAGTCAGGACCCAGTCAAACTGATTGATCAGTTTCTGGTCTCGACCCGCCAAGACATCGGTGAAGCCGAGAAACTTCGTCATCAATATGCAAGTCATACCAGACAAATGAAACAACAAGCCGATCAGGCAGCAGGTATGGTGAACAAACGCGAAGAACAGGCTTCCATGGCTCTCAAAGCAGGAGAAGAGCATCTCGCTAAGCTGGCCTTGCAGGAGAAAATCCTCCACGAGGAAAAAATGGAACAGTACAATGAATTGTATGCACAAAGTTATGCGGCATTACAGGAGCTGGATGAACAGATCGACCAGTTGAAAGTTGAATATCAGAATGTATACAGCAAACGCCAATATTACTACGCTCGTATGCAGACGATTCAGTTACAACAACGTATGAACCAGAGAGGGAATCACAACGGTCAGAATGTACCTCGTATGTTTAACCGACTGGATGACCAAGTCTCAGATCTCGAATATGAAGCACAAAGTCTCCGGGATATCCGGCGGATGGGTCAAGATGGTTCAGGAGTAACTGGAAGCATGTCATCCTCCACGCTGGATAAGGAACTGGAGCGCTTAAGACAGAAATTGAACAATGACAGAAAGGAGTAGTCACATGAATAAATTATACCGCTCGGCGCGTAATCGAATGCTAACAGGTTTGATCGGCGGCATTTCTGAAAATCTCGGATTGAGCACCACGCTGCTACGTATCATTTTCTTCATCAGTATTTTTGCTACGGGAGGTACTTCATTGTTGATCTACTTCATCGCTGCATTGGTGGTACCCAAGGAATCCAACCACGTTGATCCATATGCTTATGATCCCAACGTAAGAGGATACAAGTAAACGAAAGGAGCAAGAACATGAGCAAATTATACCGCTCAACGCGTGACCGGATGTTAACCGGCTTGTGCGGCGGAATTTCCGAAACCATCGGAATGGATTCCACCCTGCTGCGTATCATCTTTGTTATCAGTATCTTCGTAACTGGCGGCACGTCGTTGTTAATATACTTTATTGCAGCACTGGTGGTACCAAAAGAACCGTATCCGCCTTATGATCCATATGGCTACGGTCAGGGCCCAGGTCCTGGTCCTGGCAGAGGATACAACAACTATGATCATCAGCCACCGAGAGGTCCTTTTCAAAATAATCACAACCAGCAAGGTCCTGGTAACTTCGGTCCCGGCCCTGGATTCAACGGCAGACCTCAATCTGGTCCCCGTTCTTATGACAACAACGCCTACGGAGCAGGTGCACCACAAGAAAGTGAACTTGATTCCATGATGAAAGATATCGAGAAAAAAGCACTGAAAAAAGAAGTTGAAGAGCTTCGCCAAAAATTATCTCGTTACGAGAAGGGAGAAAAGTAAAATGGGAGTATTTAAACGGATTAAGGATATGACGAAAGCATCGGTAAATGATATGTTGGATAAGGTAGAAGATCCGATTGTAATGTTGAACCAGTACTTGCGTGATATGGAGGCTGAGATTCATGAGGCAGAGGTAACTGTTGCTAAACAAATGGCAAATGAGCGCCGCATGAAACAACGTTTGGATGAAGCGGAGCGTACTTCGGTACAACGTGAGTCCCAAGCAGAAGCTGCTCTGTCTAACGGTCAGGAAGAAGTGGCACGCAAATTGTTGGAAGAGAAAATCTACTTTGATCAAAAAATTACGGAGTACAGCGAACTGCATGCACAGTCCGAAGCACAAGCAAAAGATCTGTTGCAACAGTTGCATGATATGAAAGATGAGTTCTACAAAATGCGTAACAAACGTAATGAACTTGTATCCCGTGCACAAATGGCAAAAGCTAAAAAACAAATGTCTTCCATCAACAGCTTGCATTCGATCGAAAGTGGCGGCGCATCACTTGGATTCCACCGCATGGAGGAGAAAATCATGCAGCTGGAAGCTGAAGCTGACGTAGCTCGTGCACCTTATCGCAACACATCATCCACGTACACGAATCCTGTAGATGTGGAAAAACAATTCAAAGTGGATCAGCAATTACAAGCCCTCAAAAACAAAATGGGCAATGGTTCCAAGAATGAAGCGAACGGAACTTCAAAAGAATAACTGTTCGCTTAGTGGACAATATGATATTCTATAAATCGTGTATAATGTACGGTTGGTAGAACAAAAGTTAAGCCATACAGGACTTCATTGCCTGATATGGCTTTTCCGTTGAATAAAGAGAGATTAACTTACAGAGGAGGTGCGGCGGGGATGAATCAAAAGAGTAAATGGCTTGCAGTTGTCATTATGATTATTGGCACAATGATGTTATTGAATGACAATATTAACTTCCTGACCGCTGCCGCACTGATTCTGTTAACGGTTGGAATGCTTCAAGTCCGCAATGGGGATACCCGCAAAGGTCATCGGTATCTTGGCATTGGTGCGGCACTGTTATTGCTGGATAATTTAATGATTGTATTTTTGATTGTACTTGCTTCTTTAGCTTACTTTTATTCGAAAAACAAAAAGATTCATCTGGACGAAGGCGTTATGAAGAAACAGAATTTCATGGCTCGTTACTACTGGGATCAATCATCCTGGACGTTACGTAGTATGAGTCTGTGGCATGCCATAGGTGAGGTTAACGCCGATCTATCTCTTTCGATTCCGGAGGAGAAACAAACGATTGTGCTGCTGCAAGGAGTTATGGGCAATGTTCGCCTTACGCTACCAGAAGATTATGGAGTGGAGATTGAAGCATCGGTTCTTTTCGGCCGGATTAATCTTCTTGGAGAACAAGATAGCGGCATGATGAACAAATTAGTATGGAGAACGCCTGGATATGAATCCAGTGAACATAAAGCAAAATTTGTCATTTCTTATATTGTTGGCGACCTAAGTATCAGTAATCCGTAGTAAAATAGATGAAGAGAAGGAGGAGACCCCGATGAAGACAAAACGACATACCGACATGGTAACCCGAAGTATGGGTGAAGGGATCCTCCTGGTTTTCATTGTGCTCGCTGTTATTTTGTATGTATTGTATACATATGGTTATCTTGCTCCGTTTACAGGTTGGCGGCATCTGATTCAATCCGGGCTGGCTCTATTGCTGCTTCTGATTGGGATTGGTGCGGTCTTTGGGTTCTATCAGAGTTACCGCGTTAAACGCCGGCTCGAACTGCTGCGGGAAACACTTCTACTGTGGGAGAAGGGCTCTCTATCCCGCACTGTACCTGATCTGGGCGATGATGATGTGGGTCGTCTAAGTGAGCAACTCGGACGAATCGGCAAAAAGTGGGAAGATCAGGTATCTTCGCTCCAGCGATTGTCTACTCATAATGCACAGCTTGCTGAACAATCCAGAATTACGGCTATTGTGGAAGAGCGGCAGCGTTTGGCACGGGAACTGCATGATGCGGTATCGCAGCAATTGTTCGCGATATCCATGACAGCAACGGCCGTTGGACGGAAGATGGAGAAGGATTTTGAACGTGCTCAGCGGCAGGTGGCTTTGATTGAGGAAATGGCTTCGGTAGCTCAGTCCGAGATGCGTGCGTTACTGTTACATCTGCGGCCAGTTTATCTGGAGGGTAAACATCTCGAACAAGGTCTACGTGATCTGGTGATGGAACTGAAAACAAAAGTACCTATGGACATTGTGCTCGAAATGGACGAAGACATTGAACTGATCAAAGGCATCGAGAATCATCTGTTTCGAATCGTTCAGGAGGCTATGTCCAATACGTTACGGCATGCAAAAGCAGAAAAAATGGAGATACGGATCCAGCGCCGTACTGATGCGATCCGGGTATTGATTCGTGATGATGGGCAAGGCTTCGATCTGGATGAGAATAAACAAGCTTCCTACGGTCTGGCTAACATGCGTGAACGTGTTACGGAGATTGGCGGGGCTATACAATTTGTAACAGCGCCTGGTAAGGGAACGCGGATTGAGATTACGATACCTTTGATGAACGATGAAAGTGAGGAAGAACATGTCAATGGAACCGGAAGTCGAAACGGAGACGGAAACGTCGATCAAAGTATTGCTCGTGGATGATCATGAGATGGTGCGTATTGGTCTTGCAGCGGTACTGGATACCGAAGATGGAATTGAAGTTGTTGGTGAAGCAGGTAGTGGAGAGGAAGGCATTCGGCTTGCACAGGAGTATAAGCCTGATGTTGTTCTGATGGACCTGGTTATGGAAGGCATGGATGGCATTGAGGCTACTCGTCAGGTACTTAAAATGTATCCAGAGTGCAAAGTCATTGTATTGACCAGTTACTTGGATGATGAAAAAATGTATCCTGTCATTGAAGCAGGTGCATTCAGTTATCTGTTGAAAACATCAAGAGCCAATGAAGTGGCAGATGCGATTCGCGCAGCCGCTCGCGGGCAATCCGTTCTGGAGTCACAGGTCGCTTCGAAAATGATGAATCGATTCCGGCAGCCACAGGCAGCAGCTCCTCTGCATGATGAATTGACGGACCGTGAAATGGATGTGCTCCGGTTGCTCGCCAAAGGTAAATCGAATCAGGACATCGCTGATGATCTGATCATCGGCATTAAGACAGTCAAATTCCATGTCACGAATTTACTGGCAAAATTGGGCGTAGACGACCGTACACAGGCTGCGATCTATGCTTATAAAAATGGACTTGCAGAGTAATAACAAGAATCATATGCGTTAACATCATTAAGCCAAATAACCGTGCATTAAAGTGCGGAAGTTATAGATAAGAGATGATTTATATATAAGTGCGTGTTCAAAAAGGTCGGTTTTCAGTACCAAGAAGATGGGATAAAGCTAGAAATGGAGTAGCGGAGCGTAGATCGAGCTACGTGAGCAACCGCAATGTTTCCGAAGGAAACATTCTTCGTAAGCCCCTACTTATTTCGGCTGAATTCCATAATGATGTTGAGGATGCCGCTAGGCACCCTTCGTAATCAAAAGCGGACTTTTTGAACAACCTCTATAAGTATGAATGGAAAGCTCTGATCTGCCATGCAAGTGGCGGGTGGGGCTTTTTTTTGCTGTGTTCAGAAGAAGTATGGCTAATGTGGGAATGGGGCATGCTGTTGATAGATTCATAGAATGCAAGAATGAACGGGGGATTCAAATGTTAAATCGTTGGATGACAGCAGGTATATTGGCAATGGCTATTATTATTCTTATTGGTGTGACACAGGTATACGCAGAGAAGAACGAACCGAAAGCAGCCCAACTGGAACAGCTAATCTATACTGCTGACAGTGTAATTGATAATGTGGATCGTCTGGTGATTAAATGGCAAGGAGAAGGCAAGGGAGATGCACAAGCACAGGCCGTGTTACTAGCAAGTCACTTGGGACTTGAATCACCGATGCAGGTACGTCAGACGGGCCATAATGTGTACCGCAGTGAGGTGGTTGTAGGTACAGCTAATAGTAGCATAGGCATGTTGGTCAATGTCGTCGAGACAGGAGATAACGGCTACTACGCCATCGTACAAATTTCTGGGGATGCACACACGGATCGGAAGGCATTAATGACAGTACATGAACAGGTGGATCAACTGCTTGTAGACTCAGGGATGAAGGCAACCTGGAATATGTCCGTGCAAGGTACAGCAGTTACTGCTACTGCACATGATGCGAGTCAGCAACTGGAACTGATTGAAGAACAGCTGTCCACAAAGGTGGATATCACCTCCGTTGAACGTTATACGGATGTAGCCAGCGCAAGTGTCTCTTATGAGGCGGCTGAGCTGCCCCTGTCGATCAAGAGTGGCTCGCATATGTTGAATATGCAACTCGCAGTTCACCAGGTTGGTGACGAGGTCGACAATCGAATTACAGTGGGGTTTCCGGTGATTACGATTGAATATTAAGGATGAATTTTTCATGAATTAGGACCCAATATTGAGAATCTTTATCAGAAAAATGAGTTTGAAATAGTGCATCCATTCAGTTGATATGCTAAAATGGCATCACATCCAAGAAGGAACTTGCTGGTAATTGACAGTTGTATGTCGTGCATATATAACACCATTACATAGCTCGGGGAGAGTGTGAAGGTTATCTTCCCGGAAGAAAGAGGAGCCCATGGTTGAAAAACAATTGCAAGATGAAGTACAGACACCAGGCGCAGTATTTTTCATTTTTGGAGCAACGGGTGATTTGGCCCGCCGGAAGCTGTTTCCGGCTATCTACAGTCTTTACCGTGAAGGCAAGCTTGCCGAAGACTTTGCGGTTATTGGCGTAGCACGTCGTCCGAGGTCCCCAGAAGAATTCCGGGAAGACATCTATGAATCCATTAAAGAGTTCTGCCGTTATCCAGCGGGGGAACCTGATGAGTGGAACGCTTTTGTCGATCATTTTGAATACAAAGCACTGGATATCAATAATGTGGACGGATTCAAAGAGCTGCGTGCGCAGACGGAGCATCTGGAATCAAAGTTTAACACGCCGGGGAACCGGCTGTTCTATCTGGCACTGGCACCTGAGCTGTTTGGCAGTGTCTCGTACAGTTTGCGGGACGGCGGTATGCTGGAAAGTCAGGGTTGGAACCGTTTGGTGATCGAAAAACCATTTGGTTATGATCTGCAATCGGCCGAACATCTGAATGAGCAGATTCGTGAGGTATTCCGTGAAGAGGAAATCTACCGGATTGATCATTATCTGGGCAAGGAAATGGTGCAAAATATCGAAGTGATCCGCTTCGGAAATGCTTTTTTTGAACCGCTCTGGAACAACAAACATATTGCCAACGTTCAGATTACGCTTGGTGAGACCGTCGGCGTAGAAGAACGTGGTGGTTATTATGATCACTCCGGTGCACTGCGTGACATGGGGCAGAATCATATGCTTCAGATGTTAACGATGATTGCGATGGAGCCGCCGAGTCGCCTATTCCCGGAAGACATTCGGGATGAGAAGGTGAAGGTATTGCGTTCATTGCGGGCCTTTACTTCGGATGAGGAAGTGAGCAACAACGTTGTGCGGGGACAGTATTCCGAAGGGGAATACCGTGGCAAGCAGCTTCCGGGGTATCGTCAGGAAGACAAGGTTGATCCGCAGTCGAATACGGAGACGTATTTTGCCGCACGTGTATTTGTTGATAATTTCCGCTGGGCGGGTGTTCCATTCTACATTCGGACAGGCAAGCGTCTACCGGTGAAAACGACCGAGATCGTAGTGGAGTTCAAGTCGATGCCAAACAACGTGTACCTTGGGAAAAAGTATAAATTGGAACCGAATCTGCTAGTCATTCGGGTAAATCCAATGGAAGGCATATATATCAAAATCAATGCCAAGAAACCAGGCTCGGATTCCGAGATTCAGCCACTTGCGATGGATTTCTGCCAGAGCTGCATGATAGGAATCAACTCGCCTGAAGCGTATGAACGTCTGCTGCACGATGCGGCAGAGGGGGATTCTACGTACTTTACCCGTTGGGATGAAGTGGCAACAGCCTGGTCTTTTGTGGATCGGATCGCAGCAGCCTGGGGACAGAATCAGGGAGAACTTCATACGTACCCTGCTGGAACATGGGGGCCAGAAGCGACAGATAAGCTGCTGGAGCAGGACGGATTCCACTGGTGGCCGGTGAATGGTCAGGACGAGGACAGCGTGATCTGGCAAGTGAATGGTTAGGGTAAGGGCATTAACAATGGTAATAAGAACATACACAACATGACTGAGCCTGGGGAAATCGCAAATTTTGCGGTGTACCCAGGCTTTTTAGTGGAGGAAAAGGTAGGTATCCATCATAAGGAAATAAGTAATTTAAATTAAGTTGTTGACAAAAAGTAAGTATGTAACTTATACTCAACACATGAGTTAAAGAGTTACGCAAATGACAAACTTTATTCGGGCAAACATTTCGGATAAGTTATCATTCATGAGATAAAATGTAAACCAGTTGAAGGGGTTTGCGTCACAGAGAATCATGAAGAAAAAATGTGCATAATATCTTTAATCTAAGAATACTATTTTGTATATATCGAATGGAGGAAAAAGAAAATGATGTTGGATGTAGGGTTGTTGTTGATTCGTTTGGTGATTGGATTGTCGTTCATGGCGCACGGGGCTCAAAAGCTGTTTGGTTGGTTCGGAGGGTACGGGATCAAGGGTACAGGCGGCTGGTTTGAGTCGATGGGCATGAAACCCGGTGCATTGGTGGCGTTACTGGCTGGACTCGCGGAATTCGGTGGCGGATTGCTGCTGGCTGTGGGTCTGCTCACACCGGTAGGTGGCATTCTGATTGCATTGACGATGGTCATTGCGATTGTGAAAGTGCATGGTGCGAACGGTTACTGGTCCACACAGAACGGATTCGAATATAATCTCGCGATTCTGGTGATTGGTGTAGCGCTGGCCCTTACGGGTGGCGGACAATACGCACTGGATGCATTGATTTTCTAAATCCGATAAATAAAAATGAATGAGGAGTGCCTGGATGCCATGGAAATGGCTGAAGGGTGCTTTTTTTTGCAAGTGAAAAGAGAAGAATCTGCTGTAGTAATCGGTTATTTTCGGTACAGATTATGGTACAATAGGAGAGTTGGGTTAAGAAGAAGTTCACGGTATGCATGAAAGCACAGATTTGAGGAGGATGAACTCCATTGTAAATGTGTAAAATTAATCTAGTGTGTAAATACATCGTATGTAAAATGATCAGTGTACAATCAACCGGCCTCGCCGGATTGCATAAAGATTGAATGATGGACCGGCCATGCCGGATTAACGTGAATGAACGGACGAAAGGGATTAAACCTATGAGCAAAGCTGCAAATGAAATTCTTCAACAGGAAGTGGACAAACGCCGGACGTTTGCCATTATCTCTCACCCGGATGCGGGTAAAACGACATTAACCGAGAAACTGTTGCTGTTCGGGGGCGCGATTCGCCTTGCGGGAACGGTAAAGGCTCGGAAAGCCAGCAAACACGCAACAAGTGACTGGATGGAAATTGAGAAACAACGGGGGATCTCGGTTACCTCTTCCGTAATGCAATTTGATTATCTGGATCATCGCGTCAACATTTTGGATACACCGGGTCACCAGGACTTCAGTGAAGATACGTATCGTACACTGACGGCTGCCGATAGCGCAGTAATGTTGATTGACGTGGCAAAAGGTGTCGAGGCACAAACGATCAAGTTGTTTCAGGTATGTGCGAAGCGTGGCATTCCAATTTTTACGTTTATCAACAAACTCGACCGTGAGGGTAAAAGCCCATTTGATCTGATGGAAGAACTTGAAAATGTACTGGGTATTCGTTCGGTTCCGATGAACTGGCCTATTGGTACAGGTCGCGAACTGTGCGGTGTCTATGACCGGATGAAAAATCAGGTGGAGTTGTTCCAAGGGGACGATCACTCGACGATTAAAGTGCAAAAGGTAGATGGCTACAAAGATCCGATTATCCGTGAGATGGCAGGAGAATACCTGCATGATCAATTGTGTCAGGATCTGGAGTTGCTGGATATTGCGGGCGACCAATTCGACATGGAGAAAGTTCAACGCGGCGAATTGACACCTATTTTCTTCGGTAGTGCGATCAACAATTTCGGCGTACAGACTTTCCTGGAGAACTTCCTGGAACTGGCACCGAAGCCTGAACCACGTCGCAGTACGGCAGGAGAGATTCAGCCAACGAATGAGAAATTCAGCGGTTATGTGTTCAAGATTCAGGCAAACATGAACCCGGCACACCGGGATCGTATTGCGTTCCTGCGTATTGTGTCAGGCAAGTTCCAACGTGGAATGAGTGTAAAGCATACTCGTGTGGGCAAAGAAATCAAGCTGTCACAGCCACAGCAATTCCTGGCACAAGACCGGGATATTGTTGAAGAGGCATATGCTGGCGATATTATCGGTTTGTTCGATCCGGGTATCTTCCGGATTGGCGATTCACTGAGCCAAGGCAGCGAGATTGTCTTTGAGGAGTTGCCAACGTTCTCACCAGAGATTTTCGCCAAAGTTACTGTGAAAAATGCATTGAAACATAAACAGTACCAAAAAGGAATTGATCAGTTGACGGAGGAAGGAACCATTCAGGTGTTCCAGACGGCAAGTTTCGACGAGACAATCCTCGGCGTAATTGGTCAACTTCAGTTCGAGGTATTTGAGTACCGGATGAAAGGCGAGTATGGGGTAGACGTGCAATTGCAGCGCATGCCTTATCAGTTCGCTCGCTGGATTGTGGACGAGAATCTGGACCCAAGCAAATTCCGGATTAACTCTGCGCTTGTAAAAGATAAAAAAGGGAATTATGTAGTGCTCTTCGAAAATGAGTACGCCATGAGAACGGCTATGGATAAAAATCCTACAGCTCAATTCCTGGAGACTGCGCCTTAAGTGAAGACGGAAGTCTTTCGTGGATATTGTTAAAAGGTTAGTTAAACGCGACAAGTTCATGTGATGAGATAGAGCTTGTTATAAATAAGATCCCTCCGCCAATTGGCGGAGGGATCTATTGCTATACACCTTACTTGGAGGCGGGTATAACCAGCCGAATAAGGGAAAGCTTTCTTTTGCAGACAGAACAAACGGTTTGATGGTTACCTTACCCTTCAATGCTTCGATTAACGAAGCGGTTGAACGGGAATGGTGTGCAGATGCTCCTGCGCGATTTGAATGAGTTCTTCCTGCTTGGCAGGTTCTGTGTTCTTCCAGATCATCTCGAAAATGGCGCCAAGTCCAGGTAAAGCAGCTTCCGGTCCATCTACTGAACCTTCAATCATCTCCCGGAGCTGATCATCACTCTTGTCATGAACTTTATGAACAATCGCTTCACGCAGGCTTAATGTAATGGGCATCGCAATTCCCTCCTCGTATATTCGGCTGCTCTTATACTGTTCCCTGGGAAGCGCGAGCGCATTCAAGTTTATCGGGCTTTGTGGTATACTACGAAGGATTATTTACGTTAGCATGGGTATCCGTAATGATGCTTCATGCTGAAGTGCAGCGGGAGGTTAAGACCCTAATGGCCAAGAAACAGTATGCCGTAATTGGTATGGGACGTTTCGGATCAAGTGTTGCCAATGCACTGAGCGGTATGGGATTCGATGTGCTGGCAATTGATGCGGACGAGCAGAGGACTCAGGAAATGTCCAATGTGGTGACCCATGCGGTATCGGCAGATTCAACAGATGAAGAAGCGCTGCGTGCGCTGGGCATACGGAATTTCGACGTTGTCGTTGTGGCGATTGGTGAAGATATACAGGCGAGCATTCTGACAACCCTGATATTGAAAGATATGGGTGTACCGGTGCTGATCGTAAAAGCTCAAAATGAGCTTCATGGTAAGGTGCTGCAAAAGATTGGTGCAGACAAAGTCATCTATCCTGAGCGGGATATGGGACTGCGCGTAGCCCATCATCTGACCTCGCCTAATATACTGGATTACATCGAGTTATCTGAGGATTACAGCATTCTGGAGATGAGAGCTTCCGAGCAGATGATCGGCAAAAACCTGATGGAATTAAACATCCGTGCACGTTTTGGTTGTAACGTGATGGCGATTCGCAGTGGGAATTCGATGAACATCTCGCCGTACGCTGAGGACCGGATCGAAGCTGGAGATGTGCTGATCATTGTAGGTCACAAGGATCATTTGACGAAAATGGAGCTTGCGTATCCGAAGTGATGGATGCAGATGGGAAGGATGGAAAGATGGATATTGTATCACCGCAAAATACACGTGTAAAAGAATGGGCACAGTTGCTGGAGAAAAAGCATCGTACCCGTCAACATAAATATATCATTGAGGGCATTCATCTGCTCCAGGAAGCAATGCGCGCTGGAGCGGATCTGGAGTGTATTGTGTACGACGGAGAGCAAGGCGTACCTAGCGAACTGGCCGGGCTTGAGAATCCGCTACAGCGTGTGGAGTGGGTTAGTGTATCTCCTGCGGTTATCGCCAAATGTACGGATACGATGACGCCACAGCCTGTATTCGCAATTGTGCGTAAAGGCAGTGAGCCACTGGAAAGCCTAATTACCGGAGCACGGGGGCTTGTTGTGGTACTGGACGGAGTGCAAGACCCGGGTAATGTGGGGACGATCATCCGTAGTGCGGATGCCGCTGGGGCCGCTGGGGTTGTACTTGGCGCGGGCAGTGCTGATGTATATAACCCGAAGACGATTCGCTCGACGATGGGGTCATTGTTTCATTTGCCCATTGTGGAGGGCCAGTTGGAATCGGTGCTTCCCGAAGCGAAGGCAGCGGGCGTGAAGCTGGTAAGTACTTCTTTGCAGGCAGAGCATTCATGTTATAGTTATGATTTTACGCAGTCGGTATGGCTTGTCATTGGTAACGAAGGCAAGGGTATCTCGGATGCTACGGCACGCTTGGTGGATGATGCAATTACGATCCCAATGCAAGGCAAGGCGGAGTCGCTTAATGCGGCAATGGCTGCGACGATTTTGTTATTTGAGGCGATGAGACAGCGGATGAGATAGGTAGTAATATAGCTCACATTTTGTGAAAAATGTATGAAGACTGGATACTGGTTGAAGATTGATTAAACCAATTCCAGTCTTTTTTAATTCTTATCTAAGTGCGTTCGAAGCATATTCTTTAAACAAATAATTCTTTACTGTTCGTTCTAGAAATGATATGCTAACAGCAAGTTAGTTCTAACTGTTTTTTTTGCACAATAAAGAACGATCGTTCTCAAAACTGAAATTACACTAATCTAAAGAATATGAGGGAGAGAATGAGATGAAATACACCGTAATTACAGGAGCAAGTTCAGGGATTGGATATGAAACGGCATTGGCATTTGCAGCACGGGGCAAACACTTGATTTTGGTAGCTAGAAGATTAGATAAGCTTGAAGAGCTTAAATCGACTATTCAGGGTATCGATCCTAATGTGAGTGTTATCGTTCACACAAGTGACCTGTCTGTTAGCGCAGAGGCGTACACGCTATATAACGATTTGAAGGAATATGAAATTGAGACTTGGATCAACAATGCAGGGCTTGGAGAAGGCTCGTTCATTGCTGAACAGAATTTGGATAAAGTGGAGACCATGCTGCGTGTTAACATCGAATCGTTGACCATCCTTTCTACACTGTATGTGCGAGATTATGCGAATGTCGAAGGGACACAATTGATTAACGTCTCATCCGCACTTGGATATGCCATTGCTGTAGGCAGTGTTGCTTACTCTGCATCAAAATACTATGTAAGTGCCTTCACCGAAGGTCTTGCCAGTGAACTGGATCTGAAAGGTGCAAAACTAAAAGCGAAGATCCTGGCACCAGCGATCACGGAAACAGAATTTGTTCAAAAATCAATAGATGCTGAAGGATTTGATTACAAAGCGAATATGTCCAAATATCATACTGCTAAAGAAATGGCAGGCTTCATGATCGATCTGTATGACCACAACGAAGTGGTTGTAGGGATTGTAGATCAGAACTATGATTTTCAACTGACAGGTGCAATCTACCCGGTGATTTCAGAATTGAATTAATACAGAAGCATCCACGAATACATCTTTCACCAAATTTCAAATAAGAAGAGGAGTACATCCAATTGAAAAAGATATGGAGTAAAACAAAGGTTGGCAACATGGAATTGCCTCATCGACTAGCGATGGCCCCTATGACACGCAGTCGGGCGCAAGAAGATGGTACACCTGGAGAGTTGGCGGCACTTTATTATGCTCAGCGTGCGACGATGGGACTTCTGATTACGGAAGGTACACAACCTTCCGATGATGGACAGGGATACTTGTGGTCACCTGGCATCTACACCGATAAGCATATTGAAGGATGGAAAAAGGTAACGGATGCGGTGCATGAAGCTGGCGGATATGTTTATATCCAATTAATGCATGCAGGTCGCATGTCACATCCGGATAATACCCCGCATCATCGCCAACCGGTTGCTCCATCTGCAATCGCACCGGGTGTAGAAATGTTTACGGCTACAGGGATGCAGGATATCCCCGTTCCCCGGGAATTGAGTCAGGAGGATATTCAAACGACCATTGCCGATTTCCGAAAAGCAGCTGCCGCAGCGATCGAAGCAGGGGCGGATGGCATTGAGATTCATGGGGCCAACGGATACTTGATCAATCAATTCTTGGGAGAAAATTCAAATACACGGACAGATGAGTATGGCGGGTCTATTGAAAATCGTGCTCGCTTTGCGATTGAAGTAACGAAAGCCATCGTGGAGGAAATAGGTGCAGAACGAACTGGCTTCCGAATTTCGCCTGGGACACCACTGGGCGGTATTCAGGATGGTGAACAAGGTCCTGAACTCTATCGCTACCTTTTAAAAGAATTAGCTCAATTGGATCTGGCGTACCTTCACATCATGCATCTTGGAGACGAGGACCTGCTGCAAGACATTCGTTTAATTTGGCAGAATCCATTGTTGGTCAACCGGTCCGGAAGAACGTTAGAAGATCTCAGTGCAGATCTAGATCGTGGTCTCGCTGATCTGGTACCGGTTGGTGTATGGTCTTTGGCCAATCCGGATTTGGTGGAACGTCTTCAACAAGGTGCATCACTGAATGAAGCAGATCCTGCAACCTTCTTTGGCGTGGGAAGTAAGGGCTACACGGATTATCCTACGTTGGAAGAATTAAAGTCGCTAGAGGGGCAACACTAGCACCAACCATGGAGCATGGCGTACAACTGAACATTGCGCGCCATGTTCCTACATAAGTTGAACTAATCATTTACACGATAACGTAGAGGACAGAAAGAACCTGAAAAAGCGAAGCTACAAGCTTTCTGAAAGAAAGCTACTTCGGAAGCATACACCTCGCCTTTATCACCGGATTTTCCCTTTAGAAAGGGGATCAAAAAAATCTGGGGATAACAGCGATTGGAGGGTTGTTCTGTCATCGTAGTATCAGTGTAAATAATCTTTAGTTCAACTTATATAGTCTATAAGCAAAGGAAGAGGATAAATGATGAAAGCAGCTCAAATACAGAAATACTCCAAAAAAATCCAAGTGGAGATCAATAATATCGAGATACCTCAGATTCAGAGCCATGAGGTCCTTGTCAGAGTAAAAGCAGCGGGTGTAAATCCGCTGGATATCTTGAATATGAATGGCAGTGTTCGGATGATTGCCGACTATGCGTTACCTTTAACTTTAGGGAATGAACTATCCGGTGTCATTGAAGCCGTCGGTGATGATGTTTTGAAATTTAAAGTGGGAGATTCAGTCTACACAAGGTTACCTCTGAATAAAATTGGTGCTTTTGCTGAATATGCATCTGTACATGAGGATGCTTTATCCATTATGCCTGAAAATCTGTCCTTTATTGAAGCTGCGGCGGTACCCCTTACTGCCCTGACCGCGTATCAAGCATTGCATGATGTACTCCGAGCTGAACCGAATAAAAAGTTGTTTATTCCTGGCGGAACTGGTGGATTCGGTGCGATGGCCATCCCGATTGCCAAGTCCATGGGATTAACAGTGATTACAAGTGGAAGCGAAAGAGGCAGAGCACGTGCACTATCTATTGGAGCAGATCAATTCATTGATTATAAAACTCAACATTATGCTGACATTCTGTCCGATATCGATTATGTAATTGACACTTTGGGCGCGGATGAGATCAAAGCTGAACTGAGCATTTTGAAACCACAGGGCAAGTTAGTCTCTTTGAAGGCAGGACCCAATTATCGCTTTGCAGTGGACAGTCAATTCCCGTTGTGGAAAAGAGCATTATTTGGTCTCGTAGGTGCACGCCTGGATTCTTTAGCGCGTAAGAATCAAAATGAATATCGTTTTTTATTCGTGCACTCCAGTGGAGCTCAATTGCAAGAAATCACAGCTCTTGTGGAAAAAGAAGACATTAAACCTTCGATCGATTCTACGTATACGTTTGATGATATTGAAAAGGCATTGATTAAAGTCTCCACGGGTCACTCGCAGGGCAAAGTCATTGTTACCTTTTAAAGGCTCGTTAAGATGATGCTCATACTATTTAATGTTCGTTTTCTGAACAGGAGGGAAGCTAATGGCGAGAAGCAAAGAGTTCGATGAGTCTGTTGTACTGGACAAAGCGATGAGACTTTTTTGGGAACAAGGCTATGAGAAGACGTCTATGACGGAGCTGGTTAATCATATGGGAATTCATCGTAAAAGCTTGTATGACACATTTGGCGATAAACATACCTTGTTTCTGAAGTCAGTAGATCTGTATGATCACAAAATCAGCTCTGCCCTTGTAGCAGGCGTAAAGCGTTCCAAAACGGCAACGGAAGCACTTCAGTTTATATTTTGTTCTTTAATGCATGGAGAGGAATCTCCAGCATCAGGCTGCTTCATTGTTAATTCGACGGTAGAATTGGCGTCACGCGATGAAGACATGAACAACCGATCAACGGAGATGTTTGCAAATACGGAGAAACTAATCAAGGACATTATGGTGTGGGGACAGCAAGAAGGTGAATTCACAACGGAGTACAACGCCGAGGTATTGGCGGAATATCTGCATAATGTAGGGGTTGGGCTAAGGGTGATGGCCAAGACTTCAACGACAAAGGAAAAACTTCTTCGTATATCGACACTATCTATGGATCTCATACTGAAGTAGTCTATTTTTTCACCATTATAGAATGTTCATTCTAATTGATCTTCCAGATGAAACATATTTTATAGAAAAGAGAGGCAGGTAACGATATGAGAAAGACAGTTCTAATCACAGGGGTATCGGGCGGGATCGGTAAAGAGTTAGCAGATCGATTTGCCAAAGGTGGACATCATATTGTGCTGGTAGCACGAAGCGAGGGTAAAATACAGGATCTAGCTCAGGAGTATCAGAAAAAGTATGGCATTCAGGCAACGGTTATTGCCAAAGATGTAGCGGCACCTGGGGTACCACAGGAGATTTATCATGAGCTGAAGGAAAAGGGCATTGTTGTTGACTATCTTGTCAACAATGCAGGTTTCGGTCTGTTTGGTACGTTTATGGAAACGGATATGGAACAAGAAGTTAATATGATTGACGTGAATATCAAGGCTTTAACCGTCATGACCAAGCTATTCTTGCCGGATATGATACAACGTGGACACGGCGGTGTGATGAATGTGGCTTCGTTGGTAGGTTTTTTCCCTGGACCGATGATGTCGGTATATTATGCAACAAAGGCATACGTGCTATCGTTCACTGAAGCTTTGGAGAATGAAGTAAACGGTACTGGTGTTACGGTGACAGCACTGTGTCCAGGTCTGACATCTACCGGATTTGTGGATCGTTCGGGTATGGGTGTCTCGAAGATGTTGCAGGGCCCAATCATGGAAGCGGGACAGGTGGCCGAAGAAGGGTATCGAGGTTTTTTGCGTGGCAAGACGTTAATTATGCCTGGTGCTCGAAACCGATTCATCGCGTTTATGCCGCGGTTGTTGCCGCGCAAGATGATGACCCGCATGATTAGATCCTCACAGGACAAAACAGGACATTAAACATTTATAGAGTGTGTCCTTCATCTTGTCTTTTACGACAAACATACACAAAAACAGGAGGAAAGTTGAAAGGCACAAATTGAATTTTCTCCATCTCAAATAACTCAGCTAAGTGTTTCCTCATATGAAGAGAGTACTGGTATAAAACTAATGTGCCTCCAGGTCGTAGCGCTGTATGGATCTGTGACAGGATGTTTTGTCTCATTTCTCTGGAAAAATTAAAAAAGGGCAGTCCGCAAATGATGCTATCCAACTGATGAACATGTTCTTGATTGATCCTTTTTGATAGATAAGATGCATTCGAATGGAACATGAATTCAGGATATGTGTTCTTCAGATTACTTCTCATTTTGGGGTCCCTTTCAAATAAAAACACGGTTGCCGATTTCGGTAATTGTGCTCTCATGAGACGTGTGATGGCTCCTGTTCCTGGCCCCAGTTCAGCGATGGTTCTAACCTCATCCCATGGTACAGACTGGACGATTTTACAGGCTAGAAATTTGGAACTGGGGAGGACACTGCCTACTCGTTTGGGGTTCTTCAGGAATCCTTGCAGAAAAAGGAGTGGTTCAGATGTTTTCATTGCGGTTTCCTCCATTATCAATGCTATTGATGTTTCACTGGATGTTAGAAGGCAAGCTTAGTTGGAATATAAATACGTTACGCGTATGTTCTAGTGTTAGAATCCCCTGATGTAACTCCGCAATGTTTCTCGCAATAGAAAGTCCCAGACCAGATCCTGATTGAATGCCTTCGCTATTCCTCGAATAATCCACCTTATAAAAGCGATCAAACAGTCTGTTCTTTTGTTCTATCGTTAGAGGCATGCCTTTATTCTCTACTTCAATGGTAACGTGATTAGGCTGCACACTCATTCGAACATGAATTGTGCCCGGTTTAAAGGAATACTTCAGTGCATTCATGAGGAGATTGTCGATGGCTCGTGCAATCTTATCACTATCCAGAGAGACCATAATCGGAGCCTCACCAAGTTTTTTTTCAATACGAATCCCATGTTCCTGAGCTAAAGGTTCGAATTCAAACAACAATTGATCCAATAGCTGACGTAGGTCAACCTTTTTCAAATTCAATTGGGTATTCACTGCGTTAAGACGTGTGTATTCAAATAAATCATCAAGCAGCTTCTTTAAATGCGTTGCTTTGTTATGGGTGTTCTGGATGAAACGATCATACTCTGCTTTGTCTTGAAATGATTCTGATTTGAGAAGCTCAATATAACCAATTATGCTGGTAAGCGGTGTACGCAGGTCATGTGAGATGCCAGTGATCATGTCCATCTTGGATTGCTCCAGTTCGCGCTCCTTGATGATCTGCATCTGTAACTGTTCAGTCATGTGATTAATGTTGGAAGCGACTCGCCCAAGTTCATCTTGTCGATTAACGGGCACCCTGTAATTCAGATTTCCTTCGGATATGAATTGAAGCCCTTTCTCTAATGTAATGAGATCTCTCACAATTTTTCGTGTGGAAAACAAAAAAATTAACGTGAAAATTACGATGAAGATTGGTGTTAAAACATAAGGAAAAATGTGAAGAAGTGAAGGCCAATTAAATCTTTCACTAATTTCTGCGGCAGCTATGATCAACATATTATTTACACCCACAGAGCCAACAAATGAAATCAATAAACTGATCAACATTTGATATAGGATGTTAATCTGTATCTTTTTTTTAAAATGTGGTAATGGTTTAATCAATTTTATATCCCACTCCCCATACCGTTTTAATGTACTGAGGTTCGCGCGGATTTGCTTCCAATTTCTCTCGCAGGTTACGAATATGAACCATCACCGTATTATCCGAATACCCGTAAGGTTCTTTCCATACGGTTTCGTAAATTTTCTCGGAGCTAAATACTTGTCCAGGATGGCTGGCGAGCAGCACCAGAATGGAAAACTCCAGTGGTGTAAGTGAAATGTCATTATCTTTGAGCTTAACAGAATGTTTACTCGTATCAACGACAAGGTCTTTAATCAGGAGAAGTGAATCAAATTCAGCTTTGCCAATGAGTGTTTGACGTCGGAGCTGAGCCTTAACGCGAGCCAGTAATTCTAACGGATTAAACGGTTTGACCATGTAATCGTCGGCCCCGGTAGTTAGGCCCGTGATTTTATCAATGTCTTCTTCCTTGGCGGATAACATAATAATGGGAGTGGGTGATACTTCTCTTATTTTGAAGCAGGCTTTGATTCCATCCATAATGGGCATCATAACATCCAGAATAACGAGTTGAACCGATGTTGTATTGATAATATTTAGCGCTTCCTCACCATTGGCTGCTTCAATGACCTGATATCCTTCGTTACGTAAATAGACATGAATGACATCACGGATATCGGGTTCATCATCAACAACAAGAATGGTACTCATGATTCAACACTCCTTAAAAATTAGGATAACATCAGTGTAAACGATAGCCAGGAATGTTTAAATTGTTTCCTTTTTGCGACAGACATAAACGAACGCAGGTGGGATATTCAAAGGCACTAATTCTATTTTTTCGATGATAAAGTGTTCGGATAATAATTTTTTCATTTGAAGTGAATATTGAAAGGCGATGAATAATCCTCCGGGTTTTAGTGCCTTATGGATCTGCTCTACCAACGTATTTCTTAATTCAGGCTCAAAGTTGAAGAAGGGCAACCCGCTAAAAATGTAATCGAGTTGCTGAACGCCCTCTTGATTCATAGATTCTACCAATCGAGCGGCGTCTGGATAACAAGAGAACTCCGGGTATGCCATCTTAAGAGTATTCCTCATCGTTTCGTTCATCTCAAACAATAGGACTTTGGTGGAATCCTGTACTTGTTGATGAATATAGCGAGTGATAGGACCTGTACCCGATCCAAGCTCGGCGACTGCTTTTGCCTCTAGCCAAGAGGCTTGCTTCACCATTTTGCTGGCGAGAAACCGGGAACTGGGTATGATACTGCCGACATGTTTAGGGCTTTGCAGAAAGCTTTTCAAAAATAAAACAGGTTCATTGGAATTCATAGGGGTTCCTCCATAATGTGATGTTATGTTATCCAAACCAGTTAGAAATGTAATAAATGAAGCGTCGATAGTATGGGGCCGCCGAAGTAAATTCCCGCTGTAAAATACGTTATGGTCCATAACAAAGCACTGGAATAGGAGATAATAGCAAATTTTCTATACTGGACGCCGCTCAGCCCAATGACCAAAGGGAGAACATACCGCACGATTGGAATGAACAAACCGATGCACATCGCCCAATTGCCACTCTTATTCAGGATGAGTTCAGCCTTGACGAAGTGTTTATGATGTTGAAATCTGTGTTTTATCTTGGTTCCAAATAACTTCCCTGCAAAATAGGCAAAGGTAATGGCCGTTAATAGTCCTGATAAAATACAGAAATATGTGATCCATGAATTGATAACTCCTGTGTGGCTCAAAATGGCACCGCTGATAATCGTGATTTCATTTGGAATTGGAATTCCGAAAGGCCCTAATGAGAAGGCAAAATAAAAAATCAGATATCCATACTGATGTAGTAGCTCTAAGATCGTATTACTGATCATTGTTTTGCCTCCTCTCTTGTCGATATAGCAATCTTAATGAAAAAAACTAAGGAATTAATGAGCATAATTCTGAAGAAAATCTAAAGAATACATAAGCAAGGCCAAATAACTTACGTTTAAGAGAAAAAAGCCTTGCCAAATTAATGGCAAGACTTGAACAGGTAGAACAATTCAGGAGCGGTGATCAAGTGATTTCTGAATATCAAATAAAGTTTGTCTCCAAAAGGAACGTATGAGCGAGCTCGAGTTGAATACCTATATCTTTATATGCAAGGAATTGGATGAGCATCAAAGAAGAGCCGAGATGTCATAATGACGACTCAGCTCTTTTTGATGTCCCAGGGGAGTAGACTTCTTTAAAATCAGTTTATTGTAGGAAGTAGAACCATCTGAGTTTGGCACCAGCAATAAAAAACAAAACAATCCACCCCCACAAAAACAACAAACGTAAAGGTCGTGGAATCAGGAGATATTCTGAGTACAATTTGCTGAAAAGTTTCATTACAGTAGTGACCACCCCTGCTAAGTTACTCCCTTATAACCGCTTTCGAAAGAAAAAGAGATGATAAGATAACCAAGATCCCAACAAGTCTGTATCCCGTGGGGTAGGGCTCAAGGTTTGTTCTGGAGATTATAAATCAGACGATCGATATAGATAATATCAAAAGACCAAAGGGGATCTTATAACTCAGATGCAGAACCTCCAATTATATCAAAATTAGGTATATTATATCATGATAAACACCAGAGGACATTTTTGTATCAGATTCAGCCGTACCTACTCATTCAATAAATAAATCGAACGATATGATGCTGGCATGCCAATATATAGTGTAAGGAGGAGGGGGATGGATAATGAGTGAGCAAGATGAGTACATAGAACTTGTAACGTTAATACGGGCGGGGCATGAAGAAGCATATGGAGAATTATATGAGAAAACAGTGACGAGGATATATCACACTGTGCGATTTCTCATCAAGGATAAGTCTGACGCGGAGGATGTAGTACAGGAGATTTACATTCAGGCATATCGATCATTGGCGCGATATGATACGGAGCGTGCTTTTCGTCCCTGGTTGATGGGGGTGACGATGCGACAGGTTCAGAGTTATCGACGCAAAAGATTGATGCAGTTTCGGTTTGGCAAGCGGCTCGAAAAATCTGACGTGGGAATGGAATATGATTTTTCCACTGATCTGATCAACAAACTGGCAAATCGTCCTTTGCTGCAACAGGTGCGCCGTTTGCCGTACAAGCTGCAGCAGGTGGTTACACTTCATTATTTGAACGAATACACGCAAGAGGAGATTGCTGGCATATTGGAGATTCCACTTGGAACCGTGAAATCGCGTATACATGCGGCACTGGCAAAGTTGAGACAAAAAGAGAAGATGAATCCAAGGTTGCGGGGAAAGGTGGAGGATTTGCATGAAACTCGATGAACAGTTGCGGACAGCCTACCAGGAAGAGACTAAAGAATGGTCCGTTCCTGCGAGAATTAAACATAAAATGATGGATGGTATTCGAAGTGATTCTCACATTAGAAGAAATAAAAAAAGATGGCTGGTCACTGGGCTATTGGCTGTTGTACTCATTATCCCCACCGGAGCCTACGCAGGGTACACCTATCTCGCAGACGGAATATATGGTTCACAGGAAAATATCGCTGCTATGGGGGGAACAGCTGAGGATTATATGAGGTTGGAAGCGAAACTGCAGACGGCCAAGACGCATTTCAGTGAAGGAGAATTTATTCAATACATGGCCCTGCTGAAGAAAATGGGGCAAATGGCCGTGAAGTATGCCGATTCTCAAGGCAACATGCATCCTGAGCAGTGGAGTACAGAGGAGCAGGAACAATATAACCTTCTTGTAGCTGAGCTGGAACCGTTTTTCGAGAAGCTGGAAGCTGTGAGTGAAGGGTCTTCCAAAAAATTGATGGACGAGCAACAATTCTGGACGGAGCAGTTGGAACGGGCTGAGAAGACATTTACCAAGGAACAATATCGTGAGTTTAAGTCTGTCTATGAACAAATGAAGAAGTATGAAGCGATGATATTGGACAAGGATGGAAGCATCCATGAGGAACGCTTGTCAGCGGAGCAAAAGGATGATTTGAGGCAGCTAGAGAGACGTCTAATTCCCTATTTGAAACGGTTGGAGCTTAATGTGCGTTGAATCGGGTGAACTGTGAAAGAGGAGAAGAAGCGGAGAAGTGAATTCTTTCGCTTCTTTCTTTATGTGGTGATCCATTACTTCCTCCCCTGCACCTTCAGCCGATATTGATGTGGTGTAGAGCCTGTGGTAGTACGGAATACTTTGCAAAAGTAGGAGGGGCTTGTCATACCGACACGGTGACCGATTTCGGGAACGGAAAGGGAGGAACGGGTGAGCAGCACACAGGCATGACGAATGCGGGTGGCTTGAGCATAAGCAACGATGGTGGTGCCAGTCGCTTTTTTGAATACATGAGATAGATGATAGGGGGATAGATGAAGTGTCTCTGCGATATCCTCCAAACGAAAAGGCTCCTGGTAATGCTGTTCAATCCACTGCATGATGGCTTCTGCATGAGGATGAAGCATTACTGAACTGGATACGGAATGTGCCTTTAGATCCTGAATGACAACATCTTTCCATAAGTAACGTAGTTGCGTAAGTGAATCAAGTATAAAGAGGCAAGTATCCTCCACTGCTTCATGAGGTAGTAGTTCTGGATAGGTCTTATCGAATTGTTCCATTCGTTGAATGAGTGGGGAAGTGGCAGGAAGTCGGATCGGGTGAATCGGAGAGTGCTCTCCCAGCAGGTCATGTATGAAACGGTGAGTCGTCATAAAATGCGACCAATATGTCTTTAATATTTCAAGCTCAAACATAAGCACGTTTCTGATGAAAGGCTGCTGACTGGATACTTGAATCTGGAAGTGGTGCAATTGAAAAGGTCGAAAAATCATGAGCATACCGGGTTCAAGGGAGAAAACCTGACCTTCGGTTATCAACTGCCCGTATCCTTCGTGAATATAGGTTATCTCCAGCTGCGAGTGAGCATGGAACACTTCGCGAAACGTAGTGTTGGATGTACGGCGACAGACCAGCTTAAATTGTTCTCCCAGGAAGATGGACATCATGAATGCCTCCCTTATCATGCACAAGATAGTTATATTTTACCACAAGATGAACGCATAAAAGCGCTTTATTATTGTGTATTGTGAAGGAAACAAGGGAGGTTGTAACGATGTTAAGAGTGGCGATTATTGGAGCAGGTGCAATTAGTGGAGCGCATATCTCAGCATACTTAGCATTTCCAGAGCGATGTCAGATTGTTGCTGTGGTCGATATCTACGTGGAAAAAGCACAGAAGCGAATTAATGAATATGGATTGGAAGGTGCACAAGCCTTTACGGATTACACAGAGCTACTTGCCCAAAATATTGATCTGGTATCCGTCTGTACGCCACCATATACGCATGCTCCAATTGCGTGTGATTTCATGCAAGCAGGTGCGCATGTGTTGGTCGAAAAACCGATGGCATCTTCCCTGGAGGAAGCGGATCTGATGTTGAGAGCAGCGCAAGAAAGTGGCAAGTTACTATCTGTAGTAGCACAGAATCGATTTACGACACCGATGATGAAATTAAAAGGTGTGCTGGACAGTAAACGGATGGGACCTATTGTACATGTGCAGGTTGATTCGTTCTGGTGGCGGGGCCACAATTATTATGATCTGTGGTGGCGCGGGACATGGGAAAAAGAAGGCGGGGGTTGTACCCTTAATCATGCGGTGCATCATATTGATGCTATGCTTTGGATGATGGGACCTCCAGTGGAATTACAGGCGATGATGGCAAATACGGCTCATGATAATGCCGAAGTTGAGGATATATCCATGGCGATGCTTCGCTTCCAGGAAGGGGCGCTTGGCATGATTACCAGTTCCGTCGTACATCACGGAGAGGAGCAGCAGTTAATTTTTCAGGGCAAAGAAGCCCGGGTATCTGCACCTTGGAAAGTGGTTGCTTCTACCGCGAGGAATAACGGGTTTCCGGAACCGAATCGAGAGTTGGAACAACAGATTCAGAAGCTCGCTGACGAATTGCCGGATGTTACTCATGTCGGTCACGCTGGGCAAGTGGAGAATGTGTTAAATGCTATTGAGACAGGATCTCCCCTTCTGGTGGATGGCCAAAGTGGTCGGAATACGCTTGAACTGATTGTGGGTATCTATAAGTCGGCAAGTACGAGAGAAAAGGTTGTTTTTCCACTAGGGGCGAAAGACGCGTTTTACACAAGAGAAGGAATTATGCAACATGCCGTACACTTTTATGAAAAAAAGACGACGGTGGACAACTTCGAGGATTCGAGTATTACACTTGGGAGTAAGTTGGATTCGTAGTATTATACGTGAAAAAGATGCCCCTCACATAAGTGAGAATTGGCATCTTTTTTTGTTCTAGGTCTATTACACCTACACCACTAAAAAATCAATACACCCGGTTTTTCCATCCATTTAACTCGCAATCGCTTCGAGATAATAATCTCCATAGTCATTTGGTTTGCAAAATAATAGCGTTATTACGTCTTTGTATACAATTAGTATTCACTGTTTGAAGTAAATAAATCCCGGATGCGGATTGCACTAGCCATTTGCTAAATGCGATACTCCACCTCCGGGATTATCGGCGTTACCTTTAAGCTAAATAAATAAACCATAATGATTCCTCAAAATATTACAGCCACTTATCAGCCCAACGTTCCACGGCGCTTAGCGCTCTCCCCAGTTCCGTACCTTTTCGTGACAACATATATTCAGTCCGAACTGGACGTTCCGTGACCACATGGCGAACCACGAGTCCTTCTTCTTCCAATTCCTTCATTCGCTCATTTAACACGCGTTTACTCAAGTCAGGGATATAAGCGTGAATCTCACTGAAGCGCTTGGGTTCCTCCATCAACGCATGGATTATGAGGGCTACCCATTTTCGGCCAATGATCTGATAAGATTGTTCCACTTTTGTGCATATTTGCTTGGCATTCTCATCATCGCTCATGATTGTGCTCCTTCGGTTTAGTATTGCTTGTAATATCATTAGTATACTTATTGTAACCTACTTGTCCACAGGCCATATGTGTAAAATGTCACATACCAATTGTTCTTAATCTTACCACATAAAGCGTTATCATCAAATAAAAACCCTATAAACACTGGAGTTCACAGGTTAGACACGATTATTGACGAATTGTGACGACAGGTGTAATATGGGTAACGTTAATTCAAAAGGTTACAATTTATAACCTAAATACAGGTTGTGGAGAGAAGGAATGTTCCATGGTTAAATTCAGGTGTGTTATATAAACGGAGGCAAGGCGGGGAACACACCCACTTATTCCGTCTTTTGTCATGCTTGGATTTGAACATTTTGCAACATCATATACTATACTGCACAGATCACAGGAGGCACTCCAATGGATGCAATGACATTTGTCCTGTTCGGGGCAACAGGCGATTTAGCCAAACGCAAGATTTACCCTGCATTATATAACTTGTACATGGATGAGAAAATGCCGGAATCCTTCTCCGTTATCGGATTGGGACGACGTGAATTGTCGGATACGGACTTTCAGGCGAATGTTGAAAAGTCACTGCATGAATTCTCACGTCAGACGCCGGAAGAAGCATCTCAGGTTCGGGATTTCATTGGAGCTTTCCGTTATTGTTCTTTAAATAATACGAAGCTTGAAGATTACACCAAACTGTTGGAACTGGTTCAACAGCGTGAACAAGAGCTTAACATTCCCGAAAACCGCATGTTCTACATGTCGGTGGCACCGGAATTCTTTGAGCCAATCGCATTAAACATTCAAGAAAGTGGCCTGGGTAACACCAAAGGCTGGAAGAAACTGATTATCGAAAAACCTTTCGGACACGACCTGCAATCCGCTCGTGATCTGAACGAAAAACTGAGCAATACGTTTGCGGAAGAAGAGATTTACCGTATTGACCATTTCCTTGGCAAACCAATGGTTCAAAATATTGAGACGCTCACCTATGCAAATCCGGTAATTCAAGCGTTGTGGTCTAACCGTTATATTGCCAATGTTCAGATTACGGCAAGTGAGACGGTGGGTGTTGAAGAACGTGCGGCGTATTACGATCAAAGTGGTGCGCTTCGTGACATGTTCCAAAACCATATGCTTCAGTTGCTGATGATGATTGGTTTGCACTTGCCAAAACGTTGCACACCGGAAGAAATTCAATTTAAAAAGCAAAAAATTGCTGAAGCCCTTCGTCCGTTGACAAAAGAAAATATCGCTTCTGAAGTTGTTCGTGCGCAATATACAGCAGGTGAATTGCAAGGATCCTCGGTTGTTGGATATTTGGACGAGCCTGGCATTCCAGCCGGATCTCAGAACGAGACCTATGTTGCCGCAAGACTTTGGATCGATGATCCGTTCTGGAGTGAGGTTCCATTTTATATCCGTACAGGTAAACGCCTGGCTGAGAAATCCACTCGAATCGTTGTTGAGTTCAAGGCTCCACTGAAGACCGGTCCTGAATCCGAAAATACAACGGAACCTAACCTGCTGACGATTGAGATTGGTCCGGGAGAAAGCATCTCGCTTCAATTAAATGCGAAGAATCCATTGAACCATGGTGAAGTGGAACCAATGCATATGACCTTCAACTCAGGTAAACGTAACATCCCTGAAGCTTATGAGAATCTGATCTTTGATGCGATGCGTGGAGATTCCACCTTCTTTGCTCACTGGAATGAAGTGGAGCTGGCATGGCAATGGGTGCAACCGATTCAGGAAGCATTCGAAGCCGGCAGCGTGCCACTGGATACGTACAGTGCAGGTTCGCATGGACCAGAGTCAGCAGATCGCCTGACCGCAGCAGACGGCTACCGTTGGTGGTAAGTGAAACGAAAAAGTGAGCACAGAGATAAGAGCGGTATAATCCGTTCTGCTCACGAATGAACATTTTGCAAAATCCAAATGCGTCTTCCAAGCCAGCAGGATGTAGAACGACATGTTTCTATTCATCTAGAGCGTTTATCTTTGGGAGCGAACTGGATCGATAAAGCAAAATGCTGATATATATGAAGTATTTATCATGAATTATACCGTTCCAATTTTGCATAAGCCCTTCCGGTAATGTGACCGAAAGGCCGTGAAAATTTTTAAATATAGATTAGCGGTTCAGTTTTGAAAATGGGTTGGCTTTGAACGCTGAGAATGCAGTGCAGGGCACGAGATCGATTCTGAAGAAGCGTAGCGTTCGCCTTTATCCCCGGATTTTCTCCTATTTTAGGAGATTCAAAAAAATCTGGGGATAACAGCGATCAAAAGAACGATTCGTGACCGGAACGGTTACTTCACCAAACGTTAAGCACTTATTTTTAATTTTGAACGCAAATGCAATTTAAACATTGTTCATAACAGGAGGATTTTAAAATGAAACTTGGACTCGTCGGATTAGGAAAAATGGGATTGAACCTGGGTAGAAACCTGATTGATCACAAACACGAAGTGGTTGCTTTTGACCTGAACGCTGAAGCAGTAAATGAAATGAAAGAATACGGCGCTGAAGGCGTGTCTTCTTACGCTGAGATGGTGGCTTCGCTCGAATCCCCACGTGTATTGTGGATCATGGTTCCCCACAACGTAGTAGACGCTGTATTGGCTGAAGTTAGCCCGTTGTTGTCCAAAGGCGACATCATCATTGAAGCGGGTAACTCCCACTACAAAGAATCCATCCGTCGCTATGAAGAGATGAAAACCAAAGGCATTCACTACATGGATGCAGGTACATCTGGCGGTATGGAAGGCGCACGTAATGGAGCATGTTATATGATCGGTGGGGACCCGGAAGCTTGGGCAATCGTTGAACCGGCATTCAAAGATACTTCCGTAGAGAATGGCTACCTGTATGCTGGTAAAGCGGGCAGCGGTCACTTCCTCAAAATGGTTCACAATGGTATCGAGTACGGTATGATGGCATCCATTGGTGAAGGTTTTGACGTATTGGAGAAAAGTGGATTTGATTTCGACTTCGAACAAGTAGCACGTGTATGGAACAACGGTTCCGTTATCCGCTCTTGGTTGATGGAGCTGACAGAACGTGCCTTCTCCAAAGATGCAAACCTCGATGAGATTAAAGGTGTAATGCACTCTTCCGGCGAAGGACGCTGGACAGTAGAAACGGCATTTGACCTTCAAACCGCTACACCGGTTATCGCGTTGTCCTTGCTGATGCGTTATCGTTCCCTGGAGACAGACACATTCACAGGTAAAGTGGTAGCAGCATTGCGTAATGAATTTGGCGGTCACGCTGTAGAGAAAAATTAATTTTATATATAACTGTTAACATATGATGAGAATCGGGTAATGACTTATATCGTGTTTACGAATTCATCAAGTGGAGGTAACATATCATGAAATTTTTCTTGGATACAGGGAATGTGGAAGAAATCAAACGGATCGAACGTCTGGGTCTGGTGGATGGAGTCACGACTAACCCGTCTTTGATTGCCAAAGAAGGTCGCGTATTTAAAGAAGTCATTCAGGAGATCTGTGGCGTTGTTAAAGGCCCGGTCAGTGCTGAAGTCATCGGTCTCAAAGCCGAGGATATGTTGAAGGAAGCTTATGAAATTGCAGAATGGGCACCAAATGTAGTCATTAAATTGCCGATGACCGAAGATGGGCTGTATGCTTGTCATGAGTTGACGCAAAAAGGGATCAAAACCAATGTTACGCTGATTTTCTCCGCAGCACAGGGCCTGATGGCGGCGAAAGCCGGTGCAACCTACATCAGTCCATTCGTTGGTCGCTTGGATGATATTGCTGTGGATGGTATGAAATTGATTCGTGATCTGCGTCTTATTCTGGACATGTATGATCTGCCTTCCGAGATTATCGCAGCAAGCATTCGCAATATCAAACATGTAGAGGATGCAGCCCTTTCCGGTGCGCATATTGCCACCATTCCGGGTTCGCTTCTGCCGACACTTTGGAAACACCCACTGACGGACAGCGGGATTGAACGTTTCCTGAAAGACTGGGAATCTGTTCCGAAATAAAAGGATAGACATGCCTGAATCTTTGGGTGGACTGAACATAAAACCTTTCGCCTTGCAGAGTAATCTGCGGGTGAAAGGTTTTTTTTATCTCTGTTTATGTAGTTTCCGATTCGAGGTTAGTTTAGCCAATGAGGAGTGCTTGTCCCTTTCATGTTGTTGTTACTTTCTATCCAGTGTCCACGTGCTGTCCTTCTTTTTCGGGACAACGGTGCATAAGGTTAACATATAGCCTATAGCTCATCCCGTAGGGGAGGGACACTTCGATGATGAGAAGAAAATGGCGAAGCCGGAGACGCCGTAAGCCGCCAAGTGGCAAACGCAAAATGTGGTTGATCATTTTATTGGTCACCGCGTTTTGTTTGATGCAGGGCTTTGCTTATGTGGATAAAAAGATGAAGCCCCCCATCATGCACTTGGCCAAGATCAGAGTGAAGCAGATTGCGACCGAAGCGATCAACAAGGCGATTACAGCACAGGTTGCCGATGGCAAAACCAACGAAGGACTGATTGACTGGAAGACGGATACTGCCGGGAAAGTGTCCGGTTTCATGCTGAACTACAATGAGCATATGCGAATCACTGCAAGTACGATGAATATTGTGCAATCCACGCTGCAAAATGTACACATGTTAAAAGAAAAAATCCCGCTGGGGCAGGCGCTGGGCAGTCCGGTGTTGGCTTCATTTGGCCCGAGTATACCGGTTCGTATTGAGCCCCAAGGCGCTGTCAAAGTGGATCTGAACACCCGTCAGCAGAATGCGGGTATTAACATGATTTTGGTGGAAGTGTACATTCACATTATTGCTGAGGTCGCGGTCGTGGTGCCCTTCGACATGGAACCCGAAACGGTTGATACGGAAATCCCGATTTCCTACCTTTTGGTTGTCGGGGATGTGCCAATGTATTATTACGATAATCAGGGCAAGCCAGTGGGCAGTAACGGTAGTAATGCCCCAGCTATTGCGCTGCCATCAGGTCATACGGGTGTATCAAGCGGTAATGGAGTAACTACGAATCCCCCTAGCCAGAAACAGCAACAGACGCCGTCAGACCATTTGCAAGGGAATGAACTTGAAGAAATTGAGCCGGATGATCTGCCTGATGTGAATGGGGGATTACAGCTCAATAAGGACGCGCACCCATGATACACACAAATTTGAATTACTAAGCATTCGAAAAAGGGGCCTCTATTAAAGAGGTCCCTTTTTCGAATACTTATCGTGCATATCCTCGTCTCACTTACTTTTCTTGTTCTTTTGTTTGCGTTCATCCTGTTCCCAATGTTTCAGTTGTGGATAAGGATCGAACGACCATTCGTGCAGTCCGCTGTCCCGGTAGATACCATAGTGCAGATGCGGAGGAAATTTGCCCTGTGTTCCAGGTTTCCCGTAACCCGAACTGCCAACCCAACCTACAACCTGACCGGGGATCACAACTTCACCGATGCGTGCACTTTTGTCAAAACCCGAAAGATGGGCGTAATAGTGATAATGGTTGTTCAAATCCCGAATTCCGATGCGCCAGCCGCCAAACGGGTTCCAGCCTTTGATCTCCACGACACCGTAACAGGTACTGCGTACAGGCAGGCCATGCGGAGCGAAAATATCTGTTCCCTCATGAATACGATAACCGCCCCAGCTTCTTTTTGTCCCCCAGGTACTGCGATAGGAGTAGTTGGTTCCGAGTGGGACCGGAAAGGCATGTCCGAATAGATCCAGATTGTCAAAATGCTCATATAACTTCGCGAATTGCTGTATCCGCTGCACAGCACGGGAGTTGTGATAATATTCCCACAAGGCAATGTTGAAGTCCTCTTGTTTGTTCCCGTAACCTTGAATAACAGAAGCCATGCTGTACAACACATCCTGATCATTGTTGGCATCCGCTATACCGTCTCCTGAACCATCCCGTCCATATCCTTTGAAAAAAAGAATGGATTCCGGATGTTGATCCGTCTCATCGGGATTTAGCCATCCTCTCCAGGCCGGAGGGGTCATGAAGATACCCGTAAGCCGCTCCGGATGCTTGCGATCCTTTGGGTGTGCACGAGTAATCGTACGTTCATACTGATCAATGGCGGCAAGCCTGTACCAGGGAATCTGGGTCATCTGACCAATGGTTTCATATAAATGGCGACGTGCAGCGAAAATTTCTGCGGGTTTTAACTCGGCAGCCTGTGGTTTGGGAGCGGCCTGGGCGGGTTCACCGTAAACTTCAACAGGCAAGAATGGGAGAAGCAGAGTACCTGCAAGTAATGTTTTGATCCAAAAGCGGTACGTGTGCCTGAAGGTCAAGCGTTGTTGCACTGGGATGCAGCCCCTTTCCATTAGAATGATACAAGGTACCCGATGAACCAAGCTAAAGGTTAGCGTTCTTCAAAAGTTCTCATTTTATCCATGTAAGCTCTTGGGGGGGAATCCAATTATACAAATTGTCCATATCGGGCATGAATGCACAAGATGTGACAAATGGGGGTTTTTCCAGCGCTTTCATGGTATAATATGTTCCGAGCAACAGCCTAACTTCAGTAGAAAGAAGGTTTATGCATTGGCTAAACGTGTTAAAGAACCGAAGCCGGATTGGATTCGGATCAAATTGACAACCGGCGATAACTATCAGGAAATGAAAACGATGATGCGTTCCAAAACGCTGCATACGGTATGTGAGGAAGCACGGTGTCCGAATATTTATGAATGCTGGGCCAATCGAACGGCCACTTTTATGATTTTGGGCGACATTTGCACAAGGGCATGCCGTTTTTGCGCGGTGAATACAGGCTTGCCAACGGAGCTTGATTTGCAGGAACCAGAACGTGTGGCGGAAGCAGCAGAGCAGATGAATCTGCAACACTGCGTAATTACAAGTGTAGCCCGTGATGACCTGAAGGATGGGGGAGCTACGATTTTTGCAGAGACCGTGAAGGCCGTAAGACGACGGTTGCCATTGTGCAGCGTTGAAGTACTCATTCCAGACTTTCTGGGCGATCGGGAATCTTTGCAGATTGTAATGGATGCCAAACCGGACATTCTGAATCACAATATTGAGACGGTTGAGCGGTTGTCAGACAAAGTGCGTGCCAAGGCAAAATATAAACGTTCACTGGAATTGCTTGCTCGTGCCAAAGAAATGCAACCTAACATCCCTACGAAATCAAGCATCATGCTTGGTGTAGGTGAGGAATATAATGAAATTTTATCAACAATGGATGATCTTCGTGCGGTGAACTGTGATATTATGACGATTGGTCAATATTTGCAGCCATCGGAGAAACATCTGTATGTTGAAAAGTATTATCCGCCAGAGGAGTTTGCTGCATTGAAACAGGAAGGATTAAAACGTGGGTTCAGCCACGTCGAATCCGGCCCGATGGTACGCAGCTCCTACCATGCGCATGAACAGGTGAAATCGGCTACCAAACATGCTGAACAGGCGGCAACACACGCGTGATGGAGGATACCGGATTGGAAGAAGAAAAAATCACAGAACAGATTCAGGACCAACTTCAGGAGCAGATCCAGGAGCCGGTTCAGGAATCAGTTGTTGAATCAGTTGAGGAAAAGCCCAAAGAACCGGTCATTGTACAGATCGGCGGCAAAAATTATGAAATCGTCCAGAACCACAAAGAGGGCTGGAATCCAGAGGTCTTCCGTGATCGTTACAGTGAAGTGCTGGAGCGTTATGATTATATTATCGGGGACTGGGGTTATAGCCAGCTGAGGTTAAAAGGGTTTTACCGTGATAACCATCCAAAAGCGACAAAGGATTCCACAATCGCCAGTATGGTGGATTATATCAATGAATATTGTAACTTTGGCTGTGCGTACTTTGTGCTTCAGAAGAGCAAGGATCAACCTCAAGCCAAAGCAAAAAGCGGTTCCTGAGAAGGACCGCTTTTTTGGTGTGTTATTTTAGTCAAGAAATGCCGTGCGAACCCGGTTCCAGAATGGATAAGGGCGAAAACGTGCAAAACTGACCTTGTGACTGGATACCTGACAACGGACGGAGATCAGATCCTCCACCATCACATTCACATGATCAATCGTCATCAATAACCGCTGATCCTTGCGGGAGAAAATATCACAATGATGATGCTTGGGCAAAATAACCGGTGAACCAAGTGTACGATAGACCCGGTTATTAATCGATGCAATCTCCGCAATCTGAATCGCCTCGATGGTTGGATGAACCATGGCACCGCCAAGGGCCTTGTTGTATGCCGTGCTGCCTGATGGCGTGGATACACAGATGCCATCCCCACGGAACATCTCAAATGTCACATCGTTAATATCGACCTGGGCTACGACGGTACCGTCTACACCTTTTAACGTAAATTCATTAAGGGCGATGTAAGAGGAATTCCCCGACTTTTTACGAATCTCAAGCTCCAAGAGTGGGTATTGTACAATACGTGGTTTGAGACGCTCCGGATCTCCCTTGCCACTCATCAGCCTGACTAACTCCCGTAATTCTTCCTTCTTCCAATCGGCGTAAAAGCCGAGATGGCCTGTATGAACCCCAACAAAAGCAATATCCGGAATACGGTCGATGAAATTGTGAAATGCCTGTAGCATCGTACCATCGCCCCCGATGGAGATAACAATCTCCGGCGATTCTGCATCCAGCTTGAACCCTTCTTCCTTCGCCAGCGCATGAAACTGCTGACTGAGATCAATCGATAACTGGTCTCCGCGGTCTTGAACATAGTATCTCAAGATGAAAGCTCCTTTGTGGTCATTATACTACCGATGATAATCAATTCCGCTGAAGAACACAACGTTTGGGCGCATATTCAGTTAAATATAGATGAATCGTTCACTTATTTTTTGGCATGTCGTCTAGGTTTGAGAATGGAACTTAATATCGCAAGGAATAACAACAACACGATGAGGCTTACAAAAACAATCATTCCGGATAAAAAAATCAGTCCCCAGTCCGGTGTATACGTTGATAACGATGGGATGAAACCGGGCTCCATGAGAACGGGTGAAGAGGAACGCCCCATCATGGGTGTCCATAACAGCAGGACCAGCACAGGGGCGATTAGCGCATGGATTGCTCTGGCAAATAGAAATGGACCGTATCTCATGGGTGTGTTGCTAAGAACACTCATAATCTGTGCATGGACGGATAATCCACCCCAAGAGAGAACAAAGGCTGCTGCTGCTACTTTATAGACGAGTGGGATGGATGCCCCGGCACTCCCAGCCTCTTTGTTCCCCAGCGTTACTTCAAACAGCCCACCGACCAAGCTAGGAGATAAGGATGGAGGCAGTCCGCTATGTCGTAACAATTGCTCGGTTATCCCGTATAATCCGCCAAGCCAACCGGTCTGGACAAGTAGCTCCATCATGACCGAGAAGAATACAACCAGCCCTCCTACGATAATAATAAGGCGAAGGGATGAGGAGACTGCCTGGCGCAGCAGTTCACCAAATGCCCGCCCGTCAGCTTTTCTTGCTTCATGCATCGCATAGATGGCCCGGACCAGTCTGTTTCTAGGTATCCCCTCCGTTGGAGATCCAGAAGAACTGTCTGGGTGTGAGCCTTTTGCTGTACCCCCGTGAAAACGCATGAGCATACCCACCAGAAAAGCTGCAGCGTAATGGCTCGCAACCAATACTGGAGCAATGGCGACATTATGGAAGAACCCAACCGATACCGCTCCAATCATGAAGATCGGATCGGATGATGTAGTGAAGGCAACGAGCCGTTCTCCTTCTTCCCGAGTAACCAGCTTTTGTTCCCATAACTGAGCGGTGAGTTTTGCCCCTGTAGGATAACCGGATGCACAGCTCACGGCAAATACAAAACCACCGCTTCCGGGAACACGAAACAATGGACGCATCAGTGGATTCAGCAAGGTACCTAGAAAATGAACAATGCCAAAGCCGAGCAGCAGCTCGGACAGCACCAAAAAAGGAAAAAGGGAGGGAAACAATACGTCCCACCAGATGGACAGTCCGCGTACACCTGCATGCCAGGTTTCCGCTGGATACAAGACCATTAACACACAAAGGGTCAGGAGAGCGAGTGTGACCAGGACATGGGTGAGTCGTTGTGAAGCAGCCATGAATTCTTCTCCTTTATTTTTGGAATGGTCGGTGTGCGGAAGTCTGTGGTGTTATTGCCATCAATATATGAAAAAAAGTGGACAAACAGTACAAAATTATACGTAGAAAGCGCTTGCAAAAGTGGCTGTGTTTTTGAGTGATGTGTGCTAAAATGAGAAAAACGCCTGAACGTCACCTAATTGTCTCCAAGGTGGAATTCAATTCGGATGGAGTGATGATCATGAGTCTTGTCACCGGAATCCTGGTCTGTGCTTTTGTATATGTGATACGTGCCTCGCTGGTACGCTCTGAGGAAGAGGACTGGCGGAGTTATTAATGAAATACTAGTGCGCCAACCCAAGCGGTTGGCGCTTTTTTTGTGTTATGTTTCGAATAAGGTCCTATATACAGATGGCAGGTTACATGTCCTGATGATTTCATGTTATATAGGACTTTTTGGTTTTTTTTGATAGAATGGAGATAAAGGCTTTTGTGGCCTGGATATTGTTACTGTTTTCACAATGTTCACGGAACGTGTAATATATGGCAAAATTCGACATCAGAAAGGGGAATCAGACGAATGAATCCCAGTTTAAGCATTTATGACAATCTTGGCGGTGAGAAAGGTGTTCGCGCACTGGTCGAGGCTTTCTATCCGATCGTTCAGCAGAATGAGCAGCTGGCTCCGCTTTTCCCGGAAGATATTCAGCCGGTCATCGACAAGCAGTATATGTTTTTGTCTCAGTTTTTTGGAGGACCAGGGCTGTTTTCCGAGGCGTTTGGACATCCGATGATGCGTGCCCGTCATATGCATTTTGAAGTGACGGTTGAACGGGCTGAGGCGTGGCTTGCATGTATGGATCAAGCCTTAACACAGATTGGTGTGGAGGAGCCCTTGCATGCGTTTATCCTGCAGCGTTTATCCGGGCCTGCACATCATTTTGTAAATACACCGTAGATCCGAATATGATTATAAGCGTACGGGAGAGGGATGGAAGAGATTGGAATTAGAGCCGCTGTATAAGGTGAAGGTGACCTGCCATTATTGCGAAACCGAGTATGAAACCTCACGGGTAAGACCGAGTTTGAAAAGGCCCTACCGGACGGATTCGGATTTTTGTGCTTACTACAAGCTGGAGAATCCAGATTTTTATGTGGTTCGCATCTGTCCGCAGTGCGGGTTTGCCACGACGGAGAACGCAACGGAGCATTTAAATGATGCTCAGCGCAAGGCTTTTAAGGAACAGATCGGTAACCGCTGGGTTAAACGTGATTATAGCGGAGCACGAACATTGGAACAGGCGTTGGCAACGTACAAGCTTGCCTTGCTGTGCGCACAGGTTATCCGGGAGAAAGATCGTGTCGTCGCTGGTCTGTTGCATCATATAGCTTGGTTGTATCGTTATATGGAGGACCATGCACAGGAACATCGTTTTCTTGAATTTAGCCTGGAAGCCTATGTGAAGGTGTTCGAACGTGAAGGAACGGGTGGCAATGAAGCCAAACTGTTGTATTTGCTCGGGGAATTGAACCGCAGGGTAGGACGGTTTAATGAAGCAGTGCAATGGTTCAGCAAGGTCATTCATGACAAGCGGATCACAGATGCGGCCATGATTCGTGCTTCAAGGGAACAGTGGGCCGTGCTGCGTGAGCAGATGATTTCAAGTAAGTTGGAACTCCCTGAAGAGATGCTGGAAACAGACAAAGAGGCTGCAAAGCGCAGCCCCCTCTAGGTTGATCTTACATTAGTTACGGACAGGACGGCTGGATAACAAATAGTCACTGTCGTTGTCGATCACGGTCATGCTTGTATTACAGCAGGGAAAGACCAGTAATTTCTTTTTGCCTTCGCGAATGAGCACAAGCTCTTTGGGTTTGAGGGGGAGCAGCACGTTGCTTGCATGACAGTAGGGACATTGCTGTACATAGATGTCTCCCATCACAATATCGTAAGGCCAGCTGTTCTCAAACGGAATCATTCTTGTTCGCCTTCTGGTGCGGAAGGTTTGGAGGTTTCTTGTTTGGCGAGTTCCGCAATCTTCTGCATCAGGATATGTTGGGGCATGTGCATCAGGTGCTCCAAAGGTACGCCCAGGGATTCTGCTAATTTGACGGCTGTATCAGCCGATACTTGTAAAGGTTTCATACGTTTACCTCCTGAAGGTTGCTATAAGTATTTCTCTAGTATAGAGATATGGCTGACAGAAAACCAGTTTTTAATTCAATCCTAACCATCCAATTTATAGAGAGAGGTGCCTTATTAAATGAAAACGCCATTACACCCCGTATGGGACCTGGAGTCCATTTTTAGTGGAGGTTCTTCCTCCGAGACATTTGCTGCGTATCTGATTGAACTGGAAGAGGATGTACGTAAACTGCAACATCTGCTGAACGAAACAGCTGCACCGACTTCATTAGAAGAGACGGCTGCATTTGATCCGATTTTGGAACTGCTGCAAAGCTGTTATATCCGCATATCGGAAGGATCTGCGTTTGTATCCTGCCTCTCATCGCAAAACCAGAAGGACAAAAAGGCAACGCAGCTTCAGGGCGCCATCAGTTCTATTGCAGCGATGCTGAACGGCAGCAAATCGAAGTTTGATAATACACTCAGTCAGACATCGGATTCGGTGTGGGACGCTTGGATTGCTCGGGAAAATATTCAGCCGCTGGCATTTGTACTGAACGAGAGTCGCACGCTGGCTCGTGAGAAGCTGTCGCCTGAACTGGAAGGTCTTGCTCTGGATCTGGGTGTGGATGGTTACCATGGTTGGGGCAAATTCTATAACACGATTGTCAGCAAGGTGAACATTCCGTTTGAGCAAGATGGGGAAACGGTGATGCTCTCCGCAGGACAGGCTGCCAACAAGCTGAGCGATAGTGATCGGAATGTACGCGAGACGGTATTCGCAAACTGGGAGCAAGCTTGGGCCGATGTCGAAGATTTCTGTGCTGACACGCTGAATCACCTCGCGGGATTCCGTCTGAAGTTATATGAGAAACGTGGCTGGGATGATATCCTCAAAGAACCTCTGGCCATCAACCGGATGTCACGTCAGACACTGGATACGATGTGGGATGTGATTAACGGTGCCAAACCTGCGCTTGTTCAATATCTGGAGCGCAAGGCAGAACTGCTGGGGGTAGACAAGCTCAGCTGGAGCGACGTAGATGCACCTGTAGGTAAATCGAGTGGCAAAATCACTTACGATGAGGCAGCCATCAATATTGTTGAACAGTTTGCCAAGTTCAGTCCTAAACTTTCCTCGTTTGCAGAAATGGCTTTTGAGAAACGCTGGATCGAAGCAGAAGACCGTCCTGGCAAGCGTCCAGGTGGATTCTGTACGTCTTTGCCACTTAGCAAAGCAACCCGAATTTTCATGACCTTCTCCGGGACACCATCTAATGTGTCGACTCTTGCGCATGAACTTGGGCATGGATATCATCAACACATCATGGAAGAGTTGCCCGCATTGAATCAGCGTTATGCGATGAATGTGGCTGAGACAGCGTCCACGTTTGCTGAACTGATTGTAGCAGATGCCCTGGTGCAGGCGGCAACAGATGAGCAAGAGAAGCTGGCTTTGCTGGAAGACAAGATCCAGCGAAGTGTGGCTTTCTTTATGAACATCCATGCCCGGTTCCTGTTTGAGAATCGTTTCTATGAACAACGCAAAAAAGGTCTGGTCAACGCGGATGAATTATCTAAATTAATGGTGGAGGCGCAGCAGGAAGCGTTCTGCGGTGTACTTGCATCAGATCATCCTCATTTCTGGGCATCCAAACTGCATTTCTATCTGACGGGTGTGCCATTCTATAATTTCCCATACACGTTCGGTTATATGTTCAGTGCGGGAATCTATGCGAGAGCACAGCAAGAAGGAACGGCATTTGCAGATAAATACGATGATTTGTTGCGGGATACAGGGCGTATGACGGTCGAAGAACTTGCTCAGAAACATCTGGGTACGGACCTGACACAACCGGAATTCTGGCAAAATGCTGCGGACTTGGTTATTGCCGATATTGAGCAGTTTCTGCAGATGACAGCAACCGAAAAATAAGTTGAATATAATAGGTTGAATATATATAAAAAGGCTGCAATTTCGTGTTAACAGACACAGGATTGCAGCCTTTTTTTGTACAGAATCCTCATTTTTGATTCTCGAAGATTTTGTCGTAATTAAGTGAAAAAGCTCAGTTTAAGGGAGTGGAATGGCAATTAATTGTGCAAATCATAGTTAGAAATACCCAACTTTGCCGTTCTTTGTTGAATGAGCACATATGATGTCATATAATGAGTCGTAAGTCCTTGCTGTATAGGACTATAAGCATATAAGGAGAGTATTAATATGAAAATTGATGAGCTTTCATTAGCGAGACAGTTGGATCTGGTGTTCAAAGAACTTGATCATGAGTTATCAGGGTTAGATTCAGGGGTGGTTTTTGTGCAAATACGAAACAACGTAATTGGGAAATTCGGTATTCGACATAATCCGATAGCTGGACGAGATGGGCAGATGGATGTGGAGGAAGGGGGGCTAAACCAAAACCAGAGAACTTCTTTCCGGGCAATGGCACTGGAGACGTTGAAATTCAAACGCAATTGGACGCATGGCGAGATATCATACGACTTCACAGTAAGACAAGGTATGATTTTGGTAGATGCAACGATGGAGTCTAATTACAATATGGCGAGCCTCATGATTCGTTACCCTAGAACCAATACATACAAGGATTCAGATATGGAGTCGACCTCATAATTCGTTGCACAAGAGAAAGCGGCACTTCCGAAGAAGGCCGCTTTTGGATTCTGTTTGCTTAAGCAATAATTACGAGCTTACGAACGACCCGATAATTGCTGCTCAGCGATTTGCACCAGACGTTTAGTGATGTATCCACCCAGAGAACCTGTCTCACGGGAAGTATAGTTACCGTAGTAACCATCTTGTGGAATAGTTACACCCAGCTCTTGTGCAGCTTCCATTTTCAATTGTTGCAATGCTGCAGTTGCTTGGGGAACGACCAGGTTGTTGGAGCGGCTACCGCTACCTTGGTTTTGACCTCCGTACATATGTGTCACCTCCTTATGGGTTGGTGATGTTAGTATGGTTAGAGAATACGGAAATATACATGATATGGCGTAAGGGAAAATATGGATAACTATCAGTGCACAGGACACATAAAAAAGCCGACCCAATGCGGGTCGGCAAGTTGTATTTGGATATCAAAATATAGGTTGATATGCGTAAAAGCAAAATAGAGGATGATCAGCTCGCTTAGTCTGTAGGAGGTATAACCTCAATACGTGTAAATAACTCAACAGGCTGTTCCGGTTCCAAGCGAATCAACCCGGTTTGTTCATCCGAGAAAGCCAAATTAGGTGCATCCGGGAGCCAAGTGTACGGTTCAATGCACAAAAACTGATCGGATTCACCTTTGGTAAAGAGAACCCAATGTTTGAAAAATGCTTCATCTGCTGAATATTTCAATGTATATCCATCTTGCCTGCGTAAGTAAGCCGTAGCCGGTTCAGCTTCGGTAGCTTTCAACAGGGTATCCCAGTTACGTCCCTGCAAATTGATGCCTTCGTTCAGAGCAGACCATTCACCCAGAGATTCCAGTTCACCTGTCGGTAATTGTTCTTCATTCTGTCCGTATATTCCGGAAACAGGCAGTTGCAGTGTCCAGTCGGCAGGTTTGCCGTCTAACAAAAACCATGTATGATATCCCATCCCAAAAGGAGCAGGTGTTGAGCTCAGATTGGTGACTCGCAGACGCTGGCTAAATACAGCGTTTTGCAGACTGAACGTCATCTCAAGTTTCAGGGGAATCGGGAATTGAGCCATCCAATGCTCTTCATTTTCGGTCAGTAATTCAGTCGTAATTGCACAGCCGTCTTCATCTTCCTCAATGTCACTGACACACCAGGATTGGGTACGGTGGAGACCGTGAATATGGTTGTCATTCGCCGTGTTCTGATCGAACTGGTAATGAACGCCTTCATATTCGAATTGTCCACGATGAATGCGGCCTGGTGGTATCAGGAGAGGAACGCCAAAATGGTACGGCTTCTGCAGATAAAAGGCAAGATCGTCTTCATCCGGACGGCGAACGACATCTCTGTCCTGCACTAAATCACGAATAGAAATAATATTATTTCCAAGACGCGGCAGCAGGGTGATTTCCAATTCACGGCTATGTAGGATATACGTGTCGTAACCATTCCATTGGCCTTTGGTCACTTGTTTCATATCGATGCTCCTTTTCCCACTTGAAATCTGTCTGCAAGCAGTTATGATGAAGCTACTGCTGCAGGCGTGTCGTTGTGTACATGCCAGCTATTTCCTGCGCTATTTCGTGTGAAGCAGACAACAGGATAAGCAATTCCATCATAACAGATTTTGATGTCTCGGGTAAAAAAGTTCAACTCATTTTGACATTCGCGCCTGTGCGCATTAAGATGGAACTCTGAAAGCATTTATTAGAATTGAATGACATGAAATCGATGACAGGGATAAGTAGGCCAAGAGAATCCTCTTCAGAAAGCCGGTGGTTGATGTGAACCGGTGTGAGCTCTGTACCGAATGGACCCTTGAGTGTAGGTTTGAACAGGTTAAGCCGGAGATGGGCTTGCCCCACTAGAGTCTGCCGTTTAATCCACGTTACGGAACAATGAAGGCATTTCTCCGGCTTGACTTGATTCAGGGTCAGGAGCAATAGAAGAAAAGCGAATAAGGGTGGCACCACGGTCTCACGTCCCTTGCGGATGTGGGGCCTTTTTGCGTTCGCAGAGAATGGCAGGAGTTTTTTTATATACAATCAGGGAGGCGTTATGTGTAATGAAAACAGTACTTTCAGGTATTCAGCCAAGCGGTAAGCTCACATTGGGCAACTATATTGGTGCAATCAAAAATTTTGTAAAACTCCAGCATGACTATCAATGTCATTTCATGGTGGTTGATCTTCATGCCATCACCGTGGCACAGGAGCCAGCAGCATTGCGTGAACAGTCGGAAGCGGTAGCTGCGCTGTTTATTGCAGCAGGTATTGATCCGTCGAAATCTAACGTATTTCTGCAATCCCATGTACCGCAGCACGCGGAATTGGGCTGGTTGATGACAACGCTGACCTCCATGGGTGAGCTTGAACGCATGACTCAGTTTAAGGATAAATCATCCGGTAAAGATTCCGTTGGTGCTGGACTGTTTGTGTATCCATCATTAATGGCGGCTGATATTTTGTTATACAATGCTGACCTTGTACCCGTAGGTGAGGATCAGAAGCAACATCTGGAACTGACACGTGATCTGGCAGGGCGTTTTAACCACCGTTATGGGGAGTACTTCACCATTCCAGATCCGTATATCCCACAGGTAGGTGCACGGGTAATGTCACTTGATGATGCCTCTTCGAAAATGAGCAAAAGTAACCCTAACGCTGGCAGTTATATTGCCCTGCTGGATCCGCCAGATGTGATTCGCAAAAAAATCAGTCGAGCCACTACAGATTCGGGACGTGAAGTCGTCTATGATCCGGCAAACAAACCGGAAGTCAGCAACCTGATGAGTATCTACGCGGAATGTGCGGGTATGACGCTTAAGGAAGTAGCTGAGCGTTATGAAGGCAAGATGTACGGTCCGTTCAAAAAAGAACTGGCTGAAGTGGTTGTGTCTGTTATTGAACCCCTGCAACAACGTTATAATGAGATTCGCGAGTCTGGCGAATTGGCGGATGTTCTGGATACGTCAGCCCGCCGTGCAGAAGAAGTTGCAGCTCAAACGTTGGATGCAGTGAAAGAACGTATGGGATTTGTCCCGAGACGTAAACATTAGTCCTGAACAATATAATCATTTCACGCAATGAATAGTTAACATGAATAAAGAGGAGCCCTATTGAAGGACTCCTCTTTATTTGTGCGTTCATTATTGAACTATCAAATGACCTGCTCAAGAAGTGGGCTCTGAAGCAGCCGAGCGAACTTCCTGACGTTCTTTTTTGGCGCGAATCACAAATCCCCAGCCAATGTTGGCAATGGACAGGACAAACAGTAGTGCAGCAAACCAACCGGAGTAGGAGATCATAATTGCTGAAACCGTTAACAAAATAATCGAAGAGAATGCGAACCATAAAGACAAGCCCTTACTCATTGGGAAAAACCTCCATCTACAAATTTAGTAAAACTCCGTATAACCTGTAGCCTACGAGCCATAATAATCTTGCAAGCTTGCAATTACATTACAGACACAGATTGAAGGGAGATTATAAATATGGCTCAAGGATCTCGTTCTAACAACTTGGTGGTACCTCAGGCAAATTCAGCACTGCAACAATTGAAAATCGAGGCTGCACAGGAACTGGGTGTAACTATCCCACAAGACGGTTACTATGGTAACTACACTTCCCGTGAAACAGGATCTTTGGGTGGATATATCACCAAACGTCTGGTACAAATCGCTGAGCAGTCTCTGGCTGGGTCTGGCAAATAATTTATTTTAACCAACAGCAACAAAACAGGATAAACAGAAAGCCCGGAGCGGAAACGCTCCGGGCTTTCTCGCGTATCAGTTCCTATGTCTGATTGTGCCTTGCCATGCTCACTTCGTCAAGGGCGTGCAGATAAAAGTTTTTTATCCATTTTCTCATCGCTTAACCAGCCTACATACGTATCAATCGTCTCAAAATTCCGATCCATCACAATTACAGCGACAAATGGATATTGTTTTCGGTGTCGATAACGTACATCTGCCCAACGGACCTTGTAACCGGCAGGCAGTTCTTCAACCTCTGCCACCGCATAGGAGGTGAAATAGAGGAAGGCACTGACTTCCGGTGATTTGCGTGAAGCAGCAACGGCCGCATGAGTAGAAGACGAGGCGTGCAGACTCCATACCAGATTAGAACCATCCATTTTACCGATCACATAACTGCCGTCCTCAACTCGTTTAACCACATGCCAGCGGTTCCAGGATATCGTTGGAATGACGATGTATCTTGCCTGCTCTGGGCTGTTGTCGAGACGTCTAACTTTTCTGACTGCTTGTGCACGAGCAATCGTTCGCCATATATAATATAAACCGGTCAAACTATACAACGTAACGAAGAGTGGTGCAGGGGCGATCAGATCAAAGGCCCATAACAAGATAGCTATGACATGTGTAGTGAATAGAAACGGATCAAAAATATGAATGATGTTCCAGGCGATCCAGCGTTCCGTGAAAGGCCGGGCGGCTTGGGTTCCATAGGTGTTGAACAGATCGGTGAATACGTGAAAGCCTACGGCCACAGCTGTCCAGGTGGCAACGTGTCCAATAGGGACACCAGGGAATATCAGTGCAATGACGCCTGTGATGAGCAAAACCCATAACAGGAGAAATGGCAGAGAGTGTGACAAGCCCCGATGATTCCGAATGTAAAGCGAATTGCTTTTGAGACGTAACGCAGTATCGATGTCAGGGGCCTGGGAACCGGCGATCGTGCCAACCATTACCGCAGCTGCAAGCATGGGACTAGCCGCGACAACAGGGTCGACATAAGCCAGACCGGCTAAACCAATCCCCATGACAAAATGTGTAGAGGTATCCATAAACGTCTCCTTTGTGTGGTGTATCGTTCTAAGGCATATTACTTCTCTATCTAGGTGATACCCATATATAGTGTATAATATCCGTCTGTCAGGATGCAAAACATCCCTAATTTCAAAGTTATGACAATTTCCTGTGACATACCCAATAAATGTACGTAGTTTGTCAAACTATTTTGGCAGTTCCTATGATAAACTTTATATCGGATACAGTGAGAAAAAGCGCCAGAGAACTTACGATACTATTCGAATGATATACAACGCTAAAATAATTTATGGGCATTGTTCCTTTTAACCGTTACAATAATATAGAATCTCATAATAAGTAGGTTTCTTTGAATACATATGTCACAGTAGATGGGTAAAGCGAAACAAACGTGATTTTCGGTTCACATGTGTATGCGTATTCATAAGAGAAGATACAGAAGGGACGAGGAAGATGCTGAAAAAGTACAAATGGACATGGATGCTGCTCGGGCTCGCACTGATAATGGCTGTGTATCTGATGTGGGGCACCGTATTTGCCAGTAAGGAAAAATTACCCGAGATTCGTGAAATCCAATCCTTTTCCATGGAAAATGTAGATGGCAGTACGGTATCACTGGAGGATACTCAAGGGAAAGTCCGATTGTTCTACTTTTATTTCACCAGTTGTCCGGATGTCTGCCCGATTACGACGTTTACGTTATCTCAGGTGCAGGATCTGTTGAAAGAGGACGACACCTTCGGTAAAGATGTCTCATTTGTATCCATTTCATTCGACCCGAAAGTCGATACAAGAGAGAAGATTAAGACGTTTGCGGACCGCTTCCACGCGGATTATTCCGGATGGTACTTCTTGCGAGGGGATATGGACAAAACAAAACAGTTGGCCAGGGATTCATTCCAGATCCTAATCGATGGGGAGAGTAAGGATGATTTTGCCCATATGAACATGATTGGTCTGGTGGATCAGAATAACCAGCTGCGCAAGGTATATAACGCATTTAATACAGAGGACGTTGTGCCAGCTGTCATTGCCGAGGATATTCGTAATCTGATCAAGGAATAATCATCTGATCATCATACTGTAAAGGCTGCCTTCAGGTTGGATATCAACCTAAGGCAGCCTTTTGGCATTTCTTTTAAAAGGAAGGATGTTCAGGGTATTGGATGTATGTCTCTAACCCGGCTTTCTCCAGCTGGGCAATGATATACTCATCAGGTGTTCCTTCCACACCCGCATATCCTCGTCGTGTATACATCTGTACTGCATCCGGGAATGCATCCCGAAGCACACCTCTAATTTTTTTGCCAGAACTGTCATTATCCATAAATAAATAAACTTCATCATAACCGACTTGCTTGCGCAGGGTCTCCAACTTGAGGGAATTAAGTGTTCCAAACGTACATAGAATGTTGATTTCGGGTCCAACCAGACGTTTCAGTTTGCTTCGATCATTCTTACCTTCCACAATGACATGAATAGGCATGATATTCACCTCTTGTTCGAGAGCTTATGTCGACATTCCCCGGGAAATGTTGCAGCGAAAATCGACTGATTATATAAGTAGGACTCCTTTCTTTACACTGTTCACCACGCGGACAGGAGCACGTCTGATTTCTAAATTCTTCTTCACATACATCAGGAATTATTTCTGATCAGTAGTGGTCGTTACGGTTACGGATCGTTCCTTCGATCGCTGTTGTCTCCAAATTTCTGATTGATTTTATTTTTTATAGGTTGAAATATGGAGACAAAGGCGAACGCTACCGCTTCTTCAAAATCGATTCCGTCCCCTTCACTACTTCCAATGATCGTCCATACCTAATGATGATATTTAAGAAAAAGTTGAAATCTTGAAGACAGCGCTTATGCCCCCTAGGTCGTTCCGTTCGTGTGTAAAACGTTAGTCCATTTTATATAGTTTAGCTGTAAATGGGGGAATGATGCAAAGCTAATGAAAATACTGGCCTAATTGCTGTCATAACGGTAGGGAAGAAGAGCTTGATACAGGCCTAATTTAATATACTTTTGGGATCGGTGAGGGATGCTTCGCGTCTGGATGTATAGTATGGAAGCAGTAGCATACCAATCATTAATAAAACAAAGGCGATGAAATAGGGTGACAACCCGACACGAAGTTGCCCGGCTGTGATGGGGCCGATGAAAGAGCCGATGGAGGTGGCAATGGATTGCAGCGAGAAAATGCGGCCCAACTTGCTTCCTCCGCTCAGCCGGATAAATAGGGTTGCCATAGCTGGAAAGATGATGCCTTTAGACATCCCAAGTACAAATAATACAGTGGACAAGGGAACTTGCGGAATGGCTGCCATCACAAAAAAAGACAAGGACATTAACAGCACGCCCGCAACCAGACGCAGTTTGGGGGAATACCGGTTGAGAAATAACATGCTGAGGGTGAAGAGTGCCCCAATACTGATTATAGAGAACAGCAGTCCGGTAGACATGATGGACGATTGTCCTCCGCCCCGCAGGGGTAATTCGAAGAAGAGAATCCCTTGAGCACAGGCAATCACCAGAGGCAAGGCAAAGTATCGCCAGGACACCGGCAGGAATGCACTTGTGGCATCTGCTGGTGAAACGTCAGGTTTGGCAGGTTCAGTCACTCTCTCATGCTGCTTGACGATGCCACGGGGCATCGTCATGAAAGCAATCACACCTGTAAGAATGAGCAAGTAACCCAAGCCTGAGAAGGTAGCAGAGAATCCCATGGAACCCACAATGATCGCACCGGCTGCTGGTGATACCACAGACGCGAGGGTATGTACTACCCCATGACCTGACATATACTTCCCCTGTTTCACCGGATCGCTGGATAACTGTGCAAGCAGGGCGAGACATGCAGGAGACAGGAAGGCCAGCACAAACCCGCTGATGGAACGCAGCGCCAGCAGTTGCCATGGTGTCTGGACATAGGCTTGCAGGAGCAGGATGAATCCTGCACCGAGCAGACTGAATACAATGTAGCGGCGACTGCCATGTTTATCGATTTGTGTTCCAGCAATCAGATTGCCAGGAAGATGCGTTAAGGAATAGATGCCCATCATCCAGCCAATGAAGGTAGGGGCGGCTCCCAGCGAGATGGCAAAAGGGGTCAGAATGGGATACTGGGCGTGCAGATCAAATACAGCAAGGAACAAAAACAGGTATAGCCAGATGGCCGTTTTCACATAAGCCCCTCCTTGTTAAGCGATGCTTGTTCAAACTACAGGTCTTGAACGTGTTCCCCGTTCGCCCGGCAGAACCTCATGGTACTACTTGTACGCCCGGCGGGACGAACTTAGACCGTTTATTTTTAAGAGAGAGGGCTTAGCTGACAGCAGCTTCGGAAATCATGTATAATATTCGGGAGTGTTACGAATGAATTCTAATACGGAAGGTGTAGTCATGAACATAGAAGTAATCAAAGAGTTTGTGATGCAGAACTGGCTGGTGATCGTGGTTGCATTGATCATATTGTTCTTTGTTCTGAATGTGGTCAAAACCGTATTGAAATGGGCGATTGCCATCATCATTATTGCGGCTCTACTGATATACAGCGGCATCTCCATTGATCAGATCAAACAGACAGTGACAGACGTACAATCCAGCACGATGGACACATTGAAGAAGGAAGCAACCAGCATGATGCTTAAAGAGGCTTCCAAAGCGAAATACGTCAAAGGACAGGATGGAGCGTTCACCATCACAAGTCCCAATGTGGAGATTAAGGGCAGAACTCAATCGGATAAAGTTGATGTGACCTTCCGCGGAATTTCACTTGGCGAATGGAAACTCGACAATGAAACGATACGTACGTTTGTCGAACAGGCACAGGAGAACAAAACAGCACCAGCATCGTAGTAAAGGGGGAATCGGTACGTGCTGCAGAATTGGCTGGACAGCCTGAAGGAATTGAATGGCATCACGATTATGCTGTTGCTGATTGTGGCTGCTTCATTATTGCAGGGTTGGTCCAGAGGGGCTTCGCGTTCAGCAGGCAGACTCTTTGGGTTCCTGATGGATGGCATTATGGCGGTCATTGGTATTCTGTTGTCGATCGGTTTAACATTGTGGCTTGCACCATATATACAGCAGTGGCTGTCTGAGTATGCTTCTGCCATGCCTAATCGTGAGTTGAACCGGTGGGAACAGATGTATTATACGTTGGTTACGGCGATTGCAGATTTTCCACTAATGCGGTTCGCTGTGTTATTTGTATTAAGCTATGGACTCATCCGACTGATTCTCGGGTTTCTCTCTTCATTTATTTTTAGCAGCAGGCAGGGGTCAGCCGAGGAAAGTGCGCCCAAAGGTATGTTTAGTCGGTTGACGGGTGCATTCATTGGCACGATCATAGGCTCCGTCCGCGGAATGATTGTCATTGCGGTTTTGTTCATGATTGTCAGTCTTTACCCTGGGAGCATGTTCAGTCGATATGTAGAGGCATCTCCGATCTATATGCAAGGGGCCAAATCGGTGATTGAACCGTTGTCTGGTACGTTTATCAAGGACAAGCTCCCTGTATTTACGCAGGCTGTGCAGAAGGAACTGGGCGGCATCCTGCAACGCAAATATGAAGTCATTGACCATAATATTCCGACGGATATAGAATCTGCCGCGAAAGAAATTGTCAAAGGCCAATCGACAGATGAAGCCAAAGCAAGAGCGTTATACGACTGGGTAGGTTCACGTATTCAGTATGACTATGGTAAAGTGGATGACTATGAGCAAAAGGGCATATGGCATGAACAGAATCCACAGAATACATTTGATACACGCAAAGGTGTATGTATTGATTATGCCCGTCTCTATGCCGTGATGGCCCGTTCACAAGGACTTGAAGTCAAAGTTGTTACAGGGCTTGGTTATAACGGCCAGGGAGGGTACGGTCCGCATGCGTGGAATGAGGTGTATTTGAGTGATTCCGAGAGCTGGGTTCCGCTTGACCCGACATGGGCGATCAGTGGAGACTGGTTTAATCCTCCGAATTTTGCCGACACCCATCTAAAGGATCAATCAGCTTAGCAATACAACGGACAAGGGTCCGGAATATGACGACGTTGCCAGGTTATCATGCCGCGAAGAATCAGTTTGAGCGGTATGCATCAAGTCATGAAAGAGGTAGGATGGATGAAAAAACATTCCAATGAGAAGGATGAACTTACGGACAAACGGCGCTTCAGTTACCGAATGAACGTATTTTTCTTCGCTTCCTTTGTTATTTTTAGCGTTATTATTGTACGCTTGGCCTTTTTGCAATTCGTGGAAGGGCCGGAGCTTAGTCAGGAAGAAGCCAGTAACATTACCAAGGATGTACCACTTCCTCCTGTGAGAGGCACGATCTATGATTCCACAGGTGAAGTGAAGCTGGCTTATTCCAAGCCCATTCAGTCGCTATACCTGACGCTTTATAAAAACTATGGAGATGTTGAGGGGAAACCGAGTCCTAACATAGGGGAAGTGCAGGATATTGCAACCCGGTTGCATGATGTGTTTGAACAGTACAAGCTGAAGGATTCAGAGTCACTTACGGTGGAACAAATTATTGAAGAGATGGACTTGAACTCCCGCAAAGCGAACGGTTTTATGCCTCGTCTGATCAAGAGTGATCTGTCCGAGGGAGAAGTCGCTTATTTCCTGCAACATAAGGATGAGTTCAAAGGTATTCAGATCGTCGAGGAGAGTGTACGATTCTACGATCCGGATACGGTAGCGGTTCAGACCATCGGTTATCTGAAGAAGTTCAGAAGTTCGAAGTCCTTGGATAAATACAAAGAGGTGGACGAGGCCAATAAAACGCAAACGGATCCGGGCCTGGTGTATACGGAGAATGAATTTGTAGGCTTTGATGGACTGGAACTGCAATATCAGGATGCTCTCCGCGGCAAAAGCGGATATACATCCGTTGATGTTGATTTGCGTAATTTGCCTGAAGGTGTAGCAGGTTCTACCCCGCCGCAGAAAGGTTACGACCTGATTTCCAGCATTAACAAGAACGTTCAGATGAAAACAGAACAGGCCATTCTGGATCAGTTGAGTTGGCTTCATCGGAACCCAGTGTCGGGTAAATTACACTCGAACGCCAAAACAGGCTTTGCGGTTGCTATGGAAGTGGATACTGGGAAAATTGTTTCTGCGGCCAGTATGCCGGATTATGATACTAACGTATGGAGAACTGGCGGTATAAGCACGGAAGATTACGATAAAATAAAATATATCTATCAAAATGGTACTATTCGTGGATTCCCGCCAGACGATTCAGGTAAACGGGCGGAATCTGTTGTATTGCTTGGTTCCACAATTAAACCGCTCAGTGTATTGATCGGTTTGAAAGAAGGTTTCTTCACTACAAACACCGTATATTCGGATAGAGGTTCAACGACCTTTGGTGGAGACAATCGCAGAGTGCAGAACTCATCAGGGCATGTGTATGGTGCAATGTATCCTCGTGATGCGATTCGTCATTCCTCGAACGTGTTCATGATTGACGAAATTGGTAAAAAGCTTTATTCCAAGTATGGTGCAAAGGGTGTCGACGTTTGGGACGAATACATGGAGAAATTTGGGTTAGGTATCTCCACAGGTGTTGACCTGCCTAATGAATATCTTGGGCGCAAAGAATATGGTCCGGACAGTATCGAGAGTTCTTTGACCAAGCTGGTGTATGCCTCCTTTGGTCAGCAAGGGAAATATACAACGATGCAGCTTGCTCAGTACACGACGATGCTGGCGAATAAAGGTAAACGTATGGAGCCACAACTGGTTAGGGAGTTCCGTGATTCGGAAGGCAATGTGGTCGAGAAGGTAAAACCGAAGGTACTCAGCACGGTAGAGTTTAACGACGCCTACTGGAATGAAGTGCAACGAGGCATGGCCACCGAAGTTTCGGCATTTAGTGGATTCCCTTATGACTTTGCCAGAAAAACAGGAACATCGACACAGGTAGTAGGTGGAAAACCCGTTGATAACGGGGTATTTATCGCCTATGCTCCACGTAATAATCCGAAGCTTGCTGTCGCTGTGGTTATTCCCGAAGGGGGCTTTGGTTCGAGCAGTGCGGCTCCGGTTGCACGTGCGATCTTCGATGCCTATGACGAGGAATTTGGTCTCGACGGTGTACCGAAGAAAGACAAAAATAAAGATTCAGATTCGGAATCAGGCACACAGTGATGTGAGGCATTGGTTACAGAGGGGACCCTTCGTGGGTCCTCTTTTTTGTTTTACGTGGAGAATGATCGTAAGAGTGAACTAATTAGTTGCATTAATATGTAACCATATGAGCTGTATCACGTTTATATAAGGGAAGGGTAAACACGATCTGGAGAACGGGACAACGTTGATATGTCAGTGTTTACATTGAAATCGGTAGATGGGGTAGTGCAACGTTTCTGTTTACGAAAATGTAACCAAAAATTGAAAGACGTGACAGCTAACCTTTGGTAGACTTGTATGAGAAAGGATTAAATTTTGGATTGAACACGTTCACAATACGGATTAAATATTTTATTTTTATAGAGGAACGGGAGAGGCTTAAAACATGTTTAACCGATTGAGGAAGAAACCCATGACTGAGGAAGATACACCCGTCAACAAGCCTTCCACCGCAAGGCTGAATCTGTTTTTTTTCGCGGCATTTGTCATATTCAGTATCCTTATTTTCAGATTAGCCTTTGTGCAATTTGTGGAGGGTCCTGAACTGACGTATATGGAAACGAGTCGTAATACCAAAGACATTCCACTCGCACCTGTTCGTGGTCCCATCTATGATGCTACGGGAGAAATTGCGCTTGCTTACTCGGAACCTGTACAGTCCCTGTATGTGCTGTTATATGAGGATTATCGGAACGATGAACGTAGACAGGAAGCAGAGGAACTGGCTCATGATCTGGCGGCTGTGTTTAAGCAGTTTAATCCAGGGGACAAAGAGCAACCGGATGCGGAAGAGATCATCAAACGACTGGATCTGGATTACCAGAAAACGTTTGGCTATGTACCGAGGCTGGTGAAGTCGGATCTCTCGACCAAAGAAATTGCCTTTTTCATGGAGAAAAAAGCGGATTACCCGGGCGTTATGGTGCTGGAAGAAAACATAAGAAAATATGACCCGGATGGCGTAGCGGTTCAGGTTGTGGGTTACACCAGAGAGTTCAAACGTGCACCAGATTCCATTGCCAAATATAAGGCCATCCGTGAAGGGGCAAGTACCCAGCGTGATCCAGGGCTTGTCTATCATGAAGAAGAGAAGGTTGGGTTCGATGGGCTTGAGCTGCAATACCAGGAAGAACTCCGTGGACGAAGCGGATATCAGTCCATTGATATTGACGCACGTAATCTGCCAGATGGAACGATGTTACAAACACCACCGGAGAAAGGCTACAGTCTGGTTTCCACCATTAACAAGGAAATTCAGATGGCCACACAAGAAGCAATAACGGACGAATTGCGAAGACTCCCTAAGGCAATTACCGGATACGCAGTAGCCATGGAAGTGGATACGGGGAATGTGGTGGCTATGGCGAGTATGCCGGATTATGATCCGAATGATTGGGATTATGACAAAATCAAATATGTGTTCCGGAATGGAACCACCGAGTCGTTCCCACCGAATGATGACAAGCCTAGTCGGGCGGAATCTGTTGTACTTCTTGGATCAGTAATCAAGCCGCTAAGTGTGCTTATTGGATTAAAAGAGGGATTATTTACACCAGGAGAGACCTATCACGATCAGGGATATGCGGTTTTGGGGAAAGACGGACGACAAGTGAAGAACTCGCATTCTGCTTATAATGGTTCTATTACGGCGAGAAGAGCGATTGAGAAATCCTCCAATGCCTTCATGATTGATATGGTGGGTAAACGTTTGTTACGTAATTATGGCTCAGAGAAAGGCATCGATGTCTGGCACAAACACATGCAGGAATTTGGCTTGGGTGTGTCCACTGGTGTAGATCTGCCTAATGAATTTCTGGGTAGGCTAGAATATAAAAATAAAGACGAATCAGCTCTAACACGTTTGGCGTTTGCCTCATTTGGACAACAAGCCAAGTACACCACCATGCAACTCGCCCAATACACGACCATGCTTGCCAATAAGGGCAAGCGGATGGAACCACATCTGGTGAAGGAAATCCGTGATGCGGACGGCAATGTGGTGAAAGAGATCAAACCTAAAGTGCTCAATGAAGTTGATTTTGCCGATGCGCACTGGAATGAAGTGCACAAAGGAATGGTTACCAAAGTAAGTTCATTTGACGGTTTCCCTTACGATTATGCTCGGAAAACAGGAACATCAGAGCAGGGGACCGGACCGAACAAAAAAGAGAATGGTGTGTTTATTGCCTTTGCACCACGAGATAATCCGAAGCTTGCTGTCGCTGTTGTTGTACCAGAAGGTGGATTCGGGTCAGTCAGTGCTTCACCAATAGCACGGAAAATTTTCGATGCATATGATGAAGTGTATGGTCTCGATGGAACGCCGAAAGGTAAGAAAGACGAAGGGAAAGACAAAGAGTAATGCAAAAGAACGTCTCGGAAGTTAGCTCTTTTACCATCGTGACGAGAAAGTTAATGAAGTGAATTAAATACATTTGGACAGGCAGGGGAAATAATCCCTTGCCTTTTTTTTTGGCTTCGGATAAAATTTGCACAAGGGAAACATTATTAGCCTTGATTAAAACTTAATACCTTGTACAACAAAATTAGATGTAGACAAGTATTTTAGGAGAGGGAAAGGGGACGGTTGAATTGTTAATGGTGAAAATGAGGAGTATCCAGAGGGGGTTCATTACGCTAGCGGCTCTGGTTCTGGTTATTGTACTTACGGCATGTTCCAGTGGTGCAGAGACGAGCAGTGGTGGCAAGCTACAAGTAACCGCTACAACGGGAATGATCGCTGACGTAGCACGTGAGGTAGGCGGGGCATATGTTGATGTTACCGGGCTAATGGGCCCGGGAGTTGACCCCCATTTGTACAAGGCATCCCAAGGTGATATTCGCAAACTGGAACAAGCAAAAGTCATTTTCTATAATGGACTGCATCTCGAAGGCAAAATGACAGACATTTTGGAGAAAATGTCCTCAAGCAAGCTGGTTACTGCTGTTACAGAGACTATTCCAGTCGAGGAGTTACACTCAGGCAAAGATACAGGCGGCACCGAATATGATCCACACGTCTGGTTTAACGTCAGCCACTGGATGCATGCGGCAGAAGCCGTACGCGATACGCTCGTGGAGGCGGACCCGGACCATGCGGAAGAATACAAGGCTCAGGCAGAGGCGTATCTGGCGAAGCTCGAAGCACTGGATGCCGAGGTCCGTGAGAAGATTCTGGAGATTCCGGAAGCAAGCCGGGTATTGGTTACGGCGCATGATGCATTTGGATATTTCGGTCAGGCTTATGGCATGAAAGTGATGGGGCTTCAGGGCATCAGTACAGCAGCCGAATACGGCGCAAAAGATGTTAGCGAACTGCGGGATTATCTCGTAGATAACCATATCAAAGCAGTATTTGTTGAATCGAGTGTGCCTGCAAAAGCGATGGAAGCCATCATTGCCGGAGCAGCTCAAAAAGGACATACGGTCAACATTGGTGGAGAACTGTTCTCGGATGCCATGGGGGCTGAAGGAACGGAAGAAGGCACATACATCGGTATGATTCGCCACAATGTTGAGACGATTGTAGAAGCCCTGAAATAATGAATCACATGAAGAGAGGAGTTACAGGATTATGGAAGATACAACTTTATTGGAACAAACTCCTACGAAACTGAACAATAGTCACTTGCAGGGAACGCTGCCAACATCGGCTCCTCTTAGTGTGAGGGATCTGGCTGTTGCGTATCACAAAAAGCCGGTGCTTAGCAGCGTATCCTTCGATATTCCGGAAGGACAGCTCATCGGTATTCTTGGCCCAAATGGCGCAGGGAAATCAACACTGATCAAAGCTGTTCTGGGACTGGTACCGAAGATGCATGGAGAGGTACGGATCTTCGGACAATCGTACCGGGAACAACGTCGCCGCATCGGTTATGTGCCACAACGGGAATCGGTGGACTGGGATTTCCCTACGCATGCGCTTGATGTGGTGATGATGGGACGGTATGGTCATCTGGGCTGGTTCCGTCGTCCGGGGAAAAAGGAGCGGGACCTGGCGGCACACTGCCTGGAGCAAGTTGGCATGGGCGATTACATGTACCGCCAGATCAGTCAGCTGTCCGGTGGACAGCAGCAACGTGTCTTTCTGGCGCGGGCACTCGTGCAAGACGCAGATCTGTATTTCATGGATGAGCCATTTGCAGGTGTCGATGCCACCACAGAGAAAGCGATCATTTCGCTTTTGGAACAGTTGAAGAAACAAGGCAAGACGGTACTGGTTGTTCACCATGATCTGGCGACAGTCGAGGAATACTTCGACCATGTGCTGCTGCTCAATGGACGACTGGTGGCAGGTGGACCAACAAGTGAAGTATTTGTACCGGATACACTGCAAGAGACGTACGGAGGCCGGATTGCGATGATCGGAAGCCGGACGGAGAAAGGCCAGGTGTAGTACATGTGGAACTGGATCGTTGCCATCTTATCTGACCCCAATACACGTTGGATATTGCTTGGCTGTCTGTTATTAGGATTCAGTAGTGGAATTATTGGCTCCTTCACCTTTCTTCGTAAACAGAGCCTGATGGGGGACACCCTTGCTCATGCTGCTCTGCCTGGGATCTGTATTGCATTTATGTTGACGGAAACGAAGTCGGTCGGATTATTCCTGTTCGGTGCTCTGGTGGCTGGCATTGTCGCTACCTTCGGAATCTCGTGGATTACACGCTACTCCCGAATCAAGCAGGATGCGGCGATGGGAATTGTGCTGACCGTATTTTTCGGGGTTGGTGTAGTGATGCTGACGCGCATCCAGCATGGGGCGAGCGGAAGCCAAAGCGGACTCGATAAATATTTGTTTGGGCAGGCGGCATCCATGGTCATGACGGATGTGTATGTTATGGGTGGCGTATGTCTTGTATTACTGATTGCCTGTCTTGCCTGGTTCAAGGAATTTAAACTGGTGAGTTTTGACCCGGGATTTGCACGTGGTATGGGTCTGCCAGTTGCCATGTTAGAGCAGCTCATCCTGCTCTTGACGGTAATCGCGGTGGTGGCCGGAATACAAGCCGTTGGTGTCGTGCTTGTTGCGGCCTTGCTGGTAACCCCAGCAGCAGCGGCACGTTGCTGGACCGACTCACTTGCACTGATGGTGGTATTGGCAGGCATATTTGGTGCATTGAGTGGTGCAACAGGGACCATCTTCAGTACGCTTGTACCTAATCTGCCGACAGGACCTGTAACCGTTCTTGCGGCTACGGCATTGTTTGCTGGATCAGCCTTGCTGGCTCCGCGTCGTGGATTATTAGCTCGACGGTTGCGCAGTATTCAGGCAAAGTCGGCGTATATGCGTGAAGAGCGGGCTACACTTCAGACTCTCGCCATACAGCGAAATCAGCAGGAACGGGGGGAGATGTAATGGCAACGTTTTGGATTATCTTGACGGCCGTATTGGTATCTTCCGCCTGCGCCATCCTCGGTTGTTTTTTGATTCTGCGGCGAATGGCTCTGGTCGGTGATGCGATTAGCCATGCGGTTCTCCCCGGCATTGCGATTGCTTTCCTGTGGAGTGGTTCCAGGGATTCCTTGTGGATGCTACTTGGTGCAACGGTGTTTGGACTACTGACGGTGTTCTTCATACAGAGTTTGCAGGCGGGAGGACTCTCGTCTGATGCCTCAATCGGAATTGTGTTTACTGCACTCTTCGCAGTAGGTGTCATTCTGATTAGTCTGAATGCCCAGCATATTGATCTGGATCTGGACTGTGTTTTGTTCGGTGAGATCGCTTATGTACAGTGGGATACACTAACCCTTGGAGGTACGGATGTCGGGCCGAGGGCGGTCTGGATGCTGGGTATTACTTTGCTGGTCATCCTTGTCGTCATTGGGCTGTTCTACAAACAGTTTAAGCTATGTGCCTTCGATCCGGCGCTGGCTGCAGCCTGCGGCATTCCAGTAGTGCTGTTCCACTATCTGCTCATGGGACTCGTTTCGATGACGTCCGTAGCTTCATTTGAAAGTGTTGGTTCGATTCTCGTGGTGGGTATGCTGATTGTACCTGCGGCAACGGCTTACCTGCTCACAGATCGTCTGGGCAAAATGATTCTGTATGCCGTCCTGATCGGAGCAGCATCCTCGGTTGGAGGTTACATCATGGCATACGCCCTGGATGCTTCCATCGCGGGCTGCATGGTAGCTGTTGCTGGAATTTTGTTTGTTCTTGCACTGCTGTTGTCACCGAAACATGGCATCGTATTCCGTTACGCTCGTCGCAAATTCGCGGCACGTTAATTCATAGAGATTGTTAGCCGCCTGCTTTGCAGGCGGTTTTTTTGATTGGATTGTAAACGAAGAAAAATTCAATAGAAGCCCCTCCTGCTGGAGTGAGCTGCTATTGAGATGCCTAAAGGTGGAATGAGGTAGAGGAATATAACAATCCTTACGGTTTCAAAGGCACCCGATGAACCCCTTGGCTTCCTCCCGGTGCGGTTCCGAGATATAAATATTTCCCTTGGCTTACGGCCGTGGTGATGCCATACAATGTTCCTTCCGGATCATGCCAACTACTAATAAGCTCTCCTTCTGGTCCATATTCTGCAACAAGTCCGTGTTTCACCGGGGCACTGGCTCCATTTAACAAGGACTGTGGAACTTTGGACATCGTCGCTGCTAACCAAGGATGACTATGCATGTAATCGGCAAAAGACAGACGGGTTGTGAATACCCCTACCCAGAAGTGTCCCTGTGCGTCACGGGTGATATTGTCCGGAAATCCAGCCAGATTCTCCGCGAAAATATCAGAGGTGCCTTGTTTGGGGCCTTTTAACCAGTACCGGGTCAACTGATAATGATACGATTCTGCGACTAGCACGAAGTCTTCTTCGGCAGACAGTACGACCCCATTGGCAAAATACAAATCCTTAAGCAGTACAGTTGTTTGCTTGGTCAGAGGATCATATTTCAACAATCGTCCATGCGGTTTATTCTCGGCGATTTCTTTGAACATGACCTTGCCATAGTTAGAGGTATCGGAGAAATATATCGTTCCGTCTTGAGCAATGTCCAGTTCGTTCGCAAGGTAGATCGGCCCTCCATCTACTTCATTGGTTAATACTTCGATATTTCCGATCGGGTCAATGGACAGCAGCCCTTTCTGAATATCTGCCACAATCAAATTACCGGCAGCATCAAATTTTAGTCCATTAGGTGTTCCGTGGGTATCGGCGAATACCTCTGCTGGCTGTGCCTTGTCCTCGGCGTCAAAGGTTACTCTGTAAATTTTGCCGTCGGAGTCACCCGCATACAGTCGCCCTTTTTTATCAAAAGTGATAAATTCCGGGAATTTCGCGAGGTCTGTAACCAGTTCAGCGGAGCTAAGTTTGTTGTTTTCTTTCCAGGGACCCTCCTTCTCAAAAGAAGGAGCAGCAGGTGCAGACCAAACCGCGGGTTCTACCGGGGCGGGTATTAGCAGGAATACAATGACTCCCAGCACAATTACCCCTAGCAGGGTCAGGCTCCATCTACGAATTTGTTGACCAGTGGATCGTTTGCGTTGTTTTTGTTCTGTTGACATTAGTAATCCTCCTAATATTGTTTGCGGGGCAATCTACACTTTGAATACGATGTTTTCTCAAAGAAACGATGTTACCGATTGTCCGAAAAAAATACCAATTAAAAATTGGCATAAAACATTTTTGGTAACACTGTTTCTAACAGGAATCATCCTAACCAAAAAGTTGTGCTGGTGTCAAACCTTTTTTTTCAACGTGATAGCTTCATTGACAATCTTTCTACGAATGGTTAGAATGCCTGTTAGAAGTCGGAAACTTCGTTTCCGGTCAGAAACGTGATAACTAAATGAAGGTGATCCTTATCAGTGACGAAGACAAACCTTCGCCATCCACGGGGCGGGCATTAAAAACATATCAGGAAGCTCGTCGGCAAAATACGGATAATCTCCGAAAGCTTGTGGTTGATGCGGCAGCAGCCATTTTGCAGGAAGAAGGGCCGGAGGCTGTTACTGTACGCAGAGTATCGCAAAAGATGGGCTGCTCTACCAAAATCATTTACAGTTTGTTTGTTAATAAAGAAGGTCTTGCCCAGCAGTTGTATCTGGAGGGTTGCAAATTGCTGGCGAAGCGTTTTGAAGAAGTGCCGCCGTCCTCTGATCTCATGCAGCATTTGCTGGATTTGGGCGAAGCCTTCTGGCAGTTCGCACAGGATTATACCAGTTACTACAAGCTGATGTTTGGAGGAGCTTTTGCCGAGTTTAAGCCGGATGCAGAGAGTATGCAGGGAACGATGACTGCCATACGCCGTTTGCTAATTCTAATCAGCACCGCCCAGCAGCAAGGACAGATTTCGGACCAGGAAGATACCGGGACTCTTGTAAGTACGATATGGGCATCACTGCATGGTGTAATCCATCTGTATATGGGTGGCTTCCTCGGCGATGTAAAAGCAGCCCATACCATATACAAACAAACAATGGATCTGATGTCCCAATCCTTGTTTGCAGCAAACAAGCCAGACAGAGCATGATTAGATTTCATCATGGCTGTGCGGAGTAATAAGGTTAAACTAGAAGCGGTTAAAAGAGGTTCATCCTGAATGGGGTGGACCTTTTTGGTTTAAGAATGTATACGATACAAAAAAAGTATGGATAACTCCGAATAAAAGGGGAGGGATGGTGTGCATAGCTTGGAACAGACACCACTTGTATATAGTAAGAAGGTTCATTCGTGAGTGGGTTCTTTGTTGCATATAGATGATCTGTGGTAAAATGTCGTTAGCTGTGACGTCCGGAGCGTCCGTTTTTACGGATGCCGGGCGATCTTGTTGTGAAAGAATGTTTAAAATTAGATAAAGAAAACCTTTAAGTTGAACTGGAGAACCACTGTGGAACGGAGAGGGCAGAAAGGACCTAGAGAAGGGAAATTTGTTTATGAAAGGTAATTCTAAAACAAAGATACTACGACTCGAAAGGTTTTCTGCCCGCGTAGTGCCTGAATGGATATCCATGAGTTTAACTTGGAGAGAGAGACAACCTAGGAGGAACTACTGTATGAGTGAACTGAAATACAAATTGCTTGCATTGGATATGGATGGAACATTGCTTAATGATAATCATGAAATTACGCAGGAGACCGCCAAATGGATTCAGATTGCCATTCGTCGGGGTGTACATGTGTGCCTTTCAACGGGAAGAGCCGTATTCCACGCGATGCCTTATGCGGTTCAACTTGGACTGGAGACACCAATGGTTACCGTTAACGGTAGTGAGGTCTGGAAAGCTCCGCATGATCTGCATATGCGTCATCTGATGGACCCGGTATTGATTCGCAGAATGCAGGAGATCGGTGAGAAATATAACAGCTGGTACTGGGCATACTCCGTGGAAGAGCTGTTCAACCGTGATCGCTGGACGGACAATATTGAAGGTCTGGAATGGCTGAAATTCGGCTTTAATACCGAAGTGGATGAAGTTCGTCACCAGATTATGATGGAACTGCAACAAATGGGTGGTCTGCAAATGACGAATTCCTCACCCGTTAATATTGAGATCAACCCTGCTGGCGTATCCAAAGCAAGTGGTGTAGCCGAAGTCTGCAAGCTGCTGGGCATCGAGATGTCCGAAGTTGTTGCTGTCGGAGATAGTCTGAATGATCTGGCTGTCATTGAGGCCGTGGGTCTTGGTGTAGCCATGGGCAATGCGCAGGAACAGGTGAAGGAAGCGGCTGATCTCATCGTAGCGAGTAACAATGAAGACGGCATCGTCGAAGTGATTCGTGAACATATTTTGAAGGGGGAGTAACCTTTGCTCGCAACCATTGCCTGGATTTTAATTGTGCTGCTGTTTGCAGTGGGGATGGCTGGAACGGTATATCCCATACTGCCTGGTGCTGTAGCGATTTTCTTCGCGTTTCTGGTCTACGGCTGGTTCTTCAGTTTTGATCCGTTCGGTGTGTGGTTCTGGATCATTCAGATTCTGATTGTGGTTGTGTTGTTCGTGGCTGATTATGTCGTCAGCGCATGGGGTGTGAAAAAGTTCGGTGGCTCCAAGTTATCGACCACGCTGAGTACCATTGGTGTTATCATTGGCCCATTTGTCATTCCGGCATTCGGACTGGTATTGGGACCATTTATCGGTGCTTTTATCGGGGAACTGATCGGAGGGTCTTCACCTTCCAAAGCGTCAAAAGTTGGATTTGGTTCGGTCGTGGGGTTATTTACGAGTACCGTGATGAAAATTATTTTGCAAATCGTCATGATTGTTCTCTTTATTATCTGGGTGGTAAGATTCGCCTAAACGTTCAGGATTAGCTTCAACGGGATGCATGTCCGGTGTGGAGGAAAGAAGGGGAATTCGTTTGTCTAAGAAAGAAACATTCATTAGGGGTACGCTTATTCTGGCGGCAGCTGCGCTAATCGCGAGAGTACTCGGATTGGTTCAACGGGTGCCGCTGGAGCATATCCTTGGAGATGTCGGTAACGCATCGTTTACGATCTCCAATACGGTATATTTAATGCTGTTAACTGTAGCAACGGCGGGCATACCGAGTACACTTAGCAAAATGGTATCGGAACGCTATGCGCTCGGACGCGCGGGTGAAGCCCAACAGATCTACCGTGCAGCCCTGATCTTTGCGGCTGTCGCCGGGGTAGTCATGTCTGCTTTATTGTGGTTCGCTGCACCTTATTATGCCACGTATGTCTCCAAAGTACCGGCATCGGTTAGCGCCATTCGCGCTTTGGCTCCAGCCTTGCTGCTGTTCCCGGCCATTGCGATGATGCGTGGATATTTCCAGGGACGCGGCAACATGACAGCGGGTGGTATTTCACAGATTGTTGAACAGTTCGCCCGTGTAGGTACAGCCATTATCGTGGCTTATGTCATGCTGCAATGGAATTATGATGACCAGACGATTGCTGCAGGTGCTTCATTTGGCGGGGTATTAGGAAGTGTGGGTGCCTTCGGTGTCATGCTGTACTTCACCTTGAAGCTGCGTCGTAGCGACCGTGCGGCCCAATTGAATTACGAACGTGCAGAGCAGTTACCGATGCGAGGTATCTACAGTGATATCTTCAAGCTGTCTATTCCAATTGTGCTGTCCTCACTTGCGGTTCCAGCCATTAACTTCATCGATTCATCCCTTGTGGTACCACTGCTTAGTGGCCAGATTGGACTCGAAGAAGCGACTGGTGTACTTGCGATTCTGGGTGCGAAAGCCCAAAGTATTGCGGGTATTCCTCCGATTCTGGCTATCGCTTTAAGTCAATCGTTGGTGCCTGTCATTTCAGCAGCATTTGCCCGCAAGGATGAAGCGCATCTGAAGAGCCAGGTTACACTTGCGTTGCGCATTTCGATTCTGACAGGTATGCCGATTGTCATTGCGCTTTGTGCGGCAGCATATTCGGTCAACGGATTGCTGTTTACCAATCTGGATGGAACGCCGATCATTGCCTTGTTAACATTCGGTACCATTTTCCAGATTACGATGATGACCACCAACTCCATTTTACTCGGGGTAGGGAAACCACGGATTACAATGATCAGTGTCGCAGCAGGTGTTGTGATCAAACTGATCGCAAGTCTGATTCTGGCGCCGATCTTTGGCATTTACGGCATTATTATTGCAACGGCCCTTTGTTTCCTGGTCATCACGTACCTGAATCTGCGGGTCCTTCGCAAAATCGTTGATTTCTCCATCATGGGAGATCGTTGGAAAGGGTTTATCATTACAGTGTTGCTTGCAGCAGGTGTAGGATTTGCAACGAACTGGATTGGGAATACGATCTTTGGACTGTTCCTGCCAGTGCGTGTATCCTTCTTGTTTACCTGCCTTGTGGTTGGTGTGCTTGTGGTGGTGGTGTATCTGGTTCTCATGGTTGTGCTGCGTGTACTGCGCAAGGACGAGCTGGGCAGTTACCCCCGTATTCTGCAAAAAATTCTCCGTCCACTTATGCGTCTTCAACGTGGAGCCGGGCAAAGAGGTTAAAAATACAAAGTGCATTATTCAAGCATAAATATTTTGTGAAATAGGATACAAGCTCTGTCTGCTATTGAAGCGGACAGGGCTTTTTGTATAGTTAAGGCGAGCTGAGCAACTGAACTCCACATTAGCCCAGCAAGCAAGGATAGCAGTGTATATCGGGTATCCACATCATCCGTCTTTTACTGCTCCATATGATCTTTAGCATTAGTGTGTGATCGCTTTAGCATCATGAGCCAGTGCTGTTTTCAGCATGCCATACCGGTGTTCGTGACTCATCTCAAACAGCCATGGGCGGCGAGGTGCCGTCAGGTAACCGAGACTATCCCGAGTCTGAAGCCAGTCCTGTCTGGAGATCGGTTCATAAGGCGTGTCTCCCCATACGGCGAGCAGTTCCGGACTATATAGTCGTTGCCCTTCTGGAAGCCATTCCTCATCCAGTAACGCCTGAGCGTATAATGTATGTTCACCCGCCTCGTCTTCACGATTGGTAAACAGGCCAGGCCAATATTCAGCACGCGAGCCACGATGGGGAACCAAACGTGCGAACTCCAACACTTGTGAGTGTACTTGCTCCACGCCAAACAACAAGGCATATAGGCCTTTACCAAACATGATCCGCTCATCCAACTTTCCAAAATGTTCAATGACGCGTCCTGTGAGTCCTGCTCCCCGTCCGAGAGGAAAGACGATATGATTCAGACCCGCCAAATTATGCAGATGGAATGCGGGTTTCGAAAGTACTTCTTTTTGAAAATAAGGATGCTGCACCACCCGGCTCTCGATATAGTTCTGCTCATTAATAATTAATGCCACACTAAGCAGTGAACTGCACCGTTCCAGCCAAAAGCGTTCCCAAAACGGCGTCATAAACGCCGATATGTGAAAGTGCGATAAGAGATGGAAACAGCTTCGTCCGATCCGGCGACTGTTCATATACAGCAGTAGCTGGGGATAGGCATCCTGGAAAATGAGTGCATTGCACCGCTCCAGCAGCCGATACATATACTCGCGATCGCTCTGATTCTGTAGATTATGCATTAAGTCACTCTGAAGATCTGTCATGTGATATCCGCCGTTGCGAGAGACCATATGGGCCAGCAGTGCCCAATGGAGTTCAGGGTATTGCTCATAACATTCCAGATAAGCTGCCGTGCGGGTGATATTACTCCGATTGTGCTCTTGAGTCAGTGTCTTAATCTCTTCCAGAATGATGCAATCTTCTTCGCAGACGAGTGCGCTTTGAACCTGGTCCGTGCGTGCAAAAGATTTGTTGCTGGCAGGTAACAAACGCTCCACCTCAGACTGTAAGGCAGCTGCCGTATCTGTATCCCACTCGATGTCACGCAAAGGGTGACGAAGCTGTGCAGAAGCTTGCCATGCAGCCTGTTTGCCACGCCAGATTTCCCGGGCAGCACCCGGAATGGAACGGACCATCTGCAGGAGGGACCCGTGATGTTGTTCGCTGGAAGAATCGGTTCTGGTGGAAGTCATGATGTGACATCCTTTCATGATGTTCTGGGTTTATTTTCACAGACCATGTGGTTATTCTAAGTATGCGCTGATTATTTGACTTCCACTCGCCAATTTGCTTCACTTAGGGTAAGACAAGGTACAGAAAGGGAGATGAACCGAATGGAACAGATTACTTCCAAACCGGCTTTTGATGTAGCCATCCAATCCCCACGTTTGACGATTGCCGTATTCAAGGCAGACTGGTGTGGTGACTGCAAATACATCGATCCGTTTATGCCTGAGGTTGAAGAGAAATATACACGTGAACTGACTTTGATTGAGGTCGACGTGGATCAGGTTGGAACCGTTAGTGAAGAGCAGAATATTCTTGGCATTCCGAGCTTTGTGGCGTATACAGATGGCCGCGAACTCGTACGGTATGTGAACAAGCTGCGCAAGTCGAGAGAAGAGATTGAGCAGTTCTTAGATCGAGCAGTTGAAGTGTACAACACGATCCATAAATGATAATAAAAGTATGACAGGTTCATTTTGTAAAAGGGTATACTAGATGAAACGCCATTTCTCTTGAAATAGGGAAATGGCGTTTGTGTTTAGGATTCAGTTTAAGACACAATTCAACTGGCATATCCCTCAATTACATAACCCCAATGACCTGCGGGTCATTATTTCACCAGACGTTAACATTTTGTCACAAAGCGCGACGTCAATGAACATTTTATCCGGTATAATGAATTTAGTTGTGAAATAAGTGTCAAAGTACCGAAACAAGCGGAGAATATTCTTCGCCATCTTAAACCAACAGCGGGTGAGAAAAATTTGAAACACTTAACTTTGTTTAAATGGTTAACCGTATTAACCTGTCTTGTCATGTTTCTGGCCACTTTTGGTGGAGGCATCGTAACCAAAACGGAATCAGGCCTTGGCTGCGGAACAGAATGGCCTTTATGTAACGGAAAACTCGTTCCGGCACATACTGTGGCTTCACTCATTGAATATTCCCACCGCGCTGTAAGTGCACTGGCTGGACTGTTGTCCATTGCCTCATTTGTTGCTTTTCTGCGGTTTGGCAAGTCACGCCGTGACCTGCAATTGTTTTCTTTCTTAACTCTGGTATTTGTTATCGTCCAGGGAATCATGGGTGCTTTTGCCGTCGTCTTCTCCCAATCTTCAGCAGTCATGGCACTGCATTTTGGTTTTGCACTGATTGCTTTTGCCAGTTCTCTAATGATGGCGCTGGGCATAAGGCAGGAGGCTAAAGATGGCGGATTGGAACGCCTGAATAAATACCCTCGGGTTAGCAAAAAATTCAGGAATCTGGTCTGGTTCTCCACTATTTACACATATCTCGTGGTATACACGGGTGCATTTGTGAGTCACACGGATTCTGCTGGCGGATGTTCCGGATTTCCGCTCTGTAACGGGCAGATTATTCCTGAGCTTTCGGGTGGGGTAGCGGTTGCTTTTGCTCACCGTGCAGCAGCAGCGTCGCTCGTGATTGTTATCGCAATTCTGGGTCACTTCGCTTACCGTAATCATCCGGACAACAAGGAAATGCGTACCCTTGGCGTGGTATCCGTTGTTCTCATCCTGATGCAAGTAGTCATTGGTATTTTCATGATGGTGACAATGAACCGTCCGGAAGTATACATGTTTGTAGCTCTCGCTCATATGCTGGATATCGCCATATTATTCGGAGTTTTAACGTATATGAGTTTCCTGGTGTACAAGCTGCATCGCCCGGCTAATCGTTTCTAAGATATAGATCCATTCTTTTTCCAAAGGTACTTGGGCTAAATATGAAAGTCCACCATCCAGTGATGTACATCATTGGACAGGTGGACTTTGTTTGATGTCAGGGGGATCAGGGCAACCTATGGCAAGCAGCAATTACACGGAATGGATGATGTGTTACGTTTACGGTGATGAATTCTTGTTGATTTGATTTGGAAAAGAGGAGGTTAGATATGCTGCGAACGTTGTTGGGGGAAAAGCCACGTATAAACGAAGGTAAATTGAAGGCAGCGATGGACACAATGGCGCATACGCTCGAGTTATTTCAACGACAAATGCATGTGGACCATGATCCCACGCATGACTATCGGAAACTGTATGTGTGGACTCAGGGACTTATCTCCTCACTGGATGAACTGGAGCAAAGCTGCTTCGCTGCTTCTCATTTTCGCAAAAAAGTCGTTGCAGGCTCAACGGACGACATGACGCCGACTGAAAAAGCCGAGTATGCACGGTATGTGTATTTCTACAAAGATGGCTTTATCCGCTGCTTTGCCATCCTAGATAAGGTGGGCACGGTATTAAATGAAATATTCCAGTTAAATACTTCAAATACCAAAGCACATTTTTCTTATTTTACTGTGTTAAGGCAGTTCGATTATGCGAGAGAGCATCATGATCTTGCGTTGCAATTGATTCAGATCAAAGACTCTTATCGGGAGCCGATGAGTAAGCTGCGCAAACGACGTAATATGGAAATTCACTATATGAACTCAGAAATGCACGATGACCTGTGGCAGTTACACCAGACCTTGCAAGGTAAAGTGAAATTGGAGGATTTGAATCAGCATGTGCAGGAAATGCGTCAGGGCGTGGATATGGTCTGTGAAACGTTAACAGCCTCTTATCGTTATATCAACAGAATATGGAAAAGAAATAATTCCCTTTGACAAATCGGAATACTTGGAATATACTGAATTTCAATCGAATGTTACACGGATATAATTGATATTTCGGAAGTTACGTTCACATTATAAAGCATAAACTACATGAACTTATAAAATCCTACAACAACATATTTCTTATCGAGAGCGGCGGAGGGACAGGCCCGATGAAGCCCGGCAACCGATTTGTAACGACATGATACATGTATCATTCGTTATAGATGTTAGGTGCTAATTCCTACAAAATGGTGCAAGACACGATTTTGGCAGATGAGAAGGTATATTCTTTCACGTGAAGAGCCCTCTTTGTATCTGCAAAGGGCTCTTTTTTTGTACTTTAAGGGGAGTTTTCCTTTAGATCGGGTAAAGATACATGTAGGTGGTTGGAAAGGGGCAAGTGCGATTGATTGAATTAAAAGGTTTAACGAAAATGTACGGCAAAGGGGCAAAATCTACAACAGCGTTATCCGAGCTGAATTTGAGCATCCAAAAGGGCGAAATCTACGGCGTGATTGGCCATTCTGGAGCGGGCAAAAGTACATTGATTCGCTGCATTAATTTGCTGGAACGGCCTACGGAGGGTGAGGTATGGGTCGACGGAATCAACCTGACTGAACTGAGCAAAACCGAATTGCAGCAACAGAGACGCAAGATCGGGATGATTTTTCAACATTTTAATCTGTTATCCTCGGCAACAGTATATGACAATGTAGCTTTTCCACTAAAGCTTGTGAATACACCCAAGGATGCTATTGATCGCAAAGTGAAGGAAATGCTCGCCCTGGTTGGTCTGGAGCACCATAGCAGCAAATATCCGGCTCAATTATCGGGTGGACAGAAACAACGTGTAGGGATTGCGAGAGCACTTGCAAGTGATCCGAATGTACTTCTCTGTGATGAGGCTACTTCGGCACTTGATCCGCAGACGACAAATTCAATCCTGAAGTTATTGCTCGACATTAATGAAAAGTACAACCTTACGATTGTGCTGATCACACATGAGATGCATGTCATTCAGAACATCTGTGACAAGGTAGCTGTCATTCATCAAGGTGGCATTGTGGAACAGGGACCTGTAACCGAAGTGTTCCTGAAGCCGCAGCATGCGATTACGCGGGACTTCATGATGCGTGACCATGAAGCTGGACTCGCTCTGGAAGAGACCGCTCTGGCGAATGCAGGCATTGAATTGCAGGCAGGTGCTGCTTCCAAACTTGTGAAGATATCCTTTCTGGGTAACAAAACGTATGAAGCGATTTTGTCGAGAACGGTACGTAAGACAGGCGTGGATTTTGCCATCCTGCAGGGTACAATCTCTACGATTAAACAGGTGCCTTATGGACAGCTGACCGTTCGGTTCGAGGGTGATTCAAATGCGATTGATCGAACGATATCAGAATTAACCGCTGAGGGACTTGATGTGGAGGTGCTTCGTTAGATGGATTTTTCAACAGTTCGCTGGGAAGAGGTTGGTAAAGCTTCCATAGAGACATTGCAAATTTTGGGTGTATCAGGTTTGTTTACCGTTATCTTGGGTTTACCGCTCGGAGTTCTGCTGTTTATGACGGCTAGATCTGCTTCGATCAAGTCACGGGCAGTGTACACGATACTATCTCTGATTGTTAATATTTTGCGCTCAGTTCCATTTATCATATTGATTGTTGCTCTTATTCCATTCACTCGTATACTCGTCGGTACAGCTACAGGAGTGTTAGGTGTTATACCACCTTTAGTTATTTCAGCAGCTCCTTACTTTGCTCGATTGGTGGAGACGACGTTGCGAGAAGTTGATCGGGGTGTCATTGAGGCTGCGCAGGCGATGGGCGCATCGACCGGACAGATTGTAAGACGGGTCTTACTGCCTGAGGCACTGCCTGGACTGCTTGCGGGTATAACGATCACCATCGTTACGCTTGTCTCCTATACGGCGATGGCGGGCATGGTTGGTGGTGGAGGTCTGGGAACACTGGCAATCAACTATGGATATTTCCGTTATCAAAATGAAATCATGATTATATCCGTAGTGTCGATGATCATTCTTGTGCAAATTCTCCAGATGGCTGGAGATCGCTTGGTTACATTTTTCACCAGGAAATAACACATAGATAACATGATGGATATGCATTCATGCGGACGCCACATGAAAAAAATGATTAGAGAAGGGGTTTTACACATGAAAAAATGGTCTTTTGCTCTACTTAGTCTTATGTTAATTGTGGTTCTCGCAGCTTGCGGAAACAACAAGGACGCCGATAGCGGCGCAGACAATTCAGCAGGTGCACCACGTACAGTTGAATTGAAAGTTGGAGCTTCACCTACACCACATGCAGAGATTCTGGAAAGCATCAAGCCTGAGCTGGAAGCACAAGGTATTCGTTTACAAGTCGTTACGTTCAATGACTATGTACAACCAAACCAGCAACTTGCTGATAAAAAATTGGATGCAAACTTCTTCCAGCACCAGCCTTATCTGGACACAGAGAATAAAGAACGTGGATTCAACCTCGTTACTGTAACACCTGTTCATGTTGAACCTTTTGGTGGATACTCCAAGAAGATTAAGTCTTTGGATGAATTGGCTGATGGCGCAAAAGTAGCCATTCCAAATGACCCATCCAATGGTGGACGTGCACTGTTGTTGCTTGCGAAGGAAGGCATTATTACGCTGAAAGACAACACAAATATTACATCTACGATTCAAGATATCACAGCCAATCCGAAAAATCTGAATATTATCGAGCTGGATGCAGCCATGATGCCTCGTCAATTGGATGAAGCGGATCTGGTATTCATCAACGCTAACTATGCGCTTGAAGCAAACCTGAATCCAGCGAATGATGCTTTGCTGATCGAAGATCTGCAAGGTAACCCATACGCAAACATCCTCGTTTCCCGTGAGGACAACAAGGATGCAGATGCAATCCAAAAACTGGCTGCTGCTCTGCACTCCGAAGAAGTGAAAACATTCATCAAAGAACGTTATAAAGGTGCAGTTGAACCTGCAACTGAATAATTCACGATATGTATGATATGTTGTGAAGCTATTAAGAATAAGCCGTATATCTCTTCTGAAGAGATATACGGCTTATTCTATGTTTCCTAATCTGTGCTGACGTGGGGATTAATAAGGGAAGGGTTAGGGCTTATCTTGTTTCTCCGCGTTGGGTGGATGTCCAGATTGGCGGTAGTAGGATAATTCATTCTGATCAGCATACTGCTGCTCATCTGCTTCCTGCAGGTACGTTCTCTCGGAGGGAGAGAGTGTTTCTTCTTCTCCGTGTGAGCTTTTGATCTTGTATCTGATCCAACCGATTAACCCAAGGACGACAACGAGGATCAAAGCCCATCCTTTTTTGAGCAAAAGAAGAGCACTGAATTTCTGGGAAACCGTGTACCCGATCCCGCCCATCAGAAGACTGTTGAGCCCTATGGTGGATGTTTTGTCAGTCGAAGCATTGTACTCCTCGTAGGTATATCCTGCATTGATGTGAAGTTGATTAAGGACAGTTTCCTCGAATGTCTGGCGGCTCTGTTGAAAGTTGGCCGTATCTGTAACCAGAATGGCTGTGATGTACCCTTCGCGTGTCAGGAGTTTTACATTGTAATTGACCATGGCTTGCTGATCAGCATTCTTAAAACCAAGGGAGTAAACCAACTGATGTTTGGTACTGTCATATGCCGGTTCGATTTCCCACCCCGTTATGTACGTTCTATATTCAGGATCAAGTTCTCTGTTATCTTCTTCTGTGCCTCGGATATAACTGCTTAACAGTTCTTCGGCACTCAAATTTTGATCGTCATCATGAATATGACCTGTTTTCACGTATTCAAACACAACATACCACGAGCCGAATTCACTATTGCTGGTTAGGCTTCCGATTTCATTCCCGTTAGGCTTCCCATCACTGTTAAGTATCGAGCGTTGGGTATTGGCCTTATCCAGATAGGAATGGCTTTCAGGGACTTCCAGGGTGGCCTTACCGTCCATAGAGACAGATGCTGGTCCAATAATCCAATCGTACTCATCAGGCGCTTGCTCACTCTCACTTGCCGCTGATACCTGTAAGGCACTAAAGACTGTGAATAAACTCAACATTAAAAATGTAAGAAATGATATCCATCTTTTGTTAATCATATTCATGTAAAGGTCCTTTCGGGTTATATCCTCGAGAGTACCATAGGTGCTCGATTTCAATCAAGATATATCTGGAATTAAAGGTGGATAATCCCTTGTGGATAAGCGAGTTGTAGGAGGACGATAAATCTTTTATACTGGATAGTGACTGCTCTTTGAAGAGGGGGATGAACGTGAAGGGAAAAGTTGCCCTCATAACGGGAAGTGCCAAAGGTCTTGGTAAAATGACGGCCCTCAGTCTGGCAGATCAAGGGTGTCATATTGCCCTCAACTATGTACACAGCAGAATAGAAGCTGAGGCTTTAAAGGCTCAGATTATAGCCAAGGGTGTGCGGTGCATTGCCATCCAGGCTGATATATCCAAGGTGGAAGATATCTCTTCATTGGTTGAGCAGGTGGAAGGCAACCTGGGCAGTATTGATATTTTGGTGAATAACGCGGGTCCATTTGTCCGTGAACGACGATTATTTGCGGATTATTCTGAGGCTGAGGTCCAGATGCTTGTGCAGGGTAATCTGTTGGGACCGATGTTACTGGATCAGCGTGTATTGCCAGAGATGAGACGCAAGCAATGGGGACGTATTATCCATTTTGGCTTCAGTCACGCTGGAGAAGCGAGATCCTGGCCTCATCGCGCCGTATATGCGGCTGCCAAGGTGGGTCTGGTATCTTTTACAAAGACGCTAGCGGTTGAAGAAGCTCCGTATGGAATTACGGTTAACATGGTATGTCCAGGTGACATTCGTGGTGCGAACAAAGAGAAAACGATTGATGAAATGGCAGGCATCACCGATGAGGAAACGCCAAGAGGGCGACCAGGCAGCGGTGAAGATATTGCACGAGTGATTACGTATCTGTGCCTTGATCATTCCGATTTTATAACAGGTAACATTATGGATGTATCTGGAGGACTTGATCCGATTCGTCCAACCATACAGCGCGAGGATACTTAAAAGGTGAATTGAAGGATTGTACGTGGAAACGGGTCAAGGTGACTGTGAACATGGACTCTTTGCATATGCACACAAAAAAAGAGCCCTCCGCTTCATGCGAAGCGAAAGGCTCTTGAGGTTTATTTCGTGAAGGATTGATTAGAATACTTGTACGACTTCTTGTACACCCTCAACTTCTTCGAGAAGGGCACGTTCAATCCCGGCTTTTAAGGTAATGGTGGAGCTTGGGCAACTGCCGCAGGCACCGACCAGTTTCAGCTTAATGATGCCGTCCTCCACGTCGACCAGTTCCACGTCACCGCCATCGCGCTGCAGGAACGGACGAAGTTTATCAAGCACATCAGATACCTCATCATACATGGTGCTTTGTGCGTTTTCGCTCATATTGTTCAACTCCTTTCCTTCCTATATTATATTACAAATGGCCACAAATTAAAATGGTCAAACAAAGCAGGTGAACTTAAATGAGACCGATTATTGAATTTTGTGCCAATAATATGCATTTTGGCACAGATGAAGTCATGGATCAACTGGAAGAAAATCCAGACTATGACGTGATTGAATATGGCTGCCTCACCAACTGCGGCCAATGTTCTATGACTCCATTTGCACTGGTAAATGGCGAAGTTGTCATCACGGACAAAGTGGAAGATCTATATAACGCCATTCTGGCCAAAGTTGCCGAAGCCGATGCATGGGACGATCTCGATCTCGACTAACCGAGATGACGCTTGGACATCCAGAGCACACCACTTTTCAAAATACGAGGTACACGTCCCATCATGGACGTTTTGCCCATCAGCCCAAACCCAGACTTCTTGCCGAGTGCACCGAGTGTGCCACGAAGCTTGAGTGGATGTGGATTGGGCTTTTCGCCTTTCCAGAGGGCATGCTGAATATGGGCGATCTGCTCACCCTGTACTTCCGCAGCCTGACCGCTAGGTGCATAAGGTACACTGGCACAGTCACCAACCACATAGACATCGGTATATTCCGGGATTTGGTAGTATTCATTCAGGACGACACGTCCTTGAGGGTCTTTGGTCACGTCCAGATCCTGTACCACTTTTACGGGCTGAATGCCTGCAGTCCACACGACAGCATCCGTTAGAATCTGTTCATCCCTGTTATAGATGGCATTGGGTTCAACGCGAGAAATGGCGATATGCCCGCGTGTCTCTACCTGATGTTCGTTGAACCATTCATGCACATACACAGACAGACGTTGCGGGAAGGCTGATAATACACGCTCACCACGATCCAGAATACTGATGTTTAGATCGGGTCTGCTCTCACGAAGTTCGGCTGCCATCTCGACACCACTTAATCCACCGCCTACGATATGCACATTGCCATAGGCTTTGACTTCATTAAGTCGCAGGTAAGTCTCGCGTGTTTTGCTAAAGCTCTGAATGGTACAGCTGTAGTCTTCTGCGCCTGGTGTGTTGTGGAAACGGTCTGTACAACCAAGTCCGATGACAAGCTTGTCGTATTCAAGCGGGTCTTGGCCTTCAAATTCAATCTGACGCTGTTCCAGGTCAATCGAGGTAACTTCTCCATAACGGTAAGTGACTTTATCGCTCACTGGAAATTGGATACGCAGGTCATAATCAGATACGGTTCCTGCTGCGAGTGCGTAATATTCTGTCTTTAATCCCTGAAAGGGGCTGCGGTCCACCAAAATAATCTGTGTATCGGATGGAATTTTACCTTCCAGAAGTTCCTTGATGATGGTGAGGCCGCCATAGCCGCCTCCAAGAATGACGAAATTTTTCATGACTCGGCTTCCTTTCTGCATCAGTCCCACTGAAATGGGGCTGTAAACTGTGGAGCAGCTATGCAATAACATAGCTGCTCCTTTTGTTATGATTTGAATAATTGAAAAGTAGACATTGAAAATTGTAGATATTATTCAGCAGTTTGCACCACTCGAATTCAAACGTCTCCCTATCATGAAAGCTGCGTTCTGGAGTGGTGCTGGTGCAATATTGGTTGTGGATGGAGTTATATCCTATTCGTACACTTGAATTTCATTGTAGAACGTATCACGTTCTACCGGAATACGTCCTGCACCCTTAATGAGCCATATAAGCTCTTTACGTGTAAGGCCTTCAGGTGTGAGTGCACCTGCCGCATGACTAATCCGTTCCCGAACGATCGTACCGTGTGCATCCGAAGCACCGAAACCAAGAGCGACTTGAGTCAGCTGTGGACCGATGTTAATGAAGTATGCTTTGATATGATCGATGTTATCCAGCATCAGACGGCTGATCGCAATTGTTTTGAGATCCTCATAAGCCGAGTTACGACGCATAATGCTTGCGTTTTTACTTTTTGGCTGCATGGAAAGAGGGATAAAGACCATAAATCCGTTGGTCTCGTCTTGCAATTCACGAATCTGCACCATATGGTTAACGCGATCCTCATAGGATTCGATCGATCCATACAACATCGTAGTATGTGTACGCATGCCCAGCTCATGAGCTGTTCGGTGCACCTCAAGATAACGGTCCACGTTGGCTTTGTCTACACGCATTTTTTTGCGATATTCATCCGACAGAATCTCAGCGCCGCCACCAGTCAATGTTTTCAGACCTGCTTTTTGCAGCTCTTGCAGAACTTCTCTGATGCTGAGTCCGCTAATCCGGGTGAAGAAATCAATCTCGGCTGCCGTGTAAGCTTTCAGTGTAACATCCGGATATTTCTCGTTTAAAGCACGCAGGGAATCGACATAATATTGAAAAGGAACATGGTTGTTATGTCCGCCTACGATATGGAACTCACGTACGCCCGGATGAATATGCTGTTCCACATAATCGATCATTTCCTGACCGGATAATGTATAGGAGCCTTCTTCACCCTGGTCTTTGCGGAAATTGCAAAAAGCGCAGTGGGCTTCGCATACGTTCGTAAAGTAAAGACTCATGTTCTCGATGAAATATACTTTCTTACCATTCTTCCGCAGGTTGGCCTCATTGGCCAGCTGGCCCAAAGTCAGCAGATCATCTGTTTCATACAGATATACGCCGTCTTCCACGCTCAGCCTTACGCCGTTCTGCACTTTCTCGACGATTTCAGCCATTCTTTTGTCTGTGAACGGTGTTACCAATGTAGACATATTATTTCCTCCTGTTCTTAACCGGATTTGAGTTGTGTGTAGGATCTGCATACAGAACTACATAGAAAAGATGCGGTCAACTGCCGCCTTCTTAGTTGGACTAACTCTTATTTACCCGGTGCAGCGCGTGCTGCATATGAAAGCTAAATTTTTTCAAAAAATGGAGTCTGTTGACTCATATATGCATTGGGGACTGCGTTGCAGTCTCGAAATGTGAAAAAAATTACAACTCCAATTATGACCATCGTCTGAATAAGTCATGACAAAATAACGACATTTCAGTGCGACCACCTATTCATTATAAACCTCGTGTCCCGGGGGTTCAATACACTGGGAAGAAAAAGGAGTACAGGGGGAACGCGGAAAGAGGCAAACATGACTTGAGACCCTTGACGGGGTGGAGTATAATTTAAAGAAGAGTTAATGAAAGGTTGTTCAAAAAGTACGCATTTGATTACGAAGGATGCCTAGCGGCATCTCAGCATCGAATATGGGATTCAGCCGAAATAGGCGGGAGGCTTACGAAGTATGTTTCCGAAGGAAACATTTTGGTTGCTCACGTAGTTTTGCCTACGCTCCGCTACTCCATTTCTATCTTCATCCCATCTTCTTGGTACTGAAAAGCGCCCTTTTTGAACATGATTTTATATGAAAAAGGAGAGTGACCTGGCATGATTAACATCAGCGAAACGGCTGCTGACAGATTGAAAGAGATGCTTGCACAGCAAGAGACACCTGGTATGTTCCTGCGTCTTGGCGTAGCACCAGGCGGTTGCACCGGATTTTCGTACGCCATGGGCTTTGACGATAAAGAGTCCGATGAGGACCTGTATATGGATATTCAGAGCATGAAGGTTGTAGTCGAGAAGGAAAACCTGAAGTATCTGGATGGTCTCGAAATTGATTTTGAAGAGTCCGGTATGACGGGTGGGTTCACCATCCATAATCCGAACGCGGTAGCGACTTGTGGCTGTGGATCTTCTTTCCGTACGAAGGAAGATGCGGGTGTGCCGGATAAAGATTGTTAATATAAAATTGATTGCAATGATAAGGCACAGTTCCAGCGAAGGACATTCGCTTGGGATTGTGTTTTTTTTTTGACATTATGGCAGGGTAGCTGAGTTCTCTAATTTACCGATTCCAAGATATATATATACGGTATAAAATTACGCTTCTTCAGTATTGACATTTTGTTCCAATAGAAAGTATATTATTTGTGCAAACGTTTGCAGATTTAAGAGCACAGTATGCCTGCTAAAAAAGCGGATTCATAAGCCATTTGTTCTAAGAAAATCTCTAGGATACCTCCTTTTGTACAAACGTTTGCACAAAAAGACATCTAAATTTGAACAGCACAGAAGAACACGAAACAACAGGGGAGAGGGAAGGAGGAGGAGTTGTATAGATACAAATTAGAAAGGGTCTTGAGTCAGACCATGCTAAAACGTTAAAAGGGTTAGAGAGCTTAGGTAATTAACGAGAATTCTTGTTTCCCATAGGGGAGAAAATAAGGGAGGAAGAACATGGAACTTAAGCGCAAGCTCGGCGCATTTCTGTTGGTATTATCGATTATTATTTCTACCCAAAATACAGCGGCTTATGCCGAAATTTCGGCTTCTCATGTGTATCATAACCATATGCCCAATTTTTGGGCCTACTACGACACATCCAAGTATGCTTCTGCACCTGTGGGGTCCCCAATCCGCTACACATATGATGGGCAAGTCATCGATCTGAAAAATAACCCTCCGGCAGGATACCCATACTTTTTACCCGGGGGAATGCCTATGCCCCATGATGATCTCGTGGCGTATTATAGTCACCATGCGAAGACAGGTGCCTATCTGAACTGGCCATGGCAAGTTGCTGGTGACCTGAGGAACAATCACCCTGCTGCAGGGATGCAGGTAACCATGTCAGGTTCGGTATTGAACAATGTGAACAGTTTTATGTATACCAATAATGTAAACGGTTACAACAATAAAGATTGGGGTGCGCCATGGAAGAATGCTTACAATAATCTCAAAACAACGAATGGCGAACGGACGATGGATCTCATTCACTTCTCCGGACACCATACCATGGGGCCATTGGCTGGCAACGAATATTTGCTAAAGGATTTGATCTACCAGAATGCTGTGCTGGCACAACCCTTTTTTCTGGGAGACAGCTTTAAATCGTCCAAAGGTTTTTTTCCCACCGAGCTGGGTTTCTCGGAACGGATTATCCCGGTCTTGGACCAACTTGGCATTGAGTGGTCCGTAATTGGAAACAATCATTTTTCGCGAACTCTCCAGGACTATCCGCTACTGAACGATCCGGGCAAAGATACTATGGTGTCACCGCCAAACCGAGCGGATTTGCAGAATACGAGCAATGTGGGTTCGTGGGTATCTTCTCCCATGTTCAATGAGAAACAGGTGGTTCATAACAAATATCCATTTGCTTCTACGCCTCATTGGGTGCGTCATGTGAATCCTGAAACTGGTGCTGAGAAAAAGATTGTTGGTATCCCTGTGGCCCAGGCAGAGTCGTGGGAAGAGGGGTATCAGGGTTCAGTCAAGGCAGATGCGCTGAAGCCTTTTGAAGGAATGGTTGATCAGAAGCAGTTCTTCGTGATTGCCCATGATGGGGATAATTCTTCAGGACGTGCAGGATCAGAGGATACTTGGCGCAATGCAGGAAATGTGACTTATGCCCAGCCGGGTGTGAAGGGAGAGAGTATCAATGAATACTTGCGGACTAACACACCAAAAGCCGACGATGTAGTTCATGTTCAAGACGGTTCATGGATCGATACGCGGGACTCCTCATCAGATCCGACATGGTATCACTGGCGTCTTCCATTTGGAATCTGGAAGGGGCAGTTTGAAGCGTTCAACAAGGCTACAGGCCTTAATCTGGAGCCGAAGAAAAATCTGGATGGTGTACAGGAAGGGATGACCGTATCTTTTGAATATGGATACCATTATCTGGAGCGTAATTTTGCGCTTGAGCAAGCTGCACTGAATTATGCCAAGACAGCTGAACAGATTTGGCTGGACAGCAATCCGAACCATTGGAAGCCAACGACGGCACTAGACCGTGAGATCACTTATGAGGGCAATCAGCTTAATCCTTGGATGATGGCTTACCCGGTAAAAGGAGATCCTGCTAATAATTATAAGGGAGGTGCGAACCCGGCAGAGCTAAGTTGGTATTTCCTCCTGCCTGCACTGGATTCCGGGTTTGGTTATTATGATGAGAATGTGGATGATGGGGTAAAGCCGACGTTATCTTTCAATCAGTCGCTTTTCTTTTCCAAGCCTTATGTAAGTAGTCAACTCGCGAAGGACCGTACCGGACCATCGATATGGTGGCCGCAGCGTTATCCATATAATCCTGGAAGCGCTAATGTCAGCAAGGCGGAAGGATGGACACTTCATTATTTTGACAATACGTTCGGCATTTATACCTATGCTTATGATGTTAACGGTGTGAATGATATTAAGGTGAAGGTACGGACACATCGGGATAAGCTGGCAGATGCCAAGGACAACACCTTCCGTGTGTACGATCCTGCTGAGCTCAAGGCCAAAGGGGTATCCAACATCGATCCGACGAAGGTTAGTAGCTGGCAAGAATATCCGATGACGAAACGTGACCTTAAATCGGATATGAACGGTGTGGCCTGGCAGCCAACCAGCACAGATATGTTTAAGCGTGTGCCTGCTCAGGAGATCGGGGATATGTATTACACGTATTTCAACGATTTCCAAGATCAACTGGTCGATTATTATATTGAAGCTGTCGATGCGAATGGCAATGTTACGCGCAGTGAGATACAGACGGTATATGTGGGTATGGGGAAATATAAAAAAGACACATCGGGCAAAATTGTTGAGGATGCGAATGGAACAATCCAGGGTACACATCCGTTCCTGGTGGTCGATCGGACACCGCCTTCAGTGCCAACAGAAGTCAATGCAAAACGTGTGACAGATCGCAGCATTACACTGCAATGGGCAGCATCCACTGATAATGTGGGTGTAGAGGGCTATGATATTTATCGGGATGGGGTCAAAGTTGGAAGTTCGCTGACAACGGAATATACGGATATCGATCTTGAGCCTAAGGAATCATATGCATATAGTATAAAGGCGAGAGACAAGGCGAATAATGTCTCTTCCGCCAGTTCAACTGTACAGATCCAAACGTTGGCAGCAGATACTGAGCCACCAACAGCGCCTGCAAATGTAGCTGTACAGAATACTACCTCATCCGCTGTGACAATTGACTGGTCAGCCAGCCAGGATAATTATGGAGTAGCAAAATATGATATCTATCGAGACGGTTCAAAAGTAGGGGAATCAACCAAACTAAACTATACGGATGAGTCCCTTGCACCGGCAACAGAATACGTATATACGGTTAAAGCGATAGATGCAGCAGGCAACGTTTCACCTGCTAGTGTGGCTCTGTCGGTACGTACCAAAGAAGGTAATGCGGTAACCATATATTATAAACTGGGCTATCCGAACCCGTATATTCACTATCGTCCAACAGGGGGGACATGGACGACTGCTCCGGGTGTGAAAATGATAGCAGCCGAGTTGCCCGGATACACCAAGATGACAGTCAATGTGGGTACAGCGACGGGGCTGGAGGCTGTGTTTAACAATGGTAGTGGCACATGGGATAATAATGGAGGAAAAAATTATCAGTTTCCATTAGGGGTTAGTACCTATAATTCCGGAGTCATTACACAAGGAGCACCTCACGTGGATATAACACCCCCAAGCGTACCAACCGGTCTGACCGTGACTGCAAAAGCGGCTGATCGTGTAACATTGGCTTGGAATCCGTCGACCGACCATGTAGGCGTAACCGGGTATGAAGTGTTCCGTGACGGTGTCAAAATTGGCACGAGTACGACACCTGCATATACGGATAATAGCCTGAAGGCATCAACGAGTTATGTTTATACAGTCAGGGCCTTTGATGCAGCACAGAACAAATCGGATGCAAGTGCTGAGTTAAGCGTAACGACCGATGATGCTCCGAAAAGTAACAGTGTAACCATCTACTACAAGCAGGGGTTTGCCCAGCCCAATATTCATTACCGCCCTGCAGGAGGTAATTGGACGACACCACCAGGTGTTGCCATTCCGGCATCCGAGCTCACCGGATATAACAAAATTACCATTGATGTAGGAACTGCTACGAGACTGGAAGCGGTATTTAACAACGGTAGCGGTACATGGGATAACAATGCGGGAAGGAACTATCTCTTTCCTCTCGGGGTAAGCACATACAATTCAGGTGTTATAACTCCAGGAATACCTGGAAATGCAACGAGTACGAATCTTATTGAGAACCCATCAGCTTTCCTATCTGCTGGAGCGAATGGACTGTCTTTAAGAAGGGAACAACTAATCGCATGACGTAAAAATATTCATGGATGCATAATATCTAAGCAATATGACGGTTAACGAACCGTCTGGTCAGGCTACATTGTTAGCCCATTGCTGATACATTTTATAGTTAGAAGGCCTTGTACATCTATGGATGGACAGGGCCTTTCTAATTCGGAATGAAGAACGATAAAAGGTAGAAATCCTACTACAAATCTTTTCATTTTACGAGGTTTTAAAGAGAGAAGAGAATACGGTTGACAAGTTTAGTTGTAACAATTATAGTTACAATATAAAGTTCAAACATAAACCATATCGATAATTTAAAGGAGAGATCATGATGAACATTGCAATCATTGGTGCAACAGGCAAAGCGGGAAGTGTGATTTTGAAAGAAGCAGCAGACAGAGGGCATAAAGTGACGGCAATCGTTCGTAATGCATCCAAATTGGAAGATAAAAGCCTGAATACGCTGGAGAAAGATGTATTTGATCTTACAGCTGAAGATGTTAAAACTTTTGATGTGGTTGTAAATGCATTTGGTGCACCGGCGGGTAAAGAAAACCTGCATGTGGAAGTAGGACAAGCGTTGATCAACATCCTGAAAGATGCACCAAACACTCGTCTGATCGTTGTGGGTGGAGCAGGAAGCCTGTTCACAGACGAGTCCAAGACATTGCGTCTCTTTGAATCCCCAGGATTCCCTGATGCATATAAAGCAACTGCAACGAACCAAGGCCAAAACTTGCAGGATCTGCAAGCATCTTCAGGTATTCAATGGACATTCCTGAGTCCGGCTGGATTCTTTAATCCAGAAGGTGTACGCACCGGCAAATATCAAGCAGGCAACGACGTTATTCTCGTGAACAGTGAAGGCAACAGCTACATCAGCTATGCAGACTATGCGATTGCTTTGGTTGATGAGATCGAGAATCCACAACACAAAAACGAGCGCTTTACCGTTGTTGGCGAAGTGAAGTAACACTTTTAAATTATTATATGGAACATACAAACGGACGCTGATCTCCACAGATCGGTGTCCGTTTTTTTATGTTATCGAAGAGGGATGTTCTGCAATAAAGTTAGACAGGTTAGATGATTATCGTTCACTTCCAATTACTCCTTTGAATTTATGTTATATTATTCTAAATATGGGATGTAAATGCGATTATATGGAAGGCCTACTTCTTTTAATCAGATTTTCTGCGAGCCTAAAAGTATAAGGGAGTGAACAGTTGTGAAGATGTATTCTAATGGAGTTATACTATTGATCTTTGTGGCTTTAATGATTAGTGTATCGAGTGGTTCGGGGTTATCCCAATATCCAAACGTTAAAAATGCGATGAATCAAATTCACATCACTTCTCTTTATCCGAAAAATAAGAATGGACAGACATATGGTTCTGCCGCATATGCGACTTCTCCAGAAACGGAACCTGATTTAATCCTGGCTACTGGTGTGGATGGTACAGAAGGATATCTGCTGAAAAAAGACATGGATGGCGAGCAACCAAAAACACCTGAAGAAGCTATTGCGATACAGAACAGCAGATCACCAGACGGGTGGGATATTCCACTGTATGACAAGGATGGTGAAACTGTAATTGGTGTGTTTCATGTTGGAGGAACGTCAATAAAATGAACACCATTCGGCAGTTGATCAAAAGGGTCGGCAGCTTTTTTGTTAATGTAACGGCAGAATAGTAAAACCATTTTAATAAACTAATCGTCAAAAAAATGAATAAACTACTTCACGTTGCGGGGGGAGAACTTGATGTATTTTAAACCTATCCGTATTGTATTAGGGCTAGTTTTTTTTATCATTGCTGGGTGCAATAACGAGGTCACGATGTTGGGTACAGATGAACTCACGATCACAGGTGATCAAAAGACTGCGACAGAATATGTTAAGGCAAAAGGTTATAAAATTTCTTCGTACGATGGTCAAGTTCAGAAATACACTCTAAGCAAAGACAAACTACTCTACGGGATAACGGAAACGATACCATATAGACAGACATGGGCGGTTCAAAAAGTAGAACCCGAACAGTATTTCGGAATGGAAATATCGGTGTATAGCTTTACAGTAACAAACCATCCTCTGGGAACGTTAGACGATAGTAAATCCAAAGTTTCAATAATACTTTGTGAAGGCAAAGTTATAGGGGGGACATCCTTCCCAAATGCAGCAATGGATGGAGCACCATATTCGTTGGATGGAAAAACATTGGAAGAAGTAACGGGAAAAAGTTTTCAAAAATGGAGTGAAGAATGGAAAAAGAAATACGAAACTTAAAAAGCCAAGTGGAGTAACCAACTGTGTCCGGTTGGTTGCTTCTTTGTTGATCCACCTAAAGCCAGGAAAAATGCAACATTTTTCCTGTTAGACAGGTCAATAAAGATGTACGAATTAAGATGATGAGAAGAAGGTGGGAAAACTGAAGTTTCGTATACTCGCGTTAATATTTTGTTTCTCTACCGTGTTTTTTATCTCAAATGCACAAAATGCTAACGCTTTGTCATGTGTTGAATCGGGAGGTCCCCAAGAACAGTTAGAAATATATGATGGAGCTGTTTATGGTGAAGTAAAGCAAGTAAAGGTGGACTTAAAGCAAAAGGGGTTTACGGGCACAAAAGAGAAAATTAGATATATTTTAGTGGAAGCTGAGAGGAGTTGGAATACTGAAGTTGACTCTCAACTAATGATCGCAACGAACTATACTTGGGGATTTGATTTCAAGGAAGGTAACAAATACTTAATCTACTTTAGTGAAGCAAATGGCGAGTTAAGCAGTAGTCCGTGCAGTTCGACCATCGAAATGAACAATATTAATCAAGCAACTGAACTATTCGGGGAAGGATATCCACCCAAACAACAAGTAAACTTAGAACACAAAATGTGGTTTATGTTTGAGCAAGACATCGATTTGTATATCGTAGGTATAGTCGTATTTGCGGCGATTTTTATCCTCTTTATGATAGTAAGAAAGAAAAACCGCAAAGTATAATTTGGTAGCGCTAAACGGGGAATTTTGCTCAAAGAAAAGTCATTTGAACTAGGAATGGATTCCTGTATGACCTATTACCCCCTTTACTTAAACGAGGATCGAGGCGTATAATCCGTTGAGATATCAGAGCAATAAGAGGGGATACAGTTATGAATAGTGGATTAATCAACGCAATCATTGCGTATATCATGTGGGGGGTTCTCCCGCTGTATTGGAAGTTGTTTGAAAATGTACCGGCAGGCGAGATTTTATCGCACAGGGTCGTCTGGTCATTTGTCTTTATGGGAATTTTCGTTGCCGTCCAACGTCGTTGGGGTGACATGAAGCGAATTCTGACCAGTCGTTCGACCCTGCTGTCCCTTACCGCAAGTGGACTGCTAATTGCTATTAATTGGCTGATCTTCATCTGGGCAGTTAACAACGGTCATGTGGTTGAGACAAGTCTGGGCTATTATTTGAACCCGTTACTGAATGTGCTGCTGGCGGTTGTCTTCCTTCATGAAAAGCCAAACCGTGGACAATGGCTCGCGATTGCCATCGCTGGTGTCGCGGTGCTTATCATCGCTATCGACTACGGACGTTTCCCATGGGTTGCGATCTCGCTGGCCGTGTCATTTGGCTTGTACGGTCTGGCGAAGAAGAAGATCAAGCAAGATGCTTCAGTGGGCTTATTTTCGGAAACAGCTGTAGTTCTGCCCATCGCACTCGGCTACTGGATCTACTTGGCCATTGTGGGAAAAGCAACGGCATGGACGTTGCCTGCACCGATGTTCTTCGAACTGCTGCTTTCCGGCGTGGTGACGGCGCTGCCACTGCTGTTCTTTGCACGGGCGGCTGCTCGAATGTCATTGTCCACACTAGGTTTTGTGCAGTATATTGGTCCGACAATCATGCTGATCCTGAGTGTGTTTGTATTCAAGGAAACGGTCTCGCCAGTTCTGCTCGTTGGTTTCGCGCTCATCTGGATTGCGCTTATCGTATATGCAACCGCATCGATGCGTGCCACGCGACTTGCTAAGGTAAGCTGAAGATAAAGCTAATCTGGTATCACCATAGTTGCCCTGTCTGCCAATAAGGTGGACAGGGCCATCTTTTTGTTTGTGGGGAAACGATGGAATGACAAAAACTAAGAAGGCAGCTGATCAACGTTATGGTAAAATAAAGGAGTAATAACCAAAAAGAGTAATAGAAAAACGAGGAGGCGACAGATATATGATGGTTAATAACGGTTACCGCAAACGTGATCCATTCTTTGTAAAGAAGGGTGTAGTTAAGATACTATTTCAGTTTGCAGTTTCAGCAATAATCGGTAGTATATATGGGTTCATGATGGTCAACGAGACGATAGGTGGATATATTAATAAACTATTACCGAGCATGAATGGTCCGGATTTTCATTTATATCTGCCCGTTGTGATAACGGTGTTCATCTACTCATGTTTTATTCAGAAGAGACAACGGATTTTACTTGAAAAAATCTCATTTAGTTGTCTCCATATTTTTATTGCCCTGCTAGGCTGTATTTCTGCAGTTGTTGTGTTATTAGTGATCTAATTCGGATTCCTACGTATCCATACCTTCAGGCCCATCAACTGCATCAATGACACCTACAGCGAGTGTTGTTACCGCAGCGGCTGCTAAAAGATTCTTGGCACCCAGCTTGACTCTGTCCTTATCTTCCTCTTTCATGCCCACAACAACATCTTTACCGCTGTTATATACATACTTGGCTGATATCGCTACACCTTTTGCAGTAGTGGTTACGGCACCTCCAATATCAGCAAGCCCCGCGTCTATGGTAGTATCATCTTTTCGAATTGCACCACTGGCAAGATCATATGTACCACTAGCCAGTTGTCCAACGGTTTTGCCTGTATTGATCGTAGCTTTCTCTACACCGTTCCCGATTTCTTTGATAAAGGGGCTACCTGCGATCTCACCAACAACCCTGACGCTGCCACCCAACACTTTTCCGGTAACTTCCCCAGCCAATTGACCTATCCCTTTTAAGAAACTCATCCATTTTCCCCCGCTCCAATAAGAAGTTGATCCTATGTGTTATCTCAATAAACTTATTATATTCATATGTAAGCCAAAAGAACATCAGTCTCCAGCCCGAGTGGTGCACCCCTCCCCGATTGATCGACACGCTTGAGAAGTGCCCGATCCGATCCAGGAACGCCCACCACGCTGCAACCTCAAAACGCACTTCATCATAAAAAGGCGCTACTCCCACAGGAATAGCGCCTTCGTGCACTTGTTTTACCTTACTACTTAATCCATTTGACTACACACGGTTTTAGAAGTGTCTCAAGGAGCAGCAACGTAGTGGAGGGGGCGGAATCGATTCTGAAGAAGCGAAGCGTTCGCCTTTATCCCCGGATTTTCCCCCTATAAGGGGAATTCATAAAAATCTGGGGATAACAGCGATCATAAGAACGATCCGCCACCGGAACGCCACCACTGCTCCCATCCAAACTTCTAACCTCTCCGTGTTCTAGTCAATAAATCCTTCCATGACCGCCGTCGGCATCATATTAGACTGCCATGCGCCTTTGCCATAGCCGCCATTGTATCCTGGTGTAGCCTGAGGCTCCCAGTAGAATACACCTTTTCCTTTGCCGTTTGGCAAATTGCGGATTTGGTTTTTCATCGCGGCAACAAAACTTTTTCCAGCTGCAGCTTGGTTATTGTCCATGCCAATTTCGGAGATGATGATCTCTTTGCCATAACGGTTGATCATATCCTTGGCATTGTTTACCGTATTCGTCACAGCGGTGTTCCAGCCGGAAGCTGAAGGATAGAGGGACATGGCGATCATGTCAAAGTTAGCTCCGTTATTGATCAAACCACCAATATTCCATACATAGAGGGCGTTATCATCTCCACCTGCGAGATGCACAATGGTTTTGGTACCGCTGCTCAGGGATTTTACTGCATTATGGCCTGTATTCACCAGCCACGCATAGTTTTTCATGTTGGTGGATGCTTTGCCATCTTCCCATAACATGCCGTTGCTTGTTTCATTCCCGATCTGTACCCAGTCCGGGGTAACGCCTTTGCTCTGCATCGCCGTCATGACATCACGAGTGTGGTTCCATACCGCATCCATGAGCTGTTGGAACGTATAGTTTTTCCAGGCAGCAGGTTTAGTTTGTTGACCAGGGTCTGCCCAGGAATCGCTGTAGTGCAGGGTAAGCATTACACTCATGCCGGCATTCTTGGCACGCTGTGCGAGTGTAGCCGCACGATCCTTATTCATGTAACCGTTCCCATAATCATTCGAAGGATTAACGAATACCCGAATGCGGACGGAGTTGATTTGATAGTCTTTTTTCAAAATATCAATGATGTCACGTTGTACCCCGTTTTTATCTTTCCATTTGTAGCCTTGGGCTTCCATTCCGGGAACCCAGCTGATGTCGGCTCCTTTGGCGAAACTTGGTGCTGCGCTGGCATGCTGACCTGCGGGCAACAGGATGGAGGTGAATAACAAAACAAAAGCCAACATGATGGATGTCTTGAAACCCCTTACATTTTTGAACATTACAAGATGCCTCCTCGGATTTAGGTTGAGTTGCATCCTAATTATAGCCATCCTGGTTTGCTCTACTAAAGGGTCTATTTCCAATATTTTGTGTGTTTTCTCAACCTCTCTACAGAAAATGAGAAAACAAAAAGCCGTCCGAAGACGGCTTTTCTACCCGTGGCGCTTTTTGAAACATTGATCCGTATCCCGCGCCTCCACCAGATTCTTTTAGTTTGAGCTAGTGGATCGGGTAAGGGACACGTTCAACATGACATTAGAAATGTTGACGCACCTCCTTTCCTTGTGGCAAGAGTATACAACACCTTGTTTCGGAAAGCTAGTCTTTTTTACGTATTTAAGCAAAATTATTTTTCAGTCTGGAACATCGTGATATCTCGTGCATAATGGCTCTTTGTTCCGTCATTGTTTCGAATGCGTACACTGTCTTCACTGATCCGCTCCACAATGCCACAGCCGACCTCGCAATAGACACCAGCTGGGTCTTCCTGCCACGCGCTTACCATACATTGAGATAGTGCAGCCGTGAAAAACTCTATATTTTTTTGTAACGTTCTAGGTTTGTTGGATTTCATTATATACTCCTTTAATCAAATATATTTGGAATGAGAACAAGCAACCGGACCAAATCACACTGTACTTCACTTTACTCTGTCTATTGACCTTTGTAAAGGGATGGAAAAAGTTGCGGCCATGAGGTATCATTTACATAAATTTTACGTAGCGTTTACACTGCGCTGACGCTTGATGTTGATTACGAATAGTACAATTATATGAGAACTTCTAACCAAGAATAGATATGCAACACATTCGGAGGCCATACATGCATAGAGACGTCAAAACAGGTAACTACGTTAATCGTGATTTGAGTTGGGTTGAATTTAATCGGCGCGTACTTCAGGAGGCCCAGGATCCAACAACGCCTCTGCTGGAACGCATGAGATTTCTCGGCATTGTCGCTAGTAATCTGGACGAGTTCGTCAGTGTAAGGGTGGCAGAGACAAAAGAGAAGATCAAGGCCGGATTCACGCAAAAAGATTTTACAGGATACACGCCTTCGGGATTGTACCGCAGATTGATCAAGCGAACCGGGACCATGGTCGCCGAACAGTATAAAACGTATCGTGAACTCATTCGTCTACTCGCCAAGAAAGGCGTGAACATTCAGGAATATACAGATCTTAATGTGACACAGCAGCGCGCAATGGACCAATACTTTCATGAGATTATTTTTCCGGTACTCACACCGATGGCGATTGACCAGAGTCGTCCGTTCCCACTGGTACACAACAAGTCTGTATATCTGTCCGTGATGTTACAGAAGGAAGGGGAGCAAGAGGGCGAGCCGTTTATGGCTATTGTTCAGGTACCTTCCAATCTGCCGCGGGTAGTTCAGGCTCCCATTCGGGCGAATAGCAAAAAGAAAACATTCATATTGATTGAAGATCTTATCAAACATCATATCCATACGCTCTTCAGCGGATATATCTCGCTTGCTGCACAGGAGTTCCGAGTGACCCGCAATGCGGATCTGTTCATTAATGAAGAAGAAGCGGAAGATCTGCTTGAGGCTATTGAAAAAGAATTGCGACGCAGACGCCGCGGGGCTCCTGTACGACTGGAAGTCTGTAAGGATTTTCGTCCGGATGCTTTATTGGAATTGCAGGATGAATTTGATATTCAGGACCCGGTATATGAAATTGATGGACCACTCGATCTGAGTTTTTTGGCGGGATTCGTGGACAGTCTGGAAAGTTTCTCACATCTGAAATACAGTCCGGTGAAGCCAGTCTACCCACTTGAGTTTCTCCCAAGAGAAAGTCATTTTGAGTTGCTGCGCAAACGCGATGTACTGGTGCATCATCCATACGAATCGTTTGAACCAGTCACTGATTTTATATTGGAGGCTTCGGAAGATCCAAGAGTTCTGGCTATCAAGATGACATTATATCGGGTCAATGGCGATTCACGCCTTATTCCGGCACTTGCACTTGCCGCTGAGAGTGGTAAGCAGGTCACGGTGGTGGTGGAATTGAAAGCCCGGTTTGATGAAGAGCGCAACATTGCTTGGGCCCGTAAGCTGGAGAAGGCCGGATGTCACGTGGTTTATGGACTGGTTGGACTCAAGACCCATGCCAAAATCATTCTTGTCGTACGCAGGGAACAGCAGGGGCTGAGACGTTATGTTCATGTGGGAACCGGTAACTATAATGAGAGTACAGCCAAAGTGTATACGGACGTGGGACTGTTCACCTCTAATCCGATTATTGGGGAAGATGCATCCGAATTGTTCAATGAGATTACCGGATACTCCGGTCCGAAGGCATTGCAGGCGTTCCGCGTAGCTCCGGATGGTATGAAGGATGAGTTGTTTGCACTGATTCGTAGAGAAACGGAGCACGCGCTGAAAGGCAAACCTTCCAGAATCATTGCCAAGATCAACTCCTTATCCCATCAGGAAATGATTGATGAATTATACGAGGCTTCTCAAGCCGGCGTGCAGATCGATCTGATTGTGCGTGGTGTATGTTGTCTGCGTCCGGGGGTAGAGGGGCTCAGTGAGAATATTCGGGTCATTAGCATTGTGGATCGTTTTCTGGAGCATTCACGGTTGTTTTATTTTGAAAATAGCGGCAACCCGGATGTATTCATCTCCAGTGCAGACTGGATGACACGTAACCTGAATCGAAGAATTGAACTGATGTGTCCCGTGTTCGATCCAGAGCTGAAGAAAATGCTGGTCGATATTCTTAATCTGTCCCTTATGGATAATGTCAAAGCCAGAGAGCTTATGCCTGGTGGCAATTATGTATTTGTAAAAAATGAAAAGCCCCCGCTGAGAAGTCAGACGGAGGCCATGGGTATTATCCCTTGGAAGCCTGCTGAATGGAGTGCGTTAACGTAACTCCCCAGGCTTCCTTCAGATCCTTGACGGCTTCTTCCAGGCCATCAAGTTCCAGTAACGGCTCAGCTGTACAGGTGAATTGCACCTGTAGCGAGTCGTTTTCTTTTGTTGCTTCAATCGCAGCGATGCTTTCAGATCGATTGATGGCTTCAGCTACGCGCAGCAGAGAGCCAATACGATGAGCATGCCGCTCATCCGAGTTTTTCAGAATGTCCCGGTGCTTATTCAGCAGCTGGGGCGTTCTTTTTTTGGGATGATAATCAGCTGCACTGGCACTTAGAATGGTCTCCCGATGAGAAAGTCCATAGATGCTTGAATTCATGATCCAATAGGCCGAGTGCTGTGTATAACGGAAATAGTTAATCTGCTTACCTGCCATGTGCAGCATGGAGGATGCATACAGGATTCGGGCATCTGCTTGATCAGGAGGGGTACCTTGTAATGCCGTATACAGGGTAACCATATCCTGATGAATCCGTTGCAGACGTTTCTCTGGAATAGGCGGACCAAAATGGATAAAGTTGCGGATACTGTCTTTCAGCGCGTCTGGAACGACCGGCTGACCTCCAGCCATGTAATCACGCAACAACCCGTCTCGTAGACCCGCACCACTAACCACATAACGATCTCCCTGTATTAACTGGAAGATGGTTCGCAGGATCAGTACGCCGGGCACAATAATGTCTGCGCGATCTTTGGCGAGCCCAGGTACCTTTTTGCGCTGTGCTGAGGTGAGATGTGGCAAGGTGCGAGCAATATTCTCCATCGCTTCCTCACTGATCTCATAATGATGGCTCACAGGCAAAGAATACTGGGTACGCTTCTGTTCCACTTTGGCAAGTGTACGCATTGTGCCGCCAAGTCCGATGAGTGGCAGACCAGGGTGCTCACGAATCCAATCCTGTCCACGGAGAGCCTCAATGACTTCGTTGCATAATGCATTTGCATTTTCCTCGGTCCACTGATCTTCGCCCCCATAACGGGCATGTGAATTCACTGCACCAATAGGGAGGGAGATGCTATGTAACCTCTTCCGATCCTGAAAGACCGTGATCTCTGTGCTGCCGCCTCCAATATCCACGACGTAACCGTCTGCCAGATCAATGGATTGAGTGACACCAAGGAACCCATAATAGGCCTCCCGATCTCCCGATACACATTCAATGGTAAGCCCCGTCTCGGTCTCCAGCCATTCAATAATCTCCAGGACATTGCTTGCATTACGAATAGCTGCGGTAGCTGCTGCGCGAATCAGTTTGGTCTGATACGCTTCACAGGTCGCTTTGAATTGACGCAAGATGGTGATGGCTTTATCCAAAGAGTGGCGAAGGATGGTACCATCCGGCTCAACAACGCTGCTCAGACGAGCAGCGTATTTGTCTTCATGAATGATGCGATAGGCTGCATCCTGATCCAGTTCATATATAACTAGACGAATGGAGTTCGAGCCGATATCAATAATTCCTAAGGTTTCATTAGTACGTGTCATAAGCATCTCCTTCTACAGAGGTTCAACTACCCGAAGTGAAGAAGGGCAGCCATGGCTTCCGGTGAACCCGGCGGTGTGGCAGAGAAGGGCGTAGTTAACATAACAACAATGATAAAGACGATGAAACAGGCAAATATAAGACAACTCACGGCAAAGCCGCGATTACGCTTTTGCATAAACAGTCGAATACCTGTGACAAAGAGAAGTACCGTAACAGCTACCAGAACGATCGACATTGCAAAATAGGCTACGCCATAAAGTGATTTGAAAAATGCTTCCATTTGTTCAGAACGCTCCTTAGATCCTCATATTTAAGCCCTTCCAGCCATTCCTTAGTAGCATACGACAGATTGACTTGTTTGAAAAGCAAACCGGGCGCTTGTTCCCGTTTCCGCCATCACCCCTGGGACAGGTTACATGGAAAAGGGGCCTTTGCCGTGGACAGACATCCAAGAAAGCAAGGCTTCTGTTGAGTATGTATAAGGAAGGACTATTGTTTCAAGGAAGGAGATCAACCCATGTCGAGACAACTTGCAAGCAAATGGCGGAAGACAGCGGCTCTGATGAAATACCCGGTAGCTGCTGTCCATATCCCACAGACCAAGGCATTCAACTCGGGTAATCTGCTGCAAATGCTCAGTCATTATGGAATGGTGTATGTCAAACCTATTGTAGGAGGTGGAGGTTACGGTGTCATCCGGGTATCGGCGAGCGGTGGGGCTTATCGATACACCCACATGAAAACGACCCGTTCTTTCACCAGTTTCAGCCAGATGTATCGCTCTCTGGTGCGTGTAAAGGCTAGACGCAAGTACTTGATCCAGCAAGGCATTCATCTGGCAACAATTCAAGGGAGACCTGTTGATTACAGAGTCAAAGTGGTCAAAACCGAACGAGGCTGGGTATTCCGTTCCTTAGTAGGACGACTCGCTCGTCCCGGACTCTGTGTGACGAATCTGAGCAAGGGTGGAACCATGTTATCAGGAAGGCGAGCTCTTGGTTTATCCCTGCCACATATATCCGGTCGGCACAAACGCCGGGAGATGCGTTCCCTTACACTGACATGTACGTACATTATGGAAAGACATTTCCCTGGTGTAGGTCAGCTTGGATTTGATTATGGACTGGATTATTCAGGCAAGATCTGGATTCTGGAAGTGAATACCAGACCCCAATAGAAAATGAATGGGAAAACTCAAGAAAATTCAAAGAAAATCCGATAATATATAGAAGAAAACGATATGAAAACCGTTTGAAATTTTACATTACGGGGTAATTTACTCGCAACAAGTCTTGAAACTATGAATTTATTCCAAAAAAAATACGCAGATAAACGTTCTGACAGTAGTACAAACTTCCTGTGCATAAATATTGTCCACACTATACACGTTGATTACTCTGTATTTTTTCCATTTATCAACAAACTATGCACAGGATTTCCACATATCGTTGTGGATAACAAGAACGCTTGTTCTCTATATGAATCTCTGATATGATAGTTTTGAGGAAAAAAAAGGAAAGGTTGTGGCGGGAAATGGCTATGTTATCCGATGAGATGTTGTTGGATTCCTACCATAAAGCGATTGAGTTGAATCTCGAACGAGATTTCATCGCACTGCTGTTGGCAGAAATCCATAAGCGCAAACTGGGTACCGACGTATCTGCCATTCTTCACTAGAGATCCTCATTGCAGGCAATGTTACAGGTTTCCGGACAAGTCCCATAGTGAGACTGGCCATGGCGTGCTCGTCTGACAATGGTGACAGTACATCACATGATTGCAAACGTTTTCGACTTCGTCTGCCGTGTCAGAGGAAGGTTGGAATACGTAGGGGCTGTATGGTCCGGTGTAATCATCCAATTTGCCGCATTCTAACAGTCCCTGAAGGCAGTGGGGGCAAGCCTGCTCCGGTACAACCAGACCGTTACACAGCGGGCATATATAAGACAAGGGTATCCCTCCTGATATGGATTCACTCAGGAGTAAGATACCCTTTTTTGTATCAATATATGTTATTTCAGCAAAACTAGCGTTTCATGTTACTGCTGTGTCCTGGGGACAATTTGGCATCCGGATCGAAGTATACCTTTGCATTGTTGACGGCTGTTGGAGCTTCGCCGAATCCGACAGCGATCAGCTTCAGTTTACCTGGGTATGTTGTGATATCTCCGGCAGCGAAGATTCCTGGAATAGATGTTTCCATGCGGGAATCAACAACGATGGAATTACTGTCAATTTCGATACCCCACTCGGCAATTGGTCCGAGAGAAGAGACAAATCCGAAGTTAACGATCACGTCATCTACTTCGATTTCCTGAGTTTCTTTGGTTTTCACATGGGAAAGGGTTACTTTGGTAATCGTGTCATCCCCATGAAGTTCCGTGATTTCGGTCGGTGTAACGACATTCACCTTGGAATTCATCAGGTTTTCGACACTGTGCTCATGTGCACGGAACTTGTCCCTGCGATGGATCAGCGTCACTTGCTCAGCGATAGGCTCCAGCATGAGTGCCCAGTCTACCGCGGAGTCACCGCCGCCACTGATCAATACTTTTTTGCCGGCGAAGGCATTCAGATCACTGATGAAGTAGTGCAGGTTGCTCTTCTCGAACTTGGCAGCACCTTCAAGCTCCAGACGACGTGGTTCGAATGCACCTACACCAGCTGTAATAATGACGGCTTTGGCATGATATTCATTCTCATCCGTTTTCACGACGAAATGTTGCTCATCCTTTTTCTCCACCGATACAACCTTTTCTTCAAGGCGGATGTTCGGGTTAAAATGACTCATTTGCTCAACCAAGTTATTCACCAGTTCCTGAGCCGTTACTTTCGGGAATCCGGCTACATCATAGATGTATTTCTCCGGATAAAGAGCGGCAAGTTGTCCGCCAAGCTGTGGCATACTTTCAACCAGTGTAACGGATGCCTGACGCATCCCACCATAAAACGCGGCGAACAGACCCGCAGGGCCTCCACCGATAATAAGTAAATCAGTCATATCATGACTGGAATTTTGTGCAGTCAAGAATCAACAACACCTTTCATATTTTAATAGGTAGTTAACAGAAAGAATGTGCAGGCTACGTATCGTAACCGGCATGGGTGCTGAACTGTCTTTCCTATTATAAACGGTGTATTCAGGGTTGCAAAGTTAGCGGCGTCACGAAACTGGGAACAATTGATGAAGATCAGATGAGAATAGGATGAAATTGGAAATGAAAGGTTATGAAAAATAACAAAAAAAACCTTGATCTTTACTAGAAATACAGATATCCTTGACCTGTACTATGTGTTTTTTTGTCTAATTTAGAGTCAATATGTAATATGAAGACAGATCCCGTGTTTTGTAGAATCTTGTGGTTAATTTCACAACTTGAAACGATAACTTGCGTGCAAACGTATCAATTTCATAAACCTTTAGTTGCTTCAATCAAGTCTAGATATAGATCAAAACGGTTCGATACGTCGATATCTAGTTTCATAAAATCCATTTTTAGTGAGTTATGAAATTGATGCAAACGTTTAAATAAATTCGCGAAGTTAACATTTGTTGTCATAATGGGCAAGACATCATCAATATTTGTAAGTATGTGCATTTTGCATCTCACCCAAGATCGGGCTGATGCAAGTGAAACCGGAAGGGGTATAGACATGAGCAGTATTCCCAAAATCGTCATCCTCGGCGCGGGCTATGGCGGGATTCTGACAGCCCAGCGGCTGCAGAAGGAATTGAACTATAACGAGGCCGACGTCACATTGGTGAACCGGCATGATTATCATTATATTACTACACATCTACATATGCCGGCAGCCGGCACGGATACCATTGAGCATGCAAGAGTACCCATTTCCAAGCTGATTGATGAGTTCAAGATTGATCTGGTCAAGTCTTCCGTGAAGGAGATTCGTCTGCAGGATCGGAAGATTATTCTGGAGGATGGCACGTTATCCTATGATTATCTGATTATTGGACTAGGCGGTGAGCCTGAGACCTTCGGTATTCCGGGGATGCTCGATCACGCCATGACAATCCGCAGCATTAACTCGGTCAGACTGATTCGAGAACACATCGAATATCAATTTGCGATGTACAAAAACGATAACAAACGAAATCGTATTCGGTTTGTCGTAGGTGGAGCGGGTTTCAGTGGTGTTGAATTCGTAGCTGAACTTGCAGATCGTATTCCACAGCTGTGCAAGGAGTTCGACGTGAATCCGAAACATGTGCACATCTACAATGTAGAGGCAGCGCCTTCAGCTTTGCCTGGATTTGATCCGGAACTGGTAGAGCATGCGATGAATGTGCTCAAGAAGAAGGGCGTTACTTTCAAAATTGGTGTTCCAATCAAGCAATGTCTCCCGGACGGGGTTATTGTGGGTGAGGGTGAAAAGCTCGATGCGGCTACAGTCGTATGGACCGGCGGTATTCGCGGTAACTCATTGCTTGAACAGGCAGGTCTTGAAGTGATGCGAGGACGTGTGAAAGTAGATGATTATCTGCGTGCCCCGGGACATGAGCATGTCTATGTGATTGGTGATAATTCACTGGTCTTCAACGCGGAAGGACGGCCTTATCCGCCAACAGCCCAGATTGCGATGCAGCAGGGTGTAAACTGCGCCAAGAACGTCGTGGCGTCCATTCGCAAGAAACAGCCACAACCTTTTGTATTTACGAGCAAAGGCACGGTTGCTTCATTGGGTAAAGGTGAAGCCATTGCTGTTGTAGGCGGCAAGAAATACAAGGGCTGGAAAGCGGCTCAGTTGAAGAAGCTGGTTGATCTGCGTTATCTGTTCATCATTGGTGGTATTCCGCTAGTCCTGAAGAAAGGGCGGTTTTTTGGATGAGACATTGCAGTGTTCAGGTCCGGGGACTATTAACACGTGAAGAGCTGGATCGATACAACGCCCTGATGCAGGTCGGTGGTTATCTCGAGGAACAGGATCAGTATGATCTGGCCTACATCGTGCAGAAAGAAGTGGATATTCTCATTATGCCTGCGATTGAGCGGCTTAAAGAGAAGGGGCGTGACCGTGATCGGGCCACAGCCGAGTTCCTCGAATCGCTAAAAGCGGTAGATGAAGAGGACGATGATTAAGAATTAACATAGGCTTATAAAATAGAGTGAACAACTGCAAATGGATCATCGCCCGACTTGGTTGTCCACACGTACATGAATGAGAAAAAGCACCGCTGACAATATCCTTTACGGAGATGTCGCGGTGCTTTATTGTGCTTTGCATTATGTTTACAGCTTAAGCATGTCTTCCAACGTTTCTTCGTTCAAGAGGCTTCCCACATAGAACGAACCGAATTCGCCATAACGGGCACTCACTTCATCAAAACGCATCTCATAGACAAGTTTTTTGAACTGAAGTGCATCATCCGCAAATAGCGTAACGCCCCATTCCCAATCGTCGAAACCGACAGAGCCGGTAATGATCTGTTTCACTTTACCCGCATAGCTGCGACCAATCATGCCGTGACTGCGCATCATGGTGCGACGCTCGTCCATGGACAACATGTACCAGTTGTCATTCAGCTCACGTTTTTTGTTCATCGGATAGAAGCAGATGTATTGTCGTTGTGGCAGAACGGGTTTCAGACGGGCGATAATCTCCGGATTCTGCATCGGGTCTTCGCCTTCTTTGCCAAGATAGTTGCTCAGTTCCACTACACTGACGTAGGAATACGACTTCGTTGTGTATTGGGCAAACATCGTTTTGTTAAATGCGTTTTCAACAGCCTTCAGATCTTCCAGCGTTTCACGCAGGTGCATCATGCAAAGGTCAGCCTTTTGTCCCACTACGGTATAAACGACCGTGCTTCCCTGGGATGAACTCTCGACTTCTTTCCATTCCTTCCAGAATTCCTCCAGCTCGTCCAGGGCTACAGCACGTTCCTCATCATCTGCTGCTTTCCAGGCGGCCCAGTTAATCGAGCGAAAATCATGCAGGGCATACCAGCCCTCCAGTGTTGATGCGGCTTCGTTCATTGGTTGTGTTCCTCCTGCAAGGTATATTTCCAAATCCCTATAAGAGGTTGTTCAAAAAGTCCGCACTGAAAACCGGTCTTTTTGAATACGCACTATAAGGGACGGGTGAGTGCTTTATCGTTTACATTGTATCCCAACATGAAGCAGAAGGGCAAATGAACAGAGTATAATTATAGGGAAATTTGTCCAGAAAGTTCGTTGCTTCGCCACATTTTTTGCGGTACACTAACTACTATCCAGAAGTGAAACCTGAATGTGTGAAAGAAGAGGTGAATGGGCCCGATGCAATTTATACCTGTGTTGGTATTGATGGTATTATTTTTCGTTATGATGTTTGGTATCGGTTTCATTCTGAACATGCTGATGAAGACAACCTGGTTTCCTTCCTATCTGTTCATTATTGTAATTCTGCCTGTTGTTGTATACTCTCTATGGGATCAGTCGTCATCTCTGATGTCACATCTGGGTTCTTTCCAGCTTGTAGACTATATGACGGGCATCGCTGGACTGGCTGGTGCGATAATCAGTGGCTGGACGATCCAGAAGTTGCGTTTGGGTGGGTACAGAATGTTTTAGATTGTTGGAAAGAGGTAACACATGCCACTGTGATCGCGTGAAAGTCTTGTCTTTGTCGTAAACGCTTACGAGTACAAAGGGAAGGCTTTTTTTGCTATTCATTTATATTTAGAAGGATTATTGTACACTTGTATTCATATATATCTGGAGAACATTCTCTTCAGATCTTCACTTGTATTCTGCTGCTATAGCTTTTATAGTATTCTAGCGACTCTCGACATTTTATTTTAGAAATTTGCTGAATTCGGCGAAAACGTGAATGATGTCGACCTAGGACGAAACGGAGCGAGAACAGGCCATCTTTTTACCTGTTTTTGAACATTTGAGGATCGGACATTTATGATAGAATAGATAAACATACTTTTGGGGAGAAGGAGATCAGGCTATGCGCATGAAGAATCTGCACCATTATACTGAACATCATCGCTACTGCGTATACAGGGAGTTTGGACTTAGTGCCCTGGATGACCGTATGCTTACAGGAGCATATCAGCCCATGGTAGGTGCTTTTGCGGTTGGCTTGTATCGGCTGTTGTTTCAGCATCTTCCCGGTGAACAGGTCGGTTATTCGCCGCTTGAACAGCAACGGAGGCTGTTCATGACGCTTGGCTTGGAGCCAAGTGAGAAAGGGCGCAAATATTTGTTAGAGCAGACATCCAAGCTTGAGGCAGTGGGGCTACTTCAGACTTCACGCCTATATATACCGGAAAATGATGATTACATCTACGAATATGAGCTGCAACCGCCGCTCTCTCCGGCAGAGTTTTTCCGGACACAGCATTTGACACTGTTGCTTCGTGACAAGATTGGTAAATTCGCAGTCCTTTCCCTGCGTTCCGGTTTCTCGGCAGTGGAAAATGGGGACGCGCCTTATCCGGCAGCCAATAAAGAGAATATTTCCGTTCCCTTTTACGATATATTTGAATTGAATACCCACGTAATTGATTACGAGTTGGAGCAGGCTTTGTCGGAAGTATCAACTACGGCCCAGCGGACAGGCACGAATGATGCAGCGGAAGAAAACAGTTTGAACTATGCCGACATTATTTTGCGTTTCCCGCGGGAGTCCGTCAATCGTTCTCATGTAGAACAGTTGCGTTTCGATCATGAACAACTGGGCATTGTAAATTATGTAGTAAACAAGTTTAACCTCAGTGTGCAGGATGTATGCCGTCTGCTGGATGAAGATGATATCTTTAGTCCACAGGGCCAACTGATTCTGGATGATCTTCAGCATAAGGCGAGCATGCAGTTCAGACAGACGAAGAAGCGTCATGAGCAACAGACCGTACAGGCGGCCAAGGTTGTGGCGCTGAGACAGCATATGGAGGAGCCAGAGCGGAAAGAAGACTCCGGTGAACCACCTGTTGAGCATGGGGTACAGATGGAATATTACGTCGAAGTACCTCCACAATTTATGACCAAGTGTGATATTCATCAATATAATATGATGTTGCGCAATGAGCCATATACTCGTCTGTTGCAGACGTTCTTCCCAGGTGCAGTACCGGACAATCTGATCGATATATTTGAGAAAATTGATCTGAGTTACAAGTTGCCGGGTGAAGTTATCAATGTATTGATTCATTATTTGATGGCATTGCTTGTATCCGGCGGCGAGCAGCGGATTAACCGTAACTTCGTTGAGGCGATCGCCTCCAACATGTTGCTCAAGCAGGTGAACTCCTACGAGAAAGCCGTCCAATATATTCGTGATCAGGCCAAGGTCAAAGGCAAACAGGCTGCTGGTGCAGCTGGAACCCGTACCCGTACATACGGCAAAGGAACCAAAGCCAAGCCCGAAATTCCGATTGTACAAGACATAAGCACCGATGGGGATGCCGTATCTGAGGAAGAGTTTGAAGAGATGATGAGATTTGCCCAGCAGATGCAAGCGAGTAAGCAAAAAGGAACATCTTAAATATTTTAATAAAGCCCAAAAGACGAGTCCTCCGATTAATGGAGACTCGCCTTTTTTCTATATAAGTTGAACTGAAGAAAAACGTATTTTCCGTCCAATCATTTTTTTTATTATTTTGCAGGATATTTATCTAATTTAAACCACTGCTGAAATTCTTTTTTTGTGATTTTTTTTACAGGCTTAACTTTTTTGCTTCCTGTATCGTATCTGAAAAGAATCCATTGATCTGAAGGATACTCACTAATATAATCAATACTTTTTCCGTTCTTATGCCATAATATTAGACCTGTGCTAATATAGTTGGTTGCCCGAGGGAGATAAACAACACTGTCTTTCTTAGTGTCGTATATTGCTAACGTGCTTTTCTCCGTATTTCCATAAGAAAACGCAATGATGTCTTCTTTTGGTGACCAATTATATGATGAAATGGTTTCGACATCTTGTTTACCTGCTTTTTCAAGACGTTCGTTTAGAATGGTGTACTTTCCTGTTTTAAGGTTCATGAGAATGAGGTTGCTGCCAGCACTTTTTTCGACTTGGATAGCAATCCATTCATTTGATGGAGATTGAGCAATACTAGTGATATCCAATAATTTAACTTCAAAATCTCCCGTTTGTAGGGTGTGCTTTTCTTTACCATGAGTAACTACAATGGTGTCAATGATGTTTTGTTCAAAATCGGCAGCAGCATCTAGCTTTAAGGTGTTCGCGGTTATCGTGATGTTGTCACCTCTCCAGACAATTTTGTTTGAGCTTATTGTTTTTTCAAACTTAGATATATTCTGGTATGTCGAAGCGTTCACAGATGTTGAGCCAGCAGCAATGTGTGCTATTTTATCAGAAGTATGAAATGAAGATGATGCAGTTGATAACGTGCCCATGCTACCTAAGACAATTACGCTTGATAATAAAACATTGGTGTATTTCATTATTATCTCTCCTTCAGTTGGGAGGCGGTTACGTGATGTTATTCCCTCCAGATCGTTGTGACATTTCAGAGAACTAGTTAACTTATAGTTGTTGCAGAAAGCAGTGGCTTGTAGACTACTCCAATCTTTGCTTATCACTATAAATTTGTAAAGATATGAAATCATAGAGATGATATGAAGTGAGATTTCAAAAAGGTAATTAGTTCTGTAAGTAACAAACCTTAAAGGTTGAATACATATTTATTTTATATTTATGTGGCCTTCTGACTCTCTCTGGTGTCTAATTCATTGTAAATCAAGAGGAGGTTCTCACCATGTCAGGAGCTCATGACACAAAAAATGTTTACCCGGATAAACAGGAAAGTATCACTAACTTTGAAAGTACCTATGAGCTGTATCGTCAAAGGATTTGCACGTACTTTTCGCTGAAATTGAATCCGATGGTTGCAGATGATTTGACTCAACAGGTGTTTTTAAAAGCAGTCGAGAATCTTCACCGATTCCAAAGGAAATCAAATTTATTTACGTGGATATTCAAGATTGCTCAGAATACAGTGAAAAACGAATATCGAAGGTTATCGCGAAAAAAAGAAACGCCGTTTGATTTTACAGGATATGAATCACAATCGATCTCCCTTGAATTTACGAAATATGTTGATTTTCGAATTGATATCGGAGTTGCGCTGAAAAAGTTAAATGAAACCGACCAGGAAATCATTGCATTACGCTTTTTTGTGGACTGCACACTGCTTGAAATATCTAAGATCGTAGGGATGCGTGAAAGTGCAGTAAAGAACAGACTCTACAGAGCTTTGGAAAAACTTAAAAAGGAACTGAAAGAATGGGGAGGCGTTACGATCATGTCTATTCAAGATCTGATTTCAATTGTTAATAAAGGTGAAAGTGAGGGATTGAACAATCATCCCGATAAAGTACACCATGATTTGTTCAATGAACTAAGTGATCATATTGAACGAATTTCGCTAAAGTACAATTATCATCCATCGCGAAAAGTGACGATTGAAGTATATCCTGATATGCCATCGTTTCACCAAGCGGTCGGAGAAGCAGATGCTCCGAATTGGTTCATGGGTACCTATGAAGGGAGTATTCTCAAAATTGTATCTCCATTAAATCCAGGACCGGAGCATACCTATCAATCGATTCTTAAAGGTACGGTTCACTTGTTCGCCATGTGGCTAATAAGTGAAATCAATCCGAAGGCTCCGAAATGGATAAGGCAAGGAATTGGTGGATATGAAGCCAAGCTGATGACTCAGGAATATATTGAAGGTACAACAGAAGAGGCTATCCACAATTTAGAGATCCCAACGTTCGAACAATTAGATAATGATACCTGGGATTTCGAAACGATGAAGGGTTTTCAGTTTTCGTTCCTATTTGTAGAGTTTGTTGTTCAACAATATGGAATAGACCAGTTAAACAAATTGATCCGTAACCCCCAGGATTTTAATGGTATCTTTCAATGTTCCGAGAAGGAATTACATCAGAAGATGGTAGAATTTATAAGTAAGTAACCCATACAAAAATGTATGTTGCCCGGGGGGAAGAACCGGGCTTTTTTTAACGTGGTTATAGTTATGGTACATGTACTATCAATAAATTGGATTATTTTGTATAATGCATGTAAAAAGAGGTTGTCTATGATTCCTATGGATGAATGTAAATAATACATATGGAGGTAATTAAGTTTGAGTACTCACTACTATTTCAGTTGGTTTAATCATTTTTTCCCAGAGAAGCTGGTCCATTGTTTGCAGGAGGATATACAAGATAGAAAATCACTTGTCATGATTAGTGCTGATCCGTCTGGTTATAAAGATGAGCCAATTAACATGGATGATATTTCTGAATGGACCTGGTTGAATCAGGCTAACATTATTTTTGATGAATATCATTTCATTGATTACCGCATGCAGAAGGAAGATGCCCAGCGATCCATTCAGAACGCTTCTGTCATTTTTTTATGCGGTGGATATCCTGTTCTGCAGAACGAATTTTTGGCGGAATATGAATTATCAGATGTTATTAAGAATAGCAATGCCGTTATCATGGGTGCCAGCGCCGGTGCCTTAAACATGGCTGTAAAATGGTTAAGCTTGAATAAGACGGATGAAGTTGAAACAAGTACAATTTATGATGGTATTGGCTTTGATCATTTTGCCTACGAATCTCATTCTCAACGCGACTACGCCACGTTTGTTCAAGGCTACCTGTTCCCCTTGTCTGAAGAGATTGATGTTTATGCGGCAGAACAGGAGAGCGCTATACGTGTAAAGAACGGCAAAATAGAAACAACGGGACCTGTATATTTAATTTCCCACTCAAAGATTCAGAAGTTGGTTGAGACACTCTAATTAGGGTGAGTGGCTGTGAGTTACATAAGTGATTCCTTTTGATGTATAAAATCTAGGCTAACAGGTCAGCTGTGATTCTACAGCTTACGCCGAAGTGGACGCTATAAGAAAAGCCGGAAATGTGATACTTCATCTTGAGAGCAAGAAATTTATTCCTAAGAACGAACTTACCTTATATACTACCTGTGAGCCTTGTCCCATGTGCACAGGTACAATCGTATTGTCTTTGATTAAAAAAGTGGTTTGGGCTGCAAATGATAAGGATATAGGTGCATTTAAAAAATTCAAGGAATTAAATAGCGAATTACCTATTTATAATGATTTGTTCCACGACATCGAGTTTGTTGCAGCCCCTTACAGAGATTTAGAATTGAGACAAAGAAAAATGTTAGCAGAATGGAACAACAGCCGTGGGTATACCGATAATCATTGGAATGATGAATTAGTAAATGAAATTGTTCAATAATAAATGAAACTTTGCGCCTGATGTATTAAGCTAACGGGAAACGTTAGCTCAATAACAACAAGAAAGCAGCTGATCATTGTGATTGGCTGCTTTTACTCAACTAACGGGCAGTTTTGCTGAATAGATCTGCTGAGTATGTGGAGCATCTGGCCTCTAACGGTTGATTGCGGACAAGAAAGATAAAAATCGTAAGGTAAAGGAGAAGTCTGGCAGATATGATTGCGAATAAAAACTACCCATGACGCACATGCGTCATGGGTAGTTTTTAATCATTTCCATACGTTCAGGAGGGGCCTTGTGAAATAGCGATGTCCTAATCACTTCGTTGGACAGACAGAGTTTTGTGTAAAAATGGCCACCGCCCCGGAACGACTATTCTTCGTATACATTTCCGAACCGCCTTACTTGACCGGCCCCATCCAGGTCGAAATCGTCTTCTGCTGGTGCGGCAACGGCGGTTTCAACTTCCCGTTATCGATCAAATGTTTCAAAATATAAGCGACCAGCCGACCTCCTCCGGTGTTACCTCTCACCATGTAAGCAAGCTGCGGCTCCAAATGCTTCGGCTGATTTTGCAGGAACAGGTTGAGCATTTTGTCGTAGAGCTTGCCGACAGCAGGCGCATAAAGAGCGGACAAATCCGGCATTGCCTTGTTCAACCGTTCCAACGTTTGCGGAGAGTCCATCCAGACCGCATTGAACTTGTACCCCTCCTCCGTCTTGCGGATGTATCCCTTCTCCAGCAGGAACGAATATTGCTCAGCGTTCTCTTCGTTGTCGGGCAGTTCTCCTTGTTGGAAAGCATGACAAATCTCGACATTCCGGTATTCCAGGAAACGCCAATCCACCTGGCGGTCGCTCCAGTGCGTATTGAATTGCCACAAGTATAAGGGAGTGTCTTCGACGTAGCGGAGCGACGGACCGAAGGTGATGTAACTACTCATATCAAAACCCGGATCGGCATAGTGGCTCCGATTTAACGCCGCATAGGCAATATATTGACCTCCGTCCTTTCGCATTGGTGCGACCGCATCGAAGTTGTCGCCCGCCGGCATGCTCCGCCAAGATTGCTCCTCGATGTTCTTGGGCAGCAAGGTCCAGAGCAGGAAGTTATAGTCACCGTCTGGAATGTACACTCCGCTGTCCTCTACTTGCCGGCGAACTTCCATTAACGCGTCGAAATGAACATCGGCCACTTCGGCGGCGCAATCTTGCCAGAGTTGATGACCAGCTACGGCTAAGTCGAAGAGGTCCCAGACGATGGTATTGCTTTGATATTTGCCGGGAGAGGTTTGGATGAGAAAATTGTAATCGGCCAGGTGCCGGACTTCGCCTTCCAGCAAAGACGGCGGCATTCCAAGCTCCTCCGCGATTTGATGTACGGTACGCGCCTTATGATAAGCCGCGTAAACGATATTTTGCGCCAAGGCGCGTCCAAGAAAATCGTTGGTTTCGCCCAGGCTGCCGGCCGAACCGGAATGGCCCATTTCCCCCATGCTGACCGGATTGACACTTAAAGTTCCTGTTGCACGCATACGTTTCATCCCTTTCCGTAACTTCTTTTTGGCCTCGCTCAAATGCCATTTCACCGTGCCTACAGGAATGTTCAGAGCAATCGCGATATCGCTGATTTTCAGCTCGTCGTAGTAATGCATGACCACGATCCGGCGATGGATGTCGGACAGAAACGCGACTTCTCGGCGCAGCTCGCGGTAAGCTTCGGTTACCAGCAACCGGTCAAGCGGCTCCCGGGAAGGGGCGGCCGACAGTTCGGACATGCCGTTGATTTCGAACGCTTGGGGAGCGTGCGCACGCTTTTTCAACCAATTCACCCAAGTGTATCGGGCAACCGTCCAGACGTAAGCGTCAAGGCTTCTAATGTCCCGCACCCCGGAGAAGGATTTCAACAACTGCAGCATAATCTCCTGAGCCAGATCCTCCGCCTCGGCCCGCTGCTTGACCCGGTTTAAGGCAAAACCGAAAATCGGTTTGACATAGCTCCGAATCGCTTCCGCCGCTTCTTTTCCGTTATTTCTATTTGAATCCATTTTACGCCTCCATAGTTGCATCTGTAATTCCTGACAATTATATAGTGTGTCAGGCGAAATAAAGGTTGGGATTATTTTTTTAAAATTTGGACGTCCTACCGGATCACTCATACACGTATAATTACAAACATCAGGATTAGGCCATTTAAATGGTTAAAGAGACGTTATGAACTTTTTTTAAGTATATTGGAAAAGAGTTAAACAAGTTGAAGATTACTTTAGATATAAAGTTCTCACTTTGAGTATATAAAGATACTTTTTTTCTTCAACTATGGGAGGATACAAACTAGGAGCACGAGCCGAAGTTCTTCTTCGGGTACTTGGGGTACTCCTTCGTTCCGTAGTTAACCAGGAGTGGTATATAATCCAGAAAATACGGACAAAAAAAGCCCTAAAGGGCTATTCCGTAATTCTCATAATAAACTTTTCCTAGCACTCTCATTGGTAAAAGGAATTTTTTACTTTAACTCTCCCTTGTAGGAGCTTGAGTAGCAACTTTCCATTTACCTTCCTCATAGGTTAATGTTATTTTTGCAGAGAGCGCCCCCTCATTGGCACGATACTTACTGACCTCTATGGCAATGTTATGATCTGATTGCTTCTCCTGCTTTTCAATTTTCAGTAAAATCCCTTTTAGCGTGTTTTCAGACTGTTCAGACAGTCCTTCTTCAATCAATTCTTCATAGGTTAAGTTATAAACTTTTACGTTATATTTGCTGTGAAGGTAATCCTCAATGCTTTTCTTATCAGAATTCTTTAATGGAATTCCTTTATCAAAATCTAATGAGATATACTCCATATTTTCATTAAGAGCCGTATCTGTTGAAATTAACTCCTCCAACGCCATACGATAAGGTTCACCTAGTTCATTCTGCTGACTAGAGCCAGTAACACCACCTGCGCAAGCTGATAGTAAAAATAACGCTACAACACTGAGAATAAAATACACTGTCTTTACTTTTATGACAATCCCCTCCTTGGTACTCGTTACCTAAATAAACGTAATGATAACGAGAAATGTTGGATTTCAGTTTAAAAAGCAGCCCAATTTGACCTGCCTAAATAAGTTAGCAATTAGGTAAATGGCAAGAATCGTCTGTTGGCAGAACTGTAATATCAGAAGAATTTATGATTTTAATAGGGGATAATGATTACTTATTATTCCAGATATATGCTACTCTCTTTTTATTCCATAGTTTTCTTAACGGAAAAATGGAAATTTAAATGTTGGGGGTAATTGCTTGCTTCTATCCGAACGATTGCTAATTGCAGCAAGTCTGTACCCTGAGGAACCTGCGTTAATGCGATATGGGCAAACGATGAGTTATGGGGAGCTTAACGGTCTAGTTGAAAGACTGAGTCATGCTCTGTATGTTAAAGGACTCCGGGCCGGTGATCGCTTTGCCCTTTTAGGTGATCCAGATCCCCAGCTCGTTGTTGCGTTTTATGCAGCAGTTGGGATCGGTGCTATACCACTCGTGTCGTCTCCTTTGCTAACAGTACCTGAACTCGCTGCCATATTTCAGGACGCAGAACCACATATGGTTATTCATGATGACCAACATGCTGAAGCCGCTATCGCCACAGTAAAGCTTCTTGGTTATTGTCCAAAACTGTTCACGACTGAAGAAGAAGGGACGAATAGCAGTTCGCTCGCTGCTCTTTTACAGCAGGAACCCGCGTTCTATCCAAAGGACCATTTCAAACGAAGTGTGGACGATACGGCAGTCCTGATTTATACGGGCGGGACAACTGGTTGGCCAAAAGGGGTCATGCATTCGCATCGTGGTATGGCTGCTTGGAATCAACTTACGCCTTCTGCAGGCTTCGGTCATGATCTCAAGCGTCGTGTGTTAGTGCTCAACCTATCCCATCTGGTGGGCCAGTTCCAGTTGTGGGCGACCATGGCTGCGGGAGGTTGTCTTGTATTCCTAGACGAATACCCGGCGGATGTAAACCGCATTATGGAAGCTATTGAACGTGATCAGATTACACAACTCAGCACAGTAGGCCAACTGCTTCGGGATCTTACTCGTGAGGCATCTGTCGGGGGGAGAAACTTGAAGAGTCTATCGCTTATTGGCTGCGGAGGGTCCATTATTTCCCCGGATACACTACAGGAAGTCGTATCGCAATTTCCTGAAGTTATCATTGTGAACAACTACTCACAAGCGGAATGTGGAATGTCTATAAGCCGCCTTTTTCCTGCTCAGCATATAGGCGATCCTCATCGCCTTCGATCCGTAGGTCGTCCTGCTGACTTGGCTGCCCAAGGTGAGCAGGCCTTCGAAGTTCGGATATTAGATACGGACGGAAGTGAGACAGTTACGGGCGAGGCTGGAGAAATCGTTGTTCGAGGTGCACAGACCATGCAGGGGTATTGGCGCCAGTTGGAGGTTACTGCCGAGACCATGTCCGATGGCTGGATTCGAACTGGGGATGTCGGTTGTCTGGATGTCGAAGGTTATCTTTATGTGTTTGATCGCTTGAAGGATATGGTTATTGTGGACGGTTCCAATGTGTTTTGTGCCGAAGTTGAGCATGTTATTGTGAGCCATGAGGCGGTAAGCGAGGCGGCCGTAATCGGACTTCCTCTTCCTGACGAAGGCGAGGAACTCGTTGCTTTCATAGTATTACGGGAAGGTGACAGTTTGGATCTGACGCGGGTGCGGGCGTTTTGTGAGCTACACCTTGCTCCGTACAAATGGCCGACTCAACTGTTCATTGTGGATACTTTGCCGAGAACAGCCGTGGATAAAATAGACAAAAAGCAGTTGCGCAAGCATCTATCTTCAATTTTATCCGAAGGACTATGCTAACGGGAAATGCTGTTTAATAGGCTGTTGGGTAGAATATTTATTGTTAGATCAACAAGAACAGCCCTTCAACTTCCTTTTGGAAGTGAAGGGCTGTTTGTTTTCATTACTGTTATCCTGATGTATACAAAAAATACTTTGCAGTATTACCTCAGAATCGTAGTAGCCTGGTTACCTGCGTAATCCTCAATGACCAGCTTCAAAGAGCTGTTGCTGGACGCTGGTGTGAAGGTCAGTTCACTTAGCTTTGTTCTTCCCCGAATGATATACGGGAATTTCTGCGAAACGTAAGTGACTCCGAACTCGCGTGCCACCCCATTTTCATATACATAGATCTTGTACCAATCCTCCAGATCCGGCAGGGCAAGCGTGTACTTCCCATCTTTTACCGTGACCTTATCCTTGGCATATGGTGTAATCTGAAGATCTGCGAGCTGTCCGGTATGGGTAACCGGATTCTGCCCGCCAATGGCGATATTCAGTACATAATGTTCACCGTTGGTTGGAAGTCCGGTCAGAACGGCAGAGGATTTTCCTTTTTTAACCTGAAGCGACTTGGTGAAGGGTTTATTGGTGTATTCGGTTTCTAGTGTGAGTTGGATAGACTCATTGCCTTTACCCTTGTCTTTATTTTTATCTTTATCCGTATTCTTATCTTTGTCTTTCCCTGTATCTTTTGCTTTCTTCGGGTTGTTCCAGCTTACAATGGCATCGCCATTCTTTTTGAATTTCACATCAATATTCTGAACGGCTGCATTCAGATCATAAGGCAGGACGGTTGCTTCACTTTCGGTACCATCTGCACCAACAGCACGTATGGACAGTTCTCCAGAAGGCTGTTTTAGCGATTTAATATAAAAAGTGGAATCATACACACCGCCAACATAGGCACCATTTTCATACAAATTGTATTGCTTGACCTCTGAATAGTCCTTCATGTTCCATGCAACAACCAGTTCGTCGGTGTTGGTCAGTGCTTTGGCAATATGGAAACCGGTAGGTGCATCCGGTACAGCCGCTGAACCGTCGGAAATGCGGATCTCGCCAATATTCATCTGGTAATTCTCAATCGCTTTGCCATTCGGGTCAAAGGACAATCCCATAGCGGCAATGGTTTTGCCTTGATATGCGCTCAAATCCAGCGAAGTTGTCTTCCAACCTGTAGTATGCTGGCCTGACTGAGGCACTTCCACATTGACCACGTTGGATGGATCGTCTTCGAAGATTAACCCAACATACAGGGAAGAAGCATCGCTAGTGGACGGTTTGTTATACGTCAGCTCCAGTTTGGATTGTACGTTGACGGACAGGTCGGTCTTGTACAGGCGAAGGAAGTTGTCCGTGTTCAATGTACCGTTCACCACGAGAGAGCTGCCGCCATTAAACGCACCGATGGAATTATAGTTGTACCTTGCGCCTTTCTCATAAGATGGACCGTAGTCAAAATCAACACTGAGCTTGTCACCTTCACTATCCATCCACCATTGCCAAGTGACAGGGATATCCTGAATGTTGATATTGGACCATTCCTTGTCGTTCGAGACAGCGCCATCTTCATAATATTTCAGACCGTGACCTGTATTGAAGCTGGTCGCAAAATTAGAGCCGTTGATGACGGATCGCTCGGTGAGATAAGCGGCAATCCCATCCCAATTCGCACCGGAAGCATACACATCCGACAGATCGGCAGACGCATTACGACGTGCATCTGTCGGGTCTTGATTTGGACCAGACCACCAGGCACGATCACGTACAAAGGTCATCCACTGGTACTCATCCTCAGCTCGGTGATTGGTACTGCCATCGCCCATCTCTTCATCCAGGGCGTTGTGGGTGAAGTCGGCACCCAGTGTCGCGATGCTGTTCATCGGTTGACCGTTCTCATCCAGGTTATGGCGCAGGTCATAGGATTGCTTCCAGCGGCCGAATTTGTCATGTCCACCTTCGACACCAGCAAATACGGTTTCCAGTGGATCCAGTCCCAGGCTAAGGGCATGATCACGGGAATCGCGGAGCATCTTGTGGTTCCATACATAATTCAGGAAGATGGAATCGGAGACTCTGCCGAGAACGGAATCTTGTACAAAGGGGCTGTTGAGCCCATTGAATTGGTTCTGGTATTGAATTTTGCCTGTTGTATTGATGGTGGAGTCATACCATTGAACGTACAGTCCCTTATCTCTTAGATACTTCATGAATTTCTTGTAGGAAGCGATATCCTCAGGGGCTACACCCCGGGCAACCTCTTCCTGATTGAAGAAATATCCATCGTAGTTGTAGTATTCCGCCATCTCGGCCAGTTTCTCGGCCACAGGGAAATTACCGTTTTCATCCTGGATCAGCATTTGTTTGTACGTCTGTGGTCCACGGTCATTGTCTGAGAAAAAAATGTTGGCAATGGATTTGACGCCATTTTTGTGGGCTGCGTTGGTATAGGCCGGATTCGGAATGTTCAAAATGCCAAACTCGAAGTATTTCTCCGTCCATTCTTTACTCGGATCGTACAGCTCCTCAGGTACTCCCGCAGAAGCCATGCCGTGCCAATAACTGTAGTAGTCTGTATATTGCCAATAATTAAACAGATACTGGCTGAATTCATTGGTATAAGGTGTGCTATCAAAGAATGCATTGCCGTAATCGCCGCTCATCGTGAATAGCTGGGTATCCGGACTAAGCTCAGGATAAGCCTGTGTGGCAGCGAACGCTTCATTACGGGGCTGCAAGGGAACATGGGCACGAAGTAAATCGCCATGGATATCACTTTCCGGTGTCCAGTTCAGAATCTGGGCCGAGGTGTATCCATGTTGATAGGGCTGATTCACCCCTTTGGCACTTTCACCGGTGTAAGGGAGCGTGTCTCCGGCATAAACGGATGATGCAACAACTTGTCCAAGCAGAGCCGTAGTCAGGACCATGGCGGTTACCTTAGGAATGATGCCTTTTGGTTTGAGTTTGCGTGTCATGCTGTTCCTCCTTGAAGTGGAATGAATGTAAGGTATTCTTTTACACAAAGCTAAACTTATGGTTAACGATAGTGGATGAAAGCGTTTTTAAATAGGGTGAAATTAAAGAAACACAGATATAAACTAAAGAAAAGTTGCAGGTGACAAGTTAATGTCAGAAGCCTAATGATATAATTCAAGTTAGGAAAACAGCATCGGAGGGAACATGCGATTTGAAAATTGTTAGCGTTTACAATAATTTCTTCAAAAATAATATGTTTATGAAAATGCTCCTGATCTTCTCGATGATATCGATTGTCACGATCATTACATTGTCTTATATCATCTTCCTGTCGGTGTCCGACTCCACGATTCGCCGGGAACTGGCGATCCAGAAAGCGGCGATGGAACATGTGGATCGGTACATTCATCAGCAGTATGAATCGGTGCAAAACATGGTGAGGGATATGCATCAGAATGAGGCGCTGTCCGCCAACATTACTTACCTGATGAATCATTCGTACGCTGAATATGTTCAGCATATGACAAATGGATATTACGCCAATCAGGATGACTATTCGGCCGATGTGTTGAAACATTTTCAGAACATTATGGATCGCAATTCGCAGATTAACCAACTCATGTTGTATAGCGCCGAACAGCAGGATCTGTCTACCTTTAATCAACACAAGCAGTTCCGCAAGCTGGACGCCAATGTAGCTCATTCCTATATTCCGGACGTGATGGCGATGGAAACGCCCAATATCAGTGCACCTAACTACTGGATACGCAAAGAGATTAATCAATGGGACCCTGCGCTCTACTCCATCCGCGTACCGATTAACAATACACAGACTCTACGGAATCTGGGCCAATTTCTTGTCTTCTTTGACTCAGAAGGAATCGGTAACGCGCTGGACAACTACGAGAGTAATCTCAAGGGAGAAATCGTGGTGTTATCGGCCAAAGGAACAGTCTTGTTCGACTCCAACAATCAGTATTACGGGAAAAAGTACCCTTACGTGAATGTGGCCGATTCCCTGTTTGATCAGACGGATATGGATTCGATGAAAAAGGAGCAGAACATGTATGTGAACAAGTTTGTCTCCGCGGATCAGGGTTATGTGGTCATGGGTACCGTTCCGGTAGAAGAGATGGCTGAAACCTATGCGGGCATTCGCAATACCATCATCTCGATCAGTATCGTCTGTATTTTATTTGCCGTGCTGGTTCCGGCATTTTTCATTATTAACTTTGCCAAACGAACCCGTCGAATTATTCGCTTCACCCAAAAAGTGAAATACGGCAACTTCACGGCTCGCATCGACGATCCGCGTGATGATGAACTGGGGCAGATCTCACATAGCTTCAACGATATGTTGGACGAGCTAAATCTCTATATTGAACGAGTCTACAAAGCCGAGATCAAACAGAAGGAGACCGAGCTGGTCGCATTACAGGCGCGCATCAACCCTCATTTTCTCTACAATACGCTTGAAGTGATTCGGATGAGGGCGATATCCCAAGGGGCGAGAGATGTTGGCGAGATGATCTATAGTCTATCCGTATTGTTCAAGAGCCTGGTACAGCAGAAGAAAAATTATACGTTGAAGGACGAGATGGAAGCTTGTCGCTTGTATCTGGAGTTATTCCGAATCCGCTATAAGGATATTTTCATATATACGATCCAGATCGATGCTGCATATTATCAACATCCTGTGGTCAAACTTTCGCTGCAACCCATCATTGAGAATTATGTCGTACACGGCATTCAGACAGAACGTTCGGATAACCGATTATCGATTGTTGTAGAAGAGACAGATGATGTGGTGCAAGTGGAAGTTAAAGATAATGGCAAAGGCATTGAACCGGCACGCCTGACGGAAATCCTTGAAGAACTGGAACGTCCTGAAGAATCTGGTCAGATGTTTGGGCTGCGCAGTGTCCATAGTCGATTGCGCTTCCTGTATGGGCCAGAGTTCGGTATCACCATAGAGAGCACCCTCGGAGAAGGAACACGGATCAGGGTGCGTTATCCACATACAGAAGGGACAGGTGTGTAATATGTACAAGGTGTTTATTGTGGACGATGAGCCATTCATCATTGAAGGGTTATACGATATTGTGGACTGGTCTTCGTTTGGAATGGAAATTGTGAGTCATGCGGGCAATGGGCAAGCAGCGTTACAAGCGCTCTCTTCTCAGCCTGTGGACATTCTGATTACGGATATATCCATGCCACTCATGAATGGTCTCGATCTGATTCGGGAAGCAAGGCGAGTACAACCTGAGCTTAAGGTCATTATCCTCAGTGGTTTCAATGAGTTCGAATATCTGAAGGAAGGCATGCAGCTGGGGATCGAAAATTATCTGCTTAAACCGATTAATGTGGAGGAATTGGAATCTACGCTGAGCAACACCGCGTCCAAACTGGATCATACGGTATCACCTCAAGCCGATGATGCTTATGGCATTCAGATTCTGAAAGATAACATTCTTCATCGATGGCTTACAGGACAGATTGCAGCTACCGAATTTGAAGAACGTGCCCAGTTTATGGACCTTTCGTTGGATGCACCAGACGTTGCTGTGGCCATTCTGCGTGACAAAGGGCAAGTATCCGGCATGTTTGAACGCGTAGAAGAGATGCTCAGAGACAGACGACATCTGAACGTATTTCATGATATCGATGGAGACATCGTCATTATTGCCAATATTCAGGGTACGAGTGACGAGGAACAGAAGTTGATGGATGGCTTGCAGGCATTATCTGATGAGATAACCGTAACCCATCCGGGGGCACGCATTGGAGCAGGCAGATTGATGAAGGGACTGTACCATGCGCCGACCAGTTATTCGGAGGCCAAAAAAGCACTCCAGTATGTGATGATTTATCCCGACCTTAAAGTCATCGACCATGCCATGCTGGAAAGGTGCGGAAATTCAAACGCAACCTTTTTCATTGAATGGAGGGAGTATGCCAAACTCATTCTGTCCCGCAATACAGAACAACTTGCCGACCGGATTCGTATGGATTTTGAACAGCATCGCGATGGGCTTACACCTGGGGAGTTACAGAATACCGCACTGGAAGTGGTGATTCGCTTCAAGATGGAACTGGAGAGCATCAAACACTCTGATGAGTCTGCGATATACCAACAAGGGCTTCAACTTGTCCTGGACAGTGGCACTTTTGATGAACTCGTGCGGGCACTTCAGCAGGTTGGGTCTCAGACGATCCAATCCCTATTGCAGGATTTGAAAAATCCGATTGTAAACCAGGTGCTTCAGCATATCGACAAACACTACGCAGAAGAGCTTTCTCTGAAACTGCTGGGTGCCCACTATCATCTGCATCCGGTGTATTTGGGACAATTGTTCCATAAGGAGACCGGAGAGACGTTTGCCGAATATATCAACAAATACCGGATTGAACGTGCGAAGGAGCAACTGCGCAATTCCAATCTGAAGGTACATGAGATCGCCCGAAATGTGGGGTATTGGGAGACGGGATATTTCTATAAACAGTTCCGCAAATATGTGGGGATTTCACCGACTGATTACAAGGTGTTTGGTTAATTCGGTGACGAGTAGATCCAACCATGCGGACAGAGAGCCAAGAGACATATCGGGAACAGGAATGGCATGGATGAAAATCATGGCATACGTTACCCGGCATGTCTCTTTCATGTAAGCGATTTATTTAAATAGGTACAAAATAGATGCCCAAGGACGATTTCTCTTTAATTTGTACCTCGAAAACTTAAGTTTATCTTCTTTTTGTAAATGCTTTCATTCGATAAGGTTAAAGCAGTTAGTAAGTAGAGCCTAAGGGAACACGAAAAGGGAGGATCAAAGAAATGAGTAAACAAAGAAAACGCTTCTCACTCGTTCTTGCATTGTTAATGGCCGTTACACTTGTTCTTAGTGCCTGTGGAGGAAGCAAAGATGCTTCAGAATCCGGGGGAGCTGGAGATGACGCGGTAGAGTTGATCTGGTATACCATCGGTACCCCTCAGAAAGACGTCAACAAAGTGATGGAAGAAGTGAGCAAGTATACCAAAGAGAAAATTAATGCCACGGTAACGATGAAGATGGTTGACTGGGGTGACTACCCGCAGAAGATGCAGGTTAACGTAGCATCCGGTGAGCCAATGGACATTCTGTTCACCTCTTCCGGTGGATTCGATTATGTACAAAATGCCAGAAAAGGTGCATTCCTTGAACTGGATGACCTGCTTAATGAATACGGTCAGGATCTTACCAAGACCATTGATCCTGCATTCCTCAGCGGTTCGAAGGTAGATGGACACAATTACGGAATTCCAGCCAACAAAGAGTTGCCACAACAAGAGGTATGGCGCTTTAACCAAATGCTGGTTGATAAATACAAGTTGGACATCTCTGGCGTTCGTACGTTAGATAGTCTGGAGCCTCTGCTCAAAACAATTAAGGAAAACGAGGCGAGTGTAACACCATTCGCCATGGATAAAAACTATGTTCCTTACGTGCCTTATGACTATGTCATTCAGAATCTGCCAATGGCAATCAAGCTGGATACAACAGACTATAAGCTTGTAAACATACTGGAAACACCTGAAATGAAAGAAGCACTTACCACGATGCACAAATACTACAAGGCTGGTTATGTATCAGCAGAAGCGGCAACAACAGGTTCAACGAACGACCTGACAACATCGGGCAACTGGTTCCTGGACCGTGCACAGACTCAGCCGCTCGCGGACAATCAATGGTCTGCAAGTTACGGTTATCAAGTCGTTTCAACACCTGCAAGTGAAGCAATTATAACGAATACATCTGTACAAGGTTCCATCATGGCCATCTCGGCCAACTCGGAATATCCGGAGAAAGCAATGGAATTCCTGAACCTGCTGAATACAGATCCTGTGCTGCGTAATATGGTGGACTCCGGCATTGAGGGCACACACTACAAAAAAGTGGATGACACACATATGGAAAATCTGCCTGAATCGAAAAACTACGATATGCCTTCATACTCCCTTGGGAACAACATGCTGCTCTATCTGAACAGCAATGACCCGGATAACAAATGGGATGAGTTCAAGAAGTTTAACGCTGAAGGTGTCAATTCCCCGATCCTCAGCTTTAACTTTGATGCAAGCAATGTATCGTCCGAACTGACAGCGGTACAGAACGTGAAAGAGCAATACTGGGCAGCACTGATGACAGGTACACTGGACCCGGCAGCCAATCTGGATCAAGTGATTGAGAAGTTCAATCAAGCCGGACTGGAGAAAGTAATGGCTGAAGCCCAAAGCCAGCTGGATGCCTGGAGAGCAGAGAACAAGTAACAGTACATCGTAAGGATCGGGCGGCTGCTTATCGCGTCCGGTCCTTTTTCATTCAAGCCTGAAGGAGGAACTCCACAATGACTACATTTTTGAAAAACCTGCTTAGAAACCGGGTCATGCTGCTCATGGTGCTGCCAGGCGCCATCTGGTTCTTCTTCTTCTCCTACTTGCCTCTTGTGGGTACAGTGGCTGCCTTTAAGGAATATCGCTTCAGCCGTGAAGGGTTCTGGGCAAGTCTGATGAAGAGTGAATGGGTTGGCTGGGACAATTTCAAATTCCTGTTCAGCACAAGTGACGCATGGCTCATTACACGCAACACCCTCTTTTATAACATCGCGATTATCTTCCTGGGACTGGTATTCTCTGTAGCATTGGCAATCCTGCTCTCGGAACTAGTGAATAAACGACTCGCCAAACTGTATCAAACCGGTATGTTTCTGCCGTATTTTCTATCCTGGGTTATCGTTGGTTACTTCGCATTCAGCTTCTTGAGCATGGACCGCGGGATGTTGAATCAGATTATTGGCTGGTTCGGGGTGGAACCGATTCAATGGTACTCCGAGGCAAAATATTGGCCGTATATTCTGGTATTCGTAGCGTTATGGAAAACCATCGGTTATAGCAGCGTTGTCTATCTGGCTTCCATTCTGGGGATTGATAAATCGCTGTATGAAGCAGCCATGATTGATGGAGCAAGCAAATGGCAGCAGATTCGTAACATTACGATTCCGTTACTGTCGCCCATCATCACGATTATGACTTTGCTGGCCGTAGGCCGCATTTTCTATGCCGACTTTGGACTCTTCTATCAGGTGCCAAGGGACTCAGGTACGCTCTATTCCGTTACGAATGTTATTGATACGTATGTATATCGTGGTTTGAAAACGAGTGGTGAGATTGGCATGAGTACAGCTGCGGGATTGTATCAATCCGTCGTAGGCTTTGTTCTCGTTATCATCTCCAACTATGTTGTGCGCAAAGTAGATAAAGACAGTAGCCTATTCTAGAACAGGGAAAGGAGTGAACCACCATGGCTCAAGCAGGGCTTGTTAAAAAACGCGACTTCCACCACGTATCCAGCGGATGGAACGTGATCATGAACATCATCGCCGGTCTATTCGCTCTGATCTGTGTATTTCCTTTTATATTTGTAGTTATTATCTCGTTTACAGACGAGAAAGCACTGGCCCGTGATGGGTATCGTCTGATTCCGGCAGAATGGAGTCTCGCGGCATATCAGTTTGTCTGGCAGAGTGGGGACACGCTGCTGCGTGCGTATGGAGTTACCATTCTGGTGACGGTACTCGGTACCATTATCAGTTTGATTCTCATGTCGCTGTATGCGTATGCGATTTCTCGCAAGAGCTTCAGATATCGGAAATTTTTCTCCATCTTTGCGATTCTGACCATGTTGTTTAACGGCGGGATGATTCCAACCTATATGGTTGTATCCCAGCTGCTTGGATTGAAAGATACGTTATGGGCACTGATTCTGCCGCTGGCGATGAATGCCTTCTATATTATGATCCTGCGCACATTCTACTCCACCAGTGTGCCGGATGCAGTCATTGAATCGGCGAAGATCGATGGTGCCGGTGAGTTCTATACCTTTATGAAAATCGTGATTCCACTCTCCTTGCCGGGACTGGCAACCATCGGGTTGTTCAGTACACTCGGTTACTGGAATGATTGGTTCAATGCGCTATTATACATCGATAATCCGAATCTGGTACCGCTGCAATCCATGTTAATGCGGATTGAGTCGAGTATCCAGTTTATCCAGCAGAACTCTGCTAACAGTTCGATGAGTCTGGCAGCCATGCAGTCCATTCCGCAGGATACGTCCCGAATGGCGATGGTTGTGCTTGCTACGTTGCCAATTATATTCGCTTATCCGTTCTTCCAGCGTTATTTCGTACAGGGTCTGACGGTGGGTGCGGTCAAAGAATAACCGGATCACGTTATAGGATTGGAGAGATGCAGATTGATGACTTACAAAGACCAAAGCAAATCCGTAGAGGAGCGGGTACAGCACCTGCTTAGCCTGATGACTACGGAAGAAAAGGTAGGTCAACTTACGCAGCCATTTGGCTGGCAGACATATACGAATGATCAAGGGAACATCACGTTAAATGAATCCTTTAAGCAGCAAGTGGAAAATGGGGGCATCGGTTCGCTTTACGGTGCGCTTCGGGCAGATCCATGGACTGGCGTCACGCTGGAAAATGGACTATCGGCCAGAGAAGGCGCTGAGGCGGTCAATCTGATTCAACGTTATGTGATAGAACATTCCAGACTGGGGATTCCCATTCTGATTGGGGAGGAGTGCTCGCATGGTCATATGGCCATTGACGGAACGGTCTATCCCGTTCCCCTCTTGTTGGGGAGCACCTGGAATGTGGATCTGTATCGGGAGATGTGTCAGGCAGTAGCGCGGGAGACACGTGCTCAAGGCGGTGCGGTCACCTACTCTCCGGTACTGGACGTTGTGCGTGATCCGCGCTGGGGACGTACCGAGGAATGTTTTGGTGAAGATCCGTTTCTCATTGGAGAGCTGGCAGTTGCTTCCGTAGAAGGACTTCAGGGTGGAAGTCTTGACGGTAGAGATACAGTAGCGGCAACACTGAAACACTTTGTTGGTTATGGCAGCTCGGAAGGTGGACGTAATGCAGGGCCTGTACATATGGGCTGGCGTGAACTGCTGGAAGTGGATCTGTATCCATTCCGTAAAGCGGTGGAAGCTGGCGCTGCGTCGATCATGCCAGCTTACAACGAAATTGATGGCACGCCTTGCACCGTGAATACAGAATTGCTGGAAGATGTTTTGCGTAAGGATTGGGGCTTTGACGGTCTGGTCATTACAGATTGTGGTGCGATCAACATGCTGGCAAGTGGTCATGATGTCGCGGCGAATGGACTGGAAGCATCGGTGAAGGCGATTGAGGCAGGCATCGATATGGAAATGTCCGGTGAGATGTTTGGGCAATATCTGGTGCAGGCGGTGGCAGAAGGCAAGCTTGATGTGCAGGTTCTGGATCAGGCTGTCTCTCGCGTGCTGGCGTTGAAGTTCAGACTGGGTTTATTCGAACAGCCTTATGTGAATGCCGATCGGGCAGCGGAAGTGATTGGCAGTGAAGCGCATGTTCAACTGGCACGGCAGTTGGCGGCGGAAGGGGTTGTACTTCTCAAAAATGAGGCTGACACGTTACCTCTATCGATAGCAGATGTGGGACAGATTGCCGTTATTGGTCCTAATGCAGACCAAGCTTACAATCAACTGGGCGATTACACATCTCCGCAACCGAAGTCCAAAGTGGCAACGGTACTGGATGGGATTCGCAGTAAGCTGGCTAATCATGTGAATGGGCAAACGGAGAAGAGTTCTGTTGGTCCTTTGACTGGTGACAGCAGTACAGATCAGATTCTTTATGCACCGGGCTGTCGGATTAAAGGTGATTCAAAAGAAGGATTTGAGCGTGCCATCGAAATTGCCAGCCAGGCGGATACGGTCATTATGGTGGTTGGCGGCTCCAGTGCACGTGACTTTGGAGAAGGAACGATCGATCTGAAAACGGGCGCTTCCAATGTCTCGGATAACTCATGGAACGATATGGAGTGTGGCGAAGGCATCGACCGGATGACGTTGGGTCTTGCCGGAGTACAGTTGGAACTTATTCAGGAAATTCACAAGCTCGGCAAGAAACTTGTCGTTGTTTACATTAATGGTCGTCCGATCACTGAACCTTGGGTCGATGAACATGCCGATGCAATTCTGGAGGCGTGGTATCCGGGTCAAGAGGGCGGTCGTGCCATTGCAGATATTCTATTCGGTGATGTGAATCCGTCAGGCAAATTGACGATCTCCATTCCAAAGCATGTCGGCCAATTACCGATCTATTATAACGGCAAACGTTCCCGAGGCAAGCGTTACCTCGAAGAGGATTTGGAGCCACGTTATGCATTTGGATACGGACTGAGTTATACCACATATGAGTACAGCGAACCGAAGCTGAGTTCTTCGTCCATGACAACTGATGATTCAGTTAAGGTATCGGTGAATGTGGCCAACACCGGCCGTTATGCAGGTGCAGAAGTTGTACAAATGTATATCTCTGACGTGGTCAGCTCACTGACTCGTCCCGCCAAGGAACTGAAGGGGTTTGCAAAAGTTAACTTGGAGCCTGGAGAGACACAGACCGTGGAATTCCGAATCGGAGCCGAGCAACTGCAGTATATTGGTCGTGATTTGAAACCTGTCGTTGAACCGGGACAATTCCATATCCATATCGGCAGCTGCGTTAACGATACGCAAATGGCCGAACTGACCGTAAGGGAGGCGTAAGACGTTGGAACGTATCAGACGATTTATTCGCGAGTTGTCCGAACATCAGTGGCTGGAGCAATTACAGCTGCGTAGCTGGGACATTACCCGCGCTTATTATAATGTGCCAGGACAGTATGAGGATCATGGTGAGTACCCCGAAGGGCAAGATTTTGAGCGTTTTCCGAGCAAACAGGGAACGACTTATTTTTTTAGAACACGTTTGGAGATTCCTGCTACATGGCAGCAAGCACCTTATGGGCTTGTATTTGAGACAGGCGGAGAAGGTTTGCTTCGGGTAAATGGTCACTCTTATCAGGGCCTTGACCGCAATCATACCTACGTCACGCTTGATCCATCCAAAGTCGGAAACGCTCCGGAACTTGAGATTGAGATGTTTGATCCGGTACCTGAACCTGTGGACCCCTTGAATCAACAGGCGGTTATTCAGCCGCCGATCACATCCATTACGAGCCTGCTGGTGAGACCAAATGAAGCGGTTCGTAGTCTGATGTATACCGTCATTATTGTGCGTGATTCGGCTGTGTTGCTACCGGAAAGTGACTTTCGGCGGGTTCGCCTGTTAGAACTGGTGTATCGTGCGATGGATCAATTTGTAGGCATGTCAGCAGAAGAGATTGAGCAGGGAGAGGGTATTCGTCAGATTGAGAATAATCTGAAGCATCATGTGCGTGAGATTGGCGGAAACGCGGAAGGTCTGGAGCATATGGTGGGACAATCCCATATTGATATTGCCTGGCTGTGGCCTGTGCGCGAGACCGTACGTAAGACTAGCCGTACCTTCTCCACCGTGGATGCACTCATGAATGAATATCCTGACTATGTGTATTCGCAGAGCCAACCCTTGTTATATACATTTTTGAAAGAGCATGACCCTGAACTGTACGCGCGGGTGAAGCAGCGGATTGTAGAAGGTCGCTGGGAGCTGGTGGGCGGCATGTGGGTTGAGCCGGATCTGAACATCCCGAGCGGGGAGTCCCTGATTCGCCAGATGTTATATGGTCAGCGTTTCTATATGGAGGAGTTTGGCAAGACATCACAGATTGAATGGCTGCCGGATACATTCGGGTACTGTGCTTCCCTGCCGCAGATTTTGAAGCATGGCAATGTGGAATATTTCATGACAACAAAGCTCGGATGGAATGACACAAATGTGTTTCCATATGATCTCTTCCACTGGGTGGGCATTGATGGAACACCCATTCTGTCTTACCTCAATCATGGTGTTAACGAGCATACGTTGCCGAAGGACATTCATGATCACTGGCAGTCCTACCGTGAGAAAGCAGCGCATCCGGAGCATATGCTTCTATACGGACACGGAGATGGCGGCGGTGGCGTAACACGCGAGATGCTGGAGTATGTGGATCGCGCAGACCTGATGGTAGGTCAGCCTGCGAGCCGTTATAGCACAGCTGGAGCTTTCTTTGCCGGAATTGAAAAGGAGCAACCTGTACTTCCGAAGTGGCATGGCGATCTGTATCTGGAGTTACATCGGGGAACCTACACGACCCATGCGCGTAATAAGCGCAACAACCGGAAAGCGGAAGTTCTATATCGTGAAGCTGAATTGTGGAATACACTCGCTCTGCCAGATATGGAGGCGAATACCGAAGCTGAAGTGCGTTCAGCACTGCATGACGGCTGGAAATTGATTTTGCTGAATCAATTCCACGATATTATACCGGGATCGGCGATTACGGAATCCTACGTCACTTCGAATGAGGAATATGTACAGGTATTTGAATTAGGTAAGAACGGATTGACCCAGGGTGTTACAGCATTGACAACGGGTATCAACACAGAGGGACCGGAAGGTTCATTAGCCTATGTTGTATTCAACAGCCTGGGCTGGAAACGCAGTGCAGTTGTTCAATTGGCTGTGCAGGATAGCTTGGATCGCTACGGCATCGATGAAGAAGGCCAGCGCTTGCGGATGGATCGGGAGGATGGAAGTATGTCTATTCTCGTGACAGACATTCCGGCGTTTGGATATAAGACGATTTGGCTGGTACCGGAAAACACAAGGGAAACGAATGTACGGGAAATGACCACCCTTGCCGCACAACCAACCTTTAATGATACATGGGATACTGCCTTTTATCATGTGCAGTTCAATGAACGTGGGGAGATCACCCGTTTGTGGGATAAAACCGCAGAGCGTGAGATGTTGAAGCCGGGTGAACGTGGCAATCAACTTCACTTCTTCCACGATCGCCCAACGCTCTGGGATGCATGGGATATCGACAGTCGTTATGAGGAACAGATTGCTGGCGAAGTGGAACTGTTGGAGAAAAAGCTGGTGCTGGCGGGTACAACGAAAGATGTCCTGCGCTTCCGGTGGAAGCTACATCAATCGGTGATTACACAAGATATCGTCTTTTATCATGACTTACGGCGAATTGACTTCCAAACACAGGTGAACTGGAACGAGAATCACAAACTTCTGAAAGTTGGTTTCCCGATTGATGTGGTGACTTCCAAGGCCACATTCGAGATTCCGTTTGGCACACTGGAACGTCCAACACATCGCAACACAAGCTGGGAACAAGCCCAGTATGAGGTCTGCGGACATCGCTTCGCAGATGTATCCGAATATGGATACGGCGTGAGTTTGCTCAACGACTGCAAGTACGGGTATGACGTGCAAGGAAGCACGATTCGTTTGTCCTTGTTGCGTGCCCCAAAATGGCCTGATCGCACCGCCGATCTGGGAGAACATGAATTCACCTATTCCCTGTATCCGCATGACGGAGACTGGAGGACAGCACACACCGTACGTCAGGCAGCTGAATTGAACACGGAAGTGGTCGTTCAACAAGTAGAGCAAATACAACAGCCACAACAAGTGCAATCGATGGAACAGGTGCAGCAGAGGGATCAATCACAACAAAGCGCAGGGGCTGGAGTATATCCAACCGCAGATGCAACAGTAACTGTTGCTCACTCACGTCCAGCAACTGGCTCATGGATTAACTTCGAAAGCCAGCATGTCATTCTGGATACCGTCAAACTGGCAGAGGATGGACACGGCACCGTGCTGCGTTTCTATGAATCCTCAGGCAAACGCGAAAACATCACATTGCAATGGCCACATGCGTTCGAGCAAGCGTACCATTCCAACGCACTGGAAGAACCAATCAAACCACTGGCCCACACGAACGGCCAGATTACACTATCTTTTAAACCCTACCAAATACAAACCGTGCTACTGCGGTAAACCTTTTTGAAATATTTTTGAGCTATACATGTTCAACTAAAAATTTACACGATAAACGGAGAGGACAGAAAGAATTCGAAGAAGCGAAGCGTTCGCCTTTATCCCCAGATTTCACCCTTTAAAAAAGGGAATCAAAAAAATCTGGGGATAACAGCGATCGGAGGATATTTCTGACCGCGCAGTGGTCCCGTGTAAATTTTTTGTTTCATCCTGTACAGCTACACCATTCAATTTGTTTAAGGAGTTGCACTCATCCATGGAACAGTTCAGATTACCGAAAATACCCATGCCACCTGTTGCTTTGCCACAATCCATTCAGGCCGTGCTCGAAGAAGCAGAACAGAAACTGGCTCACCGACCGAAACTGCTTCAATTATTCAAAAACTGCTTCCCCAACACTATTGAAACAACAACGAAGTTGATGGAGGACGGTACGACTTTTGTTATCACAGGAGATATTCCGGCTTCCTGGTTGCGTGATTCCGTGGAGCAGGTTGTACATTACATTCCGTTTGCAAAAGAAGATGAGGACCTGCAACGCATTATTGGCGGGCTGATCAAACGTCATATCCAATATGTTCACATCGATCCATATGCCAATGCCTTCAATGAGACTGCTAACGACTGGCATTGGAACACTACGGACGAGACCGAGATGTCACCTTGGGTGTGGGAACGCAAATTTGAGATTGACTCATTATGTTTTGTTGTACGTTTGGCGTACTTATATTGGAAGGAAACCGAACTGACTGACATTTTCGATTCAAGCTTCAAAGCAGCGATGCGTAAAATCGTGGACCTGTTCAAAGTCGAACAGCATCACATGGAACAATCTCCATATCGCTTCACTCGCAATAACGGTATCCCAACAGATTCCCTGCGCAATCACGGAAAGGGTATGCCAGTCAACTACACGGGTATGATCTGGTCCGGTTTCCGTTCCAGTGATGATGCGTGTGATTTCCACTACAATATCCCTGGCAACATGTTCGCGGTGGTAGCTCTGCGCCAAATGCAGGAGTTTGCCGAGTGGGTGTTCCGGGATATGGAACTTTTGCAGGAATTGAAGGATCTGGAGCAGGACGTAGATCACGGCATTCAGTTGTACGGTATTTATCGTCATCCGGAATTTGGACCGATCTATGCGTACGAGACGGACGGTTATGGCAACCACTGTCTTATGGACGATGCGGGTACACCGGGACTCATGTCCATTCCATATCTGGGTTACGTCACAGCGGATGATCCGATCTACCAAAATACCCGCCGCTTCGCTCTGAGCAAAGAGAACCCGTTCTATTATGAGGGCAAGGTTGCCAAAGGAATCGGTAGCCCGCACACACCACCAGATTACATCTGGCATATGGGATTGTCCATGCAAGGTCTGACTGCGCAGTCTGCCGAGGAGAAACTGGAGATTATTCGCATGCTCGAAGCGACAGATGCGGATACAGGTTATATGCATGAAGGCTTCCACGCTGATGATCCAACGATTTTTACACGAAAATGGTTTGCATGGTCCAACAGCCTGTTCTCCCAGTTGGTCTATAAATCCATGAAGGATGGCCTGTTATGAGTATCCAACCTAATGATAAAAAGCTGATTATTTTCGCTGATCCTGCGTTTCCAATGGAAGGTGCTTTTCCAACTGAGCAGGCTCTGAATACATGGAAAGCAGTCAAAGAGATCACCGTTGTAAACGCTGATGAACTTGCAGAGGCGTTGAAAGCGACGGCTGGTGAAGGATGTCTGGTCAATCTGCATGCACCCTATTTTCCCAAGTCCGCCTGGACGGAGATTGCAGCTTACCTGCACCAGGGCGGAAGCCTGATCAGTATGGGGGGCGCACCCTTTAAACGTCCGGTTCGATATGAGAATGGGGCATGGGTTGTAGAGTCCGAGCAGACCGCGTATCATCAGGAACTCTATATTCATGAGGCACTGAACGTATCTTCTGCCAATGTGCAATCGTACACGTCATCCGAACAGATCCCGCTTCTCACTGGGAAAGAGGGGCTGTTCGAGAAGGCAGATACATGGAATCTGGTTCCACATACAACCAAAACAAGTGATCTGCCCCACCAGATGGGTTCATCCGGTCCCATGAGTACGCAGATTTATCCATTACTTCGTGGCATGAGCAAGGATGGACGTAGCATCGCCGCTCCGGTCGTTCTGTGGGAAAACTCGCGCGGGACTTTCGTTGGTTCACGATGGATATTTGTGCACCTGCCGCTGACCACCTCATTCTGGACGCAGGATGGCGCTGACGAGATTGTGAAGTGGGCGCAATTCTGTGCGCAAGGTGTAACTGAGTTATCCCTGAAAACGAATTATGCTTCGTATGAGCCAGATGAACGGGCTGTACTCACACTTCAAGGCCAGATTTTACAGCGTGCAGGCAATAGACTTACCGAGTCCGAGCTGTGGACGTTTGACATAACGGTCGAGCATGAGGATCGCATAAGTGGAACGACGGAGAAGGTATGGAGCCATCAACTGGAGATGGAAGTTTCCGGTGAGCAGCGTTTCGAACGTATACTTCTCCCGGTTTCCATTGAAAGTGGGCTGTATCGGATCGTATGCCACGCGCAGGCACCTGACGGGGAAGTTCGGGCCTTGCGTCAAGGCTTCTGGGGACAAGATGCAGCATTGCTGGCAGAAGGGGAAGTGATTACCCGCAGCAGGGACTATTTTGTAAAAGACGGACGTCCTCTGCCCGTTGTAGGCATGACCTACATGACCTCCGATGTGGCACGGAAATTTTTATTTCTGCCGAATGCGGATGTTTGGGATCGAGACATGGCCCAGATGGCAAAAGCAGGAATCAACTGGATTCGGACGGGAATTTGGACCGCCTATCGCAACATGATGCAGGTGGACGGTCATATGGCAGAGGATGTGCTTCGTGCCATTGATGCATTTATTTTAACGGCGAAGCGCCACGGCTTGCAGGTCACGTTCACTTTCTTCTCCTTTACACCGGAGACATGGGAAGGAACGAATCCGTATTTGGACCCGCAGAGTGTCGAAGCACAGAAACGTTTCATCCGCAGTATCGTCAGTCGTCACACGCATACAACACATGTGGACTGGGATCTGATTAATGAGCCATCCATGTTTGATCCGGTGCGCATCTTCTCAGCTGGTCCACGCTCGGCGAGGGATTCATATGAACAGCAAGCCTTTGTCGAATGGCTTCAGCAGCGGCATCAGACGATTGAAGCGTTGCAGGAGGCATGGAACATGTCACCGAAGCAGCTCCCCAATTTTGCAGCCGCGGTGATCCCGGAGGCAGAAGAGATTAACTTTGATGTACAGGACATGCACAAGGCCAAAAAAGGAACACGCTGGCTCGATTACTGTCTTTTCTCCATGGAAATGCACAATGTTTGGGCAAGAGAGCTTGTAGGTACGATCAAGGATCTGGTACCGGATCATCTGGTCACTGTGGGACAGGACGAAGCCCTTGGTGCACAGCGTCCTTCGCCATTCTTCTATGAACGAGAAGTGGATTATACAACCGTGCATTCCTGGTGGTTGAATGATGATCTGATCTGGGATGGAATTTTCGCTAAAACGCCACATAAGCCAAATCTCATCCAGGAGACGGGCATCATGTATGTGGAAACCCCGGATGGGCGAGCCAAACGTACGGAAGAAGAGCTTCGTGGCATTCTCGAACGCAAGTACGCCTATGCTTTCTCGACAGGCGGCGCAGGAGCGGTGCAATGGATATGGAACACCAACTTTTATATGGATAATGCCAATGAGTCTCATATCGGAGCCTTGCGTGCAGATGGTACGGAGAAACCGGAGGCGGATGTATCTTATGATTTCGGCCGATTCATGCATGGCATTCGTGATCTCTTTGAAGACCGTGAGCTGGAGGATATTGCAGTGGTGTTCCCGTATTCCAATGACTTCTCCAACCGTGCCCTGGCATATGATGCCACAACGAAGCTTACTCGCGTGATGTCCTATGATCTGAAATTGCCATTCCGTGCGTTATCCGAATATCATCTGGAAGCACTGGAGCAGCAGCTACCGAAACTGATTATCGTGCCGAGTCCGCACAATATGGACAGCGATGCACTTCAACAATTGCTCACGTTTGCGGAGAAGGAAGGTACAAGTCTGCTCATCACTGGACCACTGGGGCTGGATGCATACTGGAAGGCAACTGACCGGGCAGATCATATCGTAGGCAAACGCAGTCTGGGTAACGTGCAGCGGGAAGAACTGCTGAATATTAATGGCGTGAATCACCGGGTGACCTATGGACGGCGTCGTATCGCCGAGGTGGCGAAGGAGACTTTGCTTCACAGGGATAATGTTACACCAGATGAAGTACACGTTCTGCCTTTGGGCAAAGGGAAATTAATATGGACTCCACTGCCGCTCGAGTTAAATGGACGGGACGAGCCACTTGCTGAATTGTATCGTTATGCAACCGAGATTTCGGGCATCGAACAGGAGTTGGAATGGATATCTGGCGGAGATATCGCAGGGATCTACGGCCGGAAGCTGAGTTTTCCAAAAGGAAATCTGTATGTATTTGTATCGGAGTTTGCCTTGAACCATGAAGTTCATGTGAGAGATCAACGTACAGGTGTATCGTACTCGTTCCAATTGGAGAAGAATCGTTCGGTGTTATTTGCGACAGATGCTTCTGGAAAGCTGAATGCCATATATCGCCCGGATGAGGTTGAGATTATACAACAAGAGGAAAGAGGGGGCGTAACACGATGACCAAACAGACAAACAAGTCGAAAAGAGCACACATTATTTCGCATACCCACTGGGATCGGGAATGGTACTTGCCGTATGAGAAGCATCATATGCGGCTCATTCAGCTCGTGGATTCACTATTGGATCAGCTTGATGAGGGATCGGACTACAAAAGCTTTTATTTGGATGGACAAACGATTATCATCGAAGATTATCTTCAGGTTCGACCGGAGCAGAAGGAACGACTGGAGAAACATATCCGCAATGGACGGATTGTGATTGGACCATGGTACATTTTACAGGATGCGTTTCTAACAAGTGGAGAAGCCAATGTGCGCAACATGCAGGTTGGACATAAGGACGCCAAACGTTACGGCACCCCTTCGAAAATTGGTTACTTTCCCGATACATTCGGATTGGTCGGACAGACTCCGCAGCTGATGCAGCAATCGGGCATTGATAATGTGTTTTTTGGACGTGGTGTGAAGCCTACGGGATTTAATAATACGGTATCGGATGCCGGATATGAATCAAGCTTCTCGGAGCTGATGTGGGAAGGGCCAGATGGATCGAAAGTGCTCGGCGTATTGTTTGCCAACTGGTACTCCAACGGGAATGAGGTTCCGGTAGACGAGGCTTCGGCTCGCAAGTTCTGGGAAACCAAGCTTGCAGACGCTGAGAAATATGCATCGACCAATGAGTTGTTGTACATGAACGGATGTGATCACCAACCGATTCAGCGAGACCTGCCAGAAGCCATCCGTATGGCTGAGCAATTATATCCCGATATCGAGTTTGTTCACTCGAACTTCCCGGACTATCTGACCGCCCTGAGAGCATCGGCTGAACATGAACTGTCCACGGTCAAAGGCGAACTGCGCAGCCAGCGTACCGATGGTTGGGGAACTCTGGTGAACACGGCCTCGGCTCGTGTGTATCTGAAACAGATGAACCAACTGGGCCAGACCATGCTGGAAAAAGTGTCCGAACCACTGGCATCCTCTGCCTATCTGCTTGGACATGCCTATCCACATGATCAACTGACGTATGCATGGAAAACGCTGATGCAAAATCACCCGCATGACAGCATCTGTGGATGCAGTGTGGATGAGGTACACCGTGAGATGGTGACACGGTTTGATAAGAGCCGTCATGTAGCAGAGGCATTGATTGAGGAGAGCACCAGCCAGATTGCCACAGCCGTGGATACCTCCATATTTGCACGTTATGGCGAGCAGGCTCGACCTGTTGTGGTGTTTAATACAACGGGTTGGGAACGCAGCGGTGTGGTTCAGATGGAACTGGACGCGGCTCGGTTGTATTTCCGTGATGGATATACATTGGAAGAGATGGCGACGCAGATGAAAGCCGTTGACCTGTCAGATCGCATACTGGTAGATGAAGATGGTAACCTCATTCCATGCACGGTGGAGGATCTGGGTCTGCAATTTGGCTATGATCTGCCGGATGACCGCTTCCGTCAGCCGTATAGCTGTCGGTGTGTTCGTATTCGTTTTGAAACAGAGAATGTAGCTGCATTTGGCCTGAAAACCTATGCATTGGTCAACTCTGCGGATGATGCCAAGAGTGGTACTCCGTCAAAAACGACTACGCTGTTGCGTGGTGAACGTGGCATGGAAAATCAACATTTGATCGTCACGATTGCAGACAACGGTTCATTCACAATTACAGACAAACGAACAGGCCGGATTTATAAGGACCTTGGCGTGTACGAAAATGTGGGTGATATCGGTAATGAATACATGTTCAAACAACCAGAGAATGAAGTTGCTTTGACAACACAAGCACTTCAGGCCGAAATTCGGGTCCTTGAGGATACATCATACTTGGCCTCGTTCGAGGTGATTCATCATTGGGAAATACCGGAGTCAGCGGATGAGATGCTGGATCAGGAACAGCGGGAACTGATTTATTATCCACATCGTAAAGCCCAGCGTTCAACTAAAATGATTCCACTTCAGATCCGTACGGTTATATCACTTAGTCGTAGTGGAAAAGGAGTACAATTGGAGACAACCTTCAACAATCAGGCGAAGGATCATCGGGTACGTGCTCTTTTCCCGACGGATCTTGTATCTGCTGTTCATCATGTGGATTCCATGTTCGAAATTGCAACACGTGATAACAAGCCTGCACCAGAGTGGCAAAATCCAAGCAATACACAACATCAACAGAATTTTGTGGATGTGAGTGAAAAGGACGCCGGATTGGTCGTTGCCAATCTGGGTCTGAATGAATATGAAGTCCTTCAGGATGGGCGCAATACTATTGCGGTTACGCTCCTTCGTGCTGTGGGTGAACTTGGAGACTGGGGTTTGTTCCCGACACCTGAAGCACAATGTCTTGGTGAACATACGTTTAAAATCGAGATCATTCCGCATGATGGCAATGGTTCAGCGTCAGGTGCATATATTGAGGCGTATCAGTTCCAGGTTCCTTGGACGCTGGCACAGACTGAAGTACACCCGGGTTATCTGACACCTAGCAACACACCGTTTGCATGGCAAGGAGACGGTTTAGCATTTTCTTCGCTCAAGGTAAATGAGGATTCCGGTGATGTGATGCTCCGCTGGTTCAATATGACCACCAACTCTGCCACGTTGAAGCTTGCAACATCACAAGTGATTCCGCAGCCATTCGAAACGGCGTACAAAAGCAACATCCTGGAGGAAGAGGGCGAAATGCTTCATTCCCACAACATAGAAGAGGCGTCGACATTATCATTTGCCAGCAAGGAATGGAACATACAGACAGGTTCATGCGAGATCGTTACTGTCGGCTTGCGCCGCTGATAAAAGTTGTTTAAAGAGTCGAAAAACAGACTTTTGAACACACACTAAAAGGTACAGGACTGCAAGTGTGCTCTAAACTAGGCATTACGTACGGTGGTGGAAGGGTTACGCTATTTACCAGATGTATCTGTTGAGTTATTGGTTGTTTTTCTATAGAATGAACAGTAGAATTGCAAATGATCGAAAGTTCCTATGCCATCAAGATGGTCAGGGGTACACTTCAATTGTTCATTCTATATTGAAACATTAAGGGGGCTTGAAGCCATGGAATCCTTGGGAGGACTGCTTCAGCAGCTGAACCCTGCCTTTCGTGAGCAATCGCGGCGGATTGCGGCGGAATTGATGGAAAATCCGTACGTACGCGAATTCCGCGCAGGTCATCCTGAACTGCAAGATGCACAGCTCATGACCGATCTGAGCAAGCTGTTTCAGTACGCCAAAGACTCTAAGAACTGTGCGAATTGTCCGGGACTCGACAACTGTCCTAACGATTTTCAGGGCCACTTTTGCAAACTGGAAGTAGAACATTTTAACGGTAAACCCGAAATCATAGATATAAAAGCGCCTTGTTCCAAACATATCGCCCGGCAAAATGAACATATCATTAAGCAACGCATTCGCAGTTTCTATGTGGACGAGCGTGCACTCAGTGCCGGATACAACGACGTGGAGATTATGGGCAAGGATCGGATGCGTGCTCCGGCAGTGAATCAGGTGCTTCGTTATATTAGGGAGACCAAGGAGAATGGATTATCTCCGCAAGGACTGTTTCTGGAAGGAACATTCGGGACAGGCAAGACGTTTCTGATGTGTTATCTGCTGCATGAACTGGCGGTTGCAGGCCATACGGGTGTCATCATCTATATGCCTGACTTTGTGGAGGATCTGAAATCCATGATCAGTGAAGGGCAGAAGCTGAAGGAAATGACGGATATTTTGAAAAGTTGTGATCTGCTCATCTTTGATGATATCGGGGCAGAGAATCTGAACCCTTGGGTTCGAGATCATGTGATGGGGTCCATTCTGAACTATCGGATGAATCGCAAACCAACGTTCTATACGTCCAATTACAATCTGGATGGGCTGGAGAAACATCTTAGTTTCACCAATCGGGACGGCGAGGAAATGAATAAAGGGCAGCGTCTCATGGACCGGATTCGTCCATTTGTGGATGTCATCTCCGTTCGGGGTGAGAATCAGCGCGGCAAACGTTGAACCGAGCTAATTGAACGAAATGGTTCTTATCGGTGGAGCTTACGATTTAGAAGCTGAGCTGATTGCAATCAAAAGTTAAAGTAGTCCCAAAAAAAGCCTGGCTTTCGCATTGTCGCGAAAACCGGGCTTTTCTGGTCCTGCGTGAGACCTGTGAGTGTCCTATTCGGTGAGGAATTTGAAGATAACCATACCGAAAAAGATCACTGTCATCAGGCCGGCCATGCCGGCAACACCCGCGATCAGATCAAATAGATCGTTGCGGGGTTCCTCGTTCACATGTTCACGCGGGTCGCTGATCCGCACATTTGCATCCATGTTATTGCCTCCTTATGGGGAAACAGCTTGCCCGTATTGGGGCTGAAACCCGGAGTAATTTTAGTATACTTGGAAAAGAAAGCGTTTGTAAAGATTTTGAAGTTGGTATGCCACATCCTGTAATTGTGAAGATTTGATGTTGGGAAGATGAACATTGCAGCGTTCAATTCACAAGTTTGACGTACCTGTGTTATACTGGAAGTGTCGTTCACGACGTTACAGGTTAAAATAAAACCGTAAGTATATATAAGGAGGACAATTTCATGGCTATTGTTAACGTATCCGATCAATCCTTCAACGCTGAAGTAGAAGGCGAAGGAACGGTTCTTGTTGATTTCTGGGCGCCTTGGTGTGGTCCTTGTAAAATGCTCGCTCCAATCCTGGAAGAGCTGTCCACAGAAGTTGGCGATGCAGTGAAAATTGCTAAAGTTAACGTGGATGAAAATCCGGAATCTGCTTCCCGCTTTGGCGTAATGAGCATTCCAACTTTGATCTTCTTCAAAGACGGTCAACCGGTAGATAAAGTGGTTGGTCTGAATTCGAAAGATGCGCTCAAAGGAATTATCGCAAAACACCAATAATTTACAGGTTTACACATACGCCTCCGGTTTACATGCCGGGGGCGTTTTGCGTCGAATACCTTTATATAGGACAATATAAAGTAAAAATATTTTTCACACTTGATTGTAGAGTACAGAACCGATCTGGAGAAGCGAAGTGCTCGTCTTTATCCCGGATTCATCTCTGATATATAGTTGGAACTAATTATTTACACAGTAACGGAGAGGACAGAAAAAACCTGAAAAAGCGAAGCGTTCCCCTTTATCAACAGATTTTTCCCTTGAGAAAAGGGAATGAAAAAAATCTGGGGATAACAGGGATTGGAAGGTTGTTCTGTCATCGTAGTGTCAGTGTGAATTATCTTTAGTTTCTTCTTATAAAAAAAGGTGACTCAGAGACAATCCAATAACGGATTGGAAGACGGTACTGTAATCAGAATGGCTTAGTGTAACCTTTTATTTATACTTTTTTCGGGAAGGAGGATTCACCGAATTATGGACCAATTCATGAATGATTTGCAGGATCAGGAGAAGGCATTGGAGCAGATTCGTCACAAGCTCGCTTTGCTGCCAGATATGTCTGGATGTTACCTGATGAAGAATAGTGAAGGCACGATTATCTATGTAGGTAAGGCTAAAGTTCTGAAGAACCGCGTACGCTCTTATTTTATCGGTAGTCATAACGGAAAGACTCAGCGACTGGTCTCCGAAATCCGTGATTTTGAATATATCGTGACGGGCAGTAACATGGAAGCACTCATTCTGGAGTGTAACCTGATCAAGAAACATATGCCGCGTTATAACGTATTGCTTAAGGATGACAAGACATTCCCGTATCTTAAAATTACAAATGAAAAGCACCCCCGGTTGGAAGTAACCCGGCGTGTGCTGAAAGATAAAGCCAAATATTTCGGACCTTATCCGAACTCATATGCGGCACACCAAACGAAAAAATTGCTCGACCGCATGTATCCTCTGCGCAAATGTGGTGTAATGCCCAAAGAAGTGTGCCTGTACTATCACATGGGACAGTGTCTTGCCCCTTGTGTGAAGGAAGTGGAGAAGGAGCAGTACGACCAGATTTCCCAGGAGATTGGTTCATTTCTGAGCGGTGGTCACGAAGAGATCAAGAAGGATTTGCAGCGTAAGATGCAAGAGGCTGCGGAGGATCTTTATTTTGAACGTGCCAAGGAACTGCGCGACCAGGTAATCGCCATTGATGCGATGATGGAAAAACAGAAAATTACGATGGCCGATGCCAGAGACCGTGATGTATTTGGTTTTGCCATTGATAAAGGCTGGATGTGTGTCCAGATTCTATATATGCGTCAGGGTAAAATGATCGAACGCCATGTCTCCACCTTCCCGTTTTACGGTGAGGCGTACAGTGATTTCATGTCCTATGTAACACAGTATTACAGTGATAATCCGGCATTGCCACAAGAAATTTTGTTGCCGGAAATGCCCAAGGAATTTGCAACGGATAACGACAGTTTGGATACGTTATCTGATGCTGATGGATCGGTGCCTGCCGCAGTTACGATAGAGTTCGAACAGACGCAACAAGTGGAGCAAAGTACAGCTAACCAGCCACTGGTTGCTGAGACCCGGGCACCTTATGGAAGTGCCGCTGAGTCAGAAGTTGAACAGCCTGATAGTATGCAAGAGGATGCTCCAATAATGGATACAACTACTTCAACTGAAAAGCTCCCATCAGGACTGGAAGACCCCACTCAGGTTGCTGCTGCTTTACAGGAGTGGTTGGAGATCAAAGTGCTCATCCCACAACGTGGATTGAAACGCCAGATGATCACCATGGCTGTAGATAACGCACGTGTAGCACTGGAAGAGAAGTTCCGTCTAATTGAGCGAAATGAAGAACGGACATCCAAAGCTGCTGAAGGGCTAGGCCGATATATTGGACTGGATCAGCTTCACCGTATTGAAGCGTTTGATAACTCGAACATCCAGGGTACGAACCCGGTATCCGCCATGATCGTATTTACGGATGGTAAACCGGATAAGAAGGAATATCGGAAATATAAGGTCCGTTCGGTTGAAGGACCGGATGATTATGAAACCATGAGAGAAGTTATCCGTCGCCGTTACGAGCGGGTATTAAAAGAAAACCTGACCCAGCCTGACCTGATTGTGGTCGATGGTGGTAAAGGACAGATCTCGGCTGCGGTTGATATTTTGGAAAATGAGCTGGGGCTGTTTATTCCGGTATGTGGACTGGTGAAGGATGCGAAGCATAAAACTTCGCAGTTGATGATCGGTAATCCACCGGAAGTCATCTCCCTGCCACGGGATAGTCAGGAATTCTACCTGTTGCAGCGGATACAGGAAGAGGTCCACCGTTTTGCGATCTCGTTCCACCGGGAACAGCGTGGCAAATCGATGGTGACATCACGTTTGGATGCCATTCCGGGTATTGGAGAAAAGCGGCGTAAGTTGCTGTTGAAGCATTTTGGCTCTTTGCGCAAAATAAAAGAGGCCAGCGTCGAAGACTTCCGGCCTCTATCTATTGGTGACAAACTGGCAAATCAGATTATTGCAGCACTTCGGGATGAGGAGTCGTAACATACGGCTTCTCTTTTTGTTTTGGATTGAATTTGTAGATCACATATCCAACGATGGCCGGGAGTACAATCCAGAAGAGTCCGGCAGCCATATTCAGGGCATCTCCCATAAAGACCAAGCTGAGTCCCATCAGCAAGCTGTCGAAGATCACATGGGCGAATACAACGGCAATGAAGCCGTGACGCAGCATGATCAGACTGAACAGCAATCCAATCACTAACAGCTCAATGGGACGGGTGATTACTGGATAGATCGGATACAATGTGTGTCCAAGTGCCCAAATGATGGTTGGAATCAGACAGGCAATAAACGTGTTACGCACAATCTTTTGCATCATACGAATGCCGAACAGTCGATAGACGGCTTCTTCACCAATACCGGCCATCCAGGCCATGATCGGGAAGAGCCACGAATAGGTCATATTGAATGTAGATTGATCTGCTGACGTTGTTGACCATGTGCCAATGCTCCGCTCCAGAATGAAGAACAGGATGGATTGCACACCCAGTAGAATGAATGCCCACAGGTAACCGGCAACCATGCTGTGAAGTACATATTTTCCGTATCCCGGTTCTTTGGCACGAGGCCAAGGGTTCAGACCGATTTTACGCCACATGCCGTCACCGGCAACGAGGGATAGATAGATGGTTGCACTCATGACCAGTGTAATACCTATCTGAAATAACATCAGGAACGCTAACATGAAGTTGGAGAATCCCTGTGCTTGAAGCAGAGGAATCATGTTCAGCGTGCCAATCACCGAAGCTGCGAAATACACCAGTGAGAGAATGATCCCGCGTTTGAAAGAAGTATGTGTTCGGGTCAGAATGCTATAGATAATGGCCAGCACGCCCAGAACAAGGGTCAGGAACGCATAGCCGCCATAGGTCATCCAGTTGGCTTGTCGCGTCTGAGCTTTCACATAATCGGTATGGGATTCAGGGACCGAGAAGCCAGGATCGAACGATCGTACCGCACCCTCTTCAAACGTAAAGTTCAGTTCAAGCTTGGAGTCTCCAATGGCTTTTTCAGAATCCACATACTTCAGTCCCGCTTCACCATCGCGAGTCTCCAGTTGAAGTGCCGGCACTTCATAACCAAATTCGGTCAGAACGCCAGCCGCAAGCTGTTGTTTCTCGTCCAAAGATATATTGCCTTCAGCAAGTACTTGCGATGTGGTCACTTTCCCGGTGCTTTGTTCCGCCTCAATGGCGGTGTAGAGGGAAGAAGGCAGTTCCCGTTTGAAGCCGACCACTTTTCCTGTTTTCATATGTACGTCAACATGAAGATAACCGCCTTTGTCCTGATCAGGCAAACGAACGCGGAATACATCGTAAGGATAGCTTGTTTCCCATTTCTGGTTATAGGTATCAAGTTGTTTGGTTTTGGCCATATACCCGTAGATATCCGAATGTGTCTGGTAGGTTACCAGGGTTTTTTCATCATCATTTGGCAGTGTATAGTCATTCACAGAAGCTGCGAATGATCGTGCGGATTGCGTCGCCTGCTCCTTGGTTATGAAGGACGTAGACGAAATTTCTGTTGTTTGCGATGAGGTGGCAGGAAAGATCTGAAATACAAAAAATAGAATCAGGCCAATCGCCGCAAGCAACCCCAGCCGCTTGAAGTTAGCCTTAAGTTGCAAAGGCTGCCCTAAGGGATTCATGTAATGTTGTTCCTCCTTATTTAATAGAGGTTGTTCAAAAAGTCTCTGGCTTCATCCCATCTTCTTGGTACTGAAAACCGCCCTTTTTTGAACACGCACTAATATGGATATTAAAGTTAACATAGCACAGGCCAAGCACCGAATGCCAATGATGTAACGAAAACTGGTGTAAATCCTTGAAAATGAATGAAAAGGACCGAAAGAATCTGATCCATCCGTCGCCATATCTGAGTTTTTCCCTTTTTGGCTGAATTCGATGCTATTTACACAAAAAACGTTTTGTCTACAAACGTCGCAACGCTTATAATTTTGAAGCAAATGTGCAACGATTCGCATGTCTTTCGCACAACAAGGGAACGAATAGAATATATTCCAACTTCATTATATATGTCGTTTTAATCTGATTCATACATGTTTAACGTTTGGCAACAGCATTACAAATGAAGAAGGCTCCACGGGTGTGGAGTTATTTTCATTGTAGAAGAGGTGGAAGATACTCAAGTGAAACTGAATGTTCAATGGATGCGATTATCGCCGCCCCGTATTCTTGTGTTAGGGTTTGCTGGCATCATATTGGTAGGCACATTGCTGTTAATGCTTCCGGCATCCAACCGTAACGGTGACAGTCTTGCATTTATTGATGCGCTCTTTACAGCAACTTCGGCTGTTTGTGTCACTGGTTTGGTAGTGGTCGATACAGGGACTCACTTCTCGGTGCTGGGTCAGGTTGTGATCGCGATTCTGATTCAGATTGGCGGACTGGGCTTCATGACAATGTCCACGTTGGTTGCCATTGCGTTCAAACGGCGGATCTCGCTCAGAGAAAGGTTGATTCTACAGGAAGCGATGAACCAGAGCACGATGGAGGGTATCGTCCGGCTCATTCGTAAAGTTGTGATCTACTCACTCATTATCGAAGGCATATGTGGCACACTGTTTGCCATCCGCTGGTCATTCGACATGCCAGTCGGACAGGCGATCTATTATGGCTATTGGCATGCGATCTCCATGTTCAACAATGCGGGCTTTGATATGTTTGGGGATTTCCGCAGTCTGACCGGTTATGTGTATGACCCGTTGGTTAATTTTACAGCGATATTCCTGATTGTCTCTGGTGGTATCGGTTTTGTAGTGCTGTCAGACCTGGTGGATTACCGCAAAACGCGGAAGCTGTCTCTGCACTCCAAAGTTGTACTGTTAATGACTGGATTGTTGATTGTGTTTGGTGCACTTGTCATTTTCGTATTTGAATTTAGCAATCCACGGACACTGGGTGGCCTGAACTGGGGTGGCAAAATTCTCGGTTCATTCTTCCAGTCCGTTACGCCGCGAACAGCAGGAGCCAATACGGTAGATATTGCCGGACTCAGACAGGCAACACAGTTCTTTATGATCATTCTGATGTTCATTGGTGCTTCGCCGGGTTCTACCGGAGGCGGGATCAAAACAACGACATTTATGATTATGGCTGGCGCGGTCATCGCCATGATGCGTGGACGTGAAGATATCGTGTTTTTCCGCTATCGGCTCGTACAGGAACGGATTTTCAAGGCGCTTACCATTACATTGCTGGCGCTTTTGTTCATCATAGCTGTAACGATGGCACTGAGTACCACAGAAGACGCCAGTTTTATGATGATATTATTTGAAACAACATCGGCCTTTGGTACTGTCGGATTATCGCTGGGACTGACGCTGAAGTTGACTACATTGGGCAAACTCCTGATCTGTTTTACGATGTTTGCAGGAAGGCTTGGACCGATCACATTAGCGTATGCACTTGGGCAGAAAAAGGGTAAAGAGTTATACAGGTATCCGGAAGGCAAAATGATTATTGGATAAATCTATTTTTAGTGATTGAAAATGATTTGGATAAGGGGTTCGTGAAGAACAATGAAAACACAGCAGTTTGCGGTGATTGGGCTTGGGCGGTTTGGCTCCAGTCTGGCACAGGAATTAATGGAACTCGGCTACGAGGTGCTCGGAATCGATAAAAATGAAGAAGTCGTCGAAGACATGAGTGAATTGGTCACCCATGCCGTTGTAGCCGATGCCACAGATGAGGAAGTGTTGCGCTCTCTGGGTATTCGCAATTTTGATTGTGGTATCGTAGCCATCGGAGATGATATTCAGACGAGCATTCTCACCGCGATTCTGTTAAAAGAGCTGGGCGTCAAGACGGTCGTGGCCAAGGCCATATCCGTCCTTCACGGACGAGCATTGGATAAACTGGGGATTGATCGTGTCGTTTATCCTGAGCGGGATATGGGCATTCGGGTTGCCCATCAGCTGGTTACCCCGAATTTGCTGGATTATATTGAATTATCCAATGATTACAGTATTGTCGAGATGAAGGTTCCCGCCTGTCTGCACAACAAGACCCTTTCGACCCTGAATGCACGTGTACGTTTTGGTTGCAGCATTGTAGCGTTACAGAAAGAAGCCGGGGTCATCATTGCTCCGACGGCACTGGATTCGCTTCAAATGGGGGATATCATGGTCATTATTGGTAATAATGCAGATATCGACCGATTTGAAGAAGAGGTTATCAGCCAAGAGAGCTGATAATTAAGATGAGTTAAATATGGAAGCCAGGCGTTAGTACCTGGCTGATTCAGATCAAGGCAAAGGCGTCGTAGTCCTCCTTGAGGGTAATGGCGCCTTTGCTGTAAAGAGTGCAGCCGTCTCCTTGACCCATTGTCTGGAAGTCTCGCTGAGGTCCTCTTTTTCTCCATAGATCATACAGGTTGTTCTGCGGGTCTGCTGTAATTGAGGCAAATGAACAGAAACAAGATCATTGTCCGCGAGTAATTGTGGACGAAGATATGACTTGGGCAATAGAGCAGCAGCTTTGGCGGAAGGCAGAAGTCGTATGATCGCTTCGAAGGAATCAATCTCCATACGAATATCCGGCATCACGGCACAGCGCTGGAAAAGATCGTCCGTTAATTTGCGGTACCAGGTGCCTTTGGAGAACGTGATCATCGGCAGATCCTGCAAATGCTCCATCCCGGCTTCCTTACCGGACAAGGGGTGTGTAAGCGGCACAACCAGTTCCAGGTGATCGTCAAAGAGCGGCACACAGTTAAGCCCCACTTCGCTGATGGAGGAGGCGACAATGCCCACATCGGCTTTTTTGTCACGCACAAACGACACAATTTCATGTGTTTTTCCCGTCAACAGTTTCAGTTCGGCATTTGGATGTTTCTCCATAAAGGCATTGACGAGAGGTGGTAACGTAGTTTGAAGCGTCGTCAGACTGGCTCCGAGTGTAATGGTGCTCTGTTCTTCGTCTTTATACTGGGCCAGCATGGTGAGGAACTTCTGTTGCTGCTGCTTCTGTTCTACAGCGTAGGTATAGGTGAACTGGCCCACACTGGTTAACTCCAGCCGTTTGCCACGGCGGTGGAACAGGGCAACCCCGAGTTCATCCTCCAATTTGGCAATTTTGCGTGAGAGTGCGGGTTGGGACAAGTTCAGTAACTTGGATGCGCGGTTTAGGCTGGATTGCTCCACGACCGCCGCAAATGCATTTAACTCCTCAAACATGAACAATAACCTCTTTTCCATGAATGTGATTCTTGCCCTTGCTTAATCGTTTTCCATGTTGTATAGCCTGTAAACCCAATGTTTCACTGCTTATACCTATAGGTTATAACATTTAATAATTATATTGCAATTCCCTTATAAGAAAAAAAGGAGTAACATGGTTCGTGACACAAGTTGTTCACACCTAGGGAAAACGGAACAATTTGTCGAACCTTTTCATGGAAAAGGATTCGTGTCATGATAAGTGAAATCATTTATGAAAACGTTGTATTTAGCGAAAGGGGATCGACATTTTATGAAAGGGTTTTACTCCAGAAAGCTGCACTCCTTGCTTGGCGTCATTCCGCTCAGTCTGTTCTTTGCTGAGCATTTGGTGACAAACTTCACAGCAGTTGAAGGCGGCAAAGAAGCTTTTTACGGTGCTGTTGCATTTCTGAACGGTTTGCCTCTTGTTATTGTGATCGAGGCGTTACTTATCTGGCTGCCGTTGTTCTATCACGGTGTATACGGTCTTTATATTGCCTATCAGGCCAAGCCTAACGTGGGCCGTTTTGGCAATGAGCGCAACTGGCGCTACACGTTACAGAGGGTAAGCGGTATTATTACGTTTGTATTCGTCATCTGGCACGTATGGGAGACGCGAGTACAGATTGCGCTGGGGAATGTATCCCATGAAGAGATTGGCGGCGTCATACATGATGCGGTGACGAATCCGATAACCTTTGCGATATATATGATCAGTGTGGTTGCGGCGTCATATCACTTTGCCAATGGTCTATGGTCGTTCCTCGTTAGCTGGGGAATTACGGTTGGTCCGCGTGCGCAACGTGTATCCTCTTACGTATGTATGAGCTTGTTCGCTATTGTTTCCATCATGTTTATTGCTTCACTATTTGCTTTCCGGAGCATTGATTTCCAGACAGCTACTTCGATGATTGACGCAGTAAAAACAGTTCTAATTTAAGCATTTAGCGTATAAATGCTGACTTATAAGGGAGTGAACAGCAATGGCATCAACGAATGTAATTATTGTGGGCGGCGGTCTCGCGGGATTGATGGCGGCGATCAAATCGGCTGAAGCCGGAGTCCATGTTCATTTATTTTCACTGGTTCCTGTTAAACGATCCCACTCTGTATGCGCACAAGGCGGCATTAACGGAGCGGTAAATACCAAGGGTGAGGGTGACTCCCCATGGGTACACTTTGACGATACGGTATACGGCGGTGACTTCCTTGCGAACCAACCTCCTGTTAAAGCGATGTGCGAAGCAGCACCTGGCATCATTCACTTGATGGACCGTATGGGCGTAATGTTCAACCGGACACCGGAAGGTTTGCTTGATTTCCGTCGTTTTGGAGGAACGAAGCATCACCGTACAGCGTTTGCCGGAGCGACAACAGGACAACAATTGCTCTATGCATTAGACGAGCAGGTACGTCGCTGGGAAGCAGCTGGTCTGGTTACGAAATATGAGAACTGGGAGTTCCTGCAGGCGGTTTTGGATGATGAAGGTGTATGTCGCGGGATCGTGGCTCAGGATCTGAAAACGATGAAGGTACAGACCTTCCCGGCAGAAGCGGTTATTCTGGCGAGTGGTGGTCCGGGGATCATCTTCGGTAAAACGACCAACTCTGTAATTAACACAGGTACAGCGGCAAGTGCGGTGTATCAGCAAGGTGTAAATTACGCCAACGGGGAGTTCATTCAGATTCACCCGACAGCCATTCCAGGGGATGACAAGTTACGTCTCATGTCTGAATCCGCGCGTGGTGAAGGTGGACGGATCTGGACGTACAAAGATGGAAAACCTTGGTACTTCCTTGAAGAAAAATATCCATCCTACGGTAACCTGGTTCCACGTGATATCGCGACTCGTGAAATCTTCAGCGTCTGCGTAGATATGGGTCTGGGTGTGAACGGTGAGAACATGGTTTATCTCGACCTGTCTCATAAAGATCCAAAGGAACTGGATGTTAAACTCGGCGGAATCATTGAGATCTATGAGAAGTTCATGGGCGATGACCCGCGTAAAATCCCAATGAAAATCTTCCCGGCAGTCCATTATTCTATGGGCGGCATGTGGGTAGATTATAACCAAATGACTAACATTCCGGGGCTGTTCGCAGCTGGTGAATGTGAATATCAATACCATGGTGCGAACCGTCTGGGTGCAAACTCATTGGTATCTGCGATCTATGGTGGTATGGTGGCTGGACCAAAAGCGGCTGAATATATCAAAGGACTTAAAAAATCGTCCGCTGATATCCCATCTTCCGTATTTGAGAAACACACCAAACAACAAAGCGACAAATATGAAGGCATCTTGAAAATGCAGGGCACGGAAAATGCCTATGTTATTCATAAAGAGCTTGGCGAGTGGATGACAGCCAACATGACGGTTGTGCGCTACAACGACAAGCTTGAAGCCACGATTGGCAAGATCAAGGAATTGAAAGAGCGTTATGGCAAAATCAACATGTATGACAGCTCCGGTTGGAATAACCCGAGCGCAGCATTCACTCGCCAACTGTGGAACATGATTGAACTGGCAGAAGCGATGACACTAGGCGCACTGCTGCGTAACGAAAGCCGCGGCGCGCATTACAAACCGGAATTCACGGAACGTAATGACGAAGAGTTCCTGAAAACGACTATCGCAAGCTGGTCGAAGGAAGGCCCGAAAATCTCGTACGAGCCAGTAGACGTATCCTTGATCCCACCACGTATCCGGGATTACTCCAAGGATTAAGAAGTACCACACTATTCATGTAATGAATAGTTAAACACCTGAACGAGAGGCAGGAGAACTTTGAAGAAGCAAAGCTTCTTCAAAGTTACTGCCATCAACGTGAGGGAAATACCCAGAAGAAGCAAACCGCCTTAGCGATGTTTCAGAACTTCAATACTGCCCATCCAGCATGAATGGAGTGCAGTTTTCCAGCAAAGTGACCCTGCATGCACGACGTAGCGGAGGAAACAGCAATGCCCAGAAGAAGCAAGCGCCTAGCGATGCTTCAGCACTTTAATACTGCCCATCCAGCATGAATGGAGTGCAGTTTCCAGCAAAGTGACCCCAGTGCACGACGTAGCGGAGGAAGCGGAAATGCCCAGAAGAAGCGCTCGCCTTTATCACCGGATTTTAACCCTGGGAAGGGTTGATCAAAAAAATCCGGGGATAACAGCGATCAGAGGGGCATTCCGCTGACGAAGCGTCTCCCGTGCACCAAAACATTTTGCGCATCAGCAATACAATCATCGTCACCAGAGGAGGGGACTACGATATGGCGGAACAAGCTACAGCCAACAAAACCGTCAAGTTTATCATCACCCGTCAGGACAGCCCGGAGTCATCTTCGTACAACGAAGAATTTGAGCTTCCGTACCGTCCCAACATGAATGTGATCAGCGCCCTGATGGAGATTCAGCGAAACCCCGTCAATACAGATGGCAAATCCATTGCACCCGTGTGCTGGGATTCCAACTGTCTCGAAGAAGTCTGCGGTGCCTGCTCCATGGTCATCAACGGCAAGCCACGTCAAGCATGTGCAGCCCTGATCGACAAGCTCGAACAGCCTGTTCGTATCGAACCGATGAAGACATTCCCAGTGGTTCGTGACTTGGTCATCGATCGTAGCCGGATGTTTAGCGCCCTGAAACGCGTAAAAGCATGGATTCCGATCGATGGTACCTATGACCTTGGTCCAGGTCCACGAATGCCTGAGAAGAAGCGTCAGTGGGCATATGAGCTGTCCAAATGCATGACATGTGGTGTATGTCTGGAAGCATGCCCGAACGTCAATGAGAAAACAGACTTTATCGGTCCAGCAGCACTGTCCCAAGTGCGTCTGTTCAACGCTCACCCAACAGGGGAGATGAACGCCGACGATCGTCTGGAAGCGTTGATGGAAGACGGAGGCATCGAGGGCTGTGGTAACTCACAGAACTGTGTGCAATCCTGTCCAAAAGGCATTCCGCTGACAACCTCCATTGCCGAAATGAACAAACAAACGACCAAGCATATGTTCAAACGCTGGTTGGGTGTATAATCTCGCCATAACATGTGCAGAAGTGTAATCTGCACCTTAGAAGAAGTCGTGATCCCGTGCAGCAACATGCCGGAGATCCCGGCTTCTTTTTGTAATGAAGCAGAGGAACCGGGCTACACATGCAGAATATGATATACTAAGGGGATGGATTAAGAGCGTAGAAGGAGGGGGAGATATGGCAGAGACACCGCGTCAGGGCAGTAACAACTCGCCGTCCCAGCGCTCGTACAAAGCACCAGGGACAGAAGAGTCTGTGTTTCCTGGAGAAGAAAAGGATCATGATCCCTCTCGCCGAAGTTTCTTATTGCGCATGGTTTTGATGACAGCGGGTGCCAGTTTGCTTACAGGAGGTTATGCCTGGCTATGGGAACCGCGTCGTCTGGAGATCAAGCAAGTGGAGCTGAAACTTCCGAAGTTTCCAAAGGCATTTGACGGTTTGCGTATAGTTCAGTTCAGCGATGCCCATCTTGGTTTTCATACCGGGGTGAAAGAGCTGAAGAAGCTGGCAGCAACGATTGAGGAGCAGCAACCGGACTTGATTTGTTTTACCGGAGACATCGTCGAGAGGGAAGCAGAGCCGATGCGTGAATGTATTCCGGTACTCGCCTCCATGCAAGCGAAGTATGGCAAATTTGCAGTTTTGGGGAATCATGATTATCGGGGCGGGCAGCAGAATGAAGTGACAACCATGTTCCGTGAAGCCGGATTCACTTTGTTACGGAACGAACATGTGGTGATTGAACAAGGAGGCGAACGTCTGGCCATAGCTGGCCTGGATGACGCACTTACAGGCAGGCCTGATCCTGCCCAAGCTATCAAGGGATTGGATCATGATGTGTGGAAATTGTTACTTATGCATGAACCGGATTACGCCGATATTGCCACTCCCTATGGTTTCGGATTACAACTTTCCGGTCATAGCCATGGTGGACAGGTACGTTTTCCCTGGATCGGGGCACTGACAACTCCGCGAGGTTCACACAAGTATGTTCAAGGATTGTATTACACGGATGTCCAGGGGGTATATTACAGCACCCAGACACAGATGCCTGTGTATGTGAATCGTGGTTTTGGCATGACTCAACTGCCGATTCGTTTTCTGTGCAGGCCGGAATTAACGGTTTTTGAGCTTAAAGGATCAACCACATAAAAGAATATAAGATGAATATACAACATAAAGGATTCAACATGAATGGAGGTTATCCAGATGGAAAGAATTGCGATTGTATCCGACATTCATGGCAACATGACTGCTTGGGAAGCAGTGTTAAAAGATATCCAAAGTCGTGGCGTGGAGCGAATCTTTTGTCTTGGTGACCTCGTGGGCAAGGGGCCAGAACCGGTACAGGTTGTGGATCAGGTGAGAGCAACGTGCGAACTTGTCATCCGTGGCAATTGGGATGAACTGGTTGCGGTTAACCAAGACAACGAGAACTTTACGTGGCAAGCAGAACGGTTGGGTGAGGAACGATTGGCGTACTTGGCAGGCCTACCCTTCAGTCATCAATTTCAACTGAGCGGTCGCACCATCCGTCTGGTCCATGCTTCACCTCAAAGTGTGTACCATCGTGTACAGCCGTGGGACGCGATGGAAAAGAGGTTGGCAATGTTTGATCCTCCGGTTGATGAGCCTGAGCAAGGTATTGCAGATGTTGTAGGTTATGGGGATGTGCATAACGCATACTTGCAGTATATGAACGGCAAGTTACTGTTTAATGCAGGCAGTGTTGGTAATCCACTCGATCTTCCCCAAGCTTCCTACTGCATTCTGGAGGGTGAAGACAGCAACGATAACAATACCTCATTCAATGTTCAATTTGTGCGGGTGCCTTATGATATTGAGCGAGAAGTACAGGTTGCACAGTCGGCGAATGTTCCTGCATTGGATTTCTATATTCGTGAGATTCGTACGGGTATCTATCGCGGGCTGCAGGAGTAGTCAGCATCTGGACCTTTTAGCGTGAGGAATTGAATGTTGCAATATATTAATACTAAAATGCGAATACTAAAGTTCGTGGATCAGTTCAAATGGTATTACGCCGGATCATCATCAGAGCATGCTTGTCTTACCGGACTAGAGCCCGTTTAGGCAAAAGGAGCGATTGTCATGCTTACCCGAAAAATGCTGGTTCAAGGTCTGCCGGCTTTATGGACAGAGCGTCTTGTCCTGCGATCATTACGTCAAAGTGATTACAGCACATTATCGGAACTATTTTCCGATCCTCAAGTCATAAGATATGTGAATAGGGGAAGCCAGCCCACGCCAATCAGGGCGAGACGGTTATTGAACCAGATACGGAGCAGCAGCACCAAGCTGGATTCGTTACATTATGGGATCTGCTGGAGAGGCAAGGAACAGGTGATTGGGATCACCTCATTCCAACACTGGAATGATCAGAATGGTACCGCACAGATCGGTTATATCCTGAACAGGTCCTGTTGGGGCAGGGGTGTGGCTACCGAGGCGGTACAGAGGCTGCTGCAGTTTGGATTTGACGATCTTCATCTGGGGAGGGTGGAAGCACGTTGTTATGAGGCCAATGTTTCTTCACAACGGGTGCTAAACAAAATAGGGATGTCCTATGAGCGGAGTCTTCCCTCGTTCGGACTGCATGATGAGGATGACGAGGGATCAGAATCCCTGATGGATGTTAAAGTGTACAGTATGTACCGGGAACAATACGTCAGACCGCTTCAGGAAAAAGACCTGCAAACCCTGGTATCTGACAAGCCGCAATGACATAGAGTAAGAGTAGTCAAACGTAAATGAATCGAACTTCAATCATTTGTTACACAATTGAAATATAGCTGCAATTGAACTCTAACAGACAGGGGGTAAACTTATCTCATGACCCCCTTTTTGATAATAGATAATGCTGTTGGGACCCGCGCGAGCGGGTTCATTTTTTTTGCCGATATGTTAACTGTGGAGTATTTACACTGGCCACTCCGATGACAGAATAACCTTCCGATCGCTGTTATCCCCAGATTTTTTGATTCCCTTTTTGAAAAGGGAAAATCCGGGGATAGCGTATGCTTCCGATGCAGATTTCTTTCAGAAAGCTTTTAGGCGAACACTTCGTTTCTTCACGTTATTTCTGTCCCCTCCGTTATCGTGTGAAATTTAATTATATTTCCTAATATAGGGCAATAAAAGGCCCCACGGCGTTTACAAGCGCGCTGTGGGGGCCTTTGTGTTTGCTCTATTTTACAGTGGTACAACCTGCATCTGTTTCTGCTTGAAGTATACCCAGTCGGTGAATCCGATCTCCTTGAGACGTGTACGAACGTCATCCAGCTCGTCTGCAACGCGCTGTGGTTTATGAGCGTCCGATCCAAATGTCACCTTCACTCCATAATGATGGGCGCGTTCCAGAATGGCATCCGAAGGATACCAGCCACCGCTGAGTTTGGTTTTGCCAGATGTGTTAATTTCGATCGCTACGTTGGATTCTGCAATGACCTGCAACGTTTCATCAATGGCCTGATCAGCGATAATTTCGGAGAAAGGTGGATAGTTTCCTTTCATCGCATCAATGTGTCCAAGGATCTGGAACATACCGCTGCGAGCCGATTCCCGGATTAGTGAATAATAGCTTTCTTTCACTTCAACTTTGCGAGCATTGCTCAGTCCGTTCCATCGGGTTTTGTTGAAGATACTTACATCCTCAGTATGATGAACTGAACCAATAATATAGTCAAAAGGATACTGTCCCAGTGTGGTACGGTACAATTCTGCATAAGCAGGGAAATAATCGGATTCAATGCCGAGCAGTACATCGATTTTACCCGCGTACTCTTCTTTCAAAGCAAGGACTTCTTCCACATAATGCTGCAATTCAGACTTACCCATTGCGATCCGGGGAAATGCTTGCTCAAGCTCACTGCCAAAGTATGGCGTATGATCCGAGATACCGATGGCCTGAAGTCCTGCCTTAATACCTGCCTCTATATAATCGCGGATGTTGCCGTCTGCGTGACCACAACGAAAATGATGTGTATGAAGATCAAATTTCATATGGAATCCTTCCTTTCTCATGGCTCATTGTCATTCTGAACTGATGAATTGGGTTTCCGGCATGCCTTTGAGGTCACTTATAAATTGCTGCATCGCTGAGTTAAGGTAACGACTGGACTTATAGATGACACCTACAGGGTGACTGACCTCCAGCTCACTTAAGGGTATCATTCGCAATGTACCTTGACGCAACTCATGCGCAACAGATTGTTTGGAGATGACAGCTGCCCCGAGATCAATCTCGACCATCCGTTTCACTTCTTCGCTGCTCGATAACTCCATTACAATATTAGGTTCAATATTATGTTTCTTGAAAATGGTTTCCGTAAACCTTCGTCCTACTGTATCAGGGGACAGCAGAATCAATGGTGTACTCCGGAGCACATCTACTGCAGCATGTTTTTTCTTCGCCAGTGGGTGGGAAGGAGATACCACGAGTTCAAATGTGTCATAGTACAGCACAGATGTATTCAGGTTGGGATTACGCTCCGTGAGATAACCGATACCAATATCAACCAGACCATTTTCGACCTGGGTATAGATCTGTGATGAAGGAAGGGATTGGATACTGGTTTTGATCAGCGGGAATTGATCTTGGAAATAGGATAACACCCTTGGCAAGATCTGAATAGCAATGGAAGTTGTTGTGCCTAACACGATACGTCCTTGGGGCGTTTCATCGAGATCGGACAATTTTTGTTTCAACTCATCGACGATGTCGAGCATCCGTTCAGCGTGCTCCAGAAATACCTGTCCACGGTCTGTCAGGGTAACGGGTTGGTTACGATCCACAAGAACGGTGCTGAATTCGTCCTCCAGACTTTTGATCTGGGCCGAGACGGCAGGTTGGGTCAGGTTCAGAAGTTCTCCCGCTTTGCGGAAGCTCATCGTTTTGGAAATGGTAATTAGTGTCTCCAGTTGGCTTATGTTCATAGGTGACCTCCTTGCAGGCAAAGTATCTTGATTATGTAGTGTTTGGTGTGATGTAATCCCGTAACTGGTTATTGTTCCGTTATCTTAAATTATAGGTGATTCAGGACAGCAGAGCAATGAAGGTAATTATCAGGATCAAAAGTAGTTCAAGAGACTGTGAAAAAAACGCGAATACAAGAATTTGATTTTTTTAACAGTTGTGAGAAGCAGTAATAAAGTCCTAAATGCCTTTTGCCACGCACAATGAACGAAAATCTTTCTTCAAAAGAAGTGAAAAGCGCTGTTTATTCGCTAGAATCAGCTATAAACATTTGCCCCACGGATGACGATAAATTATAGTACACATGGTTTAACGAATTCTTAATGAATTCTTGTACGTGATAAAGTATAATAAATTTAATGAATATGGGACTTTTGGTGTGTGACCAATAACCCAGTGCGAGGGGGACATAGACAGTGAAAGCGGAAGTGATTAATCCTTTCCTGGAATCGGCACGGAACGTATTCGAACAGCTCATCCAGGTTTCGCCTTCCACCGGGAGTCTTGGCGTGAAAAATGTAGAGTACATTGCAGACCATGTCTGGATCGTGATCGGAATGACCGGGCAACTTAGCGGAAACATTGTATTTGGAATCAATGAACAAGTTGCATTGAAAATTGTATCTGCGATGATGGGCGGTTTTGTCATTACAGAAATGGATGAAATGAGTAAAAGTGCTATTTCGGAACTGGGTAATATGATCAGTGGTAATGCCAGCACCATCCTGTCGAACCAAGGTGTTGTGGTTGATATTACACCTCCACAAGTGATGAAGTCCGAACATCTGACTACATTTAGTGCAACGAAAGCACTGAGTATTCCTTTGCTGATGGATGGCATTGGTGAGATGGATATTCAGGTCATGATCTCGTAGAATAGAGCCATATGCCTCAAGAGGCAATATGTGTTTCAATACGGGAGGACATCGGGTATGCTGAAAGATCAGGTAGTGTTTATTACAGGTGCATCGAGTGGTATCGGTGCGCTGTGTGCGCAGATGCTGATAGAAGAAGGAGCCATCCCGATTCTGGCTGCCCGTTCACGGGACAAGCTGGAAGAGATTGGTGCCTCGCTGAAAGGGCAGCATGAATTACTCACACTTGATGTTACGGATAGTGAGCAGGTTCAGGCAGCTGTGGATGCGATATTGCATAAATACGGACGAATCGACATTTTGCTGAATAACGCAGGTTACGGGAAATTCGCAGCGATGACAGAGATGTCTGTACAGGAATTCGATGAGATGATGGACGTTAATTACATGGGCATTGTCCGCTGCACCAAAGCAGTGCTTCCACAAATGCTGGAACGTGGCAAAGGTCAGATTGTGAACGTGGCCTCCATGGCTGGCAAAATTGGTACAGCCAAATCCGCTTCCTATACAGCTACGAAACATGCTGTACTTGGATTTAGTAATGCGCTGCGTCAAGAGCTTCGCAAGACTGGCGTCATGGTGACAACGATTAATCCAGGTCCGATTGATACACCATTTTTCCATCGGGCTGACCCATCTGGCAATTATGTGAATAATGTACGTTGGATGATGTTGAAACCGGAAGATGTTGCGGGTCATATGATTCGGGCAATGAAAAAGCGCAAGGAAGAAGTGAATCTGCCAAGACTTGCTTCTGCTGGCATATGGCTGTACCAGCTATTTCCTCGTCTTGCAGATCGATTGTCGCACGGTGTAATGAATCAGAAGTAAATGTGATACGAGGCATCATATACGGAATGAAAGAAAGGCTCCGCCGAGGGGCTTTTCTTTTTTTTGGCGTGTATACATACAATTCTGGAATAAGATTTGGTGCACGGGCTTTTTTCGCATATAATGAAAGGTAATGTGATGACAGGCTTCGGTTCTATACAAGCAATTTATACGTTCCACTAAACTTTTACACAATAACGGAGAGGACTGAAATAACCTGAAGAAGCGAAGCGTGCACCTTTATCTCCGGATTTTTTCCTTTAGAAAAAAAGGAATCAAAAAAATCTGGGGATAACAGTGATCGGAAGGTTGTTCTGTCCTCGAAGTGTCAGTGTAAATAATCATTAGTTGAACTTATATAACATCAAAATGAATAAATTAAAAGGATGGACATACATGACGAATCAAACATTTGCTTCAATTGGCGTGGAACAGGATCTGGAGGCCGTTCTGGCGAAACATGGCATTAACGAACCTTCGCCTGTACAGGCTCAGACCATACCGGTTATTTTGGAAGGCCGGGATGTCGTATCCAAATCCCAGACGGGAACAGGGAAAACGCTGGCATACTTGCTGCCACTGTTACAATCCATCAAAATGGATATCAAAGGCACGCAGAAACTCATTATTGCACCTACACAAGAGCTGGCGATGCAAATTGTACGTGAAGCGCAGCGTTATGCGGAAGAACGTAAGATTGGCGTATTGGGTCTGATTGGTGGCGCAGCGGCTAAACGTCAGATCGAGAAGCTGCGTGAGCATCCACAATTGGTTGTGGGTACACCAGGACGACTGAAGGAATTGATTACACTCAAAAAACTGAAAATGCACAACGTCTCTACGATTGTTATCGATGAAGCGGACCAAGTGTTCCAACTTGGCGGTGTAAGTGACGTGAACTTTGTACTCAAGAGCGCATTGCGGGACCGTCAGCTGATCTTCCTGTCCGCAACGATTGATGAGCATACGGCTGGACTCGCGAAGCGTGAGATGAAAGAGCCTGTTCAGATCGGAATTGAACCGGATCGCGCTACGGCTGCGGGCCTTGAGCATTATTATTTTGTAGAAGAAAACCGTAACAAGATTGACATGCTGCGTCGTCTGGTTAGACAGTACAATCCGGATCGGGCAATCGTATTTGTGAATGCAACCGAAGATATTGGTGAAGTTGAAGCAAAAATGAATCATCTGGGTTTGTCTGCTGCTGCGCTGTATGGGGATGCTGACAAAGTGACCCGCAGTAACGTATTGTCTGCCTTCCGTAATGGCAAACTTCAGTTGCTGATCGCCAGCGAAGTAGCTGCCAGAGGACTGGATATCGAAGGATTGCCAATGGTCATTAACTATGACCCTGCCTTTGACTCGGAGCACTATGTTCACCGTGCAGGTCGTACAGGCCGAATGGGACGTTCGGGTATTGTGCTATCCATTGTGGATGAAACACAGATCTTTATTATGCGTAAATTCGCACGCGAACTCGGAATCGAACTGTCAGAACGTGTACTCTTTGGCGGTAAAGTATTGGAGGCTGATCCGCGTCCGGACACGCGGCCTGAGGGACATTCCTTCTCCAGAAAACCAGGGCAATCCAGAGATCGCAAACCAGGTCAGGGTAATCGTAATGGGGGAACCCGAGCTACAATCTCCAATTCACGCCCAGCAGGTAGCAAACCTACTGGCAATACAGGACGCACGGAGCGCGATCAGGATCGTAAAAACAAGGGAGCACCCAAGTGGAGTAAAGACAAAACGCCACGCTCCGAAGAATAGAATCTGACGAAAGGGGTGCAGGGATAGATGGAAAATGTTCAATCGCCTGTTCTGCAAATCAGCGGGCTAAGCGGAGGTTATAGTGCCAAACGGCCGGTCCTTCACGGCATCGATCTGGAAGTCGGACGTGGAGAGATGGTTGGACTAATCGGCTTAAACGGTGCTGGCAAAAGTACAACCATGAAACATATCCTCGGCTTGATGACACCTCAACAGGGTGAAGTACGAGTGATGGGCAAGAAACGGGATGAGGATGCGCAGATCTACCAATCGGCCATGGCATTCGTACCGGAATCACCCGAACTGTATGATGAGATGACGGTAATGGAGCACCTGGAGTTTACGGCAAGAGCGTACAATGTGTCGGAGGCTGACTTCAAACAACGTACGGAGAAATTACTGCAATTATTCCGTATGAATGAAAAAAGTACAAGTCTGTCGACTCATCTGTCCAAGGGCATGCGGCAAAAGGTCATGATTATGTGTGCTTTTGTGGCAGGACCGCCACTGTACATTATTGATGAGCCTTTTCTGGGGCTGGACCCGCTGGGTATTCGCTCCTTGCTTGATTTTATGCTGGAGATGAAAGCTTCGGGATCATCCATCCTGCTCAGTTCACACATTCTGTCCACGATTGAAAATTACTGTGACCGGTTTATTGTACTGCATCGTGGACAGGTTATTGCTCAAGGGACGCTGAATGAACTGCGTTCCCAATTCGGGGAATCGGATGCCACGCTGGAGCACATGTTCTATTCCCTCGTACAAGGAAGGGATTGAGCATGGATCTCAAGCTGCTATGGAAGCAAAGACGCACAGGATTCTGGAACGGAATTCTTCCTTATCTGGGATATGTCATCCAGAGCGGTGTAGCTATGGTCTTTTTATTTCTCGTCATTGCGTTCTCCGCCTGGTATACATCGTTTGTTCAGAACATTCCCGCAGAATTCCCGATTCGCTGGATTGCATTGTTACTGCTCGCGCCACTGGTGCTGTTTAGCAGTTATCGTACATATCTGCTTCCGGCAGATATTGTATTCCTGCGGCCACAGGAATACCGGATGCAGGAATATTTGAAGAACAGCTTTGCCAGGGGCATCATCTATAAAAGTATGGGCCTACTGCTTGTATTTGTTACACTGTGGCCTCTCTATGTCAGAGCAGATTTGGATGCACGGCCATTTGGCTGGTTCATCGTATTCCTGCTGCTGTGGAAAGGGCTGTCCAGTTATGGAGCATGGCAAGAGCTAAGAATGGTTCAGGTTGGCGCGGCAAGAGGATACCGTCTCTTGCGTTGGGCTTCGGCAGTTCTGGCGGTTGGCGCATGGTTATGGCAACCACCTCAGCGCAGCGTATGGTTCCTGCTGTTACTGGCTGTCGTTTATATCGTTGCCTTGCGTATCCCGGTAAAACATCGGGTGGCGTGGGAACGTCTGATTCAGGTGGAGCAGGGGCAGGCTGGCAGGGTTATGCGGACGCTCGGCTGGTTCGTGGATGTGCCTTCATCCGGACAGAAAGTAAGTTCGCGTCGCTGGCTTAGCAAATTGGGGAGCGGTCTTCCCTGGAATGCAGGGAAAGCTTACCGATATCTGATTACCAAAACGTTTATTCGAACCGAAGTGTTCTCCATTGTATTACGTCTGGTTGTACTGGGTATGTTACTATCCTGGTGGACAGCAGGCAGCTACTTTGGTGTCGGGGTGTATCTGTTCTTCCTGTTGCTTGCAGGTGTTCAGTTAGGGGCGCTGCGTCGCAGTCATAGTGAATCGTTCTGGATTATGATCTATCCGATCTCGGGAGAAAGTCGTCGTTCTCAGGTGTTGGGATTCATATTCCATCTACATGCACTGGTTGCGTTACTCATGTGGTTGCCTATGCTGGCTGCCGGAGCAACCGGACTGAGTGTCACCGGAATAGCCCTTATTTTGGGTATACTGGTGATTGTGATCATGCGGCGTTCGCAAGGTAACAAGTGGTTGAAGGAAGAAGAGGACGAGTAAACAATCGATCGGACACCTGACCAACTTGGATTATTACATTGGGTTCATCAGTGAGAGGTACAAAAGATAACAAAAGAAGGGTATGCCGGGCTGTATCCCGGTATACCCTTCTTTGTGCTGTAATGGAATCATGCAATCAGATCACTTGGTTCTCGCGCAAGTGTGTATTGGTACTAACAGAGGAACGATTTAGTGATAATTACGAGCAAGATGAACAGAACGAGAATGGCACCTGTGTTAGTAAATCCTCCGTAACCGCCGCATCCATAACCGCCTCTTGTATCTTCAACTCCAGACATGGTCATTCCCCTTTCAAGTGGTTGTTTGGCACGCCCTTGCGTACATCGTATATTATGTGCCTTGGGGTTAGGCTGATTGGGCCGATGCCCGGAAAAGTTGGAAATTCGAGTTTTTGGGCAGCTGTCCCGGTGTGGTAAGTGATATCTGGTGAGTTGTAAAACACCAAAAGAACCCGCTGTATATTCGGAGACATGTAACGTCGTCCCCGCATACAGAGGGTTCTTATATCATTCAGGGTTCAGACATGATCCTCTTTCCCCTGAGCTATTGAGATTGCGTTAATTCGTTACTGTCTGTTTTAACTACTAAGTCGTCCGCAGATCCTGAACTCCACGATAGATGGTTTCATACAGATCTTCCAATCCGGATTCTTCAATACAGGAGAAGGCGATTCGAAGATCCGATTCACCCAGGGCGATTGTACCCACACCGTATTTGTGAAGTAAGTGGCTTCGAAGTTCTTCAGCGCCAACTTCTTTCAGCTTCAGACACATGAAGTAACCGGAGTTGAACGGATAATAATCCCATGCATCTCCATACTTGCCACTATCGAGAATGGCTTTTACCTTATTGGCGCGGCCTTTCATAATCTCGAACTTCTCCTGTTTCTGTGCTTCAAACTCCGGTGCTTTGAGCGCATCCAATACAAAAGTCTGGGAAGGATGCGGGCCACTGGAGATCGTTGCTCGGATAATACCGAGTGTTTTTTGTTCCAATGCATGCAGAACGGCTGCATCTTCATGGGCATACGTAATGAATCCAACGCGGAAGCCCCATACGAATTCTTCCTTGGTTGCACCATCCACTTTTACAGTCAACACACGTGGATGAATGTTGGCAAGTTTGCCAAACAGGGATTCATGAATGGAATCTTCGAAGAACAGTCCAAAGTACGCATCATCTGTTACAGCAACCACGTTAACGCCGGCTTCAGCTGCCTGAAGAATCGTGTTTACAATGGCATCTGCTTCTTCCGCTCCAGGCGTATAACCTGTAGGGTTATTCGGGAAGTTGAGCAGAACGATCGCTTTACCTTTGTCCTTTTGATCAAGCAAAGCCTGAAGCAGACCATCACTGTTGAAGTTCAACTGATCATCGAACAGGGGATAATGAACTAACTGGCCATGACGACGAATTCCGAAGGTCAGCTCGTAATTTTCCCAGTTTTTATCCGGATATATGACAGCGTCCCCTTCATCGGCGAACAGGTCGGCTACGATACTTAGTCCATGGGTTAAAGCATTGGTTACAATCGGATTGCCAAACGTTTTGCCTTCCAGAGAAGGCGTTTCCTTCAGCATCTTGTCTCTCCAGACGGTCCGCAATTCAGGTTTGCCTGCAGGTGGAGCGTAAGGATACAGATCCTTTGGCTGGAATGCAGACAGCTTCTCCTGAATAACCTGAAGATGCATCGGCACACCACCCTCCAGGGCGATACCAATCGTGGCATTATGGGTCTTGGCCAAGCTTGCTGCTTCAGCAGATTGACTCAAGATCCCCTCTTTAGGAAAATAAATTTCTTTGCCAAGCTGTGACAGCATGGAGTAGACGTGACTGCTGCCTGTCTGAATACTTTCGTTCAACTGTTCAGCCAGTGGATTCATTCTTTTCATCCTTCCAAGTCTTTGTGATTCAACTGCCTAACATTATATCACCTTGACATGCCCCCGTCACGGAAATTACGCAATATGACAGTTATATCGCTTTACCGCGTTGTTGCAGAGGGTTTTCGGGTAGGTTATCGTTGAATTCAACCTTGGAGGAATACTTATAAAATGAAATTTATTGCTGATGAAATGGACAATATTTCCGCATCATTTCAACAGTTTCGGTATCCCTTCCCTCATTGCGCTGTTCCAACTGACCACTGATATGATCAAATCGTTCACTGGAGAGGTTTTGTCCGAATTTAAATTTGGCACTGATCCGTTCAGGAATAATTCGGACTACGGCTACAGCTTTGAGGTTTCCTGTGTAACGCGAGTCAGTAGCGTCAATGGGTACATATCCGCCTTGCGGCTGGAGTTTCTCCATAAATCGTTGCAGTACCTTACCTTTGATGTCCAGATCTTTAACCGGTTCAGCCTCACCGAAGGCCATGACACTTTTGAAGAAAGAAGTCGCCGGACAAGCAAGCTCAGGATCACTGAAGTAGGATGGAATTAGGGAGAACTCTTCAGCTACTGTGAAACTGACCGACGAATCCTGTTTGATCTGTTTCATCTTCTCACCAGCCAGACTGCCGTGAAAATAAAAGCAACCGTCCATATATACAAAATTCAGCGGTGTAACCCGTGGTTGTCCGTCCGGACTGACCGTTCCCAGAAACCCGAAGGAGCACTGATCCAGAAATGCGGTAATCTCCTGTTCTTCATCTACTGTGAATTCTTTCCGTCTCATGTGTATTCCCCCATCATTGAAATGTATAATAGAACGCCATATCTTATGGATAACAATAGTTCATACATTGACAATGAAATAGATCCAATTTACATTCACTTTAGTAGGCCAATTCGTCGGGGATCACATAATGAAGAAAAATGAAGAGAGGTGCATGATGGAATTGTGGCTGCCCATGGATACCTATGAACTTCAGCATCGATACAAGTATGAGGCACTGTACCATGCGTTACGTGATGCCATTCATGCAGGCACATTGGTAGGAGGCACGCGGCTTCCTTCCACCCGTGAGTTGGCAAGGCAATATGAGATGTCACGTGGTTCGGTAGCTCAGGTATACGACATGCTGCTTGCGGATGGTTATGTCCATGCACATCGGGGAAGAGGTACATTTGTAACCGAAACATTATCCACTCAGGAAAATGAAAAACAGGAAGCCGTTCTCAAGTTGTCTGCCTGGGGCGAACGAGTACAGCGGTTGAATACGCAACATGAAGTCCTGCGGACTCAGATGTATTCAACGAAGCCGTCCGTCATTAATTTTCAAATGCAGCGCATGCCTGCAGAACATTTCCCGTTAGGGGAGTGGAAGAGTGCACTCGCTGCGGTTCATCGCAGTGGTTGGCGAGAATCGAGCGGTGTAGCCGGTGATCCGGAGCTGCGTGAGGCCATCGCCTCCCATCTCAGATGGACACGTGGTATCCAGGCTGAACCCTCTCAGATTGTATTGTTCAGTGGTTCAATGCAAGGCATCACCCTGCTATCTCAATTGCTGATAACGGAGAATACAGCAGTTGTATTAGAGAATCCGGGGTATCCGGGTATCGCCCATGCCGTCAAGTCCTGTGGTGGGCATATCATCCCGGCAGAGGTGGATGCTGCAGGCATTATTCCTCAGCCTTGGGAGGCACAGACGTTATTTGTCACCCCTACCCGGCAGTTTCCAACAGGGGCCGTGCTGGGGTTGGACAGAAGACGTGCCTTGCTTGCGTGGGCCTCAAAGCGTAATGCGGTCATTATTGAAGATGATTATGACAGTGAATTCCGATGGGGCGGAAGACCAATTGAACCCCTCAAAGTGCTTGATCGTGAACAGCGCGTCATCTACGTTGGTTCATTCTCACAAACGATGGTTGTTTCGTTCCGACTTGGCTATGCCGTACTGCCACCTGGTCTGGTAGAACCTCTCCTTGCCGCCAAGGCGTTGTATGAACCGGTACCTCCTGCACTGCTGGAGCAGCGCGCACTGGCGAAGTTTATGACCCGAGGAGGTTACCTGAGGCACTTACGACGGTTAACCCGGTTATACGGGGAACGGCATGATTTTTTTGTGCGAGAGATGGAACTACAGTTGCCGGAAGCATTCAAGATGCAGCTTGGTGATGCTGGACTGCATATTTACGCCACCTGGAATGGCGATGTGGACAGTTATCAGCGATTTAAAAAGCTTGCTGAGGAGGATGGCATATTGTTCCGTGATGCAGAGCGATATCGGTTGACTTCAGGTCATCCGGCGGCCTGCTTTGCTTTTGCACATCTGGAGAAAGAAGAGATGACAGAGGGAATCCGGCGAATGCGGCTAGCCTGGGAGAAGTGCACATTTTCGTTTCGGTGAATTCCGCTGTATAATGGGATAAGACATTTCGCTCCTGTAGGAGCAGAGATCATATATGAGCAAGTTGTATTGAATCATGCAAGATACTGAAATACATATGGCCTTGACTGAAGAAGTGAGATTCAGATCAGAATGATGCCATATGCAGAGAGATTAACTATCAAGGGGGAGTGGCGACATGCTGCAGGCATCGCCGTCATCATTTGTTATTTTGCCCGCTGTCGCCAAAATTGTCTGTGAACCGGGCTGGAAGTGGCAGAAACGGGAAAAACCGATGCAAAACTATGATTTATTTTATGTATGGAGTGGTGAAGGAACGCTTGTACTGAATGACCAGTCGTATGAAGTTGGCAAGGGTAGTTGTTTTCTGTTCAGGCCAGGAGATCATCCTACTGCAACACATAATAAGCAAAAACCGTTGGTACTTACGTATATTCACTTTGATGTGGACGTGCCTGTTGATGATGTTCCCCAGTCCTATCGCGAGGTACAGGAAACGGTGGAGTTTGAGCATTTGCTGGCACGTTATGTAAGACTGTTCTTATCGGATGTGTACGGACGTGATGAAGAGAGCCGATTGATTCTGAAGCAATTGATGATTCATTTGCTGCGCGCCGATACGGAAGAACCTGTGGAGAAAAAGGTAAGCAATCAGTTGTCTGATGTCATCCAGGAGGTCGCCAATTATGTGCGTCAGCATCCGGGGATTACGCATCGGGTGGAAGATCTGGCTGCGCGGGCTGGCTTATCACCCCGATACTTCTCGATCAAGTTCAAGGAACTGGTGGGATCATCGGTGCAATCTTATATTATCCGCATGCGTATTGAACGGGCGGAACATCTGCTGGTGCATACCGGCATGAATGTGACCGAAGTGGCGGATGCTCTGGGTTACCGGGATATTTTCTTCTTCAGTCGTCAGTTCAAGCAATATACCGGCAAAAGCCCGTCCGAGATTCGTTAAAATTCTGATGAGAAAAACAGGAAACCGTTTCAAGTCTGGAACGCAAGGGTAATTATCTAGCATTCCAGATGACCAAAAGGGGGAACTTGTGATGAACGGAAAACGTCGGGTCCGCAACCGGGGATGCTCTACGAAGGGATGCAATATTTTCCGGAACCGTCTGCGTCGCTTCAAACCGGCAGAGGACTTGCAAGATGTGTGGTTTTGAGGAGAACTCAGCAGACCAATAACGACGGAGCGAAGCTTCGTATTGCATGTATACATGGATGAATATGAATGCATAAAGAGGATGGCGCAATACCTGGTTACAGGTGCTGCGCCATCCTCTTTATTTGCGTATGGACTCATTAGTTCTTCGGTTTCAAACGACCAAGCAATGCGCCCATTTTGACCGAATCGCCTGGCTGTAAGCCCGGGTTTGGTTCGAATGTGCCGCTCTGCGTCAGCAGAACAACGGTGGAACCGAATTCAAAATAGGCCAGATCATCGCCCTGTGCCCAGGTACTTGTGTCCGTATCAGCATACTGTATGCTACTCACGTTCATCGCACCTACTTTGACAACCGCCACTTCACCGTAATCGTGTGCGATATACGTAATGAGTCGTTCATTTCGACTAAGCACGGATCTCATATGGGTCAGGCCAAAGTCATTCACGGGATAAACTTTGCCCTTGATGTGTTCGCTCTCTATTTTGCGGCCGCTGACAGGTGCATGAATGCGGTGATAGTCGCGAGGGCTGAGATAGAGGACGAACCCGTACCCGTGCTTGTACTTCTCCAGATGGGGAGAATGGTTTAATAATTCAGCAAGTGTATAATTTTGTCCCTTAACATTCAGGAGTGTCCCTGCAGATATTGGACCGGCTGCCGTAATCTTGGCATCTACCGGGCTGATCAGTGCATGCTCTGAAAGTTCCAACGGGCGCATGCCCGGCTTTAATTTGCGGGTAAAGAAATCGTTCAGTGAACGGTATTCCTTCCAGTCTTTCTCGGCCTCCTGAACAGGGATGTCGTAGGTCCGGACAAAATAAGGGATAAATGCCTTACTTCCCCGGCTTTTGGAAAAGGCTCCCACAGTCCGGGAGATCCATTTGCGCGAAGAAAGCTCGGTCATTAATCGCAACAGCGTTTTTGCCATGAATATCCCCCTTAGGGTTAATGCGAACTTCAAGGCCGGCAAGACCGGCCGTTCTGCATAATATTGACACAGAATGCACACGAAATCAATATAGTCTCCTATCGTATGTCTGCGGTTGTCTCGGAATTCTCGAATTCTGTTCCAGCAGCAGACGTCCATAAGCCATCGGTTTGCTGTACGTTGCCTTCCAGTGTTCCGACATTCCCGCCTTGCGAAAACCGTAACGCTGATCCCGTCCATTGCATTCAATAAAATAGATCTGGCCGCTGCGCGTTATCCCGAGATCAAGGCCCAGATCAGCCAGATGTGGCAGACTGGCCGCCAGGTTCTGGGCAATTCGAAGTGCAACGAGTCCGATTCTGTATTCCAGTCGAGCCAGGTCGAAGCCAGATTCTCCTAATTCAAGGGCCTCTGCGAGCTTCATGACTTTACCGCCCTGGGCGATATTGCTGACAAATGTATGGGCAGGAGCCGCTTTGGCAAACATGCCTGTTATTCCCCAAAGACCGTCGCTGCCACGTTGTACAGATACCCGCAAATCTACCGGCCTGCCCTCATAACGTACCAGTGGGATACGCTCTTCAATGAGGTAGGCATGGCGAAAGATCCGCCTTAGGGTGGCGGAAGGAAGCTGTCCTTTGCTCAACCGGAAGGTAGCCCACCCTTTGCGTGCAGCCTTCGTCTCACAGGTTAGTTTCCACTGTCCATCTCGCTCAAAGACTCGCATAATACCATGACCGATGCTGCCGCTGCATGGTTTGATGACGAGGTCATCATATTGTTCCATCATATAGGCCAGAGACTCTGACGTAGCTTTAACTGCATGGGGCAGGTGTTCTCGCAAGGCGAGGTCCTGATGAAGCATGTCATGAATGTGATCTTTACGGTACCGGTTGCGAACGTTGAATACCTGGATACCCTGCAACATCAGCTTGGTAATCTGATGCTGTTCCGTCCGGCGAAGCTGGAGTGAGCGGTTATGAATGACGGAGGGCAGTGGCATGCGCTCGCGAACATATCTGCCTTCTTTTTTTACATAGGCAAGACATGTTTTTTGATCCGAATCGATATCTTCCAGCCTCAAAAAGCAGGGAGTTAATCCATAACTGGCCGCTGCCTGTTCATAATTCGCGAGTGATTCCTGACCGGTCCTTCCGGCCGGTATCCCCCGGTACATGCGTGAATCGAACATAATGCCGATCGTTTCTTGGAGCATGACCGTTCCTCCTTCGATGTTATCGCGACCATGGATCGTCCATTCATGGAATGCCGGCCTGTCACCGCATGGCTCAGACATCGCGATAACGCAGACCGGTGTGTAAGATGCATCGCCAAGCACTAGTGCTTGCTCAGGGCGTGTCTAAAACTCCGAAGGAAGCAGGTTTGCCAAGTCTTTGTTCCAGGCAAGGAAGTTTTCCGCAGGCGTGCCGGGGCACGTCAAGGGAAAATGACACAGCAGGGGGCGAAAAGACGTTGAAAGATGCACTTCAGCGAGTTTTCAGACACGACCTAAACATAATATCCTATGACATGACTGGGACGGGGGCGTGGACAGCCGCCTTTCCTCTGCTGCCCTGACACGCCTATTTCCACGAAGATCATCGAACCTTCCTGTCTTGACGCCTGTACATTCGTGCTTTGGAATCCGCAAAAGTCATAAATGAAGTGGCAGATGCCCATATGGAAGCATATGATGCCGGAGACGAACGTTAGAGGAAGGAGCAAGCTGCATGAGTAAAAATGGCAAAAAGAAGGTTCCAACGCCGAAACTGCGGCATGTGAGCCCGAAATTCAAGGAATTGGAACTGACTGATCGCCGGGCAGACAAGATGAACTCAGGTTTCACTGTGAATAGGGAAGAACGCTTGAATACGAATAAAAGGGATTCGAGGGCTGTTCAGGAGTCGGAAGAATTCCTATTTGAATCAACGGAGTTACCTTCTTCAACAAACGAGCTGGAAGAGCTAGAGATCGAAGCAAAAATCAAGACGGAACCCGTAGAGTCTGATAGCAAGGAAGTTGAGACACAAGATAGCTCGGAAAAGCAGATTCAGGTTAGCAGCTTGGCTCCGCTTGCTCTGGAAGAAGAGCAGGACATCAACAAACAGGAGATAACAAGCAAGGACCGGCTGCAGATCCTGAACCAAAACCAGATGCCGGGTCATACCGGACACTACATCTACACGGACGACTTGAGTGAATTTGCTGTTACGGAGAGCAAGTTGGCTCCTTTCTCTGTGGATGCCTCCAAGCTGAAACCGGATGCGGTTGGCAGTGAAGCATTGCAGGATTATGCGGTGACCAGCATTCACATTGCTGACGGGGCCATTGTTTCGGCGAAACTTGCGGAAGCCTCTGTATCTGAGGAGCACCTGATTGACGGCTCTGTGTCTGGTCATAAAATACGAAATGCTTCTATTGCCGGTGAGAAAATCAGAGATGGCAGTATTACTTCTCAGAAGCTTGGCAACCAGGTCATCGATTCGGCCAAAATTGCCGACGGCTCCATCGGCACAAGACATCTCAGCCGCATGCTGGTAACGGAAGAATTAATCAAGAATCATGCCGTAACTGGAGACAAGATTGCGATTAGCGGGGTGGATACAAGACATCTCACGGGTGGAGCTGTGAATACCTCCAAACTGGCTGACGATGCAGTGACTACATCCAAAATTCGGGAAGCCGCTGTCACAGGCAGCAAAATCGAAGAGCTATCCATCGAGTCTCACCATATTCAGGCAGGTGCTGTTAAACAGACACATCTGGCTGAAGGGTCTATCGGTCGTTCACAACTATTAAGTGGCAGTATTGGAAGTGACCAGATAGAGGATGGATCCATACAAACAAGACATTTAGCTGAGGGTTCACTAAGTGGAAGACATCTCCTGGACGGTTCAATCGGATCAAATCAGATTCGCGCTCATTCCGTTGGCAAGGAGCAGATAGGCAATGGAGAAGTGGGCAGTGAGCATTTGATGGAAGGTGCAGTAACCAGCAGCAAACTGGCAGACCAGTCTGTGGGAACAGCAAAATTGCTGGAGCAATCCATTACGGCATCCAAGATTTCTGATCAGAGCGTCATTTCTTCCAAAATTGCGGATGAAGCCGTACAGGGTAAACATCTTGCCAAAGGGTCCATTCGTGCGGAGCACATTGCGAATCGGGGAATCACACCGGTACATGTGGACAATTCCGCAATTCACTCCATTCACATTGCAAGTGGAAGCATCGAGGCAACTCATCTATCTGCCGGAAGTGTGTCCGGAGACGCTCTTGCAGACGATGTGGTGTGTGAGCGGCATCTTGCAGAGTCGGCCGTGGGTACGTATGAATTACAGGATGCGGCCGTTACAGACGTTAAACTCGCGGATGGAAGTGTGACAACAGAAAAGCTTGGAACGGCATCGGTAAGTAGCAGAGCGCTTGCCCCCGGAAGTGTTATATCCTCGCATCTTGCGAGTGGTGGAGTCACGGGTACACATCTGGCTCCAGGCAGCGTGGGTTCCGAGGCGCTGAGACCTTATGCAGTGAAATCGGAACACCTGACAGAACATGCGGTAGGTGTACCTCATCTCCAGCCGGGCAGTGTTGAAACGGATGCGATTGCACGGGCGGCGGTCACAACTGACAAATTGGCTCTTGATAGTGTAACTTCAGCCCAGCTGGCGGGCGGGTCCATTTTTCCGCCTCATCTAACAGATCATGCGGTTACCTCCCCCAAGCTCTCGCCAGAGAGTGTTGCAACAGATAAACTGGCGGATTTTGCTGTCACGTCAGCTAAACTGGCAGACGGCAGCGTGACTTCTTCCAAGATTATGGCAGAGAGCATTAACGCCAAACATATTCCAGCAGGAACCATTCGTGGGTATCACCTGAAGCAGCATTCCGTTTCACTGGAACATTTGTCGGAAGAAATACGCTCACCGGAATTATTTGCTGATGGCAGTATTACCGGTAACAAACTTCGGCATGGCTCCATAAGTGCGGACCATTTGACAGCAGACTCGGTATCCGGGACAGAACTGCAACAGGCTGCTGTAGGTAGCGAGCACTTGCAGCCATCCGTTGTACAATCCGTCCATCTGGCTGAAGGCAGCGTGAAATCTGACCATTTGGGGACTCAAGTAGTGAGCTCACAGCATCTGAAGGCAGACATCATTCATGAGGAGCATATTGCTGAACAGGTGGTCACATCGCATCACTTGGCACCCGGATCTGTCGAAACAGACCATCTGGCACCTTTATCCATTACAGCGGCTCACCTTCAGCCAGGTTTGATCAGTGGTTTGCATCTTCAGGCAGAGTCGACAAGTGCTGTTCACCTGCAGCAAGGAGCTGTGCATTCCCGTCATATTCAAGATGGTGAAATTCTTCCTCATCATATCCATGAACGCAGCATCGGAACATCTCATCTGGAAGAAGAAGCGGTAAGTACGATTATTTTGCAGGATGAATCTGTAACACGCTCCAAACTAGCAACGGGTAGTGTGGATGGCAGCAAATTAGCTGCAGGAACCGTATCGGCTACTCACCTTGCCAATGAAAGTGTGCAAACCCGTCATATCCAAGAAGGCGCAATCCTTGCTGATCATATTCAAGAGTGCAGTATTGGCGCAGTTCATCTGGATGAGGAGTCTGTAAGTGCAGTTCATTTGCAAAATGGATCTGTAACAAGTGCCAAACTGGCGGATGGCAGTATAAACGGCAGCAAATTGCTTGAAGGAACCGTATCGGGGATTCATATTGCGTCAGAAAGTGTGCAACCCGGGCATATCCAGGCTGGGGCCATTCATGCTGACCATATTCAGGAGCGGAGCATCGGCACAACCCATCTGGAGGAGGAAGCCGTAAGTGCGATTCACCTGCAAAATGGGTCTGTCATCAGTGCCAAACTGGCTGACGGCAGTGTAACCGGCAGCAAGTTGATCGAAGATGCGGTGTCGGGAATCCATATCGCTTCTGAAAGTGTGCAATCCCGCCATATCCAGTCAGGAGTAATCCTTGCTGACCATATTCAGGAACACAGCATCGGCATGCTTCACTTGGAACAGGAAGCAGTAAGTGCCATCCATCTGCAAAATGGGTCTGTAACAAGTACCAAGTTGGCCGACGGCAGTGTAACCGGCAGCAAGTTGCTTGAAGGAGCAGTATCAGATATCCACATTGCAGACGATAGTGTGCAATCCAGTAAGATTCAAGCAGGAGCCATTCATGCTGATCATATTCAAGAGCGGAGCATCGGCACAGCACATTTGGAAGAGGAGTCTGTAAGTGCCATTCATTTGCAAAATGGAGCTGTAACGAGTGCCAAACTGGCGGATGGCAGTATAACTGGCAGCAAGTTACTCGAAGGTACGGTATCCGGGGTTCATATCGCATCGGAAAGTGTGCAATCCGGGCATATTCAGGCAGGAGCTATTCATGCTGGTCATATTCAGGAGCGAAGCATAGGCACAGCCCATCTGGAAGAGGAAGCGGTAAGTGCGGTTCATCTGCAAAATGGGTCCGTAACAAGTGCCAAATTGGCTGACAGTAGCATTAGCGGCAGCAAATTGCTCGAAGATACTGTATTGGGGAGCCATATCGCGTCGGAAAGTGTGCAAACTCGCCATATCCAGTCAGGAGCGATCCTTGCTGATCATATTCAGGAGCATAGCATTGGTACGTCCCATCTGGAGGAGGAAGCAATAAGTGCGGTTCATCTGCAAAGTGAATCCGTAACGAGTGCCAAACTGGCGGATGGCAGTGTGAGCAGCGACAAACTGCTTGACGATGCGGTGTTGGATGTCCATATTGCCAATGGAAGTGTGCAATCCCGTCATATCCAAGAGAGAGCCATACATGCTGACCATATTCAAGAGCGAAGCATTGGGATCTCCCACCTCAAAGCGGAATCGGTAAGTTCGATTCACCTGCACAATGGTTCCATAACAAGTGCCAAAATGGCTGACGGCAGTGTAAATGGTAATAAATTGCTTGAAGGTGCGGTATCGGCTATCCACATAGCAGACAAAAGTGTGCAAACTCGTCATATTCAGGAGGGAACCATTCTTGCTGATCATATTCAAGAACGCAGTATTCGCACAACTCATCTGGAAGAGGAATCAGTAAGCGGGGTTCATCTGCAAAATGGGTCCGTCACCAGTGCCAAATTGGCCGATGGCAGCGTGAACGGCAGCAAACTTAGTGAGCAGAGTATTACCTCTAATCACTTGAATGCGGGGATTGTAGGTCCAGCACATTTGAGCGAAGAGATATGGAATGCGATTCGTCAGTTCAGTGGAGAAACGTTGGAGCAACTGGCAGCGATCAAAAGACAAGAGGGATTGCTTCAACCAGAAAATGAAGGTGTACAGCAATCACAGCAGGTAATCGTCGAGGCATTACCGAGTACTGGTCTGGAGCAACAACAAGAGCTGGTATCCCAAACAGATCAGCTTGGCGAACTACCGGCAGCTTTGTTCACGACAGAGCCGGCAGAACAGGCTCAGCAACCACAGCTTGAACAGTCACAGGAGTTCGCTGGAACTACGGAGTTTATGTTAAGTGAACAATCGATTAAACAGGAGCATCTCTGTGATGATGCCGTGGGCAGCAGCCAGTTGCAATCAGGGACAGTTCAAGCCAAACATCTGGCCTTCCAGCCCGTTCGCAGCGTAAGCAAACAACCAGTTGTACAACAATTCGGGATGGAAGCTTTTGTACTGCCGGAGAGTGAAGTATGCACAGAGGTAACCGTTGTTTTTGAAGAATCATTTGCTTCAGAACATTATGTGATTGTGGGCATGAGCAATGATCGGGGATTCCAGATTTCCTTGCTCTCGCAGAGTGAGGATGAAGCGGTACTTGAAGTGTCACGTACAGCAGATTGCAAGCATACGTACGGGTTGTTATCATGGATTGCTGCGGGACCTTCGCAAGGATAGTGCAGGATTGAATCCGTAATAAATAAATGATAAAAGCGGTGTCCAGAGTTGTCCGGGACACCGCTTTTGGTTGATCTAAGCTTAATCCGTTCGGACGGTGAGGGGTGTCTGAACGTTTTGTTACCATTATGATGAGTACATTATAAGTTCAACCACATTAAAATTAGATTTTACAGGCCTACAGCTTGATACGCTTTGGTAATAGCAGTAGCTTCAGCGGAAGTTGCTCCGTACAGATCTTTGGCTGCTTGAATGGTAGCTGTTTTGGCAGCGGCAAATTTGGACGTTGGTGTCAGGTAGTTCACCAGTGTGCTGTAGAAAATCTGGATCGCTTTATCCCGGCCGATTCCGGTGACAGTCACACCATTATGTGTTCCGCCTTGAGCAGCAAGGTAGTAAGCTTTGTTGATGATACCACTGTTGGTATGGACACCGCCGTTGTCCTGTGTGCCTGTGTAGCGATCGCTGTATTTGTCAGGTTGACCATACAATGTGGGGTTGGAGAGGGAGCGCAGCGCATCTCCTGGAATGTTAGGTGTGTAGATATCATCCCCGAGCAGCCAGTTTTTGCTTTGGATCGTATTACCAAAAATATCGGCAAAGGCTTCGTTGAGTGCACCTGGTTCATTACGATATTCCAGATTGGCTGTGTACTCAATGACACCATGCGTCAATTCATGACCCACAACATCGAGGTCACCAGACAGGGATCGGAACGTCGTTCCGTCTCCGTCACCAAAGACAATCTGTGCCCCGTTCCAGAAGGCGTTATTGTAGTTGGAGCCGTAGTGAACGGTTGATCTGATCAACAATCCGTTACCATTAATACCGTTACGGTTGAATTTGTTTTTGTAGAAATCATACGTAGCAGCCGCATGAGCGTGAGCATCTACACCTGCACGATCAGTCCATACATTATCCGAATCTGTGAGCAAGCTACCAGGCAGTGAGGAGCCATTGTTTGCCGTGTACGTTTGGATGCCATTGCCGCGAGTGGTGTCTTTCAGTTGGAAGGTGCTGCCGGATTGGGTGGTTGTCAGGGTTTTGGTATCTCCAAGCACACCTGTACCTGTTCCAGTGGCAAAGTTAATGAGGTCAAACTGGGATACGATACTGCCATCCACTGCGTTAATGAAATATTTGGTCCGTAGAGGGGCAGGTTCCAGTACGTTTACTTCCGTAATGTAAACCAGATACGTCTGACCATCTTCTTCATGATGGTAGATGTTCAATTCAGCTTGAGGCGTGATTTCCGCGGCGCCAAGCTCTCCAATCCGGGAGGTTGCTTCTTCGGTTGCAATACGGATCGCGTCTTCTCCGCTGATCTCGGCTACACCATCATTCGGAATGGCCTGCTCTTCAATCGGTGGAAGATCGCCAAGTGCGGAGCTCACTGCTCCGGTTTTGTCCAGGTGGACCGTCTGTTCTGCACCATAAACCGGGATACCTTTAATATACTGTTTCAGGCGGAAGTGTCTTACGCCAGATGTATCTGTGTTTCTTTTGACAATTTTGAGCTGGGATTTCACATCGGAATTCAGGAATTGTTCCTGCTGTCCAAGGTAATTAAAGATGGTGTCATCTGTTCCACTGTTCAATGGAATACCCTCCTCAGAGGCATAAGGGGCCTGAAGTGGAATGGATTGATCAGACACTGGAGCTGCAGCAGCAGAGGATACGGAAGCGAGCAAAAGAGCTCCTCCAAGAATTGTTGGCATAACTTTGGCGAATTTCATAGTAAACTCTCCCATTCTTAAACTTATTTTTTTGGTTGGAAAATGTTTATGCCAGTCTCGGTTGGAATTCCGTCTGCAACTTGGGCAGCGCGGAGCGTGGGGCTGAACCTGAAGCGTGGAATAAGACAAGAAACGATTGGAACAAAATCGGCTTGGCCTTAGCTCGGGAAGTGTTAAGCACGACACCAAACAAAAAGGATAACCGTTTATTCAGTTCAGCCCGAAGGTTTAATCGTCTATTGTGTTCCTCTTTCAGAAAGCCGGGGGTTGTCCAATTGCGCAGGTAGAAGATACGTTCACGGAAAACTGGGGTGTTCAATCCGGGTTTGCGTAAATGACAAAGGCAGTGTGTTCTGAACGGCATCACTCCTCTCAAGAGTAAAATGTATCTGCTTAACAGGTTCTGTGAATGAGGTCATCATCTAATCAACCTAAGGTCAATAAATTGATTTAAAAAATGTAGGGGAACTTATGTTCACTACAAGGTTATTTTTGTAAATAAAACTGCTTGGAACGTATATTATCACAATGTAAAACTTTGGAAAAGATACAAATTTAGATTTTTGTTAAAATTGTGTCTGAAGTAGGGGAGAGGTAGCGTTTTTCACATAATTTGACGTATTTTGTCTAAAAGCAAGGCCTGTACCCTCGTGTTCACAGGGAGAACCTGCTTCGTGCAAGGACAAACGCCGTTTCCACTGCTCCACGAATACATAGAATAACGTGTACTCCCTTGGCATGCCGATGATCGAATGCGGGAGGTGAAACTGTTGCGCAAAAACCGTACCAAAGCACGTTATGCAACCCGATCCAATGTGACACGAAGAAAAACAGTGCTGAAGAAACGAAGATGGAAGTCTGGACAAAAAAAGGGTACAAAGGCCTATACGTTCGTTATTCCATCCAAACAGCTGATGTCACAGGCCAAGGATGGAGTAGAGAATGGAACGGAAAATCGCATGAGTGATGCTCCTTCACACAGGAATGTTTCTCAGCGACCGATGCTCTCGGTCATTATCCCTGCCATGAATGAGGAGAAAAGGATTGGTACAGTTGTACGTGAAGCGCTACGGATATGCCGTGATGCTGAAGTGCTTGTCGTTGTGAATGGTTCAACAGACGGTACGGCTAATGCAGCCAAACGGGCTGGAGCACGCGTGCTCACGTATGCCGAAGCGCTGGGGCATGATGGAGGACGAAAAGTAGGCGCAGCGGAGGCGCGCGGTCAGGTATTGTTATTTACTGATGCAGATATCGCAATTCCCGCAGAGCACCTTGCACCTTACGTGAAGGCTGTGCTGAAGGGAACGGATGTGGCGCTTAACGACTACCATGGGCCAGTCACTCATCATCCCGTTCATCCGGTAGTGGAGGCCAAACACATGTTGAACAGCATACTCGCAAGATCCGATCTCCAGGGAGCATCCATGACAGCTATTCCACATGCAATAAGCCGAGCAGGACTTGAGGTCATGGGGGTATCCTCGCTGGAAGTTCCGCCACTCGCACAAGCGAAGGCAGTGATCGGCGGACTTCAGGTACGCGCTGTTCATCACGTACCTGTGGGTAGAATGAATGCAGTACGAATCAAAAAGCGAAGCGGACCTGATCTGCTAAGTCAAGTGGTACTCAATGATCATATGGCAGCGATCAAGTGGATTACGGATACGCTCGGTCCCCGGGGAGGTTATACCGATCTGCAACGTGTTCGCAACCTGGCGAGGTAAGCATGTCGCATCGGATGATGCAGCATGCTGGAGGTGAGGAAATGAAGGGACGTTCAGGGGTTGTCCGCCGCAGGCGGTCAACAAATAGACAAACGACAGCAGGAAGAACAGGAATGAACAAGCGTCTTAGGAACAAAAAACATGTAGATATTAAAAAAACAAGAAGAAGCCGATCAAAGTCTGGCCAAGTAGATCTGCACTTGATGTGGAAAGCGGGGCAAGTTGCAGGAAGCGAGGCAAAGACGAACAACACAGTATCAGAAAAACACGCACGTCTCGTATGGAATGCACACGCGGCGAACGTTGCGGAGCTAAGCAACTTCGAGCTAGCTCTGAAGGCAGGTAAGGCATTTATGCAGGGTTATGCTCAGGCTCAGGCCTCAGGACATTCATTCCAGATCGTGCCACTACCTCTTCGTCATTCGGCTGCTGCCGTTGTCTGTGCCTGTAATGAGGAACACACACTGGGGCAGGTGTTATTGCAACTAAAGCGGTTGCCTCTGACGGATATTATTGTGGTACTGAATGGAACGACAGATGACAGTTTGAAGCAGGTACTAAGGCAGCCGGGACTTACAGTAATCTATGAACCGGATCGGGCAGGACATGATGTGGGCCGGGCACTTGGAGTCAAGATGACGGATGCGGAGACGGTACTTTTTGTGGATGGAGATATGGTCGTCTCGGCTGAACAGCTTGCACCCTTTCTGTTCGCGGTTGATCGGGGACAGGATGTGGCGTTGAATAATCTGACGTCTTTGCTTCCTGCGTTTGCCGGGCAGGATGAGGTAAGCCGGATCAAAGCATATCTGAACCGAACATTAGGCAGGGCAGATCTTGGTTCCAACTCCATGACAGCCGTGCCTCATGCATTATCTCGTCGTATGATTGAGACCGTGAAGCCAGCATCACTGGCCGTTCCGCCTAAAGCACAAAGTCTAGCTATTCAGCATGGAATGAACGTCTCGGCACCAAGTCAGGTGGATGTTATTCGTTCCAATCGGTTGCGTCCTGGTAACACGGGAAGTGGGAATGATGTCGCCAAATTGATCATCGGAGATCATCTGGAGGCACTGGCTACATTGCTGGGTACAGGTTGGAATCCAGCCCAGGCACATACACTCTCCCGTGTAGAAGTGGCGTACAGGAGGAACGCCTAATGACACTGACGAGTATGATTATCCCAACTTACAATGGTCTGGATCTGATCAGGCCCTGCATTGATGCCATACGTCAATACTCGGGCGATCCTGCGTCATATGAAATTATCGTGGTAGATAACGGTTCGACCGATGGAACGGCTGAATATTGTGCGCTGGAGCGAATTCGATTTGTCAGGTTCCCGGACAATCGGGGGTTTCCGGCCGCGTGTAACGCTGGACTTCGTGCCGCTTGCGGGGATGAGCTGCTGCTGTTGAACAATGATGTTACGGTCACGCCCCGTTGGCTGGAGAACCTGCGAACGGCTCTGTACAGTGACGCCAGTATTGGAATCACGGGTCCTGTTACGAATTATGCAAGCGGCATCCAGCAGATTAAACTGCAGTTTCGGGATATGGAACATTTTCAGGAGTTGGCCAATTCCAATAATATTGCGGATTCTTCAAGATGGAGGGAAGTACGCCGGATCGTCGGTCTGTGCATGCTGATGAAACGAGATGTCGTGGAATCGGTTGGACTGCTTGACGAGGCATATTCTCCGGGACACTATGAGGATGACGATTATTGTTATAGAGCAAGATTGCAGGGATTTCGCCTGCTGGTATGTGGAGATGTTCTCGTACATCATCAGGGAAGTGCCAGCTTCCAGAAGACAGATCCGGTAGCGTGGAAACAGCTGCTTGAGCGTAATCGTTCGATTTTTATGAACAAATGGCATGTCGATCCGCTTGAATATATGGACATATCCGATGAAGGAGGGAACGTGGAATGAAAGGTGTAATTCTTGCCGGCGGAACAGGAACTAGACTGTATCCGCTGACCCGGCTCATTAACAAACATCTGCTTCCAGTCGGTAAACATCCGATGATTATGTATGGCATCGACAGACTCCGCCAGGCAGGCATTGATGAACTATTGATTGTGATCAACAAACATTCCGCCGGGTTATATACAGAGTATCTTGGTGGCGGAGCGGATCATGGGGTGAAGTTGACGTATCGCATTCAGGAAAAGGCAGGCGGGATTGCGGAAGCATTGGATCTGGCGACCACTTTTATTCTTCCTTGCGAAAAATTCGTTGTGCTTCTCGGAGATAATCTCTTCAGCGATGATCTGAAGCCTTATGTGGACCGTTACATGCAGCAACCTGCGGGTACAGCGCGAGTTCTGCTCAAAGAGGTGGATGATGCACGACGTTACGGGGTGCCTGTTTTTGATCCAAAGCATCCAGAGCGAATCTCGTACATTGAGGAGAAGCCAAGCCAGCCGAAAACCTCTTATTGTGTGACGGGCATATACATGTATGACGATCATGTATTTAACCTGATTCGCAACATTGCGCCGTCTGCGCGTGGAGAACTTGAAATTACGGATGTGAATAATCACTACGCGTCTGCTGGCGGACTGGAATACGACATTTTGCAGAAATACTGGAGTGATGCAGGTACATTTGAATCGCTCCAGGAAGCAGCTGTCCGCATGAAAGGACAATTGCCCTAAAATATATGCGACTGATGCTGCCGCTGTGCGGTGCCCCATGGGAGCAGAACACTCTGCGCCGGAGCTGGAAGGATGCTCCGGCGCTTTGCGCAGCGACAATCCTCGTGCATGCCAAAGGAGGGAATGGCGTGAGAGTAGTGACACGCACCGGGGCCGCTAGGGCCTCCGTGTCGGGTAAGCCCCGGGGCATCCACCCGGCCGTATTTATGGGCAGTGGCACTCCGGCAGCAGCAGGTACAGGGTCTGCTGGAGTCAGAGGTGTGAAGTCAGGGAAACGCAGTACCCTGACCAAAGCGGGTACATCTGCAGGTGCAGCGCATAAAGCTGCTGCAAGGAAAGCGAGCAGCACAGGCAGTGTTGTTGGCAGAGCAGGCAAAGCTGGCTCTGCGAGTGCGAGCAGAGCGGCAAGAGCCAGCCGCACCCGCAAAGGCAAAGCCGGCCTGCGCCAGGCCACTGCTGGGCGCAGGCCTGCAACAGCGCGGGGCCGGCGTGCCGCTGCCCGCGCCAAGCAGCGCACGGCGATGCGCCGTGCGCCCATGCCAGCACCGCAAGCCAGCACGCCACGGGCGATGCCTGCCAGCGGTGCTGGCCCCGCCCCGCGCCAGGCGACACACCGGAAGGGTGTCGCCCCCCGCGGGGCGGGGAGGCGCTGCCGGCGCGAATGCGGGCAGCGCGAAGGGTTTGCCGCCTCCGCTCGCGGAGCACGCAGTGCAGGCGGAGGCCGTGCCCGGCGGCTACGCCGAGGGCTACCGCGACGGCGTATTCGCCGGCGGGGAGGCGCTGGTGGCGCAGCACATCCCGCCGGATCACATTCTGCCAGCCGTGGCTGCGGCAGATCTGATCGCGGCGGGATTCCGCCAATATGCGCCCAGCCTGGCCCGGCTGTCCAGCCCCCATGAGATGGCTGGACACATCACGGCGGCGCTGGATGCGCAGCGCCCCTTGTCTGTCGTTCGCCTCGGAGATGGCGAACTGCTCACGCTGGCAGCCGATACGGTGCTGCCAGGCCAGGAAGTGCAGGAGCTGGCACCGTTTCTGCCCTATGCGGGGGTGCCCTGCTCAACGCCAGACATCCGCGCGATGCTTGCGGAAGCCATACAGGCCGCCGACTGGGTTGGCGTGCCGATCTCGCGGGCGCCGACATTCCAGGGGCTGTTATTTCCGGTATTGCGCCACTTCGGGATCGACTGGTCCCAGCTGAAATTGACCAGTTCCACGATCAATTACAGTCTGCATCAGTCCGGCCTGGTGTTGCCCTTGCTGCAAGGACGGCGGGTTCTGCTCATAGGCAGCCAGGCACCAGAGCTTGCGGCATTGCTGCATAACCGGGGAATTCATGTCACAGGTATCATTGGTTCTGTGGCGGGAGTTATGGATATTCAGAGGGTGATGCAGCAAACCGCAGAACATGCTTTTGATATCGCGTTGGTGGCAGCGGGAATTCCGGCGGTCATTCTGTGTCGGCGAATTGCAGATGAACTCGGCAAGGTTGCTCTGGATTTTGGACATTTGGCTGACAAACTGGTAACAGGAGAGCTTCAACTCTAGTGGACCGTCCGGGGGCTGGACATGTGCGTGTTGGCCTCACGGACAAGTGGAAATGGAGGGAGCAACATGAGCACACCCGATCAACAGCGCGGGGAAGAACGTCATAGCCGCAGCGACAAGGTTAAGGCTCGAAACGTCCGTCGAAAGGGTCACAGTCATCTGAACATCATTCCAAATATCAGCACTCGTAGTGACAACAGCCACAGTGAAAATAACCGGAATGGCAGCATAAGCAGCGGAAAAAAAGCGGCCCGCCCTGCCACACAGCGCGATGCCTCGCGATCTGCCAAGGCCGTCCTGCATGCAGCAGGTCGTCGCTCAACGCGGAGATCCAGACGTAATGGTAAAAGCAGTCGCACAGCCAGAGCCAGGCTTTACAAACAGGGTTATCGTAGAGGATATGACGAAGGTGTCCGCCAGGGACAGAGCTCGTTTGGTCTTGTTTTTGAAGGAGTTAGCATCATTATCCCCACGTACAATCAGCGGGACTATGTGCTGCAATGTGTGTCCAGTATCGAAAAGCATACCCCTGCCCCCTACGAAATCATTGTTGTGGATAATGCCTCCAAGGATGGTACTGCTGAGGCCATGCTTCGCAAAGGCGGTATGGTGAGGGTTGCTGCCCTGGATCAGAACAGGGGGTTTGCCGGAGGTGTCAATCATGGGCTGATGATGGCGAGAGGACGACATATCATTGTACTGAACAACGATACGCTCGTTACTCCGGGCTGGCTGGATAACATGATGACTTGTCTTGCCAGTGATCCGAAGATTGGTGTGGTGGGTCCGGTGACCAACTATATTGGCGGGGATCAGCAGATTGAGGTTCCGTACCGTGAGGTAGAAGAGATGTGGTCTTTTGCCGCCACACATAATCGTCCGGATGCAGACAAACATCGAATAACCGATCGCCTGGTCGGGTTCTGCTGGTTGTTCTCACGGGAACTGCTGGAACGGGTAGGTTATCTGGACGAAGGGTACGCGGTGGGCAATTTCGAAGATGATGACTGGATCATCCGAGTGAAGCTGGCAGGATACCAGCTTGCGGTAGCCGGGGATGCTTTTATCCACCACTTCGGAAGTGTCAGTATGAAAGCCTTGGGTGAGCAAGACTTTGCTGTAGTGAATAAGGATAACGAGCAGTTTTATAGCCAAAAGTGGGGAGATCCCCATGCGCTGGTTGCCGAAACCTCCCGCTTGGCTAGACAACAAACCTCTGGTACCCCATCCGGTCAACAAGAGGATGGTGACACAACCCCAATGGATCCGCGTCAGCGAATCTCAACGCAGGGCAGCCAAGATCCAGCATTACAGTTCAGACACAGTTATGACTTCTACCCGGAAGGTTCGTTCCTGTCCGATGCCAAAGGAGATGTCTATACTTTAACTGGCGGTCGGCGGCGTAAGCTGAATATCCCTGTACCGCGTGGAATATCTCCTGTTCAGGTTGCCAAGCCGGATCTGCTCGCCATTCCTGCCGGAGAAGCACTGATATCAGCGGGGGACGTGCATGGATGGCCGAGGGAATCACAACAGGTGCATACGACAGCGGTTCATGGTTCTCACAATAGCTGGGCAGAAGGAAGTATTGTTGCTGCAGTGGATGCACCCGAGATTCGATATCAGATCAGCGGAGACAAGCGAAGACGATTTGTTTCGGTCTATGCGGCAGAACGTTGGGGTGTACATTCTGGGCATATTATCAGCGTGTCTGCGGACCAACTGAATTCGATGGAAGAAGGCTGGCCCATTATCGCCCCACCTCAGCTCTTGAACCCAGATCTGTAATGTCAGGCGATTTAGTTATACGAATCAGCAGCATGATGCGGAATGGAAAATGTGGCGGTACCCTGTGTAATCGCTCTGATTCATTCCGCATCCGAATATTACATATGAGTTGGTAGCTATATAAGTTGAACTAAAGATTATTTATACTGACACTACGATGACAGAATAACCTTCCAATCGCTGTTATCCCCAGATTTTTTCGATTCCCCTTTCTCAAGGGGAAATCCGGGGGTAGCGTATGCTTCCGAGGCAGCTTTCTTGCAGAAAGCTTGTAGCTTCGCTTTTTCAGGTTTTTTTCTGTCCTCTCCGTTATCGTATAAATGATTAGTTCAACTTATATAGACCACTTAAAGTATAGCGATTGAGGGAGGATGCACGGTGAAGAATTCTATAGTTAACCAAGCCGAACAGATTGCCAGTGATTTTTTGCTGGAAAAAGTAACATGCTCACATCATATCGTGGGTAAAGGTTTTGTTAATCAGGTCTGCCTGGTGGAAACGGCAAGTCATAAAGTGATTGTACGGATGAATAATCCAGATACATATCCCACCTTTTTGAAAGAAAAATGGTGCATCGAACGAGCAACAAGTGCCGGTATTCCTGGGCCACAGACATTATCCGTTGGGGTCAACGCTGAACATGCCTATATGATTCAAACGGTTGTGGAAGGGGATAACGGATTGGATACGACAGTGCCCCCGTCCGTGATCTGGAGGAAACTCGGTGAGTACACACAACGTATGCAATCCATCCCGGTGACAGGTTTCGGAAGGGAAATGCACGATCCCGTACAAAACAAATTTTACTCTCCCCCTCATGCAGGATCAGATGGAAGTTGGCAAGGATATGTGCAATACAATATCAATAGTCTGACGGAGCAGGACCCGCTGATCGAGCTTGGTGTGATGACGATGAAGGAATCACAGGTCGTAAGGCAATTATTCGAACAACTGAACATGCAAAATTTCCGCTTTGGCTTATGCCACGGCGATCTCTCTTTGAAGAATACAATCGTAAGTTTGACAGGAGAAATTACCCTTCTGGACTGGGGAAATGCGGAGGTCACCGTCACGCCGTATGGCGATATCGCTCAACTCATGCAATGCCAGCTAAGGGGTGAGGGTCCTGACAAGGAAGAATTGAAAGCGTTTTTAGAAGGATATGGGACAAGTACACAAGGGCAAGAGCGTGTACTGAATCAAGCCAGGTATGTGTTGTTATTGAAAGCTTTTGATACCCTGAGGTGGGCCATAGATCGAAGTCCGGATCAGATCGAGTTCTACACTGATTTAGCAAAACAAGCTTTTAACCAGGTTAGGAGGGGCCAATAGCGATTCATTCCTGTAAAATGAGCCATCTTTCAAATTTATAATTTAATCTTTCTATTTGGTTATAGGTTTATTCTATTAGCAGATCCATTGACGCACGAGGGGCGCAGGAGTACATTTATAGCCATAATTCTTATTTAACAGTTGGGAATTGAAGGTCTAGGGCGTTCATATTCAATCGTCCAGATCTTGATCTTAAAAAACAATCAGGAGGTATGTCGATGTCATCATCAACCAAAAAAGTCGTGCTGTGGAGCAAAACAGGCTGTCATTTCTGCGGGGAAGTGAAAGCATTTTTGACAGAGCGAAACCAGCCTTTTGAGAACATTGAAGTGCAGGGTAATGACGTGCTGCGTGATGTGCTTGAAGCAAAATATGGCATTCGGCATGTACCCGTTATTGAAGTGGGAGGGGACGGCAAGTTTGAAGCCTTGTTGGAACCTGATCTGGAGAAGCTGGCTGAACTTCTGGCACGAGCGGACGAAGCGGCAGCAGTCTAACGGGAGTTGATATATACCTTTGAAGCAAGCCGTTCCGGCTGCTGCATGATGCAAGATCGCATTTGTTCAGCAGCTGGAACGTTCATAAGTTAAGGCTCATTTGGGATGTAAATGGTCTTATTTACATCTTCAATGTTCATATAGAAAAAATCTATTAGTCACGCTGTTGACCCTTTTACGGGGCAGTGATAAGATTTGTGAAATTAAAACAAACCAAACTCATAGGAATAGTTAACTTTTAAGTTATTTCGCATACGTAATCAGTTCAGTTGGCCCTTGATCATTCTTTTAAAGATTCTAATCCAAGGAAGGCGGAGTGCATATGACAGCGAAACGCAGTTTGAAATTTGGAGCCATTATTCATGGGGTTGGAGGAAGCAACACCACATGGAGACACCCGGAGGTTCTTTCGGATGCCAGCGTTAACTTTGGATTCTACAAACGTCAGGCACTGAAAGCGGAGGAAGGCAAGTTCGATCTTGTTTTTATCGCAGACGGTCTGTATATTACCGAGAAATCCATTCCGCATTTCCTGAATCGCTTCGAACCAATCAGTATCCTCTCCGCTCTGGCTGCCGTTACTTCACGCATTGGACTGGTGGGTACCCTCTCGACATCCTATAGTGATCCGTTCACCGTAGCCAGACAGTTCGGTTCCCTGGATCAGATCAGTGATGGCCGTGCAGGCTGGAACGTCGTGACCTCTCCGCTGGAAGGTACAGCGAAAAACTACAGTAAGAGCAACCACCCTACGCATCCGGAACGTTACCGCATTGCTACAGAATATCTGCAGGTAACCAAAGGATTATGGGACTCGTGGGAAGATGATGCCTTTGTAAGAGACAAAGAGAGCGGTGTATTCTTCGACCCATCCAAGCTGCACACCCTTAATCATGAGGGAGAGTTTTTCTCCGTACAGGGTCCGCTCAACATTGCGCGTTCACGGCAAGGACAGCCGGTGATATTCCAGGCGGGTTCTTCGGAAGATGGCAAAAACCTGGCTGCGCAAGAAGCGGATGCTGTCTTTACCGGACACGATACGATTGAAGATGCTCAGGCATTCTATAAGGATGTCAAAACACGGGCCGCTTCCTATGGACGTTCTTCACAGGATATTGTCATTCTGCCAGGTATCAATCCTATTGTTGGACGGACAGAAGAGGAAGCTGAACAGAAATATCAGGAGATCGCGAGCCTGGTCACGATTGACAAAGCATTGGATTACCTAGGCCGTTTCTTCGAACATCATGATTTCTCCCAATATCCGCTGGATGAACCGTTCCCGGAGCTGAATGGCATTGGAAGCAACAGTTTCCGCAGTGGAACCGACAAGATCAAGAAGGATGCCAAGGAGCAAGGATTGACTTTGCGTGAAGTGGCTCTGCGGGCAGCAACACCACGCAGCAAATTTCTGGGCACACCAGAGCAGGTCGCTGACAAAATTCAGGAATGGTTCGAGACGGAAGCCGCGGATGGTTTCATTATTGCTTCGGAGCTGCCAAGCGGATTGTCTGATTTCGTAGAACTGGTTGTTCCGATTCTGCAAGAGCGCGGCCTGTATCGTACGGACTATGAACAAGATACATTGCGAGGTAACCTTGGGGTGAAAATTCCGGTTAACCGTTATACGGCTGCGAAGAAGCAGGTTGTATCTGATTTGGCATAACTGAGATGAACCCTATTCAATGTACACTACGTTTCGTACTAACTTAAAACCGACTTAACTCATAGGATATATCAAGTATTGGTATAAACATCAATTTAATGACACCTGTATACACAGAGGGGGAAGCGATATGAACAGGTCTATCTCATGGATGAAATATATGGCATTGGCAGCAGTATTGGTGATGGTATTATCCGGTTGCGGAGCAGCGGGAGGCAGCACGAACAGTACGGCACAGGCATCAGGTGGGGGGCAGACCGGGCAAGTCGAAGGAGGCAACCTGAGTTTTGCACTTGCAACTTCACCGGATACGCTGGACCCTCATCGCAGTGGGCTTGCCGTAACGGTGCGTGCCATCCGGACGATCTACGACAATCTGGTCGTGCAGCTGCCTGATGGTTCCATCAAACCTTGGCTTGCCACGGAATGGAGCGTATCCGAGGACGGCAAGAGTTATACGTTCAAGTTGCGTGAAGGCGTGAAGTTCCACGATGGCACACCGTTTAATGCGGAAGCCGTGAAATACAATCTGGACCGGGTGATTGATCCGGCCACCAAAGCTGCCAATTCCCTTGCCCTGATTAGACCCTACAGCTCCTCCGAGGTTATTGATGAATATACGATCAAGGTAAATCTGGAATCACCATCGCAAGCCTTTCTCGGCAATTTGAGCCAGGCACTTCTGGGGATCGTATCCCCTACAGCTGCCAAAAAATATGGCGAACAGTTGGGTAAAAATCCGGTGGGCACAGGTCCGTACACCTTTGTAAAATGGGATGAAAATGCGGACATCGTCGTTGCCAAGAACAAGGATTACAACTGGGGACCTGAGACGGTTGAAAATAAAGCTGCGCCACATGTGGACACGATCACATTCAAGATTGTACCGGAAGAAGCAACGCGCATCGGAAGTGTACAGAGTAGTCAGGTACTTGCTGCCGAGACGGTTCCACCGCAGAATATCGCTGTGTTAAAAAACGATCCGAACCAGCAATTGTTGCAGGCCAACACAGTTGGACTGCCGTACACACTCTTTTTCAATCTACGCAAAGCGCCTTGGGATGATGTGAAAGTAAGGCAGGCAGTACAATCCGCTGTAGATGTGGAATCGATTGTCAAAACATTATATCTGGGCAACTACGAACGTGCGTGGTCCGCACTGTCTCCTGGAATCCTGGGTTATGATGCATCGCTGGAAGGTAGCATTAACCCGGACATCAACAAAGCCAATCAGCTGCTTGATGAACAAGGCTGGGTGAAAGGCGCTGACGGTATTCGTGCCAAAGACGGCCAGAAACTGACCCTGCGTTATGTCGATGGTTCGCCCAATCGGGAGAAACGCAATGACATTGCTGCCATTATCCAACAACAGTTGAAACAGGTTGGCATTGCCGTTGAAGTCGAGATTACAAAAGATATCGCAACAGTCATCTATCAGAACTGGGATTATGATCTCTATGGTAACAGTCAGGTCAATTCTGATCCTAATGCCTTGTACGCTTTCTATCATACGAGTGCAGAGGGCGAGCGTCCGACATTGTCCGGTTTGTCTGATCCAAAGATCGATGAACTGTTAGAGCAGGGAGCGGTTGAGACAGATCCCGATAAACGTGTTCAGATCTACAATCAAATCCAGCATTACCTGATTGAGCAAGCGGTAATTCTGCCGATCTATGTATTCCCGTATACCGTCGCAGCATCCAAAAAGGTCGAAGGCATCAAGTTTGATTCATTGGGGTATCCACTCTTTAACGACGTCCGCATTCAGCCCTAACAGAGGTTGTTCAAAAAGTCCACTTTTGATTACGAGTCATGCCTAATGGCATAATCAGCATCGAATATGAAATTCAGCCGAAATAAGCGGGAGGCTTACGAAGTATGTTTCCTTTGGAAACATTTTAGTTGCTTACGTAGTTTCCTACGCTCAGCTACTCCATTTCTAGCTTCATTCCATCTTCTCGGTACTGAAAACTGGTCTTTTTGAGCACGCACTATAGGAACGGCCAATCCAGATTCAGGAAGGAGATATCCCGGTATGGTTCAAACGATACTGTCACGACTCGCAACATCGCTTCTGGTTATATTCGGAGCTTCGGTGCTGGTGTACTGCATCATGTATCTTCTGCCGGGTGATCCGGTGCTGCTCATGTTGGACCCATCCTCGGCTACCCCGGAGATGATCGAGAATCTGCGGGTTCAGCTAGGACTGGATCAACCGTTTTATATCCAGTTTGCGAACTATTTCGGTGATATGCTGCGTGGGGATTTCGGTAAATCCATGATCAATTCGGATCCGGTATTGTCAAAAATACTAGAACATTTTCCAGCGACACTGGCACTGACCGCACTCAGTTCAATCATTGCCATCACGATTGGAATAACACTTGGTGTACTGTCTGCGATTCATCGCAATGGCGTGATTGATTTCGTCGCCCGGCTCGTTGGACTGTTCGGCATTTCCATGCCAACCTTCTGGACGGGGATTCTGCTCATCCTGTTATTCTCGGTACAGCTTGGCTGGTTCCCGGCGATGGGTTCCGACGGATTCAGCTCACTGGTTCTTCCGGCTGCCACACTGGGTCTCGTGGGTGCAGGATTTATCGTACGGATGGTACGGAACAGCATGCTGGAAGTGATCAATGAACCGTTTATCGTGGCGTTACGGGCCAAAGGACTTTCGGAACGTGCGATCATGTATGGTCATGCACTGCGTAATGCACTTATTCCTGCAGTAACGGTAATCGGCATGCTGATCGGTGATCTGCTTGCGGGAACCGTTGTGGTGGAAACTGTCTTCTCCAGACAAGGAATCGGTCGAATTATTGCCGATGCGCTAATGGCCAAGGATCTTCCCGTGGTGCAAGGTGTGGTTTTCTTTACATCTATCATCTACGTTGTCTTGAACCTGCTGGTGGATATCTCGTATTCGTACATTGATCCCCGGGTTCGGCGTGCAGTCCGCACATAATCATGGATGGAACAGTCAGAAGTGTCCTGACGCGGAGTATGAAAGGAGGAGTTGTTTCTCATGAGCATGAAACCTTTGGCTGGTGACAAAAAGGCATGGGTGGGCAGTGTGCGACGTATCCGTCTGTGGAATCGCCGCCCTTGGCGCTATCGCGTCTCATTCGCGGTATCCCGATTATTCTTTTATGCAGCATTGCTGGTGGTGGTGTTTACCGTGGCATGTGCGTTTGTGCCAGGCTGGATTGCGCCCTATGATCCAACTCAGATGATGACGGATGTTATCCTGCAGGCTCCTTCTGCTGCGCACCTGTTCGGGACGGACTATTTTGGCAGGGATATCTTCAGTGTAGTTGTGCATGGAAGCAGGGATTCATTACTTATTGGATTTGCTTCGGTGCTTGTGGGAGGCATTGTTGGTAGTGCGCTTGGTATTATCTCCGGTTACGCCGGAGGAATTGTGGATACCATCATCATGCGTGCCGTTGATATTCTGATGGCTGTACCCGGCGTGCTCCTGGCATTGTCTGTTGCAGCTGCTCTCGGGCCAGGACTGATAAACATTGCACTGGCTGTTGCGGTTTCCTCCATTCCGGGCTACGCACGGGTGATGCGTGGGCAGGTCATATCAGTTAAAGGTCTGCCTTTCATTACAGCGACACGTTCACTGGGCGGCTCCAATGCACGTATTTTCTGGAAACATGTACTGCCACATTCATTGTCACCCCTGCTGGTCATGGCTACGCTGGGCGTAGGGACATCAATTCTAACGGGCTCCGGACTCAGTTTTCTGGGACTTGGGGTGTTGAAGGAAATACCGGATTGGGGTGCATTGCTCTCCCAAGGGAGAGGTTATCTGACGGTTGCCTGGTGGATCTGTACGTTCCCGGGTCTGGCGATCACTTTGTTTGTACTGGCGGTTAATCTGATTGGAGACGATATTCGCGATCGGCTGGACCCCAAAGTAAAAGGAGCGGTCTGACCGCTATACCAAGGAGGAGATATTCATGTCACATGTTGTCATTATTGCCGGATCACCTTCCAAACGTTCGCGTTTGACAGGTCTGACAGATTACAGCAGCCAAAAATTAACGGAGGCAGGCATTACCGTCGAAGTTATTCACGTTGTGGATCTGCCTGCTGAGGATCTGGTGCAAGCCCGGTTCGACAGCTCATTCATTCGTGATGCACTTGCTGTCGTGGAAGCCGCGGATGCAGTTATTGTGGCTACGCCGGTATATAAGGCATCGTACTCGGGAGTGCTCAAGCTGTTCCTGGATCTGATTCCGCAAGAAGGGTTACGGGGTAAGTTGATACTCCCACTCGTCATCGGTGGCTCCATTGCTCATCTGCTGGCCATTGATTATGCATTGAAGCCTGTACTGGCAGCCCTTGGTGGAAGACATATTCTGGGTGGCGTGTATGCTGTGGATCAGGGAATCGAACGACTGGATGATGGGAAATTTGTGCTCTCTGCGGATATTACTACACGTTTGGATCGCTCACTGGATGAATTGTTATTGACACTGGAAAAGGATGGGATTACGATATCGTAAAACCAAGTAAGTATATTGGATAAATCAATATAAGATCAAACGTCTGCGGACGTGGATACGGAGGCACTCATGAATATCGAGAATATTGAAGCATTTGTATATATCAATCATTATGGAAGCTTCAATAAGGCTGCCGAAGTACTCTTCTTGTCCCAACCTTCGGTCACAGCTCGCATTCAGTCACTGGAAAGGGAGCTGGGCTGCAAGTTGTTTGATCGGCTTGGCAAGCAAATCGTGCTAACAGAAGAAGGTCGGAAATTCCTGCCATATGCGCAGCAAGTGCTGCAAGTGATTCAGAAGGGCAAGCAGAAGATTCAGCAACGCCGGACAACACCGGATGCGCTTCGACTGGGGAGTACAGTATCGGTATCCAATTATGTCATTCCCGATTTTCTACCCAAGATCAAGGATGCTTACCCCGAGATTAACATCAAATTGACGACAGCAACGACGGATCAGCTGATTGCCAAACTGCTGGGTCAGGAGATTGATCTTGCTTTTGTGCGCAAGGTCATGCATCCTGCGATCCGTACGGTTGCTTTTTATGAAGATCCAATCCAGCTCTATGTGTATAAAGGGCATCCATTCATTGAGAGCGGGCATGTCAGCATGGAAGCCATTCGGAATGAGCAACTGGTCTTTTTTGAATGTGGTTCATTGGACTGGCTTCGCATTCACCGGGCTTTCGACTCGCTGGAACATCCGCCGAATATTACATACCATGTCGATAATTCGGAGACAGCGAAGAAACTGGTTATGCAAGGGGCAGGCATTGCTTTTCTCCCGGGACTCACGGTGAAGAAGGAAGTGCAGAATCAGGAACTGTTCCCCATTCAGGTACATGAGGTGGCAGGTGTATCACTGCAGATCAGCGTTGTCACGTTAAAGGAAGAATATTCGCCATTGGCAGAGCCCTTCGGGGAACTGCTGCGGCAGTTATAGAGCATCTAACGTTGAATCTGATTTTTACACCAAAACGGAGAGTGCAGAACCAATCTGAAGAAGCGAAGCGTGCGCATTTATCAACAGATTTTTCCCTTGAACCAAGGGAGTAAAGAAAATCTGGGGATAAGAGTGATCGGAAGATGGTACTGCAATCGGAGTGATAAAGTGTAACATCTCTAGTTCAACTTAATAGTGATTCAAGAATAGCGGTTCAGCACAATCAAGGAGGAGAAGGATATGAGTATTCGTGTTGGCATTTTGGATCAGACTCCCATCTATGAAGGGGAGACGGCGGTGGATGCTTTTCGGCATACGATTGAGCTGGCACAGCGAGCAGAGCAGCTGGGATTCCATCGATTCTGGGTGTCGGAGCACCATGATTCAGGGCATGTTGCGGGTTCCTCCCCGGAGGTACTCATCTCCCACTTGCTTGCGCATACAAAGCGGATTCGGCTGGGGTCCGGCGGAGTAATGCTCCAGCATTACAGCCCATACAAAGTCGCCGAGAATTTCAATATCCTTGCAGCGCTCGGACCAGGAAGAGTTGACCTGGGAATCGGTCGTGCGCCAGGTGGTTTACCCCGTTCGACACAAGCGTTGCAGGAAGGTATTCAGGAATCAGCATCTCTTCAAGAGAAAATTGTTCAGGTGAAACGATACATCCACAATGAGCCGCTTGAAGATTCATCACATCCACTTGCAGGTCTCAGCGCTTCGCCTCTGTCCGATATTCCAGCAGAACTGTACGTACTTGGAGCCAGTGTTGATAGTGCAGGCATGGCTGCGGAACTGGGACTTCCATATGTCTTTTCACTGTTCATTAACAGTAATATAGAGGTAGCGCTTCAATCGATCCGTGTGTATCGTGAACAATTTGATCGTTCCCAGGGACGGGAGCCCTACGCTGCACTAGCCATATCGTTAATTGTGGCCGAGAGTGAGGAGGAAGCGGAAGGACTTGCGAGCGAGCATATGCTGGTGAAGATCCATCTGGAGAGTGGGAAAGTACTCACTGTCGGTTCTGTGGAACAGGCGGAAGAATTCGGTCGTCAATCAAACGAAACCTATCGGATCGAAATTTTGGAGCCAAGTGTGACCCGGGGGACGAAGGAAAGCGTAGGTCAGGCACTGCTGAAGTTCCAGCAGGAGTTTGCTGTGGAAGAGTTCATTGTGACTACAGCTACACGGGATTTTACCAAGCGCATTCGTTCATTTGAATTATTGCGTGAGATTCTGGCAGAGCAGGGACTAAGCGAATTTGCACTGGAATCCAAGGAAGAAGCAGCAATCGGAAGTAGACAGTGAATATAGCAGTGAATATATACGAATGGGAGGCCGTGTGATGAAAAGTGATCTGGAACAGCCTAAACAGCAGGCTGAGCAACAAGTACAGGGCCCCGAGCATGAACTTCATGGTGAACGGGCGGAAGAATTCGCGGAACGTTTAATCACCATTCGGCGACACATGCATCGTAACCCGGAATTGTCCGGCGAGGAAAAGGAGACAACAGCTGCCATTCGCAGCTGGCTGGAAGAGGAAGGTGTCCGTATTGCAGACGAATATGTGCTGCGGACAGGGCTTGTCGCTGAAGTAGGCCAAGGGGACGGACCTGTTGTTGCCCTAAGAGCAGATATTGATGCGCTGCCCATTCAGGAAGAGACAAAGCTGGAATTTGCCTCCCAGGTAGATGGAAAGATGCACGCTTGCGGACATGACGCACACACGGCAATTCTGATCGGTGCTGCACGATTACTGAAACAGCGCGAGTCCAGTTTGCCGGGAAAAGTACGGTTGATATTCCAGCCGTCGGAGGAAAAAGCAACGGGTGCACGCCAAGTGATCCAGAGTGGTGCATTGTCCGATGTTCGGGCGGTATTTGGTTTGCATAACAAGCCTGATCTCCAGGTAGGTACGGTGGGTATTCGGGAAGGCGCATTGATGGCAGCAGCAGACGGTTTTGTTGTCAAAGTGGAAGGTGTAGGCACCCATGCAGCCGTGCCTGAAGCCGGCATTGATCCAATCGTGGTTGCCGCACATATTGTTACGGCATTACAGGCCATCGTAAGCCGCAATGTGGGAGCACAGGAGAGTGCTGTAATCAGCGTCACCAAGCTTCATAGCGGCACAGCCTGGAACGTTATTCCCGATGAAGCGATCCTTGATGGCACAGTGCGTACCTTTGATGAGAAAGTGCGTGCACGGATTCGCGAACGTTTCAATCAGGTAGTCGCCGGTGTGGCCGCAGCCTATGGCACACGGGCTACGGTTCGCTGGATTCAGGGACCACCTGCCGTGGTCAACGATGAGTCTCTCGCATCTGCGGCGGAGCAAGTTGCAAGTGAGATTGGATTGAATAGTGTTAGACCGCTACCTTCTCCAGCAGGTGAGGACTTCTCTTTTTATCAAAAAGAAGTTCCCGGCCTGTTCCTCTTCCTGGGCACCTCTGGCCCACATGAATGGCATCACCCTGGCTTTGATGTGGATGAACAGGCTCTGCCGCTGGGAGCACATCTTCTGGCTGCACTGGCTGAGAAAGCACTGCACAATGTGCAAGCACATCAAGAGTGATGAGTATAGTGAATCACTGGATCATATCCAGATCGAAACGGTTCCGTTCGACGGCAGCCGTTTTTCGTATTCCCTTTTTTAAGTGAGAGCGGGTAGGAACGACGATTCGCTGAATCTTATCAGACGGTATAGTTATGGCTAGAGCTGGCGCAGAAGCGTCAGCTCTGTTTGGGTTTTCTTATATGGAGGGCAGCTAAAGGTATTTTGAAATTTTTATTTTTTTAATGGAAATATTTGTTGACGCTCCCTAAAAGGATGTGCTATATTTTTCTCGACCTTTAATCGTAATAATTACTATTAGATAAAAAAGAAGAACAGGAGTAGTCGCTGCGATGAAACAGGAGATCGATTTTATCAAGTTCAGTCCCACTCAAAACATGACGATTCTGGTTAAAACGGATCATGCAGCCGAGAACTACAACCATATTGCTACGCGCCTAATGTCATATGATAACGTTTACGCCGAACAAGTGGGATTCATTGAACCAACGAGGAGACCGGAAGCTGTGGCCCGTCTGGAAATGGCCGGAGGAGAGTTCTGTGGCAATGCCTGTATGGCACTTGCAGCACACCACGCATCTGAAGCAGGACTGGCTCAACAGGAGTCTATGGATATCATGCTGGAGGTTTCCGGAACCGATCAATTGATCATGTGCCATGTGAAGAAGCAGCAGCATGAATACAACTGCCAGGTAACCATGCCGGTTCCGAAGCAGATTGAGCAGCGAACAATTCGATATGAAGGCATCGAGCTCGATATGGTGATCATCCGGTACGCTGAGTTCATCCATATCGTGATTGAAGTCGATGACTTCGACGATACGATGAAGAAGAGGGCACAGACCCTTGCAAGATTACTGGGATTAACTCTGGGAGATAAGCTGATCGGTATCTTGTTATATCAATCACACTTGGAAGAAATGGCCCCACTCATCTATGTTCCGGAGCTGGATAGTCTGATCTGGGAGAGAGGGTGTGGTTCGGGTACAGCCTCCGTAGGAGCGTATCTCGCATGGAGCCAGCAAAGGCAGATTACGCAGTACATCAAGCAGCCTGGTGGTGCGATCAAAGTGGTAGCCCAGTGGGATGGCGCAGAACTTGGGAGTATTACGATTGAGGGATCGGTTGGCATCGTGGCTCAAGGCAAAGCCTTCATAGATGCTCCAGCAGAATGGAGCTTTATAAACGCATGAGGTACATGACATGATCGAGACAACGTATTGGGGGAAAAGAAATGATCACATTGGTTCATTTTCAGACATGTTTGAGTGAATTTGAAGAGAAATTCGATAAGCTCGCGAGCAAGTATGATCATACGATTCAGCATAGTTCGGAGCTGGAAGCTGTGATCAATGACTACTCCCGCTTTGTGACCAATCAGGAGAATAAGGCAGCCTGGGAACAGTTGGAGCATTCGGAGCTGGAAGAACTGGATTCGCTTGTATGGCAGTTAAGAAATAAATCCGCCCAGTGTGTGGCGATCATGGAGAAATATCGTGCATTGAAGTTAGGGCGTGTCTCGAAACTCGCTGAAGTGCATCTTTTACCGCCTTTTCGCCCCCTGCTGCGTCACTTTCCCTTGACGTGCCCCGGCACGCCTGCGGAAAACTTCCTTGCTTGGAACGAAAATTCGGCAAAATCTGCTTCCTTCGGAGCTTCCAGACACGCCCTAGACAACGGGGATGTGCAGATTGCCGATTATTTCAAAAACATTGAAGAGTGTATCGATAAAGAATTCGGCAGCTTCCATGTTACCTCTGATTCCAAAGTATTGCTGGTAGGCTCCGGTTCCTTCCCCATGACACCATTACTCATCGCCAAGCGATCAGGTGCAGAAGTCGTCGGGATCGATATTGATGAAGAATCCATTACACTCGGGCGAAAAGTGGTGGAGACACTGGGCACGGGTTTGAAGATTCGTTTGGAGTCAACATTGCTGGAGAATCTGGATTATACCAGGGAAGCAACCCATATCATTTTCAGCTCTACCGTGGCCGCTAAATATGATCTGCTCGATCAACTGCATGCTCTGACGAATACACAGGTGGTTGTAGCCATGAGATACGGTGATCAGTTGAAGTCTTTGTTCAATTATCCGATGAGAGCGACGGACAGCAACAAGTGGAAGCTGGTGGATACGATCTTGCGCCCGGATGATGTGTTTGATATTGCGTTGTACCAAAAAGCATAGGTATGCAAGTGCATCCAAGTGCGTCCAAATGGATTACAGATTGAACTTTGAATATAGGAGGCATATATGAGCAATCTTCAGCGAATTCTGATACTCGGAACCGGGCCTGCATCCATTCAGCTTGCGGTAGCGCTCAAAGATCATCTCAACTGCTGTATAGGCATTGCGGGGAGACAATCGGTTCGTTCAGCATCGATTTTTTCAGCCCTTGAAGAGAGCAATCAACGTATTCAGGTCAGCATTCAAAATGAGAAACATCAGCCGCTCGCAGGTGAGTGTGTCGTTGATCATGTGTTCCAGGGATATGACACCACCCAGGGGGAATGGGATACACTCATTTTGGCTGTAACAACGGATGCTTATATCGATGTATTGGAACAAATGAAAAATGAATTCATCAAACAACTGAAATGTATCATTTTGGTTTCTCCAACGTTTGGGTCGAATCGACTTGTGACCCATTATATGAGAGAGCGGAAATCAGAGCCGGAAGTGATCAGTTTCTCTACCTACCTTGGAGATACCCGTTGGATGCACGAACATCCGTCTAATCATGTCATGACAACGGGGGTCAAGAAAAAGGTCTATATCGGTTCCAATCAATACCCGTCTGAACAGGTTAACAAGCTATGCCAAGCTTATGAGCGTTTGGGTGTTGCGTTGGAAGTCATGCCTTCCCCACTGGAGGCGGAAACGAGAAATATATCGTTGTATGTACATCCGCCCTTGTTCATGAACGACTTCTCATTAAAGGCCATCTTTGAAGCATCGGATATTCAGAAATATGTATACAAGATGTATCCCGAAGGTCCGATAACACAAGTTTTGATTCGGGAGATGCGGGCACAGTGGCAGGAGATTATGAATATTACGGAACGACTTGATATTCAGGGAGTCAACCTGCTTCAATTCATGACGGATGACAACTATCCGGTTCGATTAGAGAGTATATCACACCAGGATATCGTGAATTTCAATCAGCTGCAGGTCATTCATCAAGAGTATTTATTATACATACGATACACCTCATTATTGATTGATCCATTCTCGGAACCCGATTCGGAAGGGAAATATTTTGACTTTTCAGCGGTGCCATTTCGTAAAACATTCATGAACCGCGAAGGGGAACTGGACATTCCCCGCATGCCCAAGGAAGATTACTACCGCATCAAAATCATTCAGGGCATAGCAAGACATCTGGATGTAAGCTGTCCAACCATTGATCAATTTATCGCCACATACGAGGCGAAGATTCAGGAAGTTGCCCGCACAAAAACAGATCAGCGTTTATCCGATGCCTTTGTGATCCAATCCTTTGACGAAGATATCCGCATGATCTGCACCGGACTTGTAAGTAGTAGGGTCTAGTTATATTAATTTAAGTAAGTTGAATTTAGTTTTACACAATAACGGAGAGGACAGAAAAAACCTGAAGAAGCGAAGCGCTCGCCTTTATCACCGAAATACTACCTTTAGGAGATAGATTCAAGAAATTCGGTGATAACAGCGATCGGAAGGTTGTTCTGTCATCGAAGTGGCAAGTGTAAATTTTTAGTTTTGCTTACTAATCAGGAGGAAATGTTGTGAAAAAGGCTCTTACTTTTACATCCATACTATTGCTGGTGTCTGCCATTGCGCTGCTCGCCGGATGCGGACAGAGCCCAAAAGAGAAAGAGAGCGCCCAAACGGAGCCTGCCAATAGCCAGGTACAAACAGAACTTATCTATGCTTCTTCTAAAGATATTAATGATATGAACCCACATCTGTATACAGGTTCCATGCCTGCGCAAGGAATGGTATATGAGTCGCTGGTGGAAAACACACCTGACGGAATCAAGCCATTGCTGGCTGAATCATGGGATATCTCCGAGGATGGCAAGACCTATACCTTTCATCTGCGACAAGATGTGAAATTCCATGATGGAGAGCCGTTCAACGCAGAGGCGGTTAAACAAAATATCGATGCAGTACAGGCGAATGCCGAAAAACATGCTTGGATCAAGCTTTCTACCAAAATCACGAGTGTAAAAGTTATCGATGAGCACACGATGGAGCTGACGCTGTCGGAAGCCTATTATCCGGCACTGGTGGAACTGTCCATGACAAGACCTTACGTCTTCATATCACCCAAGGATTTCAAAGATGACGGAACCAAAGACGGGGTAAGTGGTTTCCACGGTACAGGACCCTACAAGCTTACTGCTCATAAAGTCGAAGAGAATGCCACATTTGAAGCCAATGAAGACTATTGGGGTGGTGCACCTGCTATCAAGAAGATCACATCCAAGGTTCTTCCGGCAGGTGAAACAACATTCCTGGCATTGCAAAAGGGAGAGATCAACTTTGTGTTCACCGATGACCGGGGAGCAGATAGTATCGATGTCGAGGCCATGGACCAACTGGCTGAATCCGGGGATTATCAAGTGGTCCGAAGTGAAGCGATGAATACGAGTATGATCGTAGCCAATAGCAGTCGCGAGGATAGTCCGGTTCAGGAAACGGCAGTGCGGGAAGCGCTATGGGTTGGCATTGATCGTGAAACGATCAGTAAAGATATTTTCAACGGAACGCAGACGGTAGCGGACACGTTATTTTCAGCCAATGTCAATTACGCCAAGGTGGACCTGAAGAAACGGGAGTATGATCCGGAAATGGCTAAAAAGCTTCTGGACCAAGCTGGCTGGACATTGACAGATGGTGAGGTGGTGAGAAAGAAGAACGGTCAGCCTTTAGCCATGAAATTATACTATGACAGCAATTCGTCTTCACAGAAAATACAGGCCGAATTGATTCAGTATTCGATGAAAGAATTGGGTGTTCAGCTTGATATCGTGGGCGAAGAGTCTACTTCCATCGCGAATCGGAGAGCAACCGGGGAATATGATTTGCTGTTCAATCAAACCTGGGGACTGGCCTATGATCCACAGAGTACCATTGCTGCCTTTACGTCAGATTCAGCATACAAGCATACGACAAGCGGAATTGCCGAAGCAGATGAACTATATCAGAAAATTGATGCGGTCATGGTCTCCACGGATGAGGCTTCCCGCCAATCCCTGTATGCCGACATTATGAAGATCGTCCATGATGAAGCTGTGTTCATTCCGATTACCAACGGGCGTGTCACCGTTGTCGCTCCTGAGAATCTCGATGGAATCTCATTCAAACAGACTCAATATGAACTACCATTTGAACAAATGAATTTTAAATAGAGCGGAGATGGATATGGGAATTTATATCGTCAAAAGGATTCTGTTAACCATCCCTTTACTGATTATCATTTCATTTATAACGTTTGTCCTGATTAATCTATCTCCCTTGGACCCGGCGGTTGTTGTGTTACAGGCACAGGAAGTTCCGCAGATTACAGAGGAATTAATTGCCCAGACCAACCAGGCTTTGGGGTTCGATCAGCCGTTTATGATCCAGTATGTGAACTGGATCATGGCTGTTGTGCAGTTGGACTTTGGCAACTCTTATGTATCTGGTGAACCCGTGTGGTCATTGATGGGGCCTGCTTTTATGAACACATTGAAGTTAACACTTGTCTCATCAGTATTCATTATTGCGCTGTCCATTCTGCTCGGTGTGATCTGTGCCATGAGAGAAGGCAAGTTGCTGGATCGATCGGTCAGAGGCGTATCATTTTTCCTCACCGCCATGCCATCCTACTGGCTTGCAGGCATGATGATCTGGTATTTTTCCGTCAAGCTGGACCTGTTACCTACCAGTGGCATGGACTCGTATCGAAGCTACATTCTACCGGTGATCGTAATCACGGTGAGTTATACGGGCATTTACTTCCGAACGGTTCGAAGTTCCATGTTGAGTAATATGAATGAGGACTATGTGTTATATGCACGGGCAAGTGGTCTGAGCGAGAAGAAAGTAACTCTGCATATTCTGAGAAATTCATTACAGGTGGCCGTGTCCATCTTTTGCATGGCGATCCCGATTGTGCTTGGCAGTACGGTAGTCATCGAAAATGTGTTTGCCTGGCCGGGGTTAGGGAGACTCAGCGTGAAATCCATTTTAAGCAGGGATTTTCCGATTATTCAGGCGTATGTTCTGATGTTGGCGGTCACCTTTGTCTTGTTTAATACGTTATCCGACATCATTAATGCGGCGATGAATCCCCGTTTGAGAAAGGAATTCTGATGCGTATACTGAAAAATTGGAGTAAAGACAAGCTTGCTATTACCTCTTTGGTGGTGATTATTGTCACGATTATGGCGGGCATACTGGCCCCTTTAATTGCACCACATGATCCTGGACAAGTGAATATGAAGCTTCGTTATGCCTCCTCGTCCTGGGAGTATCTATTAGGCAATGATCATCTGGGCAGATGTGTATTATCCCGGCTTATCTATGGCATCCGTCCAAGTGTGTTATGGGTTCTGGTTGCGCTGAGCCTTTCTGTTCTGATCGGGGCTATTGTTGGATTCATCGCGGGTTACTTCAAGGGGAAAGTGGATGCATGGATCATGAGAGTCTGCGATATTATGCTGTCTTTTCCCGGATACGTGATGACACTGGCGGTGGTTGGCATTTTGGGTGCAGGACTGGAGAATATTTTGATTGCCTTTGTGTGGATGAAATGGGCCTGGTTTGCCCGTGTTATTCGAACATCTGTGATGCAATTCTCCGATATGGATTATGTAAAATTCGCCAAAGCCTCCGGCACACCTAATCTGAGAATTATAACCAAACATATTGTTCCGGTTACCTTTGCCGATATTGCTGTCATTGCCAGCGGTTCCATGTGTTCGATAATGTTGCAGATCTCCGGTCTTTCCTTCCTGGGGCTTGGTATTCAGGCTCCGCATGCGGAGTGGGGGATGATGCTTAATGAGGCGAGGGAAGTCATGTTCTCCAGACCTGAATTGATGTTGGCACCAGGCCTGGCCATTGTAGTGGTGGTGTCTGCTTTTAATTTTCTATCAGATGCGCTTCAAGTGGCTCTGGATCCCAAATTGATGACCTCTCAAGGTAAGTCTGACAAGTCTTACGAAAGTGAGGTGAGAAAGGCCGCTTATGAATATAGTCGAGGTTGAACATTTGAAAGTATGGGATACCAATACAGGTAAAGTGATCATTCATAACAGTTCATTCGAAGTCAAGCAGGGAAGCTGTATGGCCATCGTGGGGGAAAGTGGAAGCGGCAAGTCCGTCACGTGCAGGGCCATCATGCGACTGAACAAGCCATGGATTCGCCAATCGGGCACAATGTTATTTCAGGGCGAAGACCTGAACCAGCTTTCGGAACCGGAGATGCGGCGTAAGCGGGGCAAGCATCTGTGTATGATTTTGCAGAATGGCATGAGTGCATTTGATCCCTCCTGTGTCATTGGTGTCCATATTCGGGAGACGCTTCAGCAGCATTTTGGCTGGAACACCCGCGAGATTGAGCGGAAAATCATCAATGCCATGGAAAGCGTCATGCTCAGACATCCGCGCGAGATTCTGAATCAATATCCACATCAGCTGTCCGGTGGGATGCTGCAACGAATCATGATTGCACTGGCATTGGTGCTTGAGCCTGATCTGATTATTGCGGATGAGCCGACAACGGCGCTGGATACGATCTCCCAATATGAAGTGGTGGAGCAATTGATTCAATTACGCGAACGCATGGGCTGTTCCATGATGTTCATCTCCCATGACCTCGGCGTCGTTCAGAAGATTGCAGATGACGTGATGGTCATGAAAGACGGCAAGATCGTCGAGCGTGGCAGCATGCATTCTGTTTTGACAGAGCCGAAGCTTGCCTATACGCAGTATCTGGTCTCTACCCGATTGGAGCTGAGCAATCATTTCAAGGCATTGATGCAGGGGGACTTATAGATGCTAAAGGTGGAAGGTATTGAAAAATCATATAACCAAGGCGGACTGTTCTCCAAGCACAGACAACAGGTATTGAAACAAGTTACCTTTGAATGCCAGCAGAGCGAGTGTTTGGGCATCATCGGTGAAAGCGGAAGTGGCAAATCCACATTGGGCCGTCTGATTCTCGGCATTGAACGGCCGGATCGTGGAACGATCTCGCTGGATGGTAAAGACGTACAGGATCGACGTGCACGGATGGGTAACATCAGCGCCGTTTTTCAAAATTATACGTCCTCCATCAATCCATTTCTTAATGTGGAAGCTGCCATTATGGAACCTATGCAAGCGCAGCAAAAGCTGCGAAAGGATCAGGGTAACTCAGAGAAGGTGGATCTGTTGCTGAACCAAGTTGGACTGGACCCTTCCTATAGATCCAAATATCCGCATGAACTATCCGGCGGGGAGGCTCAGAGAGTATGCATTGCCAGGGCCATCTCCACCGCCCCCAAATGCATTGTGTTCGATGAAGCGATCAGCTCACTGGACGTGTCTGTTCAGATTCAGGTGCTGCAATTGTTGAAAGAGCTTAAGGAAATCTACAAGCTGAGCTACGTCTTTATCACGCATGATATACAGGCGGCAGCCTATATCTGTGACAGGGTGATCATTTTCAGAGAGGGTCAGATTGAAGAGATCGTTCCGATTGAGCAGCTAAAGGATGTTCAGTCAGACTATGCGAAGAAATTATTGAAGCATTTAATACCATTTTAGGGGGAACACCCATTGTGAGTGGAGCGATGTCTTGGCCTTTTCTGCGCTTGTACATACTGGTTCTTCTATATTTCAGTGCCAATGCCATTCTTAACGTGATCATCCCATTGCAAGGGGAGTCTTTGGGTGCGAGCGGTACAACGATTGGACTGATCATGGGCGCTTATATGTTCACAACCATGTTTTTCAGACCATGGGCAGGTCGGATTATTCAAAAGCATGGTCCGATCAAAATATTGCGTCTGATTCTGATCATCAATGGATTTGCGCTGATTTTATATCCCTTTACGGGACTCGGAGGTTATTTGGTTGCTCGTATTTTGCAGGGTGTATCGACAGCGTTCTTTTCTATGGCTTTGCAGATTGGCATTATTGATGCACTTCCGGAGAAAGATCGGTCACAGGGGATCTCGTATTATTCGCTATTCAGTTATATACCGGGGATCGTGGGGCCTGTTATTGCGTTAGGAATCTGGCAGACGGGTGGTATGGATTATTTTACAATTGTTCTGATCGGCATTGCCGTCTTTACCGGCGTCTTCGGATATACCTCCAAAATGGAACCAAGCAAGGAGCAACCTGCTGAGAATCTTTCGGAGCAGAACGTGAGTATGTGGGAATCCTTTGGTCAGTTGGTGAAGAATCCGTTTCTGTTTCGATGCAGTGTGTTAATGCTCGCCGCTTCCGGTGTATTTGGTGCGATTACCACCTTTATCCCGCTGTATGCCAGTCAAGTACCAAATGGGAATGCGGGTGTGTATCTGATGCTTCAGGCCGGGACGGTGGTGCTGGCTCGAATCATGCTTAGGAAAAGGATTCCGTCTGATGGCAGTTGGCATTCTCCTTTCATGATGGGCACCATGTGTCTGCTCGCCGTAGCTGCGCTATGTGTCAGTTATGCCGTGACAGGAGGCGTGGTCTTTTTCTATGTGGGGGCTGTATTCATGGGAATCGGTCAGGCGATCCTGTATCCGACACTCACGACCTATTTATCTTTTGTGTTGCCTAAGCTGAACCGGAACGTTCTGATCGGCCTATTTATTGCGATGGCGGATCTGGGTATTTCTCTGGGTGGTGTGATTATGGGACCCGTCGCTGACTTCTCTTCCTATTCATTTATGTACATGATCTGTGCTATCCTAGGAGCGGTAATGATCGTTTTTGCCTATGAACGGCGTAGACCCGTGACAGGTACATCTATGAATTGACTGCCAGAAGAGAAAGTGGTGACGAACGTTTGAAGTCTTCAATGACGGCAACATCCAATGGAAAATTAAATCCGGTATCCTTTTCGTTTATCCGGTTTTATATGCTGGCCTTTTTATTTTTTGCGGCAAATTCAGCTTTGACGATTATTCTGCCTTTGAGAAGCGAAGCCGCGGGATTGAATCAGGCTGAGATTGGTTTGATGATGGGGGCATATATGTTCACCTGTATGCTCTTGAGACCTTTTGCAGCACAGCTGCTGGGTAAGCATGGGCCGCTTCGTGTGATGCAATGGCTATTGCTTTTACACGCCGGGACGTTGCTGCTGTTTGTTGTTTTTGGTGTGGAGACGTATCTGTGGTTGCGAGCCCTGCAAGGGGTGGCTACGGCCTTTTTCTCCATGACGATGCAGGCAGGCATTGTGGAAAAGCTGGAGGACAAAGACCGGGCACAAGGGCTGTCCATGTACACCCTGTTTACGATGGTTCCTTCTCTGGTCATTCCGATCATCGCCATACAAATCTGGGAAAATGCCAGTGATCTGGCGTTTACGCTGCTGATGATCGGACTGGCGGCGCTGCCACTTCTGATTGGATATAATGTGGATCTGCCACGGAGTACCGTGCAGAATAAATCGTACACCTTGGGAGACATGTTTCGTTCATTTGGCGGCATCTGGCGCAGTACGCCACTGCTGATCAGCAGTGTGGTGATGTTGTTTGCGTCCTGCGTCTTTGGGGCGACAGCGACCTTTCTTCCTCTGTATATGGTATCCACTGGACTGGCGAGTGCAGGGGTATTTCTGACGATACAGGGATTGGTTGTGATCCTGTGCAGGTTTATTTTACGTAAAAAAATTCCGTCCGACGGTAGCTGGAATACCTGGCTGATGGCAGGGTTAATGCTGTGTGCTGCACTGGGGACCCAGTTGCTTAGCTTAATGGAGATCATCGGGCCATTGGTGTATCTCTCCGCGGTGTTCAGCGGCTTTGCCCTGGCACTGTTGTACCCGACATTAACCACATACCTGTCTTTTGTGTTGCCTGCGGATTCCAGATATGTACTCATGGGGATCTTCATGTCCTCGTATGACCTTGGATTCTCTTTGGGTGGACTGGCGATGGGGCTTATTGTACAGGTAAGTTCGTATTCGACCATGTTTATGATCTGCACGTTGCTCTCTATTGCAGCGATGGTTCTGGTGTTGGTATTCAGGCAACGGATGGAAGCGGGCAATAAGGCCAGATCTGTGGTAGCAAGCTGAATAGTAAAGTAAAGGCTTATGGACTGAATTTTTCGGCACGTATCATCAGGATACCAAGCGGAAGGAGACAGATCATGAGTCTTTTTTATATCTAGCATTTATAAGTTTTCAGTGGAGTTGAACAATTCAATTATCTTAAGAAAAACTTCAACTAAACGCGGTTTGTCTTCTGTGAAAGTACGTCGATCAATGTATTTTTAATCCATTTTTCTGGAGTATTTCGTAAAAATAGTTTGACAACGACCGTGCAACAGGATTATAGTCAATGTTGTTAATCGTAATAATTACTATTAAAGTCTGGGTTACGCAGACTGCACATATAAGGAGTCGAGATCTATGACACAAAAGCAAATTCCGGTAACCGTACTAAGTGGTTACCTCGGTTCAGGGAAAACAACCGTTTTAAATCACGTGTTGAACAACAGACAAGGGCTTAAGGTTGCCGTAATCGTCAACGACATGAGTGAGGTCAATATTGATGCAGCGCTGGTCAAGGGGGAGGCAACCTTGTCTCGAACCGAAGAGAAGTTGGTGGAGTTATCGAATGGCTGTATCTGCTGCACCTTGCGGGATGATCTGATACAGGAGATTGAGAAGCTGGTGAACGAAGGCAAGTATGACTATATTTTGATCGAATCCACTGGCATCAGTGAACCTGTTCCAGTTGCACAGACCTTTACATACGCCGATGAGGAGTCGGGTATTGATCTAACTCGCCTGGCCCGATTGGATTGTCTGGTAACGGTGGTGGATGCCAATCGATTCTGGCATGATTTTGGATCAGGACAGAGTCTTCTGGATCGTAATCAGGCGACCGGAGATGAGGACACCCGTGACGTCGTAGACTTGTTGATTGATCAGATCGAAACCTGTGATGTACTGCTGCTGAACAAATGTGATCTGGTCGATGACACCGAGCTGAATAAACTGGAAGGCATCATCCGCAAGCTACAGCCTAATGCCAAAATCATTCGCACTGAGAATGGACAGGTGAATCCGTCTGAGATTCTGAATACAGGCCGTTTTGATTTTGAAAAAGTGAGCATGTCCGCTGGATGGATTCAGGAGCTGGAGAAGGAGTCGCATACACCGGAAACGGAGGAATATGGCATTGCTTCCTTCGTTTATCGCCGCAGAAAGCCATTCCACCCTTCCCGTCTGGCTGAATTCATGAGTTACTGGCCGGAAGAAGTGGTACGTGCAAAGGGCTTGGTATGGCTTGCCGCCCAAGGAGATGTTGCTGCAAGCCTGAGTCAGGCGGGACCATCCATTCAATTTGGTCCTGCGGGACATTGGGTCGCGGCGTTGCCGGAAACGGACAAAGAAGAGATTTTACGTAACGAGCCGGATGTTCTGGAGAAATGGGATGCCCAGTGGGGAGATCGCCAGACGGAGCTTGTCATGATCGGAATCGACATGGAACGTGCGAGCATTGAAGATGAGTTGGACCAGTGCCTGCTTAGTGATGAAGAAATGCTGGCAGACTGGGGCCATTTTGATAATCCACTGCCATGGCCTGTGGAAGCTGTATAAGTCGGAGAGGACAGAAAGGACCTGAAGAAGCGGAGCGTTCGCCTACAAGCTTTCTGCAAGAAAGCTACATCGGAAGCATACGCTATCCCCGGATTTCCCCTTTATAAAAGGAATTAAAAAATCTGGGGATAACAGCGATCGGAAGGTTGTTCTGTCATCGGAGTGTGCAGTGTAAATATTCTTTAGTTCAATTTATAAACATAAATTCAAGGGATAAAGGAGCTATAATTCATGGCTAAAAAATCTAAAGTGGTACGTGAGAAGCAACGTCAGGCGATCGTGGCAAAATATGCGGACCTGCGCCTGGAATTGAAGGAAAAAGGGGATTACGAGGCATTGCAGAAATTGCCGCGGAATGCATCTCCGACTCGTTTGAAGAACCGTTGTGAAGTAACAGGCCGCCCGCGGGGTTATCTACGCAAGTTCAAGGTATCCCGCATTAAGTTCAGAGAACTGGCTCATCAAGGGCAGATTCCTGGCGTAACAAAATCCAGTTGGTAAAATGATCAAGGAGTGTACTTTGCTGAAAGGGTGTGCATCTTCATGTTGGACTCGTTTACGTTACGAAGAATTCAGTCGGTGATGAATGGCTATATTCACGAGAAGGTTCCTGCGCCACTGCGAACGATGGTGAAGTTGACATATGAGATGAATGATAATGAATTGATCCTGACCGAAGAAAGACCCGCCGAGGAACGGTATCAATGGGAGAAGATGCATATTGCCCGATTTTACTGGGAAGAAAATCAGTGGAAGGTGTTTGCCAGAGATGAACAGAGCAGCTGGAATCCGGTAGATGTTATTACACCTTGTTCCGATTTTGAGAATGTGCTCGAGCAGGTGGAACGGGATGAAGCTGGACTGTTCTGGCGTACGTGAGCGAGATCGCTTAAGAGAATACTTCCTTCACGAAAATTAATGTTAATTCAGACAAATATGGCGTATATGCAATCGAGTTCGAGCTAGCGACATCAGTGGCTAGCATCGGGCTTTTTTTGTGTCCAAGAATCACTGAAGCAAAGAGGGGGACGATCTTTTAATCTTTCTTCCTTAGTGGGGAAAAGAATAAATGAAATCTGTTTTACAATAAAAATTTATTGTAAAACGATAAATATTATGATAAATTCATATCACTTAAAACAAGTGAGGTGCTTTTTGTGAAGCGAGGTACAACCATCTTTTTAAAATTGGCCGTGTTGCTTATTGGTGTTCCCATTCTTGCCTTATGTATATTCGGCATACCCTGGTTAGCGAACAATCCGGTGAATCCGAATTATGCAGGTGCACTATACCCCATAGTGATTATTATGTATGTGTCAGTTATTCCGTTTATCGTTGCACTGTACCAGGCATTCCGTCTGCTGAGCTACATCGACAAAAATGAAGCGTTCTCTCTAATGTCAGTGAAATCCTTAAAAACAATAAAATATTGTGCTATTGTAATCAGTAGTCTTTATTTTGTGATGTTGCCTTTTGTTTATGTTGTAGCAGAGAAAGATGATGCCCCAGGCCTCATTCTAATGGGAATGGTTCCTGTTTTTGCTTCATTGGTCATCGCAGTGTTTTCTGCTGTGCTCCAAAGATTGTTACAGGAAGCGATTGATATCAAATCAGAAAATGACCTAGTGGTCTGAGGTGAATATATGGCCATTATAATTAATATTGATGTGATGTTGGCAAAGAGGAAAATGTCAGTTACCGAGCTTGCCGAGAGAGTTGAAATCACGATTGCCAATATTTCCATATTAAAAACGGGAAAAGCAAAAGCGATCCGTTTATCCACTCTGGATGCCATCTGTAAAGCACTGGATTGTCAGCCTGGAGATATTTTGGAATATAAGGCTGACGAGGACGAAGATACAAATGAACATTTGTGAAAAATGACCGAAGAAGACTCTGCATGTTGTATGCAGAGTCTTCTTTTGCATCAGCATGAGGAAGTAACGTTGTGCCTATAACGAATGATTGTGCATCATTCGAAATTGCATAGGTGTTACGTTTTCCTGGGTTTTAAAACAGCGGATGAAGTAGCTTGATTGAGAGAATCCCGTTTCCAGCGTAATTTGCTTAATGGAAAGGTTGGTTGTTGCGAGTAGCTGTTTCGCATGTAGTAGCCTGGATTCCAAGAGGAATTCAGGGAAAGAGATTCCAAACGTCTGACTGAACTTTCGGCTAAAGTATGTTGTACTGTATCCGGCAATCCCGGCAGCGTGGTCTAGTGTAATGTGCTCGTTACTATGGGAGCGAATATAATTCCCTGCTTCACGAATTCGCTCTGAAGTGTGATTTAACGAAACATTGATTTGGCTCGCTGCGGATTGCAATCGGGTCAGAAGTTCATAGAGTGTAGCTGCCACACTGTGCTCGTCCTCCACCTGATAGCCTCTGCCTAGCTCCAGTAATCGCTCCATGAGCGCGGTAACCACCGGGAAGTTGGAACATTGAAACAGCCATGGCTCGTCAACGCCTTTTCCGTTTAACAGTTCTTCGAGACGAATGCCGTAAAAATGAATCCAACGAATACTCCACGGATCATCCAAATCGGAGTAGTAGGTTTGTCTGAGACCGGGACCATAGAGAAATCCCTGCCCTCGTGTTAGCTCATAACGAGTGGTTCCCGTATCCAGGAATCCTTTACCGTCCAGGACAATGTGCAAATTGTAGCATTGATCCAAATTAATTTCTTTGGTTCGATATTCCCGATTCACATAATGTTTCGGAAAGTCACTGTACCCTCCAATAAAATCGGGAAAACATACATGTCTGGGGAAAACCGGCTTGGGGAGAAAGATGTGTTCTTTCACGTGCATCCTCCATTTGAACGCAATATTTTTATGTAGTGAACTGAAATCAATTCAGCCTACTGTTATTTGAATCTTGGACAATGACAATATTTTATTATAAGTCGCATAATCTTGTCATTTATTATATGTGAAGGTTCCAATAGAATGGAGGCAATATGGCAGGTTAAGGGGGCAATTAAAGGTGGCAAAATCAATCCAAATGGATGAATTGAAAATGGGGGTCTGTTATTACCCTGAGCACTGGTCGGAAGCGTTGTGGGAGGACGATTTCCGTAGAATGAAAGAGATGAATATCACAGTTATTCGGATGGCTGAATTTGCATGGTCCATCTTTGAACCGGAAGAAGACCAGTTCGATTTTAGTTTTTTTCAGAAGGCACTGGATCTGGCGCATCAATATGGTTTGAGCGTTATTTTGGGAACACCTACTGCAACTCCACCAGCATGGTTAACATCAAAATATCCTGAAGTATTAAACGCAAATAAGGACGGGGTATTGTATCAACACGGTATGCGGCGTCATACCAATTACAGTAGCCCAATCTACAGACAGCAATGTGAAAAAATCGTGCGCAATATGGTGATTGCCTATAAAGATCATCCGGCTCTTATTGGATGGCAGATCGATAACGAATTCAATTGTCATATGGATGTTTTCTATGCTGAGGCGGACCATGTCGCCTTCCGTGAATGGCTTAAGAATCGTTATGAATCGTTGGAGAATCTGAACCAGGCTTGGGGAACCGTTTTCTGGAGTCAGACCTATACCGACTGGGAGCAAGTTCACCTTACCCGAAATATGGTCAGCCAATCGCCAAATCCTCATTTGGCACTAGATGAAAAGAGATTCATCTCAGCTAATACCATTTCATTTGCCAAGCTTCAGGTGGACATCATTCGGGAACTGGATCCGAAGCATTGGATCACAACAAACGGTACGTTTGGACACTTGGATAATCATGAAATGACAGAGGATTTATTGGATTTCTTCTCTTATGATTCGTATCCGCAGTTTGCCACGATCTTCCCAGGGACAGACGATAACTCATTACAAGATCGGGCCTGGAGCATGAAACTGTCGAACGTACGCAACATGTCACCGAACTTCTGCGTCATGGAACAACAGTCTGGGCCAGGAGGCTGGGTTGACAGTATAGGCATGGGTACGCCAAGACCGGGACAGATCCGATTATGGTCGTATCAATCCGTTCTGCATGGTACGGATCTGCTCGTCTACTTCCGCTGGCGGACGGCAACATTTGGCACCGAGATGTACTGGCATGGCATCAATGATTACCATAATCAGCCCAACAGAAGGGTACGCGAGGTTGCACAAGTAGGGGAAGAGTTTGCCAAGATCGGGCGTGTTATTGCGGGCACTACATATCAAGCCGATGTTGCGATCCTACAGGATTACGATAACATCTGGGACGGGGAGTTGGACGAGTGGCACGGTCCGCTTCAGCAACAGAGTGTACGCTCCTGGTATAAGCAGCTCCAGTATCGTCATATTCCGACTGATATGGTTACACTGCAACCAACGACAACACTGGAGGATTTATCCGAATATAAGGTGATCATCTATGCTCACCCGGCCATTATGACAGACGAGACAGCAGAACTTCTCCAAGCCTATGTCAGTCAAGGAGGCACTCTGTTTTTCGGTGCGCGCACCGGATATAAGGATCTCAAGGGGCATTGTTATATGAGACCGTTCCCTGGGGCTGTCGCTGAGTTGTGTGGTGTAACCGTAGAGGACTTTACCTTAATCAAAGGAACCATACCAGCAGCCAAACTGCATTGGAATGGGGCGAGTGAGCGGCTTCAGGAGGGAACGTCAACGGCCGGATTTAACGAAGTTCTTCATGTGGAGCATGCTGACGTGCAGGTCATGGCTGAGTATACATCCGAATATTATGCAGGTAGTCCTGCTTTGACCAAACGTACGGTAGGTCAGGGGCAAGTATGGTATTATGGAGCGGCTTACAATGAACGGGTCGTTGATGCTCTACTAGATGAAATAGGGCTAACTTCACCTGTGGGTGACCTGGTAGAGGTACCGTCCGAAGTTGAGCTTGGTATCCGTTCCGGTAAGGATAAAGCTTATGTATTTTTACTCAACTACTCGGATCACCAAGTGGCCATCCAGCTTAAGAAGGAGGCCACAGAGTTACTGTCGGGTACAACACTTCAGAATGAGATCAACATGCCCGCGTACGGTGTATTCATCCTGGAGATTGATTTGCCACATTAAGAAATTCATTCATCCATATCATGCGTTATATAGAAAGAAACACCAAAAACGCCTTGCAGCGAATGCAAGGCGTTTTATATATGCATGATGTGATGTTGAATACACGTTGAGTATAGGCTGTTATTGTCTACATTTCGTATACCTATGCTTCGTACAAAATCTCACCTGTCCTGGATACATCATATCCCTCGAATGATTGCAGTTCCTGCCTGAACTCCGGCGATTGGAGAATTCGCAGTACAGATTCTGTCCAAGCTTCATTACCTTGCTTCCTCAGCATGACCAGATCATAGCGCTCCTGAGTGAGCGGGACAAAATCAACCTGACCCACAAGTCGTGCAGCCTTTTCAATGCCAACTCCGACATCAGCTTCACCTGAACTGACTTTGGCAGCCACGCCCATGTGACTGGTTTCTTCGACTTGATATCCGATCAGACCTGCGGCAGGAATTCCATGCAGCCGAAGTTGCTCATCCAGCAATACTCGCGCGCCAGAACCTATCTCCCGGTTAGCGAGTCGAAGATCAGGCTTGCTCAGATCGGTCCAATTCTGTATGTTCTGTGGATTGCCACGCTGTACATACAATCCGGCAGGACGTGACAGCAGGTTTACCACAACATAGGACCGCCCCGTCAGAATTTTGCGAATATACGGCAGATTATACTCACCGGTATCTCCGTCGAGCAGATGGGTGCTGACCAGATCGGACTCACCGTGATACATCGAGATAAGCCCATCCAGACTACCCATGAACGAGCGTAGCGGACGAATGTCCCGAGTTTGTTTTTCCATATGGCGCATTAGAATATCCAGACTGACATCCTGACCTGTTATGACCAGATGCCGTGGTACAGCAGGCATTGCATGAGCAGAACTCGCTGGAGTATTCGCATGCGCAGACCCAACCGGAGTAGTTGATTGTAAGGAAGTTCCCTGAGAATCACCATGACCTGGCTGGGTCCCTGATGCAGAGGTCGGGATACGTTGACCTGAGGACTGAAGTTGCTTGGAGCGACGTTTATATGCCTCCAGATCGGTTGCATCAATTCGCATTTGTTTACCCACACGGTATGCGACGAGGTCTCCTTTTTTGATCAGGTCATAGACCGTTAGTTTCGATATTTTGAGCAGCTTGGATATTTCTTCGGTTGTGTAGGATTGCTCCTCCGTCATAAGTGAAGATCCTCCTTCAAAGGTAATGATCCGATCATTCATCGTAATGGAATGTTTCTTGTACTATACCATTAATTGAGGGATGCCATAAACTTGAGAACACGTAATAAACGCATAGGACAGATAACAAAAATCAAATGTGATCTTAATCACCTTCCCATTTTTTTTTGTCTTGTGTATAATTAGATATAATCAATTATAACTAGTTATATCTAAATATAACGTTGGGGGAGAAATGAATGAGAAAGAGAATCGGATATGTGTTGGGAAGTATGTCACTGGGACTGTCTCTTGTATTGGCTGGTTGCGGCACAAGCACGGGCACTACGGATACATCCACAGGTGCAGAACAAACGACCTCAACGCCAGCGGCATCAGGTGAAAGTTCATCAGCAGGAAATACCGATCCGCAGGAAACGGTAGATCTGACGATCTCTGCGGCGGCCAGTCTGACCGATGCGATGAAAGAGATTGAAAGCAATTATGAGCTAGCTAATCCTTATATAGAACTTAACTTTAACTTTGGCGCCTCGGGTGCCTTGCAACAGCAGATTGAACAGGGTGCCCCGGCTGATGTCTTTGTATCGGCGGCAACAAAAAATATGAATGCGTTAGTAGATGAAAACCTGATTGCCTCGGACGACCAAAAGAATTTGCTACAGAATTCACTGGTGGCAATTGTGCCAGCAGATGGGACCCATACCGTAACCAGCGAAAAGGATCTCACAAATGACTCCATTAAGACGGTAGCTATTGGCATTCCGGAAAGTGTGCCTGCGGGAACCTATGCGAAGGAAGCTTTGACGAATGCCAAACTGTGGGATCAACTGGAGAGCAAACTTGTGCAGGGGAAAGATGTTAGACAGGTTCTCCAATATGTAGAGACAGGCAATGCAGATGCAGGATTTGTATATAAAACGGATGCTCTTACTTCGGATCAGGTGAACATTGCGTTTGAGGTGGACAAGAACAGCTACACACCCGCCAATTATCCGATAGGCATTATTGAAGGAACAAAACACCGTACAGAGGCCGAACAATTCTATGCGTATTTGCAAACTCCTGAAGTACTGGATATCTTCGCGAAATACGGCTTCACGATTCCCGAATGAATGTGAACGCCATAGACTGGTCCGTATTCTGGTCACCGGTGCGCCTGTCGCTTCAGGTTGCGCTGTTATCCAGCGTGGTGGCCACTGTGCTGGGAATCGCGATAGCCTGGAAGATGTCGCGTACTTTATTTCGGGGGAAGACGTTGCTGGAAACGGCATTTATGCTACCGCTAGTACTGCCTCCGACGGTGGTTGGATTTCTGTTGCTTGTCATACTGGGACGTAAAAGTCTGTTTGGACAATGGATTGAAGCCATATTCTCCGCACCGGTTATTTTCACCTGGTGGGCTGCGGTGATTGCTTCGGTGGTGGTTGCTTTTCCACTCGTGTATCAGACCATGAAATCAGGATTCAGCGGTGTGGATCGGGATCTGGAAGATGCGGGACGTTCGATTGGGGCGAATGAGTGGCAGGTTTTTCGTTACATTTCCTTGCCGCTCGCAGGCAGAGCCTTGATGACCGCCTTCATCCTGGGCTTTGCCCGGGCACTCGGGGAATTCGGAGCCACACTGATGATTGCAGGCAATATTCCGGGCAAAACACAAACGGTACCTACGGCAATCTATGTCGCTGTGGATTCGGGCAATCAGACCATGGCCTGGGCGTGGACTGTTTCCATTATCATCATCTCATTTCTCATGTTACTGATGACCAGACAGCAGCGAGATGGGAAAAATGACTAATTTGATATGTGTTTATATTATATATAAAATGATGAAAAACCCGTTTTGAGGAAACAACTTTATTTCTTAACGCGGGTTTTTTATTACCAATTTCATATGTACCAATATCAATATCCTGCCAAATTGGTCTTAATGGAAATGTAAAGCTGTTTTAACATAAAAAAATAAAAATTTTCCCGAAATTTAATCGTTCAGTACTCGCTTTCAGTGGGCTTGTTCCTGTAAGATAGAAGTAATGGATTCCAGCCAAGTACTGAAATAAGGAGAGACGACGATGAACACTAAATCTGATTACGGCGTTTCGTTGCAAATTGATGACTATCTGGATCTTTTGCATTTTGCCATCCAAATTCAGGATCAGGAATGGCAACAATCCCTTATCCGCCAACTCAAAATATTTCAGACGGCGACGGAGCAGCAACGCACACCTGAAGAGGAACTATGGACACGGTTTGATTACATCAACAGCAAACTGACAGGTCTGTGCCACCAGATTCATGCCGCTCATTCCATGGACGAACGCAAGAAGTTCGAGGAACGGATCGGTCTCTTACAATTACAGCGAGTGGAAGTTGCACGTAAAATTAAATGGGCGAGTCGCAGATAGATGAGTAGTGTACACACCAAGTGATGCACCGCCAAAATGGTATAATCAGTGAGAGACATACAGGAAGAAGCCATCCGCCAATGGATATGGGGGATGGCTTTTTCTTGTACTATAGAGAAGTCCTATAACCATATCAGGATGTCCTATTAGTTTAGTTATTGCCCCAAGATGACTTGTAATGATATTCTTTGTTCAACCTAATTCCGACTATACAAGTAAGAATGGTTTGGTAATGGGAAGAGGAATGGGAGTGCACATCATATTCGCTGTGATAACAGCCTGTGGAGGAGATTGAGAATGGTTAAAAAACGGGGGATTCAAAAATTCCGGACAGCACTGCTGTTCATTACAATGCTGGCGGTACTGGCTGGATGCAGCACAGGAACTGCAAGCAATGATTCAGAATCTGCTTCGGCAGCAGGCGACACCAAAGTGAAAAAGATCATTGTAGGAACAGGTACACAGTTCCCGAATGTCTGCTTCATTGATGAGAATGGCAAGTTAACAGGTTATGATGTGGAACTGATCCGGGAGATCGACAAACGTTTGCCTGAGTACGAATTCGAATTCAGCACCATGGATTTCAAAAACCTGCTGCTGAGTCTGGAAACGAAAAAAATTGACCTGATCGCTCACCAGATGGAAGTGAATGATGAGAGACAGGCCAAGTTCCTGTTTAATGATGAAGCCTATAATATTTTTCCAAATAAAATTGTCGTAAGTCAGAAAAATGAGGAAGTAAAATCGATTGAGGATCTCAAAGGGAAAAAACTGATTGTTGGTGCTACAAGTAATGCGGCTGTACTTGCTGAGAAATGGAATGCAGCGAACGGCAACGGGATTGATATCGTTTATTCCGGAGCAGGTGAGGATACCATTACCCAGATCAAAACAGGCCGGGTGGATGCCACCATCAGCACGCAGTTTGCCATTGATTATCAGAATAAGGCGATTGATGCTCAGCTGAAAACGGTAGGAGATGCCCTCTCCAATTCCAAAGTGTACTTCATTCTGAACAAAGATGAGCAGGAGCTCAAAACCAAAGTGGACGAAGCCCTCAAAGCGGTCAAAGAAGATGGAACATTAGGCAAACTGAGCACAGAGTGGCTTGGAGCTGACTATACGGTTGAAGAGTAGTCTGAGAAAGGTGTGCAGCGGTAATGGGAAAATCATTTGATCTGTCATTGGTTCTGGATTTCATCCCGGAACTGCTACGATATTTGCATATAACACTGATTGTACTGGGTGGCTCCATCGTGCTCGGACTGGTGGGCGGCGTGCTTCTGACCGTTCCCCGGCTGTATCGGATTCCGGTACTAAGCCAGTTGGCTACCCTGTACGTCTCATTCATGCGGGGCACACCGATCCTGATCAAATTGTTCCTGGTATATTACGGACTTCCCGAGCTGCTCAAACCCATTGGCATCGACCTGTCGAGAACCGACCCGTTGTTATTTGTCATTGTGACCTATGCACTTAGTGACGCGGCATCCTTTGCCGAGATCTTTCGCGGAGCGGTGCGCAGTGTGGATAAAGGTCAGACGGAAGCTGCCTATGCTGCGGGCATGACCACATTCCAGTCTTTTCGGCGGATTGTTGTTCCGCAGGCACTGATTGTTGCTTTTCCGAACATGGCCAATACGTTAATCGGTTCATTAAAGGATACTTCTTTGGCCTTCTCCATTGGTGTCATGGATATGGTGGGCAGAGGGCAGACGTTAATTTCGGCTACATCGCATGCACTTGAAGTGTATATCAGTCTGTCTGTGGTCTATTATGTCATTGTTATTGTGCTTGAAAAAGGATTTGCCTATGCAGAACGCAGACTCCAGCGTCATGAACGCAAGAGGGTTGTACACAAACCGGCAATTCGAGCCAAACGCCTGAAAGAGGTTGTTCAAAAAGTCCGCTTTTGATTACGAATCATGCCTGGCGGCATCATCAGCATCGAAGATGAAAACCAGACTTTTTGAACTCTCACTGAAACGAATAGCGGGGTGAGCATATGTCGATTGATCTCCAGTTTATCTATACCTCTTTTTTTCAAATCCTGAAGGCATTGCCACTGACACTCGTCATTACGATTGTGCCGTTGATTGCAGGCTTCGGAATCGGTCTGGCTACGGCTCTGATTCGTATCTATCGTGTGCGGTGGATTCACCGCATTGCTGACTTCTACGTTTCATTCCTGCGTGGAACACCGATGCTGATGCATCTGTTCCTCATCTATTACGGCATTCCGATGATTATCGATAAGCTGGCGGAACGTTACGCTTGGGCTTTCCAATCCTCATCGATCCCAATTCTCGTATTTGTACTGATTGCCTTCTCGCTCACCGCGGGTGCCTATATGTCCGAGATTATCCGTTCTGGCATTCTAGCTGTGGATATCGGCCAGATGGAAGCCGCTCACGCTGTGGGTATGAGCACATTCCAGGCTTTGAGGCGCATCATCATCCCTCAAGCGATCGGGGCGGTCTTGCCTAATTTGTGCAGCATGTTTGTCGGGTTCCTGCATGGATCAACACTCGCTTTTACCGTATCTCAGATGGACATCCTCGGTAAAGCGGATGTGGTGGCATCCGTCAGTCTGAAATTTTTGGAGGCCTTTATCGCCGCCGCGTTTATCTACTGGGGGCTGACCATCATTGCCGAGCGGATCACCGCTTTGCTTGAGCGTCGGGTTGCCGTGTACAGCAAAGGAGGCGTGTCATGATTACATTAACGAACATACACAAAACATTTGGCAAGCAGGAAGTATTGAAGGGAATTGATCTGACTGTTGAACAGGGCGATGTCGTTGCGATCCTTGGACCGAGCGGATCAGGTAAAACAACGCTGCTGCGCTGCGTCAATTTTCTGGAACGTGCCGATGAGGGCGAGGTTCAGATCAGTGGATTAAGCGTCGATTGCAAGCATGCACGCAAACATGACATTGTGCAGTTGAGACGAAAAACGGCGATGGTGTTCCAGCATTATAATCTGTTCAAACACAAGACTGTGCTGGATAACGTCACGGAAGGTTTAATTATTGCCCAGAAAATGTCCAAAGCTGATGCCCGTACTCGTGCCTTGCGTGTGCTTGAACAAGTCGGACTGTCTGCCAAAATCAATGAGTATCCAAGTATGTTGTCTGGTGGGCAACAGCAACGAGTGGGCATCGCCAGAGCACTGGCACTGAATCCCGAAGTGATTTTGTTTGATGAACCGACATCAGCGCTGGACCCCGAGCTTGTGGGTGAGGTGTTGTCTGTCATCCGCTCCATTGCTCAGGAGGGGATCACCATGATTGTAGTCACCCATGAAATGGGGTTTGCCCGTGAGGTGGCCAATCGGGTTGTTTTCATGGATGGAGGTTCCGTTGTGGAGGAAGGAACCCCGGAAGAGGTGTTTGTACGTCCAAAGCAGGAACGTACTCGCCAATTCCTCAGTCGATATTCTTCCGACTGGAGTTATGTCATCTGACGATATAGGCGCAAGCTGTAGTAACTGACGATCCCGGCCCGGCATATGCTGTAACAGGCAAATGCTGATAGGCCGGGTTTTTCTATGGGTGAAGCAGGCCGTGACGGTAAGGAGGAGGATCATGCAGAGCAAAATCGATGAAATTATCACACATATTGCACACTCTCACCAGCAGATCGCACGTGTGCTGGATGCCAAACGCCAAGTCGCTGTACGCATGTCTGAAATCATCAATCATTTGCCAGATATCGAACCGGAGTTGGATGGCGTTGACGGTCTGCTGGATAGCTCTGGGCAAATCAACAAAAGCATTATCTCTTACTTGGGGGGCCTTGCAGATCTGGAAGAGGCTGTAGCCGAAACGCTGACCCAAGTCATGCGGGAGATCGCGGTTCAAGAAGAAGAATAAGCCCGGAAGGCGGGTGAAGGAACATGAGTAGAGAACAGAGTCTCATTCTGATGCTGGACGCAGCAGCCAAAATGCAGTGGAATATTGCCCTGATCCTGGAGGCAAAAGCGATTGAGGCCGAGAAGGTACGGAACTGGACGCTGAATCATTTGAATGGGGATACCTTTCTGACGCATGGGGATCAGGTAGGCGAGCCGCTCAAAATGCATGATCAGCTGGTGGAATTGCTGGAAGGATTAACCCGGATGGAGACCGGACTGTGCAACAATCTCAAAGCGGTGATGGTGCAGAACGATAGCGAAGATGGCGGCGGTATGGACGGTGGCATGTTTGGCGGCATGGATCTGGGAGACATGGGAAAATGAGTCTGATGCGGCGTGAGCAGGAAGCCAAACTGGCGCTCATTGAATCCATTGCACACAGTCAGCAGGCGCTGGCACGCATTCTGGACAGTGTAGCCAGTGTAACCGCTCATTCGGAAGTATCCGCCCGCAGTCTGGCCGAGAACATTCGTTTGCTGAGTCGCTATCAGGCAGAAATGTCTCGTATGGTTACGGGAATCAGGCTGGCCCGAATCCAGCATGGGGAGCCTGGCTTGCCGTGGCTCAAAGACCCCGGGTGTGCAATTCGTATCGTTCGGGACATACAGGAGGAATGTTGACATGTTAAAGAAGAAGAAAATAAGACTGAGAACCAAAAGAGCTTTGTTAATCCGTGGAGCCCGTCTGCGCAAAATTCGCAAGCTGCGTGCGCTCAGAGCCAAACGTGTTCTTCACAAACGCCCACTTAAAGGACGCAGTGCGTGGCTCAAAAAAAAGAAACGTGCGGTACGGCGGCACCGGAGTCCAAAGGCCGTACAACCAGTCGTCCCGGCTACCCCTACCGATCCGAACCCGGACGGTGCTTACAGCCAGGGATACAACGAGGCGTACAACGAGGGATTCAACGCGGGTTTCGCCAAGGGATTCGAGGACGGACATCAGCTGGCGTACAAAGCACAGTAACCGAGTAGACAGGATTATTTCTGCATGGAATGATACCTGTCTAGCAGTTAGCCCGGGGGACAGATCCCTCCGGGCTATTTGCATCGCCGCAAAAGCGGACATGCCCGTACAGGCGGATGTGGAGGGCAAGCGCCAATTTTGCGCCTTGCAGGACACCCGTCCATGATGCATCTGACCCCGAGGCATATCCTTTAGAGGGAAGACCAATCTCGGGGAGAGTCTGGAAGTGAGATCTCCTGAAGGAAGACAGGGTGAAGAATGTGGCAAAACGAAAGCACCGTCCGCTGACCGAAGCGGAAACGGCTTACCGCGGCGGATATGCAGAAGGCCGCAGATTCGGCGGCTGTCAGGCCATGATGGAGCGGGTGCAGATGTTTGAACCGACCCTGCGGGACATGAAAGTGTTATATATCCCGCAAGGATTCGATGCCATCGATGAAGGTGTCACCTTGGCTCTGCAGCAATCTGTACGTGAATGCGTTGTTGGATCGCCAGCAGCGATGTTGCAGGAAGCCAGTCAGCATCGGCCCGATGTTGTGCTCGTCATGAATGGTCTGCATGTATTTCCCGCAGATCATGTGGAGCAGGTGAATGGCATACGTGCACTCGGTATCCGAACTGCCGTGTGGTTTGTGGATGATCCGTATTTCACCGAAGATACAACGTCCCTTTGCCAGCACTATGATGTCGTGTTCACGCATGAAGAGGCCGCGGTGCCCTTCTATCTGGCACATGGAGCGAACCAGGTCATCTATATGCCACTCGCGGTGAATCCAGGCATGTTTCAACCGCGGCGCGCGGCACCGCAGCATCAGCATGACATTTGTTTTATCGGTACCGGATTCTGGAACCGGATTGCCTTGTTTGATGAGCTGGCCCCTTTTCTTGCGGACAAAAAGGTATTCATTGCGGGTAGCCAGTGGAATCGGTTGGCACGCTTTGATGTACTAGGCCGTTTCATCCACGAAGGATGGATTGCTCCTGGAGAGACAGTGGATTATTACAATGGCGCCAAGATTGTCATTAACATTCACCGGACTTGCGAGAATGGGGAAGACAATCGCAACACACATCATCTTGAAGGTCACTCGATTAATCCACGCACGTATGAGATTAGCGCATGTGGCACAATGCAGATTACGGATGCACGTGCAGATTTACCCCGTTATTATAAGCCGGGATATGACATCGAGACGTTCACCAACGCAGCAGAACTTCAGCGCAAGATCCACTATTATCTGAAGCATGAAGAAGAACGACAGGCGATGGCGTGGCGTGGACTTCTCACCACGATGAACCAGCATACATTCACTCGCCGGATCGGTCAGTTGCTGGAACATTTGTAATCCCCGTCTGAAGTGCAGCATTAACAAGAACCCTATCCCAAAAAATAAAGGAGTGGCGGTATGTCTCTCAAACACCGTAAAACCAAAAAGGTTCATGCACCCGTACTGAGCCTGGCTGATCAAGCACGCAAAAATGGGCAACATGCCGGATATGACGCAGGTAAGGAAGAAGGATATCTGCGCGGTCGCGCCAACTATATTGTGAATTGTGCACAGGAACCGTTGCCTTTCCGACAGCTTCACGTGCTGTATGTATCCTCGGGTAAAGGCTTCCCTTACTCCCCGTTGGATGAGGCCATTATGGCCACGCTACAGGGTATGGTAGCTCAAGTAACCCTCTCTGATCCGCGTCAACCGGTTTCTGAAATTGCGCTGCAGACGCGTCCTGATCTTGTGCTTGTGCTGGATGGAATGGATATCCCCATCGAGCATATCGATGCGATTCGCCAAGCGGGCATTCAGACGGCGATCTGGCTCACGGATGACCCGTATTATACAGATATGACGCTGGATATTGTGACACATTTTGACCATGTCTTCACGTTGGAACTGAACTGTATTGATCTATATCGACAAATCGGCTGCGCGTCAGTTCACTACCTCCCTTTTGCCGCATTCACTAATCATTACTTTCCGATTACAACACCTTCCCCGTTAAAACGGGATGTCAGCTTTATCGGCTCGGCCTATTGGAACCGGGTATACTTCTTCAATCCAATCATGCCTCAGTTGATGTCACACAATACGGTATTTAACGGAATCTGGTGGGACCGTCTGCCTGACTATACTGCCTATGGAGAGAAGATTGAGCTCGGGCGCTGGATGAGTCCGCCGGAGACCAATGATGTGTACAATGGCACGAAAATTGTCATCAACCTGCATCGATCCCACGAAGATGATTCCGTCAATAATAATCACCTCAAAATCCCGCCAGCTTCACCGAACCCGAGAACGTTTGAAATTGCCGCGTCCACGACGCTACAGCTGACCGACGCCCGGGATGACATTGCACGTTTCTACAAACCGGGTGTGGAGATTGAGACATATTCCTCGCCGCAGGAGTTACTCGACAAAGTGGAATATTATCTTACTCATGAAAAGGAACGCCGTGAGATTGCACTTCGTGGACTTGAACGTACACTGAAAGACCACACGTATGGCAAAAGAATTAATGAAATGTTAACCATCATATTCCCTTAATTCTGGCCGGGAGGAGGTGTGCACAGTACCCTGTATCCGATACCCGTTTACAGGGTCCGTGCGGCCATGGCAACGAAACCAAAGATGATGTTATTTTCACATGTGTGCAATACTCGCAGCATTACAGGCGCCGAGAAGCTGCTGCTTCATTTTATGAGAGAGATCGGTGCGATCTTTGAATGTGTGCTCGTAGTCCCTCAGGAGGGGAAGCTTGCGGGGCTTGCGCGGAGATTCGGCATTCAGGTCAAAATATGCACTCTGCCGATGCTTCACGGTGTGTACACACCTTACCTGGGCATTGCAGATGATGCAGAGCAGCTTCGCCATACACCAGCATATCAGGAAGTGGTCTCTCTAATACGAGAGACTGCTCCCGATCTCGTGTTAACGAATACCTGTGTCAATGTGATGCCGGCAGTAGCGGCGAAGTCGCTTCAGATTCCGATTATCTGGAAGATTACCGAGATTATTCATACGAATGAACATACAACCGAGGCAATCCAGATGATTGGCCGTTACGCGGATTGGATTATCGGTATATCCGAGACAGCGGTAGCCCCATTCCAAGAAGCCGGCATGGGTGACAAAGTGACCATCATATCCCCAACTTGGGAACCCGCGCTACCAGCACCGGACCGCTGGGTTCATCTGCGCGAACGCAAGCGTAAAGAGCTCGGTTTCAAATCATCGCAGACCTGTATCGGTTATATTTCTTCATTTATATATGATGCCAAAGGGTTGAAACCTTTTGTGGATATGGCTTTGAGAATCTGTGAAACACATTCGCGCTGTCGCTTCTGGATCATCGGGGCAGCATCGGATAAAAAGTACTACGACGAGTGTGTATCACGGGTGAAAAAATCCGGGTATTCACGCCGGTTTACCTTCACCACATTTGAAGAGAACGTATCTCTGGCATATACCGCGATGGATATCCTGGTCATCCCAAGCATGGTCAAAGAAGGATTTGGCATGACCGCACTGGAGGGGCTCTATTTTGCCAAACCGGTCATCGCTTTCGCTCAGGGTGGACTGAAGGAATTAATGGAATCCGTAGGCAGTGATGCATTTTTGGCCCCGCCGGGTGATACCGAAGCGCTTGTCACTTTGGCAACAACCTTGCTGAATGATGCAGAGCTGGCCTCAAATACGGGGTGGCGTAATCGGACAGAAGCGGAAAGGCTCTACGGCGTTGAAACCTACCGAACGAAACTGCATACGATGGTGACACAGTGGTTATTGCGTTTTCCCGGATGGTTTGCTTATATCCAACCTCCGAATGGACCTGTGTATACCCATGGGGAGGGAGGACTACGCACTGTACTGGTCCTGGAGCCGACTACGGTTCGAGCACTATTATTCCCACTGACCGTCATACAGGCGTTACCACATTCCTCATTACCTCCAATCGCATTGGGGCACGATGCTCCTGTTGCCTCAGGTACTGGCCCGGCTGCAAAGCCGGTTCAACAGAGGGGCAAAACGCGGAAACGTCGTCGCAAGCCACTTGCACCTCATTCTCGCCGAGACCGTGAGGGGCTGAAGCCTGCTTCCGGAACTGGCAGACGTAAGAGGAAAACTCGTACAACGAAGGGACCACGTCCGCATATGGGGAAATCGGCTAGTCGCAGACGCAAATCTGCCAAAGCGGGACGTAGCCGAGCAGGGCGCAAGGGTTCCAATACAAGATGAAGGCAGGGATTACGATGAAGATCATGACGGTGCTGGGTACGAGACCTGAGATCATACGGCTCAGCCTGATCATCTCCAAGCTGGACCAGTACGCGTCCAAACATATTCTGGTGCATACGGGACAGAACTTCACGGAAAGTCTCAGCGGTCTCTTTTTCAAGGAAATGGGCCTGCGCGCACCGGATTACGTTCTTCAGGATGAAGTGGCCACTCTGGGACGACAGTTATCCTCGATGTTTACGCAGATGGAAGATCTGATATTGCAGGAGAAACCCGATAAATTGCTGTTGCTTGGTGATACCAATAGCGCATTATGTGCAATATTGGCTGAGCGCATGGGTGTTCCTGTTATTCATATGGAAGCAGGTAATCGTTGCTTCGACCTGGATGTGCCTGAGGAGAAAAATCGTAAGGTTATTGATGCCATTTCCACCGTTAATATGCCTTACACGGAACAGAGCAAGAAACATTTGGTCAGTGAAGGGGTACCAAGCAGGCGCATCGTGCTCACGGGCAATCCCATCTATGAAGTAATGCAGCACTACGACGCGCAAGTAAGTTCCAGCAAAATACTCAAAAAGCTCAAGCTGAAGTCCGGGCAATACTTCCTGGTTACTGCGCATCGAGCCGAGAATGTGGATCATGCCCCTCATTTGCTGGAGATTATGAAAGGACTGAACCAGGTCGCAGAGGAACACGGGTTGCGTGTGATCTGCAGTATTCATCCGCGTACCGCGATCCGGATTGCGGAGCATCTGCAACTGGAGATGAACCCGCTGGTGGAGTTTCACGAGCCGTTTGGATTCTTCGACTTTGTAATGCTTGAACGTCATGCACGCTGTGCACTTACGGATAGCGGTACCGTGCAGGAGGAGTGTTGCATTATGGGCGTGCCGACCGTAACGATGCGTCGAACTACCGAGCGGCCGGAAACGGTCGATTGCGGCAGCAATGTAGTCTCCGGTCTGGATGCCGCACGCATCGCTGATTGCGTGAAAGTCATGACAAAGATGTCTAGCGACTGGGATTGCCCGCAAGGTTACAAAGCCACAGATGTATCCAGTAAAGTGGTTAAATTTCTGCTTGGAGGGAAAATGCATGTTTGAAAATAAGCGTATACTCGTGACTGGCGGTACGGGATCATGGGGTTATGAACTTGTGGCTCAACTACTGCCCCAGCAGCCCAAAGAAATTATTGTATATTCTCGGAACGAGTCAAGCCAGGTGGCTATGAGTCGTGAATTTGAAGACTCACGTCTTCATTTCCGGATTGGAGATATTCGTGACAAGGACGCTTTGACGGCGGCTTGCCAGCATGTGGACTATGTATTTCATCTGGCTGCGCTCAAGCATGTTCCGGTGTGTGAAGACCAACCATACGAAGCACTCAAAACCAATGTGATTGGTACACAGAACGTAATTGAGGCCGCTATTGAGAACAAGGTGGAAAAAGTAATCTATATCTCGACTGACAAGGCTGCCAATCCGTCCAACTTCTATGGCATGACAAAAGCGATCGGCGAGAAATTAATTGTATATGCAAACTTGTTACACAGCGATACCAAGTTTGTTACGGTACGGGGTGGGAATGTACTGGGAACAAACGGCAGTGTGGTACATCTGTTCAAGAATCAGATTCGCCAGAAAGGGCAGGTCTCCATCACGGATATGAGTATGACTCGATTCTTTCTTACGCTGAAGGATGCAATTACCTTGCTGTTCAAAGCTTCGGTGGAAAGTGTCGGCGGAGAGATCTTTGTCATGACGATGCCTACCTGCAAAATCGTTGATCTCGCGGAAGTGCTGATTGAGGATTCCGGTGTGGAGAATGTGAGCATTGTGGAACGAGGCATTCGTCCAGGGGAGAAAATCCATGAAATATTGATGAGTGAATTCGAGAGCATGACCACCGTTGTCTACGATGAGCAGTACCTGGTTATTCTGCCTACCCTGGGTATACCGGGTCTGCGTGAACATTATACCAATTGTCCCCCGGTCTCCTTTAACAGTTTCAGTTCTGAACACCAACTCATGACCAAAGAGGAGATTCGTGAAATTCTGAAACGCGGAGGATTCTTGTCATGAAACTGCTGATACTTGGTGGAAACGGAATGGCCGGCCATATTTTGGTCGACTATTTCCGCCGTCAAGGTGTACACAGCGTCTTCTACACATCTCGGGATGTAACGGACCCCAATGGTCTGCTCCTGGATGTGAACGACAGCTTCATGGTTGATCGATTGGTAGAAGCTGTGCACCCGGATGTGATTATTAATGCTGTAGGTGTGTTGAACAACTTCGCAGATGAGGACAAAATTACTGCATATCATATTAACGGATTCCTGCCACATCGTCTGCGGCGGGTTGCTGATACGATTGGTGCACGCCTGATTCATATCAGCACGGACTGTGTGTTCAGCGGGGAACGGGGAGCATACCGGGAAGATGATGTTACGGATGGGACTTCAGCTTACGCCATCACCAAAGCACTTGGCGAAGTTCAGGATGAAGGTCATCTGACGATCCGTACATCCATCATTGGACCCGAGATTCGGCAGGGCGGCATTGGTCTGATGCAATGGTTTATGTCCAGCACAGGTGAAGTCGGGGGGTATACCCGCGTATTCTGGAACGGTGTGACCACACTTGAGCTGGCCAAATGGGTAGACCATTACCTGGCCTCCTCGGTTAGTGGTCTGATCCACTTAGCTCATCCGGCACCTGTCAGCAAGCATGATCTGCTTATATTGTTCAAGCAGACCTGGGATAAGCAGGATGTGACGATTGTGCGTGATGACAGTGTAGTGCAAGACCGTACACTGGTGTCCACTCGCGAGGATGTGAAGACAGACCTGCCGGATTATTCTACAATGCTGAAGGAGTTGGCATTATGGATGGAGCAGAGCTGAGAGGCAAGAAAGTGCTAATTACAGGCGCCTCCGGTTTTACCGGGCGACATGCCGTATCTTATTTTCGGGAAGTTGGTGCAGTGGTTGCGGCGGTAGTCCGGAGGCCGGATGTGTATTCATTTGGTAAAGGTGCACAAGTCCATGTCTGTGATCTGAACGATAAACAGCAAGTGCGTCATCTGATCGGTGAGGTGCAACCCGACTATGTGCTGCATCTCGCTGGCAAAAATTCAGTGCCTGATTCGTGGTCTGATCCGCTACTGGTCCTGGAGACCAATGTGATGGCCGTGCTGTATCTGCTGGATGCGCTTCGCAGTTGTCCGACAGCACGAACCGTTATTGTAGGATCAAGGTTAAAATATACGCCGGAACCTGGCCGGATTCCCCAGCCTCCGCATCCATACAGTCTCAGTAAAGCGCTGGAAGAGATGGTGTCCTTGTCGTGGATGTCGCTCTTCGGACAACAGATCATGCTGGCGGAGCCAGGCAATCTGATTGGTGCGGGTCCTTCCACAGGCATCTGTTCACTGCTTGCACGCCATGTTGTTGCCTGTGAGCAGACGGGCAAAACGGAGGCATTCCGTCTGTCCGGACGGGACAATACCCGTGACTTTCTCGATGTGCGGGATGCAGTCAGAGCGTATGCAACCCTCCTGATACAGGGGTCCAGCGGTACAGTATACCCGGTGGTGTCTGGCGTCGAGCGCAGTCTAGGTGAAATTGCAGATCTGCTCTTGTCCATGACAGAAGCGGAAGTCCCTGTTCGCTGGGATGGGGCATCATCTGGTCCGGACGGTTCGGGGAAACAGGAGGAATTATCACTGCTGCGCAAGCTTGGCTGGCAGCCGATGATTCCATTTGCCACATCACTTCAGGATATCCTGAGTGATGTTCGTGCCCAGCAAGGGAGGACGACAAGTTGAATCCGAGAGTATCCATTGTCATTCCATTCTACAACTGCCCTTATGTGCCTCAAGCAATTCAGAGTGCGCTGAACCAGACGTATTCCGATGTGGAGATCGTTGTCGTGAATGACGGTTCCACCCGGCATGCAGAGCTGCTCCAGCCTTATCTTCCTTATATTCATGTGCTTGGGAAAAGCAATGGCGGGACAGCTTCGGCACTTAATCATGGTATCCGTCATGCCTCTGGTGATTATGTAGCCTGGCTTAGTTCAGACGATGTCCTTTATCCCGATAAAATTCGTTATCAGTTGGAGTTTATGCAGCGTGAGCATGTGCTTGTCTCTCATACGAACTTTCACTATATCAACGAGCATTCGGCCGTTACCAAAATGCATGGTGGACCTGAACCGATGTCGGATCTGGACTTACTGCGGCGGTTTGTCCACGGCAATCCGGTCAATGGCTGCACGGTCATGATTCGCAAGGATCTGTTCAGCGGAGTAGGGCTGTTCGATGAACTTCTGCCCTACACACATGATCTGGATCTCTGGATGCGGATTATACTGAATGGTCATCGGTTCCCATACCTGAACGAACCGCTTACTGCCTATCGGTGGCATGGGGGAATGGGATCGGTACGTCATGCGGATGTCATTGGCAAAGAGGCATCCATGGTATGGTCCAGATATCGGGAACCGCTGTTGCAGCGAATAGCGACGCTTGGCGGGTAGCGTAGGGAGGGCAGTTATGAAAGCCAAAAGATGGCTGATTAACGCCCTCTTTGCGCAGCATTTTACCTAAGACAGTAAGAGGAGGGGAAGGCCCGAATGGAGCCAAAAGTATCGATCGTCATTCCTTTTTACAATTGTGCTTATATCGAGCAGGCTGTTCACAGTGCCATTCACCAGACGTATCAACATATTGAAGTCATCGTGGTGGATGATGGGTCAACCGAGCACGTGGAGAAGCTACAACCATTCATGGATTCCATCCGCTATATTCACAAAGAAAACGGTGGAACCGCGACAGCATTAAATGAGGGCATCAAACATGCAACAGGGGATTACTTTGTCTGGCTCAGCTCGGATGATGTGATGCTGCTGGATCGGGTGGAGAAACAACTGAAGTTTATGCGAGAGGTCAAGGCTTCATTCTGCCATGGTGCCTACCATTATGTGAATGAGAAGAGTGAATGGTTGGATACGGTGCATCCGGAAGTGGGAAGTCGTCTGGAGATGTTGCAGGTACTGCTGGAAGGTTGTCCGATCAACGGCTGTACTGTCATGTTAGAGATGGAAGCATTTGAGCGGTTTGGACTGTTCGATACTGATTTTCGCTACACCCATGACTATGAGATGTGGATGAGGCTGTTTCCAATGTATGAGCTGTTCTACTACAATGAACCTCTGATGTGTTACCGATTGCATGAGTCGATGGGTACCAAACGTCACTTCAAGGCACTGGTTGCCGAGATGGAAAAAGTTCAAGAGAAGCATAGACCTATTTTACTCAATTTGCTTCAGGTTGGCGGGTATTGGAAGTAGATGGATTTGGCAATGATGGCTGAGTGGATTAGTTTTTAAAATGGTAGGAGAGCACCTTTATGAAGCACTTTTAATGTGCTATAAGTGGGGAGCTCTTTTTTTGTTCCATGGACGATCCGTGGATAGAAATATAGATGGGTTGCTGAAGTCTCTGTATAATGAAATGATTCATACACGGAAGGGACTGGACTATGCGCAGATATCAATATCTTAAACCGAATCATTAATAAACTAATGGAGGTAAAAGAATTGATTACAGAGTTACACACAGAACGGTTATATTTGCGAAAAATGAACGTATCGGATTCGGCCAGCTTGTTTAAGATTTGGTCTGATCCGGATGTTACTAGATTCATGAATATCAGTCATTTTACGGATGAGAATCAAGCTATAGCGATGATTAATCTTCTGAATGATCTTTCTCAGGATAACAAGGCTATTCGGTTCTCCATCATTGCGCAAGAGTCCAACGAAATCATAGGTTCATGTGGTTATAATTCGCTGGATTTTGACAATCTTAAAGCAGAAATTGGGTATGATATTGCCAGATCACACTGGGGAAAAGGATATGCTACGGAAGCGATCTCTTCTTTATTAGCTCACGCCTTCTCGACTATGAAGCTGAATCGAATTGAAGCAAAGGTTGACCCCCATAATGTGAATTCAATCAAGCTATTACAAAAGCTAAATTTCACATATGAAGGCACTCTCAGAGCATACGAGAGGGTAGGCGAAACGTTCATTGATCTGAATATGTATTCCAAGTTGGCGACAGATTAATAAGATCTGTAATAGCGTGTTCTCGGTCCATTAGAACACATTTGAAGCGAGCAAGGGGTGTCCTCAGTCATTCATATGACAGATGGGACACCCCTTGTTTGATATTTCGGCATGTTATATAAAGACGGCATATCATTGGACGACTCAATCTTTTGAATTCATGATCGCCATGGATGCAGGATCGGGAAATACATATCCTTTAGGCAGCTTTTTCATCAATTCATTCATTACAGCGTAATCCACGTCGATGTGAGGTGTGGAAACTGGAGTCGAAAACCAGCGGTTGTACAGATCACTCGGTACAAGTAACGTCATATCGTAAGTCCTCCTCTGTAGATGGCTTCTTGGTAGACTTGAAATGTACGCAATCCCATCACTTCCAGTGAACGGTGTTGTTCAGCCCAGGCTTTCGCCGCCGCACCCACTGTTCTCCGGGTAACATTATCCTCAAGTAGTGCATCCAACAGTTCACGGAGCGAGTCGACATCCTGCGGAGGAACAACCCATCCCGTACGTCCAGGTTCAACCATCTCGGGCATGCCGGCTGTGCCACTGACGATAACAGGTACACCCGCAAGTTGCGCTTCGGTAACGGAGAACGGCTGGGTGTCCTGCAGGCTGGGCTGGACATAGATATCTGCATGGCGCAGGAAGGAAGGAATATTGTCCAACTTGCCCCAGAACACAACATCCGCTCCAATACCCGTTGACGCGGCCTGTGCTCGCAATTCATCGGTTAGATTGCCTTCACCTGCGATCCAGCAGACCCAATCAGAACGTTTATTTTTCAGACTGGCTAAGGCCTTGATTAACACATGAACACCCTTGATGTATTCAAGTCGTCCGGTAAAGGCAATGACTTTCTTGCCCGCAGGTGGTCGCTGGCGGAACTTCACAGCTGCTGAGGCACGGTAGGCTGGGAGATCTACAGCATAGGGAATCTGTCTGAACTTTGATTCAGGAACGGCAAGTTCTGTAAGCGTACTCTTGATCCAGTGGCTTGACACGAGAATGAGCTCGGACTGTGCTGCACTTCTCTCTTCCAATGAGAGAAAATAACGTCCACGCTTGGATTGCAAATATGAAGGGAGAGTAAGCTGTGGGTTGGAATTTTGTGCATCGTAAAAGGCTTCGCGTGCAAGAGCGCCATGATAGCTTGTAACCAGTGGGATATTGCGGTTCAAGATGCGTTTTATGGATACGGCAGCTACTGGATCTTGCGCATGAATAACGTCGTAGTGGTCCACACCCAGATAAGCGGCTGCCATCTCGAAGGCATATCTATTCAGTTCATAATAAGCGAGAAGAGGATCGGCAGTGAATTGTGGCAGATCAGTCGGATTGAGTTTGGCTTGCAGCATGGGCCACACCTTATCCTTGGAGAAAGCGCGGTTCAGATTACGAACATATACTTCGTTATTGGCGCCATTTGTGCCCATGATATCAACCTCTACACCAAGTGCGATCAGCCTGTCGGCCAGTTGTTTAACATATGTCCATATGCCTCCCATATGTGTAAGCTCCCAATACGTAACGAGCAGAACTTTCATAGCTACCTCCTTGTCACGGCCTGCACCGGCCGAGCTTCTATCCTTTTATTCTATGAAAAAAGAGGACCGGAAGGTCGGGCATTTCCGTGCAATTGGTCGAAAATGGGTGAATGCAAATGGCAATGGACGAGAGGAAGCATATCCTATGTACAGGAAGGTTCATGTGCTCCAAAGGAGGGATCTACAGTGGCGGTATATTTACTTGAGATTCATGAGAATCTGTTACAGACATTTGTTCCCGTCAAGTACATGGATGTGGAGTTGGCCTATGTGGGCGGCGAGGAAGGGACGGATGTATTTGTTGGTGGAGCCAGCATGCACGGAGAACTGTACCGACACCTTTTTCACCTAACGTCAAATTCGGGGGGGGCGGGCGGTAATCAGGTCATTCATAATCTGGATGTGTCATCCGAGCCTTATGAACTGAGGATCATCAGCAACAGTTCTTCACCAAATCATCTGGTTATTCGAATATATTGCAGAAGTATTCACGGTCAGACATTGGGCATACTGTCAGAACATCAGATGATGAAGCTTGCAGATTGATATGGACATCATTGCATAATCATGATTAACCAACGTGTGGAGCAGGGAAGGTGCCTGTTCCATTTTTTTGTGGTGCATCCATAGAGAATTGTCTGAAAAAATAGCTTGACAGCAAAGGTATTTTCATTAGAATTAGATCAGTATTAAACGAAAGTTTAAAACGACGATTTAAAACGATAGTTTGAAATTGGTCGTCAATATAGGCCGAGTGAGACGCATGGCTAAACCTGCGATCTCCTGGCTGGAAAAGAGTGTGGAGAACGTGAAAGAACAAACAGCAGTATCCCAGGAGCCCGCAGAGTTTTCAATCAAAACGATTATACTGCCACTCCTGGCTATTATCGTCGGTATGATCATGGTTATACTGGACAGCACGGTGGTGAACGTGGCCATTCCGAATCTGGTTCAATATTTCGAGACCGACCTGAAGACCATTCAATGGACGGTTACGGGTTACACCTTGGCTTTGTCTGCAGTTATTCCACTGGCAGGCTGGTTAACGGACCGTTTTGGTGCCAAAAGAGTATTTCTGTTCACGATTGCCATGTTTACCTTGGGTTCTGTATTATGCTCGATCGCTCAATCACCTGAGCAATTGATCATTTACCGTATCATTCAAGGCCTTGGTGGAGGCATGGTTGCTCCTATTGGTATGGCCATGGTCTTTCGTCTGGCTCCGCCTGAGCGAAGAGGTTCCATCATGGGGATGCTGGGAATTCCGATGTTGCTTGCCCCTGCATTGGGTCCGGTGTTGTCCGGGTGGTTTATTGAATCACTGAGCTGGCACTGGATCTTCCTGATTAACTTGCCAATAGGTATTGCAGCTTTCATTCTATGTATCAAATTTTTGCCCGATACAGATCGTGGACGCACACCTGCACTGGATCTGCTCGGCATGATTCTGGCGCCAATTGCGTTCTCGATGCTCGCTTACGGTGTGAGTGAGGGCGGAACGAGCTGGACGTCTGCAACAACTTTGACGGGTGTCATTGTGGGTGGTGTAGCGCTCATTTTGTTCATTATTGTGGAGCTTCGTCATCAAAATCCATTGCTCGAACTCCGGGTATTCAAATCATCTGATTTCTCACGGGGAATTATTCTCGCATGGGTGTCACAAGTGGCGCTATTCGGTGCCATGATCCTGATCCCGCTTTATTTGCAGCAGATCAAAGGGTACACTGCACTGGAAACAGGATTGATTTTACTGCCACAGGCGTTGGCTTCCGGAGTGGGTATGCCGCTCGGTGGTCGGTTGTTTGATAAAATCGGTGCTCGACCTCTGGCTTTTGTGGGTCTCGGTATTATCTCGGGAGCATTGTTTATTCTGTCCTCCATTACGGCAGAGACAGGTCTTGGCCTGATTATAACAGCTCTGGTCATGATGGGTCTGGGTATGGGCCTGTCCATGATGCCACTCAATACGCATGTATTAAATGCTGCACCGCGTAAGTTGGTTGGACGGGTGACACCGCTCACGGCTGCTGCACAGCAAGTGGTCGTGTCCTTTGCGGTTGCAGGGCTTACAGGCTTCCTTACTTCAAGAATCGCAGACAACACAACGAGTACAGAGCCGACCGCTATCGTTCATGGTTTGGTGGCTGGTTTCAATGATACGTTCTTCCTGGCCGCTTGTATTGCATTGTTCGGATGTTTGCTCAGTCTGATTCTGCGCAAACCTAAGCCGATGCCGGAAGAAGAACTTCAAAATGGCGACAAGCCTGATCCCGCGATGATGATGGGACACTAAGACTTTTAATAAAAACAGAGTAAGGCAGTTCAGAGAATCTTGCTGAACTGCCTTTTTGTTATGCTCAATGGAAAATTCGCAGTGCTGTCATCATTTCACGGAAAGAAATGGCATATCGATCGGGTGAGAAAGACAAGCTCATATGCTGTCTGCCCTGAATGCGAATATATTCCCGCAGTTTCTTGTTCTTCATGAGGTCTCTTGCTTCGGCTACGGCCGCCTTTACATCTCCAATTGGATAAAACTTTCCAGTCTTATTATGTGTGATAAATGAGCGCACTCCATCTGAATCTGTGCTGAGCACAGGGCAGCCACAGCTAATGGCTTCAGCGACGGCATAACCGAATCCTTCAAGCAGGGAAGTGGATAACATGATGCCCCCTGAAGCGGCAATCATGGAATAATATGCAGGCATCTGAGAATGAGGAACATTGATGAAGATCCCAATCCGATCCTCAAGCCCGTATTCTGCCAGCATGTGCCGGAACATGACCTCATCTTCTGGATTAGCCAAAGTTGGATCGTGGAATAACCATAGTCTGGCTTCCGGATTTTTTTTGACGATTTCACTCGATATGATTAAATATTCACGCCAGTTTTTATTGTGTTCAAGTCGTCCTACCCAAGCCAGCACCGGATAGGGTGGGGTATCCACCAAGATTGGTGCGAAGGTGTCGGTATCCAGCATATTGGGAATAACAAACCGATGAAGCCAAGGACAGATATGAATGAACATATCTAGCAGGTGATCTGTGGGAGGTATAACGGCAGCATCACAATGGGCTTGAAGGTAAGGGACACCCATCTGTATCGTTTCCAGAGCCTGATCGCGTGTTCCAAGTCCCTGCGCTTCAAAAATAATTCGTCCGGTAAAACCAAGTCCTCTCAAGCGGCCGGGCATAGCGATGTCTGAAGTGGCAATGATGGCATCATAATGATGAGTATGAATGATATGATGGATATCCTCGTCACTGGACGCGGTGAAAATGGGCGTATCACTGTTGTTCTGCAATCCCGAGCCTGTGTTGAGATACAATAGGTGCGCTTCAATGCCATGGCGTTTCAGAACAGCGGTGCGCAGTCGATTTAACGTATCCACGCCACCGCTCGGAACATAAAACGTGAATAATACTTTCACACGATTCACCCTCTGACTTTTGGTCAGGAGCACATTCTCCTGTACTCTATGTTACGTTGGCTTTAAGCGCAGGGTGTGGGTGTTGACCAGAATGTTCACATTTTGGACAAATATTTTTAAGCTGTCTTTTAAGTGTCATTAAGCTGAGGCTAGGATACCTCACGTAAGATACAAGGAACTTCCCGTGTCTATCATCTATTACATAAGTTCAACGTAACATTTACACGATAACGGAGAGGGCAGAAATAACTTGAAGAAGCGAAGCGTTCACCTTTATCAGCGGATTTTTCCTTCTGAAATGAAGGAATCAAAAAAATCTGGGGATAACAGTGATCGGAAGGTTATTCTGCCATCGGAGTGCAAGTGTAAATATTTTCAGTTGAATTTATATAACGAACGATGGTGCACGGGTATTTTAACGGGAAAGGATGAATGATGTGCTCGAAGTGAAACAGGTCAGCAAAGTTTACGAAGGGCAACGCGGCGTACATCAACTGGATTTCACCATGGAACGTGGTGAGATTGTTGGCTTTCTCGGACCCAATGGTGCCGGAAAAACAACAACGATGCGTATGATTACAGGCTATGTGCATCCAACCGCGGGTTCCATTATGGTGGATGGGGTATCGGTGCATGAACAGGGCCAGCGTGTTCGTTCCAAGATTGGGTATCTGCCTGAAACGCCGCCACTGTATCCGGATATGACGGTGCAGTCCTATCTTAAATTCGTAGCCAATTTGCGAGATGTCCCGGCACGTGAGGTTAAGCTGCGGGTCAGTGAGATGGTTAGCAGACTGGGACTTCAGGGTCGGGAAAGACAAATGGTACGTGGGTTATCCAAAGGATACAAACAACGCCTTGGGCTGGCAGGAGCCATTATTCACAAGCCAGATCTGCTGGTTCTGGATGAGCCAACATCGGGGCTTGATCCAAATCAGATTATCGAGATCCGGGATTTAATACGAGAACTGGGGGAGAACCATACGGTGCTGCTCAGTACGCATATTTTGCCTGAAGTGAGCACACTCTGTAATCGAATGTTGATCATCAATCAGGGGCAGCTCGTGCTGGATGGTTCACCTCAGCATTTCGGATCAGCAATGGGGGATCAATTCAAAGTGTCGATTGAAGTGAAGGCCACTGCGGAGCAATTACATAATGTGCTGACACCATGGGAGAAGGTGCGGAGTGAAGTCATTCAAGCGTCGGATGCGAATACAGCCAAAGATACTTCACTTAATTCAGATTCGGCGAATACGGTTAAAATGCTGCTTACTGGAGAAAACTCGGAAGATTTCCGGGAGGAGCTGTTCTACCTTTTGTCAGGTGCAGGATTACCGATACTGGAGATGAAGAAGGAGAACCTGAGTCTGGAGCAAATCTTCCTGAAGCTGACCACAACCGAGGCAACAGACACAGACGCAAATTCGGCAGATGTGGATAAGGTTGCTGACGCAGAGATGGATCAGGAGGACGTATCTTCGGACAACGACCTGTCGAGTATATCGGGAACATCAACGAGTACATCAACGGATGCTTCGTCCCATTCCAGCAAAAGGGAGGACTCCAAATGAGACGAATGATGGCGGTATGCAACAAAGAGCTGCAAGCTTATTTTCTGTCACCAACGTCCTATTTTGCTTTTGCCGTATATGTACTGATGACCAGTCTGCTGTTCTATTCAAGCTTTGTATATTACCAGCCGAGTATTGTCGATTACCGTCTCGTGTTGGGCGATACGTTGTCCATGCTGCTGTTTGTTGTGCCATTGTTAACGATGCGACTGGTTGCAGAGGAATTCAGACAGGGAACAGATGAATTGTTGCTGACTTCTCCTGCACGTGTAACAGAAATTATTTTTGGCAAATATCTTGCTTCTCTGGCCATTCTGGTTGTGCTCATCCTGTGTAGTCTGGTATACCCATTCATCATGTCGTTCTATGGGACATTGGATATGACGACGGTATGGATGTCTGCGCTGGGGTTATTTTTCCTGGGCGGAAGCATGATGGCGATTGGACTGTTCGCTTCTACATTATCCCAGCATCAGATGGTGTCTGCGGTGGCGGGTTTTATTATTTTGCTCGTTTTGTGGATGCTTGATTCATTTGCAGGCAATACAGGTTCTGTTTTACAGCAGTGGCTGGACCCGTTTGCTCTGACCAACCGGTTCGACAGCTTCATGAAAGGTGTGCTTAGTGGGCCGGATATCTTGTTTTATGTCACCCTTTCGGGTGTGTTTCTGCTGTTAAGCATTCAAATTGTCGAACGGAAGCGGTGGAGGTGAGAAGATGAAAAAATGGTTAAGTCATACCAACAGTACCGTGCTGTCCGTAGCGGTGATTGGCATCTTTATTTTGCTAACACTGTTCCTGAATTCACTTGGCGGCTTCCAGCTCGATCTGACCTCGAACAAACAATACACGTTATCTGACCAGTCCCTTACTGCGATCAAAAATGTGAAGGATGACGTCAACATTCTGGTGTTAACTGTCGAAAATGCCAACAACACCGTCCTGAACCGTGAGGTCACGGATATGGTCGAGGAATACACGAAACGCAATAGCAAGTTGAAAATAAAACAATATAATCTGACGCAGGAACCTGCGCTTGCATCCAAATATGGCATAACAGGCAGCTCCATTGTGCTGGAGCAGGGAGATCAACACAAAGTGATTGATATCGCCAGTTTGTTCACCGCGACAGGTGACGGAAATGACGGATCATATCAGTTCACAGGTGAGGAAAAACTTACGCAGGCGCTCATGAATATGTCATCCACGGAGATGCACAAAATGGTCTTTTTGACTGGACATGAAGAGTTGAGTCTAGCTCAGATGACTACGCTGCAATCCTCCTTGGAACAAAATAATGTGCAAACGGAAGAATTGCAGCTGAATCAGGCTGGCAAGGTTCCCGAGGATGCAGATGTGCTCGCTATTATTGGTCCACAACGTGATCTCAGTGATACCGAAATGAAAGCCATTCGCACCTATCTGAGTAATGGAGGCAAGCTGTTATTATCCCTCGGATTTGTGGAAGATATGAAATCCAGTTGGAAAAACATCGATGCCCTCATGGCTGACTATGGCGTCGTTGATGAGCATGCGGTCATGGTGGATAATCAGCAAGCCAGTACGATGGGGCCACTCTGGGTGGTGCCGGAGTACGGTACACATGCAATTACGGACAAACTCGCTGAGAGCCAATTGTATCCGATGTTGTCCTTGTCGATTGCGTTGACCAGCAAAGAACAGGATAAATATACCCTTTCTCCATTAATTCAATCTTCCAGTGACAGTTATGGGGAGACAAATATCGGCGGTTTATTGCAAAATGAAACGACCAATGATCCGGAAAAGGACATTCAAGGTCCAGTGGAATTAGGGTATGCAGCTGATACGAAGGATGGTAAACCGAAGGCGGTTATTCTGGGCTCGTCCATTTTCATGCAGGATTCGGAAATTGCGAATGGTGGCAATCGGGACTTTATTTTGAATACGGTAAACTATTTGAGTGAGAAAGAAAATGGATTGACGATTCGCCCACGGGTACAAGCCGGGTATGAGATGGCATACCTGAATGGCGAACAGGCCAGAACAATTTTCTTCGTGGCTATTGTAGCATTCCCACTCCTCTTTGTTATCATAGGTGTACTCTTATGGTGGAGGCGCAGACGAGTATGAGAAAATGGGTTCCAACAATCCTGGTGGTCATCGTACTGATTGTGGGATGGGTGTACGCGGCCAGTCAAAATTATTTTCGAGAAGAAGAAGCGGCGCAAGCCAAGTTGCTCGGTATTCAATCCGGGGATATTCAATCTATTACAATACATGACACAACGGAGGAGACAGCCGGTACAGCAGCAACTTCGACCCTGACGCTTGAAAATGGTGTATGGCAGATGGTTGAGCCAAAAGCCTATCCTCTGAACGGTTACAGTGTTAGCAATTGGTTAGATGCTCTGAGTGGTGCGAATCAGGAACTGGTGGTGGAAGAAGCGCCAACGGATCTGAATAAGTATGGATTAGGAACAGATGCTACACGTATGGATATCAAACTTAAAGATAATCGGGAGATCAAATTGGCTATTGGTGGCCAGCTTCCAGCAGATGACGCACGATATGTGCGCGTAGATGAGGGTCCCGTGGTTGCCGTACAGACAGAGGCGATTACCAACATAGCTTTGTCTCGTCGTGATTTGTTGGATACTACACCGTTCAACATGGATGAGACAAATGTTGGATCTCTGGAGTGGGAAGGTGAAGCAGCTACCTGGTTGTTAACATCAACATCGGAGAACGATGCGGCAGAGCAGGCCTGGACACTGAATGGAAAAACGATTGATTCCACAGACGCCATATCCCTTATCGGTAAAATCAAAAACCTGTCAACAGCAGATGATGTGCGCAAAGCTTCCGAGCTGAAAGGTACTGTTCCACGATTCACCCTGTCTGTTGAACAGACGGTAAATGGCCAACAAGTTCGAGATGTGTATCGGGGGCTTACGGTACCATCCAAACCGGATCAGATTTGGGTCATTACGCCGGATGGTCGATGGGCATATGGCATGGATGCGACAAGTCTAACGGAAGCAGAGAAATTCCCGGATACAATTAAAGCATCCACAACTTCTTCGAAAGAGTCGTCGAGTTCTGCACATGACGCAACAACTTCCTCATCAACAGACGGGAAATGAGCGGGGCGGAAGATAAGTGATATTATTGTGTTGAGATGCAAGTATTATTTGGAGGCAGTGCTGTGAACGCAGCACTGTTTTTTATTTTATATAGCGAAGAAACACCTGAATCTACAGGGAAAGGTACCATATCCTTTCAGCATATCGGTACGTACAGAAGCGCATCCTATCTTTGTGACCAAAACCAACATACATTGGAGGATGAGTACATGCCAGCAGTCAAAAAGGCAACAGCTATTACGTTATCATTATCTACTGCAATCTTTGTAATGGCCGGTTTGACAGGTTGTGGCACGAATCGGGACACCAACAATATGCATACGCAAAGTGTTCGTCAGCAAGCCAACGGCATTAACCGTTATGGTGTGGAAACAAATGGAATGGATGGCATCCGTGCGAAAAGTTATCGCATGCATAATGTGACTGACCTGAAATCCAGTGAAGAGCTTGCAAAACGTATCACGGAGATGAAGGAAGTTAAATCCGCCCGTGTCATGTTAACGGATCGTAATGCTTATGTGGCGGTTCGTTTGGCAGATGGTCATGCAGGCAAGTTGGAAAGCAAGTCCAATGGTCGTACGAGCATGCTGTCTGGAACAATGCGTAATCATGCCAGTGATACCATGCGTGGGGGCAACATGAATCACGATATGGGTGGTATGCGTGTGAATGGTGGTACGGGCACAATGTCTCCGTACAGCACTAGCGGAATTGCTCCAGGACTGAACACGAATTCAGCAACGGATCGCAGCCATATGGGGAATGACCGCAGCATCTATGGAACCATGGGTACAGGCGCCGTTGGTATGATGCGTGGTCTGACAAACAGCGGCAAAGCACGTGGGACGGACGATGGGCATTATGGTATGAAAAGTGAGGGACAACGTGTAGATAGCACGGACGATAACACATCAGCTGAGATTAAGGGTAAGATTTCAGCCAAAATCAAGCAGTTTGCACCAAACATCGAGAATGTATATGTATCAGCCAATCCGGAATTTGTGGAGCATGTCGAGAACTATGCCACAGATATTCGTAATGGTAAGCCAGTCAGTGGCATGATCGATACGTTCCAATCGATGGTGGAGCGCATTTTCCCAACGAACGGTACAGGTATGAATCACCGCGATGGTATCCTTGACGATGGCCTGATGAACCGTAATCACAATGATGGCGGCATGATGAACCGAATGAATCGGTAGTTTTTTAAGACATGAACAAGTGTGCCTTTGCGCAGATGGTAACATCCGCTGCAGAGGCATGTTTGTTTTACATGATCGAATACATAGACAATTGCATACGTTCTCTTTGGACAATGAATCACATGTTTACTGCCCATTTTTCTTATAAAACTGAACCAACGCCCTTGACCTGACATAAGATGAGTTGACTGTATCCCCTTAACCTTGTTACACCAACACAACCCGAGCAAGGAGGGGTGAACATTGAAGGGTATCGATCATAAAAGCAAATTTTTGTTGACCCACCGTGAACGCGAAGTATTCGAATTACTGGTTCAAGACAAAACAACGCGTGACATCGCAGGGCAGTTATTCATCAGCGAGAAAACGGTGCGTAACCATATTTCGAATGTGATGCAGAAACTCAATGTTAAGGGTCGTTCGCAGGCAGTTGTCGAGCTGATTAAGCTTGGAGAACTGAAGATTTAGTTGCGAATTACAGTTAGGATTAAGTAGCAGCATGAAAGCCTTTCTCTATTCTTTGTCATGAAGAATGGGGCAAGGCTTTTCTGCTGCTAAGGACCATGAAATGAAGGAGTCGATACTAAATTGAGGGAAGATCCGAAACGTAGCATCGCTTGTTTTCATTATTTTAGTAGATCATAATGATTACATATATGAAGATAAACAATGGTTTGAACGGACGAGTGGGTTCTTAAATCACATTTCCATCAGTTAGACTATACAGTTACACTAGAACGGAGAGGGCAGAAATGACCTGAAGAAGCGGAGCGGTCGCCTTTATCCGCAGATTTCCACTTTTATAAAAGTGATACAAGAAATCTGGGGATAACAGTGATCGGAAGGTTATTCTGTGCATTGAAGTGGCAGGTGTAACTACTCGGTATTCAACTTATATAAAACATGAAAGGATGAGCTAAATGGACCGCTTTTTAAGTGAATTTGAAAATCAATTTCGAGCGGGTTTTCTACCCGATTTGGAACAAACTCTGGCTAAGGTAGAGCATGAGAAAGCATACGCTTGTGTATTTGGAACGGACAGTGATTGGGTAACGCTGTTTATGGCGGTGAATACCGAGGAATCCCTGGCTAGGCACATTTCGAGTATGAAAGAGCAAGGGTTGTGTGATAGTGAGGAGGACGAGATCTATTACAGATGGGGCTGCTCCGAATATCAGTATGGCGAGGATACGCACTTTAACCATATCAGCCGATTGTTGTATGCAACAGAGGAGGTCCAGAAGTACAAGGATGAGATCATTCGAATCATCGCCAAAGTTGCCAATGAGACAACGGATGACGTTTTTGCTCGATATGGACAAACGAAAGCAGACATTACGTTCTTTGTTTCTCTCACAGATGACGATCTGGCGGAGGAGATTGAGAATCAATCGGTTCATCAAATGACTGTACCCGGCTTAGTCAGCACGTTCTTAAAACGATATGATGACATGAATTAGAACGAGTTAACTTGAGTTGAAACTTCTTCGAATTGAACTGAATCGTTGTACCGCGAAAGTCGTTTCTATTCTTTCATCCAAAGAAGAGAAGAGGCTTTTTTGTTTTAGCATGAAAAAATGAAACAAGCGAATTCATATCAATTTATCACGTATTGATTCCTATTCATTATTCATTTGAATGAACGTCCTCCATTTTTTCTTCGAAAATGGCTGATAAAAGAGCTGCTCCAGTTCCTCAAACTGTACTTCGTTCAGATGAAGATGGAGTGCTCTTTTCGCAATTTTTGCGGCAGGCTGGGAAGCGGATTTCCTTCCTCCGGCTTTTCGTTTGATCGGAATATGAAATTGCAGCAGGTCTTCGAGCTGATTCCAGCCTTCCCAACTCAATCGACCTCCGCGTTTCCAGTCGATGGCATAGAGGGCATAATAGGCGTGACCTTCTGTTGGTTTGGTAGCAATAATCCAGATGGAAGGAATAAGTTTTTTCCGTTGTCTTCGATTCATTGAATGGCTCCTTTTTTAATACGATCATATCTCGATTCTCAATATAAAGGATACCTATGATGTGTATAAAGCAGATGAGTGTCTATACACGTTCAGTATCTTTGCGAAAGTCCTGGGAAATTGCTCTTGATTTACAGGATCGTCTTGATTAGAATAAAGTTATAAAAATGATTTTCTTATTTATTTAAAAATATATAAAAATAATTTTCATAAAAGTGAGGGCCTTATGGCAGCCATATTACGTGCGTTGCAGCAAGAACTGAATAACCTTCCGTCTCAGGAGCGCCGTATTGCGGAAGTCATTATGCAATCTCCATCGGACATTCCCGGCTGGACGATTAGTCATCTGGCAGAGCAGAGTGGAACAAGTGCGGCGACGGTGACCCGCTTTTGCAAGTCGTTTCATTTCAAAGGGTTTCCCGATTTCAAAATGAAGCTTGCCGCAGAATTGTCCCACGCGTCAGAGGAAACGGCGTATCAGGATATTGTCGCGGGCAATTCACTATCCAAAATTGTTGAAGCTATCGAAGCTAACCACCTCGCATCGATTGCAGACACCACCCGCTTACTGGATTTGGGCAGATTGGAGCATGCAGTGCAATTATTGTGCCAGGCTCGCCGCATCGATCTGTACGGTGTGGCTACCTCATCAATTGTTACACAGGATTTCTATCAGAAACTGGTGCGAATCGGCAAAAGCTGTACTGCTTTCTCAGATTCCCACATGCAGATTACATCCGCATCTTCGCTCGCTGAGGGAGATGTGGCAATGGCCGTATCCTATTCAGGCGAAACACCCGAGACCATTGATGCGCTGCATTGTGCCAAACAAGCCGGAGCTTCCACGATTTCACTGACTTCCTATGGAAGTAATACACTCGCAACGGTATCGGATATCCCCCTGTTCACCTCTTCTCTGGAAGAAGGCATGAGGCGTGGAGATATGGCTTCCCGTATTGCACTGCTGCATGTGGTCGATATTTTGTTCACAGGCATGGTAAGTGCCGACTTCGACCGTTTTATCCCCAGACTGGAACAATCCTATCACAATGTACAATCTTATCGAGTCCAACACAACGGAGGTGCCTGACAGATGAAGATGAATATCCGCATTTTTGAAAATGAAGAAGATTTAAACGCCACGGGTGCTGGCGTCATTGCCAGTTTGTTGCAGACCAAACCACGGGCTGTATTGGGGCTCGCAACAGGAAGTTCGCCTGTAGGCATATATAAACAGCTTATCACGTTGTACCAGAAGGGTCTGGTCAGTTTCTCGCAGGCTTCTTCATTCAATCTGGATGAGTATGTAGGACTTCCAACAGAACATCGTGAAAGTTACCGCAGTTTTATGAATGAACAATTATTCCATCATATTGATATGGATCTTGCCAGAACGCAAGTGCCTGATGGTCAGGCTGCAGATCTGGAACAGGAATGTAATTCCTATGAACAACGGTTGGACGATCGTGGACCGGTAGACCTTCAACTGCTGGGCATCGGACATAATGGTCATATTGGCTTCAATGAACCGGGAACGGAGCTGACTGGGCGGACACATGTCGTGGATCTGAAAGACGAGACGCGAAAGGCAAACGCACGCTTCTTTGACAGCATCGATGAGGTTCCGGCTCAGGCGATTACGATGGGTGTTGGTACCATTTTGAAAGCCAAACAGATTCTGCTCATAGCCCGTGGCGAGGAAAAAGCCGAGATTATTCGCGAAGCTTTTATGGGCCCAATCACAACGGCCTGTCCTGCATCGCTATTGCAATGTCATCCAAATGTGGTGGTATTGCTGGACCGTGCAGCAGGGAGGCTGGTGAGATGAGCGGAGAGAATAGCCATGAGCCTGGGAGTCGGCGTGATGAAAGTATTTCTCTTCTTCGGGGCAGGCTGCTCCTTGCAGATGAGATATTGGAAGACGGTGTATTAGCCTGGAGGAATGGAAAAATCCTTTATGCTGGGGTACCAGAAGGTCTTCCTGAACGGATTCGGAGCGAGGCTCTGCCACTGTCAGTACCGGAACGTGGTCTCATTGTGCCTGGATTCATTGATATCCATGTGCATGGTGGGAACGGAGAAGACTTTATGGATTCAAGCCCGGAGGTGTTGGACAAGATCACTTCTTTCCATAGTACGCAGGGTACAACAGCGATGCTTGCGACTTCCATGAGCGCTCCGAAAGAGCGACTGGACAGCGTACTTGCTGAAGTGGACCGCTACCGTTCAGGCGAAATGCCATATGCACAGCTTGAGGGTGTACACCTGGAAGGTCCGTTTTTTAGTCCGAAATGGCCTGGTGCGCAAAATCCGGAACATATCATTCTGCCTGATGTATCCTGGCTTGAAGCATGGGAGAAGCAATATCCCGGTCTAATCCGTCAAGTTACGTTGGCACCGGAACGTGAAGGCGCACTGGAAGTCATCTCGTGGCTGCGTGAACAGCGGATTACAGCGGCACTCGGCCACACGGATGCGACCTATGAAGAGGTCGAACGGGCAGTGGAAGCCGGACTTCATCATGCGGTGCATACGTTCAATGCCATGACACCACTGCATCACCGGCTACCCGGTGCTGCAGGAGCTGTGCTCAGTGATCCGCGTATCAGTGCTGAGGTGATTGCCGATGGTATTCACGTACACCCTGCTGCGATTTCGATCCTGGCTCAGTTGAAGCAACATAGTGATCAACTCGTGTTGATCACAGATGCCATGTCTGCTGCGGGATTGGATGACGGGGAATATAAGATCGGCGACCTGCCCGTCATCGTGAAGCATGGCGAGGCCAGACTGAAGGAAGGCGGCGCACTGGCCGGAAGCACACTGACAATGATTCGCGGTTTCCGTTACCTGGTACAGGAAGTGGGCCTGAGTCTGAACGCTGCATCACGTGCAGCAAGTCTGACCCCGGCACGCCTGCTGGGCATTGATCACCGGACAGGTTCCCTGGTTCAAGGAAAACAGGCAGATATCGTTTTGCTGAATGCGGAGCTGGATATTGAGGGTGTGTGGGTGAAGGGCAGACGGATCGGCGAGTCATATTAAATTTAGAAAATTAGTATCGTGTTGATAACTTTTATTTGTGATCATCGGTCTTCGGAGTTAAAACTTGGCTTTTATCTGTGTAGAGGCAACACCTTGCACAATATGTTAAAATAGATCTCAAAAAGACGGGATCTGCGGATCACGCATAACGGAGGCGTGAAACATGGAACGTAACGCTATGCTCGAACATGATCCGTTCATCACAGTGTTGGCGGAGAAGTTGCACATACACGGATATTATGCCTTTTATGGCGAGCATTACAATGAGACCGATATGGAGCTGTACCGCAGGCATCTGTTCACATCATTCAGCAACATCGTATGGGTAGAGCTGGATGCACGCAAAAAGTATATGATTGTCGATCATCGTGGACGAAACACAGTCATGAAACTGATCGAGGGTATGCTGAACACACGTAGAACACTGCGGGCGAATCAGGCCATGGCGGGGACTGATACGTCTGGCGTCCAGCAGGAGATTTCACATTTATCCAAGCTTGTGCACATGCTGAAGTTCACAACATTCCGGACATAAGCGAAGTGTGATATGTAGGCTGTAATAAGCGGCGTGAGTAGGAAGAGTATAATATGTGGCTCTCATAAGCGATGAGTGACGACGAAAAAATGAAAATAAACACCAAGAACAACCACAAGAGTATACATGAGTAACTAGAGAGTTATAAGTTAAGTTTCAAGAAAGAATGGACTAGGATATCGACAATAACATATCACTGCGATTCCATTCTCATAAGTATTTTTCTATGTAGGTCGCGTAGCGCTAACGAATCTGTGAAGCCTTATTCCAATGATTTTGCAGTCATAGAAAATGTAACTAATCTCAGACACGCTATTTAATGCAATTTAGCGATATTTCGGTACTTAAACATGTCTACAGCGCAAATAAGATGTCTACGATTCGTTAGATTTTCAAACCTGCGAAATTTCGAGTAATAAGGCTTGTGAGGTTCTTTAGACGACAGTTGGCAATCCGATGAAGGCTGTGTGTCGGGCTTGGATAGTAAACGATTAAACGAAAGAGAGTCCTGTCATTGCTGACGGAACTCTCTCTATTTTTTATACAACGACTCCTCAGTTCAGCAACAACCATACTCACTCATTGACTCGTTCAACGGGGATGCAAGCTTCTGAAGCTAACGCATGTAGTAACTCATGACATACTAACTTGGCACAATCAATACAATTAATATAACTAAGCTTCCTAAAGAGCACAAAGTTACTCACCGAATCCTACAGATATCTCCAAAGAACTATCCCCATCCACTGATCAATCCAACCATTTCTTCATACTATATCCGAATCCACTATATAAGCAATTATCTAAACGAAGTCACAAAACTGCTGAACAGCGTCCGAACATCATATTGATACTGGTTGATCGGCTCAATCGGACGGTTCTCTCCGAGAAGAGTGTAGACGGCGATCCGTGCTGCCCGGACCGAATATTCTTCCGTGAATACCACGTCATCGGGAATCTCGCAGAATTGGCTAATAAAGGCCAGGTTGGTGGAGCCTTCAGGCACAACTTTCGGTCTGTCACTGTTCAGTCTAGGCATGAATTGGGCAGTGATGTAGGGCATCATGCAAGGAATACAGTTGGCGGTAGCCATGATCGCCTCTTGATGTTCCTGGAAATGAAGATGGCCGATCAGCTCCTGCATGATCTCTTCCCCGGTACAATCACACATTCTTTTTTTCACGTAGTCGCCCACGTTATCCGGATACAATCCGTAACCCCAGAACACCTTGACATGTTCGGGCTGACCGCGGAAGTGCGGTTGAAAGGCTAGAACGACAGACATGAACCAGCTGGAATCCTTGAACGTAACCAGAGCACCGGTACCTGCCCGGTTGCGTGTGAATTTCTCCATCAAGTCAAAGAAAACCGAATCCTGGAAGGTAACCGTAAACGATTCCCATTTGGACTCATGCACATGATCATTAAATGAAGAAGGATTACCCAGCGTCGGTTTCTTGGCGGCAATGTTCTCCCACAGCTTCCATGAGCTGCCCTTGCCGTTCAGTTTCGGTGCAGAAGTCATGGAGCCGAGGTCGGCTCCTTCGGTCATCGAACCGTTTGTAACAATGACCAGATCGCCTTCTTTAATGTCAATGACCTCCTCGACACCGTCGCGTCGCACATGCATCCGACTTACCGTAATGCCGTCACCGTCTTTGAAATCCAGATCGGTAACCGTACATTTCAGCGTGAAATCTACGCCAAACGGCTCCAGGTAGTTATGCAATGGCAGGATTATCGAGTCATATTGGTTGAACGGTGTGCGGGTGACACCTTCCAGCGTTTGAATTCTTGGGAATTCGTGAAAAAAGCGAAGCATGTATCTTTTGAATTCCACGGCGCTATGCCAAGGCTGGAAAGCGAAGGTGGTCGCCCACATATACCAGAAGTTTGTTTTGAAAAAGTGAGGGCCAAACCAGTCGTTGATTCGCAATTTCCCCAGCGTGTCTTCAGGAGTAATAATCAGCTTGCCCATTGCCAGACGATCGGCCATATCAAACCCCATGGAGAGCACATCTTCGACCTTGCCGTCACGGTTGATGAGCCGCGCATTGGAATGTGTGGGATTGGCATCGTCAAATTCAGTAATCTCCTGTCGCACAGATATGCCCGGACGGTCGATGGAAGGGATGGAAGCCAGCAACTCCCAGAGATTCTCATAGGCCTCATCATTGAGCATCCGTCCACCACGGATGATATACCCTTGATCGGGATTACCAGCGCCGTCATTGCTACCACCGAGAATCGGCATTTCTTCGATAATGTGAATGTGTTCTCCAGGAAAGCCACAATCTCTGACCAGATAAGCTGCACCCGCCAAAGATGCAATGCCGCCGCCTACAAAATAGACCTGTTTATTACCATGTTCTTTCTTCACGATCATTCGCCTCCAAAAGTTACTGTAATCACATCCCTAATGTAAACCTTGCAGGTTCCGTAAGGTATGATCAAAAGAACGGGAGTGTCCAATTTTTGGTCACTTTTGGAAAAGTGTCTTAAAACCTAGGCTTAGACCACATGCGAAAAAAGCCGCGTATCCTTAAGTGGATGGCAGCTTATTCTCATACCTGTGCAGTGCCCTCAGGACATTGCCTTCGATCAGCTCACTGAGCTTTTCAATAATCTGTTTTGGCGGTTCTTGCATGTTGCCCCTCATCCATTGAATGATCAGCCCAGTGAAAGCCAAGGTATAGAAGTTGGCGACAAACTCTTTGTCTTCACCACGGACTTTAATCCCGCAGGCCAGTTCATCAATAACACCCATGATCAGATCATGGGTTACTTCATAGAGGTATGAATCCAAGTGGGTACGCCCGAGCGAGTTGAGTGTGTTGCAGCAGAACGTTTTGTTGTTCTCGATGTAGCAAAAGATTTTATAGAATCCGTCCGTCCATGTGCTGTAGCTTCGGTACTCCATAAGACTCTCCACCGCTTCGGTCTGATAGATCCACCCAAGCAGCGCATAAATATCCTGAAAATGATAATAAAAGGTTTGCCGGTTCACGCCGCAATGATCCACCAGATGTTTGACCGTAATCTTGTTCAGTGGAGTATGCTCCATCAGTGATTTAAGCGAGTGAGCCAGCGCATGTTTGGTTAGGTGAGAAGCAGACACAACATTCACCTCATCATTTTGGATTAGCTTGCCGGGGCATAACAGGAGGTAAACACCTGTTGGCAGAATTCCTGTAGCGAAGTCAATTAACATAACCAGGCCAAAACGTAAGAACCCCAAAAGATCCTCCCACCAGATATCCCCCTGAGCTATCAACATCTTCGTTAAACCATCCGCAACATGACTTCAGCAGGGGATATTCTAGATATCAACCGTTACAAACCAACATCCCTAAAGGCCGCTTGTGCTTTCTCTATTACAACCTTCAGAAGTTAGGCCTCATCAAAATCATTCACCATAAAGAATCAAAAGTAAAAGTAAAAGTAAAAGCTGAAAACTAGTGAGGGGATACCGAATCCATCTAAAAAAGCTGATAAACCGGCGCGTATGTTCTCTCTAATACACTGAACCATTAAAACCTGGCCCCCGTCTATAAAATCAATCATAGGAAGAACGATAACGAAGTTATCGAGAAAAAAGAAAAACTGTTCAGTAGCCCATCATTTTGTGAATCACTAACCTTCAAAGTTAAACCCATACCTTTAAAGAAGCCATAATAAAGCAAGCTGTACGAATGATCGATACAAAATAAATTCAAAGAAACGGCCTATAAGTCACCATATTGTTATCACTAATACACTAAACCATTTAAATTAAGTCTCCATCGTCTCCATTCATAAAAAGTAGCCATTGAAAAAAAACTACATCTTCGCCAAAGCCCCAAAGCCCCAAAGTAGCAAAGCAACAAAAACACAAGAAAACAAATAAAAAAACGAAATCAAATCAAAAAAGAACGACCCGAAGGCCGTCCTTTTATTATCCCTATTACACTAACCCATATAAAAAGTTAGGATCAATCCTAAAATCAGTCTGCGAAAGCTGCAACGTAGTGAAGGGGACGAAATCGATTCTGAAGAAGCGGAGCGCTCGCCTAAAAGCTTTCTGCAAGAAAGCTACTTCGGAAGCATATGCTATCATCGGATTTTACCCTTAGAGCGGGGGAATCCAAAAAATCCGACGATAACAGCGATCTAAAGAACGATTCGGCCCCGGAACGTCCACTCTGCACGCTCTCAGCATGAACTGGTTTTAAACACGATGATTACAAACTCTTCAGAAATTGCACAATCGTCAACAACCCTTTATCAAAGTTCTCCAGGTTGAAGTGCTCGTTCGGAGCATGCAGATTCTCATCCGGCAAGCCAAAGCCCATCATGACAGCAGGGATTTCGAGTACACGTGAGAGCTTCTCAACAATCGGAATGGAGCCGCCATCTTTGGTAAAGAGGGCACGAACGCCATACACGTGCTCATACGCATCTGCCGCTTTTTGCAGGATTGGATTGGAAGGATCGGTGTTGAAAGCAAAAGCTTTCTCGATCTGTTTCACATGCAGCGTTGCACCCGGTTGAACGTGAGCGCGCAGATGTGCTTCGATACGATCCAATACATGTTGTGGATCTTGATCCGCCACGAGGCGGCAGGTGATTTTGGCGTGAGCTTCCTTCGGAATAACCGTTTTGCTGCCTTCGCCTTGGAAACCGCCCCATACGCCGTTCAGTTCCAATGTTGGACGAGCGCCTACACGTTCCACGAACGAGTAACCTTCTTCGCCGTACAATTGCTCCAGTCCGAGGTCTTGACGAAGTTGTTCTTCATTGAAGCCCTGTTTCACAAATTCTTCTCTCATCTCAGGAGACAGTGGCAGTACGCCGTCGTAGAAACCATCTACACTCACGCGGCCTTGCTCATCATGCAACGAAGCGAGCAAGGATACGAGTGCGTGCAGTGCGTTGGGTACTCCACCACCAAATGAACCGGAGTGCAAGTCGGTATTGGCTGTGTTCAGATCCACGTGAAGCGAACATAGGCCACGCAGGCCAGTGGAGATCGCAGGTTTTCCTTTTTCAAGCAGGGACGTATCCGAGATCAGTACCATGTCTGCACGTAGCTTGTCCGTATTGTCATTCAGATAGATGGGCAGGTTCGGGCTGGAGATTTCCTCTTCGCCTTCGATGCAAAACTTGATGTTAACTGGAAGTTCTTTGTTTTCGGCGAGAATGGCTTCAACTGCCTTGATATGTAGGAAGATCTGTCCTTTGTCATCCGTTGCACCACGGGCATACAGCTTGCCATCACGAATGGTAGGTTCGAAAGGTGGCGTGTCCCACAGGTTAAGGGGGTCTACAGGTTGTACATCATAGTGTCCATAGATCAGAGCCGTCGGTTTGCCGGGTGCATGCAGGTGATCTGCATAGACAATCGGATGTCCAGCCGTTTGAATGACCTCTACGTTCTCCATACCTGCACGTGTGAGAGCATCTGCTGCCCATTGTGCTGCACGATTAACATCCTCTTTATGCGCTGAAATGGCGGAAATACTCGGAATGGACAACCATTCATTCAGTTCTGCCAGGTGTTTTTCTCTATTTTGTTCAAAATAAGTCTGTTCTTTCATTAAAAAGGCCTCCTTCATGTTTGCTTTATCTCATTGTAATCCATTTTGTCATGTTAATAAAACATTGGTTAAAAAAATGATCGGTTACAGATCGTTTCATTCACCTGAAGATTGTGCGTATAATACAAGAAAAGGATTTCATCCATATATTCTCAGGGGAGTTGAGGAAATTTCCATGACAGTCAGACCCGATGCAAGCAGGCAGGTGAGCAGCGATGGAACCGACTAGGAGCGATCGAATATTTGGCAGATTCAAGCGTTTATCCGATTTGAAGGCAGGAAGGCATAAAGGACGATTTTATCGAAACAGCCTGATGCTTATTTTACTCATTGCCAGCATTCCCGGACTAATCACAGGTATCGTCATGTATCAACAGGTTGTTGGCCGGATGGAAACCGAGTTCAATCAGATGCATCAGAACCAGATCGAGAACCGGGCACGCAATGTGGACGACCAGCTGGCTTATCTGGAGATGAACTTATCCCATTGGGCTTTTGAACCGAGGTTTGGCAATGCACTACGTACACTGGATTTTGTGTATTATTTCAATGAAACGCAGGAGATTGTGACTACCTTATACGTATTACAAGGTTCCCATCCGCTGATCAAGTCAGCTCAGCTGTATTTGCAGGAGCCGAAGCCAATCTTGTTTAATCGGGATTATACCGAATTGAACGATGAAGCCAAAGTACAAGCATATGATCGATACCTTTCCATGGGCAACCACGTGTACTGGACAGACTGGGTTTCCAGCGTCAACAATCATACCGCACCTTCGACCAACGATAGTCTACTGCACACGGATGCAGGTAATGCACTCGTTCTTGTACATAAGATTCCGGGGGAGAGCATGAATCCATTTGGTGCACTGATCATCACGCTGGATAACGAGAAAGTCGCCAGTTTATTGAAAACGCTTACTCCTTATGATGAAGGTTTAACGTTCCTTATGGATCAGGAAGGCAACACACTGGTTACCGGGAATCCGGGAACGGCGGGGGAGACTTCTGCTTTTGAACAGCAGCTAAAAAAAGAAGTGGCCCTGCATGCCGATAGCCGCTCATTCCTGTTCCGATATGAGGATCAGACCTATTCTGTCTCGTATGGCTCGTTGAGTCGGATTGATTCGGACTGGACGTACGTCTCCGCAGCACCTTTGACCTCAGTCACTTCGCCCGTCAAGCTGGTATCCAAGATCATCGTCATTGCGAGTGCAGGCAGTCTCATCCTGGGATTGTTGTTATCCTGGTTTGCTTCCCGCCGCATCTATTCGCCTGTAGCACGGATGCTGCACCTGCTTACGCCTGGTAGAAACGAAACTACACCAACGGATGAGAAGCTGGACGAGTTTGAGCTGCTGGAGCAACAGTGGAACGAACTGACCTCCCGCAGTGTAACGGCACATCGCCAGTTGCAGGAGCAACTTCCTCATCTGCGCGACAGCTTTGTCTTACAACTTGTGCAGGGACATCTATATGCCTATAATGAGCAGGATCTCCAGCAGCGCATGCGTCATCTCGGATTTGAGCTGGAGGGCCAGCAGTATTTGCTGGTGCAGATGTATTTTACGGGGTACGAGCAGCTGCAAGGCAGATTTGGAAGCCAGGACACGGGATTAGTTACCTTTGCAGCAGTGAATATTACTCAGGAAGTGGCGAAAAATTATTTCAGGCAGATCAGTGTCATGAACTTTCATGACCTGTCTTCCGCCATGCTTGTGATTGCTCCTCAGGACGAACCTGTGAAGTCACAAGCGATGTTATGGGGACAGGAGCTAGTGGAGGTCATTGGACGAACACTCAAAATGAAGGTGACCTTGATGGTCAGCCGCCCGGCAGCTTCACTTCAGGAATTGCCTGGACGATTCGTGGAGATGGAACAGGCCGTGGCATATCGCAGTGTGGAGGAAGGAAGTCAGATACTCGATCTGGAGGATGAGGCGTGTTTCCGCAGAAACGAAGCAGCTTCCTATCCGCTTGGACTGGAACGTGAGTTGCTACAGGCGATCAGGCTGGGCAAGCAGGACGAAGCTGAACGTGTGCTGGAACAATTCATGAGTGAGATTACGCGGACGGGGAGTACCGAATTTCAGGTGCAGCAGATGATGCTGCAATTACTCGGCAGTATTCAGCACATGATGTTGCAAACGGGGGTCACACCTTATAAGCTGTTTGGTGGTTGCAACATGTATGAACGTTTATCAGGTATTCGTGAACCTGTACAAATGAGACAGTGGATGATAAATGAGGTATTCATACCTTATATACAAGAGGTTGAGGTACGATCGCAGGAACCGCTGAAACTGGTGGTGGAACGAACGATGTTGTACATCGATACACATTACCGCAGCGACATTTCGCTGGAAAACTGTGCTGACGCGGAGCAGATGACACCCTATGCACTGAGCAAGGCATTCAAACAGGTATCGGGCATCAATTTTATTGATTATCTGACACGTGTGAGAATGGAGGCGGCGAAGCAATTGTTACGGGAGACAACGATGAAAATCAATGATGTTGCGGCGGCTGTGGGATATCAGCATAGTTATTTTAATCGGATTTTCAAGAAACAGGAGGGTGTTACCCCGAGTCAGTATCGCGATCAATGGTTTGGACAATAACCGTTTATATCTTTGTCATTTCAGACCGGCATTCAGCTTTAGTGGATGTCGTTTTTTTTCTTTTTTTTACGGTGATACAAAGAAGGATAAACCCGCAAAAATGTGCAATTCTACCTGCTACGTTATGTTCAGTTTCTTGTGAAAATGGCGTTATAGCGGGCTTTCCGACCATCATGCCGGAGGTATGCAAAAAATGAAGGTTGCCGGAAAAAGATCGGATGTATAGTCTGAGTATCAGGTTAATTGATAACGCTTACATCGTTGAGGGAGGGGAGACATGATGAACGGGAAGACGGACTGGAATACCAACGGCGCTGCAACTGCTCAAGCGGATATGGCCACAAGGCCATTAAAACAGGAGTCCAATTGGAAAAGGCAGATTAAACGAAACAAATGGTTATATGTACTTGTGCTTCCCGGCTTTTTGTACTTTGTCATCTTTAAATACTTGCCCATGTGGGGGATCATCATTGCCTTTCAGGATTACCAGCCTTTCCTTGGCATCCGGGAGAGCAACTGGGTGGGGCTGGAGAACTTTACGAACTTTTTCTCCAACCCGGACTTCTTCCGACTATTACGCAATACGCTGGTTCTTGCTCTGTATGATCTTATCTTCTTTTTCCCGGCACCGATCATTATAGCTTTATTATTAAATGAAATTCGGGTCGCTTTCTTCAAAAGAACGATTCAAACGCTGGTCTATGTACCCCATTTTGTATCCATGGTGATTATCGCCAGTATCACGTACGTGTTTCTGACCCCGCAGGGCGGGGTGTTATACGACCTGATCGCCTGGATTACAGGCAAACCTATCGATGTACTCTCCAGTCCGGGTTCGTTCCGTCCGCTGATTATTGTTCAGATGATGTGGAAGGAGATGGGTTGGGGCACAATCATTTTCTTGGCAGCCCTCGCAGGTGTCGATACGGAACAATATGAAGCCTCCATTGTGGATGGCGCCGGACGATTACGGCGGATGTGGCATATCACGCTTCCAGCCATTCGTACGACCATAGTCATTTTGCTTATTCTCAGACTGGGGAACTTCCTCGATACCGGATTTGAGCAGATCTATCTGATGACCAACTCCCTCAACCGGGATGTGGCGGACGTATTTGATACGTATGTGTACACGGTCGGGATTACGCAAGGTGCATTCAGTTACAGTACTGCTGTTGGACTATTCAAGTCTGTGGTGGGGATTATTCTGGTGCTTGGCAGTAATAAACTTGCGAAAAAATTTGGCCATCCCGGAATTTATTAAGGAGGAGCGCCCATGAACAGCCGTCTATACAACAGCCCTGCCGGCAAGGTATTTGATATCTTCAATTACGTCATGCTGGGGATTCTGGGCATATTAACCGTCCTTCCGTTCCTGTATATTATAGGGAATTCTTTCGCAACGGAAGCCGAGATTACCGAACGCAGTTTTTTCCTCATTCCGAAGGTGTTTTCCTTCAGCGCGTATGAGTATATCTTTTCATCGTCCACGATCTTTCGCAGCATTGGTGTTTCCATTTTCATCACGGTGGCAGGTACACTGGTCAATCTGTTTTTCACACTAACGATGGCTTATCCACTATCCAGAAGTGACTTTTGGGGTCGCAACGTCATGATGAACATGGTAATTTTCTCGATGTTATTTGGCGGTGGCATGATTCCAACATATCTCGTCATTCGTGGACTGGGACTGCTTGATTCCTACTGGGCCCTTATGCTTCCTGGCGCGATCAGCGCTTTTAACTTAATAGTAGTCAAAAACTTTTTTCAGCAAATGCCGCCCGGGCTGGAGGAAGCGGCCCGCATCGATGGCTGTTCGGATCTCGGAGTGCTGTGGCGAATCGTACTGCCTTTATCGAAGCCAGTCATTGCCACGTTTGCCTTGTTTTACGCCGTGGGACATTGGAACAACTTTTTCTCGGCACTGCTGTACATCTCCGACAGTGACAAATGGCCACTGCAAGTCATGCTGAGACAGATCGTGTTACTCTCACAAGCCAGTGTCGGAGATATGGCAAACATGGACCCCAATTTTGTTCAGCCACCAGAGCAGTCGATCAAAATGGCGGTGATCGTTGTAGGTACCATTCCGATTTTGCTGGTGTATCCGTTTTTGCAGAAGCATTTTGCCAAAGGTGTCATGTTAGGTTCAATCAAAGGCTAAAGCCAAGGGGGAGAACGTATGGGACAAAAAAACGGATTCAAAAAAGGGGCACTGCTGCTCTCTGCGTCACTGGTACTTAGTACAATTCTGGGCGCATGCTCCACGGACAAATCAGATTCAGGAACCGCTGCGGGTGGCACCGATCAACTCACGATTATGCTACCGAACTTTGAAGCGGAGAATCCGCCGGACAACAGCCCTGTGATTCAGAAGCTGGAGGAATTGACCAAGGTGGACGTGAACCTGCAGTGGGTGCCAAGCAGCTCGTATGAAGACAAATTCAACATTACACTGGCCTCGGGAAAGCTGCCTCAGATTATGGTGGTGTTAGGGAAGTCTCCAAGTTTCATTAATGCGGCACGAACCGGAGCATTCTGGGAACTGGGTCCTTATCTGAAGGACTATCCGAACCTGAGCCAAATGAATGAAATCATCACCAACAATGCCTCTATCGATGGCAAAACGTATGGGATTTATCGGGCTCGCCCTCTGGGACGTAATGGGGTGACTATCCGTAAGGACTGGCTGGAGAATCTGGGGCTGGAAGAGCCAAAGACAATTGATGAATTTTACAATGTATTGAAAGCGTTCACGAAGGATGACCCGGACGGTAACGGAAAGGATGATACGTACGGTCTGGTAGCCAGCAAATTCACGGGCCCGTGGGATAACATGCAGGTATGGTTCGGTGCCCCCAACAAATGGGGAGATGATGGCAGCGGAGGTCTGATTCCGGCGCATGAGACACCAGAATACATGGAAGCACTGAAATTTTTCCGTCAGATCTACAGCGAGGGTCTGGTGAACAAGGACTTTGCCGTGATGGATGCAACGAAACTGCCTGACCCATTTGTGAATGGGCAAGCGGGTGTCATGGTCGATGTGGCAGATAATGCCCAGCGCATGGACCAGAAAATACTGGATAAAGACCCGAATGCGACAGGACGTGTGGATGTGCTGCAAGCCATGGAAGGTCCGAAGGGGCTGCGGGATATGCCAACGTCCGGATATTCCGGAATGATTGCCATCTCCAAAGGCAGTGTCAAAACCGAAGAGGAACTGAAGAAGGTGCTAAGCTTTCTGGATCAACTCAATGAGCCAGAATTGCAGGCGCTGCTTGGGAATGGACTGGAAGGCAAGCAGTATGAGAAAAAAGAAAACTATATCATTCCATCCACTGACAAGCTTGCTCTCCGCGATCTGCAGGGCTTGAATCAGATTTTGATGTTTGTTCCCGAGGACAAAACGCTTCGCGTACAACAGACACCTGTCCGTGAAAAGGTTGCACAGGTGCAGAAGGCCAACGAAGAGATTGTCATCGCCAATCCTGGTGAACCGCTGATCTCTGATGTTTATGCTCAGAAAGGACCGCAGCTGGACAATATCATTAACGATGCACGGATCAAATATATCGTAGGTCAGATTGATGAGAAAGGATTCGAAGATGCTGTTACCCTGTGGAAGAACAACGGCGGAGACGATTATGTGAAAGAAGTCAATGAACTGTACGCTGCACTGAAGTAGTCTTATAAGCAAAAGCCCGGCAGCCGTGCTTTCAGGGTAACGGGGACAGTCGGGCTTTTTTTATCGCTGTAATGGCTTGATCCGTGAACAAAAAAATCATCCAACTTTCTGGAAATTATGACTTCCTGAATATGGTTTTTGATGTATAATCAAAGCGAAACAAACCTATTTGAACTTAAATGAACGTTATTGGTAAAGTTTAACGACCACTCTTGAACATGCAGGGAGGAAGGCAACATGTGGAACGGGGATGCATTTGAAAATCCCGAGGCGCAGTACCGGGTTCATCCCTTTTGGTTCTGGAACGGGGATATGGAAGAAGAGCAGATTAAGCGGCAGGTGGCTGAGATGGCCGCGCAAGGTGTAGGCGGATTCTTCATCTGTCCGCGTCAGGGACTACAGATTCCCTATCTCTCTGAAGCATGGTTCGATAAGGTGCGGGTTGCAGTGCAGGCAGCTGCCGACCATGGCATGCAGGTATGGTTATATGACGAATATCCATATCCAAGCGGGATGGCTGGCGGGGAAGTGACCCTTGATTTCCCTGAAGCGAAGCAGCGACAGCTCATACATCACCAGCTGGTGGTTCAGGGCGGAGAAGCTGTGGAACTGGAGTTGCCATGGGGACGAGTCTTGGTTGCCAAGGCGATTCCCAAGGATGCACAGGGCAAACGGTTGTGGCATGAATCCATTGATTTGCGCAGCAAAATCGGCAATATCCAGACCGATCAGGTCTATCAGGAGACAGGACTCACATCGTATAACCGCAAGCGGTTCTTCACCTACCAAACAGCGTTCCGCTTGTTGTGGGATGTTCCCCCGGGTGATTGGGAGTTGATTATATTTCAAGAAATGGAAATCGACGACTTCAAATATTACGGCAACTTTGTTGATCCTTGTCACAAGGAAGCGATGAGCCGTTTTATTGAACTGACACATGAGCGTTATAAGTCAGCGGTTGGAGATCAATTTGAAAGCGTAATCAAAGGCATGTTCTCGGATGAGATTGCACCGCTGGGCCGTATCCCCTGGTCCCAACAGCTTCCCCGTTATTTCAGTGAGCGTTGTGGTTATAGTCTGATCGATTCGCTACCGGCGCTGTTATATGGTGATGTTCCGGACGCGCATCGGATTCGGTATGACTATTACCAGTCACTGCACCTGCTTCTCAGGGAGTCCTATCACAAACAGGTGCATGATTGGTGTGAGGAAGCAGGTATCCAGTATGCGGCTGAGGTGCCTGGCGTACGGATGACCATCCAGTTGTTCAGCCATATGCCAGGTGGTGATTCGGCCCATGAGAAAATTGGACGATCCTTATCGTGGATTCTGGAACGATATGGCCAAAAGATGCGTGACAATCCCAAGATGGTCAGTTCGCTTGCCCGGCAATTGGGCCGAAGCCGCAATCTGATTGAATGTTTTCACAGTGTAGGCTGGTCCATGACGCTACAGGATGCCAAGTGGATGATTGATCGCATGGCCGCCATGGGCACCAATTTTTATAACTTTCACGCCTTTTTCTATACGATTGGTGGGCTTGCGAAGCATGACGCACCGCCATCTCAATTTTTACAGAATCCCTACTGGAAGCATTTCCGGCAGTTGGGGGATTATACCGGACGTTTGAGCTATCTCATGAGCACCGGAGCAGCAGATATTCGTATTGCCGTCCTTGACCCAACGACGACATTCTGGAGTCTGATGGGTAATCCGCTGCATGGATTTGAGTATAGCGGCGAGGACGAATTAGAACGCGCGCAACTGGAGCGCCTGACGAAGGACTGGATGCGGATTACTACCCATCTGCTCGAAAACAGACGTGACTATGATCACCTTGATCCCGAGTTGTTGGCGGAAGCTGACTTAACGGATGGCATCATTCAGCTCGGCGTTGCCCGTTATGACGTACTGATTCTGCCACCGATGCTGAATCTGGAGGCAGCGGCTTGGGAACAGGTGAAGCGATTTGTTCGGCAGGGAGGAACTGTCATCTCTGTTGGAATGCCACCGCATATTGCGATTCAGTCGGGAAGTCCGGAGGGAGATGAAGCTACCCAGTTCTTTGGTGCGGGTGAACAGCCGCAAGAAGTGTACTGGGGTCGAAGCGGGACAACTGATCATGATCAGCGTGAAACCATGTGGCATCAAGGTGAGGGGAATTCTTATTTTCTACCCGCAGGAACGGGGCAGGGAGATGACTTTTCGCTGGAGCTGATCTCTCTTCTGCTCGATCAGGTATTGCCCGAACCCATCTGCTGGATTATGGAGGAGGAGAGCGCCTCCCTGTTGATGCACACCCGTCAATTGTCGGCTGGAGAGCACATGGTTTTTTTGACCAATCAGGAGGGTCAGGACCTGAAGGGACAGTTGAAGCTGGTCGCCAGACAGCTGTGGGATGGAACAGAGCTGACAGAGGGTGCTTGTCTGGTGGCAGAACGACTTGATCTGGAGACAGGACAGCTTCAGACATTACCGTATACGAGCAGTGGCGGGGAATGTTGTATTTCACTTACGCTGGCGCCTTATGAAGCACATGCTGTTCGTCTTACTTTACAACCTGCGAAGGAAGAGGCATTAACAACGAAGGTGGATGTAACAGACAAAACCGGTTCGGGGTTCGTAACGGCTGTATCGGCAGGAGCTAATCAGGCCCGTAAGATCATGGTCCCTTCGGAAGGGCCATGGCGACTGGAAACGGTGCAGCCTAACATTTTGCGAATGGGACAATTCCATCTTCAGGCTTCCAATGCTAATGGTGTGATTCTGGAAAGCCAGCATGTAGCTGTAAAACCGTTTATTGATCAGGCGGCAGAATTATCGGAGCAGCAGCATCTGCCAGTCCAGTTTAATCAGGTGTTTGGCACACCGAAAAAGGCATCCGTCGCTTACCCGATCGAGTGCCGTTATACGACCACATTTGAGCTGAGAACGGCATTGCCTGCATGCCTTTTATTCATGGACAGAGCGGCGGTCTCGGGCACTTGGTCGATGGAGATTAATGGGCATCTGCTTGAAAAGGAACAATTCGATCCAATTGAAATAACCGACCACAATAATATCGCTTGTGATATTACAGAGCTGCTGCACAGCGGTCTTAACGAAATGACGGTGATTGTGCAGGTAACGAAAGATGAGGATGGCATCGTGGATCCCCTGTATCTACAGGGAAGATTCGGCGTGGAGTTCCATCATGAAGGCATGGCTTCGCTTGTACGGGAGTCGGACACGGCCCTTCGTATCGGACCTGAACCGCAGCCGCTGTATCCCTATTTTGCCGGGGAAATGAGTTATAAACGCACGTTCTGGCTGGATGAGCCAGGGGAAGATATTACCTCGTTTGAACTGGAATTTAGCGATTGGCGTGTGCAGGATGTGGTAGAAGTGCGGGTGAACGGACATAGTCTGGGTGTGAGATGCTGGTCTCCGTATCGCTGGAAGGGAGAGGCCTCCTCGTTGCGTCCGGGAGACAACGACATTGAAGTGCGGATTACCAACACATTGATCGGTCTGCTGGAAGGTACGTATTTTGATTCGGAACATCATCGATTACAGGATGCAGGTCATTTACCTGTTGAAGAATTAGGATAAAGGAGTGGAAGTAAGGGATGGGACATCGTATTCAGTTTGACCGCTATCCAGGTGGTGTGATGAAAGCGTTAACGCTCAGTTATGACGACGGAGTGGTGCATGATCGCAGACTGGTGGAGATCTGTAATCGGTATGGTCTACGGGGAACCTTTAATCTGAACTCCGGTACCTTGGGTAATCCAGGCCGCATTGAGGCTGGGGAAGTCGCTGAACTTTATACGGGGCATGAAGTAGCCGTTCACACCGTTACTCACCCTACGCTACCTTATGTTCCGAATGAACTATTGACCGAAGAGATTATGGAAGACCGAAAAGCCTTGGAGCAGCTCGTCGGTTATCCGGTACGAGGCATGGCTTATCCCAACGGAGGGTACGACCGTGCGTTAAGTACAAAGCTGGAGTGGCTTGGCATCGATTATGCTCGTACCGTTGAATCACATGGCAGATACACGTTGCCAGACCGTCCCCTTGAATGGCACCCGACCTGTCATCATAACCATGATCTGGCGGGACATGCCAAACGTTTTATCCAACATTCCAAAACAGGTACGCCACTATTACTCTACGTCTGGGGTCATAGTTACGAGTTCAATGACAACGACAACTGGGAGATCATCGAACAGTTTGGTGAGCAGATTGGCGGCAGGAACGACATCTGGTACGCGACGAACATCGAAGTGATTGCCTATTGGAAAGCGGTGCAACGATTGGAGTGTTCAGCCGATCGATCCATCATCCATAATCCGTCTGCCATCCCGGTTTGGTTCACGGCAGATCAACAGGTTGTTGAAGTGCAGGGCGGAGAGACATTGCGGCTAAGCGAACGAATCAAGGTATAAGGAAGGGAGCTGACGATCATTCGTTATTTTCATGAGAACGAGGCGATTGCAGGCAAGGTGTACGATTCAATTCCGGATATATTGACAACGGTGGCTCAGCGTTATATTGGTGATCATCCGAAACATTCCTTTTTGTTCAGAGCTTATCATCAGGGTGGTTTTCGTAGACTTGGGGACTATCGCTACGACCTGAATCTGAATGAGAAATGTGCAGAGGCGCATGCAGGGCAGTACGTGTATGTATGGGGCAAGTTATGGAGCGAGCAGAATACAACGTTAAATACAGGCCTGAACTGTTATAGTCCGGTGACGATCTACGTGAACGGCGAAGAGGTATTCAAGTCCGAGTTGTTGCAGGAATTATTTCCCGAGCGAAGAACCCAGATTCCGATTTCCGTGAACTATGGCTGGAATGATGTGTTGCTATGTTTTGTCAAAACAGAAGTAGGATTCGGCGGTATTTACGGAACAGCCTCGTTCAAAAATTTCCCGCTGCACTTCCTCACTCCTGGGGCAGATCGTCAAGGACAGGAGGGCTGGTTATATTCGGAACCCGTCGATGAACCTGTATTATCTCTTCCTCGTGACGGCATGACAGAAGAAGAAACTGGCCTTTCCTGGTATCCGCGAAGGGACTGGACAGTTGAGGAGCAGAGCATGGGTTCTTTTGCCCGCATCTTTGGTACCGAACAACGGGCTGTTGCCTATGCGTGGTCCAAACTGAATGTAACCTTGCCAGGATCAACGTCAGTTATTTTACAAGGCCGTCATGATGGAGCTTTGACTCTGTATGTGGATGGCACGGAAGTATACTCTGCTGGAGGTAGTGGTAATTTTCACGTTGAACTCCCGCGCCGTTACGGTTCATCTGATTTGGTCGCGAAAGGTGAAATTCAGGCAGTTGGCGGTTCATGGGGATTCCAGTTGGAAGATGCCGAGCGTTCGGGTTCCACAGGCTGGGGATTGAAACCTCCTCATCCGGTTGCGGGGGGCTCTGATCCCTGGCTGTACACAGGTGTGTTTGCTCCCGGTGCTGAACCATCGCACGCCGACATCGTGCGAACAGATACCGTATTTGATGATGGCGCACAAGGTGTGTATTGGCGTGTAGATCTTCCCGATACGCATGTTCGTCCCTATCTGGAGAATACACATTACGGAAAGTGGAATTATCCGCTTGGCGTTACCCTGCTTGGACTTCTCCAGATGGGACAGGAATTGGGGCGGGATGATTACATTCAGTATGTGCGGCAACATATTGAACTGAGCACTTCATTTGATCGCTACGGCCTATGGGATCGGGAAGGGTATGGTGCGGCAGGAATCAATAATCAACTGTCTGCGATAGACAGTCTGGATGATTGTGGTTCGTTTGGCTCTACACTGCTTGCTGCGATGAAGTTGGGCGATATTCGTGGGGGAAGAGAGACCGCGGATCGGATTGCGGGCTACATTACGGATGAGCAGGAACGTCTGGAGGATGGTGCCTTTTACCGGGTTCGCGGCAGTGGGGAGATGCGTCAAGAGACGATGTGGTGTGATGACTTGTACATGAGTACACCTTTTCTGATGCGTTATGGTCAGTTGACAGGAGATAGGGCGTACTGGGATGATGCGATCAATCAGTTCCTGATGTTCCGTAAGTATCTCTACCTTCCCGAACAACAGATCATGTCCCATGTGTATGATTTTGTGCGTGGTCGGGCGACAGGCATTCCGTGGGGACGCGGGAACGGCTGGGTGCTCTTTTCATTAACCGAATTGTTATCCATCCTGCCACATGATCATGTGAAACGGCCGGAACTGTTACGTTTCTATCGTGATCTAAGTCAAGGTTATCTGGCGCTGCAAGGGGAAAATGGACTTTGGCATCAGGTGCTGAACCGGCCGGATTCGTATGAAGAAACCTCCTGCACATCCATGTTCATCTACGCTTATGCCCGTGGTATTCGGGAAGGCTGGCTGGAACAGCCAGAGCCTTATCTGGAGGCAGTACGCAAAGGATGGGAAGGCATGACACGTTTGTCGATTGACTATAAAGGTAATATATACGGGGTATGTCGCGGTTCCGGGTACTCGTTTACAGCCTTGTATTATCGCGATGATCTGGGATGGAATCTGAACGATACCCACGGGATTGGCATTGTGCTCTTGGCTGGCATTGAAGTGCATAAAATGAATCAGCAGCTCCGTGAGGCGCATATCGATTCTTCGGTTACAGCCGCGCAGCGCTGATGTTTGACGCAACGAAACGAATGTATGTGGATAGCCTTCTATAGGTAGATTACCAGCTAAAGAAAGCGGCAATGCCCTCAGGCTTGCCGCTTTTTAGTGTTATTCCAATCCCGAATTTGATCAGCATGATAACAATGATAAATACACTTACCTTCACCCAATAATATGAATAACTGCATCATTAGCTCGGATCAAAATAACTCTAATTGCTCCGGTCCTTCTTCCTGTTCTGGTTCAGTACGGTCAGGGAAAGGCTTCACCGGCAGGTCCATCAGGTCCATCATCATCTGTGCATTCGCCGCTGCATCGCCACCGGAGTTGTTGTTGAAAATAACATAGACATCCTTGCTCTGATCCTGCAATTGCTCCAGATACCCTTTCCATTCCAACAATTCTTCCTTGTTGTAACGGTACAGGTAACGGGTCTCGCGCCAATTGGGCGCACCATTCTGATGCCACCCTGACACGTTGCGTCCGTGCATGCGAACCAGCGTCATCTCCGAATCCGTGGCCTCTGGCACGATAGGAATGGAACCTAAACCCGCCTGAGGTTCGTCACAGACACTATGAATCCAGCCTTGCTCCTTCATGAACGAAAGCGTCCGCTCGCGCATGCCATCTTCATACCAGCTGCGATGACGGAATTCGAGTGCACATGGAATACCTTCCATTCTGAGTTTCACTTCACGAAGCTCTTTGACGTTGTCCTTATTGCACTCAAACCAAGGTGGATATTGAAACAAGGCTGCCCGCATCTTGCCAGCTTCAATGACGGGTTCCAGTGATTCCCGAAAAGCCTTATACATCTCCGACGTGCTGGTGAAGTAGGGTTTGCCTCGCAGATGTCCGGTCATTCCCTGATAGGCTTTGATGATAAAAGCAAAGGCTTCGGGCGTCTCTGCAGCCCACCGTGCCATTCGATCCCGGGGTTGAACGGCGTAGAAGGAACTATCCACCTCCACGGTGGAGAAGTATTGTCCGTATAGACTGAGCTTGTCTTTGGCTTTGGTACGGTTTGGATAGAGATCTTCCTGATCGCCCCATCCGGTAAGTCCGATGTGAATCATAAGAACACCTCCTGTTGCTTATAATTAACCGATTTGCAGGCATATGTCTAACATTATATCGTGTGCATTTTGGCTGTTCAATGTTGGAAAATCACTGGAATTTTTTGAGTTTGCAGAATAAAGACGTTACAATACATTAAAGCTAGGGGAAATGATCAGGCTTGTACATAGCGTACTACAGATAGAGAGCCAGTGACCAAGTGGAGGGCGAGATTGGATGACGGAATGGTATGAAAAGAGTTTTGGAGAAGATTACCTTCTCGTATACAAGCACCGGGATGTGCAGGGTGCCCATCAGGAAGTACATAAAATGATCAATTGGTTGAAGCTTGAGCCTAATGCTGAAGTATTAGATCTATGCTGCGGTATGGGACGGCACTCCATGGCACTTGCTGATGCAGGATTGCGAGTGACCGGAGTTGATCTGTCCGATGTGCTTTTACGCGAAGCGCGTCTAATGGACACTGAACACCGAGTATCGTGGTGTCTTGCGGACATGCGTGAACTCCCACTGAAAGGTGGCTTTGATGCCGTAGTCAATCTGTTTACATCGTTTGGTTATTTCCTGGAGGACGGAGAACAACTGAAAGTATTACGTGCCATTCATCGCATGCTTCGCCCGGGTGGCAGCTATATTATTGATTTTATGAATACGGCTTATGTGACTCGTCATCTGGTGCCGCACTCCGTCCGAGAGGATGAAGGACAGCGGATTGAGGAGTTCCGCAAGATTGAGGATGGGTTTGTGCAAAAGGAAATTCGTATTACGGATACCGCATCCGGACATGAACCGCGGGTATATCAGGAGCGTGTGAAGTTGTACACACGGGATCAACTGAGTCAGATGTTAAGTGCCGCCGGACTCCGGGTAGACCAGGTACATGGCGGCTATGATGAAGAGAAATATGACGAGCAGACTTCTCCACGCATGATTTTTGTGGGTCGTCGTCCTGTGGAGTGAACAGGGACAGTCTGGAAGGGGGATAACATGAAGCGCACAGAAGAGATGCCCATGACAGAGGGCATACACCGGGTCAAGATCAGCATGTCGTTTCCCTTAAGATGGGTGAACAGTTATGTGTTGTCTGAACCGGATGGAACGATCACTATCATAGATCCGGGACCGCGTAATTCGCAGACGGAACAGGAGTGGGAAGAAGCGCTGGCAGATCTCGGCCTGACCTTTAGCGATATTCATCAAATTGTGCTGACCCACCATCACCCGGACCACCTTGGGTTGTCGGGATGGATACAACAGATGACGGGTGCACCCGTTCGCATGTCCACACGTTCTCGCCAAGAGGCTGATTATATGTGGGGATCTGATTCGCGCATTAATACAATCTTACCTGATTATTATGGTCGTCACGGTATGCCGGAAGACAAGACTGAGCAGATACATGAACATATGAAGGCATTTGCTTCGCAGATCACACCACTTCCGAAGGTGACTCCCATTGAAGACGGTGAGTGGATCGATATGGGCGGGAAACGTTGGGTTGCTGTGGAGACGGGTGGGCATGCCCCAGGCCATTTATCCTTTTATGCGCCGGAGTCGATGGAGATTCTGTGCGGAGATGCCGTTTTGCCACAGATTTCACCGAATATCAGTCTGCAACCCGGCAGTGACCCTCAGCCATTATTGTCTTATATGGAAGGATTGGAACGTCTTGGGGAGCTGAACGTCAAGCATGCGTATCCGGGACATCGGAATCCTTTTTCCACATTTAACGAACGGACCGTCCAACTGCTCGTACACCATGAAGAACGACTTCAGAAGCTGGCAGAGCGAATTCAGGAGTCATCAGCGAATGCGTATGACATCTGTGTACACATGTTTGGCAATCGGCTTGGTACCCATCAACTAAGGTTTGCCATGAGTGAGACGTTGTCTCATTTGCAGGAGTTAATTCGGCGCGAAGTAGTGAAGCAAGAGCAGCAACCGGATGGCAAGTTCTATTTTCAAATCTAAATGGAATAATTGATATCGATATGAAATGATAATGCGATCTTATATAGGGACTCGGGACAGGAAACTCACCTGTCCCGAGTCTTTTTTTAGTTTGATACGGGCACCGTTAAAATAAAGCTTTAGCCTCTCTTAACGGTTCATTCATCTATTTTTAAGCCAGCGCGCTTATCATACATCTATGAACTTCGCTAGGGCGTGTCTTGAGACACACCCTAAAGAAAGCAGGGAAGAGCGATGACCAGAAGAAAACGGAATCAATGGAGAAAATGGCAAGCTTCAGCGGCAGCAACGTTGACTGTGGCTGCACTCTTTCAATATGTAAGAACTTCGGATGCCTTTGATGTGGCCTATGCAGCAGCAAATGGCAAAGATAAAATTGTTACTGCTTCAAGCCAGGTGGATACGCATGATGATGTGATGGACGAATGGATCAACAGTACAACGGACAGCAACAACTGGAACACGCAGGACAATGACAATAATGATAGTCAATATAATGGAACAACCGATAGCACACAAGCAGCTCGACCAGATCAGAGCGTGAGTAACAAGGATAATTATTCAGATTCTCAGCGTATCGGGCAAAATAACCAGGGTACAGACCCCGGATACAGCAGTGGCAACTATCAGTCACGTACAGGTGCATCATGAGCCGCACGGAGCAAGTCGCTCGTCCGCTCCGATTTCAATTCCGTGCGATGAACACGGATGTTGAAGTGCAACTGTCCGCTGGGCGGGAAGAAGCTGAACATGCAGCCACCGTGGTCAAGAATTGGTTTGAGACGCAGGAACAGCGCTTCAGCCGATTTGTGGCAGACAGTGAACTGAATCGTCTGAATCATGCAACCGGATGGATACCCATCTCTGCTGCGATGGATGAAGTGCTGAGTCTGGCCTATGGATATATTGGTCTGACTGAAGGGATTTTCCAACCGGGTATCTCGCAGGCTCTTCAAGCTTCGGGGTATGATATAAGCTTCGAGAAGGTGCAACAACGACAACCGCAACGTCCGCTGCTTCAACGCATTTTGCGAACAAGAACAACTGACAGTTCAGGAATGATGGAGGATCGGCATGACCACAGTCGTCCGGGATGGATTCAGCGGGAAGGTAGCCGGATGGTTCATCTGGACCCTGGAGCTGAGTTGGATCTGGGAGGGATCGTTAAGGGATGGGCGGTGGAGCGCATTGCGGACTGGTTGCAGCGAACATTGCATATCCCGGCGGGTTTAATTAACGCGGGTGGAGATATTCAGGTATGGGGTACACCGGACTATCCCCAGTGGACCTTTAAAGTAGCAGACCCTTTGCAAGGCCAGGGGGATGCGTCAGGTACGGTTCGCTTACAGCGAGGAGCTGTTGCCACTTCGGGTATTTCCCGCAGACAATGGCAGAATACGGATGGAAGCTTTGCACACCACCTCATTGACCCCCGGACGATGGAGTCGGCAGATACGGACGTATTGCAGTGTACCGTTATGGGACAGCATGCTTCGCAATGCGAGATCATTGCCAAGACGGTATGCATTCTGGGAAGTGCCGAAGCCGTGGGCTGGTTAAACCGACATTACGATCGGCATGACGTCCTGTGGATGACACGGGATGGGAGCATTTATTTTAGAGGGAATACGGATACGCTCGTTGAGCATTGGCCGGGTTTTGATCCGGATCATCGCTTCAGTCTGATCTAGGAAAAGTCTAACAGATATGGGGGAGTCGGTTATGGCACAATGGATTGTAGATTACCTGCCGACGTGGAATATCATTCGAATTAGTGGAATTGCTGCTTATGTGCTACTCTTTTCCAGTGTGTTTCTGGGAATTGCGCAAGGGATGCCTATGGCCAAAGGCAAACCAAAAGCAGACATGTTCAAATGGCATACTCGAACGACCTGGCTCGCCTTCGGACTTGGACTCGTGCACGCATTAACGTTATATATTGATCACTATAGCCCGTTTACCTGGGGCGAACTTCTGATTCCTTTTACCGCCTCCGTGCATCCGATCGGCAGTGGTCTGGGAACGTTAGCTTTCTACGGATTAGTGATTGTCCTGTTATCCAGTGATCTGCGGAACAAGCTGGGCCGTAAATGGTGGTTCATGTTCCACATGTTGTCCTATCCGGTGTTCATTGGTCTGCTGGTTCACGGCATGGTGACGGGCACAGATTCTGGTAATATTATCATGCGGATGATGTATGTATTTACCGGACTCAGCATCGTTGGCATCACTGTGCTGCGTGGCATGTTGCGAGAGCGCAAAGGCCCGGAAATCACGATTGGACCGAAACGGGCTACATCTGGTTCACCTACCGAGCAGAATTGGGTTGAAGATTTTGGTTTGGTGGGAACAGTACGACCTAAACATCTGAAATAATAACATGTGGATCATCAAAAAGTATCTTACACATGCAAAAAAGCGGCCATCAGGCCGCTTTTTCCATGAATAGTTATTTTATTAAACAGTTATTTCAAGAAGCGTCCTTACACATGTTCAATGTTCCACATGGCATCAGACATGAAACGAGTTACGCATTATACCGTGTCATCACTGACAGGTTTTTCTCCCAGTGCTTCTTCAAGCTCGGATTGTTTGCGATGGGCGATCCGACTGCTCGCTGCCGATGCAATCGCACCGACAATATCATCGAAGAACGTGTGGACAGGGCCCAGGCTCTTGTCATTCAGACGTTCAAGCACCCCTGGTTTCAGCTTGTCCACATAACCATAATTCGTAAATCCAATGCTGCCATATACATTGACGATGGAGAATGCCAAAATCTCATCCACGCCATACAGTCCTTCATCGTTCTCAATCATCTCCTGCAGAGGAGATATGAGCTGCCCCTGTTCTGCCAAAATATCGAGCTGAATCCCGGTCAGAACAGCGTTCTGTACCTCACGTTTACGGAGAACCATCTCCACATTTTCGATACATTCTTCCATCGTAAGACCTGGATAATATTTTTTCTGCAATAACATGACCAGTTCTGCGATCTCAGGGATCGTGACGCCCCGCTTATGCAGCCATTCCCTAGTTGCCTCCGCCACCTTGCGGCTATTCAGGCTGTAAGGGATTTTTTCTTGCTCAGGATGTTCCATGGGCGATTCCTCCTCTGAAGTTAGCAATGTCCCTACTCTTGCTTCCTAATACGTATTAACCTGTTTTACGTTTCTTTAAGATCATAGAATTTATAAGTTTTCAGCGAAGCTGTTATCTTTTAGTTATTTTTTGGACAAAGGCTCGTATACATGGTAGTACAAACTGTAAAAATGATGAGGGGGAACGTGATCATGAGAAAGATCCAGTCTTTGCGTACGGTATCGGCAGCAGCGCTGCTGAGTATTCCTATGGTATTGTCAGGCTGCGGCATGTTTGGAGCACAGTCTTCCGAAGCTGTTGATCCACCACCGCCCATTCAGGAAGCAGCTATGATTCAAGCAGCCGAAGGGAATGGAGCACTCGCAATGCTCCCGTTAACGACGGTATATCTGCAAGACCAGCAGGGGCTGCTCGCTCCGGTATCCCTGACACTTCCTTCTGGAACAGACGCCAGCAGTCCAAAGACAGCACTGGATACACTTGTCACAGGCGGGGCCTATGCGGGTATGTTGCCTGAAGGATTCCAGGGTGTTCTCCCACAGGGAACGGTTGTGCAGAATGTAACGATTCACGCGGATGACAAGCTGGCGGTCGTGGAGTTCTCGGGTAATTTTGCCAAGTATGATGCGAAGGAAGAACGGAAAATGCTAGAAGCTGTCACGTGGACATTGACGGGAACGCCTGATGTGGAGAATGTGCAGATCTGGGTGGATGGCAAAAAGTTAACACAAATGCCGGTGAACAGCACGCCGTTGCCTGAACCGCTGAATCGGGCTGTGGGAATCAATCTGGATTTGGGTGATACGTTTGTGACCAACAGTAGTCCGGTAACGGTCTATTTCTCCGCTGCTTCACCAGCAGGCATCCAATATTATGTTCCGGTTACACGTCTGGTTACACCTGGTGAAGATCGGGTGCAGGCAGCATTGAATGAGCTGATCAAGGGACCTGACAAAGGTGGAGAACTGGAAGAGGTCATGACAGGCGGAACGGAGCTGCAATCGGTCAAAACGGCAGAGGATGGCACGGTAACGGTTGCCTTGAAAGATGATATGTTTGCCGAAGGGGATATCGTGCCAAGCGAGCTTTTACAGTCTGTCGTATTAACCACTGCGGAGAACACAGCCAGCAAGGATGCCAAAGTACAGATCGAGTGGAACGGCCAAAAAACGGTCATGGGTGACGACAACAGGGATTACAGTGCGCCGGTTTCCAAGCCTGAATATATTAACGAAATTCCGATTTAACGAACGCAGAATGCATAAGGATGCTTTTAACCGAACTCTTTGGTAAAATATAAGGGATTAGTAAAAGTGTGAACAAGCTCAACATTACAGGATGCTTAAGTCGTAGGAGGCAGAAAAAATGAGATCAAACGGACGAACCAGCGAACAGCTGCGCCCGCTGAATTTAACAGTGAACACAAATAAATACGCCGAGGGCTCTGTACTGATTGAAGTTGGAGATACAAAGGTGATCTGTACAGCTACAGTGGAGGAACGTGTTCCTCCCTTTATGAAAGGGCAAGGGAAAGGCTGGGTAACGGCTGAATATTCCATGCTGCCACGTGCAACACATACTCGGAACCAACGTGAAGCCAATCGCGGCAAATTAACTGGACGCACCATGGAAATCCAGCGTCTGATTGGTCGGGCACTTCGCTCGGTGGTCAATTTGCAGGCTCTTGGTGAGCGTACGATTACGCTGGACTGTGATGTTATTCAAGCCGACGGAGGCACACGCACAACGTCCATTACCGGTGCGTTTGTAGCGCTGGCGCTTGCCGTGAACAAGATTTCCCAACAGCACAAACTGCAAGTGTTCCCGATTACGGATTTCATTGCTGCGGTAAGTGTGGGCGTAGTAGGTGAACAGCCTGTACTGGATCTGAACTATGATGAAGATTCCAAAGCCAAGGTGGATATGAACCTGGTGATGACAGGCGGCGGTAAATACGTCGAGCTTCAGGGAACAGGTGAGGAAGCGCCATTTGATCGCCGTGAGCTGAACGCAATGCTGGAACTGGGTGAGCAGGGAATTCTGGAGATGATCGAGCGTCAAAAAGAAGTACTTGGACCGATTGCGCTTAAGATCGGCGCGCGTGGATTAGGGGAAGCTTAAGATGAGTTTGGACAGCCCAATCCTCATTGTTGCTACCCGCAATGCGGGTAAAGTCCGTGAATTCGCTCATGCTTTCGCACCGCTTGGCAAAGAGGTCAAGAGCATGTTTGACTATCCGGAGCTGCCGGATGTGGTGGAAGATGGCGTAACGTTTGCGGAAAATGCCTGGAAGAAAGCCAAGGCAGTAGGCGACGCGCTTGGTTTGCCCGTACTGGCAGACGATTCTGGACTCTGCGTAGATCTGTTGGACGGGGAGCCCGGAGTTTATTCAGCGAGATATGCAGGCGAAGGAGCAACGGATGCACAGAACAATGCAAAGTTGCTGGAGACGCTGGAATCGTTGAAATCCGGTGAGGACACCGAGCAGCCGCTCTTAAGTCCGGCTCGATTCGTCTGCGCATTGGTACTGTACGACCCGACAACAGGTGATAAATATGAATCGGAAGGCACTGCGGAAGGCTGGATTACAGCTGAAGCTGCGGGTGCTGGCGGTTTTGGATATGACCCACTGTTCTATGTACCTGAATACGAAATGACAATGGCAGAGCTGACGCTGGAGCAAAAGCAGGCGATTAGCCACCGTGGTCATGCGCTGAGAGCGCTTGTATCCAGACTTGAAGGCTAAGAATAAACAAAACATCTTGATTTCTTGATTTAACTTCATGATACGTGAACATCAAAGCGTTAATGGAAGGAGAGAAGCATTCCGATGGGATGGTTCATCCGCCATTAACGCTTTTTGTATGAAATAAAGTATTTGATCGGGTTTGGTGATAGTCCATCCATATACCTAATTGAAGTTAGCTATTTCTGCGACTACACATCAGAACACGTGTTCTTATACCTACATAAAAATTAGTTTACGTTGCACGATTGGGAATCTCATTGGGACTGGAGTTGGAAGAAGTTGCAAGCCTTGTGTGGTATGGGTTAACATTCAAACTAACGAATCACATATGAACCTTAAACGGAGGGATCTACTCATGCAAGAAGTGAAGCTTGTTGTATCTTACGATGATTATGAGGACGGCATTCGTATGGAAAAGTTAATTAAGGAACTGGCAGCTAAACCGGAGGCCAGCTCATTGGAAAGTCTGGTCATCGGAGATTGGGGACAGGCTTATGAAAATTCGCCTGATGAGTTCATGAGTACGCTCGTCGAGTCGGCTCCAAGTTTTCCGTCATTGAAGAAACTGTTTATTGGAGATATGGGATTCGAAGAATGTGAAGTATCGTGGATTATCCAGACCAATCTCACACCGCTGTTAGGTGCCTTTCCAGAATTAAAATCATTCTCTGTAATGGGCAGTAGCGGCCTCAGTCTGGAACCACTCCAGCATGCCAAGCTTGAAGAATTGATTATTATTTGTGGTGGTCTGCCGAAAGAAGTGTTATCTTCAATCACCCATGCCAAGTTGCCTGAATTGCGTAAACTGGAACTGTACCTGGGTGTGGATAATTATGGTTTCAATGGATCACTTGAAGATGTACTCCCTTTGCTAGAAAAAGGATTATTTCCAAAGCTGGTTTACTTGGGTCTGAAAGACAGTGAAATTCAGGATGAGATTGCAAAAGCAGCAGCTGAAGCACCTATTCTGGATCAACTTGAAGTACTGGATCTATCGCAAGGGACGTTGTCCGATGAAGGGGCCGAGGTGTTGCTTGCCAGTGACAAGATCAAGAAACTGAAACATCTTGATCTAAGTTACCATTACATGACCAATGAAATGATCAGTCGCTGGAACCAATCCGGTATATCTGTAGATGTTAGCGACCAGCAACAGAGTGATGAGGATGACTGGCGCTATCCATCGTTAACAGAATAGTCGATGTCAGGCGTAAAGGAAATGAATGAGAATCTGCATCAACCAATAGATGTACCTGATTTAACGCAAGATCAGCCCTTTTTATTGATCGGAAACCCTGATAACCGACGAACACAGGGGCTGCAAGAGGCTAGGCATAGATTGGGTTTGAAACCTGCGGTTGTATTGCCCTATGCTCAATTGCTCCAGAATTGGAGGCACGGACGAACCATCGCTGATACAGTAGATTCCAATCTGCCCGTACCCCTGATTCGAATAGATGCTCCTGGAGAGGATTGGAAAGTGGAATGTGAGCTACTGTTCCTTGGAGCTATGAACGATACGTCACCGTCAACATTAACGGGTGAAATGGGAGCAGAAGCATTTTCCGCAGAACAGGCACTCGCGCTGGAACAGCAGTGGGGAAGAATATACGCTCCTGCCCAGTGGTTCCGTGGCTGGAAAGCATGTCTGGATCGAATCGGCCGTGAGTCTCGGAAAATATGGCCTGAAGTCCGATTCTTGAATGATCCCGCCGATATCCAATTGATGTTTGACAAGAGAACATGTCAGCAGCATCTATCTTCTCATGGGGTTCAGGTACCTCCTACGCTCCAGTCTTCACAGCCGATTCGAAGTTACACCGACTTGCGTACAGCTATGCAATATGCCGGTATGAACCGTGTATTTGTAAAGCTCGCAAGTGGCTCCGGGGCTTCAGGAGTTGTAGCCTATCAAGTCAATCCCCGAACGGGTGATGAGATCGCTGTAACAACGATGGGGATGGAACAGATACAGGGCAAGACGATTTTCTTCAATGAAGGACGTCTACGCAAGTATACCCGCGGTGAAGAGATTGCTACGCTGATGAACTGGTTATGTGCAGAAGGTGCACAGATTGAACGGTGGATGCCCAAAGCTACGCTTGATCAGCGGGCCTATGATATTCGCCAACTGGTTGCGGGTGGACAGGCAGGCCATTCGATTATGCGACTTAGTCGTACCCCTATAACCAATCTGCATCTGCGCAATGAACGTATGTTGCCTGCTGAAGCTGGTCTGGATGAACACCGGATGTCGCTGGTTCGGACGGCAGCGCAAGCAGCTATGTCTGCATTTCCCAACTCATGGTCAGCCGGGATTGATGTGATGCTTACTAGTGGTTCGAACCCGCGTGCCTATGTACTGGATGTGAATCCGTTTGGAGATCTGTTATACAGGGTTGAGCATCATGGCCTAGGAACCTATGAGTGGGAGATGGAACTTTTACGAAAGGAGCCTATTCAACATGCCTGATATGAACACCATTGTGGGCTCCCATGATCTGTTGATGATTACGCTGGATACGTTACGATATGACGTAGCCAAGCTGGAAGAGGCGAATTGTCCCAATCTGTGTGGTTCGGGTCCATGGGAGAAGCGTCATACCCCGGGTAGTTTTACATATGCAGCGCACCACGCCTTTTTTGGTGGTTTTATGCCCACTCCTGCCAATACGGATAAGGCATCTCATGTAAGATTGTTCCATTCCCGGAATACCGGACTCAAGACACATCCGCATACCTGGCTGTTTGATACACCGGATATCGTATCCGGGTTCGCAGCTGAAGGTTACCGTACCATCTGTATTGGTGGCGTCATTTTTTTTACGAAAAAAAACCCGCTTGCGAAAGTATTGCCCGGTTATTTCCAACACAGCTATTGGCGAATGAACTTTGGGGTAACCAACCCCAAATCGACAGAACATCAGGTACAGCATGCATTGAAGCTGCTTGAACAGACGCCGCCAGATGAAAAGATATTTATGTTTTTGAACGTGTCGGCCATTCATGGTCCCAATAAATACTTTGTAGAAGGTGCCAAGGAGGACTCTGTGGAGACTCAGCGGGCTGCACTTCGATATGTAGATGAGGCACTTGGGCCATTGTTCGAGGCGATAAGGAAACGTTCTCGACCTGCCTTTTGTTTAGCTTTTTCCGATCATGGTACAGCTTACGGTGAAGACGGGTATCAAGGACACCGGCTTGCACATGATGTCGTCTGGACGGTGCCATACCGTGAATTTTTAGTATAGAACGTATTACTCTTAAACGTGTTAATCTTATGATGATGATAACAACCGGAGACAGGAGGAGACCGATGGACAATCATTCTCAACCCATGACAACAGGCCATTCCGATCAGTCCGGATCCAATACAACGATTACAGGTCTTCGTGAAGTACTCGAATTCCCTTATCGTTCGTATCTGTACTCATACCCGCACAAGACCGCATATCGGGAGCTTGACCCACCACTGCCGCTGGGGCCAATGTGGGAACGAGAAAATACCGATACATATTTTTTATATATGCACATTCCCTTTTGTGCTGCACGTTGCGGATTCTGTAATCTGTTCACCCTGCCGGATCGACGGGATGATACGCATGAACGTTATGTGGATGCGCTGGAACGTCAGGCGAAGCACTGGGCACCCATTACATCTCGAAGACCGTATTCCCGGTTTGCGATTGGTGGAGGAACGCCTACATTATTAAATGAGGTTCAGTTGAATCGTCTGTTTGATATTGCCGAACATGTGATGGGACTAGACCCTTCGCAAGCATCGATTTCGGTGGAAACGTCGCCGGATACCGTTACGGACGCCAAGCTGGCCATTATGAAGGAGCGAAGTGTGGATCGTATTAGTATGGGTATCCAGAGTTTCATTGAAACTGAAGCATCTGCCATCTATCGTCCACAAAAACCGCAGGAAGTTGAACTAGCGCTTGAGAAGCTTACTAGGTATGATTTCCCATTGTTAAATCTGGATCTGATCTATGGTTTGCCGGGTCAAACGGTGGAATCGTGGATCTATTCATTGGAAAGAGTTCTGGCCTATGAACCGGGCGAGATCTTTATCTATCCCTTGTACACACGGGAAAATACAATCGTGAAGCCTGAAGATATTCGCCGTCAGGGACCTGACATTCGGATGGAGCTGTATATAGCTGCACGTGAGACATTGAAAAGCAAAGGTTATGTGCAATATTCGATGCGCAGATTTGCCAAGGAACAGTCGTCCTCCAAAGTGCTCTTGCCTTATAGCTGTCAGGAGGAGGGCATGGTTGGTCTGGGATGTGGTGCACGCTCTTATACGAGTGAAGTACACTATGCATCCAAATACGGCGTGAGTTACAAGGCCACACAGAGCATCATTGCCGATTATGTGGCGACTGAGCGCTACGATGTGGCGGATTATGGTATCGTGTTAAGCCGTGAGGAACAGAGACGCCGCTTTATTCTGAAAGCCTTGCTGCATCGGGAGGGATTGATGTTGTCTGACTACCAACAGCGCTTTGGTACCGATGTGATGTCCGACTATGTCTGGTTGGCTGAACTGTTGACAGAGGGCGTGGCGGAGTTGGAGAGCGATGAGGACAAGCAGGTGCTGCGTCTGACAGAAGAAGGACTAGGTTACTCCGATGCGATTGGAGATTGGCTTATATCTGCCGAAATTCGTGAACAGATGGAAGGGTTTGTTTTCTCATGAGAGCGACTTTGTATTATCGGGGGAAGTTGTCTTCCTGTAATTACGACTGTCCATACTGCCCTTTTAGCAAAACCGTGGATTCCAAAGAGACGTTGGAAGTGGATGAACAACAATTGCGTCAATTTGTGAATTGGGTCAGGGAGCAAGAGCGTGCCGGGCATCAATTTTCGTTATTCTTCAATCCCTACGGTGAAGCTTTGGTGCGTCGTTGGTACCGGGAAGCGATGGTTGAGCTGTCACATATGCCACATGTGGATAAAGTTGCAATTCAAACCAACCTGTCCGTCAAACTGGATTGGGCGAGAGAGCTGGATGCGAATAAAGCAGCCTTTTGGGCGACGTATCATCCTCGTGAGACAAAAGAGGCTTCTTTTGTAAAACAATGTCTGACCTTGCGTCAGATGGGACTTGCTTTTAGTGTCGGTACTGTCGGACTCCGTAGTGCTTTCCCCGCAATCGAGTCCATGAGACAGGCTTTGCCGGATGATGTGTATATGTGGGTAAATGCCTTCAAAGATCGGCCCAAGTATTACACGCCGGAAGAGGTTCAATTTTTACGTGGGCTTGATCCGCTTTTTGAAGGAAATCTGCAGGATTATGTGAGCTTGGGCAAACGTTGTGCTGCCGGTTCCGAAGTATTTTATGTACAAGGGTCAGGGCATGTGAAGCGGTGTTACAAGGATCGTCGAATCATTGGACATCTGTATCGCGATGGTCTGCAGGCTTTGGCCGCGGATCGGCCTTGTCGTATGAAAAAATGTGGCTGTTACATCGGTTATATCCATATGGAGGATTCCCCGTTCAGAGAAACGTTTGGCAGCGGGCTGCTTGAACGCAATCCGGTATTGATTCGTTGACCGGCATTTCATATTTAGCTATTCCACTGGGGAGCTGGATTATGTTTATTTGTTTCTAAACCACATATCAGCGTAACTTCAAACGCATCTTTTAGTATAGGCAAGATCAGACCTTTGGTTTGGACTTGCCTACTGGAAGGTGTTTTTTTGTTTTACCGGACTAGAGTTAGTGTTTGTGTACAATTTTAAAAGGGACTTGACAATTTCGAAAAATAATATTTTAAGTTTATGATTCAAATTTCATATTTTTTGGGTTAGTATGAATAGGAAAAAAGACCCTGTTATGAATAGTATTTGTACATATAATTACGAATTATATTTTTAATTGGGTCTAAAGTCTTAAATAAATTAAAAGGAGGGTGGATGTAGGAAGCATCATGCACGTTATCTGAACTTTCGGGGGAGTACACATGAAAAAAATCTCAATTAGCCGTAAATTACTTATGGGTTTCTCATCTGTGCTGTTATTATTGGTGGCTATAACGGTTATAACATATACGCAGTTTATAGCCGTTGAGAAAACGTATACAGAATTAATCAATGATAGAACAAGCAAACTATTGCTCATTAAAAATATGTCGATTGATCTTAAATCACAGCAGATTGCTTTGAGAAATTATATTTTGGAAGACAATGCAGAGAACGAACAGGCATTTAATAAAGCTTATGAAGATTACATAGCGTTAAATGAAGAATTAAAATCAACAGTTTCAAGTTCAAAGATGAAAGATTACCTTTCACGCTCAGATGAAGCGATGAGCCAATATTATGAACTTGCGCAGCAGATTATGACATTGACAAGACAGGGGAATAACAGTGAAATCTCAAGATTACTGAAGGACACAGCCCCAAGTTTGATCTCTGAATTTGAAGGCATTGTGGAAGGCATGGAAACGCATCAACAAGATGCCATGAACTCAGGCGTTGTGGAGGCTAATCTTCAGATTGTGCAAGTCCTTAGGTGGATTGCAATTATTGGAGTGGCTTCTCTTCTCATCGGGGCACTTGTGGCGTATGTCATTGGCAGAATGATATCCTTGCCTGTTGCTGCTGTTGCCCAATCCGCGAGCCGGATTGCAGCCGGAGATCTGACTGGTGAGCCTATTGTGGTCCGTAACAAGGATGAGATTGGTGATCTCGCCCAAGCCTTTAATATCATGTCTGCCAATTTGCGTACACTCATTCATCAGGTAGGAGACAGTGCAGAACGGGTAGCTGCCTCTTCAGAGGAGTTGACGGCAAGCACCGAACAGACAGCAACCGCCACAGAGCAAGTGGCCATCACAATGGGTGAGATTGCAACAGGTATGGATACACAGGTTCGAATGGCGAGTGATGGATTCCAGACGATGAACGAGTTGACGACAGGCTTTCAACAAGTTACGGAGAACACACTCCATATGTCTGAAGAAGCTACCAAAGTCTCCGTAAAAACAATATCGGGTAGCGAGTCAGTTCAGTCTGCGATAGGTCAAATGAATTCTATACAAGGGACGGTGTCGAATCTGTCGGTCGTGATCCAGGAACTGAGCAGGCACTCTCAGGATATTGTGAAAATGGTGGACAGCATCTCGGAAATATCAGCACAGACGAATCTCTTATCCCTTAATGCTGCTATTGAGGCTGCACGAGCTGGCGAACAGGGAAGAGGGTTTCAGGTTGTTGCTACAGAGGTTCGGAAGCTGTCTGAGCAGTCTGCGCTTTCTGCTAATCAAATTGTTCCGTTGGTGGCATCGATTGAGAAGGGAATGCGAAATGCTGCTGAATCTATGGTGGCTGTATCCGCAGAGGTTCAAGAGGGGATTGCACTTGTTCACCAGGCGGGAGCCACATTTGATGAAATTCGTGAGGCGGTTGGAAGCGTAGCTGGGCAAACACAGGAAGTCTCTGCTTCAATTGAGCAAATGTCAACAGGTGTAGAACAGATTAATAGGTCTATGAAAACAATCATGGAAGTGACCGAAACGGGGGCCGCCGGAACAGAAGAAGTGAGTGCATCTTCAGAGGAGCAGTTGTCTGCGATGCAGGAGATCGCTTCCGCAGCCAATGATCTCTCCTTGATGGCAGAACAGTTGCAACAGACCGTCAGTCGTTTCAAAGTGCAATAAAATGAGATGAGTGGAATGTGGATAAGAATGAGCGCATACGTACAGAGATTCTTATAAAAAAGTAATAAAAGGGTGTCCAAACACAGTAGTTAGTGTTTGGGCACCCTTAAATAATTCATCATGCTGAATCAATGCATACATGATCTTAACGAATAGCGACTTTATATGTCCGCAACCAGGTATTGATCTGAGTCAGATAAGCAAATAACTGGGGACCCGACATCAACTGTCCGAACCAGGGGAGATTGGAAGCTGCATCTGGTGAAGACGCAAGATTCCGGATCTGAGCTTTGTCAATCAAAGGCAAAATAGGTGATGTGGGATCATCCAGGATATCAAGTACCTGTTGTTTGACCGCGGCCAGATATTGCGGATTATGTGTTTTCGGGTACGGACTCTTTTTGCGATATAACACATCGTCAGGCAGGACACCTTCGAGTGCTTTACGCAGAATACCTTTTTCCCGCCCGCCGGTTATTTTCATTTCCCAAGGGATGTTAAACACATACTGGATCAGACGATGGTCACAGTAAGGTACCCGCACTTCCAGTCCTGCCCCCATGCTCATCCGGTCTTTGCGATCCAGAAGTGTAGGCATGAAACGGGTAATGTTTAGGTAGGACATCACCCGCATTTGTGCAGCTTTACCTGTTTCCCCATCCAACAGAGGCACTTCAGCCACTGCATCCGAATAGCGGTCTGCCAAATAATCGAGTGGCCGAATCCATTCCCGAATATCCGGGGATAACAACGCTGCTCGCATATCAGGCGCTACAGACCACGGAAACGTACCGGAGTTCAGCATATCTTCTCGATGGAACCAGGGGTAGCCGCCAAATACTTCATCCGCTGCTTCGCCTGAGATGGCAACGGTGGCCCCTTTTTTAATTTCTTTACAGAACAAATAGAGCGAGGAATCTACATCCGCCATACCTGGCAGATCCCTTACTAACATGGCCTGTGTTAGTGCATGAACCAGTTCTCCGTTCTCAATCTCAATCCAGTGATGATCGGTCTTGAGTTCATCCACCATTCGCTTAATCCAGGGTCCATCTGCACCCGGCTGAAAGGAATGCGCCTGGAAATGCTTGGCGTTATCCACATAATCGACAGAATACGTACTGATTTGGCCTTGCCCGGTCCGATTGTAATAATCCACGGCTAATGCAGACAAGGCGCTGGAGTCCAGTCCTCCTGATAAAAGAGAGCATACCGGAACATCCGAAGCCAACTGGCGCTCCAGTGTATCTTGCAAGAGAGAGCGTACCTCGGCTGCCGTCTCTTCCAGGTTATGTTCGTGGTTCTGGCTTTCCAGTTTCCAATAGGCATAGGTTCGGATCCCATTTCGGTTATAGATCAGCGCGTGAGCAGGCTTGAGTTCGCTCAGTGAAGAGTATACGCCGTGTCCTGGTGTCCGTGCAGGCCCTACGATAAACACTTCGGCCAATCCTTCCGGGCCAACAGCGGCTTCCACATCCGGGTGAATGAGCAGAGCTTTGGGCTCTGAACCAAATACGAGTGTGTCTTTGTTATTACTGTAGAAAAGAGGTTTAACGCCAAGGCGATCTCGTGCGATAAAAACTTGTTCGCGTCCCCCATCCCATATGGCAAAAGCAAAAATACCGTTAAACCGGTCAACACATGCCGGTCCCCACTCAATATAAGAGGCGAGCAACACTTCCGTATCACATTGCGTGCGGAACTGATGCCCCCGCTGGAGCAATTCCTTTTTCAACTCGGGTGCATTGTATAGTTCTCCGTTATACACGACGGTATAGGAGGTATCTCCCTGTAACGCATGCATGGGCTGTGCGCCGTTCTCGGGGTCCATTACACTAAGACGCCGATGTCCAAAGGCACAAGGATTGGAGATCCATGTACCTGAAGCGTCGGGCCCCCGGTTCGACAAGCTATCCGTCATACGGACCAGCAGCTCTGATTCCTGGGTCAAATCCCGATTCCACTGTATGAAGCCGGTAATACCGCACATGGTTTGTTCATCCTTTCTTGGTCGAGTCATTCATCCGTATGGCTGCTTAGTTACTGGCAACCAGCAAATGTTGTCTTTTCGTCAGAGGTCGTAACAAATATATGCCGAAAGCAGGCATAAAATGTCTGTCCTCTTCGGAAACTAGTTCTAGGGACAACGGCCTCAACATGCCTGTGAAGGAGAGAACATGCAATGGACAGTATGAAGTATTATGTGTCTGTCATGGGCCGCTCCGTTATTCCGGATCCGTCGGTAACATCGTATGAGTGGATCATTCAGGCAACGCCGCAGGAAGCGGAGCAATTACTGGGACTGCTGAGCCTCATGCAGGAAAAGGAGGAAGAGGCCTTTCCTGGCATGGTATTCCCATGGCCAGATACACCGGAGGAGTCCGTAAACCGAGCGTATGAAACGGTATTACAACAGGTGTATCGAGAGATTTACCGATTGGGCACACCAGAGACACGATACCAGATTGAACAAAGTACATGATAAGCACAAAGGAAAAGGAGCGCGATGACGAATGTATGCCATTCAAGATGCCAAAATACGCAGATTAACCGAGGTGGATGGATTGTCTTGTGCAGAGGTTGAAGTGCAGCCTGGAAATGCCGGAGATCCATCGTTACTTGTATACGTGGCTTCAACCCAGCCCGGAAATTCGCTGGAAGTTGTTCGGATTGTACGCAATCACTCCGATTCGGCGATCGACTGGTATAACAATAATATGCATACTGCGTTTGAAGAGGCGACAGAAGTCGCATTTGAGAACAGCGAAGGTATGACAGTAGAAGAAGATAAAGCTCGGTTTCAAAGTGAGTTGTTTTCCTTTGGTTTGCTTGGTCCAACACTTCAACGTTATCTGATCGGGCAGGCTTAACAGGTAACGCTCCAGCAATACATGTGGTGTTAGCGGGATAGAGTTCAATGTTGAGCTATATGTAGATGTGACCTGTTGCTGTTGCCGGTTGCTCTGACTGTATCTGTAACTGGAAAAACCCGCCGTTGTTGAACGGCGGGTTTTGTTATGCGATGGTCAGATCAGGTGGAGATGTGATCAAGCATACTCGCGCAGTACTTGAATCCCTTTAACCACATTGTACACAAAGCTTAATCCGTAGATCACAAAGAATAGAATGACAAACCCGACGGCGGAACCCAGACTATGCGCAGTCACGAAGAAATAAAATAACGGAATGGCAGCGAGAAAGGGGAATACATGTGAGAATAAGGCGCGTTTTGCATGTCCCTCAATGTAATCATCCTTGGCAACAATCCATATAATGATCGGAAACAGGAACGGGGCAAAGAAAATACTGAAATAGGATAGGGCTGATAAAAGCTGTCTCATGACGATTCTCTCCTTCAATGGATCATTGAAATGTATGTATGCAAAAGATTACCCAGCAATTCTGACATTGAAAATGTCTGATGTTAATCTTACTCTAAATGTCCCAATCTCCTCAATATAACCTGGTTCAAGCTATCATATTCTCAAAGGGGCTGGAGTATGAGAATAATACGGTAAAGTACATGTTTGAACCGGTGTTTAAGTATAATTATTAATTTTTTTATAAAACTATTGAAAAATATAGAAATCAGAGTATAATAAGAACCGCGCCGAAAATTTATGATACATATTTGTCTCAGTAGCTCAGCTGGATAGAGCAACGCCCTTCTAAGGCGTCGGTCGGGGGTTCGAATCCCTCCTGGGACGTAAAAAAAGAAAACTTCCTTCGGGAAGTTTTTTTTGCGTTCAGAGGAAGTGTCCTATTGATTATACCTATAAACAATATAGAATCTATATATTTAAAGAATAAACAATTCTATGCCACAATGAGGATATCAATAACGAAAGCGACGGTGGTATCCATGAAATCATTAAATCAATGGCAAGCAGACGAATATGATAACAAACTGGCTTTTGTGTCGGGATATGGCAAAAATCTGATCTCTTGGCTTCAACCACAAAAAGGGGAATACATTCTTGATCTGGGTTGCGGGACAGGGGATTTGACGCATGAAATTTCTCTGACCGGAGCTGAAGTTATTGGCATGGACGCATCGCCAGACATGATTCGCCGTGCGGGGGAGAAATTCCCTGAACTTGAGTTCGTGGAAGGAGACGGTCATCAGTTTGAGACGAAAAGACTGTATGATGCCGTTTTCTCCAATGCAGCCCTGCACTGGATGCGAAGCCCGCGATTAGTGGTGGATAGTATATGGAAATCTTTGAAGCCCGGAGGGCGTTTTATAGCAGAATTCGGTGGTAAAGGGAATGTTCAGACCATTGTGAATGCATTAGAGCAGGTTATGGAGCGGAGCACGGACATTCGTGCATCGGAACGTAATCCTTGGTATTTTCCGTCGATCGGAGAATATAGCCATATTTTAGAACAACGTGGATTTGTGGTGCGACAGGCCTATCACTACGAGCGTCCTACCAGACTGGCAGATGGTGAGCAGGGTATAGTAGGCTGGTTGGCTCATTTTGGAGGCGACTATTTTGCAAGTCTCAGTCATGAAGAGATACAACAAATATGCAAGGAAACCAGTCAGATCGTGAAGCCTCACCTTTGGAAAGATGATGCTCTGTATGCCGATTACAAGCGTCTGCGTATTGAAGCCGTGAAGCCAGAATAAGTAGAATTTTGTGATATGTAGCAATTTTTATCGATGTTAAACGAATTATCAAGATCCTTTGTATGCTAACGACGCTTCCCCTATACACCAGGAATCTCTTTCGGATAAAGAGGCTCTTGGTCTTTTTTTTTGATGCATTATTTTAAAAATGAAATATTCAAACGACAAATAATTACAAATGGATATTTTTATCGTACTCAAGACCCATATAAGTAATTTCTATATCATATTTGTAAGTATTTAGAAGGAAAATGTGGTATTTTGATAGAATAATTTACCAAGGGTCAAACTTCTTGCAGATAGGTGGTGAAATTGGAGTGTGTATTGCAGTACGCACAAACAGCAGGAACCCATCATTTGGTGACGTATTCACATTTAAAAGGAGGGGCAAAGCCTTGAGTAAACGATTGATATCCACTTTATTAAGTGTTCTGATGGTCTTTTCCATTATTCTCCCCGCGGCTGGAGCCGCTCCCGCAGATTCAGTTATTCAGCTTGAGAACTTACCCAGTACAGCCGAAGCCAAACAATGGAGAGAGATTCTTGCAGGACGGGAAGCCAAACTTGCCGCAGATCCATTTTTGGATAAAAGCTTGGAAGGCCTGGGTGGAGAGAATACCCGAGTGATCGTTGAGCTTTCCAATAAACCTGTTGCAGTAGCGCAAGGTGAATCAACCCTCTCTGGAAAATCTTTTACCTCCTCTATGGAAACAAAGGCTGTGACTCAAGTTGAGCAACAACAACAGTCATTTGTACATAGCCTCACTCAGAAGAAAATCAAACATGAAGTATTGGAAGAATATGCATATGCCCTAAATGGTGTAGCGATTGAGCTTAAAGGAAACCAGGTGGGACAATTGCTTCAAATACCTGGCGTGGTCAGCGTATATCCTGACCTTGAATTTACAATAGCGCCTGAGACAGATGAAGTGAACCCGTACATGAAAGACACAGCACCTTTTATTGGTGCACCTGAAGTATGGGATCTGGGTTACAAAGGAAATGGCATCAAAGTGGGTGTCATCGATACAGGGATTGACTATGAGCATCCTAATTTGCAGGAAGCTTACAAAGGCGGATGGGACTTTGTTGGTAACGACAATGACCCGTATGAAGCAACGTATCAAGAATGGAAAAGTTCAGGGGAACCTGAGTTTAACGAAAGGGGAAGTGCCTTTTATACATCCCACGGTACGCACGTAGCCGGTACCATTGCTGCTCGTGAAGCAGGTGATTACGGGATTGTTGGCGTTGCTCCTGAAGCAGATATCTATGCATACCGTGTACTTGGGCCGTATGGTAGTGGTCAAACCTCATGGGTGCTCGGCGGAATTGATCGTTCCGTTGAAGATGGCATGGATATAATTAATCTCTCTTTGGGGAATGCCGCTAATGATCCAAGTTATATTACCTCGGTAGCCCTGAATAATGCGATGCTGTCTGGTGTGACAGCAGTAGTTGCCAGTGGCAATGACGGACCTAACCGTTATACACTTGGTTCTCCAGGGGCGTCTGCGATGGCGATTACGGTAGGTAACTCAACAGGTCCTAGTCAGCTCATTACAGCGGATACTCACTTCTGGATTGGTGAGGAAGGCGAAGAGGCACAACCTGAACAACAACCGGTGCCAGAGGTTGAACAATCTCCTGAACTGGGTACGGCACCTGGAACAGAAGAGCCTGAAGGTTCAGAGCAAGGTGTACCCGCAACGGTTGATGAGGAAAGTGCAGCAGCTGTGGAGGACACAGTTTCTAACGAAGCTGAAGTTCCGAATGTAGAAGAAGCTACAACGGAAGAAAATACTCCATCTGTATCACCTTCTGCACCCGTTGAAGCTTCTCCTGAAGCTGCCCCTGTGGAAGAAGAGTCTGTAGTTGCTCCGACTGAAGCTCCACTGGCTATTACTGAGTCGGTTTACCGTCTGGATCTGATGGGATGGAGCCTGTCGGCAGACCCTGAAACTGTTTTGACAGGGAAATATGAGCTTGAATATGCAGCACTGGGTAAGCCAACTGATTTTGAAGGTCAGGATTTTACAGGTAAAGTGGCATTAATACAGCGTGGTGAAATCGCATTTGTAGAGAAAATCGCCAATGCTAAAGCAGCCGGAGCCTTGGCTGTTATTGTATATAACAACATTCCGGGTCCAATCGGTGTGAGTCTGGGCGATAACTTTGAACTCATTCCAACACTGAGCATGTCCAAGGAAGATGGGGATGTGATCAAGGCTGAGTTGGACGCAGGCCAAGCCGTTGAAGTAAGCTTTAGTGATTTTGAACGCAGCCAAACGCCGGGTGATGAAATGAATTCATCCAGTTCCCGCGGACCTGCCAAGGTAACACTTGACATCAAACCGGATATTGTTGCACCAGGTACAAGCATTCTGTCTACGATTCCTGCCTACGGCAAGGATGAGCCAGACGCAGATTACGCACAGGCTTATGATCGTAAATCAGGTACAAGTATGGCTACACCTCATGTAGCAGGTTTGATTGCGCTGCTGATCGAGAAGCATCCGGAATGGACGCCATTTGATATCAAAGTTGCGCTGATGAACAATAGTAAAGTGTTGGATACAACCCAATTTGATGTATTTGATCAAGGTGCTGGCCGTATTCAGGCTGTGAATACTATTGACCCTGTTGCTTTTGTCAAGGTGCTTGATGTAACTCAGTACACCGAAAGTGGCGCTGTTGTTGAAAAGGAAAATATCACCGGAAGCATCAACTACGGTAATTTCCTGAGCACAGATGAAAAGACGATTACCAAAACGATTAAAGTTGAAGCGCGGAATGGCAGTGGAGGGGATTACACCGTAAATGTGAATCCAACTCGTAATGTTGCTGGTGTATCCGTTGCGGTAGACAAGAGTTCCTTCACACTGAATGGTGAGGAAGAGCTTGCAGTGACAATTACCGTTCCACGAGGGGTTACTGCGACTACAGAAGCACAAGGATACATTGAGTTCTCGAACGGAACCAATACATTTACTGTGCCATATGTTGCTCATTTCAACCTTACGTTGAGTGGAGTTAAATATATTGAAACCGTAAAAGGCACTGAAAAAAATCCTTTTCACTATCCATTGAAGGCTGATGGTACGTTGGATACGCTTAATGTAGCGATGGAATTCTACAATCCGATGACATTCGCCCTGATTGAGATTTTTGATGGTCTTAATCCGGAAGGTGGATATTATCAAGATGGTTATATCGGTTTCATTTTCGGTAACTATTATAATTTCAATGCTAACGCAAGATATAATCTTGCCTGGGACGGCACATATGCGGATTACACAACTGATGAAGTGACAGAGATTCCGGATGGTTTATACACCGTTGATATCACTACTATTGGTACGGACGGCAAAACCTATAAGGAAGACACTTCGCCATTTTTGGTGAAAAAGACAGCTCCGGCTGTAACTGCACCAGAAGCGTTGGAGTTCAAAGAGGATGAGTCTGCTGTTCTTAATGGTAGCGTGGAAGACTTGTACTTCCGTGTAGCACCTGCGCTTGCCAGCGGGTGGGACATCACGTTTGATCCGGCCGCTTCCCTGGAAGCAACGTATGTTGTGAAAAAAGAGGATGGTTCGGTTTATAAAGAAGGAGTCTTTGAAGTACAAGCTGATGGTACCTTCAGCCTTCCTTTGGAGGGAATTGAAGCAGGCGAGTATGCTGTTGAACTTACGGTAAAAGACCAACAGGGGCTTTCGGGTACAGCCAATACGGCACTGAAATTGGAAGCCGTGGAGACCGAACCAGAAACTCCGGCAACTAAGGCCCCAGGTACGCCTGTATTGTCTCACAATAACTGGGTAGGCAACGGCTTACCAGAGGGCGCGTATATCGTTACAATGAACCTGTGGTGGGGCGAGAACGCAACTAGCTACAAGTTATATGAGGACGGGGTTTTGGTTGATACGCAAAAGTTGACTTACAACGCACCTTGGGCGCAGTTTGCTCAGACGAAGATCACGGGCAAAGCCAATGGCACGTATACGTACGTGGCTGAGCTGACTAACGACAAGGGAACAACGCGTAGTCAAACGTTGACTGTTCGGGTTACCAACGCAACGCCAGGCAAAGCGGTTCTCTCTCACGATAACTGGGATGGCGACGGCTATTATAAGGTGACCATGAACCTGTGGTGGGGGACCAACGCTACAGAGTATCGTCTCTATGAAAATGATAAGTTGATCGATACGCAAGAACTCCGTTCGGCTACACCTTATGCGCAAAGTGCTGTGACTACACTGTCCGGGAAAGCATCGGGCACGTATACGTATCGGGCAGAGTTAATTAACTCTGCCGGAGTTACCAGCACAGACACGATTAAGGTAAAAGTGAAGTGAGTTCATTCCTCATTGAAATTGATTAAAATTGAATAAATTAATGAAGGAATTGTTCTATGCATATACGGCCTCCATCCTGATTTTCAGGATGGAGGCCGTTTTGTTTTTTTATATATGAGTTGTGTGACTAACCGATCATTCTATTTTTGCTGGCCTGAATCCCTGCGATTAGCAAAGCGATGGCCAGAATGACCTGGATTAGCAATGGAAGTGTCCATCCTTTTGTCCAGTCATGAAGCATGCCAAACAATAGAGGTCCCACTGCGGCCAGCATATATCCGAAGGACTGGGCCATACCGGACAGGCTGGCAGCTTGTCTGGCATCTTTTGTGCGAAGGACGAAGAACATCGTTACCATGCCAAATGAAGCTCCAGCACCTATTCCTGCCAACGTGACACCAATGGTAACGAGCGAAGCGATGCCACTTAACAATAATGCATACCCGACTATCAAAGAAGAGCACGTTATCGCGGTTAGAACACGCTGATCTCGTGTTCGGCCGGCGAGGATCGGAACGATAAAGGTAGCAGGGACACTAACCAACTGCATTAGGGAGAGCATCCACCCTGCTGAGGTGGGGCTGAATCCTTGCTCAGCGAGAATCTCGGGAAGCCAGGTAATCGTTGTATAGAATATTAGAGATTGCAGACCCATAAATAAAGTAATGAACCAGGCCAGGGAAGAGGTCCGTAGACGTACAGGCGTCCCTGCACTCTGGGTGGCTATGAATAACATTCGCTGACGTCCTGCGGCGATCTGGGGGAGCCACAAGAGAAGCGCCAATATGGACAACAAGGCCCACATGCCTAACGAAGCACGCCAACCCATAGAAGTGGCTCCTGCTACGGGTACACTCACACCTGAGGCGATGGCGCCAAATATATTCATGGATACAGAGTATAGTCCGGTGACGATACCTATCCGCAATGGAAAATCACGTTTGATCAAACTTGGCAAAAGCACGTTGCTAAATGCAATGCCGCACCCCAAAATTGCAGTTCCTGCATATAAGGAGAGAACGGAAGGCAACAAGCGTAAGGCCACCCCAATGGTTACAATCATAACAGCCAATAGCAGAGCAGATTCGAGTCCTAAACGCTTGGCTAGGCGTGGTGCAAAAGGAGAGACAGCTGCAAAGGCAAGCAAAGGAAGTGAGGTCAGAAGCCCGACCATTGTATGGCCGATACCTGTATCTGAGCGGATCATCTCCACTACAGGTCCGGTTGCTGTAATCGGTGATCTCATGGTAGCGGCGATGACGATAATGCCTGCTAACAACAGGCCGAATCTTTTGGATGTCGAAGAATGTTCTTCCTCGGTATGGATAGATGAGTGCTGCTGTAATGAAGATGACATTGATAAAATCTCCTGTTTCCTAAGAAGTTAATATGTATGGATTGGTACATAATCCACTCCGTAAGCATAACATTCTATGTCAATATTGAGCAATGAAATGAAAAAACACCCAATGGACCGTGGGTGCCTTGACTAGCCTATGAACTCTAACGAATCCACGAGGTCTTATAATGGGTAAAATCGCTATTTTCAGATTCTAACGAACCTCAGCGACCTTAATCAGCCTATAAATTGCAAATAGGTGAGTTAATCCCCCGGAATGGTGAAATAAGCTCTCTATGATTCGTTAGAGTTCCATGATGCTGAATTTGGGTCAAATAAAGTGTCCGATGTTCGTTAGAACATCGATACTGAGACATGGTCACCCATGAAATGAGCTAATGCAAACATTTTGTTGAAGCGACATAGATATGTAACGAAGCGAGTGCTCCGACGACCCATAGGGGTTCTCATCCTCAGAACGAAAAAAAGCTTCCCGAAGGAAGCTTCTTTTAATACGTCCCAGGAGGGATACTCTCCTTGCAGTCGAGACTGCGAAGTGGTGCTAACGAAGCGGATGCTTCGACGAACCATAGGGGTTCTCATCCCCAGAACGCAAAAAAAACTTCCCAAAGGAAGTTTTCTTTAATACGTCCCAGGAGGGATTCGAACCCCCGACCGACGCCTTAGAAGGGCGTTGCTCTATCCAGCTGAGCTACTGAGACATGATTTTTTTCAAGCAAAATTGATTTTATCATATGCATACAGGAATATCAAGCATTTTATTTTAAACTATTTTTCGTATATGATATTTGGCGGCAGTAACGTTTTTTTCATTATATTTAAGGTTATGTTAGAATATCAGGAGAACTCAGAAAATAGATCAACAATCGTTTTAATATATACATCTATTTATGTTGATTCCGACTGGAGATTCAGGATATAGAGGAGGTGCTCCCATTAAGGAATCCACGACCCCGGAAACCGAGCATAACAACAATATTGTGCTGTTTCCTAAGACGCTGGACTATTACCAGATTCAATTGACAGTTATGCTTGAAAATGAACGGTATGGTGAAGCGATGAAATTGCTTCACTTTTTGCTGCAATGTCAGGGACAGGAAGAGCGCCACTATGATGAATGGCGGGCCCTGCTCGAATGGCTTCAGGCTGCGTTTCCTCAATATGAAGAAACCTTGCCTGCCGTTCTTGATGAACGAGAAGAGGAAGAAGAGATTAGTGAGGAAGACATGGCACGGCATCATGCCCGAATGAAGCTTGAACAGGATGATGGCTATGCAGATAAGATGCTTCGCACAGTGATGGAGGAGCCTCTGTCTGAACAGACGATGCTGGCTTTGGAGCAGCTGGCCTATCTTGATCTGCCGAAGATTGACGAGGCACTTACGAGTTGGTTAAAAGATAAGTCGCTTCACCCTCTGCTTCAATTCCGGGTGCTGCAAACCTTGCGTCGCCGAGGTGTTCAAGGTATGATCCTGTTTACGAGAGGCGAAGAGCAGGTTGAAGTCGAGATCGACACCGTGCCTCTTAGACCAGAGGAATTCCCAATCCAAATCGTTCAGATTCTGGAACGAGTGGCAGATCAGACGGAGGTTCATGAACCTACGCTCTTTTATTTTGCCCAGGAACTGTGGATACAATATGTCATGGCGGTGTATGGAACCCGTGATTATGTATCGATGCTGGAAGAAAATGATTCCATGACAGATATATGGGCAGCAGCTCTACATATGACCGTTGCAGATAGTCTGGGTGGTTCTCATGATGAGGAAAATACCCGCTCAATGTATGCTGTGACAGGCGCGATGCGCTTTCGACTGGAGCAGGCTTATCGTTCCATGAAACAATTTGTATCTGCCGGTTTGGATGGTTAATCGAGGCCGGAAACGTTTTCCTTAAACTGTATCAAGGGATTCCCCTTGAAAAAGAATCTAATCTTGTTTATACTAAAATGGTTATTTTGTACGTGATTGCCTACGTGAACATGTGAATTTTGGAGGGGAAAGTATACAATGAAAGCAACTTGGGAAAAGATAGAGAAGAACCTTGGGGTTCTTGAGGTTGAAGTGGATGCAGATCGTGTAACTGCAGCACTCGACAAAGCTTTTAATAAAGTGGTTAAACAAGCAAACGTACCTGGATTCCGTAAAGGTAAAGTACCACGTTCCATCTTCGAAGCGCGTTTTGGTGTAGAGAGCCTTTATCAAGAAGCAATCGACATTTTGCTTCCTGAAGCCTATACAGAAGCAATCGACCAAACGGATATCTTCCCGGTTGATCGTCCTGACGTAGATGTTGAACAATTCGCTAAAGGCGAAACGTTCAAATTCAAAGCAAAAGTAACTGTGAAACCTGAAGTTACTCTTGGTGAGTACAAAGGAATCGAAGTTGCTGTAGCAAAAGGTGAAGTAACTGACGCAGAAGTGACTGAAGAACTTGAGCGTCTTCAACAACGTCACGCTGAACTCGTTGTAATTGACGAAGGTTCCGCTGCCAACGGTGACGTTGCAGTAATCGACTTCGACGGTTCCGTTGATGGTGTACCTTTCGAAGGTGGACAAGCTGAGCGTTATTCCCTGGAACTGGGTTCCAACACATTCATTCCTGGATTTGAAGAACAAGTTGTGGGTCTGTCCACAGGTGACTTCAAAGACGTAGAAGTGACTTTCCCAGAGAGCTACCATGCAGCAGAACTTGCTGGCAAACAAGCGGTATTCAAAGTGAAAATTCACGAAATCAAACGCAAACAACTTCCTGCATTGGATGATGAGTTTGCTAAAGATGTTAGCGAATTCGACACACTTGAAGAGTACAAAGCTGACCTGAAAACACAATTGGAATCCCGTAAAGCTGACGAAGCCAAAGCTGCTACTGAAAATGCAGTTGTAGAAAAAGTGGCTGAGAACGCTGAAGTGGACATTCCTGCTGCAATGGTTGACAGCGAAGTACAGAACATGATGCGTGATTTCGACAACCGTCTGAAAAATCAAGGAATGAACCTTGAAATGTTCCTGAGCTTCTCTGGCCAGACTCAAGCTGACCTGAGAGGACAAATGCAAGAAGATGCTTCCAAACGTGTTCGCAACAACCTGGTGCTTGAAGCTGTAGGTAAAGCGGAAAACATTGAAGTATCTGACGAAGAAGTGAATCAAGAACTCGAAAAAATGGCTGAATCTTACAAGCGTCCTGCTGATGAGATCCGTGGCATCCTCGAGGGTAATGGTTCCCTGGACAGCCTTCGCGATGAAGTGAAACTGCGTAAAACGATTGACGTTCTTGTTGAGAACAGCACAGTTGTTGAACCTGTTGAAGCTCCAGCTGAAGAAGTTGTTGCAGAAGCTGACGAAAAATAAGACAAGCTGTTATCAACTTGTCAGTTGAATAAACGATAAGGCACGTGAATTATTGCGTGCCTTATTTTTAAATTGTTACATCCATTTTATAGAAAATGAAGTAAGTATATGGATGAACACTAATTTTATTGATCCACGTACACTTTTTACATACCTATGTACTTCATGCAAATAAAAAACGGCAAGACGGCATAGGATGGCTTCAATTTGCACATACATAGAAAACATGGTTAAATATGATCAGGCTAAAAAAGTAAACAAACGATGTCTGACCCCTCTTGTGAAAAATGACATTGTCACAGGAAAGTGTTAGAATGAATTTGGGTTTGCTTTACAGGTGGCCTATGTCTAATTACATGTAGAAAAGAGGTTGGTCTCATGAGTCTGGTGCCAATGGTTATAGAACAAACCAATCGAGGCGAGCGGTCTTACGATATATATTCACGTTTGCTGAAAGATCGCATTATCTTTCTAACCAGTGCGATTGATGACGATGTAGCCAATCTTGTCATAGCACAGCTTTTGTTTTTGGCAGCCGACGATCCTGAGAAGGATATCAGCTTGTACATTAACTCACCTGGTGGTTCTGTCACCGCAGGGATGGGTATATACGATACGATGCAATTTATCAAGCCGGATGTATCTACCATTTGCGTAGGGATGGCAGCAAGCATGGGCTCGTTATTGCTGACAGCCGGTGCACCTGGCAAGAGATATGCGCTGACAAACAGCGAAGTAATGATTCATCAGCCGCTTGGCGGCATTCAAGGACAGGCTGCGGATATTAAGATACACGCAGAATGGATTATTAAAACACGTCAGAAACTGAATCAAATATACGTCGATCGTACGGGTCAGCCTCTTGAGAAAATTGAGCGGGATACAGACCGTGACTTCTTCATGAGCGCTGAAGAAGCCAAGACGTACGGCATTATTGACCAGGTGCTCAGTAGACCGATCAATTCCTAAAGGGGTGGTTTCATGTTTAAATTTAACGATGAGAAAGGGCAACTGAAATGCTCTTTTTGCGGTAAATCTCAGGAGCAGGTACGCAAGTTGGTCGCTGGACCAGGCGTGTACATTTGTGATGAATGTATCGAACTTTGCACCGAAATCGTTGAGGAAGAACTTGGTCATGATGAAGAAGTAGACCTGAAAGATATTCCGAAACCAAAAGAAATTCGTAATATTCTGGATCAATATGTTATTGGACAGGAACAAGCGAAAAAATCATTGTCTGTTGCAGTGTATAATCACTACAAACGGATCAACACACAGAGCAAAATTGAAGACGTTGAATTGTCAAAGAGTAACATTTTGCTATTAGGACCAACAGGTTCTGGTAAAACGTTGCTTGCGCAAACGATGGCAAAAATTTTGAATGTTCCTTTTGCTATTGCTGATGCTACGTCATTAACTGAAGCTGGTTATGTGGGTGAGGATGTAGAGAACATCCTGCTCAAACTGATTCAAGCTGCTGATTATGATGTGGAAAAAGCAGAGCGTGGCATTATTTATATCGATGAGATTGATAAAGTAGCGCGTAAATCCGAAAACCCATCCATTACTCGTGATGTATCGGGCGAAGGTGTGCAACAGGCTCTCTTGAAAATTCTTGAAGGAACTGTGGCTTCTGTACCACCACAAGGTGGTCGTAAACACCCTCATCAAGAATTCATTCAGATCGATACAACGAACATCCTGTTCATTTGCGGCGGTGCCTTTGATGGTCTGGAGCAAATGATCAAACGCCGGATTGGTAAAAAAGTCATTGGCTTCAATACCGTTTCTGAGCAAAAAGATCTGAAACCAGGTGAATACCTGGGTATGGTATTGCCGGAAGATTTGCTGAAATTTGGTCTGATTCCGGAATTTGTAGGCCGTCTGCCAGTCATCTCCACTTTGGAGCCGCTGGATGAAGATACGCTGGTACGGATCCTTTCCGAACCAAAAAACGCGCTTACCAAACAGTACCAAAAACTGCTTGAGCTGGATAATGTGAATCTGGTCTTTGAACCAGCTGCATTGCTTGCGATTGCAAAAGAAGCAATTAAACGTAACACAGGTGCACGTGGATTGCGTGCCATCATTGAAGGTATCATGCTGGAAATCATGTATGAAGTGCCTTCACGTGAAGATGTTACGAACTGTGTCATTACCGAAGAAGTTGTTGAGAAAAGAGTCGTGCCTGAACTAAGCCAATCGAAGGACGATAAGCAGGAAGAGAGCGCCTAATAAAGGCCTGAATCCCGTTGAACTCTGAAATATAGACTTGTCAGTTCTCCACTTTGGCAGAAGGCGAATTCATGTCTCTGTCAGGGTGGAGCTTTGACGTTGTGGGGAGAGAAATCACTCATGTATTTAAGACAGGATACACGTCCCGTGAAAGTGGGAAACGTAACGATCGGTGGCAGTAACGAAGTCATTATCCAAAGTATGTGTACAACCAAAACGGCAGACGTTGAAGCAACGGTTGCAGAGATTCTGCGACTGGAAGAAGCGGGTTGTCAAATTGTACGTGTTACGGTGAATAATGAGGAAGCTGCCGCAGCCATCAAGGAAATCAAAAAACGCATTAATATACCGCTCGTAGCGGACATTCATTTCAACTATAAGCTGGCTTTACTTGCGATTGAGAACGGCATTGATAAAGTACGGATTAACCCAGGGAACATCGGTAAACGTGCTAAAGTGGAAGAAGTGGTTAAGGCTTGTAAAGACCGCGGTATTCCGATCCGGATCGGAGTAAATGCAGGCTCTCTGGAAAACCATCTTCTTGAGAAGTATGGGTATCCTACGGCAGACGCTATGGTAGAAAGTGCATTGTATCACATTGGTATTTTGGAAGAGCTTGATTTCCATGATATCATCGTGTCTCTCAAAGCATCGGATGTGCCGATGGCAATTGAGGCATATACCAAAGCAGCTCAAATCATTCCGTATCCGTTGCATCTCGGGATTACCGAAGCGGGTACATTGTTCTCCGGTACGATCAAAAGCTCCGCAGGTATGGGAGCCTTGCTCTCCATGGGTATTGGTTCAACGATGCGGATCTCACTGAGTGCGGACCCGGTAGAAGAAATCAAAGTCGCTCGTGATCTGCTCAAAACATTTGGACTCATTACAAATGCAGCCACATTGATCTCCTGCCCGACGTGTGGACGTTTGGATATCGACCTGTTCTCCATTGCCAACGAAGTGGAAGAGTATATCTCCAAACTGAAGGTGCCGATTAAAGTATCGGTGTTGGGTTGTGCGGTTAATGGTCCAGGTGAGGCCAAAGAAGCGGATATCGGGATTGCCGGTGCTCGTGGAGAAGGTCTCTTGTTCCGTCACGGCAAGATGATCCGTAAAGTGCCTGAAGAAATCATGGTTGAGGAATTAAAAAAAGAGATCGACAAAATCGTCGAAGCCTACGAAGAGACAGGTGTTATTCCTGGTCGTTCGCACTGATTGATTCATATCTTGTTACAACAAAAGCTCGCCAGCGATGGCGGGCTTTTTATTTTCTCGCATACAAATTCCGCATCGCCCGTTTACGTCGCGTTGAAAAGGCTATACTACCAAGTATTAGCATGATCTCATATGAGAATAGCGACAAAATAGGAGGATGTGAAGACATGGAATTTGGTATGGTCATCATGTTGATTCAGTTATTTTTTGGAGTGGTGATTGGTTTGTATTTCTGGAACCTGCTGCGTGGCCAGAAAACGAACCGCAGTGCCGTGGAGCGTGAATCTCGCAAGGAACTGGAGAAGCTGCGCAAGCTGCGTTCGATCTCACTCACCAAGCCGCTGTCGGAGAAGACGCGTCCAGCTACCATTAACGATATTGTTGGGCAAAAAGATGGGTTGCGTGCCCTTAAAGCTGCATTATGCAGTGCGAATCCGCAACATGTTATCATTTATGGCCCTCCCGGAGTCGGGAAGACAGCTGCCGCAAGGGTTGTATTGGAAGAGGCTAAGAAGAATCCATCTTCTCCTTTCAAACCGGACGCCAAATTCACGGAGCTGGATGCAACAACAGCCCGTTTTGATGAACGTGGTATTGCGGACCCCTTAATTGGTTCGGTTCATGATCCGATATATCAGGGAGCAGGAGCCATGGGCGTTGCTGGTATTCCCCAACCAAAACCGGGCGCTGTGACGAAAGCGCACGGGGGAATGCTTTTTATTGATGAGATTGGTGAATTACATTCGATTCAGATGAATAAGCTGTTGAAAGTGTTGGAGGATCGCAAGGTGTTTTTGGAGAGTGCGTACTATAACTCGGAAGACACGCATACTCCTGCTTATATCCACGATATTTTTCAAAATGGCCTACCAGCCGATTTCCGCCTTGTTGGAGCGACGACACGTTCGCCTCATGAACTGCCACCAGCTTTGCGTTCCCGCTGCATGGAAGTTTATTTCCGTCCTCTGTTGCCTGAGGAGATTGGGCGAATTGCAGAGGATGCTGTTCAGAAAATAGGGTTCAGTCCATGTCCGGATGCCGTTGATGTGGTCAAGCGATATGCAACCAATGGACGTGAAGCGGTCAATATCATCCAGCTGGCTGCTGGACTTGCGCTGACAGAGAAGCGTGAGACGCTTCAGGCGTCTGATGTGGAGTGGGTGGCGGGTAGCAGTCAGATTCAGCCACGGCCTGATCGGAAGGTCCCTACACAGCCGCAGGTGGGTTTTGTTAACGGCTTGGCGGTATACGGACCGAATATGGGAACCATTTTGGAGATTGAAGTGTCTGCTGTTCCGGCTCTTAAAGATCAAGGCCGAATCAACATTACAGGCGTTGTGGATGAAGAAGAGATTGGAGGCGGTTCGCGTACACTCCGGCGAAAAAGTATGGCCAAAGGCTCGGTTGAAAATGTGTTAACCGTATTAAAAGCCATGGGTATTCGTCCGAATGATTACGATTTACACGTGAATTTCCCAGGTGGGACGCCTATTGATGGTCCATCCGCCGGGATTGCCATGGCGACTGCCATTACATCAGCCATTCAGAGGCGTCCTGTGGATCATGAGACAGCGATGACTGGCGAGATCAGTATTCATGGTCGGGTTAAGCCAATAGGTGGCGTGCTGGCCAAGGTCGAGGCTGCCTTTCAGGCAGGAGCGAAGACCGTTATTATTCCCGCGGAGAACTGGCAGTCTATTTTTGAGAATCTGGATGGCTTGCGCGTTATCCCGGTAGATACGGTACAGGACGTATTCCGTGAAGTGTTCGCCTGGGTCCCGGAATCACAACAGATGGAACAAACGAAGCTTGCAGAGGAGACAGTTGCACCTTCACCGGAGATTTTTCCACCGGCATCCGCTTCCTATTTGCGTGCCGATGTGCCTCGTCCAGGACAGGTTACAGATTCGGGAAGCTGCTAAGCGCTTCCCTTCATTGGTTTTTTATGTGAACATTTGATAGAATAATGAATGACTACAACCTGAGAGCCATTGGAGGTGCGAAAGCGATGGGACCGAGCAAAGCGAAAGGTCGTCGTTTTCCTTTACTGCCTTTAAGAGGACTTCTCGTCTACCCGAGTATGGTACTGCATCTCGATGTGGGCCGGGAGAAATCGGTCAAGGCTTTAGAAAAAGCGATGGTAGAAGAACATCTGATTCTCCTATGTTCCCAAGCCGAAGTAAATATTGAAGAACCAACACAAGAGGACATTTTCAGAATCGGAACCGTGGCCAAGGTCAGACAGATGCTGAAGCTTCCGAACGGTACGATTCGTGTACTCGTTGAAGGCTTGGAACGGGCTGAAATTATTGAATATACGGACAACGAGGAATATTATGAAGTACTGGCTAAAGAGCTGCCTGAAGAGGAGAATACCCATCCGGAGACGGATGCCTTGATGCGTACCGTTCTGAACCAGTTCGAGAATTATATTAATCTGTCCAAAAAAGTGACACCAGAGACACTCGCAGCGGTGTCTGACATCGAAGAACCAGGGCGTCTGGCCGATGTCATCACAAGTCACCTGTCCTTGAAGATCAAGGATAAACAGGAAATTCTGGAGACCATCGACGTTCGGGAACGTCTGGAGAAATTGCTGGATATCCTGAACAATGAGCGCGAAGTGCTGGAGCTTGAACGCAAGATCAGCCAACGTGTGAAGAAACAGATGGAGAAAACGCAGAAGGAATATTATTTGCGCGAGCAGATGAAAGCGATCCAGAAAGAACTGGGTGAAAAAGAAGGCCGTGCGGGTGAGGTCGAGGAACTTCGAACTCAGATGGAAGAACTCTGCTTGCCGGACAAGGTGAAAGAAAAGGTCGAGAAAGAAATTGATCGACTGGAGAAAATGCCTGCAAGTTCAGCCGAGGGCGGAGTCATTCGCAACTACGTGGATTGGCTGCTTGGCCTTCCTTGGAGTCAGATGACAGCGGATGATCTGGATATCCAAAAAGCCGAAGATGTGCTCAATGCAGATCATTACGGACTGGAAAAGCCGAAAGAACGTGTGCTTGAATATCTGGCTGTCCAGAAGCTCGTCAAGAAGCTCAAAGGGCCAATTCTCTGTCTGGTTGGACCTCCAGGGGTCGGTAAAACATCACTTGCTCGTTCGATCGCCAGATCGCTGGGTCGGGAGTTTGTAAGAATATCTCTTGGCGGCGTGCGGGATGAAGCCGAGATTCGTGGTCACCGACGCACCTATGTAGGGGCTATGCCTGGGCGTATCATCCAGGGGATGAAAACGGCAGGTTCACTTAACCCGGTATTCCTGCTGGACGAGATTGATAAGATGGCTTCAGATTTCCGCGGAGATCCTTCTGCAGCATTACTTGAGGTACTTGATCCGGAACAAAATAATACGTTTAGTGATCATTTTGTCGAATTGCCGTTTGACTTATCCAACGTTATGTTTATAACAACTGCCAACACGGTACACAATATTCCGCGTCCATTGCTGGATCGGATGGAAATGCTCAACATCCCTGGTTATACGGAACTGGAGAAGCTGCAAATTGCGAAAAACTATTTGTTGCCCAAACAGAAGCAGGACCATGGTCTGGAAGAAGAGCAGTTGGAAATCCCGGATGACGCGTTGTTGCGTGTAATTCGTGAATATACACGGGAGTCAGGTGTGCGTAATCTGGAACAGCAAATGGCTTCGTTGTGCCGGAAAGCTGCCAAGAACATCGTATCGGGTGTGGAAGGTCAGATTAACATCTCATCCGATGAGATCAAAGACTACCTTGGACCTGGCAAGTTCCGTTATGGTATGGCCGAACTGGAAGATCAGATTGGTACCGTAACGGGTCTGGCGTGGACTGAAGTGGGTGGGGATACCCTTATCATTGAAGTGACTGTTGTGCCTGGAACAGGTAAATTGACTCTCACAGGTAAACTGGGGGATGTCATGAAGGAATCGGCACAAGCCGCATTCAGTTACACCCGTTCCAAAGCTACACAGCTTGGAATTTCGCCTGACTTCCATGAGAAGAACGATATCCATATCCACGTTCCGGAAGGAGCGATTCCGAAGGATGGTCCATCTGCCGGGATTACGATGGCAACAGCGTTAATCTCAGCCTTGACGAACAAACATGTGTCCAAGGATATCGCGATGACTGGTGAAATAACACTGCGTGGACGTGTGCTGCCGATCGGTGGTCTGAAAGAGAAATCACTGGCAGCCCATCGTGCCGGCTATAAAAAAATATTATTGCCTAAGGATAACGAACGGGACCTGCGTGACATTCCAGACAGCATCAAGGAAGATGTGGAGTTTGTCCCTGTAGCCCATATGGATCAGGTATTGCAGCATGCACTTGTTGAGCAGACAGGAATTCAACTGTAATCCACTTATCCGAAAGGTTCGTATGAAGATTAGACCGTTCTGCGGAGGCTTCGGCGTCCGCTGGAACGGTTTTTTTGGTATGATAGAACAATCCATGGCATAATACCTTCAACAGGTGATGCATAAGCACAGGCGTTCAAGAGAGGAAAGATACAATATGAAAGTAAATCAATCTGAATTTATTATCAGTGCCGTTCGGCCTGAACAATACCCTGAGGACGGTCTGCCAGAGATTGCTTTGGCTGGACGCTCCAATGTGGGGAAATCTTCCCTGATCAACCGTTTGATCAATCGTAAAAATTTGGCTCGGACGAGCTCAACTCCGGGTAAGACACAGCAACTCAACTATTATAAAATTAATCAAGATCTCTACTTCGTCGATTTCCCGGGATATGGCTACGCCAAAGTTTCCAAAGAGCAGCGTTTTGCCTGGGGTAAAATGATGGAGAAATACCTGCTCGGACGCGAGGAATTGAAACTGGTCATGCAGATGGTGGATATGAGACATGAGCCATCCAAGGATGACAAGATGATGAATGAGTGGCTTCGTCATAACGGATTGCCTTTGGTTGTCGTAGCGACCAAGATGGACAAGATTCCAAAAACACGCAGAGCCAAACATATCAAAGTCATTAAGGAGTCACTGGGTCTTCGTTCAGGGGATTTGTTTGTACCGTTTTCATCCGAAGAGGGATTGGGGAAAGAAGAGTTATGGGACATCATAACCCGGCATGCTCAGATAGATAAGTATGCACCAGTGCTGGATGCAGAGGGTGCTTCTGATGAGGAAGAAAGCAACGAAATTAACGGATAACCGAGATAGTATACCGTTTTAGTGCAGGAAAGTGAGTATGCTAAATGAATCTTTGATGAGATCCAGATTAATCCGGTTTTTTAAGGGATTTCGTGAGAATTCATCATCTGGGTCTGGAGAAAAATAACGTTAGGGTAGTGTATAATGAGCATAGGTGCATATTGCCAACAGTACCAAAATTACCGGCCATGCCGGCCTGAAGAATTTTGAGATAACTGCTACATGTGCAGGAAGGCAAAACAATCGGGGAAGAATTGAGGGATTTGTATGGCTCAGCGGTTAGCCACAGAGTATGTGAAGGCCACTATAAAATTGTCAGAACCCCAGATGCATCAGTTTTTGCGCATGACAGAAGACGGCAGGCTTCATCACCGGGTTAAGGTGTTGGACAATGGTTGTCAGGAGGTTGTGCTGGGAGATGTAAGTGGAGAAGAAGTGCATTTCCCTTTTGACCGCATAGAAGGGTTTTATATCTGTGAGTTATCTTGCCGCCTGGTGAATCTGCATCTGACCAACGTTGTCCGGAAGCTCTTTGTGACTTTTAAAGGTGACGGGGTCGTTCATCGGATTTATAAAGGGTTCACTATGACGTATGTTTATGCTCAAGGCACTGTCCGCAAAATTGTGGAGAAGACCGGGGAGAACACCCGAGTGATCTATGAATACAAAAATACGTTGCTTGAATTGCAACATCTGTTCCAGGCCAGAGATGTAGAACGCGAAATCAACCGTGTGTATGCCGAGATCGATTCACTGCTGGACACTAGAAAAGATGCGACTGCTGATCAGCTCCATCAGATTGATGAGACCCTTGCTCGCCATCAAAAACGGTTGTTTGAGCTTGAAGCTTATTAGCTTGAAATTTTATGTTTATAAACGTATATGTATATAATGAATTCCCTTGTATCTTCCGGGCAGTGGCACTCGCCAATGTGGAGGTTTTCAGGGGGATTTTTTGATGTGAGATCGAATATGCCGAATTGAAAATATTTATTTTACAATCTTCTGGAAAAGGGTTGATTTCACTCTAATTCAATGTTATTTTTAATCTCGTTGAAAACAATATAGGAACCAGGATTCACTCAGGACATTATATGTTGCGAGAGATTTTTCCCTCGGGAAGTGAATGACGTAGGTCCTAGCGGATGAAATTCTTCAAACATTTTATTCCTAGGAAGGGGGAACCGAAGGATGGAATATTCAACTTTCGGAAGACACGTTGCTGTTGATACTTGGGGTGTCGACTTTAATCTACTGAACAATGCAGAGTATCTGGAAGCCCAAATGGTTGAAGCAGCGGAGGCATGTGGCGCGACAGTGATGTCCGTACAATCCAAGCAGTTTGATCCACAGGGAGCGACCGTACTTGTACTATTGTCTGAGAGCCATCTCTCCATTCATACGTATCCTGAGAGAGGTTTTGCAGCAATAGATTGTTACACTTGTGGGGAGACCGTAGATCCACAGCTTGCTATTGACTACCTGGTATCCGTATTAAAGCCTGAAAAAACGTATGCAAAAAAGTTGGTACGTGGATTGGGCGAATTGCAAGTTGAAACACCAGAGATGAACAACCAGACTGAACGGGTTTAAATAAAAAGTATATTGCATATACAATGTTCACATATCGGGATGGACACATAACCTCCCAAACTCTAAATAGTCATGGAATAATTCCATGGCTATTTGTTTTAATATGCGTATCGTTATGAATATTCATAATCGACACTTTTTAACGCATAACGGTGAACTTTGGTGAGACACTACAATAAATGACAGTGCATATGATGATGAACATGGTGATTTCATAAACATTTCATAAAAATGACCCGGTCACGGCTATGATGTGTGATATAATTAACCATGTCAATCATAAATGGATAGACATATGCAGTAAGCACTTTGATTGGAAATTTATTAGGCAGGTGAACTTGCAATGCACATCGTTGTCGTTGGTTTGAATTATCGCACGGCGCCTGTAGAGGTTAGGGAACGATTCACATTTGCAGAAAAGGATTTGTCTGAAGCGCTGCAGCAGCTCAAGCTGACCAAGAGTGTATTGGAAGGTGTAATCGTAGCCACATGTAACCGTACCGAGTTGTATGTTGTGGTGGACCGTCTTCACATGTGTGGTTATTTTATTCGAACATTCATGGAACAATGGTTTAATGTACCACGGGAAGAATTTACGCAACACTTATATATATATGAAGATGATCAAGCCATGCGCCATTTGTTCCGCGTGATCTGCGGACTGGATTCCATGGTCATCGGTGAGACTCAGATACTTGGACAGGTGAAACAGGCTTTTCTTAAAGCACAGGAAGAGAAATCAACAGGTACCTGGTTTAATATGCTGTTCAAACAGGCAGTTACGCTGGGCAAACGGGCACATTCGGAGACTTCCATCGGGGAGAGCGCCGTATCTGTCAGTTATGCTGCTGTTGAACTCGGTAAGAGGATATTTGGCATGTTCACAGACAAGAAGGTGCTCATTTTGGGTGCTGGCAAGATGAGTGAACTAACCGTGAAACATCTCTATGCCAACGGGGCATCCGAGGTCATCGTGGCGAACCGCACGCTCGCAAGAGCTGAAGAATTGGCAGCCAAGTTCCGGGGTACACCTTGTACGATGGAACAGGCATTAGATCGACTTAATGAAGTTGATATTGTAATTAGTTCCACTGGAGCTGAACGTTATGTCATGGATGCAGCAGTGGTACGGGAGAGCATGAAGCGTCGTCAATCTCGTCCATTGTTCCTGATTGATATTGCGGTTCCACGCGATATTGATCCGGCGATAGGTGAATTATCCAACGTATTTCTCTATGACATTGATGATCTGGAAGGAATCGTGGAGAGCAACCTGGAGATGCGTAAGGTGGAAGCTGCCAAGATTGAGAGAATGATTGAGCTTGAGATGGAGGATTATTACCATTGGCTCAAAACGTTGGGTGTTCGTCCCGTTATTCGCGCTTTGCAGGAAAAAGGGGTCTCCATTCATGAAGAAACGATGGATAGCCTGTTTAATAAACTGCCTGAGCTGGATGAACATCAACGTAAAGTCATTCGTCGTTTGACCAAGAGTATTGTGAACCAAATGACGACAGATCCGATTAATCGAATTAAGGAAATGGCAGGCACGAAGCAAGGTGATGAAGCTCTGCGCATGTTTACTCAGATTTTCGCTCTGGAAGATTCAGTAGAGATGGCCGCTGAAAAAGTGAGTCAGAGTGATGCTACAGCTCTGGCGAAACCAGCCGCTCACCTTAACGAAAACCGGCAAGACCCCGTGCCGGCTTATGCTCCGGCAGGCGTATAAGGCGGGTGGGCAGCTTGACCCTTGCTGAACAAGTTTATGAAGCTCTAATCTATATGTATGCCCTGAGCCTACTGTTCTATTTCTCGGACTGCATTCGACGCAATGCGGGGGCGAAGCGGACAGGCACAGGGTTTCTTGTCGTTGTTTGGGGATTGCAGGTAACGCATGTCATACTGCGCATGTGGACTGAAGGCCATTTCCCCATCTATACCACCTTTGATTTTTTGTTTATATTTTCATTCAGTATTGTGCTGATGTCTCTCGTCATGACTCGCATCCAGCGTTCCGAATTTGTGATTTTGTTGCTGAATGTTGTAGGTTTTTCCGTTACGGTATTAAACCGACTGTGGTTTACGGCAGGAGAGATATCACTGCATAACTGGCAAACGGTACATGGATTACTTATTATGCATATTACCTTGGCGAATCTTGGTTTTGCGGCGTTAACCGTTGCTACGGTATTTGCCATGTTATATCTGTTCCTGCACCGTAAGTTGAAGAAAAAAAAGTGGAATGATACGATGCGACGGCTGCCAAGCCTGGAAGTGATCGGTAAGTATATGGATGGTGCTACATTGATAGGTACACCGCTCCTTGGCGTTTCTGTGATGCTTGCCGTATTATCCATTGTGGCGGAAAGACGCTGGATTCTACTCTTGGATCTCAAAGTTATTGCGACAGGTCTTGCTATAGCCATCTATGTGGGTTACTTCGTATCCAAAAGAAGGAAACAGTTCTCTACAATTATCATGGCAAGATGGACACTGATCGGGTACGGATTTGTCATTATAAGTTTTTTATCCAATGCGTATTCAGCGTTTCATCGTTGGACGGGAGAGTGAAGGGGATGGACCGTTACACGCCAATATTTGTGAATACTTCAGGCAAGAAGTGCTGCGTGGTTGGTGGTGGACGTGTTGCCGAACGTAAAATTAAGGGATTACTGCATGCTGAGGCACAGATTACGGTCATTAGTCCGGAGCTTACTCGCGTATTAAAACAACTGCATCATGAATCCCGAATTCAATGGATAGACCGGTCCTACCGCAATGGAGATTTGCGGGGGGCCTTTCTCGTATATGCAGCGACTGACCAATCAGAGGTCAATTCAACTGTGGTTCGGGATGCGGAGGCTGCGGGCATATTGGTGAATGACGCAATGTCTTCGGAGCACAGCAGCTTTATTACACCAAGCGTGGTAAGGCGTGGGAGATTAAGCATAGCGATATCCACAGCAGGAGCGGGACCGGCAGCAGCTGCGGAGATACGTGCCACACTCGAACGACAGTTCGGGGATGAGTATGAGACGTACCTTGAGTTTTTGCACCAGATGAGGACTGAGGTGAAGTCACGCGTATCTTCTTCAAGTCTCAGAAGTACGTTGCTTCGGCAATTAACTGAAATGCACATATTAGAAGATATTCGTACAGGCCATTTTCGATGGTGGACCGAAGAAGAAATCGGGGACTGGATATCCCGTAATCAGGAGGAAGTGTAGATATGCGTACAATTAAAGTTGGAAGTAGACAGAGCGCGCTTGCGCTAACCCAGACAGGTCATGTCATTCAGGATTTACGCGATATTTGTGAGCGGGAAGGATTAGCTTTTGACTTTGAAGTACATAAGATTGTTACCAAGGGAGATCTCATTCTGGATGTAACGTTGTCAAAAGTGGGAGGCAAAGGTTTGTTTGTCAAAGAGATTGAACAGGCGATGCTTGATCGTACCATTGATATGGCTGTGCATAGCATGAAAGATATGCCCTCCGAGTTACCCGAAGGATTAATCAATGGTGCTATTCCCCGTCGTGCAGATCCACGGGATGCGCTGATCTCCAATGGTGGACTTACTCTGGATCAACTGCCAGAAGGAGCTAGAGTCGGAACAAGCAGTCTGCGCCGGTCGAGTCAATTAAAGGCCTATCGTCCAGATTTGCAATTGGAATCGATTCGCGGCAATATTGATTCCCGTCTGCGGAAGCTGGAGACCGAAGGATTCGATGCGATTATTCTGGCAGCTGCAGGATTGTACCGTATGGGCTGGGAAGACCGAATCACAGAGTACCTGACGGAAACAGCTTGCCTTCCGGCCGTAGGTCAAGGCGCGCTTGGTATCGAATGTCGTGAAGACGATGAGGAACTATTGCACTTGCTGCAGCTGTATAACGATCCCGAGACAGCATTTCCTGTACAGGCGGAACGCCGTTTTCTCAGTGTATTGAATGGGGGCTGCCAGGTTCCGATCGGTGCTCATGCGGTGTGGGTGCCTCAGCAAGATGCAGATTCCCTGAATGGTGAAAACACGTTACAATTAACAGGTATGGTCGGCACGCCGGATGGTGGACTGATTCTTAAGGAAGCTATGATCGGCAAGGACCCGGTTCGTCTGGGTGAAGAAGTGGCTTGGAGATTGATCGAACGGGGAGCAGAGCAGATACTGGCAGAAGTTAGGGGATGAAGACATGGTGGGAAAGGTCTTTTTGGTAGGGGCAGGTCCTGGGGATGCAAAGCTGATTACGGTAAAAGGGTGGGAATCCATCGGTAAAGCTGATGCTGTAGTCTATGATCGTTTGGCAAGTCCGAGATTGTTGAAACAAATGAAACCCGGCGCAGTCAAGATTTACGTGGGCAAACGCCCGGATCGGCATACGATGAAACAGGAAGAGATCAATCAACTGTTAGTTGATCTGGCGCTTGAAGGCAAGGTTGTAGTTCGACTTAAAGGTGGCGACCCGACGATCTTTGGACGTGTAGGCGAAGAGGCGGGTTTGCTGCACAAAAACGGAATTCCGTTTGAGATTGTACCTGGGGTTACCGCTGCAATAAGTGTACCTGCGTATGCCGGAATTCCTGTGACTCATCGTGACTATGCATCTTCCATCTCTATTATTACGGGGCACGAGAGTCCGGACAAGCTTGATCGCAGTATCCATTGGGATAAAGTGACGAATGCAACGGGCACACTTGTATTTATGATGGGGGTTGCCAAAATTGGATATATCAGCGAACAATTGATTCGTCATGGTCGTCCAGCGCAAACACCGGTAGCTCTGATTCGTTGGGGAACACGAGCGGAACAGGATACCCTTACAGGTACCCTTGAAGATATAGAAGCGAAAGTAATCGCAGCCAATTTCCAACCACCAGCTGTTATTGTGGTGGGAGATGTCGTCAATCAGCGGGAACAGTTGAAATGGGCAGAAGCGCTGCCGCTGTTTGGCAAACGAATTCTGGTAACCCGTGCTCGCAGTCAGGCGAGTGAACTGGTGAATCGCATTGAGGAACTTGGCGGCGAACCGTATGAGTTTCCGGTCATTGAGACGGTCATGCCGTCCAGTGAATCTGCGCAGCAAAGTGTCAAAGACGCCTTCAGTGCTTTAAATACCTATGACTGGGTGTTTTTCACAAGTGTGAACGGCGTGGAGTTTTTCTTCCGCCATCTGGAACAGGAAGGCAAGGATATTCGCTCGATTCATCAAGCGAGAATTGCTGCCGTAGGACCTTCCACAGCAGATGCTTTGCGCAAACATGGCATCATTGCAGAGGTTGTCAAAGGTCCTTTCCAGGCCGAAGGCATGCTTGAGGCTTTTGAAAGCGAATTGAAGGAAGGTCAGAGAGTATTGCTCCCGCACGGTGATCTTGCACGCACATGGTTACGTGATCAGTTGAGAGAACGGGGACTTCAAGTCACCGAAGCCATCACCTACGATACGATCCTCGCTGGTGAGGATGATGACGAACTGCTTAAGCTGCTTGAAGAAGGTGGTATTCATGCGGTGACCTTTACAAGTTCATCGACGGTTACCAATTTCATGAGTATATTGAAACGTATGGGATTGCAAGATCCACTGCCTTTATTGAAAGATGTGGAGGTTGCGTGTATTGGACCTGTTACAGCGAAGACGGCAGAAGCCGCTGGACTAAAGGTTACACTGATGGCAGAGGAAGCAACGATGGATAGCTTGATCACAGTGCTATGCGACTGGAAACGGACAGGCACCAAAGAAGGAGCTCTTCGAAATTAATACACATGTAATCATGTCAACAATATGAAGCGTGCTGAATTCGATAGGATACCAGCGCGCTTCCCTTTTTGCTCTATTTAACTTTCAGGGAGGTTTTACACGTATGAGTTTTCCAATTGTACGGCATCGCCGTTTACGCCAATCCACAGGTATTCGCAATATGGTCAGAGAGACCCATCTAACCGTGGATGACTTTATTCAACCAATCTATGTGACGTATGGAGAAAATGTAAAATCCGAAATTAAATCCATGCCTGGCGTATTCCGCTTCTCGTTGGATCGTCTTCAGGAGGAAGTAACGGAAATTGCCGAGCTGGGAATTCCAGCCGTGTTATTGTTCGGTATTCCGGAGACGAAGGACAGTGTGGGTTCATCTGGCTTCGCTGAAGATGGCATTGTGCAGGAAGCGACGAGATTGATCAAATCCTGGTACCCGGAATTGCTGGTTGTTGCGGATACTTGTCTGTGTGAATTCACGGATCACGGTCACTGCGGTATGGTACACACCGTGGAGATTGACGGCCACATCTGCGGAGATGTATTAAATGATGAATCACTGGATCTACTCGTGCAAACGGCAGTGTCTCAAGCCAAAGCAGGAGCGGACATTATTGCACCATCCAACATGATGGATGGATTTGTACAAGCGATCCGCGCCGGGCTGGATGAGAATGGATTCAGTCACATTCCGATCATGTCCTACTCTGTTAAATATGCATCCGCATTTTATGGTCCATTCCGTGAAGCAGCAGATTCCACACCACAATTCGGAGACCGTAAGTCCTATCAGATGGACCCGGCGAACGCGCGTGAAGCCTTGCGTGAAGCAGAGACGGATGTGCTCGAAGGAGCGGACATGTTGATGGTAAAACCATCCCTTTCCTATCTGGATGTTATGCGCACCATCAAGGATCAATTTGATCTTCCGCTTGTTGCCTATAATGTAAGTGGCGAGTATGCCATGGTGAAGGCGGCGGCGATTCAAGGCTGGATCGATGAGAAAAAAGTTGCCATGGAAATCCTGCTCAGCATGAAACGCGCAGGTGCAGATATGATCATTACCTACTACGGAAAAGACGCTTCACGCTGGTTGGCTGAGAAATAAAATAAATTATATTAAGGAGGATATTCATGACTGCACAACAAGGTAATCGACGCAATGATGAGCGCTCACGCAGCGCCTTTGAGGAAGCTAAGCAGTACATACCCGGGGGTGTGAACAGCCCTGTACGCGCATTCAAATCGGTGGGACTTACTCCGATCTATGCAGAACGCGGCGAAGGGTCCAAAATCTACGATATTGATGGCAATGTTTTTATTGACTATGTGGGATCGTGGGGCCCACTCATTATGGGACATGCACACCCTGATGTTGTAGAAGCTTTGCGTGAGACAGCCCTCAAAGGAACAAGCTTTGGTGCGCCTACCTTGCTGGAGACCGAGATGGCAAAACTGGTCTGTGAGCGTGTGCCTTCCATCGATATCGTGCGGATGGTTAATTCCGGTACGGAAGCAACGATGAGTGCCATTCGACTGGCACGCGGGGTAACCGGACGCAGTAAAATTCTGAAGTTTGAAGGATCATATCATGGACATGCGGACAGCTTGCTGATCAAGGCGGGGTCAGGTGTTGCAACACTGGGTCTACCGGATAGTCCAGGTGTACCTGAAGGTGTAGCTGTGAATACCATTACGGTACCTTATAACGATCTGGAGTCCGTGAAGCTTGCTTTTGAACGTTATGGTGAAGAACTGGCCGCTGTTATTGTGGAGCCTGTAGCAGGTAACATGGGGGTTGTTCCTCCGGCTTCCGGTTTCCTTGAAGGCCTGCGCAGTTTAACGACCCAATATGGCAGCCTGCTTATTTTTGACGAAGTCATGACCGGTTTCCGCGTAGGGTTGAACTGTGCTCAGGGACGGTATGGGGTTACACCTGACCTGACTTGTCTGGGTAAAGTTATCGGTGGCGGACTCCCGGTTGGTGCTTATGGTGGCCGTCGAGATCTGATGGAACAGATTGCTCCAACAGGACCGATCTATCAGGCGGGTACACTTAGTGGGAACCCGCTGGCTATGGCAGCAGGATATACCACGCTCAAATTGTTAACACCAGAGGTCTATGATCGTCTGGAGACATTGTCTGCACGTCTGCAAGCCGGATTCGAGAAAAATGCAGCTGAGACGGGTATTGCGATAACCATTAACCGTGTGGGTTCCATGGTTTGTCCATTCTTCAGTGCCGTTCAAGTAACCAATTATGATATTGCCAAAGAAAGCAATCTGGATCAATTCCGTCGTTATTTTGCGGCCATGATTGATCATGGTGTGAGTGTTGCACCTTCGCAATACGAAGGCATGTTTGTCTCTGGTGTGCACACAGAGCAGGATATTGACGATACGATTGAGGCGAATCGTAAAGCTCTTCAATCGCTATGACCATCAAAAGTTGGAAACGCCGCGGGGAATGGCTTGAGCTGATGCCAGGGAAAGCCGTGACAGGCAGTTCGGACAAACCGATGGCCGCAGAGCAATGGTTATTGTCTGAACTTCAGTTTCCGGAGAAATTGCTTCGTCAGCTGAAAGCAAACCAAGGAATACAACTTGCAGGGGACCGGCTTCGGCTGGCCCTTTTTGCGTCCCAGCCAATCGATGTTGAGCCACGCTGGGCTGATGTGGATGTATTGTATGAGGATGATTTCTGTCTGGTTATGCACAAACCGGCAGGTATGAAACTGCATCCAGATGGAAGCCGTACCGATCAGGCCATCACGCTGGATCATGTGGTTGCCTCCTATTATGAAATGAACGGAATACAGGCGAGCGTTCGCCATGTTCATCGACTGGATGAGGATACAACCGGACCTGTTCTGTATGCCAAAAATGCTTTTGCTCTCGCCAAACTGGATGAAGCGATGCGTCGTAAAGAGATTGGTCGCCATTATATAGCCATTGCAGGTGGACAAATCCCCCTTGAACTCCACAAAATTGATGCTCCGATTGGTAAGGATAGACATCACAAGCAGCGCAGACGAGTCTCGGAAGGTGGACAGGAAGCTGTTACTCGTGTGGAGATCGTTGAAGTGTGGGAACGAGCAACCCTTGTGCGATTAAAGCTGGATACAGGACGAACACACCAAATTCGTGTACACCTGAGTTACGCGGGACATCCGCTTATTGGTGATGCGTTGTATGGAGGTAGAGCGGATGCCATTGGACGACAAGCACTTCACGGAGAGATGCTTAAGTTTGGTCATCCGTTAACCGGAGCGATGATTGAAGTGAATGATCCTTGGCCATCCGATTTCACACAATTGGCAGAACGTGAAAAGGTGTATTCATAAATGATATAGAGCGAACTTTAATAGTTACACGAGAACGGAGAGGACAGAAATAACGTGAAGAAGCGGAGCGTTCGCCTAAAAGCTTTCTGAAAGAACGCTGCATCGGAAGCATATGCTTCGCCGTTATCCCCGGATTTGCTCTTTGAAGAAGGGAATCAAAAAAAATCTGGGGATAACAGTGATCGGAAGGTTATTCTGTCATCGAGTGGCTAGGTGCAACATTCTCTATTTCGCTTTATATAACAAGGTTTTTCAAAAGGTGGCATGCTCATCTCATTCAAGGCATATAGATGGGGTAACGAAGGATTTGGACCATGGATCAGTCCCATGAGAAGGATCATGGTGAACATATGCCGAAAGGAGGACGCCACCTTTGTTGAATCAACCTTATGGTTTGCGGTTCGATATTTATGAGCGCGTTCATTTGTCTGAGGGAGTCCCTGCGATTGAGGAATTGGAGGAAATTGAACTATACCCGCGCATTCAAGTCATAGGGCAGGATGATCATGCCACGTTAAGAGGGCATCTTTTGCTTACAGGTGCGTACAGAGGAGAAAATGAGGCTTCAGAGGAGCTCAAACATTTCATTCCCGTGGAGATCACAGTGCCTCTGAACCGGGTCAGATCGATTGAGGATATTTCCATCGAGATCGAAAATTTTGACGTGGATCTGTTATCCAATCGTAGTCTGAATATTACTGGCGTTTTGTCGCTGCGAGGCATCGAGGGCTTTCCTGTTGAAGAGCCACAAGTTTGGTCAGCAGATGAATTTACGGTAGTCCACTCACCGGATGCTCAGCAATCCAACCGTTCCGATGAAGCAGAACAGACAGGTAGCGACCCCAACACATTTGCACAAGAGTATCTGCTCCAGCGGAGTGAGGAAGAGAGACTTGCGAATGCGGCAGAACTTGCATATGGTGCCCCGGAATATCATCAGGAATATGCGAACTTATCATCGGCCGAGTCACTTCAATCTGAGGAGCAAAGTGCGGAGTATGCTAACGAAAACAGACAACCTGATGCAGACGAAGATCCCGCATCTCTGACAGAGAATGGAGATGAATTGGCATCCCATGAGCAATACAGTGAACCTTCTCCGATCTCGTCATTTATGGCTGAGACCGCTGATCGGTTAGCTTCTTACCCTGAGTCGGAACCAGTGCTGCCTCTGGAAGAAGAGTCTTTAGCGTGGTCCGAGCCTTCTGGGGATGCATTGCCTGAGGAGCCTAGAAATTCAGATCAAGTAGTCCCAGAGCCTACTGCTCAATCATCTAATGAGTTTGCAGCACCAGATGTACCGGACGCACCAGATGTATGGCATTTCGAATCAGCGAGATCTGTACCTCAGCAGGAGAATCAGGCAGTTGATGTTCCGGTTGAACCACAGGCGGAGAACTGGCAAGGTGTATTCGGTTCGTCCGAAGCAGGCAATGCAGAGGAAGAACGTCCGTCTTTTGAAGCGACTGGGGTAGATGAGTTTGTGCAGAACGAAGCATTTGTTCCTGAACCTGTTGCTGAGACGGAAGACAAGCCGGAGCTGAAGGTTGCTTTTGGCAGCAAAAAGGAATCCGCACCACGACAAGAGGAGGGTGTAGGTATCTCTTCCTTGTTATCCTCTGGCAGATCAGCACGGGATGCTGAAGTAGAGAGAGGCGAAGAGGTTCCAGTCGGTGTGATACAGGAAGAAACGTATGCACCTGAGGATGTGGAATGGAAGAATCTGTTCCTGGGAACGATCGTGGACCAGACGCCATTCCGTAAGGTGAAACTGTGTATCGTCCAGCGGGAAGATACACTGGATGCCATTGCAGATCGATACCAATTGAGCACGAGGGAACTTCAGTTGTATAACCGATTATCTGAACAAGTTGTGGAAGAAGGTCAGATATTGTACATCCCTTAATCCGTAGTTAAAGCCTTCGTTACGACCCGTGATCCCCTTGAGGATTGCGGGTTTTTGCATGTTTCGTCCTAAACCTGCATTCCAGCGCTCTTTATCCGCTGTTGTCAGGTTGACTATCGCGCACGAGCAAGGTATGATGTGTGTAGGTTTTTTGAAGAACAACGTGGAACGGGAGTAGTAGACAGTATGACCTTTCAGAGAGTGGAATTGCAACGCTGTGAGATTCCGCAGGAACCAACTGATCGAAGTCGCCCGGGAGTTGCCTGTTTGAATACAAGGGATAAATGAGATTTATCGTCATTTATTTCTGAGGTAGGATGGGCCGGTAGCAGCCGTTATCTGCTTGAAGTGTCACGTCATGTACAGAGGGTGAAGTCTATCTTGCTGTTGGCGTGAAACAAAGGTGGTACCGCGAAAGCTAACCTTTCGTCCTTTGATGGATGAAAGGTTTTTTTTGTTTTTTTTGGCGAAGATGATGAAGATGAAGTAACGGAGGAATGACACATGTCTGAGGAAAAAAAATCAGCTGCAACAGAAATGCCGACCACTTACGATCCTAAAGCGGCAGAGGACAAATGGTACTCCACCTGGATGGAGCGCGGATATTTCAAAGCCGGTCAACGTAAAGATGCCGAACCGTATACGATTGTAATTCCACCCCCAAATGTGACCGGGATGCTGCACATCGGGCATGCGCTCGACTTTACACTACAGGATATTCTGATCCGCACCAAACGGATGCAGGGTTATGATGCACTGTGGCTTCCGGGTTCCGACCATGCAGGTATTGCTACCCAAACCAAAGTGGAGCAGAAGCTGCGTGAAGAAGGTCTGACCCGTTATGATCTGGGACGTGAGAAGTTTCTGGAGAAAGTATGGGACTGGAAAGATCAATATGCAACTACCATCCGTCAGCAATGGGGCAAAATGGGATTGTCGCTTGATTACTCACGTGAACGTTTTACGCTGGATGAAGGTCTGTCCCAAGCGGTTCGTAAAGTATTTGTTCAACTGTATGAAAAAGGCCTTATTTACCGAGGCAAACGCATCATTAACTGGGACCCGGTGAACCGGACAGCTCTGTCCGACATTGAGGTTGAATATAAAGAGGTTCAGGGTCATTTGTACCATCTGCGGTACCCGCTCAAAGATGGAAGTGGCTACGTTACCGTGGCAACAACGCGTCCAGAAACGATGCTGGGTGATACAGCAGTTGCTGTTCATCCGAAGGATGAGCGCTATGCAGATATGATTGGTAAAGTGCTTGTACTGCCTATCATTGGACGAGAAATTCCAATTATCGCTGATGATTACGTGGATAAAGAATTTGGAAGTGGTGCTGTTAAAATCACGCCTGCGCATGATCCAAATGACTTTGAAGTAGGTCTTCGTCATGACCTGCCTCAGATTACGGTAATGGATGAGAGCGGCACAATGAATGCTGAGGCAGGCAAGTATCAGGGACTGGATCGCAGTGACTGCCGCAAGCAGATTGTTGCTGACTTGAAAGAGCAGGGCGTATTGATCAACATTGAGGATCACACGCATCAGGTGGGACACAGTGAACGTACGGGAGCTGTTGTTGAGCCGTATCTGTCTACACAGTGGTTCGTTGAGATGAAGCCACTTGCAGAGAGAGCGATTAAGAAGCAACAGAGCGGCGAAGGGGTTAATTTTGTTCCAGATCGTTTTGAGAAAACCTATCTGAACTGGATCGAGAACGTTCGTGACTGGTGTATTTCCCGTCAACTGTGGTGGGGACATCGTATTCCGGCCTGGTATGATGAGGAAACGGGTGAAATCATTGTATCTGCTGAAGATCCGACAACGCTGCCAGAGTATGCTGGACGCAAGCTCAGACAGGACGAAGATGTACTCGATACTTGGTTTAGCTCCGGCTTATGGCCGTTCTCCACGCTAGGCTGGCCGGAAGATACGGAAGATCTGAAACGTTATTATCCGACAAGTGTACTTGTGACAGGGTATGACATCATATATTTCTGGGTTGCACGTATGATTTTCACTGCACTGGAATTCACGGATGAGATTCCGTTTAAGGATGTGCTGATGCATGGTCTTGTTCGTGATGCAGATGGACGCAAAATGTCCAAATCATTGGGCAACGGTGTAGATCCGCTGGATGTGATCGAGAAATATGGCGCAGACGCAATGCGTTACATGATCTCAACCAGCAGCACGCCAGGCCAGGATCTCCGTTTCCGTTGGGAACGGGTGGAGCAGGCTCGTAATTTTGCCAACAAGATCTGGAACGCTTCGCGCTTTGCATTGATGAATCTGGAAGGATTCACTTATGAGGAACGTGACATTAGCGGAGAGCTTGGTACAGCGGATTATTGGATTTTGCACCGTCTGAACGAAACTTCCCGCGATATTACGCGTCTAATCGAAGCGTATGAGTTTGGGGAAACGGGTCGTGTGTTGTATAACTTTATCTGGGATGACCTGTGTGACTGGTACATTGAGTTTGCTAAGCTGTCCTTCTATGGGGAAGATCCGGTTGCCAAGAAGAAAACACAATCCGTGCTGGCTTATGTGCTGGATCAGACCATGCGCCTGATTCATCCGTTTATGCCATACATCTCCGAAGAGATCTGGCAGCATCTGCCACATGAAGGTGAGACGATTACGTTGGCAGCATGGCCGGTATATGATCCTGCTCTGGAGAACCCGGAGGCTGTTGCCGAGATGAACCTGCTCATGGATACCATTCGTGCAGTTCGGAACATTCGTGCAGAAGTGAACGTGCCTATGAGCAAAAAGATCGAATTGATGGTAAAAGCAAATAGCCCTGAAGCGTCCAGCATCATCGAACGTAACAGTCATTACATCAAACGTTTCTGTAACACGTCCGAGTTCGATAGTGGGCTGGATCTAAGCTCCCCGGATAAGGCGATGACTGCAATCATCACAGGGGCAGAACTATACTTGCCGCTGGCTGGTCTTATTGATATCGAACAGGAAGTGGCTCGCCTGGAGAAAGAGTTACAGAACCTTGAGGGCGAAGTACTCCGTGTGGAGAAAAAGCTGTCGAATCAAGGCTTTGTTGCCAAAGCGCCTGCCAAGGTTATTGAGGAAGAGCGCGCCAAGCAAGCAGACTATTCCGATAAACGGGATAAAGTGATTGCACGAATCAAGGAACTGAAAGGTTAATATACTTGGGTCGGATGGAGAGCCATTATGCCATCCGGCCGCTTTTTTCACTCAAACTCGGGACCGAAGGTGAATCAGATGACGGAATTAGACGGGACAGATGCAGCAGCTCCTTTACTTACGTATAACGAGGCCGTGGACTGGATCAATGGCCTTATTCCTTTTGGCATTCGACCTGGATTGGAACGAATCGAGAGTCTGATGTCTATGTTAGGCAATCCTCACCAACGTCTCAAATTTATTCACGTCGCGGGAACGAACGGCAAAGGTTCGACTTGCGCTTTTTTGACGTCAGTGCTTCTTCAGGCTGGATATGATGTGGGTACCTTTACGTCGCCTTATATCACCAAGTTTACGAACCGTTTTCAATACAACGGCGAGGATATTCCGGAAGAGACTTTGTTGAAGATCTCTAACCGTCTGCGCCCGTTGGTTATGGAAATGGCATCTACTCCGCTTGGTTCCCCAACGATGTTTGAGGTGTCCACGGCTCTCGCGCTTCTGTATTATGCAGAAGAGTGCTACCCTGATGTTGTGGTATGGGAGACGGGGCTGGGGGGAAGGATGGACGTAACGAATATTGTTTCGCCTGTTGTGTCCGTCATCACCAACATTGGTATGGATCACACGGATGTGCTTGGAGATACGATTGAGCAGATTGCTGGAGAAAAGGCAGGCATTATCAAGCCGGGAGTACCCGTTGTGACCTGCGCGACGCAACCTGAAGCTGTGAAAGTGATTCAGGAGAAAGCACAGCAGCTTCAATCAAGCCTGTATTTGGCTGGAGATCAATTCTCTTATCATCGACTGGAGAGTAATGAGAACGGACAATCTTTTCATTTTACCGGCCCGTTTCGTGATCTGGACGTTCGCATACGCATGCAAGGCTCACATCAATGTGACAATGCTGCGGCCGCACTGATGGTGCTTGAATTGCTTAGACAATACATGGCATTTATGCTGGATGACAACGATATTGCACTTGGACTGGAGAATGCTTTCTGGGCAGGAAGATTCGAAAAAGTCGTCGATGAACCCCGAATTGTGCTTGATGGAGCACATAATCCGGAAGGGGCAGAGTCACTGGCCAAGAGCATTGTGGATGTCTATCCGCACAACAAGTTAATTTTGATGATGGGTATGTTGGCAAATAAGCATCACGAAGCGTATTTGCAGCATATACTGCCACTAGTGGATACGCTGATCCTGACCGAGCCAGATTTCCGACGCAAAATGGATGCAGCCGAATTGCTGCAGATTGTCGAACGGGTACGTCCCGCCATTGCGAAGCAGGAACTGGAAATCATCGTCGAGCCCGAATGGGCAAAGGCACTTGATCTATTGAAGTCACGGACGGAAGCGGAAGATCTGGGGGTGGTCTCCGGCACACTGTACCTGATTGCGGATGTGCGGGCAGCCCTTTTGCATCAAACCGATTCTGAAAAAGGTTGGTGAAAGTTTTGTTAAATACATCGGAACACGTTCATTTTATAGGGATTGGCGGATATGGCATGAGTGCCATCGCAAGAGTTATGTTGGAAATGGGATACACCGTTACCGGATCGGATGTCGCTTCACAGGAGTTGACCGAGAAGTTGGCAGCCAAGGGAGCGAAAATATATATCGGACATACGGCAGAGCACGTCACTGGAGCAGATCTGGTTGTCTACTCTACGGCAGCGCCTGCTGATAATGTGGAACGGGTAGCAGCTGCAGAGCTGAACATTCCGATTCTGCATCGTTCCCAGATGCTTGCACGTTTGTTGAACGAACGTAAAGGTGTGGCTGTAGCCGGAGCTCACGGTAAAACAACCACTTCATCCATGATTGCACTTGTTATGGATAAATGTGATACGGACCCGACATATATCATTGGCGGAGAAATCATGAATGTGGGTACCAACGCGAAGGCCGGTCAAGGCGACTGGGTAGTCGCTGAAGCGGACGAGAGCGATGGTTCGTTTTTGCAGTACCATCCATGGCTCGGTATTGTAACCAATATTGAGGCAGATCATTTAGAGAATTACAACAGTGATTTTGAGGAGCTCAAAAGGGCTTATGTCCAGTTCCTGAGCCAGATTCGTCCGGAAGGAACAGCGATTGTGTGTTCTGACGACGAGAATGTTCAAGCGATTTTGCCAGAACTCAAGTCACGGATTACAACCTATGGTATTGATCGTGCTGCAGATTATACGGCAACGGATATTGTATTGGGCGATCGCCGTATCTCCTTTACGATGAATCATCAGGGTGCTGCTATGGGCACGGTGGAATTATCGGTGCCGGGTAAACATAACGTTTATAATGCGATGGCTACTGTGATTACCTGTCTGGAAGCAGGCATTCCATTTGAGAAGATTGTGGCAGCTATCATCCAGTTCCACGGAGCCAAACGCAGATTCCAGGTATTGGGCGAGGCGCGCGATATGCTGATCATCGATGATTATGCTCATCACCCAACTGAGATTGAAGCTACCATTAGTGCAGCGAAAGCAACGGGCAAACGTATTATCGCGGTATTCCAGCCACAGCGTTATACGCGTACGTTCTTCCTGCTGGATGCGTTCAGTCGTGCTTTTGCGGAAGCGGATGAAGTGCTTATTACGGATATCTATTCTCCTGCGGGCGAAAAACAGATCGAAGGGGTAACCTCAGCCAAACTGGTTGAACTGATTGTTCAAAACAGTAATGCTTCTGCACGTTACCTCCCTACAAAAGAAGAAGTTGTAGCTGATCTGCAGCATCGTTTGCAGCCAGGAGATCTTGTGATTACGATGGGTGCAGGTGATATTTGGAAAGTCGGCGATACACTTGCCAAAAGTTTGAAATAAATCAATTGAGAAAACGCCTGTCTTCGATACGAAGCAGGCGTTTTTTTTGCGTTATATGGAATGTATTCTCCAGTCTCTGCATATAGCTGATATAAATGGGACAAAGGAGAGGGTGCGGGTGAGCAATGCTAGAATGACGTTTCGCTTCGGGGATCATGAGTCGGACAAGCCTGAAAATAAGAGGAGTTCCGCGTCCAGTCCATTGGTGACGTTAAGTGAAGAGTTACCGCATAATCAACCGCTAACGCCTAAGCAGATGGATACAACCCCATCATGGACGCCTGAGGATATCCCCGGAGACTGGGGAGAGACGGTGCTGACAAGCTCTACTGTACCTGAACCTGACGAGCGGGTGAGCCCTGATTCGAACTTGAACTTGGATGAGGCTCATTATTTTGGAAACCGTTCCGGTTACGGTTATGTTAGTCACACCGATAATCCGGAGGAAGAGCGTCATGATCTGTCCAATACCCATGATGATCAAGGCCACGACTGGCTTGTAGATTCGGAGAACTATTCCTATAAGCGCAATCGCCCTCCAAGAGGCTGGAAAATGATTGGTTCTGTCACTGGGGCACTTGTTACCGGAGCGCTTTTTGGCATGGTTATTCTTTCATTTTTTAATAAAGAAGGAGCCCTAAAGCCAGGCAATCTTCTTCCCGTCAATCAGGCAGTTTCCACTGTGACGGGTCAGGAGGGGGCAGCAGGTACAGAACAGCAGGTACAGACAGCGGCTACTGGCAGCACGTATTATGCACTTCAATACGGCGTGTTCAGTTCTCCTGAACGAGCTGAGCAGGCCAAGCTTGAGCTGGCTCAGGCTGGTATATCCGCAGGGTCTGATCCTGAAGATGGCAATCGAGTATATGCAGGCATTTCGGCTGATCGTGAAGAGGCCAAGCTACTTAGCTCCAGGCTAAAAGCTCAGGGAGTCGAACTGTATGTCAAGGAGATCGTGAACCCTGAGATCAATCCGGCTATATTCGGTGGCAAGCAAGAGGATGTGCAGCTTTTCTTCACAAACAGTTCTGCACTGGTCGAACAATTGTCTACCTTGTCCATTCAGCAGTTGGGACAATCCGCACCGACAGCAGTCTCTGCAGAAACGATGACCGCGATTCAGAATAAGCACCAGTCGTGGTTAACCGGTTTGAATAGCCTCTCACCCGGCCTGACTGCGGAGGTACAACCTATTGTTGGTGGAATGGAGAAATCAATGAACGATGCAATAACGGCTATTGCAGAGTACAACAAGAACCCGGATGATGTGCACATGTGGTCTGTGCAGTCCGATCTGATGGAATATGTACTGCAGCAGAAAAAATGGCTCGAAGCGATTAAGCAGTAACATGCTCTTTCCCATAACAACGCTTGGAAATACTCATCCGGCAAGGAACTGGAAATAGTTCCCCTTGCCGGATTTGTGTTTGTATTGGCGTACAAAACCCCGTATAATAATGTGGGTGTCAAAAAATGGCGAGGGAAGATTACCGATGAAAAAAAACTTCGGCATGTTATTGCTGTTTCTGCTGCTCGGCTGGATGGCCGGAGCGTGGATCGCCAAGGCACTGCAGCCTGTAAAGGCAGTAGCCTTTCTTACGAAAGCCACGACCATACGTTGGTCGCCACAGGCTGATCTGGATATTATCAGTTATAATATTTCACTTCAATTTCAAATGAGCCTTCTGAGTCTGATCGGTATGATTGCCGCTGTGTGGCTGTATCGCAGACTGTAGGAGAATGACGAGTTATGACGAAAAAAATTAAACCAGTGACATCTATTATCGTGATCCGGACAGGATGTTGCCGTGGCATAAGGAGCCGTTCATTTTGGATAACACACAACAGCGCCCTATTATTCTGGCCTCCACATCGCCTCGGCGCAAAGAACTGATCGCATCACTCCACCTAGCGTTTGATGTAATACCAAGTCATGCCAATGAAGATACACCACCAGAGTGGACACCTGAACAGACGGTACAGGAACTTGCTTTGCGCAAGGCGCTTGCCGTGTATCGCGGGCTTGAAGGCCGCGAGCAGGAAGCCATTATTGTTGGTAGTGACACCGTTGTTGTTCTGGATGGTGAGATTCTAGGCAAACCCTTAGACGAAGCGGATGCTGAACGTATGTTATCAAGGCTGCAGGGCCGCGTACATCGGGTGTTCACGGGCGTCGCTTGTATTGATGCGGGCAATGGACAGTCGTTAGTTCATTACCGCCAGACCGATGTAACGATGAAAGAGCTGTCGGATGCGACCATCCGTGCTTATGTGCAGACAGGTGAGCCTTCAGATAAGGCAGGATCATATGCCATTCAGGGCATGGGTGCTTCACTGATCGACCGCATTGAAGGATGTTATTTTAATGTGGTTGGCTTGCCGCTATCTTTGTTAAGTGATATGTTGGACGGGTTCGGCGTACATGTGCTGCCACGAACATGAATGAAGCCAAATGTTGTGAAATGAAAAGAGGGAACATATGGAGTCGCCTCAATACATGATGCGCGACATCCCCCAGGAAGAACGCCCGAGAGAACGCATGATGGAATACGGGGCGGGCGCCTTAAGCCATGCTGAATTGCTGGCAATTTTACTTCGAACAGGCACAAGACAGGAATCCGCGGTGCATATGGCACAGCGGATTTTGGCCGAAGCGGGTGGCATTCGCTCGTTGATGGATTTGAGTTTGGAAGAACTGACCACGATGAAAGGGATTGGCAATGCCAAGGCTGTGCAATTGAAAGCTGGCATTGAGCTGGGTCATCGGATTGCCAAGAGCAGACTCATACAGTCGACTTCAATTCGTACACCGCGTGATGCAGCTGATATCCTGATGGAACAATTGCGTTACTTGCAAAAAGAACATTTTGTGTGTCTTTTTCTGAATAGCAAAAATCATATTATTGCCCAGGAAACACTCTCCATGGGCAGCCTTAACGCTTCGATTGTACATCCACGTGAAGTGTTCCGGGCTGCCATCAAATGCAGCAGCGCATCGATTGTGTGCGCACACAACCATCCGAGTGGTGATCCTACGCCCAGTCCGGAGGATATCCAAATAACCAAGAGACTGATTGAAGCAGGCGCTATTGTTGGCATTGACGTGCTTGATCATATTATTATCGGAGATGGAACGTACGTAAGTTTGAAGGAGAAGGGCTTAGTATAATATAATGGTTGGCGTTGATGTTTTCCTATGAATGTTAACGGCGTTGTCCGTAAAAGATAGGTTCACTTTACAAATGCAAAAAAACAAATGCGAATATTAGCTCCACGTATTGCGTGGGAATAAAATTATTACGCTCTGGATCAGAATGGAGCGGCTATATGAGGCAGAAAAGGAGATTATGTTATGTTTGGTGGTTTTACGAAAGATTTGGGTATTGACTTGGGGACAGCAAATACGTTGGTTTATGTACGAGGAAAAGGAATTGTGGTGCGAGAACCTTCGGTTGTCGCTATACGGACAGATACAAATAGCATCGAGGCAGTAGGTGAAGCCGCCAAAAAAATGATTGGACGTACACCAGGTAACATTCGTGCCATTCGTCCAATGAAAGATGGCGTTATTGCCGATTTCGATACAACGGCAACGATGATCAAATATTTCATCCGTGAGGCGCAGAAACAGCGCTCCATGTTCCAGCGTCATCCAAACGTGATGGTATGTGTACCATCCGGGATCACGGCAGTAGAACAACGTGCGGTTGAAGATGCAACCAAACAGGCTGGAGCACGTGAAGCCTATACGATTGAAGAGCCTTTTGCTGCTGCAATCGGTGCAGATCTGCCTGTATGGGAACCAACGGGTAGTATGGTTGTCGATATTGGTGGCGGCACAACGGAAGTGGCTGTTATCTCTCTTGGTGGTATTGTAACGAGCCGTTCGGTTCGTGTAGCAGGTGACGAGATGGATGAATCCGTTATCCAGTACATCAAACGCCAATACAATCTGATGATCGGTGAGCGTACATCGGAGCAATTGAAGATGGACATCGGATCAGCTATGCCATTGGAACAAGTAGAAACGATGGAAATTCGTGGACGTGACCTTGTAACAGGTCTGCCGAAGACAATTACGATTACTTCGGACGAGATCAGTGAAGCGCTGGCTGATACCGTGAATGCAATTGTTGAAGCGGTAAAAGTAACACTGGAAAAATGCCCGCCTGAACTTGCTGCCGATATCATGGATCGGGGTATCGTTCTTACAGGTGGTGGGGCGTTGCTTCGCAACCTGGACAAGCTTCTCGCTGGTGAGACAGGAATGCCTGTCATCGTGGCTGAGAACCCGCTGGATTGTGTAGCGATCGGAACAGGTAAAGCGCTAGAGAATATTCATTTGTTCAAAAGCAGAAGCAGTTCGGCAGTTCGTTCCAAACGTTAATTGGTATTTGCCTAACTTGGCATAGCGACCAAGTGGTAAGATATCTTTATAGAGGACCCGGTTAACCCCGGGGATGAGCTATTACCCGCTTAACAGGGGAGGATCGGCTGATATTCTCGCAGGGACTACAGGTCTGACAGTCTCCCCGCCGGGCATGGCTCGGAAGAGAATATGGATGTTAGAGGGTGTTCGAACTGTTTAAACTGCTAGGCAACAAAAGACTTTTTGTTTTGCTGGTGGGCCTTGTTACATTTATCGCGTTAATGGGCTTTACGCTCAGTCCGCGAACCACTCTATCCTGGCCGGAGAAATTCCTGAAGGATTCAGTTGGATTTGTACAATACGTATTTTACAAGCCCGCTTCCTATGTAGCGGGCTTTTTCAAAGATGTAGCGAACATGCGTACGGTATATGAAGAGAATGAAGAGCTCCGCATCGCGATGGGTCACTATACCCGGGATCGGCTGAAGTACAATGATATGGAGCAAGTGAATGAGCAGCTTCAGAAAGCGCTCAATTTCACAGAAGAACAGAAAAATCGCTATAATTACGGTTCACGAATTGCTCAGGTTATCAGTGCCAATTCGGATCCAAATAGCAGAACCATTAACATTGATATCGGTGAAAATGCGGGAATTAAGCCGGGGATGGCCGTTACCTCCCAGGAAGGGCTGGTCGGCGTGATCAGTCATGTCAGCTCATATACATCAACGGTTAATCTGTTAACGTCCATGGATGCCAATGATCCGACATCCAATGCCATTGCAGCAACCGCAGTAGGTAAAGAGAAAGTGTTTGGTATGATTGAGAGCTACGATCCGAAGACGGGCATGCTCAAGATGACCAAAATCTCGGAGGATTCAAATATCAAAGAGGATGATGAGATTATCTCTTCCGGAATTATTAACAATTTTCCGAAGTACATGCGGATTGGTAAAGTGAAGAGTGTCGAGAAAAGTGAGTATGGTTTAACCAAAACAGCTACAATTGAGCCATACGCAAGCTTCCTTGATTGGAAAGAGCTGATTGTCATTATCCCGCCTGAGGTAAAAGAATAATGGTAACGCGCAAGCAAGTTCTATTCCTGTTACTATTCGTTTTGTTTATTGCGGAAGGCACAATTTTACCGTTGCTCATCCCTTCTGGCTGGCACATGCGTATTTCTGCCAATCTGGTCTATATCGTCATTTTGTTTATCGCTGTATATCATCATCGTCACACGGCACTAGTACTCGGTATATTTTTTGGACTATTGCATGATGTTGTATTCTACGGTGAGATGATTGGACCTTATGGATTCTCGATGGGATTATCGGCATATATGATGGGACTCATTTTTCAAGCACCACGTGCACCACTGCCGGTTATGGTATCGGTTGTCATTTTGGGAAGTCTGCTTAATGACACCATGCTATTTTTCCTGTACAAGCTCTTCCAACTTAACCACGTGACCTTTGACTGGGCGTTGATTGAATACATGATTCCTAATTTGTTCATTCATTTTGTGTTTGCCTTGATCATATATGTCCCGCTTCGGAAACAACTGGAGCGGATCGGCAAGAGACGGAGCAAGACAGAAGAAGCTTCCTAAATACATTTATGGAGCGCAAAGCAGGAACTTGGGGCCCCGGGCACGAAATGTAATGAGATGGGAGGGACAGGCTTATGACGGTAAAATCGAATCACGTAACGATTAAAGGCATCCGAGACGGCCTGGTTTTCCTGTTGGACGATCAATGTGAATTCGAGGAATTGCTCTATGAGCTCCGCTATAAGCTGGAACACAGCCATCAAAATATTTTGACCGGACCGATTGTTCATGTGGATATCAAGTTGGGTGCCCGCGAAGTGACAGAGGACCAGAAAGAAGCAATCCTCGATATATTGAAGCAAAAAGGGAATCTGCTTATTCGATCCATCGACTCACCTGCACTCCAACCGGAGGTTAAAGGACCACCGCCGATTGTAACCATGTGTGGTATGGTGCGTTCAGGTCAGGTGCTTCATCATGAAGGAAATCTCCTGTTTCTTGGGGATATCAATCCGGGGGGCACAGTGACGTGTACCGGAGATATATATGTGTTGGGTTCACTCAGAGGTATGGCTCATGCCGGAATTGGCGGGGACGAGGAAGCGATCATTGCCGCTTCGGTATTTGCACCGACGCAGCTACGGATTGCGGATATCATCAGTCGTCCTCCCGATGAATGGGAGAGCCGAGAGACCGGAATGGAATTTGCTTACTTACAGGACAATCAGATGCAGATAGACAAAATGAGCAATATCGTTCGGTTACGCCGAGATTTTAATGTGTTTAAAGGAGTGTAGCTCATGGGAGAGGCGATCGTGATCACTTCGGGTAAAGGCGGCGTGGGTAAAACAACCACCTCGGCAAACATCGGGACAGCGCTGGCGCTGCTCGGCAAAAAGGTTTGTCTGGTAGATACCGATATCGGCCTTCGTAATTTGGATGTCGTGATGGGACTCGAAAACCGTATTATTTACGATCTGTGCGACGTTGCCGACGGCCGCTGCCGTCTGAATCAGGCTTTGGTCAAAGACAAGCGTTTCGAAGAATTATACATGTTGCCTGCGGCGCAGACGAGAGACAAAAACTCAGTGTCGCCAGAACAGGTCAAGGATATTATCCTTGAACTGAAAAAAGATTTTGAATACGTTATTATTGATTGCCCAGCCGGCATAGAGCAGGGTTTCAAAAATGCGGTAGCAGGAGCAGATCAGGCCATCGTGGTCACTACACCGGAAAATGCTGCAGTACGTGATGCGGATCGTGTCATCGGCCTGCTGGAGAGTTCACACATTCAATCACCAAAGCTGGTGGTGAATCGAATTCGCAATAATATGGTCAAATCGGGTGACATGTTAGATATCGATGGTATTTTACAAGTACTTAATATTGACCTGATTGGCATCGTGCCTGATGATGAACTGGTCATCAAAGCTGCCAATTCAGGAGAACCTACGGTCATGAATCCGGATTCACTTGCGGCGATTGCGTATCGGAATATCGCACGACGCATTCTGGGAGATACGGTTCCATTGATGCAGCTGGAGCAGAAAAAGGGCGCTTTTACTCGTTTCAAAAAGTTCTTCGGAATGGGTTAACTCGTTAAACGAACTTATTCATAAAGCAATTACATGACAGCCGTGGCTTATAGCCCGGCTTTTTTTGTTACCTGCGGGCAGGCTTGTTCATATTATCAACCACCTCTTCATAGGATGTAGTAAACAAGCCTCGGCGGGAGGACATTTCATGAACACGAAACTCAGAATCAAGCAGAGACGAGAAGAACGCATCCGGCGACTGATGGATGGTGCCACTGTGGAGGTCTTACAGGAGCAAAAAGTAGGTTCGCTATTGGACAAGAATGAGATCATACACTCGAAACCATTTACGCCTAGTGAAGGTATACAGGAAAGAGATCCGGAATGGTTGTGGAAAAAAGAGAATGGTCATTTCGTTCCAGGGGGGCATTCGAGATTTAACCTGTTCAAGTCACTTCTCAAACGGACGGTCATTAGCGCTTTGATATTTGGCGGAGTATGGGGTCTATTTCAGTTGGATACATCGTGGACGACATCACCCAAAACAGTCATTGCGGATGCACTCCATCGGGATATGGATTTTGCCTCAGCAGCGGCTTGGTATGAACGGCATTTTGGAGGAACACCTTCGTTTCTTCCGGTCCTCGGACATACGACGGATGCCGTGAACGGATTGAAAGTAAGGCAGTTACTGGGCAAACCGATCTCAGGCACAGTGGTTCAGCCATTCGCGCTGAGCATGAAGGGAATTGAGATCGTTCCGGATGCCGCAGGTGCAGAACGTATACAGGTCGAAAGTTCTGATGCTGGGCGTGTCATGGAGGTTATCGGCGATGCAGCAAGTGGATTCACAGTTGTCATCCAACATACAGGCAATGTCACGGCAATATATGGTCGGCTGAACGAAAGTGAAGTGAGCGTGAACGATTGGGTGGAAGCGGGGAATCCAGTGGGGAGTCTCAAGGCTACGGGTGGTGAACAACCGGCCACGCTCTATTTTGCAGTCAAAGAGGGCGAGGAGTACGTAGACCCGGCGGAAGTTGTTGCCCTTGATTAGGGTGTGGGGAGTCCGTATTACGTTTCATCCGTTTTTTGTAATTATCATGATGGCCTCCCTTCTGACTGGACATTTTATTGAACTTATTACGTTGTTTGCCATCGTATTCATTCATGAATGTGGACATGCTGCGGCGGCGGCACTTCTGGGCTATCGTGTCTTGTCGATCCAGATGCTCCCTTTTGGAGGAGTAGCGGTTATCGAAGATGGAGGTACGATCACGGCCTACCGGGAAATCATGATTGCTCTGGCTGGTCCATTACAAAACATGCTGATGGTTGGCGTGGTTATGCTGTTGCAGTATGGCAATCTGGGCGATCCGGTATTTCTAAACTATATCATTCAGGGGAATCTGCTCATTGCTCTCTTTAATCTGCTGCCTGTACTTCCTCTCGACGGAGGTAAAATTGTTCAGGCACTTGTCAGTCTGTGGGCACCCTACTATACAACATTAATGTGGACTTACAGAATTAGCATTCTGTGTAGCGTAGGGGTGATATTATATGCGATAAGCCGATGGTTTACTGGAGACTACGGCCTACCGCTCAACATTCTGTTAATCGGCCTTTTTTTGTTCTATTCCAACGTAACGGATTACCGAAATGTGCCCTATCGCTTTATTCGTTTTCTTATGAATCGAGAGGGTGCGTTTGCTCGTCACGCGGCTACTGGCAGTTTGGCGCAGCCAATAATCTCATTCCCGGCGAAACCTTTGGACACTATTTTGCGTCTATTAAAGAGAGAAAGATACCATATGGTATACGTGATGAACAGACAGGGTCGAATTATGGCCGTATTGCCTGAGCAACGGATTATCGGTTCCTATTTTCAACAAAATGGTGATAAATTGTAGTGTTCTGGTGGACCTGTTCTGAAATGGGTTAATATATGTACAATGAGAATTGAAAAGATACTGAAATGGATGTGGATGATTTGAATTGTCTTCTAGAGGTGAAGCCATGAAACAAATGATAGTACATAATGAACATAACCTCATGCAAATGGCGCTTCTGGAAGAAGGCAAAGCTGTGGAATTTACGGCAGAACGTACACGCGATCGTGGACTGCTGGGTTCCTTTTTCAAGGGACGGGTCGTGAATGTGTTACCAGGTATGCAGGCTGCTTTTGTGGATATTGGTCAGAAAAAGAATGCTTTCCTCTATGTGGACGATGTGTTGCATCCCCATCTGGAGAAACAGCCCAAGGTGAAGCCTTCCATCTCGGAGTTGCTTCGTCCGGGTCAGGAAGTCATTGTTCAGGTTCTGAAAGAACCGGTAGGAGGCAAGGGAGCCCGGGTGACGACTCATTATTCACTCCCGGGCCGTTGGCTTGTCTACATGCCTGTTGCTGACTATGTAGCGGTATCCAAGAAAATTGCCCGTGAAGGGGATCGTTCCCGTCTTAAGGCACTTGGGGAGCAACTGAGGCGGGATGAAGAAGGACTTATTATTCGGACCGTATCTGGAGAAGAACAGCATGAGGCCATTAAGTCGGACTTGGAAACATTACGCGCGCAGTGGTATCTGATTCGTGAAAAAGCGGACAGTTTGCCTTCACCAAGCCTCTTGCATCGGGATCATAGCATGGTACAGCGAATCATCAGAGATGTGTATACGCCAGGGAGTGACGAAGTCATCACTGATAGTGAGGGACAAGCCCGTGAAGTAAAAGCATTGCTCGAAGAGATTAGTCCTGGTCATCAACCCAAAGTACAGGTGTATCGGGGAACAGAATCCATCTTTGCTGCCTATGGTGTGCAGGAACAGTTGAATAAGGATTTTGCCCGGAAGGTGTGGTTGCCCGGAGGCGGATACATTGTTATTGATCATACTGAAGCTCTGACTGTAGTGGATGTGAACACGGGTAAATATACGGGAGCTGGCGGTGATAGTCTGGAAGAGACCGTGACAGAGACCAACATACAGGCAGCAGTGGAGATTGCCCGTCTAATGCGCCTGCGTGATATCGGTGGCATGATTATTGTCGACTTCATTGATATGGAGGAAGCCTCGAATCGGCATGAAGTCGCAGCAACCTTGGAGGGTGAGCTCAAGAAGGATCGGACCAAAGCGTTTGTAATGGGTTGGACCAAGCTGGGCTTGCTCGAACTTACCCGTAAGAAAGTGCGGGAAGAAAGTACGTTGCCCTATGTGGAGCCGTGTTCTTCTTGCCATGGTACGGGAAAAAGATATATTTCACCTTTGCATTGATTTTTGATATATTGCGTGATATAATCTTCAAGTATGTGTTTAGCCTAATGGTCTTGCACATGCTGTAACCGCACTGGCCGGGTATAAGAACAGTTCCGCAAGGACACTGTCACCTGAGAACGGGCGAGTCTGAGACATGAGGAGGTGCAAGGCAAATGTACGCAATTATTGAAACAGGCGGCAAACAGTACAAAGTCCAAGAGGGCGATGTTCTGTTCATCGAGAAATTGACTGCGAACGATGGCGAAAGCGTAACGTTCGACCGTGTCCTGGCTGTATCTAACGATCAAGGTTTGACAGCAGGTACACCATTGATTTCCGGAGCTACTGTAACGGCTAAAGTGGAGAAACATGGCAAAGGACAAAAGGTTATCGTATACAAATACAAACCTAAAAAGAACTACCATGTGAAGCAAGGTCACCGTCAACCGTACACTAAAGTAACTATCGAAACAATCAAAGCGTAAAGAAGGTGCGATAAGTGATTATCGTTCAAATCTTTCGTGATGAGGACGGGAACATCGAACGTTTTTCCATTGAAGGGCATGCTAATTTTGCCAAGCGGGGAGAAGACATCGTATGTGCCGGGGTATCCGCTGTTACAGTGGGTACGGTGAACTCGATTGAAACATTGACCGGCGTTGAAATGGATGCCAAGATGAAGAATGGCTTTTTAAGCGGTTCTTTACCTTTGTTAGAGAGAGGGGAAACCTGGTCCCAGGTACAATTGTTACTCGAATCCATGGTGGTTATGCTCTCTAATATTGCAGAGTCATACGGGAAGTATATTAAAATACAGCAATTCAAATAAGCAAAGAAGGAGGACAACCAATCATGTTGAAATTAAATCTTCAGTTATTCGCATCGAAAAAAGGTGTAGGTTCCACGAAGAACGGACGTGACAGTAATGCTCAACGTCTGGGTGTTAAACGTGCTGATGGTCAAACTGTAACTGGTGGTAGCATTCTCGTTCGCCAACGCGGAACGAAAATTCACCCGGGAACTAACGTTGGCATCGGTAAAGATGACACTTTGTTCGCGAAAATCGACGGCGTTGTAAAATTCGAACGTTGGGGACGCGATCGCAAAAAAGTAAGCATCTACCCTGTTAATGTTGCTCCTGTAGCAGCAGCAGTAGAAGCGTAATATCGGCATTCCGCCTAAGGAGCCTTCGGCATTTTTGCCGAAGGTTTTTTGTATTCAACGGTTATTCGATAATGAACTGGCAGAAAAGACATGTTATACTTGGTTACGGTGGGTGTAGACCAACCGAGTTTTGTAGAACGGGGAGAAGCCATGAAATCTTGGAAAAGAGTGCCGTGGATTGCGGCATGTTCACTTCTGATTCCTTTGGTTTTCGTTATGTTGTATCCGGCGATAATCTCAAGCGCCGTGTGCGCATTGTGGTCCGTCGCAGTATTGCTTATTTCTGTGAATGCGATGAAGAAACAGGCGGAGGCGGAACGCAGAGCCATCATACAATCCATGGAAAAAACAGCAATTGCTTCATTAAATCATCATCGACACGACTGGATGAACGACCTTCAGGTGTTATATGGATATCTTCGGCTGGGCAAACTTGATAAATCCTTGCAATGTGTGGAAAGAATAAAAGAGCGGGTTACAGAAGAAAGCCGAATCTCCAGATTAGGTATTCCTTCCCTCGTATTTTATCTTCAGTCTTTTCGCGCCAGTGGAATTGCGCTGGACTTGCATGTGGAAATAGAAGATGAGTTGCAGCTTAGTGCTCTGGTCTCTCCCGAGGATGGCGAGTCACTTACCGGGGCGATTGCGGATGCAATCAGGGCCTATCAATATGGCGGCGGCCGGTCTTCTTGGGGAGAGGTTCGCAAACTGACCTTGAACTTCGGACAGGATCATGGAGATGTGGTTGTCCGACTGGACGGGGATCAAACACCCGATCCGGAAACACTACGGCAGCTTACTGCCGTACTCAAAGGAAAAAAAGTCAGAACGGAGCAGTTTCCGTCTGAGGATACGTTTATACAATTCAGAATGCCGTGTGGAATATAGGAAGAAGGGGTTAACCAATGTTTGTAGATAAAGCGAAGATTTATGTAAAAGCCGGAGACGGAGGGGACGGAATAATTTCGTTCCGTCGTGAGAAGTATGTACCAAACGGCGGACCTGCCGGGGGCGATGGAGGCAGAGGAGCTGACATCATTTTCCGCGTGGATGAAGGTTTGCGTACGTTGATGGATTTCCGTTACCAGCGTCACTTCAAAGCCCCACGTGGTGAGAAGGGACGTAATAAAAGTCAGCATGGTGCAAACGCGGAGAACATGATTGTTCGCATTCCACCAGGAACTATCATTTTGGATGAAGACAGTGGAGAAGTACTGGCGGATATGACACGTCACGGTCAACAGGTTGTCATTGCACGTGGTGGACGGGGCGGACGGGGTAACATCCGATTTGCTACACCGAACAATCCTGCACCTGAACTTGCTGAGAACGGTGAAGAAGGACAAGAGCGTTACATCGTACTCGAACTGAAAGTTATGGCAGATGTTGGTCTGGTTGGTTTCCCGAGTGTCGGGAAATCCACATTGCTTTCTGTCGTTTCGTCAGCCAAGCCAAAGATCGGTGCATACCATTTCACAACCATTACACCGAATCTGGGTGTAGTCGGTGTAGGAGAAGGCCGAAGCTTTGTCATGGCCGATTTGCCTGGACTGATTGAAGGTGCGCATGAAGGGGTTGGACTGGGACATGAGTTCTTACGTCATGTCGAGCGTACTCGTATTATTGTTCATGTCGTAGATATGTCGGGTTCGGAAGGACGCGATCCTTTTGAAGACTGGCAGAAAATCAATGACGAATTGAAGTTGTACAATCCGCTTCTCGCCGAGAGAACGCAAATTGTAGCAGCTAACAAGATGGATATGCCAGACTCTGAAGCGAACCTGGAGCAATTTTTACAGCAAGTTCGTGAAGTTCAACCTGATATTGAAGTGATGCCAATTTCATCCTTGACCCGGAAAGGGATTCAAGAACTTCTGTATCGTGCAGCTGATCTGCTGGATCAGGTTCCAGACGAGCGAGTGGTTGAAGAGGTAGCAGATGTATCTGAACGTAAAGTATACAGTCTGGACAAAAAAGAAGACGATGGTTTCAAAATTGTGCGTGAGAACGAAATGTTCGTTGTCGAAAGTGCCAAGATTGACCGCATGATGAAACGGATGCAATTGAACTCACATGAAGCCATACTGAAACTCGCACGTACACTGCGTTATATGGGTGTCGACGCTGAGTTGCGTAAGCGCGGAGCTGTAGAAGGTACCATCGTGCGTATTGGAGAATTTGAATTCGAATTCGTGGAAGGCAGCAGTTACTACTAAGTAGCCGTCTTCCGTGGAGAGACAGATCGATATAGAAACGCAGAGAAGTGGGAAGTTGGCCCGCAACTCTGCGTTTTTTTTGTTTTTTCCTGACATGGGAGAGGCATAAACTTGTATACTGTGAGGAACGTATTTCAAAAAATAGGCGTGTCATGTATTGCCCTTTTGTCATAGATCCTATATAATGTCCACTATATGAATACATGAGTCTTTGAGGAGAGGACGTTCTGTGAACGAACGCTATTACTTAGTACGGGAAGATATTTTACCAGAGGCAGTGGTGAAGACCATGCAGGTAAAAGAACTGCTGGCTTCTGGTGATGTTAAAACAGTGCATGAGGCGGTTGAACAGGTCGGATTAAGCCGGAGTGCCTTTTACAAGTACAAGGATGGAATTCATCTGATCAACCAGCTTGAGCGCGAGAGAATTGTAACGATCTCCATTGATCTGGAGCATCAGTCGGGTATTTTGTCTCGTGTGCTTGGACATGTAGCTGGTTATGGAGCTAATGTACTCACGATTAATCAGAGTATCCCGCTTCAAGGAAGAGCCAATGTTGTCATTTCGGTGGAAACGACACATCTTCATGGCGAAATTGGTGAAATGCTGGATCGAATGCAAGATATGCCTGGCGTAAGACGTACACGTATTGTAGGCCAAGGGTAATTAGGCTTTAACATACAGGACTGACGGACAAGAATAGACATTAGGGGGTAGATCGTTAGTGAAACCAGTAAAAGTCGGATTGTTGGGTCTGGGAACTGTCGGAACGGGAGTCGTTCGCATTGTGGAAGGGAATCAGGAGGATCTGAGCAGTCAGGTTGGATCGCCGATTGTCATCGAGAAGATCGCAGTGAAAAATACAGAGAAAGAACGTGTTATTGCTGTAGACCGTGCCAAGCTTACGGAAGATCCTTGGGAAGTCATTCGTCATCCGGATATTGACGTCATCGTTGAAGTCATGGGCGGCATTGATCAGACGAAGGAGTATATTCTTGAAGCGTTGGAACGTGGGAAGCATATCGTAACAGCAAACAAAGATCTCATGGCACTACATGGTACAGAGATTTTGGCGAAGGCGCAGGAAAAACAATGTGACGTGTTCTATGAGGCGAGTGTTGCTGGAGGGATTCCGATCATTCGTACGTTGATTGAAGGTTTCTCTTCTGACCGGATTACTCGCATTATGGGGATTGTGAACGGAACAACGAACTTTATTCTGACCAAAATGAGTCAGGAAGGTGCATCCTATGAAGAAGTACTGGCTGAAGCACAGGCTCTGGGATACGCTGAATCCGATCCAACTTCCGATGTGGAGGGACTTGACGCAGCTCGCAAAATGGCGATCTTGAGTACACTCGGTTTCCGCACCAATGTGGAGTTGAAGGATGTAACCGTTAAAGGAATATCCTCCGTAACTCGTGAAGACATTATGTATGCCAAAAGACTGGGCTATGAGATGAAGTTACTTGGTATTGCGGACCGTATTGGCGATGAGATCACAATTAGCGTTCAGCCGACGATGGTTAGACAAAATCACCCGATTGCTTCAGTCAACGGTGTGTTCAACGCAGTATATGTACACGGTGAAGCTGTAGGGGAGACGATGTTCTACGGTGCGGGTGCGGGAGAACTCCCAACGGCAACTTCGGTTGTAGCTGACATTGTGGCGGTTACCAAAAACCTTAAACTTGGCGTGAACGGTCTCAAAGCAATTGTGCCTTATAAGATTAAGCGACTGCAAAGCGACGAGCAGATCGTGTCGAAAAACTTTATTTTACTACACGTAGACGATAAAGCCGGTGTATTGGCACAAATCACACAAATTTTCGCAGAGTATGATGTCAGTCTGGCGTCGGTTGTTCAACAGCCGAATGAGCACAACCCGGATGCCGAGATCATTATCGTTACACATAATGCGAGTAAGGCAAGCATGGATAAAGTGTTAAAACATTTTGAATCACTCAGCGTCATTCGCCGCATTAAGAGTGTCTACCGGGTCGAAGGATAATTTATCCATATCCCATACGGCATCTCAATTATTTCAGTTATAACGTACAAGTTAATCATATCTGGTTTAACAGGTCATCATTTCAGATTATTAAAACATAAAGGAGTTTACCCACAATGAGATATCAAGGACTTTTGCAAACGTACAGAGACCACCTTCCAGTTAATGAAAATACACCCCTGCTTACGCTTCAGGAAGGAAATACACCGTTGATTCATGCAGAGAATCTGTCTGAGGAACTCGGTTTGAATGTTTATTTCAAGTATGAAGGTTTGAACCCTACGGGATCTTTCAAAGACCGCGGTATGGTTATGGCAGTTGCCAAAGCTATGGAAGAGGGCAGCCGTACGATTATGTGTGCATCCACAGGTAATACGTCAGCAGCTGCTGCGGCCTACGCCGCACGTGGTGGCCTCAATTGTATCGTACTGATCCCGAATAACAACATTGCACTGGGTAAACTGGCCCAAGCCATGATCTATGGAGCTAAGGTAATTGCGATTAATGGTAACTTTGACCGTGCACTGGAGATTGTGCGTGAGATCACAGCCAAACATCCGATCACGCTTGTAAACTCTGTGAATCCGTTCCGGATTGAAGGACAGAAGACAGCAGCGTTTGAAGTCATTGAACAACTTGGCGAAGCGCCTGACGTTCTGGCTATTCCAGTCGGTAATGCGGGTAATATTTCGGCTTATTGGAAAGGTTTCAAAGAATATAAAGAGGCAGGCAAGTCCAGTACACTTCCACGTATGGTTGGTTTCGAAGCAGAAGGTGCGATGGCCATTGTCAAAGGTGAGCCGATCCTTGAACCTGAAACAGTAGCAACAGCGATTCGAATCGGTAATCCAGCGAGCTGGAAAACGGCAGTAGCTGCAGCTGAGGAATCTGGTGGACAGATCAACTATGTAACGGATGAACAAATCCTGACAGCGTACCGTACACTTGCTTCTCGGGAAGGGATTTTTGCTGAACCTGCTTCTGCGGCTTCCCTTGCCGGTGTATACAAACTGAAGAGTGAAGGGTACTTTAAAGGCGGAGAGACTGTCGTTTGTGTACTGACAGGTAATGGCCTGAAAGATCCTAATATTGCGATCAAAACAGTAGCGACTGAGCCACTTGTTGTTGAAGATACGGAAGAAGCAGTAATGGCGGCTATTGCACAACTGGAGCAGCAATCTGTATGAGTTTGCGTGAAAAGGTAACTGTAAAAATACCTGCAAGCACAGCCAATCTCGGTCCGGGGTTTGATACCCTGGGCATGGCATTGTCTTTGTATGCCTGGTTGGAAATGAAACCTGCCGAACAGACGTCATTTCATCTTTACGGCAATCATTTGACAGGTCTGCCAACAGATAAATCGAATTTGATTTACGAAGTTGCACAGATGGTATTCAATGAAGCTGGGGTATCCATCCCTGAATTGGAGATTTCCATGTATTCCGATATTCCGCTTACGCGGGGACTCGGGAGCAGTGCATCAGCCATCGTTGGTGCATTAGCAGCAGCGAATGCATTAATTGGTGCTCCTTTATCCGATGCGAAACTTCTGGATATGGCCACATCCCTCGAGAAGCATCCTGATAATGTGGGAGCATCTCTGTATGGCGGTATTATTACGGCTGCATGGAATGGTCAACAGGTAGATCATATACGTATTGAACCACACCAGGATCTGCAGGCGTTGGTTATTATACCTGAATTCCAGCTGTCTACTTCAAAAGCAAGGAATGTAATTCCAGAGCAATTTGGCATGTCTGATGTGGTGCATAACATTAGCAGATCTTCACTGCTCGTTGCCGCTTTGGCGAGTGGACGACTGGATATGATTCAGAAGGCGATGTCAGATCGAATTCACCAACCATATCGGGCATCATTGGTGCCAGGCATGGCTGAGATATTGGAACATGCTGTTGATCATGGAGCGTTGGGAGCTGCCCTGAGCGGAGCTGGCCCGACCGTATTGACTTTGGTAGATCGTCATGACACCCGGAAAGCGGGATTGGAACAATATTTGCTGGACACTATGGAGCGGGAGGGCATATCTGCTTCTGCACTGTGGCTCGATCCGGATTTGGACGGTGTAACCGTGCTGCCTGATCAAGACGAACGTCCTTTTCTGGACAGAATCAAAGGGGAAGTTAATGCATGAAACGAATTGCAGTATTACCTGAAGGCTCAGTCTCTCATGAGGCAATTGATTTCCTTTTCAACGGAGAACCATTAGATTTGCTTCATTCCAAGTTGATTTCGGATGTGTTTAGAGCAACGGATAGCGGGAATGCACAATACAGTGTCATTCCGATCGAAAATACCATTGAGGGTTCCGTTAGTCTTCATATGGACTGGCTTGTAAATGAAGTGGATATTCCGATGCAAGCAGAGTGGGTATACCCATCCATCCAGAATGTTATCGGACATGGCTCGGAATTTAAGACAGAGAGTGGCGAGTATGATTTCGGTAGAATTACCAAGATCATGTCCCATCCAGTGGCTATTCCACAGTGTCAAAATTTTATTCGGCTACATTCGCCTGGGGCCGACCTTGAAGGTGTGAACAGTACAGCCGAAGCTGTAGAAATTGTGAAAAAAAATCCAGGTAAGGGCTGGGTGGCGATCGGTACAAAGCTTGCTGCTCAGAAGCATGGCTTGGACATTATGGCTGAACGGGTTACAGATCATGACAACAACTACACCCGTTTTGTGCTTATAGGCCATGAACCTGTGAACATTCCACGTGAACCGGATCATGTAAAAACCAGCTTGCTGGTGACGTTGCCAGAAGATGCACCGGGTGCGTTGCATCAGGTATTGTCAGCTTTTGCATGGCGGAAGCTGAACTTGACCCGTCTCGAATCTCGTCCAACGAAGAAACGATTGGGCAGTTACTATTTTTACATTGATGTTGTGGAAACGGTCGATTCGGTATTGCTTACCGCAGCCATGGCAGAGATTGAAGCATTGAATTGTCAGGTGCGCGTTCTGGGTAGCTATCCTTGTTATACATATCCTTCGAGATAATTGACCTGATGGTGTTTGGGAATGTTAGAAGGTTGTCATAAGTCGGGTAGAATGAGCGAGTAATGGCTTGTCATTTGGTGTACAATGGACGGGTTAATAACGTTTCGGAGTACAGGGAATGGATATTTTATGGAGGTGCAGTCATCAGTGGCAGAACAATGGATCTATTTGGATGGTCAGTATGTGACCAAGGAGAACGCAACCGTTTCGGTATATGATCATGGATTTTTGTATGGAGATGGGATTTTCGAAGGTATTCGGATCTATAACGGAAATATTTTCAGATGTAAGGCCCACTTGGATCGTTTGTATGATTCGGCAAAATCCATTAGTTTGAACATTCCGCTGTCCATTGATGAGATGCTGGAAGTCATGGCTGAAACGGTGCGCCGCAATGATATGCGTAATGGTTATATTCGTCTTATTGTATCGCGTGGCCCTGGTAATCTGGGGTTGGACCCATTACGTTGCCCTAAGGCATCCGTAATCATCATCGTGGAACAATTGGCGATCTATCCGGAGGAAGCTTATCTTACTGGATTGAAAGCAGTTTCTGTATCCCAACGCCGGAACATTCCGGACGCCTTGAATCCAAAAATTAAATCATTGAACTATCTGAATAACATCCTGGTTAAAATCCAGTCTAACTATTCAGGTGCTGGTGAAGCAATTATGCTGAACTCCCAAGGTTACGTTACTGAGGGTTCAAGTGATAACATCTTCATCATCAAAAATGGTGTAGTGTACACGCCCCCTTGTTATCTCGGAGCACTTGAAGGTATTACACGTCAAGCGATTATCGATCTATGTGGCGAACTGGAGCTTGAATTAAAAGAAGTGCCATTCACCCTGCATGATGTGTATATCGCAGACGAAGTCTTTTTCACCGGGACAGCTGCAGAAGTTATCGCTGCATATGAAGTGGATGGAAGAACAATTGGCACTGGGGTAGCAGGTCCGGTAACGCTGAGATTGCTGGAAGCATTCCGTCAGATTGTTGACAAAGATGGATATAAAGTGTGGGAATCTTAAGTTAGAATTGCATAACATAGGGAACAGGAATCCTCCTTGTCCGATAAAATTCTGCATACCTGGTGTATGGGGATTTTGGAGACAGGAGGATTTTTTTTGTTTAGTTGATGTCATTAGCCCGGTTTCTGCATAGGATGTAGTAACGGTATGGGCAAATGTACTGCCCAAGTATGACGTCTAGGAGGTTAGTTCCCTGTGAAAATACACATGGTGAAAAAAGGCGACACATTATATCTGCTGTCCCAAAAATACAATGTAGCGCTGGACAAATTGATCGCGGCTAATCCGCAAATCACAAATCCCGACAAGCTGGATATTGGCATGAAGGTCAAAATCCCTGCTGAGCCAGTAACACCGAAACCGGAGGGTGTGCTCCACAGTCACAAGGTGCAGCAAGGAGATTCGTTATGGAAGTTGGCACAAGCCTGGGGAGTTCCTTTGAAAGATATGGTCAATGCCAATCCACAGTTGAAAAACCCGAACGCTCTGTTGGTGGGGGAGACAGTTTATATTCCATCTATGCACGCACAAGGAAACAGCACATCTAATTCGGGTGCCAGCAATATTGCTGCTCATGAAAAGTTGTCACCTGAAGGTAAGGAATACACGGGAGTCAAAGAACCGGAACCACCGGCGCCAGTTATGCCAACTCCTCCTGCTCCAGTAGCAGAGGTTCCTGTTCCGGTCCCTGCTCCACCACCAGCCAATACGGAGAAGCCGAATGTGAAGCCTGAACTGGAGGTACTGCCGCAGTTACCAGAGCTTCCTGAAGTGAAACCCGAAAAGGAAACGCACAAAAAAGAAGAGGTTAAACCCGAAGTTGAGGTAAAACCGGTAGCAGAATCCAAGAAATACACAATGCCTAATCTATCGCCTGAAATTATGCCTTTGCCTGTAATGCCTAATACAAAGTCTCCAACTGAGGTTGCACCAGCAACGAAAAAGCCTTGTGGTTGTGGTAATAAGTTGCATCATGCGCCAGCCGAGCACCCTTATGTTCAAATCCCGGTTCCTGTACAAGAGGTGTATGGTGCTCAGCAAGACATGTACACGGCAGGAGCGAGTAACAATGCGGGGTTTCCAGGGATTCCGGAAGTTAGTCCTTATAGTGGCAGTGATCTGCCTAACAGTCCGTGGACTGGCGCGGAGCAGGGTTATAACCACAATAACGTTATGCCGAATCTGTCCGCAGACATGCAAAACAACTCATTTCCGATTGCACCAGCTGGCGAAGTGAATAGTCCATTCCCAACGTATGTAGCACCTAGTCATATGAATCATCAGCCGCCTTTCATGTCTCCATACTCAATGCTTCCGTACCCTCCATGCGGATGTGGCTCACATACACATATGCCGCAGTATACTTATCCTTCTCATGGTTATCAGGATCCGGCATGGAATATGTACGGTCCTTCGTACGGTATGCCGCCTGAAATGTCCACATCAACGATGCCAAACCAGCCTATTGAGTATGCTTATCAGAATCCGTATCCTACTCAGAGCATGGTTCCGCCGTCCCCTCTTGGAGCATTTGGTGAAATGTACCCTCCTCAAGGGCAAGGCAAGGGTGGTAAAAAAGGGGGGCGTGAAGACGCTAACTTAAGTCAGGTAGCAATTGAAGAGGTTGGATCAGATTCGGAAGGGAAGTCCAAGCAAGCAGGGAATAAACCGACAGCTGCAAAACGCAGAACAAGCAAGGCTCCTCTGAAGAATAAATCCAAGGTATCCGTGTCCGGGAAAACATCCAGAGAGGGTGCAGCTCCTTCCAACCAACGAAAATCTGATAAAAAGCGTCGTAATCCTTGGATACAAAACTAACCTTGGGATTGCGATTGAACAATAAGTGAGATAGCTGTTATATAAGTGGGAAGCCAGCTCTGTAATAGAGAGCTGGCTTCTCGCTTACCTGAGTGAACATTGAGGTGCGCATAACGGAGATTTAGTTGCCCAGGAAATGATAGAAAGCATTTTATTAAGAAGTTATTGTAAACCCTTTCATAAATGTGTTAAAATATTTGTACCCTATTAGCATGACCTAATATGGAAGGACAAGATAGGGTACGGATATGATAGCTTTGGCTAATGTAAAACTACTAAAGAAAAGAAATGAAAAAAAACTGTTGCATTACATTCAGCCGTATGATATATTATTTAAGTCGCCGCTGAAACACAGTGCTGACACGGGAAACACAAGAGATAATGAAATAAGTTTGATCTTTGAAAACTGAACAACGAGTGAGTAAACATTCTGCTTGCAGAATGAACGCGAAAGTTGAGACAAGCCTTGGCTTGAATCGACTGGAGCACAAATGAGATTTTTAATCTCGTCAGATTCAAAATGAGCTTATCGCTCTTTTCAATACTTTATTGGAGAGTTTGATCCTGGCTCAGGACGAACGCTGGCGGCATGCCTAATACATGCAAGTCGAGCGGACTTGATGAGAAGCTTGCTTCTCTGATGGTTAGCGGCGGACGGGTGAGTAACACGTAGGCAACCTGCCCTCAAGTTTGGGACAACTACCGGAAACGGTAGCTAATACCGAATAATTGTTTTCTTCGCCTGAAGGAAACTGGAAAGACGGAGCAATCTGTCACTTGGGGATGGGCCTGCGGCGCATTAGCTAGTTGGTGAGGTAACGGCTCACCAAGGCGACGATGCGTAGCCGACCTGAGAGGGTGATCGGCCACACTGGGACTGAGACACGGCCCAGACTCCTACGGGAGGCAGCAGTAGGGAATCTTCCGCAATGGGCGAAAGCCTGACGGAGCAATGCCGCGTGAGTGATGAAGGTTTTCGGATCGTAAAGCTCTGTTGCCAGGGAAGAACGCTTGGGAGAGTAACTGCTCTCAAGGTGACGGTACCTGAGAAGAAAGCCCCGGCTAACTACGTGCCAGCAGCCGCGGTAATACGTAGGGGGCAAGCGTTGTCCGGAATTATTGGGCGTAAAGCGCGCGCAGGCGGTCATTTAAGTCTGGTGTTTAATCCCGGGGCTCAACCCCGGATCGCACTGGAAACTGGGTGACTTGAGTGCAGAAGAGGAGAGTGGAATTCCACGTGTAGCGGTGAAATGCGTAGATATGTGGAGGAACACCAGTGGCGAAGGCGACTCTCTGGGCTGTAACTGACGCTGAGGCGCGAAAGCGTGGGGAGCAAACAGGATTAGATACCCTGGTAGTCCACGCCGTAAACGATGAGTGCTAGGTGTTAGGGGTTTCGATACCCTTGGTGCCGAAGTTAACACATTAAGCACTCCGCCTGGGGAGTACGGTCGCAAGACTGAAACTCAAAGGAATTGACGGGGACCCGCACAAGCAGTGGAGTATGTGGTTTAATTCGAAGCAACGCGAAGAACCTTACCAGGTCTTGACATCCCTCTGACCGATACAGAGATGTATCTTTCCTTCGGGACAGAGGAGACAGGTGGTGCATGGTTGTCGTCAGCTCGTGTCGTGAGATGTTGGGTTAAGTCCCGCAACGAGCGCAACCCTTATATTTAGTTGCCAGCACTTCGGGTGGGCACTCTAGATAGACTGCCGGTGACAAACCGGAGGAAGGTGGGGATGACGTCAAATCATCATGCCCCTTATGACCTGGGCTACACACGTACTACAATGGCCGGTACAACGGGCTGCGAAATCGCGAGATGGAGCCAATCCCAACAAAGCCGGTCTCAGTTCGGATTGCAGGCTGCAACTCGCCTGCATGAAGTCGGAATTGCTAGTAATCGCGGATCAGCATGCCGCGGTGAATACGTTCCCGGGTCTTGTACACACCGCCCGTCACACCACGAGAGTTTATAACACCCGAAGTCGGTGGGGTAACCGCAAGGAGCCAGCCGCCGAAGGTGGGATAGATGATTGGGGTGAAGTCGTAACAAGGTAGCCGTATCGGAAGGTGCGGCTGGATCACCTCCTTTCTATGGAGAATCGTTTCCTGCAACGGAAACATTCAAATATAAGTCTTCAGGAAGCATGCTTCCGAAGCGAGCTTTACTTCGTAAAGCTTTTAACTCACTCGTTGCTCAGTTTTGAGAGCTCAAACTCTCAAAACAGCTTGCTTTTGCATGGAGCTTGTTCTTTGAAAACTAGATATCGAAACGAAACAAACGCGAATTAGAACATTCCTTTTTAGCTGAACTTGTGTTAAACAAGTTTAATAAATTGGTACTTAATTGCTTTTGCGATGGTATTGGATGGGAGTGACTTTTGGCTTTGGACGTAGTCCAAAACAAGGGAAGCGAGCAGCCAAAACCGGAGCAAACTGGTTAAGCTACTAAGAGCACACGGAGGATGCCTAGGCGCTAGGAGCCGATGAAGGACGTGGCGAACAACGAAACTGCCTCGGGGAGCTGTAAGCAAGCTTTGATCCGGGGGTGTCCGAATGGGGAAACCCAGCTGGGGTAATTTCCAGTTACTCACAACTGAATACATAGGTTGTGCAGAGGCATACCAGGGGAACTGAAACATCTAAGTACCCTGAGGAAGAGAAAACAATAGTGATTCCGTCAGTAGCGGCGAGCGAACGCGGAGAAGCCCAAACCAAGGAGCTTGCTCTTTGGGGTTGTGGGACGTCTCACATGGAGTTACAAAGGAACCGGTTAAGCGAAGAGGTCTGGAAAGGCCCGCCAAAGAAGGTAAAAGCCCTGTAATTGAAAGTTGGTTCCCTCCGAGACGGATCCCGAGTAGTGCGGGGCACGTGAAACCCCGTATGAATCCGGCAGGACCATCTGCCAAGGCTAAATACTTCCTAGCGACCGATAGTGAAGCAGTACCGTGAGGGAAAGGTGAAAAGCACCCCGGAAGGGGAGTGAAATAGAACCTGAAACCGTGTGCTTACAAAAAGTCAGAGCCCGTTTTAGGGGTGATGGCGTGCCTTTTGTAGAATGAACCGGCGAGTTACGTTCCCGTGCAAGGTTAAGGTGAAGAGCCGGAGCCGCAGCGAAAGCGAGTCTGAATAGGGCGACTTAGTACGTGGACGTAGACCCGAAACCGGGTGATCTACCCCTGTCCAGGGTGAAGGTGCGGTAACACGCACTGGAGGCCCGAACCCACGCATGTTGAAAAATGCGGGGATGAGGTGGGGGTAGCGGAGAAATTCCAATCGAACTCGGAGATAGCTGGTTCTCCCCGAAATAGCTTTAGGGCTAGCCTCGGAAAACAGAGTCGTGGAGGTAGAGCACTGATTGGGTGCGGGGCCCGCAAGGGTTACCAAGCTCAGTCAAACTCCGAATGCCATAGACTTACTTCCGGGAGTCAGACAGTGAGTGCTAAGATCCATTGTCAAAAGGGAAACAGCCCAGACCATCAGCTAAGGTCCCCAAGTGTGTGTTAAGTGGGAAAGGATGTGGAGTTGCACAGACAACCAGGATGTTGGCTTAGAAGCAGCCACCATTGAAAGAGTGCGTAATAGCTCACTGGTCGAGTGACTCTGCGCCGAAAATGTAACGGGGCTAAACACACCACCGAAGCTATGGCTTGATGCAATGCATCAGGGGTAGGGGAGCGTTGTATAAGGGTTGAAGGTGTACCGTAAGGAGCGCTGGACATTATACAAGTGAGAATGCCGGTATGAGTAACGAAAAGATCAGTGAGAATCTGATCCGCCGAAAGCCTAAGGGTTCCTGAGGAAGGCTCGTCCGCTCAGGGTAAGTCGGGACCTAAGGCGAGGCCGAAAGGCGTAGTCGAAGGACAACAGGTCGAAATTCCTGTACCACCGTAAGCCGTTATGAGCAATGGGGGGACGCAGTAGGGTAGTGACGCGGACTGATGGATGTCCGTCTAAGCAGTAAGGCTGATGTGTAGGCAAATCCGCACATTGTAAGGCTGAGCTGTGATGGGGAGCGAAAATTGTAGTAGCGAAGGTCATGATCTCACACTGCCAAGAAAAGCCTCTAGCCAGGTGAAGGTGCCCGTACCGCAAACCGACACAGGTAGGCGAGAAGAGTATTCTAAGGCGCGCGGAAGAACTCTCGTTAAGGAACTCGGCAAAATGACCCCGTAACTTCGGGAGAAGGGGTGCCCCGGTAGTGTGAATAGCACGAGGGGGCCGCAGTGAAAAGGCCCAAGCGACTGTTTAGCAAAAACACAGGTCTGTGCGAAGCCGTAAGGCGAAGTATACGGGCTGACGCCTGCCCGGTGCTGGAAGGTTAAGGGGAGTGGTTAGGGAGTAATCCCGAAGCTGTGAACCGAAGCCCCAGTAAACGGCGGCCGTAACTATAACGGTCCTAAGGTAGCGAAATTCCTTGTCAGGTAAATTCTGACCCGCACGAATGGCGTAACGACTTGGGCGCTGTCTCAACGAGAGATCCGGTGAAATTTTAATACCTGTGAAGATGCAGGTTACCCGCGACAAGACGGAAAGACCCCATGGAGCTTTACTGCAGCTTGATATTGAATTTGGGTACGATCTGTACAGGATAGGTGGGAGCCTTTGAAGCAGGAGCGCAAGCTTCTGTGGAGGCAACGTTGGGATACCACCCTGATCGTATCTAGGTTCTAACCTGGTACCGTAATCCGGTGCGGGGACAGTGTCAGGTGGGCAGTTTGACTGGGGCGGTCGCCTCCTAAAGAGTAACGGAGGCGCCCAAAGGTTCCCTCAGAATGGTTGGAAATCATTCGAAGAGTGCAAAGGCATAAGGGAGCTTGACTGCGAGACCTACAAGTCGAGCAGGGACGAAAGTCGGGCTTAGTGATCCGGTGGTACCGCATGGAAGGGCCATCGCTCAACGGATAAAAGCTACCCTGGGGATAACAGGCTTATCTCCCCCAAGAGTCCACATCGACGGGGAGGTTTGGCACCTCGATGTCGGCTCATCGCATCCTGGGGCTGAAGTAGGTCCCAAGGGTTGGGCTGTTCGCCCATTAAAGCGGTACGCGAGCTGGGTTCAGAACGTCGTGAGACAGTTCGGTCCCTATCTGTCGTGGGCGTAGGAAATTTGAGAGGAGCTGTCCTTAGTACGAGAGGACCGGGATGGACGTACCGCTGGTGTACCAGTTGTTCCGCCAGGAGCACCGCTGGGTAGCTATGTACGGACGGGATAAACGCTGAAAGCATCTAAGCGTGAAGCCCCCCTCAAGATGAGATTTCCCAGTATGTAAGACCCCTTGAAGACGACGAGGTAGATAGGCTGGGGGTGGAAGTGCAGCAATGCATGGAGCTGACCAGTACTAATCGGTCGAGGGCTTATCCAATAGCAAGTGATAATTCGCGTGTTTCGTTTCGAATCTAGTTTTCAGAGAATGATCTCTGAAATGAAAATGGGTACATCACAGAACGTGTGTATGATTTTCAGTTCCATATCTGATTTCAAGAAGCTATGCTTCGACAAATCGCGTTTGGTGGCGATGGCGGAGGGGTTCCACACGTACCCATCCCGAACACGACCGTTAAGCCCTCTAGCGCCGATGGTACTTGGACCGCAGGGTCCTGGGAGAGTAGGACGCCGCCAAGCGAACTCTTTCATCATACATAGAAAACAGGCTCTGCTTGTTAATGTTGTACGATGAATTGCATTTGCTCTGCAAATGCATATATTCCCTGATAGCTCAGTTGGTAGAGCACTCGACTGTTAATCGAGTTGTCACAGGTTCGAGCCCTGTTCGGGGAGCCATTAAGGCCCGTTGGTCAAGGGGTTAAGACACCTCCCTTTCACGGAGGTAACAGGGGTTCGAATCCCCTACGGGTCATATAAGTTGGAGGCTTAGCTCAGCTGGGAGAGCATCTGCCTTACAAGCAGAGGGTCGGGGGTTCGATCCCCTCAGCCTCCACCATATAAACTTTATAACGACGCGGGGTGGAGCAGCCCGGTAGCTCGTCGGGCTCATAACCCGAAGGCCGCAGGTTCAAATCCTGCCCCCGCAATTATACTTTCCTTTGAGAAAGTGATCTGGAACCGTGGTGTAGTTGGCCTAACATGCCTGCCTGTCACGCAGGAGATCGCGGGTTCGAATCCCGTCGGTTCCGCCATTTTTATATTTATTAATACCGTATGCGGAAGTGGCTCAGCGGTAGAGCATCGCCTTGCCAAGGCGAGGGTCGCGGGTTCGATTCCCGTCTTCCGCTCCAATATTTGCGCCCTTAGCTCAGCTGGATAGAGCGTTTGACTACGAATCAAAAGGCCGGGAGTTCGAATCTCTCAGGGCGCGCCATTATAACTTCAAATTTGCCGGCGTGGCGGAATGGCAGACGCGCTCGACTCAAAATCGAGTGGGAAACCGTGGAGGTTCGAGTCCTCTCGCCGGTATATATAACGGGATGTAGCTCAGCTTGGTAGAGCACCTGGTTTGGGACCAGGGGGTCGCATGTTCAAATCGTGTCATCCCGATCTCTAAAAACACTATCTATAATTAGATAGTGTTTTTTTATATTTATCTATATAAGATTCTATAAATGCAGGTTCCGGTATTCACTATGACAAGTTCTCTAACCTAACACATGTGTGTTCCTTCTTCAGCGATAAGTTAGTTGTGCATAAAGCCTCAGTCTTTAGGTCACAATAGGTTTAAAAAGTGATAGAAGGGGTTCATGTGAACACGTTTAACTTCAGAAAACAATTCAAGAGACGCTGGCGACGGTGGAAACGAACAGTATGGATGACGGCGGCTCTGCTTGCAGTTACGATATTGGCTTATAGCGGGTTGTCCATCTCATCGGCGATTGAGCGTTTGCTGACAACTAATTTTAGTGAGGCAACCAGTGTGATGGGGCCTGTTACGCAGGAAACAAGATCTGAACAGGAGATTCAGGCGTTAGTAGAGCAACTTGATTCTGATCCGGATCATTTGACAAGTGTGGTTTTGGAAACACAGTACATCTGCGGAGTGGAGACAGAGCAGTTAGGCAAGATGGCTAGACCGCAGTTGAAGATGCTCCTTGCTCAACATCCGGAATGGGATGCTACCGTCGGAACATCAGATGAGTTGCATTTGAAGCAACGTGTAGATGATCTTTCACCGCTTTGTAAACAGCAGGCTTATATCAGCATAGATGCTGTAGGGAACCTTAATTTGTACGAGGGTAAGCCGGCAAAAGAGAAGGTTATTCGTACGTTCTTTCAATTGGATGTTGGGACGTTGGAAAGTTCTTTGCCTGAAGGGGTGCTGGATCAATTGCAGCAGGGGATTCGGATTCAGGACAAGGATGAGTATGATAGCGTGATCTCTACGTTCAGTGACTACGCCGTGGATGAAGATCATCATTTAATCCATAATGGCGGGTAATCCAAACGTCCTCACCTACAGTACTAAGATTGTGAAGTACTGAAACGATGGTGAAATGGTGGCAATAGCAATAACATTGATGGTTTAGGGAACCAAGCGTTACACCCAAATATATGTGGAATATGATGAAGGACATCGAAGAGATGTCCTTTTTGTCGTTTATACTGAAATAGTTGAAAATACGAATAAACATGTAAAAATTCCGCGAATAAAGACGAGTAATCAGTTAGACAAAGTTTTTCCTGCCGCAGGGTCTATCTTTTGTTATAATGAAATGAACGATACATATGTTCGCTTTTGTGAGGGAGAGATGGTTTTGCGTTTTTTGGGAATTGACCCGGGTATTGCGATTGTTGGTTTTGGTTTTGTGGATAAAATCGGCAGTAAGGTGGTACCCGTACAATATGGATGTATTCAGACGGAAGCTCATACCCCTGAAGAGGAACGGTTGCTTCACGTATATGAAGGTATGGTGCAATTGATTGATAAATACAAACCTGACGCAGTAGCGCTAGAGAAACTTTTTTTCAACCGGAACGTTACAACAGCAATGTCTGTCAGTCAGGCGAGAGGCGTTATGGTACTCGCTGCCGCGCAGAAGGGTTTACCTATTGCAGAGTATACGCCAATGCAGATCAAGCAGGCTGTTGTGGGGTACGGTAAAGCGGAGAAGAAGCAAGTACAGGAGATGGTCAAAATGTTCTTGCGTCTTCAGGTCGTTCCTAAGCCGGATGACGTAGCGGATGCATTGGCTGTAGCCGTGTGCCACGCACACTCTTATACATTAAATTCCAAGTTGAATGAGGTATTGCGAAAATGATTGATTTTCTAAGAGGACAGTTCATTCATGTAGAGAATGATTATATTGTGCTGGATGTTCATGGTGTAGGGTATCGCGTATTCTGTCCGAATCCATTTGCGTTTGCCAAGCAAGAAGGCGAAATTACGGTGTACACTCACCATCATGTGCGTGAGGATGCGATGTTGCTGTTTGGATTTGTTACCCGGGATGAGCAGCGTTTGTTCCGTAAACTGATTGAAGTATCCGGTATCGGTCCAAAAGTAGCTCTGGGCATACTCGCTGGAGGTACACCAGAACATGTGGTTACGGCGATTTATCAGGAGAATCTTACGTTCTTGACCAAATTGCCAGGCATCGGCAAGAAGACTGCACAACGCATGATTCTGGATCTCAAGGATAAGCTGGATAGCTTTGGTGCGGCAGCTTATGCAACAGGTTTGTTCGCTCCTCCATCGGAAGAGTCGGGAAGTGGTTCAGCCTGGGATGAGGCACGTGAAGGTCTCAAGGCACTTGGGTATACTGACAGTGAGCTTGATAAAGTATGGCTCAAATTGAAAAAGGATGTTACTACAGCAGATTCCGTTGATGTGTTGATGAAAAAGGCGCTGCAAATGCTGTTTACGGGATAATACAAATTGCATATTCTAATATAGCTGTAGCCTGCAAAAAAAGGTAGGGATGAACATGGATGATCGGATTATTTCCGCGAACCTGATGATGGAGGACCAAAATGTTGAGTTGAGTCTTCGTCCCCGGTATCTGAATGAATATATCGGACAGAATCAGGTGAAGGAAAATTTAAAGATATATATTGAAGCTGCCAAATTTCGTAATGAGGCATTGGATCACGTTTTGTTATATGGCCCACCTGGACTGGGTAAAACAACACTTGCCAATATTATTGCCAACGAACTGGGCGTTAATTTACGAACTACGTCAGGCCCGGCTATTGAACGCCCGGGTGATCTTGCAGCATTGTTAACCAATCTGCAGGAAGGCGATGTCCTGTTTATTGATGAGATTCATCGTTTGCATCGTACAGTTGAAGAAGTCATGTACCCCGCTATGGAAGATTCCGCATTGGACATTATGATTGGTAAAGGTCCAAGTGCACGTTCCGTTCGGCTGGATCTGCCGCCATTCACTCTGATTGGGGCTACAACGCGTGCTGGCTTGCTGTCTGCTCCACTTCGAGACCGATTTGGTGTTATCAGTCGATTGGAATTCTACACAGTTGATGAGCTGGCTTATATCGTCTCACGCTCTACCGAAATTTTGGGTGTGGAAATTGTGGGGGATGCTGCGCAAGAGATTGCTTTGCGCTCACGTGGGACACCGAGGATCGCGAACCGTTTGTTAAAACGAGTACGTGACTTTGCACAGGTGCGTGGTGACGGGATTATAACACAGACACTGGCGGAAGAAGCGTTGCAACGTCTCCAGATTGATCCGCGTGGCCTGGATGAGATCGATCATAAGATGCTCAAATCGATGATCAACAGCTTCCGGGGAGGTCCGGTAGGGTTGGATACCATTGCTGCTACAATTGGTGAAGAAAGTCAGACGATCGAGGATGTTTATGAACCGTATCTGCTTCAGATTGGTATGATTCAGCGTACACCAAGGGGCAGGATCGTAACAGATCTAGCCTATCATCATTTGGGTCTACCTGTTCCACCAAGAGACGGAAAATAATAGAGCCTGGTGAAAGTCCACGATTCGAACGTTTACCAATTGAAGGTTCACCATAAACATTGAAATATTACGTGTGTTAATCCGATATAAAGTGAAGGCAATGCATGGAGAGGAGTCTGATTGTGGGAAAAGCAATACGAACGAAGAAGTGGAGTCGTCGATTGAAGGTACTGGCGGCAGCTCTTTTGACAGTGGGTTGTCTGCAAGTGCCTGCATATGCAGCAGGAAATGATGGACAGACGATCCGGGTAGCCTTGTTTGCGAATCTGGGCAGTACGTATAAATCAACTACATCACTCATTACGCTTGAATCGACCGGACAATGGAGCATCCAATCGGAGAGTGGCGCAAATGTAAGCCTTCCGGCAGGGCAAGTTCGTTTCAGTGCAGATGGTTTCAGAGTGAAAGTGTTGGAAACAGCGGATTTCAAGGCAGCATCTGCAGCAGCAAAATTGTTGCAGGCAACCGCGGATAAGCCGTTGTTGTTCACAACGTCTGTGAATGGAAATGCCATTTACCAGCTCTACACAGGCAATTATGCAACGGAGGCACTGGCTGGACAAGCTGTTACACGGGTACAAAAGGCAGCAGCAGCTCAATTGGCTGGTCAAAAGCCAACTGTGACCGGAAGTAAGCGCCTGTCTGCTGGAACGTATGGTTCACTTCAGGAAGCAGAGGCAGCGCAAGCCAACCTTTTATCAACAGGAGTTAGTAGTGCTTATCCGGTCCTTCAACTGAGTGGAGGAAGCCAAGCATATGCAGTATGGGTGGGTGAAGCTTCAACGGATGCGGAATTAACCGCATTAAAGAACAGTGTGGAAGCCAAAGCTCCGGGGGTAAGCCTTTCACCTGTCAACAATAGTGCAGGGCTCATCATCCGCCAGGATGCAGGATTAAGTACGGATGCACTCAAAACAGCTCCCCATTACACCATTGCAGGTACTGAATCCAAAGCATTGGTACAAGGGAATGGGAATGGTATCAAAGTAGTGGAACGTTCCCAGCGAACGTATCGTGGAGATATGGAAATCAGCATCGTAAGTGGTGATCTGGCGTTGGTCAATGTCGTTCCACTGGAGCAATACCTGTACTCTGTCGTAGGGGCAGAGGTGTATTCCTCCTGGCCTGCTGAAGCTCTGAAAGTTCAAGCCGTAGCTGCCCGATCCTACGCGCTTCAACAGGGTGAACGTTTCAAAATTGCCAATGTTGTGGATACAACGCTCAGCCAAGCCTATAACGGGATTGGTTCGGAGAACGATAAAGTAACCAGCGCAGTAGATGCAACTGCTGGAGAAGTAGTCAAGAGCGGTGGGAAAATTATCGAAGCGGTGTTCTCCTCCAATGCGGGCGGACAGACCGCTCATCCTTCTGAGGTATGGAACGGCGGAGCAGGTGTGTTCACCAATGTGGTTAGCTCAGGGGATACATCAGCCCAGGCAGGATTACATACGTGGTACCATGTGCTGCTGAGTTCAGGCGTTAGCGGGTACATTCGTGAGGATAACATCAAAGAATTAACGACCAAGACCAATGCGGGACTGGCCAAAGTGACGGTAACGGCTCAGAACACCAATGTACGTGCCATTCCGTTAATTCAATCCACCGTTGAACCTGTAGCCAAAATGAATCCAGGCAACGAAGCTGTTGTACTGGCAAAAGTGGCTCAATCGAATGATTATGCTTGGGTGAGAGGACCTTTCACGTCTGCACAGTTGGTTAAATCCCTTCAGGGTAAAACAACAGCGTCTGTTCCTGCTTCAATCTCAACCTTGGAAGTGACCAAGCGTGGACCTTCCGGAAGAGCACTTGAAGTCACTGCCAACGGACAGGCTATGACGGTGAAATATGCCGATACATACCGCTCTGCGCTTGGTGGATTACCGAGCACTTTATTTGATATTGCAGGAACCGGAAGTTATACTGTATTAGGCGCTGACGGCAAAACAGCCAGCAAAACCGGTTCTAATGGTGCTGCTGTAATGTCTGCCTCTGGTACAGGCTCATCATCCGGTAATGCCCTTGTGGTGATGAGTGGTGATGGTCAAGCGAGAGCGGTAACGCAGGGTCAGACCTTCATGTTCATCGGTCAGGGCAATGGCCACGGATTGGGCTTGTCCCAATGGGGAGCCAAAGGCATGGCAGATGAGGGGTATGATTACCAGGCAATATTGAAACACTATTATCAAAATGCGACTATTGTTAAGGAATGAAACTAAATGAATGTGAACTTATATGATTTTGAATTACCGGAGCAATTGATAGCACAGACGCCGTTGCTTGATCGCACGGCATCCCGTTTGCTTACCTTGAACAAAGATAGTGGTGAGATTAATCATCAAACATTTCCTGATATTATCGATTTTCTGAATCCCGGCGATACATTGATTCTGAATGATACACGTGTTCTTCCAGCTCGTCTGTTTGGTACAAAAGAAGATACAGGAGCAAAAGCGGAAGTGCTATTGCTTAAAAATGTGGAAGGCGACAAGTGGGAAGCACTGGTTAAGCCGGGTAAAAAGCTGAAAGCCGGTTCGGTCATCGTATTCGGTGAGGAACTGAAGGCAATCATTGAAGAAGAGGGCGAGATGGGGGCACGTACGCTTACGTTTACGTATGATGGAATCTTCCAGGAGATTCTGGACCGTTTGGGTGAGATGCCGTTGCCACCTTATATCAAGGAGACATTGGATGACCGCGAACGGTATCAGACCGTGTATGCCAAGCATGAAGGATCGGCTGCTGCACCTACAGCGGGACTGCACTTTACGGATGAATTGTTGGATCAGATTCGTGCCAAAGGTGTTAATGTGGCCTTCATCACGCTTCATGTAGGACTGGGAACATTCAGACCAATGTCGGTAGACGTTGTAGAAGATCATGTCATGCATGAGGAGTATTACTCCTTGTCACAAGAAACAGCAGACCTGATTAACCAGACCAAAGAGAATGGACACCGTGTTTTTGCGGTTGGTACAACCAGTTGCCGGACTCTGGAAACGGTAGGCAGCAAATTTGAAAATGGAATACTGCAAGCGAGCAGCGGATGGACCAGCATTTTCATCTACCCAGGCTATTCCTTCAAAGTGATCGATGGGATGCTTACGAATTTTCATCTCCCGAAATCCACGTTGGTTATGTTGGTTAGTGCACTAGCAGGCAGGGAACATATTATGCAGGCATATGAGGAAGCCATCCAAGAGAAATACCGGTTCTTCAGCTTCGGCGATGCCATGTTGATATATTAGTATAACGGTATAACGATTAACTTTTAGAGGATGATTAAAACCAATGGCAGCAATTACGTATGAACATATCAAAACTTGCAAACAATCCGGTGCACGTCTGGGACGTGTACATACACCTCACGGTATTATTGAGACACCAACCTTTATGCCTGTAGGGACACAGGCGACTGTCAAAACAATGAGCCCTGAAGAGTTGAAAGAAATGGATGCTCAGATTATTTTGAGTAATACCTATCACCTGTTTCTAAGACCAGGACATGAAATCATCCGTGAAGCTGGCGGATTGCACAAATTCATGAACTGGGATCGTCCAATTCTGACGGACAGCGGCGGATTCCAAGTGTTTTCTCTCAGCGAGATGCGCAAAATTACGGAAGAAGGCGTTAACTTCCGTTCTCATCTGAATGGAGACAAGAAGTTCCTTTCTCCTGAAGTGGCGATGGAAATCCAGAACGCACTTGGCTCCGATATTATGATGGCGTTTGATGAATGCCCACCGTATCCGGCTGAATATGAATATGTAAAAAAATCACTCGAAAGAACAAGCCGCTGGGCGGAACGTTGTCTCGAAAGTCACGCTCGTCCGCATGACCAAGGTCTGTTTGCCATCGTACAGGGAGGCATGCATGAGGATCTTCGCCGTCAGAGCGCCGCAGATTTGACTTCCATGGATTTCCCGGGGTATGCTATTGGTGGACTGAGTGTTGGAGAACCGAAACATTTGATGTATGGTGTATTGGATTATACGTTACCTTTGTTGCCATCCAATAAACCACGTTATTTGATGGGGGTAGGTTCGCCCGATGCGTTGATTGAGGGATCAATTCGTGGAGTGGACATGTTCGATTGTGTTCTGCCAACCCGGATTGCCCGTAACGGAACAACAATGACCAGCCAAGGACGTCTGGTAGTTCGCAATGCCAAGTTTGCAACAGATTTTGGACCATTAGATCCTGAATGTGATTGCTACACTTGCCGCAACTATTCCAGAGCTTATCTGCGTCATTTGATCAAAGCAGATGAAACATTTGGCCTGCGTTTGACAACGATCCATAATCTTCATTTCTTGCAGAATTTGATGCGTAACGTACGTAAAGCCATTATGGAAGATCGTTTGCTTGATTTCCGGGATGAATTTTTCGATCAATATGGTCTTCATGACAATGACAAAGGTTTCTGATTCAAGTTTTGCGGAAGCCGGCGTAACAAGTAATATCTGTACGTATAGTCGATAAGGGGGAGTTTTGAATGTTTCAAGGAATGCCTCTAGCAGGAGCGCAAGGCGGTGGAATCGTATCTTTGATTGTACCTTTAGTACTCATGGTTGCGATTTTCTACTTCTTAATGATTCGTCCACAGAACAAAAAGCAAAAGCAACGGAATTCCATGCTGAGCCAGTTGAAAAAAGGCGATAAAATTGTAACGATTGGTGGCCTTCACGGAACGATCGCTGAGATTACGGACGATGTGGTTGTATTGCGTGTAAACGATGTAACTAAGCTTACATTTGACCGCAATGCAATCAGCACGGCCGTAGCTCGTGATACGGCTGTTGAATAGTTACTGTAACATAGAATAATAAGGGTACGTTTGTGGCGTATTCACTAGTAGAGAACCGGATCTCCCTGGAGACACCGGTTCTCTTTTTTGATTTATGAGTGAAGGTCGATGTTCTTTACCAGTCAGTTAGGAGCGATGCGTATTTACACCGAATATGCCACCGAGAGCTGAAATGAAAAACGCGCTAAGCAGTTGTAGACTATCCTTCCAATTAAACGAAGCATCCAGCGCGAGAAATCCGATCAACAGCACAAGGAGTCCATATACGATTCCGGTAATCCCTCCGTAGTACCATCCTTTTTCACCAGAACGTTTGCCTGCCACAAAACCACCAACCAATAATGACAAGCCATGAACAACATAGGTATACAACGAGAGGTCCTGTTCCCGCATTCCGCTCATCCAGAGAAACAAGGAGAGAATAAATGCCCCGATAAACATCCATACAAAAGCCTGACAGAGGCCTGACAGAATCGGATTGGACACTCGAAACGAAACCAAGCGGCGGATCAATTGCATGAAGCAACCCCCTTGTACAAGTTATAAGTTAATACAGTGTATGGTCAAGCTTTCGGACTTATGAACTGTTTTCCATTAAATGAACGGATTATTTCTGCATGAGCATGTAAGGTTCAGGTCAAAATAGGGATTGCACTACCCAGCTAACTGTTAAAAACTCAGTTTCGAAGGAGGACCCCTGTTGTGAACTTCCCAGATGTCGGATCACATATCTTTCGAACCATTCTCATGTACTTTTTGGTGTACTGTGCAATGAGGGTTATGGGTAAACGTGAGATCGGTAAGCTATCCATGTTTGATCTTGTCGTGTCCATTATGCTTGCTGAAATGGCTGCTTTTGTCATTGAAGATATTGATAAACCGCTCTCTCACGGGATTGCCCCCATGCTTACCTTGATCATTGTACAGATCGGAATGGCCTTTATAGGTCTTAAAAGTCGGCGTCTTCGCCTGATAATTGATGGCAAACCTACTGTTTTGATCTCCAAAGGCGTCCTTCACCGGGATGAGATGCGGAAGCAACGCTATAATCTGGATGATCTATTGCAACAACTCCGTGAACAGAATGTAGACAGTATCGGTGAGGTTGATTTCGCTATTTTGGAGACCACAGGCAAGCTGACCGTGTTTCCCAAGGATGAGAATATTTCTAACGACAGCAATTCTTCCGGTTCTGACTCAGAAGATTCTTCTTCCAGTAAATCCAAAACGGGAAAAAACCAGATTGACGGATCTCCAAATATCAAATTTCCAAATATTAAATATGAAGGTCTGCCACTACCCTTAATTATGGACGGAAAGGTTCAGGATCAGAATCTTGAGATCATTCAGAAAACGAGATTTTGGCTGAAAAATCAAATTCAATATAACGGAATTCTGGATTTCAAGGATGTATTTATATGTTCCATTGACCACAATGGGAAGATATATGTCAGTCCAAAAGATGATAAAAAATGAAAATCATTTGCCTGACCGGCGCTTGAACCATGAACCAATCAAAGGAACACGGGACAGATCATGAAAGTCAATCATTTTGGTCCAGCCCATGACGATGAAATACACGATAAGCCCGACAAAAGGAGCGAGAAGCATCCTTACCCAAAAAGGCAATATCATGGCAGTCTCTTCGTATACAAGTAGGGTCGCTGCTCCCATGATAAACATTCCTGCACCCGTCTTGACCCAATCCATCATTTTGAAGCGGAACTGTAGCAGGCTACGTACGCTTTGGGCATGCAACAGGGTAACTACCGTAGAATTCACACAGATGGCGATGACTGCACCGAAGATGCCATATTCAGGCTGGGAAGCAAGCGTTAAAATCATCGTGATTTTGATAACAGCACCGATAAACGTATTTAGCAATGCTTTACCTGGACGGTCAAGAGCTTGTAATGCAGCTTGAAGAGGAGCTTGAATATAAATGAACAAAGCAAAAGGAGCCATTAGCTTCAGCATGCTTCCGATCGATGCATCATTATACAGAACAAGACACATCGGTTCGGCAAGCACATACATAAACACGGAAAACGGAGCACCTGTCACAAGTGCCAAACGTAAGGCCTGATGCATTCTTTTGTGAATCAGTGCGCGATCTCCCTGAGCAGAAGCTTCGGACAGTGAAGGCACAAGTGATGTCGCGAGCGATGAGGTTAGTGCCCCCGGCAGCAGCAGCAAAGGAATAATCATACCTTGTAATGCACCATATTGTGCTGTAGCGAGCCCTTTGGATATGCCTGCCAGAGCCAGACTCTGGGCAGTAACGATGGTTTCGGCCAGATAGGATAAGGAGCCAACCAATCGGCCTGCTGTAACAGGAATAGAGATTGCAAGCAAACGCCGGATTAATCCCGGCTGTGGAGTACCCGTTTCTTTCAGAACTGAAGGTATTGGGTTTAAAGGTTTGGCTGTGAGATTGGACATGTTCTGTTGCATAGCGAGCGGTAACTCTTTCTTCTGCCTGTTATACTTCCACAAGAGTACAAGCATACCGCCGAATTCTCCAACGAGCGCGCCCAGCATGGCACCAGCAGCAGCTTGGGCAATACCGTGGGGGAGGAGAAGCCAGGCAAACCAAATGACACAGACGATACGAATGATGGTTTCAACAATGGATGAAATGGCAGTAGGCATCATATTTTGCTTGCCTTGGAAGTACCCTCTGTAGACAGCAGATACGGCGATAATGGCAATCATGGGGCTCATACTAACGAACGTATGGTACACCCGCTCATCAGTGAGCACGTACTTGGTAACCCAGGGTGCAAACAGGATGCACAAAAACATGAATACAACACCAAGGGTCAACGTAAAACTTAAGCTTACTTGCAGGATTCGCTGGGGAGAATAACGATTGGCACCGGTATCAGCTTCGGCAACGAGCTTGGCTACGGCGAGCGGAATACCACCCGTAATTAATGTCACCAGTACGATAAAAAAGGGATAGCTCAATTGGTAGATGCCAACACCTTCTGCACCGATGACTCGTGGCAGCGCAATGCGCGGTATGAAACCAAGTATTCGATTAATTATGCCTGCCGCGAGCAGGATCATGGCCCCCTGAATAAATGTCTGTTTCTTCAAGACTACCCCTCTTTCCCGGTTGAAAGTACAGGCTATCAACATAAACGGGACAAAGCCGTTGTTCTTCATCCTATGCCAGTCCTTTATCTTCTCATGACAACTTGGACACGATTAACAAAAAGAACCATAATCAGCAAGAAGGAATATGATTAGGTGAAGTCGAATCATGTAATATTGATGCCGCATAAAGGCTTGGATGTACGAAGGGAGGCTCCCCGTTGGAAGAAATGAATGATGTGGAGTTGGAACAATCAATAGAGATGCTCTGCCGTAGCAAGGCGGAGGAATTAAGGCTTGTCGGTTACGAATATGTCACCAGCAAAGATGTCTGGAATTGCGTCAGTCATAAATATGAAAAACAGGGCATTCCACCGCTTCACCAGCTGGTGAACGACATTTTGTCACTGAAAGCAACAAGCTTTATGAACTTTATGACCGTGTCTGCATACCGGGGGTCCTCTTTCTAGACGAAAGGGATCTTTTTTGTTGAAAATTGACTGCTTTTTACGGCATCGCTATAATAGGAATATTGAGAACGAAAGGGGATCTAGGAACGGCATGAAAAGAATTATCAGTTTCATTCTGGTCGTGCTTGTCACCACAGGGGTAATGGTGGGAACAAGCCCGGAACTGCTCAAAAATATACGCTTGGGCCTTGATTTAAAGGGAGGCTACGAGATTTTATATGAAGCAGAGCCGCTCGAAGCAGGTCAACAAGTAACGAAAGCATCTTTGGTGCAAACGGCCAAAAGCCTTGAAAGCCGCGCCAATGCGCTTGGAACAAGCGAACCGGAGGTAACCACTGAAGGAAGCAACCGGATTCGATTGAAGTTGGCAGGGGTTACGGATGAGGCTGAAGTTAGAGCCAAAATGAAAGAACCTGCTGTTTTGACCTTCCGTAGTAAAGCAGAGAACGACAAGGAAGGCGAATACACCAAAATTGAGCTTCGCGGAAATGAATTTGTTGAGAATGCAGCCAAAGTTGTGTTCACTCAATTGAATGAGCCGATGATTGACATTCAAGTGAAAGACAAAGCCAAATTTTCCGAGATTACCAAACGTTTGATCGGACAACCTCTCGCTATTTATTTGGACGATGAGCTTCTATCTGCTCCAACCGTTAGACAACAGTTGACAGATGGTTCCGCTCAGATTTCGGGTGCTTACACACGTGACGAAGCAAACCAGCTTCGTGACACCATTAACCTGGGTGCATTGCCACTGAAACTTACAGAGAAGTATTCACAAAGTGTTGGTGCAACACTTGGTAAGCTTTCTTTGGATCAGACTATTAAAGCGGGATTGATTGGTTCCGTTATTATTCTAGTGTTCATGATTGGGCTTTATCGCATTCCTGGTATTATTGCGAGTTTTGCCTTGATTACACATACGTGGCTGGTACTTGCAATCTTCTATTTAGGAGAATTCGTGCTTACCCTTCCAGGTATTGCGGCGTTTATCCTGGGTATAGGGATGGCGGTGGATGCCAATATCATCACGTACGAACGGATTAAAGAAGAGATGCGCAGTGGTAAGTCGATCTTGTCTTCGGTTAAAGCGGGTGGTAAACATTCCTTCCGGACAATCATTGACTCCAATGTCACTACCATTATTGCGGCCGCTGTTATGTTCTTCCTGGGTACAGGTGCGGTTAAAGGTTTTGCACTCGTGCTGATCTTTGATATTGTCACCAGTATCATCACGAATATTTTCTTCTCCCGCTTCCTGTTGACCCTGCTCGTACGGGCTAACGTGTTGAAGAAGCCTAAGTACTTCGGAGTGAAGGAGAGTGAAATTCGTGCGCTTTAATTGGAATTTTGATTATATTAAAGGAAGTAAAATTGCCTATACATTCTCGATCATTTTAACTGTGGTAGGGATTATCAGTTTGCTCTCACTTGGATTAAACTACGCCGTTGACTTCCGTTCAGGATCAAATGTGGATATTACCGTATCCAAAGCAGTTACAACGGAGCAAATCAATCCAATCGTGAATGAACTGGGTGTTGACACAAAGGAAGTCCAGATTACAACTGGATCTGATCGGGTTAATATTCGATTCTCGAACGTACTGGATGAAAACCAAGAAAGCAAATTCAAGCAAGAATTTAGCAAACTGGATGAGACTGCTTCTTATGAAGTGAATACCGTTGATCCAGAAATGGCCAAAGAGCTTGAGCGTAATGCAATCTATGCGGTGCTGATTGCCAGTATCGGAATCATGATCTATGTTGCGATTCGATTCGAATGGCGATTCGCTTTGGCAGCAGTTGTTTCCATATTCCATGATGCCTTCGTAGTTATAAGTGTATTTTCTATATTCCGTCTTGAAGTGAATCTGACCTTTATTACGGCAGTGTTAACCATTGTCGGATTCTCGATCAACGATACGATCGTTATCTTTGACCGGATTCGGGAGAATCTGCGTTTCGCCAAAAAATCAACGAAAGCTGATTTGCGTGAAGTGGTGAATCATAGTTTAGCCCAAACGATGACGCGCTCGCTGAATACAACATTTACTGTATTTGTTGCTTCACTCTGTTTGTTTATTTTTGGCGGAGAGTCGATTCGTATGTTCTCTCTGGCGATGGTGATCGGAACATTCTTCGGTGCCTATTCTTCAATCTTTATTGCAGCTCCATTATGGTTTACGCTCAAAGGTAAACAAACGAACAAACCTAAGACAGTAGCTAAAGAATCTAACTAAACATTTTATTGTGAAGCCGCGTCTGCCAGGCGCGGTTTTGCAACTTTATGTACAGAATTAAGGGGGAATATTCATGACCAGAGAACATATCCCATCTGCCCAGGCTGCCACATGGAGCGGTATTGCTGGTAATATGGGACTTGCGGTGATCAAGGCGGGAGTCGGTTATATGGCAAACAGCAAATCATTGCTCGCTGACGGCTTGTATTCTGCTTCTGAAGCTGGTTCTGCCCTGGCAGGTCTCTTTCCCTCCAAGTCTGTACGTGATAAGAGCAAGGCTCGCAGGGGACGGTTTAAAGAACATTCAAGTGTTGCTAGACCCGGAATCTCAGTATTGTTATCTGTGCTGATTCTCATGGGTGGATTACAGCTTGCCATCTCCGCATTGGGCAGTCTCTCCGGAAGTGAACCGGAAGCACCCGGCAAGTCGGTACTTTTGGTGGCTGTTGCAGCTTTGGCTGTGAAAGAAGCGATTTTTCAATTTCAGTACAGATATTTCCGTAAACGAAACCAGTCTCAGGCGCTGGCCTATGCACAGCAACATCGCCGTGCACTCTATTGTTCGCTCACCGTGTTAATCGGCATTATAGGATCGATGGCTGGTGAAGAAACGGGTTTGAGCATGCTGCTCTACCTGGACCCCACAGCTGCGTTGATTGCTTCCTGTTTTGTGCTTCACAAGGGTTACCGAATGATTGTGGACACAGTCTATGGTTCACTCGTTCAGGAGTTGGAGCAGGAAGAAGCGTCAGATTTCAAAGAGACCGTACAGCGGGTATATGGCATCATTACCATTGAGCATTTGGTTGCACGTGAACAGGAACATGACGTTACGATTGAGCTGGTCATTAGTGTGAATCCGAGGATCTCGATACTGGAAGCACAGGAGATTGCAAATCGTGCCAAGACATTACTGCTCACCCGTTTCAGTCATGTGAAAGAAGTACAGATTCAAGCGATACCTTATGATCCAGGTTATCCCTATAAATCCAATCATGAACTGCCCGATCACGAAGCGACATTAATTCAGTAGTGAAGCGCGGGTCCAGTAGATCAGGAAAGGAGCGTTATCATTGCTTTATTCGCAATACCGGTGGAATACACCGAATATCGATTTGGAGGCGGCTGCGGGACTCTCGCAGGCGCTTTCCGTTTCACCCCTTGTTGGACGTTTGCTTGTGAGTCGAGGAGTGCACAATGAGAAGGAGGCCGAACGTTTTTTGCATCCTGACCTTAATCAGATGCATGATCCCTATCTGCTCCTCGGCATGAATGAAGCTGTGCCACGTATCAAACTGGCATTGGAGCGGGAAGAACATATTTTGATCTACGGGGATTATGACGCTGATGGCGTATCCAGCACATCGCTTATGATCCATTTGATGCGTCATCTTGGGGCTTCGTACGATATCTATATCCCTCATCGCTCGAATGAAGGGTATGGGTTGCACAACCATGCGTTGGATTGGGCCCATCAACAAGGCGTTTCATTGATTATTACCGTGGATACCGGAATCAGTGCTGTTGAACAGATTGCCTATGCGGCAACACTGGGAATTGAAGTCATTGTGACAGACCACCACGAGCCACCTGAAATTTTGCCAGAAGCCTTTACTCTTATTAATCCAAAACTTCCAGGATGTCCGTATCCTTTTAAAGGTTTGGCCGGAGCGGGAGTAGCCCTGAAACTTGCTCAGGCACTAATCGGGGAGGTACCCGGTGAATGGATGGAGATTGCCGCCATCGGTACCGTAGCCGATCTGATGCCTTTGGAAGGGGAGAACCGGGTTATCGTCAGTTATGGAATAGAATCGATGCGTGGTTCACGTCTACCCGGTGTGAGTGCATTGCTGGAAATCAGTGGAGTGGATCAGAGTCAGGTGACTTCAATTAATATTGCCTTTGCCATGGCACCTCGTATTAATGCCAGTGGACGTTTGGATCATGCCGGGAGAGCGGTATCACTTCTCACCACCGAGAATCTGGATGAAGCTCATACGCTTGCGGGCCAACTAGATCTATTGAATCGGGAGCGGCAGCAAGTCGTAGAGGGCATATTACAAGAAGCAACTGCACAGCTGGAACAAAAGATACAGCTACGTTCAGGATCCGTTCCAGATGTAATCGTATTGGCTGGTGAGGGCTGGAACGTTGGAGTGGTTGGTATTGTGGCGTCCAAATTGCTGGAGCGTTATTACCGACCTACACTTATCCTTGGGATCGATCCAGAGAGCGGTGTCTGCAAGGGCTCTGCGCGCTCCATTGAGGGCTTGGATATCTATCAGGCACTCACAGTCAATAAACACACTATGGACCATTACGGGGGACACCCTGCTGCAGCAGGTATGACCTTGCATCGGGAACAGCTGGAAGAACTTGAGGCTGGTTTGAATGAGTTTGCTGCATCTGTATTAACTGAAGAGGACTTTGTACCTCAACGTCTTGCGGATGATGAATGCAGAATCAGTGATGTTCCGCTGAAAGTGATCCAGGAGATCGACAGATTGCAGCCTTTTGGAATGAGCAATCCTTCGCCACGGTTTGTATTGAGAAGTGTGACTGTGAAGGAAACCAGAACGATGGGACGAGAGAAACGCCATCTGAAACTGGTTCTGGAACAGGATGGTCAGCAACTGGAAACCGTCGCTTTTGGCAAGGGAGCGTTAGCAGAATTTCTTCTCCCAGGTTCCGTTATTGATGTGATGGGAGAACTGTCCATCAATGAATGGAATGGAATGAGAAAACCTCAATTGATGCTTCAGGACATTCATGTTCCTCAGGTTCAAGTGTTTGATTTGCGCGGAAATGCCGAGCCATTAAATGCGATGAAACATTTCTTGAGCTCACTTGAGGTGCATCTGCGATATAAATCTGGTTCTGTTGGTGCAATTGTTCGGAAAGAAACAGACGTTTCCGAGGGAAATTCATTGTATGAACCTTGCCTTTGGGTATATGATAGAAAGGTCGGGTTATTTCCGTGTAATGCTGCTGCACAGCATTATGGACAGGAACAAGTCCGGACGTTATTTGTGTTTGATACGCCGGAAACCCCGGAACAACTTAATGCCATGCTGGCTTTGTTCAGTGGAGCTGAGAATATCATCCTTCTGCACGGATCAGGCAACCGCCGAGATCGCCTTCAGATGCCTTCCAGAGAACTCTTTAAGCGTATTTATATGCAGGTGTTGAAATGGAAAGCTGAACCCGTGGAGGAACAAGAGATTACTCCTGTGCTCAGTCGTCAGTGTAGTTGTTCGCCGCGCATGATTACGATGATGTTGGATGTATTCGAAGAGTTATCCTTCATTACCCGTGATAACGGCAAAATTACGTTTGTGGATAACCCGCCTAAGCGTGAACTAACCGCTTCACGTCACTATCAGGCGCTCGAAAATATGGCCGAGATAGAACAGGTGATGCTGGATGCAGCCACACCGCAACTGACACAATGGATGATATCCCGGATGAAGGGCGTATCTTAGATGGAAGTTTGTGTATTTATTTTAGGAGGAGATTATTTTGGATTTTAAAGATTATATTCGTGTCATCCCTGACTTTCCACAACCGGGAATCAGCTTTAAGGACATTACAACATTGTTGAAGGATGGAGAAATGTACCGCAATGCGATCAATGAACTGAAAGTGATGGTTTCTGATCTCAAAATTGACGTTATTGCTGGACCTGAAGCACGTGGTTTCGTTGTGGGCGCCCCTCTGGCATACGCTCTTGGTGTCGGTTTTGCTCCGATTCGCAAAAGTGGAAAACTGCCTGGAGAGACGATTGAAGTTGGTTATGATCTCGAGTATGGCAAGGATACACTCGCGATGCACACAGATGCGATTGAAAAAGGTCAAAATGTCCTGATCGCAGATGATCTGCTCGCAACGGGTGGAACGATTGCAACTTCCATCAACTTGATTGAACAATTGGGTGGGAACGTTGTTGGTGCTGCATTCCTGATCGAGCTGTCTGATCTGAATGGTCGTGCTAAGTTGCCTGGAAAAATCGATGTATTCACATTGATGAACTACTAAGTTTAAATCTCCACTTGGAGTGTTGTGATTAAAACCTGAATTGCTTTTCCGTTTCCCGGGAAATAATATACAGCATTAATGATTATAAAAAAGCCTGTTCTATCCAACCGTTAAGGTTGGATAGAACAGGCTTTTTTTGATTATATACGGTACAGTGAGATTAATCAGGCGTTTTTTCAGTGATAGGCTGTTTTTGCGAATCGTCATTCAACCAACCCATTACTTCAAACAGTTTGAACAACAAGCTCATCAGGATTCCGACGATGGTTGCCAGTGCCATCCCTTTCAGATGAACGCCGTAGAAGACAACCTCAGTACCACTCAGTCCAATGACCAGTACAAGTGTAGTAAGCAGTAAATTGGTCGGCTTGGCAAAGTCGACTTTCTGTTCAACCAGAATACGCAGACCCGATGCTGCAATAACTCCGAACAGAAGCAGGGATACCCCACCCATAACAGGCACAGGAATGTTAGCTACAAGTGCTGAGAACGTCCCTGAGAAGGAGAGCACGATTGCAATAACCGCTGCCCCACCAATGACGTATGTAGAGTATACGCGGGTCAGTGCCATAACACCGATGTTCTCACCATAGGTTGTATTGGGAGTAGATCCTACAAACCCGGAAAGAATGGTGGATACCCCGTTACCAAGCAGGGAACGATGGAGGCCTGGGTCTTTCGAAAGATCTTTGCCCACAATGCTGCTGGTTACAAGTAAATGTCCAATATGTTCTACGATAACGACAAGCGCTACAGGTAAAATGGTGAAAATGACGGACCAGTCAAATGTAGGTGTGGTTACAGTCGGTAGTGAGATGAAATCAGCTTGTCCAATAGCTTGTTTGTCTACGAGACCCATTAAACTACCCAATACATAACCGGATACAATTCCGATTAAAATATGAATGATTTTGGGGAAACCACGGAACGTCACGGCTCCAATGACAGTGATTCCGAGCGTGACCATAGAGAGAATAATGGGTTTTGCCTGAGGAAACCAGTTGGGGTTAGCTACAGGATCCGAATTAATTAATCCGGCCATACCAGCTGCAACGGGTACGAGTTCCAGACCGATCAGGGCAACAATGGCACCCATAACTGCTGGGGGAAAGACTACGTTAATCCATCCGGTACCAGCATATTTAATAATGAGGGCTACGAGGCAGAACACAATACCTGTAATGATAAAGGCGCCCAGTGCCATGGAGTAACCGTTACCTGGATTTTCTTTTAATACCATTGTGACAGGTGCAATAAAGGCAAAGCTTGATCCGAGATATGCTGGAATCTTACCTTTACACATCAGTATGTACAACAGTGTTCCAATCCCGTTCATCAGCAGGATCATACTTGGATCGACACCGAACAGGTTAGGTACAAGCACCGTGCTGCCAAACATGGCGAACAAATGCTGAAGGCTAAGCAGTGAACCTGAGCCAAGTGGCATCTTTTGATTAACCTGAATTTCGCGTTGCAATGAATTTCATCTCCTTTTCCGAAACACAAACTTTCAATAGATTACAGAGTTTCTCTTAATTAAGCAATAACATTTTTGACGTAGCAGAGCGATGGAATTTATATTTTCATGAATTTTCCTTCTATTTCAGCAAATAACGGCAATAATACATAAGAATTAAAGAAATACATTCAATCCCCTGTGAAGCATAGGGAAACGGGTTAACAGTAATACAGATCACCAATATAAAAATTGGATAAGCGCTCTTATTCGTCAGCAGTTGACGGGAAACGGGCGAAGCGTCATAATTATAGGAAATTACTTTTACGGGGAACCTGTGTTGCAGCACTGTCACGGGTTCCATTTGGTATAGAAAGGACACGGAACAGATCAGAATGGGCATAGAGCAATTACTCGAGAAGGCCGGGGCATATATCAAAGAACCCGATCTGGTGCGCATACGAGAAGCTTACGAATTTGCTGATCAGGCCCACCATGGACAGACGCGAAAATCGGGAGAACCGTATATTCTGCATCCGCTTGCGGTTGCCGACATTGTTGTGAACATGCAGATGGACACCATCTCCATAATAGCAGCGCTTCTTCATGATGTAGTAGAGGATACTACGGTCTCACTTGAAGAGATCCGCAATCATTTCGGCAATACGTGTGCCATGCTTGTTGACGGCTTGACGAAGCTGGAACGTATTAAGTTCCGCTCCAAGGAAGAACAGCAGAACGAGAACTACCGCAAAATGTTCATCGCCATGGCGCAGGACATCCGTGTCATCGTGATTAAATTGGCTGACCGTCTGCATAATATGCGGACACTCAAGTTTCAGTCGGAAGAAAGCCAGCGCCGAATTTCATATGAGACGCTGGAAATTTTCTGTCCGATTGCGAACCGTCTGGGGATCTCTGCGATCAAATGGGAAATGGAGGACATCGCCCTCCGTTATTTGAATCCGCAGCAATATTACCGTATTGCGAACCTGATGCACAAAAAGCGTGCCGAACGTGAGCAATATATTGATACGGTTATGGACGGAATTACGAACAAACTCGATGAGATGGGCATTCAGGCAGACCTTTCGGGCCGCCCGAAACATATCTACAGCGTGTTCAAGAAAATGACCACCAAAAACAAGCAGTTTAACGAAATTTATGATCTGCTTGCCATTCGTATTATTGTGGATAATATCAAGGATTGTTATGCTACCCTGGGAATTATACACACCTTATGGAAACCGATGCCTGGACGTTTTAAAGACTATATTGCGATGCCAAAGGCGAATATGTACCAATCGCTGCATACAACCGTAGTTGGTCCCAATGGCGAACCAACGGAAGTACAGATCCGGACATGGGATATGCACCGGACTGCTGAATTTGGTATCGCTGCTCACTGGGCATATAAGGAAGGCGCAGCGGCAGGTCCGCAATTCGAAGATAAAATTACGTTCTTCCGCGAAATTCTTGAACTCCAAAATGAAGCACAGGACGCGTCAGAATTCGTAGAATCGCTCAAAATGGATTTCTTCTCGGATCTGGTATTTGTATTTACGCCAAAAGGAGAAGTCATTGAATTGCCGATCGGCTCTGTTCCTTTGGATTTTGCTTATCGAATTCATACGGAGGTTGGTAATCGGACCATTGGTGCCAAAGTAAACGGTCGGATTGTTCCGCTTGATTATCATCTGAAGACAGGTGATATCATCGAAATTTTGACGTCCAAACATTCTTACGGACCGAGCCAGGACTGGATGAAAATTGCGAAATCTTCTCATGCACGAGCGAAGATCAAACAATGGTTCAAGAAGGAACGCCGTGAAGAAAACGTTGAAAAAGGTCGGGAAAGCTGTGAGCGTGAACTGAAACGTATGGGGCTTGATCCTTCTGCGTGGATGACGGATGACAAGTTGATGGAAGCTGCCAAAAAATATGCATTTAATGATATTGAGGACATGCTTGCGGCTGTTGGATTCGGTGGGATTACTGCTGCACAGATTGTAACCAAAGCAACCGAAAAACTGCGTAAAGAGCAGGAAGAATCCAGTTTGCTGGAATTAAATTCTGAGATGCGCGAGCTGAAACCTGCGCCTGAGCGCAGAAATCGACCAACCAACGGTATTCGTGTCAAAGGCATCGATAATCTGCTTGTTCGATTCGCACGATGCTGTAATCCTGTACCTGGAGATGACATTATCGGATACGTTACACGTGGACGCGGCGTTTCCGTACACCGTAGTGACTGTCCGAATATTCCTACAAGTGCAGACGGTGAAGAAGCAGCACGTGTTATAGAGGTCGAGTGGGAAGAGAATATCGAAGCAAGTTACAGTGTGGATATTGAGATTACAGGCCATGATCGGAATGGCTTGCTCAATGAGGTACTTCAGGCTGTATCTGAAAGTAAAACCAATATATCTGCCGTTACAGGACGGACAGATAAAAATAAATTAGCATTGGTGCACGTCACAATTCTGATTCGTAATACGGATCATCTGCAATCCGTTGTAGAACGGATCAAACGTGTGAAAGATGTCTATTCAGTGCATCGGATTATGCAGTAAGGAGCCTGTAAGATGAGGGTGCTTGTACAACGCTGTAAAGAGGCTCAGGTGACTGTGGGAGACGAGCTGACAGGTAAGATCGAATCCGGATTAATGCTGCTCGTAGGCATTACCCATGAGGACACCGGGAAGGATGCCCAGTATCTGGCTGACAAAGTTAGTGGGTTGCGGATATTTGAGGATGATCAGGAGAAGATGAATCTCAGCCTGCTTGATGTAGGCGGTGCTGTATTGTCTGTTTCCCAGTTTACCCTGTACGGAGATTGTCGCAAAGGAAAGCGCCCGAGCTTTGCGGCTGCGGCCCGACCTGAAGCGGCAGAACTGTTATATGAAACGTTTAATCAACTGCTACGGGATAAAGGTATTCAGGTGGAAACCGGGCGTTTCGGAGCGATGATGGATGTAACATTTACCAACTGGGGACCCGTGACTTTGATGCTTGAAAGTCCGGTTCGTCAGGAACTACGTGCATAATTTCATAGGGTTCAGGCCATAATGAGGGATAATTCGTTGATGACTATTTCATGATCAAAGGAGCATCCATCCAATTATGCGCCAATCTGCGAAAGAAACACGTACCCGTTCAGAACCTCTGTTACTCCCTGGCAACCTGTATGAATCATTGCACCTTGCCCGTTCGGCTGCTGAGTATGTTGCAACGATCTGGGCACTTCAGGATTCGGACAAAGGGAAGCAGAGTCATCTTCCGCGATCTTGAATGTTTACACAGGTATATAATTATCCGATATTTGGATCATACAGATTCTGAAAAAGTCCTGATTCCTTACCGAATCAGGACTTTTTGTCATGAGATGATCTTTTTAAATGTTCGTTTGATGACTTCGTTACAAAATGAAATTACATTGAATTGTTATAAATTGCTCTGGTGAGGGTAATAACAAAACGAGGCACAACGAAGTGCCATTGTACTGCAAGGCCCGATTCATAAAGAAAGTTCGAACACGGAAAGGAGAACATACATTATGAGTAAAGTTGCTTTTTTATTGGCGAATGACTTTGAAGATTCGGAGATGCAGGTTCCGTATGACGAAGTAAAAAAAGCTGGACACGAAGTGGAGATTATCGGATTAAAAGCCGGTGAGACCCTTAAAGGTAAAGGAGGAAAGGCCTCCTATACGACAGATAAGGCGATTGCTGACGCATCCGCTTCAGAGTATGATGCAGTCGTGATTCCTGGTGGATCATCCCCTGAGAATTTGCGATCTGATGCGCACATCTTGAAGTTTGTCACTGAGATCAACAGTGCGAAGAAACCAATCGCAGCGATATGTCATGGCCCGCAAATTTTGGCTAGTGCCGGTCTGTTGAAAGGCCGCACCATTACATCCTATCCACCACTTAAGGATGACATGGTAAACGCAGGAGCAGAGTTCAAGGATCATGAGGCCGTTGTGGATGGAAACTATATTACATCCCGAACACCTGAAGATGAGCCAGCGTTTGTACGTGAACTGCTAAAAGTAATATAACTTCAGCTAGTGAAACTGACATATATTGATGTATCTTAACTACGTTACATCGTGACGTTTACAAACTTCACGTTGCATTTCATTCCGAAAAAGGAGGGTTTGACATGACAAAACATATTCAGGCGTATTTTCGAACCGAGGACGAGGCAGAGGGAGCAAGAACTTCACTTCAGACGTTCCGTACAGAGCATTTGGAAGTAGGTCAACTTGATAGTGCGATAGGTAGAGACACGCGTGTTATGGTGCCACTGGTGCCTTATAATACAGCAGGTGGCGTAGGTACCAACGGAGCAATGGGTGTAGGTGCAGCCCCTGGTGTTCCAGCCAGCGAAAATGTGATCCCTGTGGTAGCCAATGTGGACCGTGATGCAGAACGGGATACTCGTGACAGAGTGAATGAGGATGGAGACCTGCTGCAAGCGGCGGATGTTTCTTCGGCCGATTATGATGATCTGCATTATGTTCTGTCTGCCAAAGTAAGGGATGAGGATTATGACGAGATTGTTCATAAGCTTCGTTCCAACCATGCCTATGTGGAAGATTTGAATTAACGTGTAGATACTTCATGGCCCTTGCACTGCTCGACCACACAGTCGAGTGATGTGCAAGGGCTTTTTAATCAGGAGGATATTAAAAAGTTAATTTATAAAGCGCTATCATTTTTGTAATATTACTGTAATATTAGATACATAAGCCTTTAACATAGTGGGCTTATAATAACACACATGACCCCCTTTTTTTATATATCCTTTGAGCCTGCACACCGTGTGCAGGCTATTTTTTTTTGAGCTGAGAATGTGTATGTTTTGGGCAGAGCTTACCCCTTTATTCAATTTTTGCTAGAATAGAGAGATGGGTTTATATATTCTACAGCGAATTGTTTTCATAGTTGGGTTACATTGGACGGTAAATTTAGCTCCAGCGATTGGGTTCAGGCGAATCCAATCCTATGACAGTGAGTATGAGGAACTCATCGCCAGAGTGATCCGTCATATTCCAGATGAACACATACTCGCTGAAACGGCCCCACCTTTTTTATATAAGTACGGGGCAGCCGTTTCTGCTTGATCGATGGAATTTGAAAGTTATATAGAATGCCTCGTTAGAGAAATGACACCTACAATGCTAAAGCAACAGAGTTCTCATGCGAATGGCTAGAGACAGATTTAAGGGGGAATTAGTTTTGAGTAAGGTTGGAAGAAATGATTTATGCCCATGCGGTAGTGGGAAAAAATATAAGAAATGTTGTCTCAACAAGGAGTCCTCTGCAGTAGAATCCATACTGGGGATAATATCAACGGAGCAACCGGTTCGGGAAGCTTCTATTCAGCCTGAGAGCAAACTGACCTTGACCAAGCTGAAAAAGATGGTGGCAAGCGATTTGAAATGGGAGCATCCGGCTCACGAACAGCTGGCCCTGCAGACTATTGAGAACATGAGGAAACAATACGAGCCAGAGGTGATTTTGGAAGCTCTGGTGTTATGGAACGGCTACTCCCGTCAGACCCGTCCTACTGTGAAGAAGACAGGCTCGTTCTCTGCTGCAATTGAGTATTTGCTGTCCGAGGAATACGGCTTCAATGTCTCAAAGGCTGAGCTGGCTGATAAATATGAGGTAACGACAGGCACGATCTCCCGGAAGGTTAAGGAGATGAGTAGTTACATCGAAGAATACGGCATGGGCGGGGAAACGGACGAGCTATTGATGCTGAACGGTCCAGGCACATCGAAAGACAAAGCACAGGCTCTGCTGTCTAAGGCAAGGGAAGCGAGCTCTTCCAAACGGAGAGTACATATGGCGGAAACAGCGCTGGAGATGTATCCTGACAGTTCTGATGCGTATCTCATTCTAGCTGAGGAATCGGACGATGAGCAAGATGCACGATCTTACCTCAAGGAAGGAATCGCTGCTGGCAAACGTGAACTGGGCGAACTGTTCTTTGAGGAGAACAAAGGGGACTTCTGGGGGCTTCATGAGACTCGTCCCTATATCCGGATATGCAAAAGTTATGCCGAATCCTGCTGGTTTGGCGGAGATACGAAAGAAGCAGCACAAGTCCTGGAGCATATTCTAGAGCTTAATACGGAAGACAATACCGGAGCACGTTACTTGCTCGCTGCTGTGTATTTGTACAGTAACCAATTGGATCAGGCAGAGCAATTGCTGGAGGAGTATGGAAGAGGTGACGCCGCAGCGGCCTTTGCCTATGACAAGATTATTCTGGAGTATAAGAAAAACGGAATCACCTCCCAGCTCAAAATGCTGTACCGTGTGGCGCGGGGTGTGAACAAACATGTGCCTGATTACCTGTTGGGTTTGAAGCGGTTGCCGCATAACCTCCCTGATTTTGTCGGGATGGGCGACTCCGACGAAGCGATTGAATATGTCATTATGCATTCCCGTTTATGGGCGAGCGCGCCGGATCTGTTGAAGTGGATGCTGCAACAATAGAGGAATAAGAAGCGAATAGAAGTTGGAATTCATATGATGAATCCAGCTTCTACTAGCCATATTTTCTGTGGACTCCTCATACCATGCTGCGTGTGAGTAAAATTTTTTAGAGCTATCTTTTCGTGTTAACCCTTGACTTTAGCACTGCGGTTCATTACAATCAGAAAATAATAAGTTGACTACAGTCAATACAAGTCGATTTTTGAACTATATTACTGATTTGATGACGGGACCAAGTACTCCGTACCCACATGACCAGAGAGGAATCCCAAGGCTGTAAGGATTCTCTTGATGAGCGGACGAATGACTTCCCCGAGAACAGACGGCGAACATAACAGACATGATCTGTTGACCAGTAGCCGGCCTGCGCAGGACGTGCGTTACACGTAGAGCGGAATATCTGCTTGATTACAGTGCCCTAGGCAATGTTGAATCACCAGAGATCACCTGAACGGCTAAAGTGTCAGGTTTCCGGAATGTGGGTGGTACCACGGGTGAATGTATATTACACAATCTCTCGTCCCTTTGTTTGCTATACATAGCAGACAGGGCGAGGGATTTTTTTGTTATATAAGTTGATTCTAACATTTATACCATAACGGAGATTGTAGAACCAATCTGTAGAAGCGAAGCGTTCGCCTTTATCCCCGGATTTTCACATTGAAAAAAATTAATTCAAAGAATCTGGGGATAACAGCGATCAAAAGATGGTACTACAGTCGGAGAGTCCAGGTGTAACATTTCTGGATTAACTTTTACAGAAAAAAATCAATGCTGGAGGGATCAAGATGGCTTTTCAAAAACCGACTGGAACGCAGGACTTACTGCCTGGAGTTGTCGAGAAATGGCAGTACGTAGAAGAAAAAGCACGAGATCTGTGTCGACGTTTTAATTACCGTGAGATTCGTACACCGATCTTCGAACAGACTTCTTTATTTGTACGCGGTGTAGGAGAGACTACCGATATCGTTGAGAAAGAAATGTATACCTTTGATGACAAAGGCAATCGCAGCATGACTCTTCGTCCAGAGGGAACAGCCGGTGTTGTCCGTGCGTATGTAGAGAATAAAATCTACGGCGAACCGGATGTGAGCAAGTTGTATTACATCGGTCCGATGTTCCGGTATGAGCGTCCGCAGGCAGGCCGTCAGCGTCAGTTCCACCAGTTTGGTGTAGAAGCCATCGGTGCACTGGACCCGGCGATTGATGCCGAAGTCATCGCACTGGGCTACCAGTTGTGTGTTGAGCTCGGCTTGAAGGATGTTAAAGTGGAGATCAACTCCGTTGGTAACTCGACTAGCCGTGCAGAATACCGCGAGACATTACTTGGGTTCCTCAGACCGATGAAAGACAGCCTGTGCAAGGACTGTCAGTCCCGCATGGAGCGTAATCCGCTGCGTGTACTCGACTGTAAAGTCGATCAGGACAAATTCGTAGGGGCACCGTCCATATTGGATAGCCTGGATGAAGAGTCTTTGAATCACTTTGCCAAGCTACAGGCATACCTGGATGATTTCGGAGTAGATTATGCTGTGAACAATCGTCTGGTACGGGGCTTGGATTATTACACGCTGACTGCGTTTGAATTAAAAGCCCAAGGGATTGGAGCAATTGATACGGTTGGCGGCGGTGGCCGGTACAATGGTCTCGTTGGAGATATCGGCGGACCTGATCAGCCGGGCATCGGCTTCGGTATTGGTCTGGAGCGTATTCAACTGATTCTGGAGCACCAGAACATTGAGGTGACTACGCTCGCTCCACTGGATGTGTACTTTGTTGCTCTGGGAGAGGCCGCTGATCGTGAAGTGAACCGACTGTTGTTCAAACTTCGCCAGTCTGGACTGTCTGGTGAACGTGATTATCTGGGTCGCAAGATGAAAGCACAGATGAAGTCAGCTGACCGTTTCAAATCCCGCTATACCGCCATCCTTGGTGATGACGAGCTAGAGCGTGGTGAGATCGCCCTCAAGTCGATGGATACGGGTGAGCAACAAACCGTGAAGCTTGATGATCTGGTAGCGGCAATTCGCGAAGGTAAATAAGCACGAAGTATTACATTAAGTCTTAAACATTCAAGTTAAACAATTGATCCGGCAAAATTACTGAGGTTCACCGACGATTCCAATTAAGCGGAAGTTGGCGGGCCAGAGGTAACATGCCTTTTTGAATACATGGTCTACACGTAACCGGACTGTTGAAGAGCAGGTAATAATTGCCCATACAGAACGGAAATTCACATAATGAGGAGTTTGGTTATGAAAAGAAGTCATCATTGCGGCGCATTAACACCCGCACACATCGGTGAAACAGTAACATTGAACGGTTGGGTTCAAACCCGCCGTGACTTGGGGGGCGTACTTTTCATCGATCTGCGTGATCGTAGCGGAATTGTACAAGTTGTCTTTAACCCGGCTTATTCCGGTGAAGCTTTGCAAATCGCAGATCGCGTACGTAGCGAGTATGTTATCGCTGTAACGGGTAAAGTTGTTAAACGTGATGCAGAAACAGTTAACAAAAACCTGCCTACTGGCGAAATTGAAGTTCAAATCACAGAAATCGAAGTGCTGAACGCAGCCAAAACACCTCCATTCTTCATTGAAGATGGTGTTGAAGTTGATGAATCCCTTCGTTTGAAATATCGTTACCTGGACCTGCGTCGTCCGGAAATGTTCGAAACATTGAAACTGCGTTCCAAAGCATCCAAAGTGTTCCGTGACTACCTGGATGGAGAAGAGTTCGTTGAAGTGGAAACACCAATCCTGACCAAGAGTTCCCCGGAAGGTGCGCGTGATTATCTCGTACCGAGCCGTGTGCATGAAGGTGAATTCTTCGCCTTGCCACAATCCCCACAAATCTACAAACAATTGCTGATGGTGGGTGGCGTTGAGCGTTATTATCAGATCGCTCGTTGTTTCCGGGATGAGGATCTGCGTGCAGACCGTCAACCAGAATTCACTCAAGTCGACATCGAGACTTCTTTCCTGCAACAGGATGACCTGCTGCCAATGATGGAAGAACTGATGGCCAAATTGCTGCGTGAAACGAAAGGTATTGAGCTGGAACTGCCTTTCCAACGGATTACGTATGCAGATGCAATGGGTAAATATGGTTCAGACAAACCAGATCTGCGCTTCGGTATGGAACTGGTTGAAATGAACGATATTGTAGCCAACAGTGGTGTGAAAGTGTTTGCTTCCGTCATCGAAAAAGGTGGAGAAGTGAAAGTGCTGAACGCTAAAGGCTGTGGCACATGGAGCCGTAAAGAGATCGATGATCTCGGACCATTTGCTGCACGTTACGGTGCGAAAGGTCTGGCTTGGATTCAAGTAAAAGACGGCGAGTTCAAAGGGCCAATCGTGAAGTTCTTCACGCCTGAAGAAATCGAAGCTGTCAAAGAACGCACAGGTGCTGAGGATGGCGACTTGTTGCTCTTCTCTGCTGACACGAAAAAAGTGGTTGCTGACGTGCTGGGTGCATTGCGTCTGAAAATCGGCCGTCAACTCGGACTGATCGATGACAGCAAATTCAAATTCGCTTGGGTTGTGGACTTCCCACTCCTCGGATATGATGAAGATGCAAAACGTTATGTGGCAGAACACCATCCGTTCACACGTCCAAAAGACGAAGATGTACATCTGTTCGACACAGATCCGGGTGCTATTCGTGCCCAAGCCTATGACCTTGTTCTCAATGGTTATGAAGTAGGTGGCGGTTCGATGCGTATCTATAAACGTGACGTTCAGGAGAAAATGTTTGCTGCCCTTGGACTCTCTACAGAAGTAGCGAATGAGAAATTCGGCTACCTGCTGGAAGCATTTGAATATGGAACACCACCACATGGCGGAATTGCTTTTGGTCTTGACCGTTTGGTGATGTTGCTGGCGGGTCGCACAAATCTGCGTGAAACGATTGCCTTCCCGAAAACGGCAAGTGCAACGGATCTGCTGATGAATGCACCTTCCGAAGTGGATGACTCGCAATTGGAACAACTTCATATCCGTGTAGCCCGTAAACCGGTAGCGGAAAAGAAATAAAGGAGGCATCGATTCTCAATGCTCCATCAATTTTCAAGAACAGAACTTGCGATCGGACCTGAAGGTCTGGACGCATTGAAAAATAGTACAGTCGCTGTGCTCGGTATTGGCGGCGTAGGTGGTATTGCTGTAGAAGCTCTTGCCCGTAGTGGTGTGGGACGCATCATCCTGATTGACAAAGACGTCGTGGATATCACCAACATCAACCGCCAGATTCATGCGCTGACCACGACAGTGGGACAGAAAAAAGCGGACCTGATGGTGGAACGGGTGAAACTGATCAATCCGGAATGTGATGCCATTGCATTAAATATGTTTTACACGGAAGAAACGTATGAGGAACTGTTCAAATATGAACTGGATTATGTGCTGGATGCATCCGACACGATTATCTACAAAATCCATCTCATTAAAGAGTGCCTGAAACGTAAAATTCCGATGATTTCCAGCATGGGTGCGGCGAATAAAATGGATCCAACGAAATTCCAGGTTGCGGATATTTCGAAAACGACCATGGACCCGATTGCCCGTGTTGTGCGGACTACACTTCGTAAAGATGGCATTAAAAAAGGTGTGAAAGTGGTTTTCTCGACTGAAAAGCCGATGAAACCGCGTGAGGACGTAACACAGAAAATCGTTCCCGAGAATGCTCCAGAAATTCGTAAGGCCAAACAGCCACCTGCGAGTAATTCATTTGTGCCTCCGGTAGCCGGACTGATTATGGTCAGTGTTGCGATTAAGGATTTGTTAGAAATTGCAGAGAACAAGCAGCAGTAACTTGCTGCCAACGGAAGAAGCGTGGATGCCGATAAGGCATCCACGCTTTTTTGTGTAGGTTATACTTCGCAATACGGAGCGGATGGGACGTCAATCGTCTATGATAGCCGAACTGTATTCCTAGATAAATGTCAGAGTTACGTCATGTACTTCAAAGTCAAAACCGTGTATGATATTCACTGCTGCGCGAAATGATGATACATACATAAACGAATTTGTGGCATATAGGTTCGACTTAACTTTTTACACAAGAACGGAGAGGACAGAAAAAAGCTGGAGAAGCGAAGCGTTCGCCTAAAAGCTTTCGGAAAGAAAGCTACATCGGAAGCATACGCTATCACCGGATTTTCCCACTGGAGAAGGAAATGCTAAAAAAATCTTGGGGATAACAGCGATCGGAAGATTATTCTGTCATCGGAGTGGCAAGTGTAAACATTTTTTAGTTGAATTTATATAGAGAGGGGAATAGAACGAAATGAAACACGGATGGATGGCCAGACGTCTTGGCATGGAGCCAGGAGACCAGTGGAAAAAGGAAGTTGTGGCGGGAGCCATTTCCTATTTTGCCGTGGTCTATATCGTTATGGTCAATGCTACAATTCTTTCCGATGCCGGGATGCCTTTGCAGGCAGCTATGGTTGGAACCCTGCTGACGTCCATTGCAGGCTGTTTGCTCATGGCATTTGGCGGAAAATCACCGATTATCGTGGTACCCGGAATGGGGATTAATGCATTTTTCACGTATACACTTGTACATTCCATGAAATTAAGCTGGCAAGAAGCGCTGGCCGTTGTAACCGTTACAGGTATACTGTTTGCCATTGTTGCGTTTACGTCACTATACAAAATGATCAGCGAAGCGATCCCGAAAAATCTGCAGCATGGCATTACGGTCGGGATTGGTTTGTTTCTGACATTTATCGGTTTGCAAAAAAGTGGAATCGTTATCGCGCACCAGACCACATTTGTCGCGATTGGGCATTTCAATGATCCAAATGTCATTACAGCCTGCGTTACGCTGGTGATTGCCTTGATTTTATTTATACGTAACGTACAGGGTGGACTTCTCATCAGTATTCTGGTCGGGACAGGCCTTGCCTATGTACTTGGAGCAGTGAACCCGGGTGAATCCGTATCAGCGATGGATGCGCTGCGTCAATACGGTGGATTGTTTGGCGAATTGTCTCTAATGAAGCTGGCTGATGTCGCGTTCTGGATCGCGGTATTTTTGCTACTGCTAATTGTGGTGTTCGAAAATATCGGATTAATTACCGCTCAGACACAGATGATTGATCGTCCCGAGCGGTTCAAAGGAAGTCTGCGCGCACTATCCATTAGTACCGTATTGGCAGGCGTATTCGGAAGTAGTCCTCCAGTTGCTGCAGCCGAGACTACAGCCGGAATTGCGGCAGGCGGTCGCACAGGTTTGACTCCACTCGTTACAGCCGTGTTATTCGGGGCTACTTTTTTCTTCATCCCGTTGCTCGGTTACATTCCGGATAGTGCAATTGCACCCATCTTGATCATTATTGGTGGCCTGATGGTGCAAGGTGTGAAAGATATGGATTTTGGTGACTTTACAGAGGCATTCCCAGCATTTCTGATCATGGTCATGATTCCATTTACATATAGCATCGTGGACGGTATGGCGTTTGGATTTATTGCCTATCCATTAGCGAAGCTGGCAGCAGGTCAAGGTAAACAGGTACCTGTGGTCATGTATGGCATTTCCATCCTCTTTTTAGCCAATTTTGTGTTACATGGTATCTTGTAAAGCTGTGTTAAACAACAAAAGGCAACGTCATGTAAATTCGTACGTATGATCTCTGGTGAGCAGATGGAGAACGGGAGGAACGGAAATGGAAGAGCAGCAACAAACAGGGCAGAATGAACCGAAGGTAGGAAAAAAGGGATTTAAGGATTTCGTCAAGCTTATCGCTTCCACGAATCCGCCAAAATTGATTTTGATTCTTGCCCTCATCTTAACCCTGATTCAAACAACAGCCGGACTGATCGTGCCATTGATGACCAAAGGTTTGATTGATGGACTTACCACTTCGGCATTGAACAAATCTGTGATTTTGTTATTGCTTGGGGCATTTGTGATTCAGGCGATTGCCTCAGGTATTAGCATTTATATGTTAAATTACGCAGGACAACGCGTGGTCGCAACGCTACGCACTAAGCTGTGGAACAAGGTCTTGTCGCTGAGAATGCCGTATTTCGACCGAAATCGGACAGGCGATACGATGAGCCGGATTACCAATGATACAAGCCAGATCATGACGTTGATCGCAGATTATCTGGTGTCTTTTGTATCCAACATCGTTGCTGTTGTGGGTGGCGTGGCATTACTATTTTACTTGGATTGGGTGATGTCGCTCATTATTCTGAGTCTGGTGCCACTTACGCTGTTGATTCTGTTGCCGGTCGGGAAGAAAATGTACAAGATCTCCAAGAAGCAGCAGGACGAGATGGCAGGTCTTACGTCCGTGCTCAGTCAGGTTATTGGCGAGATTCGCTTGGTCAAAGCCTACGGCACGGAGAAACAGGAAGTGGAAGCAGGGGATTCCCGGATTCGTAAAATGTTCGCTTTTGGTTTGCAGGAAGCACGTATTCTCGCTCTGATCGGTCCCTTGTTTACATTTGTCATGACTGCCGTGTTGGTCGTTATTCTGGGTGTGGGGGGAATGCGCGTAGCGTCTGGCATGCTGTCACCGGGTGAACTGGTCGCGTTCATATTGCTGTTGTTCCAGGTCATTATGCCAATGGGACAATTTACGACGTTATACTCCCGTTTACAGAAAGTTGTAGGTGCAACGGAGCGCATACAAGCGATCCTTGCCGATGAGGAAGAGCCACATCACAGCACCAAGGTAGCTCCAAAAGGAAATGAGACGATTGCATTCCATGATGTACACTTTTCCTATGTCACAGGTGAGGAAGTGCTGCACGGAATCAATCTGACGGTACCTACACAAAAAGTGACAGCGATTGTCGGCCCAAGCGGTAGTGGCAAATCAACACTGTTCTCCTTGATGGAGCAGTTTTATATGCCCGATTCAGGCCATATTTCATATGGGGGACAAGCTATAACGGAGTATTCCTTATCCTCCTGGCGTAGCAAGATTGGGTATGTATCTCAGGAAAGTCCACTTATGGCGGGTACGATTAAAGACAACATCACGTACGGATTAGGTCGTGAGGCCACGATGGATGAGATCCGGCGAGCTGCTGAGATGGCCTATTCTGCCGATTTTATCGACAAGCTGCCACAGGGTTATGACACGGAAGTGGGCGAGAGAGGAATTAAGCTATCCGGGGGCCAACGTCAGCGGATTGCTATTGCTCGTGCCTTACTGCGCAGTCCGGATATTCTCATGTTGGATGAAGCAACATCCAGTCTGGACAGCACCTCGGAGTATGAAGTACAACAGGCTTTGTCCAACCTGATGGAAGGCAGAACCACGATCGTGATCGCGCACCGATTGTCCACAGTGGTGGATTCCGATCAGATTGTTGTATTGGAGCATGGGCATGTTACCGGAACAGGAACTCATACGGAATTAATTAGCAATCATCCGGTATACCGTGAATTAGCTCAAAAACAGTTTGTGGCACAGGAAGGACAAGATTGAAATCAGAACCAAATTGATTACTATGTCAAAAGATAAGATTCAAATATAGTTCAACTTAAGACCGTTGTTCATTCGTTCAGTATGAGCGTGAGCAACGGTTTTCGTTTATGAGATCACCAGGTTGCTGTAGCTTTTTCCACATCAATATGATATAGTAGGTATCCTTTTGCGTCGTCAGTGATTGGCGATGCAGAGCAAAACAAATTCTTAGGAGGTAACTGAAACATGTCAGACAGCTTTCAAAGTGCCTATCAAGAAGAAGAGTACAGGTTAGAGCGAACGATGGAGGAAGTGGATAGTCAGCTGGAACGACTGCAGAACATTCCGGTGTATACCGGCCACGACTTCACAGAACAAGTGCTGGAAGCTGGACGCGAAGAGCGCCGCACCGCCTTGTCCAAGAGCGCGCAGCAACCCTATTTCGGACGCTTGGATTTCGAAGAACAGGGCAGTGGTGCACGGAAACCGCTGTATATTGGCAAAATCGGCGTAGACCGCGAAGAGGTGGGAGAGCATCCGCTCGTCATCGACTGGCGTGCTCCTGTCGCCAGCCTGTTTTACTCATTTACCGGAGGGGAAGCCTCCGCTACGTATGAAGCCCCAGAAGGGCTTATTGAAGGTCTGGTGTACCTGAAACGGAACGTTGTCATTCGGCAGCGGATATTGGAACGTGTGGCGGATACATATAACCGTGACAGTGACCAGCCAGCGGTATCGGATGAATTCCTCGTTTATCGTCTGGGAGAGAACAAGGATAACAAACTCCGTGACATCGTATCGACGATTCAGGCGGAGCAGGATCTGATCATTCGTGCGGCGCGAAATACCGCATTAATCATTCAAGGTGTGGCCGGATCAGGGAAAACAACGGTTGCCCTGCATCGTCTTGCCTTTTTGCTATATCAGTACAAGGAGCAGGTATCTGCGGAGAAAATGGTTATTTTTGCACCCAACCACATGTTCCTGGATTACATCTCGGATGTACTCCCGGAACTCGGAGTAGGGGATATTCAGCAGCGGACATTCCCGGATTGGGCGATGAACCTGTTGGGGCTGGAGATGCCTTTAGCGAATACGTCGGATACATTGAACACCTGGTTCGAAACACCTGATGCACGGCCTGAATTGAATGATGATGTACCTGGACGTTACAAAGGATCGATCCGTTTCATGGAGCTTATTCGAGAGTGGTTGTCAGGCATGGAAGAGGATTCCGTGCCGGATATGGACTTCAGTCCATGGGACGGTAAGGTGCTTAGCAAGACGGAGATCGAGAACTGGTTCGGACAGGAATACAAACATTATCCGCTGGCCAAACGCAAAGAACGGGTCATGGCGCGGGTTCACCGCTGGATTGAGATGGAACTTAAGAAACCGATGCCAGAAGCTGTGCGCAAAGAACGCAAGAAAAAAGCGTCTACTCGTGAGAAAGCCTATGCCAAAAAATGGCCTCAATACGAGCCGCTTACGTTATACAAACAGCTGTTCAAAGCTGCAAAGGGTGGCTCTGTGCCATCCTCGCTCAGCGGACTTATTCCAAAACTGGTCATGAAACAAACGGCAGCAGATCTGAAGCAGGATATCGTCCGTGAAGAGGATCTGCCTGCATTGGTATACATTCATACATTGGTCCATGATATTGAGGGTTCGGAGCGGTTTGACCATATTGTGATTGATGAAGCGCAGGACTTTTCCCCTTTTCATGTGGCGTTATTGGATCAGTTCGTCAAAGGGCATTCCTTCACCATACTGGGTGACTTGTCCCAAGGCATTCATGAGTACCGTGGTGTTCATGCGTGGGAAGAGATGAGTTCTCTATTTCCTGAGGAACAGAATGCATACTTTGCATTGACCCGAAGTTATCGTTCAACGATGGAAATTATCGATTATGCAAACACGATTCTGGAACGTGGCGTCAAGAGCGGGATTACGGCGATACCTGTTTTCCGTAGTGGTGATCCAGTTCGGACATTGGCTTATGGAGGCGAAGGGCGGACGGCAAGTCTGGAGCAGGCTTTGAAGGTGTTAACGGTCAAAGACTACCGAACCGTCTCCATCCTGACTCGTACACTGCATGAAGCAGAGGAACTTCACCGTGACCTAAAGGCCGCAGGCTGGGATCTGAACCTGATCGATGGTGGCAAAAAGCAGTACACTGGTGGGCACTCCGTTTTGCCTGTCTATCTGTCCAAAGGGTTGGAGTTTGATGCGGTTATTGTGGCAGACGTAGACCAGAAGCATTATTTGCCGAATGCAGGTGATGCGAAGCTGTTGTACGTTGGTTGTACAAGGGCCTTGCACGAATTGTGGTTGTTCCACGAGGATGATTTGCCAGAATACGCGGCTGCAACACATAATCCCGACGGTGAGTCCGTAACCATTCAGGGTTGGCCAGAGCTTGGGTGAGTAAAGTTTGCTATACAAGAAAAGGCATGACGTTCATGGGAAAGTGTCCCATAAGCGCATGCCTTTTCTGCTGTTGTGCAAGAATTGCTTAAGCTTCCGAGAAAGAACGACGGTGGAAGTTCAGGGTTATGTTACGCTATTTCTCATTCTGGACGAGCGACGATTCACCAGGAATATACCAACACCAATGAATAAACCGCCTGCCAATGCAAACCACTGAACGTGTTCTCCTATTAAAATCCAACTCGATAATACACCAAAAAACGGTGCTAGAAACAGATACGAACTGGTTTGGGCTGGGTCACTATTCTGAAGCAGATAAAACCAGAGTGAGAACTGAATGATGGAGCAAACAAACGTTAACCAGAGCAGAGCCATAACCGAGGTGGTATTGACCATAAAGTGAGGCTGTTCAGTCCATGCGCTCAATAGAAGAAGCGCAGCACCTCCCGCGAGCATCTGATAGGCTGTTAAAACAAAAGTGTCGTAGCCATCGCCCCAGCGTTTGATGAGCAATGTGGATACTGCAAAGGAGATCGCACCACCAAATCCAATCCAGGTTCCAGGACTAAAGCTCATCTGCCATCCAAAGGTTAACATAATCCCGATGAAACCGAGTATAACACCGATCCACTGACTGAAACGGTAGGTCACTCTATATAAGAGAGCACTGAGGATAATGACCAGTAGCGGATTGGTAAACGTAATAATGGCGGATTCACCGGATGTAATCCAATTCATGCTGTAGTAGGCGCAGCCCATCACTCCTGCGGATTGAAACAGGCCAATGAGGATTATTTTCAACCAAGACTGCCACTCGGTAGGTAAAGGACGTTTACGTAGGAACAAGGCCATCAAGCCACCTGCCATTATATAACGAATGCCCATGAGCAGGAACGGTGGAGCATATAACATACCGATTTTACCGACTGGAAAAGAAGTACCCATGATTAGCGTTGTTAAAATAATTAAGATGGTATACTTCAAAGGTTTTATGGTGCGGGTATCTGTGATCAAAGCAACTCTATTTTTCCAGTATGTCATGCTGAACACTCCTTATCATCATCCAGTCAGATGACTGGTTTGGGATCTAAATGAATTGTAGTCCGGTTTACACATGAAGTATAATGATTGGTAATGAAGCGGATATCATTTTGAATGATGTCAGAGTGGAGGGACCATGGAGAGCGGGGATCTTAGAATATTTCAGTGTGTTGCACAGGAAGGGAATCTGACCAAAGCTGCTTCTAAACTGGGGTATGTGCAATCCAACGTAACGGCACGAATCCGGCATCTGGAAGCAGAAGTAGGTACAACGTTGTTCATTCGTCATAACCGAGGCATGACGTTATCTCCAGCCGGAGAAATGTTGGTGACCTATGCAGATAAAATTATTGGTTTGCTGAATGATGCTTCCAAGGCGCTTCGGGCGACGAGCACACCATCGGGTCCAATGCGAATAGGGTCTACACAAACCGCAGCGGCCGTGCGACTACCTGAACTTTTCGTCAGATATTATAAACAGTATCCAGATGTCTCCTTGTCACTGGTTACTGGCAATTCGCAGATGCTTATGGATCAGGTTATTGGGTATGAATTGGAGGGAGCATTTATAGGCTGTCCCTGTGATCATCCTGATATCGTTTCTGTTCCCGTATTTGATGAGGAACTATTTGTTGTCTATTCTGGCATGGGTCCTACGGATGAAGATCTTAAGAGTAAACCCATTCTTGTCTACAGCATAGGGTGTTCCTATCGTCAGATTTTGGAGGAATGGTTAGAGGTGGGTGGTGTTACCCGCCCAGTAATAATGGAATTTGGAACCCTTGAAGCGATTATTAGTGGAGTTACGTCCGGCATGGGAATTTCCTTATTACCAGAGATTGTGATTAGGCATCAGATCAAAAATGGATTATTGCGCACGCATACGCTTCCCGTAGGTATGAATCGCATGATGACTCATTTTATTACTCGCAAGGATGCCTTTGTCAGCAGTGCACTTCATGCATTTATGGCTATGTTACCGCGAGAGTATGATATGATAGAGAGTGGAGAACCATCAGAAGTGTAATTGTAATCAAGGCAAGGCAATCCGTTAAGGAAGTGATGAGCAATGGATTTATTTTCGTTTCAACAAGACTCAAAACCACAAGCTAGATTGCTCGCGGACCGCTTGCGGCCAGAGCATCTGGATGAATATATTGGACAGGAACATATTATTGGACCAGGGAAATTACTCCGGCGCGCCATTGAGGCCGATCAGATTTCGTCCATCTTGTTATATGGCCCTCCGGGATGTGGCAAGACAACCTTGGCACATATTATTTCCCAGCAAACGCAAGGACAGTTCGTACGTCTGAATGCAGTGGAAGCTTCCGTCAAGGATGTGCGTGAAGTCATCGAACAGGCGCAAACGAATAAACAGCTGTATGGAACCAAAACCATTTTGTTCCTCGACGAGGTACATCGGTTTAACAGTTCACGTCAGGATGCGTTATTGCCAGCGGTAGAGAAGGGCACGATTATTTTTATCGGCGCAACAACAGAGAATCCCTTTCATTATGTTAATGGAGCCTTGATGAGTCGTTCAACTCTGTTTCAGCTGGAATCGCTAAACAAGGATCATTCCCTTATTGCAATGCGCAGAGCATTGAGCGATGCGGACAAAGGTCTGGGGTTCATGGAACTACAGGCGGACGATGAGGCGCTTGAACATATTGCTACGATGGCCAACGGAGATATTCGGCGTGCGCTTAACGCACTTGAACTGGCTGCGTTGACGACGCCACCGGAAAAGGATGGGTCCATTCATATTACGCTTGGTGTAGCAGAAGAGTCTATTCGACGACCGATTGTGAAGGCGGATGAATCGACACAGTATGATGTGTTATCTGCATTTCACAAGAGTATTCGGGGTTCCAGTGATGCGGCGCTGTTTTGGTTTCTATACGCGGTGGAGAAGCTCGGCATGGACCCGATGACCTTTATTCGGCGTCTGATTGCAGCAAGCAGTGAAGATATTGGACTTGCGAACCCGCAAGCTATGACTCAGGCCATTGGAGCACTTGATGCGTACCGAAATAACGGCTGGCCCGAAGCCAAGCTGAACATCGCACAAGCGATTCTGTTCGCGGTCGAAAGTCCAAAATCCAATGCGGTGTACACCGCCATTTCCAAAGCCATGAACGCGATTGATGAAGTGAAATCGGCAGAAGTTCCGCTTCACTTGCGAGATACGCATTACTCGGGTGCTGTAAAACTTGGACATGAGGGCTATCAATATCCGCACAATTACCCTGGGCATTATGTGAAGCAGGAATATCTGCCAAAGCAGCTCTCACGGAGAGTATTCTATGAGGCAACGGATCAGGGTAACGAATCGAAGATCAGGCTGAACCAACAGCGGCGCAGGGAATTGTAAGAAGAGACAGATCACTCGGGAGATGCACACAATGAAAGAGCTTTTGTATATAGGGGCGGGTGGATTTCTCGGTACATTAACCCGATACGCCTTACAGTTAGCGATACCAATTGGCCATGGAGGATTCCCTTGGGCGGTACTGTTAATCAATGCGATGGGCAGCCTTTTTTTGGGTTGGTTCTTTACTATAGCTGTTCCAGGCAAAATAACACCACAACTTCGACTGGCCATTGGTACTGGTTTTACTGGAGCATTTACAACATTCTCCACGTTTACACTGGATATTGTTCGTTTATCCGAAGGGGGCGAGTGGGTCAATGCCGCCCTTTATATGAGCGTAAGTCTGTTGGCAGGATTAATGCTTTGTGCGTTGGGAATGATCATCGGACAGCGTATGTTGAGAGCGCCAAGACAAGAGGGTGATGCCTCATGATCTTATGGATTGGTTTTGCAGGTGTACTGGGTGCGGTACTGCGTTTCAGTCTGGGCAAATGGATCTCGGGCTTGCTGGGAGCGGCTTTTCCGTGGGGAACATGGATCATCAATATCAGTGGTTCACTGCTGCTTGGGTTGTTATACGGGTGGCATGAATCTGCAATGATCTCAGATGGAATCTGGGTGATCTGGGGAACCGGATTTTGCGGTGCGTACACCACGTTCTCTACCTTTGGTTATGAGACGTTAGGACTTATGGGTCGACAACGATACGCAAGCGCGTCGCTCTACGTTGTCAGTTCGATTGTAGTTGGGGTGTTGGCCTGCTTGGCAGGAGTCTGGTTGACTGCATAACGAACTATTTTTAATTTTTTTGCAAAAATAAGCAGGAAAAAAGCCATCCTTCATGGTATACATGAAAGACGGCTTTTTTAATAGGGATACACGGTATTGTGTATAATCCACATTTTAATGGACAAGCTCTATTATTGCATTGCGGGTACAGGTACTTTTTGCACCTGATCGATCGTACCCCCACCCAGGCAGACCTCTCCGTCGTAGAAAACAACGGCTTGTCCTGGCGTAATGGCTTTTTGTTGCTGGTCAAATTGTACATCCACACTTCCATCTTCTTGCCAGGTCAATGTTACACCTTGATCCGGCTGACGATAGCGGAATTTGGCAGTACAACGGTAGGGGACATTAGGCATGTGCTCTGTGCCAGCAATCCAGTTCACACCCGTTGCGGTTAGACCAGTGGAGTACAGGCTTGCATGGGCATCGCCCTGAACAACAAGCAGTTGATTTTTCTCCAGATTCTTGTCTGCAACGAACCAGGGCTCACCATTGCCGGAACCGCCAATGCCAAGACCTTGGCGCTGTCCAAGTGTGTAGTACATCAGACCGTCATGACGACCTTTGACTTCACCGGTCGCGATATCAACCATGTCTCCACCTTTGGCAGGTAGATAGTTACTCAGGAACTCTTTGAAATTACGCTCACCGATGAAGCAGACACCTGTGCTGTCTTTTTTCTTGGCAGTATACAAACCAGCCGCTTCTGCGATTTTGCGTACTTCCGGTTTAGGCAGATGACCAATCGGGAACATGGCTTTGGACAACTGGTTCTGATTGAGTGCATTAAGGAAATAAGTTTGATCCTTATTGTTGTCCACACCACGCAGCAGCTTGAATGTGCCATCTTCTTCAATCAGGCGAGCATAGTGTCCTGTAGCTACATAATCTGCGCCGAGATCCAGAGCTTTGTTCAGGAATTCACCAAATTTGATCTCACGATTACACATGACATCCGGATTTGGCGTGCGACCCGACTTATATTCATCAAGGAAATAGGTAAATACTTTATCAAAATACTCTTTCTCGAAGTTGACAGTGTAGTAAGGAATGCCGATCTGTTCACATACGCGGCGTACATCCTCTGAATCTTCTTCAGCGGTACAGTGGCCGAACTCGTCAGTGTCATCCCAGTTTTTCATGAAAATGCCGATGACATCGTACCCTTGCTCTTTCAGCAGCAGTGCGGTAACGGAAGAATCGACACCTCCGGACATGCCAACGACGACCCGTGTATTTTCAATTGTTTTGGACATCGTTATCACCATTTCTATATATAAATGTGTTTCGTTTCTTATTCTAGCATAACCGGACTCAAGATACGATACACCCGGCCAATTTTGGATAGTGTCCACCACAGACGCACATTTTGGAATATCGTCAATCTTTCTTTTCCATAAAGCATGCAGATATGTTAACATTAGCTGAGGGTTATGATCGGAATACGGAGGATTAGAAGGTATATGCTAATCTCAATGCATCTCCGCTGTGGACAGATCGTGAAACAGACGGTCATGGACCATAGGATTAAATATAAAGTTTCCAATCGTTTCTGAAAATTGAAAGAGGTGACTCCTTTGAAAATATCGACAAAAGGCCGTTACGGCCTCACAATCATGATGGAGCTTGCTGCCAGAATAGGCGAAGGCCCTACATCACTTAAAAGTATTGCTGAGCGCAACCAGCTCTCGGAGCATTACTTGGAGCAACTGATCGCTCCACTACGGAATGCAGGACTGGTGAAGAGCATTAGAGGCGCTTACGGCGGTTATATCCTTGCGGGTGATCCTGCAACCGTAACTGCAGGCGATGTAATCCGTGTACTGGAAGGGCCAATCTCTCCAGTAGACTTCACAGAGGAAGATGATCCGGCGAAACGTGATCTGTGGTTGCGTATTCGTGACGGCATTGCGGAAGTGTTGGATTCCACAACACTGAAAGACCTGATTACATTCCAGGATCAGGACAAAAAAGATAGCTACATGTTTTATATTTAACAATCACTGCGCTAGCATGACATGCTAACTTACTTGAGCCCCCATTTGGGGGCTTTATCCATGCCATAACATCTGTTTTACAATGGCTTGCGGTTGGTGAGCATGTAAGGGTACGAAACATATTCCATAACAGAAAAATAAGATAATTTAACATATAACGGGGTGAAGATAAATGAAACGAATTTATTTGGATCACGCCGCATCGACACCTATGCATCCACAAGTCGCAGAAGCGATGATGAACGTCATGACAGGACAATTTGGCAATGCATCAAGTATCCATGCCTTTGGGCGTGAGGCCAAACGGACTGTCAGCGGAGCAAGGGATGTCATTGCGGCGTCTTTGGGCTGTTTCCCGGACGAATTGGTATTTACCGGAGGTGGCACAGAGAGCGACAATCTGGCCATTTTCGGAGCCGTCTCAACAAGACAGGATAAGGGGAAACATGTCATTACGACCGCCATTGAGCACCATGCTGTTTTGCATACGTGTCAAGAATTGGAGCGGCAAGGTTATGAAGTAACCTATCTATCTGTGGATCATCAAGGACGAATAAATCTGGACGAGTTACAAGAGGCCATTCGGCCGGATACGGTGCTGATTACCATGATGTATGCCAATAATGAAGTGGGTACGATTCAACCGATACGCGAGGTCGGGGAGCTGGCACGTAAGCATAATATTTTGTTCCATACCGATGCGGTTCAGGCTTTGGGCAGTCAGAATATTTCATGTAAAGAACTGCCTGTGGATCTGATCAGCTTCTCTGCGCATAAAATCAACGGACCTCAGGGCGTGGGTGCACTCTATGTACGGCGAGGAATTGTGCTGGAAGCAAGAGCTCATGGGGGATTGCAAGAACGTCAGCGGCGCGCTGGTACGGAAAATATTGCAGGTATTACCGGATTTGCCGAGGCTCTCAAGATTGCATCAGCACAAATGGATACGCATCGTCAGCATGATTTGGAATTGCGTAAACTTTTGTTGGAACAGCTTGAAATTCATGTGGGGACGGAGCACTTTCATGTGAATGGACACCTGGAGCATACGCTGCCAAACATCCTGAATATCAGCTTTCCGGAAGTGTCCACAGAGACGATGTTAATGAATCTGGATATGGAAGGGATTGCTGTTGCAAGCGGTTCTGCCTGCACTTCCGGTTCACTCGAAGTCTCTCATGTGCTCAAAGCGATGAAATTGTCTGAAACATTTTTACACTCTGCGATTCGATTTAGCTGGGGATTGGGTAATACTACGGAAGAAATCATGATAACCGCCGAAAAAATTGGAACCATTCTTGGACGACTGCGTAATAGACCCTAAGGGGAACTTTACACATGGAACAGAAGGAGGGAAGAAGTTCCATTTCATCGGTTGGATAGAAGCGGTTTTGATGATCGGCGTCTGATTGCCACTCATCAACTTTGGGCATACCTAGCAATAGCGCCGCGCCTATTTAATGATAAGAAGATGAGGGGGACCCAGCGATGAAGCTTCAGGAAATGATCGGACTTGCCGTTTTTGATGTTGAGGACGGGAAGCAGGTCGGTAAAATCCAGGATTTCATTGTGAATGATGATTGGGAGATCGAAGGCATTGAGCTTGAGAACAAAGGTCTGTTTACCAATCATGTCAAAATCGTGCAGTGGCAAGATATCGTTGCCTACGGCGAAGATGCCGTCATGATCCGTAATCAACAGGCTGTCCGCAAGACGGGAGCCGACGACATAAAATACACGTACCTCCTCGGTCGGTCTAAATTGAAGGAGATGTCCGTGCTCACCGAAGAAGGTTTGCTGCTTGGGCGTGTCTCCGATGTTTATTTTGACCAAGAGTTGGGAAATACAATAATAGGGATTGAAATTACGGACGGTTTTGTGTCCGATCTGATCGAGGGCCGCAAATGGCTGCCATGTACAAGCGATATGTCCATCGGGGAAAGTGCCATTATGGTGCCGTCTCTGAGTGAACAACGCTTGGAAAATGCCATTCATTCTGTTAATGGATAGGTGAATGAATATGAAATGTCCAAACTGTAGTTCCAAAGATATCGGGAAAATTGGTTCCCACCAGTTTTATTGCTGGGGATGCTTTATCGAATTAACGGTGAACGGTGAGAAAATGTCTGTATATCAGGTGGAAGAAGACGGTACGCTGAGCTCCCTGGATGATTTGTTTTTCGGGGACGAGCTGCCACAAGACTTCCCTCATCTTCACGCTTCTTCTTAATAAGCAGGATAACTTCCTCTATATGCGGTTTCATGACAATGTCTGTCATGGGGGCTGTCGTTAATTGTTGGCAGATGTATATAGATGCGGTTACATAATGGTTCGGCTGGTGTTTGTACGATTATATGCTAAGCCGTACTGCAAAATGCGCTTCCTTTTCTGATGAAGGAGGCGTTTTTTGGTTTTAAGAAAAAATGTTCGGATTGCTCCTTTCCACTTCTGCGCTGTGTTAATAAATATTACCTTTCCTACATATACTGACTCTCAGAGCCAGTCCAAAAGGAGAGATGCAAGTGGAGCAATTAACCAAAAACAAGCTGTTCCGTTACGCGATCTGGCTGCTGCTCGGATTGATCATTTTATATTTTATATGGCTGCTGCGGCCTTTACTGCTTCACTTATATGCGTTCCTGAAAACAGTGCTGGCACCCTTTATCGTAGCCCTTATCATATCCTATGTACTTAATCCGATTGTCAGCATGCTGGGAGGGCGCAAGGTGCCGCGTACGATTGCGGTACTACTCATATATGCCTTTTTCCTGACCTGCCTCGGTGTCATTCTGATGAATGTGATTCCGGTACTGATTGAACAGCTGGGGGAACTCAACGAGCATATGCCGGAACTATCCATGCGTGCACAGAGCCTGATGAACAATATGGATCACAAATTAATGCCGCCAAGTGTGCGAACAGGCATGAACAGTTGGTTTTTTCAGATGGAGGATCGACTAACTCAGGGAATTACCGTGCTCATGGACAATATCGGGGCGACTATTAATGTGTTATTTAATGTGTTTATCGTGCCATTTCTGATCTTTTATATGTTAAAAGACTTTGAGGTGTTTGAGCGCACCATTGTGGCGTATCTTCCGCGTTCACGTCGTAAAGCGATTGTCTCGGTGATGAAAGAGATCGATACTGCACTGGGGAACTACATTCGGGGACAGTTTATTGTCTGTGTCATTGTTGGTATCTTTGCCTACATTGGTTATATCATCATTGATATGCCGTATGCCCTGCTGCTTGCAAGCATTGTAGCTGTGTTTAACATTGTGCCCTACTTGGGGCCGTTCCTTGGAGCTGCTCCTGCTGTGGTCATGGCATCAACCGTATCGTTTAAAATGGTACTACTTGTTGTCATTGTGAATACACTGTGCCAGGTGTTGGAGAGTAACGTTATTTCTCCTCAGGTGGTGGGACGTACGTTGCATCTGCATCCACTGTCGATTATATTTGCACTGCTCGTCGGAGGTGAACTGGCAGGCATTGTAGGTTTAATTCTGGCAGTACCCGTTTTTGCCGTCCTGAAGGTGATTGTGCAACACTTTTTCGCCTATTACATCAAACGAAGGACCGACTAAATAGTAGGGGCAGATCTTCAAGGAAGCCGCGTTGACACCCGCTTGTGCTACCGATATAATGAGTGTGTATATTTAGAACATGAAATCGATGATGAAATAAAGTACGCCGAGGGTTCCTTTCCTCAGAGAATAGACTTCATCGGATCAGGGTGAGCCTGAACTGATGGCTGGAAGAGTCTTGAAAGATGAAGCGGCGGAAAGCTAATTTCGGAGTGCAGGACAACCCTGCCGGGAGCGACCGTTATTTCGCATGAACGAGGAGATTGTTTGTTTGTCCGGGCAGCAAGGGATGAACAGCAATAACCAGGGTGGTACCGCGATAACATCGTCCCTGATTATTCAGGGGCGTTTTTTGTGTTTATTTTTACAAAAGCAATGTTGACCAACCGGAGCGAATACGCAACGGACTATTATAATTTAATGGGGGCATCCAGTATGAAAGCCAGTGAAATCCGGTCCAAATGGATAGAGTTTTTTGCAAGTAAAGGTCACAAAATCGAGCCGAGCGCATCGCTCGTGCCTCACAACGATCCTTCTCTTTTGTGGATCAATGCAGGTATGGCACCGCTCAAACCATATTTTGACGGACGTGAGAAGCCGGAGAACCCGCGTCTAGCGAACTCCCAAAAATGTATCCGTACCAATGATATCGAGAATGTTGGTAAAACGCGTCGTCACCATACGTTCTTCGAAATGCTTGGCAACTTCTCTATTGGAGATTACTTCAAGGAAGAGACCGTAACATGGGCATGGGAATTCTTGACCAGCAAAGAGTGGATCGGTTTCGATCCGGAGCGTCTTTCCGTAACGGTATATCCGGAAGATGAAGAAGCTTTCAAACTGTGGAACGAAAAAGTAGGACTGCCTGCTGAGCGTATCATTAAATTGGATGAAAACTTCTGGGATATCGGCGAAGGCCCATGTGGTCCTTGTACCGAGATCTTCTACGACCGCGGCGAAGCTTACGGAAACGACATGAGTGATCCTGAAATGTATCCAGGTGGGGAAAACGAACGTTACCTGGAAGTATGGAACCTGGTATTCTCCCAGTTCAACCATAACAAGGACGGCAGCTACACACCGCTTCCTAACAAAAATATTGATACAGGTGCAGGTTTGGAGCGTTTTGCTTCCATTCTGCAAAATGTGGATTCCAACTTCGACACAGACCTGTTCCAACCGATGATTCAAAGAACAGCCGCTCTTGCGGGTGTGAAATATAACGACAGCGTAGAGATTGATGTTGCACTGAAAGTCATTGCCGATCATATCCGTACGGTTGCTTTTGCAGTAGGTGATGGCGTTCTGCCAAGTAATGAAGGACGTGGATATGTCATCCGTCGATTGCTTCGCCGTGCAGTTCGTTATGGAAAAGTGCTTGGACTTGACCGTCCATTCCTGTATGAACTGACAACAACCGTTGGTGAAGTGATGGGCATGTACTACCCTGAGGTAGTGGACAAACAGGAGTTCATCGCCAAAGTAATCAAAACCGAGGAAGAGCGTTTCCACGAAACTCTCACAGATGGTCTGGCTATTCTGGCTGATATCAGCGGCACAGCCAAATCCGAAGGACGCACCGTTATTAGCGGACCTGAAGCTTTCAAACTGTATGATACGTACGGTTTCCCGTTTGACCTGACAGAAGATTATGCAGCAGAGCATGGTTTGACTGTGGACCGTGAAGGTTTTGATGCTTCCATGCAGAAACAACGTGAGCTTGGACGTGCTGGACGTCAAGAGAACGAGAGCATGAAAGTCCAAGGCGGACCACTTGCTGACCTGGAGGTTAAAAGCGAGTTTGTTGGTTATACTGACCTGTTGACGGAAGCAAAAGTGGTAGCCATCGTAGCTGGTGACGCCCTTGTTGAATCTGTAGGCGAAGGACAGACGTGTCAGGTTGTTCTGGACAAGACTCCGTTCTACGCGGAAAGTGGCGGTCAAGTGAGTGATCAGGGCTTGCTGCGAGGTGCTGGTGTAACAGCGAAAGTACAAGGTTTGTTCAAAGCTCCACTTGGACAACATGTACATCTGGTGACTGTGGAGTCTGGTGAACTGCGTGTAGGCGATGTGATCAATGCCGAAGTAGACTCAGCGAAACGTGGCGACATTATCAAAAACCATACGGCCACCCACTTGCTGCACAAGGCACTCAAAGATGTGCTCGGAACTCACGTAAACCAGGCAGGGTCGCTCGTAGAGCCACAGCGTCTACGTTTTGATTTCTCTCACTTCGGCAGCATTACGCCGGAAGAGTTGACAGAAATTGAGCGTCAGGTGAACGAACAGATCTGGAACCGTCTGAACGTGAACATCGAGCTGAAAGCTATTGATGAAGCTAAAGAAATGGGTGCAATGGCCCTGTTTGGCGAAAAATATGGAGATATTGTACGTGTTGTTCAAGTCGGAGACTACAGTTTGGAACTTTGTGGCGGCTGTCACGTAAATAATACTTCAGAGATCGGAATCTTCAAACTGGTGAGCGAGAGCGGAATTGGATCCGGCGTACGCCGGATCGAAGCTGTAACTGGCCGCGGCGCATATCTGTATGTGGAAAGCCAGTTGGAACTGCTTAAACAATCAGCAGCACTGCTCAAAGCAAATGTGGCTGATGTACCTAAACGGATCGAAGGTCTGAACCAACAACTGAAAGAAGCAGCCAGAGAGACTGAATCCCTGCAAAGCAAGCTGAGTGCCATGGAAGCTGGTCAATTGACGGATCAAGTGGTACAAGCAGGAAATACACAGTTGCTGGCAGCACGCGTAGATGCTCCGAATATGGATGCGCTGCGTACAGTGGCAGATGAGTTGAAAGTAAAATTGCCTAACGCGGTACTCGTATTGGGTGCTCCAGCGGACGGCAAAGTGAATTTTGTTGTAGCAGTACCTGCTGAACAAGTAAAACAAGGATTACACGCAGGCAAAATCGTCAAAGAAGTCGCAGCAGTATGCGGCGGCGGTGGCGGTGGACGTCCAGATATGGCGCAAGCCGGAGGTAAGGATGCGACCAAGCTGGATGAAGCGCTGAAACTGGCGGTTTCGCTGGTTAGCGGGCATAATGCATAAATCCATTGAGCGGCTTTCAATCGTCAAAAAATAAATCGAAATGGTTCTGTTCGTTTATTTTTTGTACCCGAGAGCGTGTGGAATCGAATGATGCATTATGCTGAAGCCAGTAAAGGACAAGCAAAAAACACAATTGCCTTATCCTTTGTTTACTTGTGGCAGTCAGAATATGTTATTATATAAACAGAAATCAATTCGGCAGGACATGGTCCCCATGTTCATGCAGGAGCGAGGTGTCATCAATGGACTCCATGGATAAGACGGTTAAATTTAATGTGAAAGGTGACGAACAGGAAGCATCCTCCAAAGAGATTCTTCTCACGGTATATGATGCATTGGTCGATAAGGAGTATAATCCGATCAACCAGATTGTTGGGTATCTGATTTCCGGAGACCCGGCATACATTCCTCGTCACAACAACGCACGTAGTCTGGTCCGTAAAAAGGAACGCGATGAGCTGATTGAAGAGCTTGTACGTTCCTATCTGGCCAATCACCGGTAATGTACGCCGCTTCCGCTGTGTTGCAGCCTTGCAGGCAGCGGAAAATGAACCGACAGAAGACAGCCTGAAGCTTGAGAAGGCGATTATTTGTAATCGACCTGAGCAGGCCCCAGGATGGGAGAGCATGGATGAAAATATTAGGTTTGGACTATGGGGACCGAAGAATCGGAGTTGCCGCGAGTGACGCCTTCGGTTGGACTGCCCAGGGATTGGAAGTGCTAGAACGCCGCCGTGATGAAGGCGAGTTCGCTCGGATCGCCGAACTTGTGCGTGAGCATGAGATTAGTGAGATCGTAGTCGGACTTCCCAAAAACATGAACGGCACCGTAGGACCGCGCGGTGAGATCTGCATTGCTTTTGCCGAACGCCTGCGGGATGAACTGAATTTACCTGTTCACCTTTGGGATGAACGGCTGACAACCATGGCAGCAGAACGTACGCTGATCGAAGCGGATGTCAGTCGGAAAAAACGCAAGCAGGTTGTGGACAAAATGGCCGCAAGCTTGATTTTGCAAAATTATTTGGATGCCAATAGTAGAAGGTGAGGGGGATCAACAATGGCTGAAGATCAACTGGGTATGGAAGAAGAAGCGGAAATTATTTACATTGCGGATGACGAGGGTAATGAAGAGGAATTTGAAGTCATCATGAAGTTTGAAGTAGATGGTTCGGAGGCCAAGTACATGATGGTTGCTCCGGTTGAACCTGAAGATGGCGAAACGGATGTATATGCATTCCGTTATGAAGAAGAGGGCGACGATATTAAACTTTTCGTCATCCAAGATGATGCCGAATGGGATATCGTCGAGGAGACGTTTAATACATTTCTTGCTGAAGATGAAGAGGAAGCGAACTAAATGACGGAATATAGCCGCAAAGACCTGAAATGGACAGATTCACTGCGTCTGGCATTCGGTGCTCATGTTGAGCTCGAGGAAGAGAACGGTAAATCACAACCGTATGACTTGTTGGCTGAGTTCGAAGTGAACGGTCAGCAGTACGCGGTGCTCCGCAGTTCGTTGCGACCTTATGACGAGGTTGAACTTCTGCGGGTATCACCTGGAAGTGAAGACCAGATCATGCCAGAGTTAGTTACGATCGACGATGATGATGAGTGGGAGAACATCTCGGAACTGTATGATGAGTGTACACTCCCCATTGACGAAGATTAAATCAGCTTCAAATTGAAGAAACCGGGAGGGCGGAGAAGTCCGCTCTTTTTGGTTGTGTAAAGGAGTTGTTTCTTTTTTGAAAGGGAAAGCAATTGTAGTCATACTGCTTATCATTGTAGTTCTTGCCGGAGGCGCAGGCGGTTACGTATGGAGTATGATGCGTCCTGTGGAAGCTTCTACAGAACCGGTCGTATTCGAGATTAAGAGCGGATCGGGAACTTCGAAAATCGCGGATCAGCTTCAAGAAGAAGGCCTCATCCGAAGTGGGTTAACCTTCAAAGGGTATTTAAAGTGGAAGAAACTAGGTTCTAATTTCATGGCGGGTACATATTCTATGAATCCTGGCGTGACATATGATGAGATTGTTAGCAAGCTGAGTAGTGGTGAAGTTGTACCGGAAGAAATGGTGAAATTTACGATTCCGGAGGGTTATAACGTTCTGCAAATGGCGGGTAAGCTTTCTTATGAGCATGTTGTCGATCGGGATGAATTTATCAAGCTGGCTAATGATCCGTCTGCCTTCGACGTAGATATCCTCAAAGATATTCCAGTGGATGAAGAACTTCGCTACGTATTGGAAGGGTATCTGTTCCCGGAGACATATGAACTTAAAAAAGGAAGTTCAACGCATGATGTGATGCAACGGATGCTGGAAGAATTTCAAACCAAGATCAATTCTATCCCTGATTTGGAAGCCAAGCTGCAGGAAAAGAACCTTTCCCTGCATGAACTGCTGACGATTGCATCACTCGTGGAGAAAGAAGTTGTAGTGGACGAGGAACGTGCTCTGGTTGCAGGTGTAATCTACAATCGGATCAATCAGGATATGAAGCTGGAGATTGATGCTACCGTGCAATATCTGCTCGACAGACCGAAGGAGCGATTGTTCTACAAGGATCTGAAGGTGAAAAGTCCTTATAATACGTATCTGAATAAAGGCTTGCCACCAGGTCCAATTGCCAGTCCAAGTCTTCCGTCCATTGAAGCAGCACTAAATCCGGAAGCTTCGGAGTATCTGTTCTATGTGACAAAAAAGGATGGCTCGTCTGGACATCTATTTGCCAAAACGTATAAGGAACACCAGCAAAATATAGCCAAAAGTAAGGCTGCGCAATAAGCGGAGGGGATTATATGAGTAAGAAACATGAACTGCTCGTTACAGCAGCGAATGTGAAAGAGGCAGAAGTGCTGCTCCAGGCGGGAGCAGATGCTCTGGTTATTGGAGATGATCGATTCGGCATGCGTCTTCCAGGCAGCTTTAGCGTGGAAGATACAGCAGAGGTGGTTGCCATTGCAGCCAAACATCAGGCGCGTGTGTATGTATCCATGACTAATCTGATGTCCAACGAACTGTTGAAAGAATTGCCTGAATATGTTCAAGCACTTGGCAGAATCGGTATTGATGGTGTGGAGTTTAATGATCCATCCGTGCTGGCTACCATGAAGGAATACGCTCCACATGTGAAGCTGCACTGGAATGCGGAGATGACTTCAACGAACTATGCGACGGCCAACTATTGGGGAACCAAGGGCGCTAGTCGTGTTGTGCTTGCCCGTGAGTTGAATATGGACGAGTTGACGGAAATGGTTCCTTTTTTGAAGGTGGAAGCTCAGGTTCAGGTGCATGGTATGACGAATATTTATCATTCGAAGCGCAGTCTGGTGCAAAGTTACATGGCTCATCAAGGGCGGCCGGTTGAGGGACATCTGGGCAAAGAGCGGGGATTGTTCCTGATTGAGGCTGAACGCCGGGATGAGAAATTCCCGATCTATGAGGACATTAATGGCACACACATTATGAGCTCTGAGGATATATGTATCCTCGAAGATCTCCATCTGTTGATGGAGGCGGGTGTGCACAGTTTCAAAATTGAAGGTATGTTAAAATCACTTGCCTACAATGAAGCTGTTGTACGTGCATATCGGACAGCGATTGACAGTTATGTAGCCGATGCTGATGCATATGCGTTCTCTGAAGAGTGGCTCGCTGAGGTGCGGAAGTTACAGGACCCTGAACGTGAATTGTCGTTTGGATTTTTCTATAAAGAACAAGTGTATTAATAGATGAGGTGAACAGAATGGAAACAGTGGCGGTACAGCGGAAGTTCTCGGGTAAACGTAACCGTCTGGACAAACCGGAGCTGCTAGCTCCGGCGGGTAATCTGGAAAAACTGAAATTTGCAATTCATTACGGTGCAGATGCTGTATATATCGGTGGACAGGCCTATGGACTGCGTTCCAACGCGGATAACTTTAGCTTTGAAGAGATGCGTGAAGGTGTGGAATTTGCCAAAAAGTATGGAGCCAAAGTGTTTGTAGCGACAAACATCTATGCACATAATGAGGATGTTGAGGGTATCGAAACATACCTGCAAAACCTCTATAATGCGGGAATCTCTGCGATCATCGTAGCTGATCCAGCTATTATTGAAGTAGCCCTTCGTGCTGTGCCGGGCCTTGAGGTACATCTGAGTACTCAACAATCCACACTCAACTGGCAAGCCGTGAAGTTCTGGAAAGATGAAGGACTCCCGCGAGTTGTTCTCGGACGTGAGACCAGCTTCGAAGAGATTGAAGAGATCAAGGCCAATGTGGATATTGAAATTGAAGCCTTTATTCACGGGGCAATGTGTTCCTCGTATTCCGGACGTTGCGTGCTCTCCAACCATTTTACGGATCGGGACTCCAACCGGGGTGGCTGTTGCCAGTCTTGTCGCTGGAAGTATGATCTGTTCGAGGATGCCAGAGAAGATACGGTGTGGGTCAGCGAAGAGGACATGCAGATGAAGGCACCTGCGCCATTCAAACTGGGTGAGAATCAGCTTCCTCTGTTCCAAGAACAGGATAATTCATTCTCCATGGGATCTAAGGATCTGTGCATGATTGGTCATATCCCAGAGTTGATTGATGTGGGCGTGGACAGTTTCAAGATCGAAGGACGTATGAAATCGATCCACTACGTGGCAACTGTGGTTAACGTGTACCGTCAAGCTATTGATGCCTATATGGCCGACCCGGAGAATTATGTTCTGAAACCTGAATGGGTTGAAGAAATGAACAAAGCTGCGAATCGCCCGCTGAATACCGGGTTTTTCTATGATACACCAGACCATGAAGATCATATCTATGAGCCGGAAGAAAAGGCCGTGCCTTTTGACTTCGCTGGATTGGTCATGGGGTATGATGCCGAAACAGGAATGGCAACCATTCAACAGCGCAATCACTTCAAACCAGGACAGGAAATTGAATTTTTTGGTCCGGGAGGTCACTTTTTCAAACAGGTGGTCGGCGAAATACAGGATGAAGAAGGCAATGTTCTAGATGCTGCTCGTCACCCGTTGCAACTGATTAAAATGAAGGTGGATCAGCCGGTTTCGTATTTTGATATGATGAGAAAAAAGAAATAGGTTGAAATACCTACAATGTGGCAATATTGTATTATGATTTAACAAAATAATGTTATGAAATCAACATGTAGGACCTCCGCTTATCGGCATATGGGGGTCTTTTTTTTATAGAAAAATAGGAATAAAGTTGTAAAATATTTCTGGGATATGAAAGGGGAACGAAGAAAGCTGTCGAATACTACATATTTATAGGGGAGAGAAAGAAAAATCCAACAAGTAAATAACTGGCAGGTGAATGGGAATGGTTCAAAAGAAGCAGAAAGACAGTGGGGAGCAAGTGACAAAATCCGAGCAGGTTAATCCTGAGCAGGTTCAGAAAGTGAAGAAAGAAAAAGTAGGTAAAAGTAAAATTAAAGGGAATGGGAAAAAATTACTTAAGTTTGACCGTAGTAAATTGAAGCTGGGCTGGATCAAGACCGATTGGGTAAAAAAACAATTAAAAAACCGGGATTGGAAAAACCTTGGAGGGTCTTCTTTCAAACAAATTAGGAAGGCAAATCCGGTTAAATCCGTAGGGGTTAAACTGTTCTTGATCTTTTTTGCGGGGATCATGATTTTTGTAGTGAGTTTAGGTCTATTATCCTATTCAAAAGCCAAGGGTACGATAGAGAAAAATGCTTCGCGTGCCAATCAGGAGACCATTGATCAGACCAAACAAAAAATGGACATTATTTTGGAGAGATTTGTGGATACATCCACACAGATTTTCTTTGATCCGGAAATGCAGTCCTTGTTACAAAAAATGTCAGATCAAAATCTGACTGCGTATGATACATTCATAAATTCAAGTTCGATCAATAAACAATTGTCCAATATTGCATTTACGAATAAATCCATGGAAGCGATTTATTTGGTACCTACGGACGATACAAAGTCCATTATGGGTACCGGTAGCAACAGTTCATCCATGGGCAGCATTCGCCAGGAAGCATGGTACAGTGAGTTGATTGAGGCGGGCGGTTATCGCTGGCTTCCAACGGAGATCAAGGAAGATGGCTCAACGCCAACGTTCAGTATTGCACGTTCCATGAAAAACCTGCAAGGGACTACTCAGTCGTATGTTCTGGTTATTGAACTGAAACTGGAAGTTCTGGAGGAACAATTGAAATCGCTTGATCTGGGGCCGGGAGCTATTCTTCAACTGATTGCTCCGGATAATAAAGTGGTGGCATCCTCCATCTCGGATGGTACGGGACAAGATACAGAGCTTGCATTTGTCAAAGAGTTGACCGAACCAGCAGGTAGTACGAATACGGAGTATATGGTAGATGGCAAATCTACTGAAATGCTGGCTGTATACAGTACGATGGATACATCCAATTGGAAACTGGTTGGTATGATACCTACCTCTGTTTTGGTTCAGGACGCAAAAGGCATTCTGACTCTGACCCTTTGGATGGCGCTGATTGATGCGGGGATTGCAGTATTGATCGGGATCTGGATGGTGCGTATGATCGCTCGTCCACTCGGCAAATTGAAAGACCTGATGCAGGAAGGTGCGAAGGGTAATCTTAAAGTTCGTACACCATATAGCTCCCAGGATGAAATTGGTCAGCTCTCGACCGCCTTCAATCTGATGATGGAGCAGATTACTAAGCTGGTTGAACAAACCAATCGTTCTGCGCAGGAAGTATTGGATACGGCCTCTGAGCTGAGCAGTGCATCCAAGAAAACGGCTGTGTCTGCTTCGGAGATTGCCGTAGCTACAGAAGAGATCGCAGGCGGTGCAGGCAGTTTGGCAACCGAAGCGGAACGTGGCAATGAATTAACGGACAATATCTCTCGTCAGATGCAGAGTGTAATCGCTGCTAATGAACAGATGGGTGATTCTGCTCGTCATGTAGAGAAGTCCAGTCAGACAGGAACACAACATCTGAATCAGTTGATGACCAAAACGCAGAAGACAGAAGAAATGATTGGTGCCCTGGTGAATAAGGTTGATTCGCTGAAAGAGAGTACGTCTTCTGTTCTGAAAGTGCTTGAAGTGCTGCAAAACATAACGAAACAGACAAATATCCTTTCCCTGAATGCAACCATTGAAGCAGCACGTGCCGGTGCAGCCGGACGTGGATTCATGGTGGTGGCTGATGAGGTTCGTCAGCTTGCGGCTCAATCCAGACAATCCATTGAGATGGTTGGAGAGATCACAGACAAAATCATGACCGAAATGAATGAGACCGTGGATGCTTTGTCTGCAGCCTATCCGTTATTCAAGGAACAGATGGATGCGGTTAAAGACACCAACGTCATCTTTGCTTCCGTGCAGGAACAGATGGGTGCATTTGTGGAACGTCTGGGCATGGTGACAGGTTCTATTGGAGATTTGAACAAATCTCAAGGTACATTGTCTGAAGCCATGAGCAATGTCAGCGCTGTAGCTGAAGAATCTTCTGCAACGTCCCAAGAAGTAGCTTCCTTGAGCAGTGAACAGCAGAATATCAGTAACCAGCTGGTCAATCTGTCTGGCAAACTGGAGAATGTGTCTACTGAACTGAAAGAAACCTTGTCACGCTTCACGGTGTAACAAGTCAAGGTTGAAATGAGGAGAACCTGTCCCACACATGGGACAGGTTCTCTTTTTGTTTACCGGATAATTCCAAGCCATATCAGCAATAATATGTCAAAACGACAAAAGGTGAGAATGAGATGCATCTCCTTGCGAAACGGCGAATCTATATAACTTGTATTCTTCTAACTCTTGTCTTTGGATTACTTATATTACGATTGGGATGGGTTCAGATCGTTCAGGTGAATCAGACGATGCCTGGATTTGACCGAACGGTACGTGAAATGTCTGTATTGCAGCGTGAACGCGGGGTGATGCTTGACCCGGGGCGGGGACAATTTACGGATTACAAGGGTGAGGCGTTGACTGGTAAGCTGCAATGGGGACTGGTTCTTTTTCCACAGGCAGTGCCATTAGAGAAATTACGCAAGCAAGGGGCATTAGAAGGCTCCGAGATGATACAGTTGGCAACTATATTACATACCGATCCGGATCAATTGAAGAAGGAATGGAATCAGGAAAGTATACCTCATTTCTGGACAGCAGGTACACATCAGCCTGTTCATTTGAACGCTGCTCAGGTGGAGCGCCTACGTAGTTTGCACCTGCAGGGAGCTGGCATCTATCCGATGATGACAAGGTACCTTCAGGGGCATACAGGAATGCAGTGGATGGGTTATCTGGCTGAACAGCCTGAGTCCTCCAAAGTTCTAACTGGGCATCAGGATGAAGTAAAACAGCCATTTGCCATGAAATCAGGAGCAGCTGGACTGGAGAGGACACTTGAACCGCTGTTAAGGGGAATTGGCCCTACGCTTGTATCACGCATGGTCTCGGGGGGTGGAGAGATTATCCCTGATATTCAGCCGCACGTCATTGCACCAGCAAATAGCCATTATCCTTTACGTGTGGAAACCACTGTGGATGCTAAGTTACAGCGTGGGTTGGAGGAGTTGACGCAAGAATCTGGATTACAAGAAGGGGCCATTGTTGTGTTAAATGCCGCTAACGCAGATGTTCGCGCCATGATCTCCCGCCCTTTCTATCAGCCACAACATGTTAACCCCAAGCAATCGGCCTGGGAAAATCGTGCAGTACAGGGAGCCATCCCGGGTTCCATTTTCAAAATTGTCACTGCGGCCGCTGCGTTGGAATACCATGCGGTTTCTAACGGAGAAGAATTCCATTGCGGTGGTGAGTACGGAAGATATGGGCTGTCTTGCTGGAAGGAGCATGGGCATGGAAACCTGAATCTGGAGCAAGGATTCGCTGAGTCTTGCAACATCGTATTTGCGGAAACGGCGCGCAGGCTTAGTATGGAACAACTGGAGAACACGGCTGATCGTCTGGGACTCGCGCGTCCGATTGGCTGGGAGGGGAAGCAGATGGCAGGAATGCCCGTGTTACGACACTTTGATCATGAGGATCAAGGGCGTGTGAGAACAGAGGCTGTTACTGGTGCTGATGAAGGTGCGAAAATACAGACATCAATCGGTCAGCGCGATGTCTTGGTCACACCGCTGCAAGCTGCCAATCTGATCGTTACATTGTTACATGATGGAAAGGTTAGTGCCCCACGTCTCGTTAAACGTATCCCATATGCGGATGGTGGCACCATGCTGGAGATGCCCTTGCATGATTCACCTTCAGCCGCAGGACAGATTGCTCCCGCAACAGCGCATAAACTGTTATCCTGGATGAATAAGGTAGTCCGTGAGGGAACAGGAAAATCCCTGCAGCGTGCGCGGTGGCATGTTGCAGGGAAATCAGGTACAGCTCAGGTACAGAAACATGGAGAGAAGCGCAACAATCAATGGTTCATTGGTTATGGACCGGTAGAACAACCCAAATATGCTGTAGCTGTTCTTGTTCAAAATGTCTCTCCTGACAGCCAACATCAGGCGACAGCACTCTTCAGGAAGGTGATGGACTACTTGGCTGAGTCCTCATGATTCTTCGCAGGAACGGGACGTTGTACAGTAGATTCGGCAGAATTGGATGAGGCCTTATTAACGGGTGGATCCATTACTAATGGAGAGGATTCAAATTCATCTTTTGGCAGGTGAATCCACTTTTGCAGGTACCCTTGTTGTAACAGTTCTTTCAGAAGGATCAGGAGCACTGGAGATAACACTACACCAGCCAGGCCAAAGATCGACAGGGAGATCAGCATAAACGAAAGCATCAAGTACGCCGAAGATACACCAATCGAGTTACCCGATATTTTCGGTTCCAGCAACTGCCGTGTCAGCATCGTCACTGCCAGAATCACAATCAGACCAATCGCCAGGCTGCTATTGCCAATAATGAATAAGTAGACGATCCATGGAATAAACACAACAGGAACGCCAAGCAATGGTACCAGATCAAAAACGGCACAGACTGCTGCAATGGTAAAGGCATTAGAGGTTCCCAAAATCAACAAACCTGCATAAATCAATACAAACGTAATGAGCATCATGATCATCTGTGCCTTCAAATACGAGCGGATTGTCTTGAACACGTGATTACGCATGAATTCAATAGCTAACTTTAATGTTTTGGGCGTCTTCGCACGGGCGAACTTGCGCCAGGATTCAATCTCGATACTGAGAAAGAAGGCCAGAATAATCGCAATTCCGAAGTTCGTAATAAACGATGAGAACGAACTGAGGAAGCCTACGACGAATTGCGCTCCGCTCGTTACCCATTTGGACAGGAACCCGGTCAGTGTTGCAAAATAATCATTCGCTTTTTCCATAACTCCATCAGGGAGAGCATCTGACTTGTCCTGAATGAATAACACCAGATTGGTGAATTCACGTTGTATCATTTCAATGTATACGGGGAAATTATCTTGAAGATTGGAAATTTGTGAAATGATAATCAAGCCTACCCCAAAAAAGGCAGCAACAATTAATGCAAGAAACAACAAGACAGAGATTGCGGCCCCAAGTGTCTTGGGCAATCCTTTGCGATGTAAAAATTTGGCCAGCGGTTCAATCATCCAATACACAATGAATGATAGAAAGACCGGTGCAGCCACATGGTATAATTGACTGAAACCGTACATGATCACATACACGGTTAATACGAGCAACGCGATGTCAAAGACAGTTCGCCCGTATTTTTTGTAAAGCGGTAGCATGGACATGGCTCCTTTGATGGCAATAATTAGATTGTATTTATTGTACACGATAGCTATCTTTTTGGGAAAACAGGATTCAAGAAAAGTCTGAACTATGATAAAATTAAAGGCGGTTTATTTTAGATAGTGCCATTGTGCATCGTAATTCAGCAGGAGAAGTGGGGAGCTTGCAACATGACAACGATACTTCAGAGTATTTTACTGTGGTTATTGTATCTTTCATCTTTTTACGCCTTTATTCCAAGTTTGATCAGCAGGCTTTTTGGTTTTCGTGTATTCCGACGGGGGAGAAGTGATACACAATTTGCTTTAACGTTTGACGATGGGCCAGATCCGCACTATACGCCGAGATTGCTCGATCTGCTTCGTCAGCATCAAGCAAAAGCCACATTTTTTGTCGTTGGAGAACATGCCGCGAGTCATCCTGAACTCATTCAGCGCATACATGACGAAGGCCATCTTATTGGCATTCATAATTATATTCACAAAACGAACTGGCTCATGCGGCCGCGTACGGTTCGTGACCAGATTCAGCGAACAGGTCAGATTATCCATGAAGTAACCGGCGTGAAGACTTGTTATTATCGTCCACCATGGGGGATTATGAATCTGTTTGATTTTTTCAGCAAGAAAGAACGAAAGATTGTACTATGGTCTTCCATGTTTGAAGACTGGAGAAGCCGAGTAGGTGCCCAGAGATTGACTGAACGGATGCTGAAGGAACTGAGAGGCGGAGAGGTCATGCTGCTGCATGATCGAGGAACGACCCTTGGTGCTGATGCACACGCGCCGGAGCAGATGCTTCAGGCGCTGGAACTCGTATTACAGGAAGCTGAACGGTTAGGCCTGCAAAGCGTACGCGTTGATACGTTGATGGGAGGTGTTACAGTGAGCGAATCTCAGAACAAGAATCAACCACAGACAACGTTGAAGTTATGGAAACGAATCGTTGTTGCCTTATGGTTGGGCTGGGAGAAGTTATTCCACTGGGTATATCATCTACGGACAGCTTCGCCGGAGGACCCAATGCTGCACTTCAGATCACGTGTATATCACGGAGCACGGGTGGAGATGAATGACGGCCATGTTATTCAAAATGGAGATCCGGTGATAGAACTGCATTTTGACAATCAGAAGTTGTTTGAACTGGGAGTGACGTCACGTTCCAGTATGCATTTGGCTATTCGCATGATTCGGACGATGGAACAGCAATTGCCGGATTTGGCACGCCTGGTAGCACTCGAACCTGAGTTACGCTCTGCCAAAGCGATATACGGTGTGAGCATGATTAACAGAGGTCCGGAAAAATTCGGATTTACCATTCAAGAATTGCCCCCTGGACCGTTCAGTGCTGCATCCAAAGTATACCTGAAACTGCTCTTAAGTGTGATCCATCCGGCAGGAACCAAACGTCTGAAACAGCGTACAGAACAATTGGTACCCAAGATGATTGCCATGCCGCTGGATATATTGTTGGAGCGTTACGGTCAACATACGACGCAGGTGGCAGCAACGATGGAAGAATCCAGAGATGAATCGTTGTTAATTGATCAAGAGATATTGCCAGAGCGGAACTAAACGGACTAATTATATCATCCAGCAAAAGAAAAGGGTTGCCCTTCGCCAGATTTGGCAGAAGAGCAACCCTTTATTTATTAGTGAATTAGATACTCAGTACGCCACCGTTGCTTGCATTGGTAACCAGTTTGGAATAACGAGCCAGGTAACCGGTTTTTACTTTCGGTTCAAAACCTTTCCAACCTGCGCGACGACGTTCAAACTCTTCGTCACTGATGTGCAATTCGATGATACGGTTGTTCAGATCCAGCTCGATGATGTCTCCTTCTTCAACAAAGGCGATTGGACCACCCTCAGCTGCTTCCGGAGAGATATGTCCGATACTAATTCCGCGGGATGCTCCAGAGAAGCGTCCATCGGTGATCAGGCCAACTTTGGCACCCAATCCCATACCTACGATCTGGGAAGTAGGAGCCAGCATCTCAGGCATACCTGGTCCGCCTTTTGGTCCTTCATAACGGATAACAACAACATGTCCTTCTTTTACTTTGCCGTTAGCAATACCTTCGAGCGCTTGCTCCTGGGAGTCAAAGCAGATGGCAGGACCTTTATGGTATCCACCAACCGAAGCATCAACTGCACCAACTTTGATGATAGCGCCTTGTGGTGCAAGGTTACCAAACAATACAGCCAGGCCGCCTTTTTCGGAATGCGGGTTATCCAGGTGATGAATGACATTTGTATCCTGGATTTCTTTTCCTTCAACGTTCTCACGGATTGTTTTACCTGTTACTGTAATGCAGTCACCATGAATTGCGCCTGGTTTTTTGAGCAATTCGTTCAGCACTGCACTTACGCCGCCTGCATTATGAACGTCTTCGATGTGAAGATCGGAAGCAGGTGCAAGTTTCGCCAGGTGCGGAACGCGGTTAGCTACTTCATTAATACGTTCGATTGGATACTCGATACCTGCTTCATGAGCCAGTGCCAGCGTGTGCAGTACTGTATTCGTAGAGCCACCCATCGCCATATCCAGTGCAAACGCATTATCGATCGCTTCTACAGTTACGATATCACGTGGTTTCAAGTCCATTTTGATGAGTTCCATCAATTGGGTAGCGGATTGTTTAACAAACTCACGACGCTCAGGAGCAACGGCAAGGATGGTTCCGTTACCTGGCATAGCCAGTCCCATCGCTTCTGCCAGACAGTTCATGGAGTTTGCCGTAAACATACCGGAACATGATCCACATGTTGGACAGCCAAACTGTTCAAGTTCAAGCAAGCTCTTATCATCGATTTTACCTGCTTGGTAAGCACCTACACCTTCAAATACGGAAGTCAGGGAAAGAGCTTTACCATTGCTGTCACGACCAGCTTTCATTGGTCCACCACTTACGAACAGGGTAGGGATGTTTACGCGAAGCGCACCCATCATCATGCCTGGTGTAATTTTGTCACAGTTCGGGATACATACCATGCCGTCGAACCAGTGTGCAGATACAACGGTTTCCACGGAATCCGCGATAATGTCACGGCTTGGCAGCGAGTAACGCATACCAATGTGTCCCATGGCAATACCATCATCTACTCCGATGGTGTTGAATTCGAATGGAACGCCACCGGCTTCACGAATAGCATCCTTTACAATTTTACCGAATTCCTGAAGGTGGACGTGGCCGGGCACGATATCGATGTATGAGTTACATACGGCAATAAACGGCTTGCCGAAATCCTCTTCTTTAACGCCCGCTGCGCGGAGCAAACTCCGGTGTGGTGCACGGTCAAAACCTTTTTTGATCATATCGGAACGCATCTTCTTGGCTGACATGGTGTATTCCCCCCAAATATATAATATTGAGCAACATGAATGGAAAAGTAAATGGCAGTGCATCTGTCGTTTAATTTCATCCGTACTCTAAAAAAAGGACCGGCATGCCGGTGTCGAGCTCCCCGTAGTTTTTGAAATTCTTTGCTGCTTTAAACCCGTGAACACCCGGTTTTTCTATTGAGTCTATCACAACCGTCGTCATATTTCTACAAACAATAGAAAGAAGCCTCAAACCATTTTCATGGAATTAGACTTCTTGATTTACGTGAAAGCTATGATCATGTTTCGATGTGGCAAGCGGAATTCATGAGTTGCTTCCGCCTTTGCGTCCAATCTCACGATAGAATTCCTTATTATGAGTTTCGGAGGTTGCTTCGCCGCCCTTGCGACCAATCTGCTTGTAAAAGTCAGTGTCATGGGCATCTGAAGTCGCTTCTCCACCCTTTTTTCCAATCATCTGGTAGAAGCTTCGATCATGGTTCTTGGAAGTCGCTTTGCCACCTAATCTGCCAGCTTCCTCACGGCTCATCTTGCGTTCTGACGTCGGTTGACGTGCCATTACAAATCACTCCTTACAACGATAAGTTGTTTTTTGTAGCGCGTATCCCTAATTTACCACCTTATTTCCAGCCTGAAACAACACAGCAGAATAGAATCGATGGTGAAGAGATCCGTCAGAGCGTTAGGCCGATCGTTTAAACACCTCATGTCGATTGAAAGAAAATCGGGATATATCCGGTTCAATCAAGGGTTTGAACGTGTGACGCACAGCCGGCAGAGCCAGTGTGACTGCGAAGAGTATGGCAATGACCAGTATGACTGGAATATACGCCGAGCTTCCCATATAACTGTAGACTCCGGACCAGATCGCGAGACGAACGAGAAACCCATGCAGCAGGAATACATAGAGTGTGCGTCGTCCAAGGTCCGTCAGTCTGGAAGTCAAGGAAGGTACCCAGGCCAAGAACAGTGCTGCCGATGCGATCTCCAATAGGTAGACTCCAAGTCGGAAGATGCCGGCATACCATTCGTGGTGACCCAGTTCGGCGTACGTCATGCTGCCGAGTAACCATCCGGTTGAAATATTCAAACCCCCATACCCGATCCATACCAACAGTGCAGCAGAGAGGATGGCTGCGGTTTTTCGACCCCAACCGGATAATAAACGTGAACGGATGGTTGTTCCATAGTCATAACCGATGACAAAGAACGGCAGAAATACAAACGTACGGCTGAAGCTGAGCCAGAACCCGTCGATGGGCAAATACCCGGCAATTATACCAAGCGTAATCGATCCAATCAGCCGATATATCGGTTTCCAGGAAATCGTCAGACGAAGCAACAGTCGCCAACAGAAATGACTCGCGAGAAACCATAACAGCAAGTAAGGTGCAAAGAAGGATAGCCGCATATGGGGTGTGTGGAATACGGTAAAGTCCATCAATGCGTATAAGGACTGAAACAGTACATACTGTAGTGCAATCTGCTTCAGGACGTTTCGCCCAGATGCACCCTGGAGTGAGTGTGTCGCAAAATACCCGGTCACCCATACAAAGAGTGGCATGTGAAACGTATATATCCACAGGAACAGAGCTTCCGCTCCTGCAAAACGTGTGATGAGTGGTTCAAGTGCATTACCAGCCAGGACACAGACGATAAGCATAAAGCGCAGATTGTAAAAGAAAGATTCCTGATCATCCCGGATCAGTGTCTGATTTTTCATGGTGTAGCCCCCTTATAGACCCTGGTTGCCAGGTCATTTGCATCTGTAATAAGGGTAATATGGATGTGCATTATCTATTGTGATTTAATTCACATTAGTAAGCGTTATCTTTTCTCAAAGCTGTGACAACAAAATGAACGCAACGGGATTGACAACGGTTGCATAGAGGATGACAATAGAAAAAGAAGATGAGGGAATGTAAATATAAGGAGGGAAGAAATCATGTCAACGAGTCCCTATCCAAGCCCGGAAATTATTACGTTTGGGGAGAGTATGGGTTTGCTGACTGCCAAGGATACAAGAGGGCTGGAATATGCAGCCACACTGGACAAGTCTTTCGGGGGTGCTGAGAGCAATCTGGCTATTGGCGTATCCCGCCTGGGGCATACCAGTGGTTGGTTTGGACGCTTGGGCAATGATCCGATCGGCAGTATGATACTGAAAGCCATTCGCGGTGAAGGCGTAGATGTATCCCGGGTAAGGTTGAGTGATCACGAGCCCACTGGTTTGATGATTCGTGAGAACGCTTCCGGGAAAGCCTCGGTGCATTATTATAGGAAGCTATCTGCTGCAAGTGCGATCACACCTGATGATCTGGATCCCGACTATATTGCCGGGGCGAAGATATTGCACGTTACGGGTATAACGGCAGCGATAAGCCCGTCCGGACTTGCTACGGTAGAGGCTGCTATACATATTGCCAAACAGGCAGGGGTGAAAGTAAGCTTTGATCCAAATCTGCGTCTCAAACTATGGTCTGCGGATGAGGCCCGTCCGGTTTTACTGCGTTTAGCTGAACTGGCGGACTACTTTTTACCGGGTCTGGACGAGATGAAACTTCTATATAACGAAGAAAATGATCAAAAAGTACTTGAGCGTTTATCTGCCATGAATGCTGTGTGCATTGTGAAGGGTGGCCCTGATTTGACCTACGTATTAGCGAATGGTACCCTAACTGAAGTTCCGTACTTTAAGGCGGATAATGTTCTGGATACGGTAGGAGCAGGAGACGGATTCTGTGCGGGATTTTTATCGGGTTTATTAAAAGGATACTCCCCGCAGGAAGCAACCCGTCTCGGCAATTTGACCGGTTCCATGGTTATACAGGCTGTTGGCGATTGGGAGGCGCTCCCGACGTGGGGGCAGGTCGAGGCCAAGCTGAACAACGTTGCCCATGTTGAGCGTTAGTCGCTGCTGAAATCATATATGGCTCATCTTCGTTCTTAAATGTAAGGCTTGTATACACAACCACCACATTGACAAGGGAGAGAATGAAATGAAGAAGCTTCAGCTGTTGCAAAAGATTACGGACAATGGGGTTGTGGCAGTTCTGCGTGCAGATTCTGCGGATCAAGTCATTGCCATGGCCGAGCAAGCGATTGCGGGTGGCATTAAAGTTATCGAGATTACGATGACAGTACCCAGTGCACTCAAAGCCATTGAAAAATTAAGCCGTGTATATCATTGGAACACACAAGATCCAGAGAAATTCGCGATTATTGGTGCGGGAACGGTGCTTGAACCGCAAACGGCAAGAGCGGCCATCATGTCGGGTGCCGAGTTTGTAGTTGGGCCTTCCCTGAATCCGGATACGGTTCAGATCTGCAATCTGTATCGAATTCCGATTCTGCCTGGTGTGATGACGATTGCTGACGTTCAACGCGCATTGGAACTCGGCGTGGACATTGTGAAGTTGTTCCCAGGTAATCTGTATGATCCTTCGATTATCAAAACGATGAAGGGCCCTATGCCTCAGGCTAATTTTATGCCAACTGGCGGGGTATCCTTGTCTAATCTGGGAGATTGGATCAAGGGCGGAGCAGTGGCTGTAGGGATCGGCTCCGACTTGACATCGGAAGCTGTGAAGACGGGTGACCTGAGTCATGTCCGTCGCAAAGCGGAACAATATATGGATGCTTACCGTAAGGCCAAGGCTGAATAATATTTTTTAATTCGTAGAAGGGGAGCCTGATGAATGAGGGCTCCCAATTCTGTGAGCCGCGGCACCTGCGGAAGTGAAGAAAGGTGATTAACGTTGAGAAATCGGTATAATACAGGGCGCAAGAAGAGGGGCATCGGGAAATTCCTGCTCGTACTTCTGGCGCTCATTGTCATTGGATGTGGATTTGTTGCGTGGAAATTATTCACACCATACGGTCCACAGGAGACAGCTCAAACAGCTATGGAAACAGCCAATAAGGTGACGGTGAGTGAACAAGAGAACTGGATTGATTTTGTGCCAGACAAACCGACGGGGAAAAGTGTGCTTTTCTACCCTGGTGGACTGGTAAAACCGGAAAGTTATGCACCACTTGCCCATGAGCTGGCTTCTGCCGGTCATCACACGATTATTGCCAAGATGCCAGTTAACCTGGCAGTGCTTAAGCCAAACTTGGCAGATGAGATTCTGGCAGCATATCCAGAGGAACAATTTGTTATGGGTGGACACTCTCTCGGCGGATCCATGGCTGCACGTTATGTAGCCGTGCATCCAGATGCACTTCATGGGATCTTCTTCTTGGCATCTTACCCGGATGAAAAAGGAAGTCTGTTGACATTGGGTCTACCTGCCTTATCCATTCTGGGTACTAAAGATGAGGTTGTGAATATGACCAAGTATCAGAGTGGACGGATGTATTTGCCCGCGGAGACGGTGTACTACACCATTGAAGGTGGAAACCACGCCCAGTTCGGTGATTATGGTCATCAAAAAGGGGATGGCGAGCCGGAAGTGAGTGGAGAAGAACAGCTGAATCAGACCGTCAAGACGGTACTGGCTTGGTTAAGTACCATCGAGTAGATCTTGATTATTCTGCATTAAGGGTTGAATGCATTGATAGCATAACTTGATGGAGGTGATATGGATGACCATGCTTAAAGTGAATGGAGCGCAGATCCCATGTAAAGCTATCCTGTTCGATAAAGATGGAACACTGCTGGAATTCCTCCAGCTATGGGGGCCGTGGGCAGAGACATTGCTGAGTCAGTTACAATCACGTATGAATGAGCTTGGAGCTTCATTTACGGTTGAACTGGAGCACGTCCTGGGCACCATTCATAACGCAGAAGGTCACATTGTCGGCTATGATCCGCAAGGTCCACTTGCCATTGCGACTGTGGATGAGTGCACGGGATTGCTTGCCGGGCAGTTATATGCAGCAGGCTTGCCATGGAATGAAGCGATCACAACGATACGCCAATTTTCAAGTGTGGCCATGAAATCGGTAAGAGAGCGCAAATCGGCTGAACCGATGCCAGGATTACTTGCTTTCTTACAGAGTTGCAGGGCAGCAGACATACCTCTGGCAGTTGTCACTTCAGACAGTACAGCGGCAGCAGAAACACATCTGGATTGGATGGGGATACGTTCCTTTTTCACCTCCATTGTGGGCTGTGATCGGGTGACCCAGGGCAAACCGGATGGAGAAGCAGCACTCTTGGCTTGCCATGAATTACATATCGATCCTGCGGAGGCCGTTGTAATTGGAGACAGTAATGGGGATATGCAGATGGGGCGTCACGCAGAGGTATCCTATACGCTCGGTTACTGTCCGCAGTTAGATCAAGGATCTCACCTGGTTGATGCACATGCCATTATTCGTCATTATAATGAGATAAGTGTGATTATATAAGTCACTCTGGCCAAAAGGAGGAGAGAGGATGAACGTAACAGAACAACTGGCTGCCTGGATTCAGGAAAGCTCCCGGATTGTTTTTTTCGGAGGGGCCGGAACTTCAACGGAAAGCGGGATTCCCGACTTCCGCTCGGCTGCGGGTCTGTATCAGACAGAGCAGCATTCGCCTTATCCACCGGAAGAGTTGTTAAGCCGACATTTTTTTGATCAGCATGCGGATATTTTTTATGATTTTTATCGAGGCAAAATGCTTCATCCAGATGCGGAACCTAACGGGTGCCATCGACTATTGGCTCGTCTGGAGAAGGAAGGAAAACTTCAGGCAGTGATCACGCAAAATATCGATGGACTACATCAGAAGGCAGGCAGCAGCAATGTCCTGGAGCTACATGGCTCAATTCATCGTAATGCCTGCATGGATTGCAAGCAGTTTTATGCACTGAATGATATTATACAATCCCAAGATACCGTACCTCGCTGTACCGCATGCGGTGGTGTTATCAAGCCGGATGTGGTGCTATACGAGGAAGAGCTGGACCAGACAACATTGTATCGCTCTATTGATGCATTGTCTTCCGCAGACCTGTTACTCGTGGGCGGCACGTCACTGACGGTATATCCAGCAGCCCAGTTAATTACGTATTTTCAGGGAAAACATACCGTTCTGCTCAATGCTACACCTACCGCTTACGACAGCAGGGCGGATTTGCTGATTACAGAGCCGATTGGTGAGGTAATGAATCATGTGGACCAGCTTCTTGGTTAAACGTATGGACTGAATAACCGCATTCTCCGGTGTTGACCGGATCAGGAGGCGGAACCTGGGGAAAGAAGGGATTCATGATGGTCTACGTAGCAAGCGATACTCGCTATGAAACGATGAAATACAACCGCGTTGGACGTTCGGGTTTGAAACTGCCAGCGATTTCACTGGGGCTGTGGCATAACTTTGGCGGTATCAATAACGCTGAGAATGGCCGAAATATGATTACCCGGTCATTTGATCTGGGTATTACACATTTTGATCTTGCCAACAACTATGGCCCACCGGCAGGTTCGGCAGAGCAGTTATTTGGACAGGTACTGGCCCAGGATCTGAAACCTTATCGTGATGAACTGGTGATCTCCACCAAAGCGGGTTATTATATGTGGCCTGGGCCGTATGGCGAGTGGGGTTCACGCAAAAATCTGGTCTCCAGTCTGAATCAAAGCTTGAAGCGTATGGGCCTGGATTATGTGGATATTTTCTATTCACATCGTTATGATCCCGAAACGCCTTTGGAAGAAACGATGATGGCACTGGATCATATTGTTCGCTCGGGCAAAGCCCTGTATGTAGGGATCTCCAACTATCCCGCAGAGCAGACAAGACAGGCTGCCGAAATTCTGAAAGGTCTGGGTACGCCCCTGTTAATCCATCAACCGAAATACTCGCTGCTGGACCGCTGGATTGAAGATAGTTTGCAGGACGTGCTGGATGAGTATGGAACAGGCAGTATTGCATTCTGTCCATTGGCACAAGGTGTGCTCACGAACAAATACTTGAATGGTATCCCGGAAGACTCACGTGCCAAAGGACCGTCGGTATTCCTGAATGAAAACAACATCTCTCCAGAGACGCTCCGCAAAGTGCGTGCGCTGAACCAGATTGCAGCAGCCCGTGGTCAGAGTTTGGCCCAATTTTCACTCTCATGGGTGCTGCGTAATGGCAGGGTAACTTCTGCGCTGATTGGCGCAAGTCGTCCTTCCCAGATTGAAGAGAATGTGGCTGCGCTCAGTCAACTGGATTTTTCTACAGAGGAATTGGAACGGATTGAATCCATTCTGTCTCCGGAGCCAGATGACAAATAAATAAAGTGCAAAAGGTGCATCTTAGCCATAATGGCGGAATGCACCTTTTTTTGTTGTACGTGGTTCCGTCCGTTATGTTGCTCACCGTTTGATCTGTTGAGCATTTTTCTGTAAACCCTGATGTAGTGAACGGGACAGTATTTTCTCTCGATACAAGCTGGGCGCTTCACCGTGAAATCGTTTGAACTGTTTGGAGAAATACAGCGCGTCTGGCAGTCCGACCGATGCAGATACCTGTTCGATGGACAGATCTGGGCGTCCTCTTAGGAGTTGGCGCGACTTGTCGATCCGCAGTTTTAGCAGATACGTGACTGGCGACAGTCCGGTTTCCTGTTTGAAAATACGGGATAGATAGGCCCGGTTGTACCCAAGACTCGCAGACATTTGTTCAATGGAGACAGGATAGGCATACTGGGTAGACATATATTGAATCATTTGTTTCACCGTACGTCGGATGGAGGATTCACCGGGAATTAAGGTTTGGCCCTGCGAAAGGTGATTCTGTGCTTCGGCTAGAATCATATATAACGTACCCAGTGATGTGAAATGGGAGCTTTCTTTGCGCTCGGCAAAAGCATCCTGCATCACGGATAACCAATCGGAAATTCCACAAGAGGGTCCGGCATGAAAAACGGACTTTTCCGGGCGGAATCCTGCCTCCTCGGCATACTGGGCAGCCTGGCTGCCCGTAAAGGCGATCCAGCGGTATTGCCATGGGTTACGGGCGTGAGACTGGTAGCTCACCAGCTGTCCGGGGTGAATGAGGAAACAATCACCTGCGGATAACTCGTAGGTGTGCAGTTCGGTACGGAACGTACCCGCCCCTTTTTCTACATAATGCAGCAGATAATAATCAAACAATTTAGGGCCGAGGGCGTGACCCGGAAGGGTCTGGCTTGCTCCGGCAAACAGGACATGCAGTGCGCCTTGCTCATAATAGACGGGATTGGAGGCAACCGAATAACTGAGTGCTCCACTTTTACCGGAAGGTGACTCCTGTATTTTTTCGGTAGAAGATGCAAGGGATTCTTTCTTGGGGTTGGATTGATCTGACATGGTCGTTTCCTTCTTTCCGGGATGCTCCGATCATTATACGCCTTAAGGTCACATTTATCCATATGAAACACACATGGTTGCATTACAAGAGGCACCGCTTTCTTATATAATAACATTAAGAAAACCACAACAACGAGGCGAGGTGCACCAGCAGTGAACGTAACTGAATTGAAACAAAAGTTTATTGAGAAGTACGGAGAGAATGGAGCGGATATCCGTGTGTTTCATGCCCCTGGGCGTGTGAATCTGATCGGTGAGCACATTGACTATAACGGTGGATACGTGCTTCCGGCAGCACTTGAATTCGGAACAACATTAATTATCCGTGAGCGTCAGGACAATCAGTTGCAACTGGCTTCCACGAACATGTCTTATGAAGGAGCACTGGATACTTCCTCCATCGGTAAGGAGAAAACCGGAGAATGGACCGACTATCCTGTTGGTGTCATGGTTGAATTGCAAGGCAAAGGCGTAAATGTAACAAAAGGCTACGACTTCCTGTACCACGGGGAGATTCCGAACGGGGCAGGACTTTCATCATCTGCATCTCTGGAGGTACTCACCGGATTCGCGATTCAATCTCTGGAGGGCGTAGCGGATATTGATACAGTTCAACTGGCACTTCTGTCCCAGAAAGCGGAAAATGAGTTCGTAGGTGTCAACTGTGGAATCATGGATCAGTTCGCTGTGGCCAACGGTGCGCAGGATCACGCGATCCTGCTGATGTGTGACACACTGGAGTACGAAAAGGTTCCTTTCCGTACAGGCTCCTACAAATTGGTCATCGGTAACACAAACAAACGCCGGGGTCTGGTAGATTCGGCATACAATGAACGTCGCTCCCAATGCGAGCAGGCACTTGCCATCTTGAAGGAACAGCTGCCTGCACTGAATTACCTGGCTCAATTGACGCCAGAGCAGTTCGTAACACTACAGGATCAGATCAAGGATGAGAAAGTAAGACAGCGCGCACAACATGTTGTGGAAGAGAATGCACGTGTGCTCGCATCGGTCGAAGCATTGCAGCGTAATGATCTGGAAACCTTCGGCCAATTGATGAACGCTTCTCATGAATCGCTTCGTGACTTGTATGAAGTAAGCTGTGATGAGCTGGATGTTATGGTTGAAGAAGCTCAGCGGATTCCTGGCACACTTGGTGCCCGAATGACTGGCGCAGGATTTGGCGGTTGTACCGTATCGCTGGTGCATGAAAATGATGTCGAGCGTTTTGTAAGCGAAGTGGGCGCTGCATATGAAGCGCGCACCAGTCTCAAAGGTGATTTTTATGTGTGCGGCGTAGGTGACGGTGTTAAAGAATTGAAGGAGGCGAAGTAAAATGGCAATTTTGGTGACAGGTGGAGCAGGGTATATTGGATCTCATACGGTAGCGGCTTTGTTGGAACGTGGAGAAGAGGTTGTTGTACTGGATAACTTGCAGACAGGGCATCGTGAAGCGTTGCTCGGCGGTAAGTTGTATGAAGGGGATCTGCGTGACAAAGAAATTCTGGCGAAGCTGTTCGCTGAGAATTCAATCGATGCAGTCATTCACTTTGCAGCCAACTCACTCGTAGGCGAAAGTATGAAAGACCCGGTTAAATATTATGACAACAACGTGTTTGGTACACTCTGTCTGTTGGAAGCGATGAATGCAGCTAACGTACGCCGCATCGTCTTCTCTTCTACAGCAGCTACCTACGGTGAGCCTGAGAAAGTGCCAATCGAAGAGAGCGATCGTACAGAGCCAACCAATGTATATGGTGAAACGAAACTGATGATGGAACGCATGATGTCATGGTTCGATAAAGTTCAGGATATCAAGTACGTTTCCCTGCGTTACTTCAATGCAGCCGGTGCGCATGAGAGCGGCAAAATTGGTGAAGATCACCAGCCTGAGAGTCACCTGATCCCACTCGTACTGCAAACGGCTTTGAAACAACGCTCACACATTGCTGTGTTTGGTGACGACTATGCAACAGAAGATGGAACATGTATCCGTGACTATATCCACGTGAGCGACTTGGCTGATGCACATCTGCGTGCAGTAGATTACCTGCGCAAAGGTGAGAACAGTAACGTGTTTAACCTGGGTAACGGCACTGGATTCTCGGTAACACAAGTGATCGAAACAGCTAAAAAAGTGACTGGCCTCGATATTCCGGTTGTTCAGGAACCACGTCGTGCGGGTGACCCGGCTGTATTGGTAGCCTCATCTGCAAAAGCGAGATCCGTTCTGGGCTGGAATCCGAAATGGACCAATCTGGAAGATGTCATTCAAAGCGCTTGGAGCTGGCACCAATCACGTCCTGACGGCTACGGAAAAAATTAGGAGGCGAACACCTTATGTCACAGACTCATATTGCAGCAGGTGCCACAGAGCGGACACCGGAGCAGCAGGAAGCACTGCATGCCATTGAACGTCTGGTTGCATTTGCCTTGCAGAAACAATTAATCGAGGAAGCGGATTGGGATTATAGCCGCAACCTCTTGTTGGAACAATTCGGATTCTCAGAGCCTTATGCCGGTGAGTTGGACACAACTGTGCCCGATAGTCCACAGGCGATGCTGGATACGTTGATCGATTATGGATTTTCCATTGGACTCATTCCTGAAAATAGTGATACGTTCCGTGATTTGCTGGATGCCAAAATCATGGGTCAGTTGATGGCACGCCCATCCGAAGTGGTACGCGCATTCCGCCACACCGAGCAGACGGAAGGCATTGAGGCGGCCACATCCCAATTCTATGACTTGTCGATTAACTCCAACTACATTCGGATGGATCGCATCTCGAAGAACGTCTATTGGACGCAGGATACGGCTTATGGGGAGATGGAGATTACCATTAACCTCTCGAAGCCGGAGAAAAGCCCGAAGGAAATTGCCATGGCGAAATTGCTTCCGCCACCGGTATATCCAAAATGCCAGCTGTGTCGTGAAAATGTAGGCTACGCTGGTCGGGTGAATCACCCGGCCCGCCAGAATCTGCGGGTCATTCCGTTGAATCTTAACAACGAGCCTTGGTTGTTCCAATACTCGCCGTATGTGTACTACAATGAGCACTGCATTATTTTCCATCATGATCATGTGCCGATGAAGCTGACCAAAGATACGCTGCGCAGACTGCTTGCCTTTGTCGGGGAGTACCCGCATTACTTTATCGGATCTAACGCGGATTTGCCGATCGTGGGCGGTTCTATCCTGACACATGACCATTTCCAAGGTGGTCGTCATACATTTGCGATTCAAAATGCACAGCCAGAGGCGGTATTCCGCCATGCGGATGCACCTGGACTTACATTGAGTCTTGTGAAATGGCCAATGTCCGTCATGCGTCTGGCCTCACACGATCCTGCAGAGCTGCTTGAAGCCGGTAACGCTGTGTATGAGGCATGGAAGGTTTACAGTGATTCAGCTGTGGATATTGAAGCATTCAGTGAAATAGACGGCGAGCAGGTACCACACAATACGGTAACACCAATCGTTCGTCGCAGTGCAGACGGTGGCTACGAGATGGATCTTGTATTGCGTAACAATCGTACAAATGATGTGCATCCTGAAGGGATTTTCCATCCTCACCGTGAAATGCACCATCTGAAGAAAGAAAACATTGGTCTGATCGAAGTGATGGGACTTGCCATCCTGCCAGGTCGTTTGAAGGAAGAGCTGGACAGTATCGCGGATATTCTCGCTGGAGATGCCAAACTTGCTGAAGCCGCCAAAGCTTCTGATCATGTGTTGAACAAACATCTGGGCTGGGCGGAAGAATTGATTGAACGATTTGGTCCTAATTTGGACAAGGAACAAGCTATTTCCATTGTACAGCAGGAAGTTGGCTTAAAATTTGCTGAGATTCTGGAACATGCAGGTGTCTACAAATATGATGAAGCAGGACGCCAGGCTTTCCGTCGTTTTGTAAGCAGCATGGGATACACTGAATAGCAGTCAACAAACCAAAACACCCGCCCATTCATGAGCGGGTGTTCTTGTCGTTCCTGACATTTGTGTGCATTGGAATGAACTTCCCAGCCAGTTATAATGGAGTGAAGTCCTGGAGTACCAAAATGAATTGAGGAAATGGGGTTAATAACTTGGAAAAGCAGGCATTGGATATTCCGTTGATTACAGATGCTGAGGAACTGCAGGGCATGGTGGGTGAGCCGCATGAACATGTGCGTAATAAGGCAATCTCATTTGTGGATTCACATGTTCAGAACTTTTTATCCATGTCACCATTATTTTTCCTTTCCACGTCCGATCATGATGGAAAAAGTGATGTGTCACCTCGGGGTGATGGAGCGGGATTTGTAAAAGTCTATGATACATACCGGCTCGTTTATCCCGAGCGCCCAGGCAATCGGCGAATAGACTCGTTGTTGAACATGTTGTCGAACCCTGGTATTGGTATGCTCTTTTTGATTCCGGGTATGAATGAAGTGCTGCGTATTAATGGCACAGCAACCATTACCAAGGATGAGGAATTCATCGCCAGCATGGGTTGGAGTGGTAAAACCATAGGTGCAGCTGTCATTGTAGATGTGGAAGAGTGTTTTATCCATTGTCCGCGGGCATTCAAACAGGCTGGGTTATGGGACCATGAAACATGGGTGGACGCTGAGGATTTGCCTTCAACGAGCGAGATGTTTAGAGCACATTTGGAGATTAACGGATTGTTATAAAGTGAGTGACTATCGATTTGTTTTTCTATAAACGGGGTACTATAATTGGAGTTGCACTAAAAATTCTAAACTCCCTTGGAGGCGACAATAGATATGAGATCTTTCCAATTCTATAATCCAACCCGTCTGATATTCGGTAAAGGACAACTGGAAGCATTAAAGACAGAAGTGCCGAAATACGGTAAACGGGTTCTGCTTGTATATGGTGGCGGTAGTATCAAACGCAGTGGGCTGTATGATCAAGTGATCGGATTGCTTAAGGAAGCTGGAGCAGAAGTGACTGAACTGGCAGGCGTTGAACCTAACCCACGTCTTTCTACGGTGCATAAAGGGGTAGACCTTTGCAAAACAAATAACATTGACCTGATTCTCGCTGTAGGTGGCGGTAGTGTACTGGACTGCTCCAAAGCGATTGCTGTAGGTGCTAAATATGATGGCGACATGTGGGATTTTGCTCAGCGCAAAGCCGTTGCACAAGACGCTCTTCCGCTTGGTACCGTATTAACGATGGCAGCAACGGGTTCGGAGATGAACTCCGGTTCGGTTATTACAAATCAGGATACACAAGAAAAATTGGGCTGGGGTAGCGCTTATTCATTCCCTGCATTCTCCATCCTGGATCCGGTGAATACATACACTGTTCCACTGGACCAAACGGTATATGGTATGGTGGATATGATGTCCCACGTATTGGAGCATTACTTCCATCTGGATGCCAACACACCGGTTCAACTTGGCTTCTGTGAGACAATTCTGCGTACTGTCATGGAAGCAGCACCGCGTCTGGTTGAAGATCTGGAGAACTATGAACTGCGCGAAACGATTCTGTATTGCGGAACAATGGCATTGAATGGTGTGCTGAATATGGGTCTTGCAGGAGACTGGGCAACACATAATATTGAACACGCGGTATCCGCAGTATATGATATTCCACATGGTGGCGGACTGGCAATCTTGTTCCCACACTGGATGAAACATAACCTGGATGTCAATGTGGACCGATTCAAACGACTGGCAATTAATGTATTCGAAGTGAATCCTGAAGGCAAGTCGGACAGACAGATTGCCGAAGAAGGTATCGATGCGCTCAGCCAATTCTGGACATCTATTGGTGCCCCTAACCGTTTGGCTGATTACGATATCGATGATAGCCAGATCGACGTAATGGCTGATAAAGCTATGCTGTTTGGTCCATTCGGTAACTTCAAGAAACTGCAACGGGAAGATGTTGTATCCATCTACAAGGCTTCTCTGTAATTCTATAATCACTGACAAGTGAACGGACACATTCTGTTGTCCAATAACCGCAAGTCTCCTTCATGGGGCTTGCGGTTTTTTCATGTATTCGGACTGTACACGTGAATGATGGAGGAACATGAAGCATGAAGTAAAGAATGCCATGATAATACCCATTATCGGATCCAGAATACATTTGAGGAAAGATTTTGAAACATTTTGATGTTAGTTACGTATTTATTTACATGTGGAATGCCCAGTTAGGATGAATTTGCGGCAGAGAGAGGAGGAACAGGGAATGGAGACGATATATTGGGGGTGTCTGATCGGAGGGGCCATATTTGCGGTTGTCAGCCTGGTGCTGGGTGACTTGATTGACGGCTTGCTGGACGGGGCTTTTGAGATGCCAGGTCTTGATTTTTTCAAACCCGTTGTGTTAGCTGGTTCCATTACAACCTTCGGTGGGGCAGGCATTATGCTGACACGTTATAGTTCATTAAGTGCGATGTCGGGTCTAATATTATCCCTGCTTATAGGTATTGCTGCAGCCATGCTGGTATTCTTCGCATATATCAAACCGATGCGTAACAGCGATGTCTCGATTGCATTTTCAATGAAAGAATTATCTGGGAAAATTGGGGAAATTACCATTCCGGTGCCGGAAAAAGGGTTTGGTGAAGTGATGATCCGCTTTGCATCAGGTAGTACGATTCAAACAGCATCCAGTTTTGAACACCTCCCCATTGCGGCGGGAGCCCGTGTTGTTGTAGTGGATGTTGTAGATGGCGTACTGCGTGTGTCGGAATGGGATGAAAACGTACTTAAAGATTTATAAGTATTCTTACCACCTAAGTAGTTTAAGCACTCATCATAAATGAATAAGGGGAGAGATGTGGAATGAATTTAGATTGGGATGTGTTGTTGATACCTGCCGTTGTTGTTGGTGTGATTCTGATATTGGGATTGGCTTTTTGGGCGAGATACAAAACGGTTGGACCGGATGAAGCGATGATCGTTACGGGATCATTCTTGGGTAGCAAAAATATCTCTGATGATGATTCTGGCCGAAAAATTAAGATTGTTCGTGGTGGCGGTGCATTTATCCTGCCGGTATTCCAGCAATCAGAATTTATCTCCTTGTTGTCCCACAAGCTGGATGTCTCCACACCTGAAGTGTACACGGAGCAAGGTGTTCCGGTTATCGCTGATGGTGTCGCTATTATCAAGGTTGGAGGCGCTGTAGAGGACGTTGCTACGGCAGCTGAGCAATTCATCGGTAAACCTGTAGAAGCGCTGAGAAGCGAAGCACAGGAGGTACTAGAGGGGCATTTGCGGGCCATTCTCGGTACAATGACGGTGGAAGAAGTATATCGGAACCGGGATCGGTTTGCACAAGAGGTTCAAGGCGTAGCCGCTAGAGATCTGAAGAAAATGGGTCTGCAAATTGTTTCCTTTACGATCAAGGATGTTCGTGACAAACAGGGCTACCTGGATGCTCTCGGTAAACCGAGAATTGCAGCAGTGAAGCGTGATGCCGAGATTGCCGAAGCGGAAGCCATGCGTGATGCGCGTATTCAGAAGGCCAATGCGGAAGAACAGGGCCAGAAAGCAGAGTTGCTGCGGGATACCAATATCGCCGAGGCAGCCAAAGAGAAGGAACTGAAAGTAGCCACGTTTAAGCGGGATCAAGATACAGCCAAAGCGGAAGCCGATCAGGCGTACCATATTCATGAGGCACGTGCTAGACAAACCGTAGTCGAAGAGGAAATGAAAGTTGAACTCGTTCGTAAGGAACGGGAAATTGACCTCCAGGCCAAGGAAATCATCGTACGTGAGAAGCAATATGACGCCGAAGTGAAGAAAAAGGCCGAAGCAGATCGTTATGCAGTAGAGCAAGCGGCCGAAGCAGACAAAGCTAAAAGAATGCGTGAAGCAGATGCAGTACAGTACTCCATTGAAACACATGCCAAAGCGACAGCTGAACAGAAACGACTTGAAGGTCAGGCTATGGCGGATGCTGAACTTGCCAAAGGTACAGCGGACTCTGAAGTTATTCGTTTGAAGGGACTTGCAGAAGCAGAAGCGAAGGAAAAACTGGCTGAGGCGTTCCAGAAGTTTGGCGAAGCGGCTGTACTCGATATCATTGTCAAAATGCTGCCTGAGCTGGCTGGCAAAATTGCCGAGCCGATTGCATCCATTGATAAACTGACTGTGGTAGATACAGGTAAAGGTGAAGGTGCCACGCGGGTGAGTAACTATGTTACGGAACTTATGGCGACGGCTCCAGAGATGCTTAAGAGCGTATCCGGCATTGACGTTGAGCAGCTGATCAAGGGCCTTACCAAGTCCAAAACACCTGCACCGGTTGCCATTCAACAGAGCGAGCCTGTAACAACTCCTTCTATAATCGACAAGATTGTGGAAAGAGCTGGAGTTGACGAGTAAGAAGCACTTCGAATCTTGCATGGTTACTCTATTGACCTTAAGACGAATTTTTGTTACTTTTTAAGCGAGACGTCCGGCGCGGTTTGCCCGCTCCGGGTGTCTTTTTGTTCGTAACAGGGTGTGACATAATCACACCTAAGATGGTGTGAAAAAGAGGTGCAAACAATGAGCAGCCTGCATGTAGATAAAGCGCTAAATAATAATGTAATCATTGCACAGCATCCAGAACACGGGGAAGTCGTTGTTATTGGTAAAGGCATTGGCTTTAACCGAAAACCGAGTGATCACATTCCATTGATGGCTGTGGAGAAAATGTTTATTTTGAAAAACCAGCAGGAGCAAGAGCAGTACAAACAGCTTCTTCCACAGGTGGATGAAGCACTGATCGAGATTATTAACGAAGTTATTACGTATATTGCAGAGCGTACGGACGTTCCTCTGAATGAACATATCCATATTGCATTAACCGATCACATTTCTTTCGCGTTAAAACGCAAGGAGCAGGGCATTATCATACAAAATCCATTTTTATATGAAACCCGCGAAATTTATCCTGAAGAATATCGAATGGGAGAATACGCTATTCGTCTGATCAAAGAGAAAATGGGTGTAGATCTGGGGATGGACGAGATTGGTTTTGTTGCCCTCCATATCTATAGCGCAATGACCAATCAAAATATATCCCAGGTACGTGAGCATTCACAATTGATCACTGATTTGGTGAACCTGGTGTCTGATCAACTCGATTATTCGTTTGAAGCGGAATCGCTTGATTACTCTCGTTTGCTGACTCATCTTCGTTTCGCCCTTGAGCGTGTTCGCCGTGGAGACAAAGTGGAAGAGCTCCATAAGTTGGATTCCCTGCTTAAGTTGGAGTATCCCGAAATGTACTCGCTTGCATGGAAACTGACCAAAGTAATGGAGAAAAGACTGAAACTGCCGGTTTATCCTGCGGAGGTAGGTTATCTGACCATTCATCTGCAAAGGCTGAATCAGCGGAAGGAAGAAGAGAATAAGTGAGATCATTCCAGTGATGGAATGCGGAATTTATTTTTTTGGTGTAAAGGCTTGCAATAGATTAGAACTGGTGCTACAATGGTTTCCGTAATCAAGCAACTGAATAAACATAAGCGACGTGTTACTGACTCGATCAGGCATGAGTTAATTAAAGTGTGATTGTTCTTTCCTTGTACAGGGTATGCTATACCCCAAGGTTGGCACAGTTTACTTTATTAATTCATGCCTTTTTTGTGTTCCCTTGCTTGCATCACAACATATAAATTAGACGAAAGGGAGAAACGACGCGATGTTCAAAAAGCTTTTTGGTGTATTGCAAAGAGTAGGTAAAGCTCTCATGCTGCCTGTAGCCATTCTACCTGCGGCAGGTTTGCTGCTCGGAATTGGTAACATGTTGGTTAATCCAGATTTCTTGCAATATGTAACTGCGCTCGACACCCCTTGGGTGAACTCGATCGCAACAATTATGATGAACGCAGGTCAGATCGTATTCGATAATCTGGCATTGCTGTTCGCTGTCGGTGTAGCTGTCGGATTGGCTGGTGGCGAAGGCGTTGCAGGTCTTGCAGCGATCATCGGTTACCTGGTCATGAATGTTACATTAGGATCTGCGGTAGGTGTTACTCCGGCAATGATCGGTGAAGTACCGGGTTATGCCAGCATCTTGGGTATCCCAACATTAAGTACAGGCGTGTTCGGAGGTATAATCATAGGTATTGCCGCCGCGCTGTGTTACAATCGATTTTTCAAAATCGAACTGCCGTCCTACCTGGGTTTCTTTGCAGGTAAACGATTTGTACCGATTATCACATCGGTAGTATCCCTTGTAATCGGATTGCTTCTTGTGATTATCTGGCCTCCGATTCAAAATGGACTGAATGCTGTATCTCACTTCATGGTAGATACAAGTCCGACCTTGTCGGCGTTCATCTTTGGAGTTGTGGAACGGTCATTGATTCCGTTCGGTTTGCATCACATTTTCTACTCCCCATTCTGGTTTGAGTTTGGTGAGTATGTGAATAAAGCCGGAGATGTTATTCGTGGGGATCAGAAGATTTTCTTCAGCCAGTTACGTGATGGCGTTGCTCTAACAGCAGGAACATTCCAAGTTGGTAAATTCCCGTTCATGATGTTTGGTTTGCCAGCAGCGGCACTTGCGATGTACCATGAAGCAAGACCGGAGCACAAAAAGTATGTTGCAGGGATCATGGGTTCAGCTGCGCTGACCTCGTTCCTGACAGGGATTACAGAGCCGCTTGAGTTCTCGTTCCTGTTCGTAGCACCAATCTTGTTTGCAGTACACTGTATCTTTGCAGGTTTGTCTTTCATGACCATGCAGATTCTGGGTGTAAAGATCGGTATGACCTTCTCCGGTGGGTTCATTGACTTCCTGATCTTCGGGATTATTCCGAACCGTACACCTTGGTGGGACGTTATTATTGTCGGATTGATTCTTGCGGTGATCTATTACTTCGGTTTCCGGTTTATCATTCGCAAATTCAATCTCAAAACACCTGGACGAGAGGATGCAACGCCTGAAACCGAATCTGGCGGAGGCTCTGGTTCAACAGATGATCTGCCCCATAACATTCTTGAAGCTTTTGGTGGCAAAGAGAATATCAAACATCTGGACGCTTGTATTACTCGTTTGCGGATTGAAGTTAATGAGAAATCCAATGTGAAAAAAGATCGTTTGAAACAATTGGGTGCATCTGGTGTACTTGAAGTGGGTAATAATGTTCAAGCCATCTTCGGAACACGTTCCGACACGATCAAATCTCAAATGCAGGATATTATTGCAGGACGAACACCAGCACCAACGCCAGTAGCTGCCAAACCAACTCCTGAAGAGGAGAAGGCACAAGGTGAGCAAGGCGAGCGCATTGTTGCTGAGGATATTGTCATGCCAGTTAATGGTGAATTACTGGACATTACAAACGTACCTGATCCGGTCTTTGCTGAGAAAATGACAGGTGATGGATTCGCAATTTTGCCACATGATGGTACGATAACTTCTCCTGTGTATGGTAAAGTGTTTAATGTATTTCCAAGCAAACATGCCGTGGGCATCATGTCCGATGGTGGCAAGGAAGTGCTTGTTCATATAGGTGTTAATACGGTGAAGTTGAAAGGTCAAGGCTTTAACGTACTGGTACAGGAAGGTGATCTGGTATCGGCAGGTCAGCCGATTATGGAAGTGGATCTGGAGTATGTCAAAGCAAACGCTCCTTCGATCATTTCACCAGTTATTTTCACCAACCTGCCAGAGGGCTCCACGGTAACTCTGAAGAAGAGTGGAGTGCTGAAAGTTGGCGAACAGCCAATCATTGAGATAAAATAAGAAGTGTTACGACGATGGCAAGCAAGTGTAAATATATGCAATGCCTAAACCAAACTACTGAAAGTGAGATGATTGTAATGCAACAAACATTCAGAATTACAGACGAAGATGGTATCCACGCACGTCCGGCGACAGCCCTGGTAAATACAGCAAACAAATTCAAAGGTGCAGAATCCTTTGCAGAAGCTAACGGTAAAAAAGTAACGTTGAAATCTATTCTGGGTGTTCTTTCCCTCGGATTGGAACAAGGCGACACTATCAGCATCATCGTTGAAGGCGAAGGCGAAGCTGAAGCTCTTCAAGCTTTGACTGACGTTATGGTTAACGAAGGGTTGGGCGAAATTAATGCTTAATGTCTCCGGGATCGCGGCTTCGGCGGGTATTGCTATCGCCAAGGCGTTTATCTTGGAGCATCCTGATTACTCTGTAGAAAAACGCCAAATCAACGACGTTGACGCAGAGATCGCGAAACTCGACTCAGCTCTGGGTAAATCCCAGGCTGAGCTTGAGGCGATCAAAGAGCGCACTTTACAAGAGCTTGGCGAGAAAAAAGCTGAGATTTTTGCTTCGCATTTGCTCATTCTGAATGACCCGGAATTGATTGATCCGGTTAAAGCTAGAATTGCAGATGACATGATCAATGCAGAATTTGCTTTGAACGAAACGGCATCGCAATTTATCTCCATGTTTGAGAACATGAAGAGTGCTTACCTGCAGGAACGTGCTGCAGATATGCGTGACGTTACCAAACGTGTGCTAAATCACTTGCTTGGTATCGACTTCATGAGTCCAGCTGAGATCAATGAAGAAGTGATCGTGCTTGCGGAGGATCTGACGCCTTCCGACACGGCTCAATTAAACCGCCAATTTGTTAAAGGTTTCGCAACTAACATTGGTGGACGTACTTCTCACTCAGCGATCATGGCTCGCTCTCTTGAAATTCCTGCTGTCGTTGGAACCAAGGACATCTTGGCTCAAGCGAAACAAGGCGATATGATCATTGTTGACGGTCTGGATGGTCACGTACTGGTTAACCCTACTGATGAAGTTATTGCTGAATACCGTGCCAAACAGGAACAGTATGATGCACAACGTGCAGAGTGGAGAAAACTTCGTGATGAGCCAACGGTAACGGTGGATAACGTTCATGTTGAACTTGCAGCCAACATCGGTACACCCAATGATGTAACGGGTGTTCTGGAAAACGGCGGCGAGGCTGTAGGCCTGTACCGTACCGAGTTCCTTTACATGGGCAGAGACAAGCTTCCATCCGAAGACATTCAGTATAATGCTTACAAAGCGGTACTGGAAAAAATGGAAGGCAAACCTGTCGTTGTTCGTACACTCGACATCGGTGGAGACAAAGAGCTTCCATACCTGGATCTGCCAAAAGAAATGAATCCATTCCTCGGCTTCCGCGCAGTTCGTCTGTGTCTGGACCGTCTGGATATCTTCCGTACACAATTGCGTGCATTGCTGCGTGCAAGCGTACATGGAAACCTGCGTGTCATGTTCCCAATGATCGCAACGCTTGGTGAATTCCGTGAAGCAAAAGCTGTCTTGCTCGAAGAGAAAGAGAAGCTGGTTGCTGAAGGTATTGCTGTTTCTGACAGCATTCAACTCGGAATCATGGTCGAAATTCCTTCGACTGCAGTTCTGGCAGATCAGTTTGCCAAAGAAGTGGATTTCTTCAGTATCGGAACGAACGATCTGATTCAATACACAATGGCTGCTGACCGTATGAACGAACGAGTGGCTTATCTGTACCAGCCTTACAACCCAGCCATTTTGCGTTTGGTTAAAATGGTTATCGATGCTGCGCATCGTGAAGGCAAATGGGTTGGCATGTGTGGTGAGATGGCAGGAGACGAAACAGCAATTCCATTGCTGCTTGGTCTTGGATTGGATGAGTTCAGCATGAGCGCAACCTCCATCCTGCCAGCTCGTAGTCAGATCACCAAGCTGTCCCGTGCGGATATGCAGGAACTGGCTGCTAAAGCTCTGGATATGCAAACGGCTGAACAAGTCGTTGAATTGGTTCAAAGCATTCAAGCGTAATGTAATTTTACGGGGTTTCCACCCGATTTTAAGGGTTTCTTTTTCCGATAAAAAGCTGCAGTCGTGCAGCAATTTTGCCGGTATCCGCGATTCATTGTGGATATCGGCTTTTTTTGTTGCGCGAATGTATAGGAGGGGAGTACGAGGAGAAAGACCCTGTAATGTCTAGGCAAAAAAATGCTCTTGCTGGGGTAAGTTAACATCAGCAAGAGCATGGATTAGAAATTCACTTAGTGTTTAACTGCATGCGCAGTTGAGTACAGGTTTGCGGGCGGCAGTGGTCTCATCAAGACGAGTGACTGGTGTTCCGTAAGGTGCGTTGAGTACCAACTCTGGTGTCTCTTCCGCTTCTTTGGCAATCCGAATCATCGTATCAATGAACCCATCCAGTGTTTCTTTGCTTTCGGTTTCCGTCGGCTCGATCATGATGCATTCCTCAACGTTGAGCGGGAAGTACACCGTAGGTGGATGATATCCAAAATCAAGCAATCGTTTGGCAACGTCAAGTGTGCGCACACCATATTGCTTCAAACCCCGACCAGACATGACAAATTCATGTTTGCATACACCCGGATACGGAATCTCGTAGTATGGTGCGAGGCGGGCCATCATATAGTTGGCATTCAGTACCGCACATTCAGACACACGGCGCAAGCCTTCCGGTCCATAGGTGCGAATGTAGGCATAGGCACGTACCAATATACCGAAGTTACCGTAGTAGGCTTTCACCCGGCCAATGGATTGATCGCCTTCACGATCGAATGCATACATACCGTCATCATTTTTGATCACCATCGGTTTAGGCAGGAACGGGATCAGGCGGCTCTTCACACCGACTGGTCCGGCGCCAGGTCCACCACCACCATGAGGTGTACTCATCGTTTTGTGCAAGTTCAGATGCACCACGTCAAAGCCCATATCACCCGGACGGGTAATGCCCATAATGGCATTGGAGTTCGCGCCATCGTAGTAAAGCAAACCACCAGCCTGGTGTACGATGGATGCAATCTCCTGAATGTCTTTCTCGAACAAACCAAGTGTATTAGGGTTTGTGAGCATCAATGCTGCCGTATCCGAACCGACGGCTGCACGGAGCGCGTCCAGATCGACCAGTCCATCTGCGCGGGATGGAATCGTCACAGTTTCAAATCCTGCAACGGTAGCACTTGCTGGGTTGGTACCATGCGAAGAATCGGGCACGATGACTTTGGTACGTTGTTCGCCACGACCTTCGTGGTAGGCACGAATCATCATAAGTCCAGTCCATTCTCCATGAGCACCAGCGGCTGGTTGCAAGGTTACAGCGTCCATACCTGTCAACCCCGCAAGGTCGTTTTGCAACGTATACAACAGTTCAAGTGCACCTTGAATGCTGGATTCATGCTGGTACGGATGGATTTTGGCGAATCCATTGTAACGGGCCACGTCCTCATTAATCTTTGGATTGTATTTCATCGTACAGGAGCCCAGTGGATAGAATCCGTTATCTACGCCGAAGTTGCGGCGGGACAACGCAGTATAGTGCCTGATAACATCTACCTCGAACACTTCCGGTAGTGCCGCTGCTTCCGAACGGAGCATTTCCCGGGGAATCAACGTATCGGCAGCCTGACGAGGAACGTCACATTCTGGCAAGGAATAAGCGACACGTCCAGGGCTACTGAGTTCAAAAATCAATGATTGTTCCGGAGCAGGAGATAGGGTCTGTGCACTGAATGTTGTATCCGTCTCAGGTTTAGACGAAGTGGAGAAAGAGGTGCCTGTTTCCGATTGTCCTTGTGCCGGTGTTGTCGTTGTCGTCGTTTCCTGAGTCACAGCGATCCCTCCAATGCTCGTGCGAATTCGTCAATCTCTTCCTTACTGCGTCGTTCGGTAACAGCAATCAGCATATGTCCGGCAAGCTCCGGATAATCACGTCCGAGTTCGTAACCACCAATGAAGCCTGCATCCAGCAGTTTCAGTTGAAGAGCATCCAGATCGGTTCCTTCAGGAAGTTTAATAACAAACTCATTAAATGTGGGTGCATTAAAAGTAAGGCTAACTCCAGGAATCGCAGTTAATGTATTCAGGGTGTAATGACTCTTTTGCAGATTCAGATCCGCGACATCGATCATGCCTTGTTTCCCCATGATGGACATATACACAGATGCGCTGAGTGCAAGCAAAGCCTGGTTGGAACAGATGTTGGATGTCGCCTTTTCGCGGCGGATATGCTGTTCACGTGCTTGCAGTGTGAGTACAAATCCACGTTTTCCGTTGCGATCCTTGGTCTGGCCTACAATTCGGCCAGGAATTCGGCGCATATGAGGCTGGGATACGGCGAAATATCCGCATGTCGGGCCGCCGAGTGAAGCGGCGATGCCAAGGGGCTGCGCATCACCTACAACGATGTCGGCACCCAGCTTGCCTGGGGCTTCCAGCAGACCCAGCGATAGCGGGTTGGCACTTACAACGAGTAGGCCCTTGTGCGCATGCACGAGGTCGGCAGCCTGCTTCACATTTTCCACGGCACCAAAGAAGTTCGGACTCTGGATCATGACAGCAGCGGTATCGTCCGATATGGCGGCTTGCAAGGCATCCCAGTCCGTGACGCCATCCTTATAACCAATCTCGACAATCTCCAGACGGAGTCCGTGCGCATACGCCTGCAATACCTGACGGGCTTCCGGATGAACGGTACGGGAGACGATGAGCTGTTTGCGACGAGTTGCCGCTGCGGCCAGATTACCTGCTTCAGCAAAGGCGGTTGCGCCGTCATACATACTGGCATTGGCTACAGCCATACCGGTTAATTCACAGATGTAGGATTGAAATTCGAAAATGGCCTGTAGTTCACCTTGGCTGATCTCAGGCTGATAAGGTGTGTAGGCAGTGTAGAACTCGGAACGGGAAATGACATGATTGATGACGGAAGGAACATGATGATCGTATATACCTGCGCCGAGAAAGCTGGCGTGTGTTTCGAAATTGGCGTTGGCGCCGGCTTGTTTGGACATATGACGTGTTAGCGCATATTCATCAAGTTTGGAGGATACGGGCAGCTCGCCCTGATAACGAATCTCTTTTGGAATGTCCTGAAACAGTTCCTCCAGCGTATCCACACCGATGGTTGCGAGCATGGCGCTCTGATCTTGTTCAGTCATGGGAATGTACCGGTGCTTGCTCATGCTTGATCAGCTCCTTGAGTAGGTGTCTTAGACGTACGTGTCCGTTTATGAAAAGGGGTCTTCACAACCTCGGCTTTTAGTTTCTTGCCGCGGATCTCAATCTCAAGCGGGGTTCCCAGCGCAGCGTATTTGCTGTCGATGAGGGCAAGCCCCAGATTACGCTTCAATGTAGGTGATTGCGTGCCTGTTGTCACTTCACCGATCTGTACGCCTTCGGCGTAAATCGGATAGTGGGGGCGAGGAATACCGCGCTCCAGTACTTCGATGCCGACCAGTTTACGGGCGGGCCCGTCATTTTTTTGCTGTAACAAGGCTTCGTGTCCGATAAAAGGTCCGGCATTCAGTTTCACAAACATACCAACGCCAGCTTCTAGCGGAGAGATCGTTGCAGATAATTCCTGCCCATACAGAGGCAGCTTGGCTTCAAAACGCAGCGTATCCCTTGCACCAAGTCCAGCTGGAACCAGCCCATGCTCTTCTCCAGCCTGCATTAATCCATTCCAGATTACAGTAGCCTGGTCCACAGGTACATATAGCTCAAAGCCATCTTCACCGGTATAACCGGTACGGGACAACAGTAATTTTACTCCGCATACTTCAGCATCCTGCACAAAACGAAACGGTTCAATCGTGGATACATCCGTATCTGTAACTTTTCCGATAATGTCTACAGCCAGTGGACCTTGCAAGGCGAGCAGCGCCGTCTGCTCCGAATCGTTGGTCATGCTTACGCCAGGGATCAAGTGCTCTTGCAGCCACGCCCAATCCTTGTTGATATTGGAGGCGTTAACGACGAGCATATAATGCTGATCTTTCAGCTTATACACGAGCAGATCGTCCACCACACCGCCATCTGGATAACACATCAGGGTGTACTGGGCTTGACCGGGAACCAGCGTGGTCACATCATTGGTCGTCATTTGTTGCAAAAAAACTTCGGCCTGCTCACCCTGTACTGTAAATTCGCCCATATGGGATACATCGAACAGTCCAGCGCGCTCGCGTACCGCTTCATGTTCTTTTTGGATTCCGCTAAATTGCACCGGAAGCTCCCAGCCTCCAAAATCAATGCACCGTACACCTTCGTATTGCTGATATAGGGGGAAGAGTGGTGTTTTAAGCAAATCGGACATCAAATCACCTCGTCATGGACCGTCAACCGGCCGGAAATATAATCGTGGATCAATGAAGCAGGGTATTTTTAAATTTTTCAGCTAGATATTTTCATAACATAAGTATGGTAAGCAGCTAGGGCAGCGCCGTTCGACATCCTGTTTTTCGTTTTTTGGGAAAAAGGAAAAGGACAGGCCAAAGAATCGGCATGCCAAGTAGCACGCTGTATTCTAAGGCTCTGTCCCTTGTACCTGAGAGTTACCCCGCTGCGTTGTGCAGCAGGTTTCCCCTTGGGTGATCATAACGCCCGCACAGGGCGAATAGATTCTCTCCAGAGTTGCGTCCCGTAAAAGTCCTTTTGCCTGAGAGATTCACCCCCGCTTATCGGTGGTTTACTCCTTCGGCGTTACCTCATGTACATCCCGAATCGGGTGTCACGGGTAATCTCTCCCTTTACATTCATCCGCGAGTATAACATAGTCCAATAAACACATTTACTCCTCTCATTAAAACGTGAATCCACTACCGATGTCAAGAACGATATCATTGATAATGAATAAAAACCGAATATTTAATATATTTTAAGTATTATTGTTCGTGTATTTAAAAAGATTGCGCTTACTATTCTAATATTCACCAGTATATGAAGAAAGAGTGTAATCCGGTTACAGGATTTAGAGGTGTTCAGCAAATAAATTGTGAGGTATCTTGACATTTGATTCATAAATATCATACGCTATGTTCTGGGAAAAGGGTTAAGGTCAAAGAACGCATGCACTCATTTAATGAAAAGCGAGGCGGATATCGATGAGCGAATTGAAAAGTGATTTCCTGTACAGTGAAGAGCACGAATGGGTGCAAACCGTAGGGGAGGATACTGTACGTATTGGCATTACCGAGTTCGCGCAGCATCAGCTGGGTGACATTGTGTTTGTGGAATTGCCTGACCTTGAAACCAATGTAAAAGCAGAGGACAGTATTGGAACAATAGAATCGGTCAAAACAGTTTCGGACTTGTTCTCTCCCGTCACAGGTTCTATTATTGCAGTCAATGATTCGTTGCAGGACTCACCTGAACTTGTGAACAGCTCTCCTTACGAGGAAGGCTGGATGATTGAGATTCGTGTTGAGGGAGATCTGACAGCAGCATTGTCTACATTGATGAATGCAGACGCGTATCGTAAACATACGGAAGAATAGTAGCAACGAACTTGTACTTATTAACATATATTTTATAACCAAATGAAATGAGCTTCATATTGTTTCGACCTGTGTGAGCCGGATGCTTGCACAGGTTTTTTGTGCTTTCCAGGAATAGTTTTGAATGTGGATTGAAGCAGATTGTGGATGTAAATCACCTGATTGGACCAAGCTATAGGTTAGAAAATGATTCTGGAAATGATAAAAGTCATAGGCAAGAAAAGCCTTGCGTACCAATGGATTCAGCCATTATGCATCGATTAAAACGATTACATAACCTAATGTTGTCATCATTGTTCATGACGAAAGTACGCTTTCATTTCATTGAACAGGAGAGCATTCTCGCTTAGGATTACAGCAGGGGAGAAATGATACCCCTTTCATAAATCATAATCACTTGATCCAAGGAGGATAATACAATGAGTAATTTGGACCAATCGTCCAATTCCAAAGGTGGGCTACGGGTTGGTGTTCAGCGTTTTGGCCGATTCCTGAGTGGTATGGTCATGCCGAATATGGGAGCGTTCATCGCCTGGGGATTAATTACGGCTCTGTTCATTCCAACAGGCTGGTTCCCTAACGAGACACTGGCACAGCTAGTTGATCCGATGATCAAATATTTGCTGCCACTGTTAATCGGTTACACCGGGGGTACGATGGTGCATGGTCAGCGTGGTGGTGTCGTGGGTGCCATTATGACCATCGGGGTCATCGTGGGTAGTGATATCCCGATGTTCCTCGGTGCCATGATTGCCGGACCACTGGCAGCATGGATTATCAAAAAGTTCGATAAATCCATTGAAGGTAAAATTAGAGCCGGATTTGAAATGCTGGTTAACAACTTTTCAGCCGGTATTATTGGCGGGATCTTGGGGATTTTTGCGCTACTGGGCATCGGGCCTGCTGTAGAAGCAATTAGCAAAGTATTGTCTGCGGGGGTACAAGGCTTAATGAATCTGGGCTTGTTACCACTGGTCAACCTAATCATTGAACCAGGTAAAGTATTGTTCCTGAACAATGCGATCAACCACGGAATTCTGACACCGATTGCAACAGATCAAGCGAGAGAATTAGGGCAATCCGTATTATACATGCTTGAATCGAACCCGGGTCCGGGACTTGGTATCTTGCTTGCTTACTGTTTCTTCGGACGCGGAATGGCCAAATCTTCTGCACCAGGTGCCGTTATCATTCATTTCTTCGGGGGAATTCATGAGATCTACTTCCCTTACATTCTGATGAGACCCATTTTGATTCTTGCCGCAATCGCGGGTGGCGTCGCAGGTACATTAACATTCATGCTCACCGGAGCGGGACTTGTTTCGGCACCATCACCGGGTAGTATTATCGCGTATTTCCTCTTAACACCAAAAGGTGGATACCTGCCGATGCTCGCAGGGGTGCTTGTAGCAGCCGTCGTATCTTTCCTGGTTGCAGCGGTGTTGCTGAAAACGGGTAAACAAAAGGACGAAGATTTGGAGTCCGCATCCAGTCGGATGAAAGACATGAAGAGTCAAGGAACCGTGCCAAACGCTGGCATTACGGCTAATCGACGTGAAGCAGACAGAGCCGCAGATATGGCTTCTTCTCCAGTGAAAACAGATGTGAAGAAGATTGTTTTCTCCTGTGATGCAGGTATGGGCTCGAGTGCCATGGGCGCTTCCATTCTTCGCAAGAAGATGAAGGCAGAGGGGATTGACGTTACGGTGACCAATACGGCCATCAGTGATATCCCGCCAGATGCAGATGTGGTCATCACACAACAAATATTAACCGATCGTGCCCGCTCCGTTGCGCCGAACGCAGAACATATATCCATCGACAACTTCCTAAAAAGCCCGGAATACGATGCGCTCGTTGAACGTCTAAAGTAATTGTACGCATTTGTTTTCCCTGAGCCGGAGGCTGAGATATGAGTATTACCAAAAGACAACGTGAAATCGTGGAGTTTCTGCTGGAGCATCCACATGAAGTAACAGCCGGCGAAATCGCCGTTGAAGTAAAGGTCAGTACCCGAACGGTTCACCGGGAGCTGCAAATGATTGAACAATGGCTTGAACCTTTGGGCATGAGGCTGGAAAAAAAATCGGGAACCGGTATCCGAATTGATGCCAGTTCCGATGATCTGGCTGTATTGCGCCAGCAACTAGAGGGTAAAGAATATGTAGAGTTTACGCCGGAAGAGCGTAAGCTCTTCATGCTTTGCATCCTGCTTGATGAAGCGGAGCCTGTAAAGTTACTCGCTCTGGCTTCGGATCTGAAAGTGACCGTATCCACCGTAACCACGGATTTGGACGATCTGGAGTCACGAATTCGTCAGGCGGGACTAAAACTGGTTCGCAGACGTGGATATGGCGTCAAGATTAACGGGAGTGAGACGATTCATCGCACAGCCATAGCTGCACTTGCTCTGGAATTTCTGGATGAATCCGACCTGTTCGGAAGACAACCTGAACAAGGTGGCTCCATCGTAAACCAAAAATTGCTGGATATGATTGGACACGGTGATGTGCTTACGATAGAAAATGCGTTATGGCAACCAGATATTGAATGGCTGGAGAACATCCCGGAACGTCAATACATGAAGCTGCTGATTCAATTATCCGTAGCGGTTGTCCGTATTCGTAAAGGTTTTGGTATTGGTGGTATGTCTCTACGAGAGAACACGGGAGATGCAGTTGCAGCGCAAGATGAGATGAAGGTTCCGCCTTATATGGCTTCACGCTTGTGTAGTGTGTTATCCACTCAACTGGGGCTGACATTCTCCCAAGAGGAGCAAGCTTATTTTCACAGACTATTAGTTGAGACAGAGCAGCGGATTCACTCTTCGCGGCTGTTGCCAATAGACGACTTAATTTTACTGGACAGGGTGCATTCACTGATTGATCAGATGCAGGGGAGAACGCATTACGCCTTTCATGAGGATCGTTTGCTTCGTGAAGGTCTGCTTGCTCATATGCAACCTGTCATGGAGCGTATTGAAGGGCACCAGATGATTCGTAATCCGCTACTGCAGCAGATCCGGAAGGATTATGATTCACTTTTTGAAGATGTCAAAAAATCTGTGGGGCAAGCTTGGCCAGGCACAGACGTTCCGGATGAGGAAATTGGTTTCCTGGTCATGCACTTTGGGGCTTCCATCGAGAGGTTGCGTACATTGAAACGGGAGATCAGGGCGATCATCGTGTGTACAAGCGGAATTGGATCATCACGCATGCTATCCAGCCGATTGTCCAAGGAGATTCCCGAGATTCGAATCATGGATAGCGTGTCCTGGTATGAAGCTGCCCGGATACCTACAGATCAATATGATCTGGTGTTATCGACGGTCGATCTGCCGATGGATGAGCATCAGTATTACAAAGTGAGTCCACTGCTTACGGCAGAAGAGAGCGAACGTCTGCGTCATTTTATCCGAACAACAACATTACAACGACAGCATAATAAGCCCCGTGAAGCAGAGGTTCAGACAACAAGTCGTTACTCGGACCCTGATGGAATGGAAGCTATTTTAGTTGAAATCGTCCGAATTATTGGCAAGTTTCAGGTGTACCCGCTGGATAATCAGGATATCGGGTTCTATAAAACGGTGTATGCGATGTGCAACGTACTCCATGGATCTGGTGTGTTGAAGGAACCAGAGGAGATTGCAAAACGGCTGGAGGCACGTGAAGCAGTGGGGAGTCAGAAGATTCCCGGCACAAGACTTGCACTGTTTCATACACGAAGTGAGGGGATATACAGGCCGTCTATCAGTCTGTTTCAGCTCACGGAGCCACTCCTTCGTACGCCGGATGATCCGGCAGGAGTTACCCATGTTCTTTTGATGCTCGGTCCCAGAGAATTATCCAAGGAAAGCCTGGAGGTTCTCAGTGAGATCAGCGCACTGTTATTACAGGAAAAAATGATTACATTGCTGGAAAAGGGAATCAGGGATGAACTCATTCATTACCTGTCTCAGGAACTTGTTGGATTTTATCGCAGTAAAACCGAAATTGGAGGTCAACCATTATGAGTATGTTAACAACAGATAAAGTCATCATGAATGCGACGGCTCAGGACAAATACGAAGCGATTCGTATGGCAGGGCAGATTCTGAAGGATGCGGGACATATTACCGCTGATTACATTGAGAAGATGATTGAACGAGAAGAGATTGTCTCGACCTATGTAGGGAACGGACTTGCGATCCCGCACGGTACGAAGGAATCCAAAGCTTTCATTTTATCCACAGGTATCTCTGTCATTCAGTATCCACAGGGTGTTGATTTTGGCGAAGAAAAGGCTTATATGGTCATAGGTATCGCGGCTCAAGGCGGGGAGCATATGGAAATCTTGACTAGCATCGCGGTGATCTGTGCTGAGGATGAGAATATGGAGGCCCTGCGTCTGGCGAAAACAGCCGAAGAAGTAATCGCTATTCTGGAAAGTGAAATGGAGCTATGAAGGCCCTACACTTTGGCGCAGGTAACATTGGACGCGGATTTATCGGCTTGATTCTGTCCCGCGCAGGGTATGAGGTGGTTTTCTCCGACGTGAATCAGACCTTGGTAACCGCTCTTCAGCAACGGGGGCAATATACGGTGGAACTGGCTAACGAGAGCAAGGATCAGGAGACCGTCACAGGCGTAAATGCAATCGATGGAACCCAACTGGAGACGGTTGCCCAAACCGTTGTGGAAACTGATCTGATTACAACCGCAGTGGGTGTGGGCGTGCTAAAACATATTGCACCAGGGATTGCAAAGGGACTTGAGAAAAGACTGAATTCCGGTCCTGCTCAAAACCCGCTTCACATTATCGCTTGCGAGAACGCCATTGGAGCCAGTACACAATTGAAAGAGCATGTGTATGCTCTGCTCAATAAAGAAGTACGTTCCCTTGCAGATCAGTATGTCTATTTTCCAGACTCGGCCGTAGACCGGATTGTGCCTATTCAGCATCATGAAGACCCGTTGCATGTACAGGTGGAGCCTTTTTACGAGTGGGTGGTGGATCGTTCCCAGATGGCTCCTGCATTCAAACCGGTTGAGGGCATTGTATATGTCGATGATCTGGAGCCGTATATTGAACGGAAGCTGTTCACGGTTAATACAGGACACTGCGTTGCAGCATATATCGGTAATGTGCACGGGTATGACACGATTCAGAAGGCTATTGCCGACGAGAAGGTGAAATCGATTGTCTACGGTGCTTTGCAGGAAACTGGAAAAGTTCTGGTGAAGCGCTTTGGATTTAATCCTGACGAGCATGAGCAGTATATTGTCAAAATATTGGGACGGTTTGTCAACCCGTATCTTACCGATGAGGTTACTCGTGTTGGTCGTTCCCCGCTGCGTAAGTTGTCTCCGAATGATCGTCTGGTTCGCCCGGCCCTTCAGGCATATGCGGATGGAACTGATACGACTTATCTGGCTATGGGTATGGCAGCAGCCTGCAAGTTCGATGTCTCCGATGATCCGGAAGCAGTTGAGCTTCAGGACATGATTCGCCAAAAGGGAATTACAGCTGCGCTCCACCATTATACATCCATGGATGAGCATCATCCGGTGCTTGAGCAGGTTGTTGCTCAGTATAACCAAATGTAAGAGCAGTAGTAGCCAGCTAACAGTATAGATGAGGCATAATGAAGAAGAGCCATACAGTTGTTAACTGTGTGGCTCTTCTTTTGGTTGGAGTTTATCGGCATAGTCATCCAAACAGCGTTGACATATGCACGATTTTCGGCGCTGCTCTGGCGGAATGCGGTCAAACACACCCTCGGGGAAAGTAGCCCGATTACACCAGCATTCCGAATGAGGATGTCCTGCGGCATAGGAACAGCGATTAGCTTCCCCGCATAATGGGCAGACAAGAACATCGATATGGATGTGCTTTTGATCGTCTTGTTCTGCAGACATACAGTTCTTCCCTCCCTGTGGAATAACTACGAGCTGAAGTTAAACATACTGGTCCCAGTATAACAGAAATGTGCCGGTGATTATGGATTTCACTTTGTATATATGACTTCCAGTTCACCACATCTGTTTCTCCCATCGGCTATTCTTCAGGCGGTAATTCGATCTGTAGGCCTTCCACATGTTTGCGTCCCATCAACTTACGTTTCTTTCGATTTTCCTTTGTTTCCAGCACAATGTCCAAGTCATAATCGTCACCCGGATAAAGCTCATTGGCAGATATATGCAGGGTCAGGCGTTTCTTATGGATTTTTACTTTGCGTCCACGTAACATGACCCCGATATTTCCACGGCTATCCTCCACATCACAGACGATGCCCGACTGATTAAGATAGGCTGCATATACCCGATCTCCTTTGCGAAAAGTTTTGGCAGGAGCAGGAGAATCCGACTCTCTGGTTGTTGTCTTTTTGTGGAGAGCGATTGAATTCTTTGAATGCTTCGACTGGTTCTTCCTGGATAACTCTACTGGGGCGTCTGCTTCCTTAGCGGAACGCTCAGGCGTCAGGGGCGGAGTTTCCAAAGGAGGTGACGTGAATACCAATGTACGATCTCTCGAAATACTTTGATCCGACAGGGACTTGGATCGCTCGATAATTCGCTGTGGCATGCCCAGCTTTAATGCGATGGAATAAGCATAGCTCTCACCAGCTTCTCCGATACGCAATCGATACAGCGGCTGGAGAGAAACAGTGTCAAATTCCATACGGGCATTTTCGAATCCTGGCGTGGCAGCTGCAAAATGTTTGATTTCACCAAAATGCGTTGTCGCCACAACGGTTGCTCCGCGGCTGTGCAGCTCCTCCAGCATGGCGATGGACAGTCCGACACCTTCACCGGGATCTGTGCCGGAAGCCATCTCATCAATGAGCACCAGAGTTGATGTATTGGCCTGTTCCAGTATGCCAATCATATTGCGAATATGTGCTGAGAATGTACTGAGCGCCTGTTCCAAACTCTGCCCGTCACCAATATCAACCGCTACCTCGGTATAAACAGCCATCTCGCCACCTTCCTCTACCGGAATAAGCAAACCGGATTGCATCATCAGGGTTAGTAAACCAAGTGTTTTGAGTGCGACCGTTTTCCCCCCGGTATTCGGGCCAGTAATAATGAGCGACGAGTACGTTCTGCCGATTGCAAAATCAAGGGGAACCATGGAAGAACCCATGAACGGATGACGTGCACGTTGAAGACTGATATGGCCCTGAGTATTCACTCGAACGGTACGTCCGTCCATGGTGGCCGCATATTTGGCTTTGGCAAACAGGAAGTCTAATACACCTACCGTTTCGGTGTTCAGGGCAATTTCACGGTTATACGATTCGGCCAGGGAGGTTAAATCACCGAGAATTCTCATCTCCTCTCTGGACTCCTCCGCTTGTAGAGCGGCCAATTCCATCTGTAAACTTACTAACTCAACAGGTTCGATATATACGGTTTGCCCACTGCCGGATTCATCCAGCACACTGCCTTTCACCTGTTTACGGAACTCTTTCTTAATGGGCAGAACTGTTCTTCCTCCGCGTTGGCTGATGACATGCTCCTGCATAATCGAGCGATGTTTGCTCACCAGAGAATCAAGCTTTCGTTTCATGCGTTCTCCATTCACCGTCATTTTTTTGCGGATTCGAATCAGTTCTTTGCTTGCTTGATCCTGAATGCGTCCACTATGGATGCAGCGCTCGATCTCGCTCAGTAAAGGTTCGATCAGAATCATGGATGCAGCGTAGCGACTAACGGTGGGAGCGGCCCCGGATTTGCCCTCCATGTATTTCATAAGTTGTGCACAGCTCCGCAGGAACTGAGCGAGATGACTGAAGTCACGTTCACTGAATAGATAACCGGTGCCAAGCAGATCCATAATGGTCTCCATTCCGTCCAGTGAAGGGAGGGGGATACTGGCGCCAAAACGAATCAACGCAGCAGCTTCTGCTGTTTCTTCCAGGCGAATCTGGATCAGGTGAGCATCTACCATCGGTTTCAGTTCTCTGGCATAACGTTTGCCCAGATAAGACAGGGCGCAGTCTGCAACGTTTTTTTGAATTTGTGGATAACCCAGACTGTTTAATGTGTTCTCATTCATGCGTAATCTCTCCTTGAATTTGAATTGGGATTGCAGTTGGCACGCGAAACATATTCCTGGAAAACGCAAAAAGGGCGGAGAATGAACAAACGTCATTCTCCGCCCTAAACATATGGGAAAGCAAAGTCCACTATAGGTCTATAATAAAAAATCCGCGCTGAACTCAGCGCGGAAATAGACCCGGACAATGACAATCCCGGAGGCGATTTATGATATCCGCTGTTCTTAACTAAGTACAGGGATCTGGCGCATCATGAAATACACGTATGCCATATGGGCACAAACGCAATGAAAGGCCAAACTCCTGAATATGAAACTTGGTTAGTTAAGAACATTCACCGACATTAAAAATCTCTCCTTTGATTGAGGAATATGCAACCAATATAAACTGGAAATTGGTTTGAAGTCAACCTTTAGAATAAATGAGTGGACTTGAATAAGAATGGGTTTTAAAATAACAATAGTAAAATAATCCAATGAAAGCGATTTAATTTAATAAACATACGTATAAAGGAGGATGCTCTTCTTGCCTAAGTATTTACTGCGTTTGCTTTGCTTTACCCTGATCCTCGGAGCCCTTCCAGTCATTGTTATTGGTTCGGTCTCGTATACGATTGCATCACGTGACATTGAACAGAAAGTACGTGAAAGCAACCTTCAGATATTGCATCAGACCCAAATGCGGGTAGAACAAGTTCTGCGCAGCCTGCAATTATCATCCATCCAGTATGTCAATTCGCCCTTGGTACTTCAAGCGATGAAGAAACCGCTGGACAGCAGCGAATTTCAAGAGATTCGTGACCTGACGTCAGGCTTTAACAACTTGCAAGCGGTTACGAACATTGACCAAGCCTATCTGGTTAATCTGGACGAAGATTGGGTTGTTTCGATGCGTTCTTTTGGCAAATTGGATGATTTCAGCATTCGGGACCGGATTGGTTCTTATCTGACCTACACTAACAGCCTGTTCTGGGTTACTCAGAATGCCAGTTCATCCAAAGAAAGTGTACCCGTTTCAGCTGGCATGGGTGAACTGACACCCGAACAGGCACCTGCCCTTATATCATCGGATAATGTGGTCAGTATGGTATTCAAAATCCCGATGATGCCAACCAATGTGAAACCAAAGGGATTTCTTGTGATTGATATCGCCGATACGGAACTGAGTACGTTTTTGAGCCGAAATACGAATTCTGGAGATATGTACGTTCTGGATCGGGAGCAGAAGTATTTTCTGAACGATATGCAGCAAGACGGGAAGTATGACACGCTGAATAAGGAAATTCATGAAATGGTGCAAACGACGGGGGAGCCAGAAGGTTTCTTCAGTGCAGAGGTGGAAGGTAACCAAGTGGCGGTTAGCTATAGGCAATCTCCACTCAATGGCTGGTTATACGTGTCCGTTGTATCTCTTGGACAGATCACGGCCCAGTCACAGAAAATTGCATTGGTTACCGGTGTTGCTACACTGGTCATGTTATGTGTAACGGGATTGGTCGCCATATACGGCAGTCGGCGGATGTATTCACCGATCTCCAGACTGCTGCAATTTACGAAGGGGTTGGATTCTCCAGTTACTCCATCAGGACGCCGTCAGGATGAATTTATCTATATTGAGGAGCAATTGTCAACACTGTTCAGTTCGGAGAAAACGATGCGTGAGCAGATGAAGGGGCAGCATGTGCATCTTCAAGAGTTTTTTATGACCAAACTGCTAACAGGTAAAATCTCGGAAGAAGATTTCAGATATCAGGGAGAAATGTACGATTTCCCGACAGGGTGGGCGAGTCTTGGTGTACTTATGCTCCAGATCGATACCTTGGAAGGGACCCGATATGAGGAACAGGATCGCGATCTGCTGCTGTTTGCTGTCAACAATATGGTAGGTGAGCTCCTTCCTTCAGGAGTTCGGTTCACGCCGGTTATGCTGGATGATGCTCAGGTCACCGTACTTGCCTCCGAACTTACGGATGAGGTGAAGCTGAAGGAATGGATGCACACTCAGGCAGACTGGATTCGCGAACGTGTCGTGACCTATCTGAATCTGCCCGTAAGTATTGGCATCAGTCGTTCTTACACTTGTATTGGTGATACGCCAAGAGGGGTTCAGGAGAGCCGAGAGGCTCTGCAAGGCCGGGTAAGTCTGGGCAGCCGTATTATTTTGCATTACGAAGATATTCAGCCACGTGGTCAGATGGAGGCCGCGTTGTATACCCAGTTACGTATGATCGAGGATCAGCTCGCTTCTGCGCTCAAGCAAGGAGATGAAGAGAAAACGGACACCTACTTTAAGCAATATTTGGGACTGCTTGCAGACAAAAAGCTTCATTTCAGTGAATACCCCGTCATTATGGTTCAGTTATTGTCTCGTGTATATCAGCTTGTGCAGGAGCAAGGTGGAGATGTGGCTGAGGTACTGGGCGAAAAAGCATCCATGTCACATTTGCTGAAGTTGTCTACATTGGACGAAATGACCAATTGGTTCCGCAAGCGGCTGTTCCTGCCAGTCATCCGTTTCTGGCGAGAACAGGAAGAATCCCAATACATGAATATTGCGAGACGCATGATTCGTTTGATCGAGGAACGTTATGATCGTGAATTGTCGCTGGAAGCCTGTGCCGCTGAGCTTAATTTTCACCCTGTCTACCTAAGTCGGGTATTCAAGAAGGAAGCTGGAGTCAATTTTACGGAATATCTTGCAGAGTATCGTATGGAAAAAGCGAAGACCTGGCTGCAAACAACAAATCTTAAAATATCTGAGATTGCCGAGAAATTAAACTATACCAATCCAACCGCATTTATCCGTACGTTTCGAAAAATCACAGGAACAACCCCCGGCAAGTACCGGGAGCAGCAGCGATAAAAAAAACCTGCTCTGCCCGCCATGGCAGGCAGGCTTTTTCATGTCCAGGTGTAGGGTGAAGACCGCTTTTCTCCATGAAGTTAAGACAGGAATATAGAGGTTGAAAGCAGTTCATTGCGTTGTTAGATTCTATGAGGGAAATGAGCTAAACCCTTGCTACATAAGGAAAAACAAAAGGCTAAAAGGAGATGATAGCCAGTCATTCGTTTATCCTCCACAATGAAGACATGAATTCAGGAAGTGATCTTTTGTAATCGTTTCCAATGTGGGGAGGAAGACAATATGAAAGCCGAAACGGCGGCTCGAACACGGCCCGCTACCCGCAGTGACAAAAACCTGCTGTGGAGGGACATTATCAAAAACCGGTGGCTGTATATCATGTTAATACCGGGTGTGCTTTACTTTGTTATTTTCAAATACATACCCATGTATGGCATCACGATGGCTTTTCAGGATTACACGCCTTACAAGGGCATCTTGGGAAGTGACTGGGTAGGGTTCAAACATTTCCAGCGTTTCTTCGGAGAACCACAGTTCTGGACATTGTTTCGGAATACATTTTTGCTTGCCATTTATAACATTGTGTTCTTTTTCCCACTGCCGATTGTACTGGCACTTATGATGAATGAAGTTCGCCGTGAACGCTTCAAACGATTTGTACAAACTCTTGTTTATGTTCCACACTTTGTTTCCTGGGTCGTTGTTGTCGGTGTGTTCTACATGCTGTTCACAACTGAGGGTGGTGCAATTAATGAATTGCTCTATAACCTGACTGGACAAAAAGTGGCGTTCCTGCTTGAACCCGGTTGGTTCCGAACGATGATTGTCGGACAATCCATCTGGAAAGAAGTCGGTTGGGGCACAATTATCTTCCTGGCAGCACTTTCCGGTGTTGATACACAGCTCTATGAGGCTGCCCGGATTGATGGCGCCAATCGGTGGCGCCAAACCTGGCACATTACGTTGCCGGCCATTCGCAGTACAATCGTCATTTTGCTCATTCTGCGTCTGGGCAATTTCCTGGATACTGGCTTTGAACAGATCTTCCTGATGCTGACTCCGACGAACCGGGATGTGGGCGAGGTATTTGATACCTACGTGTACACGAAGGGTCTTACACAGGCACAGTACAGTTATAGTGCTGCTGTCGGGTTGTTCAAATCGGTCGTTGGGCTGGCGCTTGTCCTTGGTGCCAATACGCTGGCCAAAAAATTCGGGGAGGAAGGCGTCTACTAACCCTCGGGATTAGACGTTCTTCACCAGACAGGAGTGAACATTAAGATGCAACAGGATAAAACGTGGGGCAACCGGATCTTTGATTTTGTGAATCACGGCTTGCTGCTGTTGATTGGAATCGTGACGGTCATCCCGTTCATTTATATTTTGGCCGTCTCGTTTACCAGTCCGCATGAAGTGGCTAAGGGAGGATTCATTCTTTTTCCAAAAGAGTTCTCTCTGGCGGCATACCGTTACATTTTCTCTACAGATACTTTGATTCGCAGTCTGGGTGTATCGGTCTATATTACGGTGATCGGTACTTTCATTAACCTGCTGTTTACGTCACTTATGGCCTATCCGCTCTCCAGAAGATATTTGCGTGGACGCCAGCCTATTTTGCTCGGTGTATTGTTCACGATGCTCTTCAGTGGCGGGATGATTCCAACATACTTTGTCGTGAAATCCTTGCACCTGACGGATACGTTATGGTCGCTGATGTTACCTACTGCCATTAGTGCTTTTAACTTGATCGTACTGAAAAACTTCTTCCAGGCCATTCCCGACGAACTGGAGGATGCAGCCAAAATTGATGGATGTAACGATGTCAGCGTATTGTTCCGGATTGTACTGCCGTTATCCATGCCAGCCATGGCAACCTTTTCACTCTTTTACGCGGTGGCCCACTGGAACAGTTTCTTCAGCGCTGTTATCTATATCAACGATAGTGAGAAGTGGCCTGTCCAAGTCTGGCTACGTGAGATTGTCATTCTGGCACAGAGCCGAATCGGAGACACAAGTATCGAAGAGACCGAGATCCAGCCGCTTACCATTCGCATGGCGGTAATCGTATTCTCCACGATCCCGATTATGCTGGTGTATCCATTCCTGCAAAAGCACTTTGCCAAAGGAGTAATGTTGGGTTCGGTGAAAGGTTGAGTCGTCACATGCATCAAAGCCAGTACATTTTGACAATATGACTGCATAAAAAAGGGGAGGTTTTCATGTTATGAAAGCAACAAAAAAGAAAGCCGTAGCTGTCTTGAGCACACTGGCACTGGTGACAGGTTTGCTGGCAGGATGCGGATCAGACGAGGGTCAGGCTGCCGAGGGCGGCGTACAAAATGTGTCTATAGCCATTGCACAGGTGGGTGACGTGCCAAGCAAGGGCAATGAAGTTCAGCAAAAGATTGAAGCGTATACCAATACCAAACTGGATATCCAGTGGATTCCGGCATCGGCCTACAATGACAAAATTAACGTGATGATCGCTTCAAGTGATATGCCGAAAATTGTGAAAGTGCAATATAACCCAACGGTGACCAGCGCGATGCGTAATGACGTGTTCTGGGAAGTGGGCCCATTGCTGAAAGACTACAAAAATCTGTCGGCACAGAATGAGCGTTTTTTTGACAACATCAAGGTAGAGGGCAAAATCTATGGGGTTCCTGTTTTCTCCGATATTGCGCGAGCTACCGTGATCTATCGCAAGGACTGGTTCGAGAAGCTGAATCTTAAGGTGCCAACCACACCGGATGAATGGTATGAGACGATTAAAACACTGGCAACCTCCGATCCGGATGGAGATGGTCAGGATAATACGTTTGGACTGATGCTTTTCAAAAAATACAATGAGGACCAATATTCCTTCACGACGCGCCTTGGTGTAAGTTTTGGTGCACCTAACAAGTGGAAGGTCGAGGAGGATGGCAGCTTCACGCCGGAATTCATGACACCGGAATATATGCAGGTACTGGATCTGCTGAAACGTTTGTATGACGAGAAACTGCTGAACCAGGACTTTGCCGTATTCGACTCTACGGAAGCGGAGAAAAAGTATGATTCCGGTGTTGTGGGTATCCGTGTTGGTGTTGCGCAGAACGGAAAAAGTCAGCAAGAGCGTTTGTCCAAAAACAATCCGGATGGTGTGGTAGACATCGCTGGTTTGCTTGGAGCGAACGGAGATCGTGTTGCAGGACAGACGGGTAATTCAGGAATTCTGGCATTTCCTAAATCAACGGTGAAATCCGAAGAAGAACTCAAAAACCTGCTCTCCTTCCTGGATAAACTGATGGACCCTGAGATGGCGACCCTGTTGATGCGTGGTATGGAAGACAAACATTACACCAAAGTGGGCGAAGATCAGGTGGAGATGAGTGACTTCGATGCATTCCAGCGTGAAGTGAAGCCTTACCGTGACAACCTTCCTTATGTCGAAGGGTATAACGTACCGAAATTGAAGGATACCGAACTGGGTGAAAAAGGTACGGCACTTGCCAAGGAACTTGCGGAGCACGCTGTGCCAAACCCTGCGCTGACGTTATATTCTCCAACGTATGGTGACCGTGGTGCGGATCTGGATCAGGTGATTGCCGATGCACAAACCAAATACATTATGGGCAAGATCGATCAAAGTGGCTGGGAAAAGGAAATCGAGAATTGGGGCAATGCGGGTGGAAACAAGATTCGTGAGGAATATGCCGAAGATTACAAAAAACAGGCTCAATAAAGAGCCGGAAGCGGAGGCTTGATCATGAAGGAAACACTGCAACTCACATCGGTGCGCATGGCACAGCAATTCATGGAAAGTTATCGCAACCATGAGCTGTACTCTACTTGGCATTATGAGAATGGCTGCTTACTGAAAGCGCTGGAGGAGCTATATACGCACACGGGGGAGCAAAAGTATTTTGACTACATCCGTGAGCTGATGGATCATTTTGTTCAGGAAGATGGCTCGATTCGCTCCTATACGATCGAGGAGTATAACCTGGATCAGATCAATCAGGGAAAATCACTGTTCCTGCTGCATGAGAAAACGGGTGAAGAAAAGTACCGCAAAGCTGCTGATTTGCTTATGACTCAGCTCAAGGGACAGCCACATACGAGTGAAGGCGGGTTCTGGCATAAGAAGATTTACCCTTTCCAGATGTGGCTGGATGGATTGTACATGGCTACTCCGTATCTGACCCAGTATGGCGCGGTGACGGGTGAAGAGAAGTGGTTTGACAAGGCGGCTCTGCAGCTCTTGCTGGTGGAGCAACGTACACGTGATCCGCGTAGTGGTCTCTTGTACCATGCCTGGGATGAGAGCAAAGAGCAGCGTTGGAGTTCGGGGGATACGGGATGTTCTCCACATGTCTGGAGCCGGGCGATGGGCTGGTATGTGATGGCGGTTGTGGATACATTGGATCATCTGCCGGTAGATCATCCGCAGCGCGGGCAGATTGTGGGCATCTTCGAACGGGTAGCAAACGCACTAGTGCATGTACAGGATCAACAGACCGGATTATGGCCACATCTGCTGGATCAGCCGGGACGTGAGCGGAACTATCTGGAGGCTTCCGGCACCTCAATGTTTGTCTATGCATTGGCCAAAGGTGTACGTAAAGGATATCTAAGCGGCAAGTTCAAAGCGGTTGCGGAAAAAGGGTATCAGGGTCTGGTGCGGCATCTGCTGCAAACGGACCGTGAAGGCGTGCTGTCCTTGACGCAGTGTAACGGCGGAGCTGGTCTTGGAGGAAGCCCGTATCGTGACGGGTCCTATGAGTATTATGTGACCGAGTCCATTCGGATCAATGATCCGAAGTCGGTTGCTCCGTTCATTTTGGCGGGAGTGGAGATTGAACTGGCGTAATGCTGGTTCTTCTTTTTAGAACACTTATGATAGCGCATACATGGTTGGTTTGAGTAAAGTGAGGCAAGATTGCTGAACAATTTGGCTATCAAAAAGGAGAGATGGTTCATGAGTCCAAAAGGTCCAATGTCCCGTTTAGGCGGAATCGTTGTAATTGGTGCAATGTCCGCTGGATTGCTTGCAGGTTGCGGGGGAGAAAAAGCACCTGCTGCAGGGGAAGGTAAACTTCCCATTTCCATCTCTTTAATGCAGGTAGGAGATATACCGGCCAAGGAGAACGGGATTGAAAAGAAGATTGAGGAATATACAAATACGGATGTCAATGTACAGTGGATTCCGCAGTCTGCTTTTGATGATAAGGTGAACGTGATGGTTGCTTCAGGTGAGATGCCAACCATTATGCGTGTGAATTATGTACCGACCACATTTAATGCCGCCAAAACGGGATTGTTCTGGGAACTGGGGCCTTACTTGAAGGATTATAAAAACCTGTCTGCCCAATCCGAGGCTTATTTTAACAATATCAAAATTGAAGGCAAGGTCTACGGTATTCCGAACTTCCGGGATATTGGACGGACTGCGATCGTATATCGCAAGGACTGGTTTGATACATTGAAGCTGGATATACCCAAAACGCTGGATGACTGGTATGAAGTGATGCGCTCTATTCGTAAGGATGACCCGGACGGGAATGGTAAGGAAGATACGTACGGCGCACTGCTTTTCAAAAAGTATAATGAGGGTGTCTCTTCCCCACTGACGCGGATTGCTGTAAGTATTGGCGGTGTCAACAAATGGGGTGTGGATGATGCCGGGAAACTGACCCCGGAGTTCTTGACTACCGAATATGTGGATACAATGAAACTCTTCAAGCGACTGTTCAGCGAGGGACTGATTAATAGTGATTTCCCTGCTCTGGACCCTTCTGATGCGGACAAAAAAATGGATTCCGGCCTGGTTGGTATGAAGCTTAACGGTGTGGCCCAGAACGGAAAGTCCTCACAACAGCGGCTTACACCTAACGCTCCGGATGGAGAAATTGATGTGGCTCCGTTCCAGGGAACCGACGGCATTCGAATCGCTGGGGAACCAGGGAACTACGGAATGCTGGTCATCCCGAAGGCGTCCGTAACAGATGAGGAGCAATTGAAGCAGGTTCTCACGTTCCTGGATCAGTTGATGGATGAGGAACTGAGCACGTTGCAGCTCCGCGGATTGCTCGATGTGCACTACACCAAGACGGCTGATGGGAAAACCGAACTTAAGGATTTTGACGCTTATCAGCGTGAAGTGAAGCCATATCGGGATAATTTGTTAAGCATTGAAGGTTATAATGTACCTGAACTGGTCGATGTTCCCATTGGAATGAAAGGTACAAAGATGGCGCGTGAGAATGAGCAATACGCCATCGCTAATCCGGCACTCACATTGTCTTCGGCAATCTATACTGAGCGTGGTCAGGAGCTGGATCAGATGATCTGGGATGCGCAGACGAAGTACATTATGGGTAAAATCGATGATGCAGGTTGGGAGCAGGAAATCGCAAACTGGAGAAAAGCTGGTGGTGATCAATTGATCACGGAATTGGAAGCATCCTATAAGGAATTGAACGGAAAATAAAGCTGAATGAAATAAAAAAAAGGTTGATCAATTGGAATGATATGGTTTATTCTATGAGAGAGTTCTTTTTCCAATATCATAAGAAAGACCACACACCTTAAAGCATAAGGCTATGAATCTGCGGATTCATGGCCTTTTTTTGTTTTAAGCGAATCAAGTGGGTCTATGGAAGGAGCGTTGCACGCCTTGATGTGATGGGGATGGACGAAAAATAATACCAATAGCCTAGTACGACATGGTAGAATATTGATTATTATGTCAAATTTAGGTTTTGGTTATGAAGAGAAGTGACTAGGTTGACCAAGTAAAGCATCCCCATACTAAGGTACATAGGAGCGTGAGTAGATTGAAGAAGCAGATTGAAGGACACGAGAAGAAGAAAAAACGGAATGTTTGGATCGTCGGGTTGGTAACGACAGCTGTATTGGCAGTAGCACTATTACCGATTGGCCCCGTACATTTGATGTCAACAGCGAATGCGGCGTCGGGAACAAGTGACAATGCCCTTAGCAAGTTCAAGGATATCAAGGGGCATTGGGCTCAAGCCACAATTGCCAAAGCTTATGAAAAAAATCTGATCTCTGGTTACCAGGACGGAACGTTTCGTCCCAATGGCAAAATCACGCGTGGGGAATATGCGACAATACTCGCCCGCGCGACTGGACTAGAGAAGGTACAAGGGCAGAATCCCTTTGCTGATCTCAAGGGACATTGGTCTGAAGCGGCGGTTAGCCAGCTTGTAGGACAAGGATTCATTAACGCGGGCGATTACGCCAAAGGCTTCAATCCAAATGCGGAGCTAACGCGTTACGAGATGATGAAATGGATTGCCAATGGACTGATCAAGTCCGGAGCCAGCTTCCAGGATGCGTTTAATGACACAACAAATACGCTACTTCCTACACCAGAAGTGAACCGCGGCACCATTCGTGCCGAGCAGATTCCGTATCTTGCCCTTGTTCGTGGGACTGGCATTGTGGCTGGCTTCCAGGATGGCACATTAAAACCCGCGGATTCCACCACACGTGCAGAAGTATCGGCGATTTTGCTGCGTTATATGGACGTGGAGGGCACGGATGCCGGTAAGTACAGTGACCTGAATGAGATGAGAGAGGTCGGCACGACGGGTACGAATTTAACGACGATTAGTAATTATAGGTATACGAAGAACTCAGTTAAAGTAAGTGATATATCTAAAGAAGAAATTAATTTATCTAATAAATCTGGTGTAGTTACACTCCATAGATATATTGTCGTAGATGTTACCCAAGGTAAAGCAAAAGGTATCTATGCACCATTATTTATTGGTCCAGAAACACATCTATTCAAAGGTAATTATATGGCTTTTGCAGATATATCTTTTACATCCAAAATTGATAAATCCAACTTAATCACCTTTAATGGCGGCCTATATAGTGGTTTTTTACAATTTAATCGATTGGATCTTAAGCACACCTCTAAGAACGGGTTAGTTACTATTCCAGAAAGTTCGAGAGATTTGATAAAAAAAGATGTGAAGAAGAGATTTTGGATCACATCCGTTTTAGTAGGGAAAAGTGGGGCATATATCTTTAATGAAAAAAGTGAAAATGTACTACAAATTCAGAATATGTAAGTAGTACTAAATGGTGGTGAATTATTATTGCAGGTCCATGGTGAGAAGAAATCCCTAATTGTTATCTTAATTTTTCTTATTAATATACTATGTTTGAATTTATCATCTCCTATAGAAGCTGCAAGCTCGGATTCGTATGGACCCAAGAAACAAGAAATATCAAATACAATACAGTCGTTAGAAAGGGTAGCGAATCCGGGTGTTTATTGGTATCAGCTTGATAATGGTAGCTTCAGGGCAGATCACACTAACGGACCAACTTTCTCGGATAACCTTAATAGTAATTCATGTTCTAGACCGTACCCAGCTGAGAAAGAAATACCTAATGAGGTGGATTTTTCTATATGGCCCGCTGAACATTGGCCAGAGTTTCAATCTCAAAGAGTTACACAGCGAATGGTAGAAAATGTTCGTATTAAGAGTGTAGACTATCAAACAAGCAACAAGCAGTTATTCTATACTGGCGTTGGTACTACGGTTATAAGAGAAGGTAGTAGTGTAGTGAAAATCATTACTAAAACAGGGGGCTCACATCAAGTAACTGAGTGGGATGATTATGAGAATGGTGGTAGAACAAATCAAGGTTGTCTGAAGCAAATCGTTGCCTATCATACACCAATGGACATCATCTGGGAAGGCGATCTGGTCGAAGAGAAAGAAATCGATGTAACACCAGATTCAAGTTTAACAATCGGGCAAACAAAGCAAATGAAAGCCAATGTTAGTACAAGGCACTACGGCGAAACAGATTTCAACACTGGCATCGACGTATCCCGAAGAGAAGCAGAGATCAAATGGTTTTCTTCTGACGAGACAATTGCGAGTATAGAGTTGAAGACAGGGATGTTAAAAGCCGAAAGTCCAGGCATGGTCACTGTGCGTGCAATCTGGAACAATGGTACATACCTGATCTCGGATACCGCCACCATAACAGTTACGTCTGAGCCAGGACTCGTTGTGAATCTGCCTAATGCTTGTAAAGCCAATTCAACACCACTACAGGCAGAAGCAGTTCTAACCAAACCGGATCGCTCTGTTCATAAACTGACGGCTCATCCCAAATTGACGTGGCAGAGTTCAAATCCGGCTGTGGCAACGATCGGTTCTGATGGCAAAATCACGACAAAAGGGATCGTGGGTAGCACTACCATAAAAGCTCATTTTCTTGATTCTGCTCAGCAACTGGATGAACAAGGGACTCAGGTGCTTGAGGTGAAGGATTGTACGGATAACGGAGAAGGTGGTGATCCGGGGGGCGACCCTGTTAACGCATGCCCTGTGACCATCAGTCCACCTAGTAGAGGTACGGTTATCGAAGCATCGGTTATGGACCCGTCTGTCCGAGGTGTGTTGAAGGCAGACGAGCGTGGATCTGAGAAGTTCGATGTTACCCGTGGTATTCCAACTTCGGAAGATCTCTATGCTCATGTCTTGGCCAAGGAATATCTGTTTAAGCACCGTTGGGTTAACATGACAGGAACGGTGACTTACACGGTTCCTGTGAAAAGGGTTTATCATAAAACCTGGACGATTCCGGGAAGAGCGTCTAGTGGTGAGGGGGATCCAGGAACACCTCCTGAGCCCAGAGAACTTGACGTCCCTGGGGATAAAACGATGCAAGTAACAAGGACATATAGCTATTGGCAGATCGATAACCTGGAGGTATACAAGTTAAATGAGGCCAAAGTATCTAACTATGCACTAGGCGGTTATGGTGACACCGTGACCCTGATGCCCAATGCATATACACCGCCGACTCTGCAATCGGCTATGGATACTGCGGTTACCAATCATGTGAAACCTGCGCCATGTCAAGAAATTGATCTTGGCATCCAAGGGGTTCCGGGTGGTTCGGCTGAACCGCCTACGCCGGATGAAACGTCATTGTTTCAATCTGAAGCTGAAGCGAAGGTTAGAGAGAACACTGTTAATAACGACAAGGTGGCCTTTAATGGAGCGACAATTATGGATCCTGCCCCATTGGAGAAAACCGCTCCAAGACCTGGGACGATCCCGCAACCTGGCATGATTGGAGATGATGTTCTGTACCAGAACCGTCTGACGATCAAAAACACATTGATGAACAAAGCTAACCAGCCCACCACAGGTGAGATTACGTATGGACTGCTCCCTGGCAATGTTAACGGTGGGCAGGATCAGAAGTTTACCATTCTGGGCATCAACTCGGTGACAGTACATACTCCAGTTGTGAACTATGCCTGGGTATCCGATGATCAGCCGCATAACCAGAAGACTACGCCTGATCCGACCAGAGCTGCACTTATTTTAGAGCGTCCGTTTATTGTACGAATCCCAACTTCAGGGCAGCATCTGGATGTAGCGAGTCACCCTGGTTATGGAAACCATGATTATGCGAAATATTTCCGGATCAAACAGGTTCGTTTCCCATTCGATGTTTATAACGGTGCCAGAAGTCAGTTTATTCAGGCCATGACATGGGTGGATATTCCGGTAAATCAGTTAGACACCCCTTTTTATCTTCCTGTATGGGTAGATGAAGGGAATTACCAGGTTGAGTTTCGAAATATCGCCGAAAATGCACCTGAAAACTTCACTGAACAGCAGGATGCGAACACGAATCTGACCCATCATGTCGCAGCAGATACCGTTGCTGTAGAGGTTATCGGACGATTATATGATTTTCACATCACTGATATTTCAGACTATAACTGGGAGAACGTGTTCCGTAAGCGGATGGGCAGCCCCGAATCAACGGATGTGAGCTACTGGACCGGAGGAAACAGTATCGACGGAGATCCCCGAGGTAATTTGGCTCCCTATGTCCTGCCAATTCGTCCCGGCAGTCATCCGGTACAGGGGTTCCGAAATGCTGCAGTGAAGACGGGTTACCATTTCAAGTTTGATCTGAAAACCAAGGGTAATATGTTTGGCAAACAGGATGGTATCCGAATCACGCCAACGTTCTCTTTTGTGAGTAAAGATGGCACCACCAGGCAAGAAGTGGATTTATACTACCATCGGGGACAGGAACGACTCATTCGTATTGGATCGGCACAAGATTTAGAAAAACGTTTTGTTGTCCTGAACTCACGATTGCGGAATGTTCCCGGTACGGAGTTAGGTGATACAGCGAGCTACCAGTATACTTATGAACTGTCGGAGAAGGAACGCAATCAGGGTACAATGGCGGAACATATGGTTCGATTTGTGGATCAGACCTCTCATCATAAAACGTGGGTAGGTCGGTATAACTGGATGATTCTTCCTTCACAGATCCGCACACTCATTGGCCCAAAAACAGATATTCCCTCCAGTGTTAATGTGGATCGGGCGAATGCAGCGATTCAGCGTTGGTATGGGGAATATAGCTTGCCAGCGGATGTATATGCAGTGCCCAAAGGAACCGATCTCGAATCGCTTGCCAGACAAAACCGATTGGATGACAAGGCAACGGTATTTCTGAGGGACGGTTACATTGCAGTCAACTTCAATATCGAAACTTTGCGCAGTGGCAATACAAATGCACCTCATCTGCAATATATTCATGCACCGTTGATGAATCAATGGCAAATGGAAGGTTTTGATTATAGTCCGGTAGATAATCAGGGGAGAAGCTGGCCGATGCAAGATGGGGACGTGGTCTTGTACCACGCCGATCAATCCAGCCGGAATGATTTCCAATCCCAGGTACCTCATTAGAGAGATTTCGTTTATCCATAAAGAAGGCAGATGTTATGTGAATCTACATGACGTTTGTCTTCTTTTGTGTAATTGGGATTATGGTTGGGCAGCAGAACGGGTATAAAGGGTAAGGAGCACTCGTTCTATCCATATTCATAATTTTCTCAACGAGAGGGGAACAACCACATGATTGAAGAGGGTAAGCAGGAACTATTGATTTTAGAAGATACATACAAAGGAAGAGATTTAGGTGTCACATTAGAAGCACAAGTCTGTCGCTTCAAAGTCTGGTCACCGTTAGCCGTTCAGATGGAACTACTTCTGTATCCACCTTTGACAGGGGGGACCCCGGAGGATGAGCCCAATCAACGGAAACAGCAGGCGTTACCTATGCAAAAGAAAGAAGAAGGCATCTGGGTGCTGGAACTGGAGGGTGATTTGAGTAGCTACCGTTACATGTACAAGCCTACTTTCGAAGATGGACATTCAACCCATGCTGTAGATCCCTACGCACGAGCAGTGACCATGAATGGAGAAATGGGTGTCATTGTCAGACTGGAGCAGACACATCCGAAGGGATGGAGTGAGGATATTCGCCTGGGATTGACCAGTCCTGACGATGCAGTCCTGTACGAACTGCATGTACGTGATTTTTCCATTCACCCATCATCTGGTATTACGAATAAAGGCAAATACATGGCTTTTACCGAGACGGGTCTGCTTGATTCGGAGGGCAACACATTGGGAATCGATCATTTGGTTGAACTCGGGATTACCCATGTGCATTTGCTACCCGTATTTGATTTTGCGACGGTGGATGAATCCAGAGTAGATGGTGATACGACGGATGCCTCCAACTATAACTGGGGATATGATCCGCTTCATTATAATGTCCCGGAAGGTTCCTATGCATCACGTGCAGACGACCCGGAGACAAGAATTCGTGAGTTCAAATCCATGGTGCTTGCCCTTCATAACAAGGGAATAGGTGTCATTATGGATGTGGTATATAATCATACGTTTGATACGGCAGGCAGCTCTTTTGAAAAACTTGTACCAGGGTACTACTATCGTCAAAACGCTGATGGAACCTATAGCAATGGTTCAGGTACAGGTAATGAAGTGGCTACTGAACGCACCATGGTTCGCAAGTTTATCATCGATTCGGTCCGCTACTGGGCAGAGGAGTACCATGTGGACGGTTTTCGCTTTGATCTGATGGGCCTGATCGACACCACTACGATGAAACAGCTTGCAGCGGAGTTGCACTCCGAAGTGTCACCTTCCATATTGTTATATGGTGAACCATGGGGCGCACTGGATTCGCCGCTTGGAAATGATATGACCCTAAAAGGAACGCAGCGCGGAGCGGGTTTTGCTGTGTTTAACGATAATTTCCGCGGAGTGATCAAGGGAGACAGCGATGGCATGGGTACGGGATTTGCGACGGGTGCGGACGGAAAAGAAGACGAATTATGGACTGGCGTCCGGGGAGCTATTCAGGATTTTACGGATGGTCCATCCGAGACGATTAACTATGTAACTGTGCATGATAATCTCAACCTGTGGGACAAAGTCGCACGTACACAAGGACTTCACGATACCTTGAATTTCCTTACCTATGACGAGGATGGAAGTATTCGTGGATGCCAGAGTGCGGAAGAGGCAGTAGAGAAGGCTAAGCCTTACCTGCAGATTGATCCGGAACACATTCTGGAGAATGAGACCGTTAGGCGTTGTCTGCTTGCCAACGGTATTGTTCTAACCTCCCAGGGTGTTCCTCTGATCGCGGCTGGAGATGAGCTGCTTCGCAGCAAATATGGGGACGCCAACAGCCATCAGAGTGGAGACGTGGTCAATGCCATACATTGGGAGCAGAAGAAGCTTTTCAAGCCGGTGTTTGATTATTATCGTGGGCTGATCCGTCTTCGGCGAGAGCATCCCGTATTTCGGCTTCGTACACGGGAAGAGATCGAGAAGCATGTTCGTCTAATCGAAAAAAATAATGGGCTGCTAGCGTATGAACTGAACGGTACAGCAGCTAAAGATTCGTGGGATCGCATTGTTGTGATCTATAACGGGGCAAAGGGAAAACGTGACATCTCTGTTCCCGCAGGAACATGGAATGTAATTGTAGAGAAAGGACAAGCCGGCGTTGATCCGATACGCAACGTACAGGGCGGACAGGTACATGTGAACGGGCTATCCATAACGGTGATGTATTCCAATTCCTGATGAATGGAATGATTGCCAAGAATTGAAGGGTACCAACAAACCATTAGTAAAATTGCTAACAAGGCCACGTTCTAGATATCCAATCCATCGAATTTAATCAAATAAATTGAGATAAAACAAATCCCCCTTTTCCGTAAGAAAGGGGGATTTATTGATGCGTCAGAAACCATTGCCTTGGTCGCAGGGCTATACATTGTCATGTCTGGAACTTTTGTATGCTATGCACCTGTTGGTGTAGTTTAATCTCAACCCAATGACATCCTGTAATTTATTCTTGTATATTCCAAACTTTTTTTGTCAGGACAGGTACAAATGCTGTCAATCTATGGCACTTGTTTTCATATCCTATATTTTGAAAGCGATTGCTAATTGAATACTCGAATCGAACCGATATGTTAGTACAGACAACCCCGGGTTGACAAACAACGTCCCACTCCGTAACATCGGGACAACACGAAATCAATGGATATAAAGGCGGTGGGAACGATGCCGGAATGGACTTCTTTTTGTTACGAAGGCAACGATCTTGGCTTAACATATACTCGTGCTGCAAGTACTTTTAAATTGTGGGCACCTACGGCACAACGGGTTTATATATTGGTTTTTGAAGATGAAGGGCATTACAACGATAGTGGTAAAGTACAAGATCATGAAAATGGGCAGGAACATACTCTGACGCGCGATACGGACGGAATATGGAGTCTGAAGCTCAGCGGTGATTGGGCAGGCCATTATTATATGTACCGAATTATCCATGATGATCAGCGGATTGAAGTCGTTGTTGATCCTTACGCGAGAGCGGTAACGGCCAATGGGCAACGAACGGCTATTATAGATCCTGACACCACCAATCCGGCCGATTGGGACCTGGATGTCAAACCTGCTTTCCTGCGTCCTGTCGATGCCGTGTTATATGAGTTGCATGTCCGTGATTTCTCCTCAGACCCACATGCAGATATTCCGTATAAGGGAAAATATCTGGCATTCACAGCATCCGGTCTGACGGATAGAGCTGGCAATAGCATTGGCGTAGACCATCTTGCCGAACTGGGAGTCACTCATGTACATCTTCTGCCTGTGGCGGATTATCAGACGGTGAATGAACTCGCTACAGCGGATGTTGGTTCGAATGTCAGAGCACCATACAACTGGGGATATGATCCGCAACATTATAACGTTCCCGAAGGTTCCTACGCTACCGACCCTCGTGATCCGGCAGTTCGAATTCGGGAGCTCAAATCACTCGTACAGTCGCTGCACAGACAAGGTATTCGCGTTGTACTTGATGTTGTCTATAATCATACGTACAGCGTGGAAGAAGGACCGTTTGAACGGATTGTACCCGGCTATTATTACCGTTATCGGGAGGATGGCACCCTCAGTGATGGTTCCGGTGTAGGCAATGAACTGGCGACTGAGCGTCCAATGGTGCGAAAATATATTGTGGATTCTCTCCGATATTGGGCAGAAGAATATCATGTGGACGGATTTCGATTTGACCTTATGGCTCTGATTGATACGGAAACGATGAATGAGTTGACACGCGAATTGCGGGAGCATATCGATCCGGCATTTCTGATCTATGGGGAACCCTGGACGGGTGGAGATTCGCCTTTGGACCGCAAAACATTAAAAGGAACCCAGCGAGGTCAGGGATTTGCAGTATTTAATGATCATTTTCGCAGTGCAATCAAGGGCGATAGTGATGGCAGTGGCAGAGGGTTTGTCACGGGTGCCGGAGGGCAGGAATATGAGATTCTCAGAGGATTGGCAGGAGCACTGGATGATTTCACATCTTCACCTGTGGAGGTTGTCAATTATGTAACTGCTCATGACAATCTCAATCTGTGGGATAAAATTGCGACAACAATGAACCTTAGGCATGAATTAGGATTTCCCGTATGGAAGGACGGACAGCCCGTGGGTGGTGGGAGTGCTGAGTCCGCTGTAAAAGCAGCAGATCCTTATCGGTATGTGGATGCAGATGATGTTTTGGATCACGAGATGGTTCGTCGCTCGTTACTGTCTTCCGGTATTTTGCTTACTTCTCAGGGAATTCCGTTTCTGCATTCAGGGGATGAGATGCTCAGATCCAAAGCCGGTGATCATAACAGTTATCGGAGCGGGGATGCGGTGAACGCCATCACATGGGCCAACAAATCACGGTTCAGACCGGTGTTCGACTACTATCGTGGTCTTATTCACCTGCGTCGCACACATCCCGCTTTTCGTATGATTGATGCTGAACAGGTACGAAATCACCTTCGTATAATTCGTGCGGATGGCAATGTGGTTGCCTTTATACTTCAGGATGGTGCGAATCAGGACACCTGGAATCAGATTATGGTCATCTATAACGGAACGGAACATGAGCAGCATGTGGACCTGGGGGAAGGGGACTGGCATGTCGTAGTCAATGATCATCAGGCAGGTACAGATCTGATCGAGACGGTTCGTGGTACTGTGCAGATAGAACGATGGTCATTAATGGTACTGTATGACACAGAGCGAGCTGGAGGCGCTGAACCATCAACAGTGGAGATTAGTTTTCCTCGCCAGGTATATAGTCCTAAGGAGTCCACTCAACTACGAGCGATCGTACGGGACAGCATTGGCAATGTGGTAGAAAAGGCTCCAGTTACCTGGACTTCTTCTGATCCGGATATTCTTCAGATCCAGCCTGATGGAACAATCCATGCACTGGAACGAGGGGAAGCTTCGATTACAGTCCACTGTGGGAACATAACGGCAAGCTGTATGTTACAAGTGGATTATCGTCATGCTGAACGAATCGAAATTGTGGGCGAACCAGTCATGTACATGACTCGAATCAGTCGCTTCCGTGCCTTGGTCCTTGATCAATTTGGTCAGCCGCTTCAGGATTCGAATGTACGCTGGAGCTCTTCTCATCCAGAACTTGCAGCGGTGAGTGCAGCAGGGATCGTACGTGCGATGACACCTGGAGTAACCCATATTATTGCTGAAGCTGGAGGAATTCGGGCAACGCTTGCCGTGACGATTCATAAACAGATTTCGCGAACGGTCACGCTTCGATACGAACGGGAAGACCAGCATTATGAAGGTTGGGATGTCTGGGTGTGGGGCACAGGTATGGAGGACGGAGCAGTACGGCTGGAACAAGTCGGAAATGCCGCCGAAGCCCGCTTCCGGGTTGCTCCGGGTCTGCATCACCTGGGATTGATCATTCGATTGAACGAATGGGAAGCTAAAGATACGTGCGGAGACCGTTACGTGGACATTGTACCTGAAGACGGGGATGTACACATTATTGTGCGTAGCGGATCAGACGAGATGCAGATCATTCGTGAAAGCGAAAAAACAGAGGATCGTAATAGCGCATAGTTTCTTTATGTATAACGTCGAATGTAGTTCGTCAAAACCTTGATAAATCAGCAGTTGGAAGAGATTCCGACTGCTTTTTTGCTCTGATTAGAAGCCGCATAACTTGCCAAAAAATAATTAATTGTCCTGTTTCGTGTTTGAGATCCTCTATCATTGGGGTAAATATAGATATGGCCCACGATTCGGCCAAAGGAAAAAAGACCATTAAGGTCTATGAGATAAGCCTCAGTGCTTTCCAACAAATATAATGTAGTGATCCCTTGAAGGAGGATGTTCAATCATGAAATCCAACGGAAAAATGGCTCAACTTACAGCAACGCCAAGAACGGAAAAGAAAGGTGCAGCACTGCGCCTGTTAAGACAAGGCGGACGAGTTCCCGCAGTCGTTTACGGCCCGGGACTTGAAGGTGCTTCAATACATGTAGATGAAAAAGAAATGCTGAAAGTGGCACGCACAGGCCGCTCCGAAATGTTCAACCTGAAACTTGAGGGCGGTAAAACGCTTCCGGTGCTGATCAAGGATCAGCAAGAGCGTAATGGACGTTTGCTGCACGTAGACTTCCTGCAAATTTCCAAGAACAAGCCAATCAGCGTAAGTGTATCGATCGACTTCCAGGGTACAGCGGCTGGCTCGAAAGCTGGCGGTGTATTCCAGACACAGGAGACACAGCTGGAAGTAGAAGGATTGCCTGCGGATCTGCCAACATCCATTGAGGTGGATGTCAGTGGATTGGACATTGGTGATCGCTTGACTGCTGCGGATATCAAACTCGATAAAGGTTTGACACTCGTAACATCACCTGAATCCATCATTGCGTCCGTCATGCCGCCACAAGCGGCTGAGGAAGAGCCAACGGCCTCTGCTGAGGAAGCTGAGTCGGCAGCTGAAGAAAAAGCTACAGAAGAATAAGCCAAGCTACGGGATCTTGCCAGATCCCATGCTTAACCAAAGCCCAGTCCTCGTGACTGGGCTTTTTTTATTTTCCGAGCAAGAGAGTTCAATAGGCACATCGTTCGCATGAAAAATGAGAATGTACTACAATACTGTTAAAGGGTAAGAAAGTAGGTTTAATTCAATGTTTGATCCAACGGTGTATGACAATTTGAAAGTCGGGTTTGAGAATTATCTCTATGATATGGATAACCTGGATGAACGTATTCAGATTACGGGGCGTAAAGATCGGCTGGAGATGGCAGTGATGTCCAGAGAATTCACATTACAATTCTGTCTCAGGGATCGCCCGGAAGTAACAGGGGAAGTTGTATTAAGCAGTTCCCTTGAGGAGCTTGCAGCGGAGATCCTGGAGACGCCTGGTGCGAGTCCGGGTTGCCGCTTGGAGCTACGATTCAGTATGGTTGTGAAGCATCCTGAGGAGCAGTGCACGGTTATTCGTCCGATATTACAGAAGAGCTGGCCTGAGCAGAGGATGTGCCAGAACATCCAATATATCTTTGATGAACAGCCAATCACGTATAACCTTACGGCACACGTACATTTTGACCGCAGTGTGAATGAAGACCAGATGGGGGACATTCCTGAACTCTGTGAGCATATGGCAAATGTGATGAATCAATTATTACAGTTGCATAACTAGCAATTCCGAGAAAAGCCTTGTCTCTTTGGTGAGATCTGGGCTTTTTTTGTATTATTTTTAGAAAATTGTATAGGCTTTCAGGCTTAGGTTTAAGGGCTTTTGGGTTAATGTTTTACGCAAGCGAGTAAGAGAATGTATATTAAAAGGGGGTAAGAGTGCAATTGGACTATACAAAAATGGTGAAATTGCGAAAATAATATTGGGACTAAAGATTTAGTTCTGTACTAAAGGAACTAGTTTTCCTTGCCGATAAAATATCGAAGGGGAGAAACTACATGACAGAGAAATTAATTCGTCTGCTGCGTATACTTCAGGCTATACAAGCAAATCCTGGAATTTCGGCCAAGGAATTGGCGCTGAAATGCGGTACGACTGTACGCACGATTTATCGTGATCTCCGGATTTTGGATAGGGTCGCCCCGATTATGAATGAAGGATACGGCAAAGGGTACCGATTTATTGGTGAGTTTGCGATGTATCCGTTAGATTTTACTGAACAGGAAGCAATGGTTTTCTCCTTGCTCCCGTCCGTAGTTGATACCTCCAAGTTACCTGCTGAGTTTGATTCAGCGTTTGACAAGGTTATGTCGGCTCATACCAAATTAAAATCAAGAAACAGTGACATTGTAGAGAATATTGCGGGAATTATTCGGATGGGCACGCCAGCTTATCGTGAGGAAGGAAAAGACCCTAATTTGCTGATTCCCATTATCGAAGCTATTCTAAGCCAGCAAACCATTCGTACTCAATATCATACGCTGACAAGAAATGAGATCACAGTCCGGGATATCGATCCCTATTATCTCATTCCACGTGATCAACGTTTTTATTTGATTGGATACTGCCATTTGCTGCAAAAAGTTCGATTGTTTCGGATCAGCCGTTTTTTGGATGTGACACGAACAAATGCCGGTTTCGACAAGGGTGATTTCAACATAACGCAGTACATGAAAAACACATGGTCTATTGACCGTGGAGACGAGCATATCCATTTCAAGGTAAGATTCTCTGAGAAAGTGGCCCCCTACATAAAAGAAGAAGAAATGTTTGTTCGCCCGCGAATGACGAATATGTCGGATGGGGGATTGTTATTTGAAGTGACACTGAATAGCAGCAGAGAATTTTTGAAATGGTTGTATCAATTTGGGCCCGAAGCAGAGGTACTTGAACCTCGTGAGTTTCGTAGAGAGATACGCAGGCAACTTGTCGAGTGGTTGGAACATTATGAAACCGATGTATCATTGTAAAAATTTTAATCATGGAGAAATACAGGAAAAGGAGCAGGTAATATGAGCACCAAATTATTCGCAGCTATGTATGGGATGGACCACTACCATGGAGTACAGGCTTTACATGTGGGGGATACCGTGTATCTCGTCAAAGATCCAGATAATCGTTTGGATTATCAAGCAATTAAGGTTGTTATTCCACCGATTGGAGCTGTAGGTTATATCGTTAATGATCCGCTGGTCGTACCTCATGGATGTTGGGTCGGGACGGCATTCTACGATGTGTTTCATCAACTAACGTGTGCCAAAGTACGATTCATGATGAGAGATATGGTGATTATGGAGTTAATTGAGATGAGTCACATTCCTGTTCCGCAGATGGATTCTTTGATTAAGGGATGGCAATTTCGTGAAAAAGCTTGATCATTGTAACAAAAGAAGGCTCATTTACGGATGAGCCTGGTATAGGTCGCTTCCAGATGCATGGCTGTTCTTGCCCAACTGAAATATGCCCTTGCGCTGTCCCGGCCAGCCTTTCCTAACTTCTCGGCAAAAGTGGGATTGCTTGCAAGTTTGTACAGGTAAGAGGTGAAACGTTGAGGGCGCTTATAAGCAGTGACAAGGTATCCATTGATACCTGATTCAATAATCTCACGAATACCTCCGTTATCCGAAGCAATAACGGGTAATCCTGAAGCCATCGCCTCAACATTAACCAGGCCAAAAGCTTCATGTTCTTGAGACGGACAGACCAGACAATCCACTGCCCGATACAACTGATCGATGTGCTCATGGTTTATCTGACCACGGAAGGAAACATGGACCTTTTGTTTTTGGGCAAGTTCGCGAAGTTTACGCATGTAATACGGAGGTCCTTTGCCTGCAACAACCAGTTGAACAGGCATCTGTTGCTGAAGGAGGGCAGTCGCACGAATTAATACGTCTACACCTTTTCCAGGGATCAGCCTGCCGACATACAGAATAGAGAATGGTTTAGTTACTCCAAATTGTGTACGCAGATGAATCTGTTCTTCGCTGGATTCAACAGGTCTGAAGCGGCTTAGATCTGCACCCAATGGAACAACGCTCATTCGGTGTTTTACCAACGGAAATCTGCGGCCTAACCTTTGTCGCAGGGAATGACTGTTGACGGCAATCCAATCCGCTTTTTTCATTAATGTGAGTTTGGAAGGTCCGGGCTGAGCAAACGTTAATGAGTGAAGATAGAGTACAACGGGAGTGCGTGGAAAAGCTCGTTTGATGGTAGCCATACTTCGTGGCCTGTTATCCACTTGAATTACATCGTAGGGTTGCTGGGATAACAAACGTATGACTGCTTTGGTGTACATGACAGGACTCGATGCAGGGACACGTTGTATGGTGATCCCTTCGATCTGTTCTGTGGCGGCGAGACCTTGCATTTGACGACTTATAATGGTTACCTGATGGCGATGGGCTAGTTCACGAGCGATGCCCAGGATACAGATTTCCACGGAACCATTACCGGGCAAAGGCAATTTCTCGGGTGCAACCATAGCTATTTTCATGATCCGGCTCCTCCTTGTCCGACATTTGTAACAATCTTCGTCATATATCTTATGAGAAGTTAAAGCATTTGGCTCCTGCGAAATGGTAGGTGAATCACCCATCTAAGCGAGCAGGAATAATCTGCTGCTTGGCATTAAGCGAGATATTCAGCTTTTGTGATATACTGTACGGGAACAATTGAATTCGTTACATGTATAAAAGCAGGAGGAAAATAATGTTACATTCTACGCTGGGGCGCTTCCGGCTGATGTTGTGGTTGCAGGGCATTTCGTACGTGTTGTTACTGTTTGTTGCTTTTCCGTTGAGAGATGCAGGGATTATGCCGCAGGCTGTCACATGGTTTGGAAATCTGTATGGTTTTTTGTTTTTAATGTATTTGTTATTTATGGTGACTATGTACACCTCACAGAAATGGCGTCTGCGTCGTCCAATTGCTCTGTTCTTTGTTTCTTTCATTCCGCTGGGGAATATGATCTACGATGTTGTCGTATTTCGTAAGCTGTATCGTCAACTAAATAAAGCTTGACTTTATTTAACGTTATGAAATATGATGAGTACAGGTTAAACAACCCGTTCCAACTAAAACTACATATTCCTGTTAAAGGGGAGTAGCTTTTACAGTAAAGTCGTCAATTCGGGATCATATCCCCGGCTTTATTGGCAGCAATTTTGTTGTTAGCGAGACCTTTACCAAGTTTTCATGCTCGGTAAAGGTCTCTTTTTGTGGATATAAAAGGACCTTACCAGTGATGGTAAAGGTCCTTTTTTTTGTACATCATAAGAATATTAAGGAGGAGTCAATGTTGGATGTTTCATTATTATTAGAATATGGGTGGGTGCTTGCTGTCTTAGTGGTCCTTGAAGGATTACTCGCAGCAGATAATGCATTGGTACTCGCAATCATGGTTAAACACTTGCCTGAAGATAAGCGCAAAAAAGCGTTGTTCTATGGTCTGATGGGTGCATTTGTTTTCCGTTTAGGTTCGTTGTTCCTGATCTCTTTCCTCGTCGATGTATGGCAGGTACAAGCGATCGGTGCCTTGTATCTCCTGTACATTTCGATTAACCATATCGTTAAAAAGATATTGGGTAGTCGCAATAAAACAGATGAAGCAGCTGATTCAACGCCGAAGAAACCGAAAAAACAATCCGGTTTCTGGATGACCGTTTTCAAAGTCGAAGTAGCGGATATCGCATTTGCAGTTGATTCCATTCTGGCTGCTGTTGCTTTGGCCGTGGCGTTGCCACCAAGTGGATTGCCTCCAATTGGCGGACTCGACGGTGGACAGTTTATCGTTATCTTCCTCGGTGGATTCATCGGGCTTGTGATCATGCGTTTTGCAGCCTCATACTTTGTAAAATTGCTTCATTCCCGTCCAGGACTTGAAGTTGCGGCATTTGTAATCGTAGGTTGGGTAGGGGTTAAGCTGGCCGTTATTACACTTGCACACCCTTCATTGGGTGTTCTGGATGAGCATTTCCCGGAAAATAAAATTTGGAAATTCGGATTTTATATTGTACTGATCACCATTGCGGTATGTGGTTGGTTCCTGTCTTCTAAAGTTCCTGAAAAAGAAGACGAAAATCCGGTTGAAGAGTTGGAAAAACAAGCAGGACTGTAATAATCATGTTACGCTAACAACATCATTATTATTTGGAAAACAGGAGATTGTCCTAGGACAATCTCCTGTTTTTGTTTACATATGCAATCTACACCATGGACCATTTTCCAAGAAAAGGGTTGACACATGAATTCTAGTCCCCTTAATATAAGACTAACATTAACGAAGGGAGGCCGAGAGACATGATGCTTGGTTATGATTTGATTCAAACAGGGCGCAACGTAGACACAATAGCATATCCGGCTCATCGTTTCATTGGCCTCATACGGTCGACATAGGGGATAGGCATATCGTTTAGCGGGTTTGATAATCGATATGCGTTCTTCGCTTATATTATAGCGATGGATGACAGACACACAGCATGTTTATGCTGCTCTGTTCTCCGTTATTGTCATTCAGTAGAAGTCATGGGCGATTAGCCTATGGCTTTTTTTAGTTTTATTTTACAGATGAATCAGCAAACCGAATTTGCTGAACGTACAGGAAGGAATAATACACTTTTATGAATACAGAATTTAATTTATTTACCAATCCAAACGAATTAACAGGAGCCTACCGGCATGAAGTAAAATTGCCTGCAGGTGATCTAACCGTATACGCGGCGCAACAACTCTTCTCCTCGCTTGATTACAAGGTGTTCGAGATGGCAAACAATAATCTGCAGATTCCGGGAATTTCTTATATGAGTTACACGCCAGACGTACACGTCGGTGTAGGTACCTGCATTGGAACGACAGCCGTGTGGGATGCGCAGAGCGGGTACGTATCTCCCTCCATTGTGGGCAGTGACATTGGCTGTGGCATGCGAGTGCATATGACGAACCTGCATAAGGACGAATTGAAAGACATCAAGCTCCGCCGCAAACTCGTCAAGGCCATTGAGAAAGTATTGCCGATGGAGGCGAACCAGCGAGGTCATTACTCGGATATCAGACTGGAGCATATCGTTCGTAAAGGACTGCATGGTTTACCCAAAAAGTATATTCCGGACAGCTATACACCGAAAAAATCAACCGCGATGACACATGTGGAAAGCAGCAAGTTCAGTTACGATGAGGATGTGTTAAACCACGTTCCTGATATGACGTGGCATCGTTCGCATCGTCAGCTCGGTACACTGGGTGGGGGGAATCATTTTGCCGAGATCCAGGCGATTGAGATCGCTGAAGAGAATCGTGAAATCGCCGAAGCTTGGGGATTGTACGATGGACAGATCGTGGTCATGATTCATTCCGGCTCTCGTGCATGGGGTGGGTATGTAAGTCAGACGAGTTCGTCAGCAATTGCCAAAGTCATGCAGCGGCTTAACCTGGGTACATCCGATCCCAGACTGGTATTTGCTCCACTGGAGCATGCGGAAGGTCGTCATTATGTGAACATGATGTATTCTGCATTGAATTACGCTGTTGTCAATCGTCACCTGATTGCGTATGCTATTCGCGAAGCATTCCGGGATGTGTTTGGCTCCAAATGTGAATTTCGTACGTTATACGATCTGATGCACAACTATGCTTGGGAGGAATCTCACGCAGACCAAGGTTCCGTTTTTGTGCATCGTAAAGGTGCGACACGTGCGTTGCCGGCAGGTCACCCGGACAATCCAAAGCCTTATCTGGCAACAGGGCATCCGGCGCTTATTCCCGGTTCCATGGGAACTGCTTCATATATCATGGTAGGTCAGCCGCAGGGTGCTGATAATTATTATTCAATATGTCACGGTGCGGGTCGTATCCGTTCACGGACGGCAACAAAACGATTGATTAGCGTGGAAGATTTTGCTACGGCACTGGGTGTGGGTACAGAAGATGAGATTGTGGTAAACCAACGCTCACTTGAATCCATTATTGATGAATCACCTCAGGCTTATAAAAATGTAGATGAAATTATAGACAGTGTTACCGGCGCAGGCCTGGCTCAAGTTGTAGCCAAATGCAAACCGCTTGTAGCGGTAAAGGGAGCGAAATAATGACAATAAACGAAAAACAAACAGATCCAACCCAGGCGATCTATACCTATGACGAACAACATGATACCCGAATTCGAGTGGAAGGGTACGCCATCTATTCAAGGCTGATTCGTGGAATCAGTGAGGCGCTCCATCAGCGCTATGGGGTTGAGTACAAGCTTTATGCCAGTTCTGACCCGAACAATGAATACTGGGAATTACTCCGGGAAGATCTGCAAAATGGCAGTGACGAAGTGGAGTTGGTAGCCCGCATATTCGAAGATTTGGAGCTTCAGACCTTGCATTACGACGATGATGGGGATGTACCCACTTATGGTGTGCATTACTCCATTCGAAACAATGTATTTGCCTATCCAAAATGGGGCGTTGCGCTCGTACGGGTTCCGTTTTTCCGAGAGAACGGGATATACAGTGAAGACTTTGTCTTTGCCATCGGTGATGAGGAGATGAAGCAATTTCTGGGAAGTGTCCGGGAACGGGAACGTCAGCAAAATATGAAAAAAGTGACGGTGTATACCGATGCTCGCAATGGCAGCGATCGTCATGTTGAATCCATTACTCGCTCCGTAGGAAGAGAGGATGTTGTTCTCTCGGCACAGATCAAGCAGGATATTTTCCGCTCGCTGGATCAGTTCTTCGAAGCAGATCGTTCCTTTTACAGAGATTACGATATCCCGTACAAACGGGGCATTCTATTGTATGGACATCCCGGAAACGGTAAGACCACATTGGTGAAATCCATTGCAGGAAGTATTCCGGGACCGGCTGCGTATTGGCAGATAACGGAGTATACCAACAGTGAATCGGTGCGTGAAGTGTTCGAGGCTGCCAAGCGGCTCGCACCGATGGTACTGATCATTGAGGACATCGATTCGATGCCGGATGAAGTCCGTTCCTTTTTCCTGAATACACTGGATGGAGCTACGTCCAAAGAAGGCATTTTCCTGATCGGGACAACGAACTATCCTGAGAAAATAGACCCTGGCCTCATGAACCGTGCTGGACGGTTTGACCGGGCTTACGAAATTCCGCTGCCAGATGAAGCGCTGCGCCTGCAATATTTGCGCCAGCGGGGCTTCACCATATTTGCTGGTGAAGAAGGAGCAATTGAAGCTGCTCGTCTGACCGACACGTTTTCGCTTGCGCAGCTGGGTGAGTTGTATGTGAGCGTTGCGCTCGAATGGCATCAGAATGGACAGACAGACATTGTGAAAGTCATTCAGTCGATGCGTGGCGAGCTGGACAAGAGCCATAAACATACTTGGCTGGCGCAGCCAGGAAAGGGTCGTGCAGGCTTTTATTGATCAGATCTAACCCATCCATCCTATAATATGACGCAATTTTATAAATAATCCTACCTCAATTGGTGATACTAACCTTGTCTGCTCTAACATACAATGACTTTCGGGAGGTACATAACGCAGCCCTGAGCTGGTGAGATGCCGGAAAGTAACGCGATCTGTTTCATACCTGACTAAGGCTTGTTTTGCAGAGAAAGATGCATGGGGACAAAAGGTAATATGCAAAAATTTTTATGCCAATTGTTTAAATGCTTCTGTAGCGGTTAATAGTAGACAGACAACAACAAAAACTTTAATTAGAGGTGAATGATATGGGTTGGTTATGGTCATTAATTATCGGTGGTATCATTGGTTGGTTGGCAGGTTTGATCGTTGGTCGTGACATTCCAGGTGGTGTTATTGGTAACATCATTGCTGGTTTCATCGGTGGATGGTTAGGTGGAGTAATCTTGGGAGATATGGGTCCTGAGATGGGCGGATTCTACATTGTACCTGCATTGATCGGTGCGATCGTTCTTGTAGCCATCGTAAGCTTGATCTTCCGTTCGATGGGACGTAGTCGCGGGTAACTCATTCAAGATCAGTTCTTGAATAAAGTTGTCAGCTAAATTGCATTACCAAATGAATAAAACAAATTACCAATGAAGAGGTTGATTGAGAGCCATAACGATGGCTTTCAATCAACCTCTTGTTGTTTTAAAATATAAGAAGATATGCGTAATGCTATCTATATTCATACGTAGTTTAGATAAGAGGGGATGAACGGAATGGAAAAAGCTACATTCGCCGGCGGATGTTTCTGGTGTATGGTTACACCGTTTGAAGAACAACCGGGCATTCATGGCATTATATCAGGTTATGCTGGCGGCCACGTCGAGAATCCAACATATGAGCAGGTCAAAACCGGGGAGAGCGGTCATGTCGAAGTGGTTGAAATTACATTTGATCCAGATGTATTCCCTTATGAACGACTGCTGGAGCTATACTGGCCTCAGATTGACCCGACAGATAACGGAGGACAGTTCCAGGATCGGGGGACACAGTATCGTACGGCAATCTTTGTGCATAATGAACGTCAACGTGAGCTTGCTGAACAGTCCAAACAGGAACTGGCAACCAGCGGACGATTCACTCAACCGATCGTTACGGAAATTCGGGATGCCGTCGTGTTCTATCCGGCTGAAGACTATCATCAGGAATACCACAAGAAAAACGAGAAACATTATAAGGAAGACCGTGCGTTATCCGGACGGGACGAATTTATCGAGCAGAACTGGAAATAATGCATCAGATCAAATGAGAAGCCGGGAAAGTTCCAGTTGGAACTCGCCCGGCTTTTTGACTGTATGGCGGCTGAAATCAGCCATAATGGTTATCTGATTGTTCCCACCAGTATTTCTACGTCAATGGTAATCTTCGACAAGGAAGCTTGAATGCTCACCAGGGATGATCTCGACCGATGCCAGGAAAGTGGTGTCATATGAACGAGTGAATCCAGCATGTTTTCGGTGACGGGCAGCGTGTAGGTCAGCGGAATGCTGGCGATGAGATGATGATGTTTGCGGAATCGGTCCAGCGTAAGTTCCCGGCCGTTTGCTTGATCAGGTCGATTCAGGAACAGCATTTCTCTCAGTTCAATTAAATATCGTTCATGGGGGATGACTTTGATGATCCATCCCCCATCCTTCAGAATTCGTCCAAACTCTTCATAGTTGGAAGGAGAAAATATATTCAGGATGATGTCCAGCTGACCTTCTGCAAACGGACTGCATGCCAGATCGCCGACAAACCAAAGTTGCTGGTTGTAGGCAGAGGAAGCCATGGCAATGCCTTCTTTGGCAATATCGATGCCCCAGCCAACGGCTGGAGTATTCTGCGTAATCTGCTGCAGAAATGTTCCCTCTCCTGTGCCTGCATCCAGAATATGCACGGGATAGCTGATGTCAACGGAATAACGTGCGATCCACCTGCGTAGTACTTCGGTCAAAGGAGCATAAATACCGGTTCCCGATAAGATATTCCTTTTGGCTGTAAATAAACGTTTGTCATAGTTGCCCTTGAAAAAACGTGTCATGAAATTGATATAGCCTTGTCTTGCAAAATCAAAGCTATGCCTGGACACACATTGAATGCTCCCTGAGTTAATGGTTGCCATAGGGCTATGACAGATGGGACAGTTCAACATATGGATGTATGGATTAATAAGCGCAGCGCTGCGTTCTCTGCGATGGACTGACATGGAATAACACCCCATTCATTCAGATTTGGATAACTGAAGAAAAGGGCATAACAAATAAACCTCTGCACGAAATTCAAAAAAGAGGTTTATGGCTATGCCCCAAGTTATCTATATCGAATGAACTGAATAATCATAGGAAGGTTAAGCTCCTTTTGCCTATCAAGATTAGGGTGAAGCAAGAGAACGTTACTAGTATAACAGGATGAGAAGAAATGACAAGTAAGGGGAGCCAGGCGAATTTGAAATAAAAGAGCGCCCTGTCAACCGTTTAGACGGTCATACAGAAGCGCTCTGTTCATTATTTTGCAGCAGCCTTTAATACATATTTGGACAATGTCTCATCGTTCATGGAATAGATGACATCATCCACATAGGTTGAAACACCTTCTAATGAAGGAACCGAGGCACTGGTCGTGTAGATGTGCACGTCTTCCAGCGTCTGAGGATCAAGAATGTATCCTGTTTTGGCAAAATCAAGCTGATACTGACCATCCTGTGTCTGGTCGACATGCATCAATGCAGGTTGTGCGTCCTTGAACGTACGCTCAGTCACTTTGCCTTTCATCGTGTACAGTTCCAGCTTCTGCCCTGTAAAGACTGTATAACCGTTGCCAGCCGTCTGAATGTAGGCATCACCAGCAATGGCACGTCCCCAAGCAAGCTTGCCATCGGTGCCAAAGCCCATCAGTCGGTTACCGGTGTTTTCGAGATTCGCACGCATAATGATGGAACCATCGTCGAGAATGGCCAGCGATTCACCCCCACCATCTCCTAATGTATTTGCATTGGCAGGGAATTGATAGAAGGACAGACGATTCAACGTACGATCATAGATCTCTACTTTGGGATTCGCAGCTTGCTGCCAGAAGTTGCCTACCTTCGTTTGTTTACTGGCATCCACTACAATTCGACCATGATCAGCCTTAAGCACGTTACCGTTAATAGTCTTTTCGGTAATCAGCTTGCCCTTTTTGTCATATAACGAGATGGTGGAGCGAACCGAACCATTCGATTGAACGCCCTGACTTGAAGCAACCATCAGCGTATCGTTATCCAATAGGGATATGCTTGCAGGTGAATTCACCGTTTTGACCCAGTTGGTTTTTCCGGATGTATTGAATGAGTACAATTTTTTGGTTTTGTCTGAATATTCCATATATACATAAGCCGTACCGTTGCTGGCATATATCGAATCAGAGTAGGTGGTATAAGGACCACTTTTCTCATGGAATATCGTATTCCACTTCAATTGTCCAGTTGTAACATCAAATGCTTGGAGAGAGTCCAGTTGCCAGTCGAGTGTTGTTTTGCTGCTTGTTTTGGTCACGGGCTGGGAGGCATGTACATATACAAGATTTTTGGATGGCACGGCATGAATTCCCTTGATCAGGACATCTTTCTCTGTATTAGCCTCAGATAACATCAGGGAAGATGACGTCCACGCCGGTTTGGGCATGGATTCGGTTGAAGCAGCGGCGTAACCTGTTGTATTCATGGTGAAGAGGAGCATGCCGCTGAGAATGAGGGCAGCCCATGTTTTGGACTTGTGTTTGGTCAATGTATGCAAGTGATAAACCACCTTTCTTCTTCAGTTCAAAATAGAACCGATTGTTGAATTTTACCATTAAAGTTAAGCTGAATTCAACCGAACGCACTGTAACCTTTTATCATTGGTTTGTCGAAATCACTATGTTTGGAGAAGTGTAACAGTTACAGGGAATTCATCTTCTTTCGATGAAGGTGGAAGTCTGATATATTTAGTGCGGTGACAAGTCATATCTGCGTAAGACGTTGGATAGAACATAGGAAATGAAACAAGGAGAATAGTTATGAACTGGAGTGAAAATGTGACCCAATGGGTCATTGGATGTATCATCATATTGTTGCTGCTGGCCTGGATTATTCGGCGTGTTATCGGGCGCGGGCAGCGAATCCGAAGTGAAGCAAATCCTCGTAAGATCACAATAAAGGACATCGACAAGATGGAGGATGGTTCGGAATTTGAATTATATCTCTATCATTTATTCGAAGAGCTCGGGTACGATGAGGTGCATAAGACAACAAGCAGCCGGGATTTTGGGGCAGATCTGGTGTTTGTTGATAGACTCGGTAGACGAAGTGTTGTACAAGCGAAGCGATATGGCGCAAACCATCCCGTAGGGTTAAGTGCCGTGCAGGAAATCTATACCTCCATGCGTTATTATGAAGCCGACCGGTCGATTGTATTAACGTCCGCCCGTTACACCGAAGCTTGCCGGACGCTTGCAGCGGTTAATGGAGTGAAGCTGCTGGACCGGGAGGACCTGATGGAATTAATTCTGTTATTCAAAGCCAGAAGAGTGGAAGAAGCATTGGAACTGATCGAAGAAGAAGATCATGAGCCAATCGAGACGTGGCAGTCCCGGCGAAAGCGGCAATCCCGTTAGGGTGCATTGTGCTACTGTGCTTTAATGTAGATTTTTAAATATCGAAAGTAGTAATGTAGTCAGAATTAACGTTTTAAACCGTGGAGACTCCCTCAAAAAAAACGGATGACTGCGACAGATGCAAATTCTAAAACGATTATAACCAATCGCTAGGTAGAAACAGGCGACTGGTTATTTTTTAGGTAGGTATTTCGAGCTCCGTTTGTTCATCAGTTAGTGGTAGTATTCTGAATATTTGATTCACCCCCCCCCTAATATCGACAATGTTCACCTCAAGGCCGTGACATTTAAAATTGTGGTTAGGATTTTTCCTAACCTCATCTTTTTGAAGTTCATACATAGCTAATTTATAATTTATTTCTTCCATATGTTTTAAACTTTCTTCGATTTTCTTTTGTAATTCAATTTTATGTTTCTTTAACATTTCCTCTCTTTCTAAATAGGTGGAGTTCCCCATCTCATAAGATTCCTTGTAGTCTTTGATTTTAGAAAGTGGCATTCCTGTTTCTTTGAGACAAAGAATAAAAGAAATCCAATCGATTTGTTGTTCGGTATAAACTCTATTCCCTTTTTCGTCGCGTGAAATATTCGGTAATATCCCTTGCTCTTCATAAAATCGAAGTGTTTTTGCAGTTATATTATAATTCTCCACCACATATTTCATTGAAAAAAACATCTTATCGCCTCCATAGTTACAGTTACTGTAACTATTATTTTATCAAAATAGAAAATTATTAAAAGTAAATCCTTTTAAATTACGTATCAAATCCCTGCTTTACTTCCCCTTAGGTTAACCTGATATTCTTGAGTAGAACTTGTGGTTGGGATGGATGAGATAGGGTTACCTTCATCTGTTCCATAAATAAGTACTTAGAAATCAAAATACAAAGGAGAACGTACAATGAGTAAATTTAATAAATTGTTTGAACCCTTTATATTCAATAAAGGGATTACCTTAAAGAATAGAGTGGTTATGTCCCCGATGACGACATGGTCAAGTAATGATGATTACACGATTTCCGATGAGGAAGTTGCATATTATAAAAAAAGAGTGAATGGTGTAGGTTTAGTTATCACGGGCTGTACTCATGTCCTACCCAATGGGATTGGATTTACACATGAATTCGCCGCATATAATGATTCATTTATCCCTAGTCTAAAAAAATTGGCAGATGCTGCTAAGAGTGGAGGAGCTCCAGCAATTCTTCAATTGTTCCATGCTGGAGATAAAGCGATTGCTGAATTAGTTCCTAATGGTGACGTGGTAAGTCCGAGCGGTGTTGCTCTGACTGAAGCAGTATCCCCTAGAGAACTCAAGCATGAAGAAATTCTGGAAATTATACATGCGTTCGGTGAAGCTACAAGACGTGCAATTGAAGCTGGTTTTGACGGTGTTGAACTCCATGGAGCCCACGGTTTTTTACTTCAAAGCTTTTTATCTCCATTCTTCAACAAACGTCAAGACCAATGGGGGGGATCACTGGAAAAACGTCTGAGTTTTCCAATAGCTGTTATTCGAGAGGTGAAAAAAGCTATTGAGAGATATTCGACAAAACCATTTATTTTAGGTTACCGCATTTCCCCAGAGGAACATCAACAAGATGCCCTTAGAATGAAAGATACTTACGCACTGATTGATAAACTGATTGAAGAAAATGTTGATTATGTTCATGGTTCCTTGGTACAAGCCCTTACATCAAAACCAAAATATAACCAAGATAACAAAAAAACGTATCTTGAGCTGATTGTTGAACATGCCAACAATCGGATTTTTGTAATTGCAGCGGGTTCCTTGGAAAGCCCAGAGGATGTCTCTGAAAGCATGGAGAAAGGACTCTCTTTAGCGGTAATTGGACGTGTATTAATCTCCGATCCAGAGTGGGTTGAAAAAGTTCAACAAGGAAGGGAGGCGGAAATCCAAAACGTGATTAAATCATCTAACGTTAGAGATCTTGTGTTGCCAGCGAAACTATGGGGTGTCATACAAAATGCAGGTCCATGGTTTAAAGTTGAACAATAAAGAAGATGAAAGATCAAAAAAGGCCGCTATTAATAGCGGCCTTTTTTGATTTCAAGAACTTTTGTATTAATTATATTGCAACAGGTTTTATTCACTCTTCTTGAGGAAAATGGGCAATTTACGTTGCAGTTTCCCTTTGCCATAGCTTAAATAATTATAATTTGGATGACATGGTTTACTTATCCTCTTCAACAAAAAAGCTTCACCTTCACTTGCATAGCTGCACATGATATATTGAGTGTATATCAACCAAAGGAGAGTGTGATCCATTATGGCACGTACACAAACACAAAAAGCATTACGTAAAGCAGAGCGGTCAGGTCAATGGTGCTCGGAACAGAGCCGAAGAGTTAACGGAGATTATGGTGCGTTATCCCAGCATGTACGGCTCATGCCTACGAAGCAGGAAAAATTGCAAAAGGTCAAACACAAGAAGCAGATCATCCAGGATGGTAGTGCTTCTTTTTATTTTGTCTATAAGGTACGGATTGCTGGATAAGTAAGACGATAGAATTTTGTACACTAAATGAAGGGAAGAACCTATACATATGACAACAGCGCTGCACATGAATAAGAAAATCGTTCGGCGTTTTTTGCTGCATACACAAGCTTTACTGGGACGTTGGCCCGCCGTTTCCTTACCTTCGGGACCCAGCCAAGTTTTGAGTTTGATTCGCTCCCTTGGTTGCGTGCAGATTGATCCTGTGGCTGCTGTAACTGGAAACCAGCATTTGGTGCTGGGAGCCCGTGACCCTGGTTATACTGCTGACAGCTTAAATACGTTGCTGAGTGATCACAAGGTGTTTGAATATTTTGCAAATGCTGCCTGTGTCATTCCAATGGAAGACTATGCTCTCTTTGAACCTGTGCGTGCTCGATTAAGGGAGCGTCTGGCTCCGTCCTTGCAAGGTTTAGAGAAAACAGTGCAGCATGTGTTACAGCGTTTGAAGGAAGAAGGACCTTTACCTTCAAGAGCCTTCCGTGCTGTTGAGCGGGTTAGTGGTTATTGGGACAGTGCAGATGTGCCGAAGACCAAGGATACGACACTTGCTCTGAATTTACTGTTAGACTCCGCTGTAATTCGTGTGGTGGCGAGGCAGGGGAATGAACGTTATTTCCATATCACCGAATCCGGATTGCAGCAACAGGGACTTCCGATGAAAGAAGACATGGATGTGTTGGCCCAGAGACAGGCTCTGCTGGATAAATACATTTATGCGTATCGTGTCGTAGATGCCCGTGATCCCCGTCTCGGTTGGCTGAAATCTACAGCGGCTGAACGACGCGCCGATATTGCTGCCCGTGTGTCAGATGGGCGAATGATCCCGCTTAAGGTGGAGGACGTGGCCACGCCTTATTATATTCGTGCTGAAGATGAGGATTTGCTAATGCATATGGAAAGGGAAGAGCCGCACTATGATCCGTCAGGCCCGGTCCGTTTCCTGCCGCCGCTGGACAACCTGTTATGGAGAAGAGAACGTATTGTTGATTTATTCGATTTTCATTATAAATGGGAGATTTATACCCCAGAGGTGAAAAGAACCTACGGTTATTATGCCATGCCTATTCTTCACGGTGATCGGTTGATTGGGCGTATGGACCCACGGCTTGATCGCAAAACTGGAGTACTTACCGTTCGTTTGATATCTATGGAAGAGACTGCTCCACCTGTGGAGGAATGGATGGCGGATTTTCGGGAGGGACTTCAATTCTTTGCGTCCATGCATGGAGCACGTTCCATTACTATCGAGAAGACGGTACCAAAAGAGTTGAAAAAGCTGCTTAAATCAATTTGATTAGGGGATACATGAAAGAATGTATGGACACGGAAATTCGAATTGTTGAGCTTAATTAAAAAGGATAAAAAAAGGAGGAGCCAGAGGGCCCCTCCTTCTTCATTTGATTTTAAAATCATGTCTTTAACATGATATCCGCAAGTTAGCTTTAACGAAAACTTAAGCCCAGGTCCACGCCGAAACTTCTTTAGTTCACCAGATGAGGCATTTCAACGTTGGGATCAACATCTGCTTCATAATCCACACCATCGGTTTCAAAACCAAACAGCTGGAAGAATTCGCGACGGTAACCTTCCAGATCGGACAGATCGTAGATGTTCTCTGTGGTCAACTCATTCCAGAGCTTCGCCACTTCTTCCTGAACGTCAGCTCTCATCTCCCAATCATCAATGCGAATACGGCCTTCGGCATCGGTTGGAACTTCTCCCCCCGCATACAAACGATCAGCGAACAGACGTTGCAATTGCTCGATGCATCCTTCATGCAAGTCTTTTTCTTTCATGACTTTGTACAATGCTGAGATGTACAGCGGCACGACTGGAATTGCAGAACTGGATTGAGTCACCAGCGCCTTGGCTACAGTTAAGTACGCACGTCCACCTTTTGCACTTAGACGATCATTCAGCTTGTGTGCAGTCGCTTCCAGATGATTCTTGGCTTGACCGATGGAACCATCACGATAAATGGCATGCGTAAGTTCAGGACCGATATAAGAGAAAGCGATCGTTGTTGCATCGTCAGCAAGCACGCCGCCTTGTTGCAGGGCATCCATCCAAAGTTCCCAATCGTCTCCGCCCATAACGGTTACCGTCTGACGAATTTCCTCTTCGTTTGCAGGTTCAAGGGTAACGGAGCTAATTTCGCCTGTGTGGAAGTTCACCGTTTTGTTCGTGTAGGATTGTCCGATTGGCTTCAGCACAGAGTTAAATACTTCACCCGTGTTCGGATCGGTACGGCGTGCCGAGGCTACGCTGTATACAACCAGATCGACTTGACCGAGTTCACTGCGAATCAGTTCAACGGCTTTGTCTCGTGTTTCGTTTGCAAATGCATCACCTGTAACGCTGTACGATTTCAGGCCTGCTTCCTCTGCGGCTTTTTCGAATGCAGCGGAGTTGTACCAGCCTGCTGACGCTGTACGTTTCTCTGTGGAGCTGCTTGGACGATAAATGCCGACTGTATTCGCTCCCGCCCCAAAAGCAGAAACAACGCGTGATGCCAGTCCGTAACCGGTGGAAGCACCGATGACGAGCACATTACGGGGGCCTTTCAGCTGTGGCTGGGATTTCACATAATCAATCTGTTCCTGCACTTGCGCAGCGCAACCTACAGGGTGGGAAGTAGTACAAATAAAACCACGTGTTCTTGGTTTAATAATCATTTATTTGCATCCTTTCATATTCAGCTCATGTTTCAGCATTTCAATAAAATGCTCTTACACATACTTTCTTATTGTAAAACAATTACCTCGGAAACGGAAACCGTTTCGTTTGATTTCGCCGGAAGGGTGGCGTTATATCTCTAATTTTGCGATGATGTGAATAGAATGTACTCGCTTGTTAGGATAGAAAGGACAGGGATACCATGCTGAAGGAACGCATTGAACTGCTAAGCAAAAGAAAACAAATCTCCCGTAAAGACCTTGTGGAAGGTCTGGTCACGCAGGCCCACTTTACCAATATCCTGGCGGATCGTTATCCGCTCCCTGAGGACTTGGCAGAAGCCATCGCTGGGCGTCTTGGGGTATCCCCTTCCTATATTCTAAAGGCTGCGGCTCAGGACGAGGAAACACTCGAACGGGCAGAGGCCATCTTCGAACAAATGTCTGTTCCAGCGTCGGCGATATCCGAAGATATGGTGCATGCACTGGCAGATCGGGATGACACGTTGACCGTAGAGCTAACAACGGCCTTGATGAAGGCAGTCTATTATCAGCAGTTAAACGATGCAACGGCACATGAATATATACATAAGTCCTACCTTAATTTTTACCTGGAGAAGTATGGTCGCCCAGACGATATTGATCTGCCGCGCCCGTTAGTCAAAGCACTTTTATTCTATAAAATACAATATTATCGCTCCAAAATGGCTTTTGTGGATGTATTAACTCATGCAACCAGGCTCAGTGAGCTGGCGCTTCCTGGCAGTGAATTCTGGTTGTCTGTGCAAAATATCAAGATGGAAGCCTACATTCAGGTCAAACAGTATGAAGAGGCAAAACAGGTATTCGAGCTTACAATGCGTCATGTCTATGATCAACGGATGTTTCATCGGTTGTCTGGGTTATATGTGGCATATAGTGGTTATTGTTTTGCTATGGGGCTGGTTCAGGAGGCACTCTCTGCATTGACAATGGCGGAGGCAAACCTCGTGTATGCCGGCAACCAGGGAGATCTGGTGACGGCGATTGCCAACAATCGGATTGTCATGTTAACGATGACAGGTGAACTGGAACAGGCACAGGCTGAGATTGAACGATTTGAGTCGCTATTGCAGCAGGAAACCGAAGAAACACAGCTCGCGATGCGGCCGCTCGTCAATGTATATCAATGCGAAGTGGCTCTGGCGCGGAAGAACTGGGGCGTGCTCGCGCAAAGTGTAGATCAACTCTTGAAATGTGCAACAACACAGGATCAGCAGATGAGCGCAACCTTCTACCAGAGCCATCTGGCTCTTGCGCATGGAGATCGCGAAGTTTTCATGGAGCGAGCACTTGCCTGTCTGCCTTATTTTGAATCCGCACAGCATGTCATGCGACTTGAACCGTTATATGAGGGGATGGCCGTAGTATCCGAGGATCAGCGGAAATACAAGGAAGCAGCCATGTATTATCGGAAGCTGGTATATCTGTTACGCAAAAAGTAGAATGAATCAAAAGTAATTTTAGTATGAAATGGTATTAACCAGGAGGAGTACAAATGTTGAATAACGCTACTGACATGCTGCTGTCAGTAGCGTTATTTTATCATCACTTAAGTAAACATATTTGAAGTAAATATAAAGGGATAGAAGGCCGATTCAGGCCCCACACAATGATCGGGTACTTTTATTCTATAACAGGAAGGGTGTATTTTATGTATTTTGCTTCTGTACGCATTATTACCGACGACGTGAATCGTCTTGTTGAGTTTTATGAGAAAGTCATGGGTGTTTCGGCGGTACGTCCCGCGCCTGTCTTTGCCGAACTCGTTATGCCATCTTGCACCCTGGCAATCGGCCACTCCCAGACGGTGCCCCTGTTTGGCATTGATTCTGCCGTGGCAGCCAACAATCACACGGTCATCCTCGAGTTCCATGTCCACGATGTTGAAGCCGAATATGAGCGCTTGAAGCCGTTTGTGGACGAGTGGGTAAAGGAACCGACCACGATGCCGTGGGGGAATCGTGCTGTGCTGTTCCGTGATCCTGATGGAAATCTCGTTAATCTATTCCAGCCAGTGACCGAGGAAGCGATCAAACGTTTCAGCGGTAGGGGCTGATTCCGGGGAACAGCTCGCTCAGTGTAAAAGGTTGAAAAAGTGTGTATTCGTAATACTTATGCTTATGGGCTAAAATTCTACTGTTTTTGGCATGATGTTGTGCGTTGCCAACGCACTTGGTACAAAAAATGGCTCGCAATCGTGAAATGAAGATCGGATTAGCAGATCTTTTTTGCGGAATTAGCAACATTCCTTACTTAAGAAACGATTATCCGGTCATTCAATTACCGGATTTTTCGTTTTTTTTGTATGCCGCCAGAAGGGTATTCAAAGACAAGCCGCAGTGTTTATAATTTAACTATAAATAAAAATAAAACAAATGAGGTGCTTACTATGGGATGGTTCGGTAAAAAGAACAAACAGGAAGATGCGATTGCTAAAGCGGATAAAATGATGAATAAAGGACTCACTGGCATGATGATGAAAGGTTTCGTATCCAAGGAACATCGGGAGGCAATCAACCAAAGTCTGGATTCGGCAAAGCAGGCACAATTGGCCGCGAGTGGTTCGCTTCCATTAACGGCAACAGCAACGGTGGTGACAATCACCGATACAGGCAAACTGATCAACTTTGATCCGATTGTTGTGCTTGTATTGGATGTGACAGAGACAAACGGTAACCAGTATCAGCGAACATTGGAGACACTGGTGTCCAAAATGCAGATTCCACGAGTTGGAGATCGGGTGGGATTGGGTCAGAATCCAGCGAATCCGTCCGAACTGATCTATATGGGACTAGTGTCCATTTAGAAGGTCTTTGCTTATAAGACAGTGATACCCCATGTGTACAATACGTATAACAACGATAAATAGATATATCGTTAGAGGTATGGATAGAGATAGTAAGAGAAGGATTAAGAGAGGGTGGATCATATGGTAGGTTTCCTGAGATTCATTGGCGTATTAACTGTGTTCGGAGTAGGGTTCTCCCCATTTCTGGCACAGAAGATGTGGAATGATCCGTTTATGATTATGCAGGCATGGTGGTACACTCCGGCGATCTTTGCCGGGTTCGGGTTGATTTTTGTTCCTGCAATTTTGAGCAATATTTTTGGTGTAGGTCGAGTCAAGACAGGTTTACCGGCAGTGGGTGTCATTAAGAGCATACAACAGACTGGCACGTATATTAATGAACAACCGGAGGTTCGATTGGGTCTGACGGTGTCGCGTAAGGGGCGGGAGAAATACGATACGGAAATGAAAACCGTTATTCCCCTGACATCCATGGCTCAGTTTCAGCCGGGCAGCTTCATTCCGTTAGTGGTCTCTGTGAAGGATGAACGCAAGGTAGGGCTTGATATGAAAGGACAGTTATCACAGGAGGATATGCAGCAATTGTTGGATGAAAAGATGGTACAACAAGGGGTATCCCCTGAGATGATGGATATTGCAAGAACAGGCGAAAAAGCCATGGCCAAGATTCTCGATGTCACTCCACTTGGCAGTGGAGGCAGTAATAAGATCAAGCTTCAACTCAAACTTAGCATAACAAAGACAAATGGTGAAACGTTTAATGTGACAACGCAAAAAGAAATTTTGTCTTCTGCGCTGCCGCAAGTGCAGCAAGGCCATATCATTAACGTCATTTATTCAAGACAAGACCCGACAAAATTGGTGTTGGCATTGAATGTACAAGAGCGACAATTAAGTGACTTATTCTCTTCCTGAGAATATAGCCAAAAGGAGGTCGTACAGGTCATGGTTATGACATGTACGACCTCCTTTTGGCATTTGGTATGTAGGAGAGATGCAAGCGACGTACTACATTCAGACAATACCGAGGCGCATGCGATAAGAAAAGAGTACTTTTCTGGATTGTCCGTCAAATACACGATTAGCCAGCACTCTGAACTCGTCAGCAGCTGTTAATAGATCATCCGCTCCGAGCTTCAACGCCGTTTGCAGGCCGCCTTGGCTCAGGGCGAGATTGACATATCGATCGGCTGTGAATGTCTCGTGGTGATGAAATACGATTTCCCGAACATATCGGAACAGCCCGGACTGCTGAATCTGCTGCAAATGCCCATCCTTGCTCCATTTGTGTGCGTGACTATCCTGGGGAGCCAGACTGGCTGCTCGTTGATCTGCTTCCTTATTCAGCTGCAGATAGGCTTGTTCTAACTGCCAGTCTAACATTGGCGGCCAGTCGCAATCGTAGGCTGCAAATATGCCGCCTGTACGAAGTACACGTGCAAACTCGCGTAGTGTGGGTTGCGGCTCCATCCAGTGAAATGATTGGGAGCAGGTCAGCACATCCACACTGCCATCTGGTAGTCCGAGGTCGTGAGACAAGCCGGACACAAACCGCAAGTTATCCGGCTTCCCGGCAGATTCCCACTTGGATTCTGCTACAGACCTCATGTCATCGCTGGGTTCGAAGCCGATGATACGTTCTGCCTCATTAAGCCAGATCCACGATGATAAGCCGGTGCCACAGCCAACATCTGCGACCATACGCGGTGTGCTGCCAAGATATGTCGTTAGAATATCCACCACTTCAGTGGGAGCAGCTGGCCGATTTTGATCGTATAACGTACCAAAACCTTTGAAACGTTCCACATTGTTGCGTCTAATGTCTTGCATGGATAAACCTCCTTCGGTCAGGTGGATGATGGAGAGTCAGCTGTGATCAAAAGTTGTATAGGCCTATATTATATCATTCATTGTTAGGTAGTTTGTTCATGACGTTCTGCAAATGTTCAACGGCTTGGATATGACGTCTGAGCAATTCCTGTCCAACATGAACAGGCTCGATTACGGTTAGCTCCGAACCGAACGATAGCAGGAAGGAGTAGAGCCATTCCCCTACATTTAATTCGAGAGACACACGGAGCCTGCCATCAGGCTCTTTTTTAATGAGGGAAGGTTCGAAAAAATCATACACTCGGTATGCAATATTGCTGGAGAACGAGAGTGTCAGAGGAGTCAGGACAGGAGCTGCTTCTGATTCAGGGTCGTTTGATCCGGCAGTAACAGAGTGATCGTGTTTTCTCGCCAGAAAAGTCAACTGGGTGATCCGTTTCATCTTAAATGTCTCGAATTCTCTCCGGTCAGGGTCATCATGGATATATCCTTTGAAGTACCATGTACTGTTTTTGAATATAAGTTTCTGTGGCTCCACCGTTGGAATGCTCTTCTCTCCATCCGAATTAACATAATGAAACGTAATCAGTTGATTCGTTAATATGGCTTGTTTTACTTGATTAAAAAGTTCTCTCTCTTGCAGGGGGATGCTGCCCCATGGTGAGAAATTGAATTCGATCCAATCCAGCTTGTGATCAAACAGAGCGGTCAGTCGTTGCAGCATATGAGCACTATTAAGGTGTGGGATCGCACTGATGCTGTATAGTCCCATCAAAATTTCATTCTGGTCTTCTTCCGACAGCAGGGACTTGTCCATGACATAGTTGTCCATCAGATGGATACCGCCATGCTTGCCGGTCGTCGTATAGACGGGGATGCCCGCAGCGCTCAGCCGGTCGATATCACGGTACACCGTACGTACCGAAATCTCGAACATACGGGCGAGTTCGGGTGCTGTGGCCTTCTTTTTCTCCAATAACAAAAGCAACATTCGAAATAATCGGTTATTTTCCATGCTCTGATTATACCATGACAATAGGTGTCAGGGTATGGGTGGTACACTGGTTACATGGTCTTACGAAGACATTTTGACTCAGTCTTATAACTTGTTCTTCATTTATTGCGAAGTAGTGAAGGGGACGATATCGATTCTGACGAAACGAAGTGTTCGCTAAAAGCTTTCTGTAAGAAAGCTACTTCGGAAGCAAACGCTATCATCGGATTTTTTCCATTTAGAAATAAGAATAAAAGAAATCCGAGGATAACAGCGATCAGAAGAACGATTCGTGACCGGAACGGCTACTCGCATAATATCAAGCATTTTATATCGAAATGAGTTAATTATGAAGGAGGAACTGGTCATGACAATGAAAGAAGGATTTTACTGGGGTGGCGCAACGGCTGCCAATCAATTCGAGGGTGGATGGAACCAGGGTGGCAAAGGGCCAAGCACGTCTGACATGATGACAGGGGGAACCCACACGATTCCACGCCGGATTACGCCTGTATTGGAAGAGGGCACGTATTATCCGAGCCATGAAGCGGTTGACTTTTACGGACATTACAAAGAAGATATTGCCATGATGGCAGAGATGGGCTTCAAAATGTTCCGCATGTCCATTAACTGGTCCCGGATCTATCCGAACGGTTACGAACTGGAGCCAAACGAAGAGGGATTGCAGTTCTACGATAATGTCTTTGCCGAGTTGAAAAAATACAATATCGAGCCGCTCGTAACGATCTCCCATTATGAAACGCCATTCGGTCTGACACAGAAGTATAACGGCTGGGCTTCCCGTGAAGTCATCGACTGTTATATCCGTTATTGTACAACTCTCTTCAACCGCTACAAAGATCAAGTGAAATACTGGCTGACTTTTAACGAGATCAACTGTCTGACGATGCCGATGGGTGCTTATATGGCTGCAGGTATTCTGTTTGAAGGTAAAGAGACATTGGTCGACGGAGTGGATGATCCACAGACTCGTTTCCAGGCATTACATCACCAATTCGTTGCGAGTGCCAAAGCGGTGAAGCTGGGACATGAGATTAACCCTGATTTCCAGATCGGCTGTATGGTCGCTTTCATGACAACCTATCCAAACACATGTAACCCGGACGACATGCTGCTTGCACAGAAGAAAGACCAAATCTCCAATATGATCTGCGGTGATGTACAGGTTCGTGGAGCATATCCTGGATTCGCCAAACGTTTCTTCGCCGAAGAGGGCATCCAGATCGAGATGCAACCGGGAGACGAACAGACCCTGCGTGAAGGCTGCGTAGACTTCTATTCCTTCAGTTATTATATGTCTTTGGTTGAAAGTGCGGACGAGTCCCTGGAGAGAGCAGAAGGTAATCTGCTTGGTGGTATCAAAAATCCATATCTCGAAGCTTCCGACTGGGGATGGCAGATCGATCCAAAAGGACTGCGTTACACGTTGAATCATCTGTATGATCGGTACCAGATTCCATTGATGGTGGTTGAGAACGGGCTTGGCGCTGTTGATGTGGTAGAGGAAGATGGCTCCATTCAAGATGATTATCGCATTGATTATCTGAAGGGCCACATTGAACAAATGAAAGAAGCCGTAGCGGATGGCGTAGACCTCATTGCCTACACAATGTGGGGATGTATCGACCTGGTTAGTGCATCCACTGGAGAGATGAAGAAGCGTTATGGCTTCATTCATGTCAACAAGGACAACGACGGTAACGGAGATTTGAGCAGAACACCGAAGAAGAGTTTCCACTGGTACAAAAAAGTTATTGAATCGAATGGTGAAGAGTTATAAATTGGTGTGAAAAAAAACAGATCAGCCTGTTCCCTTAATTGGGACAAGCGGTACATGTGGTCCTGAACGAATTTAGGACTAGTAAATATGAATATTAAAAATACCCGGCTATCCTTTAGTTAAGGAAAGCCGGGTATTTCTTTGTGTAGATCAATAGCGGGCCGCTTAGGCCAGCCTTCTGCTTTGCAGTTGGGACATACGCTCCAAATGCCGCCGATAAAACCATATGCATGTGGAGAGCCAGCAACCACTCAAGAAGTATCCGCCTACGATATCACTTGGATAATGCACCCCCAAGTAGATACGACTTATACCAATGGTCAGTATAAATACGGCGCTGGCAACAATCATCAGAACACGTCCGGTGACGGTGGGTACATGTTTCCAGATTAGAAAGGCCAGTCCACCGTACAGGCTAAATGCGGCCATAGAATGCCCACTGGGAAAGCTATAGCCGCTCACTTCGATAATCCGGTTAATGGTAGGTCTGGCACGCTGGAATACCAGCTTGAGCAATGCATTTAACAGGGTTGAACCGGCGAGCACACAAGCGAGGAAGAGTAGTTCGCGTTTGTGTCGCAGCCAAACGTATAACACAATCATGGAAATGATTGTAATGAAAACTACAGGCATTTCACTGCCGATCCAGGTGAAAAACTGCATGAATTGCGTCATGCTGGGGGATTCCAACCCCTGAATCCAGCCGATCAGCGTATCATCAAATCGATGAATCTGGTTGTCGCTGATGGATAGGGCGATGCTTATAAAAGCGATCATGCATAACGCTGCAAAGAGCAGCGGGAATGAGATGTTCTTTTTCCAGTTGTGTATCAAATGTCGAGTTCCTCCGTGATGGTTGATTTCGTATGTTGTGTCCTTGCGTATGTCGGACATAACGATATTTGTATTGTGCTATAATTTTACAATAAATATAGCAGCAATAAAAATATGTAACCTTAACAACGCTTATTCAAGCAGAGAATGTAGGAGGGGAGCGGTCGGAATGAAACGACGTTTGGTGATGTGCATGTTGATCTTACTGTTGGTTACATCTGGGTTAGCTCTATTTCCCGGAGAGAAAGTGTATGCTTGCAGTTGTGTCGAGAATGATGTTCAAGAGAGATTGAAGACAAACACAACTGTATTTACAGGAGAAGTGGTGAAGAAGGGACGTTCTCAACAGTCGAAGCATGATGGCTTATTAAGAGAGTATACCTTTGATGTAGATACGGCATGGAAGGGAGTTGATGCCAAAAAGATGAAAATCCTTGCGAGTGACGGAGGATCTGAATCCTGTGGCATTCAATTTGAAAAGAATCAGTCCTACCTGATCTATGCTTATCGATATGAATTGGATCATAAGCTACATACGAATCTGTGCAGTCGCAATGTTCCAATTGAACAAGCCGGAGATGATCTGAAATTGCTGGGCGCAGGCAAGGTTGTGAGTGAAGAAGACTTTGGAGAAACTAATGATGGGCGAAGTGGGCCTTTCTATCTTATCTTATACGGTACAGTCATTTTATTAGCAGTGTTGGCAGTTGTGTGGGTCTGGAGAAGAAAGAAAAGAGTGTGATTGCCCAAGGACAGACAGAATCTGAAGAAGCGAAGCGTTCGCCTAAAAGCCTTTTGAAAGAAAGCTGCATCGAAAGCATACGCTATCCCCGAATCTTCCCTTTATAAAAAGGGATCAAAAAAATCTGGGGATAACAGCGATCAGAAGGTTATTCTGTCATCTGAGTGGCCAGTGTAAATATTCTTTAGTTCAATTTTTAAAGTTCAGCTGCAACATGTATTCATAGGCTGTGACACCAAATACCCGTTTGAAATGCCGGTTCAGATGGGTCAGATCAACAAATCCGCAATCGGCAACAGCAGTATATACGTCCTTCTGCTTTTCAATGGACTGACGGGCACGCTCTACTTTGCAGTTTAAGAAAAACTGGTAGGGGGATATGCCTGCATGTGCCTTGAATTCACGGATAAATTGAAACTTGGACATGCCAAATTCGGAACTCAGGTTGTCCAGCTTGAGCACATCTTCGGTGCTGCAAAACATGATTTCCTTGGCTTTGCGGACCAGGTTGTCCTGAGGCAACCAGAGCTTGGTGTCCATTTCCTTCTGAGCCAGCAGGTGAACCAGATTGAAGACCCGTTCGCTGCACTCGGCTTCGTCCTGTCTGAGTTGAACGGCATCGTTCAGCATCAGAATGTTACGTGCAAGCTCGGGGTCATAGACGATGGGACTTCCAAAACGCAATTCCTTTTTACCTATAATCTCCTCTACCAAATCCGGCTTCAAATACAGCATCACATAGTCAATGCCAGCCTTATCATAGGAGCTTCCATCATGAGACTGTTCGCGGTTGAATAACATGACACCATTTTGGTGAGACGCCTGATATTGTCCGTCCAGGTTGTATTGTTGAATGCCACGCAGGGTTACGCCGACCGCATACTCTTCATGGCAATGTTTTTTGTATGCAAAATCAGTAAAGCTGGCGGATAGTGCCAGCACGTCTTGCGACTTTTTATAGTTAAACCGTTCCATGCAGCACACCTCCCAAGCTTTAGATTAATCCGGATACTATAATGGCTGAGTATAACAAAAAAAGTGCCATGAGAATACTCAGTAATTTTTGGTGGCGATTCAGCAACGTTCTGAAAACCGTGCCAAAAACAACCCAACTGGAATAGGCCAGAAATCCAATGAATGTAATCAGCAGCACGAACAGGAACGAAGAAAATGAACTTTGATAAAAGGGCAATACATAACTTGGAATGACAGTGAAAGTAAACAAGACGACCTTTGGATTCACAAATTGCATGATAAAACCGTTCCAGAATCCGGTAACTTGTTTCGGTGCATCCTCGGTGGTACCCATTTTGTAGATCTGGTACGCCAGATACACCATGTAAAGGCCGCCGACAATCTGCATCACCTTCAGAATTCCAGGTAACACTCCCGCAAGAAGCTGATTAAGAAAAGCTGAAGCGGTAAGCAGCAGACCAAATGCCAACGTAGCTCCCCAGACATAGCGCATTGTTTTTCGTGCGCCAACGATCTGTGTAGAAGAAAGAATTACGATATTGCTGGGGCCAGGGGTGAATGTAACAACGATGCAGTAGATTAAAAAAGATGCAAGATTCATAATGATGATGCTCTCCTCTGGTTGTAGTCTAGTTCCATGATCATACGTCCAGAGGGAGAAACCATATAGTACATTATTGCAGCAGGTACACCGTTAGCAACAGGAGCTTCCTTTTAAAAAGATAAGGGGGAGTTTTCTTTTTGAATGATTGCGTTTACAATTTAAACGAAGTACAAGGTGATCAGACAACTTGAGGAAGTGAACGGAATGAAAAAAATGCTGCTTGTTTACATTTTGCTAATCTCAGCATTTGCGTTGTATGTGTTGAGATTCGAATACACCAGTCAGGTAAACAGTTCATGGGAGGACCGTGGGCTGCGCGGTGATATCGGTGAGACGTATATCATGATTACATTCCAGTCCGGGCTGGAGTATTGGAAGAGCCCGCTCAAAGGATTCGAGGATGCCGGGGATGCACTTGGCGTGACCGTAGAATATCGCGGGGCTACCCGGTATAATGCGAAGGAGCAGACCATGGTAATCGAGCAGGCTATCGCTCGTAAACCCGCAGGCATTGCCATATCTGCAATCGATCCTCAATCGCTAGTACCAGCGATCAACAAGGCAGTCGACGCAGATATCCCTGTTGTCTTATTCGACGCGGATGCACCTGATAGCGAGGCCTATTCTTTTCTAGGGACAGATAATTACAAGTCAGGTGTAATGGCTGCCGATAAAATGGCTGAACTGCTGGGGCGTGAGGGAGAGGTCGCGGTATTAACCTTGCCTGGGCAACAAAATCATGAAGAGCGGACGAAGGGCTTCCGCGATACGATCAAGAAGAGATACCCTTCCATGCAGATCGTTGAAGTTGCAGACGGACACGGTGATGCGATGGTATCCAGAGACGAAACACAGAGAATGATGAAGGAACATCCCGAGCTGGCGGGTATTTTTGTGACTGAAGCCACCGGAGGAGCAGGGGCGGGGGAAGCCGTTCAAACTACCGGGGACAGACATCCATTGCAGATTATTTCGTTTGATACAAATAAGGCCACATTGGATATGATCAAGAACGGTACGATCTCAGCTACAATTGCACAGGGAACCTGGAATATGGGATATTGGTCACTCCAATATTTGTTCCATCTGCATCACCAGTTAACGGTTCCTGCCCCATCCTCATCCGGTGAAAATGCACCGCTTCCCGTGATGGTGGACACAGGGATCTCTGTGGTGACACGCTCGGATGTGGATGATTACTATGCCAAATAACAAGGAGGATTTCAAGAGTCCAAGGCCTTGGAGCAGGAGAGCAATTCTCTCAACTTTTAAGAATGGGATTCGGCGTTTACGCTTGCGTAATATGCCTCTTCGATACCAGCTGATGCTGCTTTTTCTGCTATTTGCCATTGTACCTTCCGTAGGGCTTGGGTTGCTTGTGAACTGGACGGTGGAGCGGGTAGTTGAACGACAGGTTGAAGGGCATACCATGCAGCTGATTGGCAAAGTGAATGAAGCTCTGAACAGCAAAATGGAGAATTTGCAGAATATGACCTATCTGATTGCATTTGAGCCGGATATTGATGCTTTTATGAACGACAAAATGCCGTTGAATGATGATGATGCAGACGGTGAACCGATAAACATGGGCACAATTGCCGAAACGGAGCAAAATCGGTTATATGGCATCAAACAAACCTTGCAGGGATTCACAACATTGTATCCTGAAATCGCCGGGATTGTTCTCGTCAATGCAAGTGGTGACTATATTAGCAACGAGATGTATCCCCGAGCAGAGCAGAGCCTGATCCAGGAAAATTGGTACCAAGAAGCCGCAGCCAATCCGGGCATATTCATGGTATTGGGCCAGCCAAAAGAGCGTAATCTCACGACACATGTACGGTACAAGGATGATGAGATTGTATCGGTTGCGCGTTCCATCACGGATGAAGCGTCAGGGCGTGTGCGAGGCGTTATTATGATTGATCTAAAACTAAGGTCCGTCTCTCAGGCTGCCCGTAATGTAACCTTGGGGAAATCCGGTTATGTGATGGTGACGGATGCAGAAGGTCAAAGTGTATACAAGCCGGAGCACCCCCTAATAGAAGACATTCCCACAGACTGGTTCCCCTCCGGTGAGAGTGGAACATTTACCGCCGAAACAGAAGGTGGAACGTTATTATTCATGTATCAGTCGTCTACCTTTACGGGTTGGAGAACGGTAGGAGTATTTCCCACAAGAGACTCCATATCCGAAGTACGCCAAATCCAGTTTTACGTGGTTAGCTTTGTATTTGTGGTGTGTTTGTTTGGCCTGAGCGCCTCTTCATGGTTCTCCCGTTCCATTGCTCAGCCCATTTTCCGGCTCATGTCCTATATGCGCAGGGCGGAGACCGGCAATCTCAGACCAGGTCGCTGGAGCGACCGGGCTGACGAGATTGGCATGCTTGGCAACAGTTATAACCGAATGCTGGTACAGATTCGACAACTGATATCACTAAATGAATTGCGGGAGCGGCAGAAACGCGACGCTGAAATGCGAAGTTTGCAGGAGCATATCAAACCACACTTTTTGTACAATACCTTGGATACAATTCATTGGATGGCACGCAAAGAGGGTGCAGAAGATGTATCCGGCATGGTTGGTGCGTTATCTCGATTATTTCGTATAGGGCTTAGTAAAGGACAGGATTACATTCCGCTGCATTCCGAGATTGAGCATATGACCAGCTATATGCAAATTCAGCAGACACGATACCGCGATCGTCTTCAGTATACATTGAATGTTCCAGAGGAACTGCGGGATCTTTTTGTGTTAAAGCTGCTGCTTCAGCCCCTGATAGAGAATGCAATCTATCATGGAATCAAGGGCAGGCGTGGGCCAGGACACATTCGGGTGGAGGCCAGATTGGAACATAACAGACTGCTGCTGACCGTTCAGGATAATGGAGCAGGCATGTCCAACGAACGGCTTGCCGAGATGCAGCAGCTGCTCGAAGCTCCTTTGGCAAGTTTGGAAGCGTCTACGCCTGGGATGACAGGCAAAAGTTATGGAATGTTGAATGTGCAGGCCCGTCTCCGGCTGTCCTTTGGCGATGAGTACGGTATTGTGCTGGAGAGCCAGGAAGGGGAAGGAACTAATGTGACCATTATTCATCCGTTGATGCGAGAGCTCCCGACAACCAAGCAAATCAGTAACGAAGAGAGGCAGGAGAGTGAATGGGAAAATTCATGAAGTCGACCGTGACAACTTCCACTGAAACAGATGAGACATCCGGATTGACTACAGTAATGGAGATTACGCCGGATAGCCATGTGGCGAAGAAATACCGCGTGCTCATCGCTGATGATGAACCGATCATTCGTGAGGGGATTCGGGATGCCATTGACTGGACAACTCTCGGGATGGAGGTTGTTGGTGAAGCGGAAGATGGCGAGGAAGCGCTGGAACGGGCGGCTGATTTGGGTGTGGATATTGTTCTCGTTGATATGAATATGCCATTCCTGAACGGAATCGAACTAATCCGTGCCCTTCAGCAGAAGTGCCCGGGCTGTCGTTACCTGATCATCTCGGGACATGATGAATTTGCATATGCGCAGGAGGCGGTTCGTCTTGGCGTAGAGGATTACATCTTAAAACCTGTGCAAGCAGAACAATTACATGCTGCGCTTGAGCGATTACATCAGCGACTTACTGAAGAGCACCAGAGGACGGCATATGTACAACAGGCAGCCCATCAGATTGAACGTAATATCCCGTTGCTTCGCCAGCGATTTATGCTGGAGTGGCTGGAGGGGCAGGCTGAAGGGAGGGATCTGACCGAGCAGCTTGTGTTTTTGCGGTTACCCGCCGTCCCACCTGTGCAGGTCGGGGTCGTACGCTGGCCTGCCGCTGAAGCTCGTCAGACGATACTGAGAGAGAATGATCGTCAGTTGTTTCTGTATGCAGTGGAAAATATAATCAGTGAACTGCTGGGGGACGTGCCACATGTCCTGTTTCGGGACGTAAGCGGGTTGATCGGCATGTGTCTGTGGCAGGAAGCCCCTGAAGAAATAGAGTCCCTTCTGGAACAACAGATTAGTTCTTGCCTGAATATTGCCATTCATGCTCATGTGGCGACACATGCAGGGACACTGGAAGAAACGCCGGATTCTTACCGTCATTGCCGTGAACGGGTATACGGAGAAGTGCAGTTGTCGCCTCTGGTTCGCCGGGCAAGACAACTTATTCACGAAGAATATGCCGAGCGGGAACTGACCCTGGAATCGCTCGCTTCCCGTCTACAAGTATCTGCCGTATATCTTAGCCGTGTGTTGAAGAAAGAGTTGAATGATTCCTTTGTCACGCTTGTCACGCATGCTCGCATTCGCAAGGCTATACAGCTTTTAGATTCAACAACACTGCCGATCCACACCATAGCTGAGCGTGTAGGTTATGATACCCAGCATTATTTCAGCACTGCATTTAAGAAAACAATGGGCATTTCGCCAGTGCAGTATCGAAAGAACGGGGGAACGGCTTATCATCCTTCTGCGAATTAAATATCGTATTACAGTTGTTCATTCAGACGTGTGATAATTGAAATGGATGTGTTCTACTTCGTGTGAAGCGAAGTGGAGCATGTCCTTTTTTTTTTGACTCTGGTATGGTATCTCATGGGTCACACTTGTATTTTAAGCGTTTCCATCAAAAGTTAAATTTTTATAAAAAAGGTTCAAAACGTGCAAAGACCTTACGGCTTCTCCAATGCTACCATTGGTCTCAGACAGGAACACCAAGCAACAGAATGTACCATATGCATTGTAAGCGTTATCTTAGAACTCATTCAGAACCGTATGACGTGAGGAAAGGGGAACTTCATATGAAAAAAGGAGCAATGCTCATCTGGCTTCTGGTGATGACCTTGATGCTCTCGGCCTGTAATCTGGCAGAGAGTGGCCCAGGCAGCAAAGAAAAGGGATATGTCGGTATATCGATGCCAACCAAATCATCAGAGCGATGGGTGGGAGACGGGGAGAACATGGTCCGTCTGTTTCAGGAGCAGGGGTACAAAACCGATCTTCAGTATGCTGAGGATGTGGTTGAAAATCAGATTTCACAGATTGAAAACATGATCACCAAAGGTGTGGATGTGATGGTTATCGCGTCCGTGGATGGCAATACATTAACGGATGTAATCAAGAAAGCGCATGACGAAGGGATCCAGGTGATCTCGTATGACCGGCTCATTCGCAATACGCCCTATTTAACCTATTATGCCACGTTCGACAATTTTAAGGTAGGTGTGCTTCAAGCCTCCTACATCGAACAAAAGCTTGGGCTCAAGGATGGAAAAGGACCATATAACATTGAGCTGTTTGGTGGCTCTCCGGATGATAATAACGCCTATTTCTTCTTCGACGGTGCGATGTCTGTGCTGAAGCCATACATCGATTCCGGCAAACTGGTCGTGCGCAGCAAGCAGATGACGATGGCCCAGATTGCGACCTTGCGCTGGGACGGTGCATTGGCCCAGTCAAGGATGGATAACCTGCTGAGTGCGTATTACTCGGGTGATAATCTGGATGCAGTATTATCTCCTTATGATGGAATCAGTATTGGTATCATCTCATCCTTGAAAGGGATCGGTTACGGTACTTCGAACAAACCGCTGCCTGTTATTACAGGACAGGATGCCGAACTTGCTTCGATCAAGTCGATTGTGGCCGGGGAACAGACGCAGACGGTGTTCAAGGATACGCGGAAGCTAGCGGAGAAGACGGTAGAGATGGCCAATAGCATTTTGCAAGGAAAACAGGCTGAAGTTAATGATAAAACATCATATAACAACGGTATTGAGGTTGTTCCGGCGTATCTCTTGGATCCCATCTCCGTGGACCGTACAAATGTGGAGCAAGATATCGTTGGTACCCAGTATTACACGAAGGAAGAAATAGGACTGAAATAATAAATGAAAGGAGCACATCCCATGGCCGGAATCATTCTGGAAATGAAAAACATCACCAAAACCTTTCCTGGCGTCAAAGCGCTGGAAAATGTCAATCTGAAAGTCCGTGAAGGCGAAATTCATTCCATATGTGGTGAAAATGGCGCAGGTAAATCTACGTTGATGAAGGTACTGAGTGGTGTATATCCACATGGCACGTATGAAGGCGACATTTTATTTCAGGGCAAAAATTGTGAGTTCAAGGATATTAAGCAGAGCGAGGATCTGGGGATTGTCATTATCCATCAGGAGTTGGCCCTGATTCCCTACCTTTCAATCGCGGAAAATATATATCTGGGCAATGAACGTGCCCACAGAGGCATTGTGGACTGGAAAGAAACATTTGTGGGTACACGAGAACTGCTCTCGAAGGTGGGACTGAGCGAAAATCCAAACACGCTGGTATCCAGCATCGGGGTAGGCAAACAGCAACTGGTCGAAATTGCGAAGGCGCTCTCCAAAAAGGTTCGGCTGCTTATTTTGGATGAGCCAACCGCTGCGCTGAACGAGGACGACAGTGAAAATCTCCTGCAATTGATGCTGGAATTCAAGAAACAGGGCATCGCCTGTATCCTGATCTCACACAAGCTGAATGAGGTATCCAAGGTATCCGATTCAGTGACCATTTTACGAGATGGCAAGACAATTGAGACGTTGGATATGAAGAAGGAAAAAGTGACGGAGGACCGGATTATTAGCGGAATGGTAGGACGTGATCTCACCAGCCGTTATCCGGAGCGTCATGCGACCATTGGTGAAGTTATCCTTGAGGTAAAAGACTGGACGGTATATCACGAACATCATGCCGAGCGGAAAGTACTGGATCAGATCCATATGAATATCAGACGTGGTGAGATTGTAGGTATTGCCGGGCTGATGGGCGCTGGGCGTACCGAACTTGCCATGAGTATCTTTGGCAAATCCTATGGCCGGAATATTTCGGGTCAACTCATTAAGAATGGCAAACCGATCCACAACAATACCGTCACAGAGGCTATTCAGAATGGGTTTGCTTATGTGACAGAAGACCGCAAGGAATACGGACTCATTCTGATGGATGACATCAAGCGCAATATTTCCTTAACGGGTCTGAGCAAGCTGACGCGAAACGCGGTAGTGAACGAGCGCGAAGAAGTGCTGGTCGCGGAAGAGATGAAGAAAAGCATGAATATCAAAGCACCAAGTATTTTGCAGAAGACCGGTAATCTGAGTGGTGGCAACCAGCAAAAAGTGGTGCTCAGCAAATGGATTTTTGCCGGACCAGATATTCTTATCCTGGATGAACCTACCCGCGGTATTGATGTGGGAGCGAAATTCGAAATCTATACGATTATTCATCGGCTTGCTGCTGAAGGCAAGGGCGTACTGGTAATCTCATCCGAGCTTCCGGAGGTTCTTGGCCTGTGTGACCGGATCTATGTGATGAATGCCGGACGAATCACCGGTGAAGTCAGCCGGGAGCAAGCATCGCAGGAAACGTTGATGAGATATATGACCAAGTCTGGAGGCGGCAAGCATGGAAATGATAACAAAACTGTTCAAAAATAATATCCGTCAATACGGCATGATTATTGCCTTGGTAGTGATTATGCTCTTGTTCGAGGTACTTACAGGCGGGCTGTTGCTCAAGCCGATTAATATTACAAATTTGATTTTGCAGAACAGCTACATTCTGGTGCTGGCGATCGGAATGGTGCTGGTCATCATTACCGGACATATTGACTTGTCTGTTGGTTCCATTGCAGCCTTTGTTGGTGCTGTTGCCGCAATTATGATGGTTGATTGGCAGCTTCCGGCTTGGCTTGCAGTCATCGCATCCTTGCTGGTGGGCGCTTTGATCGGTGCATGGCAAGGCTTCTGGATCGCATATGTACGAATTCCGGCATTTATCGTGACGCTGGCAGGGATGCTTCTGTTCCGCGGTTTGACGATGATTGTGCTGGAGGGACAGTCGATCTCTCCTTTTCCGGGTGGATTCCAGAAAATAAGCTCGGGTTTCCTGCCGGATATTCACTTCTCAGGCTTCGGTCTGGTATCCATTATTGTGGGTCTTGTGCTCACCGTCTGGTACATTGTCAATGAACTGCGGGAACGCCGTTCCCAGCGAAAATATGGATTCGAGGTTGTATCACAGGGACTATTTCTGCTCAAGTTGATTGTGGTGGCTGCCGTGACCAATCTGTTTACATTTGTACTCGCGAGTTACGCGGGAATTCCGAATATTCTGGTCCTGCTGTTTGTCCTGATCGTTGTGTACTCCTTCGTTATGAATCGTACTGTCATGGGACGGCATGTGTATGCGCTTGGAGGTAATGAGAAGGCCGCAGGTCTGTCTGGGGTCAAAACAAAAAAGGTTACCTTTTGGGTTTTCGTGAACATGGGTACGCTTGCCGCGGTATCCGGGTTGATCTTCGCCGCACGTCTGAATGCGGCTACGCCAAGAGCAGGTACCAACTTTGAGCTGGATGCCATTGCGGCCTGCTTCATCGGTGGTGCTTCCGCTTCAGGGGGGATAGGTACGGTATTTGGTGCCATCATCGGTGGTTTGGTTATGGGTGTGTTGAATAACGGGATGTCCCTGATTGGTCTCGGTATTGACTGGCAACAGGGGATTAAGGGATTGGTACTGCTGCTGGCTGTAGCATTTGATATCTATAATAAAAATAAAAGATCAGCGTAACACTTGGTAAAATGAAAAAACAGACCTTGATCTCAGGATCAGGTCTGTTTTGCTGTATGCACAACTTAGTTACATCAAGGCATCGAGGAAACGTGTGGCGATTCCAAAATAGATAAACAGGGACAATATATCATTCAATGTGGTGATTAATGGGCCAGAGGCAACAGCCGGATCGACTTTGAAACGACTAAGCAGAAGCGGGATGCATGTACCGGTCAGCGTACCAATGACAAGAGTGAGAAACAGAGATACCCCAATAATCGCGCCCAGCAGCCAGTCCCCTTGCCAGAAATAAGCAATGACGGTGATCAGTAATCCGCATACCAAGCCAATCATTGTGCCTACTTTGATCTCCCGGCCAATCAGTGCGAGTACGGTGGCTTTGTCGAGCTTGCGTCCGATTAGTCCTCGTACTACGACAGCCAGAGATTGCGTTCCTGTGTTACCGGTCATACCCGCGATCATCGGCATAAAGAATGCCAGTGCGACAACCTGATTCAGTGTATCCTCGAAAAAATCCACGATGCTTCCTGAGATTAGGCCAATCAGCAGTAATAGAATGAGCCAGGGAAGCCTGCGTCTGACGGCCACGAGTGGTTTGGTATCAAAGTCGATATCCTTGCTGCCGCCCCCCATCTTGGCCAAATCTTCACTTGCTTCATCCATAATAATATCGATGACATCATCCATCTGAATGATACCGCATAACCTGTGATTTTCATCCACCACCGGAAGTGCAATAAACTCATAACGCTGTAGAAGCTGTGCTGCTTCTTCCTGGTCCATATCTACCGTTGCATGGATCACCCGCCGGGTCATTAGTTCTTCAACCTGGGTCTTATCGTCAGCCAAGGCAAGGGATCGATAACTCACGACACCGACCAGTTTGCCTTCATTATCGGTTACATAGAGATAACTGGAGGCTGAGATATGCATAGTACCTTGCGATTGTCGTAAGGCCTCCTTGGCTGTCTCATGAGCGAGCAGGGTCCGATATTGATCTGTCATGATACGCCCTGCCGTCTCCGGCGGGTAATTAAGCACGGATCGGATAATAGCAGAGTGATCCAGGTTCATGTTGGACAGCAATTCTTCTCTGCGTTTGGCAGGCAAATCGTGCATGAACCGGATCAAATCACTTTTGTCCATCTGCTGCATGACTTCAAGTGTTCGTTCCGGCCCAAGTCGTTCAAACAGTTGAATCTGTTCGTGCAGCTTCAAGGTCTCGGCGAGATCCGCCAGAGCATCGGGTTTGAACAGGAGCAGAAACCGATTGGTTTCTTCTTCAGGGAACTTTTTATATACAAGTGAGAGGTCGTAGGGATGCAGTTCTTTCACCAATTTATAAAAATCGGGAAGGTTCCGGGATTGTACATGCTGCACGAGTTGCTCGGTGATCTCCTCCACGGAGAAATCTTTCTTGGTATGAGGTCCGTTCATATCGAAACTCCTTTCTAAACGTTCAGCTTCATATTTTTAAACGAAATGGGTTGGCAGTTAAACAAATGGAGAAAAAATGAGAGTCCCAAAATGATATTGTAATCTTGCTCAAACATTCGATATGGGCTTACAAACAGCCGCTGCAAGGATATACTTGTTGTACAGCAACAGACGAGGAGGACATGCGCTAGTGGAAGTAGATATCAGAACACAATTGTTCAGCATGGTTGAGCCGGAATATCAGAAATTCTCGGCTGCACTTATTCCCAACATCACGAATGTACTTGGTGTAAGGTTGCCAGCCTTACGAAAAATTGCCAAGCAGCTTGCCGCGGGGGACTGGCGCACGTATCTGGAAACGGCAGAGGACGAATATTTTGAAGAAGTGATGTTACAAGCAATGGTCATTGGACATGTCCAGGCTGATCTGGACGAACTGTTAAAGGCTATTGAAACATTTGTACCGAAGATTGACAACTGGTCGGTGTGTGACAGCTTCTGTGCGGGACTGAAATATACAAAGGTTCATTCGGAGCCCATGTGGGCGTTCTTGCAGCCGTATCTGAGATCAGATCAGGAATATGAGATCCGGTTTGGTGTGGTCATGTTGTTGAATTTTTATCTGAATGAGAGATATATTGATCAGGTTCTATCCGCATTGGATCACATTAGACACGAGGCGTATTATGTGAAAATGGCAGTGGCTTGGGCCATCTCAATGGCCTATGTGAAACAACCTGAGGTGACCATGCGTTATCTGAGGCATAATACCTTGGACGATTTTACGTATAATAAGGCACTTCAGAAAATCACGGAATCTTATCGCGTGGATCCGGAGAGCAAGCAGATCATCCGCAGTATGAAACGTAAGGTGAAGAAGCAGATTATCTCCTAGTTCTAGCATTAAGCATTCCACCGGGGAGAGGGCGATAAACGAATGAGAAAAAAGTTGATGTACACCACGATGCAGTTGGACGGTCGTCCATGGGTGCTGCTCGCTACGGAACAGGGATTGTGCCGAGTGGTTATGCCCAACGAAACACTGGAGGATTGGAACGGCTGGATACAGAAAGTAGCACCTGGCGTGGAACTGGAAGAGAACGAGCATGCTCTGAAACAAACAGGTATGATGGACTGGTTGCAGTCCTACTTTGCAGGAGAACCCATGGCTTATACAGATGCGATCCCACTGGACTTGATCGGAACGAACTTTCAACAAGAGGTATGGAGAGAGCTAGGGCGTGTGCCTTACGGTGAAATTCGGACCTATGGAGATATTGCCGCTGCGATTGGAAGACCTTCGGCTGTGCGAGCGGTTGGGGCTGCAAATGGAGCCAATCCAATTCCGGTTCTGCTACCATGCCACCGCATTATTGGGGCTAATCGCAAGCTGACCGGGTTCCGTGGAGGCCTGGAGATGAAGCGCAGACTGCTGGATATCGAACAGATTGAAGGCGTGACCGATGGAGGGCATGCGCGATTTCATTTTTAATAGACTCGCGTAATCAAGAAGATTAAGGTGATTGGACGGGACAGGCACGTATTGTGCCTGTTTTTTTGCATGTATTAAGGTAGAGTAATACAAACGTTTCGCATATGGAACACCAACGTTTTACGTATTTTTGCCCGGTGAAACCGTATGGTACCATGGATCATAGATCAATCGGTATCCGGGGGACGTAATGCCGGGTAAGAAAAGAGGGATGACATGATGAAGCAGGCTTATTGGTTAACCAACGTGACTGTGGAGCGGGGGTATGTTCGGGAGGGAGAACAGGTGACGGGGACGCGGACAAGCCCCGCTCATCTACGGATTGAAGATGGAGTGATCGCGGAGATTGTGGAAGGAAACAACCCGCTGTCTAGCGATCTACCACAAGTAGATGGCAAGGGACTTCTGCTGCTGCCTTCGTTCGAGGAGGCACATATTCATCTGGATAAAACCTACTACGATGGGCCGTGGACAGCCGTTAAACGGATCTCCAGTATTTTCGAACGTATTGAAGAAGAAAAGGTTCTGTTACCCAAGCTACTGCCAGATGCCCAGCGTCAAGCGAAGAGTATTCTGACCTTGATCCAGGGGTACGGCTCCACTCATGTACGTAGCCATTGCAATATTGAACCTGTCAGTGGCTTGAAAAGACTGGAAGCGACGCGGCAGGCTCTGGAATCATTTTCGGGGAAAATCTCTTCGGAAATCGTGGCTTTCCCGCAGCATGGACTACTTCGCTCGAATTCAGTGGAGCTTATGGGCCAAGCGATGCAGGAAGGTGCAACACATGTGGGTGGACTCGATCCCTATACCGTGGACGAATACATCGAGAAATCACTGAATGCCATGGTTGAACTGGCTGTTCAGCACCAGGCGGGCATTGACATACATCTGCATGATGGAGGTCAGGCCGGCAAACAAACGCTGCTGGAACTCGCAAATCTGACAGAAACAGCAGGGCTTCAAGGTAAAGTTACGATAAGTCATGCGTTCTGGTTCGCCCGCGCAGAGCAGCAGGAAGCAGAAGATATGGCGCAGCGAATGGCTTCGCTTGGGATGAGCATTGCTTCCACGGTGCCCATCGGCAGAACGATGATGCCACTTCCCTTGCTCCATCGTATGGGCGTGGACGTGAAGCTGGCCACAGACAGCCTGACAGATCATTGGTCTCCTTTTGGCAATGGGGATCTGCTTGAGAAAGCGGGACGATTCGCAGAACTGTACGGATATAGTGACGAACTGTCCTTGTCTCAATCTTTGGCATGGGTAACAGGCGGTATTACACCGCTGGATTCACAAGGGGAACAGGTATGGCCGAAGGTAGGCGACACCGCGAGTTTTGTATTGGTGCATGCGAGTTGTTCGGCGGAAGCCGTTGCGCGGCGATCTGCGCGGCAGGCCGTATGGTACAAGGGGCAATTGGTGAGCGGATCGATATCGCATTGAGGACAATAGAGCGGGTGCAGCCACGGGAAACCGTGGTTTTTTGGCATGGGAAAAAAAGAGGAAAGAACTGTTCGCAACTACCACATTTTGGGTTATGATGGACATAGTTAATGAAGGGAGCAATACGAATGAAGATTGAATTTGCAACGGAAGCTGACTACGACTATATCTTGGATAGAGATCGGCATATCCATCATGCACTTTTGAAAACCAAGATCAATGAGAAAGAAATATTCATTCTATGGGACGAGGATGAGGACGAGGGATCAAGAGTTGGATGGATGAGGTACGGTTACTTTTGGGACAACCTTCCCTTCATGAATATTATCTGGATAGATGAACCCTATCGAAACGGCGGATATGGCAAAAAAGTAGTGCATCACTGGGAAAGTCTAATGAAGCAACAAGGCTTCGATACCGTGATGACTTCAACGCAATCAGACGAACATGCCCAACATTTCTATCGAAAGCTGGGGTATGTTGATGCAGGGGCTCTGTTGCTGGATACACAACCTTTGGAGATTATATTGATCAAGAAAATATAGTAAGTAAGCTGCAAGGAGAGATGATTGTGGATGTGAAGAAAGTAACCCTACAACCCATAACCAAAGAAAATGAACTTGAGTGCATCCACCTTAAACCACGGGAAGATCAGCTGGAGTTGGTCGCAAGCAATGCGGATTCATTGATTCATGCAACGAAGGAAATTACGTCCAAACCATACGGTATTTTGGCAGAGGATCAGATGGTCGGTTTTATTTTATTTGATAACGAGATCTACAATGACGGGTATTACTGGATTCTGCGCTTCATGATTGACGAGAAGTATCAGGGGAAGGGTTACGGCAAACTTGCTATTCAAGAAGTGATTCGTATGTTGCAAGAGAGAAGTGATTGCCAGCAAATCAGGGTATCGCATGTTCCGCATAATAGTGCGGCAAATGCGCTGTATAAGCGGTGCGGATTTCAGGACACGGGTGAATTCGAGGACAACGGTGATATCATTTTAAGTTATCAAGTGAGGTAACAGGGAGGGCAAGCTTGATGATAAGAGAGGCAGAAGCTAGGGATGCAGAGGTTATCGAAAGACTGTATAAAGAATTATTGCCGAACAACTTAAACACAAAGGTATTGGCAGAACGGATTGAAGAGGTTCGAAATAACCCAAACAGTTTCTTGTTCGTTTATGAACTGGGTGATCAGGTGATCGGCACGGCTCATTTACATATTTGTCTGGATGCTTTGGTGGAAAATAGACCCTTCGGCGTAGTTGAGCGGGTTATTATTACGGAACATGTGCAGAGCAAGGGATATGGTTCTGAATTGATGAAATATGTGGAAGACGTATGTGTACAGAAAAATTGTGTGAAGGTGTTTCTTACCAGTGGATCATCCAGACATGAAGCACATCACTTTTATACGAAATTGGGGTACGACGGAGAATCCAGCAAGGCATTTAAAAAGTATTTATAACATTCATCAGGGAAAAGGAAGTAGAAGCAAAGAAATGAAAGATAACAAACATCCGGTACAAGATCTCCGACTCATCGTTACCTTGTTCGTGGCTACTTGTTGTTGTTTAGGTGTTGTGATGTATTTACGTGTTCAAACAGATACAAATATGTATCGATTTCTAAGTTGGGATATGTTCCTGGCATGGGTACCATTCATCATCTCATCCTGCATTAGATACATATTTCATAAGAAATTAACCGCAACGAGCATGATATCTATGGCGCTGATGTGTGGAGTATGGCTCTTTTTTCTGCCCAATGCGGCCTACCTTTTTACGGAGATTCTGCATTCATTCCGATATTTTGATGCTCAAGGGGAGGTTCAATTTTGGGTTAATATTGATTTTTGGTATGGACTCACCCTGACGTTTGCCGTAGCGATCATCGGATTGCTGCTCTCGACTTGTTCGATCATTCAAATCCACGGAATGTTAAACCAATTAATAAATAAGTACATTAGTATGATGGTTGTCGGTGTTATTTTGCTATTGAGCAGTATAGGGGTCTACATTGGTAGATTTAATCGGTGGAATTCGTGGGATGTATTATCCCGACCTGGGAAGATCTTTGTGGATCTTGTGAATGATTTTAATGCAGCGAACAGCATAATGGTTGAGTTTGTCGCCATTGTATTTACGGTTCAACTTTTTGGCTACGTTATCGTATCTTTGCTAACCGCAAGGTCGGGCAACTAATTATTCCATTTGAAAGGGCAAGGATCTGAAACTATGAAGGCGATAACGCAGGAAATTACGGAAGAATTGTTGGCTGTGATGGATATGTACCAAAGAATCGCGCGGCAATTAATCGACCAACTGATATTGGAAACCGATCAGCCTGATCGGACGGAAATTCTCGCAGGGGCGTACCATTTGTTGTCCAATGCGGATGTAATCCAAGGAGAAGAAGAATTAACGGGGAACTGGTATTTTGATGTTCACGGCGAGCACTGTATGTTCAAGAATACAGAAACAGGGCAGACATTAGAGGTTTTCCTTGGTAGTCCAGAGGATGTGGGCAACATGGACCCCTACTTTTTTTACAATTTTATCAAAACAACGCCAGAGCTTGCATACCTGACTTCGTATTTCGAGAATCCGTTTAAGGACATGTTGGATTTCTTCGAACGTATGGAGGCACAGCAGGTGTTAGTTCATGTTCACGGGGTGGCGTATAGAAAAATGATTTGATTGTTTGCCGTTTAATTAGAATTGAGGAGGAATTACGTATGAGTTTAACAGAATGGTCCATAGATATACTTCAATATGATCTGTCGGATGAATATTCGATTCGCAGAGCTGATTTTGCCGAATGGGGATTATTTTGCACGGTTTATTATGATATGCGTTATGTCGGATTTTTCAGGGAAGAAGAGTTCAGTTCTTCCAAGATCAGTGCCTACTGGATTTACAAAGGGGAAAGCAAAATAGGTGGCGTGAGAATGGAGCCTAACCGGATGTATCATTTATTTTTTATCCCGCCGTTCCAGCAGTGCTTTGAGGTATTGAAGCTTCTGAAGCATACATTAGTACAGTGGTCCGATCGCACCAAACGCATTCTGACCTTTGAGATTCTTCCAGACCAAGTTGATCTATACGCAAGAGCCGGATTCTGGCCAGTGGAGTTCAGATGCCGCTGGATGCAGCGGCCTACAGATCATTTTGAAATCGAATGGGACAGCAGGGTAACCGTAAAGAGTCCAGAGATTATTGAAAGTGAAACCGGCAATAGAAAATATGTGAATGAAGATGAGATTGCTCAATGTGACCTGGAGAGTTTTGCAGGAAGTCTTGAAGCTACACGAAGAAAACATAACACTCTTGCAGATTTTATACCAAGTGATGACCCTAATTATACCAATGAAATTCTGACCCAAGCATCCACGCTTGTATATGACGAGGAAACGGGACAGCTTATTGCAAATTGTCGCTTGTGCTTGCAAGATAATCAGGCTGCTGTATATAGCATAGGGGTTCGGCCGGCATATAGAGGTAGAGGGCTTGCTACACTGATGTTACAGAGAGCTTTGAATGAGCTTAAGGGTAAATATCCCGTGCTGCGATTGTATGTGATGCAAGGAAATGATGCGGAGTCCGTGTATCTGAATCTGGGCTTTATTCCGGGAGTACAGGAGATTCAGACGATGTACATTCCAGAGGAGGAATCACAATGAAGGTTGCCATCTTAACCGATATTCATGGGAATTTTCCTGCGCTGCAAGCGGTATTGGCTGATATCGATTCCAGAGAAGACATTGAGCATACATTTTGCTTGGGAGATATGATCGGCATCGGCCCTTACTCCAATGAAGTGATCGAGATGTTGTACAGTCGTGAAAATATGATAGCGATTTCGGGGAATCACGAAGAGGCCGTATTGAGTTTGCTCCAACATAAGAGTCCATTAGAAGGACATAAAGGCTTAGCCGAGCACCATGAATGGATTGGTCAACATCTAAGTGCAGAATCGATCAAGAGAATACAAGCTCTACCGAAGTTTGTTGAAAAAGAGGTAGCAGGACGTCGATTCCTTTTGACTCACTATCATATGAACAACGACAAGCTGGATGTCATCGATAAAGAACCATCAGGGACCAAACTGGACGCGAAGTATCAGGGGACGGCCCATGATTTGGTTTGTTTTGGTCATTATCATATTCTTCATTATTATAGGACAGATCAAAGAGTATATATGAATCCGGGAGCTTTAGGCTGTAACGATCTTGCCATTGCCAGATATGGGATCGTGGATCTTCAAGAGGGCAAACTGAATGTGAGATTCATTGGCGTTCCATATGACAACAGGCAGTATCTGCAATCGTATGAACGGTTGAACGTTCCGGATCGAGCTTTTATTTTGAAGGCATTTCATGGGAATCAGTTGGAGAGAGAGTACGTGGGAGAGTGATTCTCGTAACAGCGTTTTGTTTTTTGGGAAGGAGAAATGCACATGGGAATGATCATTATGTTGGTGGTTTATCTGTTCCTCGGTATTTATGTTGTGAAAGTTGGAATAGATAACTCAAAAAATAGCCAGCACACCAAAGAAATATTATCAGAGTTAAGGGAAATAAAAGACTTATTGAAAGAGCGAAGGTAAAGGAGGAGTGATGACTATGATTCACGACCTACAAGGGGAAGCCAATATGACACCTGTTGTGGGGATGTTATTATCCGCTGTAACAGAAAATAGCCAACGACTTAAATCAATTACAGAAGGTATGTCGCAAGAAGAAGTGGATTACAAAGGGGAAAACAACCAGTTTAATAGTACAGCTCAATTAATCCGACATATTACGTTCGTTGATATGAATTGGGTGTATAGAATAAAGGGATCTGTCCTTCCTCAGCGTTTAATAGAGCAATATGGCCCTATGATCGATGAAAATGATAGACTTCCGCTGGTTCAAGGTCTGGCACGTGACACACTTATCTCTCAATATGAGGGTGTATTAACCCTTCTAAAAGAGACATGCACACATTTAGCGGATGCTGATCTAGATCGAGTCGTTACTTTTGGACATCAGAACGAAAAGCAAGCTACGATACGTTGGGGATTATGGCACATGGCTGACCATAACCGTTATCATCAAGCTCATATTAATCAGTTAAGAAGATGGTTCCAAACATAAACTGATTGTTAATACAAAAATGGGGGGGCGATTAAACACTTGGAAAATAAAATGGTAACTGTCATAAAAGGACTAATCGAGAATGAAGGCAGAGTGTTAATTGTTAAGCGCTCACTAGTGGATGAGGTAGGCGCCGGAAGTTGGGAGACAGTAGGGGGGAAACTTCACTTCGGAGAAGAATTGGAAGAGGCTCTGATTCGTGAAGCTAGAGAGGAAGTTGGCATTAAAGTTCAAATAGATGAATTACTGTTTGCCAATACGTTCTTTACCGATCCTCATCGACAGGTCATTCTTCTAATGTATTTGTGTAGAACTAAAGATCATCAAGTGAATCTTTCAGAAGAACATAGTGAATACAAGTGGGCAACCAGATCTGAATTATATCATTACCTGCCTTATGCAATTACTTCAGATCTGGAGAAATATAAAGTTTTTGAGAAAATCAAGTTAATCGATTAGGTTAAAAAATTCAACCCAATACACGAATAACAATATCCTGATCATGGTTACCAAAACCGGCACCATAGATCGTTAATCCGCCTACGTTGGGGCTTTCCTCGTCAACCGTAAAACGAAGCGTCCAGAACGGCTCGCTAAGCTTAATATCCGCAAGTGTGATGTCAGACATCCGCTCTCCATCCATGTAAGTACCGGAGGTATCGATACGAATGGTCTTTAATAATCCATACTGATTCACATTGCGATGCCACCATTCTGGCGTATATTTGCCGCGTGCTGCTCTGCCAAAGTCGGCAGGGCTTGTCCACGTTCCAAGAGAAATGCCATTGAAGGTGAAACGAATATCGGAAGGCCAATGATCTCGCAATCCCGGAGCTTCAGACGCCAGTTCCATCGAAATTTCAATCCCATCGGTTGTCTGATCAGGAAGGACAAAATTTGGTGTTTTATATTCAACATAGCCCTTCCCAAACCACAGGATAGCGGCGTGTACACGCTCAGGATCAAGGAAGTAACGTGGATCATCCCATACGCCGATTTCTTTCTCAAGTGTTCCTAGCCCACAGGTAGGGTGAATATCAAAAGCAGTGTAGTGTCCAACGGCTATCGTCTGTTCTCTGGTTCGTGAAGTTTGGCTTGCGGATGGCAGCTCGATCTCAATCTGATTTTGCTTGAGGTAACATAATTTGTGCGTCCCTCCGTTGATCCGAACGCGTCTGCTCCCAATTAGACCCGCATCCTCCAGTTTGCGAATATGCATCGTGACGATGGAGGGGCTAAGCTCTAATACTGCGGCAATATCCTTCACATTCATTTCGCGATCTGCAATTATGTCCATTATTTCCCATCTGACTTCGCTTGCCAGCGCCTCATATAAAGGAAGGAACTGGGGCTCTCCATTTGCTTTGATCATCTGTACAACTCCCTACCCTCAATCTTCTAAAATCACATATATATTAATTTAATAAAATTAGCTCCAAGATGCAATTCAGATTCATTGCAAGTTTACGCCCGATGGTGTTTAATTTTTGTAGTTGTTACAAAGTTGAATTCTTATATATGTGAATTTTATATTAAGAGGTGGAGTGAAGTAATGAAATACAATAACCCTGTTGTAAAAGGTTTTTATCCAGACCCTAGTGTGATTAAGGTGCACGATACCTACTATATGGTGTGTAGTTCTTTTCAATATTTTCCGGGCGTACCGCTCTTTGAAAGCAAGGATTTGCTGAATTGGAAGCAGATTGGTCACTGCCTGACTCGTAAAAGCCAGATTCAACTCGAGACGGTGAACAGCTCCGGGGGTGTATTTGCCCCAACCATCAGGCACAATGACGGGCGTTTTTATATGGTCACAACCAATGATACGACGCATCAGAATTTCTATGTCTGGACGGACGATATTTACGGAGAATGGTCTGAGCCTATTTATGTGGATCAAGGCGGGATTGATCCCGATTTGTATTTTGAAGATGGAAAAACATTGTTTATGAGTAATGGCGTTGATGATGAAGGCATTGGCGGAATTGTCCAGTGTGAGCTTGAGATTGAAACTGGCCGCAAACTGACCCCGAGTCGTTCAATATGGAACGGAACAGGTGGACGATATCTGGAAAGTCCGCATCTGTATAAAATGAACGGTTATTATTACCTGCTTGCAGCGGAAGGTGGCACCGAATATGGTCATATGGTTACGTATGCTCGTGGCACTTCTTCTTCGGGACCGTTCGAAGCCTATGCGCACAATCCAGTTCTGACCAACCGCAATATGGGAGGTTATGAGTTGCAGGGAGTAGGGCATGGTGATCTGGTTCAGGATGATCGGGGGAATTGGTGGCTCTTTCACCTGGGATTCCGACAGATTGGCAAATGGGCTACGTACCATCATCTGGGTCGAGAAGTATTTCTGACTCCAATTACGTTTGGTGAAGACGGATGGTTTACAGCCGGGCATGAAGGCACAACGCTGACGAGTTTTGAGACGGATCGCATTCCCGACACGGTGATCCAGCAGGATAAGAAGAATTATACGTTTGAAAATACAGACTGGAACCTCGACTGGTGTTATCTTCGTCATCCAAATACAGAGCATTATCAGCTTGAATCAGATAAGCTTACGCTAACAGGAACCGATGTAACGCTGGACGTTCCGGCATCCCCGACGTTCATTGGGCTACGTCAAAAAGACTTTAATGCTACGATTTCTGTCGATGTTAGTCTGACGAGTGGAGAAGCCGGGACCACGATCTACATGGATGAGAATCATCATTATGAAGTGGCTATTCGTGGGCAGCAGAACGGTTATAAGGTGGTCGAGCGTCTAAATATCGGTGATATCAAATCGATAAAACATGAAGTGGATCTGGGAAATAAACAGTATGCAACGCTGGTGATCCGCTCAAGCCAAGAACGCTACAGTTTCCTGTTTCAAGCAGATGGTGAAGAGATTCTGCTGGGCACGGCACAGACGAGATACCTATCCTCGGAGGTGGCAGGAGGTTTTACGGGCGTACTTATTGGGTTATACGCGAGCGGGCAAGATACTTCAGCTGAGTTTACAAATTTCAAGTGTGATTATCATTAAGAAGTTAAGGGGAGGGCCTAAGGGTCCTTCTCTTTTTTTTAATTTGTGTCAAAATATAGATATATTAATCAATGCCAATAGAAGAGAGGTATGCAAACGTGGAAGTACATTATAAAATGCCGGAATCATTAGAAGGCATCGTTCGAATAGATAAGGAATTACGTAAACAACATAATGCGACCCTTCATGATTATGTGGGGTTTTATATTAGTTTTAACAATGATGATGATCGATACTATTGTACGCCAGATGATGCCATTATATTTGGAAGAACAGGGGCAGATGGTGACCATTTTGCTTTTTTCACGTTTAACAGATCCATTAGTGATTTGGAAGAAGCTCCGGTTATCTTTATCCAACCTACGGCGTTTGGTAATCAAGTAACTTTAGTTGCCAGAAACATTAAGGATTTTATAGCATTATTTATTAATCTTAAGGAAGTATATGTTTTGGAGAGATTTCGATTTTATAAAAACAAATTAGATTTTATGAACGACTATAACGATAACTATATGGAAGATATAAAGATGCGAGAGAGTGAAAATCAATTAATTATTGAACTGTTAAAAGAGAAAATTAAAGGGATAACAGAAATTGATGATGTGTACGAATACATGATGGAATCCAAAAAACAAATAGAACTAGGGATAAACAATGATGATTTTGCATGATATCAATATGGCATCACTAAATAATCTACATGTAACAAAAGGTTAAAAGAACGTGTTATTTAATTATATAGCTTGATTGGATAACCAAGGAGGAGTTGTATGGAGGGTCAATGGAGAATTGCAAAGTATGATCCGGCATGGCGTAATTTGTTTCTCGAAACGGGTTCGAAATTAAGAGAAGCGTTAGGAGAAAAGGCCGTGCGGATTGATCATGTTGGGTCCACTTCAATTGTGGGAATAGACGCCAAACCCATCATAGATATACAACTATCTGTTTCTAATTATAAGAATCTGTTGGACTACAAACATGAGATCGAAACCGTCGGATTTGTATTCAGAGCAGAAAATCCGGATAAGACTAAACGTTACTTTCGTGAAGAACCTGGAAACAGAAGGATACATATACACGTTAGACAGGTGGGCAGTTTCTCCGAGCAGATGACCTTGCTGTTCAGAGACTATCTAAGGGAGCATCCAGAAGATTGTTTGAACTATGCGGAAGAAAAGCACAGACTCATGTCATTGTATAAAGATCAGCGTCCCAAATATGTTGAAGGAAAAGGACCAATGGTGTGGAGCATATTACAGAGAGCACACAGTTGGTCTCAAGAAATCGGATGGCAACCGGCAAAATCTGACGCATGAGCACATCCAATGAATAGAGATAACTGTATTGGAGTGATGAGATGAACATGGGAAGAAAGCTGATAACAACCGTTCTAACCATCATTGGTTTTACTTTGGCTGCAAGTCTCATATCGATGAATGAATCCTACAGTTTTGATTTTTACATTCTTATTTATCTGGTATACGCGACTCCCTTGATCCTGTTGATCGGGCTACCTTTATCGATATTGCTAGACTATCTGCTCAGCCGAATACAATTCCCTAATCATGTGTTGTATCTATGTACGAGGATATTAGGCTATGCATGTGCTGGAGTTTTAGGCATGTTTATTTATTATCTGGTCATGGGCGAAGGAGAAGCAATCTTGGATTTCAAAGAGACGTTAGTTCTGACCTTATTTGGCGTTCTTGCTGCTATCCTATTTGTACTGATTGATATGGGATTGGAAGTTTTGTTAAAGATACGAAGAAGAAAGATTTGAATTAAATTGATTTGTCAGGAGGAAAGCAAAATGGCAACGCATTGTGCACTTCTAATCATTGATGTACAGGTAGCGATGTTTGATGAAGCAGATCCCGTCTATCAGGGGGAACGATTGCTTCAGAAGATCCAGGTATTAATTGCCAGGGCCCGTAAAGCAGGGCATGCCATCATATATATCCAGCACAGCGAAGGGGCAGGTAGTCCACTGGAACGAGGGACTCCGGGGTGGGCCATTCATCCGTCCATTGCACCTATAGCTGGTGACCTCGTTATTGAAAAGGAGACACCGGATTCGTTTCACAAAACCGATCTGCATCTGAAATTGCAAGATAATGGCGTGAAGGAGTTGATTCTCGCGGGTATGCAGACTGAGGTATGTGTAGACACGACTTGCCGCAGAGCGTTCAGTCTGGGTTACACGGTCAATCTGGTTCAAGATGCGCACAGCACATGGAATTCAAAGACGCTTCAAGCAGAGCAGATTATTGCACATCACAATACGGTACTGAGACTGTTTGCCAACGTGGTGGATACGGAGAATGCGCTGTAATGCTAGGAAAACGTAGGCGATTCTGGTTTTTCATAGGTGCGGCAATCATGTTTTTGTATTTTCTAATCACGAGTAATCCAGATCCAAATAAGCCGATTTCGAGAAATCAAGTGATAAGCACAGAGATGAGCATAGTTGTGTACACCAGGACAGGCGATGGTGGAGCACACACTAGCATTGACGATGTTACGTTAAGTAAAGAAGACATTAGCCGTATAGTCGGCTGGATGAATGCAGCCCCGGAATCAGCCAAAATACCAGTAGATGATGTCACAGGAAGCATTAGTGCAGGAATTGCTTTAAAATTAAAGCATAACGCTAAAGTTACGATTCAATACAATCGGAAACAGATTATAGTATCCACAAAAAGCAGATTTAATAGAGATACGAAATATATTTGATCAAAAGGACTTAAGAGACTTTATGGATCAAAAGTTGGAAGGGACGTATTTTGGTGAAGATACCGTTAGTGTTGAATAAGGAGGAGAGGTATTGACGATTAACAAAAGAATAATGAATCTATCAGCCTGGCTTGCTGTATTAGCCATCCTATGTATTCCTGGAACTTTACATACTGAAGATGGACCGCTCCGAACAGAGTATGGTTTCCCAATCCGATTCTTTACGGATTATCATTATGCCAACTCGGATGGAACAATCTGGTTTATATCTGGTATCTATTTAAATGTACTTCTATTTTTGTTCAATGTCCTGTTTATTTATGCAGGAATTCATGTAATCTTGTATATAAAAAAGAAATTAACTAAATAAATTGAACTGAATATTTACACAAAACGGAGAGGACAGAAAGGACCTGAAGAAGCGGAGTGTTCGCCTTTATCCCCGGATTTTAACTTTATAAAAGGAATCAAAAAAATCTGGGGATAACAGCGATCGGAAGGTTGTTCTGTCATCGGAGTGGTAAGTGTAAATATTCAATAGTGCAACTTTATATAGAATATAAAGATGGAGTGATTACGATGAAACAACTTCCAGTAGAATGGAAGTCAGACCGACTTATTATCTCAAATGTGGAAGAATCCGATATTCCTGAACTTGAGTCCATATATGAGACCAGTCGGTACTTGCATCAATGGGATGGACAAGAGCACGATCGGAACTATGTAAAAGAATGTTTTGAAGAAGGCCACCTTCCACCGGGAGGCAGGGATATGGACAAGAATTAATTCGGAGGATACCTTTGCCAATACAGAATTGATCAAATCTCTCTGAAAAATATGCTGATAAAGGGGAATATACCAATGGAAACATTCTTTCGTTATAACTGGATGGTGCGTGAGCAATGGTATGTGTGGTGTGAAGATGTACCGCTTGAAGAATTGCTTCGGCCTCGCATGGGCGGAGTAGGCAACATATTACAAACATTATTTCATATCATTGATGTAGAGTGGAGCTGGCTTCAGTTGCTTCAGGACAAACCGGATGATGCAGAAGATTTTGCAAACTACCAGAATCTTGAGGCAGTAAGGCGACTCGATCGCAAGTTACGTCCTGATGTGGAGGCATTTGTTACAGCATGGGATTCGAGTATGGAAAAAAGAGCTTTTATTGATCATCGCTCAGCTGGCAAGGTCAGTACATATTCATGGGGAGAAGTAATGCGACATGTGATCGCCCATGAGATTCACCATATGGGACAGCTGTCGGTATGGGCCAGAGAATTGGGTAAGCAGCCTGTATCCGCCAATGTCATTGGCAAAGGCCTGATGATACCTGACTAACAGGGAGAAAGCGGCATGACATGAATGAACGGAGGAAAACGATGACAATTCAACTTAGCCAGATGAATTGGATAGAACTGGATGAATGTATCCAGCAGGTGATTGAACAGGAGGTTCAGATCATTCCCTTGCCACCTGGACTGGAAGCGAGTGTGATGAGAATTGAAATGCAAGATCAGCAGTACGTATTGAAAGTCTGGGACAAGGATTCCAAACCGGATATCGCCAAACAATATCGATTATTGTCCAAGCTTTATCAAAGTGGAATTCGTGTTTCCAAACCCTACGGTTGGGGATTAGACGAGCAAGAGAATCAAGTGCTGTTAACGAGCTATGATGGAAAGCCGCTTAACCAATTAACACAAACCAAACTGACACATTTGGCTGAGCGATTAATGGAGGTCCATCGTTATCCGGTGAATGAAGTGAGTACTGGAGAAGATGAAGAATACATATTCAGGTACGATTTTGTTCAATACTTTTTTCCTCAAATTGAATTACATGACGATATAAATGATCTTCTGGCAAACTTGATCCAGCAGGTCCAGATCAGACAGGACCGCTTGATTCATGGCGATTATAATCTGGGAAACATTCTTGAGATGGACAACCGTTACAGCATCATCGATTGGACTAATGGGCAGTATGGTGATCCAAGGTACGATATGGCATGGTCTGTTTTTCTGATCACCATCTATAATGGGGAAAGTTACGGCGAGATGTATCACGCTCAATTTGCACGTTCTGCAAGTTATGTGTACACGCTGGAAGAGGAGCAGGTTTTTGAAGCTGTGGCTTGCCTGCGCTGGATTCTGTTAAGGCGCGTTGGGGATGTACCCATGGGGCCAGATGTAATGGAAAGGGTTCACAGCATGGCTGTCCATAATCCGTATTTGAATGAACACCTGCTGTTTAAATAAAATAAACAGCCAGTCCTAAACTAGCGATCCTCGCATACCTATGAGAGTAGAGGAGCGTGATCGATATGGAGCAGAAAGTACAAACCTACTTTGACCTGAAGCAGCAGCAAAAAGATATTGAGCAGCAGTTGTCTGTACTACGAGATGAGATTGTCGCGTATTTTACAGAACAAGGGGTCTATGAGACACAGGTTGGTGGTTACACCGTGAAAACAGTGCTGCAGAACCGGAAGGAATACGATGATCAGAAGCTGTATGCTTCTCTTCCAGACCCGGACATCTGGCGATTGTTGTCCAAGGTAGACAGTCATAAGCTGAAAAGCCTGATTAAGCTAAACATTCTGTCCGAGGAGCAAATTAACCCGGCATGCACAGTGAAACAGGTGACCTTGCTACAGGTAGACAAGCTGTAACGCTTCATACTCTCTTTGTACATGTGTTGAATTTAACTGAACCTCCCGATCACAAAACACCTTCGAAGAAATGTTCTGTTGCGATGAGCAGCGGAACAAACGTGGAGGTGTTTTTGTTTTGCGAACAGGGCCGAGGATCATAAATAGTTAAATATGAGGGGGAAGAAGTATAATTTGTTCATTGTAAGCGTATTCAACAAACGATATGATGGATAAAAACTGGCAGGGAGGAATTGTAAATGCCAACCGAAATTCCATCACTACATGCTACGTACGCTAATACGTTCAAAATAGGTGCTGCTGTACATACCAGAATGTTGCAGTCCGAAGGGGATTTCATCGCCAAACACTTCAATAGTATCACGGCTGAAAATCAGATGAAATTTGAAGAAATTCACCCGGAAGAGGATCGTTATACATTTGAGGCGGCGGATAAAATTGTTGATTTTGCTGTTGCCCAAGGGATTGGGGTTCGCGGACATACTTTGGTCTGGCATAATCAAACATCGAAATGGGTCTTTGAGGATACCTCAGGTGCTCCCGCTTCCAGAGAGCTGGTATTATCTCGCTTGAAGCAACATATTGATACGGTAGTAGGTCGGTATAAGGGGCAAATATATGCGTGGGATGTCGTCAATGAAGCTATTGAAGATAAGACCGACCTGTTCATGCGGGACACGAAGTGGTTAGAGCTGGTGGGGGAAGATTATTTGCTGCAAGCGTTCAATATGGCTCATGAAGCTGATCCAAATGCCCTTCTTTTCTATAATGACTACAATGAGACGGATCCGGTCAAACGGGAGAAGATCTACAATCTGGTTCGGTCTTTGTTGGATAAGGGAGCACCTGTACATGGAATCGGCATGCAGGGACACTGGAATATCCATGGCCCTTCCATTGAAGAAATCCGAATGGCTATCGAGCGTTATGCTTCACTGGATGTGCAGTTGCATGTTACGGAGCTGGATATGTCCGTGTTTCGTTATGAGGATCGTCGAACGGACCTCACCGCGCCAACTTCGGAGATGGCTGAGCTACAGGAGCGTCGATATGAAGAAATCTTTAATTTGTTCCGTGAGTATAAATCATCCCTTACCTCTGTGACGTTCTGGGGAGTAGCGGACAATTATACATGGCTGGACCATTTCCCGGTTCGTGGGCGCAAAAATTGGCCCTTTGTTTTTGATCAACAGTTGCAGCCTAAGGAATCATTTTGGCGTATCATTAACCCTATGTCCTGAACATCAGGGAAGTGGAGAGAATCGGTCACGATGTGGCCGATTTTTTGCTGTACTCAATATAGATTATGAGGTACGGCAATCTCGTGAATGACAGAGGTGTTGATTTGTGTAGATGATAAAAATATGGTATTAAATGGAATTGTGTGATAGGGTAAAAGAAAGGCAATCTCGAACAATATTCTTTTCCGAAATGAGTTGAGAAGATGGATCGCACCCGCAATTATCTGTTAATATTTGCAGGAAACTTGGTCGCTGCGTATTATATTTTTGAAGAAGGCACTTTTGCCAAACCGCTGATGTTTGCAACATTCATGCTGTTACTGATCATGACAATCGATTACATGAAAAGTAGAAACAAATATACATTGGAATAGGGTATGTCCATGTTTTTAAACGATTCTGGAGCATAGGGTCGTTTTTTTTATTGTATATAGAACAGCTTCCATTTACATCATGACCATTGTTCATTACACTTGATGAGTAGCAACTCATTACCTCAGTTTTCGTTAACTCAATTCAGATCATCAGGAGGATATCATTATGCATCAATCCGCACATATTCAGGAAGCAAGAGATTACATATTAAACCGAATCCATACCAAACCTGCCGTAGGCATGATTCTGGGTTCCGGACTGGGAGCGCTCGCGGATGAGATTGAAAATGCGACCGTTATTCCGTATACAGATATTCCGTATTTCGCCCAATCGGAGGCTATCGGTCATGCCAATGAATTGGTTATTGGTGAACTGATGGGCAAAACGGTTGTAGCGATGAAAGGCCGCCTTCATTATTATGAAGGTTTTACATTGGACGAAGTGACTTTCCCCGTTCGTATCATGAAGGCGCTGGGTGTCGAGCAATTGCTTATCACCAATGCCTGCGGAGCCATCAACACAAGCTTTGAGCCGGGTCAACTGATGCTCATTACAGATCATATTAACCTGGTAGGCAATAACCCGTTGATGGGACCAAATAATGCTGAACTGGGTGTTCGTTTTCCAGACGTATCACAGGTATACAATCGTGAACTGCGCAGTATTGCCCTTAAGGTTGCAGAAGAGCAGAATGTTGGCCTGCAGCAAGGTGTCTATGCATGGTGGAGTGGCCCGGCATATGAGACACCAGCGGAGATTCGCATGATTCGTACGATGGGTGCGGATGCAGTGGGTATGTCCACGGTACCTGAAGCCATTGTTGCCATTCATGGCGGTATGAAGGTACTAGGCATTTCCTGTCTGACCAACATGGCCTGTGGTATTCTGGATCAGCCGTTAAGTCATGATGAAGTTATTGAAGTGGCTGCGCAAGTGAAAACAACCTTTATCGGACTTGTAAAAGGCATTTTGAAAGAGATCTAATCGCGAGATGATTTTTTATCTAGGCCACGATGGATAGGATAGAGTTTCCATCCAGCCAAATCGAAACCACAAAAAAACGTATGTTTCACGAGTTGTTACTCGTGAGACATACGTTTTTTTTATTTTGCAGAACTATGAACCATCTGAGAATGATCGTCCATGATTGCTGGTGTGGACTCCCTGATAATGGGTTTGGTCACAATGTGGGAGACCTGATACGGCTGTGTCGGGCTATTAATCCGGGATAACAGCATCTCCGCAGTCTTAATGCCCATCTCATTGCTATAAATATGAACCGTTGTTAATGCTGGCTCAATAATTCGAGATTGGGGTGCATTATCAAATCCGCATATCGCAATATCCTGTGGCACAGCGACATTTCTGTCTTTTAACGCCCTGATCAGATCAACTGCTATAAAGTCATTAGCGCATACGTAAGCGGAAGGTAGGGATGCCAGCTCTCCTACTCGCTGGTTCAACCATCCTGGCTTGGAGAAACACAGGCGATCATTATCTACGATGCAATGGGACAGGTCGACCTGCAACCCCGCCTCCAGCATAGCACGCTGATATCCAACCCATCGTTCATTAAAGCTCTTGCAGTGATTGTAATCTCCGACGAATCCAATACTTGTGTAGCCGCTCTCAATTAATTTTGTGGTTAACTGATAGATGCTATGTTCATTCTCCATGAGTAGCAGATCTGCTTTGAATTCGGGATAACATATGTTGGAAGCGCAATCGATAAAGATGGTGGGAATGCCCAGATCGGTAATCAGCTGTGTATATTCCAGATCAAATAATTCAATGCAAATGATGCCGTCTACTTTGGCTATATCAAAATTGTTGGGAAGTGTAAGTGCATCTTGATCGTCTTCACGCACGATGTGAATCGAGAGATTATATCCCTCCGCACTGATTCTTTTCTCCAAACCGCTGATTAACAACGAACCAAAGTGAGATGTATTAGGCAGGTTTTCAGTTAACAGGGCGATATTGCCCGGAGCCTTGGTTAGAACATGCTCATTTTCCATATAGGCAAACTGTTTATATTTAAGTTCAATTGCTTTTTTAATTACACGATTTCGGGTCTCATCCGGGATGTTTCCGCTATCATTTAATGCTTTGGAAGCCGTATTCCTGGAAATCCCCAAAGCATCAGCAATGTCTTGTATCGTGACTTTTTCCTTTGCCATCTAATGCTTCACCTCTAATCATCAATAGTTATCCATATTCTTCTCTAAGTCAAATGTATAATAGAACGGGACAAATAGCAATCTCTGTTTTACAAATGCACAATTACATTTACATTTAGATAGTCGAATTCTATTTTCATAATTGTTCCAGAAGTTTTGTTAATTAGTGTAACAATGATAATCTATTACAGTCATGATATAGAAATATCTATGCGGGTATTAACGATTCAGTGCTGTATATATGCAAATTTAATCCTCTTTAGTTACATTAATGCAAAGATAAAATGATCAAATGCACAAATATTTTTTTACAAAACGTATTGACTAAATCTGTTGAAACCTGATAAATTGTAAATTATCAAATAGGCAATTGTAAATATTGAAAGCCCTTACTGAAAACAATTGTCAACTTCTAGAATGAACGGGGGTATCGTGTTGGATAACATAGCCGACAGCAAAAAGGGCGGAGGAAGGGTACTGAAAGTGAGGACGACAAGCGGTCATAGGTTACAGCAGCTCAAAAAAAATTACTTTTTATATATGTTGCTTGCACCAGCCTTAATTTTGACTCTTATCTTCAAGTACATTCCGATGTACGGAGCCATCATTGCGTTTAAGGATTTCAGTCCGATCAAAGGCATCATGGGCAGTGATTGGGTAGGACTGAAGCATTTTGAGAAATTTATAGCTTCACCCAATTTCGATATCATTTTAATGAATACGCTTAAACTCAGCTTTTTGGGATTGATATTCAGTTTCCCGGTGCCCATTTTACTGGCACTCATGCTGAATCAGGTACGCAAAGCTGGCATCAAGAAAAATATTCAATTGTTTCTGTACGCACCCAATTTTATCTCGGTTGTTGTCGTTGTGGGTATGCTGTTCATCTTCCTCTCACCGACAGGGCCGATTAATCAATTAGCCACATGGATTACAGGTCAGCCGATTATGTTCATGTCTGAACCGGAATATTTCCGCTGGATCTACATTTTGTCCGATATCTGGACCGGAGCCGGCTGGGCTTCCATCATATACGTCGCGGCTTTGGCCAATGTTGATCCGGAGCTTCACAATGCGGCTAATCTGGATGGAGCTAATCTCCTTCAGCGTATTCGCCACATTGACCTTCCAACGATTCGTCCGATTATGGCCATCGTCTTTATCCTTGCAGCTGGCGGGATTATGTCCATTGGATTTGAGAAGGCCTATCTGATGCAGACGTCCATGAACCTGCCGTCCTCCGAGATTATTGCCACGTATGTCTACAAGGTGGGACTACAGTCTGGAGATTACGCTTATTCTGCGGCAGTTGGATTGTTCAACTCGGTTATCAATGTGATTCTGCTAGTGACGGTGAATCTGATCGTGAAGAAATTGAATGAAGGCGAAGGCCTCTATTAGGAAAGGAGTATTATCCATGGTTGTTAAACACACGGGAATGGATCGATTGATCCTCACACTCAATGCCATTTTTCTCACCTGTGCTGTACTGGTTGTGGTTGTTCCCCTGATTTATATTGTTATCGCCTCATTCATGGACCCCACGGTGTTACTGAATCGTGGACTGTCCTTTAATGTATCGGACTGGAGCCTGGACGGATATCAGATGATTTTGTCCAATCCAGCCATGATTCGGGGGTTTGCAAATGCGGTATTGTACTCGGTTTCCTTTGCACTGATCACCGTGACCGTATCCATATTTGCAGGTTATGCATTGTCGGATGATAGGCTCGCGGGACGTGGATTTTTCATGATTATCTTTATCATTACCATGTTCTTCGGCGGGGGATTAATCCCTACGTATCTACTCATACGTAATCTCGGCATGCTGGATACGGTGTGGGCGATCATCATCCCTGGAGCCGTTAACGTCTGGAACATCATTCTCTCCAGAACCTTTTTCAAAGGAGTCCCTCGAGAACTGAAAGAAGCTGCAAACGTGGATGGAGCCTCTGAGATGAAGATTTTCTTCCAGATCGTCATTCCGTTGTCGAAACCGATCATTTTTGTACTCGCACTTTATGCGTTCGTTGGGCAATGGAATTCCTATTTTGATGCAATGATCTATCTCGATAATCCGAACCTGCATCCGTTACAGCTCGTTCTGCGTTCCATTCTGATTCAGAATCAGGCTGCACCGGGCATGATCAGTGATCAACTCGCGATGGCAGAACTGAAACGGCTCTCCGAGATGATTAAATACTCAGCGATTGTCATTTCGAGTCTGCCACTCATCATCATGTATCCGTTCTTCCAGAAGTATTTCGAAAAAGGTGTCATGGTCGGTTCCCTCAAATAGTGAACAGCCTGCGATACAGTAAGTTGATCCAATCCAACTCATGGAGGTCATTATTATGAAAAAAGTGAACAAGTCCAAAAAAGCCGTTACAACGGCATCCATTTCCATGTTATCTGCAATGCTCTTTCTAACCGCCTGTGGCGGAGGTGGAGGCGGCGCGGCAAGTGAGGCGCAATCCCCTGATGGCAAGGTGACATTGAATTTTATAACACAGAGCTCTCCGCTGGCTCCCGCTGATCCAAACGACAAGCTGATTAACAAGCGACTCGAAGAGAAAACCAATGTGCATATCAACTGGAAGAACTATACGAGTGATGTGTTTGCAGAAAAAAGAAACCTGGCGGTTGCCAGCGGTGATTTGCCGGATGCCATTTTTGATGCAGGTTACGGGGATTATGATCTCCTGAAACTGGCGAAGGACGGGGCGATCATTCCACTTGAGGACATGATTGAACAACACATGCCTAATCTGAAAAAGGTGCTGGAGGAAGCTCCCGAATACAAGAGCATGATCACGGCTCCAGACGGACATATCTATTCATTCCCATGGATTGAAGAACTCGGAAGTGGCAAACAACGGATTCAGGCAGTGGATAACTTGCCCTGGATTAATGTGGAATGGTTGAACAAGCTTGGACTGAAGATGCCAACGACAACCGAAGAACTGAAAGAAGTATTGATCGCGTTCAAAACTCAAGATCCAAACGGCAACGGTAAGGCCGACGAAATTCCGTTATCTTTCATTAACAAACCGGGCGGAGAAGATCTGACATTTCTCTTTGCGGCATTTGGACTCGGAGAGAACTGGGATCATACCGTGGTAACCAATGATGGGAAAGTGGTCTTCACAGCAGCTGATGAAGGCTACAAGGAAGCGGTTAAATACATTCATGAGTTGGTTCAGGAAGGGCTGATCGATGTCGAATCGTACCAGCAGGATTGGAACACGTACCTGGCGAAAGGCAAGGATAACAAGTACGGCATGTACTTCACATGGGATAAGGCTAACATTACAGGCATGAATGATACGTATGATGTTCTGCCTCCGGTTGCCGGGCCTAACGGAGAGGTCAATGTCACAAGAACAAACGGGATTGGGCTTGATCGTGGTCGCATGGTCATTACCAGCAGCAATAAAAACCTGGAATCCACAGCGAAGTGGGTAGACCAACTGTATGATCCGCTCCAATCTGTGCAGAACAACTGGGGTACCTATGGAGACGAGAGTCAGCAAAATATTTTTGAATTCGATGAAGCCAAAGGCATGCTGAAACATCTTCCGCTGGAAGGATCTGCACCTGTGGAACTCAGACAAAAAACCAGTATCGCAGGACCATTGGCCATTCTCGACAGTTATTATGACAAATACACAACCAAACCGGAAGATGCGGCTTGGCGCATGGAACTTCTCGACAAGGTTATGGTTCCGCATATGAAAGCGGAGAACGTATATCCAAGTGTGTTCTTCTCCATTGATGAACTGGATCGATTGTCCACGATTGAGACCGATCTCTTCGCCTACGTGTTACGTCTGCGTACAGAATGGTATCAAAACGGGAAAATAGATCAGGAGTGGGATGCTTACTTGAAAGAGCTGGATCGCCTTGGATTGCAAGAATGGCTACAGATTAAACAAGCAGGATATGACCGTAATAACAAATAAAGAAAAGTACGGAGGAGAAACCATAATGTCGACAATTCTTAAACAAGATTACAGAAATGAATACCATTTTTCACCGAAAGAGAAGTGGATGAACGACCCGAACGGCATGGTGTTTTTCAATGGGGAGTATCACTTGTTCTATCAGTATCATCCGTTTGGTACCACATGGGGGCCGATGCATTGGGGTCACGCGGTAACCCGAGATCTCGTCACTTGGGAGGAACTTCCTGTAGCTCTGGCACCGGATCAACATGGCATGATCTTCTCCGGCAGTGCGGTGGTGGACTGGAACAATACTTCTGGATTTTTCGAAGATGAGCCGGGGTTGGTAGCCATTTTTACACATCATCTGGAAGTACCAAATGATCATCCTGTACAGCGTCAGAGTCTGGCGTATAGCAAAGACAACGGCAGAACCTGGACCAAATATGAGGGGAATCCGGTATTAACGCATGAGTCCTTTGTTGATTTCCGTGATCCCAAAGTGTTCTGGCATGAGCAGACCAAGGAATGGATTATGATTATCGCTTGTGGTCAAACGGTATGTCTGTACCGATCTCCCAATCTGAAGGATTGGACGCTAGGAAGTGAATTTGGCGAAGGGATAGGTTCACACGATGGCGTGTGGGAATGCCCGGACCTGTTCCCACTTGCAGTGGATGGAGATTCAGGGCAGGTGAAATGGGTGATGCTCGTTAGCATCGGTGCAGATCCTGCATTCATAGAAGGGTCCAGAACGCAATATTTTACCGGAGATTTTGATGGAAGTACATTTGTTCCAGATGAGGCATCCCATACGATTCGCTGGATTGATCATGGCCGGGATAACTATGCGGGAGTTAGTTGGTCTGACATTCCGGCTGAAGACGGCAGACGCCTGTTTATGGGGTGGATGAGCAACTGGATGTATGCCAATCAGACGCCAACCAATGATTATCGTGGAGCAATGACCATTGCCCGGGAGCTGTCACTGGAGACAAGATCCGGAGAAGTCATACTGATTCAACGTCCTGCACGTGAACTTGAGCAAGCACGTACGCCAGTATTGTCCCTACAGGATGCTTCGATTCAGCAAGTGAGTGAGCAGTTGAACGCTTTGCAACTAGTGAACTATGAGATCCATGCAGAGTGGGCTCAGGATCAGTCGTTCCATTTTGCCTTAAGAAGCGGAGCTGACAACGAAACGCTCGTTGGCGTAGACGCCAACCGAGGGGAAGTATATATCGATCGTAGTGGATCGGGTATCGGCGATTTTCATGAACATTTCCTGAGCTGCCATGCAGCTGAGTTAAAAGATGTAAATGCGAATCAAAGTTTGCGTATCTATGTAGATCATTCATCTGTGGAGGTATTTGCAAATGATGGTCAGGCGGTTATTACGGATCTGATCTATCCGGATGTGGATTCCAAGGGCATCTCTGCTCATGCAGAAAATACAGATCTGGTATTCTCCTCACTTCATATCTATGAGATATCACCAACCAAGGCTAAAGGTTAATTGTAATGAAGGAAAGGAGCCCAGAACGATGCGTATTGGAGCCATAGAAGCGGGCGGAACGAAGTTTGTATGTGGTGTAGGTAATGAGCATGGACAGATTGAAGATCGGATCAGCTTTCCAACAGAACATCCGGAGACCACTCTTGCCAAGGTGATCGACTATTTCAGGGATAAAGATGTGGAAGCCATGGGGATCGGCTCCTTTGGTCCGATTGATCTACAACCGGATAGTCCCACCTATGGTTATATTACGACCACACCTAAGCCTGGGTGGGGAAACTGTAATGTGATTGGAACCTTGAAGCATGAATTTCCGGTTCCTTTTGGATGGGATACGGATGTGAATGCTGCCGCGCTCGGTGAAGTGACGTGGGGAGCGGCGCAAGGGCTGGATAACTGTGTATATTACACGATTGGCACAGGAGTTGGTGTCGGACTTGTGGCAGGGGGCCAACGAGTACACGGATTGTTACATCCCGAGGGTGGACATATTCGGACAAGACGCCATCCAGACGATCACTTTGCCGGATTATGCCCGTATCATGGCGATTGTCTGGAGGGGATGGCAGCCGGTCCAGCCATTGAAGCTCGCTGGCAGATCCCTGGCAGTGAACTGCCGGCAGATCACCCGGCGTGGGAGATCGAATCCTTTTACATTGCGGAGTCGATTACTACGGCCATCTTGCTTCATTCGCCGCAGAAGATCATCTTGGGTGGTGGTGTGATGCAGCAAGATCATCTGTTTCCTATGATCCGGGAGCAGGTAGTGCGGAATCTCAATGGTTATGTAAATGCTGCCCCAATCACGCAACATATCGACCAATATATTGTGCAGCCCAGATTGGGCCAGCATGCAGGCTTGTGTGGTGCGCTAGCATTGGGTCTGGAAGCATTACAACATGCAGCACAAGCTTCACATGTTTCATAGTTTTCTATAGTAATCTACATCCCAGAATGGATGGCTGCGGGTTCGCTTATTTCTATAAGCAAGACTGCACCGTCCTTTTTGGGCTTTTTTATTTTTTGAGGAGTTCAATATGTTTGAAAAATATAGTGCATTCTAAAATCCGGTGTTGCTCAAGTGAGCTGCCAAAGGTATGATTTTTAGTGTTCTATCCCTATCATGCGACAAGACATTCAAAATTTAACGTGTTTCTAATGGAAAGGAATTCAACAAATGAACCCAATAACAATGCGTCAAGCTGTACAGGCAGACCAAGAGCAACTCGCTGATTTGCGAGCCTTGGTATTATACGATGATCTAACCAGGCTGGGAAGGTACGATGATGTGAAGGTGCGTGAACGTTTCCGGAATACATTCAATCCTGCCCAGACACAGATTATTGAAGTGGAGGGTTCAATGGTAGGTTGTGTAGCGTTGAAGCCCAAGTCTGAGGCATATCTATTGGAACATTTCTATATACATCCCGATTATCAAGGCCAGAGAATAGGAACTCAGGTACTGAATATGCTGCTGGAACAGGATGAAGTTCAGGGGAAACGGGTTATTTTAAATGTTTTGCAGGGAAGCCCTGCTCGGCGATTGTATGAACGATTTGGATTTATATTGGACAGTGAAGATGAGGTCGATGTGTTTATGTCAAAGCACCTTTGAGAGAATGAATCCTTGTCGCAAGATAGGGATATCATCTCGAAGGTGGGAACCTATTAAATATTTGTGAATACATGGCAATAGTGATTGCTTGACTCAGGAAGATTATGATAGTATCGAAGTCAGAGAATATATGGAATATTTACAAAATGTAGGACTTTTTTATTCCGATTCCTATACTCTTAGGCAAACGTTCGAACAGATTCTGATCACAGAAATGGTGTCACAAAAATGGATTTTCAAAGATTACATGTCTCATATGGAGGAGGAATCTTTTTTGCAAGAATATCCTGTGGCTTATGATCAGTTTGATATTCACTTCTATCAGGTCGTGGAAATGTTTTCTGAACAAAAGCTGGATGTAAGTGCGTTGGATGAGGATTTAAGAGTTCTTGGATTAAACTCCATTTCATTTATCAAACTGATCATTGCCTTGGAGAACGAATTCAATATTGAGATGGACGATGAGTATCTTGAATTGGAGAACTTCACAACATTGCAACATTTGAAAGACAGTTTGCGTAAGTGCATCAATTATGAGATTCCCAATGAGTCATAAAAGGAAAATGACGACACAAGCTCATATCAGACAATCACAGCATCGAGTTCCGTTTATTGGACTTATAACCTCAAAATCAGGAGTGATATGTGATGAAAGTTGAACTGAATGCGGAGCAATTGATGTGGCAGGAACAATTCAAGGATTTTGTAGACAGCGAGATTATTCCATATGCTAGTTTAAATGACAGCGAAGAACGAATTCACCCGGAACTCCTTGCGAAAATAACAGAGGCTGGTTATCTGGGCTCCATGTTGCCAAAAGAATATGGCGGGATGGAACTGGACAATATCACTATCGGGATTCTTAACGAAGAGGTTGGACGTGGGTGCTCCTCTGTAAGAAGTTTGTTAACCGTTCAGGGGATGGTGGGTTTAGCCATCTTGCGTTGGGGAACGGAGCAACAAAGACAGTACTGGTTGCCTGCATTAGCTACGGGAACAACTTTGGGTTCATTCGGATTGACAGAACCGAGTGTTGGAAGCGATGCCAAAAGCATTGAAACAACGGCCGTATTAGACGGAGATGAATACATACTTAACGGTCATAAAAAATGGATAACCATGGGGCAGCTCGCAGACGTATTTTTGATTCTTGCCCAATGTGAGAACAAGCCGACAGCGTTTATCGTGGAGAGAGATTCCATTGGGTTCAGCGTTGAACCTATGAGCGGGTTGCTTGGAGCGAGAGCATCGATGATTGCTGAACTGAAAATGGATTCTTGTCGTATTCCGAAGGAAAACCTCCTGGGTCAAGTCGGTACAGGGTTATCACATGTTGCTTTACCTTGTCTGGATTATGGAAGATACACGATCGCTTGTGGCTGTGTAGGTTTAGCCAAGGCATGTCTGGATGCATCGGTACATTATGCCAATTCCAGAATCCAATTCGGAAGAGCTATACGAGAGAATCAAATGATACAAAAAATGATCACTGAAATGTCAGTGAATATGAAAGCGGCACGGATGCTGTGTTACAGAGCAGGATATTTAAGAGATGTGGGTGATCCAGAGAGCATTATGGAAACTTGGACTGCCAAATACTTTGCTTCAACCATGGTGAACAAAGTTGCCAGTGATGCGGTGCAGATTCATGGTGCCAATGGTTGCCATCGAGACTATCCCGTAGAGAGATATTATCGGGATGCCCGGATCAATGAAATTATCGAAGGTACGACTCAAATGCATGAGATTTTAATCGCAACACAGGAGGTTGTAACACACCGCCGTGAAATGAGACGTTCAAATAAAGCAGAAAAAGTTAAGGATAGCGCGAATCGAAACGTTTAGATTTTGCATTGCAGGACCTAAGGAAGAGCCCTTTTTTTGCATTAGGCAGGATCATTCATTATGCTATGAAAAAAGGGCTTGATCATTAGGTTCTTTGATGATTTACCATAATTGATTTAGGAAAGATACGGAGTTGATTAGGATTGAAACGGATTGGGCAGGGACAGACAGCGGAAATATTCAGACATGGTGAAACTTCAATTTTGAAACTTTTCAGAGAAGATTTCTCTGCGGAAGCGATTCAGCATGAGTTTGATAATACTCGAATCGTTTTGGAACTTGGAGTTAAATGCCCACAAACAATCGATATGGTGACGATCAATAATCGTAAAGGTATCATATTTGAGTTGGCCAGTGGAAGGACACTTTTGGAAGAGATGATTATTAAACCATGGTCTATTGAGCGCAGAGCAAGGCAGATGGCAGCACTTCATCATCAAATACACCAGCAATCGGGTGAACAGATTCAACAAAAGCATAAGACTGTATTAGAGAAGAATATATCAAACGCAAGAGATCTATCGGACATTGAGAAACAACAGATTATGGACTATGTACATAGTTTGCCGGAAGGCAGATCTCTATGTCATGGGGATTTCCATCCTAATAATGTGATTACAGGCAAAGAATCCTGGATCATAGACTGGATGACAGGCGCATCGGGCTGTCCAGCAGCAGATGTGGCAAGGACGCTAGTATTATTAAAATACGGAAATTTGCCCAAAGGCGCTCCATTGATGATGAAAGTTCTGCTGAAGATAATCAAAAGCAGGATGAGTAAAACGTATATCGAGTATTACTTGTCTCTCTCGGGCATGGACATTCGCGAGATACATCGATGGGTTCTTCCCATTGCTGCAGCCAGACTAACGGAGTGGATACCACCTGAGGAAAAAAAGGATTTATTGGATTACATTCGTAATCAGCTTAAAAAATTCAACACAACTTAGATCAAGATTAGGAATGAATGTATAACACCGTACTTGTCAAAACCGTCCGAAAAACAATCAGGAGGTTAACGATAATGGATTTCCAACTACGTTCTGTTGTTTCTTATGATATGGTCGTCCGTGAAAAAAAACATCTATTTGACTTGTCTCTCAGAAGACAGATTGCCATATTTGAGGTTATGGATGCCTTGGAAATCAGTGTGTTTAGCAAAACGGTGCAGGTTAAGGCAGGGGCTGTGCTGCTGGCAAATAAAATAAGACTGCAAAACTACGATAAACCTGTTCTGAAAATGAGAGGTATTATTTTTGGATCGGATCTGCTTGAGCGACTGCCAAGCTGTCACATATTAAGTGAGAATGGTAGTAAACACTATGATCTTGCTGTAAGTCTGTTGAACCGAACGGTAGAGAGTAGAGAAGACATCGAAATAGCTGAAAGAGATTTTCTTGAAGTATACTCCAGTTACTATCAAACGAATCTGGCTAATTTGATGCGACCGGAAACGGATCGGGAGGACTCGGTCAAACGGAACTTGGTCATGATATGCAAGTATATCCAAAACAATTATGAGCAGCCAATTACTCTGCAATTTCTGGCGGATATGGTTGGTTATAATCCAGTGTATCTGTGTAATCTGTTTTCTAAGGTTTTCAATGTTTCGCCACTGAAGTACCTACAGCAGATTCGGGTGGATAAGGCACAGGAGTACGTAACCAAGACGGATCTTCCAATCTCTGAAATTACGACGAAGTTAGGGTACAGTTCTAGTACACAATTTAGTGCAATGTACAAGAAAAAAGTGGGCAAAAGTCCAACCGAACATCGCAATCAATTCAGAAGCAACAAGGGAGATTTCCCCCTATCTATTCAATCTACATAATGTATTCAATAACACAGAAAATATTGTATTTTTTTACGTAAAATGATAAATTACGATAAAAATAAGAATACGAGGAATGATAGGGCTAATGAAGAAAATTCAACTTTTTTGTTTGCCTCATGCAGGTGGATCAGCCATGATTTTTCATCGCTGGAAATCATCTTTAAGCCCTTTTATTGACGTAATACCGATCGAATTAAAAGGAAGAGGCGCTCGAGTGGGAGAACCGTTCTATGAAAGCTTTGAAGAAGCGATTGAAGATATCTACCCTGCGGTTTCCTCGCTAATTCATGGGCCTTATGCTATTTTCGGACATAGCATGGGAAGCTGGATGGCGCTCGAACTATATTACCGACTTGCACAGTCAACGAAACAATTGCCTGAACATATGATGCTTTCAGGCAATCGTGCACCCCATATTTTCAAGGATGAGAATATTCACGCATTACCAGACGAAGAGTTCAGAGAGACGATTCAGAACATGGGTGGAACGTCGGATGAGGTCTTTACCAATAAAGAGCTCTTTTCGTTATTTGCCCCTGTACTTAGAGCCGATTTCAGGATTGTCGAACTCTATCGTTTTCAACCTAAGCCTTTCAAGGTTCAGAGTGATATTACTGTGTTAACTGGCCGAAGCGATACTCGAGTGAAATCTAGCGATCTGATCGGATGGAAAAAGTACGCTGGTTCACAATGTGACATTGTCAAATTGGATGGAGGACACTTCTATATCCAGGAAAATATTCAGGAAACAACGAGAATTATAAATGAAAAACTGCAACCTTACGTAATCTAGTTGACAAGGAGTGTGTTCCAGTTATGAGCATGGATAACTTGGCTCAATTATTTAACTCCCTTGGTTCAGTCACAGACAGAGGTATTACTTTTCTGAATGGCAGCAAAGAAGAAAAGGTTGTATCGTACCAATCCCTTCTGCAATCAGCCAAAATCCGGTTAGGAGAACTTCAGGCATTTGGGATGAAGCCGGGTAATGAATTGATCTTCCAACTGAATTCGGAAGAAGAGTTTATTGTCACCTTTTGGGCTTGCACGCTTGGAAAAATCATACCGGTTCCGATAACCGTAGGCGGAAATCAGGAGCAAAGAATGAAGCTTTACAATGTGTGGAAAACGTTGAACCATCCGTTTATTGCTGCTGATCAGGATCTCACGGAAAGTTTGGACAAGTTTGCCCGGAAGAATGGATTGGAAGAGGTTGTCCGCGAAATGCATGCCCGAATCTTTATAGTACAGGGCATCTCGAACGTACGAGAAGAACCTATTGTTGAGGGAATTGAAGCTAACATCCAGCCGGATGACATAGCCTTTATCCAATTTTCTTCAGGTTCTACAGGACAAACCAAGGGTGTAGTAATTACACACCGCAATGTCATGATAAATATACAAGCTATGAATATAGCAACCCAAATCTCCTCTAATGACCGTTCTTTGAGTTGGTTACCCCTGACCCATGATATGGGTCTGATTGCGTTTCATCTTACAAGTACCTTCCAAGGTCTGCAACAGTTTATTATGCCGACTTCCTTATTCATCCGTCACCCTACATTATGGTTAACCAAAACTTCTGAACACCGTGTCACCCAACTATATGCTCCAAATTTTGCTTATAAATATTTTCTGGATTCATATAATCCACTAACCTTTTCATCAACGGATTTGTCTTCGGTACGTTTTATTATGAACGGTGCTGAGCCGATATCTCCGGCACTATGTTTCAATTTTTTGGAGGCGATGAGTCCTTATGGACTGGCCTCCAATACAATGCTGACGGCGTACGGTTTGGCCGAAGCAACCGTTGGTGTTTCCTTTGGTAACGTCGGTGATTTGACTTGTTATGTACTGGACAGACGATATTTGGAGACCGGGAAACCCTTCATAGAAGTTGAACCGGGCTCGGAACATGCTGTTTCTTTTGTCGAAGTAGGCAAGCCGGTTCAATACTGTGATGTACGAATATGTGATGATGATGATAAGCCGGTCGAGGAATTGGTGCTGGGCAGTATTCAAATTAAAGGATTGAGTGTAACAAGCGGTTATTACAACAATGCGGCAGCTACGGAAAAAGCAAGTACAGCCGATGGATGGATTCGTACTGGAGATATTGGATTTATGAATGATGGCGCAATAGTCATTACGGGCAGAACCAAGGACATTATCTTCATCAATGGTCAAAACGTATATCCGCATGATATTGAACGTGTAACGGAGGAACTGGAGCAATTTGATCTGGGGAAAGTCGCTGTATGTGGTGTCTACAATCCACTTACAGGATCGGAAAGCGTTGTAATGTTTGTACTGTATAAAAAGGACTTGCCATCTTTTATTCCAAGAGTTGGAGAAGCAAAAGCACATATTCAACAGCGGATGGGGATTGAACTCAAGTCCGTGCTACCCATTAAGCAAATTCCTAAAACGACGAGTGGAAAATTTCAACGTTACAGGCTTCAGGAGCGGTACGAAGCAGGAGAATTTAGTGAAATGGAACAATCCATTCAGAGCATGTTAAGTCATAAGCATGAGATCAAAGAAGTACAACCAGCTCGTGATCATATCGAACAAAAGCTGATTGAGATTGTTGAGTCCGTAGCGGGACTTAGGAATGTCGGAGTAACGGATAACCTGGCTGAAGCTGGATTCGATTCGCTAAAAGTAACGCAGATTCATCAGGCAATCGATGAAGCATTTCCAGGCAAAATGGCAATTTCCAGCTTGTATTCACATACCTCTATTGTCTCATGGGGGAATCTGATCAGACAAGACAGAGTGGAACTGGAGCCTGTACGGATGGATCGGAGCTTCTTCCATACGGATCGAGGTTACGAAGCCTTGTCGTATCAATTCACTCTCCCAGCTTCATTGGTACAGGATATGCGACTGATTGCACAATCTGAAGCGATCAGTATTCATGTATTGGCATCAGCTATGTATGCTTACTTGTTACACACTTTGTCAGAACAACCCTCTATTGATATGCACATATCCTATGGTACAGCGAGAATGATCACACCTGTACGATTGAATTTCGATCAATACAAGACAATGAAAGAGCTCTTTCAAAATGTTCATCAACAGATCATAACCATGCCTTCGGATCGAGCGTTTCCTGTCGAGCAGATGAGCCAGATCAGAACAAGCAGCACGGAGTGGGCAATTATTCCTTTATATGGTGAACAGCATCTGTTCAAGGCATCGGACGATATACTGAACTATTACGATCTGATTATCCTAGTGTCTGACGAAGGTGATGATATTCTGCAGTGCAATTGTCGTTTTAATGGACGTAAATTAAAACAGAGCCGTGTGAAACGTCTTATTGCCAATTATGTGAGAGGACTTCAACTATTGGTACAACCGGAAATGAAATGAAATTTCATAGGGGGACGGCCATGCTTGATCAGTTGTTCGACAGAGAGCAATGGGAAGAAGATGACCAGGACACTGCTATTGAACTGGATATAACAACGGATAATAGACATGATATAGCTGTTATAGGTATCGGTGCGAAGTTGCCGACCGGAGAGTCGCTGGATGAATTTTGGAAGATGCTTGATTATGGAATTGATTGTATACGTGAATTGCCCAAGCATCGAAAGGGCCAGTTGGATCAATACTTGCTTCACAAGCAAGGTTCATTGGAGCATGTACGTTATTTGAACGGAGCTTATCTGGACGAAATCGATGAATTTGATTATTCCTTCTTCCGTATGAGTGCACAGGAAGCCAAGCTGATGAGTCCGGTCCAACGATTGTTTTTGCAAACGGTATGGCGTGCGGTTGAGGATGCAGGTTATGGTGGTGACCGTTTGGCTGGAAGTTCAACAGGGGTGTACGTGGGTGTAATCGGAGATCAAGAAGGTTACAAGTACAAACAGATGGTCGAGGAATTAAGTCCGGACATGTTACCAATCGCCACCGTAGGTAATCTTTCGTCCATCATTCCTGCAAGAATTGCGTATCTACTTAATCTGACGGGGCCGGCTATGGTTGTAGACACAGCATGTTCCTCTTCGCTGGTTGCTCTGGATATGGCAGTACGTGCGTTACGTGAAGGAAGTTGTGATATGGCTATCGCTGGAGGGATCAGGCTGAATATGATTCCACTGGATAAAGAGTATTACAAAATCGGTATTGAATCCAGTGATGGGACAACAAGAACCTTTGATGAAGATGCGGATGGATCGGGAATGGGTGAGGGTGTAGTAAGTGTTGTACTAAAACCTGTGGAACAGGCATTGCGGGATCATGATCATGTGTATGCAGTCATAAAAGGCACAGCCGTGAATCAGAATGGGTATTCGGCAGGGATCACAACGCCCAATGCGGTAGCTCATGAAAAAGTACTGACGCATGCTTGGCGTGATGCTGGAATTCATCCAGAGAGTCTTTCCTATTTGGAAGCACATGGAACAGGTACGCTCATTGGGGACCCGATTGAACTGGAAGGAATCCAATCGGCTTTTCGCAGATTTACGGACAAAAAACAATTCTGTGCGATAGGATCGGTTAAGTCCAATGTGGGCCATTTGTACGACAGTGCAGGGTTAGCGGGTCTGTTGAAGGCGATTATGGCACTCAGATCCAAGCGTATTCCCTCTACACTTCATTTTAATAAGCCAAACCCAAAATTTGAATTTGATAAATCACCAGTCTATGTCAATGTCATTTCAAGAGAGTGGGAAGGAGCGGCCACTCCTCGAAGATGTGGAGTCAGTTCATTTGGGTTAAGCGGCACCAATTGCCATGTCGTACTGGAAGAAGCTCCGAACATATCAGTGGAATTGGTGCGCGATGACCATTATCCCTTTTTGATCTCAAGTGTATCATCCGGAAATCTCTCCCGTCAGGTGCAATCATATGTGAAGTGGATCAATGAGAACCCGAAGGCCGATGTGAGGGATGTATGCTGCACAGCAGCTACTGGAAGACAGCATCATGCACACCGAGCGGTGTGGGTGGTCAGTTCGTTGGATCAATTGCTGCAGCATTTAAACGCCTTTCTTGCAGAACCCAAGACCGGTAAATATGAACAAGATACATTCAGGAAAAGTAATCAGATATTCACTTCGGAAGAACTTATCACGAAGTGGCATATCGAAGGATACGATAGAGCAACCGTGCTAGAGGAGTTGTGCACACATTATCAAGGTGGAGCTCAAATCAATTGGTCAAGAATCTATCCAGATGTGACCTATAACAAGTTGAGCTTGCCCACATATTCATTTGAGGAGAGTAAGTGCTGGATCGATACTAATACCGATAATTCGGTACAGACTGAGGAAGAAGCGATGTATTATTCATTGTCATGGAAGCCTTGGAGCGAGATCGGAAAGACTAACTCATCCAGCATCCATAATGTTGAACGTGTTTTATTAATACGAGATGATACGCAGCTACATGCAACCCAGTTGGTGAACCAAATTCGTGAAGCTGGAGTAGCAGTTATCGAAGTGATATTGGGAACATCTTACCTTCAACAGGATGCACAGACATATGTAATTCGAAATAACGAGAGTGATTACATCAAACTTTTGCAGGAAGTGTCCTTTGGAGGGCCCTATCGGATCGTGCATATAGCATCACTTGACCATGTAGAAACTAAGGAAAACAGGCTGGGCAAAGGTCTTATGTCTGTATGGAGACTTACCAAGGCATGCTCACACGTCATTGCAGAGCCGGTTGAGATGATTTTGGTGACAAGCTTTGCTAATGAAGTGACCGGTGATGAGAAAGTTCTGTATCCGGAGAATTCGGCGATGCTGGCTTTCGGACAGACGGTACAGCGTGAGATTCAGAATCTCGAATGCTTCTGTATAGATGTTGACCAAGATTGGGATACCTCTCAGTATATGCGTTACATTTTGGGGCCGTTGGAGAAGAAGTCTTTGGCGATTAGAAAAGGACAAGCATATCAAGCTGAATTCGCACCTGCTGATGTCTGTTCCATGCCTGATGCTGAGATGAACTGGAAAGAAGACGGCGTATATATTATTACAGGTGGACTTGGTGGTCTGGGGATGGAGATTGCTGAACGCTTACTGTCATTAGGACGTATGAATCTGGCTTTAATTGCAAGAACGCCACTGCCCAAACGTCACAATTGGGACATCATTCTAAATGCAAAAAATACTTCACCAGATCTAAAAAGTAAGCTTCTTCGGTTGCTTGATATGGAGAAACGGGCCGGACAGATGATGTATCTTGGAGCTGATGTTGCCGATCCAGATCAGTTAAGTCATGCCATTGATCAATTAAGAAGTCGATTTGGATGTATACGTGGCATCATCCATGCAGCAGGCGTTGGGAGTACACAACAAGCTGACCAGATGACTGAGGAAGAGTTTACAGCAATGCTGGCTCCGAAAGTGAAGGGGACTCCTCTGCTGGATCAGTTAACAGCCGAAGATCAGCCAGATTTTCTAGTCATGTTCTCGTCCGTCGCTACGTTATTTGGTTCTACTGGACAGGCTGCTTATGCCGCCGCGAATGCATATCAGGATGCCTATGCCCCGATGCGGAACCGCAAAGGGATGCGTACAATAACGCTGAATTGGACTACCTGGAAAGAGGTAGGCATGGCTTCCAGAGCCGGGTTTGATTTTGACACCTTATTCAAAGCGATGCCCAAAGAGTGGGCATTGGATCGATTGTTCGAAATAATGGGAAAACAGACCGACCGTCTGCTGGTGGGGGAAATGAACTGGAATTCACCCTATTTAAACATTTTGAATAACTACCACTTTCATCTTGATGCCAACATCGGACAAAGGTTACAAAAATTGATGAGAAAACCGGAGAGTGCAAAGCAAATATCAATGAAGAAGGAATCCGCTTCTACTGTTCAGATCCGAGCGGAAGAGTATGAACTTGAATTGGAACCTTCCGTGGAGATGGACCGGACTATTGCGAATATAGTTGGACCATATTTAGGCATTAAAGAGATGAATGTACATGACAGCTTTTTCGAACTCGGTGCAGACTCTATTATGATTAAGCAGATTTTCTTGAAATTGGACAAAACTTACCCTGGAAAACTCATACTGACCGATCTGTTTGAATATCCAAGTATCTCCAGACTAACTACTTATATGAGCACCACAGAAAAGCAGAAGCCTCACCAGTCTCCTCATAAGGAAACTTTCGAAGAGGAACGGGATACAGATCTTGAGAATCTGTTCGATGAGATCGAACGTGGAGCAATAGATCTGGATGAAGCAATCATCAACCTTCAAAAGATGTAGGGGGACGTGAAGCGTGGAGAAAATTCTGAAGCTCCTGGTAGAGAGTGTCAAGGACCAGAAGATGAACAAAACAACGGCGGCTCAGATCGTGAAAATGCTAAAAGAAGGGGAAAAGAAACCCGTCAAGGATATCGCCATCATCGGTATTTCAGCCAAATTGCCCAATATGGAAACACTGGATGACTACTGGGATAATATCCAGAGTGGTGTAGATTGTATACGTCCCATTCCCAAGACACGAAAATCGGATATGGACGCTATTCTCTCTTATATGGATATACCTGAGGGAGATATTCAATATTACGAAGCGGCGTACCTGGACAATATTGACCAATTCGACCATGAATTCTTTCGTTTACCTCCCAAAGAAGCCAGTTTAACGGATGTTAATCAGCGTTTGTTTATGGAGACGGCATGGGATGCCATGGAAGATGCAGGATACGGTAACGATAAATTATCGGGCACCAATACAGGTGTCTATGTAGGTTTTTCCAACAATATCAAAGATATGTATATGCGATATATTACCGAAACGATGCAGACGAGTGCACTGTCCATCGTTGGAAATTTGGCTTCCATATTATCCAATCGAATCTCGTATCTTCTGAATCTGAAGGGACCGAGTATTGTTGTTGATACAGCGTGTTCCTCTTCGCTCGTAGCTGTCGCCATGGCATGTCAGGCCATACGGAACAAGGAATGTGATATGGCAATCGCGGGCGGTGTGAAACTTCATCTCATGACACGCGAGAATCAGAATGAGAAAATCGGGATGGAATCTCCAGACTATCGGACCAAAACATTTGATGATTCTGCAAATGGGGCGGGAATGGGCGAAGGAGTCACTGCTTTATTGCTGAAACCACTAGACGCTGCAATGCGTGATGGTGATCAGATCTATGCGGTAATTAAAGGTTTGGCCGTCAATCAGGATGGAAGTTCTGGCGGATTGACTGTACCGAACCCGTCCACTCAGGCTGAGTTGATTGTAAAAGCGTGGGAGGACGGTAACATCGATCCCGAAACGATCTCGTACTTTGAACCGCATGGTACGGGGACAGAATTGGGAGATCCCATTGAGATTAAGGGAATTCAGAACGCGTTTAAGAAATATACTTCCAAGAAACAATTTTGTGCGATTGGTTCGGTTAAAACCAATATCGGTCATCTGTACGAAGCGGCTGGAACTGCTGGCTTAATTAAAGCAATTCTGGCGCTGAAAAATAAAAAACTCCCTCCAACCTTGAACTTTGAAAAGCCAAATAGAGCGATTGACTTCAGTGGATCACCCGTTTACGTGAATACTACACTGCGAGAGTGGACCACGGATGGAACAACCCCAAGACGGTGTGGTATCAGTTCTTTTGGAATTGGGGGAACCAACTGCCATCTTGTGCTTGAGGAAGCGCCGGATCGGGCAAATGCAGAGCATAAAGCGAACACTTCTGTAACAGATCCATCCATTCTGACGTTGTCCGCCAAGTCTGAGGAATCGCTGCGTCAGATGATCAGTAAGTATATCTATTTTCTTGAAAAAGATGAACTGCCAACATTACAAGATATATGTTATACCGCCAACACGGGAAGAGGGAAATTCCCATATCGGGTAGCAATCATAATGGACAGCAACATCGATTTGCATCAGAAACTTATCCAGCTGGAGCGTTCAAAGCAGCTCTTTGGTACTTCACATGGTTCGCACATCTATACAGGCTTTCACAAGCTGGTTCAAGATGAGGAGGCAGCGGATCAGGAATTCAGAATGTCGCTCTCATCCAGGCATGAGATGAGCGTATCGCTGAGACAAGCTCTTGGAAAATTCATGAACAGTGGGCAGCAAGACATCAATGCGTTACATCAGGCTGCTTCATTCTATGTCTCTGGGGGCGATGCTGACTGGGAAGCGCTTTATGCGAATCAGAGTGTATTCAAGGTCAGTTTGCCATCCTACGCATTTCAGACGCACAGATGTTGGATCGACATTCCAAAACGTAACAGAAGATCAGAAAAGGTACAGGCAGAGGGCATGTTTTATCAAGCTGTATGGCAACGATATACGCCTGTATCTCGAGATTCTGTCGTCTCACAAATGAAAGGCGCCGTACTTCTCTTCCGCGGAAACGATCAAATCAGTGCTGCCTTGACGGTCCGATTGGAGCGTGAGCCCGAAGCACGAGTCATTCAGGTAGCCTGGGGGGATCGTTACGAGAAGTATGATGATTCGCACTATGTGATTCGTGGCGATGAAAGTGACTACATTCAGTTATTGGATGATATGAAGGGTCAGGGGCTAACCCGTATCATTCACGGGTTTACTCTGGCAGAGAATGATTCAGATGATTATTTACAAAGCGAGGAACAATTGAAGTTAAGCCAGGACCGTGGAATTCAGAGTGCATTCTACTTGACCCGTGCCCTTCTACATCATCATATGACAGAGGGACTGCAGCTTCAATTCATATCCTCTCTAGCGAATGCAGTTACGGGTTATGAAGGTCAGGTAAGACCGGAGAATGCAACGCTTAACGGATTCGCAAAAGTCATTGAACAGGAGTATCCGGAGATATCCTGCCGATTCATTGATGTGGATTCAGATACCGATGCGGATACGATCTATGCAGAATTGAATGGCTCCCATGACCGTTTCCAAGTGGCGTATCGACATAATCAGTCATACGTAGAAGAATTGGATATTGCCAATATTCTGGAAGCCAGTCATGAGGAAGTGACTATTCGTGAGAACGGTTTATATCTTATTGCTGGTGGAACAGGCGGAATTGGTTTGCAATTCGCGAAGCATCTGGCTGATGAACGCTGCATTCGTCTGGCACTAATCAGTCGTACGGCGATGCCTGATCGCACTGTGTGGGACAAGCTTATTCAAGAAAAAGATCCAAAGATAATATCCATAGAAATGATTGAACGAATGAAAACCATTATGGAGCTTGAAGCCGGAGGATCAAGTGTTGAATTAATCAGTGCAGACATCTCCGATCTGGAGCAGATGACTCAGGTTGTGCAGAGGTTGAGAACAAAATATGGACAAATCCATGGGGTAATTAATAGCGCTGGTGTTGCCAATGATGGCTTGATTATCCGTAAGGAAGAGACTGCATTCCAAGAGGTTCTGAGACCGAAGGTTCAGGGAACCTGGGTTCTGAATCAAATAACAGCGCAGGAACCACTCGATTTCTTCGTTATGTTTTCTTCTGGCATATCCATGTTAGGAGAACCGGGACAGAGCGATTATGTTGCTGCAAACTGTTTTCTGGATAGCTTTGCGTCTTACCGCGCAAATGGAACGGGCCGAACGCTAACTATTAACTGGCCGGCCTGGAAGGAAACCGGGATGGCTGCCAGATTTGGTCTGAATGTGGATACAGCATTCAAGACGTTAGCGACTCATCAAGCGATCAGTGCTTTTGACATGGTATTGAGCCGTCGTATACGCCGAGTGTTGATCGGTGAGCCCAATTATGCGAGTGAACTCCTACCGTTGATAGAGTCGTCAAGGGTTATTCAATTTTCGGAAGCCATGACAGCTCGAATTCAACAGGAACGTAATCATTTGAATTATCATAACAACCAGCTGACGAGAACTGAGTATGAACAAAAGGTTGAACTGCACGGACGAGATAACGGTATATATACAACTAAGGAGAAGGAACTTGCCCAACTGGTGGGACATGTTCTCGGGTTTACCGGGTTAGATGTATACGACAACTTGTTTGAACTCGGCGTTGATTCAATATCAATGATGCGCATTATTACTGAAATACGGGTACGATACCATGTTCACCTAAACTACCACACGTTCTTTGAAGGTATGAATCTGGCGAAGCTTGCAGTTCATCTGATTGGTGCACTCAAGGAAGCTGGTGCGATATCCGAGTATCCCCAGCAAGAGCCGGAACCGGCGACCCTGTATGAGGACTTCCCTTTGACAGAAGTACAGATGGCTTATCTGTTAGGTCGAGACGAGCGGTTTGAGATGGGGGGGACATCCACTCACTATTATCTGGAATTGGAAACCAAATTGAACATGACGCATTTCCAGACAGCATTGCAAAAAGTGATTCAGCGTCATCCAATGCTGCGAGCGGTCATATTGCCGGAGGGCATACAACGAATATTGCCACAGGTACCAGACTATCAACTGGAAATCGTTGATGTGTGCCATCTGAATGAGCAGGAAAAGTGGAAACACATTGAGGTGGAACGGGAACGAATGTCCCATCATGTGTTTGAGCCGAGCCAATGGCCGCTGTTTGAATTCAAAGCTTTTAAAATAGATGATACACGGCATTACCTATTATTTGGTTATGATCTGCTGATCTGTGACAGTGCGAGTATCCAGATCCTTGGAGAGGACCTGGTGCATTATTGCCGTGAGCCGGAAAAGGAACTTCCTGCACTCAAGTTTTCGTTCAAGGATTATATGATGGCATACGGAGAACTGAAAAAGGGTGAAATGTACGCACGTGACAAGAAGTACTGGATGGATCAGTTGGACACATTCCCTTCCGCTCCAGCACTTCCACTGAAGCAGGAGCCCAGACATATCAAGAAACCGCAATTTTCACGGCTAAGCTGGGTATTGGAACAAGATCTGTGGGAGCAACTAAAGCATAAGGCGCAGCAAAAAAATGTAACACCTTCCGCGCTTCTATGTACTGCCTTTGCTCGAGTTTTGGCCCGTTGGAGCAATCAGGATCGACTTGCCATCAATCTGGCGGCGTTCAACCGCTTTCCATTTCATGAAGAAACCAATCAAATTATCGGTGATTTTACATCCATCATGTTGCTCGACATTAACGAACAAAAAAACAAACCTTTTTGGGAACAAGCAAGAGACGTGCAGAGTGGCATGCTCAATATGTTGGAACATCGACATTATGACGGCGTGGAATTCATTCGAGAACTGGCCCGTCATCGAGAAGCGGGTACTTCAGCCATTATGCCGATTGTATATACCAGCACATTATTTGTGGATGCCATCGGAAGCTGGCAGCATATCGGAGATCTGAAAATGGGTATCAGTCAGACCTCCCAAGTCTACCTTGATAATCAGGTAATGGAGACTGACGGGAGACTGACCATTAACTGGGACTATATTCAGGATCTTTTTCATTACGATACACTTTCCGCCATGTTCGATGATTATACAGCGATAATTACTCATCTGTGTGAGCAAGAGAATATCGAGTTTTTACCAGGTTTGCCTGAACAGGATAAGGCCATCTGGAATGCATTTAATGCAACAGCACAATCATTTCCTATATCTACACTGCATGGGTCTTTTATGGAGCAGGCGACCAAGACTCCTTATCAGACAGCATTGATTTACGGTAATCAGCAATTGACTTATCAACAGCTGGATGAACGTTCCAATCAGCTCGCTCATTACTTGACGCAACAAGGAATAACACGGGGAGACCGGGTGGGGTTGTTAGCCAAACGTGGTATGGAGACAATTGTGAATACCATCGGCATTCTCAAAGCAGGAGCGGTATACGTGCCTGTTGATCCCGATTATCCCGAAGATCGTCAGCAATACATTTTACAAAATAGTAACTGCAAAATGCTGTTATTACCCGAACTTTATACGTTTGAGGGACTGGCTGAATTGCCAGTGGAGCCACTGGAAAATAACGCAGCACCTGACGATCTTGCCTACATTATTTATACGTCTGGCAGCACGGGAACTCCAAAAGGGGTAGCTACTGCCCATGGCCCGGCAATGAATACCATTCGGGATATCAATATGAAGTTTGAAGTGACGGATCAAGATCGGATGCTTGGTATCTCTTCAATGTGCTTTGATCTGTCAGTCTATGATATTTTCGGTGCACTTGCGACGGGTGCAGCACTTGTGATCATTGCTGACCAACGTGATATTCATGACATGTACGACGCGATACAACAGCATAAAGTAACCATCTGGAATTCAGTTCCAGCCATTATGCAACTGATGGCAGATTACGTAACCGATCAAACCAATGAACAACTAAGACTCATCCTGCTCAGTGGGGACTGGATACCAAAGAAATTGCCAGAGCAAGTACATGGGCATTTTCCTTCGGCACAGGTTATCAGCTTGGGAGGTGCGACAGAGGCATCCATTTGGTCTATCTATTATCCCATTGATACTGTCAAGTCTGATTGGAAGAGCATTCCTTATGGAAGACCACTTGCGAATCAGACATTCTATACGCTTGATTACACGGGTAGCCTGAGCCCAGTCGATGTCATTGGTGAGCTCTGCATCGGTGGAGCAGGATTGGCTGAAGGATACTTTAATGATCGGGTGAGGACCGACAATGCATTTTTTAATCATCCTGAATTGGGACGTTTATACCGCACAGGTGATTTTGGAGTCTTGCGAAGAGAAGGATACATTGAATTCCTTGGCAGACGGGATTCCCAAGTGAAAATCAGGGGGTATCGGGTTGAACTTGGAGAAATTGAAAGCCGATTATCTACAGTTCCTAGCGTGAAGCAGGCTGTCGTTATAGATAAAGTGGACATGCAAGGAACAAAGGTACTGGTAGCCTATTACTCAGCGGAGCGCAGTTATGACGAACTGGAGATGAAGCGTCTTTTGGCAAAAGCACTTCCGGATTACATGGTTCCTCAGCATTTAATCCAGTTGTCTGAATTTCCACTTACACCCAATGGAAAGATTGATCGGAAAGCGTTACCGGAACCAACCTTTGGACAACAGTCCAGTGCACTTGCAGGAACAGAAAGCCCAACGGAGCAAAAGCTGATTGAACTCTGTGAATCGGTATTTGGTATGAATGGAATAGGAACTCACGACAGCTTTTTCCAGATGGGGATCAATTCAATTCTAATGGTGCAGCTGGTGAATCGGATTGGGCAGGAATTCAATCAACGTCTCAGCTTCAAGGAATTTATGGCCCTGAGAGATATTTATGAACTGGCGTCTTTGCTTGAGAGCTCTGTGGAAAATGAAGAGTCAGTGGGAACAATTCATTATCCTCAGCATGATCCATGCCCTGATCCTGAAGGCCGACCATTCCCGCTAACCGAGGTACAGATGGCTTATGTCGCAGGAAGAAGTCAGGCTTTTGAAATGGGAGGCACATCCACACACGGGTACCTCGAATTCGAAACTCAACTGGAGATGACGCGCTTCAATGAAGCACTAATCAAGCTGATTGAACATCATCCTATGTTGCGGGCAATTATCCTGCCTACCGGAGAGCAACGAATCCTGCCACATGTACCGGTATACCGAATGGATATTGAAGATATCAGTGGTTTGAGTCCTGACGAGATGGAACGGGTGATCATAGCCGAAAGAGAACGTATGTCTCATCATATTTTTGAATTGGAGCAATGGCCATTATTTGAGATACGTGCGAAAAAAATATCTAAGGATACACATCTGCTGTTGTTTGGATATGATCTGCTCATTGCTGATGGGGCAAGCACACAGATCTTCAATAATGATCTACTGAAATTCTATCATCATCCCGAGATTGATCCGGAGCCTAATCCATTTACATTCCGCGATTATATTCTTGCTTACAATGAATTCCGTAAATCGAATACGTACCTGGCTGATAAACAATACTGGCTTGCCCGAGTAGAGGAGTTCCCAGCAGCACCTGCACTCCCATTGAAGACAGATCCTGCACAGATCAGCGAGCCCAAATTCAAGCGACTTAATGAAGTGTTTGAACCACAGCGTTGGGAGATATTGAAAAAGGTTGCTAATGTACACGGGCTAACACCTTCAGCGCTTCTCTGTGCAGCCTATGCCCAGATCTTATCGTACTGGAGCAATCAACAGAAGATTGCACTGAACCTGACAGTCTTCAATCGTTATCCATTCCACCCAAGCATACAGGATATCATTGGGGACTTTACTTCCATGATTTTAATTGATGTGGATATGGCTTCGGGGAATGATTTTATGGGTCATGTGCGTCATGTTCAGGACAGTATACTGGAGGCGCTGGAGCACAGGCATTATGAAGGCATCGAATTCATACGTGATCTCTCCAAGCACCATCAAATGGGGAACAAGACCGTAATGCCAATTGTCTTCACAAGTATGATCTTTAATGAACGTGAGACATCTGAAGCAACTCAGGGACTGATTGGAAAGGTTCGAACTGGGGTCAGCCAAACATCGCAGGTATATCTGGATCATCAGGCTTCGGATGCGGGAGGGCAACTAACGCTAACCTGGGATTACGTGGATGACTTGTTTGACCAACATGTGGTCGAAACGATGTTTGCGCAATATATTGCGCTGCTGGATGGCCTAATTGCGGGAGAAACGATTACGGGGCCTGACATTCCTTCAGTCGATCGCAGCATTTTGGAAAGGTATAACCAATCAGAAGAAAATATCCTGCCAACAACATTGCAACATTTGTTTGACCGTATGGCTAAACATTATCCAGATCAGGACGCATTGTTGTTTGAGGATGAGCGGATGACGTATTCGGAGCTGGACCGAAGATCTGGTCAACTGGCAGGATATTTACTTGAACAGGAGATCCGGCGAGGGGATCGAGTTGGCGTTGTGGCAAGGCGCCGTATGGAGACCATTGTAAATGTAATGGCTATACTTCGCACTGGTGCGGCATATGTACCACTTGATCCGGATTATCCTGAAGATCGGCAAGCTTACATGCTTAAGAATAGTGATTGCCAAATTGTATTGGACGTGGATGCCTATGATCAGGTCTCGGCTTCAGGTTATCCTCTACTCGAAGGTGAGCCATCTGGAACACCTGATGATATTGCATATGTAATCTATACCTCGGGAAGTACGGGTAGACCGAAGGGTGTTGCGATTACTCATGGGGCTGTAACGAATACGATTCAGGATATGAACCGAAAGTTCGGTGTTCATGAGAAGGATCGCATGCTTGGCGTATCTTCCATGTGTTTCGATTTATCCGTATATGACGTGTTCGGTGCACTTTCCTCGGGTGCAGCTCTCGTAATTGTATCCGACCAAAGAGATATCCGAATGATGAAAGAGGCCGTTGATCGCCATCAGGTTACAATCTGGAATTCGGTTCCAGCAATTATGGATATGTTCATGGATCGCCTGGAATCCGATGCTGGACGAAGCTACCGTTGGGCAAGTGATGAAGAGATTCAGGCGTCAACCCAACTGGCTGTGGAGAAAGAGTCAGTAGAATCGGTATACCATTGGTCATTCTCCACACTGTGGCGAATGGATGGAAAGCATATCTACGTGGATGAGTTCAAATGCCCTGCATATGCAACAGGTATGTTCCCTGAACTGTATTTCTTGGCACAAAAGGGAATTCGGCAATCCGAGATTGCTTCTTTCTTCCCGAATGTACCTGCTAGTGAAGTGAATTCGCTCATGGAACTGCTTATTCGCAAACGTGCTTTGGTCAGCGGACTTATGGAGCCAGCAGAAATTTTCAAGAAGCAGACGCAGTTATTCCGCAATCCGTATGACGAAAAGGTGGCATACGATGCACAGGCATACGAGGCATTCAAAAAAATACAGTTGCATCGTAATTTCGGTGAGAACACCACACTTGAGGTCTCACTGGAGCGTGGTGTTGAATATCCTGATTTCATCTCCAAGCGACGTTCTCATCGTTCCTTTAAGGAGGATCAGCCTGTCACTATGAAACAGTTCTCCGATCTGATGGGAGTACTGGGTCAGTATGATCAAGGACAGGAAATTCGTTATTACTATCCTTCTGCGGGAGGACTATACCCGATAGATGTGTTTGTGTATGTGAAGGAAGGAAGAGTTGCGGGAATGGAGGCGGGCTTGTACTACTTTAGTCCAGTGGATCACACGGTACGCCTTATTCATGGGAATGAGTCATTCACTGACGAAATGCACTATTACACGAACAGGTCCATTTATCAGTCTTCAGCGTTTACTGTTTTCTTCATTTACAACGCGGAAGCAACCATGCCGAAATATGGTGCGCAAGGTTATTTATACTCCCTTATTGATACCGGAATTATGGTATCCACACTAAACAGTGTTGGAGAGATGTTAGGCATTGGAATGTGTTCGATCGGAGATATGCCTTTTGAGAAAGTAAAACCGTTATTCAATTTAAATGAAAATCAGATCTGGCTTCACACGGTGGAAGCAGGATTGAAGCCAGAAGATGAAATGGCTTCTACGGAAGAATGGAGCAGCAGCAATTATATCAGACAAGGTCCAAGCGTATCGGTATCCTATGGCGAAAACCCAATGGCTGCTGACCCATCCCTATTATCGGAACGTTCCGTAGCAGTCCTGGGTGCACAGACCGCTCCGCTGGCTAAGTTAAATATCCAAAGTTCTGATATAGAAAGAGCAGTAAACATTACAAACGAGGGTAACCGTCAAAACAGTCTTCGTCTTATACTGCTCAGCGGTGACTGGATACCTCTATCGTTACCGGGCAAAGTCAGAAATCTGTGTCCTGATGCAAGCATTGTGAGTCTCGGTGGTGCAACAGAGGCTAGTATTTGGTCTATATATTACCCTATTAATTCAATATCTGATGAGTGGAACAGTATCCCTTACGGGTATCCGTTGGCGAATCAAACATTCCATGTGCTCGATTATAAACTGCGTCCATGTCCGGTTGATGTTCCAGGTGAGATGTTTATCGGCGGAGTAGGTCTTGCAAATCAATATGTGAATGACTTGGATAAAACGGAGAAAGCATTCATTCAGCATCCGCTCCTTGGTCGATTGTATAGAACGGGAGACCATGGCGTCTTGCGCAAAGAGGGATACATTGAATTTTTGGGCAGAAAGGACAACCAGATCAAAATCAGGGGGCATCGCGTGGAACTTGGTGAAATTGAAGCCATATTCATTCAGCACCACGCCTTGAAGCGTGTGTATGTAATGGACAGGCAGAACGAGCAAAAGAAAAAATATCTGTGTGCCTATTATGTCTCTGATCAAGAAGTTTCCATTGCTGAATTGCGAGAGTTTCTGATATCCAGATTGCCGGAGTACATGGTGCCTTCATTCTTTATCCGGTTGGAAGCCATTCCTTTAACAGCAAATGGAAAAATAAATCGTAATGCATTACCTGAACCAACAGCTCTACACACAGCTCAGGTCCAATACAAGGCTCCTGCCAATGATATTGAAAAACAATTGGTACAGATATGGAGCGAAGTTCTTGGCAATGCTCACATTGGTGTGAATCAGCATTTCTTTGAGATCGGCGGCGATTCTGTACTGATGATCAAAGCACATGCCAGACTTGATGACCAATATCCAGGAATTGTGAAAATAACCGACATGTTTAATTTGCCAACTATTTCGGATATTACCGCTTTTATCGAGAATCAGTTGGAAGAGATGGATGTAATCCATGTATCCCGCTCCCGCATCCCCTTGTCCATGGATTATTTCGTGGAAGGAGATTCAACATCAAACGAAACAGAAGAGTTGCAGTTTGCCTTATCAGCAGAACTCTATGATCGTGTGGTGAATGCTGCTAGCAGGTGGGACGTGGAGGTGGATGATATTTTATTTGCCGGCTTTGCGTACCTTCTCGCACAGACCTCCAACAGTGATCGGATGAGTGTGCATGCAGCCATTGGGCAGGCCGACTATATTCAAGTATTTGATCTGGACTTCGGCTCGTTGGAACAATTTAATGAATTATTCCAGCTTATCCATCAATCCAAGGGTCAAGATGGCAGAGAGACCTTCCACACCAAACATGTTAGTACACTCTTGCAGGAGCCCGGTACAGGAACATTACCTTTGTTCTATAACGCTGGTGCAGTTGCTTCGGGAGTGCCGGTGTCTGAACTGTACGACTTAACGTTACAAGTGGTTCATCAGGAGGACAGCCTGCACTTTGTATGTGGATTCCGTTCAATGAAATGGCGGAAGAGCAAGCTAGAGTCACTCTTGCAACTCTACTTTAAACTACTGAACCCGATACTCGAATGATCTCAAGCCGACTGTAAAGGAGAGCAAAATGAGAAAAGGATTAATGGGAAGTATTAAACTGGATGATCTCCTGGAATCCGGGGCAGAATCGGTCGATATCGAAAGTGTTTCGACTAAGGACATTGCCATTATTGGAATGTCCGGCAGATTCCCGGGTGCAGAGGAACTCGAGGCATATTGGAGCAATCTGGTTAACGGTGTGGACAGTATCAGCGATTTTCCCGCAGAACGACAATTTTTCACAGATTATTATATGAAGACACGGGGAGAGTCGGTCACGTATACCAAAGCAGGTTTTTTGAATCATATTGACCGATTCGATTATCGTTTCTTCAACCTGTCTCCCCGTGAAGCTTCTCTCATGGACCCCAATCAGCGGTTGTTTCTTGAAACGGCCTGGCACGCCATTGAGAATTCAGGATATGGGGGCGGTAAACTTAAAGGAAGCAACACAGGTGTGTACGTTGGGTTTCGTAACGATGAAGTATATGACTACAAAAGATTAATCACTGACTTGGAGCCGCAGGCAGATCCCAGTGCAGTTCCAGGTAATCTGGCCTCCATTCTGGCTAGCCGGATTTCTTACTTGCTGGATCTGAAGGGGCCGAGCCTGTGTCTCGATACAGCATGCTCATCTTCTCTCGTAGCCATCCATCTCGCGTCCCAGGCCATTCGAAACGGAGATTGTGATCTGGCTGTCGCTGGTGGCGTAAAGATACGTTTGTTTCCCCTGGATGAAGGGAACAAGCTTGGTGTGGAAGCGCCGGATGGCAAAGTGAAGGCGTTCGATGCAGATTCGGATGGGACGGTGTGGGGTGAAGGCGCTGCCGCTATTATCCTCAAACCTTTGAACAAAGCACTCAGGGATCGAGACCATATTTACGCAGTCATCAAAGGAAGTGCTGTGAATCAGGATGGAACTTCCGTAGGCATCACAGCGCCGAATACCGCTTCACAGACAGATTTGCTGGTGAAAGCATGGAAAAATGCGGGGATTAACCCGGAGACGCTAAATTATATTGAAACACATGGTACAGGGACAGATATGGGAGATCCCATAGAGTTTGAGGCCATTCGCAGAGCGTTCCAAAAGTTTACAAACAAGAAACAATTCTGTGCTATCGGTTCAGTGAAGACAAATGTGGGCCACTTGGATTGTGTAGCTGGTATGGCTTCGCTTTTCAAGGTCATTATGGGAATGCGTGAAGGCATGATGCCACCCACACTTCATTTTCAGCGTCAAAACTCAAAAATCAACTTTGAAGATTCTCCGGTCTATCTCAACACTCGCCCTAGAATATGGCATGCCGAAGGAGCTCCACGCAGATGTGGTGTCAGCGCGTTTGGTCTAAGTGGAACCAATAGTCACATTGTAGTTGAAGAGCCGCCACATTATCACAGGGCAGGTACCGCAACGATCCCGGATATGCAAATTTTAACGATCTCTGCCAAAAGTGCTGCCAGCTTAACAAAGCTGGTGCATGCCTATCAGGCCTTGCTCGTTTCAAATCCTGAACTTTCGCTGGCAGATCTATCATTCTCGGCTAATACCGGAAGAGGGCACTACACTCAAATCCTTGCGATCACTTACAGTGATCGCAAGGATTTGGAAAGAAAATTGAAGTTGGTATCAGCCGCAAATGGTGGTCCTGATCTCGAGATAAACGGAGTACACACAGGCACACATCGGATTATAACAGCCGGTGCAGGGGAGTCCACGCGGAGTACAGGGGAAATCACGGAGCAGGAGGTCAGACTACTTGGACAGAAGGCCCAAGCATGGCTTGCTGAACCTCATGTTCATCCGAGACAAGTGCTGTTGGAGGCCATTTGTGATTTGTATGTTCAGGGAGCCGATGTGAGTTGGGAAGATCTGTACAGAGAAAAGTCTGTGCGCAGAATTCCACTTCCTTCATACCAGTTTGAACCGAACATATGCTGGCTGGACTGGAAAGCGGACATGGATCAACGCCAGACAGATGACATGACTCGGAGTATGTATAGAACACGCTGGATCGCGGATTCTTTGGAACCATCCATACCCGATGAGGAGCAGCAGCCAATTGATGATGGGATAACCCTGATATTGCGAAAAGATAAAGACCTTGAAGGCGAAAGGCTTGAAACCACCTTGCGTAATCTGGGAAGAAAGCTGGTATCCGTGACATTTGACGGAGATGTTGCCGTTATGGAAGGACTCTCAGGTCTAGTACAACTTTCTTCAGAAGATGTTTATGATCATCTGCTTGGTGCATTGCCTTTCAATGATATAACCCGTGTTATTCATCTACTGAGTTCAACGCCCAGAATGCAGGTGCATAATCTGGCGGATCTTTCTCAGGCGGAAATAGAGGGTCCTCTGAGTCTGTTCAGACTGGTCAAATCTCTGGTGCAGAGAGCAGTGTCTGGCCCTGTAGGCATATCAATTGCTACGACAACTGCTTATCAAGTGACGGGGGACGAGGTGGAACTGTATCCTGAGCACGCTGCCTTGATCGGCTGGGCTAACGTTATAGGAAAGGAATATCCGCATATCCGTTGTCAGTGCATTGACAGAGATGAACATAGTTCACTTGAATCTATTCCGGAGTTGGTTGGTGGCATAGGCATCTCCAACGAGAATTTTGCCTATCGGAATGGGATTCGTTATGTTGAACAGCTGGATGAATGGGACACAGAGACTCAGAAAAATAGGGACTGGCAACTGGTTGAGAATGGAGTATACATCATAACGGGTGGAGCAGGGGGGATAGGTTCAGAGATTGGGAGATGGATGGCTGGTCAGGCAAAGGTACGAATTATCCTACTGGGACGGACAGAATTACCTAACAGAGAGCAATGGCCGCTGCTTCGTAAGAATGGGAAAGACCAGACGGCTGTTCAGCAGATTATTCGTGAAATAGATGCCATGGAAAGTCTCGGAGCAATGGTAACTTATTTTAGCGTAGATGTATCCGATGAAATGCGTCTTACCCATACGTTGGATGGTATCAGAAAAACGTTTGGTTCTATACGTGGAATTGTGCATTGCGCAGGAACGGGAAGTGATCTGTCTACCGATCAGAAGAGTGAAGATGACGTCAAGCGCACGTTGGCTCCCAAGATCAGGGGGACATGGCTGCTTGATCAACTTACCCGACAAGATCAGCCTGATTTTATGCTGTTATGTTCTTCTGTCGCTACAACATTCAGCACGTTGACGATGGGAGATTACGTTGCAGCCAATGCCTACCTGGATACGTTCGCCGCACAACGAACCAAGCAGGGACTTCACACACTCGCCATTAACTGGGTGACCTGGAGGGAGCGGGGAATGGCAGCACGTTCGGGTTTTACGGCGGATACTATATTTAAGGCCATTTTGCCTGAACAGGCGATCCATACTCTCGCAGACGTTGTTACTCAAAAAGTAGACCGCGTTATTATCGGGGAATTAAACATAAATGGTGGGGGCATTCCTTTACTCGAACGTTCAGGGATTCGGGTTGCTCCATATTTGCTCGAACGATTGAAGAGATTGAAGTCTACGACCAGATCTATAGCAGATATGGCTTCTACCCGATCAATTTCACAACATGGCACGGGTCAGGTGATCCTCACAGGAAAAGAAAAAGAGGATTACACCGAAGCAGAACGACGTGTCGCTGATGTTTGCAGACAGGTATTGGGTTTCGAGGAAATTAACATCCATGAAAATTTCTTTGAACTGGGAGCCGATTCCCTCTTGTTAAAAACGATGCATGCCAGATTGGAACTGCTTGATCCAGGTTCACTTATGATTACGGATTTGTTTGAACACGCAACAGTTTATAAGCTGGCCCGTTTTCTGGTAGATAAACGCCAGGGAAGCGACAACATGACACATCATGCAACGATCAAAGGAACGGAACAGGACATAGCCATTATTGGCATTTCCGTCAAACTGCCTAACGCCAACACCACAGATGAGTTCTGGGACAATATTCGCAACGGGTTGGATTGCAGGACCACATTGTCTGCAGAACGAAAGGATGCCATTGATCGCTATATTCGATATAAACAGTTTCCTGAGGGCAGCGTGGCTCTTGTGGAAGGGTCGTATATTGATGAGATTGATAAGTTTGATAGTACCTTTTTCCGTTTGTCTCCCAAGGAAGCAAGCCTGATGGACCCACATCAGCGTCTCTTCCTGCAGGCATGCTGGGAAGCAGTTGAAGATGCCGGTTGTGTAGAAGACATTAGTGGAAGTCATACCGGGGTGTTTGTTGGATACTCGCCGAATATTCGCGATATGTATTCACGACTCATTTATGAAACCAATCCGACTCTTCTATCCAGCGCTATGGTGGGCAACACAGCAGCAGTTACCTCTGGAAGAGTATCTTATATGCTGGACTTGAAAGGGCCATCGATGGTCGTAGATACAGCCTGTTCATCATCCCTCGTTGCTGTAGATGCCGCTTGTCAATCGATTCGTAGCGGCAAATGTGAAATGGCCATAGCAGGTGGGATTAAAATCCATACCATGCCGATTCATCACACGAATACACGCATGGGAATAGGCATGGAATCCATGGATGGAATCACGCGTGCATTTGATGAGGAATCGGAAGGGACGGGATTTGGCGAAGGCATTGGTGTAATCATGCTAAAACCACTCGAAAAAGCTAAACAGGATGGCGACCAAATCTATGCAGTCATTAAGGGATCAGCATCCAATCAGGATGGCAGTTCTGCCGGGATGACAGCACCAAATCCGGCGGCTCAGGAAGACGTGATTCGCAAAGCATGGGATGATGCCGGCATTGATCCTGCGACTATTGGTTATGTGGAAGCCCACGGGACGGGTACACCTTTAGGGGACCCGATTGAAGTAAACAGTTTGACAAATGCATTCCGTATGTTCACCGACAAACGAAATTTCTGTGCGATTGGATCTGTCAAAGCCAATATGGGTCATCTGCTTGAAGCAGCGGGAATCGTCGGGTTGATCAAAACTGCGTTGGCACTTAAAAACAAGGAATTGCCTGCAACGATTCACTTTAATCGACCCAATGAAAATATCCCGTTTTACGATTCTGCCATATACGTCAACACCGTTACTCGTAAGTGGGAGGTTGAAGGCCATCCGCGGCGAGCTGGCGTCAGTGCGTTTGGGATGAGCGGAACCAATGCCCATATTGTGCTGGAAGAGCCACCGACAGACTATATCCATAAAGAACTGTCTGACCATGTTCCTCACGTTGGGCCACAGTTTTTCATGCTTTCGGCCAAATCACGTGAGAGCTTGCAGCAACTTGTTACAAGGTACGTTGCATATGGTCCGCAATTATTACAAATGGATCTGCAGGATATCTGTTACACGGTCCAAGCTGGGCGCAGTCATTATCCGCATCGATTAATTTTTGCAGTGAATACGACAATGGAGCTTGTTTCCCGTTTGAATGAATTGAACCGGCTCTACTTTTGGGAGTCTGAACTGGGCGAAGCAGGCAAGGTTTTCTATCGTTATGGAGAACACCGATTGGTATCAGGTACGGATGGGATTAGACGTCCGGATGATCTTACTCTGGTTCAGAAGGAAAATTTGAACGCCGAAATTCAAGAAGTCGCATTAGCGTGGAAGAACGGCCTCTACAGGGACGAATCCATGCAGGTCAAAATTAGTGAGTTGTATTCGGCGGGCGCAGATTTGCCGCCATTATTATGGAATGACGGACAGGCACCTCGTAAAGTGCGGCTCCCGGTGTATGCTTTCGAGCGTAAGACACACTGGCTGGACATACCCGACGTCGCCCCGGTAAAAGTGGAACGTATGGAACAACCATTTCATGTTATTCGTTGGGTTAACACGCCATCCATCGATGGGACATCATGGATGTCCTCCGAATCTGGAGATGTATTATTGTTCACAGGAAAAACTGCTCTTTCGGCATCGATCTATGAGAGATTACTAGCTGCGGGTCGGAAGGTTGTAAGAGTAGAGATTGGACTTCAAAAGGATTCTACTCCAGGCGATGGATGGTATGGCATTGATTCAAATAAACAGGCGTATGAGGACTTGTTAACCGATCTTCAATCTGAGTATCAATTCACACATATTATCCATATGTCAACGACTGAACAAACAGTATTTCCTGAGAGTATCGAACAATTAGAGGTGACCCAGCAGCGTGGGGCTCGCAGCCTGATGTATCTTACACAGGCGCTGGCACATGTGGGTTATGAACGCGGACTGAGCCTTACGCTGGTATCTGATTATGTGAACGAAGTGACAGGCAATGAACGTGTCCTTCAGCCACAACAAGCTCCTTTTATGGGAATGGGACGAGTTGTAGGTCAGGAATTGATGGGCATATCCTGCAAGTTTCTGGACGTGGATGATGTTGTCTCTGCTGAAGATGTGTTACAAGAGATTGGCCGAAAGTCTGATTTATATCTTGTTGCTTATCGGGAAGGTACTCGTTATGAGGAGCAGTTCGAGACTTTGGACGATACGATGGTGATCGGCCATTCGCCAGCAATTCAAAATGACGGTGTATACGTGATTACTGGCGGCACGAAAGGCATTGGTTTGGAAGTCGCCCAGTACTTGGCTGACAAGGGAGCAGGACATGTTGCTTTGCTTGCCCGTTCACCTTTTCCGCCGCGTGACCAGTGGACTGAATGGCTTGATCAGAACAGAGACAGGGAAGTGTGCGAGACGATAAATCGGGTGATGGATCTGGAGAAGAAAGGAACGTCATGTTCATTTTATCAAGTGGATATCGGGCATCTGGATAGGCTACGTGAGGTATTTGATGAACTTCGACATACTTGCGGTCCCATTCGTGGCGTAGTCCACAGTGCTGGTGTACCTGGTGAAGGCATGCTGATGCGCAAGACGGAGGAACAGTTCTCAGCGGTGACAGGTCCCAAAGTCCAAGGAACATGGGCGCTTGATCAGGTCACGCTTGAGGATAATCTTGACTTCTTCCTGCTCTTCTCCACGATCTCTTCGGTGTTTGCTGCTCCGGGCCAAGGGGACTATGCTGCTGCCAATGCATACCTGGATGCATTTGCTGCATATCGAAGCAAGCTTGGGAAACGAACCCTAACTATGAATTGGAACACATGGCGAGATACGGGGATGGGCGTTCGTTACGGTATCAATGTGGATGGCGTATTCTCCGCAATTCCTACGGAGCAGGGCATTGCATGGCTGGATCGTGCGATGGGAATGACCTTGAATCGGGTAATCGTCGGCGAGATCAATCGTGAAAGCAAATTGCTTGGCATGATGTCAAGTGTTGCTGTGAGATTATCTGATGACCTGAGATCCCTCGCTACTGATGAGAAGACTGTTTTTACTGAAACTCAGAACCAGACCGGTTATGCAGAAGTTACTCTGGATGGCAGGACAGGAGAAGGAGCATATAGCGATGCTGAGGATCTGATTGCCAAAATCTTCGGTTCGGTACTAGGGTTCAGTGAAATCAATATTTATGACAGTTTCTTCGAATTAGGGGGAGATTCGATCATGTTGGGCCAGATGCATGAGTTATTGGATCGGCATTTCCCCAATAAGATCAAACTGGTAGATCTGTTCGAATATACAACTGTAGACAAACTCAGCAATTACATTGCAGGCAATGAGCAACATATCCTGCAAGCTGCACCGATAACATCCGCATCAGAAGAGCAGGACGGAGATTGGAATGACTCATTAAGCCATATGCTGGACAAGTTGCAGGACGGGGAAGTATCTGTCGAAGACATTCTTCATCGTTTGGATGAAATACGGCCAGGGGAGTGAGCTTGTGGAGAAAGTCTACAAACATGTTGTTGAAAACATAGCCTCCGGCAAAATTGACAAAGTGACGGGGATTCAGGTCATCAATCTGCTGAAGCAGGAAGAAGCAAATCATCAAGAGGATATAGCAGTCATAGGCATGAGCCTTAAATTTCCCCATGCGAATCATCCGGAGGAATACTGGCACATTGTTGAGCAGGGGATTGATTGCATAGGTGATTATCCATCTGATCGAAAATCTGTAACGGATGAGTACCTCAGACTAAGCGGATATTCAGACGAATTCCTTCAATATCTGGATGGTGCTTTTCTGGATGAAGTGGATCAATTCGACTATAAGTTCTTCCGTCTCTCTCCAAAAGAGGCCAGTCTGATGGACCCTTGTCATCGTTTATTTTTGCAAACGGCATGGCATGCCATCGAAGATGCCGGTTACGGCGGGCAAAGGCTTGCAGGAAGCAATACCGGCGTCTTTACCGGATTTGCCAATAGCAACAACTATAAGGAAATGATCAAGGATACTAATCCGGAAGAGTTGTCTATTGCGATGACTGGAAATATCGCGTCAATGCTTCCTACCCGCATCTCGTATCTGCTTAATCTAAAAGGACCGACCATGGTAGTGGATACTGCTTGTTCGTCCTCGCTAGTATCCGTTTATCTGGCTTGTAAATCGCTGATGAACGGGGATTGCAACATGGCGATTGCCGGAGGCGTTAAGCTGGATATTTTGCCAGTGGATAATGATTTTCTGAAGATTGGGATTGAATCCACCGACTACCGGACAAGAGCTTTTGATAAAGAAGCAGATGGATCCGGTATGGGTGAAGGTGTGGCTGCAGTAATTTTGAAGCCGCTTCGTCAGGCTCAGAAGGATGGAGACCACATCTATGGTGTAATCAAAGGCATCGCCTTGAATCAGGATGGAACGTCCATGGGCATCACGGCCCCCAATCCGGTTGCTCAATCCGAAGTAATCGAGGAAGCGTGGAAGCGAGCAGGTATCCACCCGGAATCCCTGGCCTATATTGAAACTCATGGAACAGGAACGAATCTGGGTGACCCTATCGAAATTCAGGGGCTGGAACGTGCTTTTCGAAAATATACGAATAAAAAGCAATTTTGTGCAATCGGTTCGGTCAAAACCAATGTCGGGCATCTGTATGAAACAGCAGGTATGGCCAGTCTGATCAAGGGACTTTTATCATTGTATCATCGGAAACTCCCGCCTTCCCTTCATTTTAATTATCCAAACCTGAATATTGATTTTGGGAATTCACCCGTCTATGTCAATACAAGGTTAAGAGAGTGGGAGCGAGGTGCTGATCCGCGTAGATGCGGGATAAGCACATTTGGTTTGAGCGGAACGAATTGTCATATAGTGCTGGAAGAAGCTCCTGTACAGGCCACGTTGAACGTTACGCATGATGGGCATACGGGTGTTCATCCATTCACGTTGTCTGCGGGATCAGTTAATGGAATTCAAATCCTGATGAAACAGTATCTGGACGGAGTATCTGCCTTCCCTGACAGGTATTCATTACTGGATGTTTGTCGAACAGCCAATGCATGTCGCGGACATTATGCTCACCGAGTGATCATTTTGGCTGAACATTTGGAGGATTTGCGCATTAAGCTAACCCAGGTTATATCTGGAGACTTTCACACGTTCACAGCACCTTGGTTTCATTATGGGGAACACCGACTGATCAGCGACAATCGGGAAGTTTCAGGGGGACATGATATTACCCAGAAAAACGTTCGTGCGTTAAGTGAAGAGGTCAGACAAGAATTGAACCAGATGAATGAGGCTACATTCGACTGGGGGCGCCTGTGTACTCTTTACGTCCAAGGGGCATCCGTGGACTGGTGGCGTCTGTATGAGGGCAAGTCTACGAAGACCGTACCTCTGGCGGGTTATCCTTTTGATCCGCAGAAGTGCTGGATTGACATGGGAAGCAGACCAGCAGAAGAGAGTGTCCACCCTGACAACGGATTGTTTTCTCTTACGTGGCATGAGCTTGAGGGAGAGTACGAGGATAACGAAGTTCATTCAAGCGAGAGAGTTGTACTCTTTACAGCCGATGACAAAGGTGGGGCTGACCTTGCATTGCTTTTGCAACAATCGGGTAAGGACGTCATTAAGGTTTGTCCGGGAGATTACTTTGAACAGAGGAACGATACTGATTTTCGAATTGGTTCGAAAGAGGTCGATTTTGATTCTTTAGTCAATGCTTTGGATTCAAAATCATGGTCACAGGTCATCTACGCACCTACCTTTGCTTCGGACACTTCTGTTCAGAATCTGGTGGAGTTGAATGAATCACAGGAACGCGGCGTTTACAGCCTGCTGTATCTGGTTCGTTCATTGACCAGACATGGTATTGATTATGATATGGATATGGTGATTTTGACCCAATGTGTCCATCATGTCACAGGCAAAGAACAGCTTCTTAGACCTGAACTCGCACCGCTAGAAGGTCTTGCCAAGGTCATACGTAAGGAGCACCTGAACATACAATGTCGAGTTATCGACGTGGAAGATATGCTATGGAGCAAGGGGAGTGCAGAGTCTGTTTTCAGAAAAACAGATCACTTCCTTACCGCCATTCGAGACGGAAAACGGTATGTTCAGTCATTCGGTAAACTCCAGCCTGTTGCAGAGTCGGACAGTAACAACGGACAATTTCCAGCTCTTCATTCAGAAGGGATATATCTTGTGTCTGGTGGAGCCGGAGGTATCGGGATTGAAGTATCCAAATATTTGGCTGGCAGGGACAAGGTACATCTGGCCTGGATTAATCGTACTGCCTTTCCACCCCGGAAAACATGGGAAGCAATTTTGGAAGCACAGCAGGATCAGTCGTTATGCCGAAAGATTCAGGGAGTGCTTGATATTGAAAATATGGGAGCTAGCGTTGAAATATACAACGCTGACATTTCCAAAAAAGAAGAGATAGTTCCAATTGTAGAAGAGCTGCGTCAACGTCATGGGAAGATTCGGGGGGTTATCCATGGCGCGGGAATCGGAAGATCCGACTTATTAATGAATCGTACGGATGACCAGTTTAAAAGCATCTTCAATCCTAAGGTGATGGGTACACGTATTTTGGATGAAGTTACCCATTCGGATGATCTGGATTTCTTTATTCTGTTTTCTTCGGTAGCAACGATGTTTAGCGGAGCCGTTCAAGGAGATTATACCGCAGCCAATGCTTATCTGGATGCCTACGGGGAATATCGGAACAAGCTCGGCAGAAGGACACATGTGGTGAACTGGACGACCTGGAAAGAAACCGGTATGGCCCTCGAAGGTGGTTTCACAATCGATACCATTTTTAAGACGCTGCCAACCGGTAAGGCTCTTGAAGGATTCGAGCAGGTGTTATCCCATAATGTACCGAGAGCACTTGTAGGTTATCTCAATTATGAGAACGGTGGAGTCTTCCTGCTCGAAAAATCAGGGGTAATGCTTTCTCCTGTGCTGACTGCGCAAATTGAACTATTCAAGGAGAAAAAGAAGCAGGAAAAAGCGAGCAAAGCAAAGAGTGTAGCAACAAATCCAGCAGGAGAAGTAAGTCTGACAGGAAGTCTCAACGAAGAGTTTAGTGATACGGAAAAACGTGTGGCCGAATGTTGCAGAAAAATATTAGGTTTTGATCAAATTGATATTCACGACAACTTCTTTGAATTAGGTGCGGACTCTATTCTGCTGATGAAAATTCAGAGTGAGATTGAGCGGATTTTTCCAGGAACCATTAATGTTACGGACATGTTCGAATACTCGAATGTTCATCATCTCGCAAAATTTATCGGTGGAAAAAACAAGAAGGAGGAACAGAGTCCTTCTCCAGCGATGCATCTCAAGAAGCGTACTGCGGCGGAACGAGATGGAGATATTGCGATTATCGGCATGGCTGTAAATGTGCCACTTGCTTCCACACCTGAGGAGCTGTGGGCGCATCTCGTCAACGGCACGGATCTGGTTCGGTCGTTTCCGGAATCGAGAAAAGTGGATATTGACAAGCATTTTGCGTTCACAGGTCATGACCAGGCACAGATGAAATACAACGAGAACGCGTATCTGGAAGACATAGACAAGTTTGATGCAGGTTTCTTTCGGTTATCGCCCAAGGAAGCAAGTCTTATGGATCCCAATCAGCGATTATTTCTTGAAGCTGCATGGACTGCAATTGAGGATGCAGGGTATGGCGGCACCAGATTGAGTGGCAGTAAAACGGGCGTATATCTTGGATATGCGGCAACCTTGCGAGATCTGTATGCACGTCTCTTATATGAAGTTGATCCTGGGAGCGGTTCAAGCTCCATGGTGGGTAATCTGACAGCCATGATGTCTGCGCGGATCTCATATTTATTGGATCTAAAGGGCCCAAGCATGGTTATTGATACGGCCTGTTCATCTTCATTGGTGTCTGTAGACATGGCTTGCAAAGCTATTCGTAGTGGGCAATGTGATTATGCACTGGCTGGCGGAATCAAGATTAACCTGTGCCCGGTGGATGATGAAAATATGAAACTTGGCATCGAGTCTACAGATCATCGCTCCAAAGCTTTTGATGATGAAGCAGATGGAGCAGGTATTGGAGAAGGGGTTGCAGTGGTACTGCTGAAATCACTTCAGCAGGCACTGGATGACCATGATTCGATCCATGCTGTAATTAAAGGCGGGGCTGTGAATCAGGATGGCAGTTCAATAGGCATCACGGCACCTAATCCGGCATCTCAAACAGAGGTAATTATATCTGCTTTGGAGGATGCACGAGTTGAACCGGAGACAATCACATACATTGAAACACACGGCACGGGCACGACATTGGGAGATCCGATTGAAATTAAGGGCATATCCGATGCACTGTCGAGCTACACAGATCGCAAGCAGTTCTGTGCGGTGAGTTCCATCAAGACCAACTTGGGGCATTCTTCGGAGGCTGCTGGAGTGATTAGTTTGGTGAAGGCGGTTATGGCACTGCGTGAGAAAAAGCTTCCTCCGACGCTGTACTTTAATCGACCTAATCGAATGATTGAATTTTCCAATTCACCGGTCTTTGTGAATACCCGTCTGCGTACTTGGCATTCCGAGGAAGGACCGCGACGTTGTGGGATCAGCGCGTTTGGGATTAGTGGAACCAATTGTCACGTTATCCTGGAAGAGGCCCCAGTACAGACATTTGTCCAAGCTGAGGAACGCAGACCTTATATTTTGCCTCTTTCCGCCAAAAGTAAGGACTCTCTGTCCAGATTGATCGCAGCTTATCATGATTATCTCGATAGTTACGATGAACTGGATCTGTTAAGCCTGTGCGGAACAGCTGCTCAGGGAAGAGGACACTACAAGTTGCGTATCGCCATTGCTTTTAAAGACAAAGAAGAGCTGTTAGCCCGATTGGACAAGCTGCGTGGATGCCCGTTTAGCGAGATTAAACCGCCCGTTGCTTATGCATCTGAACATCGAATGGTTCCTGAGACGAAGGAGCCAGGTGTTGGCGAATTGACGGAACAAAAACTTCGTGAATTAAACGAGCAGTCAGACAGGGTACTGAAGCTCATTAACGAGCACGGATGGGAAGATCAGCACTTGGAGGAAATATCGATTCTTTATACACAGGGAGCCGATATTGACTGGTCCAGATTGTACGCAGAAGAGGAAACCTTCAGGCTGCATCTTCCAACGTATCCTTACGAGCGCAATCGTTGCTGGATTGATATTCCCGAACGAGTTGCGGTTCAACCATCGGTTGTGCAGAAGGAAGAACCAACGATGCATTACACCATTGGCTGGGTGGAAGCGAATAATCCTGAAAGGCTTATTCCGAATCCGCAAACCGTCTTGCTTTTGAAGGGGACAATTCCGTTATGTGACAGTCTCTCCCGGGAACTTACTGAACGTGGAGCACATGTAATTGAAGTTACTCTTGGTGCAACATATGCGAAGATCTCTCCGGTTCATTATCAGATCGATGGTTCGGAGGAGCAGTATCTGCAATTATTGAAGGCTACGAAGAACCACAGAATAGATCAGATTATTCACACCTTTACCATAAATGGTCATATAGCACCCGAGAGTCCGAAGGAACTGGAGGATGCCTTATGCCGAGGGGTGCATAGCTTGTTTTACCTCACAAAAGCCATTGCGGGTGCAGGATTGCGAAATCGAATGCGCATTGTTCTGTTATCCCAGTTCGTTCACGAAGTTAGCGGCCACGAATCACATCTTGCTCCTGAATATGCTACGATGTTTGGCTTGGGTAAAGCGATTGGACAAGAGCATCCTCAACTGGAATGCAAAGTCATGGATATAGATGATGACACCGCTATTCCTATTTTGCTTAATGCAATGAATGCAGATGATGTTTTCTACGCCACTGCTTATCGGAAGGGTCAACGATATGTGGAAGAGTTTAGGAAGACAGATCTGTTGGGAGCTGAGCTCTCTGATGTAACCATTAAGGAGCAGGGGGTCTATCTCATCACCGGCGGAATGGGCGGCATTGGCCGAGCATTTGCAGAACACTTTGCCAACAGACACAACGTTACCTTGATTCTTGCAGGCAGATCGGATTTCCCTGATCGGGAAACATGGCCAGCCATTTTGGAGGATAACAAGGATCTGGAGCAATGCAACAAAATTAAATGGATACAGTCGATTGAGAACAAAGGTTCCACAGTAGGTCTCTACAGCGTGGATACAGGTGATCTTCAACAAGTATCAAGACTCATGGTGAACATCAGAGAGAAGTATGGCAAAGTGGATGGCATTGTTCATGGTGCAGGGGTAGCTGGTGAAGGATTCCTTGCGTCCAAGGATGCGGAGACCTTTAACCGTGTGTTGCTTCCGAAAGTCCAGGGAACCTGGAATATGGATCAGGCAACAGCCCACGACTCTCTGGATTTTCTTGTTCTGTTCTCAACCACTTCAACATTATTCAGCTCTCCGGGTCAAGGAGATTATTCAGCAGCGAATAGTTATCTGGATGCTTATGCAGCGTATCGCAACCGCAGGGGTGGACGTACATTAACGATCAATTGGGTGGCCTGGAAAGAGACCGGGATGGCCAAAGATTTTGGCGTAAATGACGACATGGTGTTCAAGTCTGTTTTAACAAATTCTGCATTAAAGGCCTTTGACCAGGCTTTTCAGCGTAAAGTGCATCGGTCTATCATCGGCGAACTGAATTATGACTCGGAATATATGGCCTACGTAGGTGACATGCCAATGATGATGTCCGAGGACGTATACAACACGATTCAGGATCAAAGTGCCGGCGTGATTGCTGAAGTGGAGATGAGAAAGGCAACGCTGAACAAGGAAGTCTCGTTACACGGCCGTAATGATGGTCAATATACAGCCATGGAACAGATGTTATCCCGGATTTGGTCACTTCATTTGGGACTGACAGAAATGGATCTGTATGATGATTTTTACGAATATGGTGGAGATTCCATTATTGGACTCAAGATGGCATCGGATATATACAGGGAAACGGGGATACAGGTTAATCCTTCGGATGTGCTGCAATATCCGACGATCTGGGGACTGGGAGTTCACCTGCAATCTCTGGTCGATGTGGAGAATGCAACAGTCGGACAACAGTCTATCCCTCATGCAGAAGTCAAAGAAAAATATCCACTTTCATCAGCTCAAAAAAGGATATTCTACCTTTGCACTCAGGACCCGGACAACATCAGCTATAACCTGAACAAAGCGTTGATTATGGAGGGGAATTTTGACCCATTCACGTTGAACGGTTATATGAACACTCTGATTCAGCGCCATGAATCGTTCCGTACATCATTTCACTGGGAACAAGGAGAGCCGATTCAGAGAATTCACGAGAACGTGGATTTTTCAATCGAAACGTTGCCAGATGTCATTCGTGGAACGGAAGCAGTCGAAGATGTAGTGAAGCAGTTTGTCCGACCGTTTGATCTGGAAGCGGCACCGTTGATCCGAATGATTGTTGGTTCGTTGGATGACGGTCGCCATCTGTTGATGTTTGATGTGCACCACTTGGTTACAGATGGTATGTCGATGGACAATATGATGCACGAAATCACGTCAATGTACAGTGGTTCACCCCTGCCGGATATTCCTTATCAGTATAGAGATTACTCGGAGTGGAGCAACCAGTATCAGCAATCGGATTCGATTAAATCACAGGAAGCCTTCTGGCTGGAAACGCTGAAAGGGCCATTGCCCACACTGCAACTTCCAACAGACTTTATACGGCCTGATCGAAAAACCTATGATGGAGCCAAAATGACTTTTTATGCCGACGAAGCACTCACTGCTCGTATAGGCAAGCTTGGAGCACGTACAGGAACAACGCTATACATGTTGCTCTTATCCGCCTTAAATGTCCTGTTGCATAAATATACGAACCAGAGTGATATACTCATCGGTTCGCCTGTAACGGGTCGTCAACAGGGTAACTTTGATGCCACCATTGGCATGTTTGTGAATACAATCGTCCTGAGAAACGAACCTGTGCCTGATGACTCATTCAGGGAGTTACTTCTGGATGTGAAGCAGCGTACGTTATCGGCTTTTGCGCACCAGGACTGTCAATTCGACCGAATTGTGCAACTTGTGAATAGTACACGTGATCCGAGCAGAAATCCGCTGTTTGATGTGTATTTTGCACTGCAAAATGTAGGGATGTATACCGGAGAGATTGAGGCTTTCAAAGGCACATTAATTGATTATGACAGTGGAGTTTCACGGTTTGATCTGGCACTGGATGCGATTGAGCGGGAGGGTACGATCGAGTTTATTCTGGAATATAATACGAGCTTGTTCTTGCCTGGCACAGCTGAATATATCGCCAAAGATTTTGTGAAAATCCTTGAGATAATTTCAGAACAGCCGGATACATTGATCTATGATATTGAAGTTGATCGTGTCACGGATATCACGGATGAAGCTGTAGATGAAGAAGTGAATTTCAATTTCTAGCAAGATCACAGAGGGGCGTTGATAGGAATGAAGGTTGGTGTAATCGGAGCAGGCGTCATGGGAAAAGGGGTTGCGCAGAGCCTTGCGCAGTCCCGGCACAACGTGGTTTTGATCGACGTGAATGAGGAAATTTTGGATCAGGCGAGAACAGCCTTGTTTACCAACATCCGGTTTTCCGGCTTCTATAACAAGGATGCTGATGCCGAAGACCCGGATACTGTGCTCTCACGTGTGGAGTTTACGACCCATTATGATTCGCTGAGCGATGCAGATTTTATTATTGAGAACGTGCCTGAGCAATGGGATATGAAAAAAGAGGTCTATGCACAGCTTGAAAACTATTGCCCCGATTCTTGCATTTATTTGGTCAATACATCATGCATTTCGATTACAAAAGTGGGCTCCATCACCAAACGGCCGGACAAGGTCATCGGTGTGCATTTTATGAATCCAGTCCCGTTAAAACCGGTAGTCGAAGCTATTCAGGGTTATCACACTTCGGATACAACGATTGAAGCAACCAGATCCCTGCTCCATACCATGGGCAAAGAAGCCATACTGGTACAAGATCTTCCCGGTTTTGTATCCAACCGAATATCCCATCTTCTAATGAATGAAGCTGCCTTTGTCGTTCAGGATCAGGTAGCTTCACCGGAAGAGGTTGATGATATATTCGTCAAATGTTTTGGACATAAGATGGGCCCGCTTCACACAGCGGATTTGATTGGTCTAGATACTGTGGTTCATTCATTGGATGTACTCTATGAGAGTTATCAGGACCCGAAATATAGAGTATGTCCCTTGCTTCGCAAGATGGTGGATGCCGGATTGTTAGGCGCCAAAAGCGGTCAAGGCTTCTTTGAGCACGTGATTCTGTAAGTGTATCGACTATAAATTATACGAGGTGACTGTGCATGGAGTCCAAAGTCAAAGTAAAAACATTTCTGAGTCGTTTCTATCGCAAACGTGAAATTCAGGATGATGAGGATATTTTTGAATTGGGTTTTGCCAATTCCCTGTTTGCAATGCAGATGGTGATGTTTCTGGAGAAAGAATTCAACATTCGGATTGAGACCCAGGATATGGATCTGAGCAATTTCCGTACGTTGAACAAGATTAATGAACTGATTGAACGAAAGACAGCATAGACTGCCTGAAGGTCTTGAAGCAATAGTTTGGAACAATATGCCAAGGAGGGGTTCAGGTATGGGTGATCCATCGGTAAGTTCGGTAATGGACAAGCAAAAGCAAGAGAAGGTGAAGCTGGTCGTCTGGGATCTGGATAATACAATCTGGGAAGGTGTCCTTCTGGAAGATGAGAATGTTGTCTTGAGAGAGGGAATTATTGATGTGATCCGGACACTGGACGAGCGTGGGGTTCTGCAATCCATCGCCAGTAAAAATGACCATCAGACAGCCATGGAGAAGCTTGAGGAATTCGGAATTCATGAATATTTCCTATACCCCCAGATTCACTGGAATTCCAAGTCGAGCTCGATTCAATCCATCATAACGTCCATTAATATCGGAGCGAATACGGTTGCTTTTGTGGATGATCAGATGTTTGAGCTGGAAGAGGTACAGTTTGAGCATGCTGAAGTTCGATGCATAGATGCTGCCCAGTACCTGGACATTCCTGACATGGAGATGATGAATCCCCGTTTTATTACGGAGGACTCCAGACTTCGCCGTTTAATGTACAAAAGCGATGAGATCCGTAATAAGGCGGAAGAGGAATTCACAGGTCCCAAAGATGACTTTCTTGCTTCACTTGGCATGACATTTACGATTTCTCCCCTCAAGGGAGATGATCTGCAGCGTGCAGAAGAGTTAACGGTGCGGACTCATCAGCTGAACACTACAGGGTATACCTATTCCTATGAAGATCTGGAACAACTCAGTCAATCTCCTAATCACAAAATTCTCATTACAGGACTGGAAGACAAGTATGGAGCATATGGAAAAATTGGACTCGCTTTGCTTGAGCTGGAAGAGGAGTACTGGACCGTGAAGCTGCTGCTGATGTCTTGCCGTGTAATGTCGCGAGGGGTAGGCACGATTCTCATGAATTATATCCTGGAACAGGCGAAAGAAGCCGGGGTCAAGATACGGGCTGAATTCAAAATGACCGATCGTAATCGGATGATGTATCTGACCTATAAATTTGGCGGATTCAAAGAAATCCATCAGGAAGAGGACCTTGTCATTTTTGAACACGACATGAGCTATATTCAGAAAATTCCTTCATATGTGGAACTGAACATTATTAATAATTAATACACCAACCCTATTAATGGAGGTTACGACATGGAAAAAATAGCACTGCTGTTTCCGGGACAAGGTTCTCAGTATGTAGGTATGGGAAAGAGTTTCTATGATCAATATAGCATTGCCAAGCAAACGTATGAGGAAGCGAGTGACGTTGCAGGTGTGGATCTGGCAAAACTATGTTTTGAAGGAAGTTTATCTGAACTGAATCAGAATGAGAACATGCAACCTGCTCTTCTGGCAACGAATGTAGCGGCTTTCAGAGTGTATATGGAAGAAGTGGGGATTCGACCACAATTTTGTGCAGGTCACAGTATGGGTGAATATTCGGCGTTGGTATGTTCAGGTGCCATGACATTTTCCGATGCTGTTCAAATCACCAAATTGCGCGGTGCAATGATGCAGATTCATATTGATCGGGGCACAGGATCAATGACGATTATGGACGGTATTGACGCATCCATTGTGGAGCAACTCTGTGAACAATACAGCGGCGAGCAGGGTGTAGCTGTGGTCTCCTGTTATAATTCGCCAACACAAGCTGCCGTGTCCGGTCATCAATACGTACTGGAGGAGATCGAAGCAGCCGTATTGGATGCCGATGGTCAGGTTACTCCCCTAATGTCCAGTGCACCCATTCATAGTTCGCTGATGGCGGAAGATGCAGAGCGGCTCGGTCAAGAACTGGCAAAGTATTCGTACAATATGTTCAAATGGCCGGTACTATCCAATGTTACAGGTCAACCTTATGGTGATGTGGAGCGAATTCCGGGATTGCTGACAGATCAGATGGTCAAACCTGTGCAATGGACACGGATTCTTCAATACCTTGAGCGTTTCGGTGTCACACTTGCCATCGAAATGGGACCCAAAAATGTATTGAATAAATTGACTAAAACGAACTGTCCTGATATCAATTCGCTCTGCTTTGGCGAAAAAGCGGAACGTCAAAAATTGATCAGCATGTTTCAATCGGATGGCAAGAAGAAAAAAGGAGTACCCACAGTCATAACTAAATGTTTAGCCATTGCAGTGGCAACGCCGAACCAGAATTGGGATGAAGCAGAGTATCAACAAGGTGTTGTTCAGCGTTACAAACGAATCCAGGCAATTCAGGAGCAGGTTGAAAATGCGGGGGACAAACCCTCAAAAGAGCAAATGATAGAAGCGTTGGAACTGCTCAAGGGCATCTTTGAAACTAAAAAGTTACCTGTTAAAGAAAGAAATCAGTGGATGAATCATATCATTGATGATACTGGACATCACTACGAACTGGCTGAGTATCTGGTACACGAAGCTGTCGGCGTAAAGTGATTACATTAGGGGCGAAATACGCTGTAATAGCGTATTCGCCCTCCCATGAATTCAGCAATACAGGCAATACATAAAGGGGGAGAACAAGTGAGAGTGCTATCCGCTGAGAACGTCACTAAGTCCTATGGTAAACACCTAGCGTTAGATAACATGTCCTTTGAGCTTCGCAAGGGTGAGATCCACACAATTCTGGGGACCAACGGTTCAGGGAAAACAACATTTATTAAAGTCCTGGCGACTCTGTTGACCAAGGACTCCGGAATTGTCAATATCGGCGGCTACGATTTGGATACCGATGCGAACATCATCAGGAGACTAATTGGATACGTGGGTCAAGATACTGAACGCTCTGCTTATGCGAGATTAACTGTTCGAGAGAACTTAATATTCTTTGGAAGACTTACCGGACTTAGCAAACAAGAGATTTCTAACCAGATTGACAAATTAAGTACGTATCTGGATTTCTCGGAACATCTGAACAAGCAATTCATGCAATTATCGGGTGGCCAAAAGCAAACCGTTGTCATTATGCGAGCCCTGCTGCATGATCCTGAAGTGATATATCTGGATGAACCGACCAAGGGCCTGGATCCCGTGATCTCCAGACGTGTACGTGAGTTCATTAAAAGTTATGTGCGGGATGAGGGGAAATCCATTATTCTGACCTCTCACATTCTGACTGAGGTAGAGGACATGACGGACCGTGTGTCCCTGATGCGTAAAGGAACGCTCCTTAAAACAGGTACAATTGCCGAACTAAAATCCAATCTGGGCGCAGTTGAATTCATCGACATTCCCAGAGCAGACTTGCCCCCTTCCATTCAGGAGCGAATCACTGCTCTGCCGGAGGTAACTTCCACTATTATTCGTGAGGAGGAAGACACGGTTTCCTTCGGAATCACGAACCTGTACGACGGGATGGGCGCGGTTATTAGTGAATTAAAAGAAGGCAATATCCATACGACCATTCAGCATAGACAACTAACACTTGAAGATTTGTTTGTTCAGCTCTATGTGAAGTCTGATGAGAATTTAGAGTACACATTGGCAGGAGGCAGAGAACAGTGAGTATCGAATACGCTAAAACCGGGACAGGTCAGGAAACGCTAAAGCTGCAAGCGATAGGTAAACCTACCGGATTTTTCACCGTCGTGTGGGCAACAACCGTGAAGGAATTGCAGATTGCTGTAAGGTATCTGCCCAACTTCTTCGGTAACTTCCTACAGTTGGGTCTACGAGTACTCTTTTTCCTGCTGATGTCCACGTTTGTTGTATACGAGGGAGAGAATGTACTTCAAGGAGATAACCTGTTTATCTTTTATCTGGGTGCAATACTTGTATGGCTGTTCTACGGAGTAGCGTTAAACGCACCGCTCGGCGCCGTGACGAATGATCTCCATAACGGCACTTTGGAGTATCTGTACTGCAATCCAATCTCTCGTTATGCGTATTATGTAGGGACGGTTGTAGCCAGTGCATTAATGAATGTCATTGTGTTCATACCGATGTATATTCTGCTTGTTCTGTACGCAGGTCTCAACTTTGCTGAATCCATGATGATTCTAGTCACCTGTCTTGTGGTCATCGTTGCATTAATGGCGCTTGGCGTCATGATTGCACTACTGGGGATTCTGTACCGCCAGGTCTCATCCATTGTGGGTATTTTGTTTATCATGTTTGAATTTGTAGCAGGTGCTTATTTCCCAGTGGACCAGTTTCCGGCAGTCGTTCGTTGGATCGCATATCTCCTGCCTTATACCTGGGGGTATGATATGGTGCGTTATTACAGTTTCAAAACAGATTGGGTGCCCCTTGCACCGATCTGGATGGAATGGTGCATTCTCATCTTTTTTGCCATTTCGTATACAATTATCTCAATCGTTATGCTGCGCAAGGTAGAAAAGATGGCAAAGAAAAAAGGTCTCAACCTAATCTGATTATTCTTGATCTCAAAGAGAAGGGGAGGCGTGCTAATTGTCAGCAGAGCCAGGTGCATTCATGCAAAATTTGCTATTATCGAGCCGAAAGTTCGAAGAGGAGAAGCAATATTGGCTAAACCATCTCTCGGGGGACCTTCAATTCAGCATGTTTCCTAGTGAACAAACGAGGGGAACATGGGGTGAGCAAGTGTTTGAGGAGATGCAAATTGCATTTCCTCAACCTGTTTCAGAACAAATCTTTCGCATTTCCGGGAACACCGAAGCAGGGGCATTTATTCTTCTTCTGGCAGGTGTCACATACGTGTTACACCGTTATCTGGACAATGACGATATAACTGTAGGTATTCCCGCTTCATCTGGTGCAACAAATTCAAGTCAACTACGTGCTATTCGCATCAATTTTGGTGAAGAGTGTTCTTTTAAGGAAGTTGTTCTTCAGCTCAGGACCCTTGTGGGTGCGGCCAAAAAGTTTAACCATCTTTCGCTGGAGAAAATTCTTGAATTGCTTGGTCATGAAGGGACAGACTTGCCAAGGGTAGCCACTGTGGTTCGTATGGACAATATGCAGGAGAATCTACAGGAAACAGGCCCCCTAGCCGATATGGTGTTTTCACTTCAAATGTCTAAAGTGGGGCTGGCGCTACGCATGAATTACAATGCCGCAATATATTCTCCAGCAACTATTGAACAGATTGTAGACCACGTGATACGTGTGCTCTCTATTTGTACAGCCCATCCAGATGAGGGATTACATCATATAAAGATGCTCTCGCGCAAGGAAGACCAGGTTATTGAACATCTGAATGATACGGAGATCCGTTTTCCTGAAGCTCGTTCAATCATCCAGATGATTCAGTCCTGGTCTGCACAACAGCCGGATATTCCCGCAGTGATCTGCGGAGAAAATATCCTTACCTATCAAAGCTTGGATTACAAATCAGATCAACTTGCGAAATACCTGTTAGCTCAGGGAGTAAGATCAGGCGCTATTGTAGGAATTCTGTTAACGCGATCGGAAGACATGCTCTTGGCTATGCTGGGTGTACTTAAGGCGGGGGCTGCTTACATGCCAATGGACCCCGCATATGCAAATAATCGATTGCAGTTCATGCTGGAGGATAGCCAGGCTGCGATTCTGCTAACGAACCCCGATCTGATCGGCTCACTCATATACACAGGACAAATAATCGATATTTCTCGCATGGAAGAATGGGATGAACAACATATCTCTCTGCCAGTTGTTTCGTCGGAGCAGTTGGCTTATTTGATATATACTTCCGGATCTACAGGCAGGCCAAAAGGGGTCATGATTGAACATCGGGCACTAAGAAACTTTGTGGAAGGTGTATCCCGCAGCATTTCTTTTGAGGCTGGCAAACGAATTCTCGCCCTCACAACATTCTCCTTTGATATCTTTGTACTGGAAACGCTTGGGGCACTCGCTAACGGGTTAACACTGATCATGGCAGTAGAAGAGGATCAGTTAAGTCCAAGCCGTATTGCGCATCTAATTGTTACTCACAACATTGAATTAATTCAAATAACGCCTTCTCGACTGCGGATGCTTCAGATTGGGCTTACAGCCGATTCACCGGTATGGAGCGTAATCCAAATATTGATGATTGGAGGCGAAGCTCTACCGTATGCCTTGTATGAAGAGGTAGCGGGAATGACCTCTGCCCGCATCTACAATATGTATGGTCCCACAGAAACAACAATATGGTCGAGCATTAAGGAACTTTCGCCTACCACGACAATTTCGATCGGTCATCCGATTGCAAATACCCGTATTTATATTCTGGATAAGCGGCATCGGCATATGCCAATCGGAGCAACGGGAGAGTTATGCATCGCAGGAGATGGAGTAGCCAGAGGTTATTGGAACAGACCTGAGCTTACGGCCGAGAGGTTTCTAAAAGATCCTTTTCATGAAGGCGCTTGTATGTATAAAACAGGAGATCTCGCACGTCTCAATGCTAATGGAGATCTGGAGTATCTGGGTCGTTCCGATTTTCAAGTGAAAATACGTGGTTATCGGATCGAACTCGGGGAGATCGAGAACAGGTTGCTCCAGTACCCGGCTATCTCGGCTGCTGCGGTCACAGTTCGGTCAGATCAGGATGGGCAGTCCCTGTTATGTGCCTATTACACAGTAACGGAGAGCCAAAGTCTCAATCAGGAGCAATTGCGATCTTTTTTGCTGACAGAGTTGCCTGAATATATGCTGCCCTCCAGATACACCATGTTGGATCATATGCCATATACGGCCAATGGGAAGTTGGACCGAAAAGCTCTTCCAGATCCCTTGCTCTTACAGGGAGAAGGGACAGATATTACACTTCCACGCAATGCATTAGAGCAGGTGCTCGCCGAATTGTGGTCGGATCTGTTGCAATTAAAAGAGATTGACGTTCATGCCCGCTTCTTCGAAATTGGAGGGCATTCACTGAATGTCATCAAACTTGAGGCGAATATGGAGAGGCAGAGTATTCCGCTTACTGCTGATGAAGTGATGCGGCATGAGACTATTGCATCACTGGCTGAAGTGCTTCGAAACAAGGGATATGAAGCGGATAAGTATAACTCTGAAAAAGAGATACTTCTTGAAGAGCAGGATATGCCAGAGACAGATGGTGCAATGAAGCAATTTACCGAGGAAGTCGGGGCAACGGCGGAAGCGAATCATCTTATATTACATCATTCCCATAGGCCAATAGTTATCATCGCAGGAATAGAGCCGTTTAATGATGTTTTCTACAAAAACTGCTTCTATAATTCACTCTTTCCCGTATTGAACTTCTATTCTATTGGTGTACTGCCTGTGATGATTAACGACCGAATGCACTATAGATTCGATGAACATCAGGGCATACTCCGATTAGAGTATCAAGCTGTATTATCAGATGACCAGCTAATTGAGCGCATGGGGATAACTTATGAAACGAAGACCTACAGCGGGGATGTACGAAAAGAGATTATAGAAGCGGTTAACTTGAACCGCCCAGTAATTATCCGAGTGGACTGTTATTACGAGTCCATGCGCAAAGACATGTATTTACGTACCCACTGGCCACATTCCTTATTAATCTATGGGTATGATCTCCAACGGCAAGTGTTCCATGTAATAGAACATGATCACCGGGACAATCTCACGTATCAACCGATGGAAATGCCTATGAAAGATATTGTACAAGCTTACGAAGGATTCGTACGGCATTTCATGGAGGAAGAAGAAGTACCCACGTTCTACGCATTTTCAGCTTGTGAAACTGTCTCACACAAAAGAAACAGCATCATGCTGGGAGAACTGCGTGACATGTTTATTGATCATGTGCGCGTTACACCAGGAGAGATTAATCAGGAACTGAGTCATCTTCTGTCCTTCATACAGAAGATGTATCAGTTCAATGAAGAAGATTCACCTGATATGGCCTATGCTGAACTTGTTCTCCAATCCATTGTAGACATTGTGAATGCCAAAAAGGTCGAAACCTATCGTATGCAACGGTTATATGAACATCATACCGATCTTGTTTCTGCTGCTCAGGCAATACAGGATCATTGGAGTGAGTTACGTAATGTGCTGGCGAAGGCGGTATATCGGGAGAATATGACACATAATCAGTGGAGAAAATTCACAAGCAAGCTGGAAGCCATTCATGAACTGGAGAAGCATAACTTAATAAATTGCTCAGGATTGGAGATCAGTCATGATTAAAAAATTGCAAGTGAACGAGCCTTTAATGACTACCTACCCACATCACGCGAGTCTCTTTTCCATGCTAGACTTGGACAAACGTTCACGTAGCTGGATTTATCATAATTATCTATTGGTCATCCTGCATCACAATGATGAAGGGGGCTATGGATTAGACGTCTGTTCACAGTATTATCCTTGGCACAAATTCAAAATGTCGACATGCCCCATGTTGATTACAAGGGTGTACGATAGAGATATGATTTTAAAACAGTGGGAACTGCAAGATTTTATAGTGGAACTAATTCAAAAGAATAATTATATTTATTTCCTGAGAAATATTCCTGGTGGTGGTAAACATGAGGTATTCATCTCTGGATTCGATTCGGATCGTAAAGAGTTTCTGTGCCATGATTTTTGGGATGGATTCTACGGTGAGAAATGGCTTCCCTATGATGAGATCACTGTTATTCAAGATTCGAATTTCGATGCTGAATGGTCTACGGATTACCTAAACGGAATATGGGCCATTGAAAAGACAGAAGAGTACAAGGAACCAAGTGAATATTATTATGAAACGGTTCTCCAGTTCTCCAAAGAGGATCTAATGAATATTTTGAAAGAATACGTAGGAGAGACTAATCAAGTTCGCAGTGTTCTGAGAAAGGATCACCGTTATCTTGGAAGTGAAATATACGATAAGATGATTGATATGTTGGGGATGCAGAAGGAAGGGATGCCAAATCAGCCGTTTGCTATACATCCTTTTCACCTGCTTTACGAACATAAACAACTGCTTGCTCAAGCCATACTTGACTTTCTCCCCGATCCTTCGATAAAAATAAGGTTGGAAGAACTGGTTAGCGAAGCTTTAAAACTCCGTAATCTGGTCATGTATATGAATCAATTCATCATGGAGCAGGGTGTATACAAAAAGTATGATGTCATGCTGGATAAAATCATTGAATTGAAAAATATGGAATTGGATATTATGAAACATGTATTCGAATACGAGTATCAATCACAGTTAGGACAATAATTAAATACGATGTATCTACGATAAGATAGACCCATTCATATAATTCTTGAATGGGTCTATTGAACTTTTCTATTATACGTTCCGATGACGTTACCCTAATATGGATAATGACCTGCTTTTTATATAGGAATTATATAGTATAGAGAATGCCAAGATGCCACAATGGAAGCGAGATCTGTATATTCTGTGGTTAAGCCTGTTTTTCAATCATATGGCGTACTCGCTGTCCGTTCCGTTCTTTCCTATATTCCTGCAAAATGATCTCGGTATCCAGAGCGGCTTGGAAGCTTGGTCGGGTATTTCGATCTCCATCAGCTTTCTGATCAGCGGATTATGCGCACCCTTCTGGGGATCACTGGCTGATAAATATGGCAGCAAACTGATGCTGGTCCGTTCCGGAGTGGGGCTAGGCATTGCACATCTGGCTAACTTCTTTGTGTATGATCCGTATACGTTTATCGCGGTGAGGGTCTTTCAGGGACTCATGGCTGGTTTCCATCCCGCCTCGATTACACTGATCGGTACCAATACTCCGGAGAAACAGGTGGGTTACGCACTTGGCGTGATCTCCACGGCCAGCGCTGCGGGTGGGATTCTTGGTCCTCTTGCCGGTGGTGTATTGAGTCACTGGATCGGACTGCGGGGATGTTTCATTGCATCCGCTGTAATTACATTGCTCGCGGCTCTAATGGTCCTGGGTGTTAAGGAGTCACGACAAACTCGTACGATCGTTCCAACGAAGATCATAGGGGATTTGAAAAGAGCGGCTTCCACGCCGGGTTTGATGCGAATCTATGGTTTGATTCTCTTAGTCTCTACCTCCGTGCTCATCATCGAACCGGTGCTGACGCTCTATGTCGTCCAGATTGGCGGAGATGTTGGCAGTGCAACACTCAGTGCAGGGATTGTCTTCTCGGCGATTGGTGTGGCAACCGTCATTATGGGGCCGCGATGGGGCAAGATTGGTGGAAGGATCGGATACGAGAAAACACTATTTATTGGTCTGATTGGCGGTAGAATTGGCAGTCTGCTGCAGATGACAGCAACGAATCTGATTTATTTTGGCAGCCTGCGATTTGTTTATGGTTTGTTCTTTGCGGCAGTCTATCCGGCGCTTAATGCGCTGATCATCAAGTATGCTGATCACGATTTTCGTGGGAGGGCTGTCAGTCTGAGTCAGACGGCGAGTCAGTTCGGTATTGTACTTGGACCGTTAATCGGTGGTTTACTCGGTGGATGGATCGGCATTCCGTTTATTTTTCTCTTCACAGGGATTGTGTTGCTGGGAGCGGCTTGGGCAGTCAGAGTTAGTAATGTGAAACAGGCGGACTTGAACTGAATGGTCATCACTACAACATAGGGAGGAATATATATGTCGCAACGACAATTGAAGTTGGGAGCTAATCTGAACGGAGTGGGTAACAGCATTCCCTTTTGGCGTCACCCGGATATTCCAATTAACGCGAGCGTTAGTCTGGAATTCTACAAGAAGCAGGTGCGTATCGCTGAAAAAGGGAAGTTTGATCTGCTCTTTATTGCAGATGGTCTCTTTATCAACGAGAAGTCCAATCCTCATTTTCTCAATCGCTTTGAACCTCTGACGCTTCTGTCCGCACTCGCCGGGGCAACTTCCCACATCGGGCTGGTTGCTACATTGTCTACTTCCTATAGTGAACCCTTCACGGTTGCGAGGCAATTTGCCTCGTTGGATCAATTAAGCGATGGGAGAGCCGGATGGAATGTGGTTACTTCACCTCTGGAAGGATCGGCACTGAACTTTGGCAAAGGCGAACATCCCAACCATGCGCTGCGCTACGAAATTGCAGAAGAACATTTGAATGTGGTCAAAGGCCTTTGGGATTCCTGGGAGGACGATGCCTTTGTCGGAGACAAAGAGCAGGGCGTATTTTTCGATCCTGCCAAGCTACATACGCTGAATCACAAGGGAGCGCATTTCTCGGTACAGGGTCCACTTAATGTGGGGCGTTCGAAGCAGGGCCATCCGGTGATTTTCCAGGCGGGCTCATCTGAATCTGGTAAAGATCTGGCCGCCCGATCGGCGGATGCCGTCTACACAGGACATGAGACGCTGGAGGAAGCAAGGGAGTTCTACCGGGATGTGAAGGCAAGAGCGGTGGCATATGGACGTCAGGCAGAAGATATCCTGATCTTCCCGGGCATCGGCCCGATTGTGGGTAGAACTGAGGAAGAGGCGGAGCAGAAGTATCAGGAAATTGCCGAACTTGTTAGTATTGATCAGGCGTTGAACTATCTGGGGCGGTACTTCGATCATTATGACTTCTCCCGATTCCCGCTGGACGAACCTTTTCCCGAGATTGGGGAGATCGGCAGCAACAGCTTCCGCAGTACAACGGACAAGATCAAGCAGCAGGCACGCGAACAGGGGCTGACCCTGCGCCAAGTGGCGTTGTTAGCGTCTACCCCACGTACATCGTTCATTGGTACACCGGATCAGATCGCAGATCAGATGCAGGCATGGTTTGAAGGCGAAGCGGCAGACGGATTCAATGTTCGTACAGTAGTACCCAATGGATTGGAAGATTTCGTGGAGCTCGTTGTTCCGGTTCTGCAAGAACGAGGGCTGTTCCGTACAGAATATGAACATGAGACGCTAAGGGAGAATCTGGGTCTTGAGATTCCGCGTAACCGGTATGCGCTGGAGAGCGTGTGATAGAGATGTTAGAGCGGGAATGACGTTAATGTAACGTTGTTGCGGCTCTTTTTTGATGGTTTCTTTTTCGGAGAGTACTGCTATTATAAAATGATAAAGAAAATGATACACAAGCTGCAATTCCAGACGAGTCACAGGAGGAGATTGGGATGATTAGAGGGTTAACGAATGCGGGACTGGGCAATATCGAGTCTGATGAACAATATATCACAGAAGCGGCCAAGCACGGATTCGGATCTGTAGATTTGAATCCGCTCTCATTGATTGAGACGTATGGCAAAGAACGGGCGCAACATCTGCTGGAAAGCAATCAGGTGATCATCGGTTCATCGGGCCTGACGGTAGAGTGGCGGACGACAGATGAGCAGTTTCGTGAGGGTTTGCAATCGTTGGTCGCTATGGCAGAAGCTTCTGCTGCGCTAAACTGTTATAGCTGTTGCACGTATATTTTACCCTCAACGGATCAACCGGCAGCGCAATTTATGGCCGCCGCTACGAAACGCTTGAGACTCTGTGCAGATATCTTGGATGCTTACGGGATTAAGTTAGGTCTGGAGTTTGTTGGCTGCCACCATTTGCGGACACAATGGAAGAATCCGTTTATCTGGCGTGTGGAAGATACGCTGGACTGGATCGAGACGATCCATGCGCCTAACGTAGGTTTACTGGTAGATTCCTATCACTGGCATACAAATGGTTTACCGATGGAAGATCTGCTGAAACTGAAGAAAGAGCAGATTGTTCATGTTCATATTAATGATGCCTATGATCTACCCGTTGAAGAATTGCTGGATTATGAGCGTTTGTATCCCGGCGAAGGGGTCATTGATCTGGGTGGATTTCTGAGAAATCTGCAGGCGATTGGTTACAATGGTGCGGTGGCTCAGGAAGTACTGGCAACGGCATCGAATCTTGGTACGAACGAACAATTTGCCAAGTCGAAGGCTGGGTTCGATCAGGTGTTTGCCACAGTATAATGTATGAGAAAATATATAATGACAGCAAGGGCCCATACATTCTGTATGGGTCATTTTGTGTGTCTAATCATATGAATGTATTGATATGAAAACATTGACATTTCGTTAAAAATTCCGGGATTTTCCATTTACAATTCGCTCCTATAATTACAAACGTGATAGGTCATTTTTACTATGAACGTGGAAGTTTGGGGGGATGAGGCGGACAAGCTCTCATACTGATGATACATGCAGAATACCAGACAGCAGGGCACGGCATACAAGGCAAATTTATATGGAGAAAAGAAGGGTGACCAAAGCCAATGTCAATGAAAAAGGTGTTAGTAGTGTCCATGGTAGCCACAGTATTAACAACTTCTGTGGTTAGTGCAGTATCAGCTGCTCCAGCAGTGAAACCTGCGGCTAGTAAAGCTCAGGTGCATAACTCCACGCTTACAATAAACGGAAACAGCGTCGTTGTTCGTTCCATCGTGAAGAATGGTGAGACCCTTGTGTCGCTCCGTGATGTGATCAAGGCTATTGGCGCGCAAGCGGAAGTACATAGTGGAACTACGGTGATTAAGTTAAATGGTCACACGGTGCAGTTAACGACTTCAACGGATGACAAAGTGTTTGTATGGTCCGTTGACGGGCAGAAAGCCTACTACGTAAGTGTACCATCCGAGGATGGCAATGCTTCGCTGCAATCTGTGGATTCATCCCAGGAGGCAACAACGGTGTATGGCGTTCACGATGTAGAGCAAGCGATTCTATCGGGTGACGTCTTGTACGTACTGGTTGCGCAAGATGACAGCAATAGCGTCATTATTTCCATCGACACGGTGACAGGAAAACAAACCAAGTTATATACCGTATCTTCCGATGTATCCTCCATTACCGTTGCCGGACCACAAATCGCCGTGATTGAAAACGGCCGGGTTCTGGTTCAAGCGGCTGGCAGCTGGAGAGCTGTTACGAAGTAATTTTTTTGATCCAGAATGATAGACACGTGTTGATATTAATTATTTTATAATTCGAGAGGAGTTTATAAAAATGAAAAAATGGATCAAACCCTTCACAGCAATGCTTATGGCTGTATCGCTAATTGGTGGACTTGGAGGAGCGACGACGGCATCCGCTGCCAAGAGCACAGAGAAAGGTAAAATTGTCATCAACGGTTCATCGGCGTTGTTTCCACTGACTCTTCAGGCTGCAAGTGAATTCAAGAAAGATAATCCAAAAGTTAAAATCTCGGCTTCCGCCGCAGGTTCCATTACAGGCCCTCAATCCGTACGTAAAGGAATTGCCGACATTGGTGCTGTGGACTGGGACGCATCCAAGGATGTACCTGGCTTCAAGAAATTTGATGGAATGGTAGCCAATCCGGTAGCGGTAACGGTATTTACGGCTGTTGTTAACACCAATGTGGGTGTAAGCAGTCTGACCACGAAACAATTGCAGGATATCTTCTCTGGCAAAGTGACCAACTGGAAAGACGTCGGCGGTGCGAACGCCAACATCGTTGTTGTTAACCGTAAGTTTGGTTCCGGCACACGGGTCAACTTCCAGCAAAAATCGCTCGACGGCAAGGATTTCATGAGCAAAGGCGATAACTATAAAGAAGTTGGCTCCAGCGGTGATATGAAAACAACCATTGAAACGACACCGAATGCGATCGGTTATATTGACCTTCCTTATGTAACTAGCAAAATGAAGGCTGTATCCACCAATGGCGTTGCACCAACAGAGAAAAATGTTCTGAACAAAACCTACAAAGTATGGGGTATCGGATATTACATGACCAAAGGTCAACCTACCGGTGCAACCAAAGCGTTCATTGATTACATCCAAAGCAGCAAATTCCAGAACGGTTCCCTGAAAAAGCTGAAATTCATTCCGCTTGCGGCTGTAAAATAACGGAGCTTCAAACGTTCGTCATTCTCACATTTCATAAGAACAGGGATAGCCAGCTTCTGCGCACGTTCGCAAGCTGGCTTCTCTATGTGAAAGGAAGAGCACTTCATGATTGATTTGAATCCATCCACGAACAGCCCCGCCACAAGTGAGCTTGGTACAAGTATTGGCAAGGCTCCTGAATCGGGATCACGGTTTAACCGTAAGGCGCGTTTAAGGTGGTCCAATAACCTGTTTCGCATGGTATGTATCGGCAGTGCGATCTTTGTATGTCTGGTTCTCTTATGTATCTTAATCCTGATGCTTCGTACCGGCGTTCTCACTTTTGCGGATGTGTCGCTGCGTGAATTCTTTTTCTCCACGAACTGGGACCCGGAAAATGAACATTATGGTGCACTGACCTTTATCCTCGGAACACTGGCTCTTACGGGTCTCACAATGTTGTTCGCCATTCCACTCTCTGTCACATTGCCGTGTTTCTGGCCGAAATGACACCCAAATGGCTTCGCCATATTTTGCGTCCTGTCTTGGATCTGCTGGTGGGTATTCCTTCTGTGGTATACGGTTTCCTGGGACTGACGATCCTCATCCCCTGGCTAAGGGATATTAGTGGACGTGATCTGGCTGACGGATTACTTGCTGCGTCCATTGTACTGACCATCATGGTGCTTCCTACGATTAACCGGATCAGTGATGATGCCATATCTGCCGTACCGAACAAATACCGTGATGCAGCCTATGCACTCGGTACGAACCGATTCCAGACCGTGACTCGTGTTGTCTTACCTGCTGCCAAAGGTGGGATTATGTACGCGGTTATTCTCGGGATGACTCGTGCGATCGGTGAGACGATGGCGGTGGTGATGGTCATCGGTAATACAGCGCAACTCGCGAATAGTCTGTTCACACCAACAGCCGTGCTGACCAGTAATATCGTCATGCAAGGCTCTAGTGTGGAATTCGACTCTACCTGGAATCATGGTCTGTACATGATGGGCTTTATCCTGCTGGCGATATCAATCCTGATGATCGTTATCGTAAGACTGCTTCAGAAGAGAGGGGACCGAAACGTATGAGTGTGAAGAAGCAGGCGAACGCTGCTTATTCTTTTGGCAAACGGAGAAGTTCATCGATGGTGATGGATCGGCTCTTTACCGGCATGGTATGGGGCGTTGGTATTGTCGTCATTTTATTTATTGTTGGACTGTTATTCTTGCTGCTGAACAAAAGGATTGCCTCTGCTAAGCTGGGATTTTCTCTATGGTGTTCCTAGTGAGATTGAAGAAGGGGGAGGGATCGGCCCGGCGCTGTTCAACTCGTTCTATGTGTTGATTCTGTCCCTGCTCATCTCCATCCCGGTTGGTATGGCGGCAGGCATATATCTGGCAGAGTTTGCACCAAATAATAAGCTAATCGAGACCGTTCGTATTTGCGTGGAGGGATTGTCCTCTGTGCCATCCATCATCTTTGGATTGTTCGGTATTGCCCTGTTTGTGGAGTTTTTTTGAAATTGGTCTTACCATTCTGGGCGCAGCCGTCAGTCTGGCTTTCTTGAACCTGCCTGTGCTAACCAGAGTAACGGAGGAATACGTCAGGGCAGTTCCGGTGGAACTTCGCAATGGATCGTTTGCGCTGGGTTCAACGCATCTTCAGACGATCCGCCAAGTGTTGTTGCCGGTGGCTATCAACGGGATCATGACGGGTATTTGCCTGACGGCAGGTCGGGCATTTGGTGAGAGTGCCGTCATTATTCTAACCGCTGGAGTGTCTACCTCAGGGGAGATGTGGGACTTTAATTTGTTATCGCCGGGAGGAACCCTTGCCGTACATCTCTGGTAAATTTAATCGGAAGCCATTTGCCGGATGCCGAGGAAATTGCGCAGAAAACCACAGCGGTGCTGATCTTTATAGCGTTGCTCATTAATGTGCTGTTCCGTGTATCCTTGTGGTTGAAAGCACGTAAAAATCAAGCCTGATGAAAGAGGGGGCCGCTACTCGGTATCCTCTGGAACAACTCCAACTGTTTAAGCTGAATCTGCAAATCATTCCATTTCAACCCGGGAGGGCGCCTTGTGCAACCTATTATTGAGATCAATAAATTGAATTTGTATTACGGTCAGTTTCAAGCGCTGAAGGATGTGTCCATTAAAATTCCTGAGCGGGCAATTACTGTATTTATCGGACCGTCGGGTTGTGGCAAATCAACCCTATTGCGTACGCTCAACCGTATGAATGACCGGATACCCGGCACACGGATTGAAGGCAAAGTAGCGTAGGGGGAACTGATACCTATAACGGTGAAGTCCATGTGGAGACCCTTCGCAAGAAGATCGGCATGGTCTTCCAACAACCGAACCCTTTTCCGAAATCCATCTATGACAACGTGGCTTTCGGCCCTAAACAGCATGGTATTCATGGTAAGAAAAAGCTGGATGAGATTGTAGAGCAGAGCCTGCGATCTGCTGTCCTGTGGGATGAGGTAAAAGACAACCTGAAGCGCTCTGCGTTAAGTCTGTCTGGTGGACAACAACAACGCCTCTGTATCGCACGTGCGCTGGCAGTGGAGCCGGATATTCTGCTGATGGATGAAGCGACTGCTTCGCTTGATCCCGTGTCTACCTTCAAGATTGAGGAGCTGACGCATGAACTGAAGGAGCACTATACCATTGTGATGGTGACTCATAACATGCAGCAAGCCGTTCGTGTATCCCAGCAGACTGTTTTCTTCCTGAACGGCGAAGTAGTGGAGTATTCAGCTACCCAAAGCATGTTCGCCGAGCCAGTCGATGTGCGTACGCAGGATTATATTAGTGGTAGATTTGGTTGATTGTTTTTTTGTTGAGGAATGTGGAAGTCTTTCAGATATAATCTGAAAGACTTTTTTCTGTTTTGCATGCCTAGCCAAGCTAGACACAACTAGCCGGTGAAAGTCCGGTCTGGGTAAGCCAAAGTAAAAGATCGACAACTTCAAAACGTACTATATCTGGCGGCCAAGGAGCATCCAAGGTGCCGGTTTCATGCATTATATGAAAAGGTTTACCGAGAAGATGTTCTCTGGGGAGCATGGAAACAGGTTAAGGCAGTGGGGGGGGCGATGGAGTGGCATTAGACACCATCGTTCAGGAGTGTGGTGCCGAGCGCTTCCTGGAGGAACTGGGAAACAAGCTGATAACCGGAACCTATCATATCGCTCCCAGCCTGCAGGACGGAAAGAACTTCCGAATCCGGATGGGAAGATTCGTCCACTCGATCAATATAAAGCACATCGGAAATGTTAATGTCAAAGGTGAGCTCCTAAAATCAGTTAAGTCACTTTTTCGGTCTACAAAAGATAAAGATGTGAAAGCTGGGCAGCAGTTAACGTATGATCTGTTTTAGGGCTAGAATATAAAAAGAGAACAAGATAACTCCAGGGTTAAAGACTTTACTTATGAATACGAACTAAAGTTTATTGTTGACAATGTGACTATAGCCAAGATCTCCATTGAAGGTAACGGCAGTGTATGAACAGGGGCTATATTTTTATCATATTTAACAATAAGTGGAAAGGATATAGACACTAATAAGGTAAGTCTCGTGCCGAAAATTCATTAAATTTTACAATCTCCCTGCTCTATCTAATTTTATATTACGGTCTTTCCAAAAAAAACAAACGACTAGAGGAAACAGCTCATGGCCTTCTGAACACTCCAAGTATCTTATAGTAGTGCAAGTGAGAGAAGCATTTTTCATTAGTGGGAGTATTATATTCATTTGTGATATATTGTATTTTATGATGCGTAGGAAAATAGGATTAGAAATATAGAATGAATAATCAAGTACTTGCTAGCTTCATATTGTTTCTATTCCTTCTATCCAGTGCAACAAATGCGTTGGTTCATTTGGAAAGAACAGATTCAAATGAAGGCTACTATTATTATCATTTGTGGTAGTACTTATTCAATTACTAATTCATCTAGTGCTATTCTTGCATATAATGTTGTTTTATTGAACAAAATGGCTTATAATGGGTAATGTTGGATGTGAAGTTCCAAGATTGAGAAGTATCTAATAAATAATACAAGTGGAATTAATACATATTAAAAAAGTATGCTTAGGCTTCATTACAGACCTCCAAAATTCCGGCAGGTTATGATGACCTGTACAAAGAGAATATTGTTAAGTATTCTAACGATATAAATGAAAGCGCTTTTTTTGTATTCATCATTATTTAAGTAATTTACACTGATTTTACTATCAAATAATGAAGAGTTTGCAAGTAAAAGGGTTCTATCTGTTTTGGAATTGTAAGGCTCTTTTTATGGAGGATAAAGGGATGAAGATATTTAATATGTCATATTGTAAAACGTTTTCGTTCCTAGCTTGGTCTGTGCTCTAAGTTTTGCAATGAAATTAGAAAGGTAAGGTGAATGAGTGAGATTATATTTTTTTGTCGATTATAAACTTGGCGGACGTGGTGGTATGGAAACAGTGATTAATTTGATTGCTACATCACTATTGAAACGTGGGCATGAATTAAAGCTTATATTAACTGAAAAATCTGATGATCCTTATTGGGAAAGGTTTCTACCAGTGGAACATATGTTTAGTGTTGAAACTAAGTTTCAAGATGAGGAAGATAAGTTTTCGACTCAATTGTTAGAATGTGTGAATATTATTAAAAAGGAACCGTTCCCTGATGCTATTGTTACACTTTCTCCTTTCTCAACTAAAATAGCGAGTGAAGCAGTAAAAATTCTAGATATATATTGTAGTGTAGTCACTTGGCTTCATTTCAATCTAACAAATATAAGAAAGTGGGAAATGGTTTCTTACGCTGATGGTCACCTTTGTATTAGCAGTGGTTTACTTAAGGATTTAGAGAAATTCACTCCTCAAATACCAAGTAAATTAATATACAATCCCGTTGTTTTAGGAGATCAATTAATACCTAGATCAAGTTCCGGGAGGATCGAATTACTGTATGTTGGTAGATTGTATAATTATCAAAAGAGAGTAGATTTAATAATCAATGCTTTGTCACAAATCCAAGGGGATTGGCATTTTACAGTTATTGGTGAGGGGAAAAATTATCCAGATTTAATTGAATTAGCTGAACAAAAAGAAATAAATGACAAAATTAGTTGGTTGGGTTGGAAGGATGACCCATGGTCATGTATACGAGAAGTAGATGTTTTATTGCTTGCTTCAAACTATGAAGGCTTTGGTCTTGTTTTAGCAGAAGCTCTTTCTAGAGGAATAACGGTTGTTTCAAGTGATTGTCCATCCGGCCCAACAGACATTGTGAGAAATGGTGAAAATGGATGGCTATTTCCGTCAGGAGATGAAGAAGCGCTTGTCGATATTTTGGACGGTATCATCAATAAATCTTTAAAATTACCAGAATCTGAAATTTGCTCACAATCAGTAGAACGTTTTAGTACTGATCAAGTGTCCAATAAATTTGAGGAAGAACTTCTAAATATAGTTCAATTAAAATTAGAAAAGCTTTGATTTAACTCGCATTTAAAGTTTACTTTCAAGTTTGAAAATGATAGAAAGTCGCTATGTATCTTTAAGTATGCCTGTTTTCTTTGGAAATAAAAAAACGAACCTCTATTTCGATGCATTTAATTTTCGGTTTCGTTACCAGCACGAGAGTTTGAAGAGTTTCTTCATTCGTCAAACTGGCTGTGTTTTTGTCAAACGAAAGAGTGAGTAAACTTGAAATGCCAAATAATTGAAAAGTTTGACTCTTCGGTAATGAAATTGTTGCCTGGTTTGGATATTAAGTCGAGCTTACGTTAGCAATGGTGTCAAATCGGCAAACTTGAAGGATGCCTATATCTAAAGAGAAAAGTATAACTTGGACAAGTATTGCATTCTTTGAGTTGGATTCAGATTATGACCTTATGAAGGTGTATGAATCTGCTCAATACGTCAAGGCACAAGGATTATACCTAATAATCCTCGAGGACAATAGTAACCGCTTACCAGGAGGAATTTGAATGGAACAACCTACATTGCAATGAGATGTTTAATGATCTATTCGGGATGACGACGATTATCTGAATTTTATATCCATATGCATATGAAGCAAGTGTGCGATAGGTATAGTAACCTGTTTAGTCTTCAAAGTAAATGTCAAAGATGATCTGCGGCTCTATGCACCCCTCATCACGATATATTGAAATAAAGAAAAATACGACAAATGTTCTAGGTGTAAGCTAGAATGAAAATAAAGTTCTAAGATATGCGAATAACAACGAAAATTAGATACATCAATGTAATATTTTTTTAAAAAAAGTTCTCACCACTTTTGCTTTTACCTCTAAAAGCCGTATATTAGCCTCTAATATGATGGCTGGATTTAACCAAAAGGGCTTTATGCATAGTGATTAATTAAATTCATTATGTATAACTTGGATTTTATCTATAAAACATGAAGGGGCTAATTAAACATGATTAAAGTTGAAAATTTAAAAAAAATTTATAAACAACCTATAAAAGAAACTGGTTTAAGGGGAAGTATAAAGCATTTTTTTGCACCGAAACATGTTTATAAAAATGCAGTGGATGATATAAATTTTGAAATTTTAGAGGGAGAAAGCGTTGCTTATTTAGGTAAAAATGGTGCAGGAAAATCTACGACTATTAAGATGCTAACAGGTATTTTGCAACCTAGTGAAGGTAAAATCTCCATTAACAACATTGACTTGAAAACACAAAAATTAGAGTACAAGAAACAAATTGGAGTAGTATTTGGTCAAAGGACTCAATTGTGGTGGGATCTACCAATATCTGAGTCGTTTAATTTGATAAGAGATATATATGAGATTGATGACAAAACTTACAAAGAAAATTTGAGAGTGTTTAATGAAATACTTAATTTAGGTGAATTTTCACATCTTTCTGCTAGAAAAATATCTTTAGGTCAAAGAATGAAAGCTGACATAGCAGCAGCTTTATTACATAACCCTAAAATTTTATATCTTGATGAACCGACCATAGGACTAGATATTGTTGCTAAAGAAAAAATACGAGCTTTTTTGAAATTTATCAATAAGGAATATAAAACTACAATCTTACTTACCACACATGATATTGGAGATATAGAAGAGATTTGTGAGAGGTTAATTTTGATTGATTCAGGAAAGGTGTTTTATGACGGAAGAGTAGACTATATATTAGATACCTACGGCCGATTTAGAAAAATTCATGTCAGAACAGAGGATTTTGTTGATATTAGTAAACTGTACAATCAGATTAACGGTTCAAATATAAGTATAGAGGGAACTTCAGATAGAGAATTTTCCATTTCTTTCGATTCTACTAAAATATCAATGAAGGAAGTACTTGATGGAACTATGCGTGTTGTAGACATAATTGATATGCAAACTGAGCAAACAGGAATTGAACATATATTGAAACAAGTTTATGAGGGCACACTTAATCTTGGGAAAGAGGAAGACAATTGAAAAAATATTTGTCAGTTGCTAAATGTACTCTACAAGTAAAGATAGCTTATCCGGTAACTACCTTAATTGATATATTTATTAGTATTATTTCATTAATCTTAATGTTGAATCTGTGGGGAACGATATATGCAGGACAATCGGTAATTGCTGGATATACGTGGAGTGACATGATAACCTATCTGGTTCTAGTTTTTATTATAAATACTGATTCTAACTCTGAATATAGATGCGCTAAAAGAATTATAGACGGTTCGATTGCTATGACACTCATTCGCCCTATGAGTCACAACAAAAACACTATGACTGAGATTGGGACCACCATTGCTTTTACAACTGTTATTAATCTAATGATTGGTTTTATTATTCTATTATTTCTAGGTAATGGTTACCTCAACTTTAATTTTAATATGTTATTCTTTTTCTTCAGTTTTATCAATGCCCTTCTTATAAAATATTTAGTTGTTTATACATCCTCGTTAATGTCGTTTTGGACTCATAATGTTCAAGGAGTAATGTGGACAAGAATTGCAATAGTTAATTTGTTCTCAGGGGCGCTTGTTCCGCTCGAGTTTTTCCCTCAGTGGCTGAAAAACATTTGTGAAATTTTACCTTTTCAAACAATTATACATACACCGATAAGTATATTCTTAGGAGGAAACGATTATACAACTATGATAAGTCTTATAATGAATCAATTTTTTTGGATATTGTTCTTTTGCATTGCTGTGAAATTTATTTATCATTTTGGAATAAAAAAATTAACTATACATGGAGGTTAGCAAAGGTCAATGATAAGGAATCTAAAAATTTACTTTATTTTGCTCTATGCTAATCTTAGGGTTTTAGTCAGATTTCGTGCCGATTTCATTTTATTAATTTTAAGTGGAAGTTTAACTCAATTCTTAGGTGTTATTTTTATATTAACCATCTTCAATAGAATTCCTAGTATTGATGGATGGAATCTTCAAGAGATTCTTCTGATATATTCCATTGTTTATGTAATTGAGGGATTGGTGTCAATTTTCTTTGATGGATTATGGTCTCTCACATCAGTTGTCAACTCTGGTGAGTTTGATAGAATTCTACTGAGGCCAGTCTCTCCTATGATTCAAATAGCAACTCTTGGATTTGGATCTCAAGGAATTGGTAATAGCTTAATAGGATTAGTACTTTTGAGTTATTCTATGATTCATTTAGATCTGTTGAGTGCTTTGAATATATTGCTGGTTATAGTATTCATAATTCTTGGAGTTATCATTCGTGTATCAATAAATTATTGTGTTGCGACTATTTCTTTTTGGACTAAAAATGGAAATCCTTTGATGATAGCGAACCATAGTCTTTCAGAATTTTCTAAATACCCTATGAGTATATATAGCCTTCCATTGCAAGCTCTTATAGTAGTAGTTCCGTATGCCTTTATAAGCTATGTTCCTACCGTAATATTATTACAAAAAGAAGGATCGTTAATATTTTTATCAATGTATCCTCTGATAATCGCATATAGTGTCTATTGTATGCTTAGATTTTTTGGGATAGCCATTCAGAGATATGAAAGTTCAGGTCACTGAGAGAAGGAGAAAACAAGATGAGTATATTTAATAACCATTTTAAAAACATCGAAGAAAGATTAGACGACCTAATTAAGAGATTAACACTTGAAGAAAAAATATATCTGATGCCAACAAACCAGCGAGGGATTGAGAGACTAGGCATTAACGAATATGTTATAGGTGGAGAAGCTGCTCATGGTTTAGCATGGCTTGGTAAGGCAACTAGTTTCCCGCAACCGATTGGTTTATCTTCTACATGGAACACTAAGTTGATGAACAGAATAGGAGAGACTATTGGGAAAGAAGCCAGGGTTTATTATCAAAAATTAAATAAAAAGAGAGGGCTTACTTTGTGGGCGCCAACGGTAGATCTACTAAGGGATCCTCGTTGGGGTAGAACAGAAGAAGGATATGGTGAGGATCCTTTACTTACTTCAATGCTTGCCCGTTCGTTTGTAGAAGGTATGCAGGGAAATCATCAATTTTATAAAAGAGCTTTATCTACTTTAAAGCACTATATGGGGAATAATAATGAAAAGAATAGATTAGTATCCTCATCGAATATTGATAATAGAAATAAATACGAATATTATATCAAGCCTTTCAAGGAAATCATAAAGAATTATGGAGCTTTTTCAATAATGCCTGCCTATAACAGTGTAAATGGATTGCCTTGTATAATAGATCCGGAAATGAAGGATATTATAAAGCAATCTTGGGGACTAGAAGGGTATATTGTGAGTGATGCAGGTGATATGAAAATGCTAGTTGATTCACATAAATATTGTTCTTCATATGCAGAAGCTGTATCACTAGTTATTAAAAGTGGAGTAGATAGTATTAATGATGAAGCTGAATTAGTAGTAACTTCAATTAAAGAAGCATTACAACTAAACTTACTTGAGGAATCAGATCTTAATAGAGCGATAAAAAATGTATTTAGAGGAAGAATTCAGTTAGGTGAATTTGATCCAGATCACTTAAATCCATATTCCAGTATTCCAGAAGAATATCTTTGTTGTGAAGAAAACAATTTATTATCATTAGAAGCAGCTAGAGAGTCCATTGTTTTGCTAAAAAACACCAATAACTCCCTTCCGCTCAATACAAATCTGCTTAAAAGTGTAGCAGTGGTAGGACCATTGTCCAATGTTTTATATAGAGATTGGTATAGCGGTGATTTTTCTTATAAAGTAACCCCATTGCAAGGAATAATTAATAGAACTGGCTCAGCAATCGATGTGAATTTTCATAATGGAAATGATTATATAGCAATAAAATCAAAGAAAACTGGAAAGTACTTGTCCGTAAACCAAACCACAGGTGAGATAACGGCAAGTGGTGAACAAATTACCGATAATGAAATTTTCGAATATTGTGACTGGGGATGGAATAAGAAGACAATTAAATCTATGCTGAATGATAAATATGTTACCTTCCAAAAAGAAATATCGGCTACTGCAGAAGAGGCATTTGGATGGTTTGTCAGAGAAGTATTTAGTACTATTGATTTACAAAATGGTGTCAGCATAAAAACCTGGAATAACAAATCTCTATCCGTTATAGACGATAAGGTTAAATTTAAAGAATCACATGAGGAAAGTAATGATTTGAATGAAGTTTTTGAATTAGAGGTAATTGTAAATGGCGAAAATGAAGCGATGAAAGTAGCCAATCAATCAGATACTGTAATTGTGTTTGTTGGTAATAATCCTCTGATAAATGGCAAGGAAGATGAAGATCGCCCTGGATTAGAACTTCCAGAATCTCAACTAAACCTAATAAAAAATATGTATAATATTAATAAAAATGTTGTTGTTTGTATAGTTGGGAGCTACCCATTTACTATTACTGAAGTTGATAACTTAGTGCCGTCAATTTTATATGCTTCGCATGGTAGCCAAGAACTTGGAAATGCACTAGCAGAGGTGCTCTTTGGAGATTATAGTCCTGCTGGTAGGCTATCGATGACTTGGTATCGTAATCTTGAAGGTCTAACTGATATATTCGATTACGATATAATAAATGGAGGACGAACATACCTCTATTACAAGAACCAAGTATTATATCCATTTGGGCATGGATTAACGTACACTAAATTTACGTATTCCGATCTAACAGTAAAAAATACTGATGATGTAAATGTGGTCGTCTGTTTCGATATTACCAATACTGGTCTTAAAGTAAGTGATGAAGTAGTTCAGGTATATGTACGTTGCAATTCTAACAAGTTGAAAAGACCATTGAAAGAGTTAATGGCATTTGAGAAAGTTAATCTTAATCCAAGTGAAAATAGGAAGATCGAATTCTCCATCCCGATTTCTAAACTTGCGTATTGGAATGTTAGAGAACAGAGATATAGCGTTGAAGAAGCAGTGTACACATTTTCGATAGGATCTTCTTCAGAGGATATTCGTTTAGAGCAAGATATAAAGATCATGGGCAACGATAAACCGTCCAGATCTTTGAAAACTAAAACAAAAGCTGAAAACTATGACTACGCTTTCAATGTATTGTTATCCAAGTCTAGTAGCGGAGAGCAAGTAGTCTATACTGAAAGTGAACAATCTTGGTTATTATTTAATGATGTGATTTTAGAAGAGGATACCTCTTTGGAATTGTACGTAAACTCATATCTTAAAGATCTAGTAATAGAAGTTAGAGAAGGAGGAGTTCTAGGAGCGTTATTAGATAGGAAGGAAGTTGCAAAAATTGGAGAATGGTATAGTGTTAATTTGGATATAAGTTGCTTAATCGAAGATAGAAAGTCTACTAATCTATGTATCAAATTTAGTAAAGGTGTATACATTGATTGGATAAAGATGAATTAAGTAAACTCACTCCAAAACCTATTAAATAAGAAGGGGGAATATATGGGACTTTTCAAGAGAGCGTCTGAAATTGATGTTATTTGGTTTATACATGAAAATAATAGTTTTTATTGCTGAGAGGGATATCTAAACGAGTTTTCTTCCTCTTATGCTGAGGATAACTTTTTCTTCGGAGAAGGTAACCTTATCTGTCTGATAAACCTGATATACACTTGAGGAGCTCTCTTTTTTTATTCTATAAAGTTTCATTTCGTCATATAACAACGAGTTATAGTTATAAATGGCATCCCGTTTTAAATACATCAGTGATTTGCTTGTAAAGACATAGAGTTGAGGGTTTATACATGACTGAGAAACCTCATCAACGAGTACATCATTAGCAAATGAAGCCATTCGTTTTAGGATATATGGTGAATATTCGACTAGGAGGAAAAAAGTTGTTTTTATCTATAATTATACCTACTTACAATAGATCAAGTTTATTAGAGAAATCGTTAAAATATATAACTGAACAAATTATAATTGTAGACGTAAGTTTTGAAGTAATTATTGTGGATGATGGTTCATCTGATAACACGAAAGATGTTTTTGAAAAGTATAAAAAAAAGGTTTCACATATTAAATATATTTTTCGGGAGAGAGATGATCTTTCTGGTAGAGCAAGAGCTAGAAACGCAGGGATAGAAGCTAGTCAGGGGTTGTGGATTACATTTTTAGATTGTGGAGTATTAATTCCAAACGATTTTGTTGGAAATATTTACTCTATAACTAAAGAAAGAGGTGAAAAACTGGTCGTTTATCATTCTGTACTAGGTATGTATGTTGAGCCTGAGAAAGACGATGTTTCAGTTATAGACTGTGTTTCACCTACAAATTTCAAAAAAATTACAGAAGAACTGTCAGGCATCCCTGAATGGATAGATCGAAGAGCTGGACTTTTTGAAATGACTAATAATGAATTAAGCAATTTATCTGCTCCTTGGTCAATCGGTTGGACTGCAGCATTAACTACTTCTAATTATCTATTAAAGAAAATAGGCGGATTCGATGATGCTTTTCTAGGTTGGGGAGCAGAAGATACAGATATGTGTTACCGACTATTCAAAGAGGGGGCTTTATTTATTGCAGATCAGGCATCTACTTGTTTGCATATTCCTCATCTTAGTTCATCAGAGAGTTCAAATGAAAAAACGCTTAGTAATGCAAGGAATGAATTAATGTTACATCGTAAACAGTATTCTTTTGATACAGAGTTGTATTTATATTACCCTGGCCCTTATTATAGTCAGGCTCTGAGTAAATATAATAATTTAGTTTTACAGCATATAATTCCGCGTTATAAAACAAAATTATTTGAGTGTATAAATCAAATAATAAGCAATTCTTCGAGGGTTGCTACAATTGGAATTGATAACTTCGCATTTATTAATCAATTGAATACTGCAACTGACATATTTGTTCAAAATAAGAATACTTTTAATTATTTAGGGGTGCGTTTTCCGGATAAAAATATAGTGTATCTACTTGGTGTTAATACGCCATTTTTAGATAAATACTTTGATGCGATTATAGTTAGTGATTATTTCAGAATATTTAGCGAGAAAATCTTAAAAGATTTCATTCAGGAATTGCTTAGAATATCAAAAAGACTATTTTTTATATATACTGAATCCTTTAGTTCAGTATTGAAAAAAGTGGAAAATGCAAGTTGGATAGAATATGAAAATTTAATTATTATAACTCAGGAAAATAATATTAATGTTGTTGAAATAGAAGAAAACAATAAAAGTAAGATTTTTGAGATCATCAATAATATTTGAAAATTTAATAATTATGATAGTTTATTCATTATTTGAGATACTTCATTTCGTTTAAAAGTCTTTTCGATATTTATGCATCATTGATTACTAATTTCATGATTAGTGCCAATGGAAATGTATACTGGTAATATGTATTTGGTTTTTTAAATGTAAATTTTTAAATAATTTACAAAGTTGTTTTTATCTGTTAAAATAGGTATAATCATTCATGCGATATTCAATAATAAAAGTTTCCGTGCAAGGGTTACCGAGCTAATTTTTGCGAAGCTGTGGAGCGAATAGTTAGAACAAAACCCAGAATCGTAAAGATTCGTAAACTTTGTTTCAGAAGCTAGCATCTGCATCGAATGTGGAACATGGTATAAAAGGAAAACCGAAATTCCGAAAACATGGTAAGAGAGTATCCCTTTTTTACGCTGAACACAGAATATATTTTATATACGCAAAACATAGCTAACGAGTGAACAACCGTAAGTTATCCAAAAGGAAGAGTTGCTCGCCGTAGATCAGTTTAAGGAAAGCAATATTATTACATCACGTCCCTCCCAAATAAACATTTGCTGAAATTTTTCTGTACTACATAATTTATTTCAATTTATGCAAACGATATCATGGACACTCGAAATTGCGTTGGTGTTTCAGGCTTTTCGTTATTTGGATGCGAACTTTATTAAGGAAGGGAATTTTGTATGAGCGAATTGATGTTGAAAGAGTATGGAGAAAAGCGGTTAATTGAAGAGATCATAATTCCTATGATAAACCCTATGAAGGCGAATTCGTTAGCCGGAGATGATTGCGCTGTGATTCCTATCGGAGAAAGTGACTGCGTTACAATGTCAACTGATCGTGTACCGGCTGATCTTTTAAGCTATGAGTTGGGACTAATTAATGATTATGAATTGGGATATTATTTAGCATCGTTAAACATCAGTGACATTTATGCCAGCGGATCGCAACCTTATGGAATTCTGCTAAACTTAGCTTTTAACAAAGATATGAAAGTAAGTCAATTTACTCAAATCATGGAGGGTGCAAAGAAAGCCTGCGAAGATAATAATTGTTTAATTTTGGGTGGAGACTTGAGTGATAGTGTAGAAATGAATTTGGCAGCAACTTCGATCGGAAAAGGCAAAATCCCTAATTTGATCTATCGTTCTGGAAGTCAAGATAACGATTATGTTTTTGCTACAAAGCATATTGGAATAACTCCGACTTCATTTAAGTATTTTACAAAAACCAAAGGAGAAGGGTTTACGTTTAACGAAACTGAGGAGGAAATCTTAAAATCGGTATTCAAATACCCCCTACTCAGTTGTGAGTTGTCACGAATGTTGTCTGAAATGAAACCGAAATATTCAATAACTTGTATGGACAATACCGATGGTGTTTATCAATCTTTACATGAGATTGCGAAAATAAACGATATGCAGATTACATTGGATTTCGATAAATTACAGATTCATCCACTGAGTTGGAAAATTACTGAGCATGAAACAATGGGGATTCTCGATCTAGTTTTTAATGCTGGAGCAGATTTTCAGTTAATTGGAACGCTTGATAAGAATATTGAAAAAAACGATCTAATTAAACTTGAAGAGGCGGGATTATACATAATAGGAAGAATACAAAAAGGCAATAATACAGGGGCTGTTTTCTGCAATAGAGATAGTCAAAATTACGAAATAAAAGCCTCAGGCTGGAATTATTATATTTGATTTGATATTTAAAACAAAGCGATAGTGATTTAGCGTTTAAATTACCATCGCTGGAAGGGAGGGCAAGCATGATATTGACAGGCAACGAAATTAGGAAAATGATAAAAAAAAATAAAATAGATATTATCCCATTCAACGAAAAACACTTGAACCCCAATAGTTATAATTATCGACTCGGTGATTTTTATCGCGAAGTAACGGTGAACGAAGAGGGGGAAACCATAACTTCTGAAATCAAACATATAAAAGAAGATGGGATAGTGCTTATGCCTAACCGCTTGTATCTAGCAACTACCAATGAAATTATTGGCAGTAGCCATTATGTGACATCGCTCATAGGACGATCTTCTTTAGGAAGATTGGGTTTGTTCTTACAATGTTCAGCAGATTTGGGAAACTTAGGAGAATCACATAAATGGACTCTGGAGTTGAAATGTGTACAACCAATCAAAATTTATCCATCGATGATTATTGGACAAGTAAGCTTTTGGGAACCCCAGGGTGATATAAGTTTATATCAAGGGAGTTATACTCATTTTAACACTCCTGAAGGGAGATTAGAGGCATGATATTAACTGGATGTGAAATTGAAAAAGAAGTGATAAACGAGAATATACATATTACTCCATTTAATAAGCGACAGATTAATCCCAACAGTTATGATTTTTCGTTAGGAAGCAGTTTAAAGGTATATAAGAACGATATACTGGATCCGAAGGTGAAACAGGAAACAGAAGATATCGAAATACCTAAAGAGGGATTGGTCTTACAATCGAACCGCATTTACTTAGGTTTTACAAATGAAATTATGGGGAGTAATAAATATGTGCCCATAATACGCGCTAAGTCTTCAATAGCTAGATTGGGACTGTTTGTTCATATTACAGCGGACTTGATTGATATCGGATCCATCAATCAATGGACATTACAGTTACATGCAGTTCAATCTGTAAAAGTATTTCCTAATATGTTGATAGGACAGGTCACCTTTTGGGTGCCAAAAGGTGAGATTGTGTTATACGATGGCAAATATCAAGGGAGTAAAGGAGCTAAGGCATCCCAGATATATAAAGACTTTGTTTAAGGAAGCTTTAGATTAGAGATAGGCTGATATAGGGAACCAAAGGGGACTTCTTAGTCCCCTTTGGTTGTGTTATGCTTTTCGTCATCTTTAACAAGGCTCATTCCTTATTTGGTATCACTTATTAAGTAAAACACCAATGTGGTAATTCTCTTTTTTACATTTTTTATAGTAATATTGATGTAATTTCAAGCGGAGACATGGAAAACAATTTGAAAAAACACATTCATGAAACAAGAGCGGATTTGATGCTATGTTTCTAAAGCTTTGGTATTTCTCTGCGTTTTCGAGAGGTATACAAAATAGAAATGGAGGAAATTTTATGGGGAAACATATTAGCATTTGTGGTATGGGAGGTGCAGGGAAAACGACCTTTGCTAGAGGCCTAAATGCTTTCATGCAGAAAGAATTGAGCAATGTTATTTATTATCATGGATTTGCTCCTAGCGAGAACATTGATTCTTTACGCAAAGTGACAAATGATGCATTGTATAAGTATTTCAACGACGAGTTGATTTCTTTAGCCTATTTACTGGACTTAAGAAGTGTTTATGAAAAAATTCAATGTGATTTGGAAAATGGCGGAACTGTTCTTACGGAAAGATTCTGGTTATGTTCTAAGGTCTTTTCATCTGTTTTGGGTGTAAACCAGTTTTTTATTGATGCATTTATTAGAACGCTTAAAACTCCAGATCTTGTAATTTTATTAGACATTGATCCCGAAGTAGCCTACAAACGTTTGTTACAAAAATCTAAGCCGATGGAGAACAATGATGGCTTAGAGAACCTTATTAAGGCCAGAAAAATGTATTTAGAAGCATGTGCAACTTTTGAAAATGTTATTGTCGTTGATAACACAGAGCCATTGTCCGAAGAAAGCTACATGAAACTGTATAGAAAAATACTTAATTTTGCACTTTAAGGAGTGATTGTATGGATATAATAGCCACAATTGGGCGGATACATGTTGGTAATGCTTTGGATGCACAAATTGAAGAGCTATTACGTCAGGGTATAAATAGTTTGCGCTTTAATTTAGCAAAATACGACGATTTAAATGAACTACATGAACGAGCTATCGAAATAGCTAAATTAAAGCAAAAACATTCCATTAGAATTATGCTAGACTTCCCATTTCCATATAAGAAACCACGTCTGTATCTAAATAACGAGGCTGGTGTCTATACTGTAAAGCCAGAACACTTGTTTAAAATATCAATAAATTCGTCAAATACTATTTTCGTCGATGATTCTCGTGTTTTAGAATTAAGCATTGGAGAAACCATATATTACTCTGATGGTGAAGGTGTTTGGGTGGTAGAAGAAGTACATACAGATCATATTGTTGTGAGAGCTAAAAATTCATGCATAATTTATACTGGAAAATCTATCTCCATTGGAAAATTAATGAAAAGCCAATTACTGAATACATACAGAGAAATTACTGAGGTAGTTAATCCTGATAGCATAGCTTTGTCATTTGTGATGAATTCTACCGATGTGCTCGAGTTTCTGGGTAACAAGACACCTGATTTCGAAATCATAAGTAAAATTGAGACTCAAAATTCTGTTTTAAACATTGACGACATTGCATGCCATTCAAACATCATGATAGGAAGAGGAGATCTTAGGCTTTACGCTGATTATAATAATCTTTACCAGTTTCAAGAACAAATTGCTAAGAGTACAAGAAATCTAAACAAAAAATTGTATTTCGCTACTGGAATTCTGCAATCATTAGCAAAAAACGTGATTCCTAACCCTGCAGAAATTATAGATGTGACAAAAATGCTTGAGTACAATCCGGGTGGTATCATTTTAAATACTGAAGTAGTGATTGGAAGAGTGGATATTGCCGTTTCTATTATTAACAAAATATTGGCTCAAAAGCAATGAAAAAGCAACGCTTAGAAAAAGTTCCTTTTTAAATCTATATTAAAAGCTGAATATATTACTATTTGAAGTATTTAACATGTTTTTGAATCACTTGGTTAGATTTTCTGGTGTTTTGCATCTGATTTTTTATGGCTTAACGCAACCTAAAAGTAAACTTAACTGGTGATATATTTATATAAAAGCATGGAGGTAAACATGAGTTTAGTTGGGACTAGAGTGGATTTAGCGGGGAAAATGAAAGAATTATTGGATGCTAAAGTAAATAAAAATGCAACGGCAATAAGTGCCGCATTTATTAAAGATGGTGAACTCATAGCTGCTTTAGCATATGGGACGCAGGACGGAAATCCAGATAACCCTGCGACAGTACACGATTTATATAATGTAGGTTCTATATCGAAAATCTACTGCGCCATCGCGGTTATGAAGCTCGTTGAAATGGGGAAAGTGAACCTCGATGTGTCAGTAACGGAGTATTTACCCCGTTTTAGGATGCAGGACAAAAGATACAAGCAAATTACACTGCGAACTTGCCTTAATCACAGCTCAGGATTGCCTGGGGCAAATTTAAAATATTCATTCAGTACAAAATGGCTTACTGAAGATATATATGAAGAGTTCTACGATTATTTTTCCAAATCAAAACTAAAAGATACTCCGGGGAATAACTCCGTTTACTGCAACGACGGCTACATATTGGCGGAAATGGTTGTAGCGGAAGTATCAGGCATAAGTTTCATACAATTTGTACAAGACCATATAGCAAAACCTGTAGGTGCACTTTCAACTTTTTCAGGAGGAAATATTCCGGAAAATCGTGTGCGAGTTAAGGAAAAAGAGAAAAAAGAAGAATACATTATGTGTACAGGATCAGGTGGAATAATAACAAATATTATTGATTGTGCAAAGATAGGATATTTATTTATCGATCCGAAAGAAGTTTTCAAACCTGAAAGCCTACATGAAACAACTCTTTCACAAGGGAAATCTGTAATCACCGGGATAGCAGAAAACTTCGGATTGGGTTGGGATTCGGTAAACTTTTCACTTGAACCCTACGATTTCGGTGAAAATGTGCTTGTGAAAAGCGGTGCTACAAATATGTTCCGTACTTTTCTCCTTGTTAGCCCAAAGTATAAACTTGCAGCCGCGATTTCAGTGACAAACGACAATAGAATCGTTGTCTATGATATATTAAGCGAACTTTGCAGCTTGTTATTAGATGAATATAACATCAACACACGGAAAAAGAAAAAAGAAAAAGAGTTCGATATTGAAAAAAAGCCTATACCTGTTGAATATACAGAAAGATTTTCAGGTGTATATTACAATAATACTCATAGTTTCCGCGCCATTTTTGATAACGATAGTCTTAAAATTCAATTCAGGAAACAAGATGTCTGGGAAGATTGGGTCACTGGGTTATTTTATGATGGACAACGATTTGTTTCCAATACGAAATCATTTGTATTTACTTTTGAAAACCATGAAAAAAATTCTTATTTGATAAATACAGTACCATTTTGGGGAAAGAATCCGATGGCACAAAAGTGCACGTCTTTTCCTTCGCTTACGGGAAAATGGAAGAGTCGTGTTGGTAAAAAATATATCGTATGTGATGCGCATCCAGCCGATACGGTGCTGACGCCCAGTGGATTTTCTTTAACAATTAAAGAATTTGAAAGTGAAGAAGGAGTGTTGTTTTTTGCATATACTGGGCCATTTGGCACGGACACTTTGCCTGTGACTCCTTCTGGAGAATGGGAAACCGAAATGATATTAAATGCACCACTCCAAGGAGCACGAAAAGGATTCGCTCCTTATATTTATGAGAAGGGAGGTGTCGAATACTTATATGCTTTTGGTTATAACTTAATTGACTCGGTTTATATAAAACCACTTCAATCTGGACGTGTTATTTCAATAAAAGGTAGACAAAATAAGATTTTCAGTATGAAAGCTGGAAATAAACTTCATATCGATAAACCTGCTGATGTACGTATTATCATTCTCAATTCTGAATTAGAACAGAAATTTGATAGCGAGTCTGGTGTAGATATCACTGAAACGTGCGACGGTTTTATTTTGTTTATCAACGAAGGCACGATGAATTTTTCTGTTGAGATTAGTTAGAAGCTGTATCACTCATTTGACACTTGTTAAACTAGTGCTAAATGTGAGAAAAACGATACATACTTTCAGCAGAAACCGTTGTAATTTTGAAGTTAATTGATAGAAGCGCCTAGAGACCTTATAACCCATGAGTTTCATGAGTAACTACACATTTTATGAAGGCTTAACTATTATCGAAATACAATTAAAGGTTGCTTTTTTGAATTCGTTCTTTTCAGTAACTATACATTTGCGTAGATACAATATTATTGAAAGCAAGGTGAATACATGCTTTTGCATGCTGATTTTTTTGTGAGCTCTATAAATGATTCACTAAAATTCTACGTTGATGCTTTGGGTTTTGAATTAGTGGATGAATTTGAAGTGAATGGAGATTTAGTGCGATTTATTTCTGCTGGGATGTACTCAAAATGCAGAGTTGTATTATTGAGAATTGGAGTTAGAAGTGCAATGATCGAGTTGATTGAATTTGTGGATAAAAAAACAGATGATGTAATAAAGTCTAGGGGATCTATAACAATATTAGTGCCTTCTTTAGATGAGAAAATATCTGTTTTACGAAACAAAGGTATTAGTCCAGTTTCTGATGTTTTTAATGTAGATAGTAATAAGTTTGGGAGAAGTAAAGTTTTATTTTATAGTGATTTTGATGGGAACAAAATAGAATTCTTAGAAAAGGTTTAATGAAATAAACAAGACTATAAGTGGAGGGAAAAATAATATGCAAACGAAACTTGAATGGACCCCTGAACAAGAGTTGCTTATATTGACTAGCAGACTTACTTTTTCTGAAAATCAAAAAGAACAATTAACTACCTTGCTTAGTGAAAACAGAATTAATTGGTTTGAGTTTTACAAATTAACATTGTACCACAAAACCATGACATTATGCTGGAAAAATATCAAGACATATTGTCCTGATGTACCCATCCCAAAATATTTAAGAGAAGTAATAACCAGCGCAAGTATCTCAATATCTGAAAGAAATAAAAATTATCAATTGAAAATAAAGGAAGCTTTAGATGAATTTAAAAAACATGATCTTACTTGTATTCCCGTAAAGGGATCTTACTTAATACCAAATATGTATAAAGATTATGGTATTAGATATAGTGGAGATGCTGACTTTCTTGTTAAGTATTCAGATATAGCGAAACTAGAAGATGCAATGGAATCCCTTGGTTTTATCAAGAGCAACGGCATATACAATGAAATAGATAATACAATAACTCCAATTTCTCGAGCAGAGGAAATTATGTGGAAGAGATCAATGAGTAACTTACCACCTTATCTAAAATTAAATGATAATCGGTTTACCCCATTTTATTTATTTGACTTTAGATTTGCATTAGATGATACATTGAACCATGACCCAATTAATGAAATAATTGACAACTACATAAGAACAGGACATGTCAATCCATCCCATGTTCTTACTCATCTTTGCACCCATTTTTATGGCGAAGCTACGTACACATTAACTATATTTTTTGGAAAAGATATGAGTTTAATAAAACTTTGTGACATAAGAGAATATATCATTCAATGTATGGATAATGTATCACTTGAATCGTGTGTTTCGTTTGCCAAAAAGAACAATCTAGAAAAACAAATATATTACACAATGTTCTATTTAAAATTAGTATATAACGATGGATATGAAGATGAAATCATGGAAAAATTAGGAGTAGTGGATCAAGACTTTATGAGAGAATTTGGAGAGAATCAACTCGGTGAGAAACAGAAATTTAAAAAAGGATTCTATGAACGGATTTTTTCGTGTGACAATAGCGATGAAATGTTAGAAGGACCAAGATTTCTAGAAATCTAACAAGTGGAGGTTCTCTAAAATGAATGTGAAAGATTTGACAATAAACAAAGTGTTTGAAATCCAAGCACAAAAAACACCAGATAAGATTGCTTTAATTTATGATGGCGGCACAATGACATATTCTGAGCTTAATAAAAAAGCTAACCAGCTGGCAAGATATTTAATCCAGAGAAATGTCATGGTTGGTGATATAGTTACATTGCAACTAAAACGTTCATTTGAAATGGTTATTTGTATTTTAGCCGTTTTGAAGGCGGGTGCCGTTTATTTACCCTTGAGCGTGAATGAACCGGTTGAACGGCTCAACTACCTCTTATTAAAAAGCAATGCAAAAATTCTATTAACTGACACAGAATTGTCGGCTCCAAGTACTGTGCCGTTTATCAATATAGAAGAAGTAAAGTATGACATTTTTGAGAGTTCAAGCTTGGAGATCAAATTTTCTTCCGAGAATCTCGCTTATATCATATTTACCTCCGGATCAACGGGTGAGCCTAAAGGTGTGATGGTTGAACATAAATCCGTGGTCAATTTTTTGAGTTGGAGGAAAGAAGAACATTCATTAAGTGACGATGATGTTCTGATTCTAAAACATTCTTATACTTTTGACTTTTCAATATTTGAATTATTCGCATGGTTTTTTGCAGGCGCTTCATTATGTATATTGAAACAAGACGAAGAGAAATACCCGGACATCTTAATAAACAAAATATTTGAACATAACGTTACTTCAATAAACTTTGTAACATCGGCGTTTAAATTATTTTTAGATGTTGCAGAACATAAGGATTCCATGGATAAGCTTAAATCTTTGAAAAATGTATATTTTGGTGGAGAATATTTGCACCATACACTAGTAGAAAAGTTTTATAGTTTGTTTGGTAGAAATACAAATACTAATTTACATCATGTGTATGGTCCTACAGAAACTACAATTATAGTAACCTGCTTTAGCTTAAGTCATGATATTTTTTCAAAACTATCTGAAATTCCAATTGGAAAGCCAATTGATAATACAATGATAAACATATTAAATGAAGATTTAACTGAATGTGCTGTGAATGAGGTTGGAGAAATTTATATTTCTGGTGCTTGTGTTGCTCGTGGCTATATTAACGATGAAAATTTGAGCAGTAAAAGTTTTTTGCCGGATTTGATACATCAACATGGCAGGATGTATAAAAGCGGAGACCTAGGAAAACGGACAGATGATGGTAATATTGTGTTCGTTGGAAGGGCTGATAATCAGGTTAAAATACGTGGCTATAGAATAGAGCTTGAGGAAATTGAAAAGATGTTGATGAAATACACTGACGTTACCCATGCATTAGTAATGGTACATGATCATAACGCTCTGGTTTGTTATTATACTAGCACAAAGGAAATAGCCAAAGATACTCTTGTCGAGTATTTAGCAGGCTATTTACCGGAATATATGATTCCACTTGATATTATTAGAATTGATGATTTTGTTTATACTTCAAGCGGGAAGATAGACCGGAACTATGATTATTCTTTACCAGAGAAAAGTAAAGTTATAAATAACCAGCCACAACTATCAACGTTAGAACAAAGAACTCTTGGAATAATTACAAGAAATCTGCCCAAAATCCCCGAACAATCAATTTCCCTTGAGGCGGATTTGGTAAGTCTCGGAGTTAATTCAGTATTTTTCATAAAATTAATTATTGATATGGAAGAAGAGTTTGACATAATATTTGATGACAACATGTTGGCCAGGGATTCATTTGTAAAAGTCAAAGATTTTGCTGAGTACATTACCCAAAAGATAAACTGAGATTATAGGTTACGTTAAAATTATTTCGAATGATTTTCGGAAGTAATGAATAAGGTTCTTGCGGATCTTATACCCACCATCCATAGAAACTCATATAAGTAACGCAATATTTCATTCAAATTAACTAACCATAGGTCCCTAATTTCATATTTTTTGAATGACAACTGAAATTATCCCGCCAAGCAAGGGTGAAGGATTATGCTTAATCATTTAGGATCTCCTGCTTGGCAGGCCTATGGTAGCATCTATTGACTAGTTTTTATTGATAATTTTTTTCAACGTTCCATTTGAATGGTACAAAGATTCGACGCATTTATAGCATGGATGAACCATTCATATTTTTTAGCTTTTAGAGAAGGTGATATAATAAAAATGGGTTAATATCAATTTTAACGAAACATAGTTTACCCAACTGATTCCTCGATACACCGGGAGTCGAATTAGAAAACACATAAAGTGTTTCAAAAATTAATCTTGAAAAGACTAACAGGAGGTAACTAGTATGAAGATAGGTATTGGGCAAGATAGCCACAGATTTGATCCAAATGGTACCAAAGAACTCATTTTAGGTGGAGTGGAGGTAGACAGTGATAAATCATTTTTTACCAACAGCGATGGAGATGTTGTTCTTCACGCATTGACAAATGCAATTTCAAGTATTACATGTGTGAATATCCTCGGGAAAATTGCGGACGAAATGTGTTTGGAACGAGGAATTCTGAATAGCGCAGAATACGTTAAGGAAGCATTAAAGTATCTGAATGGATTGAAGATATCTAATGTTTCTTTTTCAATAGAATGTTCCACACCCAAAATATCACCTATTATTGCTGACATGCGTAATTCAATAGCTAATTTGCTTGACATTGAGGCTAATTGTGTAGGTATTACTGCAACATCGGGAGAAGAATTGACAGAGTTCGGTAAAGGGAAGGGTATACAAGTTTTTTGTACTGTGTGTGCTATTTAAGAAAATCAGCTTGAGTTCTAACATCGGTTGAAACGCTAAACTATTCATGCTGATGCCTCATTATTTTCAAATGAGGCATCTCGGCATCGCTTTACTCATTTTAGGGTAGTAAGGGAACAATCAAAAGGAAGCGTTACCGTTGAAAATGAATTCCTATGAATCCAAAAAAAAGAAGAACGAGGATTTGCATAAAATTGCACACATTCGGTCTAGGAACTAGCCTGTAAACTTGAGGCAGTAGCTTAATTGATCAAGAAGCCGACATCTCTTAGGTGGTTGGTAGTTCACGTTATGATATCCACGTTGGACCTCCTAATCGTTGGGTATATGGAGTCGACGTTCACCTCTCTTTAATAGGAGATTTTTTGTGTTTAACATGAAGTCTTGAATATAGATAACAGATTAAGAGTTTGGTTGAAAATTGATATTGAGTTTTATACAAGCCAGTACATTTTTACATTGGAATTGTGTGGGTTATATGAGCACAGTCAACCGCTTATGAGGTCTAGTCAAACTATAGGCATCCTTATTATAAACACTGCAAAAAATTGATATGAGGAGTGTTTTCAACAATGAAAATAACTGGTTGTATTTTAACAAAAAATGAAGCTCCGCTCTTGGAAGATGCTATTAGGAATCTGAAAAAATTAACAAATAATATTATTATAGTTGATAATGGTTCATCTGATAATACAAGACAAATTGCTGAAAAGTTTGAATGCGATATAATTTTCAGCCCCCAAACTATCTTAGATCAAACTAGAAATGTTTATTTAAATGCAATAAACTCTGGTTGGGTTTTTGTATTAGATACGGATGAACGTTTAGATGATAGAACAATAACTACTATACATAATTTTTGTTCACAAGCTCCTGCTGAAGTTATGTTAGCTAGATTACCTAGATATGAATATTTGGGTAATGGTTTGTTTTTTGAGTCAACTATGTCACGTTTATTTAGAAGTCACCCTCAAATCCGTTATGATCCATCACCTATTCATTCTTCAGTTACATATTCTGTAAAGGATTTATCAGGTGAGATAAAATTTCTTGACGCTCCAATTCAACATATAGATGTTCTAGTCAAACAGAATAGTGAAATGAAGAGATTATCTTACACAAAATTATTAGAAGAAACACTCACTCAAAATGAAGGAACTTATTATTATATGAATCTGTTGATGTTTTTAGGCGTAGAATATGCGACTTCGAGAGATTATGACAAAGCTTTAAATATTTTTGATAGTATTTTGAATTCAAATAGATGTACTGAACGAATGAGATATTATGTGGAATTTTATAAATGTAGGCTTTTTATGTTAGAGGGCGAATTTGAAAAAGTTAAGGAGTTAGTACATGTAGATCAGATATCTGATTTGTATTGGAAGGCGAAATTTTTAACTTTAAAAGCAGAAATATTATGGATAAATGGGGATCTTGAAAATTCGAAGAAGTGTTACTACCAAGCGCTTGATATCAATCCGAACGAATTGCAATTATTGTTGAATTTAGCTTATCTTGAAAAAATTGAAAACCCACATGTTACTGTTGATATGATAAACAATGCTATAAAAATTAATTCATATTTATTAGAGCCTATTATTTATAAAAATGTTGATAGCACTAAAAATGTATTCTTTTTTCAAAAACCGATTGATTTAATGAATCGTAATTCTACTAATATTTTTGAATGTATGATAGAAGCGTTGAAAAGTTTAGAAGAAACCAAGGAAATCAACACATGGATGAATCACCAAATAAATTGTATTGCATAAAAAGATAGACTGCAAAACTCGTAAGTTTTTGTTTACAAGGAGCAGAACTTCCGCTCAGTGGTCGATTTATGTTGCTCAAGAATTCATAGATACAGACCGAGGGCATCTTTCTCAACTAAACTTTAACAAACGGTTGTCATTCATCCCACATTTCTAAAGTGGTGGGATGAATGACAACCGTTTGATTTTTGAGGACCATTCGCTATAATAACGAATGCTTGTTCGCTACTTTCTTATTTGGTTAGGATAGAACGGAGGTAAACCCGATGCTGAAAAGCGTATCGGTATCGATTAGTTCCCCATCAAGCGGAGGATTCTTCCTAAAGACGTTTGTTTGCATACGCAAAGACTACAACCTCATCCTAAGTATGTCAACTTCGATCTTCCACCGCCATTCTTATTGACAATTTTCTAATCTCCGCGAACTACATTCTCTAATAAAGAGTAATTCATAATTCCAAGAATAGAAATACACTGATAAGTAAGTAGCGATAGTCACTCCAGTTACTCTTAACTTTTTTACAAATAGTAAAAAAATGTGCAGCTATCAGCTACAGAAATGCGATATAAAAGTAGTAGTTATGCTTTTACCTGCAGAGGACCGCTCCCTGAAATTTTGAAACTGAAAAAGCGTTATGAAGAGACTCCTGTTTCTCTTTGACTTGGCATCAGGTCCCAAATGAATTCCAAAGGCACTTGTTTTATTCAGGTTAGTAGTTGAACCATCCACGATCTGCGCCCTTGCAATTGCAAGGGGGTGTATAACTTTCTTTCTTATTTTTGTGTTGACATTCAGAACTTACGCACAAACATCATATGCAGCGGAACGATTAGTAGCGACGTCGGACGAACTAACAGATGAGTTCGAAAGGGAATCAAGCTTAGATACCATTGTATTAGCAGAAATAGTTGCGTGTACTTTAACGTAAAGTTGTGTAAAATCAACAAAAATGGTAAATGTAGTTGTTACCTTGTGTACCTTATTTTTATTTATCCTCTGTCATGCGACTAATGAGGGCCATATGTTTGTGAACCCACCCCAAAGGTGTATTTGTGTCTATTTGGTACAATTCCTCTTGGTTTTTTTTGTGTATAAATTACTTTCTAGGAGGGATTGCAAATGAAATTACCTTTTAAAACGGGGATGGTTCTTGTTCTCAAACGAATGTATTATCAAGTATGTTCTAAGAAAAAGGTGGCAAAGAATGACCAAGCTACTACGAATCCGTTATTCTTGAAAAAGTCGGTTAAAGCAAAGAAGCAACTTATTATTAATGAGGTTATAGATCTACTAGGATTGTCTCTATACATGATCTTTTTTGGACTCCTCTGGCTGGAAACTGTAATGTATCGATGGGAACAGAGGCAGGGGTTAGTTATCTTAATAAGCATATTGCTTTTTTCATTAATTATTGGTTTTCTCAAGGAGCTTCTCTCAAACAATGGTCTCATGATGAAAGCATGTCGTGGATTCCATTCCCAAAGAATAACGGGCTTCAACTTGCGATGGGACTTACTCACTTAATACTAACAACCAACCATGCAGGAAAGGGGTAAGATGTCATACATGTCATACAGATTCTAAGACCATTAATGTAGATGATGGTGAACATTGCTATAATGTGAGTCAAACAACGAAATCTCATCGCTCCGACATATTGGTTAAAACAATCGGAAAAGAGATTGATGTTCTAACAGAGCAATTTGAATTGGATCCAAACAGACCACGGAGGAGAAATGCTTGCCGATGTAGATAATGCAGTACGCCTAGTCCAATGGTCGAAAGATTTCATTTATCCGAATGTGACTACCTCACAATACAGCAGAAGTTTGGAGCGGAAATTTCTGCACAGTTACGACGACACTTGTTCTCGTTCCAACCTCAGATATGGATGTTATGGTCGGTGAAATAGGTATAGACTTTTATGAGAGAACCACCCTTATTTGTGCCAATGAGCGATGTACTGAGGGGGATAAACCGTAAAAAATTTTACATCGGTGATGTCATTGTAGTCATAGGTTCCTTCTTTGAGAATGGTTTTTTAGCTGCGGAAGTATATAAACAATAACTCTTTTCCCGTACCTGGAACACCCACCTTATTGGACCGGCTCAGACCCAAAGTATTACCTGTGAATGTTATAGTCCCAGTATCGTTGATCACGTATCTTTCAATGAAAGTCACTTTTTTCACACCTTCCCATAAGTTGCACTCTAATCAATTTATTTGGGCGAAAAAAATTTATGTGGAAGTACAGGCTTAACATTGAGTAGGGATGCAATTTTGCAATTTTGTATTTTCGATATCTTTAGTTCCGCCAGTTCTTAGCAGAAGTCGCGAGTACAAGTTACTGTAATAGAATAAGTTAGGTTTGTATGATGAAACGGTGGGGGCTTGGAAAATGAACAAAACGGAGCGGCAGCTTGCGATTACGCTTGAATTGCAGCGAAGGAAGATGCTACGAGCAGAAGATTTAGCTGCTCAATTGGAGACAAGTGTACGTACGATATATCGAGATATTCAGGCATTAAGTGAGGCTGGCGTTCCAATTATGGGAGCTCCGGGTCATGGGTATTCCCTCATGGAAGGATATTTTCTGCCCCCAGTAAGCTTCACCGCAGAAGAAGTCGTATCCCTGCTCATGGGAGCTGATTTTATCGAACAGAGATTGGATACAGAATACGCGATGGAGGCTAGGTCGGCTCAACGGAAAATTGAAGCGATTTTACCAGAATCCGTTCGTAACGAATCCATACGTGTTCGGGAAACGATGAGATTGCTTCATACGGTTGAACCTTTAACCCGAGCGCGGGTGAAAACATACCTTAACCAGATACGTAATGCCATTCTGGAGCAACGTAAAATCAGCTTTATGTATCTGAAAAAAATGCCAGGAACGGATGGCAATCGGTATAACATGCGTGAGGTTTCACCCTATGGACTCTCACTTGTACAGGAGAATTGGGTGTTGATTGCACGTTGTGATATGCGACAAGACATCCGTCATTTTCGTTTGTCACGGATGACTGAACTTTCCGTGCTGGAGGATCAGTTCCTTGTGCCGTCTGGCTTTAATCTAAACAGTTATCGACCTCCTGACGACCGTAACGAACACATAATAATCAGGGCAAAACCCGAAATTGCTGACAAAATTATGGAGGCAATTCATTTTTATATGGATGCATTCGAGGAGCAAGAGGAAGGTGTGATTTTTCATTTTCGTGTCCGCTATCCCGAGGAAATCTTGCACTATTTACTTGGCTGGGGTGGAGATATCGAGGTCTTGGAGCCGGAGTCTTTACGCTTTCGAATGCAGGAAGTAGCCAAAAACATCTTAAAACACTACTGACATACACCTGTCAGTAGTGTTTTTTTATACTTTGATATATCACAGATTAAAGGGAGTTGGTTGCAGGATGAGAAGTGCAGCGGAAGCATTGAAATCATTGGAAACGATAGACAGCAGATATTGGATTGGTGTTGTATCTGCTTCTCATGTGAATGTAGCCGTAGAGGGAGGATTTGCGCAGTTGTGCCATGGTAAGGCAGCACTGTTGCGACAGATGTCTCCGGGTAACTGGCTGATATACTATTCTCCACGTACAGACATATCAGCTGGCAAGCCACTTCAGGCGTTTACCGCTATTGGTCAAATTACCGATGACAGGATATACCAATATCAGATGTCGGAATCATTTGTACCCTTTCGCCGAGATCTCCGTTATCTACGGTGTCGAGAAGTAAAGATTGCAACGTTGTTAGACCAACTTAGTTTTACACGGGGGAATCGCAATTGGGGGTTTTCATTTCGTAAAGGCCATTTTGAGATTGGAGCAGAAGACTTTATGATAATAGCTTCCTCCATGTTGGAAGATGAGATACAGTCACTACTGGATATTAGCTTAAGCCATAAATGTTAACTAAAGCAAAAGGCCCATAGATTGTCTATGGACCCTTTAATTTTAAGCATAATCATATCCTCCACCGTTGATATTACATTTGCGAAGACGATGGATGCCCAAGGAAAGACCTTTGATCGCCCCGTATTTCTCAATAGCTTGAATCATATACACGAACAGCTATGATTGCAAAATGGGGGTATGCAAGTAAAAGTGGGTTGTATACATGTGGAGTCATATCTTCTTGTGAAAGAACCCGGTCCGTGCTATCCAAATCCGGATGGAGGTCTGTATATGAACCATCAACTGTCACGGTTGTCTGTTATGACTGACGAGCAACTCAATGGAAATATTGCACGCTGCCTAGGGTACATCTAATAAGGATCAAACCCGCTTTCTGAAGGGAGATTTCCTGAAAAGATTTAGAAAACGAGTGAGAATCTAGTTTTCAAATTCAGCAAGAAATAGATTTGATAGATATGTATCAGTCAGCACGTACAAACCGATAGTTAACATTACACTGAAGCTCCAGGAACAAGAGCGAGCATAAGATTATTTTTGAAGTGCAATCTCGTATTTAGTATCCATTCGATAAGCTACCCTGAAATTAGGAGAATGGCTTTCTTTATATCTTATGGATTTGATATGTTGGTATTAAGCAAAATAGTTCGCCGTTGTTGACAAATTGTAACAGTTAAATGTAAAATAATAGAACCGATGTATTTAATAGATATTTTTATGTAATATATATATGTTTAATTTAGATTATGTATAAATACATATATTAGCGGTAATTTAACTTAACTTCTTTACCAGAGTTGAATTGATTGTCTACTCCAAAATAGGAGTTAACAATAGTATCTTTAGCTGTTTATTCAAAGCCTCATATGTTGAAAGGAGGATAGTAACTTCGTCTAACTTTTTAATTTGAAGGGAGTTATTCTAAATGAATACTATAAATCACAAATCACTGAAGTACGTACTGGGAACGATCTTAGCAATAGCGCTATTCATGAGTTTCAATCTCTCTGCAAAAGCTGCAGACTCTGAAGTAATAGAGGTCGCTCAAGTCCAACAATTACATGAAAAAGCTAAAGATCTTAACCTTATTAAAGTTGTAAGAGGTCTGATCAACATCAATGAAATTGAAGTCAATAAAGAGAAGCTTGGAGTTACAGATGAAAACGTATACCAAGACTATATTAATAGTCTTCAATCAACAAATGTTCTGATTAGAGCGGGCTACTCATATATTGACGATAATAATGACCCTCAGATGGTATCTGACGAAAAAATCGCTAAGTTATCAAGAGAAGAACCAAGCAATTTAATTACTGTTGAACCTTCTAATCCTTCTGATGATATAGTTACACCATATAGCGAAATTCTGGATCTTAAAGGAATGGTTACAGCAAATAGAAACCAACTGACGAGTTACTATTGGAATGTTTTTTATTCTTCCGCTACGACGGGCCAACCCGCATTAGTAGCAACAGCGTCCACAGCAATATGGTTTAAAGCAAAAGTAAATATACGTGGACCTTGGGATTATAAAACCCAACCAGGTTGGGGTGGTGCTCAGAAACAATGGTTGGCCGATACACACACAGGACGTCGAACAGTAACTACTGAATATATTGGAAATTACAATTATGGGTTCACTGGACAATTTTTATTTCCTTTGCAAATTTTGTTTTATGGTGGTCAGTATGCTAACGGTGATATCTGGACTCCAGAAGATAAAAATGATAGAGCCGCTATACAACAAGGATTCAATGACGCTACAAGATAATTAACAATGGACATAATCTTCGACTAAACTTTATAATATAAAGAAAATGATTCCTGTAAAATTAGGAATCATTTTCTTTATATATTGAGAGATATGTGTCATCTCATTAAGCAGGAAAGATGTATTAACCGCGAATTTTTATCTATTTAAGGAAAAGGGGGTTCATTTTTAGTGAAAAAAATAAGCTGGTTAGCTTTGTTTTTAGTACTTTTTTTGTCCATTATTTCGATGTATTCACTGTATTCTAACATGAATAATAAATGGTTAGTTATACCACCAAACTACGTGATTCTACTATTTTCAGTTATAGGTTTGGTCCTAAGTTTAATAAGTTTCAAAGATAAATCGAGCAAGTCAGCTAAGGTAAGAAGTTGGATATCCACACTTCTTTCGGTAGTACTGATCGTTCTACTTTTTGGTGTTTTATCATTTACATCCATGTTTTCGGGTTCAAAAGAATTACTTACGACTACGCATTCACCAGACAAGAACTATACATTAAATTTCTTTAAAACTGACGCTGGGGCCATGGGGTCTTCTGGAGTTATAGGAGAACTAAAAGGACCTCTTTGGTTTAAACGAGTATTTTACTATGAGCGAAAGACAGATCAAGTTAAGTTGGAATGGGTTGATAACCACACAATCTCAATTAATGATCAAACTGTAAATTTATTGAATGGAGAAACTGTACGCCGTAACCTTAATTGATTTGTTTAAGCTCAACTTCCAAAATATTTTATAATATGTGAAGATGCTGATTTCATAATAAACTTAAAGCGAGATTCCCTCAAGAGTATCGCTTTTTTTTGTGTTAGAAAGTAGCATCAACACTTTGAATGGTTAAGTGATTAAATGCGAACGTAATACACTAAGTTCCATATTGGATAGTATGGTTAATTCCTCACTAAGTGGGTTGTTAAGTACAAAACGGATAATTATGTAGCGGATATGAAATGTTAGGCACCTAAAAATCAGAATAAAGCATTAAGAATATATACTGACTAAATAAGAGGAGGGTCAACCTGTGAAGAAAAAAACATTGGTTTCACTACTCATCATACCACTGATAGCCGTATCTGTGAGTGGATACATGTACCTGAATGAACCATCTGTAGTTAGTGCTCAAAGCGATGTTGAAAGTGCAGCACTTAAGGCGACCCAAGGTAAAGTAGATTATATTAAAGAATCGTTTGAAGATGGATCATACATTGTTCGCTATCGGGACCGCGTGAATTTGACAGAAATCACTGAGGAATACCGTGATAACCAGCTTCATAATAAATTGATTATTGAAGATGGTGGTAAGAAAATCACTTCCTATGGTCGAGAATTCGAGACAGGGGAATTAGTTGGGAATACCTGGACCATGCCGGACAACATTGCTGCTGAAAATGAGAAGTTGCTACAGATCTCGCTGTTGGAGAATGCTAAAGCAGAATTACAGAGTCAGGATTGGACAGTACTAGAAACTGCGGGCACACAATCCCGGTCTGCTACAGAGAGTAACGAGAAAAATGCTATCTCCGAGGATAATCTCCACAAGGAAGTTGTAACCATTGATGTAAATACGGGTTTCCCTACGAAACGTGTGATTTATCAGAAGGACAAAAACGGTGAAATTGTAACTAGCTCTACCAAGACCGAAGAATACAAGTACCTGGATTCTATGCCGATGGAGATCCAGAGCTTTGCTCCGGAAGAATCCGTTGAGATTAAAGAAATACCGGCGCCTGTTATTGAAGATAAGGTGCTTGAAGGTTCATAAGACTTTCTGTTGAATCAACAAGTAAAATTAAATAAGACAGCCAACCCCTTACTTGGGAGCCGGCTATTAAGGTTTAAATTCAAGTGGAAAGGTCAATAAAAGCTCTGTAAGCAACGCTGTACAATCCACTGAAAAACAGTACAATTGAACCTATAAGAACATGAGATAAAGAGAGGTACTTCTCCATGACAGAAACAAGTGGAAATCGCAAAGTTGACGGCTATATCAAGAAACTAAAATCGTGGCAGGAAGAGTCCGCGAAGTTGAGAGAGATTATTCGAGATTTTGACCTGACAGAGGATATGAAATGGATGCATCCTTGTTATATGCTCGATGGGAAAAACATCGTTCTCATCCATGGATTCAAAGAGTACGTGGCCATTCTGTTCTTCAAAGGTGCTCTGCTGAAGGATACACACGGCATTTTGGTTCAGCAGACGGAGAATGTACAGGCAGAGCGCCAGCTTCGCTTCACCAGCCTGGAGCAGATTGTGGAGCAGGAGTCTATGATCAAAGCCTACATCCAGCAAGCGATTGAAGTGGAACAAGCCGGATTGCAGGTGGAGATGAAAAAGACTGCCGAATATAGCGTTCCTGAGGAACTTCAGCAGCAGTTCGATGAAAATCCTGCTTTCCGAGATGCATTTGAAGCACTCACACCCGGACGGCAGCGGGCATATCTCTATTATTTCTCACAACCAAAGCAATCCAAAACAAAAGTGTCACGAATCGAGAAGTACATGCAGCCGATCCTGGAGGGCAAAGGATTGAATGATTAATCTTATAACAATATATTTGAGGGAAATGAAGAGTTAAACGAATTGAAAGCCTTTCAGAATATAATACGAAAGGCTTTTTGCTGTTTTTGAAAAAATTTAGATAACAGAAGGTGTCCCATATGGTTCGAACTTACCAATACTACGCAATTTTTAATTTTGCTGAAGATGGAATTAATGTTACATTTCCTGATCTGCCTGGATGTATCACCTGTGGCAATTCAGTTGGAGAAGCATTAGTGATGGCGAAAGAAGCACTTGAATTATTTTTGGATGGAGAACCTGTTGAAGATATTCCGCCACCTCAAAGCATAATGCCTGAATTATTCAACTCTTAAGATAAAGCGTATTTAATTGAAGCAAATATTACGTATTACTGATGAATTCTATGTTTACATATCTGAATTCACCAAACTGAGCTTAGAACATCGTCGACTTCTTTAATTCTTGTAACAGATGGTGTTTGAATTAGATTTCCTTTGACCATGACCATAGAGATGTCTGACAAGGCCTCAATATGTTCCAGCGGATTTTGCTCCATAATAATCAGATCGGCATGTTTGCCGATATCCACCGTCCCTGTTACATCATCTACGCCTAAGATCTTCGCATTGGTTCGGGTCACCATGTCGATGACCTGTTTGTTGTTTAGGTTGGCCTGTCTAATGTAGTGGTCCATCTCCCTCCACATATGATAGTGAGTCACGTAAGGCATGGCGGCATCAGTACCAATCCCGATGGTGATGTCGTTTTCGATCGCTTGCTTGACGCCTTTGAGCATGGAATCGTAGACGAGTCTGGAATTCTCTTTTACCGTTGCACTGACCTTCGTTACGCTGGTATCCAGTGAGGCGGATGGATAGGTGGCTTGCAGGGTGGGGATGAGTGCGGTATAGCCATTCAGGGCATTGGGATTATTTTTGTACAAACGAATGATTTCGTCATCCATCTCCGAACCATGCTCAATGGTATCCACGCCACCCTGTAACGCAACGCGTACACCTTCCGTGCTTTCCACATGCGCTGCCACCCGCAGGCCAATCTTATGCGCTTCATCGCAGATCGCTGCAACTTCCTCCACCGTCATCTGTAAACGACCAGCTTCGCCCACCATTTTCGCATCCGTCACGCCACCCGTCACACAGATTTTGATCAGATCCACACCGTGTTTCACATTCAGCCGTACATTTTTTCGTGCTTCCCACGGAGAATCGCCCACCAGAGCGAGGAATGGAGCACCATGTCCGCCCGTGACACTTAGGAAAAACCCGGAGACAAGCAGATTAGGACCGACAAAGTCGCCGTTGTTAATCTCATCCCGCAGCTGGACGTCGGTGTAAAAGAATTCCCCCACACTGCGCATCGTTGTTACACCCGCATGGAGTGCGGTCAGTGCGTTGCGTTTCATGCGTTTTTTCAAAACGTTTCTGCCGAGTTTGGTATTCAGGATTCGGTCATATGCGAACTTCAACATGCCTTCGCTGACCGAGAGACTGAACGGTTTACCATCTGCAAAGAGGTGCACGTGGGCGTTGATCAGTCCTGGCATTACGTATTTGCCTGAGAGGTCGATTGTTGTGTAGTGACTTGGGATATTGAGTTCATGATCTCGGCCGATATCCTGAATAAGACCTTGTTCATTGACGAGAATCGTCATGTTTTTTTGAAGATTGCGGCTTGAGTCGCCGTGGATCAGATTGACGTTTTTTAATGCGTAAGCGGTGTTCATGTGTGTTCCTCCTTGAAATGTGGGTGAGGTGAGTAGTTAGGGCAAAGAAGATGTCTGTTTCAATAATGAATAATTAATTCATTTTTAGATCAAAAAAATAGGCTGATCTATGATGAAGTTTTTTGCGTGCAAACCAAGTGAAATTGATCTGATCTGCACGCTTGTCTGCACGGCATAAGTGATGAGAAGAAGCGTTATTCGTTGAGGCTCTTCATGCCGTATAGTCTGTATACATACAACGCTTCGAATATTTGCTTCCGGCTGTCCTCACTCATATCCCGCTTCAATAGATCCAGATTCATGTCGATCACGTTGTGTGCGAGGATGTTCAGTAGGATCAAGTTCTCCTCGGTGCCAATCTCATACCGTTTATATTGATTCTTCAGATAGGCCTTCTTGGTTTCGATCATCAGCTCAACAAGTTCATTCTTGGCGTTGGTGTAGATGGTGCCTTTATTCTTTTCAAAAATGATGACGATCTGATTCCGGTATTTCCGTAATACATCCACCTGTTCCTGCAACAGCGCCGACTTTCGCTCGCTATCCGTTTCCTCGAACAAGGTCTGGTTGTCAAAGTGAATCGTCTCCACCAGCACATTTTTCAGATAATCCACCAGATCCGGCGGCACGACGGCGTAGAAGAGTTCCTTCTTGTTCTTAAAATAAGTATAGATATTGCCCACGGAAATATTGATCTCATCCGCGATATCGCTCATCTTGGCATCCACATAGCCTTTTTCAAAAAAGACTTTGAGCGCCGCATATTCAATCTCTTTCCTGACTTCGTCTTTCTTGGCTTGCACCATCGGGAACGTCTCCTTAATAGTGAATTATTGATTCGTTATTAGGATAGACCTTTTTTAGGTGGGGGTCAAATGGGAGGTGCATTACTTAAGTATTGCTTCTAGATATATAATAATCTGTAAAAAGGGTATATTTAGAAATTATAGATAAATGATAAAAATATAGATGTTAAATTAATATTTAGGTTTTGATTGAAATATAGACTTTTATTTATAAAAGTAAAATTCTAACAAACATATGCTCTCTTGGTAATACTACTTTATTGTTATAAGATGATAGTACTTTAAGGTATGCATGTAAAAAACAAACGGAGGCATTTTATGGAACCAGAGAAACTGTACATTTTTAATGGAAAAAAGTTTATTGACCATATTAAGCCTGCAAATTTTGTAAAAAGATTAAACACGGAGTTAAATATAAACGAAAATTCAGATGAGGGTTTCGCAGTTCTATACGAAAACCTGATTAATAATCATAGAAGTCGAAAGAAAGATTTTGATAAAATTTTTTTTGAAGAACTATTTTATGGTAGGCTCACTCATACTTATATTCATAAGATTGCTACAAAAACTCTTCATCCTAAAGAACTTTTCCTAAAAAGGGTTGAAAAGATTATTGATGGATTCAAAGCGAACGTCACGAATGAACTACATTCTTTTATGACGACACGAGGATTCTATATTATGGATTTGCTTCATGTAACAAGAACAGATGCTAGTTTTATGGCGGGATTTGATTACACTGAAAAAGAAGGTTTGATTGAAACAGTTAGGTTTCTTATTGGTCGGAACGTAATGAGAAAAAGAGTGCACAAGAATAAACCTAATGAAACTGTTCCTGAGTATTTACTAGCAGGAGTGGAAATAGACTTTAATAAGCAAAGTATTTTGGTACTGCATAAACATACAACTAATGTGCAAGATGAAGCAGATAATGAAAAAATGAATACTCCCTCAATCTTATATAATTTCATAATGGAGAAGGTAATTAACCCATTGGGTATTGAAATTGAATTTTCACAGGAAAAAGATCAGGAAGGGATGTCAACTTTCTGTAAGTTCTTGTTTAATAAGCTGATTGATGATGTTAGAACAGATTTGTATGAAAAATCGAGAGCTGAAATCAATAGATTTAGTACAAATGCAATAAGCTTGCTAAACGATTGTAAGAACCCGGTTACTGAATCCCAGCAAAAAGAGCTTGAAGCAAAAGTTTCAGCCCTTCTTTTGGGGATTTATATAATGAATAGCATTAATGAAAAAGAAATGAGTCTAAAAGCCAAGTCAATTGGTCTTCAAGGATATCCAACTAGGATCTCTTATAAAAATTCACGAGCAAATAAAAGTTCTACAGGAAATACAAGAGCAGATAAATCTATTGCTAATGCAGATACTCTATATAGTTTATTGACAGATTTCGAAAGTACCAAGTATTTAGAAAGTTGGTCTATGTCTTGGTTTACTGAACCTAATAAAGGTTCAAACATTGATACGATTCAGACTACTATAGAAGCGAAAAAAAAATATTTTAAAGTAATTTTTGGTGCTAAACGCCATTTGAATAAGGAGATCATCCACAATGTTATTGACAACCTTAATTCCTATAGAGTTTATTGACAACTCTATTCCAAAGATAATTAGATTTTTAGACGAAAATCAAGTCCATGGATTTAGTGATGACTTCATAAACGAGCATTTTGTTGAAGAACATTTCAAACAAATGATAATGTGGATCTTGGAACAAAGCTCCAAAACTATTTATTATACTTGTGATTTAGAGAACAATGAATTTGGCTACGTTTCAGAACAAGAAAATGAATCATGTAGTGTTTGTGGCGAACTGGTCACCAACAGACTTGCACATGATATAAGTAATTTATATACTTTACCTTCAGAAAATGTAGAAGCTTTAAAACAAAGCATTAAAGAATACCAACGGAAGAAATACTTTTATGCACCAACCTACGATAATCTTCAAGACTTAAAAGAGGAGCAAAAAAATCTTGTGCCGTTCATAGGGGCAGGGCTTTCAGTTCCATTAGGCCTGCCAAATTGGACTCAACTACTAAAAGAGTTGGCGCCAAAGTTTCCTGAGGAACATCAACGTTTAACATACTTAGAATATACAGAATCAGGTGATCTTCTTAAAGCATTGAGCTATTTAAAAGAAAAATCTACACGTTTGAATCGAGACGATCAAATAAAAGATAAAATTATTGAAATTATCAAAGCTTCAAAGAATAATGATGTACTTGTAACGGAACATAACATAGGGGATATACTAAAACTTAAAGCAAGCGTGTATATTACAACAAATTACGATCATTGTATAGAGGATTTTAGTTCCCAACAAAAAAGTTACTGTCCTCCATTATGTTTGCAAGATATCGACAATATGCCAAATCTTTTTAGTGCAACAGGGCAAGTTCTTCATATACACGGTCACATTACTAGAAAAGAAACGATGATAGTGACTGAGGAAGATTATGCTAAGCTATATGAAGAAAAGGATTTAATGGACAAGTTAAAAGTTATTCTGGCTAGTAGAACTTCTTTCTTTGTTGGCTTTTCTTTTAACGATAAGTTCTTCGAAGATATGTATGAAAAATTCCATGATGTGTTTAAAGGGCACCATTATATGGTGATAGCAAATCCTACTATTGAAGAAGTTAGAAGATATAATCGGGATAAAGATATTAGAGTAGTTGGGTTAAATCTTGGAAAGAACGAAGATGGTTCAACAAACTATAATGATTTTATCCCAGCATTCAGGACTCTTATTAATTATATTGTAGAATAAGGTTATGCTGACTGTTTATGCGTAATTGGATTCAAATAAGTTTAGAAATCTAAATTTCCCGAATCTCAATAATTTCCCTAATATCATTTATATCCAACGCTTCTGCAATCCGCTCAATATGGGCAAAATTGATATTCTCTCGTTTACCTGACTGCAACTCACTTAATGCAGCGTGACGGATATCAGACAATCGAGCCAGTTCGCGCAGCGAGATATTATGTTTTTCCGTGAGTTTATGAATATTAACAACGACTTTCTTTGCCATGCTTAATCACTCCTAAATTTTCCATATGGTCTTGACGTTACGCATGAGCGTACCATATACTTTTTGTATATCTGGTACTCTTATGCGTACCAATTTTAGGAGTGGTGACATGACAAGTACTAACAGCGAAGACCTCGCTTTGCAATACACACAACTCGTCCAACAGGAAGATGATTACGTAGACCAACTGGTCACATGCAACAAACTCATATTGGACGCCATAGACATTATCGCCAAGCGAGCAGGGGTGCTGCACATGGACACGGTGAAACAGGCTGCATATCACCTACATGCCATGGAACAGGATTTGAACCGAAAGTTATTTAAAGTTCGACTGGAGAAGAGCATCTTGGCAAATCAAATGAGCCAGTCTACATAAAACCACCTTAACAAAAGGACAGCGCAGGATCAAATTAGATGATCTTGAACTGTCCTTTTTCCTTTCCATCCAAACGTTTTTCGCTCCCAAATAAGCATTGACTTTCCTCCTAAATCCCCCTACACTTCAATTATTAAAATACTTTTAAAAACATTCATTGAATGGTTCGAGATGAACGAAAGGAGGCATATAACTTACCATGTTACCCACATCACACAACACCCAACAGGTGAAGCGCATTAACGTTGAACTTGTGAAGAATACGCTCCGATCCATTGGCGTAGGCACAAAGGCTTCCATTGCGAACCTGACCAAACTCAGCGTAGCGACATGCGGCACGATCCTGAATGAATTACTCCAAACGGGTGAGATTATTGATCTGGGACCGGATGAATCGAGTGGGGGAAGACCTGCCAGTAGATATCAGTTTAATGCGGATTACGCCAGCGTACTGTGCCTGATTATTCGAACAGAGGGCGGAATTCACTCGATCACACATACATATGCCAATCTGAACGGAGAGATGGCCGACGAACAGACACTCTTTTTGGATGAGATCAATGTAGTGGTGGTAGAGGATCTGATTGCAAACTTGATCGAACAACACCACAATGTGCAGGCGATTGGTATTGGCATACCTGGGGTGGCGCACAACGGCGTGATTGGAATTTGCGACGTACCGGAGCTGATGTATCAGCCGCTCGGGCCAAGGCTTAAGGAGCAATATGAAGACGTGGAAGTGGTCATTGGCAACGATATGAACCTGACGGTCTACGGACTGTATAACCAGCAACAGTTTGAGGAAGAGAAGAACTTCGCGGTGGTGACGTTTCCGGAGAACCATTTTCCGGGTGCAGGTTTTATCATTGATGGTCGTCCGCTGACCGGGAACACGCAATTTGGGGGCGAGGTGTCCTTTTTACCTTTTGGCGTGTCACGGGAAGAGCAACTGCGCATGTTGAAAGCGACAGAAGGGTTGCAGGAACTCGTCACAAAGACGCTGATCTCCATCATTGCGATTATTAACCCGGCAGCGATTGTCGTTACGGGCGATACAATGGACCCGGCTATGCGGGATGACCTGTTACAAGGCTGTCTGGATCACCTGATCCCACAGGAGCATATGCCGGAGTTAATCATCCAAAGAGACACTCGGCGAGAATATGTGACAGGACTAGTCGCGGTAACGCTAGAAAGCCTGACCTACCGCATTCAGGTGGTTGAGAAGCAGTGGTAAAGGGATATTGATCAGAAGGATGATCTCTCTTCAGAACAGATAAGTTGTAGTAACCCTGTTATATAAAATGAACTATTTCATTAAACAGATAACGGAGAGGACAGAAAAAACCTGGAGAAGCGGAGCGGTCGCCTAAAAGCTTTCTGAAAGAAAGTTACATCGAAAGCATACGCTTATCCCAAGATTTTCCCTTTGGAGAAGGGAATTCAAAAAATATGGGGATAACAGCGATTAGAAGGTTATTCTGTCATCGGAGTGTCCAAGTTAATGACCCTTGTTTCAACTTATATAGACACAATGGAGGAACTTATTTTGAATCAACAAGCTGGTACACAAGGGAACAAACGAAAGTTCAACAAGCTGTACGCCATGCAATTGGCAACGATTTTTCTGGGATTTATCGTATTTGGCATATCGGAAAATATTAAGGGACCAGCCATTCCGCGCATTCAATTCGATTTTAATTTGGACGAAAAACAGCTCGGGACGTTATTGTCCCTGAATGCACTGGGGTATCTGATCGCCTGCTCCTTTACCGCCATCCTGGTACGCAAATGGGGCATCAAGGCGGTTAGCATCATTTCATTTGCATCGATGATCCTTTCGGGTGTGTTCATTTACATGTCTCATAACTATCCGCTCTTTGCTTCATCGTACTTCTTCATGTACATCGGTAACGGCATGCTGGAGATTGCTTTGGCGATTCTGGGTGCGCGGATCTTTGTGAAGAACACAGGTACGATGATGAACCTGTCCCATTTCTTCTATGGGTTGAGTTCAACGGTGGCGCCTTTGCTGGCGACAGGGGTGATGTCGTTGAGCGTGTTCGGACATGTACTGGACTGGCGCGGCATGTATCTGGTGATGTTGTCGCTCTGTCTGCTGCCGATCATTGCGGCACTGCGCAGCAAATTTCCGGGGGATGATCTTCCTCATGAAGATCGGACCTCACTCAAGAACTTAACACGTGATCCAGCCATCTGGCTGATGGTGCTCATTCTTTCTTTTGGCGTGGTATCGGAACTGGCGGTTGGGGGTTGGCTCGTTAACTTTCTGGAGAAAGCCTATACGTGGGACACGGTGAAAGCTTCGGGGTTACTGTCAGCATTCTTCCTTACGTTCTCGCTTGGACGTTTGCTGCTGGGTCCTCTAACGGACCGGATCGGATTTGTACTGTCGCTTATAATCTTCTCTGCGTTCTCGGCCATTTGTACGTTCATTGCGCTTGCGGGAGGAGAGGGGCTCGCCATCTTCTTTGCCATCTCGGGTGCAGGTATAGCGATGATCTATCCAACAGTGATGGCATTTATCGCACGCAGATATCCGAACGGCAGTGACACGGCGATTACGTTCACGGTTACCTTGATGGGGGTCGGCAGTGTCATCGGTAACTATGTGATTGGCTGGGTCATTGAAGGGGTGAAGAATATATACGGTTCAACGACTCAGTTGGGGCTGCTGCGCGGACTTCAGGCGGGATATGGATTCATCGGTTTATGTGCAGTGATCTGTGCGGGATCTGGCGTAGTGTTGTATGTGTATTTGAAAAGAAGGCAGGAATTGATTTAGAAAGCAATTGAAACGATAAAGCCCCACTGATCGACATGATCGGTGGGGCTTTGCATATGAATATACGAGTAGATTAGTACGGTATATCATCTATCACTAGTATCTTAACTAACTCCTATGACTTGTTCAAAGCCGCTCTTCTTTTCCAACGTTTCAAAAGCACGTACAATCCAAAAGCACCCAAGAAAACCACCGCTGCTGGAACGATATAAGGCTTAACAATCTCATCCACGTGCTCCCATTGAGAGCCCAATTTGAAGCCTAAGTAGATGTACAACGAGGTAATCGGAAGCATGGCCAAGAATGTAAAGAGACTGAATTTGAACACGTTCATCTTCGCCATTCCGCAAGGGATGGAGATCACGGTCCGAATGCCAGGTACAAAACGGCCATAGAAAGCGACCCCGCTGCCATATTTCTCGAAGAACGTATCGGAGGCGTCCAGATGATGAGGTTTAATCAAGAAATACTTGCCGTATTTTTCGACCATAGGTCTGCCGCCGTACCGTCCCAGGGCATATAACGTCAGAGGGCCAAACGTTCCACCTACGGTACCCGCCAGGATAGCCAGCCACAGTTTCATATCTCCAAGGTACACCCAATATCCCGCCATGGGCAGCACGAGTTCAGCAGGTACGAATTCAAATGACAAGGCAATAACGAGACCTGCGTACGACAAGTCTTTGAAAAAAAGTATAAATTGCGTGATCCACTCCGTCATGCTTTCCCTCCACAAATCTATCTATTTTTTATAGTTTAGAAACACTCCTATACCAAGAGTAACAATAGCGAATAGAGCTTGTCAAAACTCACACGCATATCCGATTAAGCCCGTCACGGCGGGATATGTTAGGTCATACATAAGCGATATCTCATTCGACATGCGCTGAGCAGGCGGTCGGTCTTCGAACAAGATGAACTCCATATCACCCTGCCCCTGACACCAATATAACACTCTGAAAATGTTTCCAAATATAGCGTGATAAAACTATCACTAGCTTCTTCACCATCCTGTACATAAAGAGAAGGAGATCAGAACATGACCGAAACTTCGATTATCGACCAGATACATATTATGGTTGAATACAATGTATCCTTTTATTGTTTCATGTATATCATATAGATATACAACTGTAGGGAGGTGAGGTATAATTGGAGCATCAATCAAACGAAAGGCGTGGGATTGCCATGACTACAGCCACACTTAGCAAATGGGGAAATAGCAGTGCAATTCGTATTCCTAACCAATTGCTTAAGCGTCTTAATCTGGAAGAAGGCTCGGAAATCGAGATTTTGGTGACAGAAGATAATGAATTGTTGTTGCGTCCAAAAACCAAGCCTGTAGAGTCCAATGAGGAACTTCGTAACCATCTAAAGACGTTACTCTCTAAAGTGAAACAGGATACAAGACATGAAGAAATAGACTTTGGCACTGAAGGGAACGAGTTACTTTGATTATTCCCAAGCGAGGCGATCTGATATGGCTTGACTTTGATCCTCAAGCGGGTCATGAGCAAGCCGGGAGACGACCGGCTATTGTTCTATCGGAACTTGAATTCAATGAAATAACGGGTTTTGCCGTTGTATGTCCCATAACCAGCCAAGCCAAGGATTATCCTTTTGAAGTTACACTACCAGAAGACCTGCCATTTTCAGGTGTTGTTTTGACGGATCAGTTGAAGAGTCTTGATGTGCGGCAACGACGTATCCAAATTGCGGGGCATGCCGAACCAACCTCTGAATTTATGAAATCAGTTCTACGCAATGTCCGTTCTATATTGGCATAATTGAAAATTAGTAGCTGGTCATATTCCTAAATCCACGTCTAACTAAAAGACGTGGATTTTTTCTTTCACATCTAAATAGCTTCGTCCATCCTTGACGCTTCGGATAAGAGCTTCCGAAAGGCACTTATAAGTTGATAAGAAAGATTTTTAATCCTCTGAAAATGCTTCCAATTATAGTATGATAAGACTATCACTAGCTTCTTCAACATCCTATACATACAGAGAAGGAGATCAGAACATGACCGTAACTTCGATTATCGATCAAATTCACATTATTGAATACGATCCCACTTACGCTGCCGCACTCGCGGATATGTGGAACCGCAGTAATGAGAGCTGGGGAGGTGGCACCAACCTAAGAACAGAGGAAACGGTTCGCCGCGAGATGGAGAGTTCGTCCAATCTTCACGCATTTCTAGCCGTTCATGGGAAAGAGGTAGTTGGCTTCTGCAGTTTTGCTCATTACCGCTATGACGAGAGAGCGTTATATGTACCGCTGCTTAACGTACGCCCCGACTATCACGGGTATAAGGTCGGACGCAACCTGATCCTGAATGCTGTGCGCAAGACCGTAGAGGCTGGATGGCCCCGTCTGGATCTGTTCACATGGGCAGGCAATACGAAGGCTGTACCGATGTACAAGAAGTGCGGATTCTTCTGGGAGAAAAAAGATGAGAATGTGCATCTGATGAATTTCATCCCCACCATCTTGCAGACCGAAGCACTCGCTCCATATTTCGAGGAGCTGGATTGGTATGCAGACAGCACGCGTGAACTTGTCGTCGAGCCGGATGGCCGACGGGAGCGTGGGTTTGATTTCTTTGACTATACGTGGAAAAAGGGAGAGGTCTCCCTGCGGGCTGAGTTTGAAAAGTCGGGCCGCGGGCTGACTGCCCTCGAAACACCGCATTACGAAATCTCCACAGAGGTCGATGATCATGATTTGGTTTTCGGTTCCAGCTACAAGGTTCGCTATCGCATTAAGAACACTTCTGCGTCCGATCTGGCGGTTGAGATCAAGGGCGAGGATAACAAAAATATTCGATTTGCGCTGGACGTTGTTCGAACAGTCGCTCCGGGAGAAACCATCATCGTGGAAGGTGAGTTTCACCTTGATCCGATTACAGAGGAACAGAATAACAATAAGACCCATCCCGTTGTTGCCAGCACATGGTTGATCGGTGGTAAGAAAGCGGAGTTCAGGTTAGGTATTGCCCCGAAATTCCCGGCCAAGATCAAGACTGTTTTGCCCGTGAAGGAGCTCTATCCAGGTATCCCGGCGGAGTTAATTCTGAATGTGGAAAATAATGTGGATGCAGAAACGGAGTTCAGCTTGGACCTGCCAGAGGATGAATTCCTTGAATGGGCGGAGCGTTCGGTGCGCTTTACGGTGCCAGCCAAAGGTAAAATGTCTGTGCCTGTGCCTTTCACCTTGCGTTCATATGGTCTCTATTCCCAAGAAGTAGAAGTGACAGCTGTCCCAGTGGGGAACCATGCGATCTCTTTTACAAGCAAAATTTCTGTCCTGATGAAGGGGATCGAGGGCAAATATGGCGGGCAGATTGAGGATCAATGGGTGGCCGTCAACGGTGCATTCTCCATTCATATGAGCAAGCAAGATAATAACATGTGGATTGAATATCCCGGTTCCCGTCATTCATTCTGGTGGACTTATCCGAAGCTGGGTAAGCCGTTTGCCGAAGAGTTATCCAAGAAACAAGCCAAAGAAGTGAATATTTATCCCGAAGGGGAGCGTCAGGTTCTTGAAGCACTGTATGACTCGGAGGACTTCCCGGGCTTACAGATTAAGTCCGTCGTCAAACTGTCTGCGAATGGAATCGCCGAATTCCACCACGAGGTGGAAAATACACGAGATACCGCCTGGGAAGAGGACCTGTTTCTAATGAATAACTTCGGGTTCTATGGTAACAGGTTGATCCTTCCTTATCAGGGGCGCTTCGTGGACATGGGCGATGATTATGCGGGTGATCCGAACCATTGGAATAGCTCACAGATTACGGAGAACTGGCTGTTCTGCAAAGAAGAGTATGGCGCGTGCGGCATCTATTGGGACCCTTCCCTGAAGCTGCTTCGTCCAGAATACACGCTGGGGTTGCAGCATGAGCTGGGACGTTTGGAGCCAGGGGCTGTAGCACGAACCAAGGAAACGGTGTTTGCTCTGAACACGTTTGCCAAATGGCATGATTTCCGTGCGTTTGCACGGAAACAGCGTAACCCGGTCATTCCATCGCTGGACAGTCATCTGGATCTGACACTCAGTGAGGGAAATCCATTTGCCCCGGATGTGCTGCAAGCAACCTTGACTGAACATAAACTGGTTCCGCTTGCGGGCAAGCTGGAGCTGTATGTACAGCAGGGTAGCGAACCGGAGGTTATGGTAAAAGCGAAGGAATTCAATCCGGAGCAGAGTCTAAACTCAGCCAAGCTGACATTTTCACCAGACGAAGTGGATCGCCACCAGCACGTGAGTGGCTGGAAAGTTCGTGGGCTATACCGGGGCGAAGATCGGATTCAGGAGCGAACGGCTCTTTGGTTCCCGCAGAGCGGAACAGAGGTGAAGCAGAAGATTGAAGAAGGTTCTTCGGGACCTGTATACACTGTAGACAATGGCGTATTGTCGATCGCCGTTGCTCCAGAATTCGGCAGTGTAGTACACTCACTGAAAGTTGCAGGCGAAGAATGGCTGGACAGCTCGTACCCTGAACCGGCTCCACGCTCGTGGTGGAATCCGTGGTACGGCGGGTTGGGAGTGGGAGTTCCGGGCATGAATGGTTTCAGCCGCCAGTTGGAACAGAGAGTCGCTTCCTGGACAGAGCAGAAGGATCAATACGGCAACGTCTGGAAGGGCATTAAGCTGACTACCCGGATTGAGAAGCATGAAGCAAATCGGGGAATCACGATCCACCAGCATTATCTGATGCTGCCGGGTGTTCCTGTGCTCTGCACGCTGCTTGCGGTGACAAACGAAAGTGGCCTGACGCTGACGGATTACTCGCTTGCGGAGGAACGTTTCCTCCAGCCTTCATCTGTATTTGCAGAAGGTTGGATCGAACAACCGGGCAAAGATCGATTCCCATTAGGCAAAGTAGATGTGGGCCTGCCACTGGAAGACCTTTTGCGAGTCGGATCGGTTTCGCGTAAGAACATGCTGCATGCGGTCCATCGTTACCCGAATCAGAGTGCATGGGCTTTTGCCAACAATCAGGTGACGGGTCTGCACGTGAATCATCATCTGACACTTCACCACGGGGAGACGGTCTGGACGGAGCCGACCTATCTGGTCCTGGGACCAATCCCGCTGAGTTCAGCGGATGTGCATGACCTTCTGAAACTGAATTTTGTAACTTCTACCGATGAAAAGGAGGCTTCACATGTCGATCATTGATATTCACATTCATCTGTCGGACATCGACAGCTTTCACCGAACAGCGATCGATCTGTCCAAAGTGGATTACTCAGCCGCAGGTCTTAAGGCGGAATTCGATAAAAACGACGTCATTCTGGGCATTGGAATGGGGGTTACGGAGCAGACGAAGGGAGCGTTCCCGGATTCCAGTTCCCCTAACCCGATGGGGCTTGATTTGGAAGTGAAGGTTCCGTCATTCCTCATGGAATGCGTGGGCATTAATCCCAATGCGCTGGATGGAAAAAATGCTCAGGACGAGCTCGACCGGATTGAAGCTAGACTGCAATCCCCTGAGGTAGCCGGAATCAAACTCTATGCCGGATACTATCATCACTATGTGTATGACAAAATCTATACCCCTGTCTATGAACTTGCAGCCAAGTACAACCTGCCTGTCGTGATTCATACAGGAGACACGTACTCCATGAACGGGCTGCTCAAGTATTCGCATCCACTGACCGTGGATGAATTGGCCTTTCAGCAACGTGGCGTGAACTTCATGATCTGTCATCTGGGTGATCCCTGGGTGATGGATGCAGCTGAAGTGGTGGCGAAGAATCCGAACGTGTATGCGGATCTGTCCGGTCTGGTGGTGGGGGATCGGCCTCATTTTGAACGCTTCATGAACGAGCCTTTGTTCATGGATCATTTCCGCCGGGCCTTGGTCTATTCAGATCATTACGAGAAAATGCTGTTTGGCACGGATTGGCCGCTTGCTCCTATCGACCTGTATGCCGAATTTGTCCGTCGACTTGTACCGGAACAGCATCATGATAAGGTGTTCTACGAGAATGCCTTTGGGCTGTTTCCACGTATTGGACAGCGGATTGCCGATCTGGGTTAAAAGGGAAGTAATGAAACTTTAATGTATGAGGGGATATCATCCGTGTATGTCATTCAAGAAAGCATGCGATGTTCACGCTGAATTTCTGCCGTATAAGCTCCTGCCATTTCGCTGGCAGGAGCTGTTTGGTTTCAGGAATACCGTATCTATCTCTGAGAGACTCCATGCTCATCTGTTATCTCCTTCTTGCCTGTATTTGTTTTTACGAATAAAGAGAACTATAATGGTGGATGCACAAAATTTAAGACTTTTTTGGAGGAACATACGTAATGAGATCTTTTCAGTTTTATAATCCGACCCGGCTGATTTTTGGCAAAGGGCAACTTCAAGCACTACAAACCGAAGTTCCAAAATACGGAAAGCGTATTTTGCTTGTATATGGTGGTGGAAGCATCAAGCGCAGCGGGCTGTACGATCAGGTAATCAGCCAGTTGAATGAAATCGGGGCAGAGGTGACGGAATTGGCTGGTGTAGAACCGAACCCTCGTCTGTCTACGGTTCATAAGGGTGTAGAACTATGCAGAACACATCATATTGATCTCGTTCTTGCGGTTGGCGGCGGCAGTGTACTTGACTGTGGTAAAGCCATCGCAGTAGGAGCCAAATACGATGGTGACATGTGGGATGTTGTTGTGCGCGAAGCAACTCCGCAAGGCGGACTTCCACTGGGTACAATTCTGACGATGGCAGCAACAGGTTCCGAGATGAATAACGGTTCAGTGATTACGAATCAGGATACGCAGGAGAAATGGGCATGGTTCAGCGAGTATTCATTCCCAGCGTTCTCCATTCTTGATCCGGAGTACACATACACCGTACCACTGGATCAGACGGTATACGGTATGGTGGACATGATGTCTCATGTGTTTGAACATTATTTCCATCTGGATACCAATACACCGGTTCAGCTTGGATTCTGTGAGACGATTCTTCGTACCGTCATTGATACTGCCCCTCGTCTGATCAAAGATCCGGAAAACTATGAACTGCGCGAAACCATTCTCTACTGTGGAACAATGGCGCTTAATGATGTTCTGAATATGGGGCTTGCTGGAGACTGGGCATCTCACAATATAGAACATGCTGTGTCAGCCGTGTATGACATTCCTCATGGGGGTGGCCTCGCCATACTGTTCCCACACTGGATGAAGCATAATCTGGATGTGGATGTAGATCGATTCAAACGTATGGCTGTAAATGTATTTGATATCAATCCTAATGGAAAGTCAGACAAACAAGTGGCTGAAGAAGGCATCGAAGCCCTGCGTAATTTCTGGACTTCGATCGGTGCTCCTAGCCGTCTGGCTGACTATGACATCGACGATAGTCAGATTGACGCGATGGCTGATAAAGCGATGCGATTCGGCCCGTTCGGATTCTTCCAAAAATTGCAGCGTGAAGATGTCGTGCAAATCTATCAAGCCGCACTGTAATTGGAAATTCACTTATATAGTGAATGTAATAAACAAGGACCTTCCTGTACGACTGAGGAAAGTCCTTGTTTTTATTTTAACATCATCTATTGTACCTTCAACGGTATATTCCAGATTCATATCTTGCGAGCACTTTAAGATTGTTCAACCGCTTCATCATTGCCACCAGTATACATCCGTTTCAGATACAACTTGCTTGGACGGTGCAAGAGCACGATGAGCAGGGCGAAGAGATGAATCAGGATAAACAGGTTACTTTCATTGGAAATAGCAACAAGTAGCGCCAAACTTAGAAATGTGACGGTGAGCTTGAACTTTCTCTTGGTAATGAATATAACGGCGAGCAGGCTTGGTCCAATCATAAACAACATTCTGCCTACGATTACGCCAGAGGCGTAAGCCAGATCATCTCCTTTGCGTGAGAAAGCAAGATAGGCCTCCATATTCTGGTTAAAATCGATGAGGAACACAATAAAGGACACCATCACGTAGATCAATTTTACACTCAATAAAATGCGCACGACATTTAAAAGTGTGGGTAAAGCTGTTTTTACCATACCACTACTCCTCTTCTACTTCGAACCTATAACCTCAGATTCTCCTGGTTGTCATCTCGCGAAGGAGCTTCCTGCTTCAGATACACCTTGCTGGGCTTGTGGAGCAACAGACAGAGCAACATGAAGATGTGAAACTAGACATGGAAATTCTGAAAGAACACAATGTCAAACAATAGAGCCTGGCTCATGAACGTAATGGTTAGCTTATAGCTTCGTCTTGTGATCCATACGATGGTCAGAACCGGGGGACGATATGTATTACAGACATTGACCGATGTCATATTTTGTATTAACCCAAAGTCTACATTTTCCAATCGTCAACACCGGCCTTGGACCTACAGTTATCCGCTTCATAAGAATAAGGAAAATATTTTTGAAAGCGCTTTCTGCACTGGACGTTTATTTAATAACAACCGATATAAAGTTATCCCATATTATATGGGGCCCAACAAGAATGAGGATGGATGGTGAATGTATTCATGTTATCTGCAAAAGCGAGGCAACGCTTGACCAACATGTCTTTTCGGTTCAAATTGCCAATGATGATCAGTATTCTGGTCTGCATCGTACTGGCCGTGACGGCTGTGCTGTGTTACAAAGTGGCAGAAGAGATCACACTGGACAAAAGCAAGGATGAGATCCAGTCAACTTCTGACCGGATTGGAGCAGGTTTATTTACTTCACTAAGTCTGGAGGAGCAGTCCACGTTTCTAATCACAACACATCGGACATTCCAAGACTTACTGGAGATTCGAGATACAGCAGGACAGAGTGATGACGCGTTTTTTTCGGAAAATAGCGAACTGGTGAACAAGGCCAATGGCATATTGGCAGATAGCCTGACAGGAATGGAGGGCAGTAGCGTTCTAATTCTCCTGGATCGGGAAGGCGTTGTGGTTGCAGCAAACAATCCCGAAGTGGTCGGTGGGGAACGTGCCAAACGCACGTATTTTCAGCAGGCACTTCAAGGGCACAACTATGTCAGCGAAGGTGTGATCTCTGAATCTCTTGGAACGCTGGGGACCGTCTTTGCAATGCCGATCTACGGTGATAACAAGGAAGTGAAAGGCGTGCTTGCGACGACTGCCTCGACCTCATTTTTCGTCAATCAGTTACAGAACGTCAAGATTAACGAAGAAGGAAAAGTTATTATTCTGGATCGTTTAGGCCTGGTTATTTTTAATTCAGCAGATGAGAAAATGATTGGTCAGAAGATGGATTCCTCTGAGTATCAGTCGCTGATTGATCTGCCTGCCAATGAGCAGTTGCAACAAGGGGAGGCGAGCACGGAGGAAAAAGTAGTGTTCTATTCCAAAATTCCGAAATCCGATTGGACTGTCATTGTGGAGGATACGTATGAAGATGTGAAGAAGCCGCTGACAGGGATGGCGAATCAAATGTACATTGTTCTGTTCAGTGCTATTGCGGTGTCGATCATTGCAGGCATTCTGATCTCGCAACTGGTAACCAGACCGATTAGCCGAATCACACTGTTGTTCAAACAGTTGGCTGGAGGAGATCTTACGGTACAGGCACAAGGGAAGTATAGTGGGGAATTTAAAGTATTGGCAGATAGCTTCAACACGATGGCCGAGGGGAACAAACAACTGATCTCCAGCATGAACCATTCCATCGGCATCCTGAAAACAAGTACATCCGAGCTGGAAAAGTCCACTCAGCAAACCTCGACCACTATTGCTGAAACAACGACAACAGCCTTTGAGATTTCACGAGCTATGGAGTCCCAGGCGAACGATACCGAATCCATTGTTGATAAATTCATGAATGTCGGCAACAAGATTGAGAACGTGAATGAGATGTCGCAGTCCGTTATGCTCAAGGCAGATGAAATTACGGATGCATTCAAAAATAATCATGAAGTTATTGATGCGCTCATTGCGGTAAACGGGCAGAACGAGATCGAAGTTGGCAACATCTCCAAAATTACAGTGCAACTCGCTGAAAGCTCCTCGGGCATTCACCAGATTACAGGTACCATTGCCGAAATTGCGAATCAGACGAAATTACTTGCGTTGAATGCTTCCATTGAGGCTGCAAGAGCGGGTGAGCAAGGGCGCGGCTTCGCCGTGGTTGCTTCCGAGATTCGCAAGCTGGCAGAGCAGACGACAGCGCAATCGGAGGATATCAACCGAATTGTCATGCAGACAATTAATCACGTGGAGCAGAATAACCGAAGTGTTCAGGCTATTGAGGAGATTGCGGAGCAGCATAAGAGCAGTGTTAGCCAGACCAAGGAGACATTCAATTTTGTCACTGAGAATATGAATGAGATGATGAGCCAGGTTCAGGCTATTGCTACTGAGATCGAATCTATTGAACGTGATAAGGATGACGTCATTGGAGCTGCACAGAATCTGTCCGCTTCTGGTGAAGAAGTATCCGCGTCTGTGGAAGAAGTCACAGCGACGATGCAGGAGCAGTCCGGTATGACAGAACACTTGGCGGATATGGTGCAGAGAATTGATGGACTGACCAAAGAACTTGCCGAGGAATCATCCCGCTTCAAAATAAAGTAGCATAGCAGCCAACTGCGTAGTGAGAAGCAGTATAGCTAGTCTGTGAGACACAGCGTAGAATTTCTTCAGTTTGCACAGTTAAATGAATACGAAAGAAACCCGTTTCTCAAAAGAGAACCGGGCTTTTCAAAAAGGTGAGCACCTGTAGCCATTTATGGCTTCAGGTGCTCTTTGGTGATGTGCTACTCTCCTCGAATGGATGGCGCATACGCCAGCACTTCCATCTCAATTAAATAAGGGCCTAACCCGCTGAATACGGTAATGCGGGCGGGATAGGGCTGCTTAATCATTCGCGCATATACTTCGTTGTATTCGGGCTGATCCTCCACTCGTGCCAGATGAGTCGTTACCTTCACGATATGATCCAGTGTAAGTCCTGCTTCTTGCAGGATAACCTCAATATTGCGAATGCACTGCTCAGTCTGTTCCTTAATGCCGCCGATAGGCTTAAGGGTCTGTGGATCAACGCCTACCTGACCTGCGACGTAGACCATATCTCCTGCACGGACAGCGTGGGAGAAAGGAAGTGGGAACTTGGGTGCTGTACTGGCATGTATGATGGTAGACATAGAAGTTATCATTCCTTTCCTAGTGAGAGTGTATATTGGGTGTTAACTGATGCCAGTTCGTAGCCTGCTGATAATGATGGGCGATGGACAACAAGCGGTCTTCTCTCAGGAGTGGACCAGCAAGCTGCATGCCGATTGGTAGTTGCTTTCCTGAGGAAGGATCAAACCCAATGGGAACGGTAATGGAAGGTAGCCCTGTATTGGTAAAAGGTCCGTTGAAAATGGGACTACCGGTCTTGTAGCCATAGGGGGCCACATACGGCGTGGATGGAGTCAATAACACATCCACTTCATCGAAAAGCATCATCATCTCGCTGCGGAATATCGTTCGGATGCGCTGTGCCTGCAAATAATCAACAGCACTCGTTTGAAAGCCGAGTTCAAGCTGCTCCCGCATCGTGTGACCGTAGCGATCAGAGGCTTCCGCAAAGCGTTCCTGATGGAAGGCGGCAGCTTCTGCCCGCATAACCGTACGATGAGCAGCAATGGTCTCTTCCATATAAGAAGGCAGATCAACTTTCTTCCATTGCATGCCCAGCTTCTCAAGTACAGTGAGTGCCGACTCTACCGCTAACAAGATCGCCGGTTCATCGGTCTGGAAGAAGTTGCTTGGCAGCCCGATCACCATTCCTGAAACAGGATGCTCAAGAGCGCTTGTTAAGTCTGGCTTGCCGTGAGGCAATGTGAAGGAGTCCAGCTCATCCTGCCCGGCCATCGCTTCCAGAACGATCGCGTTATCTTGTGAGGATCGAGTGAAGGCGCCAATATGATCCAGACTCCAACTGGCTGTGATGACACCGTTACGGCTAACCCTGCCGTAAGTTGGCTTCATACAGGTTAATCCATTGTAAGCTGCGGGTCTGAGCAGAGATCCAAAGGTCTGAGTTCCGAGAGTGAAGGAGGCCATACCAGCAGCTACAGCAGCGGCGGAGCCTGAACTGGAACCACCTGGGGTGTGCTCCAGATTCCACGGGTTGCGGGTTGGTGCTTCTCCTCCCTGGAAGGCATATTCCGTCGTTGTTGTCTTGCCGAGCAGGATAGCGCCCGCAGCGTGTAGCTTATCTATCACAGTAGCATTCGTCTCTGGTACGAAGTCAGGATAGGTACTAGATCCAGCCGAGGTGCGTATGCCAGCGGTATGGATAATGTCTTTGGCTCCATAGGGAATGCCATGCAGAGGGCCGAGATAGTTGCCATTCATTAGCTTACGCTCAGACTCTTTTGCGGCCTGCAATGCTTGTTCCGCGGTAACCGTAACGAAGGCTTGCACAGCAGGCTCTACATTCTCAATTCGTTTCAAATAGGACTCTGTAAGCTCAACAGGAGATATCGTCTTGTTTTTAATCAATGTTGCGGCTTCCGTAATCGTCAGTTCGTTCAGTGGTTTCGTAATCATCGCAGAGGCACCCTCCTATGCGGAGCATTGGGGCCGACTTCTTCTGGCAACTTGAAACCTCGAATCAGCTCCAAGTCGGCTGTAAATAGATCAAGCTCCTCGCTCGTAATAACTCCGTTCGTGTATTTCGCATTTTCCGTACGGCGGTGTGTGAGATAGTCGTCCTGTTTCAGAGTAATCACCCTTTCTCTCTCTATTTGGTGAAGCTTGAATCGATAATATCTTCGTAAGCGAGTTCTTCCTTCAGATTGCCGATGAAGCGCTGCATATCGATTGCGGTGTTAAAAGCTGATTCGTTGATGAGCCCCTCAGCAGGGTATACCTTGCTGTCAATCATACGTTGTACGGCTTGTTCCACGACTTCTTTGTCCAGATTGGGGAACTCCTTCACAGCGACTGCTTTGGCACCATCAGGATTGGATTGAATATAGTCCAGGGCTTGCTCGATGGAGGTGACGAAGCGCTGGGTGAGATCAGGATTGTCCTCAATGAAGCTTGCGGTTGTATTCATCGTTGCAAAGGCGAAGTCAGGATAATCCTTCGTGAAATCATGGACGATATGCAGCCCTTCTGCAATGCCTTGATCTAACTGTGGCTCGTAGACGATAGCAATATCGGCTTTGCCGGCTAATACAGCACCAAGCTCGGAGCCATTCTGAACCTCGGTGATCGTCACGTCTTTGTCGATATCAATGTTGTTGTCAGCGAAAAGCTTCCGCAGTAAGCTGTTGGAGCTTGTAGGTGCCAAACCTACAACAATGGTTTTACCTTTGAAATCCTCTGTTGAGTCCACCGTTACTCCTTCTCGTGCAACCGCCCAAACAGGAGCACTGCCGGACAGAAGGACCAGTGAGCGAGCATCGCCGCCCTTTGCATTCGCGAATGCGACATGCTCAGGACCGTGGAAGGAGAATGCAGACTCGCCTGAGATGACCGAAGACAATGCTGTTGGTCCACTTCCGGCAGCACGGATGGAGGTTAGCTCAATGCGATTCTCCTTTAGAAATCCTTGGTTATTCGCTACATAGAGCGGAAGGTAGAGCAGATTGTGATACACCTCGGACACCATGATTTTATCCACCTTCGTAGCATCTTGCCCCTCACTACTGGATGTACCTCCGCCACTCGCAGGTGTTGTAGCATTGCTTCCGCATGCACTGAGTAGTGTGGTCAATATCACCGTCATCGTTGCTAGGATAGCTATCTTTTTGAATGTACGCATTAGTCATCAGGCCCCTTTAATGGTCATAGTTAAGTTAGTCGTTGTGGGTCAGCTTAGACAGATGTAGATTTGCTGCTGCTCTTGTTGTCATTCCATGGGAGGAGACGAGATTCGATATAACCGACACAGGTGTAAAGGAACATGGCAACCAGCATCAGCATGAACACGCCAACCCATACGGCTGGAAGGTTGAACAGGTTACCTTCGACGAATACCATATGTCCGAGTCCTTTGTCAGAAGAGATGAATTCTCCACCTACAACAGACACTAATGCCAAACCAATATTGATCCGGAAGGCCGAGATGATCCATGGCAGAGAGGAAGGAACGATAATTTTGCGGAAAATTTGTGATTTTTTTGCACCGAAGGATTTCATCAGATTAATCTGGGATTCGTCGATCTGATGAGTCGCTTGGTAGGCGGATAATAGCGCTACGATAAACGTTGCGACAGAGGCGAGAGCAATCTTGGAGAAGATGCCTGAACCGAACCAGATAATAATCATGGGGGCAAGTGCAATTTTCGGGATACCGTTCATAGCTACGATGAAGGGATCGAGTACACGGGCAACAGATTTGGAATACCACATGAGCAATCCTGCCAACGAGCCGATTAAGCTTCCTGCTACGAAGCCGATAACAGTGGCATTCACCGTTGCAAAAGCATCTGTAAGCAGTTGCCCTGAGCTGGCCATCGTGATGGCGGCATCCAGAATGGCGCTTGGTGATCCCATGAGGAATCCGTTAACCAGCTCCAAACGAACAGCGGATTCCCAGATCACCAGGATGACCGCTACAATAATGAATCTCCATAGCATCGTGGTTAGCCATTCTTTGGAGAAGGTGGACTGTCTGCGTTTGCTCTTCACAACTCCAGCAGGTTTTCCGGTAAGGGTAATTTCAGGTGATGTGCTCTTCATTAGCTGATCCTCCCCATTTGGATATCAAGCTCTGACCAGATCGATTCAAAATACTGTTTGAACTTGTGGTCGGAGCGGGCTTTCAATGCTGAGCCATATTGCGAGGCGAGACCAATGTCATACACTTGCTTCACGGTTGTTGGTCGTTTGCTCATGACGGCAATGCGGTCGGAGATGGCGATGGCTTCCTCAATGTCATGAGTGATAAGCACGCCTGTCTTGCCCTCGGATTTCAGGATGGACAAGATTTCATCTTCCAGAATGAGTCTGGTCTGATAATCCAGTGCGGAGAAGGGTTCGTCCAGTAGTATAATATCGGGCTGGGTAACGAGGGTACGTATGAGGGCTACACGTTGGCGCATACCGCCTGATAGTGTGGAGGGATAGGCTTCTGCGAATGAAGCCAGGCCATAACGATCCAGATAATCCATGGCAATATCGCCGCGATCCTTTTTGGACATGCCCTTCACTTCCAAGCCTAGCGTGACATTGTCCAAGATGCTTCTCCAAGGCAGCAGCAGATCCTTCTGCATCATATAGCCGACATGCCCGGTGGTCTGATCGATCTCTTCGCCACAGACGATAACCTTGCCATTCGTTGGCTTAAGCAGACCCGCGATAATATTGAAGATCGTACTCTTACCACAGCCGCTCGGTCCCACGATACTGAAGAACTCCTGTTTCTTGATTTGCATCGAAACCTCAGCGAGTACTTGAATATCTTCTCCGGTTGCACTGACAAATGATTTGGATACGCCTTGTATCTGTATAGCCATGATAGGTAGCCCCTTTCCTACAGCCTGATGATGGTTTGTTTCTTGATGTGATTTGATGTTAATTAAAGTGACATTAATTAATATATTCCTAATCATATAGACTGTGGGTCCTGTTGTCATTAGTTACTTTGAACATAAAAATACAATTAAATCAGTTAAAATGAACAATTGAAGATTGGATATGAAAAGAAAAACAAAAGAACGTGTCAATATACATGACACGCTTTCCGTTCAAGACGTATGATCAGCTTCGCTAAGGGCTGAATTAACATTCAGCAGCGACTCCAGTGCAAAGGCCAGACGGAAGCGCAGGCTCTCCATCGGGTCCTTGATGTTCCTGCCGGTTAGTTTCTCACATTTCTCCAACCTATAGATCACTGTATTGCGATGTACAAACAGCTCTTTCGCTGTATCGACGATCTGGCAATGATTCTCATAGAAGGAGGACAAGGTCTTCATAAGTTCGCTGCGCTCGTTTGGATCTCGGCCTTCGAAGGGTTTAAAGGTTTCTTGATGGAACTGTAACATTTCATCGTGGGGAATCATACGCAGCAGGCGACTTATATCCATCGTCTGATAGGAATGGGCGAAGCGGGTCTTTCGCATCTGATAGCCGGATTGAAGTGCCTTGACTGCTTCCTTGTAGGAAAGCCCGATATCCAGTACATTCGTGTAGGGATTGCCTATTCCGAAAGAAAGACTAAGCTGCGACGCCATATACAGATTGCCCGCAATCCACTCAAGCTGCTGAATAACAGTGTGTTCATCCCAAGATGATTCGGCCAAAAAGACGAGTATGCCGAACTGGTCATTCTTCGTGAACATGACAAAAGAAAGATCCAGTTTGGTGAACTCCTGCTTAATCAGCTCGTAATTAGCGTCTCGTTCCGAGATGAACCGCTCTTCTCCTGAGGGAGTGAGAATGTGATTAGGTTTGTTCGTTAAAGGTTCATCCATCTTGGCGATGATGAGAACGGAACTTCCTTTTGCCTGCAGCCCGTATTTCTTGCCGCGATGCAGCGCTTCTTGTTCCGAACGAATGAAGCCTTGAATGAGATCGGAGAAATATTCATTTTTGTAACGGCGGGAGCGTTCCTTGACCGCTTGCTTCTTGGTTAACTCCAGACCGATTACATTGACGGCTTGTTCCAGTGCCAGAGTGGAGAGCTTAGAGCTTGCGGAACTGTCGTATAGTGCGATCAAATAGCCCTCGTGCCGATCCGTGAAGATGGGATGAAACTCGGCATGTCGATATTTCTCAGCTGTAAGCAGACAGATTGAGATTGTGGTATGGAATGAAGGGTGCTCATCTATAAATGTCAGTAAGGGTATGGCGAGAGACTGGTCATCCATCTTTTCTGCATAATGGGAGCTGGCCGTAATCTGTTTCTTGGAGCCAAGCAGCAGTACAGGTGAGGATAACAACTGAGACAACGTATCTACGATAGAGGGGATGCCTTTTCCTTGCATCACCATCGTGGAAAATTGCTTGTGAATAGACAAGGCATAGTGGAGCTCATGGGTTTTGTTCTGTAGGATGGCACTGATCGAATGTTGAAATATTTCACCGAGTGTATTGTCTATCTCAGACAGCTCAATGATCGGGAAGCCCAGCCTGTCCGCTGTCTCGAGCAGTTGCGGAGATAATTCAAGAGAGAAGCGCTGTGTCTTGACAGCAAGCGCCGCACAACCAATCGCATGCATGTCAGTAATGAATCCAAGATGAGCTTCGGGTCGGTCTTTCAGGATATAACCGTTGGTCAGCAGCATATCTCCGGGTTTCAGGAATTGTACAATATCTGGCGCGTCCATAATATTAATGGATTGCACCAAGCGATCGAGGCCACGATGTCCGGCAATAACCTTTGCTTTGGAGAGAATGGGGATAGTCAATAACTGTTGCAGATCCATCTTCAACCCACCGCTTTCATCATAATATGTTATAAAATCTAACATTAAGTGAGGTGGGCGTAAAGAAGAGTTTGGATAAAGAGGCTTAGCCTTCGGAAATTCAATGCAAACAAATTTCTCATAAATATAAAAACTTTCCAATAATTCAATGCGTTATACTAAATAGATATAAAGAAAAATTTGATACCTATTAACAATTCTATCACTAAAAAGGAGTTCTCGATCCATGAAAGGAAAAGGATTAGTATCGCTTCTACTTGCCAGTGTTGTTGCTAGTTCTATTTTAGTTGCATCGACTACAACTGCGGAAAGAGTCATAGCCCAAACTCCGATGGAAGCCGCAACTGAGTACTTTGATGCTTACATTGCTAAGGATGTAGAGGGGATGATGTTCTATGCTAAAGATACAAACTATTTGGATGAGAAGAGTCGTGAAGAAGAATATGTAAAGGACTTGAAGACCAATCCAACTACAGGGTATGAGATTGTGGAAAGCAAACAAATCAATACGGATGAAGTTCAACTTTATGTCGTTCAAAAGTATGCAGGACAAGACTATGAACAGTCACCGCCACTCCCATATAAAATTTTCAAAAGCGGAAATGGATGGAAGGTTTTAGTAGAGCCACTAGAAATCAATACATGGACAGGTGAAGTCACGAAAGGTACACCGATTCACGCTATGCAGTATACAGATCATTAGTTGTTGTACCTGTCTTCTACTAAAACATAGGCCCACTTGAACTAGAAGGCAATGGATATATGAATGCATACTATTGAAACGATTGAGGAGTGAGTGACATCCAATGAAAAAATTCTTGATCAGTACGGCATTGATAATGACTGTTTCGGCAGTGACTGCTTTAAGCATTTATGCTGGTCATCATAATGATGATGCAACAGCGGATAACCCAAACTATCCAGATTTTGGTCCAGGAGTAAAATTATCAGAAGAGGAAATAAATAGAGCTTTAGAAAATGTCAGTGGTATAACGACTTCTTTTGGAACATTTAAAAGGGTAACCGAGAAAGACCCCTACATTACCGAGAAGGAAACGGTTGATAACTTAGATCATTTAACGGCCGATACCAAACAAATTTTTTCTCATGGTAATTATTTTGTGAAAAGCGATTCCGAGGAATAAATTTGTCATAAAAGGAAGTTAGGAAAGGCGGTGTAAAAATGCCAGCTACTTGGACATTTAGTGCAAATAGGACAAGAGACGTTCTCCCTTATAAGAAAATAATCTTATACTAGGAGATAGGAGATGTTCATATAATGAAAATTTCAGACCGACTATTGAGACAATATTTAGATCATGTTTATTGGATATGTGGAGGCCCTTGCGGCGGAAAAAGCACGATGACTAATTTGCTTTCTTCAAAATGGGATATGAATTATTATTCTTCAGATGACCACAAGTTTGATTATCAAAAAAAGGCTAATCCGCAGGATCATCCAGCAATTTTGCGACATTTCATTGATTGGGAATGGTTCTTTTTAGGACGAGGGAATGATAGAAATCACTGGTTAAATTCCGTGTTTGACGAAAGTGTGGAGTTTATCATCTTGGATTTGTTACAGATGGGGAAAGAGAAGCCAATCGTAGTAGATACTTTTATGGAACCTGCTTATCTAAGGGAGATTGCTGACCCCAACCGAGTTATTTATATGTTTGCAGAAGATGACCTCATTCGAGCAAATTATCTGGATCGAGATCATCTGAGAGGCATGGAAGATTTGTTTCCTAGTTTATCAGATCCACAACGTGCACGGGACGAAACATTAAACACAGTGGTTAGAGCATCGAATCATTATCTGCAACAAGCAGAGCAGTATCAATTAAAATGGTTTATGAGAACATCTCAGTCCAATAAAGAGCAGATGTTATTAGAAGTTGAGAGGCATTTCGGTTTTAAATGATACTGAAGTGTTAATGATATCAGTCCCAGTCGTCATTTGTTACACTAAGGGAATACGATAGGTCAATAAACCACATAAAGTAGCCGATTAACCTAATCGGCTGCTTTTGTTCAGGTGACGGGCAGGTTAACTCAATGTCATCTTGCGAATTACAAGTGTAACTTTTGACTAATTAATAGCGTTGTTCGTCACAAGTGATTTTTTACAGGTTAAAGAAAAACTAATAAAAGAATATGAGGGATGAAGTATTGAAGAAAAAGAGACTATTTTATATTGTTGTAACATTAGCCTTAACAACAGTGACCCTAACTGCCTGTGATTCAACAAGTCCAACTCAAGAGAATTTGTCTCCTCCAAAATCTGTTGTATTTTCAAGCAAGTCCGAAAGTGAAATCCTTTCTAATTATTTAAGTGAACAAGCGAGTAAACCCTCCCACTTTATTGCTTCTGGAGGAGCTACGGTGCAGCAACCCTTTTCCTTAAATCCGGAATTTGTACATATAAAACTGCTTATGAAGAACAATAGTAGCCATGAAGTCAATGTTAGTTTAACGCACTTGGATACTAATAGAGTGTATCTCTCTAGAACAATTGCTCCCGGGGAATCGTTAGATTGGATAAATGTTAAAGAAGGTTACTCAGAAGGTATGAGTACTGGAGACTACTTGCTTCAATGGAGTGGTGGCGGTTATCGTGTTGATGGGGAAGTATGGGGATCAGCTTGTTCAGAGTTGGACGATGTTGTTGATCTATCTTATTGAACTAACGGGCAGGTTAGTTTAAATACATATTCAACTTAGCAATCAATATTAAATGTACATTACTGGATTGTAGATCGCAGATTGCGAAGTTATGGAGTCAATTAATACAGCCCTATGCAAACCCGCTCTAAGCGCGTTTTTTTCATTTTAAAGGGTCAAGTTCATGTCCTTGGTCAGACACATGAATTTGACCCTATTCCGATAGTGGACATGAACAAATCCTTATAGCCGTTGATTACACAGAATGTCTACTCTGCTACTCTGGTGAGTGGGACGGGGTAAACTGCATATAGCTTGCGGAATACTCAGAAACTGCACGGGTAAAATGGTTTACCAAGGCACAACTCCATTTTCATCAAAAAAGCTACCCGTTGGACCATCATTATTGATTGTGGCGAGCTTAACTACACTGGAAGCTGCTTGTTCGACTGTGCGATAGCCAGTATTACCATTTAAATCGGTAGCTGTAAATCCAGGGCAAACCGAGTTGATTTTAATAGGAGTATCTCTTAATTCTTTAGCAAAGAAAACAGTTAAAGCATTTACAGCCGTTTTGGAACTATTATAGGCGAGCGAATTCACATTATAAAATTCCGACGTTGGGTCTGAATTCAAAGTTAAGGAACCTAATGCGCTGGAAAGATTTACGATTCTTCCGGCAGAAGATTTTTGGAGCAATGGAAGTAATGCAGTGATGACAGAAAATACGCCAAAAACGTTTGTCTCATAAGTATTCTTGAGAACGGACAGTTCCAGTTCCCTTGGAGATGTGTTGCCTTCAAAAAACACGCCTGCATTATTAATCAAGATATCAAGGTATCCATATTCTTGTTCAATCCATTCTACTGCGGAGAGAACGGAGCTGGGTTTTGTGACATCAAGAACCACCGTTTTAGCTTTAATGTTCTCCGTTTCCAAGCGCGTTACGGCCTCATGTCCTTTTTCTTCGCTTCTTGCTCCTATTAAAATCTCATACCCCATGTTTCCCAATTGTCTTGCTGTCTCAAAACCAATACCTTTGTTGCCGCCTGTAATTAATACGATCTTGGATTTATTCATAAAATTTCCTCCCTAATCTGTTTTTACAATCTGTACCTACAAAAGTGTATTTATTTCTTATAGTTGTGACTGCTAGTTAGATTCTCTCATTGTAACCGTGATATATCTCCTTTCATTTCTGATATAGTTAATATAGTGGAAATGATTGATACTTATAAGTACGCACATTTTTGTAACTTAATGAATGGAGTGGCAATATGGGATATGGATTAAAAAATTATGGCGACTGCAGTGAAGAGGTTATAAAGGCCTGTCCTGTTGAAATGGTTTTACATATGATAGGAGGAAAATGGAAGGGAATCATTATCGACATTATATCCGAAAAATCGGTCAGATTTAATGAACTTAAACGATTAATACCAGGGATTACACAACGGATGTTGACTTTACAACTCAGGGAACTCGAGGCGGATGGGATTGTGAAGAGGGTCGTAGAAGACACTGTGCCACCCAAAGTAGAATACTCCCTGACTGAACAAGGAAATAAATTGTCGAGTATCATCGAGTCTATAAGAGTATGGGGAAAAGAGTTTCAATCCTAAGTCTGCGATCGGGAAGTCTTAATGAATAGCCGTGTCGGAAATCGTAGGCGTCTCCATTTTTCACCGCGCCGCATAGCGGGATTCAACCATGATATTTTACACCTTACTAACTTGTTTATTATTTGTTTTAATCGTATTTTTGGCACTATGGATGTATTATGCAAGAGAAATTTAAGGGCAGGTTATGATAAAATAGAGGATCTTACTAAATTTGGGGGTGGTGGCGAGATGGCTGAAATTCTTGACAAAGGTCCTTTTTATCATGGGACACGAGCAGATTTGCAGATTGGGGACTTGCTTACAGCTGGCTTTCGTTCAAATTACAATCCGGATGTTGTGATGAATCACATTTATTTTACAGCTTTGCGTGATGGGGCTGGGTTAGCTGCGGAGTTGGCAAAAGGCGGTGGTGAACCGCGCGTGTATCTTGTTGAACCAACAGGGGAATGGGAAAATGACCCAAATGTGACGGATAAGAAATTCCCAGGTAATCCGACGCGATCATATCGCAGCATAGCCCCACTAAAAATTGTTGGCGAAGTGAAAGATTGGGTGCGACAAACGCCTGAACAACTCGCAGTTTGGCATAAACGTTTGGCGAAAATAGATAAAGGCGAGATTCTAAATTAGTCTAACTATTGAATGATCGGTAGACTTCTATTAAGTACTATATATGATGCTGTAATTAGAGAATTGTATGAGGAAATCAATCAAATTCTGGATACAGCTGAATTCAAAGGGCTAATGAAGTTTAGACTCCAGCCAAGTTTTCATGGACCGGAACGGATAGAGTATGGAGCTCTGTTCATGGGTGAACAGTGCCAACTTGATGATTTTGTTGAAAACGATGAAGCTTCTTCAATAATTCTTTGGGATGGCACATCCGAGATTGGTGATATCGCAGAAATAGATAGGAAGTTAATTGAATTCGTGTGATACATGATTGGACTATTGGTAAAAGATATTTCAGGGAATCAATGAACGAATTGAGCAACCCTCTCCATATATCATTCGTTAGAGTATGAGAGAGGTGATATGAAATGAATAAAATGAGTAATAGCATCTTAATGTTGGTATCAGTGGTATTCGCGATGTTATCTGGGTGTTCATCAACAGAGAAAATTGAAGATAAAGTTACTGAACGTGTAGTCGCATCTGATTTTGTTCTCGAAGTAACAACACCAACTGTTATAGGCACGGGTGAGACAATGAAAGTAAAAGGGACTTTAAAATATACAGGTATTAAACCCGTTGAAGTTACCCATGGAAAACCTATAATTCGTTTCTCCTTCTCCGGTAGTAACGAGGAGCGTAATTATACGGATGTAGGATATGTAACTGAATTTAAATCAGGTCAAGTGGTTGAGGTTGAAGATGAATTTATGGTAACCAAAAAAGGGAAACAAAATCTCATTGTGGATATGACCGCGGATATCTCTTTAACCATGAATCCAATTGAAATTCTTGTTGAGTAATTTTAGTTACAGTGAGTTGTCGGGTAGATAAGTACGCTTAATGGATTTGTTTGTGAATAAACCAAAGCAAAGGAGAGCCAGACGTTTAAGTCAGGCTCTTCTTGGCGATGTATTGTGTCTCTGTGTCATTTGAATCCTGGCGCTTTAAGAATATCTTACTTGGTCGATGTAAGAGCACAACTAACAAGGCGAATAGTTGAATAAGTCCAGTTAATAGTCCTTCATTCAGTAGTCCGATAAATAAAGCGATACTCAGGAACGGAACAGTCGATCTGAATTGTCGTTTGGTGATGCAAATGATAGCAAGCAAACTAGGAATGATCAAAAATATGATTCTCCCAGTAATTTCATTAGAGAAATTAATCAGATCATTGCCGTTCACTTGATAACCGGCAAAGGCTTCAGGATTTTGACTGAAAATATAGAGAAATACACTAAAGAAACAATGAGGTATATAACTTTAATACTCAACAAGATGCGGACTACGTTCAGGATTGTGGGTGACTTCATAAGTTTCAATTTTCCTCCTCGACACTTCTAAACGGATACATTGTCTAACCGTGTTTTTGGTATAACTAGACCTATATCTTTAATCAGGTATTCCATTTTGTGTATCTCCTAAATTCATATGTGGTTATCTAAGTATACGGTTTGCTTGTAATTATTTGTATTAAACTAAAGTCCATATTAATTAATCAAATTTTCACCTCTTTTGTCCTGAAAAATAGTCGGAAATAGATTGGCAGAGGTACAGAGGCACTGCACGAATATGAAATGTTTTCGAAAATAATGCCTAATGAACTCATCGAAATTTATAAAAAAGCCTCCCGTCCCACGGAGCATATGGGATTGGGAGGTTTTGATTATAGTGCATATTCAAAGTTTATCGTACAAACCATCCAGTGGGCTGAGGGGCTACGTCTGCGGTATCTCGTAAATCATGGACTTTAACATTACTGCCATAGATCATGGAATCACTACTTAATCGGAATGAAGGGAAACTGTGCTCGGATTGCAGACGCAGAGAGGGTTCAAAGTAAATCTGCTGCTGTTTGTTGATTACAAAGGGAAGCGACCCCGCTTCTACGGTAACATCATCGCTATCCGGTTCGTTTAAGATCAGAAGTACCGCAATTCCGTCACAACCGCATCCATCGGTATCATAAAACAATTTGAAATAGCCTGGTCGATCTCCCAGCTTTTCAGTAAGTCTTGCTTCTGCCAGCGGACTGACTTGAATGATCATGACGTTGTTCACACTCCTCTAATCTCCAATGAATTCGCTTACAATTTAATATATGGACCTTAAACGCTGATTAGAAGGTGAAATAAAGAAAAGCAAACATGTCCGGTTGAAAATATTGACGCTAATGCGTAATACAACGAACAATTCACGTATGAATGTCATACCCGGAACTTCTATGGGTTCAGTGTGAAATCATTCGCCCGTCAATGAAACCCATTTCATCAGCATTCCTTATCTGGTATGATAAGCAGGGAAAATAGGGAAAATTAGAGAAAAAGGAAGGTTCCGCTATGACACCGATCACCATATACGACATCGCCAAGGAAGCAAATGTATCTGTAGCGACGGTCTCCCGGGTACTGAATGATACGGCACCTGTGCGTGCAAGCACCCGAGAGAAGATTATGTCCATCATCGAAAAACACCAGTTTCAGCCCAACGCGCAGGCGCGCAGTCTGATCAAGAAAGAGACGGGCACCATTGCCATCATCCTGCCGGACATTACAAACCCGTTTTTCCCGGAAGTGTTCTGGGGTGCGGAGAATGAGGCTCGCGGATTGGGGTATACCTTCTTTCTGTGCAATACCGCAGGCGACTACAACAGGGAATCTGAATATTTGTCCATCCTGAGAGAGAAGCGGGTAGACGGGATTATTTTTCTCGGCGGGCGAATCAACATGCAGGTCTGTCCGGATGACATGGCGCAGGAATTGATTGATATGGGCAAACGCATGCCGATCGTGCTGGTCAATGGCAATATTGCCAAAGGCGGGTTCCACCGGGTGTATACCGATGAAGGAGCAGGGGCGGCCCTTGCAGCTGAGCATTTGCTTGAACTGGGGCATCGCGATATCGCCTTTGTCGGCGGGCTGAAAGAGTTATCAACCACCATGGTCAAGGTCAGAGCTGTGCAGAAGAAACTTCGGGAGCATGGGCTCGAAATACCAAAAGAACGGCAACTGCTCGGCAGCTTCTCCATCGACGATGGCAAACGGGAAATGTCCAAACTGCTGGATCGGGACAATCCGCCAACCGCGGTCATATGTGTGAATGACAATACGGCCATTGGTGCAATCAAGTCGACGATTGAGCATGGGCTCTCGATTCCACAGGATATATCCATTGTGGGTTATGATGATACACCGCTCGCCAGTGCCGTTATACCGGAACTGACAACCGTATCACAGAACACGTATCAGCTTGGCAAACAGGCTGTGGATGTACTGCATGAGTTGATTAACCAAGGCAAACCGAAGAAGCAGATCATTCTGCAACCGGAGCTGATTGTGCGTCAAAGTACAGGACCTGCTGCAAGATAAAGGGCCTGTAATTGGAAAAGAAAGCGTTGACATTTCCTCGAAGGGTGAAATATAATGAGTGCGTGAATGAAACCCCTTTCATAAAGTGGAACGGGTTTTATGTTTCAGCTTAATGAAACCCATTTCATGAAACGGGTTTCAGTGTAGTCATCCATTCATTATATCAAGGGGGCGTAACGTATGAGAAGAAGTCTAAAGGTCATTTCGTTATTGATGCTGGTCATGGTAATGGGTCTGACAGCCTGTAGCAGCGGGAGTAAAAACGGTTCTTCCGGCGAGTCCGGTGGCAAGGTTGATTTGAGCATGACGATCTGGGGCTCGGAGGATGAGAAGAAAATTTATCAGGAGCGGCTCGACATCGTGAAGCAGACGTATCCCGATATTAATGTGAAACTCAACGTGGTTGCAGGAGATTATGACCAGAAGGTACAGACGATGATCGCCGGAGGAACAGCACCGGACATCATGATGATTGCCGAGAACTATCAGGCCTACGCCTCCAAGAATCAGATTATACCGCTGGATGACATGATTAAGGCGAACAATGTGAACATGTCTGAGCGTTATTCCGATGATATTGCAAACCTGATGAAGTATGATGGCAAGCAATTTGGTTTGCCGGATCGGGCAGGCGCAATGGTCCTCTTTTATAACAAAGATCTGTTTGATAAAGCCGGGGTGGAATACCCAACCAAAGATTGGACGCAGGACGATCTGATGGCGGCTGCTCAGAAGCTGACGGTGAAGGAGAACGGCAAAACGACTCAATGGGGCTACTACCCAGGCAGCTGGTGGCCGCAATGGATGCAACTGATCTACCAGAACGGTGGCTCATTGTTCGATGAGAGTGGCAAACCAACTTTCGATACGGAGCCTGTGCGTAAAGCATTGCAATTCATGAATGATCTGACCTTCACCCACGGTGCAGGACCAACGCCAACTGAGATTGCCGACATGGGGAATATCGGAGCCGATCCGCTGTTTGCACAAGGCAAGATCGCCATGGAAACAACCGGTTTCTGGAACATTGGTTCGCTTGCTAAGGTCGAAGGCATCAACTGGGATATTTCTCCGGTATGGGGCGAAACAAACGCATTCTTCAACGGTTTAACGATTACCAACGCTTCCAAACACAAGGAAGAGGCATTCAAAGTGATTGAAGCAATGACGACACCAGAAGCGCAGATGCCAATGGTCAAAGCCGGTCAGGATGCTCCTGCAACCAAAGCGGGTCTGTCCAGTGATGAATTCCTCAATGCTGAATATGGTGGCAAAAAAATTAACATGGCTGCGTTCAGTGAATCGACGATCTATGCAGAACCATTCAACCCGCAATGGAACGAAATGATGAAGCTCATTAACGACAAGCTGGGTGTGTACTTCAATAACAAAGCTTCGCTTGATGATACCGTAACCGAAATCCAGAGTGGACTGGAAAGACTCTACAAATAGAGGTTGTTCAAATAGCATCGACAGGAGGACAGGTGGAATTCGGCGTGAATGCGGATTTCATCTGCTCTCTGCGTCATGGGAGGGCTTAACGTGAAAAAAAAGGACGGGAAATGGTTTTATATCTTCATCTCGCCTTGGCTGCTCGGATTTCTGGGGCTGACCCTGGGACCAATCCTATTTTCCATCTATATGAGCTTCACGAACTGGGATCTGTTCCAGTCCCCTGAATTTATCGGTATAGACAACTACAAAACACTGTTGACGGATGACCCGATCTTCTGGAAAGCGGTGGGAAATACGTTCTTCTACGCCCTGATATCGATCCCGCTGGGCATGTCGATCTCGCTCTGGATCGCGTATTACCTGAACAAGAAGATCAAAGGTATTACTTTCTTCCGGATTCTGTTCTACCTGCCTTCCGTCGTTCCGGTGGTTGCGAGTTCATTGCTCTTCATCCACTTGCTTGCGCCGACGGAAGGATTGATCAATCAGGCACTTGCGATCTTCGGTATTCAGGGTCCTGCCTGGCTTCTTGATCCGAACTGGGTTAAACCTGCATTGATTCTCATGTCCTTATGGGGTGTGGGTGGTGGTGTGGTATTACTGCTTGCAGGTATGAAAGGAATACCGCAGGAATTCTACGAGGCCGCTGCCATCGATGGTGCGAAAAGTACACAATCGTTCTTCCATATTACATTCCCGATGCTGACTCCCGTCATTTTCTTCAATCTCGTGACTGGCATGATCGGAGCGCTCCAGACCTTCGCGCAGGTCTTCATCGTCACTGCCGGCGGACCTGATAATTCAAGTCAGATGGTTGTTCCCTACTTGTTCCAGAATGCATTCCAATTCTACAAAATGGGATATGCATCGGCGATTGCCTGGGTACTATTCATCATCATCATGGCGTTGACACTGGTTGTATTCCGTTCATCGGCGCTATGGGTGCACTACGAGGAGGGAAAAGCCAATGAGTAATCCATCGACTGTAGAGAAGACGATATCCTACATTTTTCTGATTCTGGTCGGGGTGCTGCTTGCTTCACCTTTCCTGTACATGATCTCCATTGCACTGGCAAGTGACGCAACAACCGTCAAGTCAGCCTTTACCTTCGTACCGATGGAGTTCCAATGGTCGAACTTCTATACGATCTTCACGAATAACAATCTTGGTACGTATCTCAAAAACTCGATTATCATCACCGTCTTTACGATTGTCGGATCGGTATTATCAGCCTCGGTCGTATCCTATGGCTTCGCCCGGATCAAAGCGAAAGGAAGCCGTTTCCTGTTTATTGTGTTGCTCAGTACGATGATGATTCCGGGTGAGGTGACGATGGTACCGCAGTTCATCATCTTCCGTCACCTGGACTGGATTAATACATTTTACCCGCTGATCGTACCGAGCTTTTTCGCCGGAGCGTTCAACGTATTCCTGATTCGACAGTTCGTCATGAGTATTCCCAAATCACTGGATGAAGCCGCCATGATCGACGGAATGGGCCACCCGGGAATCTATTGGAGGATCATACTGCCACTGACGTATCCAATTCTGGCAGCGATTGCGATCTTCTCGTTTTCCTATAACTGGGGCAACTTCATGGGGCCGCTCATCTATATCAATGACCCGGAGAAAATGCCGCTTGCACTCGGGGTGCAGCTGTTGACTACGGTAGGTGGCGGACAGATGCCGCCTTGGAACCTTGTCATGATCGCTTCCCTTTTCCTCACCATTCCGATGGTGCTGGTCTATCTGTTCGGACAACGTTATGTCTATGAAGCGAACATTAGCGGCGGAAGCAGCGGAATCAAGTAACAGAAGGTGTGTAGCGTGTATGTATTGAACCTGTTGTTCAAGGCCAATGAAGTCATTAACGTACATGGAGAAAGGATTGTATAGCCCATGGCGCATAAAAAACAACGCAGCAGGAGCAAACGGAGTTACATCCTCATGGGTGTGGCCCTGGTTGCCCTGCTGGCAGGAGGAGGAATTGTTATCAATCATTTTGCCAATGAATCATCCAAAACACTTGAGTTCCAAGGGCAGCCTGTACGTCTGAAGCTGGATCAGTCCTATGATCATTTTGAAGGCTGGGGCACGTCACTTGCCTGGTGGGCCAACGATCTTGGGGGATGGAAGGATCAGGCGAAAGTGAGTGAATTGATGGATCTGGTCTTTGACCCGGAGAAAGGATTAGGTCTGAACATCGTTCGTTACAATATTGGCGGTGAGGAAAATCCGGAGATGAAAGCCCTCCGTCCCGGTGGGGATGTACCTGGTTTTCAGCCTGAACCTGGGGAGTGGGATTGGAATGCCGATGCAGGTCAGCGTGCTGTATTACAAGGCTCGATGGAGCGCGGCGTGAACATTGCTGAAGCATTCTCCAATTCACCACCCTACTGGATGACGATTAGTGGATCGGTTACCGGAGCCGTGGATGGCAGCAATAACCTGCGTGACGACCAGTATGATGCATTTGCCGATTATCTGACCGAAGTTGTGAAGCATTATCGGGACGAGTGGGGGATCACTTTCCGTACACTGAATCCGCTTAATGAACCTTCCTCCGACTGGTGGAAGAAAGGCAATATGCAGGAAGGCAGTCATTTTACGAATGAGAAGCAGGCCGAGATTGTCAAGAAAGTCGCTGCATCGTTGAAGAGCAAAGGACTGGATGGAACCGTCATTAGTGCCGCGGACGATAACAGTATTGATGAGACGGTGTTTAATTTCAACCTCTATGATCAGGACACGCTGGACGTAATCCAGCAGATCAATACCCACTCCTATAATGGTAGCAAAATGGAAGAGCTGCGCACGCTGGCAGAGCGCCATGGCAAGAAGCTGTGGATGTCCGAGTACGGAACCGGCGGCAGCGAGCCGCACAGTCATGAGGATATGACCTCGGTGCAGGAGTTGGCGGAGCGGATCATGTTTGATCTGAAAATCATGCAGCCATCCGCCTGGGTATATTGGCAGGCCGTTGAAGATGAAGGGGCCAATAATAATTGGGGCTTCATTCACGCCAATTTTAACGGAGAAGAACAGTATGAGATGACCAAACAGTATTATGGCATGGCCCAGTTTACGAAGTTCATTCGTCCTGGCGCTACAATTATTCCAACGGATGATGGTCGCACGTTAGCTGCCTATGATGCGGAACGTCAACGACTGGTGCTGGTCATTCGTAATGAATTGTCGGCTGGAACAACGGCGTTTGAACTGGAAGGGTATACGTACGGAAAATCAGCCAACGCGCAGGTGTATCAGACTTCACCGGATCGGAACATGGAACAGCTTGAAGACATACCGGTGTACGCTAACGGACTGGAAGTGCCTACGGCCGACAATTCCATCACAACCGTTGTACTGGAAGGCGTAACGTTGCAGTCAAAGTGATAACAGTGATCTGAAAGTTGTTCTGTCATTGTAGTCTCGGTGTAAATTGTCATCTAGTTCAACGGATTTGTTTTGCCTTATATTTTTAAAAAAGTCATAGGACATATGAAACTATATAAATTGAATTAAACATTTACACCAAACGGAGAGGACAGAAAAAACCTGAAGAAGCGAAGCGCTCGCCTTTATCCCCGGATTTTCCCCTTTGAGAAAAGAAAATCAAAAAATCTGGGGATAACAGCGATCGGAAGGTTATTCTGTCATCGAAGTGCGCAGTGTAAATAAGCTTTAGTTCAATTTATATCAATAAAGAGAAGGAGGGGATATCTTTGACAGAGAAAGCATCCCTTTTGCTGCAGGAACAGGATAAGAACACCGCCAGGGCTGAGAACAGTGTTCAATCTGAATTAACATACGATGCACGCAGTTTTTTTCTGAATGGAGAGCGTGTATTTCTGAACAGTGCAACGATCCATTATTTCCGTATGCCAAAGGAGGAATGGCGTGAGGTTCTGCTGAAGGCGAAGCTGGCAGGCATGAACTGCATCGACACCTACTTTGCGTGGAACGTGCATGAACCGGAAGAAGGACAGTGGTCCTTTGAAGGGGACAACGATTGCGGAGCATTTCTGGATTTGTGTGCAGAACTGGGCATGTGGGTCATCGCACGTCCGGGTCCGTTTATCTGTGCAGAATGGGATTTTGGCGGTTTTCCATACTGGCTTGGTACGAAGGACGGCGTAAGATTCCGGGAAAACAATGAGACGTATCTGCACTATGTGAATTTGTATTTTGACCGGCTTGTGCCAATTATTCGGGAACGCCAGCTGTCCGCTGGGGGCACGGTCATTCTGGTTCAGGTGGAGAATGAATACGGGTATCTTATGGATGACGCTGATGCAAGTGACCATATGAATACGCTGAGAGATGGATTGTTGCAACGTGGCATTGACGCTACGCTGATCACTTGCGTTGGCGGGGCGGAAGGCACCATTGAAGGGGCTAATTTCTGGTCAGGTGCTGACGGGCATTATGAGAAACTTCGAGTCAAACAGCCGGACACCCCGAAGATGGTCACTGAATTCTGGACCGGATGGTTTGAGAATTGGGGAGGGCCTTCAGCCATTCAGAAGACAGCGCCTTTGCTGGAGAGACGTATCATGGAGATTTTGCGTGCCGGGTATACCGGAATCAGTCACTACATGTTCTATGGTGGCACGAACTTCGGAGGATATGGCGGCAGAACGATGGGTAGCAGTGACATCTTCATGATTACGTCCTATGACTATGATGCACCGCTGAACGAATATGGACGGGTGACACCGAAATATGCAGTAACCAAGAATTTGTCCTATTTCGTCCATGCTTTCGGGGCCCTTCTGATGGAAACAGAGGAAATTCCAGAAGAACAGATCGTTGTACGTCATCCTGAAGGCATATCTGTACGAGGCAGACAGGCTAACAACCAGAAGATTTGGTTCCTGGAGAGTCACAAGGATGAACGGGAGACCATGCACATTACGCTAGAGGAAAGCCGGACTCTTCCCGTATCGCTGAATCCAGGACAGATTGTTCCGTTGCTGGATCGAGTACAGATTGCTGAACAGGTATACCTGACTGCAGGAACGATGATTACGGGCAATGAAATGATCAATGGAGTATTGACCCTGTTCATCGTGGCCCCAGCAGGGCAGCGTTCCATAGTTGAATTGGAAGCCGTGGACTTGAACGTCATGGACAGTTCGCTGCAAGTGCTGGTCGAGCATGATTCATCAAGGAATGTACACCGCTTCGACCTGTTCCATTTCCAGGAGCCGGGAATGATTCAACTGGAAGCAAACGGCACACCGATCCGTTTCGTCATTCTGGATCAAGAGATGATGAATCGAACATGGCGATTGGAAGCAACAGATCAGAAGGGACTACGTTATGTGATCGGGTTCGATGACGTGGACGTGTTGTCATCTGGTCAGGTCAAGGGCATGATCACGGATCCGGATCGCATGATAATGCTGCTTGGTGACTGGACAGATGGAGAACGGACGTTAACAGGTCACGAGTTCTTTGACGGTGAGGAGTCTATTACAGGTATACAGCAGCAGCTTCCGTGGACATTACCGAGTGCGCCGACGTTGTCTGATTCTCCTGAGATGTCACGTATTACGTTAACTGCGAAGCAACGCTCGGCGAGTGGACAACCCGAAGACTTTTCCCGATACGGACAAGATTTTGGTTATCTATTGTACGAATGTGATTTCGAGAGTCCAACCGAAGGGGTCACTAACCTCATTTTGCCGGATATCCAAGATACTGCCAGAATCATCGTTAATGGTGTTCAGCAGGCATTAGTGCGTCAGATAGGTGCCGCTGGAGTGCAGTTGCAGGTGGCCAAAGGGAAGAATACACTTCAGATTCTGGTACAGCATATGGGCAGATTGAACTTCTCTCCGTATTTAGGTGAGAGCAAAGGTCTGGCTGGTGCTGTGTATCTGAGTGGCAAGGTTCAGGATATTCGTCGGGATTGGCGTATGGAGAGTGGACTTGTGCATCTCGATGAGGTGAACTCTCTCCAAGAATCTCCACTTCTGAGCAGAAGCTTTACGCTGGATGGCATGGATCGTGCGATTCTCGTGGGTGCACTGAGCAAAGGCCTTCGTATCAATGGCATCGAAGTTCCGATGGAAGGATATCAGGATTGGTTTGCCTTCCAGACGTTAGACATATCCTTGTATATCAAGCCCGGAGAGACAAATACACTGGAAATGCCGTATAGCCGCTCTTCGCTGGATCGACTGGAACTAATCACATATCCGAGTCAGGGAGAACTGAAGGATTGGCGTATGGCAGGGACGGATGCATTGCTTCCGCAACAATGGGTGAGCTACGAGGTAGGACAGGAATCGATCCATCCTGGAGCACAGGGGTCAATCCAGCGTGCAGGACAGCCTGGTATCGCCGCAGGTGGCAATTGTACTGCCAATCTGGTGCCCCACACCACGAATGAATCGGTTAATCGTGCTACATTGAGTGAGAAGTCTCACCCTGTATCCAATCATACTCCAATCCGAGGATCGTATGGTCAGCCGGTCTGGTACCGCTGGCGTTTCGCGAAGCCTGCGGTTTCGGAGCATCATAAAGTGAATCTGATGCTTCGCCTGACCGGGATGAGCAAAGGAACGATTCACCTGAACGGACATCATCTGGGCCGTTACTGGCAGATTGGTCCGCAAGAGGATTACAAAATTCCAGTAGCATGGCTACAGGAAGAGAATGAATTACTTTTGTTCGATGAAGAAGGAAAAACGCCAGAACGGGTACGATTCCTGTTGGACGCATTATCCCGTTATCCGTGGGTTGCGGTGGAATAGTTCATGTATGGATCGTTAGCTGTCTTACCGATTCAACTATGGTTGAGAACAAGAACTGGATCGAGATAGTTCGAGTCGCACGCTACGTTTCACCTTTTAACACAGTCACACTACCTCATTTTCTTAGTCAAATAACCCGAGCTTGTGAATCTTTGGATTCAGTCTTGTGAGTGAATTAGCTAAGGGAATGGGGGAACTGTGGTGATCAGGTTGGTACAACGAACTAAGGTAACACTTGTAGATTAATGAATTGTAACCGTTTACATATATAAAGAGTGTTCATCCATGATCTGTGAAGGGAGTGATGCTTCATGTAATTGGAATTTGAACAGGTAGTCGTGAGGTGTTGCTCATCAGTGGCAGTCCCAGGTACGCTTGGTCTTTGGTAATACAGTAAGGTAATCCTCTGTTCATCACTCATGGATAAGGAGATGACCCAATGTTGACGAAGAAGGAAGAGGGAATAGGAGTAGGAGTAGGAGAGTCCAAAGGTTTCAAGGCCGGAATGATCCTGCTGCTTGGAACATTGCTTCTATTAACCATGGTATTCCCCAATACAGCCAGAGCAGCGACAAGTGTCTATACGATATCCGCCTTCACGAACACAAGTGAGTCCAATATGTATATCTATGAATCCTATAATGCGACACACTATGGTTTGCTAAAAGGGCCAGCCTATACACCTCCGGCCAATCTGATCCGCGATCCTAGCATCATGAAGCACACAGATGGTCTATATTACGTCGTCTACACCACGAACTGGTCGGGTAACACCATCGGCATCGCCTCCAGCACGGATAAGGTAAACTGGACATTTGTTCGTAACATTACATTATCCACACCTGCCACAATCGCACACACCTGGGCACCGGAATGGTTCAAAGACAGCAACGGCAGTCTGAATATTATCGTGTCCCTCTCCCCAGGCAACTATGAGAATTTCAAACCTTATGTCCTCACAGCTTCAGGCAGCAATCTAGCGTCTACCTCATGGTCTGCACCTACTGAACTGGCAGGCATTGCTCCCAATTATATCGACACTTTTATCGTGAAGACAGGCTCAACCTATCATGCTTTTACCAAAAACGAGACCACTAAATACATCGAATATGCGACAGCCACCTCGCTAGCGGGTCCTTATACCTTTAAAGGTACAGGGGATTGGGCAGGTTGGGGTTCTTGGGTGGAAGGTCCGGCGCTTGTTCAGCTGGATAATGGTTCCTGGCGAATCTACTTTGACGGCTATGCAACACAAAAATATTATTACAGCGACTCTGCTGACAACTTCCAGACTTGGGGTGCCAAACAAGAGATTGCAGGTCTTACCGGACTCGTCCGGCATATGACCGTATTGAAAGAATCCGGACAACCGGGTGATATCCGCAAGCTGGAGTCATTCAATGTGCCTGGCAGTTTCATTCGTCACTACAACTATCAGGCACGGATTGATGCCAATGTCAGTCCAGCGGAAGATGCACAATTCCGTATCGTTCCCGGGCTGTCGAATGCAACAGGCATTTCGTTTGAGTCCATGAATTATCCGGGTTATTTCCTGCGCAATAATAATGGCAGCATCACACTCGTGAAAAATGACGGCAGCACTACATTCCGAAATGACGCCACGTTCAAACGGGTAAATGGACTTGCTAACACCAGTTGGACATCGTATACCTCGTTTAGTAATCCGAACCTGTATCTTAGACATTACAACAATGTGCTGAAATTGGAAGCTGTCGTTACCGCACTTGATAAGTCAGACGCGACCTTCCGAGAGGTTGCACAATAATGGGTGTTCGTTTTCTAAAAAATCACAAGGAGTGAAGCGGATGAAGTGGTTAAAACGAATGAGCTCGCTGCTGCTGGCAGGAAGTCTGCTAACAAGTAGTTTGGGTCTGGGCACAGAGGTATCTGCTGCGGGAGCCTACACGGCTGTTGCCGATCCATCGAAGCAATATCAGACGATGGAAGGATGGGGAACATCCCTCGCGTGGTGGGGCAAGGTGGTTGGAGAATACTCCAATCGGGATGAGTATGTGGAGAAAATGTTCAACGCGAATACCGGACTGGGGCTGAACATCCTGCGGTACAACATTGGAGGCGGGGATAATCCATCGTCCAATATCCTTGAATATCGCAAAGCCGTTCCTGGTTACCAGCCTTCTCCGGGCGTGTATGACTGGAATGCAGATGCAAACCAACGATATATGCTGCAAGCTGCCAAAGCGCAAGGCGTGAATGTCATCGAAGCTTTTGCGAATTCCGCACCTTACTGGATGACCATCAGTGGTAATGTGTCCGGTTCGGCCAATGGAGGTAACAACCTCAAGCCCGATTACTACGATGATTTTGCCGATTACTTAACCGAGGTTGTGAAGCATTTTCGGGATAACTGGGGGATCACATTTGATAGTGTAACTCCGCTGAATGAACCGATCTCGACATGGTGGAAGCAGAGCAATGACCAGGAGGGCATGCACTTTGACCGGGCGGATCAGAACACAATTCTGAGTCAGCTACAAGCTTCGTTGAATGCGAAGGGTCTGTCCACGAAGCTGAGCGCACCGGAAGAATACAGTATCGATGATACCAATGTGTCGTTCAACAGCTACAGCAATGCGGTTAAATCAGCGATTACTCAGATCAATACCCATACGTATGGTGGAAGCAATCGTACGGCTTTGCGCAACACAGCGACGTCTGCGGGCAAACATCTGTGGACCTCGGAATATGGCGATGGGGATGCAAGCGGACTTACGATGTCACGGACCATCCTCAAGGATATTCGCAATATGGGCGCAAGTGGATGGGTGTATTGGCAAGCCGTGGATAGTGCCGACGGATGGGGATTCTTCAAAAACGTGTTGAACAATACCCAAACGACCAGTTACACCGTGAACCAAAAATACTATGTCATGGGTAATTACAGCAAATTTATTCGTCCTGGGTACAAGATTATCGGCATGAGTGATGCCAATACCCTTGCAGCCTATGATGCGGCTTCCGGCAAAGTTGTGCTGGTAACAACCAATTCGGATTCGACGGATACAACGGTAACCTATGATCTCAGTCGTTTTACGAACACAGGCACGTCTGCTCAAGTATATCGGACCTCTTCAACAGAGAAGTTGCAGCAACTGACCAATATTTCGGTGCAAAACAAAACCTTTACCGCTACGGCCAAGGCCAATTCGGTCACAACCTACGTCATTTCCGGTGCAACTTACAATGGCGGTACAGGATATGAATCCGGGGCCATCTACAAATTAATCAACCGCAACAGTGGACTTGCACTCGATGTTAACGGTGCTTCTTCTACGGGTGGGGCAACAATCATTCAGTGGAATGATAATGGAGCAGCCAACCAGCAGTGGAAACTGGAGTCCGCAGGGAACGGATATTACAACATCCGCAATGTGGGCAGTGGGCTTTTGCTGGATGTGAATTCGGGTTCTACACAAGGCGGAGCCGCTCTGATTCAGTGGCAAGATAACGGGGGCAACAATCAGCAATGGCTGCCAATTGATGTGGGAGGATATGTGGTACTTGCGAATCGAAACAGTGGCCTGACGATTGACATCAATCAAGGTTCTCTGACCGCGGGTGCCTCCACGATTCAGTGGGCCGACAATGGCGGGGCCAATCAGCAATGGAGCCTAGTCAAAGTTAATTAGTGTGAGTACGCATGAATTAAACGTTATTACGTGTCCTTCTTTCTTGGAGGTGCAGTGCTCTAAGCAACACTGCACCCTCAAGGAAAGTAGCTATTTTAGACAATACATATATTCATCCACCCGGCAGGTACTTAACGAAAACGGGATAGGGCGAACCTGCTAATATCTTGATCCGTGTGCCCCGTTTGCACCAGGTCGGATAGAATCTGCCCAATAGCACTTGCGAACTTGAAGCCATGACCGGAGAAACCGCCTGCGAGCCACACACGTTCATGGGCAGGGTGTCGGTCGATAATAAAATCTTCATCCGAAGTGAATTCATACTTGCACACACTGCCACGCTTCAACTCTCCAGCTGCTTGCGGCATATGAAGCTCAAGCAATCTTCGAAGATCACCCTCATCGGACTCTTCCGTACCAAAAGCAGCCATTGTACTTCCAGGTGTCCACACCTGACCTGTATCATGACGCCCCATCTTCAGTCCTGATCCGCCAATGCTCGGGAATCCATAATATGTACCTTCTTTTCCTGCCAATGTGAATCCGGGGAAATGTGTCTCACCATACAAAGCCTCTGGTACATCAAACCATCCAACTGTTTTACGTACGGCCTGAATGGGGAGATCCACGAAAGGTTTCAATGTCTGAAACCAGGCGCCAGCGCTCAGGATGATTTGATTCGCGTGGTATGTCTCGCCACCTGAAGTCTGAACTGCCACGGAATGTGGTCCGTATTCGATATGCTCCACAAGAGTGTGCGTTAACAAGGTAGCACCATGAGCTTCGGCTGCCCTGCGAAAGGCACGAATACAGGGTTCACTATACAGATAACCCGCATCAGGCTCATACATGCCCTCGTAATGTTCAGGTATTGTAATCCCTGGCCAGCGTTTCATCACCTCGGCTGCGTGCAAAGTTTCATAACGAATGCCTGCATCATCTGCATGGCTCAATCGGTTGTGGAAGGAATGAATCTCCGGATCAACCACATTTATTACACCGGAAGGAACAAACAGTTGGTCTCCGGTCGTTTCCTCCAGTTCATGCCATAACTTCTGCGCAAGCAGTGCCATGGCCATATAGTCAGGCCCACCACTGTACACATGGCGCATCAGTCTGGTATCCCCATGATGGCTACCTTCTGTATGCGGAGGGTCGAAGGCATCCATTAGTAAAACTTTGCATCCACTGCGCGATAGATAATAACCTGCACTCATGCCCATGGAGCCGGCTCCTACGATAATAACGTCATATGATTGTGTAATAATAGCACGTCCTCTCCTATGTATCCTTTTCTACAGTAATGCCTTAATAGAACATATTAATAGTAAAAGCTTGATGAAGGCAAGTGTAGTAAAATGGTCTTCTACAATGAATGTTGCAAAGGAGACCTCGCATGAGTGAACAATTTAGGTTTGATCTATTTCCGTTAATTCAGACAGAACGATTCATCCTCCGGTCAGCAGAGGCTGGAGACAGCCATGATCTGCTCGCGTTATATTTCGATGAAGCTGTGGTTCAATATATGCCATTCACTCCCTTTGAATCCGTGGAGGATGCACAGGGTGAGATGAACTGGTATACGAAGATTTTCAAGGAACATACGGGTTTACGCTGGATGATTGAAGACCGTGAAACTCGTAAAGTGATCGGAACCTGTGGGTTCCTGAACTATGAAGATGTACATCATCGTGCAGAGATTGGATACGACTTGCGTTCCTCTTTCTGGGGCCGCGGTGTTATGACTGAAGTGGCCTGTGCTGTGTTACATTTTGGATTCACAAGCATGCAGCTCAACAAGATCGAAGCAAAGGTTGAACCGGAGAACGAGGCGTCAATTCGCCTGTTACACAAGCTTGGTTTTCAACAGGAAGGTGTACTGCGGCAGCATGAGTTTGAGAAAGGCAGATATATTGACCTTGCGGTGTTCTCTAAGTTACGAGGCGAAATATAGGCAAGCTAGCCCCATAAGGATTCCAATGACTCCATCTCATTCCAGATCCGTAAGGCTTGTCCCTCTGAATGAGCCCATGCTATATTGGAGAGATGTGAGGAGATGAGGATATGAAGCTGGTGTCCTGGAATGTGAATGGCTTAAGGGCATGTGTGACCAAAGGATTCATGGATTATTATCAGGAGAGTCAGGCGGACATTTTCTGCCTTCAGGAGACCAAATTACAAGCCGGACAGATTGAGATGGACCTGGGGGAAGATGTTTATCAATATTGGAATTATGCAATCAAAAAAGGATATTCCGGTACGGCTGTATTTAGCCGAATTAAACCTTTATTCGTTCGTTACGGGATGGAGGAGGACAGTGAGCCGGAAGGACGGATGATTACATTGGAGTATGATGAGTTTTATCTGGTGAACGTCTATACCCCTAACGCGAAGCGGGATCTGACCCGACTGCCTTACCGTCTGGAATGGGAGGATCGATTCCGGGGGTACATTCTGCAATTGGAGCAGACCAAGCCGGTTATCGTCTGTGGTGACCTGAATGTGGCTCATCAGGAGATTGACCTGAAGAATCCGAAGCCCAATCTGGGCAATTCCGGATTTACCCTTGAAGAGCGTGGCAAGATGACCGATCTGCTTGCTTCCGGTTATGTGGACAGCTTCCGCCATCTGTACCCGGATCGTACGGATGTATACAGCTGGTGGTCTTATATGCCGAAGGTTAGAGAACGGAACGTCGGCTGGCGCATTGATTATTTTCTAGTATCCAATCAATTGGCACCCAAGGTGGCAGATGCGCATATCGACTGCCATGTGATGGGCAGTGATCATTGCCCGGTGGGTCTTACTTTGCAACTATAGGTAAGGATCATCGTGAGATAGATTGAGGTAGGAGTTTTAGAATACAAGTATAGATGAACTGCAAGTTTCCTGAATGGGAGATTTGCAGTTTTTTTTGCGTCACAGGTAGGGGAGGGACACTGGACTTTGGTTGGGGAAAGAACTGGACTCGGGATTGTTTCAATCCCGCTATTTCTTGGGTACGATTGAAGCATACATATATATAGATGAACCTTTGGGATAAGGGGTAGAGAAGATGAAGAAGGGGTTACGGAGAGGCTTAAAAGTGCTGGGAGGCATCATGCTTGCCACAGGACTTTTGCTGCTGGCAGGTACAGCGTATGAAGCGTATCAATCCACGCAGGATATGAAGTCCTATCCCCCACCAGGCAAGTATTATGAAGTGAGTGGTCGCAACATGCACCTATACACCGCTGGCAAAGGAGAGGTAACCGTGGTGTTCGCCTCAAGCTGGGGTACACCTAATCCGTATGTGGATTTCAGTCCGCTATATGACAAGTTGAAATCACAGGTGAAAATTGCGGTATATGACCGGTTCGGGTACGGATACAGCGACTATACGGATGACCCTCGTGATGTTGATACCATCTCGGAAGAGATCCACCAATTGCTGCGAACATCCGGTCAACGTCCACCTTACATCATGGTTGGTCACTCCCTGGGTGCGCTGGAGACACTGCGGTTTGCGCAAAGGTATCCTGATGAGGTGGCTGGCATGGTCATGATCGATGGCGGAAGCCCGGAGTATTACAGTCGTACGGACCTGAATACACCGGAATGGATGATGGATTGGTCCCGTTTTCTGGTGAAAACAGGCATTGCACGAACATTGCTGCAATCGGATCGCATGCTGGCATCTCTGGTCATTGACCCAAATCTGGTAACGGAACCGATGAAAAAAGCTGTCACGATATCCACGCTGAGACATGCGTACAATGACAATGTCATGGAAGAGGTTCGGAATTCCAGAACAAATGCAGCGTGTGTGCTTGAGAACAAAACGAAGTTTGGCTTTCCCCTGACGATCCTCACAGCCGATTCGGAGGAGTTGGATGAGGACAGTCATGCATGGCAGGCCGACCAAGCGAATTTTGCTTCATGGTCAAGACATGGAACACAGCTGACGGTTCCACAAGTGACACACAGTATCCACAACAGTCAACCGGATATTGTCGCCGCCGAGATCATGAAATTAGTGACACCGTCCAGTGACCTATGAGTAATATGATTCCACAAACACATGATGAACAGGATGAGGAGGAGGGATGGATGAAAAAGTTTAGAGTGATCACCCGCTTCCTGTCCATTCTTGTAGCCAGTTGTCTATTGTCTTTAAGTGTATTATCTGTATCCGTGATATGGGTTAAGAATAACGTTCATGCGGTGCCTGTGATCCAGTCGTTTGAACGTGATTAGCACATTAAATGAAGTAGAAGGAGTGGTAACAGATGGTGAAGAGAAGGAAATATGTAATGGCCTGTGCGGCACTGGCGATGATGGTGGCCTTGAGTGCTTGCAGCAGCGCGGCAGACGAACCGAGTGATACGGAGAAGGTGGACACTGAAGTTTCCTCTGGAACTGGTGAACAAGCGACTAATGAAGGAGTGAGCGAAGCAACAACAAGTGGAGTGACCGAGATGGAGGGGACAACTGAGCCAGCCGAATCGGATTCAGATAGCGGTGAAGAGACCGCTGCTGGAACCAATGAGTTGCCAGAGAATTTGCCAAGTGACTTCCCCCTGCCGGAAGATGCAACCATTCGTTTGGCCAATTCCGGTGAGGATGAAGGCAAGCAATCGGCCATGGTGATTTTCACCACGGAACAAGATATGAAGACCATATCCAAGCTGTATAAAGATTACTTCGATGCCAAAAAGTTGACGGATGCAGGTCAGACGATTGATGACAAAAATATTATTATTCAGGGAACTGACCCGGAAACGCAGGATGTCTGGTCTTTAATTGGAGGGGCATTGGCGTCACAGGAAGGCGTTATTGAACTGACATTGACCTGGACAGAATCATAAGCAAATATAACGAATGAACGCCAAAATATCTTGCATACGGAGCCGCATTATTGCTGCACCGCTGCAAGGTATTTTTATTTCGAACTGGAAACCTGACAGGTTACATGGTATGTTATATCATTATAAACAGAGTAATAGACAACTATAGAAGAAGACAGGAGAGGATTGAACATGATTAGAGTGGGTATTGTTGGTTACGGTAACTTGGGTAAAGGTGTAGAGAAAGCCATTTCCCAGAACGAGGATCTGGAACTGATTGCTGTGTTTACACGTCGTAATCCGGAGCAGATGGTCGCTGAAAGCACAGAAGTACGTTTTGAGCATATCTCTGCAGCGGAGCAATACATAGGCAAGATTGATGTTATGATCCTCTGTGGTGGTTCTGCAACCGATCTTCCAGAGCAGACACCAGCCATCGCCAAGTTGTTCAATACGGTAGATAGCTTCGATACACATGCGAAGATTCCTGAATTCTACAAAGAAGTTAATGCTGCGGCAGAGCAAGGCGGTCACGTAAGTGTCATTTCCACAGGTTGGGACCCAGGCTTGTTCTCCATGAACCGTCTGCTTGCACAGTCCATCCTGCCAGAAGGAAAAGAGTACACGTTCTGGGGCAAAGGTGTGAGCCAAGGCCACTCGGATGCTATTCGTCGTGTTCCAGGCGTTAAGGCGGGTGTACAGTATACTGTACCTGTTGAAGAGGTGATCAACCGCATTCGTGCAGGGGAGACACCAGAGCTGTCTACACGCGAGAAACATCTGCGTCAATGTTATGTGGTAGCAGAAGATGGTGCTAATCAGGATGAGATCCGTGAGACGATTGTGTCGATGCCTAACTATTTTGCAGATTACGATACAACTGTAACATTTATTAGCGAAGAAGAATTGAAATCCGAGCATGAAGGTATGCCTCATGGTGGATTTGTTATTCGCAGTGGGGTTACAGGTGCTGGTCAAAAGCAAATTATTGAATTTGGTCTGAAACTCGACAGCAATCCTGAATTTACAGCAAGCGTACTTGTGGCGTATGCAAGAGCCGCACAACGCTTGAGCGTGGAAGGACATAAGGGAGCGAAAACGGTATTTGATATTCCGCTCGGTCACTTGTCTCCGAAATCGGCTGAAGATCTTCGCCGTGACTTGTTATAATTCTGATTCGTTCCAGTGATTTGTATAACAAACAGCTCGTCCTTGGATATATAGGACGAGCTGTTTTTTTTGCTGTTGCTATACCCAGTGTGAGGGAATATTAAGATGATCCGGCAACTTGGTATTCACATTACCTTTGGCTGCATTAATCTGGGATTGCGTCAGGAAGATGCCACCTCTCAGGTCTGCATCGCCCAGATCCGTATCCCGCAAGTCTGCGCCAATCCAATCCGCATTTCGTGTATCTGCATTTCGGAGATCGGCTGCGATCATTAAGGCCCCTCGGAAGCTTGCGCCCCGCAGGTCAGCCCCTTTTAAATTGGCACCAAAAAAGTCACTTCCGGTACGTTTTTTACTCTTCTTCGACTTCCCTTGTCCATGAGCGGTGGGTGGCACATTCGCGCGTACCATCTCACTTGCCTGGACCAAGAGTTGATTCACACTGGACCGATAATTGGCGATGTCCAGACGGAGAAGGGCCGCAGGCTCCAGATTGCTCAAGCGCTCAACCTCCTCATATAACTCACCAAATGCCGAGTGAAGGGATGACGTCTCCGGTCTCATCATCATTTCCTTCATATAACTGAGCAACTCGTGAAGTTGTCGCAAGGCAGGCAGACAATCAAACATCTCGTTTGCAGACTCTGGATGATCACGCCAATCTTTGCCCGCGTAGGTCACTTGGGACAGCTTCTGTCCAGCTCCGAAACAGTCGTATACCGTGCAACCTTTGAACCCTTTCTGCCGAAGCTGGGTATGGATACCGCAGCGATTGTCCGTGCGCAGATTGGAACAGGGTGTGCCGCTGGCTTTATCAAAAGCAAAGTCAGATGACTTGCCATAGGGCAAGGCAACACAGCACAGGCCAAAACATTGCTCACAGTCTGCGCTAAGATGAGGATTCGCAGTGCTGGAAAATGGTTGGTTAGACAATGTGAACACTTCCTTATAAAAGTACAAATAGATGGAATTACGTCAGTACCACTTTACCATTGCCTTGCGATTAGAGCAATTGAAGACAAGGAAAAAAGGGCAGTTACCCAAATTGATGGGAACGCCCTTTGATCGTGGAGAATCACGTATTTAAATTAAACTACACCTTGAGCAATCATGGAATCGGCTACCTTGAGGAAACCGGCGATATTCGCTCCGGCTACGAGGTTACCTTCACAGCCATACTCTTCAGCAGCTTCTACACAGCTGGTGTAGATGTTCTTCATGATGTCATGTAGCTTCGCGTCTACTTCTTCAAATGACCAGGACAACCGCATGCTGTTCTGTGACATTTCAAGAGCAGACACGGCTACACCGCCGGCATTAGCCGCTTTGGCTGGACCAAACAGCACGCCTGCACCGTGGAAGACGTCAATGGCATCCAGGGTGGAAGGCATATTCGCGCCTTCGCCAATGGCCTTCACGCCACCTTTAACCAGCAGGGCCGCAGCTTCTTCATCAATCTCGTTTTGCGTTGCACATGGAAGAGCAATATCACAAGGGATAGACCAGATGCCTTCACAGCCTTCGGTATATGTAGCATGCGGGTGTTCTTTGATGTATTCGCTGATGCGAAGACGATCAACCTCTTTCAGACGTTTCACGGTATCCAGGTTGATGCCTTGTGGATCATGTATGTAGCCACCTGAGTCACTACACGCCACGACTGTAGCTCCAAGCTCCTGTGCCTTCTGAATGGCATAGATGGACACATTACCAGAGCCGGAGACAACGACTGTGCTGTCTTGGAAGCTGAGCCCCTTGGATTGCAGCATCTCCTTCACGAAGTACACACAGCCGAAGCCAGTCGCTTCCTTACGTGCCAAGCTTCCTCCGTACAGCAGACCTTTACCTGTCAATACGCCTGCCTCATGCCCGCCATGAATACGTTTGTATTGCCCGAACATGTAACCAATTTCCCTTGCGCCTACACCAATGTCACCTGCCGGTACATCCGTATCGGAACCGATATATTTGTACAGCTCTGTCATGAAGCTTTGCGTGAAACGCATGACTTCCAGATCCGATTTTCCTTTGGGATCGAAGTCAGAACCGCCTTTACCACCGCCAATGGGCAGACCAGTCAAAGCATTTTTGAAGATCTGTTCGAAGCCAAGGAACTTGATGATGCCCGAGTATACAGAAGGATGGAAGCGAAGTCCGCCTTTGTAAGGGCCAATGGCACTGTTGAATTGCACCCGGAATCCACGGTTAACCTGAACTTTGCCCTGATCATCTACCCATGGGACACGGAATGTGATTACGCGTTCGGGTTCAACAAGCTGTTCCAGCAGACTATGGTTCCTATACTTGGGGTGTGCTTCAATAACAGGAATAAGGGAATCCAGAATTTCTTTGACAGCCTGATGGAACTCATCTTCGTGCGGATTTCTGGCGACAACCGACTCATAAACGGAATGAACATAATCTGCGGCAGTAACTTGAACGGACTCTGTAGTTTCTTTTGTTATCGTGGACACTTTTTCGATGCACTCCTTTATCGTGTTAAAGTCTGTAAATACCTATTTGCATAAATTGAATAAAAGTTTGTAGTTAAATATACAGGAAAGCAAATAAAAATACGAGATATAAATTCATAAAATGTTTTTTATGCAGTAATTAAAATGTTCTATGGATCTACCATATGATGTGAAGAATTAAGTTATTAAATGGAAGATATGACCACAAATGATAATAAAAAAGCAAGTTAGACGAATATACTGGATTAAAATATTAGTTTTGGTAAGATGGTAAGAAGGTCTCGTATCCCGGGGGCTTTTTAAAATAAAAGGAGGAAAACAAGATGATGAAGAGAAACATGCCAATCAACATGGAGAACAAGGCTTGTATAGGGGGTGAAATCTATTATGAACCATAGGACTTCCCGCCATAATTGCAGAGAGAAGCTGGTGAGCCAGCTATTTACATTCGGTGAAGAGAAAAGAACATTTCTCGACGCCTATTTCGACGTGCGCGATCCAGAGCGGATACAATTGGAAAAACAATTATCGGCATATAAGGAGTATGTGGAAAAACTGCTCCTGGGCCCGGATGAAGATCTGGACTCGGCGGTATTGATCGGTAGTCATATTGATTTTGAATATATCGATTTTCATACATCGGATTCGTTCATGATTGTCATGCCAGAGGATACCAATCCTGATGAGGGGCGTATTTCCTTCCTCTCTCCAGTGGGGAGTCAATTACTGCTTGGCAGTGTAGGGGAAATTAGGTCTGTTCATACACCATCAGGTTCCATGAGGATACGCATTACGGGGATTGAGCTGAGGAGCGAAACCTTGAACGAGCCGGCGCTAGGGGGTGCAGATCATGCACTTTAAAGAGACGGACTTACCAGGGATTGGACGTAAATACTGGTTGCATACCCGTAGTGGTGAGCATTTGGTCATTGTGATTCATAACGATGAGCGACGTGACCTGTTCCATATGGAGTCAGGGGATACACCTGAAGAGGTGGGTGATATGGTATCTCTTGTCACCCTGGACGATGATGAAGCCCGGGCGGTAGCCGCTATTGTTGGTGGTATGACCTATAAACCGAAGTTTCAGGATGAACGTGAAGTAATGCTTGAAGGGCTGTTAATCGAATGGCTACGGATTGAGCCTCACGCCGCAAGCGTAGGCATGACGATTGGTGAACTGGATATCCGTCAGGCCACGGGCGCCGTAATTCTCGCTGTTGTGACCAAGGATAAGGAGAAGCATTTTAATCCAGGCCCGGATTATGCTTTTACCGCTGGAGCTACAATTGTAGTTGCCGGTGAACGGAATCAGATCAAACATCTCAAACAATTGTTGACTGATGGACGGACTTAGCCTATGGATATGCTCATATTCGAAGTGGGAATTGCCGTTGCGCTGATTACACTTACTGGGCTGATATCTTCACGATTACGATTTTCGGTCATTCCTTTCTATATCCTGATTGGTATGGCTGTTGGACCACATGCACCACAGATCGGCATAGTGGATTTACGTTTTATCGAAAGTTCGACCTTTATTGAATTTATGGGCAGGCTTGGCATTTTGTTTTTGTTATTTTATCTGGGTTTGGAGTTCTCGGTCTCCCGGTTATTAAAGTCTGGTAAAGCCATTCTGACCGGGGGCATGTTCTATGTTGGTCTGAATTTTGTCTCTGGATTGCTGTTGGGGTGGTTCATGGATCTGCCCCTTCAGGAGACACTTGTTGTCTGCGGGATCATGACCAGCTCTTCTACAGCCATTGTAGCTAAAGTGCTCGTTGATTTGAAACGCACGGCAAACCCTGAAACAGAGATTATTATGGGCATGATCATGTTTGATGACTTGTTCATCGCGATTCATATCTCCATCCTGACTGGGCTTGTGCTCAGCGGGGCAACTTCATTCTTAAGTGTTCTGCTGGTATCGCTGTCTGCCCTGCTGTTTATTGTGCTGTTCCTGATTATTGGCAGGAAAAGCATCAAATATATTGATAAGGCACTGAATATCAAGTCATCAGAGTTGTTTCTGCTTACCGTCATGACACTGCTCTTCCTGGTGGCTGGTTTCTCGGAGACACTGCATGTAGCAGAAGCCATTGGAGCATTGATGATGGGGCTTGTGTTGGGCGAATCAAGACATGTGAGTCGGATTGAGCATCAGATCATGCCTTTCAAAGATTTTTTTGGTGCCATTTTCTTCTTCAGTTTTGGTCTGACCATCGAGCCGGCTTCACTTGGCGGAGCTGTTGGGATGACGATTATTGCCGTTATTCTGACGATTGCCAGTAACTATGGTGCAGGTATGATCGCTGGCAGACTGGCTGGAATGAGCCCTAAGGCCTCGTTGAATGTGGGCTTTACCCTGGTCTCGCGGGGCGAATTCTCCATTATCATGGCGAACATCGGCAAGGCCGGAGGGCTGATGGCATCCATCCAATCGTTTGCCGTGTTGTATGTGTTAATTCTGGCTGTGCTGGGGCCTATCCTGACAAAAGAATCTCCGCGGATTTACGCATCGTATGAGCGACTAAGGAAGCGGATGAAACGAAGGGAAACGGGTTGAGTCAAACGCTGGCTGTCCTTGGACAGACCGGGTATTCTGACCGGAGTGTTTAATAGGCGTCACACCATTTGGAGAGAGAAATTACTCCGGGGTGTGGCGTTTTTTTATTACTGGGAATCGTCCTAATGTCGGCTTGTAGTTATGCTCATTCAACCAAATTATGGTATGTATCCATATCTTGTGCGTGGTCATGAATGTTCAAGTCCAGAGGCAGGACTTTGGATGTGATTTGGTAGATAGGGATTGAAAATAAACAGTCATTATGTAAAATAATGTTATATTCAAATCTAGCAGTTGAAAGGATCATTTACACGAGAACAGACGAGGAGGAATAGCTCATGAACAAGAAAAGTAGATTTCAACGGTTAAAATGGGCCGGTACAGGGATGTTGCTCAGTCTCGTATTATTTGCTCTGCCTGCATCTGCTGCATGGAATGATACATATCAGGGTTACGCGACGTATACAGGCTCAGGTTACTCGGGAGGTGCAGTGTTGCTTGATCCCATCCCGGCGGACATGAAGATTACTGCACTTAATCCGTTCCAACTCAATTATAACGGTGTCAAAGCCGCTTTAGCGGGAGCCTATCTCGAGGTGCAGGGTCCTAAAGGCAAAACAACCGTCTATGTAACAGACCTCTATCCAGAGGGTGCCAGCGGAGCGCTGGATCTCTCACCGAATGCCTTTAACCTGATCGGTGACCCAAAGGCAGGCAAAATCAATATCAGTTGGAAAGTGGTCAAAGCTCCAATTCAAGGCAATGTCTCCTATCGGATCAAGGAAGGCAGCAGTCAGTGGTGGGCAGCCATTCAGGTTCGTAATCACAAATATCCGGTGCTGAAGTTCGAAGTGAAACAGAAGGATGGTACGTGGCTCAATCTTGAAAAGCAAGACTATAATCATTTCCTCGGAATTGGACTGGGCAAAGAAAAACTAAACGTTCGTATTACCGATATTCGCGGTCAGGTATTAAATGACACGATCCCGGCTCTACCTAATGATGGGTCAGGTGGTGCATATATCGTACCGGGCAATGTACAGTTTCCCGATTGACAGATATACGAAGGTGTTATAAAAAGAAGTATGGTCATAGACGTATTCTTAACGAAAAGTCGTACACTGTACGGCTTTTTTTGTATACGAAAAGAGGAGAATGTACCGTATGAAAAAAAGTTTGCCTTCATATCAGACAACACATCCCTATTGGAAACAGTATCAGGGCTTTTTCCCGGAAGAAGTGAGGTTAGGGGAGCATACAGTTCCTGAGGAAGAATGGTGGGAGTCAAATGGGGTTAATATGCATATCGATCGCTTGCCTGCGCCGGAGTCTTCACTCAAAATTCTGTTCATTCATGGTGCGGGGGGTAACGGCAGGTTGCTCGCTCCATATGCCCGCATGTTGCAGCGACATGGATACGAGGTGGTATCGCCAGATCTTCCGCCATATGGTTTAAGTTACGCAATGTCTGGTACACGTATTAACTACGAACTTTGGATAGAGCTGCTTGTGTCACTCATCGAACGGGAACACAAAAAAGATGGCAAGCCAATCGTTGTATTGGGAAGTAGCATCGGAGGTATGCTTGCCTATCACACCAGTGCACGCAGCAAGCATGTTAAGGGTTTGATCGCAACTACATTTGTAGACACGAGTAATCAGGAAATGCGAGATCAGCTTGCACCGAATCGTCTGGTAAGCCGGGCGGGAAAACGGATGATGGATATGTTTCCTGCTCTGCTGGATCATGTACGTATTTCGGTCAAACAGGTATCCCGTATGCAACTGATTACTAATAACAAGGACTTAACCCGGCTTATTATGAATGATCCACAAGCGGCAGCTACACGTATTCCGTTGGAATTATTAAGAACATTCCTTAATAAAAAACCTGAGGTAAGCCCGGAACAGTTCAATCAGTGTCCGGTCCTGTTGGTTCACCCTGATCTGGACCCCATGACACCGATCAGGTTCAGCCAATCTTTTTTTGATCGTCTGGTGGTAGACAAGGAATGTGTGATCTTGGAAGGGGCAGGCCATTTTCCTATAGAGCAGCCAGGACTGAACCAGTTGGAGGTAGCGGTACTACGATTTTTACAACAAATTCAATGATGACCACAGGCCAGGCTATTACACTGCTTCGCATAAGATAGTTTACATATCCTAAGTACGTAAAACACCTCCCACTAAGGGAGGTGTATTTGAATGTTTTTGATATGAATTGCACGACCGCCAACCTGAATCTGTGTGATTTCATTAGAGCTGTCCAAAGTTAATCTGGCTCGGATCTCAGAGGGGCGGTTCATGGTGTACCCTTGTCTGATCGTGTACGTGTGATGATGAGGATCTGTAAGCTGGTTGTACTGGGATAAATAACAGAGCATGGCACCATTGGATGTGCCCGTTGCGCTCTCTTCCGGTATATCATAAAGTGGTGCAAAATTACGGCATTCTGCCAGAACGTCCTCAGCATCTGATTTGAGTGTAAACACGTGATAACCTATGGCGTGATGAGCCTTGCATATTTCACTGATACGCTGGAAGTCAGGATCGATTTTGGTCAGAACATCAACATCTTTAACGGCTATCATGATATCGGGTAGCCCGGTAGACACAATCTGTACAGGTAGTTCGGAATGCAAATCCTCCATAGAAATACGTAACGAATCGGCAATCTGCTGTCGATCCACGATCTCCCCAAACTCTGGCAACGTCTGAGACAGATAGACTTCTCCATTGACTGCGAGATCAACTTTAAGAATTCCGGCTAGTGTCTCCAGTGTATATGTACCAACATTAACGAGCTGTTGTGTCTTCATTAGATAAAATAAAGCAATTGTGGCATGTCCACATAGATCGACTTCATCACTTGGGGTGAAATAACGCACTTTGAAATCAGCCTGATCCGAGGGCATAACAAATGCAGTCTCTGAAAAAACCGACTTGTCTGGCAATCTCCTGCATCTGGGTTTCAGACAAATGCGCTGCTTGTAAAACAACACCTGCGGGGTTTCCACCATAAACCTTGTCCGAAAATGCATGTAATGTACTTACTTCTACTTCCATCGTGTTACCTCGCTTGTTCAGTTATTGGGTTAAGATTTAACGTAATGATAATGGACATTATATCACGATTGTTGAACGGGCTTGTGAATCCCAGATTGCTGTGAATTTTGAATGAATAGGTCAAGTGATCGCCGGGAAAGGGTAATGAAGGGAGAGAGAGAGTATAACGATAATCAATGGAAAGGCTGGGATTTCTAATGAAAGCAATTGTGATTGAAGAATTTGGTGGAGCGGAACAATTGAAGGAAAAGGAAGTAGCCAAGCCAGCATGTGGAGTGAATCAGGTGTTAATTCGAACACATGCCACGTCGGTGAACCCGGTGGACTTCAAAATCAGACAAGGTTATATGAAAGAAGCAGCGGAGAGTTTTCCGTTGATTCTGGGCGGCGATGTTGCGGGTATTGTGGCTGAAGCAGGTTCAAATGTCACGCGGTTCAGAGAAGGTGATCGGGTATTTGCGCGTCCGCGTCAATTCGGAACTTATGCAGAATATGTTGCTGTTGATGCAGACATTATTGCCCGTATACCGGAGAATTTGAGCTTCGAGGAAGCGGCAGCGATCCCGCTGGCTGCGATGACGGCTTGGCAAGCCCTTGTGGATCATGGACGTTTAGGCAAAGGGCAGAAGGTACTCATTCATGCTGGTGCAGGTGGTGTGGGAACGTATGCAATACAGATTGCCAAGTCCCTCGGCGCTGAAGTGGCTTCCACGGCAAGTGAATCAAACGAAGCGTTGCTTCGCTCGTTGGGTGTAGATCATTTTATCAACTATAAAAAAGAAGATTTCTCGGAGATTCTCTCCGGTTATGATGTTGTGCTGGACACCATGGGCGGTGATATTCAGCGCGATAGCTTCAAGGTGTTAAAGTCTGGCGGGCATCTGGTATCCTTGGTGGAACAACCGGATGAGAAGCTTGCCAAGGAAGCCGGAGTAACGGCCAACGTCTTCATGATGGAGCCCAAAGGGGATCAACTGGATCAGCTGGCTGAACTGGCTGCGGAAGGCAAGCTCAAATCGATTATTGATGAAACCTACCCGTTAACTGAGCAGGGAGTAAGGGAAGCACACGAGAAAAGTGAATCCCATCATACACGCGGTAAACTCGTTATTCAGGTGCAATAGAGTTCATTAACTCGTAGAAGTATGTTGACTCTTGAGTCTGATACAGATTGTACCAGGCCTGTAATGTTTCTGGTGCATAGACATTCAACAGCTTCAACACATGCATCGTAAATTCTAACGGAGCTATTCCAGATGCAGTAACTAGATTTCCATCGGTTACTGCAGGCTCCGTTACATAATATGTTTCTCCAGTATAATCTGGGCATATCATCTTCAGGTATTCTAAATCATTGCTTGTATGCTGTCTGGAATCCAGCATCCCTATTTTTGCAAGTGCAACTGTCGCACCGCAAATCGCCGCAATAACCGTACCCTCTTTTATAGAGGCAGCAACTTTTTTCAATAGAGGATCATGGATGGTGTCCATCCAGGTGTTTCCTCCTGGAAGAATGATGACGTCATCACCTCTCAATGTACATTCATCAATAGAAATATGGGGGAGGATGTTTAATCCGCCCATTGTAGTTACCGGATGTTTATCTACACCTACCGTTACGACCTGCAAAGGCTCGATCTCTTTCCTGAAATACCTTCCCGAGTTAAGTTCAGCAGTTAAATAACCTACCTCCCAGTCTGACATCGTATCGAATACATAAAGATATACGTTCCTCGTTTGCATCATACACACTCCTTTTGTTATTCATGATTGAATGGATTACTCTCCTATTATAAATAAACTTCACTGACAACTACGGTCAGTGAAGTTTTCGAATTTGAAATTTATAGCCCTAAGAACCAATATAGGGAATGCTCCCCAATTGCAGTGGAATAAGATATAATAGGAGAAATTTATTCCATTTTGTGCATGAGGTGATTAGGATGTCCAACGAACTCATTCAAGCCATTCAATTGTTAAAAGAAAAGAAATGGGTGGATCTGACCCATACTTTTGGACCGGACTCTCCACATTTTTCAGCTTTTGAGGCAGCACAATTCGATACGCTGTTTGATCACGATCAAGGTTTCTTTGCCCAGAGCTTCAAGTTCCCAGGTCAATACGGGACACATCTTGATGCGCCGATCCACTTCGTTCGGGATACCCGGTATCTGGATGAGTTGGGCTTGAAGGAGCTTGTATTGCCACTTGTGGTCATTGACCAGTCCGCTGAAGTGCAGAACAATCCGGATTTCACACTGGATGTGGAGCATATTCTTGAATTTGAAAGACAGCATGGCGTGATTGAAGCTGGGAGCTTTGTAGCCTTACGTACCGATTGGAGCAAACGCTGGCCTAACCATGAAACATTTGATAACAAGGATGATAAGGGCAACAGTCATGCACCCGGATGGTCGGTTGGTGCGCTCATGTTTTTATTTGAGGAAAGAAAGGTACAAGCCATTGGGCATGAAACCTTTGACACGGATTCGGCCGTGGATTATCAGAAGAATGGAGCACTCCTGGCAGAATATTATGTACTCGCCCAGGATACATATCAAGTTGAGCTGTTAACAAACCTGGATCAGGTGCCGGCTAAAGGTGCGGTGATCTTCAACATCGTACCGAAGGCGGAAAAAGCATCTGGTTTTCCAGTTCGATCCTTTGCCATTCTGCCGTGAAACGGGGTAGATCAAAAGCTGAAATAGTTAAATAAGGCACAGAACTCAGAATACTCAAGTAGACAGCCGGCTAAATAGTCGGCTGTCTTTCAGTTAAGCTAACGGGCAGGTTAGTTTAATGAAAAGGGAATAACATACCTCATATAGAATACTTTATCTTTAAAGGGGAGGGGGATACATTGCACAGTATGATGAATAAGAGACAATTTATTGAGATGACAGTTAAAGAACAACATTCTGTAGTATTTAAAGTTAATAATCGAGATGAATTTTTCCGTGGTGTTGCTAAAGAATTAAAGGAAGACTACCTATTTGTTGAAACAGAAGAAGGTAAAAACTTTAAATTTAAAATGAATGATATCATTGAGATTTATGCTATCAAGTCTTCATCTCCAAAGCATAGTGCTATCCAATCCCACAGTTTGATTAAAGGTAGCAAGGATGATCTTGAAAGCCTTGTACTCCAGTTTGAAAGTTTAAATGACGATGTAAAGAAACAAATTACCTCTTCTTTATCAAAAGTGCTTAGTAAGCAAGTGATCATTTCGAAAATGGATATAACTTCATACAATGTATCTGAAATTGAAATGATTACTAATACGATAAATGGGTATCTACTCACTATTAAAACACTGGATATTCGTTCCGAATTTTTCGAATCATACAACCTAAAGACTTGTTTTGGGAAAGGGCTAGATCACAATCAAGAATAGTCTAAGGGAGGAAAGATTATAAACGCTAAAATAGCAGGTCGGGAACTGTCAAAAATCCCTGGGAGGTGAATATGTGAAAGAAGGAATTAAAAATGTTCTGTTAGGTACTGTAGTTTTTGTTGTTGGCTTTTCCATTATTCTTCTTCTTACAAGCTCTGATATTGAAGCTGAACTTACATATTATGCTGCCATAGCATATGCTCTTTTATACTTAGCCAGTGTTATATCTGTCTGCACCGCGGTACTCCTTAAAAAGATGACTCAATTAAAAAAGTGAAATTACTCTTAAGCTAGCGGGAAACGTTAACTCAATAAAACAAAGAAAGCAGCCGATCATTGTGATTGGTTGCTTAGTTTAACAAGGTACTTAGATTGGTCGAACTGGGAGGTTTTGTACAGTGCGAAGAAGTGATCAGTTAGTGGAGTTGGCAATGAGCTCAAGCTCTGTTAAAACTTCATCAAGTGGCTTCCTGGTGTCGATCTCAACAGTAGCTCCAGCACGTAAGAGAGGCTCAACACTAGCGACGTTTTGTATAATTTCTTCACGTTGTTCGACAGTTTTTCCATAATCGTTCGTCTTACGGGAAGCTATACGTTCAAGGATTACTTCGAGGGGGGCACTTAACAACACTACTGCATCAAACATCGGGTAAAACTTCCCCTGATTTGATACACAACCCGAAATGAATAAAGTACCTTCGTTATGTTCAGTGAGCAGCTCATCAATTCGATTCTCGTGCCATAACCACCCAGAACCATCCACATTCTCGCTCCAACCATCATAATCGGTGTCGATAACGCTATGCCCTCTATGAGCAAGTTCGCCCAGAACCGTTGATTTACCTGTTCCCGACATTCCTGTCACCAGAATTATCGCCTTCTTTTTTGATATTGAGCCCGAAGTATTTGTCATATTTTCACTCCCTGTATAAGAAAGTCAGATAAGAAAGTTATCAAGAACCAAGCCAGGGTTTGATTTATTAGAAGCATAATGTGAATTTTGGCAAACTTATGGGTTAAGTCACAACTAACTAATCTAAATGATTCAAATATGTAAATAGCAAGGGAGGCGTATTATGCCTCCTTTTTATGTTGTTACTTTTGATCCGAGTGAGGATCTTGATTAAATCTTTGAGAGATTTTTTTTTCAGTTTTCTTACGCCGTATCCAGCGCTTGAGTATGCCTTCTTCTTTGCGTTCTTGCAGTGTTTCCTTCAAACCTTGAATCATAAATTCCGATCTTCGTCTGTCATCCCGACTAATCTCGCGTAATTCCTTAATAAATTTGTCGTCCATATCTGCCTCTCGCTTATTCAGGATATCCCCATTATACCGAACGTACGTTCTTTTATCAAGTTTTTCCATTACGAATGATTTTCGAGATTCAATATAGTGAAAAGAAACACAGGAACAATACGTGGCATGTGTGAGAATGGTACTAGAGGGTTTGAGCATAATCCTCCATATATGAAGTTGAGAAACGAGAGGACGGAAGGAGCAATTCATGATGAAGCAGCGTATAGGCAGATCGTGGTTACTCATTTTGATGCATGGAATGTTGGGAATTGGGGCGATCGTTGGAGGCGTCATTTTAATCATAGACCCATCCGGAAGTATGGTGAATTTGCCCGCATCTTTGGAGAATTCTCCGTTTGCCAGTTTTTTGTTCCCGGGGATCATCCTATTGCTGGTTCTTGGCGTGATGCCTACGACGATTGCTATTTCGCTCATCCGCTACGTTCATTGGGGGCCGGCTGAGAGACTGAATCTCTATCCTGACCGCTATTGGGCTTGGACTTTTTCCTTGTATTCGGGGTTTGCTCTCATCATCTGGATTATGGTGCAGGTGTACTGGATTCAGGATGTCTCTATCATTCACTTGGTCTATTTTGCATGGGGAGTGGGTATTCAAGTTGTGACCTTATTGCCCGGGTTACAGCGAATTTATTCGAAATAAACTACTTGTATATTGAACAAACGGCTGCCGAAAGAATCGTTGAATGATTCTTTCGGCAGTTATTTTTTATGGGCATCGAGTTGATACGTGTTGTTGTAGTTGACAAAGAACTATTATCCTTGCATACTTACGAAATACACTTTATAAAGTTTATTTATTAACTAAAGGAATAGTCACATGTGGGGAAGGATCGCAAAATTATAATCCGCATGAAACAGGGAGGTAAGTATGGATGGTCTACGTTATTATGGCAGTTATAATCTGGGCAGGTACCTATGCCAGTATGGTCTTGTCCAAGCAACCAATTGAAGTGAAGCCTGTGAAGTCAATGGATGATTTGTTTGAGTGAACCAAGTAGCTTTGCCGATTTCGATCCATCGCCAGCACGATGGAACTCATGTGTTCGAGTAAGGCATTATGTTATGATATGGTGTGAATGACATCCATACCATTGCTTTGGCTCCATTGAACCAGAGTAGAAACGAGAGGGTTATGAAAAAAGCCAACGCTACAATGATGAAATACATCAATTTGAATAATGTGCGTGAAGTCATGCAGCAGATCGAGACGGCCACCAAACCGCAATTAGCTTTACTCACCAATCTTAGTGTTGTTACCATTAATGCGCTGATTCAGGAATTATGTGATGGCGGAGAGTTGTTCCAGGATAAAGTGGTTCCCTCTAATGGCGGTCGTCCTGCTCAGGCATATCGATATAATTATAACTTTAAGCTTGCTTTGGTTCTTTACATCAAGGAGATGAAAGGTCAGGAGTTGATTTCGGCAACCGTCATGAATCTGGAGAATAAGGTTGTGTTGAAGGAAGAGAGCATCTTGCCTGCTTTCGATAAACAACATGTGCTGCAACTTATTGCACGTTTCGTTGCGGAGTATCCCTCCATTGATATGATCGGCATCGGTATTCCGGGGCAAGCCGTGGATGGGGACATCACGGTGAGCAGTCATGAAGAGCTTATCCATTCACATCTGATACGTGAGATCGAGAGCGAGTTCCAACTGAACGTTCTCGTGGAGAATGATGTGAATGCAGCGATTAGCGGATACTGTGCACAGCATGCAGATATGAAGGAACAGAGTGTAGCAGGAATTTATTTTCCGAACCGATATCCGCCGGGTATGGGCATGATGTTGAACGGACATATGATCCGCGGGAAAAACGGGATGTTTGGTGAGGTTAAGTATCTTCCTTATTCACCAGATTGGAAACGTGACATGAGCAAAGATGATTTTGTAGTGAACGTATGTCACATACTGCAAACGATTAATGCCGTCGTTGCCCCGCACCAGATTGTCATTTATCAGGAACGTGTGGAGAGAGAAGAACTGGACTTGGCGTGGAAACAGTACATGGAGCAGCATCCCATGCCGTCATTGCCCGAGATCGTACATTTGGACTCGTTTCAACATGATTTTGATGCTGGGTTAAGGGGAATGGTTCTTCAGGCGTTGAAATCAAGCATTCTATCAGAAGCTTTATAACCTCACAGGCCATGTCTGTGGCTTTTTTTTGATAAGCTAACTTGTGTTGAGGAGGATTCATCATGCGTGAAGAAGAGAGAATCATGAAGGGCATATTGTTTAGTCCAAGTGATCAGGAATTAAAGACCATCAAAAGGCGGGCCCATAATCTCAGTCAGCGTTACAGTCAGACCTTTGAGGAACAGACTGAGGAAAGGGATCAGATATTGCAACAGTTACTGGGGCAGATCGGTAAAGGTGGATTCCTGCAAGGCCCTATCTTTTTTCATTATGGTGTGCATACCCGGATAGGCGATCACTTCTTCGGTAATTACAATTTGACGATACAAGATGACGCTCAAGTGACGATCGGGGACTATACCAGTTTTGGACCCAATGTCACCATTGTTACTCCCGTCCACCCCCTCATTGCCAGCGAGCGGAGACAGATGATGGACCAGAATGGTGATGTGAAGTCGCTGTGTTATGCCAAACCTGTCACGATTGGAAACGATGTATGGATCTCGGCAAACGTTACAGTGTGCGGGGGCGTAACGATTGGAGATGGATGTGTCATCGGAGCAGGTAGTGTAGTGACTCGTGATATTCCACCGCATTCTTTTGCAGCAGGCGTACCGTGCAGAGTTATTCGCAAAATTACTGAAGCGGACAGCATGCGAAATTACCCCGATGTTCTGGCAGATTGCCATGTGCTGGAATAATAAAAAAAGGCTGTCACCAGGATCTGCAGATGATCTGGTGACAGCTTTTTGTTGTTGTACACTTATTTGGAGGCGTTGTAGTTGCTCAAGAATTCTTTTACTTTTGCAGGATCAGCTTTCAATTCATTCCCGGTCTGAACGAGCGGGCTTACTGTGGAGTATGCTTTGAGTTTGTTGTTCTTGTAGAAACTCAAGATCTCATCCTGATTAATGGAGTACAGCACGGCTTTTCTCAAGTCACTGCTCTTGGCAACTTCACGATTGGCCGTATTGAACAAAAGATACGAGACAGCGTTACTTGGAAGACTTTGCAGTTTCAGTTTGCTGTCATTTTCGATGATGTCATACTTGGTTTCAGGTACACCGTAGTATAAGTGAATTTCACTGCTGCGAAGAGCAGAGAGTGCGCTGTCTGCATCCGCGATGAATCGGACGTTAACCTGAGCAATTTTTGGCTCATCTTCCGTGCCTTTACGGTAGGCCGGATTTTTTAAGAATACACCTTCATAGTCATTTTTATAAGACAAAATATAAGGTCCGCTAGTATAAAGGGTGTTATTGTATGCTGCGCCTTCAGTCACCGTGTTCTGGTCACCGTAAGGAATATCTTTGTTGACGTCAAAGGAAGCTACATCATATGTGTTGATGCTCTCCACCTGTTTTTTGGACACGATACCCGCAGATTGGTGAGCCAGATAGTTCAGTACTTGCGGGAAAGGTTCAGTTGTGGTCAGTTTAACGACCTGATATTTACCTGCGCTATTATCTGCTTTGGTTTTGTCCGTCACGAGTTCTGTAATTTTGCTACCCAATCCTTGTTCCAATGCTTCGAGGATTGTGCCGTTACCGCTGGATTGTTTGATGGATTGTAATGCACTCAGATCCGTTACAACCTCAGCTTCTTTGATGTGTTCATGCAGACTGTACGTCCGGTGATCCGGAACGGAATCTTTATTTTTAGCACGATCCAGGGAGAAGATCACATCATCTGCACCGACACGTTCTCCTGTATCTACAGCTTTTTTGTTATCAATCTTCGCAAAGTTGATATCGTCTCTGAGAATGAAGTAGTAGTCCGAATTACCTTCAGCAATACTGAAGTTATGGGACAGTGATCCATCTGCTGTCAACTGATCGTCATCCGTCAAGTTAACGAGACGTACATACATATTGGTATTCAACTGGTTGATGGAACCGTCGTTTCCTTTGATTGGATCAAGGGAAGTCAGTACGGATGCGCTTTGCGTCAGAATCAACGGATCTTTGGCATTTTTGGAGCTGTCCTTGAACTCAATCGGTTCCCAAGCCATGGCGCGGGATTTGGAGAGACGAACCGTGTCGACATTCAGAATGTCTTGGTTCACAGCCTGACTTTTCAGGGAAATGTACAAAGGCGCGATATACGCCTGGTCCGTTACCAAGCGATCTTCCAATTGTTTGTACGTGTCTTTGTACTCATCTGGAGTTTGAGTAGCTGCCTGATCGATGAGCTTATCAAGTTCCCCATCTGCAAGGATACTGTAATCTCCACCTGTTTTGAAAAGGGAACGCACTGCATAATCGGGATTTCCCGTTACCGTAGTCCAGCTGGACAAGGCAATGTCATAATTCCCTGCATCCTGTTGGGATTTGAAGCTGCCGTAATCCGGCTGCAGGTTCAGTTTCACATTGAAGCCGTTTTTGGTCAGCTGGTCGCGGACAATGTTTACATCATTTTCGGAAGAACTCATGGCGAGCAGTTCAATGTCAGCCGGTTTTTGTGCAGTTTCAGTTGTGTCCGCTGGTGCGGTCTCCGCCTGGGATTCAGTTTTCGTTTTTACACTGCAGCCGGAAATCACAATGACGAGAATTAATAACAATGAGATCAGTGTACGTTTTTTCATGGGATGACCCTCCATATCTTGAATGTGTGATGTGTGATTTCTTTTTTCTATATCATTCATTTCAACCAATCAATTAGGCCTTTTCCAGCTTGGGATCAAGCGCATCACGCAGGCCGTCACCGAGAAAGTTAAAAGAAAGAACCAGTAGAATAATAGCCAAGCCTGGATAAATCGCCAGATAAGAGTGGGTCTCCAGGTATGTACTGCCGAGCTTCAGAATGTTACCCCATTCCGGAATATGCGGCTCTACACCGAGTCCGAGATAACTCAAACTGCTGGTAGCGATAACCGCTCCACCGATCGTGAGTGTGGATTTGATAATCATGGGCGCAAGTGAGTTGGGAATAATGTGTTTGAAAATAATAGTCCGATTGTTGTACCCCAGTGCACGTGCAGCTTCCACGAATTCAAAAGTAGATACATAGAGTACACTGGCTCTCATGGTACGGGCATAAGTTGGAATTGATCCCAAACTTAGCGCCAGAATAAGATTGACCGTATTGGCTCCAAACGCCGCAATAATCGCAATGGCGAGCAGAATTCCCGGAATGGCATAGAGAATATCGAGCAGCCGCATGATGATGTTATCCGTATGCCTTCCGTAGAAGCCGGAGAATGCTCCAAGGACTCCACCGATCAACACAGGAATGATGGTCGACATGCAACCTACGATTAAGGAGATCCGTGCACCGAATACAATCCGGGAAAATAAACATCGTCCGAAGTCGTCCGTTCCCAAGGGATACGTCAGGGAAGGGGATTGAAGCAGAGCGGAGTAGTTATTTTCCACAGCCATGCTGTAATCAAAGGTAAAGAAGCTGCAGATCGATATCGAGAACAGAAAAATGATAAAAAACAAACCGGACATCGCAGTCATATTTGGAGCAAGTCGCTCCCACAGATCATTCCAGAAGTTTGATTTTTGTTTCCCCTGTCTGCGAATTCGTCCAATAATGGAAATGCCGAGTAATAGTGCAAATACATTGCCTGTGATCGAGGTCAGAATCAGTACTACACTGACACCTATCATCCAGCGAGGGATGATAGAGGTCGCGTTATATCGGGATACGATAATCAGTACGACCAGATCAATGACCAGAATAAATATGAGCACCGCCATGGCTGGCAGAAAGTTGTCAGCCACATAGGGTTTGAAAACATTTAACGCGGATACAACGATCACGAACAACTGGGTTAACAGCATATACACTGCAAAGGTATACTCCACATTCCTGGCTTTTCGAATCAGATGAAAGGCTGCCGTTACGATAAATATATTGCCTGAAATGATGGCAAGCAGTTGAACCCAGGCCATCCTGCGGGTCAGAGTAGAGATCGTACCCGTACGGATCAAGTCTCTTCGAATCCGAAGGGTGATGACACTTTGGACCAGAGTGAAGAATACATAGATCCCAAGTATCGTTAGCAGAAATGGTTTGAACGCCTGCTCGCTCCAGTCATAACTGTTGAACAGCAATAATGCAGTCAAGAGAAGGGACGTGATCCAGGCGAAGCTTGCCTGACTGTACTCTCGAGAAGACTTTAGCCGGAAACGTATTTCTTGTGTTAAAGACGAGTTTGTCATAGTACACCTGCTTTAAGAGGTAGTTCAACACACACTTTAATATTGTTTCATCTTGGAGCGCACTCTTGGATCAATAAAAGCGTACAGCAGATCAACCGCTACATTGATAATGGAGATCGTAATTGCTGTGTAGATTACTCCGCCCATGATACTCGGAATATCGGGGATAAATTGTTTATCCACAATATAGCTGCCGAGACCGCTGATATTAAACACTTTCTCCGTCACTGCTGCTCCACCCAACATGGCTCCGAATTGAAGTCCAACCACCGTTACGATGGGGATCAATGCATTACGTACTGCGTGTTTCAGCATGACTTGACGTTCGCTTAACCCCTTGGCGCGGGCAGTCATCACATAATCCTCATGAATGACTTCCAGTGTAGAAGACCGGGTCATCCGGGCCACCGCAGCTGTGAGTCCCGTACCCAGTACAATGGTTGGCATAATGATCGACAGCCAGTTCTGCGGGTTGAAGGTAGCGGGAAGCCACTGCATTTTGATTGAAAAATTCAGAATGAAAATAAGTCCTTGCCAGAAATTCGGGATCGATAATCCAATCAGAGCAATGAACATGAAGGTGTAGTCGAACCACGAATTAGGCTTAATTGCTGAGATAATGCCAATGGGTAATGCAATGACAAGTGCTAACAGCAGGGAAATGACCGCAAGTGTCAAGGTAATGGGAAACTTCCTTGCAATCGTAGCTGTTACGTCTTCATTTCCTGCAAAAGACTTGCCAAGATCGAAGAAGGCGACGCCCTTGATATTGTTCCAGAGCTGTGTAAGATAAGGCTGATCCAAGCCATACACCTGATTGAATGCGGCAATCTGTTCCTGCGTTGCTGTCTCTCCCAGAATGTTAGCTGCCGGGTTAAACGGAGACAGATACAAAATCGTAAATACGAGTGTGGCTACGCCCAGAATGACAAATACCGTCATCAGTATTCTTTCAAATATGTACTTTAGATAAGGATTTCCATACAAAAAGAGGATGCCATACATCAGAAAGCCGGGAATAAGGGATATCGTGAAAAACCATGGTTTGTCGATCAGTGAGTGGAATGTATCAGCCATCGTAAGACGGTGACTTCCCTGTTCCTGAAGTATTCGAGACGTCCGCTCCTTCAACTCTTTCTGAACACTTTCTTCCAACCATTCCTCGGTCTGACGTGTGAATTCTCCCTCACTGACCTGCTGCTGGAAAAAACGATGTTTGCGACGCAGTTGTTCTTCCACTTCCAACTTCAGCCTGTTCCGGTAGGAAGAAGCGAGCAGTTCTCGCTCAGCCGCCTGTCTGGCAGCTACCCAGCCGTCATTTTTTCGATTTGAACGCCATATTAGAAACACGACCAGATTGATCGGTAATCCAAGAATGAACAAAACATATCGGTAGGAAGGATGAAGCAGCATTTTGCCATAAATAAAGCTTAAATTATGTACCAACCGCGAGAGTCTGCTGCTTTCTGCAAGATTCAAACCAAGCGCACCTCCTTTCATTCAGGTTTAAATTGCATTATTCCGATTGATATAGTATATATTATTTAGGGTCTAAACAATTGTCAAGGTAATAATTGTATACATATGGGTATGTGAAAAAACGGATGAGAGCTGGTGATGGCATGGAACCTTTACTGAAAGTGAATGATCTATCGGTCTCTTTTCATTCTGGAGAGAGTGAGTTTCAGGCAGTGCGAGAAGTAAGTTTTGAAGTACGAAAAGGTGAGACGCTAGGTATTGTAGGAGAATCGGGAAGTGGAAAAAGTGTAACCGCACGTTCCATTATGAGGCTGCTTGCATCGCCGCCTTCACAGATGAAAAAGGGAGAGATTCTATTTAAAGGTGTCGACCTAGCCAATAAAACGCAGAAAGAGATGGAGAGTATCCGTGGACGTGATATTGGCATGATCTTTCAGGACCCGATGAGTTCCCTTAATCCGACCATTAAAGTGGGGAAACAGATCTCCGAGAGTCTGATCAAACACCAGAAGGTGTCCAAAAGGGAAGCCAAGAAGCAGGCGACCGCGATGATGGAGCGGGTGGGGATAACTCGCAGTGAAATCCGCTACAACCAGTATCCGCACGAATTCTCTGGAGGCATGCGCCAGCGAGTCATGATCGGTATTGCACTTGCTTGTCGTCCTGAATTGCTCATTGCCGATGAGCCGACAACCGCACTGGACGTTACAATTCAGGCACAGATTCTGAATTTGATGAAAGATATGCAAGAGCAACTTGGGACATCTATTATTCTGATCACCCATGATTTGGGCGTAGTAGCAGGCATGTGTGATCGGGTTGTTGTGATGAAAGAAGGACAGATTGTGGAAACCGGGACTACAACAGAGATTTTTGCTAATCCCAAACACCCGTATACGATCAGGCTTCTGAATGCATTACCACGTCTGGATCAGAAGAAAAAGCCAAAACCGGTATCGTTGGTCCCAAGAGATCTCGAGGATGATCAGCCATTGCTTGAGGTGAAGTCGCTCAAACAACATTTTAATCTGGGGAAAGGCAATACCTTAAAGGCCGTAAATGATATCAGTTTCCATATTCGTCAAGGAGAGACGCTCGGCGTTGTAGGGGAATCCGGCAGCGGAAAATCAACCACGGGGCGTGCGATTCTGCGGTTGCATGAGCCAACAGGTGGAGATGTACTGTTTAAAGGAGTCCCGCTCAATCGCTTATCAGCTTCGGAGATGAAAACGATGCGCAGACATATGCAGATTATTTTCCAGGACCCTTATGCATCGCTGAATCCCAAAATGAGGATTATGGATATCATTGGAGAAGCCCTTGATATTCATCAACTTGCAGGTACAGCATCTCAGCGGGAGAAGCGTGTGGAGGAATTGCTGGAGATGGTGGGACTTGATCCTACCCATGCGCAGCGTTATCCACATGAATTCTCGGGAGGACAAAGACAGCGGATCGGTATAGCGCGAGCTCTGGCTGTGGAGCCGGAATTCATCGTATGTGACGAACCACTGTCTGCACTGGATGTGTCGATACAGGCTCAGATCGTACAATTGCTTGAAGAGTTGCAGCAGCGACTCGGATTGACGTATCTCTTCATCGCACATGACTTGTCCATGGTTAAACATATCAGTGACCGAGTGGCTGTGATGTATAACGGGAAAATTGTAGAGCTGGCCGAGAGTGAGGAACTATATTCCAACCCACAACATGCCTACACCAAGGCATTGCTGTCTGCGATTCCTGTGCCTGATCCAGCGGTAGAAGCGAAGAAAAAGAGACATGTTGGCAGAGAAACACCTAGAGAAAATGTTGAAGTAGAGGACCGTTATAATCTCGAGCATTCCAAGTGGGTAGAAGTCACGGAAGGGCACTGGGTAGCCATATCTAGCTAGACAGTGCAATATATAGTCTTTTTCAACGACAAAAGAACCCCGACGATGATCTCCACAGATCGTTATCGGGGTTAAGTTATATGTTCTTCATATAATGGCAGTAATCAAAAGCAATTATTTGAATTGAACCGATTTCTTGATGGTATCAATCTCGGCTTTGGTCTTATCATCCATGTAAGTGAAGATGAAGTTGAAAGCATATCCTTCAATAATTGTACTATAGTAATCTTGAGTAATGGTTGAACCGTCACCTGGATCCATCGTGATTTGCATCAGATCCATCTCTTTACCACCGATGGTTTCCGTTGTCATTTCCTTATAATCGTAAGGGAACTGGCTATCCACCATGAATTTTTTGGTTGCTTCCAGGTAGTCTTTACCTGTACGAATGCCTTGCAACAAACTCACTTTCTCAGCAATGGCCATAGCGGAAGGGCCAACTTGACCTCCGTCCAATGGGTATTTTGAAGCCATAAGCAGATTCAATGTTTTGGTCTGAGACAGTTCAATTTGTTTTTTCTTTGTTTCATCATCACCAGCAATCGCTTCGGATGAAGCACTTGTCAGCTCATTCATGCCTGCAGCATCCTGGAACTCCCATGCTTCCGGGAATTTCAGAGATACGCCGAAATAGTCATTGGTGTAAGAACCTTTTTCAGTGGTCCCCAGCTCAACGTCTTGGGAATTATCAGTTTCCTTGGACTCTTCGCTTGCTGGTTCTGTGTTCTCTGTTTCTTCTGTATTGGCTGTATTAGAATCAGTACCCGTCGTTGTTTCTGTCGGGGTAGGCTCTTCTGTTGCGGCTGTGTTATCTGCTTTGTCACCGCAAGCGGCTGCAACCAGCATAATCATAATGAGCATGGCGAATAAAGAAGCTTTTTTTGGAATTGTCATATTACCCTCCTGAAATGTGTGTGTTTGTTTCTCTCTCTACATGTTGCCTGCTTCCTAAATTGTAGCACAAACGTTCTCATATACTACCTATAGGAATCTATAGGGGTCTTCTATACATAAGACATTCGGCTGGCAATTGAAACAGCTTCTGTGCTGGATTGCACACCTAATTTGTTAAAAATCACTTTTTTGTGATGATTCACGGTGCATTCCTTGATCTTTAATTTCAAAGCAATGGCTTTTACCGTGAGGCCTCCGGCTATCATTTCCAGAATGGTTAACTGACGCTCGGTGAACTCCACTGCAGGTTTGTCACAAGGTTCAGTAGTCTGCTTATTCTGGTAACTGTTCTGCATATATGCAGGAATCAGCTTGGCAATAGCAATAAGCTCGCCCTGCATATCCGCGTTAATGGTGGACACATCCAGATAACCGACATGTTGCGATCCCATGAACAAAGGTGCGGCGTAACAATGCCAGCTTTGAAAATAAGGACTTTCATGCTGCTCGGGTAGCAGCAGTACAGGCTTATTGTTATCCATCGTTTCTGATATGGCGTTAACTCCACAGCTCTTTGCAGTGAAGAACATGCCCGGACGAATGGGTGAACCTTCCACGACAGTTTCCAGATCTGGACTATAATCCATGGAGAGAAGCACACCGTCCATATCTGTGAGTAGAAAAAGATAAGTGCCCGTTAAATTCTCTTTAATATCCGAGAGGCTGTTCTGAAATGCATGAATCAGGAAATGATTGATTTTGCGAAGCCTGTCCAGTTGAGATTTTGGTAAATAATCGAACGGAGCCGTTTCTGTTACATGCTGGCACATGGCGGACTCCTTGTGCCGTGAGGCAAGTGTAATGGCAGGCATGTTTGATTCCTCCTTCCTGCACAGTCGCTAGTAAGCGTAGGATCTGATTGAATCTGAGGTTCGTCATCCAATCGTTTTGATGACTTGCCCTTCCTGGTTTTTAATTTCTGTTTTAACAATCTGAACGAGCATATGATCCATTGAAGTTATCTCGAATGTTCCTTCAACCGGGCGAAGGTTTTCTGCCAGATCCTCAACAATTTTTTCGTTCACCGTCAGGGTAACTTGTCTGTCGGATTCCAATACTGCAGGATGTTCTCCGGCTTCGAACAGAATAGTAGTATCAGGTCCGATCAAGGATAGAGAGGTACCTTTCGAAATTCGGCTACGAAGGATGGTTCCGACTAATACAGCCTGTTTGGCTCCAAGCTGGAGTTTGCCCGGAACGGTCTTTATCAGCATTTTTTTACGCGGGGACTCCCAGCCCAGTTGTTGTACGAATAAAAACGCTGTGCTCGATCCGTCCTGTTCCATTCCATGCTCAACCGCTTGTACAACAGAAGGAATATCTGCGTACGAATTTCTCATCAGATCGGTCACGTATTTGGGCATGAAATTGGAGCAGGCCGAGAGGAAGCCGCGCGCATTCCACGTTTGAATCATTTCCAGCTCCCGACCTGTAATCCCAACCATCTGAATAAACTGCACGGAACCATTAGGTGTAGAGATCGCCGTTAGATCCGGGTCTTCAATAAACGAGAGAGCAGTCAACAAAGTATCGGACTCCAGACAGATGGGTCCATTGGCGTCCATGTAATCTCCTGGCTGAAAGATATTTCCGCTAGTGAACACGTAACGTCCTACATTTTGAAGCAGATTCAGCGCCCAGGCTGGCGGATCAGTCTCTCCTTCACTGCGTGTAAGACGAAATGTGAGTTCAAAACCATACCCGCTTTTGGATGCATCCTGCATCTCTTTTTCATATAATTCAGAGAAACCATATGTGACAAAATGCCAGTGGGGCATGGGTGTATTCACTGCATAAACACTGATGCCATCGAGAGGGTCCGGACCTCCGAGAATGTAAGGAATGGATGTTCCATAATGGTGCGACTCCTGTTCACCGTATAGCTCACCGATGGCTTTATCAATTGCATCCCAACCGGAAGTGTTTTCTTCATAAGTCATTTGTTGAATCCTCCTGTACTAGTCTTTCCCCCGAAAAACATTTAAAATTAAGTCTACCTGTTACAGAAACGGATTCAAGCGGCTTAAGGATGAATTGTGTCAGATAGGACTTCGGTGTTATTAATTGCAATCCAGGGAGTGAATTTACATGAGTATGAAAGATATGTATTTCAGAGAGTTTAATCAGGCAAGCTGGGACTCATTTTCCGAACTGTTTGAAGAACTTGAACAGAAGCTGGACCCCGCGTGGGCAGAACGTGCACAACGACAAGGGATTCCGGCGGATATAAGTCGGGTACTATTGTGTGAAATGGGGGAGTACACTTTTGAATGGATCATGAAAGATATCCCGGCTTTAGGGGACCAAAGTCCCGCTACGTACCTGGAAACCGAGGAGGGGGCGCAGGCTTTAAGGGCAGCCATTTTGCGTATGCCACGTTAATTTTTCTTATGGAGTATATGTGCGAACGATCCTATGATCCAGTGAAGTTGATTTTGCAAAATAGATATGTTACGCTTACATTACAAGAGCAAACACAACAGAATACGCAATAACATCTTTTGATGGATTGTAACTGTGAAGACAGGCAAAACCTAAACTGATGGTGAAATGAAGGCCCCTTTTTTTGGTGCTATTTTACCTTGAGTTTAGGTTTTTCTTGTTTTCTGCTCTAAATCACACCATTTTCACCTGGAAAAACCAAAATAAATTTCGAAAAGAGGTTGTTGTTTATGACCACGGCAAAAAAAGGATTCCCCGAAAACTTCCTGTGGGGTGGCGCTACAGCTGCCAATCAATTGGAGGGTGCATTCGATAAGGACGGCAAAGGTCTTTCCACAGCGGACATGATTGCTCATGTTCCGAAAGAGAAGCGTACAGGCGGACATGCCATGGAAATTTCCTCTTCCCGAATTGAAGAGATTCTCTCTGGCAAAATTGAAGAACGTTTTCCAAAACGTTTTGGTATCGACTTCTACCATCACTTTAGAGAAGATATTGCATTGTTCGCCGAAATGGGCTTCAAAGTATTCCGTTTGTCCATTCACTGGGCACGTATTTTCCCGAACGGTTATGATCAAGAGCCGAATGAAGCAGGTCTGAAATTCTACGATGAAGTATTCGACGAATTGTTGAAATACGGTATTGAGCCACTCGTTACATTGTCTCACTACGAGACTCCGCTTGGCTTGACGCAAAAATACAATGGCTGGGCTGGCCGTGAAGTAATTCAGCACTATGTTCGATATGCAGAAACGGTGTTCAACCGTTATAAAAATAAAGTGAAATACTGGCTGACGTTTAATGAAATTAACGTTATGCTGTTCAGCCCGTACACTGGCGGCGGCATTCTGATCGATAAAGTGGACAACAAACTGCAGACGACGTATCAAGCGCTTCATCATCAATTTGTAGCAAGTGCCATGGTTACGAAGCTTGCACACGAAATTATCCCAGGTTCCCAAGTCGGCTGTATGCTTGCTCGTATGGAAACTTATGCAGCAACATGTAATCCGGTAGATGTTCGTCTGGCTCAGCACGAGAATCAGATCAACCTCTTCTTCACGGACATGCATGCTCGTGGTAAATACCCGAACTACATGGCTCGTTATTTTGAAGAAAACGACATCGTGATCCAAAAAGAAGCAGGCGATGACGAGATCTTGCTGAACAATACCGTTGATTTCATCTCCTTCAGTTACTACATGTCCGTGACCAAATCCGCTTCTGCCAACGAAGCAGAGACATCCGGCAACCTGACTGGCGGTGTGAAAAACCCTTATCTGGAAGCGTCCGACTGGGGCTGGGAGATCGATCCGATCGGTCTGCGCGTAACCCTGAACAACTTCTGGGATCGTTACCAGAAACCATTGTTCATCGTGGAAAATGGTTTGGGTGCCTATGATAAAGTTGAAGAAGATGGTTCGATCCATGACTCCTATCGTGTGGATTACCTGAAAAAACACATCGAACAAATGAAAGAAGCCATCAAAGATGGCGTCGATCTGATTGGATTTACAGCATGGGGCCCGATTGACCTTGTGAGCATGTCCACTTCCGAAATGTCCAAACGTTATGGTTTCATCTACGTGGATCTGGATGACGAAGGTAACGGAACACTCAAACGTTCCAAAAAGGATTCATTCGACTGGTACAAAAACGTAATCTCCAGTAATGGTGAGCAACTGTAGTTCTCACGTTTTCAGGATTTTTACCGCATAAAAGCGGGCAAAACTTAACACGAAAGTAGCTATCTCAATGAACTCATGGTTTTGAGGGCCCTTTTGGTTAGTGCTTGTCCGCTTTTCCATGTGTTGCCCAACATTACATTGGAGGGATTGTCGTTTGAAAAGATGGAACATGAGCACACAGAGTGCGAGATGGATGCTAGCATTAACCCTGTGCCTAACCACAATTTGGCCTGCAGCAGCGAGTGCGGAAAGTGTTGAGGTCAGTCGGATTCAGGCAAATACCTATGTAGGTGATCCGGGAGAAATGGTCGAATCCTTTGATATTACCATTGCCAATCCCGTGAAATATCAGAATCTAAAAGCTTCTGACTTCGAAATTACAGGCAATTATGATGGTTATCCATTAAATGAAGCAGAAGAAATTGTACAAACTAACTATGCAGACGACGGGATAAAATTGACGATTCAGGATCATACCATCCATATGGAGGTCGAGCCGTTTAAATATCCTGGAGGTATGATTTCAAAATTTAAGGTAACGAACAAAACGTATCCAGAGCTATCTTTTGATGAGACCAATGTGGATAAGGTTGTTACCCGAACCGTCGATGATTTTGAAAAAGGTACGTACACGGGCAGCAACGGTGAAACGTTGTCTTACCGTCTGAAGCGTAGTCCTTCCACCAACGCACAACCGCTTGTCGTATGGCTTCATGGCGGGGGAGAAGTAGGTACGGATGGTAGAAGTCATCTTACGGCTAATCGTGGAGCAGTAGTCTGGACAGAATCGGGGTATGATACTTCCGTGCTTGCTGTACAGTATCCCGAGAATTACAGTTTCAAAATTTACGATAACACTGAACAACTGGCTAAAATGCAAGCCTATTTTGTTGCACAGTATGAGCTGATCCAGAAGCTTGTAGCTGAAGGGGAGGTTGATCCGGATCGGATTTATCTGGCTGGTGTATCTAGTGGGGGTGGCGGAGCCCTTCGGTTTATGATGCAATATCCGGATCTGTTTGCAGGAGCTGTTGTCATTGCGGCCAAGGATACAGTTGCAGATTATACAGGGTCTGTGGATGGATTTAAAGATGCACTTAAAGATATAGTGAATGTTCCTATTTGGCTTCACCATGCTAAGGGTGATCCTACAACAGATAGTCGTACGAGTATACTTGCGTATGAAGCGTTGTTGGAACTAGGGAGTGATCCGGACATTTTCGTATACGATGATGATTTCATGGAAGGAAATAATCTCTATGGTGGATTGAAACATTGGTCGTGGGTTCCTGCTTTGGCAAGTTATCAGACACCTGACTTTTTGTTTAATCAAGACAAAGGAATATCTGATGCCGATATATATACCCGGATGGACCGGAGAATTAAAGCGTATGAAATTGTGGATCGGACTCAGCTTGCCGTATGGATTGCTGATTTTTTGAAACTCCCAAATCCTCAATATGAAGAGAGTTATAGCGATACGTTTGAGCGATGGTCTCAAAAGGCTATTTCGCAGGTTACAGAAGCAGGTGTAATGCAAGGAACGGGGAATAATAAATTTTCCCCATTAGGTGATATAACACGAGCTCAATTAGCGGTTATTTTGGACAAAATGAAGAAAAACTTGGGTATAGAACCTGATCAATCAGAGGCGGCTATGTTTGATGATGTACCTCCGACTCATTGGGCATATGAAGCAATACGAAACAGCTCACAATACGATATTATGGGCGGCAAAGAGGCACAACTTTTTGCACCTAATGATGTGGTTGATGGAGAAGAATTTCATGATATTATGGGCCGCTTGTATCTGACAAAGGCGAATCGACACTTAGAAGACTAAATAATGAGAGGAATGATTGATATGACTACACCATTTCCGAAAGACTTCCTATGGGGCGGCGCTGTAGCAGCCAACCAACTTGAAGGAGCTTATAATACAGATGGCAAAGGTCTGTCTGTTCAAGATGTAATGCCACACGGGATTACAACGCCTAGAACGGAAGCACCTACAGAAGATAACCTGAAACTGATCGGTATCGATTTCTACAACCGTTACAAAGAGGATGTTAAACTGTTTGCTGAAATGGGCTTCAAAGTGTTCCGTACATCTATCGCTTGGTCCCGTATCTTCCCTAAAGGTGATGAATTGGAACCAAACGAGAAAGGTCTGCAATTCTATGATGACCTGTTCGATGAGTGCCACAAATACGGGATTGAACCACTCGTAACGATCTCTCACTATGAGACACCGCTGCATTTGTCCAAAACATATGATGGCTGGGTTAACCGTAAAATGATCGATTTCTACGAGCGTTATGTAACAGTTCTTTTCAACCGTTTCAAAGGCAAAGTTAAATACTGGCTGACGTTCAACGAAATCAACTCCATTCTGGAAGAGCCATTCATGAGCGGCGGAATCTATACGCCAAAAGCAGAACTGTCCAAACAGGATCTGTATCAAGCAATCCATCATGAATTGGTGGCCAGTGCGTTAGCAGTAAAACTGGGACATGAAATTATGCCTGAAGCCAAAATTGGCTGTATGGTACTGAGCATGCCTACGTATCCGCTGACTCCGAACCCGGATGATGTGGTTGCAGCGATGCATGCTGAACAGCGCAATGATATCTTTGCTGATATCCATGCACGTGGTTATTATCCAAAATACATTAATCGTTATTTCAAAGCGAATAATATCAATATTAAGTTTGAAGATGGCGATGCTGAAATTCTGAAGCATACCGTAGACTTTATCTCGTTCAGTTATTATGTAAGTATCTGTGAGACTGGTGATCCCGAGAAACGTATCGAAGGAAAAGGAAACCTGTTCGCAGGTGTGCAAAACCCTTATCTGAAAGCGAGTGAGTGGGGCTGGCAGATCGATCCGCAAGGACTGCGCGTAACCTTGAACAAATACTGGGACCGTTATCAAAAACCATTGTTTATTGTCGAAAATGGCCTGGGTGCAGTCGATGAGCTGATCACGGACGAAGATGGCAATAAAACCGTGAACGATGATTACCGTATTCAATACTTGAATGACCATCTGGTACAGGTTGGCGAAGCTCTTGAGGATGGCGTAGAAGTGATGGGTTATACGTCATGGGGCTGTATTGACCTGGTAAGTGCTTCAACAGCAGAGATGAAGAAGCGTTATGGTTTCATCTATGTAGACCGCAACAATGATGGTTCAGGAACATTGGATCGTTACAAGAAAAAATCATTCCATTGGTACAAGGAAGTTATTAGTACAAATGGCGCAAGTCTTAAGAACAGTAACGAGTAAATGCTAGTTCTATAAGCATAGTTGTACTAGCACCTTTTTATGTCACATTAACGCACATTAACCGCTTTCACAAAAACATTGTCATATGGATAATTATATGGTAAGATGGGCCTAAGGCTAATGAATACTGGATTGTTACTGTTCAATCAGGCAAAACCAGAAGCGGGGCATATTTCGTGACCTGCTTTGGTTTTGCCTTTTACTACTTTGACGGTGCAAGGTGATGTGAAGAAATGAAAATTGAGAAGGTGCTGAACAACAACGTAGTTACCGTAATTGATCCGGGAGGAAACGAACTGGTCGTTATGGGACGTGGAATTGCCTTCAAAAAGCATACTGGTGAATCGATTGACGAGAGTCTCGTCGAAAAAATATTCTCGCTTGAAAGTAAGGAAGTATCACAGAAACTTAAAACACTTCTGTCTGATATCCCGGTTGAATATGTCGAGTGCTCGGATGAGATTATCCGTTATGCCGAGACGGTGTTAGGTGAGAAGCTGCATGAAAGCATCTACATTTCACTGACGGATCATATTCATTTTGCCATTGATCGACATCGTCAAGGATTGCAGATCCGTAACGCATTGTTCTGGGAGATCAAGCGCATGTACCGGAAGGAATATGCCATTGGACTCAAGGCGCTACAGATTATTGAGGAAACGTTAGGTGTCCTGTTACCCGAAGACGAATGCGCATTCATTGCAATGCATCTGGTTAATGCCCAGATGAACGGTGAGATGAGGGAAACGATCAGTATTACGAACATTGTTAAGGACATACTTAACATCGTAAGACGTAGCTTTGTGATTGAACTTGATGAAGATTCATTGAGTTATTATCGGTTTTTAACTCATCTGAAGTTCTTTGCCCAACGTGTGTTGCAAGGAACAGCGATTGAAGATAAAGAAGAAGATAACCCGCTTCATGACTTGGTGAGCAAGCAGTATCCGGAAGCACATGCATGTGCAGTAAGGATCAGTGACTATACGCGTAAGATCTATAATCGGGTGTTGTCCAAGGAAGAAATACTGTATCTGACCATTCATATTGAACGAGTTGTCAGAAATGAACAAACAATTGAATAAAATTGGGATTGTTACTGCTAAAAAGGCAAAACCTAAACGTTGAATAATGATAAGCTTTTCTGCTTTGTCATTGTTCAGTGTTTAGGTTTTTTTTTAACCTTCATTACACATAAAAGGAGCAAAACACAATGGATAAACAACAATTGTCCAAGGATATTTTGAAGCTTGTTGGTGGCGAAGAGAATATCGATCAAGTCACACACTGTATGACAAGACTCAGATTTAACCTGAATGACAACCAAAAAGCGGACAAAGCGACGCTAAAAAATACACCAGGCGTGATGGGCGTGATGGAAAACGGTGGACAGTTCCAGGTTATCATCGGTAACGATGTACCTATCGTGTATAACGCACTCGTTGGCAACATGTCCAAATCACCGACCGCAGATAATGCAACCTCAAGCGCTTCAACTGGGGAGAAGAAAAAGAGAAATCCAATAAGTGCGCTGTTCGACTTCATTTCAGGTATGTTTACACCAATCCTGCCTGCAATTACGGGTGCTGGTATGATCAAAGGGATCGTGGCCATCTTTGTCGCACTTGGGTGGTTGTCCGACACTAGTTCAACCTATATCATTTTGTCGGCGATTGGTGACGGTGCATTCTACTTCCTGCCGATCATTCTGGCAATCAGTGCTGCCCGTAAACTGGGTAGCAATATGTATATTGCCGCAGCGCTCGCAGCAGGGATTATGCATCCGACCATTACAGCACTACTGGCGGATGGTCACAACTCATCATTTATGGGGATTACAGTCATAGCGGCAACGTATTCTTCTACAGTTATTCCGATTGTTCTAGCAGTTTGGATTGCTTCATATGTAGAGAAAGCCGTTGATCGTGTAACACATGCCTCACTTAAACTCTTGGTTGTTCCAACAGTTACCTTGTTGATTATGGTTCCACTGACATTGATGACAGTAGGTCCATTGGGTACGGTTCTTGGTAATGGTTTGTCCGGTGGTATTTCATGGTTGTTCGATAACATGTCCATCTTCGCAAGTATTCTGATTGGTGGTACGATGTCACTGCTAATCATTACAGGTATGCACTATGCGTTGCTGCCAATCGTAGTTGGTTCGATGACAACACTGGGTTACGACTTTATTATTCCACTGATGTTTGCAGCTAACTTGGCACAAGGTGGTGCAGCATTTGGTGTAGGTCTCAGATCGAGAAATGGCAAAACCAAATCCCTTGCATATTCCACAGGTCTCACGGCTATCATGGGGATTACGGAACCAGCGATGTATGGTATCAACATGAAGTTCAAAAAACCGTTTATTGCAGCCCTTATCGGGGGAGCGATTGCCGGTGGATTCATGGGTATCTTCAATGTTAAATCGTACGTTATTACAGGACTTGCAGGTCTGCCGAGTGTGGCAGCATTTATCAGTCCAGCAATTAGCACACTGCTCTATGCTCTGGCTGGTGGTTTGATTGCCATCGTAGCTGCAGCAGTACTGACGTACATTCTTGGATTCCAAGAAGAAAATGCAACAGAGCCAGCACCAGCAGGTGAGCCGGCAACACCAGCAGCAACAACTTCTGCTGTTGTAACTGAAGAAGCAAAAGCACAAGATGAGCAAATCTTCAGCCCAATCACAGGTGAAGTTAAACCGCTGAGCGAAGTGCCAGACCCTGCGTTCTCTGAAGAGATTATGGGTAAAGGATTTGCGATTCAACCATCTGAAGGACGTGTGGTTTCTCCAATTAACGGTACTGTGTTCTCGTTATCGAAGAGCGGACATGCCATTGGTCTGGTAAGTGATACAGGCGCAGAGATGTTGATTCATATCGGGATTGATACCGTGAAGTTGAAAGGTCAATTCTTCTCGCCTAAAGTTCAAGCAGGTGTGAAGGTTGCCGTAGGTGATGTACTGATGGAGTTCGACCGGGAACAGATCGAAAAAGCCGGTTATACAACGATTACACCAGTTATTATTACAAACATGCACCAGTATGAGTCGATTGAGTCTGCTGGTCGCACTACGATCAAAGAAAAAGACTTGTTGTTCACAGCTAAAGCTTAACCATAGAAATGAAACAGCAGCTTCACCGGAATGTAATCCGGTAAAGCTGCTGTTTTTTTGCTTATAGCCTTTTACATGGGAAGCATACCCTGCACCAGTTGTACAAAGTGCTGTGCAGGCTTGGACAAATAACGGTTCTGCAACCAGACCAGCGCCGAGCCAACCGTGGAATGCTGATCATGGATGCGATATACGTGGAATGGGTGCTCATGATATAGCTGTAGTACCGTGTGAGGCACGATGGAACTGGCGAAGCCGAGTCGGACCAGTTCCAGCAACATATTAATGTCTGAGCACTCACCCATGATAGAGGGGATAACCTGATGCTCCCGGAACTTGTCCAAAATTAGCTCGAACATACCGAGTCCTTCTGTGCTTGGAAGCAGTAGAGGGATACCTGTAAGCTGCTCAAAATAAGTCCCCATCTCCGCTCCTGGTCCCATCTCTGTCGGACTATCCAGCGGTGTTGAAGAAATATAGAAGAGTCGCTCCTGTGGCAGGTGCAGCACCTCATAGCGTTCTGTCTGGACGGGCATGCGTACACAGGCGAGTTCAACTTTGCCATCTTCCAGCAGGCGACATAATTGTGCAGACTCATTTTGCTGAATTTTATAGGTAACCTGTGGATGGGTGGTGCGAAACTGTTGCAGTGCTTGCGGGATCAGGCGATCCGATATGGTATTGATGCCGATGGTGAGTTTGCCCCGTATGCCGTGACGGAAACTTTGCATCTCCATTACAGCTTCCTCCATATATTTGGTCAAGGTAACCGCATAATCATAGAAGCTGCGACCCGCCTGCGTTAGCTCCATCATACGTCCTTTGCGTTCAAATAGAATCACACCAAGCTCTTCTTCCATTAACTTAAGCTGCTGGCTTAAGGGTGGCTGAGCCATGTGAAGTCTTCGGGCAGCTGCTGTAATCTGTTTCTCCTCAGCAATGGCAATGAAATAGCGACATTGTTTGATATCCAAGTGGTTGTTCTCCTTCGCCTGCAATGTATATGTAATTCGTATGGAAAGCCAACAAAACATGTATTTTTAATATACTACGATCTTATGTTACCATACATTAGATTTGCATACCTGACTAACAGAGTTTGGTTTCTATATGAATATTATTGCATGAGAAAGACCTTGAATTGGAGGATAAAACAACGTGGTTAGAACAATACATGATGCTGCGCAAGCGGGACATACCGATGAGGTCATTCGATTTATCACACAACAGGGAAGCCGGTTGAATGAACGGGATGCATTGGGGCGAACACCTCTGCTGGCTGCGGTGCACGGTAACAAGATAGACACGGCAAGGATGTTAGTGGATGCCGGAGCCGACATTAATCTTCGGGATGCACGATTGGACAACCTGCTGTTATATGCGAGTGCTGAAGGTATGTATGGCATGGTCGAATTGGCGATTACAGCAGGTGCAGATACGAGGTTAACGAATCGTTTTGGCGGTACAGCTCTTATCCCAGCAGCAGATCGGGGCCATGTGGACATTGTGGAGCTTCTGCTGACACGCAGTGATGTGGATGTGAACCATATCAACAACCTGGGGTGGACAGCCTTACTGGAAGCGGTCATTTTGGGAGATGGCGGGCCGCGTCACCAGCAGATCGTTGCCTTGCTTTTGCAATATGGTGCAGATCCAAAGATTGCGGATCGGGACGGGATTACACCGCTTGCACATGCGAGCCGGCATCGGTATGCCGAGATGGAACGACTATTAACCCAAGTCTGAAGAGACTTATACATTTATAATACAGAACAGTGAAAGGATATTCCGAACGAATGAACAGACATCAAGAGCATTTTTTACAAAAGAATATGAAGGACGTATCTTCACTGATTTTGGCAGGTATACAGTGGTTTTTCTTCCTGTTTACCAATACCGTTGTTGTTCCGCTATCCATTGGACATAATTTTCATCTGTCTCCGGATGCCATCGCTGCCTCCATGCAGCACGCATTTATCCTTACCGGAGCAGTGTGTATTCTTCAAGCCGTATTTGGTCATCGATATGCGATTATGGATGGTCCGTCAGGGTTATGGTGGGGATTGACGCTAAGTTTGACGGTATCTGCTTCATCGGCAGGTATGAGTCTGGAGCGTATTGGCGGTGGACTGGCTGCAGGTTTTCTGTTAGCGGGACTAACGATGGTGATTCTGGGTTGGCTGGGAGCAGCGCAAGTGCTGCAAAAGCTGTTCACACCTATGGTGAAGAGTGCCATGTTGTTTCTAATGACGATTCAATTAACCATGAATTTTTTCAAAGGTATGATTGGATATACGGAGTTTGGTCGTTTCGATCTGCCTGTTGCCGCATTGTCCGTTGTCATTGCGTTTTTGGTGGCATGGATTCAATTAAAGGGTAGGGGGAAACTGGGGAACTACGCGATCCTGATTGGGATTGTGGCAGGCTGGATCGCTTATAGTCTATTGTTTCCTGGACAGCATAGCGGACAGCCGAATCAGGCCCCGGCAGGTCTCGAACTGTTTCCGTGGGGAGCACCCAGATGGGAACCGGGTATTGTCATTACTGCATTTTTCGTGGGGTTGGTGAACATGACGAATTCGATCACCACATTAAGCACAGTTGAGAAACTATACCGGACAGAAACAACAAGCCGTCAGTATAGGCATTCCTATGCGCTAACGGGTCTGTTCACGATGTTGTCAGCCTGTGTAGGTGTGCTGCCCTTTGGTTTATTTGCATCATCGATCGGATTCTTGGAGAGTACTCGCATTCTGCGTCGTGCTGCCTTGATAATTGGAGCGGGGATGTTATGTATGATAGGTCTTACACCTTCAGTGACAGCATTTTTTGCACAAATACCACCAAGCGTCGGCAGTGCGGTTTTGTTCGTGGCTTATCTTCAGATGTTCGGCACGGCACTAAGAACGCTTGAAGGTACAACGTTTAATTCTAAAACGATCTATCGTGTAGCGTTGCCGGTCCTCACGGGAGTTGCAGTCATGAATATTCCTGCTGAGGCCTTTCAAACCTTGCCCATGTACCTCATCCCGATCATAAGTAATGGTCTCGTCATTGGGGTATTGGTCTCACTGGTTCTTGAAAAAACCGTGAACTGGTCCAAAATGGAACAACCAGCGACAGTAAGTAAAGCGGCATAAAGAGTTTCATCTTGCGACAGTCCAATTTGATTGGGCTGTTTTTTTTGTTTTGTTTTTTTGTTATCAGTCTATATGGCATCTAACTATTTCACAATAATTTTGCCTTGTCCTGCAAGCATTCGCATCTCTCTAGAGAGACGGTCCTGGTTCCCATCCTGCATTTCGAGTTGAACACCATAATGCCATGAGGTGTTTTTTTCTTGACCCCAGCGGAGAGTGCCTTCCATATATAGAGGGTCTTCAAAGAGCAGCATATTCATTCCAATCCGAATATCGTTATTCTCTACAGGAAGGGACAGCGGAAATGACAGCTGACAGCCGGATCGACTGATATCGCAGAGTTCGGCCTGAATGGGTTTGGCTGGTGCGTTAACCCCGTTGATGCTGAGAATATAGATCTCAAAGTGGATTGGTTCCTTCAATGTGTAGCGAAAGGGTTCTTTTCTATTGTTCATTGACATGGCTTGGCTTCCTCCATCAGGTTCAAAAAAAGTCAGTTATGCTTATATCGACCATTTGGAGCAAGAAATGAAGAGTTGCGCAAGCAGAGATGGTCCATGGGTTCCTTTTACACGTGTATCAGGCTTGATATAATGATGGAATATATTTCTGAGGTCAGACCTGGATCAGACAGAAGGGACGGGTGAATATGAGAGGAACATTTCAAATGGTTACAGATACGGCAACATTGTGCCTGTATGATCTAGCAGCGTTAAAACATCGTGCTGAGGATACTTCGGACTGGTGGTCCATTCCAGTGGATGAGCTGGCTGAGGTGAATGCAGGTCATTGTCTGTTCCTGAATCTGGGTGCAGATGGAGTGTATGAGGTGGAATGGAGCCTGGAGGATGTAGAGGAGGATTCAGATCCAGATCGCGGAGCGGAACGGGAAAAGGTGTATCATCTGCAAGTTCCGTCTGGGCACGTCTATCTGGGGGCGGCGGATGATGTCACTGGCGGTGAATTAGAGCCGGATGAGACATGTGAAGGGGTTCTGTTTCAGTTAAAACCTGGAAATTATGCATGTATCGTCTCCAGAGAAGCTAGTCGGATCACCATTGTCATGATACCAAGTATTCAGGGAAATAACACGCTGGATGAATTAATCCGGATATAGTGTACAGATACAAACAGGAGGGATTCATATGCAGGAATGGAACGAGATAACGATGATGAATGCAGATGCCCTGCGTAAACAAATGAGAATACTCGCTGCTTTGGATATTATCTTTTCGGAGGAAGAATGGCTACGCGTTCATCATTATGAAGCTGAACTTCAGCCAGGTGTGGCATGGGGAAGCATCAATAACGGCGCAGGTGATCATCTGCATGTCTTGTTTACGAACTCAGGCACGTTGATCAAAGGATTTGATCATGAGTCACCTTTAAGTCCGCATGCTCGTGAGGATGGAGAGATCTACCCAGGAATGTACGATGAAGTGCCGGAGACGTTGATGGCTGTTCTGAGAGATCAGGAGGAAACATTGGATCTGGAGGATGTGACCTTTTGCCTATGGCAGGAAGGGAACGACTTGTCATGGAAGGTTGGTAACTGGATTCAGATGGCGATGGCCGAGGAAGGTGAAGCGGACGCCAGAGGTGGTGCAGAATTTTTGCTGGGATATTTGGAGAAGAACCCGGTAGATTACGTTGATTGGGCCAAAGGGTACTATGACTTGCCGGATCTGCCGTTGGAAGCCGTAGCTGAAGTATATGAAGAAAAACCGGTGACCGCCAGCCTGATTAAGCAGTTGTGTCCTGAGCGAGATGTGGCAGTAGTACTGGATGAGTTACAGCAACGCGGGTACGCCGTGGAACAAACGTAATAGAGTAGCTAAGGGAGATGGGGAAGCCATGTACAAGATGCAATTGGAGCGTATGCGTGAAAAGTTGATCACTCTACGAAGCCTGGACCCGGATCTGGACCTGTTTGGCGCAGAGAACCATGAATATGAAATGGCGTCTGTGTGGACGCAGAAGGATATTGCGCAATTTGAACAGAAATGGCGAATTGAGTTGCCGGAGGATTATAAGATATGGCTTCTTCATATGGGAACAGGTGGTGCAGGACCTTATTATGGTCTGGAAAATCCGGATGATGGCGTATACGCTGTGCTTGGTTATGAAGATGAGCTGAACGCGGTCTCGGACCCTTTCCAATTCACGGAAGCATGGAACTGGAACTATGACTGGTTCGATGACAGCAAGGAAGAAGAGGAATGGGAAGCGCTGGAACATGAATATTTTGATCCAAAGTGGTCAGCAGGCATGTTGCGCATCAGTGATTTTGGCTGTGGCATATCCATGAATCTGATTGTTAAGGGAGCCTCCTACGGAGAGGTCTGGGTTGATGACCGGGCTAACCGTAATGGAATTTATCCTGATCAGTATTGGGGCAATTCGAATCGACTACATTTTCTGGACTGGTATGAGTTGTGGTTGGATCGTTCGATCCATCAAATGCATGAACAAAAGCAACAATCTGGAGCGAACGAAGTCTAAAGGAGGTTGTACATTGGGCTGGGAATATGGGATTAGAGCAACGGAGCCTGCGATTTTACCTGAAGTTGTGAAGCGTCTGGCAAGTGCATTAACGTTTACCAACATGTACAGCTTAGAACGCCAAGCCAACGGTTTTGTACTGAAACGTGAAGATCCTTCCTGGCCGAGAGCCCTTGAAGTGTGGATAGAAGAGGCTTCCGGGTTGGAAGAGATTGTGGATGGGGAGTCGTATATCTACTGTTTGTTTCATATCTGGGGTGAAGAGGCGCGGAGTTGGATGCAACAGATGGAGCGAGAAACCAGCCAGGTTGATGGTGATTTAATCTGGTTTGAACTCTGATCGGTAAGAGATTTGCCTGAAACAGGAGGAGCATATATGGCTAAAAAATCAAAGAGGACAATTCCTGCGCTCATGTATCAGTATCAGGGTCCGCAGCGGAATGTGGGTTTTGTTTTATCCCCTTTATACATAGAAGAATCGGTTGAAGTAGAGATGGAAGACATGCTGTTCATATATAATGAAGACTTTGACTATATTCGTCCTGCATTGGATCGCGCATTTCCCTTAACTGATCCTCGAACTGGAGAAGAGATGAAGGCTCTTGATCCCTGCTGGGAGAATCCGATTACGAAGGAAGTGTGGGTGGGGATTTTATCAGAGCTGGATCAACAGCTGGTTGCAGAGCCTGAATTACGGAATTTTTTGAATCAGTTCACAGCTTGGGTGAGAAACCATCTGCAATTGGCCGACGGGATCGAAGTCACCGGTAACCTGTAAGTTAGTTGATCTTGAATTGTTCATGCTTGTGCGTAATTCAGTATACCGGCGGCCGAAGTGCTATGTAATCAAGCTCCCTCATGATGATGGCGGAGCTTTTTTTGATGAATAAAAACCGTTTGCTTCACTCACCCGTCTTATACCACAGAAAGAGAGAGAAGGAGGGATGCGGGGTGGAAACAAAAGCAGAGATGAACCAGAGGATCTATGTGCAGACCGAAGACGAGACGGCATTTGTGCAATCTATTAAGGAACATCAAGATACGCTCATTTCTATTGCCTATAGCTACCTGCGTAACCGGCAAGATGCGCTGGAAGCTGTGCAGGAGATGACATGCCGGGCTTGGATTAAACGTCGTACGCTGAACAATGAGAAGGCGTTCAAGTCGTGGATCATTCGGATTCTGATCTATGTCTGCATCGATGAACAGAGGCGCCGCAAGCGGGCAACACCTCTGGCGAAGGAGGATCTGGAGGACAGCATTCCGGCGTCTTAGATGATTAGCGTTGATGATAATCGAATAGCTATTGAATCTCTTTTGCAAAAGGTGAAACCAAAATATCGCCATGTGTTATTGCTGAAATATTATAACGACATGACACTGACGGATATTGCCTCGATCCTCGGCAAACCGGAAGGGACGATTAAGACCTGGCAGCACAAAGGACTCCAACAGTTGCGCAAGTTGATGAAGAACAGGAGGGATTGGCATGACCACTAACCCGGAGGAGAAAGCACTTCTTGCAGACGCATATCAGGTGAAAAGAGAGAACCAGCACTGGAATCCGGCGGACACGACTGCGGCAATTCAACGTGGTCTCGCAAAGGCTAGAACAAAACGATCAGGTAGGACCTTTCGTGTCAAATGGATCACGGCAGTGCTGGTCACGGTCTTGGCTGCAGGTTGGTTTCTTATAGGCCCACTTGGAAACTATGGGCAACAACCGGCAACATATACTGAGCCTGTAACCGATTGGGGAGTACTAGAGCCCTTTCGTGGCCTGCTAACTTCGGATATGGACCGTGCCACGATTACTTCAACGCTCAATAATGGTTATGTGCAACTCGTGGATCGGACGGTTACATCTGGAATATATCAGTTTACCGTGAATGCAGTTATGGCAGATGAGAACAGGATAACCGTATTGTATACCGCCAGAACGGATGCTTCGCAAGAGATTTATTCGATAGTCAATACCAAGATGACGGATGCAAGAACAGGTTATGTCCTTGATAACGGAAATATAGGAGGGGGGCATTTCTCGAATGATAAACATACCATTTATGGCCGGAATACAATTGAGCGAAGTCGAAATAAACCGCTGCCTGAGCAAGTGAATCTTCAGTTTCAGCTTTCTTCCGTTGTTCCAGATGTGGTGGAAAATTCAGAAAAAGGGGAAAAGGAACGGAAATATCAATTCTCCAAAAAAATGAATATTTCTTTTGCGCTGGATCCCAAATTCTCTATCCCCAAAACGGAAATCATCAACGTTAATCGGACTTTTGCTCTTGGAGGCTATGAGGTCTTATTGTCAGAGGTGGAGGTGTCTCCGCTGGTAACTCGGGTCAGATTTGAATATGCACCTGATCAAGAAAATGATTACAAACCGAAGTTATCGATCACCGAGGTCGTTAGACCTAGTGAGATCATTTCGACCTCCAGTAATGGGAAGCAGACCAAGTTATCCATGGTAGGTGGAAGCGGAACTGAAGATGGAATGATGTATTCTTTCAGCAGCAATCTGTTGGACAATCCGGAGTCATTGGTATTAAAACTTAGTGGCAAACCAGGTAAGGTCTATGATGATTTGCAGGAAGCCAAGAATGATGAGCTGGCAATAAAAATCAAATAAACAAACTAACTAACTAACTGGCAGTACTTTTATTCGGATTAGGTGTACGTTAGTGAAAGCAGAGAAGGGATGTCCCTCAAGGTCGTAAGCCTTGTGAGACATCCCTTCTTAAATATGAAAAGCTGCTGATCTTACACAGTTAGAATATCTACTCCCAGAGCTGGAAGAGTCAACTTCTGATCCAATCTCTCGTTGGTCAACAAACTGCGATAAGGAACGTTCAGTGTAACCTCTCGTTGCTCATTCGTCAAATTGATCAGAAACAGGAAGTTTTGCTCCCCCTTCGTTCGAATCGACATCTCGACACCTTCCGGCAGCTGGATTTTGGGCGCCAATTCCTTTTCCTTCAATATGCCTTCAAACAACTGATAGAAATACGATGGCTCCGGCCAAGTGCCGACATAATACACTTCACCTTCACCAAGCTTATTGACAGTAACCGCTGGTACACCCTCGTAAAAGTCGTTGTCATACCAGGCGATCGGCTCTGCACCTCGCAGTTCCAGTAGATCACACCATTGCTTTACAGCGAATGTCTTGCCCTCCGCGTTTCGTATCCGATGCTCACTGTTGCCGATGGCATCATATTCACTTACGACAACACCTGCTGCTTCTGCCAGTAGCCCCGGCAGAGGCAGCATCTCACATACATTCCTCATGTTCTTCACACCAGTCCGATTGGTGAGGACAACCGTCCCCCCTTTAGCTGCGAATCGCTCCAGTCGCTGTGCTATTTCTTCACTTAACAGGAAGAGAGAAGGGACAATGACCAGCTTGTACCCGTCGAGCTCCTCGGTCCAGTTGATAACGTCTGTACCAACACCCATTCTCAGAAATGCATTATGCATAGAGGACAAGTTGTCTATATAGTGCATTCCTCCTTCCGCCTGCGGCTGAAGGGAAAGTGCCGTATGCTGATCATGCGAATGCAGAATTGCAACCTGGGTAACAATGGTTGAGTCGGCCAGCAGTTCTCCTAACTGGTTCACCTCGCGAGTAAGCTCGGCAAACTCTCTGAACCTGCGTCCAGGAACATTGCTGTGGTCGATCAGCCCATGCCAGAATTGTTCGGCTCCGACGGTTGCACTCCGCCAGCGGAAATGGACGACCATATCCGCACCGCGGGCGATTGTCTGCCAGGAGCGAGCTCGGATCAGTCCAGGATACGGGGTGCGCTGGATCGGCATCCAGGCTCCCTGTGCTCCGCTGAGCTGTTCCATTACCCAGAAATTCCGGCGTTTGATGCCGCGAACCAAGTCCAGCGTAAGCGCTCCGTTCCTCGGAAACCGATCGCCATAATCGCGATACAGCTCATTCGGATAATAATCAACAGAGACGAAGTCCAATTCGTTGTGCATATCATAATAGTCCAGGCTATTCGGATACTGCCACATGTTATGCGTCACGAATTGGTCTGGACAGTTACGGCGTAAAATCTCAAGCTGCCATCCCAGCAGATAGCCTACGCTGTCAGAACAAAATCGCTTGTACTCCAGAAGATAGGAAGGATTCATCGGTTTGCTGGCACCGAGTGGTGTTGTTACCTCAGCCCAGCTGCTGTACTCACCACTCCAGACGACCGTACCCCATTCCTGGTTCAACTCCTCCAGATTGGAATAACGCTTTTGCAGCCAAGCGACAAATGCATGATTACATGTATCACAATGGCACTCCTGGTAGTGCATCTCGTTATCGATTTGCCAGCCAATAACGGCGGGATGCTTACCATAGCGCTGTGATATCGCTTCCACAAATTTGGAGCCCAGCATTTTCAAGGAAGGGCTGTTGTTGCAGCGATGTCCACGCACGCCTGGCCGAATGATGTGGCGTTGTTCATCCATAGGCAGTACATCCGGATAACGGGTTGTCATCCAGTTTGGCGGGGTATTGGTTGGGGTGCATAACACAATCTCCATGCCGCGCGAAGCGAATACTTCTATAGCCGCATCCAGCCATTCAAACTGATAATTACCCTCGGTTGGTTCCATTCGACTCCAGGCGAACTCTGCCATTCGCACAACAGCAACCCCCGTCTGTTGCATAAGTAGGGCATCTTTTTCCCATAACTCCGGGGTCCATTGCTCTGGATAATAATCAATTCCGATCTTAATTGTCATCCTGTGATCTCCTTTATTTATCAATATATTGCGATTATATGATATATTAATTCGAGTGAATATCTTAAAAAATTAATATGATATAACAATATTAAGATCAGGAGAGTTAGTCGTATGCCTCATCCCAATCGTAGTTTTCCGGTATTATCTGCCCGAGACAAGCTTCTCCCTTTTTATTTGCTTGGCATCGGCCTGCATCATGAACAGGAGCATATCCGCCGAGACCAAGGCATTGAGGATCATCAGTGGATACAATGCCGCAGCGGTGTGGGTAAGCTCAAGCTCAGTGAAACGGAATATATCGTCAAGCCAGGTATGGGCATGCTGTTATTCCCTGGACAGAAGCACGAATACTATGCGCTATCCGACAGTTGGGAAGTCGACTGGATCATTTTCGATGGCAACGGGTCAGCAAACTTATTTGAAACCGTGGGCATTGTCGACACATGCGTATACACGCTTGCACAACCTGAATACCTTCTATCCCGAATGCGGGAGCTGCTGCAAGCTGCTTTAACACCACAAGAGCAGACATTAAGCAATTACGCCTGTTCCGCCATTCTCTATACCTTATTGACAGAGATTATTCAACGCGTATCTGTTGAGGGCAGCGATACGGTCGGGCAGCAGTATGAGCGATTAAAACCGGTTCTGGACTATATTGAACAACATTATGCTGAAGAGATTACTTTGCCAACGCTGGCTGGATTGATCTGTGTCACACCAGAATATTTCTGTCATTTGTTTAAGAAAACGACAGGTATTCGTCCCATCAGCTATGTTAATCAGGTAAGAGTCAACAAGAGCAAGGAATTGCTGCTTGATAATGTGCAGCGCGGGATGGAGGATATTGCTCGTCAAGTCGGTTTCGAATCGACCAGCTATTATGGAGCCATCTTCAAGAAGCTGGAACGAATTACACCTGGCTCCTTCCGCCGCAGCTATCAGAAGTCGTAACATATTATTATCCGCAAGCGATGTTTTTTTGTCAGAGGTTTTAGGAACTGATCCGAGTGCAGATCAGTTCCAAGTTGGATCACATAGTACTCGTTAATAGAGCCGCTAATTAGCGGCTCTATTTTGTGTGAACGAATGGCCTGGTTTTACGTTTTTTCACTATATCTGATCTGCTGTTGCATAAAAATGATAATTATTGTCTTTTTGCAATTTTCGTATTGTCACAGCCAAAGTTACACGATATAATCGAGTTGTATTTGAGGATAATATTATAAAGGATGGTGAAATTTTGAAGAAATTTTCGATGCTTTTACTTGCTGTAACTCTATTGTTGTTAACTGTCTCCACCGCCCCGTCTACATATGGTGCGGCTAGTTATCCAAACACAGGTACGAACGGGTTGACTGGTTTTGCAGGCAGTGCCAAGAATGAGAATGGTGTATCCAAGTCAGCTACGACAGGTGGCAAGAACGGTCAGGTGGTTTACGTTAGTAATCTCAATGATTTGAGAACACACATGGCGGGCTCAACGGCCAAAATCGTCGTCGTTGAACAGAATATTTCCTCTTCTACGTTGCAAAAAGTTGAATTCGGAGCGAACAAGACCCTGGTAGGTTCCTTTGGCAAACATACATTAACGAATATTCATTTCAGATCCACAAGCAGTTCAAGCAATGTGATATTTCAGAATCTGACTTTTGAACACGCTTCCAATATTAATGCCAATGATGATATCCAGATGTATATCACTTCAGGCTCCAATTACTGGATTGATCATGTGACGTTTGCTGGTCACAGCTACAGCTCTGGCGGTAGTGATCTGGACAAGCTTCTGTATATTGGCGATCGCGCCGACTATATTACGATTAGCAATTCCAAATTTGCGAACCATAAGTATGGCGTCATCCTCGGTCATCCGAATGATGGTAACAGCAGTTACAATGGAGTACCTCATGTGACGATGTCCAATAATTACTTCGAAAATTTATATGTACGTGGTCCTGGGCTTTTAAGATATGGTTACTTCCATCTCAAAAACAACTATGCAAACAACTTTAATCAGGCCATCACAATTGGTGAAAAAGCACGGATTTATTCCGAAAACAACTACTTTGGTGCAGGTGCTGAAAAGGGCGGCATCTTGGATGACAAAGGAAAAGGTGAGTTTACGGATTCGGGCAGTACACCGGCCCTGAATAGCCCGACTTCTCCTAAAACGAACTGGAGACCAAGCTCCAATTACAGTTATCAGGTAGAGAGTGCCAGCTACGCACGTGAGTTCGTCACCAAGTATGCAGGTTCCTCCAATACGACACTTGTATTTGGCAAGTAAGAGTTGCTGCACATCCTTTCACGACCCAAAAGGCCTGTCTTGTGCGCCATAACGCATAAGACAGACCTTTTTTTTGTAAAATGATATGCTTACATATCATTTTACAATTCATATTAATTTTTAATTAACAATACCGATATACATAAAGTAGCGCTGATTTCATACTTGTGAAGTTAATATGTACTATGTTAAGGCGATGCGTATTTGCGATTTGCACATAAGCAGGACCAAAGACTACTAGATCTAGTACAGAAAGGCCCTACAACTCACATTTAACCTACTTAAAAGGACGGGGTATGCATGGATCGTATGGACGAAATTATTTGGAAAAGGAACAAATTAATCGGTATCATTTTGTGGATTATTATTGCCATTGGTATGGGTCTGGCCTTTACGATGCCGAAGTTACTTGTGTCCAATGGAGTAGCTCTGATCTTTGTAGTTTGGATTACATACGCTAATGCGAAAAAGAAACATATTCATCTCATTCCATGGCTGATTACCGTATTACTGACAATATGTGGAGTCTATGTCGGTTGGGGAACGGTCAATTTTGCGTTAAGTTTGGTCATAACCGCAGTTCTTTTGTTATTTCCTAACAAGAAATTTTTTGTGGTTGGATTTTCGGTATTACTAGTCAACAGTGTTCTTCAGTTATTTGTTATGAATACCGTTGACTCTGTTGAGCTAATAGGTAATATCGTTAATGTGGGACTATTCGCTCTCACGGGAGCCATTCTCATGCTGGTCTCCCAGCTGAATCAAAGGCTCTTCCATGAAAGTGAAGTACGCCAGAATGAGGTGGAGCATTCTAAGCAAAGAGTGGAAACCATGCTGGAGCGTGTGAAGGAATCGGTCGAAGGTTTATCACGTTATACGGATCAATTGAAGGAAAAAGTGAATGCGACCGGTTCTATCACCAATGAGGTGACACTTGGGTTCAGTGAGGTTGCAAAAGGTGTTGAGTTTCAGGCGACCAGTGTAGCCGAGATCTCGGAATCCTTATCTGTGTCGGATCAGCATATCAAGGACGTTGCGTCGTATTCCCAACAGATGAAAGAGTTGTCCGCAAGTATGGCAACGAGCACGCAAACAGGAAGCACACAGATGGACCAGCTGAACATCCAAATGCAAGATCTATATGAAACGATCAATACAACTGCAAATGACATGCGAAAGTTCAACGAGGAAAGTGAATCCATGACACTTATGCTGAACAGCATAGCGGATATTGCGAGTCAGACCAACCTGCTCGCACTCAATGCAGCCATTGAAGCCGCTCGTGCAGGTGAGCATGGACGCGGGTTTGCTGTTGTATCAGAGGAAGTTCGCAAGTTGGCAGAGAACTCGGGTCAGTCCGCAAGTGATATCGCAACCATCCTGTCTCGATTAAAAGGGCAGACGCAGGCACTGACGGATCGATTCGAACGCATTCGTCTTTCGTTACAACAAGGGAGAGATAGCGTGCATACGGCAGAGGAAGTATTTCGTACCATCAACAGCAACTCTCAGCATGTATTGAATCAAGCGACAGATATCGAGACTAGTTCGGCGACCATGAAGGAATCTTCCACCAGAGTTGTGAATGAGGTTTCCGAGATTTCGAGTGTGACTGAGCAATCCAGTGCAGCGACAGAAGAGATTCTGGCAAGCATGGAAGAACAACGCAACCTGACACAGAAGATGGTAGAGAGCTTTGGAGAACTGGAGCAACTGATTGTAGACCTGAATGAATTGGTCTCGGATCATCAAGCTTCTTCCGTTGTGAACAAACTTTAATATTACTAATATTAATAGTTGAGAGCCTGTCGGTGCGTATTTAGCGTACTGGACGGGCCTTTTTTATCTGCAAAACAGCTTGATGCCGACATTTTTTTCCTATACAGTGTGTTGTGTAGAGTATGAAGAGAGTAGAACTAACCATGTAAATGGTAGTTAAAAGAAGATGTTACCTCATGGGGGAGTAAAAGGTTGAAGAATAAAGGAATGAAAGACAGCTTGGCCTATGATGACCGTACATATGAAGTTAGGAATGATAATCACGCTGAACGCGTGCGTCTTTATGATCAGCATTCGTTCGAAGGCATGGACTGGTCCGATACAGAGGACGGCAGATATGCCAGAGCTTATCTGGAGCCTATGATGCTGGACGGGACCCAAAGCTTTATGTCCAACGTGGAAACGACATTGTTGCTCGCCCGGATTGATGATCTCGTTATTCCGCTGACGGTGAATGATACAGAGTATGATAATGCTTACGTTTGTTCGCCATATACGCATTATGTGAGTTACGCCAAGGAGGAACTGAGCATGTTGCAGAAGCCTGTGTTGGAAAAAGGTCTTTCTGTGCTGCTCAGTCTAATAGGTTGGGGAATGAAGCAATCGCAGATCAACAAAGTTGTGCATGTGAACAACTGGTTGTTGTCCACCAATCTGTATCCAGCCATGTCCGGTGAACAGGCAGAATGTTTGCTTACAGCGGTACAAGAGCGATACCCTGAGCATGTCATTGTGTTTCGCTCCTTGTCTCCGGGACTTCATCCCGATCTGACGGCGAGGCTAACGGAAGTGGGGTGTCGACTAATTCCGAGCCGACAAATCTACCTGTACCATGCGCATGATCCGAATTTTGGAAACTCGAAATCGCGCTGGCTGTTGAAGCGGGATTACGAATTATTGGCCAAGCACGACTACGAATTCGTTTCCGAGTCAGATATGACGGATGCAGATATTCCGCGAATTGTGGAATTGTACAAGCTGTTGTACCTTGAAAAATACTCCTATCACAATCCGCAATTTACCGAGCGTTTCATTGCTGCTGCGATGGCATCAGGAACACTCAGACTCTATGGACTGCGAAAGGAGGGGCGCCTGGACGCGGTGATGGGTTATTTCTGCCGAAATGGAATCATGACAACGCCGCTGTTTGGTTACGATACGGCGGTGCCCCAGTCTGTAGGACTATACCGCATGTTATCGGCATGCCTGATCGGACAGGCTCGAGAGAACGGCCATCTGTTACATGAGAGCGCCGGGGCTGCACAGTTCAAGCGCAATCGCGGTGCTGTGGCGGATTTTGAATATTCCGCTGTGTATGAGCGCCAGCTTCCATGGGGCAGACGCTGGTGCTGGCTGCTGCTTGATCGGTTGCTGAATCGCATAGGTGTTCCGCTGATGCGCCGCATGAAGCTGTAAACAGACATAATAACGTTTTACGCTGCCCTAGGAGGGGGTGTGCATACAGGTTTGACTGCACACATGCACAAACAACTGGTTATCGTGATACGCACACTCATTTCACAATCGCCTAATTAAACATGCTCTGCGAGTTGTACCTCGAAGCCGTCTGGATCTGTAATGTATATAAAACGCAGGTGCGGATTGGGCTGGATGGGGCCGCGTACAATTGGAATATTCAGCTCTGCTAGTCGTTCCATGGCTTCATCCAGCGAGTTCACCTCATAACCGATCGACACGCCGGCCTCTGGTTTAAGAATGGATTCACTGCCCTCAATTAGTTCCAGCTTGGCTTCGTTCTCCATGCCCAGCATGGCAATCTGCCGTCCGCGGCTTTCGAATCTGCGCTGAATCGGAAGTCCAAGTATGTCGTGGTAGAACCCGAGTGAAGCTTCCAAATTACTGACCCTCAGCGTGATCCAGTTTAATTTGATCAACATGGGTGAATCTCTCCTTTTTCTTGCATGATATGTATTTTTGTTATGTTCATTATACGATAGGCGCTAGCAGGAGCCTACTCCTTATCAGTAAACAATAAAATAGCTGCCGAAATATTCGGCAGCCAAATGGTGTAATCTCCTATAGTTCCAGCAGTTCTAGCGAATTATTGAATCAGATCAACGGCCGTCTGTGGTACAAATGCATCTACACCGTTATAAACAATGACACCCTCCAAAGTTGTCTTTTTGCCGTTTACCAGTGCAATGTTTTTGTAGATTTGCAGTTCCAGCTTGGTATTGCCTTTGGTAACGAGGATCTTCGGATTTTTGGCGTCTGTCAGGTCCAGTTTGTACGTCGCGCCTTTGGTCGTAAATGCCTGTTTGGCAGGTACAAACAATTGTTTGCTCACGCTGTCGAGATCCAGATCCAGTACTCGTGCCATATATTTGGCGACATCCGTGTTATCAATCACACCGAATGGACGGTCATTGTTCGGAGCATACGTGTACAACACGACATCTCCACCTGTATGACCACCGGTTGTCCAGCCAATCCCTGCACGTTTGCTGATCATTGGACCGATTGCATAGTTAAGACTGCCTGGCTCGGCCGCTTTAATTGTGGCAATCTCTTCGGAAGTCAGATCGGTAATACCGTAGTACTGTTTCATCACTGCTTTGATGTTTGTCCGCTTCGCATTCAACTTCGCTTCAACGCCCTCGCCTGTTAGCTTAGCCTTTTTCAAAGGTCCGATAAATGTAGACAATGGCTCTTTGTCATAAGTGCCGGAAGTTGCGTTGTTACCAATGGTGAGTCCACCATTGCCGTGGTCCGTAACAGCCACAACGGCAGTCTCTCCATCGGCTTTGGCAAAATCCATGGCTACCTTTACGGCATCGTCAAAAGCCAGCACATCACTGATAATACCAATAGGATCATTGGCGTGAGCTGCCCAGTCCACTTTACTGCCTTCGACCATCAGGAAAAAGCCGTCTTTGTCTTTGGACAGAACTTCAATGGCTTTGGATGTCATCTCGGCAAGACTTGGCTGCTTCGCAGGATCACGGTCCATATGATAAGCCATGCCTGCGGGTGCAAACATACCCCAAAGCTTGTTCGAATCGGATGCTTTCATTGCAGCTGGTGTAGTGACGTAATCGTAACCCAGTGCCTTGATGGACGAAATCAGATTATCGCCGTCTTTACGTCCGGCTGGCTCAAGATATTTGCTACCTCCGCCCAACACAACATCCATGCCATTGAAGACTTGTTGTTTGCTGAGTGCATCGTAGTTTTTACGGTCTGGATAGTGAGAGGAGAAGTCCGCTGGTGTGGCGTGCATAATCTCGGATGTGGCGATAATGCCGGTTGCTTTACCCGCCAGTTTGGATGCTTCCAGCACGGAAGCAACCGGTTTTCTTTCGTCTCCAGTCGCAATAGCCTTTTGTCCAGGCATGGTAGCCTTGTCCGGCAGTACACCAACAAATCCGGTATGAGATTTATAACCTGTTGCAAAAGCAGTTCCGGCAGGAGCTGAGTCTGCAATCGGCGCATCGGCGGAGTGAGTCCGAACCATGCCGCTTGCCATGGAGTCCAGTGTCAGAGACGAGCCCTTATACCAACGAGCCAGAGCGGTAGCATCGTTAGCCATACCGTCAGGAATCAGAATAATTACATTTTTAATCGGTGATGCAGATGTTGTTGAGGTGGTGTCTTCCACAGCCCACGCTGCACTGCTTCCTCCGAGTGTAGCCGTAACAATTGTTGTCACCGCGAGCATCATTTTGGCTGCACGGACATTAAACCGGTTTAACATGAATGCATCCTCCTAGAATATATGTATAGTTTGGTATCTCAAACCAAGTGTATACAACAATTGCTAAACTAACGTATGAAATGGGTTAACTATATGTAAAATTTACGATTAGTGAAGGAGGCTGGAATTCAGGTGAACTGTTTTTACTGTTACCCCTTTTAGAGATCGTATGATGACGATTTAGAAAAAGGGTGTTGCGAACGCTTACATTATGTGCTAACATCACCATAACAACAGGATTGTAACCGTGTTTAGGGCAATACCTGTGTCAGTTCATTCGTTGGTTGTTTGTTCATCAAACGATTGATTGCGTTTACATTTTCATATGGAATGAACCTCATTCCTCAGGGTTGTTACTGATTGCAGGCAAAACCTGAATTGAGGGCAGCAGATCACGCTAAAGCGATGTCTGTTTGCCTTCGGTTCAGGTTTTTTTATATAAAAAAATGCCTGATGGCATGACCGCAAGCGCCGTAGCAGATATTTCGAACAGAAAGGAGCGCAGCAGATTTAATTTTCCATAAATAGAGATATAGACTCATCCAGACATTGGAATACTGATTTTTAGATACGCATTTCAACTGAACATTTCCAATGAACTTATCCCATCACACACTATTCGACAGCGAGGAGATTTATGACATGAAAACCATTAAACGTTCGATTGCTGTAGCAACCATTCTGGGGTTATGTGTATCCGCTCTACCAGCTTATGCAGCAGGCAATACAGCATCCTCTTCTTCAGCAGCGATGGACAAGCTGATCCAATCCGAACTTATTCGTGGCAGCGGTCAAGGTGTTAATGTAGCTTATCTGAACAAAAAGGCAACACGTATTCAGGCCGCAGTACTTTACTTGCGTTTGTCCGGATTGGAGAAAGAAGCACTCGCCTATCAGGGATCGGAAACGTATGACGATGCGGCTCAGGCGGGCAAAGTATTGCAACCGGTCGTTGGTTACTTAAAGCAGCATCCGTATGTGGCTGAGATCGTAACAGGAACGGAGAAGTTTGAACCTAATGCACCCCTTACAGCGGAAGGTTATGCCGAAATGCTGCTGAAGGTGCTTGGATATGAAGCAGGTACGGATTATGAGCAGGGAACGGCTTCCACCTACGCGGCTGGTAAGGGAATCAAGGCACTTCAGGGAAAGGGAGCGAGTCAACTTACCAACCGTCTGATGGCAGAGGCAACCGCACAGGCATTGCAGATACAGCTCAAGAATGGCAGTGGAACTTTGGAGCAGAACTGGTTGAAACATAAAGAAGCTGGGGCGTTCCAACCTCAAACGGTGCAACAGACCAAGTATGGCGCGATTGATGGCAAAACCTATAAGCAATATGGCACGCTCGGCTGGCTTGGTGTTCCTTACGCGAAACCGCCAGTAGGTGAACTGCGCTGGAAAGCCCCGCAAGAACCGGCATCATGGACAGGAACCAGATCGGCTAAGGAATTTGCAGCGAACAGCTTGCAGATCTCCGGCAAGACGACAGCGGGAAGCGAAGATTCGTTGTATCTCAATATCTGGCGTCCCGACACAACCAGTTCGAAACTTCCGGTTATGGTGTTCCTGCACGGCGGCGGGAATATGACCGGATCAGGTAAAGATTTTCAAGGTGAACAGCTTGCACGGAGTACCAACAGCATTATCATTTCCGTGAATTACCGTTTGGGAGCCCTTGGATTCTTCGAGAATGAAGCGCTGAAAACAGGCAATGCCCTGGATGACTCAGGTAACTATGGTCTGCTTGACGCATTCCGTGCATTGGAGTGGGTGCAGGATAATATCAAAGGGTTTGGCGGAGACACAGGCAATGTTACATTAGCCGGACAATCTGCTGGTGCACGTGATGTGCTGGCAACTCTGATCTCGCCACTTAGCAAAGGACTGTATCAAAAAGCAGTTGCTTTCAGCGGAGGATTGACGACAGCATCACCGGAAGAAGGCGAACAAAAATCCGAGGATGTACTTGTGAAGCTACTCGTGCAAGAGGGAAAAGCGGCTAACGCAGAAGAAGCAAAAGCATGGATTGGTAAACAATCTCAGGCACAGCTGGAGAGTTACCTGCGTGCACTGCCTGCGGACAAGTTGGTCACAGCGTTTGGTGCAACGGCAATCCGTATGGACCCATTCCCGCATCTGTTCCGTGATGGCACAGTGATTCCAAAAGAAGGATTTGACGCCATCAATAATGGCAATTATAAGAAAGTTCCAGTATTGCTCGGCAGCCTGGAAACGGAGTTCTCCGGATTTGCCTTCGGTGATCCAAACTTCTCTCCATCCATCACGGATGAAACTCTGTTTACTGATAAAACCAAGGCGGAACAATATGCTGCTGCGTTGAAATACGGAAGCGAAGCTTATGCAGGCTTTAATGCAGAGCGTGTAGCGGAGCAATTGACAAATGAAGCAGGTCAGCCACCGGTATATGCGTATCGTTTTGCATGGGGTACACAACCTGGGGTCATCTCTGAGCGTTTGCTCACGTTACTGGGCGCACCACATGGTGCGGATATGGACTTCTATACAGGACACGCAGACGGAATTGCTGCCTATTTCCCTGATGGGTACTTTAGCGATACAAACAAACCGGGACGTGATCAGTTGTCCGCCGCGATGGCAGCATATCTGAAGCAGTTCCTGTACACAGGCAATCCAGGTACGGGTGGATCACCTGATCTAGCGGCATGGACACCTTGGATGAAAGATGCCCAAGCCCCAATCATGCGTCTGGATGCAAGTAATACAACCGCAGAGATTGGCATGTCCACACAATATAATCAAGGCAAAGACGCCGTTATGGCAAAGATGAAAAAAGAATTGCCTGAAGAAACGTATAAACTGTTGACGGAAAAAGTGTTCGCAGGTCGTTTTTTCTGGGAATAAGAATCACCGGATAGGAAGGTATATATAGATAAATTGAAAGCCAAGAGAGCATGCTCTCTTGGCTTTTTTATACTGTTCGTTATGCTTAAATATGGTATTGTTGTAAATATAAATTAATAAGATATGGGAAAGGGGAAAACGTACATTATGGATGGAGCTAGTAATTTTGTTATTGCTGGGATTATAACTCTATTGATTTTCTTTATTATGATGGGCCTCGTATTATATCTGATCTTCTATCTTGTGATGAAGAGGTCTGGCGTCAAAGAGGAAGTATCCGCATTAAGGATGGAAGTACGAGTATTACAAGAGGAAGTCGAGCGGAACAGGCGGGAATTGGAAAATATAAAGCGTCGATAACCTTTGCAGCATTATATGTGGGTACATGGAATAGTGCGTTCAATAGTATGAGAGGATAGGGGCTTCATCGCCCCTTCCTACTCAATACAAAGTGAAAATGTTCATTTCAGTCTTTACATACCGAGTGCACTCGAACTATTTCTTGGCAAAAAAACTAAGCGTTCCGGTGCTTTCATCTGCACTTACAAACAGGCTGCGTCCGTTAACACGATGGATTCCTTCCGGTGATTCTCCGGCTGTAGGGATTAGACCCAGGTAGTCCGGATTGACCGGATCAGCAAGATCGAAGAACAAAATGGCATCTGCCCGTTCGGAAGCTACCGTGGCATATGTTGTGCCGTCTACAGTAGCAACGGTCAGATTCTCCACTTCACTGCCTTTATTGGGACTGCGATCGTCCGGGTACAAACCAACCATGGCGGTTGCCTCGTCAATGAGGTTCTGGCTATCGTACATCCGCTGGCCTTGCAGATCCCAGACAGCAATATTGCGTCCGCCCGCTTTTACACCATCCTCAAATTCATTCTTGCCCAAGTCCCCTTCATTAGCTGTCAGCAGGTATTTACCATCTGCCGAGAAAGCAATTCCATCCGGTTCATAACGAGCTGTCAACGTCTCTTTAAACTGAACGATACCATCATCTTTCAGATCTGCTTGATGTGAAGTGGTACCCAGAGCGAAGATTGAGCTAATTTTTTTTGTCTCCAGATCTACAATGGCAACGACATTGTTTTCCTGTAACGTAATGGCTGCTGTTTTACTATCTGGACTAATGGCAACATACTCCGGTTGTGGATCATGCGGATAGATGGCGCCTTCTACCTTGTCCAAAGAGACCGGCAAGTTGGTGATTTCACCCTCCAATACGTTCCCGCCAGCAAAAGATACAACCATAATGCTACCCGGACGTTTGGTGTTGGCATAGTCAATTTCATCCGCAGCTTTATTCAGCTCTTCATCCTCTATCGCGATAACCGCATGCAGACCGTCAGGTGACAGTGCAATGGAGTCGGGACCAATGCCGAGTTCATACGTTTTGACGGTTTTGTAGGTTGTCAGATCCACAATGGCAAGCAACCCTTTGTTTGCTTCACTATCTGTATCCCCTGTACGAATAATAGCAAGACCGTATTTACCATCTTTGGACACCGTTACGCTTGTGACTTCAGCTTTGGCGGAGAGGTCATGGAAGCTGACTGTCTTCAGGACGTTAATGTTTTTCAGATCAGCAATATCCAGTATGGAAATGCTGCCATTGTCTGCTTCGGTTACGAGCAGGCGCTGTCCATCTGGCGTTGAGGCTGATATTTCTGCTTTGCCACCGGGCATCTGAAACGATGCGGTCTGTTCAAAACCGGTTTTATTCTGTTTCAGGATCAGTTGATCCTTAATTAATTTTAGCGTTTGGGAAGATACATACGTTGTACCTTTGGTGATGTAACTTTTACTGTCCAAAGGAGTTTTCACACCGTTGATGGTGGCTGAAGACGTTCCTATTGGAAGTTGTACTTTAGTATCTGCGATCTGGATATCAACACTGCGACTGCTTCCGTTCCATGTGACCGTACCCTGCATATTTTGGATGGCTGTACGCAGTACGACATGATTATTGGTAGTTTTAGTTACGTCAGCAGCATGAATCATGGATGTGTAGCTGGTTGTTCCTGCGGTAAGAATGGCAGTCATCGACAGAACGGCAAGCCATTGATTTCTCTTTTTCAATGTTCCAGATCCCCTTTATCGTTTCTTGTGTAATGAGTTGTACAATTGTTCTAGTATAGGGAGCTAATGTTAAGGAGAGGTAAGAGAAGTCTGCGATTTGTGTAAAAGGTTATACGTGACCTTCATATATATAGGACTGGTCGAACGGGAGAAAATACGCTAGAATTAATTGAGAATCATTATCAATTAATTCGGACTTTCTTTACTGATGAGTCTGATCAAGATATAGGCGAGGTGAATACCATGCGCATGGATGATGCATTAGGCGTAGTATATCAGCATTACCTGATCCAGGAACCTTACAGTCAGCAAGATGAACACACGTATCTGCTCTCTCCCAAGGCGGGTAGCGGTAAGGTCAAAAGAGTGACAACATACAGTGGCATTGAGATTTTATATTCCCAGGTTGAATATCTTCAGCCTTATCCTACGTATTTTGCGTCCGAGACACCCATTGTGGAATTGCAATTTGCCTTATCGGGAGAGCGACATGTGGATATATCCGGTCAGGATTATTCATTATCGCTTGGGCAAGGGGCCCTTATTTTTATGCATGATTTCGAAGCGTGGTTTCATCCTCCGGCAAGGGAGCTGTATACGTCCTTTTCGCTGGGGATTCCGGTTTCTCTGTTCAATTATGCTGCGGCACAACTGGGTGGTTTCAAGTCGATTGCGTTTAATCAGGTGTTGGGACGAAAAGTGTTCAGGCCGATTGTATTTCAATTGGATAACCGGATACGAACGATGATCGACAGTTTGATTGTGGAATTAAACAACAGTTATCGATCATCCTTAATGATGGAAGCGACAGCCTTGGAGATCTTGAATCGATTTATGATCCAACTGTTTGATCTGGCGCCAATCCCTGCGGGATTCTCGAGAGAGGACATCCGGAAGTTACATACGGCACGGGAGATTATGGAGGCCTGTATGGTAGATCCTCCATCTTTGCTAGCATTGTCCAGACAAGTAGGTCTTAACGATTTTAAATTAAAAAAAGGATTCAAGGCACTTTTCGGAAGCACAGTCTTCGAATATTTGCGTCAGGTTCGTCTCGACAACGCCATGAAGCTGCTGCGCAATCAGAATAACAACGTCACCGAGGCCGCGATTGCGGTCGGTTACAGCAATGTCAGTGCCTTTTCGCAGCAATTTTATCGCAAATTCGGCGTGAAGCCCTCAGAGATGAAAAAGATTTATTAATAAATCCGTCTTGGCGTGAATTGTTCCGTATGGAGGCAGTGGGGATTCTTTCCGCCTTGTATACTCCAGGTACAGTGGATACTGTACTGAAATATAGAGGAGTGTATGAGCATGAACCGAATCAGAGGAAGTATTTTTTTTAGCGTATTTGCAGCCATGTTGGGTCTGATGCTGATTGCACCCATTATGCCGCCGCTTATTCGCGAGTTGGGCATGAAAGAAAGCCATTCCGGTCTTATTATCTCACTTGGTTCCATTATGATGGCTGTTATGGCTCCGGTGTGGGGCAGATGGAGTGATATAAGAGGAAGAAAACCAGTCATATTGATTGGATTTATAGGTATGTCTGTGAGCTGTGCATTATTTGCACTGGCATTGTACGGGGGATTAAATGTATGGATCGGAGGGGGAGTATTGTTAACCCTTCTGATTGTGACGCGCAGTCTGATCGGCATGTTCATTCCGGCGGTGCTGTCTTCTGCCCAAGCCTATATGGGTGATGTGACAGAAGGTGAAGAGCGGGGAAGCGGGATGGCGATTATCAGTGCTGCGAATGGACTTGGCCTTGTATTTGGACCAGCGATTGCAGGAGCTTTTACACTTATCGGTCTGCTCTGGCCGCTTTATTTTGGCATTTTGATAGCGATCGCTGCGTTTATTATTGCCTTGCTGTTAATCCCGTCAGCCAAACCGGTCATTCAGGCAAAACCGCCTAAAGTAAACCCGTTCCAACGTGGATTACGAATGTACCTTGCTGCCGGCTTAGTCACGATGATGGGTATCATGACACTACAGGTTGTCGGGGGATTTTATTTTCAGGATCAACTGGCTCTATCCTCAGCGGCGACTGCCCGAATGGTTTCGTTTGGACTTATGTTCTCTGGAGCAGCGATGTTGATCATGCAGGTCATTCAGATGAAATGGTTGAAATGGCAGCCACGCCCAATGATTTTGCTCGGTTCCCTTTTCCTGATCGCAAGTATGATCCTTTTTTTGGTCTTCAATATGTTATCCATGTATTATTTCTCGTTTTTCCTGTTTGGCATGGGTTCAGGTCTGATGATGCCCGGGTTCATGGCAGGTGCTTCGCTGGCAGTTAGCAAAGAACAGCAGGGAGGTGCAGCGGGATTGGTAGCAGCGATACAGGGGATATCCGCCGTCATTACGCCTTTACTTACAACGACACTTTATCAGGTGGACAAACATGTTCCATTTATGCTCGTAGCTGTTCTGGTTGTCTTGCTGGCAATCATGATGATGGGAATGCGGAAGAATGAATCCAATACTGTAACGGACCCCATTCATTCGTTATAGTCAGATAAAGTCAGAAGATCAAATAAGGTCAAAATAAAAGAAAAAAGGATCTATTTTAAAATAGTGAACCATGGTGAAAGAAAATCGGTTTTTTTCGTCTTTTACGGACTTTGAGCCTGATTTGCACGGGTATTATAATAATCAATGTAAGCAACACCAATAAACCAACCACACAAAAGGAGCTGATTTTCATGTTTGATCTGATTCCGTTTCGTAAACGAAATGAAGACCCGTTCGGACACATGTTGAAATCCTTCAATGACATGGTTGAGAACTCATTCCTCTCCCCTTTTGGAACTGGCTCCCAGCCATTCCGGACCGACATTCGTGAGGAAGAAGACAAATATTCGGTAGAAGCCGAGCTTCCGGGCATTGCCAAAGAGGATATAGACATTCAGGTTCAAGGTAATGAATTGATTATTCGTGCCAAACGCAATGATATAGTGGAGCAGAAGGATGACTCCAATCGGATCATTCGGCAGGAACGCCGATCCGGCGAATTTATCCGGCGTTTCTATGTAGATCATATTGATGAGGAGCACATTAAGGCCAGATTGGAAGATGGTGTGCTGAAGCTCGAGATTCCGAAACGTCCTGGTGATGATCAATCTCGCAGACGCATTCAGATTGACTAAACCAGATGCAACATGTGTAGCTGAAGAAGTTGAGCTATCCCTTCATGTTGTCCCATGAAGGGATTTTTTACATAACCGGGTTAATGGAATTGAATATGAATTGTGCTGCATAGGAATGTAGCGGAGAAGCCGGATACGGCATCCAAGTTAACACGAATCTGATCGGCTGCATAAGTGAAACTTAGCTGTAAACAAACGTTAGATGCCTCCACAGGGGAGAACATCTCTTGCTGAATATGTTCAAAATGGAAGTGCACCTGCTGTTCCCATTCCTGATCAGCATTATGCGTTAGCACAAGAGAGAGGGATTGTATATTTTGGACTGTTTCCAGCTGCACATCCGTAATTTCGTCATAATGGAAGGGAGGGAAATAGCCCAGAGTTTCGATTACATGCTGCGCTCCGAGAATGGAAGCCAAAGGAGAAAATTCGCGTTCCAACCTCCGAATATCCATTAACTGTGCCTCGTACTGAGGACTTGTATAGAGCAGGAGAGAGTCTGGTTCGCATTCCACGACTGTTCCGATAAAAGCAGCCCAGTTCGCGGTACCTTCCTCACCAACGGTAACAAGCAGTCGATCTTGAGCAAGCAAGTCGATTGCCCTATTGGTATGGAATTTTACTCGAAAACCTTGTACTTGTATCTGCCAGGGAGTCTGGGGTGCATACCAGAAAGGTTCCCGCTCTACGGATCGGACGCTGACATTTAATGTCCATGCTCTGTTCATTAGACTACCTCCAATTGCCACAAGCTGCGTGGCATCATCTCCACCTGTCTGTATTATTTCTCTGCTGCTGCTTGCATCAGGGCATATATCTTACGTGTGGTATTCACATTTCTAACCGTCATATAAGCATAGACTTTGGAACCCACAAGCTTGTTCATGCCACTTTTGGATGCATCTTCTCTGCTGACTGAGTATAAAATCGCTCCGGGAACATAGATCAGTGTGCCGATTTCCGGTTTGATGGGCAGTTGGTCCAGCACAGAGGGCTCATTGATCTCATCCCAAAGGAACATCACATCACTTTTGGCGGTGTCATCATTAACCCATTCTTCTGGCAGCGCCTGAATAACGCTATGGATTTCATCCATATTCCGCACCATAACCCTGATCTGTAAGCCAAAATCGGCAGCGATGGCCTGTTCTAACACATGGGATATCTCCACATTCGCATTGGCACGTTCCTGATGATCGGCAAAAATAATATTGCCAGAGTTGATGTAGGTAACAACATCCAGCATGCCTGCTTGTTCAAACGTTTCTTTCAGCTGCTTCATATTGATTTTATTGTTCCCGCCTACATTAATGCCTCGTAGCAAAGCCACATAGATCATATGGGCACCCCTCCAATTCCTTCAATTCACCGTTTTAACAAAAGGACAGATATTCGAAAAGATGAGCAGTATACTCTTCTCCCAACAAATCTTGCAATAAAGGTTCCACTTGCTCCAGATACTCGGGCTTGGTTTCATAGGTTTCTTCATCTTTTACTTCTCCGGCATAGGTGCGCGCCGCTTCAATCAGGATGGCTAGTGCACTGAAAAAGTCTGACAGCGAATCAGCAACACGGTTTGGTTCTCCACCTGTAAAAGCGGCATATACGGGAGAGTTTGGTGCTTCCACATCTACAATTAACGGATCATCGTTAAAGTTTGCGATGACGACGTAATTTTTTGGCCAAGTGGAGGACTCCTCATAAGGTTCATTCATGCCAATCCAGCGGAACCCCAGTTGCTGACGAAGCAGATGTTCAGGTGCGACAAAGGAGATCAGCGCTGCATCACCGATTTCGACGGCGGCATTTTTCATTTTGAGTGTACCTTCCGCATCCGCATCCATCATTTCATAATGACTGTACAGATACTGAAGTTCTGGAGAAAGAGGTATTCGTGTATCCACTTCCGGCTGGTGATGTTGTTCGCGGGGACGCAGATCATGATTTTTGAAAAGTCCATAAGCTTCATTATATAAATCCTGCTGTTCCACAAAACGGCTTAGGGCCGCATCCAGTTGTTGCATTCTGTCTGATTCCTCCTACTTGTGTAGTCTGATCGTAATTGATCCGTTAACGCTGGATGCCTGACCAGAAGACATTCCAGGTGATTGCCAAAGCTTGTTCATAGGATTGCCGTGTCTCATACACGAGCTGTACATCCAATCCATCCATCACGGTGACAAAAGCTACGGTGGCTTCTTCCGGACTCAGGCGTATATCAGGATGTCTGGTAAATACGGCTGCCAGCTCTTTCTTCAGTGTCCCGAGGTACGTTCGATACTTGGCCAGTACAAAATCATGCACCTCCAGTGGTGTGATAAAGGACAGGATATACATAAAAGCGACGTTTGGATGAGTCAGAAAACGATTTTTGTGTTCATGCAAAAAGGCATATAGCTGCTGATCCAGAGCATGGGTTTGGGTAACAGAGTCGCTGAAAAATTGGCGTACAAACTGTTGTTCCTCCTGCACAACTTCCTCATATAACTCCAGCAATAATGCTTTTTTGGATGAATAGTGATAAGCCAGGGATTGCTTGCGAATGCCTGCCTCTTCGGCAATCTGCGCCATCTTGGTCCCCTCGTAACCCAGACGATTAAAATGTTGAATGGCAATTTCCTTGATTCGTTTTTTACTCAATGTCTACCTCCAGTTGGCGAGCGGTATACCTCTGCTGTTTTTGGGAGTATACCAAATATAACAAGATATATACCACAAAAATACCTATAGAGATAGCATACACCACCGTATAGGAAAATGCAGAAGCCACCACGCCCAGGATCAACGAACCACCGCCAATTCCGAGGTCAAAGAAGTTAAAGAAGGAAGCCATCGCACTTTCGTGCTCATGTTCATCTACAAGATTCACACACCAGGTCTGAATCGCCGGGAATATGGCACCAAAACCAAAGCCGTATAACGCGCCGGCGATCAGGAATTGCACATTACTCTGGGCGATAATCAGAACCAGTAGTCCCGCGATTGCAAACACGGCAGAAGGTAACAACACGGAACCTGGTCCCCATCGATCAAACATTTTCCCCGAGAACAGTCGAACGGCGAAGCTGGCGATGGCAACGATGAAGAAAAACCAGGCTATATTCTCGAATCCTCTTTCGGCAGCAAATAAAGCCACAAAGGACATGATTGAACCCGCTGCAATACCAACAAGCATAATGAGGAGGGAAGGGAAGAGTACCTTCTTTTCAATCAGTTTCACCGAAGGTACATGAGTTTGCATGGACTCGCTACTACCTCCTGTTTTCGGCTTTCTGGAGACAAACACTGTCATCAGGAGAGCTAACAGCAAAATGCACATACCTCCCATAAACAGGCTCTGGTAGTCGTACCTAAACAACAGGCTTGTTCCAATCAAAGGACCGATGGATATGGCGACCGTCTCCCCTACGCCGAAATACCCCATACCTTCTCCCCGGCGATCTCTTGGTATGTTTTCAGTGGCAATCGTTGCAAAATATGTCGTTGCCAAACCAAATCCGAATCCGTGGATCACTCGAAATATAAGAATCATCCAAATACCTGACGATAGGTAGTATGCACCTGTCATTAATGCACAGATAGTGATGCCGATAATTAACAGATATTTTTTATCTATTCGAGATGCCAAAACAGAAGTGAAGGGTCGAATCAAGATGGCAGAGAACATAAATACGCCGGTAACAAGCCCAATTTGGGAGGCTTCGCCACCAAGACTTGAGACAAACAAAGGCAAGGTGGGAAGCAACATTTCAAATGCCATAAACAATAATGCGTTGGCTAACATGATGAAAATAAATGATCTTCCCCAGAGTTGCTGAGGTGTAGGACTGAATGTTGAAGTACTCATGGTTTTCCTCCGTAATGTTGATCTCTGTCGCGCGACATGTTGAACTGATTTTACCTGACGGTAGTCAGATTGTAAAGCGCACATTCAGAGCAGGGGTTCATTATTTTTTGGTGGGTGAGAGAAGTATTAATAATTTTTAATTCATATCCCAACATTTTCCGGTATAATAACCAGATAAAATGATTCAAGTGAATACTACCTCGGAGAGGTGATATGCAATGACGGTTAATATACTTGTAAGAAATAATGTTAAGGTACTTGGCTCGGGTAGCCAAACGATTGTATTTGCTCATGGTTTTGGATGTGATCAGGATATGTGGCGTTACATTATTCCAGGTTTTATGGAGAACTACCGTGTGGTGTTGTTTGATTATGTTGGATCTGGCGAATCTCAAATTAACTATTATGATGCTGTCAAATATAGCAACCTTCAAGGATACGCTCAGGATGTGCTGGAAATTATGGAAGCGCTTGAGCTAAAGGACACCATATTTGTCGGGCATTCCGTCAGCAGTATGATTGGTATGCTGGCATCCATTCAGAACCCCAAATATTTCAAAAAAATTATAATGTTAGGGCCCTCCCCACGTTACGTGAATGATCTGCCGAATTATTATGGAGGTTTTGATCGGAATGATATCGATGAATTACTTGAGATGATGCAGATGAATTTTATTGGGTGGGCGAGTTATTTGGCACCCATTGTGATGAACAATCCAGAACGGAAAGAGCTGACGGAAGAATTGGAGAAAAGCTTCTGCTCCAGAGATCCGCATATTGCAAGACAATTTGCCGAAGTGACGTTTTTATCTGACTGTCGTATTGATCTGGAGCAGGCAACTGTGCCAACATTGATTCTTCAGTGCTCGGATGACAGCATTGCCCCGGTAGAAGTAGGGGATTATTTACACGCTCATCTGAAGAATAGCAGGTTGCAACAGATGACGGCCAAGGGACATTATCCGCATCTAAGTCAACCGGAAGAAACCATCCGAATGATTAAGGATTATTTAACGAGCGCATAAAACGCGGAAGAAAGGCAGTTATTCCATGGATATACAATTAGATCTGGCTCCCTGTGGATACTTCTCTATCTCTGATTTGGGCGTCGTACAGTCGGTTAATCAAACTTTGCTTACGATGCTTGGATATGAACGCGATGAGCTCATAGGGCAACATATTGAATCCACCATGTCGGTGAGCAATAAGGTATTTTTCCATACGTATTTCTATCCTTACATCCAGTTATATGGACATGTGGACGAGATGTATTTCACGTTTCGTACCCGTGATCAGCAGGCTGTTCCCGTTCTGCTTAACGGTGTTCGTCAGACTCGTAACGGGGAGAGCGTGGTAGATTGTGTCGTTGTAGTCATGCGTAAGCGAATCGAACATGAGAAGGATATTTTGCATACCAAAACCAAACTACAGGAGCTGTATCAAGCGACGCAAGAAGCGAACAAAGAACTTGAACGACTGCATGAGGAATATAAAATTAAAGAGCAGGCGTTAATTAAAGTGAATGATCAGTTGGAGACACTGGCCTCCACCGACTTGTTGACAGGATTGAAGAACCGCAGGTTTTTCCAGGAAAAAATGTTTGAAAGTTTAATGATGTTTCAGGAGAAACAACGTTATTTCTCCCTTCTCGTTGTGGACATTGATCATTTCAAAAGCATTAATGATACGTACGGACATCCGATCGGGGATCTGGTGCTAGGCAATCTGGCAGGGCTGCTGCAATCGTTGTCGCGAAGTACGGATGTGGTTGCACGTTACGGCGGGGAGGAATTTGTTATCATTCTTCCAGGTTGTGAAGAGGAGCAGGCGATCGGTATCGCAGAACGATATCGTTCACAGGTTGCTTCAGCGGACTGGGGTGAATATAACATTACGGTGAGTATCGGTGCGGCCACTATAGTAGAGGAAGATACAGAAAAGTCCTTGTTCCAAAGAGCGGACAACGCCCTGTATGCCTCCAAAACCGGAGGACGAAACCGGGTGACACATGCAGCTCAGATGGTAAGAAGTTAAGGATTGGATTGCATCAAAAGAAACGAAAAGGAGCCTGTGCACATGGGGGAAGTGATCCCACATGCACAGGCTCCTTTTATTTGCGTGAAACAGATTGACTAAGTTGAGATGGCAGACTCAGGGTTGATTTATCGCGGAGCAAGGTAACCATACGCCTTAGCCGGAGAATTCGCCTGAGGACGAAAATCTTCGCTCGGTTCATCCATAAATGCCGGGTTCACATATATGGAGTGTGCATCATTGCCAGATCCCTTGATGTAGGCGGCGATGCCGGAGTAGGCTTTATTTTTCCAAACCCACAGGGCGTCTTCCTGCTCTCCTGGTGAATAATAGACATTATGGTCAAACACATTGCCGGTATTGCTAGTATATTCGTTGTATATTAGTACTTCCGAGCTGCCCGATACGAGAATGTTACGCATGAACGTATTGTTCTTTGTCCGTGACTGCATGAATAACTGTCCATTGCCTGCATTCAGGGTATCATTCCCCATAAGTGTATTGTACATAATCTTGCTATCCTCGGTAGCTCCTCGTTCCTCGTCATAACCTCCCATGGCAATACCCGTCAATCTGTTGGAATAAATCAGGTTATCACGCACGGTAATGTTGCTGGTCGAACGTCCGGCATGTTCCGAGGCAATCTCAATTCCGATATCGCTCCGATATACCCGGTTCTGGTCGATGATATGATCTTTCCCGCCATCTACATAGATGCCGCCCGCCGAGTTGGTATCATTGGGCAGGTCTGTACCGTAGGAGGGATTGTTATTGGACGTAATATCGTATACTTCGTTGCCTCGTACAATGCCGTTCCGAGCCTGATCGTACGTGTCGTCCTCGGACGTACCCTCGTACCCGATCAGATCAATACCAATATTGTCGGAATCATGGATAATATTGTCCTGTATGGCAAAGGTATCGACATTACCGTTGACTGCAAGTGATTCGCTGGAACCAAGTGTAAGATCATACAATTCATTATCCTTGATGATGATATCGCGTAATGCTTGCGGGTGCTCTGTGCCATATATGGCAATACCGTGGGCATCCCTGCCCCGCAAATCGGGACCTTCAGGAGGTGCGTAACTAGAGATCGCGTGTATGGTGTTGCCTAACAGCTGAATATGCTCACCTGCTCCGTGGACATAGATCCCGGTTGGAACCTGGCCCCCAAGTGTGGTTGTAAAATTACGAATTTCGAGATTCTGAATCGTGATATAACTGGCATTTTCAATTTCAATTAACCCTTCAATGCCCCGAACAGATAAACCTTTACCATCAATGATAACCTGCTCCTGAGGATAACTTGAAAATAGCGTTGGATTAGCGGAAGAATTACCGCTCCGGGTGATTTTGACTTTCTGATGATAGACACCTTCACGCAAATATATGATGCTTCCTGGCGAAGCATGGTCTGCTGCGTGCTGCAACGTTTTCCAAGGAGATTGAATGGTGCCTTTATTCGAGTCGTTTCCTTGGGGTGATATGTAATGGATGACCTGGGGATCAGACTTATGAACAGAAACGGGTTCCTTCATGGCAGATGTATGATTCTGACAACCGGATACAAGCACCATCAGAATCGGAATCATAAGTATAACTACGCGAATCAAATCGTTTCCCCCTTGAATTTAGCTTTGAAGCTAGGTCGTGTCTCAAAACTCGCTGAAGTGCATCTTTTACCGCCTTTTCGCCCCCTGCTGCGTCACTTTCCCTTGACGTGCCCCGGCACGCCTGCGGAAAACTTCCTTGCTTGGAACGAAAATTCGGCAAAATCTGCTTCCTTCGGAGTTTTTAGACACGCCCTAGATTATAGCAGATTTGAACGGGTTAATAACCCATGATATGCTCTTATAAAATCAGCGAGGAGACTGCTCATGAATACATTAACGATAGCTGAATTAGTAGATCGGGAGAATCACGCGTGGGAAGAACTCAAGGAACTCCTGGATAGTGGGCAAAATACATATGTGTATGTTCCAGCAAAACAAGAGGCTGGTGAGGATACCCTCTATCGTCTGCAAATAAGCACCAAATCCTATTTGGGGGCTGTTGCTTATGAGACAGAAGGTATCGTACTGGACCATGGCTGGATCACGCTACTTGGTGCGGGTGGTGACAGTACATCTGGGAGTCTCACCAGTTGGAATGGGGTGAGTGAGCAACCTTGGGTAGATGTGCTGGAGGGTATGATGGTCGTTGCATATGATGCGGCAGGCGGTTTTTTCGGACTGGATACAGGCAAGTATGGCCGCACGGGACACATATATTATTTTGCACCGGATACACTCGAATGGGAATCGACAGAACTGGCATATTCAGGTTTCATCAACTGGCTGGCAAATGGGGATCTGGGGCAGTTCTATCAGACCTTTCGCTGGAAAGGCTGGCAAGAGAATATGTCTCAGCTACAGACAGGTCAAGTATTCGCGTATTACCCGCCACTTTGGACGCAGGAAGGTGGCGGCGAGAGCAGCAGTAAAGCCCCAATTAGCATAATGGAGGCCTGGAAGTTCGCACTGGACGGTAAATAGTTGGCATGCTGCTGTAGGATGAAATCAGGAAAGTAACCGGTAAGTTCAAGTTCATTGAGTGATCCACTTTTTTAAAAAACGGCATTTCTGTTCCAAACTAAAAAAGGCTCGCGCTTGGCGCAAGCCTTTTTGTTCTGAACTTTAAACATCAATTATCAATTGTCCAATGTAACCGATTTAATGCCTGAGCGTGAAGCTCTGCTATGCCAGACGGTCAGCCCGAGTGAAACAACGCAGACGAACAACAGACAAGCATACACCACATGATAAGCTTCCTCGACCGAGACTCCCGGAATGCTGTGTAGCAGCAGCCCACACACAGCTACAGACACCGAACCACCGAAGAACTGAATCAATTGTAACATGCCCATACCGGAACCTATCTGGGCTTTGGGCAGCACTCGTGACGCTTCATTATTCAGTGAAGCCATGGAGGCTGAGAGTGCCGGTGAGAAAAAGAGATAACCACTGGTAATGATCAGGGCGGATTGATCCAGTTCGAGCATGAATAAAGCAAGTACCGCTGCGAGCAGGGTGTGTCCGATGATCATAAATCGCATATTGCCATAACGGTCGATCCAGCGTCCAACGAAACTGGTGCAGAATGCTGCAACAATAGCTCCAGGAGCAATTAGCAAACCAATGGCGAGCGAAGAGCGCTCATATAGATCAGCAAGCACAAGTGGCATCAAAAACAGATTGCCCAGATTCACCACCAGCACGCAGAATCCGATAAGAATCAACCGGGTGTATCCTGGCGTTCGGAATACTTGTGGATTCACAAACGGAAGACTCGCTTTCCGAATATACAGGAGATGTGCAACAAGTGAAATAATGCCAATGGCAAACCACAACCAGGACTGCTGGGTGATCGCTACCAGAAGTGTAGTGGCGTTAATGACGGTTAATATGGCACCAATAACATCGAACGGCTGATCTGTTTTGACGGATTCACGGGGGAGAAAATAAAGCAATACAGGCAGGGCGAGCAGGACAAGCACGGTTATGGCAAAAAGTCCGTTCCAGCCCCAGTACTCGCTAATGAGTCCGCCGACAATAGGGCCAAGTCCAAAAGCCATGGCGCTACCTGATGAGATCAGTGCGATGGCAGCTCCGCGTCGTTCCACCGGGATGTAACGACTTGCAATGACGAGACCCAGCCCGGCCATCACCCCTGCACCTGCAGATTGCAGAATACGTGTCAGTAACAGGATCGCGAAGTTATGCGCGAATAATCCGAGCAACGAAGATAACCCCAGGATCAGAAGCCCGACCGTTAACAGTTTATGTACCGGGATACGGTCTGACAATCGACTGTAGATCACCGTCGACAGGGCGTAACCAATCGAATAACTTGAGATGACCCAAGACCCCAGGTCCGAGGTAATCTGTAGATCTTGAATAATGACTGGCAAAGAAACATTGAACATGGTGGTATTCATCACAACGATGAACAGACAGCATGTCCAGAGTGGCATGACAATTTTATCTTTCACGGTACCATTCCTGTCCTGGGTATGAATATGAATTCGGATAAAACCTCAAAGGAAATTTTGTATAAAAGCAATATACCATTTTACACTCCATTTCATTATATGGCAATAATGTCATACTGATTCGTTCGGATGTGATGAGCATAGAGAGATATTAATAATAAACAATAGACGGATTTCCTGAATTTAACTAAAATGATCATTGAACATACATAAGCGGATGGATCAGCGGTTAGGTAATTAGATATGTAAGTTATTAGCATGTTGAAAATGAAGGAGATTATACCCATGACTCATGCATTATTAATGTCCCATAGCGTATTTCCGACGCTGGATATGAAGCGCACCGCGCAGTTTTATGAAGAAAAGATGGGCTTTCGAGTCGTCGAATATCTTGATGCCGAGGAACCTCATGTATGTCTTTATCGTGATCTTACCGAGATTATTTTGACCCAAAGCAATGGACAGAAGGTCATTCCCAACAGAGAATTATATGGTTATGGATATGACGCATATTTTATTACCCAGAACCAGGAAGAGCTTCAACAGGAATTGATCAACGCAGATGTGAAAATCGTACGTGTCTTGAATCATACAGACTATAATAACAAGGAGTTTGTGATCGAGGATATCGATGGAAGATGGATCGCTTTTGGCATAAAACAGGGGTGATTTAGATACTGAAACAGGCGCTCCGATAACGGGCGCCTGTTTGTGCATACGTACGATATCTGCAGATCTTATGCCGCAGTAACTTGTTTGCCACGATTGCGAATCCACTTGATGACATCCATCAGTATGACAGCGACAAGAGCAAGTCCGCCTGCAATCAGGAACTCATTCCAGCCGAATGTATCCGGGATGGCGAAGACGCCGCGAACACCTGGAATCAGTGTAATTGCATAGAGACAGAGACATACCAGGATGGAGCCAAGCACGAATTTATTGGTCATAAAACCCACCTGGAAGATCGTCTGTGTGTTGGAACGTGCTGCAAATGTTTGCAGACTGCGTGCCAGAATCAGGGTTGTGAAGGCCATAGCTACACTGATTTCCTCCGAAATACCAAGTCCAATATATTGAGACACAATAACAGCTGCACCAATCAGGACACCACGTGTAATCACAGCCTGCAGGGTTCCACCTGCGAAGATACCCTCGTTAATATCACGTGGTTTACGCCGCATGACATCTGGCTCTGGTTTCTCTGTACCCAAAGCAATGGCAGGCAGGGAGTCGTTCACCAGATTGATGAACAGCAGCTGAAGGGCCGTAAACGGATTAACCCAGCCGACGATCAAGGCAAACAAAATGGCGATAATGGCGCCGAGGTTACCGGCGAACAGGTAAGCGATGGCTTTTTTGATGTTATCAAATACCATCCGCCCAACACTGACCGCATTTACAATGGAGACAAAGTTATCATCCGTCAGAATCATGGCAGCCGCATCCTTGGCGACATCCGTTCCGCTACCCATCGCTACGCCGATGTCAGCCTGTTTTAGCGCTGGTGCGTCATTAACTCCGTCTCCGGTCATCGCTGCAACCTTGCCTTTGCGTTGCCATGCACGCACGATCCGGATTTTATTCTCAGGTGATACTCTGGCGTATACCGAGATGTGTTCGAGTTGTTGATCCAGCTCTTCATCAGACATTTTGTCCAGTTCGGCGCCGGTAATGGCGAGATCATCCGGTTCGGCAAGGCCGATATCCACACCGATCGCCTGAGCCGTCGTTTTGTGATCTCCGGTGATCATGATGGTGCGAATGCCCGCTTTTTTGGACTCTTCAATCGACCCGTATACCGCTTCACGCGGTGGATCAATCATCGCTGTCAGACCAACAAGTGTCAGATCATGTTCGTCATCAATAGTGACCTGGTTTTTGTCATCAAATTTTTTGTACGCATAGGCCAGTACGCGGAAGGCACGTTTGGAGAAGGCCTCATTTTTTTCTTCAAACTGTGTGCGAATCTCGGGTGTGAGGGGCTGAACCTCACCGTTGATAAATACATGACTACAGCGACTGAACAGCACATCCGGTCCACCTTTGGTCAGCAAAGCCGTCTGTCCCTCGAAGGTATGCACCGTACTCATGAGTTTTCGATCCGAGTCAAAAGGAAGCTCAGCTTCACGCGGGAACTGGTCACGGATTTCATTGTAATCCTTGTTCACCCGGTTGCTGAAGGCAATGAGAGCCACTTCGGTTGGATCACCCAGTTCCTTGCCTTCCTGGTTAATATTCGAATCATTGCAGAGCACTGCAATATGTAACAGACGTCGTTCCTCTTCCGACCACTGATCGGGATCATCGGGGAATTCGTCCTTGGTACCATGGGGAATGTAATAATCAACGACAGTCATCTTATTCTGAGTTAGTGTTCCTGTTTTATCCGTACAGATGATACTGGCAGAACCGAGCGCCTCAACGGCAGGCAGTCTGCGAATAATCGCATGTTGTTTGGCCATCTTATTCGTTCCGAGTGACAATACGATCGTCACAATGGAGGAAAGTGCCTCAGGAATGGCAGCAACCGCAACAGCTACGGCAAACATCAGTGCATTTACGATGGATGGCCCGATATTCTCCGTACCTTCGGTCAACCATACACGACCGGCTTCAATACCAAAGATGAGAATCGACAACCCCAGGATGAAAAAGCCCAGTTTTTTGCTGAATGATTCCAACTTGCGCTGTAACGGTGTGTTCTTGGCTTCGGCATTTTCGATCAGTTCGGCAATTTTACCAATTTCCGTCTTGAGAGCCGTACCTGTAATAACAAGCATGCCTCGTCCATATACGACCAGTGAGCCACTGAAGGCCATATTGCGACGATCTCCGATTGGAGCTTCATCCGGGATGGTATCGGCGTGTTTTTCCGCAGCTTCGGATTCTCCGGTCAGCATGCCTTCGTTGATTTTCAGACTTCCTGATTCCAGGATACGCCCGTCTGCCGGGACATAATCACCTGCATCCAGCATAACAATATCACCGGGAACGAGTTCCCTCGCCGGCATGGTTTTTTTCTGCCCGTCACGAATGACTTTGGCTTCGGGTGCAGACATTTGTTTCAGCGCGTCAAGCGAACTCTCGGCTTTTTTGGTCTGAACTACGCTGATTACCGCGTTGAGCAATATAACCAGGAATATGATCAACGATTCAATCAGGTGTCCAAGTACAACCTGTACCGCGGCTGCAATCAGCAGCACGATGACCATCGGATCTTTGAAATTTTCGAGGAACAATTTCCAGACAGGTGTTGCACCTTTCCCTTTTAACTCGTTATATCCTTCCGTTTCAAGTCTCTTGGCAGCTTCGGAGGTTGTGAGTCCCTTGGAGGAACTCTGTACATCCTGAAGGGTTTCCTCCGCACTGTGTCTATAATGTTGCAATTGACCAGCTCCTTGAATAGTAGATTTCTCTCTGTGTATTACCCTTACGGGCAAAATCTAGAATCGTTTCATTTCCGTATTTTTTTAAGATTATGGATTATATATGATTTTTAGCTGTACACAGTATTTTTCATAATGATCCGAGATATGCCTTTTTTCGAATATTATTATTTCCAGTTTGCATGATGGTTTAGAAAACCAATATAGATTTAGATTAAATACTGTGTGCACCATCACACTAGCTCATATCAGGGTCTGTTACGCTATTACATAACGAACTGCGTTTTAATCTAAGTTTGGAGGGGAATCATATGTTTTGTTATCAGTGCGAACAGACGCCGAGTGGCGGGTGTACCGTGGTAGGGGTATGCGGCAAAAACGAAACAATCGCAAGTTTGCAGGATACGATGATTTTTGCGTTAAAAGGTATCGCTGCTTATGCGACACATGCACGCCAGTTGGGATATCATGATCCTGAGGTGGATCGGATTACACATGAGGCATTATATATGACATTAACGAACTCGAATTTTAATGTACAGGAACATCTGGAGATGGCGATGAAGGTAGGTAATGCAGCCATCCGCATTATGGATGTGCTGGATCGTGCGCATACGGACCGCTTTGGTGTACCGCAACCGATTACGGTTAGCCAGAACCAGATCGAAGGACAGTGCATCGTGGTGACAGGGCATAATCTGTATGCATTGGAGGAGTTGTTACGTCAAACCGAAGGGAAAGGAATCAACATCTATACCCACTCGGAAATGTTGCCTGCGCACGGTTATCCGGCGCTGAAGAAATATGCCCATCTCAAGGGTAATATCGGTAAAGCATGGTACGATCAGCGCAGACTGTTTGAACAATTCCCGGGTGCTATTCTTGCAACAACCAACTGTGTTATGCCGATTAAAGGCACCTATGCAGACCGCTTTTTCTCATACGAAGTGGCGGGTCTGGAGGGGGTTGCCAAGATTATGGATGATGACTTCTCACCGCTGATTGAACGTGCATTGTCACTGCCTGCGGCTAATGTACAATCGGAGCAAGTCTTAACGACAGGATACCATCATGAGACGGTGATTGGGCTTGCGCCCGAGATTATTCAAGCGGTGAAAGACGGTCATATCCGTCGATTCTTCGTTATTGCCGGTTGTGATGCGCCAGGCAAAGGTGGCAACTACTATCGTGAACTCGCGACATCCTTGCCGAATGATACTGTAATCCTTACGACATCCTGTGGTAAGTTCCGCTTCAACGATGTGGATTATGGTACGGTTGGAGACACGGGTATACCGCGTTATATTGATCTGGGTCAATGCAATAATTCCGGTTCTACGGTGAAAATTGCAATGGCTTTAGCGGATGCTTTTGGCTGTACTGTAAATGAGTTACCTGTCAGCATTGTGCTGTCCTGGTTTGAGCAAAAAGCTGTTGCGATCCTGCTTGGCCTGTTCAGCCTCGGTATTCAGGACATTCGCATTGGACCAAAACCGCCTGAGTTCATATCGGAAGGTGTCTTGGATGTACTCGTGGATATGTTTGGTCTGAAGTTAATTACAACAGCAGAAGAAGATATGAACGCGATGTTGGCACTGTCATAGGATGAGGATGTATATTTACACGTAGAGTATGACTCATAAGTAAAGATGGATAAGAGCCTACATAAGAGTAGGCTTTTTTGCTTTTTCGACCTTCATAGGTCCATATACCTTGTATAAATGAACATGCAATGTCAGGGAAATTAGTTTTTTTATCCTATTGAAGTTTTTTCATGGAAATGTGTATATAGATAGAGGCAGATTAGATCATAACACATCACAAAACACGGGTTTACCGTAACATGAGGAGATTGTACATAATGCATAACACACTGATTGAAGATTGGTTGAAACTCGCAGGTGGCAAGGAGAACATCAAGCTCGTAGAACATGATAAGGGGACAACGACACTGGTACTGAAGGACAATACACAATTGAACATGTCGGTTCTTGCCTCCACATATGTTGTAGCAGATATTCAGGTAACAGGTGAGCAGTGTCATCTGACAATAAGAGATGAATCTTCCCTGATCTACAATGCGTTACTGGGTATGGACGCCTGGGATTCGACAGGGACAGCGTTGCAGGAAGCGGGACACGTGAAGAAGAACAGATTCTCGATCTTACATTTTGTTTCCGATGTATTCAGGCCCTTGATGCCTGCGATTCTCGGAGCCGCTGTTATTAAAATTGTAGTCGCCATTATAGCGTTAATGGATACGTACAGTTCTGCGGATTCTTCCGCATTGATGGACAGCCAGACCTTTACGATATTCAGGATCATTGGAGACAGTGTATTTTATGTACTGCCTGTATTGGTAGCAATCAGCACAGCTTATCGGTTGAAGAGCAATATCTATGTTGCAGCATCTATTGGCGGACTCATGTTTTATCCGGAGATGACGATGCTGATGTCAGGGGAAAAAGAGGTGCATTTCCTGGGTGTGCCACTTGTGTCCCAGCCTGCTTTTTACTCTACGCCCATCTGGGTCATTCTCACGATCTGTGCAGCCGCCTTCTTGGAAAGAGTCGTTGAACGATGGAGTCCAAAATTCTCCAAAGGGATGTTTGCTCCATTCCTGACGTTACTGATTGTTGTTCCGCTAGTATTGATGATACTTGGTCCAGTCGGTACCTGGATTGATGAATATCTGCCACAGGCATTGGATTCACTAGTAGCTAATGCTCCAGTGTTGTCGGTGATGTTACTGGGAGCGGTCTTCTCGCTGATGTTAATTATGGGATTACACTACTGGCTGATTGCCATCATCATGAATGATATGCTCATGAATGGTTCTTCCATGGTGATTCCTGCTATATTAGTGGCGATTGTAGGACAAGCGGGGGCCGCGCTCGCAACCGCTTTGCGTTCGAAAGAGTCAGCTTCCAAAAGAGTTGCTTTCTGGGCAACGGGAACAGCCCTCCTTGGAGTGGTAGAGCCTGCATTGTATGCAGTCAACATGAGAAAGAGATCCTTCTTCTATGCGGCATTACTGGGTGGAGCTGCGGGTGGACTGTATTTTGGGTTGTTATCTGTCAAGGCATTCGCTATCGTTGGGAATCCGAGCTTGGTCAGCCTCCCGCTCTTCAGCGAAGAGGGCAGCCTGAATCTGTTACACACTTGCATCGGTGTAGTCATTGCTTTCGGTGTGGCAGGTGGACTGACGTATTGGATGGCAGGAAAAGGACAGAAACGGGGACAGGGGTCACCAAAATCCAGCATTGAGTAATACGTAAAACGTAGCATTGAGAAGTAGCATTTAAGTTGTAATAAAGAGCCTGTGCCTGATAGCACGGGCCTTTTGTTGTTTTTGTATCTGAATAATACTAGTATGAAATGCCCAGTAGCTGTCCACCATTTTATTCAAGCCATAGCTTGTTGGTTATGGAGTTGTCATGTATTTTGATATAGTGAAACCTATAAATCTGGATTACTAATCCCTTTGAAAGGATAACCTATGTCTGACAACATGGAATGGATTGCTCAATGGAAGTCAACGAATGCACTAAGCAACGCATGGATAACGAAAGGCGAGCTGCATCACTTTTTCAGTCACACCTTGATATTTATTATTGATGGAAAAGCGATCTGGAATATAAATGGAAACCGAGTTCACGTCTCCTATGGAGAATTAATTGCGCTTGAAGAGAACTCCGTAATGGAGGTCATTGAAGGTGGCAACCTGGATCTGGCAGGCTGGCATGTTCAGTTCGATACATATTCGGTGCTGCATGATAGACGGGAAGCTGAGAAGTTCGAATGGCAGTTACCGTCAGGAGAGGCGTATCAGAAAGTTCAACTGCCCGGTGGAGGTTTGGCAAGTATCATTCAGCATTGGAGTGAAGTGCATTCACAGGACCAGAGTGCAGGAAGGGTTGGCCATCAGCATTTGTTATATGAGTTGTTAAGTAATCTTTATCGGAAACAGCCAGATGACGAGTTAAAGCCAGAACACGCTATACTTCGCTCCATTGACTACATGCAGCAACATTATGATCAGGTCATTACACGAACACAGTTAGCTCAGATTGCCGGAATCAGTCCATGGCATTACTCCCGCAAATTTAGCGAGCGATATGGTAAGCCACCTCTGGATTATCTGGCACACTACCGGATCTACCGTGCGCAGGAAGAATTGATATTAACAGCTGCAACCTCACAGGATATTGCCAAAAAATCTGGTTTTGAAGATGCTCATTATTTTAGCCGACGCTTCAAACAACTGACTGGCGTATCACCTAAGATATATAGGCAGACGATGACGCAGCGCAAGATCGTATCACTTTCTCCAATCTGTGCAGAAATTATGATTCATCTGGGTGTCATCCCCCATGCCGTAGTGGTCACCCCGATCCTGTTGTCGCCACATCACCATGAACAATTTACATCGTATGGAGTAGAGATGCTGGAGGTAACACAGTATGAGGTGGAGATAGAACTTGTTCGACAAGTTCAACCGGAGATATTGATAGGAAACGTATTGACGGAAGAGGTCAAAAGGGGGCTGCGCACAATTGCACCGATTCTAACCGGACTTCATCAAGATGTAGAACCAATGCTCGATCAATTGGCAGCCTGGTTTTATAAAGAAGATGAGGCTTTTAAACTGCATCAGCAGATGAAACACGAAGTCAGCGTAGCTAAGCGACAGTTGCAACCCATCATCCAATCCGCGTCCACTGTCATGTTGCTAAGGGTAGAAGCGTTTGGTTATCGATATCTGGGTGGGCATTCACACGGGGTATCACACTTGTTATATGAACAGCTTGGATTAACACTGCCGCAAGCACTTAATTCAGGTGCAGCTTGGTTTAATCCTTGTTCGCTGGCCCTGCTCACACAAGCCAATCCCGATTATTTGTTTGTGGAGAAGCGGATCATGCAGCACTTTAGTGCTGAAGAGAATTTGAGGAAACTATGGGAGAGTCCACAATGGAATGACCTGAAGGCTGTGAAAAATAATCGGGTATTTTACGTAGATACTCACCTGTGGGTAGACGGCCACGGAATTACGGGACACACTCTGATTCTCAATCAGATCATTCGCCATCTTACGGAACCTCTTCATGAGAGAGCACAATAATCCAACGGAATACGCACGATATGCTATGGAAGCAACACTTCTTATTTGATACTATTTGATAATAATTATCATTATCAATATACATAAGGGGCGAAGTATATCATGTTACGAAGATTTAAAGGGTTGGGCATCATGCTGTTGGTGATCAGTATGATGCTGGCGGCATGTTCCGGTGGAACTACTGAAGAGAACGCTACAGCTGGAACAGCAGGTACTCCAACTGAAGGAGCAGCGAGTACTGCGGAAGAAACAGCGACTGAAAGTGGGACTAAGGTGGTGAAGGATCAGTTTGGGGAAGTAACGATTCCTGCCCATCCTCAAAATTTAATTGTGTTTGATTCGATCTATGCCGAGTATCTGATTGAGATGGGGGTTACACCCCAAATGGTTTTGTTAACTCCCGAAGTTGAAGCGGAATACCGTCCTGCTTATTTGAAAGAACATGGCGTTCAGGTCATCGAAGTGGAGCAATACCAATATAACTATGAGCAGTTGCTGGCGCTGTCACCGGATATGATCCTTACAGCGGGGGAAGGTATGGAACAGGGCGTATATGACGAGTTATCCAAAATCGCTCCTACAGTTGCACTGGATGCCAACAGTGAAATGAAACGTGCCATGCCGAAGTTGGCTGCCATATTCGATAAAACCGAAGAATCTGCCAAAATACTGGCTGAATTCGACGAGAAAGCCTCACAAGCGAAAGAGAAAATTGCAGCAGCCCTTGGAGACAAGACCGTATTGGTTCTCCGGGTTGAGCACAATCGTTACCGTTTCATGGGTCCCAAAGGTGGAAGCAGCAGTGTTTTCTTCTATGATATCCTGGGTCTGAATAGTCCTGAAGCTATTAAAGATTCTACAGATTGGTTTAGCCAGTTCTCACTGGAATTCTTGCCTGAGATGAATCCGGATTATATTTTCCTAGAAGACAGAACCCTCGTAGGTTATGACACGAAGAAATCTATGGAAGATCTGAAAGCAAGCCAGGTGTGGTCGAATCTGGAGGCTGTGAAGAATGATCATGTCTTTCCATTGAAAACAAGTCAATTCGTATCAGGTGTGGGTCCGATTGGCTCTGTAAAATTGATGGACTATGTTGTTGAAAAGTTGGTGCCATAGATGAAGATGGAGACACAATTGGATATCTACGATATTACGATCATTGGTGGTGGGCCAGCTGGCATGTATGCCTCATTTTATAGTGGTATGAGAGCCATGCGCACCAAGATCATCGAAGCCAAGCAGGAACTGGGTGGATTCATGCGTACGTACCCCGAGAAGTTGATCTGGGATGTGGGCGGGATTGATCCGATTCGCTGCGAGAAGCTGATTGAATCGCTGGAGAGACAAGCGAGAACGTTCGATCCAACGATTGTGTTTGGTCAGGAAATTGCCGAGCTGGAACGACGTGAGGATGGTGTATTTGTACTCATTTCCAAAACAGGCGAGCGTCATTACACACGTACCATCCTGTTATGTGCGGGCAGAGGTATGACTCAGGTGCAGAAGCTGGATGTCGAGGGTGCCAATCGGTATGAGCTGACGAATCTGCACTATACCGTAACTGATCTATCTCGATTTGCAGGGAAGCGTGTTCTGATCTCGGGTGGCGGCGATTCCGCAGTCGACTGGGCGAATGAAATGGGCAAGATCGCAAGTGAAGTTACGGTAGCACACAGACGTCATGAGTTTACCGGACACGAGTCGCCAGTTGCTCAGATGAAAGCTCAAGCGAGCGTCATGACGCCATTTAGCATCTCACGCTTACACGGTACAGGTGACAAAATCGATCGTGTCGAGCTAGCCCATGTAGAAACCGGTGAGATCACACATGTTGAAGTGGATGAAGTTGTTGTAAGCCATGGGTATGATCGTGATTTTGGTAACCTCGTGCAATGGGGGCTAGCGCGTGAAGATTACGGCGTATCCGTTGATCAGCGCATGCGTACCAACATTCCAGGCATATTCGGAGCAGGTGATTTCATCACCTATGGAAGCAAAGTCAGGCTGATCGCTGGTGCTTTTAACGATGCGGTGCTCGCAGTCAACAGTGCCAAGACGTATCTGGAACCTGACGCGTCTGATATGGCGGGTGTCTCTTCCCACAACGCCCGGTTCTATGAGAAGAACAAAGCACTATTGTAAAATAAGAAGAACCTGTGTGAAAGGGATAAGCATAGCAAAAGCCAGTCTAACATCGAGATTATCTCGTGTTCGACTGGCTTTTTTATCTGCATATTATATTGAAAATTGGTCTATGCATTTATGTTATAGACTGGATTCATAGACCAATTTACTCATTATAGGCACTATAATTTTCTAATTTATAGTTAATAGTCTATGCCCCTCGTGATGGATACACATAGTATGTGGAGAAATATCACGGAGGTGAGTTGATTGTTAAATCGTCATGGAAAACGCATTTGTAGACGTAAATTTAAACAAAGCATGCATTGTCGCGTTAAGGTTAAGGTGGTAAAGGTTAGACCTAAGGTTGTGGTTAATGCACCGCAAGGCGCTCAAGGAATTTCTGGACCAATAGGACCGATAGGTCCAAAAGGGGCAACTGGCGCTCAAGGGATACCGGGACCACAAGGACTGCAAGGGATTCCGGGTATACAAGGGCCAGTCGGGCCAGCAGGCGCGCTCGGAGCAGTGGGTCCAGTAGGGCCAGTCGGGCCAGCAGGGGCGCTCGGAGCAGTGGGTCCAGTAGGTCCAGCAGGAGCAACAGGAGCAACAGGTCCGGCCGGTCCAGTTGGGGCTGGAATATCCGATTTCCTAAGTGTTTTCCGAGCAGATCCTGGCACAGGCACAGACACAGTACCTGGCAACTCACCAATAACTTTAACCGGGGTTTTGGCTAATGTTGGAGGTGCATTCACTTTCGTGCCGCCGTCCTCCACGATAACAATCAATGAAACAGGAAGTTACTTGATCTCTTTTAGCATTCATAATCAGGGCGATGCAGCTTTCAACCTCACGGTAAACGGAACGCCCATAACTCCTGTGCCTTTCACAGGTAATGGAGGTGGACCTATCTCTGCTGAAGTAATTATTACAGTAACAACGGTTCCGACGACGATCCAGCTGGTAAATGCGAATGCAACTCCTGCACAGTTGCATAACAATCTAAATACCACTATGACCATTCTAAAACTGACTCCTTAATTCCGATTCTCAATATAGTCTATGTCAGCATAAAAATAAAAGTTTATGTCTTTTATCCAGTCAATAAGTCTATTTATCCAGCAAGATAGTCTGAACTAGTAGGCACTGGAGAGTGGCGGGACGATGAAGCGCATAGACTTCACCGCTGCTCTCTGCGTTTCCAGAGCCCAGCCTACCATTCGAACCAATCAACTATGATGCGAAAAGATTCGTACCAATAATGTGATAATCTGGTGAATTGTTTGTTGTATAAGTCCATATTGCTTCGTTCTCCATTATACTTAATGAAAACGGACGAGGAGATGGACTCCAAATGAAAAAACAAATGTGGATCATTGCAAGTGTTGCAGTTGTGATTGTAATCGGAACCTATTTGTTTGCAAGCAATACGGGCAAGGAAGAGGCGGGTACAGCCAATGCGCCCAACATCCGAAAATTGGTGGAAGATATCAGCACAGGAAAAGAGAAACCGGAATCTGCCTCCATTAATGCCAAACAGTTAATCGTCACCGATCAAGATGAAAAAACCATTACATATGATTTGCCTGAGAACGAATTTTTCCTTTCCATTGCACCCTATGTGGACCAGACCCATCCCTGTGCAATTCATAGCTTGACCGGTTGTCAGGGGGAAATGAGCAATAAGGAATTCAGTGTTACCATTCACGATTCTCAAGGCAACACGTTTATGAAAGATGAAGTGATGAAGTCTGGTGCAAACGGATTTATGGATTTTTGGGTTCCAAGAGACAGAACCTATCTGATTCGTATTGTTCGAGATGGAAAGGTTGCAGAAACGCAATTGTCTACATACGAAAATGATAATACATGCATCACTACGATGCAGTTGAGTTAATGTAAACAGACAGCAATCGAAGGGAAGGATGGCCGTTGAGCTATCCTTTTCCTTTTTTATTTCATAAAAGAGTTGGAATAAGGTACTTTTCATTGACAAAAATCCATTCCTACGGCATAATCCAATAGTGATAATGATAATTGTTATCATATAAATACATATAAACAGGGGAGATAAAGATATGAAAAAAGGGTTAAACGGACTGTTGATCATGCTGGCATTTGTGCTGGTTTTGGCGGGTTGTGGTAAAACCACGACTACAACAGACACAAGTCAAGGTACTAATTCGGGCAGTGCTCCAGCTGAGGAGACAGCAGGTCCTGTTACCGTGAAGCATAAACGTGGAGAACTTAAGCTGGACAAGCCAGCAGAACGTGTTGTTACGCTTGAATGGACATATACGGAAGATGTTGTTGCCCTGGGGGTTCAGCCAGTAGGTAATGCAGATAATGCTAACTATAAAGTGTGGGTAACATCCGAAGCAGCACTGGATGATAGTGTAACGGATATCGGAACACGCGGTGAGCCGAATCTGGAAGCTATTGCTGCATTGAAGCCGGATCTGATCATTGCTAACGCAGATAATAATAATGCGGTCTACGATCAGCTTAATGCTATCGCACCAACCATTGAATTCGATCCGTATGATGGCGATGGCTATAATTATGACAAAATGACAGAGATCTTTAATACCATTGCAACAGCTCTTGGTAAAGAAGACAAGGCTAAGCAAGTTCTTAGTGATCTCGATCAGCACTATGTGGAAGCCAAAGAAAAACTGGCTGCTGCAGGTAAAGAAAATTTCAACTTTGCACTGACTCAAGCATTCACGTATCAAAATGCAGTCAGCCTGCGTATGTTTACGGATAATTCGGTCGTTATCGGTACATTGGACAAAATTGGTCTGGTGAACGATTGGAAGCCGGACAAACTGGAAAACTACGGCTTCTCGACAGTAGGAATTGAGTCGTTGACCGCTGTTAAGGACAGTAACTTCATTTATATCACTCAACCAGACGATGACGTTTTTGGCACAGCCATGAAAGATAACTCAGTTTGGAACGGACTGAACTTCGTGAAGGACAAACGCACCTATCAACTGGCCAGCACCACATGGACTTTTGGTGGACCGATCTCCTCCAAAGTATTGGTTGACGGTGTTGTTGAGGCGATTACCAAATGAGTTCGGTTCAAAGATCCAAGCCAACGATGAATTGGCGCACAATAAGCATATATGGGGGCGGTTTGACCGCTCTCATCGTGCTTTTTTTTGTAAGTCTAATTTATGGAGAGGCATCCATTCCTTTGCATGTCGTTTGGGACTCGCTCACAGGCAGACAGGATTCATTAGAGCATAATATGGTCTGGGATTTGCGGATGCCGCGTACGGTGATTGGTATTCTTGCAGGCGGTGCATTGGCTGTTGCGGGCGCTTTGCTTCAGACGATTACGCGTAATCCATTGGCTGCTTCGGATACACTGGGCATTAATGCAGGAGCGTACTTTGTGGTGGTACTGGGAGCTATCGCTTTTCCAGGTCTATTAAGTCAGTCGCCTTTTCTTTTCGCAGCACTAGGTGGTTTGCTGGCAGCATTTGCGGCTTATTTCATGGGCGGCGGACGAACATCAAGCCCGGTCCGACTTGCGTTGTCCGGTATGATTGTATCAATGGTGCTTGGTTCATTTACAAGTGCATTACATATTTTTTTCTCCATGGAGACACAAGGATTGTTCCTTTGGGGCTCCGGAACACTTGTCCAGAATGACTGGAGTGGTGTGTTTTATGCTTTGCCTTGGGTGGTTGGGATTACCCTTCTCACGTTAATCCTGTCCAGACAGTGGGATATGCTGGAGCTGGATGAATCAACGGCTTCTTCCTTGGGACAAAAGGTTACATTGGCTCGTGCAGTAGGGTTAATTCTTGCTGTATTGCTGGCTGCCGTGATTGTCAGTGTAATCGGACCGATTGGGTTCGTGGGACTGGTTGCACCTCATCTGGTTCGATTGAGTGGTGTACGTTCTAACCGATTACTTTTACCTGGTGTGTTCATATGGGGCGCAGCGCTCCTGGTTGGAGCAGATGTCCTAGCCAAGATGGTGCATAACTCCAGCATGGAACTGCCAACGGGTGCCGTTATGGCGATTATTGGTGCACCGTGGCTCATCTGGCTTGTTCTTACACGCATGAAGGCTGCGAACGGATCAGGCATGTCTACTTCAATGAGCACAGGAGGAGCTGCGCGTCGCTTTGCATTTGGCCCGATGGCTGTATTATTCTCAGTCATAACGGTGATGCTTATCTTGCTCAGTACGATGTTTGGCGGTATGCGAATTCCGCTGGCCGATTGGTTACCAAGTCTGTTCCAATCGGATGGACTGTTCTCCGCGCTAATTCAGCTTCGGATTCCGCGTACACTTGTTGCCGCAGGTGCAGGAGCTGCACTGGCAATTAGTGGTGTGCTTATTCAGATGGCGGTACGTAACCCGCTGGCAGATGCTTCAATTGTTGGTGTGTCCTCAGGTGCAGGGCTTGGAGCGATGATGGTCATCATCTTATGGCCGGGTCTTCCGATATACTTGCTGCCAATTGCGGCAATCATCGGTGCAGCCATTGCTGCAGTGGTGGTGTTCTCCCTCGCCTGGAAGAAAGGACTGAACCCTTCGGCGGTTGTGTTACTGGGGATCGCGATGTCTGCCATTGCTGGAGCAGGTATTCAGATTCTGATTGTCCGTGGTGCAGTATACGGTAGCAGCGGATATATCTGGCTGACAGGAAGCACCTATGCTCGTACCTGGGAACAGGTGAGGGTTATCGGATTATTTTTAGTTATTCTGGTACCGGTGGCTTGGTGGCTGGCACGCAGATTCGAATTGCTGGTATTTGACGACAATAGTGCATCCGGGCTTGGTCTCGGAGTACGTCGTACACGATTATTAGCCATGACAGTTGGTGTATTACTTGCAGCAGGTGCTGTTGCTTGCGTAGGAACCGTTGGTTTTATCGGCCTGATTGCACCACATATGGTACGGCTACTGACGGGGAATAAGTTAAGACGATCCATGTTCCTATCCGCATTAGCGGGTGCAGTCATGCTGGTGCTCGCTGATACCATCGGCAGAACCGTCATGGCACCGACAGAGATTCCATCAGGCATACTCATTGCGATCATTGGAACACCGTACTTCCTGTATCTCATGTATCGTTCTAACTGGCGAAAGTCTGTATAAATGGTTGAAACCGGAAGCCTGCTCCCCGAGCAGGCTTTTTGCTATGCCTTTTCAACATTTAGCTACCAGCTTAAAAATCCGTTTAACCGGTCCTCATCGATGGTTTGTCGGACCCTAGAAGGCACAACACAAGTAGCATTATCCATTGAATGTCTGGTCCTGCACCAAATGACAAAATCCCCTCAGGTTTACAAGAAGCAGAGATCACGTTATCAAACGTGAAGCTCATACTCCCTGTAGACCTTGAGGGGATTGATGGTTGAGCGCATGCTAACGATGTTCCTGTTAGCTGGTTTTCAGTATCCCGCTGTGATTGACAGATTCCACAGCTTGCTGCAGTACTTCAACATCCTGAACAAGCGCGAATCGAACGTAACCTTCGCCTGAAGGACCAAAGGCACTACCTGGGGTTGCAATGACACCCGCATGTGTGACCAGATCCATGGCAAATTGCTCTGAGCTGTCGTAGTGAGCCGGAATGCGACTCCAGACAAACATGGTAGCTTCCGGTTTGGCAATAGGCCAACCGAGTTGGCTGAAGCCCTCACAGAGGATGTCTCTACGCTGTTCATATATAGCTCTGACCCGTTCAACCTCCGATTGATCACCGGTAATGGCGGCAATTGCTGCTTTTTGGATCGGTAGGAACATCCCGTAATCCATATTGGATTTTAGCTTTTTCAGCATGGAGACCATGGTTGTATTGCCCACACAGAAGCCGATTCGAGCTCCTGCCAGTCCGTACGTTTTGGACAGGGAATTGAATTCCACACCGACGTCCATGGCGCCAGGGAACGCAAGGAAGCTTCCACATGACTTTCCGTCAAATACGAGTTCGCTGTACGCGTTATCGTGGAGCACGATAATATCATACTTCTTCGCAAAGGCAATCAGGTCAAGATAGAACTGATCCGGTGCCATCGCGGTTGTCGGATTGTTGGGATAGGAGACCAGCATGAATTTTGCTCGTTGAGCGATATCTTCCGGTATATCCTGAAGCTGAATAACATACCCGTTTTCTTCTTTTTGCGGCATATAATACAGTTCTGCACCTGCCAGTAACGGTCCATCCGCAAAGACGGGATAGCAGGGGTCAGGGACGAGCACCAGATCACCTTCATCGACAATGGAGAGGGATATATGTGCCAGTCCTTCCTGTGAACCGAGCAAGGAACAGATCTGTGTTGCCGGGTCTAACTCGACCTGATAACGCTGCTTGTACCAATCGCTTGTAGCTTGCAGCAACTCACTCTGATCATTCACAGCATATATATAATTAGCCGGATCTGCAGCGGCCTCGCATAGTGCAGTTATAATATGCTGCGCAGGTGGGATATTCGGCGTACCCACACTGAGATCAATAACGGGCTGCCCGTTCTCCAGTCTGCGGCGTTTGATCTCCAGCAACCGGGTGAAAATTCCTTCATTGAAATGATCCATTCGTTTAGCAAAGTTCATGATGATGATTCAGCCTCCAATCCTCTTCGTACGCATATTCATTAATAATAAATGGACAGCGACTAAAAGAGAAGAGCAGGTGAAAGCTTGCAGATCATGACTTTACTTTAAACTGGCTTAGTTCGTCTTGCAGTTTGCCAGATAGCTGGTTCAACTGTTTCGACAGATCAGCTACCTGTTCGATACTATCCAGCTGATCTTGCGTGCTGGCGCTTACTTCTTCCGTTGATGCCGAATTCTCCTCTGTGGTGGAGGAGATAATCTCCAGTGCCTGGAATATCTCATCTTTGTGTTTGTGTACATTGGCGGTATTAGTGGTAATCTGCATCATACGTTGCTGCAGATCTTTCAGGTCTTTGTTAATACTAAAGAATACATGTTTGGTATCTTCTACGGATTTGGCATTCTCCTCCGCAATCTTCATACCGCGCATGGTATGTTCAACCGAAAGGGTTGTTTTCTCTTCAATAACATTCACCTTTTTGTTGATTTCCTCTGTTGCCTGAGCCGTCTGTTCTGCAAGTTTGCGGACCTCCTCGGCAACGACGGCAAATCCTCTTCCATGTTCGCCAGCACGTGCAGCCTCAATGGAGGCATTCAGAGCGAGCAGGTTCGTCTGAGAGGCAATCTGTTTGACTGTATCCACAAAACTGGATATTTCATTCCGACTCAGGTCAATCTCCTGGATAATAGAGGACATTGCTTGGGTGGACTGATGGTTTTCCTCGGACCATTTCGATAATTGTTCCACGACCGCAAGTCCTTGGCTGCTCTGATCAGCAGATGTCTGCACGACCGATCCCATAGCCTGCGCATCGGTAGCAATTTCATCGATTTGGCTGGATAAAGAGCCTGTTTTTCGTAAAATATTTTCCGTTTCGATGGACTGATAATTCGTTGCATTAGCAATCTCGTTGATGGCTGTTGATGTGTCATTCATGGTCACAGCTGTTCGAGAGGAGATGGCTTGCAGATCATTCGACGACTGGTTCAGGATTTGCGCCGAGCTGCCGACCATTTGCAGCATGACCTGAATTTTCTGTACCATGGAATTCAAGCCTGTAGCGATTTGTCCAATTTCATTATTAGATTTGATATCCAGTTGGACAGTCAGATCACCTTGTTCAATCTGTTTAATCTTAGCCAGCAGCTGTGGTATGGAGCGTAACAGACGGCGAAGGGTAATGTAACAGATAATCACAAGTAGAAGGGTAGCTGCAGCAAAACCGCCAAGCGTAATCCACGTGAACGTTTTTAATTCCGCGAGAACTTCTTCTTCGGATATGGTCAGACCAACGGACCATCCCGTATCCTTGCTGGTAGCGTAGCCGATATAACGACGCTCCCCATTGTCGTTCATAAGCTGTACGCCGTTTTCACCTGCAAGCATTTTCTTGCCAATGTCCCCCATGTCCCCCGTACTGTCCAGGATGTTCTCCTTCAAAACCTTCTCTTGATCCGGATGGTACAGAATTTCCCCGCTCTTGGACAGCAACATGGAATAGCCCGTGCTTCCAAGGGAATAACTCTCCATAATCGCCGGAATATCCTTAAATGCAATATCCGCTGCGGCAAAGCCGATCGTGTTGTTGTTGTCGTCTTTGATCGGATAAAAGATACCCATAAGTACATTGCCTGCTGCAATATCAATGTACGGATCGGAGAAATAAAGTCCGTCTGCGGTGGTAACCGGCTTGTAGTATGGACGCGACTGGATATCGAAGTCCGGTGCAGATACGACACCATCATTTTGAATCCAAAATCCTTTTCCATCCAGACCGGCGACCCAGGCATCGGCAAACGATGGCTCTGCCTTAACGATAGCGGCGAGTGTTGCCTGTGTCTCCGCAGCGTAGGTTGAACTTTTCGCATCCGCAGCAGATGCTGTTGTTTCTATGTATTGCTGAAATAATGTGTTGGTGGACATTTGCTTGACCAGTGCGCCCTTTTCCTTGAATAGTGCATCAAATTCACTAACAATGGCTTGTGTCTTGGTCTGGAGCATGGATTCCTGCTGTTTCACCAGAATGTTTCTTGTACTTGCAAACATAAATGTTCCCAGCACGGCAAAGACAACTACGATAATGACGAGCAGCACAATGGACAACGTATTTGCCATACTGGATGTCCGTGCTCCCGTTTTCCCCCACTTGTTTAACATGTTCGACATATTCCATCTCCCCAGATGATTATTAAAAAGCTCAAAACGCCTAAGTTATATGTCGGTATGATCTATAGTTTTATGTAGATTTCTGTCGAATAATCCTGAAAGCAACTTAAAGAAAAGGCATGAGTATGAGAAGGATGAAAGGGAAGAAACGAAAAAAGAGGAAAGGAATGAAAAAACGGGGATCGGTGGTGGTTCATCCAGGCGATCTTGTTTATAATGGAATGAATTGGAACTATGGGTGGAAAAGGGGGATTATCTGTGAGTGAGTTATGGCATGCATCAATACAGGGGGTTCCATGGAATGCCGAAAAGATGCACCAGGCGGTACATCTGTTGCGTCGCAGAGCAACGGTTCATTTTCGCGTTGACGCGGATACATACGAGGACCTTGCCGAGCTCGATGCCAAAGTATTCTTTGCCCGGCCGGATCTGATCCTACATATATCACATACGGACCCTAAAGGGGTATATTCATCCGGATTTTTGGGGCGACTGGCACAGTTGAAACATGTGTCTGCCTTGCAGCTTGATCTTTCGCAGGCACAGGATTTGACGATACTGGGTGCGATGGAGCAACTGCAGTTTCTAAGATTGAATTCACCTGCAAAGGCGACTGGGCTCGATTTTATTAAACACTACAAACGATTGACCTTTCTTGAACTGCGTGGCAAATTCAACGGATTTGCTTCCATTGCGGCATGCCTCCAATTGCATACGCTCATTCTGAACTGCACGGTCGAAAGTGCTGATGTGTTAGCGGAACTGCCCATGCTTCAGTATCTATCCCTGGATCACTGTGAGTTAAAAGGGAGATTGGATGTATTGACACAGTCGACCATCTCGATGTTGAAGCTCAGCTCTGTTCGCAAACTGACAAGCATTCAGGGACTCGAACAGATGCGCGGGCTGGAATATCTGCATCTGTCCTTGCCCAAGTTGGAGCAGTTATGCGACTTTTCCCAGATGACCTGCCTCAGACAGCTCGAACTGGACTATATGAAATCGTTGCGGGATACCGAACATCTATGGACAGCCGGCACTTTGGAATCTATTGAACTAAAAGAGATGAATACGGCGCTCAAGGCGGATTCATTTGCTGGACTGACCGGGCTGGAGCATTTGCGCCAAATCGATTTTCGTTATATTGATGTGAACAAAGGACGGATTGCCGCTATGCGTGATCACCTGGCCAAGGCAGGAAAGTCGAATTTGTTATATGAAAATATCCCTGAGCATGAACGCCTGAATTCTATAGGTATTGCGCACTTATCGCATGTATTAATGTAAACGGGCGTCTGTCCATCGTGTGTATACAGAGCGCACTCCGGTGAACCGACCGATTGAGGCGTGTAGATGTCATTGCTATCTAGGTGTTCGTATCCGTTAATGCGGGTATGTTGATCTCTTTCACGCAGGCCGCTTTGGACAAGCTGATGATACATCGAACGATGGAGACCATATCCTGGAGGGGAATGCGGGTCCCATCATACTCGGCGAGTGCACGTTCCATTCCGTCTTCATAAGGAATCTCTGCCGCCAGTTCTCCCGGGTTAATACATGTCACCGCGATGCGGTCCTCTCTCGTATGCTCTCTTAAAGCTTCCGTAACACCCCGTATGGCAAATTTGGAGGCGACAAATGAAACCTGGCTGTTGCCTGCATTGCTCAAACCGGCTGTTGAACCGATCAGGATGATCTTGCCTGCCTCTGACTGGCGAAGATGAGGCAGTAAAGCCTGTATACATACAATCGTTGAGGTCACATTCACATGAATTAGCTGACTGATATCTGCGGGTTCATCCCGATCAAACGTATAGTGCTCTTCAAATCCTTCCTTCTCCCAGATCCCCACGTTATAAATAAGCACATCCAACGTCTCGCCTTGAAGCTGGTTGGCAATATGGTCCGCGGCTTGAAGTTCGGAAAGATCTGCTTGAATCCATATTCGCTGAACGCCATCCTCCACGTTCAGACTTTCCGGCTTGCTGCGGGAGACCACCCAGACTTTATCACCGGACTGTGGCACGCCTCTAACGAACGCGTCACCCAATCCTTTGCTCGCCCCGAAGACAATTATATTTTTCAAATGAAGTCCTCCTTATCGATTAGAATGTAGTGAATATACATTAATCTATATCTTACTACAGAGGTTATGTATGGAACATGAAGTTTGAATGAGATATGCTTCATCCTTGGCATAGAAAAACCACCTCTGTCCCGCAAGAACGGGAGAGAGGTGGTTGAACAGATCATGATGACATTAATGGTAAAGTTTTAACTCGGCAATGGACCACCACCACTCGGGAGTGTCCGCGGTCAAAACCATTTTGATGTATCGCGCCGTTTGTTTGGAGAACGTATGTGAAATGGCGGGTCCTGTTCCCAGGACTTCCGTAACCCCATTCCAGTGCTCGCCATCATCAGAAGTGAAGAACTGGAAACTGCGAGCATAATCGTTACTGCTGCTGCCCGAATCCATGGTCAAGCGACTGAAGCTCTGCTTGCTTCCCAGATCAATCTGAACCCATTGATCGGCATGTTGACCAGATGAAGAGGTCCAGCGTGAGTTCAGATCGTCGTCTAGCATCGCCGCAACATCTTCAGAGGTGGAGGCAGTCGCTGTCCATGATGTTCGATCCAGTTCAGCAGGTAGCAGATGATCCTGTTCCCCGGATATCCATGGTGTCTGATCAGCGGTATAGACCTCGAATTCAGCCACGGACCACCAATGAGAAGCAGTACCCGTCTGTACGACCTTAATATAACGTGCCTCTTGCGTTGCAAAGGGGATAGAAACCATCGAATCTGATCCTTCACCCGAAGCCAGGGCATCTCCCCAATGCTCTCCATCCAGGGAGGTATATACTTCATAACCGCGAGCAAAGTCTTCCCGGCTGTGCGCGCTGTCCAGCACAATCCGATTCACTGACTGCGAGGTTCCCAGATCAAGTTGAATCCATTCGCCGCCTGTTTGAGTCTGACCGGAGGTCCAGCGTGTTTGGTCCGAGCCGTCGACTATAGCCGATGCATCGTCTCCAGTGGAAGTGATCACGGACCAGCCGTCTGGCAGCAAAAGTTTTTGTTTGCCCGTTCCATTATGATGAATAAACAACTCGGAGATCGACCACCATTGATCGGAATCCCCGGTCTGCACTACCTTAACATAACGTGCCTGCTGTTCAGGGAAGGTGATGGACGTGCGTCCAGGCGTGCCTTCGCCGCCTGCAATGGACGTGCCCCAGTGTTCACCGTCATCCGAGACATAAATCCGATACTGTCTCGGATAGTCTTCTTTCGCATGACCCGGGTCCAATTCTATGGCATCGAAAGAACTCTTTTGGCCGAGGTCAATGGTAATCCATTGTCCTTCGATTTGTTTCCTCCCATTTGTCCATAGGGTATCTGAACTTCCATCCAGCATATTGGCTGTCACATCGGCTCCTTGAGTAGAGGAGGCGGTTACGATCCATGAAGAGCGATCTGGAAGCGGTATGGGCTGTGGGAACTCCGGTGTTGCTTCAAGTTTGCCAAAACGGGCAAGCTTGAGTTCAGAGATCGACCACCAGCTGTCCGCAGAGGAAGTCAATACAATCTTGACATAACGGGCGGTTTGCATGCCTAATTCCACGGACAAACTTGGAGATGTTCCAGCGCTCTCTGCGATAGGCTGGCCCCAGTTCTCGTTATCTTTGGATACGTAGATTTCGTACCCGTGAGCATAATCACCGCCGTTGTTGCCGGAGTTCATGAATACCGTATCCATAGACTGTTCGCTTCCCAGATCAATATGCAGCCAATCGCCGGGCTTCTGAAGCTGTCCGGATGACCAGCGTGTAGTCAGATCACCGTCGACCATGCGCTCTACCGGCTCCGAACTGGAGGACGCCGTAATGGTCCATTGGCTCCGATCGAGATAGACTACACCCTGAGAGGCATCCGGCTGTTGAACAACGGAATGTTCCAGCGGGTTAACCTTTACTTGCGCTTTGGCATAAACGGTAGCCGAACCCAAAGCGCCATTGGCATTGTAGAAATGCACTGTTTTGACAGTGTCGGACGGATTCCAGATTTGCGCTGTATAGACGCCGTCTTTTTCATACACGGTTGCTGCCGGATCATCTGCCCATATATCCATCGTGCGTGTTCCCGTAGAAGCCATGCTGTGCATGAACCAGTACGCGTTAAAGACTTCATTTTGCTGCATCTCGCTCGTATTCCATTTGGCTAGAGCACCTTGCGGGTCTCCAATGGACTGGAACGGCCAAATAATATGCTGCCATGTGCGTTCCTGCTGACCGCCCAGATCCTTGATGAGACCATTGTAGAGAGCCTTAGTATTCTGCGGATCACGTCCATAATAGGTCATCCATTCCGCTGGTGGCAGCCAGTGAATACCGTAAATGTGCTCGGCCTCATTCGAGAAGTACGTTCCATACAGGTAGGCGCTGCCGTAGACATGACCTACCGTAGCATGTGGGTAATCCTCCAGCCAGTTATCCCCGTCATAGTTAAACCAGTATTGCTCGGCAGCCTTCTCTTCGGTCACGAAGCCCCAGATCCCGGTGTCGCGATAGGCTTTGTTGCCTGTCACCTCACCCCACATATATTGGCCGACCCAACTAAAGAGGGCTTCACCTGCGGCCTCCTGGTTATTCCCGCTGCGATTATCGGCGTAACCACCTGCCCAGGAGTGGCCTGCGTACGCATCAAAATTGCGAAGCCTTGGAAACTGATCATCTGTCCGTGAAGGATTGGCGTAGTCCCGAATCAGAAGGTCAACCATGTCGCCGTAATCTTGCAAGAATGTCTGGTCATATGTGGCCAGCACAGCCGATGCAAAAACATAATAGCCGTAGGTAAAATGATGATCTGTCAATCCGGTATTAACACCAAATCCACTACCGTAAGGGAAAATGCTTCCCCATTCATCCGAATAATAAAAATAATACGAGTGCAAAGGTTCATCCGGCGAATAGGTATACCAATCTGTCAAAATGTTTCGAAGCAGGGACAGATAGTGGTCTCGTCGTACCGTATCTCCGATCTGGTCGCTGATGAGTACACCCAGCGCAAGCGGATGAAGTTTTTTCCCTTGCCAGTAAGGATCCTCGCTCATCAGATTGCCTGCCGTATCCGCGTCAAGCTGATCCAGATAGCTGATTAATTGTGCACGCGAATAGGTTGGATCATCCGGCTCCACAAATTGCGGGATAATGCCATAGAATCGATCCTGTGTCGTAAACGTATTGCCTTCACTTAATTTCATCATGCCGCGAATGGAAGGGTAAACAAGCTCCGTTATCGGAGTAGTCGCCAGTTTCCATTGGTGCGGGAACAAGGCCATGAGTGTCTCGGAGGAAAAGCCTGCCCGCTTCGTCTGGGTTACCGAATTGAAGGTAGTCGTTACCAGTGAAGTGCTCTCGTTATAATTGTAGTCCACTTGTGTATCGGTAACAAAGGCGTAGGCATGCTGGTAATAATAAGGCAGCTCTGCCGCGGACGGCAGGGTAGCCAGTGACAGATAGTTTTCGCTCTGGCCCAGCTTGATCTTGAGCGTATTGCCAAGTTTCATAAATACGGTTCCTTCAGGTGCAAAGATCCCGTAATTTCTTGTAAAGGTCTGAGGCTTGGGCGCTCTGTCCTGATTGGTTATTTCAACGCCGATATGATCGGCCGTCAGCGATTCTCCATCCTTCAGAACAATTTCACGGTTCTGATCATCGAAGAGACGTGTGATGTTGGGCGAACGAACAATAATGGTATCCGGGTTATCGAAGGTGTTGTACAGGAAAGGGGAACCCTTCACAAACGTGGTGTTCATTTTGGCCGTGTCATCATCGCTCATGATGATCGTTGCAGAATAATCCCCGTATCCCGCCACCTTGGTATTGACCTCCGCCGGATTCATATTGCTGGTGGTCATGATCAGATCCGGTTCCCCGTCAGCGTCCATAGAACCGCCATCAGCCGAAACGTAACCAGCTCCGGGATTCAGAAATTGAAGTCCTTGTTTGGTATATCTGCTTTTGAGCGGGAGTGTGACCAGACTGTTGCCATCCCCCAGATCGGATACAAGAATAGACTGCCACCAGTCATTGGAAGGGAGAGGCGCCGTAATATCAGTCGTACGATTTTTCGGATTTTTCGGCTGCAGCATCGTGATGTCATTTACAGCGTAACTGCCGGAACCCACCTGTACCGAGGACGGTTCAGGGATATTCGGAATGGTATGCGCAGGTTTGGCATCACCTTCGATATACTCGTAGACATCTAAGGCGTACAGGGAGTATCCGTTGGTTGTTCCTCTGCCAAGTCCGGCCAATTTCACATACCGTGCTTCAGCGTATACCGGAATTTCATCCCGTCCACCGTTGCTGTGCAGTTCCCGGTACAATGTAGTCCATTGCTGTGCATCATTGGATACTTGAATATCATATGCACGTCCGAAAGCGTTTTCCCATTGCAAGGATACGTTCCCGATTTCCCGGATCAGTCCAAGGTCTACAACAATCCATTCCTGATCCTTGTAGATGGAAGACCAGCGTGTATCCGGATTGCCATCCGTTACATTCCGGGCTTCGTAATTCCCTTTTTCCATTTTGGCTTTATCCTCGGCTGAACGGCTGGGCTCATCAATTTCTTCCGAAGACGCGGTAACCGGTTGTCCGAGTGCAAGGTTCATGGCTGCTGGTTTGGGAGGTGGATTTGCTCCGCCCGTCCCGTATACATTGAATTCGTATACAGAGATGCCATAGGCTGGCTGTGCTCTTTGATGACTGAACAAGCGCACATATCGTGCCTCCGCTGTGACCTCAATTTCGCTCAGGCCGCCTTGCCCCTTCATTGTCGAGTAAACAGACTGCCAGTTGACCTCGTCGTTGGATACTTCCAGTTCAAAGCTGGAAGCATACGCATTTTCCCACTGGATGGAGATGCCCGAGATGGAGGCCACCGCGCCTAAGTCAACATAGATCCACTGCGGATCTTGCTGCCATATACTTTCCCAGCGGGTGTTTTTGTTGCCGTCAACCACATGGTCTGCCGTATTGCCCCCCAGAGATGAGGAGCTGTACACAGGCCGGTTCAGGGATAACAGATGATGTTCCTCATCTGCGGCGTTCACTTTTGAGACCGGCCACAGCGGGATGCTGCTAATCAACAACAGAACTGATAACAGCAAGTTCATGTAGATGTTGCGTGTTTTTCCTCTTTGACTCGTTCGTACCTTCATATGACTCTCCTTCTCCTTTGTTTGCCCTTTCCATCTCACCAGATAGAGCTTATCTTTTTCCCTTACTCGCTACCGTATGTATCATTCTGTTCTCCCATGTTGCATTTGTGAGATGTGAATCCAATGCTCAACACGGGATATTCAGGTGTCCCATTTTGTATATCGATCATTTGGTCTGGAATATAAAGGTTTTTTAAACGTTTTCGTGGAAAAAGAGACATATGTCCTACTTAATGTATGGAGGATGTGCAACTGTGAAATCAAGACTCGGGCTGGTTGTTCTCCAACAATACAACATCTTCGCCCCGCTGCTGTCTGAGAGCAATATTGTCCCTTCCCCAAGTACACATGACATCAATGATGGTATTGGCGGTAACGCCATACTCTGTAAGTCCGTATTCCACTTTGGGAGGCATCTGCTGGTAGACATGTCTGGTGACAAGGCCGTCCCGTTCCAGCTCGCGTAATTGTTGAATTAACACTTTTTGCGAAATACCCGGGATGCTGCGCTCTAATTCGCCTGTTCTCTTGACTCCGGACATCAATAAACAGATGATCAAGGCTTTCCACTTGCCACCTATAATTTCGAGCGTCGCTTCAATGCCCAGATTGTATTGTTTCATATCCTGATTCACCTCAAGTTAAATTTTACGTGTTATATAGGGTGTAACTATTTATTTTCTCATGGTTCTGACACGAAAGTCCATACACACTTTGAGGTAAGCATCTTACTTCATTGTGTGTATTTTCTTTTGACTGGATGTGATCGATAATGGTCCATATCCAAATATAGAAACCAACACCCTGGATGGGAAGAAAGGAACTTATGATGAAAACACTTGTTATTCTGGCACATCCCGATATGGAAAGTTCGAGAGTCAATCGTCGCTGGAAGGAGGAGTTGCTGCAGTATACAGATAATATTGCTCTTCACGAATTATATACGACCTACCCCGATTGGAAGATTGATGTCTCCCGAGAACAAGAGTTGCTGGAGACGCATGATCATATCATGTTGCAGTTCCCGTTATATTGGTACAGTTATCCACCGCTGTTGAAAAAATGGTTTGATGACGTGTTCACTCATGGATGGGCGTACGGATCGAAAGGAAATCGATTGAAGGGAAAGCGGATGGGACTGGCGATGTCCATAGGGGATAAGCAGGAGAACTATGCGAAAGATGGTTCTATCGGTTACAGCGTAGAGGAACTTGTTGCACCTTTCGTAGCAAGCATGAATCATATAGGGGTTCAGGCGCTGCCTCATTATGCAGTCTACGGTGCCTCGTTCCAGGCTACGGATGAAGAGATTAACCGAAGTGCTGAAGAATACATGCGTTATATAAAACAGTTCCGGGATTTTTAAAAGTTAAAAGCTGAAACTCTTCATAAGAAATGTACTGAAAAGGACCTGGCTCCACACATGGTGAAGTCCAGGTCCTGATTAATAACCGAAAAATTAATAACCCAATAAAACCACATTTATTCTACGCGAAAATAATCAAAATCTGCATATCCTCCGGTAGACTTCGTTGCATAATTGAATAGTGCAAACCGGTATCCCATAAAGTGTGGCAGGGTGTAAGACATTTGAAGTGTATTGCCAATGGTTGTCCAGTTGCTGCCATTCAGGCTATAAGCAAAGTAGGCTTTGTCGGTTTGGTTCGTAAAATCACAGATGACGCGGAGATAGATTCTGTTCTGGTTTAATGGCACAGTTGCTACTTCAGTCATGGTGCCGGAACTGGCATTAGCCATAACGATGGATTTGGTGCTGCCCGTCATTTTTACGCCGACAAAACCATATTTGGCCTGAAAAGCAGCGAGTCCAGCATAATCACCATCCTTCATGCCTGCTGTATCCAAAGCGGTCATCCCCGTACTTTTTGGACCAAAGGTTCGTTGTGTCAGCGTGTTGCGGGCTTCTAACAGGTTTTTGCTGATTTTGCCTGCAGTTAACCGCATAAAACCGGGCCGCTGGAGCAGGGACCAGTTGGCAGTATCAGGGTTATGATTCCACTGCCAGTATGGAGCCAGACTGGATGTGCCGGTAGATGAATTGCTCGTCAGTGAGACGTCATCCACATAAAACGCCATCAGATCATTGGTAGGGTCCGGATTCGAGTTATACGGTGTTTCCACAAAAATAAAGCTTTGGGATAGGTCTGCATTCGACGGAACGGTATACGTACCTTGAATGGTACCCCACTGTCCGCGGGTAAGCGTCGCACTGCCCATAATGGTAATTCCGGTATAACTTGCACCATTCTGGATGCTAAGATTGAACGTTTTGGTTGCAGGACCAGTCGTGTATTTGATCTTAGCCGAAAAAGAGTACGTTTCTCCCGGTACCAGCTTGCCTGTAATCATCTGTTTGGCACCGCCTGCTGTCTGCTGTCTGCCGCTGACGAGCAGGCTTTTGGAACCGCCAAAAGCTTCGGCATTTGTTACGGTGATGTTCGCCGTATTGTTGCTGGTCCAGGGCTGAATGCTGCTCTCCTCAAAGCCGCCGTTCACTAACAGTTGCGTTACTGAGGGTGTGCCTGATGTGGTTGAGTTGAACTCATCGGACCCGTAGATTTTGGCAGCAGGCTGACCTTCAACGGGCATATTCATGTTCAGGGGAACCTTGCCGTTCACCCCAAACACAGGCCAGTTATCGGACCATGTCACCGGCACGAGATAGGGAATGCGTCCAACAGCCCCGCTATCTCTGAACAGCAAGCCGTACCATGCACCGGATGCGGTATCCACGATACCTCCTTGGGCAATGCCCGAGTCTCGTAGTACAACTTTACCTGTGTATGGCCCTGTCAAAGTGTTTGCACGATAGGCAAGCTGAATGCGGCCATCACCTGAAGGCCAGGCAATCAGGAATACATAGTACATGCCATTGATCTTCTGAATGTGTGCTCCTTCTGCCTTTACGATCATGTTAGAGCCAGCTATGCTGCTTGCGTTTGGAATCAGAACCTGACTCAGCCCGCCGGACTTGACGGCCTTGGCATCAGGTGTCAGCTCAACGATACTGATGTTATCACTGCCATGAACAAGAAAGGTTCGATTCCCGTCAAACATAAGGGAGGGGTCATGATAATAACTGTTCAATGTGTAAGGTGTCCATGGCCCTGTTTCAATATTGCTGGTTTGGTAAATATATGTCTTGCCCGTGGAAAGCGAGCCAAAGGCCACATAATATATACCGTTGTTGTACCGCAAGCTGCTCGCCCATGAACCACGCCCATACTCGTTTTGTCCGTTGTTCAGATTTTGTATATCCCCGTTTCCAAGCGTATCATACACATAGTTTACGATGCTCCAGTTGACCAGATCATAAGACTTCATCACAGGTACACCCGGATTCATATGCATCGTTGTGCTGGTCATATAGAAGGCATTGCCCACCCGGATGACATCACTGTCAGGAACATCCGCATAAATGACAGGATTGCTGAACGTTGATGCGGAAGCGGTAGGACTTGTCGTTGACAGCGATGCCAGGAGTAACGGAATTGAGAGCAGAAGCGTACAGATTTTTTTCCACATAACTTGTCCTCCCAAGTCTATCTTGACCTTTGTGTTATTGCGAGTGTTCAAGATAATCAATATAAGCATCCCACGTACCATTATCCGTTGTTACGACCAGCTTGACTTCCTGATTGCCTGTAGCATGTGTGATGTTCGACAGGGTCTGTACGGTCGGTTGTGTACCGGTAAAGTAGAATGAACCCGCCGTTACACCCCCGATGACAAGATCGACACGGGCCGTCTCATTGTTGTTGGAAGCACCGCGGACAGAGAAATGATGGGTTGGGAAAGCATAATATTGATTGTATGCTGCATAATCATTGTTGGCGTAGAGCGCTACTCCATTAAAAGGGGAGCTGATCACACCGGCATATTGACCGCCAAGTGTCATGCTTTCCGTTTCGATGCGAGTAACGGATGGGTTAGGATTGGGGTTGGGGTTGCCGCCCGAACCGGATGTAAACTGCCAGTAATCCAGTTTGAACAGGTTTCCATTACCTGAGCCTGTAAACACCAGATACAAACGATGTACGCCCGTAGCGTTGGTTACATTGGTCTCCATCTCGCGCCACGTTTGCGAACCGCCGGTTGAGCTTACATTAAGTGTTCCAGCCAGAGGACCTGTCGGACTGTCCAGTCGTACCTCGATGTTGCCATTTCCGGTAGAAGCGACATTAGCCTTGAACTTGGAGGCTCCAGCTGAGCCAAAATCAACATTGCCGACCGCGATCCAATCTCCATTATGAATATTAGTAACATTCTGATTGGCTACAGGTCCACCGCTCGCTTGACTCGGCTCGGTGTTAATGCCTGCTTGCCAGCCAATGGTTTCCGCTTCCACCCGGACATACGGGTTGAGGTTGGTCGTTTGGGATACACCAGTCATGTTACCCTGCACTTCCTGGATGGAGCCATCCGCGTTGTGGGTCAGCTTGTTAATGTGGGTGGAACGGTACCCTTTGCCATCCCCAAGGAATGCTTTACTTACCGTTTGTGCATGGTACGCCACATACCATTCGTTGTTGAACTGGAACACGGCATGGTGGTTATTGCCGCCTACCCCGAAGAACGTGCCGGGATTTTTCAGAAAGTGTCCTTTATACGTGAAAGGCCCCATTGGGCTGTCGCTAACCATGTATCCGATCTCACCTTTCGGATATGCCGTGGGATGTGTTCCCGCGAAGTTGATGCAGTAGGAGTAGTAATATTTGCCGTTATACTTGTGGATGCCAGAATCTTCGAACATATAAGGAGAATCAATAGTAACCGCGCTGCCCACCACGCTGGTCATGTCGGCACCGAGACGAATGACTCGAGCTGTTTTGGGATTGGCAATGGAAGCAGCGTTGGTATCGTTCGGAATGCCGCCTCCAGCATACAAGTAAGCAGAGCCATCATCATCGACAAGTACAGCCGGATCAAAGAGCCAGGTTACTCCGGACATACCCGGTGTACCGTGAGTCAGGAGGGCACGTCCGATTGGGTCTGACCACGGTCCAATGGGAGAATCAGCCGTGAGTACCCCGATACCTCCGCCCGAGTTGGCAAAATACAGGAAAAACTTTTCTTTGCCAGCAATGGTTTTCTTCGCCATGGCAGGAGCCCAGGACTGAGTAGCCCATTTGGCAATTCCTTGTCCATTATTGGCATTATTCGCACCCGCTACCGGGATGGAACCATGGTCTGTCCAGTTCACCATGTCAGCTGAGGAGATGACGTTAATTTTCCCGATCGTGCTGTACTGGTTCTCTCGGACAGAGCCGTCACTGTTGTACAGATAGGCATCACCTGTCATGTAGACATAGACCCGATTGTTATGGACGAGCACATAAGGATCGGCTCCCAGTTTATGATCGATGAGGGGATTAGAGTTTCCAGGAAGTTTGGCAACGGCTGCATTGGCTGCATGGCTTGATTCCACGGGCAGGGTGACAAAGATTAACAGACACGACAACAACAAAACTAGCGGTTTACGAATCATACGTTTCGCCTCCATGAGATTGGATTAGTTGGTGAGCTAAAATTCAGGATAGCTGAGATGATGAAATGCCGAAAAAACGAAAAGATTTTCCTCATGTCACCCCCTTCTTGAAATAATGGTTAGATTGGCTGTTAGGATAAGTCTTCATGTTGTCATATATGGTTTAAGCCAGACAACCTGTGTACCGGGTACGTAGTAACGGCAGCAAGGGGAGTGGCTATAACCCGTAGTAAGCCTGCATCTGTGGGTGCGTTTAGAAAAGCTATAATCTGTCAGGTTTCTTTTTGTAATCGCTTTCAATAAAATGAGTTAGAACACTGAAATTTGGCGAAGAAAGAGGTTTGGTCACATTTAAATGTAATTATTTTTCATATTTTCTTTTAAATGTTTATTAACTTGACGATATCATATCACAATTTTAAGATAATACAATCTTTTTCTATTTTTAGTAAAGGATGAAGAGACCATTATTATTCTATGTGTTTAACATTGGGCTTAATGGTAAAATACTCTCTCGTATTCTATAAAACTGCACTTTCAAGCATAGTTTTACCCGGCCAACAATTAGATACGAGAAAAAGACGTCTTAAGCTGCGACCGTTTCCCTGGAATCTACCGGGGGAACGGTCATTTCGTTTTTTTCTGGAATCGATCCTGGTTACATAACAAAATCTACTCTTACTTGCTGACCAACTTTGATATTGCATATTTTTCTCTTTGCTGTACATATCCCAGTTTTTATATAGCTAAAGCCCTGTGCGTAATAGGTTGTTAAGTGACAATGGTGGATTGCCCCCTGTGTTTTGTCCACACCGTTGATTGAGTGTTTGAATATTACTATCGAGTGAGCTTATGCCAAATACTGCTAGAGTCAGAGGTTCATAAAGGTGGGATGGGAAAATGGCTATTTTGTCAACTGGGCCGATTGAAAACAATCCGGTTTCCGGGGTTAGACCGACCCAACAGGTAACGATTAGATTGGTAAGTCGGGCTGAGGTGGACTCGGTAACCGTGTCCATTCAGGGTTATGTGCTCAGCACAACAAGAACGCTATATGTGAGTGAAGTGATCAGTATTGCCCCTAATGAAGCAGTGACCCGAAATTATTTTGCGAATTTAGATGCTTTCGAGTTTGTTTTTGTAACAGCACCAGAAAGTGTGGACGAAGTGGGAATTTCAGTGTGGGGCAAGCAATCGTCCGGGCAATTGGTAGATGCACACCGGGTGGTGGAGCACGAAAAAACAGTTAATGACATCTAGGAGATCAGAAATCCCCAAAAGAGGAGATGTAGCGATGAGCTTTTTATCAACAGGGCCGATAGAAAATAATGCGGTTGGTGGTGTAAGACCGACTCAAACAGTTACAGTAAGAATAGCTAATCGTAGTGATGTGACAGTATCAACCGTACAGATACAAGGGTATTATATGAGCGGTGGCTTGAGGGTTTTGTATGTCAGTGAGTCTTTTGACATCGCACCGAATCAAGTAATAACCAACAATTATTTTGCGAATCTGGACGCCTTCGAGTTTACTTTTACAACAACAACCATGGTTAATGATCCTATTCAAGTATCTGTATGGGGTAAGAGCAGTACAGGCTCATTGGTAACAGCCCATCGTTTGGTTTCTTCCGAATTGCTGGGTGAAATCCCAGGTATCACGGGAGCCACAGGTGCAACCGGAGCTACAGGAGCAGCAGGCACAACGGGGGCAACCGGAGCAACGGGAGCGACAGGCAGTGGGGCAACTGGAGCGACAGGCACGGCAGGTGTAACCGGAGCTACAGGAGCAGCAGGCACAACGGGGGCAACCGGAGCAACGGGAGCGACAGGCAGCGGGGCAACCGGAGCAACGGGAGCGACAGGCAGCGGGGCAACTGGAGCGACAGGCACGGCAGGTGTAACCGGAGCTACAGGAGCAGCAGGCACAACGGGGGCAACCGGAGCAATGGGAGCGACAGGCAGCGGGGCAACTGGAGCGACAGGCACGGCAGGTGTAACCGGAGCTACAGGAGCAGCAGGTACAACCGGAGTAACGGGAGCGACAGGCACAGCAGGTACAACCGGAGTAACTGGAGCCACAGGCGCAGCGGGTACAACCGGGGCAACCGGAGTAACTGGAGCCACAGGCACAGCGGGTACAACCGGAGTAACGGGAGCGACAGGCGCAGCAGGTACAACAGGAGTAACGGGAGCAACGGGCACAGCAGGTGTGACAGGGGCAACTGGAGCGACAGGCGCAGCAGGTACAACCGGTACAACCGGAGTAACGGGTACAGCAGGTGTGACAGGGGCAACTGGAGCCACAGGCACAGCGGGTACAACCGGGGCAACCGGAGTAACCGGAGCGACAGGCACAGCAGGTACAACCGGAGCAACGGGAGCAACGGGCACAGCAGGTGTAACAGGAGCAACGGGAGCCACAGGTACAGCAGGTACAACCGGGGCTACGGGTGCGACAGGTTCTGGAGCAATTATTCCGTATGCATCAGGACTTCCGGTTGCGTTGACTACGGTATTGGGTGGACTTTTGAATACTTCCAGTTTAGTTGGTTTTGGTAACAATGCTACAGGAGTAAGTGTTACCGGAGGAATTATTGATCTCACTGGCGCTGCGGGTACCTTGCTTAACTTTGCTTTCTCGGCATCACGTTCAGGAACGATTACTTCACTAGCCGCTTATTTCAGTACGACTGCCGGACTTAGTTTGGTTGGATCTACAGTAACGATAACTGCACAATTATTCCGTTCCACTACACCTAATAACTCCTTTACAGCTGTACCGGGTGCATTGGTAACTTTGGCTCCTGCACTTACCGGGGTTTTGGCACTGGGGACAATATCCAGCGGGTTAACTACGGGACTGAGTATTCCGGTATCGGCAGGTGACCGCCTGCTGATGGTCTTCTCAGCATCCGTAACAGCCGGAATTGATGTGGCTACAACCGTGGCCGGTTATGCAAGCGGTGGGCTTACCATCACGTAACGGAAAATGGGCTATATAACAAGTTTAAAGACAGGGACCCTTGCCAACATGGTGAGAGGTCCCTGTTTATTTGTGTGCACAACTACGATAGCATAACACTATTGGAACAGATCGCAGGCTTCGTCGGTAAATAGGTGTGTATTCTGTCCAGGCTTTTTCAAATGTGGCAATGTTATATATAAGTCGCGTTTTTGTTTTCAAACTCTCTTTTAATGAAAGATAAGGACTATGCAAAAACATAAAAAGACGAGGATTGCTCCTTGCCTCGTACATACCGTGGTCTACTCCATTTCACTCTGTTTGGGTTAGGCTGTCTACGACAAATTTAAGTTGGGCTTGCAACGAAATCAGGTCACTAAACACGAAGCCACGGCTTTCCTCACGATAAACGTGATTATTCTGGACAGCAGGGAGGTTATCCCAGATAAGACCTTCAAAAACGGAATCCTCACTCTCATCACCTGTCCATCCACTTTTGAGTTTTTTTTGGATTTGTACTTCACCGTTTCCTTATAGTCTTTTAAAAGCCACGATCAACGCAAGAACTATAAAAAAGATATTCACGCCTAGCTCCCGGTACTCTTTACGCCAAACATGAAACAGCATCCCGAACAGGGTGACCGTAGCCAAAGCGATTGCGGCGATGGGCGTAAGCACCGGAGTGATGTTCAGCGCCCAAGGAAAAACAAGGCCAAGCGCTCCTAGTAGCTCCGCGATTCCGATCAAAATAACTAGACTTTTTGGCACATTATTGACCCAGGCCCAGGTCTTTTTTGACGACTCGATACGAATGGTTTTCATCCATCCTGAATATACAAAACCTAGCGCCAATATGATTTGTACGATCCATAACGTTACATTCATCTTTTCGTATCCCTTCACTTGCTCGATTTTAATATCTGCCTCTATACTAAAGTGAGAAGGCCCAATCTGGAAGTAGGCACTTAAACCTAACGAGGTAACCAAAAGTATACCCGGATATGGTCAGAAAGTGAGGAATAAGAATGACGGTATATTGCAAATTCGGAACGGCCTTGGATATCCTCACGGGTAAATGGAAATCTTTGATCCTTCTACGACTGCTGAGCAACGGTACAATGCGGTTCAGCGAATTACAAAAAGCCATTCCGGATATTTCAAAAAAGATGCTGACCCAGCAGTTAAAAGAACTGGAGTATCACGATATTGTGCATCGAGAAGTATATGCCCAAATTCCGCCTAAGGTCGAATACTCGATTACGGAGTACGGACAGCTCATGAAACCTGTGCTCCAGACAATGAGCGACTGGGGAGCCGGCCATGTGCAGCATATGGAGAAGCTGTACGGCGAAGAAGACGAAAAAGGAGCACACCCATCCGAACCTCGGAAAATCGATCCCTTGGGGTGATAGGGTGACAAGGGAGAGTTAGTTTTGAATAAACAAAAAATTGTGATTATTGGTGCAGGGATTGTTGGGGCGTGTATGGCCTATCATCTAGCCAAACGAAATCAAGATGTAACTGTTATTGAACGGCACTCAGCCGCGGCGCGTGAAGTCACAGAAAAATCATTTGCCTGGATACATACGACGCATAGAGTGGCTCCTGAATACTGGCATTTGTACGATGCAGCTGTGGAAGAATATCACACACTTCAGCAAGAGTTGTCCGAACTGAAAATTCATTGGCATGGCGCGCTAACTTGGGACATTCCGCCTCTAAGGGAGCAACAATTTCAAAAATTAAACCGGGAGCAGCTTGAGGCATTGGAGCCCAATCTGAAGGAATATCCGGATGAAGCCATGTTTGTCAGCAAAGAAGGTGCGGTGGACCCTATAGTGGTAACGGAGCTGTTGTTGAGCAAAGCGCAAGAGTACGGAGCAAAGATTCAGTTCGACACCAATGTTACACAACTGAAGCAAGAGGGTTCCCGTCTGGTTGGTGTTCATACATCCAGGGGTTTTGTGGAGTCAGATATTGTGGTATTGGCCGCAGGAACAGGTACACCCGAACTTTGTAACCCGTTAGGTTGTCACGTGCCAGTAACTTTGTCACCTTCGATTCTGATTCGGATAAAAACTGCTAATAAACGGATACACACATTAATCTCCAATGCGCAATTTGAAGCGCGTCAACTGACAGATTATACGCTGCTGGCTGCGGAAGACTATATCGACGAGTCGGAGGAAAACGGACCACAGGCGGTCGGTAAGCGAGCTTACGACACATTGCGTCGCAGTCTCAAGCACGGAAATCAACTGGAACTGGAGAGCATAAAGGTTGGATGGAGACCTATGCCTGAAGACGGTTATCCGATTGTGGGCTTCCATGATCACATGAATGGACTTTATCTGACGGTAATGCATTCTGCAATTACGCTGGCGCCGCTGATTGCGAATCTGGCTGCAAGTGAAATTATTGATGGAAAATCAAGAAATGAATTAGACCCTTGTCGCCTCTCACGTTTTTAGAATCACCACACAACGAAAAGTACATCGCTCAAGTGGTGATGTACTTTTCGTTGTGTATATTTGTTGGAGTCTTCTACACATCCCCAGTAGCCACTGGATTCTCTTTATAACTGTATTCGCAGCCACTGGCAATTGGCAATTCTATGCTAGCCATTCATCTACCTGTGAATCTCGCTAGCGGATTTGGCACCTTGACTTTCAAGCCACGGGATCAGTTCAGCTGAAAAATTACGTTTTGCTGTGTCCAGTGGAGTCAATCCATCCCAGCTGGCTATCCAATTCAATTCGGCACCTTGGTCAAGTAGGTACTCGGCTGATTCTCTTTGTCCTCCATGGCAAGCACACCAGAAAGCAACGGTTACTGCATCGGGAGGAGAAGGGGAGGTGCTTGTTCCCCAAGGATAACGTTCTGGGAGTTTAGCTCCTTTAAAGTGTTCTTGTATGGCGTGAATATCTCCTAGGGCGGCCGCATGCCAAAGGGCAAAGATCGCGCCGCGCTCAACCAAGCGCCGTGCTGCATTCCATTGTGCGAAAGCAATAGCATCGTCCAGCGGTGTGCCTCCGGCGATGACTGCGCCAGGGGCTTCAATATCTGCGCCAGCATCAAGAAGGGCATCGAGCACTTGAACATCATTGGAGCTTGCAGCCCAATGCAAAGGTGTCTCGATGTTTGGACCGACAAAAGGAGCGTTCACTTCCGCACCGAACTTGGTCAACACTCGCACGGTATCCGCTCCATTAGGGAAGTGCCCCGGCCAATCCGTTACCACGTGCAGCAGCGTTCGAGAGATTCTGGAATCTGAATCTACGTTGTCAGGCTTTCTTTCCAATATTCTTATCTTTGCCAACCCGGGATTCTCTGCCAGCAGTTGCTGTAACGATGGAATATCTCCAGTGTGAATGGCTTGAATAAAGCTCACTGCAAGTTTTTCATCTTCGTAAATAAATTCCATGTTCAAACCTCCTTTCAGGCTTATATCCATATTCATGTTTATAGTGTTATCACAGTTTGATTAAGCGGGATAATTAAACTTTTTGGCTAAGCATCTGAATTGCACATCTGGCATGATACTCCGCGAGGCCTCTTGCGAATTGCTGATCGGGGAATTGTCTGTGAAGCAGTTTCAATCCTCCTGATATCAAGGACAAATGATGGCAAAATCGATAAAATGTCATCCGCTCCGGGTCGAGATCATTATTTTTTAAGTAGTGATAAAAGTCTCCAAATCGAAACTCCAGAAAGCTATGCTCATGTTCGAGATCGAAAAATCCTGCGCCCTCAATATCAATAAGGCATGGTTGCATAGCATGATCTATCCATATATGATCCGGACCTAACTCTCCATGAATGAAACTATAGAGATCTCTGGGTTGAATGGCTGCTTCCAATTCGTAAAGTTTCTCAAGCAGCCTTTCGTCATTATTCCTTATATCTGTCATGTGCTTGGATGCATAGGATAAGGCTGCTTCGGCATCTAAGCGCTGAACTTGGTAGCAAGGCCCAGCCTTTTTGTTGTTATTGTTGGCGTTTCCATAAACGTTTCTTTGGATGTTATGCATATTAGACAACATATCCCTGATCCGTTGAAACAACACATCCCGATCTTTGTGGTTTTTATGCTGGAAATAGGCTTCGGCTTTTTGTCCATCCACATACTCAACAAGAGCAAAATCATAAGAGTGTCGGTCTCTATCGTTATTTAGATCATACAAGATTGGTGTTCGAATTCCATGTTGAGCGAGAAAGCGAGTATTCAAAGAGAAAAGTTCGCTGCCATAGGAACTGTGGAAAGTGGAGTCATTCAAGATCTCTTCCTGAAAATAGTTGCTGGAAATATCCCAAACGTAAAACATACAAGTGAAACCATTCGTGCAATCAATTTTGTAAATGACTTTTTGTGCGCCTCCATGAATTCTTGCGCTCTGCGTTATGTGGTAACCGGCACCAAATACATTGTACAGATAATCCTGTAATTCTTCACGAGTAAGATGGTTGTTGGAATTCATTGATTTATGCTCCGTTTCATCTGTATTTTGCCGGCCAGCAACCTAAATATATAGAACATTTCCCCAAAAATATAGACTGTTTCTTTTCGATCTGTTATAGTGTTGCTTAAGGTCTGTATATTCATATGTATATTAAAGCAAGGGGCAGGGCACTCATGTTCATGAGTAACCCGGCCCCTATTTTGCATGCAAAGATGTAAAATGGATGAAAAGCACTTCAATTGGAAAGGAGACATCATTCTTTGGACTATTATTTTCTGGAATCTCAATATCCACGTAGAGGGTTTATTAGTGGTGGAACGATTTTCACTCCCCAATTAGAGGTGAATTATCTGGCGGTAGAGAATCGGTTGCCAGAGGGGACAACCGCAGAGGTTGAGTTACTGTCCTCGGTGCGCAACCTGAATGTAGATTATTTTGAGACGATCACAGGCACAAGACACGTATCAGATCGTTTTAAAAAGCTGCTGGAGGAAACGAAGACAAACACACAGTTTATTCCGACAACGGTATGTTACCATGACGGTCGTTCGGTTGATCAAACCTATTGGATTGCACATCACCTTGATCGTTTGGATGTTTTTGATTATGAACGTTCCGAATATGGGCGCAAAGCAGTCATTGCTGCATCTGTAGAACAGCCTCCACGTAAGAACGTCAAAGTTGTATCTCGAATCTGCCTTCATAAAGAGCGAATTGGCGAGCATGAATTTTTTATGCTGGATTATATCAATATCTTCAAACCCATTGTTTCGAAAGATTTTTACGAAGTATGCGAAAAACATAAGCTGAATCTAAACGTTACAGAAGTCGGAGAGGTAAGCTCCTGAAATGCATGGATATGGATGTATAGAAAGCACAAAGAAGCCCGCGTCAGACGCGGGTTCTTAATCTTTATTTTTCCCCGATAACCACCGGATTTTCCTCATAACTTATTCAGTCGCTCCTGCTGCAGATGGGATTCTGCTACGCTTTGGCACGCTAACTTAACTCCCCGATCTGTGTGTCATGCTTTCCTTCAACGTATAATCCAATGGATATAGTCTTGTATCATTTCTTTGCTTCGTGTTCGATTTATCTTATGCGGCTCTAGATACAAATTGAGAGCCATCCCATTCATAAAGGCATACAGCTTTTCGTGTTCCTTCTCTTCATCGGTAGTGCGCAGAAGACCTTCATTTTTTAAGTACATAATGCAGTTCCTGATTGCACTCTGCAGGTCCTCATAATTGGCATCGAACCCTTTTTGCGTCTTTCCATAGGTTACAAATGCAAACCAAACCTCCATTTCCAATAATGTTTGTTCATCCGTAGGAACTAGCTCGAGCAAGTATTCAACAATTCTTTCTTGAGGCGCCAGTCCTTTTGCATTCAGATTCCTTAGACGAGTAAGTACCTTTTCTTTAACTAACTCCATTGCAAATGCTAGCAGGCTCTCTTGTTTGGAAAAATAATGTCTTAAGGCTCCTTGTGATAATCCGGCTTCCTTCGCAATTGTTCTTGACGTTGCATGATGAATGCCTTGCTCACTAATGATTTTCCAAGTTGCTTCAGCAATAATATTCTTCATCTTCTCATGGTCCACGATTTTTGGCATACACACAGAATATCATATTATTTAACTCAACTGAAATAAATAGACGATGAAGATGAGATGTGCTAGAGTTTATTTAACTCAATTGAATTAAAAAAAGAAGCAAAGGCGACATAGCACTCAAGGAGGGGAATTGGAATGAATCAGCAATTCAAAGTAATGTTTCCAGCATGGGGAAAGGCAATCGGCTTATTATGCATGATCATGATATTTGCTGCTGTATTGTGGTTAGTGTGGACAGGAAACTTGAATATAAGGTACACGGCTGATCGTGAGGAAGTGATTCCAATATGGCATAGTATGTTGCCGGCATTCCTTGGCATTGTTCTAATCCGTATGATTCCTTATAAAAGTCAAGATCTCTTTTATTTCAAGCAAATGGAGAAAAAGCACTTGGTCGTTCAATCCATTGTATTATTGCTGTCAGGCATTTTATTTACGGTTTCTCTGATAACGATAGACCCGCAAGGATTACATTTCCAGCTATATTATTTGACGTTCAAGTTGACGACATTATTGTTCATCCCATTGATTTTATTGCTGATTTATCGAAAAATGACTGGTGGGCAGCAAGATAATATCTCTGCAAAGCCTCGCACCCACAGACACGTCATCGCACCACTAATCGTTATTGTGGTGTGGTGTTATCTAAAGTTCTATTCCCCAATTGCACAACCAGAAGGAGCAATTGTAGGAACCGATACGACTGAATTACTTCTCTTGGTGTTGATTGGTTTTGTGATCAATAGCGTATTGGAGGAAGTTTTTTATCGAGTATGGATGCAAACCCGATTGGAGGCGTTGCTTGGAAGATGGCCAGCCATACTACTAGTTTCAATACTATGGTCCATTTGGCATATCGCCATTCAAGGAAATGGTCAGTGGGATATAGATGTGGCAACAGTGATTGCAAATCATGGGGTTGCGGGTCTGTTTCTTGGTTATATGTGGGCCCGTTATCGTAAAATATGGGTGATTATTCTGATTCATGGACTCATGAATGCTTCTCCTCATTTTCTTTTACAGATTTTGTTTCATTAAGCGGGAAAGGATCTGGTTGGATCAGTCTTCCCGTGCAACGATGCCTCTCTCCCGTATTCCCGGGTGACGCTGAGGCCCGGCAAATACACCGCCCCAGGCATCAGCCTGCATGGCGGTGTATTTGCTGTGAGATCCTGTAGACTTGTGCTCCGTATCTATCTCTTCGCCGGTAGCCACCGGATTTTCTTCATAACTAATCCAGTCAATCCACCTTCCGGAATACAACTCCACATTCGTGAGTTGTCTTTCATATGGTAAGTATAATGACATATCATTTATTTTTATAAGTTCATTCTTAAATAGTAGCCACCTAATGTTATGTTTTTTAACAAAAAAATATTGTTGTAAATGTATTTATATGTTAGTGTTTATTTGTGTTAGGTAATATTACATAGTACAGAGGGGGAGCGTTATGTTTATTAACCGAACGATTAGGAAATTTGGGGTTTCAGTAGGGATTATAAGTATGTTTACATTTGCTCTACCTTCAGTGGGCTTTAGTATGCCACTGCAACCAACAACCCTTGCAAAGGTTGAAGGTGATTATTATGTAACGTCTGCGATTGAGAACATTCGCTGGGGATCACTGCCTAATCGAGACAGCTCTCCGATTCTTACTGTACCATCAGGAAGTGCTGTAACATTTGACACGGTATCGCATGAGGGACTGATGGAGGATCAAGGGAGAAATCCAGGCGAGTACTTCGGCAAATTTGGTATCTCATCCGATGGCGTGTTGGATGATGCGAAGGCAATTGCAGCTTCTGAGATTAAGCATGATTTTGTAAAAGACGGACCTCATATTATCACTGGGCCAGTAGCGGTTGAGGGGGCAGAGCCGGGTGATGTTCTTAAAGTAGAAGTCCTTTCATTGCAAACGCGAGTTCCATATGGTGTCATTTCTAACCGCCATGGTAAAGGTGCCCTTCCTAACGAATTTCCAGAAAATACAGGCCCACAAGAGGGAGCTAGCGCAACAAAACCGGAATTATATAATAATGTATCTATATTTACGCCTATTGAAGAAATCAACGGCAACTGGTATGGGGTATTACCAACAAAAGCTGGCAAAAATGTACGTTTCCCCATTAACCCGTTTCTAGGTGTTATGGGGGTTGCACCAAATACCAGTGAAGTTGTGAGTTCGATTCCACCTATTGAAACAGGAGGGAATATGGATATTAATGAGTTGGGTGTTGGTGCAACTATTTATTATCCGATTCAAGTTAAAGGCGGTCTATTCTATACTGGAGATCCACACTTTGCTCAAGGAGATGGAGAAGTGGCGTTAACTGCATTGGAAGCTTCCTTAAGGGGGACAGTTCGGTTGACGGTGTTAAAGAAAGGTGATCCATCACTGCCACACAGTGGAGAATTCACGCAACCCTTTGCTGAAACAGAGGATTATTGGATTCCGATTGGACTGGACCCTGATTTGGATGAAGCTATGAAAGAATCAGTACGTGAATCGATTCAATTCTTATCCGATAAGCTTGATATGGATAGAAGTGTAGCTTATGCGTACCTATCGGCCGCAACGGATTATGAAGTATCTCAGGTTGTAGACCGAACCAAAGGGGTTCATGGACTCATTCGAAAGACTGATTTCCTTGAATATGTTGATGTTGCTATGAATGTAGGTGGTACGACAATCAAACCGGTTGTTCATAATGATGAGTTCTACGTACCGATTCGAACCATTTCGGAGCTATTGGGCAGCACAGTAAAATGGGATCATAAGACGCGTACCACGCAAATCAAATTAGGTACGAAAAATATAAGTGCTCAAATTGGTTCAGATGTGTATTCAATTAACGATAAACTAGTATTCAATAGTAACGTACCAAAGCTTTTAAATGGTGAAACTGTCATTCCAGTTTCTGTTATTAATGAAATACTCGGTGCTTATGTCAACTGGACGACGATCGACAAGACGTTAACAGCAAATGTATCTTTAAGTAAAAAGCAATAATAGATTTCATGATTCAACCGTGGTGGACAGATATCCATCACGGTTTTTCTATTATCATGAATCCAAACAAAGAAAAATACATCGCCGGGGAAGATAAGCCACCTGGCGATGTATTCAACATCGATACACTGCTATACGTCTTTATCCGCTTCCGTATCACCTATAGCCACCGGATTCTCCTCATAACTGATCCAGTCGCTCCAGCTTCCGGAATACAATCTTACATTCGAGAACCCTGCTTCTTCCAGCGCAATCACATTCGGGCAGGCAGAGACACCAGAGCCGCAATACACGATAATCGCACCATCCTTGTCCAGCTTACTAAAGCGCTCTTCTAACACCCCAGTATCTGTCCAACGTCCATCCCAATCCAACACATCTTTCCAAAAATAATTCACTGCACCCGGAATATGTCCGGCCTTGGCATCAATCGGTTCCTCCAGCCCCGCATACCGGCGGGCATCGCGAGAATCGATCAACACAGCGCTGCCAGTTACCGAGACTTGTTGTACATCCTGTATACTCGCCAGCATCTGCGGCTGTAGGTTCACCTCAAAGGAAGACGGGATCTGAACGGGCACATCCTGAGTCACCGGGAACTTGGCATTTTGCCAAGCGGAGAAACCTTCGTCCATGATATACACCTGCTCATGACCGATATAGCGAAGCAGCCACCATAGCCGAGATGCATTCATCCCGCCTTGATCGTCATAAGCAACAATACGACTATTGGAGCCGATGCCAGCTTTGGAGAGTCGACTTGCGAGAACAGCCGGATCAGGAAGAGGGTGACGTCCTCCGTGCGCAGATACAGGAGAAGACAGATCTTTTTCCAAATCGAGATAGACAGCCCCTGGAATATGTCCAGCTTCATAGGCTTGTCTTCCAGCCTCCGGCTGACCGAGCAAGAATCGGCAATCTGCTATGACGACATCCGGTTCATACATTCTGGCCAGCAGCCAGCGCATGGATACAATATTTTTCATCAAAATACACCGCCTTATGAGAGTGGTAGAGTCTTTTATAACTATGATTTACGAAAAAATACGTTATACCGTTGTAGGTTCAATAGACCCTTTTCCCGCAACAGAGGCTTCTGTTGAAGCAATCTGAGGTTTGGTTTTGCCATATCGAATGAAGATCCATACCCCGAATATAATGACGCCCCCGGCAGACATCTGTATTGCACTGAGCGATTCGCCGAGCAGCATCCAAGCCAGTAATGAAGAGAATACGGGTTCCCCAAGTACACCCATGGATACCGTCGTGGCATTCATATATTGAAGCAACCAGTTGAAGAGATAATGTCCGAAGATCGTTGGTACAATGGCAAGCAGCAGGAAGATTCCCCACTCTGACGCAGCGTAACCCCCGAATGGGTGGCCCATAATCAGATTATATACCGCCAACGTACAAGCAGCGACAAGAAATACCCAGAAGTTATACGTAAATGCACTAAGTCCCGCTCGTAAAAATTGACCCAGCAGCATATGGACAGCGACGGCAATTGTGCCAAGTAAAGACAGGATATCCCCTTGCAGGGCAGTACCTGCCAACTGGAAATCTCCTGCACCAATGACAATCGAGCCAAGCAGGGCGATGCCCATGCCGATGATCATCATCCGGTTAATTTTGGCTTTGAACAGCCATACCGAACCTGCAAGAATCAGTATAGGCTCCAGCGCAAGAATAACGGTGGAACTGGCAACACTGGTGAGCCGAAGCGAACCCATCCAGAGCAGGAAATGAAGGGCCAACATCACACCGGATGCAAGCAGCAATCCCCACTGTCGTGCATTCAGACGCATCATCTCGTGTCTATATTTCCAGACAAAAGGGAGCATCAACAGATTGGTCAGAAATAGACGGTACATGGCAATGACCGCAACATCTGCGGTAGACCAGCGTACAAAGATCGAAGAGAAAGAAATCGCGATAATGCCGACAAAGAATAACAGATAGATGGATCTGCCGGCACGGTTCAAACTTGTCATGGGTGTAGCTCCTTCTTGAAGTCTGATGGCGTAAATCACTTCATTATACAGGAGAAGGTAACCGCAGGAAAGATATATAGAGCGAAGAGATAAGTAGATTGTAACCGGGCTTGTAACTATTCTGTCATTCTCCCGATCCATTTTTCTATTAATCTTCTATATAGAGACATGAAACGAGATAATATACCAATAATCGGGAATAAATGAAAGTAAGGAAGTGGCATGGCAGTGAGAGTCCAGCAAGAGAGAGCGGGAGAACGTGGAAGTATTCCGCCTAGCACAAGTCGCAAGAAAACACATAAACGAAGAAAAATCCGGTATGGAAGGATTAGCATAGCTCTAATGCTTCTGGTATTGTTCGTTACCGGTGTAACCTATATATTCCTTGGCATGACGCATTGGATCAAAAGCGTTGTGGCGCCGCCTCCGATGACTGTAATCGAACAGCCGGCCAAGCTCGGCATGATACAAGTTACTCCGGATGCGAAGGAGGAGCCGGCACGGTTCCAGGGCCAGGTTCGCAAATTGGCATACATAACGTTTGATGATGGCCCAACGGAGTATACGGAACAATTGCTGGATATTTTGAAGCAACACGAAGCGAAGGCTACCTTTTTCATGATCGGACGACAGCTGAATCAGCATCCAGATGCAGTGAAACGGCTGTTGAAGGAAGGCAGTTATCCTGGACTTCATAGCATGACGCATAACTACAAAAAGCTGTATAAGAGCGGCAGTTCTGCAAACTTTGTGAAAGAGTTCAAAAAAGAGCAGAAGATGGTGCAAGACCTGATTGGTTTTACACCTCATCTGATTCGTGCACCTTATGGCAGCAGTCCACAGATCGGTGAGACGTTCAGAGGTGATATTGCTGCGGCCGGGTTCAAAATGTGGGACTGGACGACAGATTCACTCGATTGGAATCTTCCCGGTCAGCCAGACAAGATTGTGGCCCGGGTGAGCAAAAGTGTACATCGGGATAAGGAAGTGATTCTGATGCATGAGCGCGAGCAGACGGTTCAGGCTTTACCACGTATTCTGAAGTTACTCGAAGATCGGGGTTACGAGTTCGAAGTATACGATCCGGATGCACACTGGGTAGCCAATTTTAGCGGAGATACACGCTTGTAATATAACAACAAGATGATGCAAGAGAGGAAGGACTTTGGTGCTAACGAGTAAAAAAGTGGCGCTTGCAGCAGTTAGTGTATTGCTAGTTTTGCTGGCGAGTGGTTGTGGAGATCCGCAGGAGCCTGCGGCAAATCAGGTAAACCAATTGGTGCTCAGTGGTCAGAAGATTGATCAGAGTTTGAACAATCTGACCAGTCATGAGCAGGAAGATATGAAGTTATACAAGTCCATTTTAGACAAAAGCAAGAACAAAAACAGTGATCTCGAAGCACTTCTGGATCAGGCAGCAGATCATATTGATGAACGAAGCACGTTGTTGAAAGAGGCGGAAGAGGCCATGAAACAGACCAACGAGAAGGCGGTAGACCTGCGCAGTTCATTGAAAGAACTATCATTTGAAAACAAAGAAACGTTGGCACAGGCTGAGAAGGTGCTGGATCAATATGAAGCAAGAGCGCGTGCATTGGAAAATTTTATTGCCTCGTATCAGCTGAGTCTGAGTGGCGATGAGCAGTTGTATGATCTGATGAGAGAAAGTGCAGAACCTAATCTGGTTAAGATCAAGCGAGCCATTCGGTTACGAAATAGCGAATATGCGAAGCTTGCTGAATTCCGCAAGCAATTTAACCTCCAGACCAAAGCATTTAACGTAGCCAATGCCAAACTGGTACAGATGGATCAGGCCAGTTAGGTAGAGGACTACAAAAATCGTTCAGACATTTTGCATGATTGAGCTGCCTGTCTCCCGTGTAAGTACTAGTATACAGCCAAGCCAATGGATGAGAAGCAACATGGACAAGCATCATTGCGTATAAGCTAACGGAGGTGTTCATATGCGAAAAGGAAATACAATGAAAGTCAGTGCATCACTCCTGGTTTTACTTATGGGATTCTCGCTTGTGGCCTGTGGGAACAGTAATCCTGCTGCACAGCCGCCAGTGAATAATACGGAAGAACAGTCACCAGCACCGGAGCAACAACCGAATGAAAGTGCTGTAATAGAAGCAGAAGGTATTCTGACTGGGTGGGCTGATCCGCATACCGTTGAGATTCGAGTGAATGAGAAGCCGATGTCATTCCAGGTGAGCGAAGATCTGCAGAAGTCTCTGGATGATATCGATGACGAAGATTCCGTTCGTTTCAAATATGTAGAGAAAACGATTGATGCAACAACAAAACAGTTGGTACTTACAGAGATTGCAAAGATTGAATCGAGTGATGACAATAACGGTTCCAATACAGGCGGTACAGTAACTTCCGATCGTCCGAAGACATCAGAGTTGGAAGTGACGGTAGAAGGAATGACCGAGAAACGTCCAGTCACACTGGCACAAGCGAAAGGTTATTCACTTTATGTGTTTGAACCGATGGCTTTTGACGCCGAAGACCATGAATTAACAATGAAGATTGATCCCGATTATGAGGTAGAGATTGAGAAGTTGCCGGTGAATTACAATCTGGATGCGCTGAAGATGGATGCCAAGGAAGAGTTGTCCGAGACCGGAGAAGTGAAGCAGTTAACGGCTGAACAACTCAGCAACGGCCCGATGAAGGATGCAAAATTGTACATGATGTCCCAGAATGATAAGAAAACAGAGTACTTTATTGTCAAAGAACTGAACGGGAATGGTTACATTTTCCACATCCAAGCACCTATTGGTGAACCTTCGGAAGGTTTCCTGCCCATGGCATATGCATCCCTTAATTCCATCATGAATGAGTAGAAAAGGGTTGAGGCCCAAGGCTGAGCCAAACGATGTAGTAAATTTAAAAAAAAGATTCCCTAAACAGCGTATTTCCTTGAGAGAGGAGGTGCGCTGTTTTATTAACGTTACTACAATGTAGATAGAATGTACCGTGCCATGCCACGCCGTGCATAGACAAAGAGCCGGAAGGAGCGATGCTGCTGCAAAGGTTCCTCCCGGCTTCTTGGCCGTGTTTCTATTCAGTTTGCAGGATCGAACCCATGCCCTGATCCGTTACTCAGGTTAGTATAGTCGATTCCTTGCGCCCTCTAAGTTCTTGATAACGGGCGATTACATTCTGATGAACGGGATGTTCGTCGGGAATTCCCATGCGTTCACGGATGAAGGCGGAGACGCCATCTTCGCGAATCATGTGTTGTAGCTTCATGGCTTCCTCGTCGCGCTTGTCATTAAACAACATTGCGGCCGCCATAGCAGAAGTTAAATGAGGAATGTCAATTCCGAATTCAATGGCCTGCAGCGCTGGGCGAACAAGCCGATCATGAGGCGAAAGCTTGCGAAGGGGGGAACGTCCGACCCGGGTGACCTGATCCGTCAGGTTGGGATTGGCGAAGCGTTCCAGTATGGTGTCGATATATTTGTTATGCTTCTGTGCGTTGAATCCATGCTTCTGGATAAGCATCTGACCCGTCTCTTCCATAACATGGCGTACCTTGGCCCGAAGGGTGGAGTTACTCATCACCTGGCGGATCGTCTTGAATCCTTCGAGATAGCCGAAGTATGCAGCGACACAGTGGCCTGTATTGACCGTAAACATTTTACGCTCGATATAAGGTTCAAGCGAATCCACATAGTGGACGCCGTTTATTTTCTTGAATCCATCCAGAAGTGCTGGACGATGAACGACCCATTCGTAAAAAGGTTCAACAGTGACCTGCAGCGGGTCTTTGTGGTTTTGAGCCGGAACAATCCGGTCCACAGCTGCATTGGGGAAAGAAATATAACGTTCGGCTTTTTTGCGAGTTTGTTCATCCAGAAATGGATAGATGCGTTTCTTCAGCCTGGTGCTACCACCGATGGCATTCTCGCAAGCGATAATATGCAGTGGAGCCTGATTATTGTTTTTCATGCGAAGTTGAATGCCTTTGGCGATCGGTTCGGCGATATCTCCGAGTGCAGATACCCCCACCGCGGTTGTGATCAGATCGGCTGAAGCGATCTCTTCCGCAACCAGATTCTGCTCACTCACATTGATCGCCGTCACGTTGTTGACAATCGTAGTGTCCTGATCGTTATTGGCAAGTGTAATCGGATATTCCTGTCTCTCTTGAAGCATGGAGATTTTCTTCGGGTTACGTGCGACAAAGCAGACTTCGTAGTCGGAAGCGGACAACATATGACCGATAAAACCGCGGCCTATATTGCCCGCACCAAAATGTACAGCTTTCATGTGAACTCCCCCTTTAAGGATTAAATCGCGAAATTCGTGCAAACCTTAGACGGTAGTGACGAGTGGCTTCGAAATCAAATCGTTAAATGCAAGGTCAGTCAAGCAAGACAGCCGTTGGTGAGGCATATCGAATTCCAGTGTTCCTGTGATGGTATTCGAGATGACTACGCAGTGCATACCAGCCGCAGCAGCTGCACGCGCGCCGTTAGGTGAATCCTCAATCGCTACGGCTTCGTCTGCAGTTACTCCAAGGGCTTCAAGCGCTTGAGTGTAGAGTTCCGGGTCAGGCTTTACATTCGCTACATCATCTGCCGTACGAATGACTTCAAAATAATCTTTCAGTTTCAGTTGTTCCAGATGCTGTTCAACCCACTCCCGTTTGGAGCTGGAGGCTACAGCGAGTTTCAATCCGGCTTCACGTGCTTGTTCGAGATATTCCTGAATACCAGGACGCACCTTCTCTTTGTTCATCAATGCAGCGTGCTGCAACTGAACGGACTCCCTGAACGCTTCCCGATCGATCGGAAGATTCAAATCTGTGATGAGGTACTCATACGGATTAAATGTTTTCAGACTGGTCCCGATGCATTGTGAGTACATCTCCAGGGTTAGATCTACGCCATGTTCCTTGTAAGCATCACGAAAAGCAATATACCATGCTGTCTCTGTATCAATAATCGTTCCGTCGAAATCAAATACCAGTGCCTTAATCATAAATTTGTTCCTCCTGTTTCAGAATTAGTTTGGGATAAAATAAAATGAAAATTTTCTGCAAATTCATTTCCGTATATTCATTAACCCGCGGAATGTTATCTGACGCAGTTTATCGTTAATGAATATTAATTTGGGAAAAAATATGCGTTAAAAGCTAATAAAACCGTAACATAGGACAAACTTGGGGGTCAAGTGTGTTATGAATGTTTACATTGAAAGTTTTCGTATGTATGACGTGTTTTCAGAAAGTAATGAACCTTGCAAACCGTTAAGCCCTTTACATGTAAGCGGTGTACTGAATAAACTGTTTTTTCAGCATAATAAAATAAAAGAATTTTTATGAAAATTGGTTTTTCTGATCGTTCAACAGCTTTCGACACTTTTATAATAGAAGAAATCGTGTTCCTGTTATCAGGAATATTAGCTTTACGCCAGATTAAACACTGTGGGAAAATAGAAGAAAGATTCTGAAAGTATATGGAGTAAGGGAGGAAGACAAGCATGCTGCTAAGAGACCGTTTCAATGGCTGCTTCATCGGGCTTGCAGTGGGTGATGCGCTCGGAACTACCGTGGAATTCAGCAGTCCGGGTACGTTTGAACCTGTAACGGATATCGTGGGAGGCGGCGTATTCGGGTTGGAACCTGGACAGTGGACAGATGATACATCCATGGCTCTATGTTTGGCAGAAAGTCTGGTACGCAAGGCAAACTTTGATCCTGCGGATCAGATGCGCAGATATACCAATTGGTACAGGGTCGGGTATATGAGCAGCACAGGCGATTGCTTTGATATCGGCGGGGCAACGCGAAGTGCCTTGGAGAGATTTGAGATAACCGGGGAAGCTTACAGCGGATCAACTGACCCGATGACGGCAGGCAATGGCTCTATCATGAGGCTTGCTCCTGTCGCGATGGCTTATGCCAATCAACCAAACGAAATGGTCCGCTATGCCGGGTTGAGTTCTCGTACAACACATGCCGCAGCGGAAAGTGTGGAAGCCTGTGAAGTGCTAGCCGCCATAATTGTTGCCGGTCTGCGCGGAGCGGACAAGAGCGTCATGCTGATGCCGGAGACATGCAGACAGTGGAGGGAAGAACCTGCCTTTTCGCCCGCTATTGAAGAGGTTGTTATGGGTTCCTATCAGAGCAAAGAACCGCCGGAAATTAAGGGCAGTGGTTACGTGGTTCGTTCACTTGAGGCAGCACTTTGGGCGTTCCATAAATCGGCGAACTTTGAAGAAGGTGCGTTGCTAGCTGTTAATCTGGGTGATGATGCGGATACCACGGGTGCGGTGTATGGGCAGATTGCAGGTGCTTATTATGGACTGAGTGGTATTCCGGCACACTGGCGGGACAAGCTGGCTATGCGTGAAACGTTCGAACAACTAACAGAAGCCTTGTGGTTGAAGGCGACAGAAAATCGTTGATTAAGAGACTGGAGAAGAGAACATCTATGAGCACGACTGGACACAATACAGGATACAAAACAGAACTAGAGGCTTCGCAGCCGGGTAAACGTGGGGCGTTTCCATTGTCCCTGTTATGCCTGACGATTGGCGCTTTTGCGATTGGTATGACTGAATTTATCATTATGGGCCTGCTGCCCAATGTGGCAACAGACTTGAATGTAAGCATTCCGCAGGCAGGACAACTCATTACGGGATATGCGCTTGGTGTAGCGGTAGGTGCGCCGATTTTAACCGTGTTTACGCACAAGATTCCACAGAAAAAACTACTGGTGCTGCTCATGTGCATTTTCATTATCGGGAACGCATTGTCCGTTATTGCTCCCACCTATGGGTTGTTAATCTCGGCACGGATCTTAACGGCATTTGCCCATGGTACGTTCCTTGGTGTAGGTTCAATCATGGCAACACGGCTTGTTGCGCCAGAGAGAAGGGCGGGAGCGGTATCGGTTGTTCTCGCGGGGCTAACGATTGCCAACATCATTGGCGTTCCGTTTGGTACATTTATCGGGCAACAGCTTGGGTGGAGATCATCCTTCGGAGCCATTACAATTCTTGGCATTATCTCATTAATGGGAATTATTCGTTTTATTCCGGTTATTGCGCAAGGACCGCCTGCAAACCTCGGTCAGCAATTCCGAAATCTGGTACGTCCACAAGTGTTGCTGGTTCTGCTTATTGGGGCGTTGGGGTGCGGAAGTTTGTTTACAGTCTTCACCTATATTACGCCGATGCTTGTGGATATTAGTGGTTTTGCGGAGCAAAGTGTGACTTGGATTCTGGTGTTGTTTGGCTTCGGTGTAACCTTGGGCAATTTGGTTGGCGGCCGTCTGGCAGACTGGAAGCTGATGCCTTCGTTGATCGTCAACTTTGGGATACTGGCGGTTCTTTTGGCTGCACTTACGATTACACTAGAGAATCCTTATCTCGCGGTAATCACCATATTCTTCTGGGGTGTAGCTGCTTTTGGTATTATGCCGGGACTTCAGATTCGGATTATGAATATGACTCGTGAAGCACCGCTGCTTGCGACAACCTCAAGTCATTCGGCATTTAACCTGGGAAATGCCGCCGGTGCCTATATGGGTGGGTATGCAATTACGCATACGGGACTTATCTCAGTGCCTTTGTATGCCGCAGTAATTGCTGCACTGGGTTTGCTGGGCTTGTTCATCAGTCTGTTGATGAAAGACAGACTGGCTTCACCCGAGGGTGCAGAGGCAGTCAATCCAGTATCCGTACACTAAACAGATGTCAAGAAAGCCTCAGCCATCCTGTGTAACCAGGAGCTGAGGCTTTTTGGGTATGTTGTTTTAATAGATTTCAAGCTCATTGATTCGCACATAGGTTGACTGATGGGAAGGACCTTTACTCGCTACGACACGGATCTTGGAGGTACTGACTGCTGAAAATGTGTGTGAACGCATTAACTCTTGATTGCCTGTAATCTGTACAAGATTCACCCAATTTGAGCCATTCCAGTATTGCAGATCATAATTGGCAAGCGGGTATCCCTGGGTGGTATACAGATCCATTCGCTGGATTGAACTCGATGCCGGCAAATCAATGACGACATATTGGGGAAGTGAGGAATTACGGTTATTGGCCCAGCTATAATTTTCCCCCAAGGCCGTGTTACGATCCCCGTCATTAATTCGGGCTGCTGAATACCCGGGATAGGTGGAAGTTACCGTTATGGCAGCATTTCGTGCCAGGTTCTGTCCGGTTCCCGGATTGGTAGGGGTTTTCACCAGATTCACCAAATTCCAGCGCAGCTCGAAGAGTTTGAAGGACTTATTAAATACAGCTCCTTCTCCTTTGACGAGAGCATCAATCTTTAGAGACATGGTACTGGGCACATTATTGCTGCTTGTCCATTTCCCTGTGCCTTCAATGCCGGCAAAAACACTTACCTCAAGTATTTTTTTGCCGGCAATTTTCAGACCGACTTCCGCTTTGGCTCCTGCCCAAGCAGTGATCTGTCCTTCAATTTTATGGGTTACCGTAAGATATCTGTTCACACTGCTGTAAGGCTGGATCTTCACGGGAATAAAGACACGTGTTTTCCCTTTGACTCCCGCGGTAACCGTGTATCCCTGATCGACCTGAAATTCAAAGGTGACGTTGCCGTCAATACCAATGACCAGAAAAACGCCGACAGATACGGCTCCGAGGTTGCCAGCACCAATGTTTAAGCCCATGATTGGAACTTTAACTTCTTTTTTGAACTTGGCATCACCTTTGATATAGATGTTGGCTTTCTCACCAGCAGTAAATTTCAGATCATATTTCCCCCAAAATCCGTATTTCCCCGTAACTTTGGGTGCAATCAAGGTGAGCTTGCCACCTGCTTCAACGAACACTTTGTTACCGTTTGCATTTTGTTGATTTACAAGTACCTTCTTGAAATCACAGACAAACTCATTGCCGGATTTTTTGCAATTGGCAAAATCACCTGCTCCAGCAGCACGAATCACATCATTCAGATCCGTTGAATTAATATCAGTTAATTCCGTGGAGTTTATTTCATTCAGATCCATATCGTTTGTATCATTCATGTCCATAGAATTCACATCATTCAGATCCATGGGTGCGATATCCGTGGAAGCGATATCCATTGTTTCTGCATCCGCAAGCATATCCATATTTGCATCTAAATCATTTTGAATCGTGTTGTCGATGTTGAACTGTCGCATTTCAGCATCGTCAGTTATATCGGTCTCTAACAAGGATGGGGTTTCCTGAACAAGCCATTCCTTGCTATCCAATACCATCTCAGGATCAGGCATGACGATGTTACGCTCTTCGAACGAGACCTCCTGCTCGGGAATATCATAGTAATCGAACAATTCCTCCACACCCGGAGTGGTGTAATCTACCCGCATACCACCAGAGCTTCTATTGACGCTTGTAACTTTGATAGCCCGGGCAGAGGACTGATCGAGAAAGATCTGACCAGGAGCTAGGTTATTACCGATTTGGGCAGCTTCTTGGGTGCTAAGTTCTATAGAACCTTTCTCTTCCACCGTTTCAAAGACGGCATTTACCACGGGAAGTCTCTTCACCATGGAAGCAGGCATGGGTTGGGTCGGTTTTAACTGATAATCGACTTGCTCGAATTGACCAGAAGAAGAAATGGGATTGCTAATAGCCAGTCCGTCTTCGGATACGTTAAACGAGATTCGAAAATATGCTTCTGAAACTGGAGCATCCACATTGGTCTTGCCTGCCCAGATCCAGCGTGCACTGGTCTCCTCAGGCATGCCGCTAATCTGTTTCCAAGGATCACTGCCATACCGACCGAAGTCAGTAGCACGTGACCATGACGAATCATCGAATTTGGGTTGCTCCCACCCTTCGACATATCGTTCAGATACTTTCCAGTTGAAATCCGTAACCAGATTCTCATCTCCGTAGCTAAGGTCTGCCAGCAGTCCCGCATAGAGGCCTATATCCTTCGCTTGAACCGCAATCACATTGATGCCAGATTGAATCGGCACAGGGAACGTATAGGCTTTGGCCCAGTCGGTGCCTTTTCCCGTCTGTCTTCCGTTTATAAAAAGTGTGAACTCATCATCTGCGGTTATGGATATTTTTCCTTCATTGTTAGATGCAGCATAGACATTGGATGGCCATAACCCCACAAGTAAAGGCAGCAATAATGTAATAACCAGGAATGAAGCCCACGCTTTTTTGATCGACAAGCGTACATTGAACATCATCATTTTCCTCCCAGAAAATAAAGTAGTTGCAAAAGATATTGGCGGCCGAAACGTTGAAACTTTTGCGTAAGCATATCTCAGAAGAAAAATATTATGAATCAATTGAAATTGTTCATAGACACCCCCCTATGGAAGCTATAATAAGGTAAAATATTCAATTTAACAACAGTATTTTACATTTTTAATTATGATTCGAGGATAAAGAAGAAAAACTCTGATGCTCTAAGATTCATTGAATTGAATCCATAGAAATGAAAATATTGTTGCAAAAAATGGATAAATAAGTTTAAATATACTATATAAGTAATTCTATGTCGGGAAAACAGAGTGAAATCTACATGTTTTAGTGTTTTTCTGAAGGGAAGGGAGGTGATCTAACCTGTTTATTGTAAGGGCTTTCAATTTTGGGTTGAGAGGAAGCTTGCTTCACCGCTTTATAAAAAGTTGAACTTCAGCATCAAGCGTACTCCAGTGAAACTTCGAGAAACGCATACTTAAGTTTGACAAAATTGAGAGGAGAAATTGAGATGAAAAAACGTATTTCAATCCTTTTAAGTCTTTCGATAGTCGTTGCCATGATTGCCCCAACAATGGCTTTTGCTACGGATTCCAGCGAGGTTGGTGCTCAGAACACAGCGTATGAATCTATGAATGTATCCAGCAATGACGCAAACAATGCTCTGGCTAACACTCCGGTGGTGCCGGCACCATCGGGTTTTGATGGCTATCGAAACAATATTCCGCATGGAAATACCAATCTGATATCCTATTATTCCACAACGGTGGGCAATACACGCAAAGCGACCGTGTATACACCGCCAGGATATTCTCCGAATAAAAAGTATAACGTCCTGTATCTTCTGCATGGCATCGGCGGAGATGAGTATGAGTGGGTTAACGCAATGAAACCCAAGAACATTCTGGACAACCTGTATTCGGAAGGTAAGTTGTCTCAGATGATCGTTGTCATGCCGAATGGCCGTGCCATGAAGGACGACCGTCCAGTCGGTGACATTTTTGCTCCGGACAAAGTGGCTGCGTTTGAACGGTTTGAGCAAGATCTGCTCAAGGATCTGATTCCTCATATCGAAGCCAATTATCCGGTGTACAAGGACCGCAATAGTCGTGCGTTGGCCGGTCTGTCCATGGGTGGTGGGCAGTCGCTTAACTTCGGGTTGAAAAATCTGAATACCTTCGCTTGGGTAGGAGCCTTCTCGGCTGCACCGAATACGCAATCTGTATCACAGCTGGTTTCCAACCCGGGACAAGTCGCTAGCCAACTCAAATTGTTGTGGATCTCCTGCGGATCAAGTGATGGTCTGTTATGGGTCAGCCAGAACTTCAAAAACGGCTTGAGTAGCATGAATATTCCGCATACGTTTTATCTGGATGTAGGTGGACACGAACCATCTGTCTGGAACAGTGGACTGTATCAGTTCTCTCAACGAATCTTCAAATGATTTAATTTGAATTAGTTTCTTGAAGCAATCGACAGGAGAAACAGGAATTCATATCGATATGCAGCCTCAGTTCTGTTCTGCACAGGGCTGGGGCTTTATGTTGGTTAGTGTGCGAATATGACATGATGAATGAGAGAGAATATGTTAGCATGAAGGAAGCAGATCCACATGAAGCGGGTAGTTAATTACATAGGTAGATACATGAAGGAGCGAAATAGGATGTTCTATTACAAAGGTGCATTCCGGGAAACGGACAATGTGATTTATTTCAAAAGCGATGTCCCGTTAACGGAGAACGATGTCGTTATATTTGGGGAGAAAACATATTTTATCCAAAGTGTGGAGAAAGAATTTCTTCTGCTTCAGCGGGTAGGCTCTATTGTCTCTGTGAGCGTGTGAAATAACTACAGAAGCTTCACCTTTTTCAAGTGTACGTGCACTTCTGGGCCTCTGCCTACATACAATAGATCGACCCTGTTCCCACATGTGCTCAGGCCAGATCGTTGTAAAACTGCAGGAGGTGTCATCTGTGCCCGGATTGTTTACCGCAATTGCTCTATTCATTAAAGAGTTAACGTTACTCGTCTCGTATGTCAAAAATAATGCGTTCCCCCAGCCACTGGCTGAGGGTGATGAAGCCAAACATTTACGCCTAATGGCTGAAGGCAATGCCCACTCTCGCAATTTGCTCATTGAACACAATCTGCGCCTCGTCGCGCATATCGTCAAGAAGTTCGACAATACGGGTGAAGATCAGGAAGACCTGATTTCCATCGGAACCATTGGTTTGATCAAAGCCATCGAAAGTTTTCAACAAGGCAAAGGTACGAAGCTTGCCACATTTGCGGCGAGATGTATTGAAAACGAGATACTTATGCATCTGCGTTCCCTGAAGAAAACACGCAAAGATGTATCCCTGCACGACCCCATTGGTACGGACAAAGAAGGCAATGAAATTACATTAATCGATATCCTTGGCACAGAAGCTGATGATGTTGTAGATCGGGTACAGCTCAAGATTGAAAAAAGCAAAATTTATCGCAATCTCGACATCCTGGATGATAGGGAGAAGGAAGTTGTAATCGGTCGATTTGGCCTGGAAGCGGGCGGGGAAGAACGAACTCAACGCGAAATTGCGAAGGAACTGGGCATCTCACGTTCTTATGTATCACGGATTGAGAAGCGGGCGTTAATGAAGCTGTATCATGAGTTTTATAAGCAAAAATAGTTGCTGAACAGACCAGAGGGCGCCTTTATCGGGAGCCCTTTTTACTGTGAAGATACTTAAATTGGATATAAATAGTATTAATTATTTGGAGCATAACCTAAATAAAGGAATTTTCATTCCTGTTGAAGAATATCTTATACACATACCAATTTAATATATAAGGAGTAAATCATAATGAAGCAGCTTTTTCAGAAGATTCCACTGTGGTATTTGTTAATCTGTATCATGGGGATGATTATGATCGTTTATAACATGTTCCAATCGTATTCAAGTGTTCTTAACTATATTGCGTTAATCATGATTAGTGTTGCTAATGCTATTCGAATTTGGAAAACCGAACGTTCGTTAGCGATTACCTTTTTAGTCGTTGCCGCTATATGCTTGGCTTATATTTTAAAATACTTCTATAGATATGTATTATCAGCATAACGTGGCATGAGAATAACAAAAGAATGTACATATAGGCTGATGATAGTATGGATCGGATGCAACTTAAGATTATAAAAGCCAAGGGTATGAAATAGGAGCATATGAAGTGGTCATCTCTTACAAAGGTGGCCTCTTTGCTGTGCAAAAAAAAATATATAAAGAGGGATATGTATTCTGGGCAGATTATTATATGATGATTAATATTATTTTTCATCGTAGAGAGCATGTGCAGAAAGAGAGTGGTGGTTGATCATGCAGCAAGAAACGTTAACAAGGGGATTAAAGAACAGGCACGTGCAGTTGATGGCGATCGGAGGTGCGATCGGTACAGGTCTGTTTCTCGGAGCAGGCAAAACGATCCAGCTAACAGGGCCATCCATCTTGCTGGCCTACATTATTACGGGTGTTGTGTTGTTCCTGATCATGCGTGCATTGGGGGAGCTGCTGTTAAGCAACTTGCAGTATCATTCCTTTGTCGATTTTGTGCGTGATTACCTGGGAAATATGGCGGCATTTATTACAGGCTGGACCTACTGGTTCTGCTGGATCTCCATTGCCATGGCTGATATTACGGCAGTTGGATTGTATACGCAGTTCTGGTTTCCAAATGTACCTCAGTGGATGCCAGGGCTAATTGCGTTAGTCCTTTTGCTAATCATGAACTTGGCAACGGTCAAGTTGTTTGGGGAGATGGAATTCTGGTTTGCCCTGATTAAAGTCGTGGCTATTCTGGCACTCATTATTGTTGGTTTATATATGATATTCAAAGGTTTTACCACGGATCAGGGTCCAGCAAGCTTCACCAATCTGTGGAGTCATGGGGGATGGTTCCCGAATGGACTGCATGGGTTCATCATATCTTTTCAGATGGTGGTGTTCGCCTTTGTAGGCATGGAACTGGTGGGACTCACAGCGGGGGAAACGGAGAACCCGGAGAAGGTTATTCCGAGAGCCATTAACCAGATTCCGATCCGGGTACTGCTCTTCTATGTTGGCGCACTGCTGATTATTATGAGTATTTACCCGTGGAACGCCATTGTGGCTACTGAAAGTCCGTTTGTACAAGTGTTTGCCGCTGTGGGTATTGCAGCCGCAGCCGGCATTGTAAATTTTGTGGTACTGACTTCCGCAGCGTCAGCGTGTAACAGTGCCATTTTCAGTACAAGCCGTATGGTGTTCTCCATGGCAAAGGATCACAACGCGCCTGAATCATTTGCAAGACTGAACAAGAGGAAAGTCCCTTCCAATGCGCTGTTTTTCTCCACGATTGTTATTCTGATCGCGATTGTGCTGAACTATATCATGCCAGAGGGCGTGTTTACGCTGATCACGAGCGTGTCAACCGTGTGTTTTATCTTTGTCTGGGGCATCATGGTGATCTGTCATCTCCGGTATCGTCGTACTCAGCCGGAACTGGCGAGTCGCAGCCGCTTCAAACTGCCACTTTATCCGTTCTCGAACTACTTGATCCTAGCGTTTTTGGCATTTGTACTGGTGGTACTGGCATTGGCCGAGGATACGCGTGTGGCACTGTTTGTCACGCCGGTGTGGTTTATTCTTGTTGCGGGGATTTACCTTTTTAAAAAGAAAAATTTGAGTAGTAACAGACAGTAGGTGTTACCATTGTCGCCAAATAAAGCCGCCCAATGATATTGGGCGGTTATTCGTATTTAAATTCTTGCAGCCCCTTTGCTTTCACGAATGCCTGCGTAGATGGCATCACAAATAGCGGTGGTATACTGGCCCGACATCCCTTCAAGTGCCGTGTTGGTGAATGCGGCAACACTAAGTTCTTCTTTTGGATCAACAAACCAGGAATGGCCGTAAGTTCCACCCATTCGCCACGTACCCGCTGATTCCGGTGTACCAGCTGCCGCAGGATCTTTAAGTACGGTAAAACCAAGGCCAAACCCTCTGCCTGGCCAGTATGGCATCACGAGATCACCGATTTGATTGGTAGACATCTCAGCCGCAACGGCTTCTGTAAGGATAGGCTGTCCCCCTTGTCGCAATGCTTCAAGTAAAGTAAGAAAATCTCCGGTACTTCCAACCATACCGGCTCCGCCTGATGGATAAGCCGAAGGTTGATTCGCACGATTGGGGGCAAGCCGGAAACCGGCAGTCCCTTCAATAAAAGGAACCTGCTCCAATTGATTATGGAGAAGACGCGGTTCTTCAGATCCATCAGCATATGCAGCGGTCAATCGATCCGAATCGACTGCAACAAAGTCAGTGTCTGTCATGTGAAGTGGACGAGTAACCAGCAGTTGAACAGCTTCTCTTAACGACATTCCGGTTACCTTTTCAATAACGGCTCCGAGTACATCTGTCGCGATGGAATACCTCCACATGTCTCCTGGCTCATATATAAGAGGAACAGAAGCAAGCCTTTGGAGATTCTCCTCCAGACTTAATTCAGATAAATCCATTCCATCCGAGATACCTGCACGTTCATAGGTTCCTTGCTCTTCTTGGAAAAACCGATAGGTCAAGCCAGCGGTGTGTGTCATCAATTGCTGAATTGTTATTTGGGTGTCCTGACCATTGGCAAGCTTGGGCCGGAATGCAGGTAGCCAGCGAGTCACCGGATCATGCAGATTCAGCTTTCCTTGTGAGACCAAAGCCAGAGCTGCTGTGGACACAATGGGTTTAGTTACGGAAGCCAGTCGAAACAGAGCGTTTTCTGCCATGGTACGTTTTTGCTCCCTGTCTGCGAAACCAGCTGCCCGGCTGTATATCAGTTCCCCTCCTAATGCAACCTGTACAACCGTTCCTACGATTCTTTTTTCGCTTATCGCGCGGTCCATGGCTTCATCCACATAAGTATGCAATGTTGTCTTATTTTCTTTTTCCATTCCAATCTTCCTCTCTTCAGGTGATATGCTTGATTAATGATTGTGACTGTGTATATTATATAAATGATTTATCTTGTATCACATAAGGTGTTAAAGGTATTATGGTTAATTAGCGAATATATTTAAGGTAATATTTAATCATATCTTATAGTTCAAAGGGGTGCATTACATGGACGAAATAGATCAGCATATTCTGTTTCACTTGGAGAATCAGGCGAGATTATCCATGACCGAGTTAGGAAAATTAGTCGGATTATCTCAACCAGCTGTTACTGAGCGAGTCAAACGAATGGAAGAAAAGGGGGTTATCGAGGAATATCGAACCGTAATCTCACCATCCAAATTGGGCAAGCAGAGCACAGCATATGTTCTCTTTCGTACACGGGATTGTTATCCCTTCCTGGATTTCTGCCGTGCGTCACCTGAAGTCGTGGAATGTTATCGGATTAGCGGGGAGTATAACTACTTGCTGAAAATCCTCACAGACACGATCCAGGGACTTGAAGAGTTCCAGAACAAGTGTGACCCCTACGGGACTTACATGACCTTGATTACGATGTCTTCTCCGATTGCACATAAAAATCTGATGCAAGGACCGAATTTGCTGGCACAGGCAGAATAAGACCGCAGTCTATATAACTTTAAAATGAAATGCAAAAGAGGAGTTCACATCAAGTGAACTCCTCTTTTGTCCTTTGTGTCACTCATGGTGTCTGATGCAAAATGCCTTCCTGTTAATTTGCTTTGGGGAATCCATATTTATAAGCACGCATAACTACAAGCAACGCAGGAATGAGCAAGATAAACAGCGCCCCAGAAAGGTATCCTGCTCCAAACACTTCAAGAAGGATGCCCCCGATGATGCCTCCTCCGCCAATCGCCAGATTCCATGCTGTAACCAGCATCGATTGGGCGACATCTGTGCTTTTGCCTCCGGCTTGAGCGATGGCAGTCTGTAACAGTGTCGCGGCCCCGCCAAACGTAATTCCCCAGATCATGATGCCAAAGATAATCATCACAGGTTGATGAGTACCGATTCCCATCACGACAGACGCGAGAGCGAATGCTGCCAGACTGATGATTACTAATCTCCTCAAAAATCGGTCAATGAGCATTCCGGTTAACCAAATTCCCACAATGGAAGTGATACCGAAAATGAGCAAAATCAAGTCTACTCTGTTAGCAAATACGGTCTGGGCAAGGTAGGGAGAAATATAGGTGTAAAGGATATTATGGGCAAGCATCCAGGCCAGAACAACAAACAGAATGGGCCTAACTCCGGGAATTAAAAACACCTTATGCAGTGGAAGACGTTCCCCAGCCGGTTCTCCTGCAAAATCCGGCATTTTCCAGAGAACCCATACGATTAAAGCTGCGGTCAGAAGAGATACAATCCCGAAGATGAGGCGCCAGCCGATATAAGAACTGAGAAAACTGCCAATTGGGACACCCAGGGCTAACGCCACCGGTGTGCCGACCATAGCCACGGCCATGGCCTTGCCTTTTAACGAATCCGGGACCATCCGACGAGCATAACCTGCTGTCATTCCCCATAACACACCGGCAGAGACACCGGCCATGAAACGAGCAGCAAGTGTCAGGATATAATCTGAGGATATTGCGGTAACGGTGTTAAAGACAAGAAAGCCACCGATGCATACCAGCAGAAGAGGTCGGCGTCTCCATCCACGTGTAGCAGCAGTCAAGGGAATGGCAGCAACAAGTGATCCAATGGCATAAAGAGTCACCAACTGTCCAGTGAGGGATTCGGTGACCCCCAAGTCTTTTGCAATTTGCGGCAGCAGTCCCGCAGGCAGGCTTTCAGTGAGGATGCAAATGAAGCCAGCCATGGCTAAAGCAAGTAGTCCCGCCCACGGAAGGCGTTCTGAAGATATGGAAGGCAGCTCCCTTTGCTTGGGGAGGGATGTGTTAATGGCCATGAACTAAAACCTCTTTTCTTATTGTTTAATCCTATCCAGAACTATGCATATAAGCTTATCTAAAAAAAACAAACTTTTGCATACAGGATTAAAGGTAAGAAGGAGGTCTTAACATGGTATTTATTTTATTTTGTGAGTTTTTCCGTTAATTCAAAAGGGTGCTGTCTGTTCAACCATTCAAGAATGAGTTTGACAGGTTCCAAGTACCGTTGGCCTACCAGTAAACCCGTATGGGTTGTATCCCAAAGTCCGGCATATGCAGCGCCCAGTTGCTTGGCAGTTAATTGGCCTCTCTGATCTTCGTCTTCACAGGAAACAGCTTTGATCACCAAGCTGGGACAATGGATCAGATCGCCATTAATAGATACGCCATCGGCTCCTCGCAGGACTGAAAAGGTAGCAAATGCCTTCGCAGACTCCGTTTGCAGATACTTACGCTGAAAAGCAATGTCTTCCGGCGTCTCATCGATGCTTGCAAGTTCCTGCCGAACAGGTGCAGGCATGATGATGTCCGATACGGTTTCACGATCTTTTTCAGGATAAGGCACGGCGTCGTGGACCTCTTTGCTTATACTGGCATCAATGACAACCAGGCCTGCGAGAGTAACGGTTTCGGCAATCTTTTGACTGAGAATCCCACCCATGCTGAAGCCAATAAGAACGGGAGGTTCGTTGATCCCGGCTAACACTTCACGAATATCTTCCAAATAATCGTCAAACGTAATCTTTGTCATGTCCATGACCCGACTCATGTAATGACTTCTCAAGTTCATGACATAACAGGTCCAACCCTGCTGGACAAAGTGGGGGATGTATTTGCTCCACATCCAGCTGCCTGTATAGGCACCGTGAAGGAATAGCAGTGGGGGCTTCTTGGTCACTGTTTCGGCATCATGAGGCAGGGTTCCTTCGAAAATCTCCAAGTGCAAATCATGTTCTCCGATCTTCTTGACCTCATGAATCGGTAATAATTTTGTGTAATCTGTCATACTAAAAACCTCCTCCAAGATATTGGTTTGATATCAAACTATTTCTCCAAAAAAAATTAGAAGTTACCATGAATTTTCATTAAAATTCGAAGCAGTTCCTTTTTCTCCGCTTCCGTAACGTCCGCATAGAACGCGTCCAGCATGCGCTGCGATATCTCTTCAAAGACCGGCTTTAATTCTTCGCCTTTTGCAGTCAAAGCGACATGAACAACGCGTGAATCTGCTGCATCACGCTCTTTGACGACGTATCCTGTCCGCACCAATTTGTCCACAAGTGCAGTCACCGTGGATTTATCCTTGCCAATTTTTTTGGCGATTTCAGCCATGGTCATCCTGTGATTGTTATACAGGGCATAGATAATATCTCCATGGGACGTGGCGAGATCCTGAATTCCTTGCTCAGCCATCTCGGCCAGGATGAAGCGGTTGACCTTCTCTTTAATTTTGGATATGAGTGAAATAGCGTCTCTTGTTTTCATAAGTGTAATATAGTTTGTTATCAAACTAATGTCAAGCTTTGATCCATAATCTATTACATGCGCAGTATAGTAAAAGAGCAGTAAGAATTTCTTCTCCTGCTCCTTTGCTCCAGTTATTACTTGATTGGATTAGCTTTCATTTCCTGTCCCATTTTCTCAATACCATCCAGAATTTGATATCCATAACCCCAGAACTGGCTGAAATCTGTGACATAGATCTGTTTGTTCTTGATTGCGTTCATACTTTGCAGGGCGGGATTGGCATACAGATTTTGAATCAGCTTGTCGATATCCGGTGAACCGGCGTACGCAGACAAGAGCAGATAGTCCGGGTTCGCTGTGATCAGTTGTTCAACACTTACCTCACCTTGCACACCATCAAACGTATTTTTCAGCTTCAACAGTCCCAGTGCATCAAGCTGATACGTATCGTTCTGCATGCTGCTTACCGTAATAGTGTCTTCCGTAGCAGGTACGATGTAGGCAAAAGAATGCTCAGGCTGATCGGCTACACTTGCCTTAATGGCTACAACACGAGTCTTCAGACTTTCTGTGAATGTTGCAGCATTTTCTTGAACGTCGAAGATCTGACCAAGTTGTGCGATATCGCTATACAGGCTATCGAGTGTGCCTTTGTGATTCGTCGTTTGCAGGAATGTGCGGATATTCATGTCATTCAATCCATCGACGGTACCCACACCCCAGTCTGCATCAGCGAACAGGTCACCCCGTCCGAGTACCAGATCCGGGCTTGCACCTACAACCAGCTCTTTACCTATCGTAATCCTTGGACAATACCGGAATTTTGGCGAAATCATCAGCCACATCAGGTGTAACGGAACCGTATAGAGCAGCAACACCGACCATTTTATCGGTCAGACCCAACTTGATGAGCATCTCTGCCGCAGATTGGGTATTCGCAACCACACGTTCAGGCGCTTTATCGAATACTTGCACTTTCGGTTTCCATTCGCCGCCCTCACCCGAGATTGTGAAATTCTCAATGGTGAGTGGGTACGTCGTTTTATTTATATTCTCAGCAAGAGTTGAGTTTTCTGTCGTGTTAGTTGTTGAAGTTGTTCCTTCGGCAGGGGAAGAAGTTGAAGCATTCGAACAGGCTGCAAGCAGCAGTAACAGGAGACTTAGAGCAGCGAAGCTAATGGTTCTGGTTGTAAATTTCATGAAATGGTGAACCCCTTTTCGATGTGTTTTAAATTGACAAAGATAATCATTCTCAATTATAATCCGAGAAAATGCTTTGTAAATAGCTAAATTGAATATGTTCTACATTTTACATGAATTGATGGGGGAAGAGATGGCACAGACGGTTCAGGTTCAGACGCAGCGTATGGGGAAAAGAGAGTCTCTGATTCATAGTAAATCCGGTTTTGCTTTACTGATTGCAGCTTTAATCATGATTACGCTTATTTCTGTAGGAATCGCGGTTTCCATTGGACAGGTTCGTATTCCGCTGGCGGAATCATATCGTATTCTTTTGTACAAATTAACGGGATTCCAGTGGGGAACAACACCCATTGAGGCAGGTTCCTTTACCGATATCATCTGGCAGATTCGTTTCCCGCGTGTGCTGATGGCGATGTTTATCGGTGCAGGCTTGGCCTTGTGCGGTGCTGTTATGCAGGCTGCTGTGCAGAATCCACTGGCTGATCCATACATACTGGGTATATCCTCAGGTGCTTCACTTGGAGCAACCTTTGCGATTCTCATTGGATTCGGTGCAATTGGGTGGCTTGGTCAGACCGGGGTTGCTTTCTGGGCCTTTGCCGGAGCGATGGGTGCATCCTTACTGGTCCTGACTTTGGCAGGGATTCGGGGGAAAATGACATCGGTCAAGCTGGTGCTTGCCGGAATGGTGATTAACGCGCTGTGCAGCGCATTTTCGAACTTTATTATTTATTTTGCCAACAATGCTGAAGGCATCAAAACGGTGACATTCTGGACCATGGGCAGTCTGGCGTCTTCTGGATGGAACAAGCTTCCACTCGTAGGTATCGTCGTGCTGGTGGCGATTCTATTCTTCCTTTTACAGTCCAGAGTTCTCAATACGATGTTATTGGGGGATGAAGCAGCTGTCACACTGGGCATTAATCTGAGTGTGTACCGCAGGGTGTACATGCTGTTAACCGCTTTGGTGACAGGTGTCATGGTGGCGAGCTGTGGCATGATTGGTTTTGTGGGACTCATTATTCCGCATATCGTCAGAGGTCTGGTGGGTTCCGACCATCGTAAAGTGATGCCTGTATCCGTGCTGTTTGGAGCCATTTTCCTGATTTGGACGGATGTGATCGCAAGATCCCTGATATCCAGCGTGGAGTTGCCAATCGGTATTATTACAGCCATGATTGGTGCACCCATGTTTATGTATATGCTGGTCAAAAAAGGCTACGGTTTTGGAGGAAATTAAACATGAAGCTGAACGTAGAAAATGTATCCATCTCTGTGCTGAACACGGACATCATCAAGGACATATCTTTACAGGTGGACGGCAAACAGTTCGTTGGACTGATCGGACCGAATGGTTGTGGGAAGTCAACGCTACTCAAGAGCATCTATAAAGTGATCAAACCTCAGCAAGGCAAGGTTTTTCTGGACCATACCGATATTCTCAAATCCAGCCCAAAGGTTGTATCCAGACATATGGGCGTTGTTGGCCAGTTTAATGAATTGAGTTTTGATTTTACGGTGCGCGAGATGGTCATGATGGGGCGTACCCCGCACAAAAAAATGCTGGAGACGGATAATGAACGGGACCACGAAATTGTGGAACAGGCTTTGGAAAAAGTACATCTGACTGGACATGCAGACCGCAATTACGTGTCTCTGTCGGGTGGAGAGAAACAGCGTGTCGTATTGGCGCGTGTCCTGGCACAGCAACCTCAATTCCTGATCCTGGACGAGCCGACGAACCATCTGGACATCAAATACCAACTTCAAATTCTGAATATTGTCCGTGGACTCGGCATTGGCATATTGGCAGCGTTGCATGATCTTGAACTCGCCGCAGAATATTGCGATTATCTCTATGTGGTGAAAAAGGGCCAGATTGTGGTCCATGGCAAACCCGCTGATATTCTGACTCGCGAGATGATTGGTGAGGTGTTCGATGTAGACTGTGAAATCTATAAGAATCCGGTTACGGGTGGCCTGGGTATTGCTTACCTGAGTACACGGTGATTGGGACTATATCTTCGTTTGGATGACGTGGAGCAATCTTTCGAAATAATCAATTGAAGTGAACATAGACCGTACCTGATGGAGCAATGTTGTTAAGTGCTCACAGGGCCGGTCTTTTGTTTTGAGGTGGGGGTCGGGATCAACTATTGAAGCTTAGGATCAACGGGATGAGCATGAGCACCTTTGCTAACTTCTTGGAAAATATCTGTGGAGTTATCGCTATGCGTTGAAGGCTTGCTGCTGTTGTCTTGTTGGGGGTGTTCTCCCGTTGCTGGATTACTACCTGTAATCGCATAACTTCGTAGGATCTCTTCCAGATCTCCAATCGTCACGGGACGAGCATGTCGTTTCAGGACATAACCAAGTTGACCATTGGGTTCCACGGTTGCCGTCTCCAGATCATCTACACTTGTAATTCCGTTCTGCCGCATATGCATCTCAAGCTGATCCATCGTATAACGCATACGTTTCAGATTGGGTATAATGACCTTCCCGTCCTCTACCACAATTTTGGAACTGCCACTCATTAACCGTTCAAAAATATTAAATTTCAATTGCAGTTGTTCCACCACAAGTAACGTCAAAATGAATACCGATGCTGATCCAATCGCTTTGCCAAGCTCATGATTCGCGATGGGCTGTACAATCGTTGTTCCGATGGAGATCATGATGACCGTTGTGGCAACACTCATCTGTGAGATCGACTTACGTCCTGCAATTCGCAGGAGAATCATGCCGATAAGTACAAGTAAAACAGATTTCCATATCCAGTCCATACGTATATTCCTTTCTATTCCAGTATTCGCTTTGCTTCTTAGGCTGTTCTGGAGTTGGAGGAATTATGCAGATGGCTAAATCGATAGCTTTCATTCCGCCCACCGGATCGTATACAATAGGGTATTGATGAAGTGAACAAAGGAGCGGGTCACAGTGGCAAAACAGAAATACTATGTTGTCTGGGAAGGCAAGAAGCCTGGTGTGTATAACACATGGGCAGATTGCAAAGCGCAGACGGATCATTATACTGGAGCAAAATATAAATCCTATGAGTCCAAAGCAGCCGCAGAAGAAGCGTATCGTGCTGGATGGAAAGGGAACTGGGGTTCAAGTGCAGGCGGAGCGTCGAAGACAAAGTCGGCTGGTAGCGGAAGAAGTGCTGGCATGGAAACGTCAGAGGAAGTGGATTACGACAGCATCTCTGTTGATGTGGGCACACGTGGTAACCCCGGACCTGTAGAATACAAAGGGGTAGACACCCGCACCGGTGAGATTATTTTCTCCGTTGGACCGATCTCCAAAGGCACGAACAATCTGGGCGAATTTTTGGCCATTGTACATGCCCTCGCACATCTGAAAAAAGAAGGCAGCAGCAAAACGGTGTATACGGACTCGGTCAATGCCATGAAATGGCTAAAGCAGAAAAAAGTAGCCACGACCTTGCCAAGAGACAACTCCACGGAAGAGATCTGGTTGATGATTGACCGTGCGGAGCAGTGGCTCCAGACGAATACGTACAGCAATAAAGTGCTCAAATGGCAGACCAAACAGTGGGGCGAAATCAAGGCAGATTACGGCCGGAAATAAGTATTTCTCTATAAGATGAGCCCTTTATTTCTGGTCTATTAGAATCGTTATTTACAATTTCCAGTTTCCGCTCTATAATCATCTGAATATGATTAGTTAAACATATGGAGGAGCCTGTCATCTGCGGGCCCTCTTTATCTTTTTGGTCCATTGATTAGCAAGTCCATTCAATAGAATGGGGTATTTGAGTATATATTGCAGGAGGCAGACATGAGTTCCATTTATAGAAGTGAAGAAGGCAAGAGCAGCATACTTGAAGAGTATGAGATTTATTTGAACGAGTTGGGTGAGAAATTTACTCGGGAGTATGTAGAGACGCGTTTTGGCAAGACGCATGTTTTACTGACAGGTCCTCTAGATGGCAAGCCGTTATTTATTCTCCAGGGCGGTAATTGTGTGAATCCGATGACATTATCATGGTTCTCTTCTTTATTTAAAGAATACCGGATTATTGCTCCTGATACGATTGGTCATCCTGGTTATAGTGAGGAAGCGAGTATCTCCACACGGTTTGATAGTTTGGCATTATGGGTATCCGATCTGTTAGATCACTATGATATTGAGAAAAGTGCATTTATCGGTCCATCGTTTGGAGGAGGCATTATCCTCAGACTGGCTACCTATATTCCGGAACGTATCTCGTGTGCCGTATTGGTTGCTCCTGCGGGTCTTGCGGTCAATTCCAAAATTAAAACAGCTCAGGATATCACGCTGCCGCTCGTCAAGTATCGGATGACGTCTTCACCATCTTCTTTGCAAAAAATTACGGACAACATGTCGTGCAACTGCATGAAAGAAATGGATAAAAACATTATCGGCAAACTTTTTAAATACGTCAGCATAGATCAGGATTTGCCCAAGCTAACGGAGCGAGAAGAACTGGTGAATTATACGTCACCAACCTTGTTATTGGTAGGGGAGAAGGATGTCTTTTTCCCTGCGGATAAGTGTATTGAACGGGCTCAAAAGATTATTCAAAATGTTCAAGCCATCAAGTATGATACAGGGCATTTTCCTTCACAGGACGTATTGGTTCAGATGAACGAGGAAATAGGACGTTTTTTACAGAATAATTATTAATAAAAGCTGCAAATGAAGGATTGAAAATGTTTTTCTCCAGTTTAATAAAGTAATTACATCCATCTGTCGATACTCTATATAGGAGAATGCTTTTCTTCTATAGAATAGTGTGGATAGGGATTAGCAGTAGATCGTAGAAGGCTTGAACTCATTAATATTTAAATATTTCGCGTTAAGGTGTTTCGAATTGCATCATTTGGTTTATATGTATAGTTGGCGATGAATTGCTGATTGGTTGAACCAAATGATGCATTTACGCGGAAAGTCTTCCGATCGACAAGGTTGAAAAGAGGTCTGTTATGAGAAAAGACAATTGCAAAATGGCATTGCAGCGCAATGTAATTATAAATGATACATATCAGGTAAGACAGGTATTAGCCAGCAGTGAGTTGGCTATTGTATATGCAGGGCGAGATCGTAACACGGGTGCCAAGGTAGCCATTAAGGAATTCTTCCCACAGAGACTGGCTGAACGTCAGGTAGACAAACGGAGAGTGTTCTGTTCTTCGCGAGGATATGGTGGACAATATCAGGAGTTACTGGCAGCATTTCTGCTCGAAGGTGAATTGTTATCGAAACTGGATCATCCTCATATTGTTTCGTATTTGGATCATTTTGAAGCGAATGATACGGGGTATCTCGTTATGGAATACTGCACGGGAATCACATTGACCGAGTATCTGAATGAACATAATCATGCTCTTGATGCTGCCTTCATAACGGAGACGCTGCTTCCACTGGTGGATACATTGGATTACATACATAAGCAAGGCATTCTTCACAGGGATGTGAAACCTTCCAACATTATGGTTATGGAAGATGGTACACCCAAACTTCTGGACTTTGGCTCAGCTACACGTTGGCCTATGCAATCCGGAGAGAAACAGGTGATATTTACATCGACAGGTTATTCTCCGCTGGAGTTCTATTCAGAGAAATCCAGTCAGGGACCGATGTCGGACATCTATAGTTTGGCTGCTCTGCTCCATTATTGGACATGCGGGCAACCCCCTATGGACGTGAAACAGCGGTTGTTCCAGGATGAATTGCCATCTGTTCGCTCACATAATGAGTATGTGAATCCTTGGCTCGCTCGTGTTATTCATTGGGGGTTGACGGTTCGTTCTGAGAAACGCTGTGCTTCCTTAGTTTGGGTCAGAAGCTCGCTGCGAGTTCAAGCCTGGGTATGGAAAGTGCGCAAGCCAGGTACAGTGGAATGGTCTTTAGCCGAGAATGAACATACACAGGTCTATGAAGTGGAGCCGAAAAAGCAACATGAGATGGCTTGAATTATAACACCTCTTTTGTAGAATGTATGTTAGATAAGCATATTCGTACAATAAATTAAACCAAGCCGACTTGTAAAAGAGGAGATTGGTTTTTTTATTTTTTATTATGTTATACGGAATTGTACCTCTTCCTAAGGATCTAAGGATAATTTGAAATAAATACCCCACCTCCGATACAATGTTCTCATAGAGTCTGAGAGAATGGATCAAATACGGTGCAGAAATGGAGAAAACCAATATGACTGAATTTATCAACGCTGACGATATTAATGACGTAATTCTGGGTGCGGCAGCAAACGAGCTGGAGCAGATGGTGGACAAAATGTGTGAGCTGATTGGTACGCCATTGGAACAGACGACAGAACTGGAGCGTCAGGTAATGGCTGCTTTTGGTTTTGGCGCGGTGTATGGCATCACTCATCGGGATCAGCTGGCGGAGCCGCAGGCCCATGCCTTGAGCATTCGGATGCTGATTAAACCGTTTAATTACAGTGAGCAGCAGGCGGTTGATTTTGCCGATGATCTGATTCGGGTGGCTTCTGATCGTGAGGTTCATCCGGTGATGAATACGATTATCCAACGTGGGATTGATGGACACCGCCAATTCAATCAGGAAGACGACGAAGGATTGGAACGTAACATTCAGGAGATTTTAACCGCAGTTCAATCGCAAAATTAGACGGTTTTATAAGATGTGGGAGATGATTGCATTGGATCTGATGAAATTAAGCAAGGAACTCTCATACGCTCTGCGACATGCACCATGGGAGTATGAGCTGGAACTGGACGAAGAGGGTTGGGTGGAAATCTCACAATTGCTGGTGGCTTTACATGAAAGTCCGCAGTGGAAGGAAGTCACGCAAGCCGATCTGGAGCAGATGATTCAAGCCTCGGAGAAAAAAAGACATGAAATCCGTTCTGGCCGCATCCGGGCATTGTATGGACATTCGACACCTCATAAGATATCGAAGATACCTGCTAAGCCACCGGAAACCCTGTACCATGGGACGCCGGCACGCGCAGTGCATTCTATTATGGAACATGGCTTACAGCCGCGGCAAAGGCAATATGTACATCTGTCCGCAGATATCGATACGGCCAATCAGGTGGGACGAAGACGGGATGATCTGCCTGTCATTTTGAAAATCAATGCTGCTCAAGCGGCCACAGATGGAATTCTCTTTTATCATGGAAACGAAAATATCTGGCTGGCCGATCACATTCCCGCACGTTATATTCTTGAGCAGTGACCAATGAGTGATGAACTGTTGTGGAAATCATAAGTATCTATCTCGAATTGCAGCAGTCGCAATCAACGGGTGAGTGTACAGTCATCCGTTCAACGGGGATATCTTTGTATGGATCGATAGCTACACCAAAAAGGGACACATCCAACATTGGTTGGTGTGTCCCTTTCTCATATCCAAAACTTACTTGCCTACAATTGCTTTAATACCTTCGCTAAGTGGCTGAGCCGGACGGCCAAGCAATTTCTCTAATGTATCACTCTCGACAGCCAATGCACCTTCACGAATAGCACTTTGCATATCAACAAGCATCGATACGACAAAGTCCGGTAGACCTGCGCCTTTCATGATGTCAGCGTAAGCGGCATCGTCCACGTTTTGCACGTTGATTTCCTGCCCAAGAACTTCACCAACAATGGCAGCCAGTTCAGCTTGCGTGCGTAGTTTGCCAGACAATTCATACACGGTATTCTCATGTCCTTCTCCTGCGAGTACAGCTGCTGCAGCATGGGCGTAGTCACTGCGGGTAGCCCAGCCTACTTGGCTGTTGTTGGTGGCATGAACCCAAGGTGCACCTTGGGTAGCTGCTTGCACACTGCCTGCTTCATTTTCCAGGTACCAGTTGTTGCGCAGGAAGGAATAAGGAATGCCGGATTCACGAACCGCTTTTTCTGTAGCGCGGTGAACTTCCGCCAGGGAAAGGGTGTTTTTCTCTGCATTCACAACGCTTGTATAAGCGATGAAACCAACGCCTGCGTTCTTGGCAGCGTCAATGGCAGCCTGATGTTGGCGAATACGCGTTTCATTGTCACCATCAGTCGAGATGAGCAACAGACGGTCTACACCGGCAAAAGCTTTCTCCAACGTCTCCGGTTGATCGAAATCACCGTGACGCACGTCAACGCCTTGAGTGCGGAGTGCTTCCGCTTTCTCCGGATTACGTACACTTACTGCCACATCTTTGGCAGAATCCGTTTTTAACAATGCCTCTACAACCAGTGAACCCAATTGACCTGTTGCGCCAGTGACCAAAATTTTCATCTTCTTTTCCTCCTAGGATATGTGTTTTGTTTGCATATGGTTGTAATCAAAAATGTTATAACAGGTGTGATTACAACGAAAGGGTTAAAAAAAGCTCATTATGAGCTTTTTTATTCAGAGACATGAATCTGATCCATCATCTGCTGTATGGTTACACGATTCAAGCGCTGTTCCATGGCTGTCTGAGCCTCAATGAGTTCGGCACGCAAGGTGTGTTCAATCATGTTGCCGACCGGACATTTCGGATTAGGATGTTTATGAAAGTTAAACAATTCCCCATCCTCCACGACCTCTAGCGCTCGATATACATCGAGAAGGGTAATGTCGGCCGGATCTTTCAACAAGGAAGCACCGCCCACACCGGGTCTGACGTCAATTAGACCAGCCTGTTTCAGCTTGGACATAATCCGCCGAATAATCACGGGATTGGTATTCACACTCTGCGCGATCATATCTCCGGTGCATTCATTGGGCATAACAGCGATCAGGGACAGGGTATGAACCGCAATGGAAAAGCGACTGCTGATTTGTCTCATGGGATAATCACCACCGTTGTAACTATAATAGTTACAAAGTGATTGGTTGTCAATTCTTTTATATTATATGTTAATTGATAGTTGCTGTTATCCTGTAATCGTATCTGACTAAACAGATGATAATTGAATTATCACCTATGTCAAATAAATGAGTTGTGGTTCTTTTGAAGCGTTAAAAAAGAAGCAGGTTTCAAACCTTTCAATGTAATAATAGGGCTAAATTCCTATTATTTTCAAGTTAAATGGAACTATATGGTTTTCTTGTTTGCGTACAGTGGAAGAAAAATGACAAAAGCTTCGACAAAATAGAAAATTATGTATTAATTGACAAATGTAAAAGCGATTATATAATGTGTGTATCTACAAGATTGTACATTTAGTTACAAATGATTCCAAATAACAAACGGCGGGAGTGGGACAGGCATGTGGTTTTTGGTTCTATGGTTGTTAGGTCTAATTTCAGGGGGAGTACACTTATATGTGTTAGGTTTTCCCGGGGAAATGAGCGAGATTAGCAGAGTATTGCTGCTTCATCAGTTTGTGGTTACGTTTGGATTGGTTGGAGTGATTGGTTATGTTGTCAACATTGCCAGAGCGGATCAGACAGCCAAAATGTTAGGATGGCCTGGTGGACCATTTCAGGTTAAATACGGTTTTTCCCAGGTAGGGCTTGGAGTTATGGGGATTATGGCCATATGGTTCCAGGGGAACTTTTGGGTTGGTGTATTGGTAACGATGTACATATACGGATTAAGTGGTCTTTGGTCACATACTTATGTCATGATTAAAAATCGCAAGGCAGATGGAGACAGTATCGGGAATCTCATTATGGATGTGGTGTATCAAACGTTTATCACGGTTCTCTCCGTATTGGCTGGTGGAATCTGGGTAATGCACTAAGCTGTAATTGATTTTTTGCCTTACACAGCTTGAATCTCAATTAAACGATGAGGTGTGGTCGTGATGGTACAAAAAAACGTTGAACTTTCCGAAACACAAAAGGGAATCTATTTTGATTGTCAGGTGAATGATCCCACTTCGTATAACATCTCAGCTTCAATTCAATTTGATCATCTTCAAATGGAGATATTTCGCCGGGCCATCGAATTGCTTATGTATGAGCAAGTGGTGCTACGTACTCGGATTGAGATTCAAAATGATGTACCCGTGTTATCCGTTCTTGAAGATATGGATTATTCACTTACCTTGTGGGACCTAAGTAGCGAGAATCAGGAGAATCCAAAGGAACAACAGTTAGAAGCACTGGTGGATGAATGCATCGGGACACCTTTTGATCTGGAGAAAGGTCCTCTGTTCCGTATAATGATTGTTCAGATGGATAAAAGCCGATATATTCTGACCTTATGTATTCATCATTTAATATGTGATGGCATGTCGCTTGAACTGATGAAAAACAAACTTATTCAGTCATATACGTGTCTTCTTGAAGATCAGCCTGTGGATGTCAAGCTGGATGAAGGATTCATCTCTTATGTTGAGGCAGAGAACAAGAAACTGCACGAAAACAAGTACTCCAAAGAGCGGGAATACTGGTTAAACAAAATGAAGGGAGCGGAACCTCTTTCTCTAAAGCACGACTTTCCAGCAGGTTCTTTACAAGAAGGAATTGGTCATGAACTGCGATTTGATATTTCGGAATCGTTAATGGCTGATATTACACAGATGTCCAAAGATAATGAAGTAACCGTTTTTATGTTCTTTATGGGTGCCTTTGGCATTCTTATGAGTAAATATGTCGGTACAGACGATATCACCTTTGCCTCCCCATATTCTCATCGTCCCGGTATGGACTTGGAAGAAACGATTGGATGTTTTGTCCATATGTTGCCCATGCGATTCCATATTGACCTCGAATCAACTCTAAAACCTCTGCTGCAACAAGTAGCCACAACCTGGATGGATACGTACAGGAACATCGGATATCCCAATAACCTCATTGTCAGAGACAGCATGTTACAGGCTCAACCCGGATCACCATCGTTGTTTGATATCTCCTTTGTTTATGATTCCTATGAGGAAGATATGCTCGGAACTCGTATTCTGGATCAGGATAAGGTTACGTTTCCAGGAGATCTAATGGTGGTGTTGAGCCGTTTACCGCAAGGTGCTCAATTGAAGCTGCAATACAAACCGAGCTTGTTCCGTGAAGATTCAATGGAGCGAATGGGCCAACGATTTCTATACTTGCTGAATCAACTAGTAACCAATTCTGATCAAAAAATCAGTGAGTTTAGCCTCCTAACGCAGGATGAGAAAGAAGACTTACTGTACCGATTCAATCAAACTTCTTATTTTCCCTACACTCCACAACATATTATGGATATTTTTCACGATAAAGTAGCACGTTTCCCGGAGCGGGTAGCTCTAATGGAAGGGAAGCAGCATCAGACCTACGCGCAGGTCAACGCAAAAGCGAATCAATTGGCTAGGCAGATCGTTGCGAGTAAAAAAAGTGATAACGCGGCAGTTGGCGTGCAGATGCCGCGTTCCTCGGATATGGTCATAGCCCTATTGGCTGTATTAAAAGCTGGATGTGCTTTTGTGCCTGTAGACCCTTCCTATCCTTTGTCCAGAAAGGCCTATATTATATCGGATGCAGACATATCCATAGTGCTGGCTATGCAGCCCGAAAAAGATGACGAGACTCTGGATGTCCAGTACATCTACGTTGAGGGAGATCAGGCCTATACAGGAGATGCCTCAAATCTCGAAGAGGCGCTGAATCCGCATAGCCTTGCCTATATCATGTACACATCCGGATCAACAGGCAAGCCAAAAGGAGTCATGGTTGAAAATCATAGCGTAGTCAATACACTGCTTGATCTGGAGCGTCGTTTTCCAATGCAGGCGCAGGATGTTTACTTGCTGAAAACAGCATATACCTTTGATGTGTCGGCCACGGAACTTTTCGGCTGGTTCATGGGTGAAGGCGCACTAAGTATTCTTGAGCCTGGAGCAGAAAAAGACCCTTCTCGTATTTTGTCTACGGTGGCATCACATAAGGTGACCCACATCAACTTTGTTCCAACGTTATTCCGTCTTTTTCTGGAAACGATGGAACTCCGCTCCGATCTGTCAGCATTGGAAACGCTGAAATGGATGTTTGTTGGCGGAGAGGCAGTTACGCCTGACATCATTGAGAAGTTTAACAGGTTAGGCATTAGAGCAAGTCTTGAAAATGTATATGGTCCAACCGAATGCACCATATGGGTTTCTCATTATCCGTTAAGCCATTACGAAGGCTTGGGCAATGTACCGATTGGCTACCCGCTCAATGAGTCCAGATGGTATGTCGTCGGAAATCATGATGAGCTTCAGCCGTTAGGTATTCCAGGGGAGCTTTGTCTTAGCGGTGTTGGGCTTGCACGTGGATATCTGAATCTGGAACAGATGACCCGAGAAAAATTTGTCCCTAATCCTTTCTTTCAAGAAGGACAGGACGCAGCGCATTTCAGGTACATGTACCGCACAGGGGATCTGGTACGTTCACTCCCAAGCGGTACGATCGAATATCTGGGACGCATTGATTTCCAAGTTAAAATTCAGGGAGCCAGACTGGAGACAGGCGAAATTGAGAATACGCTGTCATCCTATCCGGGTGTCATCCAGACCGTGGTAGTCATGAAATCATTTGAAGGTAGGTCCGGCTTGCTGTATGCCTACTATCTGTCAGAGCAGGAGCTGCCTTCTGTCGGATTGAGAGAGCACCTGTCTCGTTCGTTACCGGCATACATGATACCATCCGTTTTTGTACATAAATCCGAATTTCCATTGAATAGCAGTGGGAAGATTGACCGGAAGGCACTCATGGCAGATATTACGCATGCTCACACTTCCAGTACGTTCTATACCGCCCCGTCTTCCGAACTTGAGAAGGTTATAGCCGAAGTGTGGGCCGAAGTGCTCGGTGTTGAGAGAGTAGGGCGCGATGACCATTTCTTTGAATTAGGCGGAAATTCATTTTCTGTCATTCAGGCTCACAATAAACTAAAACATTATACCGATGTGGAGTTCCCTGTTCCTCGTTTTTTTGAATGCCCGACATTGCGTCAATTTGCCGCGCTGGGTCCGAAGGATGAGGCAGTTCGGGTACCGACTGAAAGGGAACAATTGTTTCAACGAAAAGACGGCATTATGCGTGAGGACATTGCAATTGTGGGCATGGCGGTGAATGTGCCGGGCGCTGAGGATATAAGGGAGTTCTGGAGTAACCTGGTTGAACGGCGGGAAAGCATTCACTTTTATAGTGATGATGAATTGAGGGAGCTTGGTGTGGAGGAAGCGCTGCTGCGTTCACCTCGTTACGTCAAGGCAAAAGGACGTGCCAACGGCATCGATGAGTTTGACGCAGGGTTCTTTGCCTATACTCCCGGTGAAGCCAAAATGATGTCTCCCCAATTCAGACTTTTGTATCAGGGAATATGGGAAGCGCTGGAGGATGCAGGCTGCAGACCGGATGAGGCGGGTAAGGTGGGTGTGTTCCTTGGCGGGTCCGATGACTTCGAATGGTACCGTCAAGTGCTTTTTAACGATGCTAACTATAGCAGTAAATACGAAGCATTTACCCTCAGCACCAATCATTTTCTCGCTACCCGAATGGCTTATAAGCTTAACTTAAAAGGGCCGGCCTATACCGCTCTGACGGGATGTTCTACTTCATTGGTTACACCTCATCTGGCATGTCAATCTTTGATCGTTGGAGAATGTGATGTGGCCGTGGCTGGTGGGATCACCGTGGAGTTGCCCAATGAAGGGGGTTACATATTTGAGGATGGCATGATGTTCTCCACAGATGGACACTGTCGTCCATTTGATGCGGCAGCCAGTGGAACCGTCTTCTCCAATGGTATGGGAATTGTGGTGCTGAAGCGGGTAACCGATGCTCTGCGGGACGGAGATCATATCTACGGGGTCATCAAAGGCTCAGCAATTAACAATGACGGACAAGAGAAACTTAGTTTTCTTGCTCCAAGCGTAAACGGACAGGCTGAAGTCATTCAGGATGCTTATAAGGTCGCCGGAGTAGACCCGGAAACGGTGAGTTATATCGAAGCACATGGTACGGGAACGTTGCTTGGTGATCCAATTGAAGTAAACTCGTTAACTCGGGCCTTTGCTTCCGACCAAAAGCAATTTTGTTATCTGGGTTCGGTCAAGGGCAATGTGGGACATATGGATACAGCCGCAGGTGTGGTTGGTTTAATCAAGGTAGCGCTCAGTCTTGGACAAGGTTATATCCCTGGAACAGCGAATTATGAGCAGCCTAATCCCAAGATTGATTTTTTGAATACGCCTTTTAAAGTTAATGCACAAGGGGTGGACTGGAAACAGGGCAATGTTGGAGTCATGCGCGCAGGAATCAATTCATTTGGTGTGGGGGGCACGAATGCTCACATGGTATTGGAGGAGGCTCCCGAGATGGAGAAGTGCAGTCCGGATGATGACGTAAATATATTGCTTTTTTCCGCCAAAACAGAGTACTCGCTGAACCGCACCGCTGAACGGATTATGGAACAGCTGACTCAACATCCAGATCAATCTGTGTCCAACGCAGCGTGGACCTTGCAGTCAGGTAGATCTGTTTTTGCGTATCGTAAGGCACTCATTCTGGATAAGACATGGAAGGATAATCCGGACAAGCTGATACAGCAGCTGGGGAAAGCACGCGTATACCATTCAGCTCAAGACACCCGTCCCGTATACTTTATGTTCCCCGGACAGGGCAGTCAGTATCAGGGAATGGGTGCAGAACTATACAGATCTACAGAGCAAGCAGGCCTGGCTCCAATCTTCAGAAGTTATATTCAGGAAATATTGGACCTTCTGCCTGCGGAAGAACGAGAAGATATGCTGTCCGTTGTATACGGGGATCAGCAGCCTGAGCGAATAAACCAGACGGAGTACAGCCAATTCGCACTGTTCATGACCAGTTATGCGCTGGCCAAGTCGCTGCTGGATCTGGGCATCAAGCCAGATGGCATGATCGGACACAGCATTGGTGAATTGGCTGCCGCTGCGGTAGCGGGTGTGTTCGAACTCGGAGATGCTGTCAAGTTAGTTCGGCTTCGCGGACGTCTGATGCAGCAACAACAACCCGGGGTCATGCTTGCCATTATGGCGGATGCACAGCAGGTGAAGTCACAACTGGAGGAAGACATGTGGCTTGCCCTGGTGAATACTACAGGTTCCAGTGTGATTGGTGGGACAGCTGAAGCCATTTCACGGATGGAAGCCAAGGCTGAAGGACTGGGCTGGAAGTGCATTCGTGTGAAGACTTCCCATGCATTCCATACGCCAATGATGAATCAGGCTGCCGAGGAATTTAGACGTTATCTAGCAGAGCATTCACTTCATACGCCACAGATCCCATTACTGTCCAACACCAGTGGAACATGGGCGCTTGGAAATGAAATCACACAACCTGACTATTGGTCCCGTCATATTTTACAGCCGGTGTTGTTTGAATCAAACCTGGCTGAAGTGTTGAAGGATGAGCGGGCTGTATTAATTGAAGTCGGTGCAGGACGAACGCTAAGCTCCTTTGCCAGACAGCACAGTCAATCAAGAGATTCCCAGACGGTACTAAATATGCTACGTCACGTAAGGGAAACAGAGCAGGATAGTATCTATGTGAACCGCAGACTTGCGGAGTTATGGTGCGAAGGCATTGAACCGGACTGGAAGGTGCTCAAAGGGCAGACGGTACGACGCAAATGCTCTCTGCCTACTTATGTTTTCAACAAACAATCCTATCCTGTCAGTGTTTCTCTTTCTGGCTCATCAGCAGCGGAAGGAATGGGTACCGGGGATGATAGGCAGCATGCAGACCAGGGTAAGGGAAGTGGCTCTTCTCTAGTAAAAGGGACAGTTTATACTGGTGGTTCAGACCAACTGAAACAGATTGTCCTGGACGCATATCGAACGATTTTTGGCATCGATGATCTAGATGAAGAGGTTAATTTCTTTGCGGTTGGAGGAGATTCTCTCAAAGCAGTCAGCTTGTCTGCATGGATCCGGTCTCATTTAGGAATTCAGCCTGAGGTAGCAGATATTTTCAATCATTCAACGCCTATTCAACTGGCGGAGCATCTCTATGACATTGCGAAACCAAAAGTGGACCAACAGACAATTCAATCTGCACCCACTATGGATGCGTATCCAATCTCTTCTGCACAGATGCGTATGTTCACACAAGCGATGCTTGATCCAGGTAATACGGCATACAACCTACCGTCTGCAACCATTATTGAAGGTGAATTGGACCGTATAAGAGTTGAGGCTGCTTTGCAGAAGTTGATGCAGCATCATGAGGCGCTCAGAACATCGTTTGAGATACGGGGCGTTGAGATCGTTCAGATCATCCAACCTTCGGTTCGCTTAAGTATGGGCTATGCAGAGCAGCATGTGGCAGATGACCAAGAGTTGCCTGCGATGATCGAGACATTGATTCGTCCTTTTGATCTGGGGAGTGCTCCGCTTATGCGGGTTGAACTGATTAAGATAGGCGAGCGCAAGCACCTGCTATTCTTTGATATTCACCATATTATCGCGGATGGTACATCTGTCGAAATCATTACTCGTGACTTCAATGATTTATATTTTGGCAAAGAGCATGCAGTCCGATTACAGTACAAAGATTACGCGGTATGGCAGCAGCAGCGTCTCGCTTCAAATGAATACAATTCACATCAAACATACTGGCTGGACCATCTTGGCCCTTCTTTACCTGTGCTGGAGCTTCCACTTGACCATGAGCGTCCATCACAGCGATCCATGCAAGGGGGACGTCTCCATTTCACGTTGAATCGTTCGTTAACACAAAACTTGCACGAGCTGGCTTCCTCATCGGAAGCATCCATGTATATGGTAATGCTAAGTGTGTGGAATCTTCTTCTTGCACACCGCTCAGGTCAGCAGGACATTGTGGTAGGAACGCCTGTTGCAGGAAGGATACAAGAGGAGTGGAAAGAGACGGTAGGCATGTTTGTCAATATGATTGCGATGCGGAATTTTCCAACGTTTGATCGTACGTACACTGATTTTTTACGCGAACTTAAACAACATACACTGGATGCTTTTGCGTATCAGGAGTATCCGTTTAATGAGCTTGTGGCACAACTGGGCGTGACACGTGAGTTGAATCGAAATCCGGTATTTGATGTTTGTTTCGATTATCAGAACATGGATTTGCATGGACTTGAACTTCATGGTTTGCAATTCAGTTCTTTTCCGGTGGAGACGGGTACGTCCACTTATGATCTGTTAATGACCTGTCAAGAAAACAGGGAGAAGCAGGTGATTGAAGGATATATCGAATACTCGATGGATCTGTTCCGCCGGGACACAGTTGAAGGTATGATGCAGGAGTTTATCGGACTCTGCCAAGAGGTTGTACAACAGCCCAATCTGTCTCTGAGCGAACTGCTTGAGAGAAACATTGGTTCTCATGAGCACCCAGTCCATCTGCTTGCTGGTCCACGTCTGGATTACACTCCTTCGGTGGGTCTGCATCGGCTGTTCGAGCTGCAGGCAGAACACACACCAGACAAGAAAGCTCTCCTTGTATCATCCGGAGCCGCTTTTACCTACAGGGAGCTTAATGAAAAAGCTAATACGCTGGCTTGGAAGCTTATTGATCAAGGTGTACGCCGGGATGAACCTGTGGGCATATTATCCAGACGTGATGAATCGTTGATCATTATGCTATTGGCAGTGCTGAAAGCTGGGGCGGCTTATGTGCCTCTGGACCCTGCTTTTCCGCCGCAGCGTATCCTGAATATGATCGAAGATAGCAGAATGAACGTATTACTGTGTACGCCTGATGAAGAAGGCACAGTGACTTTTAGCGGAGAGCGATTCGTGTATGATCCAACTGCCCAGGATGTGCGCTCATCCGTTAACCCGGACGTAAACTTCCTGTCTTCGGACCTGTCCTGTGTGATTTTCACCTCAGGATCGACGGGTCGTCCCAAAGGGGTCATGATTACTCATGAGGCGATGGTCAATTTTGTTGAGGACATCAGGCACCGACATATTTTTGCACATGAGACAGATCGCATCATCAGTGTAACGACCATATCTTTTGATATTTTCGGATTTGAAGTGTGGGCACCATTATGCACCGGATATTCGCTGTATCTGGCCAATGAGCAGGAACAGCTTGACCCGGCTCTTGCTTCACGTCGAATACGTGAACATGGTGTTACGCACATTCTTAGCACGGTCTCACGCATTAAGGCATTTGTCGAAAATCCGGAATTCGCTCAGGCGCTGGGCAATCTGCGGTGTGTTCTTACCGGAGGGGAAAATGTCCCTGTGGGACTCCTCACCGATCTGAAGCGGCTTACGCCCGCTCGAGTCTTTAACATGTATGGACCAACGGAAACTACGATCTGGTCAACGACCAAAGAATTGAATGACACAGCCGCGATTACCATTGGCAAGCCCATTACCAATACAGAGATTTATATTCTGAATGATGAAGGTGAAATACTGCCACCTGGAAGTTATGGAGAGCTGTGCATTGCAGGAAAAGGATTATCCCGCGGTTATATGCACAATGCAGCTGAGACCGATGCCCGATTCATTGCAAACCCCAATGTGTTGGGAGGCCGTTTGTACCGAACTGGCGATCTGGCCCGTATACTGCCGGATGGGGATGTTGAGTTAATGGGACGGTTGGATCAGCAGGTGAAGATTCGTGGCTACCGGATTGAACTGAACGAGATTGAGCAGGCAGCGATGAATTATGAACGTGTAAGAGAAGCTGTCGTTAAGGTAGAAGGGGCCGAGCAACATTCATTACAATTAATCCTTTTCTACAGTCTTAAGCCTGGGATTGGGCCTTCCGTTATGGAAGATGAAGACGTACAGCTTCGGACCTGGTTAAAGCAGCGGCTTCCACAGTACATGATGCCTTCTCGCTTGATTTGTCTGGAAAATCTGCCTGTGCTGCCTAATGGCAAACTGAATCGCAATGCCCTTCGTCTGGCTGATTTTGAAACGGGAGAGAAGGCTAATCCGGCTCTGGTTTATGGCTCATCGATTCAAGGAATGGAGCAGGCAAAAGTTGATCTGGAGCAGATGCTTATTGCAGCGTGGAAGGAAATATTGAATCTGGATACGGTTAATATCCATGATCACTTTTTTGACATCGGAGGCAACTCGCTGGGGCTTATTCTGATTAATAATCGGCTGAATGCCTATCTGGATCAAAGCGTTCCGCTGGTGCAATTGTTTGAGCATTCCTCTATTGCATCACTGGTCAATCATCTGGTGGCTGAGCAGATGCTGCCGACAGTTACACAACAGGTGCGAGAGGAGAGCGGGCATATCGCTACGGCTGGATATCCTGTTACGAACCCAGACCCGACAACAGCTCCCAAAGATGATGTGATGAGCACAGTTGAACACAGCAAAGTGGAGCAGAGCAGACTGGCACAGAGCAGACCAAAACAGAGTATCTCGTTTGCTTCAGACCACAGTAGCAGAGATTCTTCGTCGTCGGATATCGCAGTCATTGGCATGGCAGGGCATTTTCCCGGCTCAAGAAATATTGAGGAGTTCTGGGATAATCTAATGGCAGGTAAGGACGGTATCACCCGTCTGAATGAGGAGGATCTAAACGCTGCGGGTGTACGACCGCAAGACTTCAAACATCCTGATTATGTACGGGCCAAAGGTGTACTGCAAGATACTGAGTATTTTGACTCCGGATTTTTCGAATATCCGCATCAGGAATCCAACATGATGGATCCGCAAATACGGCTGCTGCATCAGTGCTCATGGGAGGCGCTTGAGCATGCCGGGTGTGATCCTTACAGTTATGATGGATCTATAGGATTGTTTGCCGGAAGTGGACTGAGCTTACCATGGATGGTGCAATTTCTAGGTCGTTCCGGTAATTTGCTACAGGCTTTTGAAGCCATGACTTTAAATGAAAAGGACTATATTACAACCCGAGTATCTCACAAATTAAATCTGAGAGGGCCGAGTATGGCCGTACAGACCGCATGTTCAACTTCTTTGGTTGCTATCCACCAAGCTGCTGAATCGCTGATTCGTGGGGAGTGTGATGTGGCACTTGCGGGAGGTGTCTCTATCTCCTATCCGCTCAAAGAAGGTTATCGCTGGCATGAAGGCATGATTTATTCAAAGGATGGTCATTGCAGACCGTTTGATGAGCAGGCATCTGGTACTGTGTCTGGTAATGGATGTGGAATGGTTGTGCTCAAGTCACTCCGCGACGCGCAGAGAGATGGAGATCATATCTATGCAGTCATTAAAGGTTCAGCGATTAATAATGATGGCATGGACAAGATTGGATATACGGCACCGAGTGTGGCCGGGCAGGTCAAGGTTATTCAATCAGCCCTTCATCGTTCGGGAGTGTCTCCAAAAGAGATATCCTATCTGGAGGCGCATGGAACAGGAACCAAACTGGGGGACCCGATTGAAATCGAAGCACTCAGGCAGTCATGGGGAACAGATCGTAGAAATTATTGTGCTCTAGGTTCTGTGAAAGCCAATATTGGGCATCTTGATGCGGCAGCAGGTGTCGCCGGTTTTATTAAAACCGTACTGACGCTTTATCACCGGGTGGTTCCGCCACAGATTCATATGAATCGGACGAATCCGATGTTGGAACTGGAGCATAGTCCCTTCTATATCAACAAGGAGCCACAGTCATTAGAAGACGCGAAGCATGTCCTGCGAGCAGGTGTCAGTTCGTTTGGGATCGGGGGTACTAATGCTCACGTCATTCTGGAGCAACCGCCCGTCCAAGAGAGCCAAGCCAATTATGAATCATTGCTTCTGCTGCCCTTCTCGGCCAAAAGTGAATCTGCGCTGGAACGCACGTACGATTCGGTTCTACAGGCGATCCATGCATTGCCGGAGCAGTTGCCCAATGCTGCATGGACGCTACAGAAGGGAAGAAGCAGATTCATTCATCGTAAAGCACTAATCGTTGTAGACGGTTATATTCCGCCAAGCGAGCAGTCTGTAGAGTTTGAGACACAGGCAAGTGTGATGAATGGAAAGCCTAAAGTCATGTTTTATCTCAGCGGAAATGCAAGTTGGGAAGCGCGCAAGATTCGGGAACTATATGCTTCTGTGTATCGCAGCCAGGTCTCAGAGATATTCAAGCAGCACTTTGAAGAGATACTGAATCTCTTTGAGTCCAAGGAACAGTATGCCATTCGCCAGGGTATAGGGCGATCGTTAGCCGATTCAAGGCTTGAGCGCATGCAGTGCTTTGTTGTGCAATATGCTCTTTATAAAACCGTGATGCAGCTTGGTATCAAGCCGGATGCTGTCTGTGGACAAGACGTTGGCGAACTGGTGGGATTGGTTATTAGTGATGCACTTGATCCAGTACATGCCGTTGGGCTTCTATACAATCTGGAGCATTGGTCACTACAAGAAGGAGCATTGTCAGATGCTTTGACAGGAAGGATGACAGATGCAAATGTAACAGACCTTGCGTCGAGTATTGCACCACTGTTATCTCCAAATTTCCTGTTCACGCTGCTAAATCGCAAGACGCTTTCTGAATCTGCTGGGCATACGCTGTGGATCGTTTCGAATCAGCTGCAGGATACAGAACAAATAGCCCCGGATTCATTATCAGAGCCAAACATCATTGCTCTTACTGGAGATCGTCAGAGCTTGCTTGAGGCAGACGTGTATTTAATGAAAGTACTTGCTTTTTGCTGGTGCTCTGGCATGGAGTTGGATTGGGAACAGTTAAACGGAACGGGGCGTAGGCAAAAAATCTCCCTGCCGACGTATTCCTTTGATCCCATTGTTCATCAACATGATGTTGCGTTGTATCAGCTTGCAGGTATGTCGCAGGTTGCAGCGGGTTCTATCGCAGCATTAGACCAATCTCCATCTGGGAAAGTCACGGTTCAACGGACTGATGATGAGATAAGGCATGTATTGTCGCAATTGTGGCAGGAGTTGCTTGGTAATGGAGAAGTCGGCCTTGAAGATGATTTCTTTGAGCTCGGGGGTCATTCATTAAAAGCGATTTCCTTGGCGTCGAGGATTAAAGAAACGTTTGGACTAAATTTGGGGCTGGAAGAGGTTTTTGATCATTCTGTGTTTGAACACATGGTTCAATGGATTGCTGAACACCAGGCCACAAGTGACTCCAATTCAGTGGACCCAATCTTGCCAGTTACTAAGAAAGAGAAATACAAGACCACTTCTGCACAGCGAAGAATGTATGTGGTACATGAGTGGATGAAAGGTGAGAGTACGGCGTACAATCTCGCCAGCTCTTATATGGTAAGAGGAAAACTTGACCCTGCCCAATTCAGAGTAATAATGGATGCACTGGTAGAGAGACATGAAGCATTCCGTACCAGGTTTGAAATGATTAACGGTGAGCTTTTCCAAATTGTCGAGGAGCAGGTTCCAAGCGTGGTGGAGTTGCTGGAATTAGAAACAGCAGGGTTAGAACAGGTCATGGAATGGATAAAGCCTTTTGATCTGACCAGCGCACCATTGGTTCGTGTTAAGCTCATTCGCCTTTCTCAAGAGGAACACATCTTATTCATCGACATGCATCATATCATTTCGGATCAGAGTTCCATTGCGATCCTGATGCAGGATTTTGCTCGCATGTACAGAGGAGAAACATTACAATCTCTTGACATTCAGTATAAGGATTATGCGGAATGGCGTGATGAAGCTGCGTCACACGCACAATCTGTTGAAGACGCCAAGTTTTGGATACGGGAATTTGAGGACAAGCCTGCACCGGTTGAATTGCTTACAGACTTCCCAAGACATGGCGCGTCATCTTACAGCGGAGACAGACGTTCCATTGAACTTGGTGAGTCGTTAAGCACACAGGTCAATGACTTCTGTACTCAACAAGGGCTTACACCTTATATGTTGTTTATGGCAACTTTGAATCTATTAATCTGGAAGTATACGGGTCAAGACGACTTGGTCGTTGGTACAGCGGTTGCGGGGCGTGAGAAGCCAGAACTCAACAACGTTATGGGTATGTTCGTGAACATGCTTGCCATTCGCACCAGCATGGACAGAGAATGGTCCACAGAGACGTATTTGAATGAGATGCGTGGCAAGCTGTTATCCTGTTATGAGCATCAACATTATCCTTATGAAGCACTGGTGGAACAACTTGGTCTATTCGGTGATTTAAGCCGCAACCCCCTATTTGATGTGGTGTTAAATTACATTAATATGGGAACCGATGATCCTGAAGCCGGGGAACTAATGCTTGAACCATGGGTTGAAGGTAAGGTGGATGCCAAATTTGATCTGACTTGGACACTGGTCGAGCACAAGCAATGGTACACGGTTGAACTTGACTATCGCTCGGATTTGTTTAAAGCGGAGTCCATGGAACTGATGCTGGATAAATTCCGGTATATCCTGTCTCAGATCACAACAGGGCATAATGAACGAATTGGTCAGATTAAGCTCACTACACCGGAGGAAGAGGAATGGCTGCTGTACGGAGTCAACGATAATGCCGCTCAGTATCCGCGAGATGCGACCATTTCCCAATTATTCGAGGAACAAGTTCATGTGCATGCACAGAAGACAGCATTGGTCTGGGAAGACGGTGAATGGAGCTATGCGGATCTGAATGAACGTGTTCAGTGGCTGGCGTTCAGGTTGCTTGGACAAGGGATAAAATCAGGCTCCAGTATTGCTCTCATTTTGGACCGTGGACCGATCCAGATGATCAGTATTCTTGCTACACTCAAACTCGGTTGCAGTTATGTTCCGATCGACCCCGCTTCGCCGCCATCGAGAATTGAATTTATTGTGCAAGATTGCGATGCGGCTGTGTTATTGACTGAAACGGCTTATGCCTCCACATGGCAATCTGTAGTTCCTTGTATCGTGCCGGCAGATGAACTGGTAGCATTTGATTCAGGAGACATGCAGGAGCCCGTTGAAGATATGAACACGACCGCTCTTGACCCGGCTTATATCATTTATACATCAGGGTCTACAGGAACCCCGAAAGGGACTGTGATGAGTCATCGCAATGTCACCAAAGTCATGAAAAATAGCAATTTTGTCACCGTCGTGCCAGAGGATCGTATCCTGCAAATTTCTAACTATGCGTTTGACGGTTCCATTTTCGATATTTTTGCTTCATTAATAAATGGCGCTACTCTTGTATTAATCTCAAAAGAGACCACTTTGGATATGGCTCGTTTGGCGGATGTCATCCGACAGCAACGGATTTCAGTATTTTATATTCCGACATCCTTGTTTAATATGCTGGTGGATTGGGATGCTGAATGCTTGAAGAATGTGCGTAGAGTGATGTTTGGTGGTGAAGCTGCATCGATGAGCCATGCCAACAAAGCTCTTGCATGTGTGGGACCTGGCAGACTGTTAAATGGATATGGGCCAACGGAAGCAACCTTTTTTGCCTCCTACCACTTATTACAGCAAACAGAGCCTTATACTGGCTCACTGCCCATTGGTTACCCTCTGTCTAACACAGCTTTGTATGTTCTGGATGATGAGCTGAAGCCTGTGCCACCCAACGTTCCAGGTGAACTGTATATCAGTGGGGATGCGGTGGGTATTGGATATCTTAACCGTGAGGATCTTACCCGAAAACACTTTCTTGATGATCCCTTCCGCAAGGGAGAACGAATGTATCGGACAGGTGACATCGTCAAACGTCTGGCTGACGGCAGTCTGATTTTTATTGAACGTTCGGATTTCCAGGTCAAAATTAGAGGTTTTCGCATTGAGTTATCGGAGATAGGCAATTGCATGGAGCGTCTTTCGGGAGTTCGTGATGCCTTTGTCATGACAGTTACAGAACCATCAGGAAGTCTTTACATTGCCGCTTTTTATACAAGCGACACTGGGGCAGATGTTGAGTATATTCGAAGAGAACTTCACCAGCAACTGCCAGAGTACATGGTGCCTGCACGAATTATTCGAATGGATCATCTTCCGATTAATGCCAATGGCAAAGTGGACCGAAGAGCATTGTCCGAGCATTTGGTTGAAGAGCAGCAGAGGTCTATGGAAGTGAGTTCACCTCAGACAAAAACAGAGCGTGTCATTCTTGCCGCTATGCAACAGATCCTGGGTAATCCAGGTATTGGTGTGGAAGATCACTTCTTTCAAAATGGGGGGCATTCGCTTAAAGCGATTGCAGTCACTCAAATTTTGGCAAAAGAAGGAATTGCCATCAATGTGAACGAATTATTCCAATATCCGACAGTTAGAGGACTTGCCAAATTGGTAGATATTAATCCTCCGGCGTCAGTTTGGTCCGAAGATAGCCTGCATATTCAGTCCCCGATAGTCATACCACAGGACATAACACTTCATGAGAAACAACTGGACAGCCTGGTCCTGCATGTCTTAAACAGCTGCAATCAGGTTTCATCTTTTATGGCTGGCATGACCCCTATGGGTCAATTCCCACTATCTCCAATTCAACAAGCACATGCTTCTACGACTTCACGAGCAAGCGGATTTACAACAACGCTGGAAGGCGAATTGAATGAACAAGCTGTAAAACACCTGATACTTGGGGTTATATCCCGGCATCAGTTACTGCACAGCATAATATATGAGGAAGAACAATTGTATTGGCATCCATGTGATATGTCATTAGCGGCGGACATGCTGCAACAGCTTATCCCGTATCTTGATATTCGTCATTATGCTTCGGCTACAATGGAGCAGCTGGAGTACAGACTGGTTCAGTCTCTGTTACACAAAACGTATACGTTGAAGGAACTACCATGGCGTCTATGTATTTTGCGTACAGGAGCCACAGAGCATAAGCTGATTTGGAGTTTTGATCACCTTGCGTTTGATGGTATGAGTGCCCAAATCATCAAACAACAACTTGAGTCGAAGGCATTATATAGACCGCAAGGTGTAGAGCTCGAGAGTGATCGAAATTATGAGGATTATGTAAATTTTCTGTCTCAAGGCCCCATAGGGGTATCAGAAGATGAAATGAAGAAACAATTTTCGCTTCAGGCATGGCATAGATGTAACACCATCGTCATGAACAAGTTGAAGGAAACAGAAACATTGTCGTCTTCAGCGATGACTGTCGAGTTGTCCCTTGCAGGGAAAGAGCCTGCAGATGTTTGGTGGACATGCTTTGAAACTTTTGCCAACATCATTGCGGCTTATCTGAACATAAGCCAATTGCCAATAGCCCTGGTGTATTACGGAAGGGAGTATGGCGAAGAATCCTACTACGATTATGTGGGAGAATTCCTTGATCTGATTCCAGTGCTGGTAGACAGTGAATTCACACAGGAAGATCTGTTGGAACGTCTGGAATTTACGAAACGACACAGCATTAACTTTATGGCACTTACACATGATTCTTCCCTCTCGGCACAATATGATGGCATACGGGAACAATTGGGAACTGCCTACAGGCAAGCAGAACAGGAGCCGCGTCAGATGATTCTGTTTAATTATCAAGGCTTCATCTCCAGCAGCGAAGCGATCCCAATGTCGTCTCAGTCGTCGGATGACCAAGATTCGAATTCGGGACTCTCCCAATTCGAATGGGTAATTCGCTACGACGAAGAGTGTCTGTACGTACATCTGGCCTGTCAGGCTGGTCTGGACATCAAACGTATGAAACAGCTGATTGATGACAAGCTTGGTAGCGATGTGAAAGTGGTAGTTCACAATGAGGCAATGGAGGTGCAACATGTCCAGTAAATCCATACAGCGAGGACCCGAGCTGATTGTGCCAGAGCATTATTCAACAGTGGCTGAGATGTTAATCTACATTGCAGATACTCATCCGGAAAAGGGAATGACCTATATCAGCTCTTCAGGTGACGAACAGTTTGAATCATATCCTGAATTACTGATGCAGGCGCGCAAGTACCTGCAGTCTCTTCAGGAGCAAGGCATTCAACAAGGACAGGTCGTTATTTTGGAAATTGACCAGTCACAGGAATTTTACCGTACATTTTGGGCTTGTATGCTGGGGGGCATTATTGTCGCCCCTGTTAGTCCTCCAGCCGCCTGGGAACCAGGCTCAGCTGGTCTGGAGAAATTCACGAAAGTGTGGGAGGTACTCGGGCGTCCGGTTGTGATCGTCGAGGAAGCCTACATGCCCAAGTATAAGCAGCTTGCGGAAAGTTCGGTATTCAAAGATCTTATGTTGATTAGCGTGAATCAGCTTCAAGCAGGCCAGCAGATGGCTGATCTATGCCCAACCTCTCCTGATGACATTGTGTTCCTGCAATTCTCATCAGGAAGCACGGGAATTCCCAAAGGTGTGCAGTTAACAAATCACAATATTATCGCTAACAGTATTGCATGCAAGACATTTCTTGGATCTGAAGAAGGAGATAATGTGTTTACCTGGTTGCCGCATACGCATGATATGGGGATATTTGGACAGCATCTGACACCCGTCCTGAGTGGAGCCAACATCATGGTGATGTCACCTTATACCTTCGTACGGTCGCCTTATCTGTTCTTGCGCAAGATTACGGAGCATCAGGGAAAATGGTTTTGCTGTACCAATTTCGGTTTCGAATGGATGGTTCAGAAGATCCCGGATTCCAAGCTCTCAACGCTTGATCTGTCTTCACTGCGTATGACCTTGAATGGTGCAGAGCCTATATCAACGTCTGTTATTGAGCGATTTGTCAAAAAATTCAGCTCTTGTGGCTATCGTCCCAATATGATGTTTCCTGCGTATGGCATGGCCGAAGCGACAGTAGGTGTATGTACCTCCAGACTGGGGGAAGAGCCGCGAATTGAACGTATTTCACGTTCGCGGCTGGTGCAGGATGGACTGGCTGTGCCAGTCCAGCTGCCTAGCAGTGATAGGCATACTTCGGATGTGATCGAATTTGTTCATGAAGGATATCCCATGACAGGGATTCAAATCCGGATTGCGGATGAACAGGGTGAAGTGCTGGATGAGCGGGTTGTTGGCGAAATCCAGATCCGTGGGGAATCGGTAACCTCCGGATATTACAGTCTCCCGGAGATCAATCGTGAAATGTATATGGATGGGTGGCTTCGCACTGGAGACTTGGGTTATATGGCTGATGGCTCCCTGGTTGTAAGCGGACGAATCAAGGACATTGTGTTTATTCGGGGACAGAACCATTATGCGCATGATCTTGAAGAAATTTTGTACCAGAATAGCAGCATTCCTAGAGGGAATCTGACGGTAGTCGGGCACTTTAACAGCCTCAAACAAGTAGAAGAGCTGCTTGTATTTGTTAAATACAAATCGGGCACTCCACAGTTTCTGGATGTACGCCAGGATCTGATCCAACGTATGAGGGCTGGATTGGGTATTGAGATCACCCATGTTCTCCCAATCAAGGTTATTCCCAAAACGACGAGTGGCAAGGTCCAGCGCTTCATGCTGAGAAACGAATATGAGCGTGGAGTATTTACCAAGGACATCGAGGCCATTGAAGAGCTGATTCGCCAAAACACACAACAGCAACAACACGAGACGGTTTCCACATCGTCTTTGGAATATACCGTACGTAAAGCCTGGGCCGAAATTCTTCAATTACCCGCAGGAAAGATTGAGATGGATACTTCTTTTCTCGCACTTGGAGGCAATTCCATTCTCTCCTATCAATTACTTGACAAGCTGTCTGCACATATGGGGCGTGAATTAGGACAAGAACTACTTGTTTTTTGCAGTACAGTACGTGAGATGGTGGAATATCTGCAGGAACTTCCAGCAGAAAAGAAGGACTTTGAACAAGCTGAAACAACAGATAATCACCTGAATGTACATCGTGCTATTGCTATTACCGGGCTGTCTCTGCGTCTGCCTGATGCCGACACCCAAGAGCAGTTCTGGAGCAATCTGGTTAACGGGTTAGATAGTGTTGACCGGGTTAGCTTAGAGCGTGCAACACGTTCCAAGCAACCCGGTTGGGATGACTGGATTGGGGAACTGAAGCAACCGGATACGTTTGATCACGACTTCTTTGAAATCCCGTCTGAACAAGCTGCATTTATGGATCCGCAACATCGGAAGTTGCTGGAAGTTGCTCATGAGGCGCTGGAGGATGCAGGTATGCTCGTGGATCATGAGGAGAAGCGTGATGTGGGTGTGTATGTAGGGATTAACCCAAGCACATACTTCGATCTGGTTGTTGATTATATGAACCGGAGTCTTGGAAAGGCTGTTCATTCTCACGCTATGGTAGGCAATATGTCCAATATTGCAGCGGCCTCCATTTCACACATGTACAATTTTACAGGGCCGGCACTGTCGATAGATACAGCATGTTCTTCTTTTCTGGTAGCACTGACACAAGCTGTGGCGGCCATTCAGGACAAGCGTATCTCTGGAGCAGTTGTAGGTGGAGCGAACATTTTGGCTACACCGCATGTTCATCAACTATCACGCAATGCTGGAATCTGTTCTTCCACTCAACATACGAAGGTATTTGACCGGGAAGCAGATGGTTCAGTCTTGGGAGAAGGTGCTGTTGTTGTATATCTGGAGCCGCTAACAGAGGCAGTTCGCAACAATAAGCATGTTTATGGTGTGATTCGCGGGACAGCGGTGAATAACGACGGATATTCCCTGGGCATTATGGCACCCAACCCTCAGGGACAATATGAGGTGCTCCGTGCCGCTTATCGCGATGCCAACCTAAATCCGAGCGAGATTTCTTATATTGAAGCACATGGATCGGGGACAAGGATTGGAGATCCAATTGAGGTGAATGCCTTGCTCCGACTGTTCCGGGAAAAGGGATGCACAAGCGACAATTCGATTGGATTAGGTTCAGTCAAAACCAATATTGGTCATTTATTTGCAGCCTCCAGTGGAGCCAGTCTTGCCAAGGTTCTGCTCAGTATGCAGCATGGTGAACTGGCACCAAGTCTGCATATGGATAATCCGAATCCGGCCCTACGACTGGACCAATCGCCGTTCCATATTGTTAGCGAGCATAAAACGTGGGATGTACCTGAAGGAAAAACACGGAAGGCAGGCATCAGTTCATTTGGACTGGGAGGTACGAATGCCCACATTGTGCTGGAGGAATGGAAAGCCCCTGTCCGTGCAGTTGCCCCGGCACGAGGCCAGTTGTTAACGTTCTCTGCCAAATCAGAGCATGCTTTAAAAAAGCTGATTGATAACACGGAGCAGTATGTGAAGAAACATGTGGACCTGGCACCAGAGGATCTTTGTTTTACCCGAAACAGATATAGAAAACATTATCGGCATCGTGCAGCAGTAACTGTCAGCTCAACCGGAGAGTGGAGCATCGAAGAGATGGAATTTGGCTTCAAGCCTAGAAACCGAGCTGCTCGTGTCAATATTGTGGTTGGGGGGCATGAGATTTGCGGAGAAGATGAGGCTCAAGCTCGTAAGGTAATCAGGCCAGACGATTCTAATGAAGATACGGTATCCACCTTGAACTACTGGGTGACCTTGCTTGAGACACTTGTACGTCTGGTCCCTTCCATTCAGGAGATTCGAGGAATAGCTGCAGGAGAGGAGCTTGTATCCAGTTTACATCTGGATGGCGAGGAACATCACAGCGCTCATGCAAGCCAATCCATTCCAGTGAACAACAGAGTGACGTTAGACAGTCTGCAAGACACACCTGGCAAGATGGCAAGCGCCGACATTGTAATTATGATTGCTGCAGATCAGACAGTGCAGCAGCTTGAATACAGTGGCAAGGAGAGCTTCATTCGCCTGTCTGCCAAGTCGACGCTTACCATGGAGGATCAGCTTGCTTTATTACTGGGACAGCTTTATGTACGTGGTGCTGCGCTGGATTGGGAACAGTTACATCCGAATGGCTCTGGCCAGATTGTACATCTGCCAGCACATCCATTCGAGCCGTATGTACATTGGATAGATGTGAATCAGGGAACGGAGGTCATGATATGACAAAAGAAGAAATTGAGCTTTTTATCAAAAGCGAGATTGCAGCAGCGTTGAATCAGGAGCCAGAGGACATTGATGAAGAGATGAATTTTTTGAAAATTGGTGTCTCATCTGTGCAGGCGCTCAAGATCATTAACCGTGCGCGCAAGCATCTTCAAGTTGACATCAGTCCGGTTGCGTTGTTTGAATACAAAACAATTGCCGAGTTCGCCGCTTATCTCAATGAATCTCTTCTTCAAGAGGGGGTTGTCGAATGATTGAAGCGGATATAGAGCAAGAGATCATTCATGAAGCTGAATTGTTTGCTGCCCGTGAAATTCGTCCGTATGCTCAACAGATTCAAGAGCAGCAAGCCATTCCCAGAACATTGATCCGTGCCATGGCTGAAAAAGGTTACTTGGCTGCCTCGATCCCCGCTGAATATGGCGGCATGGGTCTCGGCCCCAGGGCGTACGGGCTGTTGACTGAAGTATTTGGCAAGGCTCTTCCAGCCGTTCGCAGCTTGTTAACGGTACATACTTCACTTGTAAGTGAAACTTTGGTACGTTTCGGAACGCCTGAGCAAAAATCGTCCTGGCTGCCCAAGTTGGTGAAGGGAGAATGGATTGCTGCCTTTGGCCTGACTGAACCGGAAGTTGGTTCGGATGCCAAAAGTGTAAAGACCGAGTGGAGAGAAGAATCGGACTGTTATGTTTTGAATGGAAAAAAGAAGTGGATCACGTTTGGACATTTGGCAGATGTATTTATCATTATTGCCTCGAATCAGGGACGAAGCACTGCTTTTTGGGTAGAACGCCAGTTTGAGGGTGTACAGACCAAACCTATTGAAGGTGTCATGGTTGCGGGAGAGACAGGTATAGCTGAGATTGATCTCCATGAGGTGCGTGTACCAAAGAATTACATTATTGGACGTCTAAATGAAGGTTTTGAGTACATCGTAACCGGGGCGCTGGATCAGGGCAGATATAGCATAGCCTGGGCAGGGCTGGCGATTGCGCAGGAAGCGCTGGATGCCATGGTGACTTACTCAAGGAAGCGGAAGCAATTTGATCAGAAGCTGAGTCATTTTCAGCTGATTCGCGGCATGATTGGAGATGCGGTGACAAAAGTCCATGCAGCACGAGCATTATGTTTACGGGCAGCCGAGCTGAGAGAAGCCAGGGACCCGCAGGCTGCCATGGAGACAACAATCGCCAAATATTTTACGTCCAAAGTTGCTGTTGAAGTTGCAAGCGATGCGTTACAGGTGCATGGTGCGAACGGAATTAGTAACCAATATCCTGTTGCCAGGCTGTATAAGGAAGCCAAAATTCTGGAGATTATTGAAGGTTCTTCTCAGATGCAGCAGGAGATGATCTCGCATTACGGATTAAAAGCCTATTACAAGCGTGGCGGTGGCGTATGACGTTTTGTGCGCTATTTCCTGGCCAGGGAAGCCAGTATATCGGAATGTGCAGCGAGTTGTTGGACAGTGAGCCGGAGGCGAATCAGATCTTTGCGGAAGCAAGCGAGGTGATTGGATTTGATTTGAAGGCACTGGTTATGGAAGGGACCCTGGATCAATTGACGGTCTCTGAATATGCTCAGCCTGCTGTACTGACGGCAAGCTACGTTCTATTTGACTCATTTGTTCGCCGGACTGGAATGACTCCAGATTATGCAGTAGGTCACAGTTTGGGGGAGATTTCGGCTTTAGTAGCGGCGGGTGCATTGCGATTTGCTGATGGAATCCGTTTTACAGCTCAGCGTGGTGCGTTGATGCATCGCTCCATTCAGGAGCAAAAAGGAAGAGCGGGTATTGTTGTTGATGTAACCCAAGAAGCGCTTGAAGAATTAGTCGAGAATATTCGTCAGAACGAGTATGTGACGATCTCCGGTTATAATTCACCGGGACAGTTTGTCGTCGCAGGTACTGTGAAGGGTCTTCAACTGCTGGATGATCAGGTGGATGGCTTCGGTGGGGAATTCATTCCTTTTCGTATGATGCCAATGAAGGCAGATGCACCTTATCATAGCGAGTTGATGCAGTTCATTCAGCCTGAGCTTGAAGAGATGCTTGCAGGGGTTTCCTTCTCTGCACCGGTGTTTCCCATATGCTCTACAGTACATGGTGAGTTCATTAGTGGAGCCGAGGACATTCCTCAGCTGCTGAGCAGCCAGCTTTTGCAACCTATTCGCTGGAATCAGGCATTGGCACGCGTTCAAAATCTGGGAGCGACGGTATGGATCGATATCGGTCCAGGCCAGAGCGTAAGAAATATGATGGCTGAGAATAAGACTTTGCCTGCAGCCTATTCGCTGGATGATCCGCAAGATCGGTTCAGGTTATTGGAGCGATATGAAGCAGTAAACCAGACAAGTGGGGGAGGCGATAAGGGATGATCACGGAGATGATGCAGTACAATCAGCGGGTGAAACAATGGCTGCCTGGCGGTGTCCACTATAATTTTCACCTTCCTTGGGAAGAGACGCCGCTCCATTTCAAGCATGCTTCCCGAAGCAGAGTGACGGACATGAACGGCAACGAGTATTTGGATCTATATGCCCGCTTTGGTGCCCTCATTGTTGGCCACGGCAACGAGGAGTATAACGAGTGTCTGAAGGATACCATTGACCGTGTTCTTTCCGTAAGTCATTGCGATCTGGATGCAGAGGCTCTGGAACTGATCCATCAATATGTACCTTCAGCAGAGATGATTCGTTTTGGGTTATCAGGCACGGAGATTGTCCAGAATGCACTTCGTCTTGCCCGGGCGTGGACAGGTAAAAATCGCTTTGTACGTTTTGAAGGCCATTATCATGGCAATGCGGACAATATTATGGGTGGCAAGACTGCACGTACAGGTTTGCCTGTACCTTCAGACTATCCTGGTGACATGAAAGGAACAAAGGGGAGGGCAAGGGATGCCATGGAATCTCAATCCTACCTCCTGCCATGGAATGACGCAGTCCGTCTGGAGGAACTATTTCGCGAGCATGGAGACGACATTGCAGCAGTAATCATGGAGCCGGTTTGTGTAAATGGAGGCGGAGTCATGCCTGCTCCGGGTTATCTGCAAAAAGTCAGACAGTTATGTGACCAGTACCAGGTCGTGCTCATTTTTGATGAGATTATAACAGGATTCCGTATGGGACTCGGTGGTGCCCAACAGTTATTCGGTGTAACACCCGATCTGACTACACTTGGGAAGGCAATCGCCGGTGGCGGAGTTCCGGTGTCAGCCCTGGTTGGCCGAGCGGATATCATGAAGTTGCTTGTAGACAAAAAAGTAATTCATGCGGGTACGTTTAATGGCTATCCATTAGGTACAGCTGCTGTAAAAACTACGCTGGAAATGTTGGGCCGCAATGGAGGACAGGCGATGAACAGCATGAACCGCCACGCTGAGATGATGCATGACATACTCTGCCAGGAAGCAGTGAAGGTAGGTCTGCCTTTAATTGTTCAGGGTCCGTCTGGCTGTGCTTCTTATCACTGTTGCACGGAGCCGCTTACGGATACGGCTGATTATACGTTTGAATTGATGTCTTTTGATATTTTGTTAAATAGCAAGCTTGCTGAGCACGGTGTTCTGGTATCTACGCTCTCGCGAATGTATCCGAATATCCTGCTTGATATGCAGGATGTTGCCTGGTTTAGTGAGCGTGTCCCAGCAGCACTTGCAGAAATGAAAGAGCTCTACGACGAGCTGATCTGATGGTAGCTCAATAAGGAGGTGATTAGGTATGCATAATCGACTCATTGCAATCATTGGCGCAGGGGTGATGGGATGCGCCACAGCACTGGATGTCGCGAGGGCTGGTTATCGTGTGATTTTGCAGGATATTTCGGCATCGGTCATCGAACACGCTCCTGATGTTATACGTCGTGAATATCGTTCAGCTTGCTTCCTGAAGCAAGGGTACGGTCAGGTGCCCTTGGATCAGATCATGGAACGAATTTCGTTCCAGACACAAGATGAAGGTGTGGAAGAGGCAAGTATCATTATTGAAAATGTAACTGAGAATCTGGAGTTGAAAAAGGAAGTTTACGCACGACTATACCACACGGCTCGTCCGGATGCTTTATTTGCGCTAAATACAAGTTGTATTTCCGTGACAAAGCTCGCTTCATTTTTGCCTGACCCAGGTCGAGTCATTGGGGTGCATCTGATGAATCCGGTTCCTGTTAAATCCATGGTGGAGGTGATCAAAGGACATCATACAACGCAGGGTACGGAACATGAGATGGTAGCGTTTTTGGAAACTCTTGATAAAAGTCCAGTTGTCATAGAGGATTTGCCTGGGTTTGTCTCTAATCGCCTCTCGCACTTGTTAATGAATGAAGCGGCGTACATTGTGCAGGATGGGATCGCTACACCCGAGCAGGTAGACGCCATTATGAAGAAGGGCTTCAATTATCAGATGGGGCCGCTGGAGACGGCGGATCTGATTGGTCTGGATACGGTCGTGCATTCATTGAAAGTATTGTACGACAGCTATCAGGACCCTAAATTCCGATGCTGTCCGATGTTGCAGAAAATGGTTGATGCAGGACAGTGGGGGCGTAAGACGGGTCAAGGATTCTATGCCTACTAAGATGAAGGGTGGCATGACCATGGAAAAGCTCAAGGATATCAAATGCATCGTTTGGGATCTGGACCACACCATATGGGATGGAGTTTTGCTTGAATCTGCAGATGTGCAACTGAAGCCGGGCTTAAAGGAGGTGATTGAAAAACTGGACCAGCGAGGTATTTTGCATTCTGTTGCCAGTAAAAATGATGCAGAGCTGGCTTGGGCGAAACTAAACGAACTGGGCATCGCCGAATATTTTCTGTATCCCGAAATCCATTGGGATGCGAAGTCCGTCTCTGTTCAGCGGATTCAGCAGAACATTAATATCGGCATGGATGCCATTCTGTTTGTGGATGATCAACCTTTTGAACTGGAAGAAGTGCAAAGTGTACATGCTGATATCCAGGTACTTCATGCGGATCAATATGAAGCCATGCTTGATGACCCAAGGCTGATGCCCCGATTCATTACAGCCGACTCTGCGTGCAGAAGGCAGATGTATCAGGCGGATACGCTCCGTAAACAGGCTGAGGAACAGTATGAAGGACCTTCAGAACAATTTCTGGCTACGCTCGGCATGAAATTTTCCATCTACGAGGCTACTGAGGATGATCTTCAACGTGCAGAGGAACTTACTGTCCGTACCAATCAGCTAAATGCAACGGGAATTACCTACAGTTACGAGGAGCTGCATCAACTGATGACCTCGCAGGACCATATGTTATTGGTGTGTGAACTCGAAGACAAATACGGAACGTATGGCAAAATTGGACTTGCACTAATTCACATGCAGCAGAAAGTATGGCGGCTAAACATGCTTCTGATGTCTTGCAGAGTAATGTCCAGGGGAGCAGGGAGTGTGCTGCTAACGTATATCATGCGTGAAGCTCAGAAGCAGGGCAAACAGATGCTTGCGGACTTTAGGGATACCGGAAGGAACCGAATGATGAATATCAGCTATCGCTTTGCCGGTTTCAAGCAGCAATCTGCAGATCAGGAAGGAAGAGTACTGTTTTATCATGATTTGCAGCAGGCTGTAGAGTTTCCAGATTACATTGAGGTTTTAGTGCCCGAGGGGCAACATCAATAACAAGGGGGAAGGGCAGTGGATTATCGTCAGGAAATTCGGGAGTTTATCGGGAACAACCTCACCATGGATCATGAGGACACTCAAATTAATGATAATGACAATTATTTTGAGCAGCGGTTCGTCAATTCGCTCTTTGCGATGCGTTTGGTGGACTTTGTAGAGCGTAAATTCCAGATTGAGATCGCAAATGAAGATCTGGATTTGGCTAATTTCTGCACGATTAACCGTTTGCATGATCTTATTGAGAGAAAGTTGACTGAGAAGGAGGCGGCACTATGATTACAGCTAATCAGGCATCCATTCGTCCAGTCACAAGTCCGGCAACCAGCCCGTCCAACAAATATATGTATTTGTTTTTGGGAATTTCCTTTGGCACATGTTATGGAATCGCAAGTTTGTTCATGTTCTTTGCGGATTTTATTGTACCCATAACAGGTGAGTTAACCTTGATGCATCCACTTGCGATCGTTGCTCTGTATTCACCTTCCATTGCCGGATTAATTACATGTTATGTGATGGGCGGAACGGAAGCATTAAAAGGAATGTTTATGAAGCTGGTTCCGCGCAGACAGGACCTGTTCTGGATACCGCTAATTATCGGAATTTCCATCATCTTTGCATCAACAATGCACTTTGGTTCCTTGTTATTCGGCATACCGGTTCCTGAGTTGACATATAGTGTACCTGAAATGATCTGGTTGGGGATTGTGAATCTGATCAAGGAGACGGGGCTGATTGGTGGGCTGTTTGGCTGGATCGGATTTTTGCTTCCATTCTTGCAAGGGAAGTTAAAAAATAATATAACAAGTGGTCTGATTACCGGCCTGTTGTTCGGATTATGGGTGCTTCCGGGATACTTGATTTCCTCTTTTGGCACCTCAACCACTTACATATACTACGTTGTTCAGCTTATGGCATTTATCGTGTTCCAAAGTTATATCTTCAATGCAACCAAAGGTACACTTCTGTTTTATCTGCTTGCATTCTGGCTTGTAGCCACAGGAAGTCAAATTGATTTGTACTACTTTAATCCGCAAGTTCAAATTATGCAATTTTTCTTTTTTGCAATATCGGCTATTGTCATTCATGTCATCTTCAAGCGTAAAAATGTGGATACTTCACTTCAGACATTCCCTGCATATGTTCTGGAAAGAAAGTAAGCCTGGTTATGGTGGTGGATAAGTGATGGAACCGATCTATTTGGAGCAGCTACAAAAGGGGAAGGGAGACAGACAAATGGTCTGTTTTCCTTATCTCGGTGGCAACTCCAACAGTTTTCAGCCCCTAGTGCCGTACCTTCCTGACACGGAAATTTGGGCGTTTACGCCCCCGGGTCATGGTCTGAACACCGAAACACCCCTGGAGCATATGCAGCAACTCGTAGAACTGTATACCAGCAAGTTGCTGGATGTTATACAACCTGGCAGTCTGTTATTTGGACATAGTCTGGGAGGGATTACAGCCTACTTCGTTGCGCAGCGCTTATGTCAGGAACGTCCAGATGTAGCTAAAACGCTACGGCTTGTGTTATCTGCCTGCAACACGCCTGACGAATGCGGGATGCAGAATTATGATCGGATGTCAGACGAAAATCTGATTGATCATCTGTTTTCCTATGAAGCTCTTCCGCAAGAACTGATACATGAAAAAGAATTATTGAATTATTTTCTGCCCGTCATCCGTGCGGATTTCAGGATGCTGGAATCTGCAGCAACGCTTGAATATGAGCCGCTCTCATTGCCGGTATTGTATCTGTGGGGAGAACTGGATCGTACGGTTACCCTTCAATCAGCGTTGAGATGGGGCCGATATTTTCGCACATCCATGAAGCTTCAAACCATCAAAGAGGGTGCTCACATGTTCATGATGCATCAACCTTCAATGGTGGCGCATTGTCTGACAAGCTTTATGACTCCAGATAAATAGGAACAACTTGTAGATGAGAGGAGCCATGTTCGTTTATGCTGCTACGAATGCTGAGAAACGATATAACGAGAAAAAAAGGGATTACGGCTGCGTTATTTATTTTTGTACTGCTGGCCGCCTTGCTGGTATCTTCGGGGTCACGAATGATTATGGAACTGACGAGTTCCATCCAATATCTATTTTCTGAATCCAAAACACCACACTTTGTGCAAATGCATGCCGGAGAACTCGATCAGGCCAAAGTGAACACATGGGCTGAAGAAAATGCCATGGTCCAGCAGCATCAGATTGTGGAAATGGTCAACATTGACGGCTCTAATCTGTTTCTCGGAGCAGAGTCCGAAAAGAACAGCGTTATGGACATTGACTTTGTTACACAGAATCAGGGTTTCGACTATTTGTTGAATCTGGACAGTGAGATTATTCAGGTTAACGATGGCGAGATCGCGGTTCCGGTATATTACATGCAGCAAAAAAAATTGAGCGTGGGCGACCAGGTTCGGATCGATAATGGTCAATTTGAGCGTTCTTATACCATCGTTGATTTTGTCCGTGATGCTCAGATGAATCCATCGGTTGTGCACTCCAAACGTTTTATCGTGAGTGCAGGGAATTTGCAGGAACTGAAGCAGAGCATCGGAGAGATGGAGTATCTCATTGAATTCCGGTTGACGGATCCCGGACTGACGAGTGAATTTACCCAGGCTTACCAAAATGCAGGGCTTCCCAATGCGGGTCCAGTCGTAACCTATGGGCTGTTCCAGGTATTGAATGCCATGACCGACGGAGTTATTGCAGCCGTTATTATTTTGGTCAGTCTTGTGCTGATTCTGATCGCGATGCTTTGCATCCGATTCACGATGCTTGCGACCATCGAAGAGGATTATCGTGAGATTAGTGTCATGAAAGCGATTGGGATCGCAGAGAAGGATATTAAGAGACTGTATCTGATGAAGTATGTATTTATGGCCGGATTTGCATCCGTACTTGGTTACATTGCATCACTTGGCGTTAACAGATTATTTGTTTCCAACATCATGTTGTATATGGGAAAAGCACCTGCAACCCTGTTGCATTTCGCGATTCCGTTATTAGCCGCTGGAATCATATTTGCCATGGTTGTTCTGTTCTGTCGAACGGTACTGCGACGTTTTCGTTCCATCTCCGCAGTGGATGCTCTCCGTACCGGGAGCCTGGGAGATACACAGATCATTCGAAACCGGCTTAGTTTGTCCCGCAATCGCTGGTCTTCTGTACCTGTCTTTCTTGGTCTGAAGGAAGTCATACAGCGAATCAAGATGTTCCGATTATTGTTATTCGTCTTTGTAGTCAGTTCATTTATCATGATTGTGCCGGTCAACTTCCTGAACACTTTGCAGGCGCCAAGTTTTATTTCTTATATGGGTGTTGGACAAAGTGATATTCGCATTGACTTGAGGCACACAGATGATGTGGAGCAGCGTTATGACAATCTGGTTGCCCAGATCCAAAATGATAAAGACATCAAAACATATTCCCCATTGGTAACAAGCCAGTTCAAGATTAAAAATGCGGAAGGAAGTTACGACAATCTGAGTGTAGAAACTGGGGATTTCAGTATTTTCCCATTGTCTTATGTTAGCGGTAATGCGCCAACAACTGAGAATGAAATTGCGTTATCTGATGCCAACAGTAGCGAGCTGCGCCTGAAGACTGGTGAGCAACTTACCTTGCTGGTTAATGGCAAGGACCAGATGATGACAGTCAGCGGGATATACCAGGACGTTACGAATGGTGGGAAAACGGCGAAGGCCTTATTGCCCTACAACAAGGATAGTGTGTTGTGGTATGTGGTCAGTTTGGATCTGAATAATCGCGGGGACATGGCTACCAAAATTGCTGAATATGAGGCGGCTTTCTCGCCGGCCAAAGTAACCGATCTTCAAGGTTATCTGGATCAGACGTTAGGCGGAACCATCCAACAATTGAAATTGGTGACGATGCTGGCCTTGGTCATCGGTGTCTTCATATCTATTTTAATTACAGCACTGTTCCTTCAGATGTTAGTAGCCAAGGACAACAACGACATTGCTGTACTAAGAAGTCTTGGGTTTGCCTTGTCTAAAATCAAGTTCAAGTATGTCGTGATGTCACTTGTCATATTAATCTTAGGGGTTGTTACTGGAACGATATTGTCCAATACGTTGGGTCCGTTGTTGGTTAGTGCCATTATGTCGACGTTTGGTGCTTCCAATATTGTTTTTGTTGTTAACCCGTTACAGGCATATGTTTTGTGTCCATTGTTACTTGCAGGCACGATTGTACTAACAGCATGGATAAGCATCCAATCGATCAAAGAAACGAGCATCTCCAAAATGATTGTCGAATAGGGAGGATCAACGATGACAACTATACTTGAGGCTAAAGACGTGAATAAATCCGTAGCGATCGGCGAGAATGAAGAACATAACATCTTGAAAGATATCAACCTTCAATTAAAAAAGGGAGAATTTGTTTCCATCATGGGGCCATCTGGCTCAGGCAAGTCTACCTTACTGTACAACATAAGTGGTATGGATCAGATTAGTGCTGGAAGTGTCTATTTTAATGGCAAAAAAATATCGGCATTTGAGGAGAGGGATCTGGCAAGTCTACGTTTGACCAAGATGGGATTCATCTTTCAAAATATTCATCTGCTCAAGAATCTGAATCTATTAGACAATATCGTACTTTCCGCGTATCTGGCCAAGAATAGCAGCAGAGAAACGATTAATACACGGGCAATGTCATTAATGAAAAAAATGGGGATTGATGAGCTTGCTGGGCATAACATCACCCAAGCCTCAGGTGGACAGCTTCAACGGATTGCCATCTGCCGTGCGCTGATCAATAATCCAGATATTTTATTCGGCGATGAACCAACGGGGGCGCTGAATTCCAAATCAACGTATGAAATCATGGATATTCTGGGCGATATTAATGCAACAGGTACAACCATTCTGCTGGTGACCCATGATGTGAAAGTCGCTGCCAGATCGGAACGTGTACTGTTTATGATGGACGGTAAGCTTGTTGCAGACAGAAATATTGGAAAATATGCAAGAGAGCGTCAGGATCTAAAAACAAGGGAAAGCCATTTGGCGCAATGGTTGACTGAAATGGGGTTCTAAAAAAAGAACTCCATGACTACAATAGACCGACAGTCGGTCGAACGTATCGGAGGCCAGGATATGAGATTGATAAAAAATCCGGAAGAACGAAGGAACGAGATTTTGGATGCCGCCGAGATTCTGTTCATAACAAAGGGGTACACCAAAGCTACGGTCATGGATATCCTTCAGGCGTGCAACATTGCCAAGGGTACATTTTATTATTATTTTCAGTCCAAGGAAGAGGTCATGAACGCCATCGTCATGCGTTTTATTCTGAGCGGGGAGGCATCGGCCAGGCACGTGGTGTCCGACCCCAAACTGAATGCCCATGACAAAATTTTTCGCATCATGATGGCGCAGAATCAGCCTGACGGCAGAAAACATGATCTCATCGAGCAATTGCACAGTGTTCATAATGTGGAGATGCACCAAAAGAGTCTTGTAGAGACGGTAATTCGATTAAGTCCCATCTTGGCCGAGGTGGTAGAGCAGGGCATTCAGGAGGGGGTATTTCATACACCTAACCCAAAGGAATCCATCGAATTCCTGCTCGTATCGTCACAATTTTTGCTGGATCGAGGCATCTTTCAATGGGAGGAGGAAGAACTCGAAAAAAAGGTTGAAGCATTCACACAGATTATGGAACGTGTGCTGGGAGCAGAAAAAGGAAGCTTCGCCTACGTCACTCGTCTCTATTTTCCGAATCAAGGTTAGCCGAGAAAGGAGTATCATCCATGGAACATACCGTTCAAAAATCATTTAAAAAGTTTCTGGTAGTATGGTTCGGTCAGCTCATCTCCATGATTGGGATTGGACTTACAGCCTTCTCCCTGGGGGTGTATGCTTTCGAAAAAACGAATACGGCAACAAGTGTTGCATTGATTACCTTATTCACGTTTCTGCCGAATATCCTGCTTCGACCTATTGGAGGGGTATTGGCAGACCGATTCGACCGTCGAACGATGATGATTATCGGCGACCTGGGGTCGGCAGCCGGTTTGATTTTCATTCTGTCCATTATGCTCACAGGTGATATCCAATTATGGCATATCTATGTGGGAGTGGCCTTTAGTTCGGTGTTTTCCGCGTTGCAGAGCCCGGCATACAAGGCCTCTGCTACGGACCTGCTGGATAAGGATCAATTCTCAAAAGGAAGCGGTCTTGTACAACTGGCTGAATCCTCGAAGTTTCTGTTTTCACCCATCATTGCGGGCATTCTGCTTAGTATAACAACCATTGAAGTCATTCTGGTCATTAATATTCTGACATTCCTGGTTGCCATTCTGGCTGTGCTGGTTATTCGGAAGAGCATGAAAGTGGAGCGAGAGGATCGAGAAGGAAAAAACTGGATCACCGATATTCAAGAGGGCTGGAGAGAAGTTGTAACCAACAAGGGAGTACTGTTGCTGGTGGTGATTATTTCACTTGTCACCTTTTATCTGGGATTCCTGGAGACACTCATTGGTCCGATGCTTCTGTCATTCACGGATGCAAAGACACTTGGAACGTTTCAGTCTGTAAGTGCCATCGGCATGCTCATTAGCAGCTTGTGCATCGGCATATTTACAATAACAAAGAGATACGCTAGTGTGCTTGTGATGGGTCTGATTTTGTGCGGTTTGTCCTTTTCGCTTCTGGGGATATCTACCAATATTTATTTTATTATCTTCGCAGGTTTTCTGTTCTTGTCATCGCTGCCGTTTGTCAATATGAGCGCAGATGTGCTGGTGCGAAACAATATCGCCAACGAAAAGCAGGGCAGGGTATGGGGAATCATTGGTATTCTGTCACAACTCGGGTTTATTATTGCATACAGTTTGGCTGGATTTCTGGCCGACCATGTGTTTAATCCGCTGTTGATGGAAGGGGGAGCACTGGCTTCGTCTGTTGGTCAAATTATTGGAACTGGGCCAGGCAGAGGTATTGCCTTTCTGTTTATCATCGCGGGTCTGTTTGTTATTCTGATCGCAATAATCACATCCCGTTTGAAAATGATCAAATCTCTGGAGCAGAGCCCAGATATAACAGCTCCATCCGATGTTGGCGGGTTGGCGCACGATTAATTCGAATCCAACAGCGTAAGTCCTTGTCCGCAGCATCGTGTGATACATCTTCTGTACGAAGAAGTATCACACGATGAGCAGACAAGGGCTTTTTTGTGCCGGGGAGTCAGAAGATGTACTCAGACAAGAGTGTTTGTGTATTTGGATTGTCGGTGGAGTTTACCCTTTAACTGCCCCTGAAGTTAGTCCTCCTACAATATACTTTTGCCCAATGAGGAACACAATCAACACAGGCAATGACGTGAGCACGATATCGGCACTGACCAGATTCCACTGGGCACTGAATTGTCCGAAGAAGTTATATACAGCAAGCGTCATCGGCCACATCTCGACCGTATTCAGCATATAGAGTGGGGCGGTGAACTCGTTCCAGACACTCAGAAAATTAAGAACAAATACCGTCACCAAAACGGACGTGAGCAGAGGTACAATAATTCTCAGGAACAGCTTGATACCGTTACATCCGTCCATGATCGCAGCTTCATCCAGCTCCTTCGGGATGTTAGACACAAACGCATACGTAATGAACAGCGAGATTGGAATCCCCATGGCGGTGTAGAGCAGAATCATGCCGAGATGTGAATTGATCATGCTCATCGACTTCATGACTTCCATCAGCGGAATGTAGTTGAGCGGAAGTGTGATACCAAGAATCAGGAAGAAATACAGGAACTTGCTGAGCCTCGAATAATTGCGGGATAACGTGAAGGCCGAGAAGGCTACAACAAACACCAGCAGCAGGGAAGAGGCTCCGGAATGCAGCAGACTGTTGAAAAAGGAACCGCCCAAATGTCCCTGTTCATAGACAATTTTGTAATTTTCGAAGATAAACTTCTCGGGCAGCGTCAGCTTCAGCACTTTGGCCTCGGCGTCCGACTTGAATGAATTCAGTACAATGACGACAAAAGGAATCAGGACCACCAGGCTGAGCAGCCAGGCGAGTGCATTTAACCCGATGGAAGCCAATCTTTTTCTCAATCGCATGTTAGTATTCCACCTTTCGGTTCATCAAACGAATGATGAAAAAGGAGATGATCGCCATGATGACAAACAGAATGGTAGATAGCGCACTTCCGAGCCCCCAATACCCTTTGGCAAAAGAGGAATAGACCGCCGTATTAATGACATCTGTTGCGTTACCGGGGCCACCGTTGGTTAGCACGTATACGGCATCGAATACCCGTAACCCATACGTAATATTAAGTACCGTTGCGATTGTAATGGTAGGCATAAGCATCGGAATGGTGATCCGGAACAACTTCTGCCCGAAGCCGGCGCCATCAATGGATGCTGCTTCGTAGTAATCCCGTGGAATGGCGAGCAGTCCGGCGATGAAGAGCACCATGATGTACCCCATGCCTTTCCACGTATCCACTGCCATGATGGATGGCATGGCCCAGGTCAAGGAGCCCAGCCAGTTCTGGGTCAGAACGTCCAGTCCCATGGAACGCAGGGTCACATTCACGAACCCGTTGTTGGGATCAAGCAGACTTTTGAACACAAGCCCAACAATGAGAAACGACAGCACCTGCGGGGAGAAAATGATCATCCGATGCACATTTGCGGCCTTTACACCGCTGACCAGGAGCAGAGCCAGGAACAATCCCAGAACAGTCTTGGCGATGGACGTAACGAGGGTAAACAGGACTGTGTTTTTGATAAAAAGCAGATAAGTCGGATCACCCGCCAGAATGGTGCGGAAATGCTCCAGACCGATGAAGTTCTTCTCCGAACTATAGCTGTTCCAGTCGGTGAAGGAATAATAGATGCCCAGCAGGGCGGGAGCGACGATAAATAGCAGATATAATACAATCGCTCCAGATGAGAAATACCAGGGATAGATTTTGTTTGCATTCATAACCGGTAACACCTTTCCTTCCTGCCAAAATACATGAGCGGGCAAACGCCCGCTGCATGTAACGTTGTTCAGCGTTTATGTTTATCTGCAATATGCGCTATTACTGCCACTTCTCATCTTTCAGCACTTTGGCTTGTTCAGCACGGCGTTTATCAATGTTTTGCAGAATCTGATCCGGTGTCATGGCTCCGGCGAACATGCCCGACAAGTCTTTGCCAATATCCATCCATTGTGGATCAATATATTTCACAGCGGCCTGCATGACCGTTCCTTTTTCATGATTTTTCTCATAATCAATATAATCCTGTGTCAGCTTTGGTTCGATTTCCGGCCAGCAAATGGTCAAGTTACCTTCACCTTCATCAAACACACGTTGCAGATGATCATGCTCGGTAATCCAGCGGAAGAATTTCAGCACTTCTTCGGGATGTTTACTGTTTTTGTTACCAAACATCGCAGCTGAACCGCCCGGATTCACACCAATCGTCTGATTATCTCCCCACGGCATGACGAAGAACCCCATATTATCTTTCATTGCCGGATACGCTTCGGAGACTTCCTTTTCGGTCCCTGGAACCCGCAGCAACATCGCTGCTTTCTCCTGACCAAACGCTTCAATTCCCGCTTCTACCGTATTGGACAAGAAGTCTTTTCCAAAATAACCTAGATCCGCAAATTCTTTCAACTGTTCAATGACCGTCTTGAGTTGCGTCATATCTGCGACTTTCATCTCATTATTATTCAGTTTCTCGTACGTTCCCGCTGTTGTTTGCTCATAGTTAGGTCCCGTTTCGAACAAAGGCAGAACCTGATACCACCCGCTGGCAGGTGCTTGATAGAACGGAATAATGTCTTTATCCTTAATTTTCTGGCTGATTGCCTTGAATTCGGCATAGGATGTAGGAGGCTCTATGCCGAGCTCCTGGAAGATACGTTTGTTATAGTACACATACCAGATTTTCGTTGGCGCAAAAGAAACCCCGTACACCTTGTCATTGTGACTGACGGTTGGCAAAATCTCTTCAGACATCCGACCTGTGAATTCCTCATTGGTCAGGTCAATGGCATTTTCCTCCGGTCTTACGTTAGCCGGCATGCTCAGTGGGTCCACATCGACATTGAAAATGTCAGGTGCTTCACCAGAGGCCAGCTTCACCTTGATCAGGTCACGCCACTGTGCGTCAGGGACAACTTGGAAGTCAATTTTGATACCGGTCTCCTGCTCATATTCCTTGGCCATCGTCTGCATGATGCCTGTACGCGGAATACCGGATTGGCTTGTTCCAAACGTGAGTGTCACCTTACCCGAACCTTCCGTACTTTTACCTGAGTTGCACCCGGCAAGCAGCAGGGTGGAGAGCAGGAGCACACTTGCAAGTGAAAATAGAAATCGTTTTCTCATCATTGAACCTCCCGAAATATAAAGAAAATTGTCACTTGCCGAAACGCTTAATGTAAGCGTATTCTTATGTGGATAACTTTACTGTGAACAAGGGATGTGCTCAATAGACAAAAGCGTTCTGTTGGGTGGACATTTTCGAATGGTGTGACAGAGATCATCATAGGACGAGGTGTGAGGGGATTGCGATATCGATTTGGAACGCTTCAGCAAAGTCTGTTTGCCTATTACTCTGCGGTATTTATTATCTTTTCGCTGATTGTGGCGGGGCTTCTGTATGTTTTTCTCGCAAGTGACATTCGTCAGCGAAGTGAAGAACAACAGAGACAACTGGGGGTATCAATCGTCAGTAATCTGGATCAGGAAGTGGTGAAAATGAACAACTTCTCCATGAATATTGTGTACTCCAATCTGGTCAAAGAACACTTCAGTCACTACTTGGCACCAGCAGAAGGCAGTGAGCAGACAATGACGAGTGATCCAGCATTGTATAAGGATACAACCACACTAATTGACGTCATTCTCGCGATCATCAGCAGCTCCAATACAGCCAAGCAGGCCAATATCTATGACGTGAACGGCAAGATGTTGGGAGCGGGTGCATTCAACGGTCAATTGTCGGTAGACCTGACTCAGCGACCGTGGTACAAGGAAACCTGGGAGCGGAGTGGCTGGCGAGTGATCCAATTGTTAGAGGGCGGAGCCTTGCCCATTCCGACCGGCGAGGGAAAATCAGATCAACCTTACATTTCGCTTACCCGTGTATACAAAGATGGAAATTATGTCAGCCAAGGCGTCGTTGAGATTTTGCAGGATGCGGGAACCCTGTTTCAGCATTTGAATGAATTGCAGGCGAATAACAACGATCTCCGGATCTATGTAGTGGATGAACAAAATACACGGTTGTACCCACTTTCTTCGGATGCCGATGCTTCTCAAGCAGGATATTTCGATGATGTGGACTTGATTCAAAATCTTTCATTTCCTCCTGATACGATGCAGGAGATCACCGATCCTTTAAGTCAGTCCAAGCAAATGATGACGTACATGACGTCACAGGAGACGAGATGGACCGTTATTGTCATGCAGTCCAAACACTCCCTTTTCGCGAGTCTCAACCGGATGGCTGTGATGTTTATCGGTGCCACGTTAGCTACTCTCATGCTGATTCTGGTTCTCTCGTATCTCATCTCCAAACGGGTTACTTTGCCGCTGCATCGTTTGCAGCGCATTATTCAAAAAACGGGTGAGAATGATCTGCTATCCGGTCAGGATTCTGGTCAATTGTTCAAGCTGGAGCATCCCGGTTCCATCCGGGAGATGGATGAGCTGAATGATACGTTTATCCGGCTGAATCAACAGCTTTTGCAATCGTTTCAGGACAGGCTGGCGATGAAATCTCAGGAGACAGAAGCGAGATTACTGGCGCTGCAATCCCAGATGAACCCGCATTTTCTCTATAACAACATCACAAATATTAGCATCATGGCGGAAGAAGGCATGAATGAGCAGATTGTCGCGTTCTGCACCAATATTGCGTCTATGCTGCGTTATATTTCTACTCCGGGAAAGAATGGGGTTCCCCTGTCCCAAGAACTGGATTATTGTGAGCGATATCTGGAGTGTATGAAGATTAGGTTCGAGGATGATCTACACTATGAGTTTCATATTCCAGAAGAGATGAAGTATATCCAGGTTCCGATGCTGATGGTACAACCACTACTCGAAAATGCCATGAAATATGGACTGGGTGATTCCCCTCCATGGAGACTGAATATTACTGGAGATATGGATGCGGTACAGCAGACCTGGCAGATCCACGTGGAAGACAACGGGCCTGGCATGGAACCGGAGGCACTTGCCAAGATCATGCATTACATCGAACAATCACAGGAGTGGGAGCGTATGCCTGATCTCGAAATTAACGGCATGGGACTCAAAAATATATGGGTCCGATTGAAATTATGGTATGGCACGGCAGCCCACATGCAGATCACGAACAAGCCTTCCGGCGGTGTCCAGATTACCATAGGCGGTTCCATTCGAAAGGAGCATGACTGAACCCATGACAATCAAATACAGAACGATTATTGTGGAAGATGAAGCCCTGATTCGCCGGAATGTCTCGCGCAAATTCAGAGAGCTGGACACCCGGTTCGAGGTGATCGGTGAAGCGCGGAACGGTCAGGAAGCGTTACAGCTGATCGAACATTCCGTACCTGATCTGGTTGTAACTGATATACAGATGCCGGTAATGAATGGATTGGAGCTCGCCAAACATCTGTATTTTGCCTATCCGCATGTAAAGATTGTCATTCTGAGTGGTTACCATGAATTCGAATATGCACGGCAGGCAATCAGTTACAAGGTGGAGGATTATCTGCTCAAACCATTATCGGAAGAACAGCTTCGGACACTGCTGGATGCGATGGAATTGAAGCTTGGGAGCGCTGTGGATTCACTTGCCCACGTCAGTGCCGTGCTGGACGAGCAGGTGAAGCCGGAGGATATCGCAGAGGCCATTAAGTTGTATTTGAAGCAGAATTACATGCATGAGATTACACTCCAGGACATGGCGGGACAGATGCATTTTACTGTGGACTATCTAGGAAAGTGTTTTAAGAAAGTAACGGGGGAGACTCCGCTGAAATATATGACAGGTCTGCGGATCAATGAAGCAAAACGTATGCTTGTCACCCATGAGAATATGGATATCAAGACGATTGGTGGAGCGGTAGGGTATAGTGATTCCCACTATTTCAGCCGGATCTTCAAAAACAAAACGGGCTTGTACCCTAGCGAATACCGACTGCAATTGCAGGAACGAAAAAAAGCCCTGTCCATGGATGAGGAGAACCATGTTGACCTGAGCTGATTACTGGGCCAGAGCTTCTTCGGTTATTTTGCGAATATCAAACGGGGAGCGAATACCTTCTTCAATCATGTCGGGTAGAATCTGTTCCAGGAAATACTGCACACAGTGGAGGTCGATATTTTTGATTTTGACCAAGGCATAACGGTACATAACGATAAACTCTTTCTCCGTATTGCCACGTTGGAGCTCAGCAAAGGCTTCATATACCTGATCCATCTTGTCTGCGACTTCGAGAATCAGTCCTTCAACCGATTGGTCTTTGCCCTCACGCAGCTGTCTGCGGAATATAGGCTGGAACTCTTCAGGAATATTTTCATTAATAAAATGTTCAACCATGCCTTCTTCCACCTTCTGCAGCATCGAACGCAGCTCCAGTGAATAATGTTTGACTGGTGTTTTGATATCACCAATGAAGATTTCACCATAATCATGACTGCTCGTAATTTCGTATAACTTCTTCCAATCCACGATGACTCCATGCTGTTCCTCAATATCTGCGAGTGTTTTGGCGTACTGTACCACTTTCCAGGAATGAGCGGAGACGCTGTGTTCTTCGAATTTGAATTTGCCAGGTGTACGAATAATACGTTCAAGATCATTCAGTGACCTGAAGTATGTATGGATTCCCATATAAGCGATCATCCTTTGCTGATTGAGTATAAATGTGAGTATCCATCGACTATACACCAGTTATGTCAACTGTGGATTAAGGCGGATAGCGACGAAGGTAAAATGAATTTTAATTCTTTATAGAAGGACGAGAGGATGAAAGGGGAACCATGCGAGAGAGTACGATGCTTATCGACAAACCATAAAAAGCCACGATGTGTGACTGAACGTAAGTTCGGCATCCATCGTGGCTTCAGTGTGTAGATGTTGTGTTACCTGGCGCTACATAATTGCTGTTGAATAAAGAATTATGATCTTTTACGTACCGGTGAAGTATACCAGTAAGCCATTCCGACAAATAGGGCACCGCCGATGATATTACCAAGTGTCACCGGGATCATGTTATGAAACCAGCCTGCCAGAGTAATGGTATCCGGGTGGTTAGGCAACAGCCAGGACAAGGACAGCAAAGTCATATTGGCAACACTGTGCTCATACCCACTTGCAATAAAGGCGTACAGACACCACCAGATAAGAGCAATTTTGGCGATATCCTCTTTTGTGCGAGCAGCCATCCAGATCGCCAGACAGACGAGCCAGTTACAGAGAATGCCGCGGAAGAACAACTCCGATACGGGAGCAGCCATCTTTTTGGCTGAAGCGACGAATAACAGATGTTCAGGCGCAGCCGTTTTGAACAGGCCACTGCCTACAATAAGCAGGCTGAGCAGGATCGCACCTAACAAGTTGCCGAGGAAGACGAGCCCCCAGTTTTTCAGTGTATCTTTAACTGTGGTCCGGCCTGCCAGTGTACTCATGGTAAAGAACATATTGTTACCTGTGAACAGTTCCGATCCGGCAAAGATGACCAGCGTGAGCGCGAGTCCGAAGGACATGCCCATCAACATGGTTTGCAGTGGTGACTGTGCCGCAAGGAGCGGAGCACCGATACTGAAGATCAGCACGATGCCAAGTCCTACATAGGCACCCGCCATTAAGGCGGCAACCATGTAGCGTGAAAGATTGGAGTTCATCTGATCCCGTTTTTTAACTGCAGCTTCAATAATTCCCTCAACACTTGGTGTATACATCACGGTTTCCCCCATTATTTTGCATCAATCTTTGAACGTTTCAATGGAGCTATACAGCAATCCAGACCTGGCCGTTCTCTACCTTGACTGGATACATCTGGACTTGACCATTATCCGGTGCTTGCACAAGACCGGTCGTCAGATCGATTTTCCAATCATACAGTGGATCGTACAGATAATGTCCGGACACGATGCCTTCTGCCAGCGGCCCACCCTTGGGGTGGGGGTTGTGATTATCCGCAGCGAAGATGGTGCCATCCGATGCACGAAAGACAGCAAGCTGATGGTCCTTAATCTCAACTACTCTTCCGATTCGTGGCAGGAATTCTTCAACTACTCCGGCAGGGAAGTAGGTGCCTGATTGTTTTGTCGTCATCTAAAACCACTCCTTATCTATATTTAACATTCCGGTAGTATTAATCTTGCGAGCTTACTTATGGACGAGCCGATACTTCGATGCCGTGGAACATTTTGCTTTGGCCTTCCTCATTACGAATCGCTTTTTGCCAAGGTTCTTCCACATGCTCAAGTGCGAATTCAATCCGTTGCATCAACGCTTTGCGTTCCTCAAGATTATCCACGACAACCGAACGAATATGCTCCAGACCCATACGTTCCACCCACTCGGAAGTCCGCTCCAGATAGTTACCTGTCTCGCGGTAATATTGCATGATGGCTCCGCACAATTCAATCAACTCTTCATCTGTTTTCACTTTGCATAGGGAATCAGCAAGTCTTGCTTTAATACCGCCGTTACCACCGATAAAGATTTCCCAGCCGCCGTCGTTACCAACGATACCGATATCTTTTGTACATGCCTCTGCACAGTTCCGTGGACAGCCATTGACAGCGTATTTGAACTTGGCAGGCAGATCCAGACGTTCGAATTTCCGTTCAATCCGAGCACCCATAGCCATGGAATCCTGTGTACCGAATCGGCAGAATTGGGAGCCGACACATGTTTTGACCGTGCGCAGCGATTTGGCGTATGCATAACCTGAAGGCATATCCAGTTCAGCCCAGACTTTAGTCAGATCTTCTTTTTTGACACCAATCAAGTCGAGGCGCTGACCGCCGGTAACTTTGACTGCTTTCACATCATATTTGACTGAAACATCAGCGATGCGTTTGAGATCCGCTGGTGTAGTCACTCCGCCATACATCCGAGGTACGACCGTATACGTTCCATCTTTTTGAATATTTGCATTCATGCGTTCGTTAACAAAACGGGATTCCTTCTCATCTTCGTGTGTGTCTGGTGCAATCATGCCAAGGTAATAGTTGATTGCAGGGCGACATTTCGAACAACCCTCAGGCTGACTCCAACCCAGTACATTCATGACCTCTTTGGTCGTTTGTAATCCTTTTGCACGAATCTCAGCTACAATCTCATCCCGTCCCATGGAAGTACATCCGCATATTCCCTGTTTGGCTCCACTGCTGAAGCCGTCTCCCAGCACATATTGCAGAATCTGTTCCACAACCGGTTTACATCCACCGCATGAGCGTGTTGCACCGGTACAGGCTTTGATTTCATCTACAGTGGTAAGGCCCTGGTTTGTAATTACATCGACAATCGTGCCTTTAGTTACCCCGTTACATCCACAGACGATCTCGTCCTCGGGCATCGTTTCAACAGAGGTTGCTTTCTTATGACCACCGCAGCCTGTACCCATGAGTGAACCGTACAATTCCTCGGTCATTTCGGTTTGATTTTTAATCAGTTTCTGCAATTCGGCAGAATCCGTAATGTCACCGAAGAGAACAGCGCCGACCATTTTATTATCACGAAGCAGAATTTTTTTGTAGGTTCGTTTCCAGTCATCTTTGTGCGAAATGACCGTGTGCTCTGGGCTGTCGATGAATTCACCCGTTGAAAACACGTCTACACCCGAAATTTTCAATTTCGTAGATACTACAGAACCTTCATATGGAGCGGTCTCTACACCGCAGATATGTTTCGCGAGAATCATGCCTTGTTCGAACAAGGGGGCAACGAGGCCGTAACATACCCCGCGGTGCTCTGTACATTCCCCGACCGAATACACATTCTCAAGTGAAGTCTGCATATAGTCATTCACGACAATACCCCGGTTCACTTCCATACCGCTTTCGCGGGCTACAGTCGTATTGGGTTTAATGCCTACAGCCATGACCACAAAATCAACATTCAGAACCGTATCATCTGCAAAACGTATCCCTTCAACGCGTTCGCCGCCCAGCAGTTCGGAAGTCTGCGCACCCATCTTGAACCGGATACCCTGACGTTCGAGTTCTGCCTTCAACATGGCTGAAGCTTGTGGATCAAGCTGACGCTCCATCAGATCTTCCATCAGATGCACTACGGTAACTTCCATGCCAAGTTGTACCAACCCTTTGGCAGCTTCAAGGCCTAGCAGTCCGCCCCCGATAACGGCCGCTCGTTTATACTGCTTAGCAGCTTCCAGCATGACATTGCAATCGGCGATATCGCGGAAACCGACAACACCTTCTTTGTCATGTCCCGGTACGGGGAGAATGAAGGAGTTGGAGCCTGTTGCAATGATAATTTTGTCATAAGGAACGCGAGTTCCATCTTCAGTCACAACTTCGTGTGTCTCGGCATCGATTCGTGTAACCGTTGTGCCTGTGTGCAGCGTAATGCCGTAATCTTCATACCAGTGAAGGTCGTTCAGCACGATATCGTCCAGTGTTTTGCTTCCTTCCAGTACATAAGACAACATAATGCGGTTGTAGTTAGGATAGGGCTCTGTGCCAAAAACAGTAATATCAAATCGCGTAGTTAATTTCAAAATTTGCTCAACGGTACTGATTCCTGCCATACCGTTACCAATGATAATGAGGTTCTCTTTTTTTCCGTTCATGTGTGTATGCCTCCTTGAATAGACGCTGTACATTACTCAAAATTTTAGTGGTTTATATTTGAAATTATACAAGTAGTTGACGACAATTTATGTGATTTAATTCACTAATAAAGATAAAAGAGTCATAAATATAATAATGTGAGCCCCATCACAGAAAGTTATATTAATTTTCATACAAATAAGAAATGCGAACTATTGTTCTTATTTTGTTTTCGTTGTAAAATCGGAATTGGGCCGTATTGTTCCCGATTTCTTCGAAAGGACGTTTTTGCATCATGATGGGAAGATCCCACCTTATTATCGGGACAGGTGTGTCGCTTTCTGTTCTGCAGTTGGCCGGCATGCCGGTGACTGCGCCGGCAGTTACGGTTGCTCTGATTGGTTCGTTATTGCCTGACATTGATGAGCCAAATTCGCTGCTGGTATCCAGAGCCCTGCCTAACAGTCTGATCAGGTTGTTACAGACGATTCTGTTGCCCACAGCTGTATTTGTGTACTTCTATGTTCATGCCAAACCATGGAACCTGTTGCTTGCGATCCTCATTGCGCTTGTGTCATTCCTGCCTTCGCGTTCGCTTCGCAAAGTGTTGATGTTTGCGATTGGACTAGGGCTTGTCTTCTATGGTCATGCGTTTGCACCGTGGAACTTGATTGCAGGCAGCCTACTTATGCTGTGTACAACGCTAACTCACAGGGGACTAACGCATACCCTATATGGAACAGCCATTTGGGCCGGCTTGCTTTACAGCACGACCCAGCAGCAGGGACCGGAGATCTGGGTAGCAGGAGGTACAGCATATGCCATGCACTTGTTGGCCGATTCACTAACCAATCGGGGGATTCGTCCGTTACCACCGCTCAAGTGGCGCATACGGGTGAATCTGATGAGTACAGGGACCAAACGTGGGGCCGTTGTAGAGAATGTCTGCATTGTGCTTACTCTTATTTTGGCCTGGATTGCATTCTCACCGCTATTTCTGTAATGACCAAATACCAGTCCTGCATAAGGGCTGGTATTTCTTTTTTGTTATTTACCTGTAAGCCATGAGAGGGTAATGGGATCAAGTTGCTGTTGGAGTGCTGGATAGACTTTCAATATCGGAGGAGCCAAATACAAATAAAACAACAAGAATAAGCACAATTAACAGTTCGGCGAACCCGGTTCCGTCAAACTCGGACATGTTGCCCACCTCATTTCTTTATTAAGAATTGATTCTCTGCTGAAATGCCTGTATAACATCATTAAGCGTCATATCCCCGCCAGTTTCATCCAGGAATTGTACCAGTTTGTCTGAATTGGAGGGTGTGACCTTTTGAAGTGTTTTATATTGACCAACCAATTCTACAACCAATGTAGCCTCACGAAACAACGTGACTGCATCCACTCTCAACTTTCCGCTCACCAATAACGCCGCTACAATTAGTTCCAGATTTCTTCCTTTAAGGTTGCCATTGAGAAGGGTGTTTGCGGCATTTGTTTTTTTGGAACCTTTATTCGATTTTCCATTCCTTCTCACTGCCATAACAGGTCCCCCACTGGTTGGTGTTTGGTTATTGATCTTCCATTATCGTATATCTTATGTGGCATTCTCCATAATGTTCGACCTATTAATCTAGTTGATTAAACCCAAAAAAGAGACATCCCGGTCTGACGGGACATCTCTTTCAGGTACATCATATTTAAGGACGTTCCGTTTAACCAAACTACGCGTTATTAATTATGGTATTCATCGTTGTCCGATCCAGACCTTTGACCAGCTTCACGATCAGTTCTTTGGCCGCATCGTAGTCATCCGTATGAATGATGGAAGAAGAGGTGTGGATATAACGTGCGCAGATACCAATAACTGTTGATGGTACACCAATTCCACTCAGGTGTACTTGACCTGCATCGGTACCACCTGGTGAGATGAAATACTGCATATTGATCTGATTGGATGAAGCCGTATCTTGAACATATTCCACCATTCCGCGATGGGTGAACATACCCGGGTCAAAAATACGAAGCAATGCGCCTTCTCCGATATGTCCAAATGACTGTTTATCACCTGTCATATCATTCGCCGCGCTACAGTCAAGTGCAAAGAAGATATCAGGCTGGATCAGATTGGCCGCCGTACGTGCACCGCGAAGCCCCAGTTCTTCCTGAACCGTTGCACCAGCGTAAAGCGTGTTAGGCAGTTTTTCCTTGTGCAGCGCTTCAACCAGTTCAAGTGCAAGTCCAACGCCGTAACGATTATCCCACGCTTTAGCCATAATTTTCTTCGGGTTCGCCATCGGCGTGAATTCACAGATCGGTACGATCTGCATACCTGGGTGGATGCCCCAAGATTCTGCTTCCGCACGGTCGTCTGCTCCAATATCGAGATACATGGTGTTCAGGTCAACAGGCTTGCTCCGCTGGGACTCGTCCAGCAAGTGTGTAGGAGTAGAACCTACAACTCCGGTAATCCGACGATCAGGTGTGATGATTTCCAGTCGCTGAGACAGTACAGCCTGACTCCACCATCCACCCAGTGGACGGAATTTGACCATACCCGTTTCCGTAATGCCTGTAGTCATGAAACCAACTTCGTCAAAGTGTCCGGCTACCATAACTTTAGGACCGGATTCCTCCCCGCGTAATACACCAAATAGACTCCCCAGGCGATCCTGGACGAACTCATCGGTATAAGCGGAAAGCTTATCTTTCATCCAGCCGCGAAGCTCACGTTCAAAACCGGATGCGGAAGGAAATTCCGTCAACGTACGAAACATATCCATCGTTTTTTCATTCATGTGTCAACAACTCCTCTGTTGGTATGTATTTCAGGTCACAGTAGAACGGCTACCCGCCTGTTGTCCTTTTAAGATGTAGTTCAAAAAGTCTTTTATCTTTTTGAACATGCATACTAATATGCTGAGGACTTGTTATTTAACCACTGGTCACATTACAGTATGAACCTTGCGCAAGTGATTGTCCATGTTTATGTCACGTATTTAAGGCATATTTTGGGCGCTTACCGTGTCCAAGTTTCATGACTCTATCCGCTATAGTCGTAGTCCTGATGCCACTTCAATGAATATGAATATATGGAGGAGATGTCATCATTTTCGATGTTCTTTTTATTCAATATTTGTTTGTCTGTTTACAGGAAGGAGCTAAATATACAATGAAGCCTCCAGAAGAGGGCACGGAAAAAGTACTGTTTATCGTTCTTTTTATCTTGCTCGTGATTGTTCTTCTTTATTTATAGAGCGTATCTAAAAGTGCTCAGATCCGGCGTATTCCCATCTTGCTTTCACAACATGATCTTGTTGGAAACATATGCTGTCTGTCGCCGGATACATAACCTTCCGATGATTAACAAACAATGAATATAGGATTACACACATTGGCATTCAGCCGTAGCTTTGAACCATTTTCACATAGAGGAGGTCTTGTATCTTGCCAGCTCAATCTGCATCCGGAAGCGAAAAAAAATCGTCGTCCCTGTCCATGGATGAAAAGGAGTACAAAAAGGTCGCAAAAAAACATGAACCGCCTCGTCCAATCCTGAAAAATTGCCTCAAAGCATTTCTGGTTGGGGGTACCGTCTGTTTGATTGGACAGGCTATTCAAGAAGCTTTTATGGCCGGTTTCGACATGACATCGAAGGAAGCTTCCAGTCCTACGGTGGCGGTCATGATTCTCATATCGGTTATTCTAACGTGTCTCGGTGTTTACGATAAAATGGCTCAATGGGCAGGAGCGGGAACGGCTGTACCGGTTACCGGATTTGCCAATTCCATGTGTTCTGCTGCACTGGAACATCGTGCTGAAGGACTGGTGCTCGGTGTAGGAGCCAACATGTTTAAACTTGCTGGTTCCGTTATTGTGTTTGGTGTCGTGGCAGCATTTGTCGTAGGGATCGTTTACGCCTTTTTGGGATTTGGAGGTGGGCACCTATGAAGCGATTGGGTCGTCAAACGTGGCAGTTTGAAAATCGTCCGCGAATTATCGGTAAAGCTACAGTTGTAGGACCAGAAGAAGGCGAGGGTCCATTGTCATCTGATTTCGATTATGTTTATGACAACCTCGAGATCGGCGAAAAGACGTGGGAAAAGGGAGAACGAAAACTGCTCGAACAGGCCTCCCAACTGGCTTTGGTTAATTCAAATATCACCAAGGAAGAGCTTCAATTTTTTGTGGGTGGAGACTTGATGAATCAGATTATCAGCAGTTCCTTTTCAGCGCGAAAACTGGGTGTGCCTTACCTGGGCGTCTTTGGTGCCTGTTCCACATCAATGGAAACCTTAGCGTTAGCGTCCATGATTGTTGACTCCGGAGCTGGCGATTATGTCCTTGCAGGAACGGTTAGCCATAACTGCACGGTTGAGAAACAATTTCGATATCCGACCGAATATGGCTCCCAGAAGCCGCCTTATGCGCAATATACCGTAACAGGTGCAGGGTGTGGCGTGGTCTCACGTACCGGTGATGGTCCTGTAGTTACCAAAGCCACTATTGGACGCATTATGGATTTGGGCATCAAAGATCCTTTTAATATGGGTTCAGCCATGGCGCCAGCAGCAGCCGACACTATAATCTCTCATTTCAGGGATACCGGATTGGAACCCGGCTATTATGATCTCATTGTGACTGGGGATCTGGCCTCCGTCGGTCTGCCAATTACGAAAGAGCTTTTGCAAAAAGAAGGCATTCCCATGGAACAGACGGTTTTTAATGACTGCGGCCTGATGATCTATGATCGGGAGAAGCAGCCTTATGTTGTTGCCGGGGGAAGTGGCTGCGGATGTTCTGCCACCGTCACCTATGGTCACATTTTGAACCGGATGCAGAAGGGTGATCTTAAACGGGTGCTCGTCGTTGCTACGGGTGCGTTGTTATCTCCGATTTCGTACCAGCAGGGTGAAAGTATTCCTTGTATTGCACATGCCGTAGCTATTGAAAAGGAGGGATAAAGGTAATGCAGTTCTTGTGGGCATTTATCGTTGGCGGTTTAATCTGTGTTGTTGGACAGCTTCTAATGGATGGGGTTAAACTGACGCCAGCTCATACCATGAGTACACTTGTTGTGACAGGTGCGCTTGCGGATGCATTTGGCGTGTATGACCCCTTGGTTAAATTTGCAGGTGCGGGTGCTACCATCCCCATCACAAGTTTCGGTAATTCCTTGGTGCACGGGGCATTGACGGAGCTGGAAAAAGAGGGATGGCTGGGTGTGATTACAGGGATTTTCGATCTGACTGCGGCGGGGATTTCGTCAGCGATCATCTTTTCTTTTCTCGCGGCATTGGTCGTTAGACCAAAAGGCTAACATAGAATGAGAAATCTCCTTGAACATATTGCGATTCAGCAGAGGCTCCGGATGACTTCTATCCGGGGCTTTTTTGTCGTATTCATGCGAGAACTGCGGTGAATCTGACGGGCTGGAAACAAATTGTGAGTTCCTTCGAGTGTACTCGTGACTCTGGATCATGTACAATAAAAGGAAATCTGTATGCTTTTTTAGGAGGTTAGACCACATGCCTGTGCGCAAAGAGTCGATCCAAATCATATCCGCAGTTCGTTCAAATCTGGAATCCTGTATTATGGGGAAATCCTTTGAAATTCAACTTTTACTTACAGCTTTGCTTGCAGGTGGGCACGTTCTGATTGAAGACGTACCGGGAACTGGCAAAACGCAATTAATCAAGGCATTATCGAAATCCATGCGTGGTGAGTACCGGCGTATTCAATGTAATCCTGATATTTTACCTAGTGATATTACGGGCGTATCTGTGTTCCATCCGAAGGATGAGCGTTTTTATTTCCGGCCAGGTCCTGTGATGACCAACATCTTGCTAGCTGATGAGATTAACCGGGCCACAACAAAAACCCAATCGGCTCTGCTCGAAGTTATGGAGGAGCGCAGCGTAACCGTTGATGGCGATACGTATGATCTGCCACATCCATTCATGCTCTGTGCAACTCAGAATCCGATTGATTTTGAAGGTACGTATACTTTGCCGGAAGCACAACTCGACCGGTTTATGTTGAAAATAAGTCTAGGTTATCCCGATAAAGAAATTGAGAAAACACTGCTCAAGACACATCAGTTGGGCCAGCCTGTAGATCGGCTTGAATCCGTGACCCATATGGATCAGATCTCGGCAATTCAACAGGAGATCAAAGAAGTCTTTATTGGTGATCCGGTCATGGACTATCTGCTGGATGTTGTTCGTCAAACCCGCTCCCACCCATCTGTATTGCTGGGTGCCAGCCCACGTGCAGCCATATCGTTCATGATGGCCGTAAAAGCCTTTGCTTTCTTGCAGGAACGTGATTATGTGCTTCCGGATGATGTGAAAACGATGGCCCCTTATGTGATCTCTCATCGTATTGTGCTTCGTCCTGAATCGAGACTGGACAGTATGAGTTCCGAGGCCGTTTTGAATGCCGTACTCCAGCAAGTACGCGTGCCCGTCTCCATGGGGCAATAGTTCATGAAGCCGCTTTTGAGAACAGTCAATAGAGGGTTACGCCACCCACGCGTATGGAGCATCGCAATGGTGTGGATGTGCTGTCTGGCTTATGTTTTGTTTCAGGGCGGGAAGACATCCCTTATGTTGCTGTCGATGGTGACCCTGCTCTGTGTGTACCTTGCCATTGCTGGATTTAGCGGGGTAAGACGTGCTCAAGGAGTTCGTAGGTTATCTTCTGGTCCAGACCACGAAGAATTGCTGCATGCGGGTGACCAGGTTCAAGTACAGCTGAGTCTGACGATTCCGGGATTCCTTCCGCTTCCCTATGTTGTTGTACGTGAAATGCTGCATCGGCATAACGGAGAATCGTGGTCGTTCAAGGAAAGTTTGATTCCCAATATGCGTGGTAATGGCGAGTTGTCTTTTCAGACACCGCCACTTGAGCGGGGGAAGTATGTTTTTTCAGAAACGGAATGTGCCAGCGAGGACATATTTGGACTGATTGAACATCGAGGAAAGTTTAAGGCCAAAGGTGAGTTTCGCGTACTGCCAAGAACGGTATTTATTCCATATTGGCAGCTCTACGACCGCAAATCACGGTTATCCGGTCCTCAGACGGCGTTAACCCGCTCACGGAGAGAGACTACTCAGATCAATGGTGTACGTGACTACGTATACGGAGATCGACTTTCCCGCATTCACTGGAATGCAACGGCAAAGACAGGGAACTGGAAGTCCAAGGAGTTTGAACATGAGTCTGTGCCCAAAACCGTTCTGGTTCTGGATGCGCTGGCATCAAGTTATGAACATGGGGATGCATTTGAAATTGCCGTTTCCACGGCTGCCTCTCTGCTGGAATATGGTGTCAGGGAACGAATGGGGATGGGATTGTTGACGTTGTCAGACCAGACATCCTTCATGGCCCCCAGTGAAAGTCTGATGGAACGACAGAAGATGATGCATCATCTGGTGGATATTCAATATAACGGTCAGGATACCCATCTGTTGCCCGGCGTGGAAAGAATCGCACGTCAACTGCCTCAGGGAGCTTACTTTGTCGTGATTTCTCCCCAGAAGGATGAAAAAATAATGGAACTGTTGCGCTGGGCCGATACGAGGGGCATGACTCCATGTCATATTCTGATCGATACCAGTGAATCCCGCCGGAGTGCCGAGTGGAATGCAATGCTGCGTGGAAGAGGCACAAGGTCATTCACTGTTTCTCACCTGCAGGAGCTTCCAACGGTGATGGGGGGAGGTTCTGTATGAGTACAAAAGGAAATGAAAGTATTGCAGGCAAACGATCCTGGTATCATGCAGCGTCATTGCTCTGGATTTTCCTGATTGGCATGCAGTGGATTTCATTTACGCAGGAATCGTGGTACACGGAGACAACTTCTCTGGTGTTATGGACACTTGCAGCGGTCAGTGTGCTGGAGGTCATTCTGCCCTTCAAAACGATGTATCGGGCGATCATCAAGGCGGTCGTTGTTGGTTACATTTTGCATAAAACGCTGATTGATTATACGGTGTACATCCCTTATGGCTCTTTAACGGACCGAGCGGAGCAATTCATATTACACATGACGCCGTACATCTGGTTCTCCCTGTGTGCATGGGTGATGCTTGAAGCTGCGCTTCGACTCGTGACCACAACACGTCGCATTCTTGTTTTTCTGGGTGTTAACATCATTTCGATGGGGATTCTCGATTCTTTCACCCAGATTCCACTCTGGATTGAAATCGCGTGGGTGATGTTTGCGGGGATGGGATGGCTCGTATGTCAGCATTTCCGTAACTATCAGCTACAGTATCCACAAGGTTGGAAACGAATCATCCGGTATCCTTATAAAGTCCTGGCCAATATTGCCATTATCTTTTCTTTAATTATTGTAGCCAGCGTTAATATGCCGGAGATTCCACCCACCTTGACGGACCCATATACGGCGTGGCGTAACTATACAGGAACTTCCACAAGTCAGGCTGGTAACGGAAACCTTGATATTCCCGCGGCTACCGAATCGGGATACAGCAGGGAAGACAATCAGCTTGGTGGAGGGTTCAACTTCGACTATACCCCTGTCATGTCTGTCACCACCAATGAGCGTAGTTACTGGCGCGGTGAGACACGTGCAGAGTATACAGGTACAGGCTGGGATGACCGTGGACGGGGTGCGACAGAGAATGTTGAAGCCGGACAGCCTCTGGAGAACCAAGAATCCGGTAATGTGAATACCAAGCAAGTAACTCAGAACGTAACGATGCTGAATGATAATGTCTATCCGATTCTCTTTGGTGCTTATTCGATCTCGGAAGTGAGCTCCATTAATGGTGAGGACAGAACGGAACGGATGTTGTGGAATGCTGAACAGGCTGAACTGCATGTGGTGACAGACCGTCAGCAACCGCAGTATCCCAAGACGTATACTATCGTATCGGAAGCCCCTGTGATTGTGGAAGATGAGCTTCGTACGAAGTCATTTGAAGATCTGTATAACAGTAATCCGGCAGATGATATGTACTTGCAGTTACCATCCCGTTTCCCTGACCGGGTTTCGGATCTGGCAGCCGAGATAACGGCATCTGCGAATACTCCGTATGAAAAAGTGGCATTACTGCAAAACTATTTACAAACTAATTTTGAATACACGAACAATCCGGATTTATCTCGAAAAGTAAGCAGCGACTTTGTGGAAGGTTTCCTGTTCGATATTATGGAAGGCTACTGTGATTACTTCTCCACTGCGCTGGTGATGATGGCGCGCTCGGAGGGCATTCCTGCAAGATGGGTTAAAGGTTATGCGCCTGGACAATTGTCCCTGAATTCGGACATGCAGGCTCCACGTCAACCTGGCGCGGAGATTGAGACGACCTACACCGTTACCAATGCAGATGCACACTCCTGGGCAGAGGTTTACTTTGGTGAATATGGATGGATTCCTGTTGAGGCAACGCCGGGCTTTGATATGCCGTTGCTGACGGAACAACCTGATGTACAGCCTGTAGATGAGCCAGAAGAAGAGCCAGAAGAGGAGCCGGTACAAGAGGAGGAGCAGACACCTGCACCTGAGCAGACATCGTCTGCCATCCCGACTTTTGTTATCTGGGCTGCAGGAGCCATTATTGTAATGTGGGTAGCATACATGTTCTGGCGTAATCGTTTCTCCATGCGATTCTTCCTGCTTCGTCTACGGACAGGTGGACCGCTCACCCCTGAACAGAAGGTAGTGGCAGAAACCGAGCGTTGGATTCAGTATGTGAAACGCAAAGGGTTAACCCGGAGCGGAGACGAGACACTTCGTGAATCGGTAGCCCGCTGGAGCCAGGCAAAACCTGCTGCAGAAGCAACATTGTATGAGCTTCTCACGAAGTTTGAACAGACTCGTTACAGTCCGGCGTCCGTAACTGCCGACGACTGGAAGGGCGTCTATCAGACCGCCTTGAAGCTGCGGAAGGAACTGAAAGCGGAACGGGCATAGTTGTTGCCCGTCCCGTTTTTCCTTTTTTCCTATGCCATCAGGCGCTGTATGCATTTTCAGGAAAGACGGATTTGTGATATAGTGTGTCGTATGAAACTGAGGTGACTTCTTTGTTTAAAATGTTAATGCCCAAGCTGCGTGTAGACACGGTTTTTGACATTAATCTGGAAGAGCTGTACGCTCAAGGCTACCGTGGAATTATAACTGATCTGGATAACACACTCGTTGGAGCCAAAGCCCCTGACGCTACGCCCGAACTGATTGAATGGTTTGCACGTGTGAAAGAGGCCGGTTTCAAGCTGATGATTGTGTCCAATAACAATTTGAATCGTGTATCCCTGTTTGCGACCCCGCTGGATATCCAGTTTGTGCATAGTGCACGCAAACCATCGAATGTACCGTTTCGTAGAGCAATGAAAATGATGGAGTTATCTCCTGAAAACACGATTGTAGTAGGCGATCAGATGCTTACGGACGTTTATGGAGGGAACCGAATGGGGTTATATACCGTTCTGGTACTGCCAATCTCCATTGGGGACGAAGGTTTTATGACCCGCTTCAATCGACGCGTGGAACGGATTGCTCTAACGAGTTTACGCAGGAAAGGCTTATGGCTTGAGGAGGAAAAGAAGAAATGACAGAACCGCATAACGGCAATCTTGCCGTAAGGTGCAGCGGATGCGGCGTGCATCTGCAAACAGAAAATTCGGAATTACCAGGGTTTATCCCTGAGAAGGCATTGGATCGTGAACCGGTTATATGCCAGCGCTGTTTCCGCATCAAAAACTACAATGAGTCATCATCCGTTACGGTGGATCAGGACGAATTCCTGGCGCTGCTTAGCAAAATCGGGGATAAGGATGCACTTGTCATCCATATCGTTGATTTGTTTGACTTTGATGGCAGTATTATCTCCGGTCTGCAACGTTTTGTAGGCAACAATCCGGTATTGCTTGCTGTGAACAAAACGGACTTGCTTCCAAAAGTAACCAACTGGAACAAGGTTCGCAACTGGGTACAGAAGCAAGCCAAAGAACAGGGTTTGCGTACCGTGGATGTCGTCTTGTGCAGTGCGAAGCAAAATCAGGGCTTTGACCGTCTGCTTGAGCTTGTTGGAACCTATCGCGAAGATCGTGACGTCTACGTGGTTGGCGGTACCAATGTGGGTAAATCCACACTGATTAACCGTCTGATCCGTGATTACAGCGATCTGGAGCAGGAGCTGACCACGTCCCGTTATCCGGGAACAACGCTGGATATGGTGAACATTCCGCTGGATGATGGAAAATATATTATTGATACGCCTGGAATCGTGTATCCATGGCGTTTCAGCGAGATTGTTTCACGTAAGGATCTCGCCGCCATCATGCCTGAAAAGCCGCTTAAACCGGCTGTGTATCAGTTAAATTCCGGTCAGACGCTGTTCTTCGGCGGCATGGCTCGATTTGACTTTGTGGAAGGTGATCGCCAGTCGTTCACTTGTTTTATCAGCACTGCGCTTGATATTCACCGGACGAAGCTGGAGCGTGCAGATGACCTGTACCGCGACCATCTGGGAGAATTGTTGTCTCCGCCAACCCGTGAGGATGCAGCAGAGATGGCTGAATGGACCAGACATGAATTCCGCATCAAACGCGGCAGTCAATCGGATGTATTCATCTCGGGTCTGGGTTGGATTAAGGTTAATGGCGATATTGGAGCGCTTGTTGCTGTTCATGCTCCAAAAGGCATTCGTGTACAGATCCGCCCATCCTTGATCTAGTAATCTCAGAAGCTGTACATCAGATGGATCGGAGGCGGAACACTATGTCTGAGCAGAAAAAGTTCAACTCTTCACTTCCCGTGTTGCTTGGTGTTATGGGTGATCCTATTGCTCACTCTAAGTCTCCGGCAATGCACAATGCGGCTCTGCAGGCTGCAGAAGTGAATGGAATGTATATGCCACTGCATGTTCATCCGGATCAACTGGAAGCGGCCGTTCGGGGAATTGTGGCACTGGGCTATCGTGGTGTTAATGTCACCATCCCGCACAAAGAGCAGGTGATGCAGTATCTGGATGTGATCGATGAAAGTGCTCGCCTGATTGGTGCGGTGAATACCATCGTTAATGAAGGTGGAACACTGACAGGGTACAATACCGATGGTATTGGTTATGTCCGATCGCTGAAGGAAGAAGCTGTGCCTGAGCTTGCGGGCAAACGTATCGCTGTATTGGGAGCAGGTGGAGCGGCAAGAGGCGTTATATACGCACTTGCATTGGAGAAGCCTGAGCAGATCCACATTCTGAATCGTACAGCGGACAGGGCTGTTGCACTTGCTTCGGATTTACGTGGCCATGGCTTGGGAGAAATCTCGGGCAGTGGCATGGAAGACGCTGCAACGGTACTGGCTACGGCTGATATCGTGATTAACACAACGGCTGCCGGTATGCATCCTCATGTTGATGACGTTCCGGTTGATCCTGAACTGATCCGTGAAGGAGCAGCGGTGAGTGATCTGATCTACAATCCGCTGGAGACCCGTCTGCTTCGAGAGTCTCGGTTACGTGGATGCACAGTGCACGGGGGTCTGGGTATGTTTGTATACCAGGGCGCAGTGGCCTTTGAACATTGGCTTGGCATCCCGGCTCCTGTGGAGACGATGAGACGAGCGGTACTAAACAGCTTTGAAGTGTGAAAATGATATTAAGAGTACGTGCAAGACAACGAGTGCAGAACCAATCTGAGGAAACGGAGTGGTCGCATTTATCACCGGATTTTCCCTTTCTGAAAAGGGATCAGAAAAATCTGGGGATAACAGCGATCGGAAGATGGTACTGCAATCGGAGTCACCTTGTGGACTCAGTGATCATTTTCACCAATGAAAAATAATAATTGAATGGTCAGGTCCGGACAGTTTTGCGCTGTCGATCAGGGCCTGCTCAACATAAGGAGTATGGAGTATTCATGTTAAACGGTAAACAAAAGCGCTTTTTGCGGTCACAGGCACATCACCTGACCCCTGTATTTCAGATTGGTAAAGGTGGAACAAACGAGCACCTGTTCCGTCACATTGAAGATGCGATTGAGAAGCGCGAATTGATGAAAGTGCAAGTGTTGAACAACAATGACGAGGACAGAAAAGAGATGGCAGAAGAAGTTGCCCGTGAAACGGGAAGTGAGCTTGTACAACTCATCGGTAACACAATCATCCTGTACAAAGAATCTCGCGATAATAAACAAATCGAACTACCTAGATAAGGGAGCGTGACGCGGGTGAAGATCGGTATCATGGGTGGTACGTTTGATCCGATCCACATGGGACACCTCCTGGCAGCTGAATCGGCAAGGGACTCACATGCACTGGATGAGATCTGGTTCATGCCTTCCCATGTTCCACCTCACAAACGCGGAGCCGGAGCTTCGGGACAGCAACGTCTCGATATGACGGAAGCGGCTGTGAAGGGTGTGCAGCAATATGAGGTGCTGGGTATCGAGATGGAATTGGGCGGAGTGTCTTATACCATCGATACGATGAAGGAACTGTGGCGTCGCCATCCTGAACATGAATTTTATTTCATTATCGGGGCGGATATGGTGAACTATCTTCCCAAATGGGAGCAGATTGAAGAGCTTGCAGAACGCTTAACCTTTATCGGAGTTGGTCGGCCGGGCTTCCAGTTACATCTGGATGATTTACCAGACGAGTTACAGGATCGGGTCCTGCTGGCCGAGATGCCCTTGGTCGATATTTCATCGACAGCCGTACGCAGACGTCTGGCCAAAGGACATTCGGTACGCTTCATGATTCCAGATGAAGTGCACCAATACATTGTAAGGAGCGGTTTATATGGCACTAAGCCGTGATGAACTGATTCAAGCCGTATCCGGACAAATGCCGGAAAAACGCTGGAAGCATACACTGGGTGTAATGGAATCGTCAGTGATGTTGGCTGAAAAATACGGTGCTGATCCTGTGAAAGCAGATCTGGCAGCGATATTGCATGATGTGGCGAAGTACTGGCCCGTAGCGGAGATGGAAGCGGTCATCCGTGATAACGGATTAAACCAGGAACTTCTGCAGCATGACAAACAGCTCTGGCATTCCGAAGTCGGTGCTTTTGTAGCCGAGCGTGATTACGGTGTAGAGGATTCCGAAGTTATTAATGCCATCCGGTGGCATACCTCGGGTCGGGTAGGCATGAGCCTGCTGGACAAAGTGGTATGTCTTGCCGATTACATTGAACCGGGACGAGATTTCCCGGGAGTGGATCACATTCGCGAACAGGCTGAACGTAGTCTGGAGGAAGGTTTAATTGCCGGATTCGATTCGACGATCAGCTTGCTGATCTCGCAAAGACGTGTCATTTATCCTTTGACCATGCTGTCGCGGAATGACTTAATTGCACAATTATAGAGTTGTTCAAAAAGTCCACTTTTGATTACGAAGGATCTTTTTAAACACACAATTATAGATTATGGAGGTTGGTTCATGACAGTATCATCGAAAGAACTTATGAATATGGCGGTTGCTGCCGCTGACGACAAAAAGGCATCCAACATTGTAGCGTTGGATCTGATTAATGTTTCTCTGGTGGCGGATTATTTTGTTATTTGTCACGGGAATTCCGATACACAGGTACAAGCCATTGCCACTGAGATTCGCAAACAGGCTCATGCAGCCGGAGCGACGATCAAAGGTATCGAAGGTATGGATTCCGCACGTTGGGTACTGATGGACATGGGCGACGTTGTTGTTCATATCTTCCACCGCGACGAGCGTGAATACTACAATATTGAGCGTCTATGGTCTGATGCCAAAGTGGTGGAAACTGTATGAGTTTGATTGCTGGAACAGTCGTCTCTTTGCCGGTTTCACGTGAAGTGTCTCCGTTTGGCTTCTTTTTGACGACAGGATCGGAAGATGTACTGCTTCACTACACCGAGTTAACGCGGGATATTAAGATTGGCGAGACGCTTGAAGTATTTGTATTCTTTGATACGGAAGATCGTCTGGCCGTAACGATGAAAAAGCCTTATCTCATGCTCGGCGAAATGGCACGACTGGTTGTGGCTGATGTTCACCCAAGACTGGGTTGTTTCCTGGAAATGGGACTTGGACGGCAATTGCTGCTTCCTATTCGTGAATTGCCTGAACTGGAGGAACTGCGTCCTAAAGTGGGGGGTGAAGTCTTTGTAATCATGGAACATGATAAGCAAGGACGTCTGCGTGCCAAATTGGCCGGGGAACGTGAACTTTCACCATTGGCTTTCCATGCGCCAACTTCATGGTTAAACGAGTGGGTTGAAGCGACGGTATACAAACCACTGCAGATGGGTACTTTTGTACTTGTAGAGGGCGGTGTACTGGGCTTTGGCGCGATTGGTATGATTCATTCATCCGAACGCAGTCATATGCTGCGCCTTGGTGAAAAAGTGAAATGTCGAGTGACACTGGTACGTGAAGACGGACGTGTGAATCTGGCCATGACTCAACTCAAACAAGTTGGACGTAACGAAGATGCAGACAAGCTGCTCGCTTTCATGAAAGAACGCCCTATGGGTGGCATGCCATACTCGGATGCAACTCCGCCGGATATCATCAAGCAGCGCTTTGGCATCAGTAAATCTGCTTTCAAGCGTGCCTTGGGCAAATTGATGAAGGACGGACTGGTGGTCCAAAAGGAAAGCTGGACGTATCTGTCCGAATCTGCTCCTGCGGATCAAAGTGAAAACAAATAATCTTCCTGATTAAATAGTTGTAATATGGAACTCGGATAAGGCAGGGATAGGCTGGGTAAACACCGGATGCCCTGTCTTTTCTTTTGTTAACAGGATTGGAAAATGAAATTGAAAGTGCGGTGCCTGACATGTCTTACCGGAAATTTGCCTATGTGTATGATGAATTAATGGAAGATATGCCTTATCCGGACTGGATAAGGTTTGCAAGAACAGCATGGGAAAAGCATGGAATGCCCAAAAGTGTCGCTGAACTTGGCTGTGGAACGGGCTCCATTACGATCCCGCTCGTGAACTCCGGTTTCGAAGTTACAGGCATTGATCTCTCAGCAGATATGCTGTCGGTTGCACGCAGCAAGATGGAGGCTACGCCTCAAGGTCATCGTTTGTATCGGGAAGGCAGTGTCCGGTGGGTGCAGCAGGATATGCGGGAATGGCGAGTTCCGGAACCTGTGGATTCGGTGATATCTTTCTGTGATTGTGTCAATTATTTGCTTGAACAAGAAGATGTCATTCGTACATTCCAGCGCACATATGAGATGCTGAAGCCTGATGGAACGTTCCTGTTTGATGTCCATCATCCCAATACCCTTATTCGTTATGATGAGGAGCAGCCTTTTGTACTGGATGAGCGCTCCGTGTCGTATATTTGGACTTGTGATCTGGATCAGGATCGCTGTGAGATCGAACATCATCTCAGTATTTTTTCGCGTGTGGATGATGGTAGCAAGGATATGTATCAACGGTTTGAAGAAGTTCATGTCCAGCGTGCATATAATCCGGACTGGATGAAGCTGGAGTTATCCAAGGCAGGTTTTAGAGACGTGAAGGTATATGCGGATTTTGAATGGAAAGAGGCCAAAGACAGCGCTCAGCGCTTGTTCTACGTTGCTGTGAAGTAAGAACGAAAGATGACAACTGTCCTTATGTATGGTGCATAAGGGCAGTTTTTTTGTTTGATTTTCCATGGAGAGTGAATAGCAATATTCTTAAATAGGGTAAAGGAGTACAAGAAAAGACATAACGACGTGACAAAAAGTATTGCCAGTTAAAGTAAAGGAGGCGATAATAGTCGGATAGAAAGCGTTTTCTGAGAAAATAAATCAATTGTCAATGTGAGGTGTGAAAATGGAAAGTACATATAAAACAAGACTTACGTCAGAACAGTTGAATGCCATAATAGAGCAGCATTTCTCTGCAGGTATACAGGACTACAAGGAAATGGTGGATGGCTGGGCCAATCATGCATATCTCATTACACTGAGTGACGCACAGCGAGTGGTACTCAAGATTGCTCCATCGGCTTCGACAAATCTGATGCGCTGTGAGCAGGATCTCATGATTGCCGAGGTTGAGGCACTACGCCTCATTACGGAGCTACAGGATGTTCCCGTACCCCAAGTGCTGGCTTATGATGATTCGTTAACCAAGGCTTCAGCGCGTTATTTTATCATGGAGTACATGTCTGGAACACCCTATAATCAGGTCAAGGATCAGTATTCTGCGGAAGAGCAGGAGACCATTGAACAACAACTCGGTTGGTACAATCGTCGAATTAATGAAATCAAGGGTGAGAAGTTTGGATATTTCTCGGAGCAAAAACAGCGTTATTCCACATGGAAAGAAGCATTTATGAATTTGATGGATGACATTCTTACCGATGGTGAAGAAGCCGGAATTACATTTTCGATCGATTACCCTGAATTGAGACGCTTGATTGAAGAAAAATCAAATGTGCTGGATGATGTCAAAGAACCTGTGCTTGTGAGTTGGGATCTGTGGGATGGCAATGTTCTAGTAGACGCAGGTCGTATCACAGCGATTATTGATTTTGAACGTTCACTATGGGCAGATCCTCTGATGGAGCATTATTTCAGTCATTTTAACTATACGCCTGGTTTTGTGAAAGGGTATGGGCATGCGATTACGACTGAAAGTGAGCTGAAAAGAAGAAGCCTCTATGACTTGTACTTTGATCTGGTGCTACGCATTGAGTGCGCTTATCGTCAATATGATAATCAGGAACATGTGAATTGGACCATTCATAATCTGGAGGAAGGCATTGAGCGTTTTCGGTCATCCTGAACAGCAACCAGCGTTATGAACGGTACGAACCGTAGACTTCAAGATGGCGATTATAACGTGTAATATTGACTTTGGGCTTGCTTTTTTATATAATGGTCCCGATATTGTATACATATTTCGATGATAAGGATCAGTAGTAATTCCTGTACATAACAGAGAGCCGGCGGTTGGTGCAAGCCGGTTGACAGTGATTTGCGAACTCGCCTTGGAGAAATGCGGTGATTACACCATTCTGTTTAACCTGCTTGTATAAAGCTTGGGTTCAGGAATGGAAATCCGCATCGGTTAACCGCCGTTACAGGTCCAAAGGGAGTGGATGACGAAGCACGTTCGTCCGCTAACTAGGGTGGTACCACGGGAATTCAACCTCTCGTCCCTAGCGCTGCAAACGCTACGGGATGCTGAGGTTTTTTTGTTGCAATTAAAGCTAAAGCGAATAACCTGAAGGAGGAACAATAGATGAGTGAGAATAACCAGCCGAAACACGGCTATCAGCCACAAGTTATGGAAAAAAGTTGGCAGCAATACTGGGATGCAAATAAAACGTTTAAAACGGGTGAGGACCCTGCTAAACCGAAATTTTATGCACTGGATATGTTCCCTTATCCATCCGGTTCAGGTCTGCACGTAGGCCACCCGGAAGGATATACGGCAACGGATATCGTTTCCCGTTACAAACGTATGCGCGGTTACAATGTATTGCACCCAATGGGTTGGGACGCTTTCGGTCTGCCTGCTGAGCAGCATGCACTGGATACAGGTGAACATCCACGAGATATTACATTCCGTAATATTGACAATTTCCGTCGCCAGATCAAATCGCTTGGTTTCTCCTATGACTGGGATCGTGAGATCAGCACAACGGACCCTGAATATTATAAATGGACACAATGGATCTTTATCCAGCTGTACAATAAAGGCCTGGCTTATGTGGATGAAGTTGCAGTTAACTGGTGTGAAGCCCTTGGAACGGTACTTGCTAATGAAGAAGTTATTGATGGCAAGAGTGAACGTGGTGGACATCCAGTTGTACGCAAACCGATGCGTCAATGGGTTCTGAGAATTACCGAGTATGCAGAGCGTCTGCTGGAAGACCTGGAAGAGCTGGATTGGTCTGAAAGCATCAAGGATATGCAGCGCAACTGGATCGGTAAATCGACAGGTGCGGAAGTTGTATTTGCCATTGAGGGTCGCGAGGAAGTCATCAAGGTGTTCACTACCCGTGCGGACACATTGTTCGGTGCGAGCTTTGCAGTACTTGCTCCTGAACATGAACTGGTAGAAGCAATTACAACCGATGACCAACGTGAAGCGATTCAGGCTTATCAGGAGCAGGCTTCTCGTAAAAGTGATCTGGAACGTACAGATTTGGCGAAAGACAAAACAGGTGTTTTCACTGGCGCTTATGCAATCAATCCCGTTAATGGTGCAAAACTGCCGATCTGGATTGCTGATTACGTTCTTGCAGGTTACGGTACAGGTGCGGTTATGGCTGTTCCGGGTCATGATGCACGTGACTGGGAATTTGCGAAGCAGTTTGGTCTGGATATCATCGAAGTTATTCAAGGTGGAGATGTTACACAAGAGGCTTATTCCGGTGATGGCGCGCATGTGAATTCCGATTTCTTGAACGGACTGAATAATGAAGAAGCGGTTGCCAAGATGATTGCTTGGTTGGAAGAGAACGGTAAAGGACAAGGGAAAGTAACCTATCGTCTGCGTGATTGGCTGTTCAGCCGTCAGCGTTACTGGGGTGAGCCAATCCCGATTCTGCATCTGGAAGACGGAACGATGAAGACCGTACCGGAGGATCAACTTCCACTGCTGCTGCCTGATATCGATCAGATCAAACCTTCGGGTACAGGAGAATCACCACTGGCGAATGTTACGGAGTGGGTGAATACGGTAGATCCGGAAACGGGAATGAAGGCACGTCGTGAGACCAACACCATGCCACAATGGGCGGGTAGCTGCTGGTATTACCTGCGCTTTATCGATCCGCACAATGACAAGGAACTGATCTCCAAGGAGAAACAGCAGCAGTGGCTGCCAGTTGACCTGTACATTGGCGGAGCAGAGCACGCGGTACTTCACTTGCTGTACGCTCGTTTCTGGCACAAAGTGCTGTATGATCTGGGTGTTGTGGAGACCAAAGAACCTTTCCACAAACTGGTGAACCAAGGTATGATCCTGGGTACTAATAATGAGAAAATGAGTAAATCCCGTGGTAATGTCATTAACCCGGATGAAATCGTGAATGAATTCGGTGCAGATACATTGCGTCTGTACGAGATGTTCATGGGACCATTGGAAGCGACCAAACCGTGGAATGCAAACGGGGTTGAAGGCATGCACCGCTTCCTGTCACGTGTATGGCGTCTCTTCATTAACGAAGACACAGGAGCCATCAATGACAAGATTACAGTGGACGGTGGAACGGATGAGTTCAAACGGACTGCTCACAAAACGATCAAAAAAGTTACGGAAGATCTGGAACATCTGCGCTTCAACACATCCATCAGCCAGCTGATGATTTTCATCAACGATGCATACAAAGCGGACACACTGCCTCGTGAAGCGATGGAGAAATTTGTGCAGCTGTTGTCACCACTGGCACCGCATATGGCAGAGGAACTGTGGAGCCGTTTGGGTCATGAAGGTGGAATCTCTTACGTGGCTTGGCCTGAATATGATGAGTCCATGACAGTGGATGCTGAAGTAGAAATCGTTGTTCAGGTAAACGGTAAAATCGTAACTCGTGCTACGATCGCGAAGGATCTGGATGCACAGGGTATGCAGGACTTCACGATGGAGCTGGCACCTGTTAAGCAGGCACTGGAAGGCAAGACCATTCGCAAGGTCATTGCCGTTCCAGGCAAACTCGTTAATATTGTTGCCGGTTAATCTCACCGGCTCGGAATAGTTCATCCAGCTTTAACAAATCTTCATCATATTTGTCATGTGTCGTGTGGATCAGGCTGTCGAAAACACCGTCGAGACTTACCTTCAGCAGTGCAAGTGCCTGAGCGGTAATACCGCCAGGTACAGCGACACGAGCCTGAAGCTCTTGCGGGGTGTATCCTCCTTCGGTGAGCAGCTTGCCTGTTCCCAGGAGCATTTCGCCAGCCAGAGCGCAGGCATCTGCCCTTTTGATGCCTGTCAGCTTCACGGCACTTTCGATCCACTGTTCCAAAAAGAACGATATGAATGCAGGTCCGCAGCTGGAGAAGTCGGATGTAATTCGTGTACAGGCTTCATCCACCTGGTACGGCCTGCCTATATGACTAAGCAGACTTTCTAACACAGCGCGGTCTTCACTGGTCATTCGTTCGCCGTGTATGCAGAGTGACGCTCCACTGCCGACTTGGTGTGTGACACTGGGAATTACCTTGGAGACTTTGCAAGGAAGTGAAGATTCCAGATGTCGCAGCTGCACGGGACTGGTGATCGAGACAATTATATGATTGGGATTCACGACAGGCAGGATGTCGTCAATAACATGTTTGAATTCAAGCGGCTTCACGCACAGGAAGATGATGTTGCTTCGGATCACCGTTTCCCGATTGCTCTGGGATTCATGCAGACCGGGGTAACGGAGGGATAACTGACGTACTTTGGACGGGGTTCGATTGCTGGCGGCGATCTGCCGGGGCTCAAGTGCACCCGATTGGATCAGGGCATAGATTAGCAGGCTGCCCATGCTGCCGGTTCCGATAAATCCAACCTTCATTGTTTCAGGCCTCCTTTCATGCTTTACGGTACTGGCGCAGTTCATTCCCTCTATTCTATGCGTGAGGACCTGTTTCACATGACATGAAAAATGCACAACTTGTTTCATCAGGAAAGTACAACGGTTCGGAAGCACCGCCCGTGTTCGAAATGAATGATTTTGAATTCAGGGAGAGGTGTGGAAGAATGAGATGGAACAAAGGGATGACCATTGCTGCTGCGGTGGTTGGAAGTATACTAATATTATGGTCGGGCAAAAGTGAACAACCACCTAGTGGCTGGGAACCCTTGCAGCTCGGCACCGAGAAGCCGACGATAGAGCAGGAACTCCCTGCTGTACTGTCGGCTAATTCGGTTCAGGGCAATACAGGAGCATCTTCTTCGGGAACCGAGGCAAGTGGGCTGCAGACTGGAAATGATGCAAAGGCAGATGAGTCTAAAGAGCTTGCGAGCGTTGGGGTTGAAGGTGATTCAGTTGTTCAAACTACAAGTCAGACGAATGATAATCCACCGGACACCTCGAATTCGATTGAACCAGTTACACAGGGTACGAATTCTGATCCTTCGGTTACTTCGGAGACGGCATCAAGCAGTAATCCACCTGTAGTTCGTGAGGAAGCTGGCGACAATGGCAAGATTGATGTGAATACCGCTCCTGTCTCCAAGCTTATTGAGCTTCCCGGAATTGGGGAGAAGAAAGCTCAAGCTATTGTGGACTATCGGAATACACATGGTCCTTTTGTAAAAGTCAGTGATCTGACAAAGGTCAAAGGAATCGGGATGAAGATGCTGGAGAAGATGGCGCCGTATGTGCAGATCCGGTAAAATATAAAATATAAATTGTATTAAGCGGGAGGAAAGCAGCATGAGTACAGAGGTACGCAAGGACTGGGATACGTATTTTATGGACATCGCGTATATGGTTTCCACCCGTTCCCGCTGTTCGCGTCGTCATGTGGGTGCCGTTCTTGTTCAGGGAAAGAAACTGCTGGGAACAGCCTATAATGGTGCACCCACCGGCGTCCCGGATTGTTCTGAAGCAGGTTGCATGATATCGGAAGAGTATGAGTTGGTCGTGACCGATGGGCAAGAAGAAATGGTGAAAAAACAACGATGCATTCGCACAATTCATGCGGAGCAAAATTTGCTTTTATTCACAGATCGAATCGACCGCGAAGGCTCGTCTGTGTATGTGACTGACGAACCGTGCTGGACATGTGCCAATATGTTGGCGAATAGTGGGATTACAGAAATCGTGTTTCATCGTTCTTATCCTAAAGATACCGGCAAGGTTACAAATATGATGGAACAGAAGGGAATAACGTTTCGCAGGCTGGAGAATTACCAGCCCCCGCGGGAAACGATGATGACCGTGAGCAATTAATGTAAAAATGATCGAATACGTGAGGGAGAACCTCCGGTAAGCCTGAATCGGCTTCCCGGGGGTTTTTCTGCGTTTAACGGGTGAAATGAAGGAGGGGTAGAAATGAAAGGCAGACCGTTATTAAGTTTTACGATTTGTTGGATGTGCGGGAGCGTAATAGCATGCGCGTTAACAGGCTGGACATTAATCTGGGGGTTAATTGGAGCTCTGGCATGTCTGCCACTTTTACTTCGTTTTATAGATGTGCGTGGATGGTCTGTTTTATTTTTACTCGCTGCCTTTATTGGAGGCGCTGCACATTGGGAGTGGAATGACTCACGCAATCATAGCAGTCTGCCGGAGACCCTGCATATCGCAGCTTATGAGTTGGACGGATGGTCAGCTGAAATTCAGGGTGAGCTGGTGTCAGATGTACGCATTGATGGAGATCGGGCTGACTTTAAGATTCAGATGTCTGCAATATTGCCCTTATCGGATTCATCAGCAGATACAGATCTGGCAGCAGCATCTGCATTCAACATAGATGAACAATTGATGGTACAAGTCAGACTGTTGGAGGAAGAAGAACAACAGGTAGCAGCAGGTTGGAAGAGGGGCGATGCAATCACGCTTCATGGTTCTTTTGTCCTTCCTGGTGAAGCCAGGAACTTTGGCGGGTTTGATTATCGCAGTTACTTGCGCACCCTGCATATCCACTGGTTGTTCAAAGTGAAGGGAGCCAGTTCGGTCACAGTAGTTGCTCCTGAGGGACTTGGACAATATAACGTACTACGGTGGACGGATTGGACTAGGCATAAGTTGGGCTCGGCGGTTGAGCTGTTATTTCCAGAGCCTCATGCTGGATATATGAAGGGCCTGATTATCGGGATGGCTACTGATATCGATCCAGGTACCTATGGTCAGTTTTCACAACTCGGTCTAACGCATATCCTGGCAATCTCCGGAACCCATGTCGCTGTATATGTTGCTTCGTTGCTTCTCATTCTATCTTGGCTAAGGCTTACCAGAGAGACGGCACTCACGATTGTTCTGATCCTGGTGCCAGCTTATGTACTGTTATCCGGAGGTTCACCTTCGGTGATTCGGGCAGGAATTATGTCCATGATTGGGTTGTACATGGCACGCCGTGGCCTCGCCAGAGACGGTCTTCAGATGATCAGTGCAGCAGCATTGCTGATGATGTGGTGGGACCCGTACTTTTTGCTAAGTGTGAGCTTCCAGTTATCCTTTCTCGTTACCGCAGGTCTGATGATATACATGCCATTGATTAACCGGCTGTTCAGCAGCTGGCCGAAGTCTCTGGCTGCAACGGCATCCGTTACCGTGACCGCTCAGCTGATTTCGTTCCCAGTAACCATTTTGTATTTCAACCAGTTCTCACTACTTTCATTTGTAGCTAACTTTCTGTTGGTTTCTTTGATCAGTGCTATTGTATTACCTCTGGGGACGGTCGCCATGTTATTGTCATTCATATGGGTCCCCTTGGCGAAACCTCTCGCATGGATTGCGATGCAATTGAATCAACTGACATTTGTAAGCGTGGAGTGGATGAACAGTCTGCCAGGTTTTGTGTTGATCTGGGCAACACCGCCCTTGTTATGGATTGCCGCATATTATGCTGTGTTGTATACCTTACTCTACCTGTTGCATCGTGGCAATGGTGAGCAGCAAGAAACAGCGTTTGTTGAGGAAGAGACGGCTCCTCTTGTGAGGGGACAACCTTCAGTTTCAATGACGAATATGGGCATTCGCTCTTCAGTGTCTACGGTGGTGGCACAGGATCAAGGTAAGAACCGTGTAGATGGAAAAGAATCTTCATTAACGACATTAGGAGCCAGTATTGCCTGGCCGGAATATACAAGTGCATTTACCGCACGAGGTGCGGGTTATTATTCAAGTGAACGAATGAGTAAAGCTCAGCAATGGTTGTGCGGGTTGCTCGCAATCAGCTTTATTGCTGGATTGTGGTGGGCATATCAGACTCCCAAGCCTGCCGGAACCGGCATCGTGCAGTTTTTGGATATTGGACAAGGAGACAGCACATTGATTACAACCCCGGAAGGCAAACACATTCTGGTGGATGGCGGGGGAACGGTTAGTTTTGGGAACACCGAACAATCATGGAAAACAAGACGTGATCCGTATGAGGTGGGGGCTAAGGTGGTTGTTCCTCTATTGAAAAAAAGAGGCATCCATCAACTGGATGCTGTCATTGTCACGCATGCTGACCAAGATCATGCCGGAGGACTACAGGCTGTGCTGGAACAGATTCCAGTTAAACGTTTCATGTTTAATGGCACGACCAGCGGTAAGGATAACTTTGATAAGCTGCTGAATACAGCCATGGAACGGAAGATTCCTCTGTACGCCATTCGGCAGGGCATGTCCTATAAGGTTGATAAGGAGACAAGTTTACATTTTATAGCTCCAGATCTGGCACATATGGATGTAAATGTATCGGGCAGTTTGCCTGTGTCTGAACACCAGAATCATGATTCCGTTGTTTTTTTGCTGGACATGGCTGGCACTTCCATGTTGTTCACTGGGGATATGGATGCAGCAGCCGAACAGGACCTGCTCTATATGATTCAGGATGGCTCGTTGGCTGCCCAGTTTGAACAGAAAGGTGCAGATATTGGAGTTACAGAGGGGGTTGTACAAAGGGTACTTACACGCCCGTTGCAAGGTAATTTAAATGATGCTTCAGCATCTGTATCCATTGACGTTCTAAAGGTCGCTCATCATGGGAGTAAAACGTCGTCAACCGAAGCCTGGCTCCAATACTGGAATGCCAGAACCGCCGTGATATCTGCAGGAGTTAACAATACATATGGGCATCCCAATCCGGGAGTGATGGAACGTCTGGAAGCTGCCGGGTCAGATATTTATCGGACAGATCAGATGGGCGAGGTTCAGATGAGGGTGAAAGATGGGGAGATTGCTATCCGGTACAAGTTGGTCGGGGTTGAGTGACGATTTTACAAGGCTGCATAATAACCAGGTTGAAGTGTTTATAAAACGGTTATGACGGCACGCGATCTATTTATCGGTGTGAAGATGAGTGAAGAAAACTCCGATTTAATACCAACTGGAAGGTTAAAAAGACAAGAGAACATAGAACAATGTGGATAGTTTGAGCAGAAAAAGTATTGAAGTTAAGTGTAAATATCGAGTAGATGATCCCACCTATGAAGCCTAATAGACCATATGCAACGATTGCAACAAGCAATCTCATATACGTATTATCTTTTTTTCTGTATAAACGTAATCCATCCACCAATATAGAAAGTGGCGTAAGTAAGAAAAGTAAAATAGCGAGGTTAATCAATAATCCAACCGCAAATTGATACCCGAATGAATAATAGTAAGTATTCTCTAATCTTTCATCTATAGGGACATAGTGATATATCCCCATTGCAAGTGAAATGAACACTGCAGTTAGTACAGCTGCAAGTATTTTTCCGCGCGGCCTATTGATTCTATGGGTTTTTGTCATTCGTATATTGACCTCCATCTTGAATAACTATATTCAACAACTGATAGACTTAGGGACTTACTATATTTTAGCATACACAGGCTGAGAAAGAATGAGTGAGGGATATTGAGAAAGTAGTACTTGGTTAATCAATAACAGAAAGAAGTCGTTCCGTTGCGAACGACTTCTTTCTGAATTTCATGATAATAACACATTTCAATCTTTATGCGTTATGAGGATAGTTTGGCTGTCAGTTAGTATAGTTGACTAGGGAGGAACTACTCTCACTCTCTTGCTTTTGAGATACTAATCGGCAAGCTAATTATAGTTGCACTGAATAAGTTTAGTATATGATCAATTTGATCCCAACTTTTATGCCAGATTATCATATTAAATGCAATCAATAACACACTACTGAGTAGAAAGAATCCCAAGAAGTATTTGAAAAATATGATTAGATTCATTTAATCTCCCGCATATCCATTTATAGTTTTGTTACGGTTGCACGCTCTATTTAGTTTGTAATATATTTTCTATTTTAGATTATTAAATGCAATCATTTGTATTTGGTTTGTTGGATTTATGTAAAAATATGGCATTAGTTGTGTTTGTTATTAGTGTTCAGTAATTTTTGTTGCAGGATTATGGTTATTTTTACCGAATAATAGTTAGGCCCACCTTCGAGTAGGGATAGAGATACTTAGTGATCGTAGCACTAGCACTATACATAATAATGAGGGGATCAAGAAAATGGAACTTGTAGAAATGACACAAAGTAAAAGGAACTGTAATGCAACTCAGAAGTTTAGAGTGAAATGGATTAGAAAAGCGATAGCCCAATCAGTTTTCTATTTTGTGTCCATACTCCACTTATGATCCCTTTAGACCAAAGTGTACCATCGTCCAGCAAATAGTCATTCCGGTCAAGAACTGAAGTGATGGAGTTACCCGATCCAGATGATGCCAAAGCGGAGGACTGTCCTGCGATCAAACCGATAACTAAAAATCCAATCCATGGTATTTCAAAATCTGACAACCATTTCATCTTTGGGTGGACTGCCGATGGCCAAGTGATTCGGTGGGATAAGGACAATGCGCATAAACCAGTAACGAAACAATTCAATGGTGTGATTAAGGTATATGGCCATGGATGGGTTCAGCTTCAGGATGGAAACCTTTATAATTTTGATGATCAGGCTAAGGTTTTGGAATCGATTATCGATGCGGATTCTTATCGGGATAGTTCTGGGAGAGATTCTTCTTATACTGCATTATCTTCATCAGGAGATATATATTATGACAAATACAACAAAATACGTAAAGCTGGAAATGTACCTGATGGTAAAGCAATTGCAACAAATGGTGTTTACGCAGCAGTGCTAAAAAATGATGGCTCGGTAGTGATCGTAAGTATGCTATATGAGGATGACTACATCACGGTTGCAAATAATGTGCAATCTTTGATTTGGTGGGGGAGTACGCATAAACTGCTCACGGTGAAACAGGATGGAACCGTCTGGAGCTACGATCGAACTGCCAAATATAAGGGTGAGCAACTGCCGGGTTTAAGTAACGTATCGCGGATGGTGTATGCGCCTAATCTGGATGAACTATATGCACAGTTACAGGATGGATCATGGGCTACATATGATAATGGAAAGTTAGCTCCTCTATCAGCTCCTGCGTTAAATCAAGTGACACTTGCGGCATCTTCCAAGGACGCTAATATTGGGGATACGATTACCCTTACCGTTCAGGAGAATTATAGTAATGGATTCAAAAACAAACGTGCGCCATTGCCTGAAGAAATTATAGTGGAGCAGCCCCAAGTTGCACAGATTCAGGCAGGAGCCAAACTGAAGGTTACGGGCATGGGAACAACCAAAGTGACTTTGAAGATAGGAGATTTGGCTTCAAGTCTTCAACTGAACGTTGATTCAGAGCAAAAGTTATCAGGCGCCACATTGCTGGATGGAAATGTATACTTGCCAGTACAGTCGGTGTTCAAAACATTGGGAGCCACAATTGATGTGAAGGGCTCATCTTTTGAAATTCAATTTGGAGATGACAGTATTACTTTGCAAAAGGGAAGTGCTGTTGCGCGATTAAACAACAAAGAGCTGAAGTTGAAAGGGAAAGTACAAACCATTGGAGGACAAACTGTATTTCCTGCGGACTTGTTAAGACAGGCTGCGGGTATTCAGGTTCGATGGGATGCTGAGCTAAAGCAGGCCAAGGTGCTGGTTGGGAATTCTTCTATCCTGGTGGAATCGAAGGATACACTTGCACTGATTAAGAAAAAAGAGTTGGGGAATCTTGCTCGCTTCATTGGCAAGTCTTACTGGATCAACAGTGATACGAGTTTAGGGCAACGTTTCAGTAAAGTGACCGTATCAGATATCAAAATTGAGAAGATTAAATACGCTGATCGAAGTTACTCTATTGTCTTCCGTAATGCAAAAGGGAAAACCGTTTCCGCTTACGCAGGAGGTACACCTTCCAGTGTGACGGAGATGCTTGCCGATTCCAACCAATTCTTCTCTTCTGATCCGTATAAGAAATACAATTGGTCCAAGTCCACTTGGAATAAAATCATTGCTGGAGAGGTAGCTCTAGGAATGAACATAACTCAGGTGCGCCTTGCATGGGGAGATCCATCGAACATTACGTATGAAACGAGTTCAAAAGGCAAAATCGAAGTTTGGGTGTATGGCAGCTCAGCAGGCATAAGAGCTTTAGGGTTTCTCAATGGCAAACTGATGGCGATTTACTGATGAATATACCAATTCATCACTTCATTTGATTGCAGGTTACAGCACAGCACAAAAAAAGCCCGCTTTCCGTTACACTCCACGAGGGAGAATATCGGAAAACGGGCCATTTTTTCAAATTGTAGAAGAGATATAAGAACTATTCAACGCCGTCCTTAAAGTGTTTGTTCCAGTGTTTATCTCCCTTGTGCAACAGATCTTCTACCGTTTTCTCAAGAGTCATCAACAGCTGTGCTCTGACATCAAGTACGGTTTCTCTGTACAAGCGTTCTTCCGATCCAACGATTTTATCGCCGTATAATGCCTGTGCAGCTACGTACTTCCGATGTTCCTCGACCAGAGTATCAATGGACTCCAATGCATGTTCCACAAAGTGGGAAATACTTTGGTATTCTTTGGGCATTTGTTCTTTTAAAGCTTGAATTTTCGCAAGAGCTGGCATGCTCATCACCTCGTGTTTATGAATGTAAATTTACAATACACTATTTTCATGAAAATTGCATTAAAATCAGCTTAAATTTGGACAAATTTCGACTTTTTTTATTTTAGGAACCAAAAAAGTGCTTATCTATAATGTATGCCATTGCATTTGAATTGAGTCGTGTAAGTAATGGAATCGTTTTTGGATACGTTTGGTGACTCGTTATGCAATTTCTGTTATTCTAAGAGAAGATTTCAGCGGCCCTAATACATACGCCGTTATTTTGTTATGGCAAATTAAAAAAATACTTAACTTTGCAACAATTTTATTGATGATCACGTCTGTAAGGTTGCAGGGAGAGGGGGATCCTTTGTGGTAGAGCCGGAACTCATCAGAGCCGCTCAATCGGGCGATCGCGACGCTCTAATTACCCTATTGCGGGAGATTGAACAACATGTCTATCGGACCGCATATTACATTTTAAATAATGAACAGGACGCTTTGGATGCTGCTCAGGAAGCGTTGATCCGAATTTACACCAAAATCAATTCATACGAAGAAAAGGCCCAATTCAAAACATGGGTACAACGCATCGTCACGAACATCTGTATTGATAAATTCAGAAGAACCAAGCCGTCCGTCTCCATTGACGAACATGACATGGTTTTTCAGGATAATCAGGATGTGGAGTACGAGGTCATGTCTACATATGTGGCCCAGGACATTCAGGATGCGATCAACAAGCTTCCCGAGCACCATCGTACCGTTATTGTTCTAAGATATTTGCAGGACTTATCCTACAATGAAATTGCGGATTGTCTCGATCTTCCGTTGAATACGGTGAAATCTTATTTATTTAGAGCCAGACAGCAGTTACAGAATCTACTACAGGAATATCAGAAAGGTGGTGTGACAGGATGAAATGCGAAGAGGTGGTGGAATGGATGCACCGCTATCTGGATCATGATCTGGGCGAGGCGGAAACCGCGCAGATGCTACAGCATGTGGCAAAGTGTCCGGAGTGCGCCGAGAATTTTAGTTTACTCAGAGCTCTTTCCAGAGAACTGGAAGAATTACCGCAAGTAAGCCCGAAATTTAGTCTGGTTGATGCGATTATGCCACAACTTGATGCCATTGACGAAGCGCGGAAGGAACAAAGTAGCACCATACAGGAAATGAATCCTGTCCCCGCTACATTTGAGAATTTACAACGTTCAAGTGAGCGGAAAACGAAGCAAAAATGGCTTAACTCGATGGCGGGACGTATGTCCATGGGTGCAGCGGCTGCGGCAGTTATATTGGGATTCGCCATCTGGGGGAATCCGCCTGAACAGATTGAGAATGCCGATTCCATGCTAATGAGCTCTGGAGCTTCTCAAGAGGGCGGCAATTTGGATGAGAATTCATTAAGCAAGAATATTGAAAATTATGATCCTGCCCCTTCGTCCCAACCAAGCAGCAATGATGTGTTTGTGGATCAATCGAATGTTTCACCAACTAAACCAGATAACCAAGACGTAGAAACAATTCCTGAAGAGAACGGTGGAGATGGGGTACAGGAGCCTGAAGTTCAGTCAGATCCGACACCTAAACAACCGGCTACAGAATCAACGCCTGCTCCGAATAAAGGGCCGCAGGATAATTCGTCCAGAACTCCTTGGACGGATAATCAGAATAATCAGGTTCAGAACCAAGATTCTGAGCAGAGAATTCAGGGATCAGGAGATTCTCCTAAATCTTCTGCAGATGGCGAAGAGAATGGAATAACAGAAACGGAAAATGGAGATGCGCAATCCTTCACTTCTCAGGATACAACACCTAATATGACTGAAGATGTTCCGGTTGAAGGTAACACTGTACCTGATTCAAGTGCAGGTGCAGACGCTTCTGGAGGAAACAAAGGTTTTGCAGCAGGACAGGATCAGGAAATGACAACAACGGCAGCACCAAAAGAATGGAAATCCCCTGACGGCTCTTATGTAGTTATGCTTATTGGTGATCAAATCAGCATATACTCCAAACCTGCGAGCGAACCGGATGTTCTAAATTTGGTTGAACAACGCAGTATAGATGGGACACTGAAGTCAGCGAGTTGGTCGAAGGATGGTACCCTATTTAATTACGAAACGGACAAGGACGGAACAACGGCGAAGAACTCGTTTAATGTGCCTGCTGTTTCAGGTGGAGCTTCTTCGAAATAATTAAAATTGGGGAGTGCGCTCCTCTCAACGAAAGAACATTTTCAGTATGACAAGCATATAGTGGAGTAACAAAACGTCCTATCTCAGTTCAAACAACTGACGTCGTATGACCGCGCTCCGGCTTTTTCTAGAACTGCTGGTGTCTGCGTTTATATAGATGTAGGACAGGGGACCTTCATCCATAACTGGATGTAAGGTCCCTTTGTTGTCTTGCATGTTTTCTGGTAGGATAAGAGGGATAAGGAGGCGCCGTGAATGGATGTAAAAAGTGCAACAAAGGCAATACGTAATGGAGAAACGGCACCGATCTATGTGCTGTACGGAACGGAGAAGTACCAGATACAGCAATTTACGGATATGTTAAAAGAGCAGGTTATTGAAGAAGAACATCGTGATTTTGCGATTATTCCATATGATTTGTCTGAAACGGCTGTGGAGGTCGTTATTGAAGAAGCGGAGACTGTACCTTTTCTGGTTCCACGCAAATTAATTATTGTAAGGGATGCGAGCCTGTTCACCGCAGGTAAAGAATCCAAGATTGAACATCAGGTTGATCGTCTGCTTACATATATGGAAAATCCGGCAGATTACAGTACGATTGTTTTCCTGGCCCAAGGGGATAAGCTGGATGAGCGTAAGAAACTGGTGAAAGCTGTCAAGAAACAGGCAGTCGTTCTTGCTTTTGCTCCACTCAGTGGAGAAGAGTTATTGAATTGGATAGTGAAACTGGCGAAGCAGCGGGATGTTTCCTTGGAGACGGGAGCGGCGGAAACGTTGATCAGCTATGCAGGAACAGGTCTTCAGACCCTGTCTGCTGAAGTAGATAAGTTATGTTTGTTTGCGGGTAATGGGGGGACAATCAAGCGTGCTGATATCGAGTCACTGGTTGCCCGCAGTACAGAGCAGAATGTATTTTCACTAGTGGAGGAACTCGCAAATTTGCGACTGGAGAAAGCATTGGCTCTTTTCTATGAGTTGCTGAAGCAGCGGGAAGAACCGATTAAAATTGCGGCTTTAATCGCTCGTCAGTTTCGGATCATGATCCAGGTGAAAGAGTTGGGACAACAAAGTTACTCCCAGCAGCAGATTGCCAGTCAGCTAGGTCTGCATCCGTATGCTGTTAAGATTGCAGGTGAGCAAGCCCGCAAATTTCAGCCGGAACGTCTGAGAATGATTCTGAGTCACCTCAGCGAGCTGGATTACCAGATGAAAACAGGAGCGGTGGATAAAGTGCTTGGTCTGGAGCTGTTCTTATTGAGACTTGGTGCATGAATGGATAAGTAACCGTAATAGATTACTAGTGTGAATAACAAACAAAGCGACCTTTGCTCCATGATGGTTAGATCATCGGAATAAAGGTCGCTTTGTCTGTGTCTTATACTTATCGAATCAGATACTAAAAAATCCTGAAAGCCTATGCTGTTCAGGATTTTTCCATTGGATCGTATAAGTAACGCTTCTTACGCTTGTGCGGAAAGAGCGTTCAGTTTTTTCGCCAAGCGAGACTTTTTGCGTGCTGCAGCATTTTTATGAACCAGACCTTTAGTTACAGCCTTGTCCAGCTTTTTGGAAGCAGCTTGAATCGCAGCTTTTGCAGTATCAACTTCGTTACTTACCAGAGCAGCATCAGCAGCTTTAACAGCTGTACGGAGTGCAGACTTCTGGGAAGCGTTGAGTGCGCGGCGCTTGTCGCTCGTTTTTACGCGTTTAACAGCGGATTTGATGTTTGGCATTACATTCACCTCCTGTAAGGCATTTGCATGAATACAAACGTTTCACAACTTAAAATATTCTATCACGCTAGCATGTAAAATGCAACAGATATTCCTACGATGTTCGACATGCTGTATAAAGAAACCCTTTTTCCCACACAATATGCTCAAATGCGGTAAGGGAGGCAGGGACAGAATGACACTGGATTTGCAAAACTATACAGTTCGTACCGATTTGGCGATCGACTCCAAGGAAATGGCGCAAGGTGGACAGAAACAGACGATTCCCGGACTGCGGGAAGATGTGGAGAAAAAAGAGGGCATTACGATTACACGTATTGATGTCCTGACTGAAGAAGCAGCCACGGCCATTGGTCGGGTGAAAGGTCACTATGTCACCTTGGAAGTACCTTCCCTCCGGAATGGTGATACCGAGTTACAGGAGCGAGTTGCTGCCGAGTTCACACGTGAAATGGAAGATTTTATGGTTAAGGCCGGAATCAACAAAACATCCAAGGTCTTGATTGTTGGCCTGGGCAACTTAAATGTCACCCCGGATTCACTCGGTCCACTTGTTGTGGAAAATCTGATGGTAACCCGTCAGTATTTCGAATTGGTGCCAGATCAGGTAGCGCCAGGGTATCGGGAAGTCAGCGCGATTGCTCCCGGCGTGTTAGGAACAACAGGCATTGAATCCAGTGACATCGTACAGGGAATTGTAGACCGGACCAAGCCGGATGCCATTATTGCGATTGATGCCTTGGCCTCCCGTTCCTTGGAACGTGTAAATACAACGATTCAGGTAGCGGACATTGGTATTCATCCTGGTTCCGGTATTGGAAACAAACGGCGTGGCCTGACCCGTGAGATATTAGGTGTGCCTTGCATCGCCATCGGAGTACCAACCGTATGTTATGCGTCCACCATTGTGAACAATGTGATTGAGATGATGCGCTCACACTTCCGCCAGGAAACGGATCAGACCAAACAGATCATGGGTATGCTGGACGACATCGGTGAGCAAGATCGCTTGAGTCTGGTCAAAGAGGTACTGGAGCCACTGGGTCATGACCTCATTGTTACCCCAAAGGAAATCGATGAGTTTATTGAGGGAATTGCCAATGTTATCGCTACAGGACTTAACGCCGCACTCCATGATGCCGTGAATCCGGATAACGTAGCCGCCTATACACATTAAAACTAAAACTGCTGAGAAGAAGGTCCGAATCTATCGGACTTTCTTTTTTTTGTTTCTGGAATCTTTCATTTTCCTGTTCTATCAATTTGGGCGGGCTCATAGAGTTGAAGTATAAGAGTTGTCCAGCAGGGAAGGAGACAGCAGAATGAACAAGATATTGGCCTGGAATATTGGGAAGTGGAAAAAAAGATGTCTGCACGTGCTGGCCATGGGCCGTACGTTGTTGTTGCTTATGATCATATCTGCCTTGTTTTTTGTCGTACTGGGTCTGGGGGGGATGGCAGAGAAACGCTTGAATAATTCCCCCGTTTCTTCCATGAAAGGATTTGCGAGTGCCGTATCAAGCCGCTTTTTTGTCGATATGCTCGGTATGGAGATGCCCCATCTCACCCAGAAGGAACAGACCTCTGCCATATCCGGTGAGAATCTCACCTCTTTTGTTTTCCAATTACTAACAAATGTAAATCCTCAAGATCCGAAGAGCCTGATTGCGAGAGAAATGCCGGGCATGGGTTCCAACCAACCTGTTCTGCTCCGTCCTGGATCTGGTAACGAAAAAGCCGAGGCTCCCGAAGATTATCAGCCAGGTCCCGGTCTTACGGATACGGCTTCTGCAGGTGGAGGAAAACCCGGTAGTGAGCTGCATGTTCCACCAGGTCAGGACAATACGGATCCACCTGAGTCGAGTGAGCCTGGAGATGGACAAGGTAAAGAGGATCCCCCAGCGAAGAATGGTGAGAAAGACAATTCAGGCTCACCGACAACAGGTAAAAAGTCAATTCTTATCTATCATTCCCATCCACGTGAAGGCTACAATCCACTACTAGGTACAAAAAGTGATAATCCATCATCAGGCAAATCAACAGGCAATGTGTTTCAAGTGGGAACCTACCTCTCAGACAGTCTGAAGAAGCTGGGAATCGGCGTAGAACACGCCAAGGATGATTACCCCACTAAAGTTAAGGACTACAACTGGAACTATTCCTATAAATACTCCCGTCAAACGGTAAAAGCGGCACTCGCTCAAAATGATGATCTGACGTATCTCATAGACATTCATCGCGATTCACAGCGTCATGGCAAAACAACAACCACTATTAATGACTTGGGCTACGCCAAAGTATATTTCATTATTGGACATGAAAATCCAAATTGGCGGCAGAATGAAGCCTTTGCAGCGAAAATTCATAAGAAACTGGAATCGAAGTATCCTGGGGTATCCCGTGGTGTGTGGGGCAAAGATGGCGGAGGAGCCAACAATGGAGAGTATAACCAAACCCTTTCACCAAATAGCATTTTGATTGAGATTGGTGGCATCGACAACACAGGAGCTGAGCTCCAACGGACATCGAAGATTCTAGCAGACATGATTGCCCAAGTGTATTGGGAAGATCAGAAGGTGGACAAAGCCAGTGCCAAAACTTCGTCGCAGGGTGGATAGGAACCATATATGTAAGAAAGAAAAATAGTAGAGCGTGACAGGAGGCAATGTACATGTCCAGATTCGGTAAAAGACTGTTATCCATCGCTGTATTAATGTTGCTGGGTATTCTGTTTGGAATGCAGCTGGCTGGCAGCAACTTTCATATGGGCAATCCATCAGGAGGCACGTCAACCGTTGTGACAACTGAGCCAACTTCATCGGTGACCGAATCTGTTCCGACTGCACCTGTCCAAAAGGAAATTAAAGAACCACCATTTGTACCTGTTCAGTCACCAAGCCAAGTGCTTGGGGCAGATCAAAATAAGGCTCCGGTTGATGTGTTGGCAGACAAAACGGCTGGACTATTGCAAAATCTCTCACACAGTGGAATCAAGTGGGTGGTCTCTCTTTTTAGCGGTGTTGCTGAATAAAATACCATAATTTCAAGGTACAATATAACCTCTGGGAGTGCATGATGACACTTTATTATAAAGTTGAGACATCACGGGATTGATGCACTGTGCTTCAACTGTTATAATGAAGTGATTGACACTAGGCTGTTTCTGGGGGTAAGGAATGACTGACATTCGGGCAAGACAACGTAAAATTCGTAACTTTTCTATTATTGCACATATAGATCACGGCAAATCAACACTTGCGGACCGGATCTTGGAGCACACAGGTGCGCTCACTTCACGTGAAATGCAGGAACAAGTTCTGGATAAAATGGACCTTGAACGTGAACGTGGAATAACGATCAAGCTACAAGCAGTAGCCTTGACTTACAAAGCGGATGATGGTGAAGAGTATTTATTGAATCTGATTGATACACCGGGACACGTAGACTTCACGTATGAAGTATCACGCAGTCTTGCTGCATGTGAAGGTGCTCTGCTGGTTGTGGATGCGGCTCAGGGAATTGAAGCCCAAACACTTGCCAACGTGTATCTGGCATTGGATAACAATCTTGAAATTTTACCGGTTATCAACAAAATTGACCTTCCGAGCGCTGATCCTGAACGGGTGAAGCAGGAAGTGGAAGATGTTATTGGTTTGGACACAAGTAATGCGGTTTTGGCTTCGGCCAAATCAGGAATCGGAATCAAAGAAATTTTGGAACAAGTGGTGAAAAGTGTTCCGGCACCGACTGGTGATCCTGACCAGCCTTTGAAAGCGCTGATTTTTGACTCGCACTACGACCCGTACAAAGGTGTAATCGTATATGTGCGTGTTGTTGACGGCAAAATCAAATCCGGTTCCAAAATCAAAATGATGGCAACAGGTAAATCATTTGAAGTCATTGAAGTTGGAGCGTTCAAACCTCGCATGACCATCGTGGACGAGCTGAACGTGGGTGATGTTGGATTTATCGTTGCAGGTATCCGGCATGTTGGCGATACACAAGTCGGGGATACGGTAACGGATGCCAAAAATCCAACACCGGAACCTTTGCCGGGTTATCGTAAAATTAACCCAATGGTGTATTGTGGTCTCTATCCGATCGAAACATCGGACTATGTTGATCTGCGTGAAGCGTTGGAGAAATTGCAGTTGAACGATGCGTCTCTAAGCTTTGAACCGGAAACATCCAGTGCTCTCGGTTTTGGATTCCGTTGCGGATTCCTTGGACTGCTTCACATGGACGTGATCCAGGAGCGGATCGAGCGGGAGTTTAACATTCCGTTGATCACAACGGCACCAAGTGTAATCTATCACGTCACCTTAACAAATGGTGAAGTGATGAAAATCGACAACCCATCCAACTATCCTGAGGTGGGACGGATTGATTACGTCGAGGAACCATACGTCAAGGCAGATATTATCGTGCCGAATGATTATGTAGGTACCATTATGGAGCTGTGTCAGACTAAACGCGGTGAATATGTAAATATGGAATATCTGGACACAACCCGGGTTACCATTACCTATGAGATTCCGTTGTCAGAGATTGTATATGACTTCTTCGACCAGTTGAAATCCGGTACCAAAGGATATGCATCCCTGGATTATGAACTGTCCGGTTACCGTCAGTCCAATCTGGCGAAAATGGATATTGTACTGAATGGCGAACAGGTGGATGCTCTGTCCTTCATCGTTCACCGTGACCGTGCCTATAATCGCGGACGCATTGTCTGTGAGAAACTGCGCGAGCTGATTCCACGGCAAATGTTCGAGGTGCCAATTCAGGCATCTGTAGGTACCAAGGTTGTTGCTCGTGAGACGGTAAAAGCAATGCGTAAAAACGTACTTGCCAAGTGTTATGGTGGTGACATCTCGCGGAAACGGAAACTGCTTGAGAAGCAGAAGGAAGGTAAGAAGCGGATGAAGCAGGTTGGTAACGTTGAGGTGCCGCAAGAGGCATTCATGGCGGTACTAAAAATTGATGATTAGGACGTTTGCTTGCAAACGTCACGTGAATCCATTTGGTACATCAATAAATTGCGTATAAATGGATAAACGAAAGTTTGTCTCGGGTACAGCACAGAATGTGTGTATTCAAATTAGATTAGGACGTTTGCTTGCAACATGGTTACAACACAGAATATTAAATAACTAAGCTGAAAGGGAAGCCGGATGGCTTTCCTTTTTTCAAATAGAGGGGGACTTGCCATGACATTGGCAGCACACAGCCGGAAGACAGGTGCGCCCCAAGCGGTGTATCTTCACATTCCCTTTTGCACGAATAAATGTTTTTATTGCGACTTTAACTCCTACGTTCTGAAAGATCAGCCCGTGATGCAATATCTCGAAGCGCTGGAACGGGAGATGGAACATACAGTCAAGGCCAATCCACCGGGTGAGATCAAGACCATATTTGTAGGTGGGGGTACGCCAACGGCTTTGAAACCGGATGAGATGGCCGTATTTCTTCGTTCCGTGAAGACGTATTTCCCCAATTGGGCGGACGATATTGAATTTTCGATGGAAGCCAACCCGGGAACAACAGATGCGGAGAAACTCGCTGCAATGAAAGAAGGCGGCGTCAACCGTGTCAGCTTTGGCGTGCAGGCTTTTCAGAATGATCTGCTGACAGGCATTGGCCGTATTCATAATACGGATGATGTATATCGGAGTCTGGAGAACGCTCGAAAAGCGGGACTGACTAATCTGTCCATTGACCTGATGTTCGGGTTGCCGAACCAGACTGTAGAGATGTTGAATGAAAGTATCGACAAAGCGCTGGAACTGGATCTGCCGCATTACTCCATTTACAGCCTGAAAGTGGAAGAGAATACCCTTTTCCATACACTGTATCAGAAGAACCAGTTACCACTTCCTCATGAAGATGATGAACTGGAGATGTATCTTCTATTAATGAGACGTATGAAAGAAGCAGGTTATGGACAATACGAGATCAGTAACTTTGCCAAGCCGGGCTTTGAGAGTCGTCACAATATTACCTACTGGCGTAATGAGGACTACTACGGTTTGGGTGCAGGTGCACATGGATATGTGGGCCGCGAACGGCATATGAATATTAAAGGTATAAATCCTTATGTTGAAGCTTCACGTGCAGGGCTGCCTCGTCTGGATCATTTTGAGATTGCTCGCCCGGAAGCTATGGAAGATTATCTGATGGTTGGACTGCGAATGTTGGAGGGAGCTTCGGCCTCACGCTTTAGCGAACAGTTCGGAGAGTCCATGGAAGAAGTGTTTGCGAAGCCTTTGGGCAAAATGTTGAACGCAGGGTTGCTTGAGCGGACGGCAGACGGCTTCCGACTGAGCGAGCAGGGTATCCTGTTCGGAAATGACGTTTTTGCGGAGTTTATCGGGTCCATATCGCTGAATTCATAGCTTGAAATTCTATACGCTCTGTTGTATATTTATTCATATTGATTTTACAGAGCGTGTTAATTTAACAACTACGAAGTCAGCTTTCCTCTGGAAAGCTTGGTAATAGGAGGAGAGCAGGATGTCGGTAATATGCAGAAAAGCTGTGCCGGAAGATGTTGAACCACTGTATGAAATGATTAAGGGCTATGCAGAGCGTGGGATCATGCTTCCGCGATCACGGGAAATACTGCACCGACAGCTGGAGCACTTTGTTGTAGCCGAAGTTGATGGTGAAGTGGTGGGTTGCGGATCACTTTGTCGTCTTGGGAATGATTTGGTAGAAGTCAGGTCACTCGGTATCTCGGAAGGACACAAAGGGCTCGGTATTGGCTCCCGATTGCTGGACCGACTGGTAGAAGAAGCAGAGAAACAACAGATTCCTAAGGTGATGGCGTTGACATATGAAGTATCCTTCTTCCTCAAAAACGGCTTTGCCGTGGTGGAAAAAGAGATTTTCCCCGAGAAAGTATGGACTGACTGTGTTCATTGCAGCAAGCAGGATTGTTGTGACGAGATCGCGGTATTAAAAGAGCTTAACGTTTCAGCCTAATAACTGAATGGACTGCATGGATCGAGCCGAGTCAACCTCTGCCCTACATGCAGTCCTTTTTTACTTCAAAGTATGTTCAATAAAGTTGTTAGGACTCGTCGACATTGGTCTATACTATAAATAGATGAGCCCACTCATCAAACTCACTTGACAATGTTCACGTCAGTTTGGTATTTTTGTATTACCGCTTAGCACTCATCTAACCGGAGTGCTAACGACATGGGACAGTACAGTCAGAAGGAGGGAATACTCACCATGTTAACAGAGCGTCAACGAATGATTCTGAACGCTATAGTGGATGACTATATCCGTTCAGCTGAGCCCGTAGGGTCCCGGAGCATTTCCAAAAGGGGAGATGTTGGATACAGTCCGGCGACGATCCGTAATGAAATGGCGGACCTTGAAGATATGGGCTTTCTGGAACAGCCGCATACATCGGCTGGACGTATTCCATCCCATAAAGGCTATCGATATTATGTCGATCATTTGGTTCCTTGGAATCAAGTGGAGCCTCAGGAGTTGGATGATCTGAAGTCGTTCTTCGCTGAAAAGTTGAACGTCATGGAGCAAGTTATTCAGCATGCATCCAATATTTTGTCACATATGACGAATTATACTTCGATCCTGCTTGGACCGGAAGTATTCCATACGTCCTTACGTCACTTTCAATTGCTTCCGCTGAACGAGAGTGAAGCTGTGGCAATCATCGTGACCAATACAGGTCAGGTGGAGAACAAGACGGTTCAGATTCCACCAGAAATCTCGGTAGCCGAGATGGAAAATGTGGTTCGCTTGTTAAATACCAAGCTTGTGGGCGTACCCATCTACAAATTGAAATCCCGTCTTTATACCGAACTTGGGCAAGAGATGGAACGGCATATTACACGTTATGAGGAAGTTATGCAGGTGCTGAACAGTGCCTTTGATAACGAACATGATAATCGTCTGTTCCTCAGTGGTGCCACCAATATGTTGACTCAACCGGAGTTTAAAGATATCGAAAAGGTAAAAGATATTCTTGACCTGCTGGAAGAGACACCAACACTCATGAAATTGATGATGCCCGTGCCGGGTGGATCTGGTATTCAAGTGCGAATCGGCACTGAGAATGATCATGAAGCCTTTGCCAACTGCAGCCTGATTACAGCTTCCTATTCATTGGACGGTGAGGCTTTGGGTTCGATCGGTATTCTAGGACCCACGCGGATGGATTATGCACGTGTCATTCATATTCTAAATACACTATCCCGTGACTTGACGGCGATGCTGACACATCGTTTCAAATAAGATTCGGGAATGAACCATTTCATTCGTATAAGGAGGTGAACATCTTGAAAGAGGAGCAATCATTTACAGAAGAACAAGAGGTAACAGCAGCTGAGCAGGAGCCTATTAATGAAGCTGGCGCTGCAGAAGCACAAGCTGAAGAGATGGCTGATCAGGAGCAGGATGAGCTTGCACGTTTGAAGGCAGAAGCTGAGGAGCAACAACAGCGTTATGTCCGTGCACAGGCTGATTTTGATAACTTCCGTCGTCGTACTCAGAAGGAAAAAGAAGAATTGGCTAAATACGCTTCGATGAAGCTGGTCACCGAACTGGTACCGGTTATTGATAACTTCGAGCGCGCCATGGCTACTGTACCGGAAGGAGCAGAGGTCGAATCTTTCTCCAAGGGCATCCAAATGATTTTCCGTCAATTGGAAACCGTGATGAATAATGAAGGTCTGACGGCTATGGAATCGGTAGGACAACCGTTCAATCCTGAATTCCACCAAGCCATTATGCAAGTGGAGAGCGACGAGTACGAAGAAGGTATCGTCGTTGAGGAAGTCCAAAAAGGCTACATGCTGAAAGATAAAGTGCTTCGTCCAGCTATGGTTAAAGTCAGCTCATAAATTCCTTATAGGAAGGAATGAGTCGGCTCCATAGTTGAACAATGTGGGCGAAGTTTAATATAAAGGTTTGTACACATAGAGCACGATTAGCAACATGAACATCTAAATAAGGGTCAGATCAGACCCATTCATTTTAAATTGTTGAGGGAGGAAATTTTCGGATGAGCAAAGTAATTGGTATTGACTTAGGAACAACAAACTCATGCGTAGCAGTAATGGAAGGCGGCGAGGCTGTCGTAATTCCAAATCCGGAGGGCGCACGTACAACTCCATCCGTAGTCGGTTTCAAAAAAGATGGAGAGCGCGTTGTAGGTGAAACAGCAAAACGTCAAGCGATCACCAATCCGGATCGTACCATCATGTCGATCAAACGTCACATGGGTACTTCCCACAAGGAAACAATCGATAGCAAAGACTACTCCGCACAAGAGATCTCTGCAATCATTCTGCAAAAATTGAAAACTGATGCTGAAGCTTATCTGGGTCAAACGGTAACTCAAGCAGTTATCACTGTACCAGCTTACTTCAATGACAGTCAGCGTCAAGCGACTAAAGATGCTGGTAAAATTGCAGGTTTGGAAGTTCTGCGTATCGTCAACGAGCCGACAGCAGCAGCATTGGCATACGGTATGGAGAAATCCGAAGACCAAACGATCCTCGTATATGACCTGGGTGGCGGTACGTTCGACGTATCCATTCTTGAACTGGGTGATGGCTTCTTCGAAGTTAAAGCAACTAGCGGGGACAACAAACTAGGCGGGGATGACTTTGACCAAGTGATCATTGATTACCTCGTAAGTGAATTCAAAAAAGATCAAGGCATTGACTTGAGTAAAGATAAGGCAGCGGTTCAACGTTTGAAAGATGCAGCGGAAAAAGCGAAAAAAGAACTTTCCGGCGTATTGACTACAACGATCTCCTTGCCGTTCATCACAGTTGCTGATGGCGTTCCACAACATTTGGAGTTGAACCTGAGCCGTGCGAAATTTGAAGAAATCTCTGCAGGTCTGGTTGAGCGTACGCTTGAACCAACTCGTCGTGCATTGAGTGATGCGGGTATGACGCCTAACGATATCGACAAGATCGTATTGGTTGGTGGTTCGACACGTATTCCAGCAGTACAAGAAGCTATCAAAAAACTGACGGGTAAAGAGCCACACAAAGGCGTTAACCCGGATGAAGTTGTAGCTTTGGGTGCTGCTGTACAAGCGGGCGTACTGACAGGTGACGTGAAAGACGTTGTATTGCTCGACGTAACGCCATTGTCCCTGGGTATCGAAACAGCGGGTGGCGTATTCACTAAAATGATCGAGCGTAACACTACGATTCCTACAAGCAAATCTCAAGTGTTCTCCACTTATGCAGACAATCAACCAAGTGTTGAGATTCATGTTCTGCAAGGTGAGCGTGAGATGGCAGCGGGTAACAAATCGCTTGGACGTTTCATGTTGGGTGATATTCCACCAGCTCCACGTGGCGTTCCACAGATCGAAGTTAGCTTCGATATTGATGCCAACGGTATCGTTAACGTATCTGCAACGGATAAAGGTACGAACAAAACTCAAAAAATCACAATTACTTCTTCCAGCGGTTTGAGCGATGCTGAAGTTGAGCAAATGATGAAAGATGCTGAGTTGCACGCTGAAGAAGATAAAAAACGCAGAGAACTCGTTGAAGCGAAAAACAGTGCAGATCAATTGATCTACTCTGTTGACAAAACGATTAAAGATCTTGGCGAAAAAGCTGATGCTGGCGAAGTTGAAAAAGCGAATGCTGCCAAAGAAAAACTGCAAGGCGTTCTGGCTTCCGACAACCTGGAAGATATCAAAGCTGCTACAGAAGAACTGACAGAGATCGTTCAACAACTGTCCGTGAAACTGTATGAGCAGGCTCAGGCGCAAGAGCAAGAAGCGCAAGGTACTGAAGAGCAACAAGGTTCCGCAAAACGTGACAACGTCGTAGACGCTGATTACGAAGTTGTGGATGAAGATAAAAAACAAAACTAATTCGTAGTTCTACGCGAATTAAACATCGGTGACGTTCGAATTAGAGGGAAAGTCATAGCCGGGGCTCCCGCGCTTTGGCTTTCCTTTTGTCACGATGTGCGATAAGGTGAATGATATGGGGGTGGAAGAGTGGCTGAAAAGCGTGATTATTATGAGGTGCTTGGCGTTAGTAAAACGGCTAACGACGATGAGATTAAAAAGGCTTACCGTAAGCTTGCCCGTCAGTATCACCCTGACGTAAACAAGGCTGCTGATGCGGAAGCTAAATTTAAAGAAGTTAAAGAAGCTTACGACGTAGTGAGTGACGGTCAGAAGCGTGCACAATATGATCAATATGGTCATGTCGATCCGAATCAAGGTGGATTCGGTGGTGGCGGTGATTTTGGCGGTGGCGGATTTGGCGACATCTTCGACATGTTCTTTGGCGGCGGTGGCGGTGGACGACGTGATCCTAATGCTCCGCAACGGGGAAATGATCTGCAGTACACAATGACGATCGAGTTCAAGGAAGCCGTATTTGGTAAAGAAACCGATATTACGATTCCGCGTACCGAAGGCTGTGATACCTGTCATGGCTCAGGTGCCAAACCTGGAACGAAACCGGAAACCTGCTCGGTCTGCCAAGGTAGCGGTCAGCAGGAAGTCGTGCAAAATACACCGTTTGGTCGTATGGTTAATCGTCGTGCATGTTCGAACTGTAGTGGTTCGGGCCAGATTATCAAAGAAAAATGTACGACGTGCAGTGGTAGCGGTAAAGTCCGCAAGCAACGCAAAATCCATGTTCGCATTCCAGCGGGTGTAGATGACGGCGCGCAACTGCGTATGACAGGTGAGGGCGAGGGAGGCCTGCGTGGCGGACCAGCCGGAGATCTGTATATTGTCATTCGCGTGAAGACACATGATTTCTTCGAGCGTGAAGGCGACGATATTTATTGCGAAATCCCACTTACCTTTGCTCAGGCAGCTCTGGGAGATGAGGTTGAGATCCCGACGTTGACCGAGAAAGTGAAGTTGAAAGTACCAGCCGGTACACAAACGGGAACGTATTTCCGTCTCAAAGGCAAAGGCGTACCACGCCTGCGCGGTATGGGGCAAGGGGATCAACATGTGAAAGTGGTTGTGGTTACACCTAGTAAGCTGAATGACGAGCAGAAAGATCTGCTTCGCCAAATTGCTGCGCTGGATGGAGAACAGACACATGAGCATGAACAATCTTTCTTTGATCGAGTGAAACGCGCCTTCCGAGGCGACTGAGAATAACATATAGCAATTCCAAAAGGACACCACAACGGTTTTTACCGCAGGGTGTCCTTTTTTGTACGCCTTTTTTTAGTGGTTCAGTGGTTTTGGCAAAGTCCATGGATATATGCTACGAAGAACGAAAGTAATTTGTGGGAGCATTTCGGTATATTCTGAGCGAACTTGCGGAAAGATAGCATGGCGAGAATGATATGCATAGCTGATATGCGAGAAATTAGGAAGCAGGTGAAGCGGATGACCGAGAAAAATATTTTGGCGTACTTTCACAGCCCGGAGCAGGCCCAAGGGGCAGCCAAAAAACTGGAGGCATTGCGAGTGGAGGACCTGTCGATTAATCGATTCAGCCGTTATGCGGGTGTAGGACCAAGCGGGGCTTCCTACAAGCCGGGCGTTTCCGGCAGTTTTTCATCATGGGTGCCCGATTCGATGCAAACAAATGCCAGTGCTGGAATCATGGCTGCGGCGGACCCTTCTGCAAGCGGCATGAGTGATGGTGGACAAGGTGGACCTACGGGAAGGGATGTATTACTAACGGTCATCGTAGATGAATCGGTACATCACCGCGCCATGTCTATAATCGAACAAGCCGGTGGAATGATCTAGTTTCAAGAAATCTATATTTAGATCACAATATAAGATTCAATCTAAACATTTACACAATAACGGAGAGGACAGAAAAAACTGAAGAAGCGAAGCGTTCGCCTAAAAGCTTTCGCAAGAAAGCTACTTCGGAAGCATACGCTATCCCCGGATTTTTCCTTTGGAAGAAGGGAATTAAAAAAATCTGGGGATAACAGCGATCGGAAGGTTGTTCTGTCATCGGAGTGTCAGTGTAAATATGATTTAGTTGAACTTATACAATTTGAAGGAGGAGCATTACAATGGCAGAACATGAACGTCCAGGCAAGATTTTAACGAAAACGGAAAAGATGAAACGTATGCAATCCGCAAAAAATGAGGACGTGGAATTCAGCGCTGAAGCTGCGGATCATGAAGATATCGAAGCATTACGCCGCAGTGAAGCGGCTGATCGACGTCAGGGACGGGAGCTTCATGACTGAAGATCGCTCGGCAGTGACCCTCGAAGCTGTTTTTACAAGCTGGACTGAGGCCGAGTCTGCACGCAGAGCCCTGGAATTGTTGCACCCAAACCAATTGAGTATAGAGAGTCTTGGCAATGAATCGTCTGCATTGGATTCAAACGATGTTAAGGGCTTCGATAATTCTCCTACAGCCGTCGTCGGAGGATTTAGTGGCGAATTGAATGTACTTGCCCTGATTAGTGATGACACGGAAATGTTGTCCAATGGTCAGGTGTATGATACACCCGAAGAGGATTCGGCAAACAGGCTAAAACAGGAAATTTTGCTTACCGTGTCCGTATCCAACGATTCGCTCCCGCAAGCCGCAGAGATGATCACGCAGAATGGTGGACGTTTTTGCTAAGTGAGATTCGAATGTTGCAAAATGCTGAAGTAAATGAAACAGATATGTATGAATAGATGACAGGATATTCGAGCAGTCAGGCTGCGGATATCCTGTTTTGTTTTTCTTTTACTGGTGCGGCTTTGTGCTCCGGCTAGCTTGTGTAGTACAATAGTTGGGATGTTTGAAAAATGAGGAGGAAAAACCAAGTATGTTATGGCATGAACTAACAATACATACCACAGAAGAAGCTGTGGAGATGATTTCGAATTTTTTACATGAAGCGGGTGCTGGAGGGGTTTCGATTGAAGAGTCCGGTACTTTAAATAAAAAACGGGACACGACATATGGTGAGTTATACGACGTTCCTTTGAATGATATTCCGGAAGGCTTTGCGGTCATCAAAGGCTACTTCTCCGAAGGTACGGATATGGTTGCACTACAGTCAGAAGTTAATCCTAGAGTTGAGGAACTCTCTGAATTCGGAATTGATACAGGTGAGGTTCGTTATGAGACGCGTACAGTGGATGAAAATGACTGGGCAACAGCCTGGAAGCAATATTTCAAGCCGGTACGTGTATCGGAACGTCTCACGATTAAACCAACGTGGGAAGAGTATACGCCAGAAAGTTCGGATGAGAAAATCATTGAGCTTGATCCCGGCATGGCTTTTGGTACAGGAACACACCCAACGACCTCCCTCTGCTTGCGCACACTGGAAACAGTTATTCAGGGCGGTGAGGAAGTCATTGACGTAGGTACAGGTTCTGGCATCTTGGCTATAGGCGCGATTAAACTCGGGGCAAAACATGTGCTGGCGCTCGATCTTGATCCGGTTGCGGTAATCAGTGCCAGAGAGAATGTGGAACTGAACGGGCTGGAGCAACAAATTACGGTTAAAGAAAGTGATCTGTTGTCCGTCCTTGGGAGTCAAGACCCTGCGCTTGGTGTGCAATTACCGGTTAAGGTTGTGGTGGCGAACATTCTAGCTGAGATCATTTTGTTGTTCGTGGACGATGTGTACAATGCACTTGAGTCGGGTGGCACCTATATTGTATCTGGCATTTGGAAGAACAAAGAGCAGGTTGTACATGATGCTCTGGTAGCCTCCGGGTTTGAAGTAAGTGCCATCCACCGTGATGAGGATTGGCTCGCGTTTGTAGCCAGAAAGGGGTAACGTATGGACTTTTGGAATTCGTTCTTTCGTTATCCGATCGATCAGCTTCCGTTTTTCCTGCTGACCATTCTGATCGCATTTACGGTGCATGAATTCTCGCATGCGTATTTTGCCAACAAATTCGGTGATCCAACAGCCAAGCTGTTGGGTCGGGTCACACTGAATCCGGTTGTACACTTTGACTTATTTGGTGTGCTGTTGCTCATTATTGCTGGCTTTGGTTGGGCGCGTCCAGTTCCGGTTAATCGGGCTAACTTCGAAAAACCTAGATTGATGGGCATCATCGTATCCGCAGCAGGGCCTCTGAGTAATCTGTTGCTCGCGATCATTGGTACAATCATCTATGCTTCACTGGTTGGTTCGGGAGCACTCGGCGGCATTGATAATGAGCGGTTGCTGACAGCAATCACAACGTTCTTCGCTATCTTTAACTTAACCAACTTTTTCCTGTTCCTGTTTAACTTGATTCCGTTGCCCCCACTGGATGGTTATCGGATTCTGGAAGATTTAGTGCCACCTGCAATCAGCCGCAAGCTACAAGGGGTGGAGCAATGGTCCATTTTTATCTTCCTATTGATTCTTGTTATACCTCCGTTGCAAAATGTGACGATTCAACCTTTGTATGAGTTTGCGCAAACGATGTATGTGGATCTGGCAAAGCTGGTTATTGAACTATATCGCTAAAAGCGCATCTTGTATTGGACCGGAATACTGGTCAGAAACACGTAAAAGTTGTATGATCATCTGTGGCGATTGGATTCACGCTTGTCATTAGGCGCGGTGAATTCCAGTCATAACAGGACAGAATGGGTGGATTGACTAATGCAGCGATATTTTGTATCTGCAGAACAGTTTAATGAACACGCTGTGATCATCACAGGTGATGATGCACGCCATATCGGCAAGGTCATGCGTGGTAAGCCTGGAGATAAACTGATTGTCAGTGACGGAAACTCCAGAGAAGCACTCGTGGAAATTGAGACCATTGAAGTTGGCCAAGTGACAGCGAATATTGTGGAACCTCTCGAGATGGACCATGAAGCACGGATTCGTGTAACTGTGGCACAGAGTTTGCCCAAGGGCGACAAGATGGAAACAGTGATCCAGAGATGTACAGAGATTGGGGCGGTATCATTTGTACCCTTCCTATCAGAACGTACGATTGTGCAATATGACGCCAAGAAAGAAGGCAAACGGTTGGAGCGCTGGCGGAAAATTGCCAAGGAAGCTGCCGAACAGAGTCACCGGAATCGCATTCCTTCCGTCGAGCAGCCGCTTTCCTGGAAAGGGCTGTTATCTTCTTTTGAGGGCTACAGCCTGGTATGTTATTGTTATGAGAAAGAAAACGGTAAACAGCTGAGAGATGCATTGAAACCGTTTGTTGAGCAGCTTGCACCTGATGCAAGTGCAGAAGTTTTGATCGTGGTTGGACCGGAAGGTGGATTTTCTGAGAAGGAGACGGCAGAGGCTGATCAGGCAGGTGCTGTATCTGTTGGACTGGGCAAACGCATTTTGCGTGCTGAGACAGCTGGAATGGCGGCACTAACTTGCGTGTTATATGAATCCGGAGAAATGGGAGGAATGTAATTATGCCATCCGTGGCGTTTTACACCTTAGGCTGCAAAGTTAATTTCTATGATACAGAGGCGATTTGGCAATTGTTCAAAAACGAAGGTTACGATCAAGTGGACTTTGATGAACAGACAGCGGATGTATACTTGATTAATACTTGTACAGTAACCAATACCGGCGACAAAAAGAGCCGTCAAATTATTCGTCGTGCCATTCGGCGCAACCCGGAGGCGATTGTGGCCGTTACAGGCTGCTACGCGCAGACTTCTCCGGCAGAGATTCTGGACATCCCAGGGGTGGATCTGGTTATCGGTACACAGGACCGTGACAAGATTTTGCCATATGTTAATGAAATCCAGGAGTCCCGTCAACCGGTTAACGCGGTGCGTAATATTATGAAAACCCGTGTATTTGAAGAAATGGACGTACCGGATTTTGCTGACCGTACCCGAGCATTCCTGAAAATTCAGGATGGTTGCAATAACTTCTGTACATTTTGCATTATTCCGTGGTCTCGGGGTCTCTCACGCAGCCGTGAGGCAAACAGCATTATTCAACAGGCGCATCAACTCGTACACGCCGGATACAAGGAGATTGTTCTGACCGGTATTCATACAGGTGGGTATGGCGATGACATGGAGAATTATGATCTGACCGATCTGCTGTGGGACCTGGACAAGGTAGAGGGTTTGGAGCGTATTCGAATCAGCTCGATTGAAGCCAGCCAGATTGATGACCGCATGCTTGACGTGATCAAACGTTCAGACAAACTGGTTCGTCACTTCCATATTCCGCTGCAAGCGGGTGATGATACGGTGTTGAAACGCATGCGCCGTAAATATACGACAGAAGAGTTTTACAACAAGATGCTTCGCATTCGGGAAGCAATGCCGGATGTAGCGATTACAACAGACATCATTGTTGGATTTCCGGGTGAGACGGATGAGATGTACCGTAATGGCTATGAGTTGATGCGGAAGATCGGTTTTTCCGAAATGCACGTATTCCCTTATTCCAAGCGTACGGGTACGCCAGCAGCACGAATGGAAGATCAGGTGGACGAAGAGGTCAAAAATGCACGTGTGCATGAACTGATTGACTTGTCTGAGCAGATGCAGCTGGAGTATGCTGAGCAGTTTGTCGGACAGGTACTGGATGTTATTCCCGAAGGTGAAGCCAAAGGCCGCGAGGGAAGTGGCAAACTGCACGGTTATAGCGACAACTACATTCAACTGGTCTTTGACGGAACGATGGATATGGTCGGTAAAGTGTGCCGAGTCAAAGTGGTTGAAGCCGGCGTCAACGAGAGTCAGGCTACGCTGGTACGTGTGTTGGAAGAGAATCTTAAGTCCGCCGCGATGTGATCGAGGCGTCAGAAACAAGGATTTCATTTCCTTGGGGAGCTTACCCGGGGAGATGAGGTCCTTCTTTTGCAAAAAATAAGATAAAGATATCGAAGTTGATGGGGGAGAGCACGATGAACAAAAAAGAAATTTCAGCAGGCGGAGTTGTTTATAGAACAGGGGAAGACGGACGTCTTCAAATTCAGCTTATCGTAGATCGTTACGGTAAAACAACTCTCGCCAAGGGCAAAATGGAAGAGGGAGAAACAATCGAACAGACGGCACTGCGCGAGATTTTGGAAGAGACAGGTATGGTGGGTCGCATTGTAGAACCGGTTGACATCATTGCTTACACGTACCAACATGCAGATTTTGGCCCGGTGGACAAGGAAGTCCATTATTATCTCGTTGAAGCCAAGAGTGGTGATCTACAGCCTCAGATTGAAGAAATCAAGGGTGTGGATTGGTATGCTCCGGAAGAAGCATGGTCCTTACAGCAGCAGAGCGGATATGATAATAACGATGATATCTTGCGTGTAGCCCTGAACAAGTTAGGCATTAACGTATAACGCATTATAGTTCTGGTTCGAGTCAGTTAGCCCTCGCGCCTTGTGGGTCCGATAGGCAGATCATCAAGCCACGGGTGACTTCGCCGCGGGGGCGTGGACCGGTGGTTTTTTGTGCCAGATGGGCAAGTAACAGAACGGTAAAGCAAGCAGTGAACTGGTGATGTTAAAAAGGGTCTGGGCATGCGCAATCTGTGCCCCGTTGTCCGCTGACAGCCAGGCCGAAGCTGCATGCAGCTGGCCGATCAGCGGCATAAAGAGCAGTGCTCCCGCAATGTTTAATACAACATGGGAGGCTGCGACAAACTTGCCTGCGGATGCTCCACCCGCGGCAGCGATCACAGCGGTGATGCAGGTCCCCACATTGGACCCGATCACAATGGCGATGCCGATTTCCACAGGTAATACCCCTGTGGCTGCGAGCGTAATCGCCATGCTAATGACAGCAGCGCTGCTGTGAATGAGCGCTGTCAAACAGGCACCTGCCAGGAAGCCCCACCACAAGCTGTCGGCCGAGCGGTCGAGAAACCATTGAAATACGCCCATGCTCCGCAAGGGTAAGGCAATGGATTGCATCACCTGAATGCCTGTCATAACAAGTGCAAATCCCGCAGCTGAGAGGAAGCTGTACTGGATGTTAAACAGAGTCTGGCGCGTACGTTCAGGAGCGGTCAGATTGCGTTCACCAAGTACAACAAACATGGCCCAGCCCGTCAGCGACAGGACAAGCAATGGCAGGGAAGCTCGCCCGATCTGCAGTCCCACCAGCTCCGTTGTCAGGCATGTCCCGATGTTGGTGCCGAGGATGATGCCGAGTGTCCGCCCATAGGTAATTAATCTGGCATTAGCCAGTCCAATGGTGAGTACGGTGACTGCAGTACTGCTCTGTAACAGAGCCGTTGCACCTGCACTGAAGGCCATGCCTTTCCATGGAGCAGAGGTGGCCCGATTGAGCCAACTTTCCAACATGGGCCCAGCCATGCGCTGCAAGGCCGTTTCCATCAGCTTCATGCCACCAAAAAAGATAATAAGCCCATAAAGTAGGGGCAATATAACATCTCTAAACATAGAAACATCATTCCTTCCGTCCGGGTTCCTTAACTCATCCTATGAGTAAGAAAAGACAACCATGACAAGCCTGAAGGAAATCAGAGGGAACCGACCATTCCGTTCCTTCATTCAAAATTACGGAAATGCGTCTAAATTACCCGCCCCAATTCGAAAGATACGGTGATTCGTGCAAACGTAGCGAAGAAGACGAAATTGTTACCGAAGAAGCGAAGCGCTCGCCTTTATCCCCGGATTTTCCCTTTAAAGAAAGGGAATCAAAAAATCTGGGGATAACAGCGATCAGAGGAACAATTCGTCGCCGTAGCGTCTCCTTTGCACTAAACCTATCTTTTCAACTAACTATGAAAGAAGTGGATCTACCTTGCCATCAGTTACACTCGAACGCAGTCGCAAAAAGCGGCTTGAACATGCACATCCATGGATATTTAACAACGAAATTGCCTCTGTTGACGGAAACCCGGAACCGGGAGATCTGGTCAATGTATTGAATCATCAAGGTCGCTATCTGGCGACAGGATATTACAATCCCGCATCTCAAATCACTGTAAGGGTTGTAGCTTATCAACCTTTGGAGTCCGAACAAATGGATACGGCGTTTTTTGCAGCGCGTTTCCGCGATTGCTTGCGTCATCGGGAACGTTTTATCCAGGATGGAGAGGCTTACCGTCTCGTTTACGGCGAAGCTGATTTTCTGCCAGGATTAATCGTTGACCGATTCGGCAGCATTCTCGTTGTACAGTTGCTTACACTTGGCATGGATCGTTGCCGTGAAGCCATTGTACAGGCACTCATTGAAGTAATGCAGCCTGAAGGCATTTACGAGCGCAGTGATGTCTCGATTCGTGAACTGGAAGGTTTGGAGCAGACCAAAGGTCCGCTGTACGGAGAGTGCCCACGGCATGTCACGGTTACAGAGAATGGACTACTCATTAAAGTCGATATCGTGGAAGGACAGAAGACAGGTTACTTCTTCGATCAACGTGAGAATCGTGCAGCGATCGAACCGCTCATGAAGGGTTGGGGCTACAAGAGTGGAATCACACTTCAAACGACTGAGCAGGATGGCACAGAGCAGCTCTTGCCTGTGAATAAAAGCGGTAAGGTAGTTACATTCCCATATTGGGATGGTGCCACTGTACTGGAGTGTTTCTCACACACGGGCAGCTTTACGTTGAATGCTTGCAAGTATGGAGCTAAAAAAGTGACTTGTCTTGATATTTCGGAGCATGCCATTGAGAGTGCACGAACAAATGTGGAGTTGAATGGTTTCACCGACCGGGTCGAATTCGTAGTTGCTGATGCATTCCAGTACTTGCGTGAACAAGTGAAGGGGCTGGATGAACGTACTGCACGTGCGCGCGCTGGCGAACAAAAAGTAGATACTTCCAAAGCGCTTGCAGCTGGCGGTAAAACATTTGATGTAGTCATCCTCGATCCCCCGGCGTTTGCCAAGACGAAATCAGCAGTTAAAGGTGCATGCCGCGGGTATAAGGATATCAACCTGCAAGGTATGAAACTGGTTAATGAAGGCGGATATTTGGTAACAGCCAGCTGTTCGTATCACATGCGTCCTGACCTTTTCTTGGACACGATTGCCGAGGCAGCAGAAGATGCAGGAAAAGTACTGCGTCTAATCGACTGGAAGGCAGCTGGTAAGGATCACCCGCAAATTTTGGGTGTGGATGAAGGACATTACCTCAAATTTGCTATTTTCGAAGTGCGCAGCAAAAAGAATTAATCGTATGATTTCCGTTCAAATTTCACTGTATAGATTGGACTAAAGATTTACACGAGAACGTAGAGGACAGAAATAACCTGAAGAAGTGAAGCTAAAAGCTTTCTGAAGAGCTGCTTCGGAAGCATAATCTTCGCCTTTATTCTCGTTTTTTTTCACTTTTTAAAAATTGAATCAAGAAAATCTGGGAATAGCAGCGATCGGAGGGTTGTTCTGTCATCGGAGTGGCAAGTGTAAATTATCTTTAATTTAATCTATAGATCAAGTCAAAAGTCCACAGTGTGTGCTAGCTGCGGGCTTTTTGCTGTTTTGCTGTGTTAACGGAGATGATCTCCGGTTTTACCGGATAGTGGCAAACGTATGTTCCGAACCAAGTCAGATATGTTATACTGGGAATTAAAATCTTGTACGTGTGGTTTGGAGGATTAGACATGTCCGTTCGTTTTGTTATTGGCCGGGCAGGCAGCGGCAAAAGCTCGCTGATTACCCGGGAAATTACATCCCTGCTTCAACAAGAACCGCAAGGCACACCTTTGATTTTGCTCGTTCCCGAACAGAGTTCTTTTCGAACAGAGCAGGCATTGGTGTCTTCTGGAACAATTAAAGGTACGATGCGTGCAGAAGTGCTCGGCTTTCGCCGTTTAGCCTATCGTGTAATGCAGGAAGCAGGTGGTTCTGCTCGTATTCCGATCGGAGCCGAAGGCAAAAAGATGCTGCTCTACAAGGTCATCCAGCGCCGTAAGGAAGAATTAAAGCTGTTTGGTGCATCCGGCAGCCAGCTGGGTTTTATAGGCGAATTAAATGACTTATATAGTGAATTTAAACGTTATGAATTTGATCCATCATTGCTGGAAGAGGGGCTGTCTGGAGGGAATACCTCATCGACTTCGCCAATTCTGGAGGATAAGTTGCATGACTTGAATCTGATATATCGTGACTATGAACAGGAACTGACCAATTTATATATTGATGATGAAGACACGTTGACCGAGCTGACAGATCGTTTGTCGGAAAGTGCATTGCTGCAGGATGCCCAGATCTGGATTGATGGTTTTCAGGGATTCACGCCACAGGAGATGAGTGTGATTGGTCGGCTGATGTTGCAGTCCTCTTCCGTGACCATTGCACTGACATTGGATCGTCCTTATGATCACGGCGCACTGCCTGGAGAATTGGAACTGTTCTATCCCACGGCAAGTGCCTATGCGCGTCTGAAAGGGATGGCTGAAGAACTGGGTGTACCGAGCGATATAACCGTGCTAGATTCGGAGATTCCACCGAGATACAAGGATCGTCCGGGACTTGCTCATCTGGAGGCTGGTTTCGACCGCCGAATTCGTTGGAAAAGTGATGGCCTTGATTCCGGAATCCGACTGGTTGCAGCGGAGAACCGACGAGCTGAGATGGAGGGAGCACTGCGTGAGATGCGGCGTCTGGCGCAAAACGAAGGTGCGCGTTATCGGGATATGGCAGTACTTGTTCGTCAGTTGGATACCTACGCTGATATAGCTGAACCTCTATTCAGGGATTATGACGTACCCGTCTTTCTGGACCGCAGAAGAAATGAACTTCATCATCCATTATCCGAGTTTATCCGTTCGGCACTGGATATTGTTCGGCGCCATTGGCGTTACGAGGATGTATTTCGCTGTGTCAAAACGGATCTGCTGCTTCCGCGTGATGGTTCCATCACCCGTGAAGATATGGACCAGCTTGAGAATTATGTACTGGCTTGTGGTATTCATGGATATCGCTGGACTGACGGCAAACCGTGGAAGTATGTCCCAAGCCTTTCGCTTGAAGACAACGGTCAGGATGGACGTAGTCGAGGACGGGACCAAATGCTTTCTTTAATGGAGCGTTGTCGAGCGGTCATTACAGATTCCTTGGGTGTTTTTGAGAAACGAATGAAAAAGGCAAAGACAGCCAAAGCCCAGTGCGAGGCACTATACAGACTGCTGGAAGATGCTGAGATCCCATGGAAGCTGGAGAACATGTCTGCTGAAGCTAAGGCTCAAGGTGACCCCGAACGGTCGAGAGAACATCGGCAGATGTGGGGAGCTGTGCTGGATTTATTGGATCAGATGGTCGATATGATGGGGAATGAACGGCTGGATATCACGCTGTTTGCCGGGATGATCGAGACCGGATTGACGGAACTGAAGCTGGGTCTGGTACCACCGGCACTTGATCAGGTATTGGTCGGTTCCATGGACCGTACACGTCTTCAGGACATCAAATACGTATTTATCCTTGGTGCAGTTGATGGTGAATTACCCGCAATACCTCAGGATGATGGCGTATTAACGGAACTGGAGAGATCGTTACTGACGGAAAGAGGCGTGGCGCTTGGACCAGGTGCAACAAGGCAGATGCTGGATGAACGTTTTTTGATCTATACGGCACTTACAGCGGCAAGCAGCCAGTTGTGGCTGAGTTACCCTGTTGCTGATGATGAGGGGAAAGCACTGCTTCCTTCCGAGATTGTCCGCCATGTACGGAAGATGTTTGGTTTACAAGAACAGCCATTGCTCGCTCAACCACCGGTTGCGAACTCGGAAGAAGCACATTGGTCCTATGTCACCCATCCGGGTCAGAGTCTGTCTACGCTCATTGGACAATTGCGCAAATGGCGCCGCGGAGAAGACATCCCTGAAATGTGGTGGGCGGTCTACAATTGGCATGTATCTCGGGAGACAAGCAGACCTCAGCTGGAGCGGTTGATGGGATCGATCTTTTATCGTAATCGGGCATTGCCACTACGTACAGCTACCAGTCGCAGATTGTATGGCACAGAGGTGAGGACGAGTGTTTCGCGAATGGAGCGTTTCGTCGCTTGTCCGTTCTCCCATTTTGCTTCGCACGGGTTGCGTCTCAAAGAACGGCAATTGTACCGCCTTCAGGCTCCTGATATCGGACAGCTGTTTCATGCTGCACTAAGCCAGCTGGCTATGCGGTTACGTGAAGAAAATCGTAGTTGGGGCAGTTTGACTCCAGACCAATGCCGTCAGGAAGCCGAGCAAACGGTGGAGCAGATTGCACCACAGCTGCAAGGGGAGATTTTGCTAAGCACCAAGCGATACGGTTATATTTTCCGCAAATTGAAGGACATTGTTAGCCGGGCATCCGTTATTCTTGGGGAACAGTCCAGACGTGGAAGTTTTGAACCGATTGGGCTGGAGCTTGATTTTGGACCGGATAAAACGCTGCCCCCACTCCGTTTTGAACTGGAGAACGGATGTGTGATGGAGATCGTGGGTCGGATTGACCGTGTGGATGTGGCAGAAGGAGAGAATGGTCTGCTCTTGCGTGTCATTGACTATAAATCAAGCCAGACGGACCTCAAGTTACATGAAGTGTACTATGGTCTGTCATTGCAGATGCTCACCTATCTGGAGGTGCTGCTTAGTGCTGCCGAAGAATGGCTTGGGGAAACGGCGATGCCGGGAGGAACGTTGTATTTCCACGTGCATAACCCGCTGTTGCAATCCGCAAACGGCATGACATCGGAGCAGGCCGGGCAAGAACTGCTGAAACGGTTCAAAATGAAAGGTTTGCTGCTGGCAGACCGGGATGCAATCGCACAAATGGACAACACCCTGGATAAGGGGTATTCAGCCATTATTCCGGTTGCCCTTAAGGCAGATGGCAGCTTTTATAGTAGTGCTGCTGTAGCTACGCCAGAGCAATGGGATACGCTGCTTGCTTCGGTTCGCAGTAATATCCGTGAGATTGGTACCCGAATTACGGATGGGGATGTGGCCATTGAGCCTTATCGTATTCAACAGGAAGTGGCATGCACGTTCTGTCCGTATAAGCCTGTATGTCAGTTTGATGAGAATATAGAAGGAAATGAATACAACCTGTTGTCCAAACCGGGTAAACAGCAAATCTGGGATATGTTATCTCACACCAAGGGAGGGGAAACATCATGACGAATATGCCAAAACCGGAAGGAAGCTTCTGGAGTGATGACCAGTGGAGTGCCATCTCCGAAAGCGGAGAAGACATTCTGGTTGCCGCTGCGGCGGGATCAGGCAAGACAGCTGTACTGGTTGAACGAATTATTCGCAAGATCGCAGATCCCTCCCAAGGATTCAGTGTGGATCGCTTGCTTGTAGCTACGTTTACCAAAGCCGCCGCCGCCGAGATGAAACAACGGATTCGGGAAGCGCTGGAACGTGCGCTGGAAGAACAACCTGGAGAAGAGCATCTGCGCAAGCAGCTGTCGCTGCTTGGACGGGCATCTATTACAACGCTGCATTCATTCTGTATGGAAGTCATTCGCCGTTACTATCAGCAAATTCCGTTGAACCCGGCTTTTCGTATCCTGAATGAAAATGAAGCGGAAATCATGCGCCAGGAACTACTCGAAGAACTATTTGAGGAAAAGTATGGCCAAGAAGATGAAGGGAGTACATTCCGCGAATTGGTGGACTGGTTCAGTGGAGAACGAAATGATGATGCCATGCATCGACTGGTGCAACGATTGTATGATTTCTCCCGCAGTCATTCCTGGCCGGATCATTGGCTCTCAGAGATGGCATCCGCTTTTCAGGTAGAGAGTGTGGAGGAGCTGGGGCATTCAGCATGGGTTCAGAGTATTATGCGTGATGCGGCTCTTGCTTTAAGTGGTGCAGCAGGACTGCTCCGTCAAGGCATTCACATATCCATGCAGCCTGAAGGTCCGGCACCTTATGCAGATACGTTAAAAGAAGACCTGGTGATGGTAGAGGAGCTGTTGTCTGCGGCCCAGGTTATGCCATGGGAGAGGTTGCCTGAAGTGTTTCAACCTGCTACATTTGGCAAACTGAAACCCTGCAAAAAAGATCAGACGGACCCTGCTTTACAGGATCAGGTGAAGGAACTCCGTGAGGCTGCGAAAAAAGCAGTTACCGACCTGAAAGGTTCATTGTTCGGAAGAAGTGCGTTTTCGTTCTGGCAGGAGCTGGAGCAAGCGGCACCACTCATGCAGGAGTTATCGAGGTTGGTTAGTACATTTGGAGAACGTTACCGACAGGCCAAACAGGAACGTGGGCAAGTTGACTTCAGTGATCTGGAGCATTACTGTCTTCACATTTTGCGACATGAGGATTCAACGCCTGAACTCTCGATGCCTTCCGATGCGGCTATGGAGTACCGTTCGCGATTCGATGAAGTGTTGCTTGATGAATATCAGGATACCAATACGGTTCAGGAAGATATCGTGAAACTGATCTCCAGAGAAAACCCGGGTAACCGATTCATGGTAGGTGATGTCAAACAGAGTATCTACCGGTTCCGGTTGGCTGAACCAGGTCTGTTTATGAACAAATATCGCCAGTATGGAGCGAACACGCATGAGGACAGAAATGGTGAAGATCGCCCGAATCGTACAGGTCAACGTATTGATCTTGCGCGGAATTTCCGCAGTCGTGCGGAAGTCGTACATTCGGTCAATATGATATTCCGGCAACTCATGAACGAAGGTGTGGCAGAGATTGCTTACGATGAACGAGCTCAACTGGCATATGGGGCCACGTTCCCGTCAGAAACGCTTGGGGATGAGGCGTATACACCTGAACTCATGCTGATCGATCGTCAGGGCGGCGGTCCTGATCTGACAGAGAGTACGGATGAGAACGGGGATGCAGCGGTCTCCGCAGAACTGGAGAGTGCCGAACTTGAGACAGCGCAGTTGGAAGCACGGGCGATCGCAAGGCGTATTCGTGAGATGGTTGGAGATACGGACAAACCTGCCCTCCATGTATACGACAAAGCCCTGCAAACGATGCGGCCGGCACGTTACGGTGACATGGTCATCTTGCTGCGTTCAACCTTGATGTGGGCTCCGCTCATGATTGAGGAATTCAGACAGCAGGGAATTCCTGCTGGAGGAGAACAGAGCAAGGGCTATTTTCAGGCTACAGAAGTGGAAATCATGATGTCTCTGCTTCAGCTTGTTGATAATCCAAGGCAGGATATTCCGCTCGCTTCCGTGCTTCGTTCTCCCATTGTCGGACTGGATGAAGAAGAACTGGCACAGATTCGGCTTGGTGACAAAAGACAGTCATTCTATGATGCAGTTATAACGGCTGCTGGGGAATGGGGCGATTCTTCCACTAATGACGTACAACAATCCCGGCAGGAAAATCATCCTGATTCCAATATCGTCCAGTTGCAGTGGCCGGAAGCCTGGTCAGAGATGGAACAAGGACAGCGGGAGACAGCAGCTTCAGTCCAGGCTGAGATCCTGGATGATGTCTATGAATCCGATGCGCATACAGAAGGAATTCAAGATGTTGGTTTTACTGGAAATGCAAGCGAGGATATGGGTGTTACGGAGATTTCAGGCTCAGAGTTGCAGCAAAAGTTAATTCGCTTTTTGCGTCAATTGCAGCAGTGGAGACTTGAGGCAAGACAAGGCAGTCTGAGTGAACTGATCTGGCGAATGTATCGGGAAACCGGGTATTTGGACTGGGTTGGTGGTCTTCCCGGAGGGCTGCAACGACAAAGCAATCTTAAGGCATTGTACGATCGCGCACGACAGTATGAGGAATCAACTGCAAATCGCGGTTTGTTCCGTTTTCTGACCTATGTCTCAAGATTGCGGGAAAACGGGGGAGACCTCGGAACTGTAGCAGGTAGTTCTGGGGAGCAGGACAACGCCGTACGTATCATGACGATTCACCGGAGTAAAGGTTTGGAATTTCCGATCGTCTTTGTCGGTGGCATATCCAAGATGTTCAATCAGCAGGATCTGAACGCACCGTTTCTCATGCATAAGGAACTGGGATTTGGTCCGAGGTTCGTGGATCGTGAGAACCGGGTTGCCTATCCTACATTAGCCAATCTGGCGATACGTCGTCGTGCGCAATTTGAATTGCTTGCTGAAGAGATGCGTGTGTTGTACGTTGCGTTGACCCGTCCCAAAGAGAAAATGATTCTGCTAGGTACTGTAAAAGATGCTGCGAAAAAAGCGCTGGCATGGTCTCAAGTCAAGGATAGTCCTGAACTGGCATTGCCAGATTATCTGCTTGCTGCAGGACGGAGTTACCTGGACTGGATTGGACCATCCCTGATGAGACATCCAGATGCGGCTGTGCTGCGTGAACTTGCTGGAAGTCATGATTCGTTCTCGTCCTGTCTTGCAGATGATCAATCACGATGGGCGATCTCTATTATTTCCGCCGATCAGGTATCCCGTGACCATGTGGTGGATCAGACACTCGGAGAAGAAGACGGAATGACTGAGGTACGGAAAGAACGAATTGCTGCGCTAAAAGCTGTTCAGCCTGTGAAGGTGGTTACATCCTCAACTGTAGAAGAGCTGACGAAGAGTGCACAAGATACGGCTAACCAAAACATTGAAGATGAAGGTGCAGATACAGTAGCTCTTCAACAAGAGGAAACACGGCTGATCAACGAGGTTGATCAACGACTTTCATGGACGTACCCCTATGAAGCAGCAACTCAAGTAGCAGCCAGTACTTCTGTCACGGAGTTGAAAACGTTACTTGCGATGCAGGATGTCCAGTCCGTAGAGGTGATGGAGGAACTGGGAGAACAGTCCGAAAAATTAATGGCTCACAACACCCCAGGAATCAATTACACCAAAGATGAAGCAGGCCATGTGCTACGTGGCGTATCCGATCAATCTAACGAGCGCGAGACTGGATCAGGGGCAGATTCAAACGGTACGGTGAACCTTCCAGATGCGGGGTCTGCGGGTACGTCTTTCAAACTGCACCTGCGTCGTCCGAAATTCATGGAGGCAACGCAGCTGACAGGGGCAGAACGGGGGAACGTGTATCATACGTTGATGCAACATCTTCCTCTAGATGGATCGGCCATTGATTCACAGCTTATTGAGCAGACCACTCAGCGATTGGTAGAGCTTCAGATTTTGCTGTCCCATCACGCGGAGGCTATCGAACCGGAAGAGTTAGTTGGATTTTTCGATACAGAACCAGGGAAAGAACTGTTGCGTGCAGAATGGGTGAAACGGGAGATTCCGTTTGTGTATGGGCTTCCGGCACATCAGTCCCCTGTGGAGTGGCTACATGGACAGGCGGCAGCGAACTCAGGTATGCACACCATAAATGAAGATAGCAAACTGCAAGCCTCCATTGAAAATGAAACTGTGCTAGTACAGGGGATTATCGATTGTCTGTATGAGGTTGACGGCGAGCTTGTCCTGCTCGATTACAAGACAGACCGGGTGTTGGAGCATCGTGGTGGTTTGGATGAACTCACCAAAAACTATCGCTTCCAACTGGATCTGTATGGACGGGCTGTTGAAGATATATTAGGTCGGAAAATGGACCGAAAATGGCTGTACTTTTTTGATGGTGGACATGCAGTGAAAATATAAATGAACTTGATCGGAATTCAAAACCATGGATTTCATATAGGAGAGGGGTGGAACGGACGATGCGTATTTTGCATACAGGGGACTGGCATTTGGGAAAAACGCTGGAAGGACGAAGCCGACTGCGTGAACAGGAAGATTTCGTTGATGAACTCGTCAGACTGGCGGATGATCAGCAGGCGGATGCCATATTGATGGCCGGGGATGTGTACGATTCGGTGAATCCTCCCGCAGCGGCGGAACAACTTTTTTATGAAGCGGCAGCGCGTCTGACGGAGCATGGAAGACCCCTCGTGGTGATTGCAGGAAATCATGATCAGCCAGAGCGTGTGGCTTCTGTGACTCCGCTTGTGAACAGACAGGGCATCACACTCGTAGGGATGCCTACTTCAGAAGCGGTGACTATCCATGCCAAACGAACCGGAGAAATTGCACAGATTGCCGCATTACCTTATCCTTCTGAAGCAAGATTGAATGAATTGCTGACAACGGATGGGGACGAAAATGTGCTTCGTCAGGCATACAGTCAACGGGTGGGGATGTTAATGCAGCGTCTGGCCGCTTCTTTTCGCCCGGATACCGTGAACTTGGCCATGAGTCATATCTATGTGCTCGGCGGTCTTGAGAGTGATTCGGAACGTCCGATTCAGATCGGTGGGGCCTACACGGTGGACCCTTCGTCTTTATCGACTGGTGCGCAATACACGGCGCTTGGGCATCTTCATCGTGCACAGGCTGTCAAAGGAGACGGTGTGATTCGATATAGCGGCTCTCCGCTGGCTTACAGCTTCTCGGAAGCAGGGCAGAGCAAGTCTGTCACGATGGTTGATCTGGCGCCGGGCGGAGCTGCACAGGTAGAGGAAGTTTTGTTAACGTCCGGGCGTCCGCTTGTGCGTTGGCAGGCCCGTGGTGGTCTGGCAGAAGTATATCGCTGGCTGGATGAGGGACGTGATCCACAGGCTTTTATCGACATGGAAGTGTGGCTGGACGAGGCGATGTCCCTGAAGGAGATTCAGCAGCTGCGAAAATCACATGAAGGTATCATTCATATTCGCCCGGTGTATCCCGAAATGGCTGCAGCAGGGCTTTTGGAACAACGATCCGAGCTGCCTGTACATGAACTGTTCCGTAAATTCTATCAGCGTCAGACAGGTGGTGCACAGCCGGAAGACAGCCTGGTACAGCTTTTCCTGGAACTTGTGGATGAAGACGAGCCAGGTGTGCGTGAGGAGGTCGAGGAAAGATGAAGCCAATTCTATTAAAAGTTGCCGGACTGCAAAGTTATCGGGAGATGCAGGAGATTGATTTTACCGTGCTGACGGAGACGGGACTATTCGGTATTTTCGGTCCAACGGGTAGTGGTAAATCTTCCTTGCTCGATGCCATCACACTCGCCATGTACGGAAAAGTGGAACGTGCGGTGAATGGGACGCAAGGCATTATGAACCATGCAGAGGATTCGTTGTCGGTTGCTTTTACATTTGAACTGATGTCTGCAGAGGGGACTCGAAGATTTCGTGTAGAGCGACGTTTCAAACGAAATAATGAAGTGTCGGTGAGTAACACGATCAGCAAATTCATAGAGACGGTTAATGGCGAAGAACAGGTACTTGCCGACAAATTGGCAGATGTGAATCGCTGTGTTGAAGATGTGATCGGTTTGAAGATGGATGATTTTACACGGGCAGTGGTGCTTCCGCAAGGGAAGTTTGCCGAGTTTTTGTCACTAAAAGGCAGTGAACGTCGCCAGATGCTGCAACGATTATTCCATCTGGAGAAATATGGGGACCAGTTAGCCATCAAATTAAGCCGGCGGGTCAAGGATAATGATATGGTTCACCAATCTCTTGCTGCGGAGCAACAGGGACTGGGCAATGCCAGCAAGGAGACGCTGGAAGAAACGAAACGTCTTCTTCAAACCGCTGTTCAGCAGTCTGAATTGTCCCGCAAAACGCTGGATGAAGCTGCGAAGGAAGCTGAAAAGCTGGGCAGAATTCGTGAGTTAAGTCACGAACGGCAGGCCCGGATGGATGAACAGCAGAAGCTGAAAGCACTGGAACCACAGATAGAGGCAGGCGAACAACGGCTGAAACAATCCGTTGCGGCAGATGCAATACTGCCTGCGCTGCAGACGGTACGAGATGCCGCATCTACACAGAAGCAGCGGCAGGATACCGCCGAGACAGCTCATCAGCAAGCACTGGAACATGAGCGTCTGGCTGTTCAGGAAGCGGAGAAGGCTGAGACGGCACGCAAGCAAATGACTGAGGAAGAACCGAAACTTTTGCTGCGCCTGGAGCAGCTCGAACAAGCGAAAGAGCTGCAACGGGAACGGGACGGGCTTCAAGCCGATTGCACGCGCCTTGCTCAGTTACTGGAACAGGGGCAGGGCGAACAGACTGCGCTGGGACAGCAACTTGAGAAAGAAAAGGAGCTGCAGCAGCGCGGGCGCAAACGGCGTGAGGAACTACAAGAGAGCCTCAAGCCGAATGAGGTGAAGTCAGAGGAACGCAGAAAACTTCAGGCTGCGCTTGAACTGAAGCATCGTGTCGATACTGCTGCGGAGCAATTAAAGCAAAACAAGGCTGACATGCAAGCCTATAAGCAGTCGGCAGAACAGGGAGCCGACAAGCTGAGGGCGGCGGCTGAGGAAGAAAAACGCCTGAGTGATCAGCGTCAGCATCTGGTAGAACAGGCGTCAGCAGGTCTTGAGGCCTTGCTTGCCTGTGAGCAGGATATTAGCCGGGAACAAAGCTTGCTGGCCCTTGCGGAGGAACAGCTGCGTGGCACAATGCGTGAGCAGGAGCTGCATCAGCTGTCCTCCGCCTTGCGCGCCGAGCTGCGCGATGGCGAGCCATGCCCGGTGTGCGGCTCGCCGCATCACCCACTCCCGGCTGCGCCGACGGGAGAAGGTCCGCACGCAGGCGATGCGGACCTGGAACTGCTGCGCAGCCTGCACGCGGAGCTGCAGGAGCTGCGCTTTGGGCTGCGCCAGCAGCTGCACGAACGTCGCAGCCTGCTGACGCAGCTTGGCGCTGCGGCCGGCGATGCTCCGGCCGCAGCCGAGGCCGCGCCTGCGGCAGCGGAGCCCGAGCCCGCCGGGTCGCCCGAATACGGGCGCTCCCCGGCAGGCTGGGCATCGCGTGCCGCTGCGCTGCGCGAAGCCGCGCAGGCGCTGGCTGCCGCAGCAGCGCCGCTCCAGGCCGAAGCCGCCGCGTTGCAGCAGGCGGCTGTGGGCGCGCAGCAGCGGCGCATGGAAGCGGCAGCTGCGCAAGAGGCCGGCCGTGCCGGGCTCGCCCAGGCGGAGCGCAAGCTGGCCGAGAGCGAGGCTGCAGCGGCTGCCCTGCAGGGCCGCTGGACCGCGGAACTGCCGGGCATCGCTCAGGAGGAGGCCAAGGCCCTCTATCAGGCGATGCAGGAGCGCGATGCGCGCGCCGAAGACATCAAGGAACGTCTGAATAAAAGCGTGACATTCCTTGAGGAAAAAGATCAGATCATTCAATCGCTTCAGCAGAAGCTGGTGGAATTGGACAAACAACTGATCCAGTGGCAAACGCAGTGGCAGGGCAATAACAAACTGCTCGCCGAGAAAGAAGAACGCTTGCGCCAGTGGGTTGGGCAGCAGCGGGTAGAAGACCTGATTGCTGCGGCTCAGGCTCGTCTGGATGGACTGCGGAAAGAAGCTGCGGAGTCGGCACAACGCTTCAAAGAAGCGGATCATCTGAAGCAGGAATCAGCCAAGAAAGATGTCATGGCTCAGCAGGCTGCCGCCTCGGCAACAGAGCATCTGCAACAGGCACAGGAACGGTGGAATCAATTGCTGGAACAATCCCCGTTCGACTCGGATGATGCCGTTGTGTCCGCGGCGATACCTTCCCAGGAAGCGGAACGACTGGCGGGCGAGATCCAGCAGCACCGTGAACGTGAGCGTGAATTGGCATCCCAATTGCGTGAACTGGAACAAAAGCTGGGTGGAGCTGTCGTATCGGAGGAACAGTGGTTAGCCTGCACCGTACGTTTGCAGCAGGTCCGGATTGAGGATGAAGCTGCCCTTCGTGCCAAAGCACGCGCAGAACGTGATCTGGAGGATGTGGAGCAGCGACATGTTCGCTGGACCGAACTGGAGAACAAGAGGTTGGAGGTCAGCCGTCAAGGCGAACTGCTCAGCAAACTTCAATCCGCATTCAGAGGTAATGCATTTGTTGAATATATTGCAGAGGAACAACTGATGCAGGTCAGTCATGCGGCATCTCAGCGTCTGCGCTTCCTGACCAAACAACGTTATTCACTGGAGGTGGATTCCGGTGGTGGTTTTGTGATCTGTGATGATGCCAACGGAGGAGTCAAACGACCGGTATCGACGTTATCCGGTGGCGAGACGTTTTTGACTTCGTTGTCATTGGCCTTGGCACTGTCGGCCCAGATTCAGCTGCGAGGTCAGTACCCGCTTCAATTCTTTTTCTTGGATGAAGGGTTTGGTACACTTGACCCTGAGCTGTTGGATACTGTCATTACGTCTCTGGAAAAATTGCATGACGACCGATTGGCTGTTGGTGTCATCAGTCACGTGCCTGAACTGCGTGCACGCTTGCCGCGCAAACTTGTGGTAATTCCGGCAGGTGAGGCCGGAAACGGCTCACGTGTGGTCTTGGAGACTCTGTAGAGGGCAAATGTGTAAGCAATATAGATCATAGAAGCGCCTCTAATAGTCCATGCAAAATGAATATTAGAGGTTGTTCAAAAAGTCCGCTTTTGATTACGAATGGTGTCTAGCGGCATCATCAACATCGAATATGGAATTCAGCCGAAATAAGCGTCTTTTTGATACTGAAAACCGCCTTTTTTAAACACGCACTATTACCGAATATTATTTTTGTGAAAATATTTCTTTTCTTGCTTTTATAATATAGCGGAGTGAGTTACATCACAGATACAGGTTCATCCCGCTGTTATACTACAGTTAAGCCGACAAACTTGTTTTAAGTACCCCGGTGGACATCTGATCAGGACGTTTCCTGAATAGATGTCCGCGCAGCAGCCTTCCAAGGAAGCCGCTCACGGGGTGCTTCTTTTTTTTGTGTTTTCTCGTCAGTAGTGTCAATTCGCCCAGTTTTGAATACCATGAAAAGGTGATCAAGAGCAGAATCAGGGAGGCGTTGGCAAGTGGAAAAAGTGGAAGCGAAGAAAATATGCAAGGAACACATGCACCGTTATGTATGTGTACAGATGAATGACGGTATGCACTACGATGGCATTATGGAAAATGTGGATGACGAAATGATCTACCTGGCTGTTCCCGTTGGACCGGAAGCCATGGTGAATCATGCGAACTGGGCTCCAAATGCAATGCCTGGAGGGAACTATCCAATAGGTCATACTCGCGGATTTTATCCAGGTTACGGCTACCCTACGCCTTATCCGTATTATGGTTATGGCCGTAGACGTTTTAACCGACTGGTGCTCCCGTTATTTGCGCTTACAGCGTTAACCCTTTTACCGTACTATTGAAATTAGAAAAAACATTCATAACTGCAAGTGAAACATTCTTATGTACCCTATGGGCATCCTATGAAAATCTTGAAAATATCAAGCTGAGGATGGATGTTTCATTCATACCGTACAGCATGAGATAGAGAGGTCTTATCACATACGGAGTCTCAGCCTGATGTATCGCAACAGTCATTGCAATACAACTGGCAACATACGAACATCCAAAAGGTCATGCCTGTGCAGAAGCGAACTTCTGTAAGGTATGACCTTTTGGAACCTAATTAGTATAAGATCGACGACAAACCAGCATGGACTTCAAAATGCCCTCAACTTAATGCAAATTTCAAATCCTCAAGTAAATCATCAACATCCTCGATCCCAACGGAGATCCGAATCAAACCATCCGTGATCCCCAATTCTTGCCGACGTTCATAGGGAATGGAAGCATGTGTCATTCGGGCAGGTACAGAGATTAAACTCTCCACCGCGCCCAGACTTTCAGCCAATGTGAAATAACGAACTTTGCTTAACACGTCATCTACTTTTTCAGTACTGCCTACATCAAAGGAAACCATACCGCCATAACCCCTCGCTTGCGTGGAAGCGAGTTTGTGCTGTGGATGGTCGGGCAACCCGGGATAATAGACTTTGCTCACTGTTGGATGCTGATTTAGAAATGTCACAAGCTGCTCTGTATTACGTTCTTGCGCTTCCATGCGCAATCCCAACGTTTTCAGACCGCGCATTAGTAGCCAGGAATCCATAGGTCCCAGGACTGCGCCGATTGCATTTTGGATAAAATGCAGATCTTCCCCAAGTTGCTCGCTGTTGACAACCGCAAGTCCTGCCACGACATCACTATGCCCACCGATATATTTCGTTGCAGAATGCAGTACAATATCTGCCCCCAGAGCCAGCGGAGTTTGCCAATAAGGCGTACTAAACGTGTTGTCCACAATGAATAACAATTCATGTTGCTTTGACCATTTCGCTACAGCAGCAATATCAGTGACCTTGAGTAACGGATTAGTAGGTGTTTCTACATAAATGGCCTTTGTATTGGATTGCAAAGCCTGCTCCAGTGCTTGTAGTGAGGTAGTATCTACAAAGGTAGACTCGATCCCCAGACGATTCAGCACCTTGGTGAAAATGCGATAAGTCCCGCCATATACGTCATCCGTCAGTATGACGTGATCTCCAGTTTCCAGCAGAGACAGTACAGCGTGAATTGCAGCCATCCCCGAACTAAAAGCAAACCCTCGAACGCCATCCTCCAGCTCTTTAATGACTTCTTCCAACGCATGACGGGTAGGGTTACCTGTTCGTGAATATTCGTATCCTTTGTGTACGCCAACCGATTCCTGCTCATACGTGCTTACTTGATAGATCGGTACACTCACTGCTCCAGTGTGTGGATCACCAACAATACCTGCATGAATCAACTTGGTTTTTGGTCTCATTTCATTGTCCTCCATTATAGATATTTTGGCTTAAATACCGTTCGCTGCTATCCGGGAAAATAACGACGATGTTACTTCCGGGAGCTGCGTGAACAGCTTCGTTTAATGCGGCTTGCATAGCTGCACCTGAGGAACTTCCTACCAGTAAGCCTTCCAACAAGGCTAGATCCTTAACACGTTCAAAGGCATCTTCATCTGAGATCGTATGAATGGCATCAAAATAATTCACATCCATAAAAGGAGATAACGTTTCGACTCCTATTCCTTCTGTACGATGAGGTCCGGAGGGACCTCCTGCGAGAATCGAACCTTCGGGTTCTACGATACATGTTTTGATTAACGGATTTTGCTCCTTCAAATAGCGAGATACTCCCATGAAAGTTCCGCCAGACCCAGCTCCGGCGATATATACATCCACCTGCCCGTTCAGATCATGCCAAATCTCAGGGCCCAGATGTTCATAATGTGCGAGTGGATTATCCGCATTGGAGAACTGACCTGGAATATACGAATCCGGTATTTCTTTGGCCAGCGATTCCGCCTTGCGTATGGCACCGGTGATTCCTTCGGATGTGGGTGTGTTCACGACCGTAGCTCCAAGGGCTTTCATCAACTGCTGCTTCTCAACGCTGAACTTCTGAGGTACGGTGAAAATGACCTTTAAATTCAGGCCTACAGCCGCCATTGCAAGACCAATTCCTGTGTTGCCTGCGGTAGCTTCGATCACCGTTCCACCTGGCTTAACATCTCCTCGTGCCAAGGCCTTCTCCAATAAAAACTTGCCGCTCCGGTCTTTCACACTTCCTCCGGGATTCATGAATTCCAGCTTGGCGAATAGGCGGATTCCTTCCTGTAATGGATAACGGGTTAATTCAAGCAGAGGTGTATTACCTATAAGTTCCTGTACATGTTGATAAACGGTCAAATTAACCAATCTCCTTTTTGGAGTTTATTAACTATACATATTGGTTTACTTGGGAAAGGTGCGTGTTAAAATCATATTTCGATAAAATGGTCTGTAATACATACCTCTATATATGACTGATTATGATGAATTCCTAATTGTTGTCTCATCACCTGCAATCTATTGAAATAGATCACTGAAAGGCAGGGGAATGGAGAGTTGACCTGGAATGCCTGGTTGTGTGTCTAGAGATTGGACGTGGGTTTTTACTTCTAGTATGATAGAAGGGAATACATACACTGGAATACAAAGGAGGGTATGAACTATGGATTGCTTATTTTGCAAAATTGTAGAGGGCACCATTCCCTCCAATAAAGTACTGGAGAACGACCATGTTATCGTTTTTCATGACATCCAGCCCGCTGCACCGACACATGTTCTTGTCATTCCGAAGAAACATATTGCTTCCATGAATGAAGTTACTGCAGAAGATCTGCCATTGATCGGCGAGATTCATCTGGCTGCTCAAGAAGCGGCGAAGCGTCTTGGCGTGGAGGAAACAGGATATCGTTTGATCAACAATTGTGGTAAGGATGGAGAACAAACCGTTCATCATCTGCATTACCATTTGTTGGGTGGTACCAGACTTGGCGTGTTGACAAGTCTGTCCGATTCTCACAAATAAACGAGCTAATGGGTACTAATATTGAGGATTTAGTCATATGCATTAAATCCACGAATGTGTGACCAAATGCTTATATAATGAATTCATTTCATAATACCTTTGAGTTTTAAAATGGATTCAAATAAGTGATCATTACATTGAGGTTGACACCTTTATTATCTTTCGCCTATAATGTAAGATGATGAACCGTGTTATTGCTCTTGGACGGTCTGGTCGGAGGGAGGGAAAACTGGTGTCTGAAACTAAAGTTCGCAAAAACGAGACTATTGATGCTGCACTTCGTCGTTTTAAACGCTCCATCGCTAAAGATGGCGTATTGGCTGAGGTGAAGAAACGTAAGCATTATGAGAAGCCAAGCGTAAAGCGCAAGAAAAAGTCCGAGGCTGCTCGTAAGAGAAAGTTTTAGGAGGATTTTAATTACATGAATCTTAGCGAACGATTGAACGAAGATATGAAGCAAGCGATGAAGAGTAAGGACAAGTTCAGACTCTCCAACATTCGGTTGATTCGTTCGACGATCAAGAATCTTGAAATAGATTTGAAAAGAGATTTGGATGACAACGAAGTGCTTGATATCCTGAGTCGTGAAATCAAACAGCGCAAAGATGCCCTCCAAGAATTTGACAAAGCGGGCCGTGAAGATCTCGCGGCAAATGCAAAAGCGGAAATTGAAGTACTCATCCAGTACCTTCCCACACAGCTTACCGAAGAAGAAATTAAAGTTATTGTACAGCAGACCATCCAGGAAACCGGTGCTTCTTCGAAAGCCGAGATGGGGAAAGTCATGGCGGCCCTTATGCCAAAAGTTAAAGGCAAAGCGGACGGCAAACTGGTAAATCAAGCAGTTCAACAATTTCTGCAATAAAGCAAATCAATAAACACCTTCTGACTTGTCAGGAGGTGTTTTTTCCATTTATCAGAAAGCATGATGTCCTTGGGATGACGAAATTTCTTTTTAATGGTTAATATATATTATTATGGATTTTTATTCTTGCAATTGATCGAGTTTTCAAATATAATTTTAAGATTTTGAAACGAAATGTTGCATTGCACGTAATAAATACCATAAGCTGGACAGTATAACATTAATGGAAAAGGGGGGACTATTGTGAAGGGAAAGCGCCGGAAGAAGCTTACGGGGCCATTGATGCTCTTAATGCTGCTGACGCTGTTGCTTCCTGTCTGGATTGGATCACCGTCAGCGCATGCAGCTGAGAAGAGTGGTGCCGTATATATTATTCCGGTTGATAAACCAATCGAGCAGGGACTTGGCAAGTTCATGGAACGCGGGTTCAAGCAAGCAGAAGAGATGAATGCTGGCCTGATCGTTCTTGATATCAATACGCCGGGAGGCCGTGTCGACACTGCAGAAGCATTGGGTACCCTGATCAAGGACAGTCCGATTGAGACTGTTGCATTTGTTCGTGGAGATGCTGCTTCAGCCGGGAGTTTTCTGGCTCTGAATGCAGATAAGATCGTAATGTCACCAGGCAGTATGATTGGTGCGGCAGCAATGGTGGACAGTACGGGTAAACATGTTGAGGATCCAAAGCTTGTTGCGTTCTGGAAAAGCAAAATGCAGGGAGCAGCTGAGATCAGTGGTCGTGATGGCAAGATTGCAGCTGGAATGACGGATGTTAACATGGTTGTTGAAATGCCAGAGATTAATAAAACCAAGCAAAAAGGTGAAATTATTGCTCTCTCGGCTGAAGAAGCGCTGAAAGTTGGTTATGCCGACCACATCAGCAACACACCGGAAGAAGCGGCAACGTGGCTCGGTTACAGCCAGGATGATGTATTTAAGGTAGAACGGACGACAGCAGAGAATATCTCATCCTTTCTTACGAATCCGGTTGTCATGACCATATTGTTGTTCCTCGGAATCGCAGGTGTGGCCATTGAATTGATCGTTCCTGGGTTCGGAGTACCTGGTATTGTTGGTATTGTATGTTTTGTCCTGTATTTCTCAGGAAATTACGTTGCCGGTTTTGCAGGAGCAGAGACGTGGGTATTGTTCACTGTTGGACTCATCTTGATGATTCTGGAGATGTTCATACCAAGCATGGGTATTTTGGGCATTCTGGGATCAATTGCGCTTGTTGCAGGTGTTGTGAGGGCTGCTTATGATACGAGTGACGCATTCGTTTCCCTGGGTATCGCTTTCGGAGCAGCATTGGTAGTGATTGCGATTATTGCAGTACTGTTTAAAGATAGAGGGATATGGAATCGATTCATTTTGAGTGACAGTCTGTCAGCTGAGCGTGGATACTCATCCGCTACCGAGCGTAAAGAGTTGATTGGACTACAAGGCATCAGTCTTACACCGCTTCGACCTTCTGGAACAGCGATGTTTGAGGGTGAGCGAATTGATGTTGTATCGGATGGAGACTTTATTCCCATTGATACCCCGATTATTGTGATTAAAGCGGAAGGCACCCGGATTGTGGTTCAGCAAGCATTACCGGTGTAACCCGCTCTGTTGTCGAAGCGGATTAACGTTTCGGCAATGTACATAACCACTTCGCTGAAGCTGCCAGCGAGGTGGTGCATTCTTTATTTTAGCAGCGGATTCATGAATGACTGTTGAAGTATTTATCAAATTTGAATTGCAAATGGAGGAAATTTTACTATGGAACCAACTATGATTACGGTTTTGCTCATTGCGGTAGTTGCGATTATCGTACTGAGCGTATTTTTCAGCTTTTTCCCGGTCATGCTCTGGATCTCAGCTATTGCATCCGGTGTCCGTGTTAGTATCATTACACTGGTAGCCATGAGACTTAGACGTGTAACACCTAGCAGGATCGTAAATCCTCTGATTAAAGCAAGAAAAGCGGGCCTTGAATTAACCATGAACCAACTGGAAAGTCACTTTCTGGCGGGTGGTAATGTTGACCGTGTTGTAAACGCTCTGATTGCTGCTCAGCGTGCAAACATTCCACTTGAATTCGAACGTGCTGCTGCGATTGACCTTGCTGGTCGTGACGTATTACAGGCGGTCCAAATGAGTGTTAACCCGCGTGTTATCGAAACGCCTGTTGTATCTGCGGTGGCAAAAGATGGTATTGAAGTTAAAGTTCGAGCAAGAATTACAGTTCGTGCGAATATTGACCGACTCGTCGGCGGTGCCGGTGAAGAGACGATCATTGCCCGTGTCGGTGAAGGGATCGTAAGTACCAACGGTTCAGCAGAAACGCATAAAGTGGTGTTGGAAAATCCGGATCTGATCTCTCGTACAGTCCTGTCCAAAGGACTGGATTCTGGAACTGCCTTTGAGATACTGTCCATTGATATTGCGGACGTGGATATTGGTAAAAATATTGGTGCATTCCTGCAAACCGAGCAGGCAGAAGCTGACAAGCGAATTGCTCAGGCGAAAGCAGAAGAGCGTCGTGCAATGGCTGTAGCCCAAGAACAAGAGATGAAAGCGCGCGTTGTGGAAATGAGAGCGCGTGTTGTTGAGTCTGAATCCGCAGTACCACTTGCAATGGCAGAGGCTTTACGTAGTGGGAAAATTGGTGTTATGGATTACATGAATCTCAAAAATATTGAAGCGGATACTCAGATGCGCAACACATTAGGAAAACCTGGTGAAGGTTCGAATTCCAACGATCAGGGTGATTCCAAAAACGGAAGATAGGCGGTGAGTGCATATGGGCCTATTTGAATGGATTTTTAATAATCTGTATATTGTGGCCGTCATCGGTTTTGCACTCTTCTCCTTCTTGGGGAAAGCTGCCAAATCGGCTGATCCGAACAAAAAGCGTCCTGCCAACGGGATGCCTACATTTGGAGGCAGTGGTGATTCAGGCCGGGATGAACGTTCAAGAGACAATTCATCTCCGCAGCAGTCTTCCGGACCTGCAGACCCCCGCTATGATGAACAGTATGACGATCGGTATGATGACGTGCAATATAAGAATCAGTATGATGAGCCGTATTCAGAGCCTGCTGCATCTTCTCGCCCCGAAACTGACTACAGAAGTGAGGGCACGATGAGTGCCATGGAGAATTCACTTGAGGCACAGATGAGAGGTATGGAAGAACAGCAGCGCTTGATTCAAGAGAGATTAAATCGCTTCTCTTCTGCGAATAAACCTGTTGTGTCTGATTCCAGTTGGGATATACCCAGCACGGGTGAATCGGGAGTGTCTCCACTTCGTTCTGAAGATGTCCGCACAGGTGTATTATGGGCAGAAGTACTGGGTCCCCCCCGTTCCAAGCAGCCGTTTGGTACAAGAGGGAAACTGTAGTAAGTTATGCTGTTGGACGGGAATAGAGCCGTCTCTGGTGAGCCAAAAGCCGCCAGAGACGGCTTTTTCTGTGTTCTTCACTTTTTTCTCAACATTCCTACCTAACACGCTCCGGAATTTTCATAAATTCATGAATCTGCGCATAAGTTGAACTGTAGAGGAAGGGGGAAGACCTTCGAATGACCCGGATCAGCCGCAAGCTGCGCAGATGGACCAGTGAAGTGTTGGATCTGCCGCAGGATGTGCTTTATGATATGCCACGGTTAACCCTGATCGGCAGTAAGCAACTGTATATAGAGAATCATCGCGGTGTCATCCATTTCACGCCGGATCGTATCGTGTTGGCTCTTTCCCAAGGCCAGTTAGAGATCAAAGGAACTGCCTTGGTGATACGTAATATTTTGCCGGATGAAGTAGCTGTTGAAGGAACGATTCTGGATATTCATATGAATGGAGTGGAGGGGAACGGATGAAGCAGCCCAGTCTGTATAAACTGCGGGGAGCAGTCCGAATCACGGTCACTGGGGGAGACATTGAAACATTAATTAACACGGTGGCAGAGCAGGGACTGGAAGTTTGGAACCTGCGTGCTCACGATGGACGCGTGGCAGAGATGAACATTCTGCTGCCGCATTTTTTCAGGTTGCGTCCTGTGTTGAAACGGACAGGCTGCAGGGTGAAAGTAACCCATCGCAGCGGTTTCCCCTTTTTTGCGGCCCGTTTATTGCGGAGGAAGTTCTTTCTTGGGGGGATGCTGTTTTTTGTGGTAGCTTTGTTTGCGTTGTCGTCCATGGTATGGGATGTGGAGGTCAAGGGTAACGTCACCATTCCCACCGACGAGGTGCTCGCAGCAGCGAAGAAAGAGGGCATATATCCTTTCCAATGGGGGTTCCGTCTGGAAAGCCAAGACAAGCTCTCCAGGCAGCTTGCACTCGCTCTGCCGGATGTAACCTGGATTGGCGTCAGCAAAGAGGGGACAACCATTACCATTCAGGTCGTAGAATCTGCCCAACCAAAGCGCGAACCATTACTGAACCCTAGACATCTGATTAGCAAGTCAGATGCTGTTGTCACTCAAATCTATGCGGAGCAGGGACGCCCTGTAGTTCAGAAGGACATGCGTGTCAAAAAGGGTCAGGTATTGATCTCGGGGATTCTCGGGGATGAGGAGAACACCAAAACCATCGTTGCCAAAGGTGAAGTTCGTGGTCTGGTGTGGCGTGAGTATCAGGTAGAGGTTCCACTGGTGCAAAAACATAATACAATGACAGGTGAGAGCAAAGAACGTTTTTACATGGTGCTGGGGAATTGGGCGATCCAACTGTGGGGGTACGGTAGTACACCGTTCAGTTCATTTGATACCGAGAGTAATCACAGACCATTGACGTGGCGATCCTTCACACTCCCGATGGGTTGGCTGACAGAGAAAGATCTGGAGACCCGAGAGCATGAGGAACAGCAGACGATAGAATGGGCCAGAACGAAAGGATTGGAAGGAGCAAGGAACGACATTATCGCCAAAAACGGTAAAGGAACGAAAATTATAAGTGAAAAAATTTTGCATGAGAAGAAAGAGAATGGTAAAGTTTATATGAAAGTCTTATTTGAAGTAGAAGAAAGCATTGCGGAGGAACTTCCGCTAGTCCATAGTCAAGGAGAATGAGGATATTTGTCAGAGCAAACACGCAGCATACAAATCTCGCTCCAGAGTGCGGGAGAGGGTCAGTCTCTTTTTGGACCCCAAGATACTTTTCTTAAACTGATTGAATCCGAGATTCCTGCCCAGATTGCATCCCGTGAAGCGGAGATTGTGATTTTCGGCAACGCAAAGCAAGTGGAATCGCTTGAACAATTATTTGATGTGTTACTGCAATTGATACGCAACGGATATGTGTTAACTGAAAGAGATGTGAAGTATGCGATTGAACTTGCCAAGGATATGCGGGCAGACCAGCTATTGGATCTGTTCAAGGGCGAGATTACGACGACATACCGAGGTAAACCAATCCGTGTTAAAACCATTGGACAGAAGCACTATGTAACTACAATTAAAAAACGTGATATTGTATTTGGCATTGGTCCTGCCGGTACGGGTAAAACCTACCTTGCTGTTGTACTGGCTGTTGCTGCAATTAAAGAAGGCAGCGTCAAACGCATTGTACTCACACGGCCTGCTGTTGAAGCGGGAGAGAGTCTTGGGTTTTTGCCAGGTGATCTTCAGGAGAAGGTAGACCCGTATCTGAGACCACTGTACGATGCCCTGTATGACGTTATGGGACAGGAACAGACCGCTAAGGCACTGGAGCGAGGGTTGATCGAAATCGCGCCACTCGCCTATATGCGGGGGCGTACGCTGGATGACTCCTTCATCATTCTGGATGAAGCACAGAATACAACGCCGGAACAGATGAAGATGTTTCTAACCCGTCTTGGTTTTGGCTCCAAAATGGTCATCACCGGAGATGTGACACAGATTGATTTACCGCGTGGTAAGAAATCCGGACTTGTGGAAGCGAATACGATCTTGAACGAAGTTAACGAGATTGGATTTGTCTATTTTGCCGAGCAAGATGTTGTCCGGCATTCCCTTGTCCAGAAAATTATCGTGGCTTACAACCACGCCGCAGAAAATCAAGCATAGAAAGGGATTGTCTAAAGTGACCTCGAAGGAACCGTCAAAAGGCAAATCTTTTCAGAATAAGGCTACAGGATGGAAGTATAGCGTGTGGGCACGCTATCTTCTGTTTTTGTTTCTGGTGATTCTTTTCTACGTGAGTCTGGCTTCCAAGTTGCTCCCTGAGCGGTATGATATTCAGGAAGGTACACGGAGTGAAGTGGATATTGCTGCGCCCATGCAGATTCCGAATAACAAGGCCACACTCAAAGCACAGGAAGAAGCTGCAGAACGGGTACAGCCGATATTTCAGATTGTCCAGTTGCGAAACGAAAATTTGATGACTACCCTGCTTGACCGTGTAGATCGATTAAATCAGGATGATCAGATTTCAAGTCAGGACAAGATTGATATTTATAAGGATGAAATTCCGCAGCGCCAGAAGGACTTTGTGACCAACTATATCAATAATAATCGGAAAGCCGGTACATACTCCGAGACTCTTTTGGAAGAGATCAGAAATGTGGTACAGGAGCAAAGCTACCGTATTCCCGAAGAAACTTACATCAAAATCTCGCGTCTGACATCGGATGATATCCAGGAGATGAAACCGGTTGCGAGGGATATTGTTGCCCGGTTAATGACGGATCAGATCAGCGATGCAACCACTGCCCGTGCCAAAGTAGCTGAAATGGTGAGTGTCAGCTCTCTTGGTAAGCGAACGCAACGTGAGGTCGTGCAAGAGCTTGCTCGCCTAGTGGTGACAGCGAACCGTTTCTACGATGAAGAGGGAACCAAGGAAGCCAAAGTACAGGCGCGTGAGAACACGCAAACCGTCTTTATCAAGCAAGGGGACACATTAGTTGCCAAGGGTGAGATGATCACTCCGGAGATGTATACTTTGCTGGATGAAAATGATTTGCTGAAAAATGAAGTGAACTACTGGCCGCAGCTTGGGCTTCTTATGTTTTCCTGCCTGTTGTCAGCAGCCATTCTGATGTATATTCAGCAAGGCAGCGGAACACATTTTAAGTATAATAATGCCCAGCTGTTGATGCTTGTTCTCATTTTTATTATTACGATTGTGGTTATGCATGTGACGGCGATTATCCAGACCAATGAGAGGTCTTATGTTGGCTTCCTTGCACCTGTTGCGGTAGGAGCGATGTTAATTGCGCTCTTGCTGGATACGTCGCTTGCCTTTGTATGTTCGATTTTGATCGGTATGTTGTCCAGCATTATTTTGAATACGCATCAGGGTCAACTTTTTGACTTCGAACTGGGTTTCTTCGCTGTATTAGTTTCATTTGTTGCGATCTTCGCAACTCATAAGGCTAGCCAGCGATCAACGATCCTGAAAGGGGCCATTATGGTCTGTCTGTTCGGGTCCATAGCCGTTTTCACCCTGGCTTTGATTGACTCGGGCGATTGGAATCGAACTACGACACTGTATGGCGTTGGGTTTGCATTTGCTGGTGGAGTGCTGACTGCCATACTGGTCATTGGGCTGATGCCATTTTTCGAAACTTCATTTGGCATTTTGTCAGCGCTCAAACTGGTAGAACTATCTAATCCGAACCATCCGCTTCTTCGCAAGTTGCTGACGGAGACACCGGGTACCTATCATCACAGCGTTATGGTAGGTAATCTGTCCGAAGCAGCAGCAGAAGCCATAGGAGCTAACGGATTGCTCTGCCGAGTGGGTTCGTATTATCATGATATTGGCAAGACAAAGCGGCCCATCTATTTTATTGAAAATCAAAACAATATGGAGAATCCGCATGATTCAATTGATCCGAAACTGAGCAAATCCATTATCGTTGCCCATGCGCGCGATGGGGTGGAAATGCAGAAGGATTACAAGCTGCCCAGACCTATTCGGGATATTGCGGAACAGCATCACGGCACGACATTTCTCCACTATTTCTATCACAAAGCACTGCGCCAGGCGGAAGAAGCAGGCGTTGAGCCTGATTTCACGGAAGAAGATTTCCGTTACCCTGGGCCGAAGGCTCAGTCCAAGGAATCGGCTATTGTTGGCATTGCCGATAGTGTGGAGGCTGCTGTGAGATCTTTGCGCAAACCGACCGTGGAGCAAGTGGAGTCCATGATTGAGAAGATTATTAAAGGACGATTGGACGATCATCAATTCAATGATTGTGACCTTACGATGCGTGAACTGGATATCGTCGCTAGGACATTGAAGGAAACGGTGATGGGTATCTTCCACTCCAGGATAGAATATCCGGAGGAGATTAAGAAACCAAAGCCCACTTCACCCGAAGCAGGCTAATTCAATAATAGTTCGTGTTCAAAAAGGTCGGTTTTCAGTACCGAGAAGATGGGATGAAGCTAGAAATGGAGTAGCGGAGCGTAGGGAAAACTACGTGAGCAACGGACATTTCGGCTGAATTCCATATTCGATGCTGATGATGCCCCTAGGCATCCTTCGTAATCAAAAGCGGGCTTTTTGAACAACCTCTAATATTAGTAGACAGGAGTTATGAAAGAATGAGTCTTAACCTGGCATGGAATAATGAACAACAGGATAAAGAAATTACAGAACCGATGATTGCAATGCTGGAACAGTTGCTGAATCTAGCTGGAGAAGCGGAAGGTGTTGCAGACGGAGAAGTGGCTCTGACTTTTGTGAATGATGAGCAGATCCATGAGTTGAACCGTGATTATCGCGGCATTGACCGTCCTACGGATGTACTGTCTTTTGCGATGAACGAAACGGTGGATGAAGAACTAGATATTATCTATGAGCTGGACGAAGATGAAGAAATGGAAGAAATGCCGGATGTTCTTGGAGACATCATCATTTCCGTACCACGGACCATCCTGCAAAGTGAAGAGTATGGACACTCATTTGAACGTGAACTTGGTTTTCTGTTTGTCCATGGTTTCTTGCACCTGCTCGGATACGACCATCAGGATGAAGCAAGTGAGGCTGAAATGATGGGCAAACAAGAAGCGGTATTGGCCCAGGCCGGGTTGACACGATAATGAAAAGACGCTCCTGGGGTCTGGTATTCCGCAATGCTGCGGAAGGAATCGCATATGGGTTGCGGACTCAGCGTAATGTGAGAGTTCACACGGGAGTGGCTATTTTGATGTGTGTAGCCGGCTTTTTTTTCAGAATCTCAAGAACGGATTGGATGTTTGTGCTGACCGCTGTCTTTTTGGTCCTGGTGACTGAATTGATGAACACGGCTGTAGAGGCAGCGGTTGACTTGGCACACCCCCATATCCATCCGCTGGCAAAAGCGGCAAAGGATACCGCGGCCGGGGCAGTTCTTCTGGCTGCGGTATTCGCCGTCATCATCGGTTGTATCGTTTTCATTAAGCCGGTGATGAGCTGGTTAGGTTTGTACTGATTTGTATTAACTTTGTTTTGATTCGTTTTGTTTGATTTTAATACTACACAAATTTGTGAAGTTAGACCTTTTTTAAGTTGAACTTGTTGACATTACACGATAACGAAGAGGGCAGGAATAAACCGTAGAAGCGAAGCGTTCGCCTTTATCCCCGGATTTTCACAATGAAAAAGTGAATCAAAAAATCTGGGGATAACAGCGATCGAAGGGTTATTCTGGACTCGGAGTGGCTAGTGTGAATTTGGCTTTGGTTGAACTTAATCCGTAGGTAGTAACTTTATATTGCACCCTAAGGGAGAGAACATTAATGGATAACGGTTTGTTAATGCAAGAAGCAATTAAGGCACGTACGAAGGCGTATACGCCTTACTCCCATTTTGGTGTTGGCGCGGCTTTGCTTGACAGTGAAGGTCATGTGCATCATGGTTGTAATATTGAGAATGCTGCGTATACACCAGGTAACTGTGCTGAGCGTACGGCGATGTTCAGTGCCATTGCAGGTGGGCAGAAGCCTCGCAGCTTCACAGCGATTGCCATTGTGGGCGACACGGATGGTCCGATTGCTCCATGTGGCGTATGTCGTCAGGTCATGTACGAACTGTGTGAACCTGATATGAAAGTCATCTTGGGGAACTTGAAAGGTGATCTGCAAGAGACCACCGTTGCTGAACTGTTACCTTGGGCTTTTGGGCCTTCTGATCTGAATTCTGCCAAAAAATAAACCAATATTCCAGGCCTAGGCGCCTGAGGAGGAACATATGAAAAAACAAGCATTTAAATCCGGTTTTGTAGCCATTATTGGACGTCCAAACGTAGGTAAATCCACATTGATGAACCAGGTGATCGGACAGAAAATTGCGATTATGTCGGACAAGCCACAAACCACACGTAATAAAATTCATGGTGTGTATACATCCGAACATCAGCAAATCGTTTTCCTGGATACACCCGGTATTCACAAACGTCAATCCAAACTTGGCGATTACATGAACCAGACTGCTTTGAATACGCTCGGAGAAGTAGAAGCAGCACTGTTCCTGATTGACGCTTCGGAGGGTTTGGGTGGCGGTGACCGTTACATTGCGGAACAATTGAAAAATATCCGTACACCTGTCATTCTTGTCATGAATAAAATTGACAAAATTGAGCCGGAAGCACTGCTGCCACTCATTGAGACGTATCGCAAGCTTCACGATTTCGCTGAAATCGTTCCTGTCTCTGCCATGCTTGGCAGCAATGTCAGCACGTTGCTGGAACAGCTCGGCAAGTATTTGCCAGAAGGTCCACAGTACTATCCTGATGACCAGGTTACTGACCATCCGGAGCAGTTTGTATGTGCCGAGTTGATTCGTGAGAAAATTCTGCAAATGACTCGTGAAGAAGTGCCTCACTCCATTGCTGTAACGATCGAAGATATGAAAGTGCAAGATAACGGTGTCGTTTATATCTCAGCTGTCATTTTTGTAGAACGGGATTCCCAAAAAGGGATCATTATCGGGAAGCAGGGTGCCCTTCTGAAAGAAGTAGGTAAACGAGCTCGACACGATATTCAAAACTTGCTCGGCTCCAAAATTTTCATGGACCTGTGGGTTAAAGTGAAAAAAGACTGGAGAAATCAGGATAGAGTTCTGCGTGACCTTGGCTTTGGCCGCGACTGATCGTCGGAATTGTATCCAGTAATTGCAACACATAGTTTACCTTGCAAGACTCCATCCTATTTGGTAGATGCAGACGTCATTTCCGAAGAGAGGATGAAATTCCGATGCGAGATTTTTCGTGGAAGGTTTTTGCGATGACGGGGGATGTAGAGTCCTATTTGTTATATACCGAGGCGTGTAACTCGTTAGGACAGGAGTCGGATCATGCAAGGGAAGTGATTGAAGATGAAGAAGCCGAAGGATAACTGGCTGATTCGGGAATGGTTAGGTGACGAGGCATGCTATACAGGGTGGAAGGGATTGTCATCCGCAGCATGGACTACGGCGAAGGGAACAAAATCATTACGCTTTGCACCGAAAGCGGCGGGAAAGTAGGGGTACTCGTCCGCGGTGCCAAAAAGCCCAAGAGCCGACATGCTGCACTGGTGCAGCCGTTTACGTATGGTCAATATGTATATTTTCGCAATACAGGTCTAGGCACACTGAACGCTGGAGAAATTGTTGAATCTTATCATGAGTTGCGTGAAGATCTGGTCAAGGCCTCATATGCTTCTTATGCGTGTGAACTATTGGATCGGGTGCTTCAGGATGAAGAGACAGGTACATTTTGGTTCAAACAGTTAAAGGCGTGTTTGCAGGCGTTGAAGGAAGAGAAAGACCCGGTTGTTATTACAAGTCTGTACGAAATGAAAATATTACAGGCATCCGGATATGGTCCACAGTTCGATGAGTGCATCTCCTGCAACCAGGAGCGACCAGATGAGCAGTTGTTCATAAGTCCCAGACTTGGTGGCGTCTTATGTCGAGCATGCAAACATTTCGATCCTCCCGCGATGTCCGTAAGTCCAAAGGCTCTGAAGTTGTTGCGTTTGTTCGCGCAGTTGGATCTGCAGCGCTTGGGGAATATATCAGTGAGTGAGTCTACCCGTGATGAGATCAAAAAGTTGATGCGTGCCTTTATGGATCATCAGCTTGGTCTGAATCTTAAATCCCGTTCTTTCCTCGATCAGATGGAGAAGTACGGGATTTGAGGCGTTTTGGTGGAAGTGAAACTATATCTTGACTTCATACTAGATTTTATATATTATGAAATATAATTTCTCTTTATGAGACATGCATTGAACGAGAAAGTAAAAGACTGGATTTATTGCATTTATGGAGACAAGTCTTTGTTTAACACTTGGTAATCATGAATGAGCGAGCCGGGGATGGTGGGAGCCTGGCTGAATCGGTCTTTGAAACGGCACTCGGGAGCATGAATGGACACGGAAAAGTGGGCTGGAACGAACAGGATCATCCTGTTTGATCTAAGCCAAGTAGGGTGGAACCGCGGGAATAGCTCTCGTCCCTACGTCTGTACAACAGGCGTAGGACGGGGGCTATTTATTGTTGTCTTCACCGTCCTAAGCTTGCTAACAAACCATTGAAAAGGAGCATGATTATGAATTTTCAGCAGATGATTCTAACGCTGCAACAATTCTGGGCCGAGCATAACTGTATTATTGTCCAGCCATACGATACGGAAAAAGGGGCAGGTACGATGAACCCGATGACCTTTTTACGCTCGCTTGGACCCGAACCTTGGAAAGTGGCCTATGTGGAGCCTTCCCGTCGTCCTTCGGATGGACGTTATGGTGAGAACCCTAACCGGCTCTACCAGCATCATCAGTTCCAGGTAATCATCAAGCCTTCTCCGGACAATATTCAGGAAATTTACCTGGAAAGTCTAAAGCGTCTGGGCATTGACCCGCTCAAACATGATATTCGGTTTGTTGAAGATAACTGGGAGAATCCTTCCCTTGGTTGTGCAGGTCTTGGTTGGGAAGTCTGGTTGGACGGCATGGAAATTACGCAATTTACGTATTTCCAACAGGTTGGTGGTATCGAGACAAATCCGGTAGCTGTTGAAATTACGTACGGTATGGAGCGTTTGGCTTCTTACATTCAGGATAAAGAGAATGTGTTTGATCTGGAATGGGTTGAAGGTATCACTTATGGTGATGTATTCCGTCAGCCAGAATTCGAACACTCTAAATATACGTTTGAAGTATCTGATGTCAAAATGCTGTTTACACTCTTCAACATGCATGAAGAAGAAGCAAACAAGGCCATGGCGCAGCATCTGGTATTCCCGGCATATGACTATGTGCTGAAGTGTTCCCACACGTTCAACCTGTTGGATGCACGTGGAGCCATCAGTGTAACGGAACGTACGGGTTACATCACACGTGTTCGTAATCTGGCTCGCCAAGTCGCTGCAACATATATGGAAGAGCGTGAGAAGCTAGGCTTCCCGCTGATCAAGAAAGGGGGAGCCGAGCATGTCTAAGGATCTGTTGTTTGAAATAGGGCTGGAAGAAGTACCTGCACGCTTTATGCGCGCAGCAATCGCACAGCTGCAAGAACGTGTCGTGAAATGGCTTGACGCATCCCGCATTGCTTATGGTGAAGTGAATGCATATGCTACACCGCGCCGTCTGGCTGTTTTGATTCACAATGTGGCTGAAAAGCAGGAAGATATCGAGGAAGAAGTGAAAGGTCCTTCACGCAAAATTGCCCTGGATGACAGTGGCAATTGGAGCAAGGCTGCACTCGGATTCGCCCGCAGTCAAGGTGTTGAACCCGACCAGTTCACGTTCAAGGAACTGAACGGCGTTGAATATATCTATGCAACGAAGAGCAGCAAAGGTGTGGAGACGGCTTCTGTAGTTGGCGAAGGATTACTTTCTGTATTACATGCCATGACGTTCCCGAAATTCATGCGTTGGGCTTCCTATGATTTCAAATTTGTACGTCCAATCCGCTGGATTGTGGCTATGCTCGGCAGTGAGGTTATCGATCTGGAAGTGACAGGTGTTAAGTCGGGTAATGTAACTCGTGGACATCGTTTCCTCGGTAAGGAGGCTGTGATCTCCACTCCGTCTTCATACGTGGAAGTGTTGCGTTCCGAACATGTCATTGCTGATATCCAGGAACGTGAACAGATGATTGTATCCCAGATTCAGGCACTGGCTGCTGAGAAAAAATGGGATATTGCGATTAAGGAAGACTTGCTGGAGGAAGTTCTGTTCCTGGTGGAAACACCTACCGTATTGTTCGGGACATTTGACTCCTCATTCTTGAATATTCCACAAGAAGTATTGATTACTTCTATGCGTGAGCATCAGCGTTATTTCCCTGTACTGGACAGTGAAGGACAATTGTTGCCATTCTTCGTGACAGTACGTAATGGTGGAAGTGATTCACTGGACGTTATTGCCAGAGGGAATGAAAAAGTTCTGCGTGCACGTCTGTCTGATGCCAAGTTCTTCTATGAGGAAGATCAGAAGTTACAGATTAAGGATGCATTGTCGAAGCTGGAAAGTATCGTCTTCCAGGAAGAATTGGGAACGGTTGGAGATAAAGTGCGTCGTATTCGCAAGATTGCCGATGGTGTTGCTGCCAAACTGCAAGTATCCGGTGATGTTGCAGAATCCGTTAGCCGCTCAGCAGATATCTGCAAATTCGATCTGGTGACACTGATGGTGGGAGAATTCCCTGAACTGCAAGGTGTGATGGGTGAGGATTACGCTCGTAAAGCCGGCGAAAAAGAAGAAGTGGCCAAAGCGGTATTCGAACACTATCAGCCACGTTTCGCTGGAGATCAATCCCCTGCTTCTCTTGTTGGTGCCATTGTGAGTGCAGCGGACAAAATGGATACAATCGTGGGTTGTTTCTCCATCAACATTATTCCAACGGGTTCTCAGGATCCGTACGCGCTGCGCCGTCAGGCTGCAGGTATTGTACAGATTTTGCTGGATCACAAGCTTCCGCTGACATTGTCAGACGTGTTCGGAGTAGCACTTCAAGTACATGCCCAGATGAACTTGTTGAAACGTGCAGATGAAGAGGTTCGTAAAGATCTGCAAGACTTCTTTGGTCTTCGTGTGAAAAAATTGTTGTCCGAAACCGTTCGCTACGACGTAGTGGATGCCGTAATTTCTTCCGGATTCGATGATATCAGCGCCGTGGTTCCAAAAGGTGAAGCGTTGATGGCGGCTGTTCTGACAGGAGACGCATTCAAAACAACGGTTGAATCGTTCAACCGTGTGGGTAATCTGGCTGCCAAAGCATCCAATGCTTCCGTACATCCAGAACTGTTCACAGAAGATGGAGAACGTCAACTACATGAGGCATGGAGCAAAACGAATGCAGAATATCGCCAGGCGTTGACTCAGCATCATGCTGCTGAAGCACTGGCTATTGCATCTGCCTGGAAGGATGGTATTACCTCATTCTTCGATTCGGTCATGGTTATGGCTGAAGATGAAGCTGTTCGAGCGAATCGACTTGCCTTGCTCGCGGCTATTGATCGTGACTTGAAAGGCTTTGCTGATTTTTCAAAGTTGGTTTGGTAATTGGACATATTTCATGAGTCCTTTTCCACAGACTTGGCGCAAAGCTAAAATTCAGTATTAAAGAAGGATATATGAGGGTATAAATATACGGAACGGGTTGTGAAATGTATTTTTGACAACCGCTCCGTATTTTAGCCTTTGATTTCCCTCGTTCCGGCAGAAGGATTTTGCCTGGCCGGGGTCGTATATAACAATATGCAGCTATTTTATGAAACCGGGTGGTCTGGGTTTGAGTGAGTTAAATATACGCCACATTGTTGTGGATGGTGATGCTTGCCCGGTCAAAACCGAGATTGCGCAAACCGCTCGCCTTTTCAACATCCCCGTATTGTTAGTCTCTTCATTTGATCATTTGCTTCAAGGAGGAGAAGGGGTACGAACCGTGCAAGTGGATCGCAGTGATCAGAGCGCAGACCTGTATATTGCTAATCATATTAAGCCATATGATGTGGTTATCACTCAGGACTATGGACTTGCGGCACTTGCGCTTGGCAAACGTTGTTATGTTTTGTCCTTTCGTGGTCGTGAGTTCAACGATCGTGACATTGATTTCATGTTGGATTCTCGTCATACTGCGGCCAAAGCACGAAAAAGAGGTCATTACGGGAAAGGCCCAAAGCCTTTCACAGAGCAGGATCGAGAAATGTTTCAACATAAACTGACAAAACTTTTAAAAGATTTGCAGGAGAATGTGTAAGTTTATCGAATTATATTTACGTGTTGAAGAGATGAAGGTGGCCAGAGATGAGTACCGGACAAGGCGGTATACCCGAAAGTATTATTGAATCGGTGTTACAGCAGAATGATATTGTCGATACGGTGAGCCGATTTGTGCATCTGACCAAACAGGGGAAGTATATGAAAGGCCTCTGTCCTTTTCATTCCGAGAAGACGCCTTCGTTCACCGTTACACCTGAGAAACAAATTTTCTACTGCTACGGTTGCGGCACGGGTGGAAATGCCATCAAATTCAGGATGGAAATCGAAGGGTTATCCTTTCCCGAGGCTGTCAAAACGATGGCGGAAGAAAGTCACATCTCTATGGGGGACTGGCAAGGGCGTGAATCTGCTCATGTGAATCCGGAGACGGAACGTCTGTTGGAGGCTTATGAGCTTACCGCGAAGCTGTATCATTTTTTGTTGAAAAATACAGAGCACGGCAAGTCAGCCATGGAGTATTTACGCTCAAGAGGTTTTGGCGACAAGTTGATCGACCAGTTCCAGATTGGTTTTGCACCAAATCGTTGGGACACACTGGTACAATTTCTTGAGAAACGTAACTATCCGCTCGAAGAGATGGAAAAGGGTGGACTTCTGTCACCGCGAAATGAAGGTCAGGGATATGTGGATCGATTCCGAGACCGGATTATGTTCCCGATTAATGGTAGGAGCGGTAAGCCGATTGCATTTGCAGGACGCATATTGGGAGATGGGCAACCGAAGTATCTAAATTCACCGGAAACCCGGTTATTTAACAAAAGCCGTGTTCTCTATAATCTGCATCATGCCAAAAATGCAATTCGCAAACAAAGACAAGCCATTTTGTTCGAGGGATATGGAGATGTCATCTCCGCATGGGATCAGGACATCCAGAATGGTGTAGCGGCAATGGGTACTGCGCTAACCGAGAATCAGGCACTGATGCTCAAAGGGATGTGCGACGAAGTCATCATATGTTATGACGGCGACAGAGCAGGACAGGCTGCTGCACTCAAAAACTTCCCTATTCTTGAGGAAGCTGGATTGCAGGTCAAAGTGGCTCTCATTCCCGAGGGACTTGACCCGGATGATTTTATCCGGAAGCATGGTGGTGAACGGTTCCGAAACCAGATTGTGGATGGTGCCGTGACAACTACAAAATTTAAACTTATAAACTTAAAAAAAAACCATATACTGCTAGAGGGTGGCGGACAAATCGCCTATTCGAAAGAAGCAGTAAAGTTGATTGCACCCTTACCTTCTCCAACAGAAAGGGAAGTGTATCTTCGTGAACTGGCTGCAGAAGTGGACGTATCCTTCGAAACATTGAAGCAGGAGTGTAATGAAGAACGGGAGGCGATGAAAAATAACCTCCAGTATGGGGATAATAACCCGAAAAGGTGGAATAATGGTAGGCAACAAAATAGGCAGGTGCCTACACCCAATCTGTTGCCGGCTTACCACGCAGCTGAACGCAAACTGATCGCCTGGATGTTGCAGGATGATGAGGCTGCCCAGTACGTGAATGAGCATCTTGGTGAAGCTTTTAACTTGGATGATCATGCAGCTATTGCTGCTTATCTATATGCCTACTATGCGCAAGGCAAACCGTCGGATACAAGCCGTTTTATGTCTTCACTGCATGACGATCGCCTGGAAAAAACGGTCAGTTCAATCTCGATGATGGATGGTCCAGGTGAATGGAGTATTCAAATGCTCGATGATTGCATCAGAGAAGTGCTGAAGCATCCGCGTAAGAAAGAGTACGATTTGAAAAAAGAAGAAATGATTGCTGCAGAGCGGGCAGGTGATTCTGTACGCGCGGCACAGATTGCAATTGAAATGATTGCCCTAGAGAGACAGTGAACGTCTGATGATTAGATGTTTCTAGGGAGGAGGGAGTCGAATTATGGCGAATGATCAGCATACTGAACTAGAAACAGAATTGACACTGGATCAGGTTAAAGATCAATTGATTGAATCAGGTAAGAAAAGAGCTTCGCTGAATTACAAGGAAATTATAGAGAAACTCTCTCCTTTTGAGCAGGATGCAGAGCAAATGGATGAGTTCTATGAGCAACTGAGCGATCTGGGCATTGATGTAGTGAATGAAAACAATGAAGAGGTTACACTTCGTCCTAGTGAAGATTCCGAGAACAACACCAGAGAGGGAGAGGACGAATTCCACTTTGATGATGATCTGAGCTTGCCGCCAGGTATCAAAATCAATGACCCTGTCCGTATGTACCTGAAGGAAATTGGTCGTGTGCCACTGTTGTCGGCAGATGATGAAGTACAACTGGCTAAACGGATTGAGAACGGGGATGAAGAAGCCAAGCGTCGTCTGGCTGAAGCTAACTTACGGCTCGTTGTCAGTATCGCCAAGCGTTACGTTGGACGTGGAATGTTGTTCCTTGATTTGATTCAGGAAGGTAATATGGGTCTGATTAAAGCGGTTGAGAAGTTCGACCACAAAAAAGGATACAAGTTCAGTACGTATGCAACATGGTGGATTCGCCAAGCGATCACTCGTGCTATTGCTGACCAGGCGCGCACAATTCGTATCCCTGTGCATATGGTGGAGACGATTAATAAGCTGATCCGGGTATCCCGTCAGCTGTTGCAGGAACTTGGTCGTGAACCGACACCAGAAGAAATCGCTGCTGAGATGGATCTGAGTGTAGAGAAAGTTCGTGAAATTACGAAGATTGCACAGGAACCGGTTTCTCTGGAAACACCAATTGGTGAGGAAGATGATTCCCATCTGGGTGACTTCATTGAGGATCAGGAAGCACTTGCTCCGGCGGATGCTGCTGCGTATGAGTTGCTGAAAGAACAGCTCGAAGATGTGTTGGATACATTGACTGAACGTGAAGAGAACGTGCTTCGTCTACGTTTTGGTCTGGACGATGGACGGACGAGAACGCTGGAGGAAGTCGGCAAGGTATTTGGTGTTACGCGTGAGCGTATTCGTCAGATCGAAGCCAAGGCTCTTCGTAAGTTGCGTCACCCGAGTCGTAGTAAACGACTCAAGGATTTCCTCGAATAATCGAACTATGGGAGACTTTCCGCAAGACGCTTTAGCGGCGGCGGGGTCTCCTTTATTTTTAATTTAAACGTCTTGATTTCTTGGTTTTGGAAATTCATCCTTGAAATGTTTTATTGGATTTTATTTTATCGCTTTTCCTTGTTCAATGCAAATCAATAAATTAAATGAATGGTGTAGGTGCTTCATGAAACTTTCGAATCGATTACAGCAAATACATGATCAAATTCCCGATGGCAGCCGCATGGCTGATATCGGTTCAGACCACGCGTTGCTGCCAGTAGCCGCAATCCGCAGTGGGAAAGCTGCAAGTGCAGTAGCCGGTGAAGTCAATCCTGGCCCTTATGATGCTGCATGCAAACAAGTCAGCGATGCTGGCTTGAAAGAAAAAATCACGGTGCGTCGTGGAGACGGTCTTGATGTGATCTCTGCGGGTGAAGTGGATGTCATCACCATCGCAGGCATGGGCGGCGCCTTGATTGCCTCTATTTTGGACCGAGGTATATCCAAACTGGAAGGAGTCCAGTTACTTATTTTGCAACCAAATGTGGGTGAGGATATCCTCAGACGCTGGTTACTGGAGCATCACTGGGTGGTTGTAGCAGAACAGTTGCTCGAAGAAGATGGCAAGATTTATGAGATTATAACGGCGATGCCACAATCTGTAAGCCCGATTGCCAATGTAGAGGTGTATCGTGCACGTCCGCTTCAAGGCGGGACAGAATTGACGGAAGATTTGCTGCTGCGGATGGGACCTTATTTGGTTGATCGACCGACGGATGTATTTTTTTCCAAATGGGAAAGTGAGATCGTCAAACTGCAGGGGGTTGTTAACTCCATCTCCAAATCCGATCAGGATTCTTCCCGGGACAAGGCGGCTGAGGTAGAGCGTCTTATCGCAAACTTGAAGGAGGTTTTGGCATGTTTGCCAAAGGTCAAACTGTAATTCAACTGATGGAGCAACTCGCTCCCAAACATCTGGCTGTACCGGATGACCGCATTGGTCTCCAGCTCGGCAGTTTGCAAAAAGAAATCAGTCACGTGTTAGTAGCTTTGGATGTGACGGATGAAGTGGTGGACGAAGCGATTCGCGTCGGAGCCAACCTGATTATTGCTCATCACGCGATCATTTTCCGTCCGGTTAAGTCACTGAGTACAGATACACCTATGGGTAAATTGTATGAAAAGCTGATTAAGCATGATATTGCTGTCTATATCAGTCATACAAACCTGGATGTGGCCGAGGGTGGTATGAATGACTGGATGGCCGAGGCACTTGGCATCGAGAGTAAAGAATCGCTGGAAGATGTACACACAGATCATCTGTACAAGCTGGCTGTCTTTGTGCCTCGTACCCATCATGAGCAGGTTCTTCAGGCCATTCTGGAAGCCGGAGCGGGGAGTATCGGTCAATACAACAAGTGCAGCTTTAACACGGAAGGTACAGGAACATTTGTACCTGGTGAAGGGGCTCAACCGTTTATCGGTACCCAAGGGCAGATGGAACGTGTGGAAGAAATGCGTATTGAGACCATCGTACCCCAAAGTCTGAGAAGTAAGGTCGTTCAGGCGATGCTTAAGGCTCATCCGTATGAGGAAGTGGCCTATGACCTCTATGCCATGGATTTAAAAGGCCGTACGCTCGGCCTGGGACGCTTGGGACCCCTTAGGGAGCCTAAGACATTAGGTGAGCTAGTGGAGGTCGTGAAGACCCAATTCAATGTGCCTCATGTCCGTGTAGTAGGAGATCTGAACAAGCAGATCAAAAAAGCAGCGGTTCTTGGCGGATCTGGCAGCCGTTATGCGCTCACTGCCCGCTTCAAAGGTGCGGATGTTATTGTGACCGGAGATATTGATTATCACACGGCTCATGATGCGTTAATGGCAGGTATGTGTATCATCGACCCGGGACATAATTCAGAGAAGATTATGAAACCAAAAACGGCCGATTGGCTTCGTTCCCGTTTGGAAGAAAAACGATATGATACGCAAGTTACAGCTTCAGAGGTCAATACGGAGGTATTCCGGTTTATCTAAAAAGACAGTTGCTGTGTGATTCCCAGTAATATTAAGCTTGTCTGGGAACTCAAATGCCTGTATACTATGTAATGTTGTTCGGAAAGCTTGACAGACAATCGCTGGTGGCCTTTGTTGCCACGAGAGGAAAGTCCGGGCTCCACAGGGCAGGATGCTGGATAACGTCCAGTCAGCGCGAGTTGAAGGATAGTGCCACAGAAATGGACCGCCGATGGCCGGATTTTCCGGCACAGGCAAGGATGGAACCGAGGTGTAAGAGACCCCGAGGAACGCTGGTGACTTCGTTCCTGGTAAACCCCATCTGGAGCAAGACCTAATGGGACACAGCCGCCTCTTTGGAGGAGGCAGCCTTAGCCCGAGGTGTGTCTAGGTTGGTCGCTTGAGCTGTGCAGCAATGTATGGCCTAGATAGATGATTGTCGCTTCTGGTGGGAGGGTAGTTCCCGTATGAACCACGAAGAGCACAGAACCCGGCTTACGGTAAGCTTTCCTAACTGCAACAACAACACAACACAATGTAGTCCATCTATCAGTCGAGGACAACTCGTATGAATCATCCGATGACCTGACTGATCAGAAAGGACCCATGAACATCTAAAAAAACATAACTCCTGTTGATAACAGGTCTATAAAAATAAGGCGGCAGTTCCGAGATTCTCGGGCCTGCCGCCTTATTTTTGTTTCTCATATCAAGTTATTAACCTTCATACGCTAATGGAATAGTCAAACGTTTATGACAGTTCATTACAGTGTAACAACACTGTCCGATGTTAAGGAAGCATGCCATCGTTGGATGGCGCGATCCATTCTTTCCACGGCTTCCGGAAGGAGCTCAGGGTCCGTATGAGTAAAGTTGATCCGCATGCGGTTTAACTCCGGTGTACCTGCATAGAAAGAATCACCTGGCACAATGCACACTTTCTCCTGGATACCGTAAGTGAACAGATTGCTTGCAAGCATGCCTTCAGGCAATTGCAGCCACAAGAACATGCCACCTTGTGGTGAATTCCACGAGATACCTTCCCATGCTTTGGCTGCCATAAGAGTAGTCAGTGTTCTCATGCGTTTTTCGTAATCCTCTGAAATATGGCGGATATGTGCATCCAGATCGAAAGATTCGAGTAGTGCATGAAGCGCTCTTTGGTCAATGCTGCTGGAGTGCAAGTCGGCACCTTGTTTGGCTCGTGCTGCCATTTTGACAATATCGGGAGCGGCCAGAATCCATCCCGTACGAAGGCCAGGTGCTACCGTTTTAGAGAATGTACTGGTGTAGATAACATTGGAAGAGCCGTCATAGGATACTGCATCCAGTTCTGCGAGAGCAGGGACATCCAATTGCTCCGGATTAAACCGAATTTCACCATAGGGATCATCTTCCAGAATAAGTACGCCGTACTTGCGGCACAGATCCACAGCCTGCTGTCTTCTTTCTCGCGACCATACTTTTCCCGTAGGATTGGAGAACGTGGGATTAATATAGACAAGTTTTGGACGATGCAACTGGAGCTGTTCCTCCAGAGATTCAGGCAACATGCCGTGATCATCACAAGCTACGCCGTGAGATTCAGCCTGATAGGAATGAATGACTTGCAGAGCAGCGAGGTAGGTTGGTGATTCAACCAATACGCGGTCACCCGGGTCGAGAAGGATGCGGCAAACCAAGTCAATGGATTGCTGTGAACCCGTAGTGAGAAGCATGTGATCGGGTGAAGCGGGAATGCCCTTGGATTCAAGACGTTCAGCGATTTTGGCGCGAAGAGGACGGTAACCCTCAGTCTCCGCATATTGAAGAGCGGCTGCTCCGCTCATAAATACTTTTTCATATGCAACGCGGATGGCTTCCAGCGGGAATGAAGTCTGGGCTGGTAATCCACCGGCTAGTGAGATCATTCCAGGTGCCTGAGCGGCCTGGAGCATGTCGCGAACGACAGAGGACGGGGTGTTTTGTGCCATTTTGGACCAAGGGATACTCATGTTATTCTCATCTCCTGTTATTCACTGTTATACTGATATTATAAACTATAATAGACGGACTACACTATAACAGTAAAATGAAGATCATAACAGTTGGGGGAGCACATATGCATATTGAATTAAAGCGGGGAAGCAGTACCAAATTGTACGTGCAGATTGCGCTAACGATTGCCGATCGCATCCGATCAGGACTCATTGAACCCGGAACCCGACTTCCATCTGTTCGTAAAATGACCGCGGATTTGGGTGTCAGCCTGGTCACTGTATCCAAAGCGTATGCTGAACTTGAAGCGATTCAATTGATCACCTGCTCCCAGGGGAAAGGTTGTTATGTGAGAGGTACATTGAACGTGGATCAGATGGAGGATGTGGACCGAACCCAGCGAAACAATGCCAACAGTGAATCCGGTACGTCATGGAATTGGCAGATGGCACTGGTGGATTATTTACCTCGAGCGCAGCTCTGGAGACATTTTGATACGTCACCTCAAGTGCGGTATGAACTTCATATGTCAGCGATTCAGCCTGAACTGTTGCCTACACGAGAGATTATCGACAGCGCCTACCGACTCTCCTCTGATCATACAGAGCGTATGGCAGCTTACGGATCTTTTCAGGGGGATCGTGAGCTTAGACAGATCTTGGCCGAACATTTTGCCGAGCGTGGACTACAGGCTGCACCTGAACGCATGTTAATTACAAGTGGTGCTCAGCAGGGGATCGATCTTGTGGCACGGACTTTTGTCGGACCTGGGGATGTTGTATACATGGAGGCACCAAGCTATACCGGAGCTATTGATGTATTTACGAGTAGAGGCGCGAAGATCATTACGGTCCCGATGGATGACGAAGGCATGCGTATTGATCTGTTGACCCGGTTATGTGATACCTATCCGCCCAAGCTGATCTATACGATCCCGACCTATCACAATCCAACAGGTATCACGATGAGTGCAAGAAGGCGAGCACAGCTTTTGAATCTCGCGCAAAGCTACCACTGCCTCATTCTGGAGGATGATCCGTTTGCAGATCTTTATTTTCGGGACCCTCCTCCGGCATCCATTAAATCGATGGATGGGACAGGTCATGTCGTATATATCAAAAGCTTCAGCAAGGTGCTGTCTCCTGGTTGCCGTATAGCCTGCGCCATTGCAGACGGAAGTGTATTGACCCGGCTTGTGGCTGCGAAATCTACGGCGGATTTGGGGAGTCCGCTGCTTACACAAAAGGCATTGCAATCTTTTATTCAGAATCAGTACGGTGTCTATGTATCCCGATTGAGGGATGAATTGTATTCTCGCTTGTGCGCAGCATCTGAAGTGCTGGAAGAGCATGCTACTATGGGCATGCAATGGCGATTGCCAGAGGGAGGACTCAATCTGTGGCTCCAACTTCCGAGTAACTTGGATATGCGTGAGTTGCATCATCAGTCACTTGCTGCAGGGGTCTCTTTCCTCCCGGGTTCCGCCTGTTATGTAGGAGAGATGGATACACCAAGTCTGCGTATTTGCTTCACCGTAACAAATGTTGAGCTTTTGTGTGAAGGACTTCGTGTACTGTGCCAAGTCATTGACGAAGTTACACCTGGGCAGGGTGGGACAGTGGCGGACAGGCTACCGCTCATATAATTTTTCGGACTATGGACATACATCCAATCCACTTTCGATCTGTTGCAATAGGTTATAGTATCACCAGAAAGGGAGTTGGTTTTGAAATGAACCATTACTGTCCACCGCTTTGCCCGATTGTATGTGACCCGATCCAGGTTGTTGAGGATTATTACATCCCACAAATCGTGCCTGTCATCCACCCGATTGAAGTGATCAAAAAACATCACTGTGTTCCGATTCATCACCACATGTATCCTGTTGTTGTCAAAGAAGAAGACCCTTGTTATGTATCCAGCCATAATCCGAAGAAAAAATCCGTGAAAAAATCAAGTAAAGCCCGCACATCTTCTCGCAAGCGCTAATTGCAGCGGGTGCCCCGGGGAATTGGATATAAACCAAAAGAGCAGCGTACGCCCCGGGGCGCAGCTGCTTTTGTATTTTTTACAGATTATCTTCATTACGCTTACTGCGTATACTTTTTCATCGTATTATCCATTTGTTGTCTGACATGTTGCGGCCAGAATTGCAAAGGAGCGCTGTTGCCTGATGCGGCTTGCAGTGCCTTATAGACATCGATTTGGCCATAGCCGAAATACTTGTCGTGACCCGGATCACCGAGGTCAATAACACTTTGGCGCATCAAATCCATCACTTCCGTGTTAGTCAAGTCCGGGTTCAACGAACGAATCAAACCTGCAAGTGCGGCTACATGAGGGCTGGCCATGGACGTTCCAGACAAGGCCGCATACTGATTGTTTGGATAGGTACTGGCGATACTGGACCCCGGAGCCATCACATCCACATAGTCCCCGTAGTTGGAATAGGAAGCTTTGCTCATATCCGGGTCCGTAGCAGATACGGCAAATACTTCCGGATAAGCAGCAGGGTATCCTGGACGCTCTGTATTATCGTTCCCCGTGGCTGCAATCAGGACGATATCCCGGTCAAAAGCGTATTTAATGGCATCATGAAGAAATTGCGCATCAGCATAATTGCCCAGACTCATGTTGATAACTTTGGCTCCATGATCGGCTGCCCAGATGATGCCTTCAGCAACGGCATACGTGGTACCAGAACCTGAGTTGTCGAGTACTTTAACCGGTAGTACCTTGTTATACCAGCTCATGCCTGCCACGCCTTCGTTATTGTTGACAATAGCGCCGATAATGCCTGCGACATGTGTACCATGTCCCACATCATCCATCGGTTTGCTTCCCGGCTCGACCACATTATAACCCTCAAGGAGCTTGCCCTTCAGGTCAGGATGATTCATATCAACCCCCGTATCAACTACTGCTACGATGACATCTTTGTTTCCCTTGGTAATATTCCAACCTCTGTTTGTCTCGATCGCAGGCAGGTTCCACTGATAATCGGAGAACAAAATGTCATTGGGTATCGTTACATCGGTTTGTTCAGTTACAGTATCATTGGTTAAATACATATAGTGGGGCTCCATATAAAGTGGATTCCACTTGCTTTCGAAATAACTATGCAATTGTTTGTAACTCATGTGTTCTGACCGAAAAACATACGTGTATCCCAGCTTGCGCGCAGATTGCGCTCTCAGATCGGATTTAATGATACGCATATCCCGTTCACCGGGATCTTGGCGAAAACGGATGACGATTTCATTTTCGTAAAAATGACTGGCATTTGCATTATCATGTCCGGTCTTCACTGTAATTTCGTTAAGCGTATCAGGGTGAACAGACTCAATTTTGAATTTACCCTCACGCGGATAAGGGATCATGCGCAGATTTTTGCGCTGATGTTGTTCAACAGCATTTAATACGTTCTGGCTGAACAAGGCAATTACAGCTCTTTTGCCATCTTTGGAGGGTTGTCCCATCACAAAATATTTTTCTTTTCCCAAAGGAAAAGAAGAGGACTCAAAACTTTGACGTTTTTTTACCGCTTTTTTGGCAAGGTTGAGCGAATGTTGAAGCTTCTGTTGTTCCAACTTGCTTCCTTGTGAGGTGGCTTGATCAAAGGGCTTGTCAAAAGAGCCATTGGTATTCATGAGATGAATGGATCTGATATGTTCATGTGAACTTTGGAGATCATTCACATATCGGCTAACCTGCGCAGCATTCATTGTGGCGGTTTTCTCCAGCATGATACTGAGATGTTGCTTGGCGTCCATGCGGGTCAAGAGATCTGTTGCTTTGACATCCTGTACTTTCAGACGTTGCTTACTTGTATGCTCTTCATGAGCAGAGTCGGACAGCGCACTAGGCTTAGGTTCTTGACGATTGGATGTTGGGAGCAAAAGCGTCAGGGCGAGTGCTCCCGCACCAGCTGCAAGGGCCCAGTTAATCCATTTCGGTCTGGACATGATGGATGGAACCTCCTTCGTTCATTTTGAACAATCGTTAACCGTGCTTCATCGTTGTCACTGGTTATATCTATCGTTAGAAAAAGCGGAACGTTTTATGCAAACGAGTTCGAGTCTGACTGCGTATAATAGGCATGTTCAATGGCAGAAACGGAAAGCATGATTAAGGTATACCGCTCGTCAACTTTTTATGGTAGGATTATAGCTGAGAATTGAAAGGTCAGGGGAAAACCACCGTTGGCCGACCTATATGTAAGGACTTATTTAAGGGGGAGCTACCTTTATGTCAGCAGCCAATGTACAGAAAACATGTGAGTCAACTAGGGAAAAGTTAAAACCGGCTATCGATCGGATTGAAAAATTTTTGAATGAGAATGCTTTGCCTGAACTGGATCAGAATCAGACGGAAGAATCAACAGTCTTCTACAAAGGATTTCTTTCAGATCTCCGTCATTTACTCGTTTTTTCTGAAGTTTCTTACGAAAAACTTGGCGTTGTGCTGCGTCGTGCCAACTTTGATGTCGATTTTGCCGAAAAGGCTCTTTATAATACGTATCACCAATGCGTAAACAGCTTTTTCTATCCCAAAAATGAATGTTATTCCGAAGACGGAAGATACGCTTACACAGGACAAGATGCCATTCGTTTCCGTGATAAGCCAATCCGTGCAGTACGGGATGTTATTCTGGAGGTTTCCAAAACGTACGAAGAATTGCGCGATGATCTGGCATATTATGAAAGTGATTACCTGACTCAGCGCCGTATGCAAAATCAACGGAATCACGCCTAATTAACGTTTAAACCTGAATATGAAATTGGACGAAACCGCCCTTGTGGCGGTTTTTTTGTGTTTTTAGTGAGAATCAGACGAGGTGTAATCATGTCATCATCTGGCATTTTGACGGGGAATATCAGGTTTGTGGCGAGGAGACAATAGTAGTCGAGGTGATAAAAATGAGCCAAGACAAGCCAATTGTCAAATGCAGCGTCTCCAACTGCAACTTTTGGGGAGAGAACAACTTCTGCCACGCTGATGCCATCATGATTGACATTGACCAACATGCCACCCGTCGTCTGCATGAGGAATTTGCCGGTGAGACATTTGACTCCGATCACCATGATCACGCACGCACATCCTCTGCAACATGCTGTCACACGTTTAAACCCAAGTGAGCAGTCATCCCTATTCATAACGGAGGTGCTTCCCAATGAAAAATGACGATAATAAGTTTAATTTTCAAGATCGCCCTGAAACCAAGGTTGAAAGTGAAAAACAGCGTATGCGTGTCGATTATCCAAGAAAAGTACATCGCGAAGAATACGGGGCAGAGGTTGCTCCTCCGACTGTCGTAAGAACTGGAGGTACCGAACGGGCAGAGCCTGTACCTGAGAAGCATGAGGCAGACCGTGTCATGGAATCAACAGGTAAGGTTGCGGGTTACATGGGACTTGCCTTCGGGATCGCGTCTTTGTTCATGTGGTCAATCGTACTTGGACCGGCCGCAGCCGTACTGGGTTACTATGCCTATGTGAATGGTCGTAAGACAGCGGGAGCCTGGTCCATTGGACTGGGTGTTGTAGCTACGCTGAGTTATTTTTTCATGATTCCATTCGCTCGCTAACGTGTAAAATGATTCATTCAAAAGCCTTCTGTTCTCACCCATTTGCGGTGAATTACAGAAGGTTTTTTTCGTATATGCGCAGGTTATGTGGAGAGGTTTAACTATTTTTATGAAAACAATGGAACCTTGCTGTAAAACGATGTAGAATAAGGTCATAATACGCTTAATTATACGGGAGTGGGTATAACTCATGCAGATTGATCCAAACGGATCGCGGCAGTTGTTGGAACTGCAATTGTCCAATTTGAATAACCAAACCACTGGATCACAATCGGATGCTGGTTCAACAGTGGATTTCGCCAATGTGATGGACGGGCTGTTAGGTACGGGTGCCAATACGACGAGCAATACAGATTCCACCGCGACGGTCTCCAAAAGATCCAGTGATGGTCTGTTGTGGCTGCAACTCGGAAGCACGTACAATCCAGATATAAATACGGCAGGATCGTCCTCTGTCTCCAATAACATCGTTGAGTCTTTATTATCTTCATCCAATACAGGAATCGTGAATTCCGGTGCATCTGTACCTACGGATTTTGAATCTTTAATTGCCGAGGCAAGTGCGAAGTACGGTGTTCCTGAATCATTGATCAAGGCCGTCATTGACACAGAGTCCAATTTCAACCCAAATGTCGTGTCCTCCGCCGGTGCCAAGGGGCTGATGCAATTAATGGATGGCACGGCTGCAGGGCTGGGAGTGAGTAATTCATTTGACCCTGCCCAGAACATTGATGCGGGTACGAAGTATCTTTCCCTTCAGCTCCAGCGTTTCGGTGGAGAAGTGAAGATGGCACTTGCCGCGTATAATGCAGGACCGGGCCGTGTTTCACGTCTAGGCGTGTCGAGTGATAGCGAACTGATGAGTGTACTTAACCGTTTGCCTTCCGAAACTCAGAATTATATCTCCAAGGTGGAGAAGGCACAGTCGAAATATGTGATCTAAAACTCAAAGATAGACATTTGCGAAAACACATGATAGGCAGGATGAGATCAAATGTGGGAGCAGAAGCGCTTAAAACGCCTGTTCCCGGTTGGTCTTTTTGTGTTGTACGGGTATCGTGTTACAATGCTCACTGTAGGTTCATGAACGAAGAGATAAGGGAGGTCTAACCTCATTTGAAATATTTTGATTATGCTGCAACCACACCTCCCCATCCGGATGTAATTCGTACGATGGCCGAAATTATGGAGACACAATTCGGTAATCCATCCTCCATCCATGGCTATGGAGAGCTTGCCGATCAGTTGCTGCGTCGTGCTCGATCCGGCTGTGCTGCTGCAATCGGCGTTAAGCCTGAAGAGATTGTATTTACTTCTGGTGCGACCGAGAGTAATAATCTCGCGATAAAAGGTGCGGCATTACGTTATCAGTCACGAGGCAGACACATCATCACTACGGCTACCGAGCATGCCTCGGTGTACGAAAGTTTTATGCAATTGCAGCAGTGGGGATGGGAAGTGACATTAGTTCCTGTGAATTCCGATGGAGTAGTGAACGCTCAAAAGGTTGTAGACGCGATCAGGCCCGACACGGTGCTTGTGAGTCTGATGCATGTAAACAATGAAACAGGAGCCATCCATCCGATTGCAGAGATCGGCAAACAGCTCAAAAAGAAAGCACCACGCGTGCTTTTCCATGTAGATGGTGTTCAGGGTTTTGGGAAAATGGAGGCGACACCTGCTGCTTGGGGTGCAGATCTGTACAGTTTGTCTGCTCACAAGATTCGTGGACCGAAGGGAGCAGGTCTCCTGTATGTGCGAAGTGGAGTGGAGCTTACGCCACTATTGTCAGGAGGATCACAGGAACAAGGCCTAAGAGCAGGCACAGAAAACGTGGCCTTGCTGGTAGGCATGGCCAAGGCCATGCGAATGGCAGCAGAAGATCAGGTTGATTTTGCCCGACGTACAACGGTGCTCCGTGATCGATTGATGGAAACGATACGTGTTATTCCTGAATTTGAATTGAACAGTCGCACAGAGGGTGCACCTCATATTGTGCACTTCTCCTATCCCGGGATGAAGGCAGAAGTGGCGCTGCACACCTTGGAGCAACTTGGCGTAACCATATCGACCCAATCTGCCTGTTCTTCGCGTTCGGCTGAACCGAGTCGGGCTCTACTTGCGATGGGCAGAGATGCAGCTTGTGCTGGTGGCGGATTGCGTATTAGTCTTGGAGATGAACATACAGAAGAAGATGTAGCCTTGCTTGAACAGGCTTTACATCAGATGGTGGCGCAGTTGCGGCCCCTCGAAAGGCGGATGTAATGGATATGAACTATGATATGCTGCTTCTCCGTTTCGGAGAGTTTATGTTAAAAGGGAAAAATCGTGCCCGATTTGAAAAAACGATCATTACACAGGTGAAAGCTTTGCTTAAACCTTATCCAGGAGCGAGCCTTCGCAAAGAATATGGCCGTGTTTATGTGGATCTTGGCGGTGAATCACATACTGAACTGATTAAGGTGCTGAAGCGGGTATTTGGTGTGATGTCGATTAGTCCGGTTAAAGTTACTCCATCCGAGCTAGATGAGATTGTGAAAACTGCAGTTGCGTTTATGGACGAAAGGGAAGACGACTTCAAAGAAGGCACCACATTTAAGGTAAATGTAAGGCGGGTATGGAAGGAATTCCCGAACTCTTCCCATGAAATGAACCATTTGGTCGGTTCCCCGATCCTTCGGAAGTTTCAGCAATTAAGTGTTGATGTTCGTCAACCTGATATTGAACTGCGAGTGGAGATTCGGGATCAGGGTACCTATATTTTCAACGAAACCATTCCGGCAGTAGGTGGCTTTCCACTGGGTACGAATGGCAAAGCAATGGTACTGCTATCAGGTGGAATAGACAGCCCGGTGGCAGCCTGGTCTTCCATGCGTCGTGGACTTGAAGTGGAATGTGTACATTTTTACAGTTATCCGTTCACAAGCCAGCGCGCCAAAGAGAAAGTCATTGATTTGGCGCGTGCCCTTGCTGATCATGCAGGAACAATCAAGCTGCATCTTGTTCCATTTACAGAGATTCAAACGGCATTTACCCAGCTGGGTCAGGATAATCTGATTATTACGCTGATGCGACGTTCAATGCTGCGAATTGCATCCAAACTTGCCGAGCGTGAGCGGGCACTCGCGCTGATTACCGGGGATAGCTTGGGCCAAGTAGCGAGTCAGACTCTTCCAAGTATGAATGTCATTGGTCGTGCGACAGATCTGCCATTGTTGCGACCACTGGTTATGATGGATAAACAGGAGATCATTACCCTGTCCAAACAGATCGGAACGTATGACATATCTATTTTGCCATATGAGGATTGCTGTACTCTCTTTGTGCCAAAGTCACCTTCAACCAATCCGAATCTTCGAATTGTGGATAAAATAGAATCAACAATGAGCCATCTGTCAGAATGGGTGGATCAGGCGGTGGAACAAACTGAAACGATCACACTGCATGCCGGTGAAACTTCTGTGGTAACGAATCAGACAGAAGACAATGGCATGAAGGATGATTGGTTCTAAACTCAATAAAAATTAGCATGGCTGACATAATAAGGGCTATGTTAACTGCAAAAAAAAGGACTGTTCGATGAAATATCGTTCAGTCCTTTGCTGTATTCAGATGAAATTTTTAGTTTAAATTAGCCTACGAATAGGAGCGCTGCTGTTCCCCGCCAGATCCCTTGTGGCTGGAACTGCTGGAGCGTTTGCGATAACCTGCAAAGACTACACCTGCAATAACCACAACGATAAATAGAATGCGCAATGCCGGATGTTCAGTGAAGTAAGGCAAGAGTCGCTGTTCCTCAGTGATCATATTGGAAGCCGTATACCCGAGAACGATGGCTCCGACATAGATAATCCAAGGAAAGTGATTAATTAGCTTGATAAACAGGGTACTGCCCCAGACGATAATAGGTACACTAATCAGGAGTCCAAGGATGACAAGCACGAGATGCTGTTGCGCTGCTCCAGCAACTGCAATCACGTTATCGAGTCCCATGGCTGCATCCGCGATCACAATGGTACGAATAGCGGTCCACAAGGAAGTTCCTGCTTGGACATCATTGTGTTCATCTCCCTGATCCGCCAATAATTTATAGGCAATCCAGATCAGAAGTATGCCTCCCACAAGCAAGAGCCACGGAACTTTAAGCAACCATAAAACAACAACTGTTGCTAAAATTCGAATTAAAAGTGCGCCGCCAGTTCCATATAGAATCGCCTTTTTCTGCACGGAAGGGTGCAAATTTCGAGCTGCGAGACCAATGACGATGGCATTATCCCCAGCCAGAATTAGATCAATAAAGACAACGTTCAGCAAAGCCAGCCAGAATGTGGGACTAAATAGCTCCATGATATATGTCACTCCTTATATACGGTTCAATCATTAAGAATAGCATGGACAACTCTGACATACAAGTTAATGTGGGGGGATGAGGACATGGATACACTATGGCTGTTAACTGAAATTTTAATGATCAATCTGGTATTAAGTGGAGATAATGCGGTTGTTATTGCGCTTGCCAGCAAGGATCTGCCACCAATACAACGCAAAAAAGCGGTATGGTGGGGAGCTTTTGGTGCCGTACTGCTGCGTTGTGTGTTAACCTTTGTAGCGGTATTATTGCTGGGAATTCCCTTTATCCAAGCGGCAGGTGGTCTGTTGCTACTCTGGATTGCAGTAAAGCTGCTGCTTCAAAATGATGATGAGGTACATATTCGAGAAGCTTCTACGACTTGGAAAGCTATTCAAACCATTCTGATCGCGGATTTTGTAATGAGTCTGGATAATGTTTTGGCCATAGCGGCTTTGGCAGATGGAGATTTGGCTTTGATCGTCATCGGGATTGCAATCAGTATCCCCATTGTTGTATGGGGGAGCGGGTTAATTGTTGGTTTGTTGAAGCGATTTCCGATTCTTGTATTCGTTGGATCAGGCATTCTGGCTTTCACAGCAGGTGAGATGGTGATGAAAGACCCCAAGTTAGGAGAATGGCTGGGAGGTATGGCATCAGAGGTGCATACGCTGTTACCCGTAGCCATGGCTTGTCTTGTGGTTGCGATTGGAGGCGCACATAAATTTGTGCGGAAGAACGCATAGTTTAATTTTGGATAAAAGCTTGAACATATGACCGTCTGAACCGTCCGGTTTAGGCGGTTTTGTGGTGAGAGGATACGCTTGTCAATACAACAATCATTGGGCTGGTCATAAGTTGCACATTTTAGGGTAATACAGATAAAGGACGCACGCAAAGTGCGACATAGAGTATAGTTTTTTGCCGAAACATCGGATACACTAGAAGCATGATTACAGGTTTGAAAAACAACAGTCAGCATGGAATGCGTATCGTTTATGAAGAAATAAAGTACATAGCCATAGTATAAGAGGTGATTGAGGATGAGAAATGAAAAAGCGATTGGACTATTTATTGTAGCTGCGGGAATTATTATTCTGCTTGGCAAGTTTGGCGTGTTTGGATTTATTGGTCGTAATTTCTGGCCTTTGCTGATCCTGCTGCCAGGCATCGCCCTTCATGCGTTATATTATGCGCGTATTTCACCATCGTGGTCACTCGTTCCTGCCGGCATACTAACGGTGTATGGTGTTTTATTCAGTATAACGAATACATGGGGTGCTGGACTTATGAGCAGGCTGTGGCCAGCATTCTTGCTTGGGATCGCCATAGGGTTACTCGAATATGGAATGGCTGAACGACGAAGACCGGAATATGTGTTACCTGCAGCTTTGATCTTTGGTGCGGTGTCCATCATATTATTCGGATTTACCCTGCTGCAAACGGGAATAATCTATGTACTTGCTGTCCTTTTGATCTTGGGTGGAGTTTGGTTATTACTTGGACGAGGACGTCAAGGGAGAGGCTGGTAACATTCCCAGTGGTCTTTTCGTGCGAAATATCTTGATTTTTACCTATAATAAACTATAATATAAGGGATATAGACATGCGTCGGGATATCACCGACGCTTATTTTGTGAGTAACCTGCGAAATTGCGGGAAGTTTAAGTAGATATGATTTGAAATTGGAAAGGATATGGATACAAAACATGCATTCAAGAGAACACATTCGCAATATTGCGATTATTGCCCACGTCGACCACGGAAAAACAACACTCGTTGACAAGTTGCTCCAGCAATCCGGTACTTACCGAGATCACGAAACGGTACAGGAGCGCGTAATGGACTCCAACGATTTGGAGCGTGAACGCGGTATTACGATTTTGGCCAAAAACACGGCTATAACTTATAAAGATTACCTGATTAATATTGTGGATACACCAGGACACGCCGACTTCGGTGGTGAAGTTGAACGTATCATGAAAATGGTTGACGGTGTATTGCTCGTTGTTGATGCTTATGAAGGCTGTATGCCACAAACGAAGTTTGTACTTCGTAAAGCACTTGAGCATAACCTGACACCAATCGTTGTTGTAAACAAAATTGACCGTCCAGCGGCTCGTCCGACTGAGGTTATTGATGAAGTATTGGACCTGTTCATTGAACTGGGTGCCAACGATCAACAACTCGAATTCCCTGTTGTATATGCTTCCGCGTTGAACGGAACATCCAGCATGGATAATGATCCTGCCAAACAAGATGACAACATGATGGCGATCTACAATACCATCGTTAGTCATATCCCACACCCTACCGAAAATGTTGAAGAACCACTTCAATTCCTCGTTACTTTGATGGACTACAATGAATACCTTGGCCGTATTGCCATTGGTCGTGTTAACCGCGGTGTGATCCGTCAAGGACAATCGGTAACGGTTATTATGCGTGATGGTAAGAGCAAAACTGCACGTATCGAGAAACTGTTTGGTTTCCAAGGTCTCAAACGTATTGAGACGGAAGAAGCAGGAGCAGGCGACATCGTTGCCATTGCAGGGATCAAGGACATCAACATTGGTGAAACCATTGCCGACCCTAACAACCCGGAAGCTTTGCCAGTTCTGAAAATTGATGAGCCAACACTGCAAATGACGTTCCTCGTGAACAACAGTCCATTCGCAGGTCGTGAAGGTAAATGGGTAACTTCCCGTAAACTTCGTGAGCGTTTGTTAAAAGAATTGGAAACAGACGTTTCCCTTCGTGTTGACGAAACGGATAGCCCAGATGCATTTATCGTTTCTGGACGTGGTGAGCTTCACTTGGGTATCCTGATTGAAAATATGCGTCGTGAAGGATATGAGCTTCAAGTATCCAAACCAGAAGTTATCGTAAGAGAAGTTGACGGTAAGAAAATGGAACCTGTTGAGCGCTTGTTGATTGATATCCCTGAAGAGAGCATGGGTTCCGTAATGGAGAGCCTGGGCGCACGCAAAGCAGAGATGGTTAACATGGTTAACACAGGTAGTGGTCAAGTTCGTCTGGAGTTCCTGATTCCAGCACGTGGTTTGATCGGATATAGCACCAACTTCCTGACATTGACTCGTGGTTACGGTGTAATGAACCATGCATTTGACAGCTACGCTCCAGTAGTATCCGGTCAAGTGGGTGGACGTCACCAAGGCGTGTTGATCTCAACTGAAACGGGTACATCTACGTTCTATGGTATGATGGGCGTTGAGGATCGCGGTACGCTCTTCTTGGAGCCGGGTACTGAAATCTACGAAGGTATGATTGTTGGTGAACATACACGTGACAATGATATCGTTGTTAACATCTGCAAAGAAAAACAACTGACTAACGTTCGTTCTTCCGGTAAAGATGATACGGTTAAAATTAAAACTCCGATTATCTTCTCGTTGGAACAGGCGCTTGAATATCTGAATGAAGATGAATATTGTGAGATTACACCAAAATCTATTCGTCTTCGTAAGAAGATCCTGAATAAATCCGAGCGTGAACGTGCAGAAAAACAACGCAAAATGGCTTCTAAAGCTTAATAACAACAAAATAAAAGTTATAAGTTAACGTTTGATGGAACACATATGCACCATCGGCGTTGGTTACAATCCACTAAAGTAGTGGAGGATACGGAATCGATTCTGTAGGAGCGAAGCGTTCGCCTTTATCCCCGGATTTTACCATTGAAAAATGGATCAAAAAAATCTGGGGATAACAGCGACCAAAAGAACGATCCGAATTCGAAACGGTCTCACATGCAGAGCTTTGTAATTAATGTTGTTGGTGTGCTCCATCAACCAGTTAACTTATATCCTAGCATGAACACGAAAGGAGCTGGCTGTGCATGCAAGCATGGTTCGCGTCAAACCCGATCGTAGCCTACATCGTCATCTTTGTATTGATTACTTACGTATATAACAAGGTGTTTCGGGTACGTCAGAAATTGCCACTTGGTAAGGAAATCGTTCTCTATATTTTGATGGCGATGGGCACATTCATGCTTCTTGTTTTTCAGATCGACAAGCTGCCCATCATTCAATGTTTGTTGGTCGCGGTTGGTTTGATGTTGTTAGTGAGAGTGCGTTATTTTATCGAAGGCCGTCAAAAGAAAAAAGCGGAAGCTGCCGCTCGAAACTCATAAATCCTGTCTTGTACAGACCATCCGTTTTCCTTAGGGAAAGCGGTTGTCTTTTATTTAGACAAAAACAGATGTGATAAAGGTGTTGAAGATATGAACTCAAATTCGAACGGACTGCCTCCACGGAGACAGGCACCAACGCAATCCGGTGCTTCTGGATCGAAGAATGGCAAGGGCAAGCAGCCTAAGAAGAAAAAGAGAATGAATGCTTTTGGCAGAATCCTTTTAAGTCTATTGGTTATTGCCATTGTGGTAGGCGGTGGATATACGTACTGGGTATACAATCAAGTCGTGGATACAGGCATCGATAAACCGGTACCTCCCGGGATGTCAGCCACAACCAAACCGATCACGATGCTGTTATTAGGCACAGATAACCGTCCTGAAACGGGCACATATCTCTCGGATGTCGTTATGGTGGCTTCGTTGAATCCGGAGACCAAGACGGCAACCATTGTATCTTTGCCGCGAGACACGCGTATTCAATTGGATGGGTACAAATCCAACAAGCTGAATTCTTATTATCCGAAATTCAAAGCACAGGAAAAAACCACTGGCAAAAATGCAGAGGATCAGATGAAAGAAATGATGGGCAAGTATTTGGATGTAGATATTAATTATACAACCGTCCTGAATTTCCAGGCATTCCGTGATGCTGTTAATGCCGTGGGTGGCGTGGATGTGACTGTGGATAAAAATATGTGTTATAGAGATACAGCCGATGGTACAGATATCAATCTGGTCGCAGGGGCACAACATCTCGATGGTAAAGCAGCACTAGATTTTGTTCGTTACCGCAAATCCAATTGTAATCCGAAGACTGATGAATCCAACGACTTTGATCGTAACAAACGTCAAAACCAAGTGCTGAACTCCATGCTGGATCAGATGAAATCTCTTGGGGGCATTACAAAGATCAGCAAAGTGATTGGTGCAGTTGACAAGAATATGACGACAGATGTGGAATCGGAACAAATGAAAAACTTTATCTCGACGTATTGGAACATTTCCACTTCGGATGTGCATTATACTCCGGTTACTGGAGAGTGGAGAAGTCCATATGTGTATATTAATGAAACGGAACTCGCCAATGCCAAGCAGGCTTTACAAGATACACTTTCAGGTAAAGTAACGGCTTCACCTTCAGGCGAATAACCTTCAATCTTTTAGGATTGGAAGCACGTTAATCGGTATGCTATAATAACATAAACCAAGTACAAGAATTGCATAAAGAAGGTTAGGGGGCTGGTTGAATGTCCGAAGCCGTCACACAATTAACTGAATCTCTTTTACAGCAATTCAAGAATGAGACCTTTGTGCTTTTGAGCACAGTGGATGGAGAATCCGGAGGTCCGACTTCAACAGCCATCTCCTGGATTTATGCGGAGAATGCTTCTACTTTTCGTGTAGCGATCGATCATCGTTCACGTTTAGTGAATAACATGATTACTAATCCGCTCATTACGGTTACTGTCTTTGGAGAAGAGACGGTGTACGCAGTGAACGGACGTGCTGCGGTACGACAAGATCCTCTACTGGATGTTCCATTTAATATGTGCTGTTTCGACATTACCATTGAAGCGGTGAGGAATGCTCTGTTTTACGGCGCTCAATTGTCCTCTGTGCCTCAATATGTCAAAATATATGATCAGCGTGCTGCTGAGAAATTAGATGAGCAGGTTTTTGCTGCCATGAAAAAAGCCTAGTGAGAGATCACTGGGCTTTTTGTTGTCTTTTGTCTGATGAATGCAGCTGCTGCATTTGTTGTTTTTGACTCACGTGTTCATCCGGATTTTGACGGACTTTGACGTCTTTCGGGAGTTGAGGGATAATTCGTCCCACCATGTCAGCGAGTTCTGAAGCAAAACCCGAAATTGGGTGCCCTTGACGAATATGTTCACCGATCTCTTTAATTCGTTCAGTGACATCTGCATCAGCAGTAACGATGGAATCTATACCTTCGGGGTCTTTGCGAAGTGCTTCGGCAACAGCGTACTTAATGGTACCCACCCGAGCACGTTCCAGTTCACCATCAACATCGATGCCAACTACGGCTGTATTACCGAGTATGACGCAGTTCGCATCTTCAACACCTTCTACTTGCTTGGCAAGGGCTTTAAGGTGATTGATTCGTTTTTCATTTGGCATCCGGCCACTCTGTGCATCATCAGCAATGTTGGTATCATGGACTTCACCTGTATTCTCATTGAGACGATCCAAACGTGAAGGATTCATCCGATCTTCCTGTGCATTGAGCATGTGAGATCCTTTCCCTTGTTCTTGCTGAGTTGTTACATTTCCTCCGTAGCTTCTTGGATGTGACGTATGCGGTTCCTGAGAAGCGCTGCGTGTGGAACTGTTGCAACCTGTAAGTATAAAGATCAGAAGCAGCGTGCAAACCCATATTTTCATAAATGTTCATCCTTTCTTGGAGTTTTTCAGAATGGTTGACAATTATTTTGCCCTAGTCGAATACATTTATGTATGGGATCATGATTGTCCATGCCGCTGCTGAAAGATCACACTATTCATGCCTTTAACGACGCCGCTTTGGAGGGGATTGAATGAAAAAGATTTTTGTATTGGATACCAACGTGCTTCTGCATGACCCCAATGCCATATTTGCCTTTGAGGAACATGAGGTAATCATTCCCGCGGTTGTACTGGAGGAGATCGACTCCAAAAAAAGAAATGCTGATGAAATTGGGCGTAATGCCCGTAATGTATCCAGACTGTTAGATGGATTACGAGAGCTGGGTCACTTGCACAGTGGGGTACCTTTGGCTAATGGAGGTAACCTGAAAGTAGAGCTGAATCATCGGAGTTTCGTGAAAGTTCAGGAAATGTTTGGTGAAGTGTCCAATGATAATCGTATTTTAGCTGTCGCACTGAATTATCAGATTGAGGAGAATGAAAAGGAAGTAGTCGAACGTCAGGTTGTGCTTGTCAGTAAAGATGTACTTGTGCGTATTAAAGCGGATGTACTTGGTCTGTTCACACAGGATTACTTATCAGATCGGACGGCAGGACTCAGTGAGTTATATCCAGGATATACGGCCCTAAAAGTTCATCCGTCAGTGATTGATGAGTTTTACACATATCGTTTTTTACCAATCAAACCGTTGCAGTTGTCTTATTCGTTGTATCCGAATGAATTTGTCATTCTTAAAGATGAGATGGGAACCAATAAATCGGCTTTGCTTAAAGTGAACACAGAGGGAACAAAGCTGGAGCCGCTTTTCCTCAGTAATGATAATGTCTGGGGCATTAGCGCACGTAACGCACAACAACGTATGGCATTGGAACTGCTTTTGAATGATGACATCCCGCTTGTTACCATCACTGGTAAAGCCGGAACAGGGAAAACCTTGCTGGCACTTGCAGCAGGTCTGCTTAAGGTAGAGGATGATCATAAATACAAAAAACTGTTGATCGCTCGTCCTGTCGTTCCGATGGGGAAAGATATCGGTTATTTGCCTGGTGAGAAGGAAGAAAAGCTTCGTCCATGGATGCAGCCGATTTATGATAATCTGGAGTTTCTGTTTGACACCAAAAAAGCCGGAGATATCGATAAAATCCTAATGGGGCTTGGCAGTATTCAGGTGGAGGCTTTAACGTATATTCGTGGAAGATCGATACCTGGACAGTTTATCATTATTGATGAAGCCCAGAATCTGTCGCGCCACGAAGTGAAGACCATTGTATCAAGGGTCGGTGAAGGCAGTAAAATTATTTTGATGGGAGACCCCGAGCAGATAGACCATCCGTATCTTGATTCTGCGAGTAACGGCCTGACGTATATCGTGGAACGATTCAAACAAGAGGGAATCAGCGGACACATCATGCTCGAAAAAGGAGAACGGTCCAAGCTGGCACAGCTTGCAGCTGATTTGTTGTAACATTCAGGGGATTTATTTCCCGGAAAATGTTGTTATTAAAGCCGGCTCCTGGAGCCGGTTTTTTGCTGAAAAAATAAGTAAGCGTTATTACACAGAACTCGATATGCTCGTATTATGCAAAAATCAGAAAAAGTGTTTTTCGGCAGGGTAGGACAAGAGCACTACTTATTTGTTACAATAATTGCTGCAGGAAAAAACTAGGTGGAACAGGGAGGGAAGTTAATGAAGCGTAGACATCAGGTTGTTTTGTTCGCGGTATTGCTGCTTTCGTTAACGATCTTGTCACCGAGTTTTGACTTTAGAGGTTCGCAGCTCAATCAGGAACGCGATCAGGAGAAGGATGCTTTTCCTGGGTCTTCGTCCCGTAATGAAGATGCTCAAGCTCCGCTGGAGATTGTAGTCGCCATGTCGGATGAAGAGTTTCAAGCCTTTCAAAAAATAGCTAAAGAAGTTGCTGCTTCCCAGCTGGTAGAGATTAATCTTCGGAATGAGAAGCCGGATACATATAAGCATGTTTTGGATCTTGAATTTTCACTAGGAGAGAACGGTGATGTTGTTCTGCTTGATAGTGAGGAAGTGCAATACTATGCCCAAAAAGGGTACCTGTATCCGTTAAACGGAACAACATTATCAAAGTCGCTTGGAGATACGGTAGTTGGATTACGGGGAATGACAGAGTGGAATGGTTATCAATGGGGGATGCCTTTTGATTTTGATCCCTACATTCTGGCTGCACAATCTTCATTTCTGAAGAGAGCTGGAATGGAGTCATTACCTCACAATAAAGATCAGTGGATCAAACTTACTCAACAAGCCATTGCCGAAGGAATCCCTTTAATTACAATGAACATCAATGATATGTACGGGACAAATGCGTGGTTAAATCATTTGGAACCGAGGATGGCACCTGATCAAGTTAATCAAACGCAATTAGATTCGCAACCGGGGGATCTCCAACAGGGGATTCAATTGATGAATCACATTCAACCTCATATAATGGCCCAGTCTACCTATCCAATGTTCTCATCAACTGCTGACGAGAATAACATACCGATGGTTGTATCCTTGTTATCTCAATTATTAAGTGCTGATCAATCGAGTACAGTTCATAAAGATTCTTTAGAGCGCATTTCTTTTGAATCCTTGGAAACTGTAAGCTCCAGAAGTCTTGTCATTACTTCGGGTTCGGTTGAGGCAGAGGAGGCCAGTAGATGGATTGAAGGAATGACGTCCGCTACGACACAGTTAAAATGGTACCAGGAGGTCAACCGATTGCCGGCAAAGCAACAGGAACTGGATTTGGAGTCTGATAAACTTACTCGACGTTATGAAATGACAAAGAGACATTCCTGGTTCTCAACAACCCAAGATGCCCCTGCTGCAACGACCGAAAGGCTCGCTCTAATAACTCGTTTTCATAAAAAGGTACAACAATTCTTAAAGGGAGAGATTACAGCGAATCAATACGTAAATAGTATTAGAACGACGAACTAACCTTTTAGTTCCTGTTCAAAAAAAAGTCTGGATTTTAACTTTAATGCCAGGGATGCCATTAGGCATCCTTTTTAATTTAAGCAGACTTTTGGAACAATCTCTTTAAAATGATATAGCTAGTTTTACTTCCAGTATGCCTTCACTTGTTGAAACATCGGTTGCTTTCACAAACGAGAGGATTTTCTGTGGATAAAACCCAAGGTCAAATTCTTTTTCCAGCATTCGGCGAGTGGTGTCTGGTAATTCAAGTTGGTTGAATACAAGTTTGTCCACATGAAAACGAATGGAGTTTTGAGGTTCATTTTCTACCGTATAATGTCCTTCAATGCTTAATTGCAACTGATCCCGCTGACCGGAAGCTATGATCTTATCCTGATTAAACTGAAAGGCAAAGTCTTCAAAGATGGGATTTTGCGAACGTAAAAATGCATTAAGCTCATCCTGCCCAATACGAATCGTATACGTTGTTCCAGTTGTGGATATGCCTCCGTTTTGTTTTTGGATAAAGTCAGGCAGGTTCTGCATGGCAGATGCCAATGCTTTGAAATATCGTTTCACCTCATAGATGCCGATATTCTCCCAATAGAGGGTCAGTTCATCCATCAGTTTCTGAATCGCTGCCGCATCTCCGCTGGTGGCTATTTGGGCATCTACTTCTTTTTGCAAGGTGACTACACGTTCCCGCTGGTTTTGAAGATTAGTCTTCATTTCGGTTAGTTCTGCTGTAGTCTGACGAATCTGAGTGGAAGTCTGTTGCAGGTTGCGGTACCGGTCCTGATACTTGTCCAGCACAGCCTGATCCCGTCCAATAATAATCTGGTAATAATCATACAGTACAAACAGGTCTTTGAATGACCGGGCTCCCAGGACCGTCATAAGAAGACTGTCGCGTTCTCCAGTATAGTAGGACCTCACTACAGCTCCGGCCCGATCTTGCTGAATATGTATCTGTTCTTCTTGATCCTGAAGCTGGACAGATAATGTCTCGTATTGTTGAGCCAGCTGCTTCTGTCTGCCTGCGATACGTTCAATTTCGTGATCGATTTCAACGATGGATAGACTTTTTTGCAATATCTCACGTGTATCCTCAGGTGAAGACTCTCCATAGGCATAGGTTGAGGGTAGTTGCAGGAATACGATGATGCATAATATAAATGCGGCAATGCCGTTATGACGTCTCAACGATCATTCTCCTTTCCACTTCTTCAATGACAATAGTACAGGCTAGTTGTCTTCCAGACAATATATGAAACAATTACGTGAATTATCCTTAGTGGTTACATAACACCATGAACAACCATTTAATCTGAACACAACAAAAAAGCAACCCGACAGATATCGGATTACTTTGATGCTGCAGGTGGATTATAGCGGCAAACCCATTTGGAATACGGTCCAGTAGCTGAACCCCGTGAATGTGACGATCATATAACCCCAGAAGAGCAATATGTACGTTCTTTCAGTAAATTTCAAGTATCCCAAAATGACAAAAAACGCAGTCTGCAGGAAAAAAAGCAAAGCCATTTCGACCAGATCTCCCGCAAAAGCCATCAGGCCAATCGCAAGCGTGAAGAACCCGAGTACCCGAAACATGCGTGCCACGGTAAATCCTCCTCTCCTAAGTACGTTCATAGATTGTCTACACAACATTATACCGGGAAAGGAAAAACGTGTAAACAAATTTGGATATGAAAGCGAATTCTTTTTTTTGCTCAAAGTAAGTATAGAGGGATATGTTTTACGTGAGTCACGTATGAGCAAGCCTGAATGTGGAAATACATTTTAGTATGAAATCAATTCTATGAACTCTATGAGAGGCATAAGAATGAATGAAGCAGCTTTTATACCTAATTCACATACCGGGCTTCCGGTAATGCGGACGGTTATTTTAGGATGTTGTTAGGAGGGTATTATAGCATGACTGCAGTGAGACAGGATGCTTGGAGTACAGAGGACGATTTGATATTGGCTGAGGTTACTTTGCGTCATATTCGGGAAGGCAGTACACAATTGGCCGCTTTTGAAGAGGTAGGCGAAAAAATAGGCAGAACATCTGCCGCATGCGGTTTTCGCTGGAACAGTTGTGTACGTAAAAAGTATGATTCTGCCATCAGTAACGCCAAGGCACAACGACAAAAACGAAGTTATCTCAGAAAGCAACCAGCTATGCTCGGACCGCAGGTTGCAGCATTGTCTACCCTGGACACTGAAGAACATCTGTACAAATCAGATGGGATTTCAGACGATTCATTATCGATGGATGCAGTAATCCGCTTCCTGCGACAATGGAAGGGAACCGTGCAGGAGAGCAATCGTCAACTCAAGATGCTGGAGAAGGAGCTTCGCGAGAAAGAAGATGAATTGCTTGAACTACGTCTTGAGAATGACCGTCTTTCCAAGGAAGTGAATGAAGTGCAGACGGATTACCGTGTGGTGAATGACGACTACAAAGCTTTGATTCAGATTATGGATCGGGCTCGCAGACTCGCATTCTTGTCCGAAGAAGAAGAGGAACTTAAGACACGTTTCAAGATGGATGCCAACGGAAATCTGGAACGAATTGAGTAACAAATTCAGACGTTTGATTTGTGAAAGTCAGGTATGAACCCGCCACACCTCCGTTACAAAACGGCAGGTATGACGGGTTTTTAGTTTGGTGTTTTTGTTCTATTATAGATAATAGAAGAGAAACTACTGAAGCGGAGAGGAGTGCATCATATGATCATTGACATCGTAGGAGCGGGGGCACTGGGTCTTTTGTATGGCGGGAAACTGCTGGCGTCAGGTAACCAGGTCAGATTTTGGACCAGAACAACAGCTCAGGCAGACCTCCTCAGCCATAATGGAGTAACCATTGTAGAACAAGACGAGGAGATACATATTCTACCGGATCAAATACAGGCGAAACCAATAAGTGAGCTGACTGACACATGGAAGAATACACCAGGAGAATGGTTACTGCTCATGGTTAAGCAGACAAGCATGGATGATTTCATTCATGAGATTAGTCCATTACAAGATCATGTGCTGAATATCGCTTGTTTTCAGAATGGGATGGGCCATCTGGCAAAACTTCAAGCAGCTTTGCCAAAGTCGCTTCTGTGTAGTGCAGTTACAACAGAAGGTGCGAAGCGTACACAAAGTCAGGTGACTCGTGCAGGTACAGGTGAAACCAGGCTGGGGAGGTACAACATACATATAGTAGCTTCTACCTCTATAGAGGAGAAGAGAACATTTACTCTGTCGGGATCGTTGCAGCAAGCAGGATTTGACTGTGCAGTGTCGAATGAAATCGATAAGCTGATATACAGGAAACTATTGATTAATTCAGTCATTAACCCGCTCACGGCAGTATGGCGAATCCCTAATGGAGAATTGATCGTTAAAGAAGAACGAAAGAGGCTAATGCGCCAGTTATATGATGAAGTATTGTTAATCTACTCTGCAAGTGGAATATGTTTGGATCAGGATATGTGGGATCAACTGATATCGGTCTGTCGTTCTACTGCCACGAATACTTCCTCCATGCTCGCAGATGTTCTCGCTGGACGTGGTACAGAAGTGAGGTCAATTAACGGTCATATTGTAAATATGGCGCAGAAGTTGGACCTTGTTGCACCTACACATGAAATACTGCTTCATCTGATTGAAGGAATGCAACCGGAAGGAGTGAATTAATGGGACTTTTTATTGTGTTGAGCATATTGCCCTTTTTTCCGTTCTTTCTTGTCTATTGGGGCATGTACGTATGGAAAAAAGACAAACGGAACGCCATGCGGATGGCAATGGATATAACTACTTTTTTTCTTGTTTTTTCAGTATCGGCGTTATTCAACTTAACATTTGATTCGAGTTTTGGTTTTTATCTGACATTATTACTCATACTACTAGCACTTGGATTTATCGGAGGTGCGCAAAATCGACTAAAGGGGAAGGTCGATGGGGGGAGAATGTTCCGGGCCGTATGGCGCATGGCCTTCATCATTATGAGTTTTGGGTATATTTTGTTTACTTTATTTGGATTATTTAGATACTTAATGAAACAGATGTAAGGTTACATAACGCAAAAGAGGCAAAAAATGTGTCGATTTTGTCGAATACTGAAAAAAACATTACTTTCTGAAAAAGTAATGTAGATTTTTTTGACCGGTGGTTGTATAATCTATAAACATATAAACCATATCAATTTAGGGGGAACGTGTTAGATGAAAAGGAAAAGTCTATTAGTCCTTTTGACGCTGATTTTGGCGTTCGGTACCGTACTTGCAGCGTGCGGATCGAAAAACGAAGGCACAGGTAACACCGATACTGGTTCTGCAAACGAAGGAAATGGTCTTGCTAAAGATCAAATTCTGAAAATCAACCTGTCAGCTGAACCTCCTACGTTGGACCCGGCTCAAGCAAAAGACAGCCAAACCAACACAGTTTTGAAATTCTTGTACGAAGGTCTTGTACGCATCGATGCTGATGGTAAAGAACAAGCAGGCGTAGCTAAAGACTGGACAATCTCCGAAGATGGTTTGAAATATGTTTTCAACCTGAACCCGGATGCTAAATGGAGCAACGGTGATGCAATCACTGCCGAAGACTTTGTTCGTTCTTGGGAACGTGCTTTGAAACCGGAAACAGCTTCTCCATATGCTTACCAATTGTACTACATCAAAGGTGCTGAAGGTTACAACCTCAGCAAAGATGAAACATACAAAGGTACTAAAGTCACAGATTTTTCACAAGTAGGCGTTAAAGCTACTGATGAGCACACATTGGAAGTAACGTTGGAAAACCCAACACCTTACTTCTTGGGTCTGACAGCATTCTACACGTACTACCCAGTACATGCATCTGCTGACACAAATGACAAATTCTTCACAGACTACAAAAACATGATTGTTAACGGACCATTTGTAATGGATCAATATTCTAAAGGTCAAAAAATTGTTGTGAAGAAAAACGATGGTTATCATGCAGCTGCCGATATTAAATTGGCTCAAATCGATATGTCTCTGACAAACAGCAGTGCTTCCGAGCTGCAAGCTTACAAATCAGGACAATTGGACTACACTGGTGCACCTAACGGTGAAATTCCATCCGACCAAATTCCTTCTGTAAAAGCGGAATTGCCGGACGAGTTCAAAGCTACTGGTATTGCAAGTACGTACTACTATCAGTTCAACGTAAACGAAGCACCATTTAACAACGTTAAAATCCGTAAAGCATTTGCAATGGCAATTCAACGTCAGCTGATTGTTGACAAAGTTACACAAGGTGGACAAATTCCAGCATTCGGCTTTGTACCTCCAGGTATCCGTGGTGAAAACGGCGAATTCCGTGATGAGCACAAAGACGATTACTTCACAGAAAATGTGGAAGAAGCTAAAGCATTGCTTGCTGAAGGTATGAAAGAAGAAGGTTACACAACATTGCCAGCTGTTACGTTGATCTACAACACTAGTGATGGTCACGCAAAAATCGCTTTGGCGGTTGCTGACATGTGGAAACAAAATCTTGGTGTTGATGTGAAAACAGAAAACCAAGAGTGGGGCGTATTCCTTGAGAACCGTCAAAACCAAAACTTCCAAGTAGCTCGTGCAGGTTGGTCTGCTGACTACAACGATCCATACAACTTCTTGGAAATGTGGACTACTGGAAACACAAACAATGATTCCAAATTCAGCAACGAACAGTATGACAAAGATGTTAAAGAAACTGTAAAATCTGCTGATCCAGCTGCACGTATGGCTGCATTTGCTGACGCTGAGAAAATCCTGATTCAAGATGAAATGGGCGTTATGCCAATCTATTACTACACTAACGTATCTTTGACCAAGCCTTACCTGAAAGGCGTACAACTTGATTTCAGTGGAGCTATTGACTTCACGCGTGCATATCTGGAAGAGAAATAAGTTGTTCTGAAGTCTAATATGAATACTTCGGGATATATATGTGGAATTCCATATATATCCCGATTTTTTGTATGTGTACCGATTTTCCTTATAATTCTTGAAATTTCCGATAAATGGATTGGACTTTATTTCTGTCTAATTCTACAATCGATTTGTATACAAAATATTGTTTGTGGAGGTGTGCAAGGGTTGGTTAAGTATGTGTTGAAAAAACTATTATTTATGCTGCTATCGCTTTTCATACTCGCATCTGCAACCTTCTTCCTGATGAAGGCTATTCCGGGTGACCCTTTTACATCCGAGAAAAAAGTGTCGCCTGAAATTCGGGTCTTGCTGGAACAGAAGTATGGATTGGACAAACCGATGTATGAACAATACCTGAAGTATATGGGTGGAATCATTAAGGGAGATTTCGGAGTCTCAATGAAATATCTCAATCGAGATGTAGCCGGAATGATCGGTGAAACATTCACCGCTTCGCTGAAGCTTGGAGTATTTGCAATTGTTATCTCCATTATCGTGGGTGTTCTGCTGGGCCTTATTGCTGCAGTTTACCATCGTAAACTCATTGATGATATCACGATGATCCTGGCTGTCATAGGGATAGCTGTTCCGAGCTTCTTGCTTGCCTCACTATTGCAGTACCTCTTTGCTACTAAGTTAGGCTGGTTTAACGTTATGGGCTTTGATGGTCCATTGGATTATGTTCTTCCGGTTGCAGCGTTATCTGCATCTCCGATTGCTTTTATCGCTCGTTTGACGCGTTCAAGCATGCTTGAAGTATTACATGCAGATTATATCAAAACAGCTAAAGCCAAAGGTCTGAAATGGCCTGCAATTATGTTTAAACACGTTGTAAGAAACGGTATTCTACCAGTAGTAACTTATGTTGGTCCAATGACAGCGAATATCATCACAGGTTCCGTTGTAATTGAACAGATCTTTAACATCGGGGGAATTGGTAAAGTATTCGTAGAGAGTATCACAAACCGTGATTACACTATGATCATGGGGATTACGATTTTCTATGGTATCCTCCTGATGTTGGCTCGTTTCTTTACGGATATCGCTTACGTGCTGATTGATCCTAGAATTAAGCTGGAAAGCCGGAAGGGGGCATAACGTTGTCTGGCACGAATAATAAAAAGAATGAAACGGCGAACACGAACCTGACTAGTCAGGCAGCGGTTAAACCGCAAGAAAGTGTATCCCTTTTTAAAGATGCCATGTACAGACTTGCAACCAATAAGGCTGCTATGATCAGTCTGAGTGTATTGGTTCTTGTCGTGATTTTCTCTTTGATTGGTCCAACTTCTTTGTTTACAAGTTATAATTATTATTCCAATGATTTGTTGAATGCCAATGCAGCGCCGAGTGCGGAGCACTGGTTCGGTACGGACGAGCTTGGTCGTGACGTGTGGGTAAGAACTTGGGTAGGAGCACGTGTATCCCTTACTGTAGGTTTGGCCGCAGCCTTGATTGACCTTGTTATCGGGGTTATTTATGGAGCGATCATGGGTTTCTACGGTGGACGTGTAGATGGAATTATGAACAAGTTTTCCGAAATCCTTTACTCATTGCCGTACATGCTTGTTGTAATTTTGTTGCTGGTTGTACTGGAACCAAGTCTGACAACGATTATCATTGCCCTCACCATCACAGGCTGGATCAGCATGTCATGGATTGTGCGTGGTGAAATTATGCAACTCAAAAACAGAGACTTTATTCTTGCTGCAAGGTCCATGGGAGCAAGCACAGGGCGTCAATTGTTCCGTCATTTGCTACCCAATGCAATAGGACCCATTCTTGTAACATTGACATTGTCTATTCCAAATGCAATCTTTGCCGAAGCGTTCCTGAGCTTCCTTGGATTGGGTGTATCAGCACCAAGATCTTCACTTGGTTCTATGATCAATGATGCACTTACAGGCTGGACGCTATTCCCGTGGCGGATGTGGTTCCCAGCAGGTCTGATGGTTCTTACAATGCTTGCATTTAACTTGCTCGGAGACGGTCTGCGCGACGCACTAGATCCGAAATTACGTAAATAGAAACAGGAGGTGGGATTATGGAGCCGATTTTAACTGTCAAAGACCTGAGTGTGTCGTTCTCAACACGTTCTGGTGAATTTGATGCCGTTAAACATGTGAGTTTTGAACTTGGCAAAGGAGAGACGCTGGGGATCGTAGGTGAATCGGGTAGTGGTAAGAGTGTTACCGCCCAAACCATCATGAAATTGATTCCCTCCCCGCCTTCGAAGGTCAAAAGCGGAGAAATTACTTTTCACGGGCAAGACCTGCTGAATAAGACAGACAAACAAATGGAAGCGATTCGTGGTAAAGATATCGGTATGATCTTCCAAGATCCAATGACTTCATTGAATCCTACCATTAAAGTTGGTAAACAAATTACTGAAGTATTGCGCAAGCATCAGAACATGTCCAAACAAGCGGCGAATAAAGCGGCTTTGGAGATGCTGGAACTTGTAGGTATTAAAAATGCGGCTATTCGCATGAATCATTATCCTCACCAATTCTCTGGTGGTATGCGTCAGCGTGCCATGATTGCGATCGCGCTTGCATGTCGTCCATCCCTTCTGATTGCGGATGAGCCGACAACTGCACTTGACGTTACAATTCAGGCTCAAATTCTGGATGTCATGAAAGACATGCAGCAAAAGCTGGGAACATCGATCATGCTGATCACGCATGACCTTGGTGTCGTAGCGGGTATGTGTGACCGTGTTGTTGTTATGAAGGAAGGCGAAGTTGTTGAAACAGGAACAACAGCTGAAATCTTTAGTAACCCTCAACATCCATACACCATTAAATTGCTGAATGCTCTGCCTCGTCTGGACGAGCCCAAAAAGGAAAAAGCAGCTCCGGCTGGTATTATCAAAGGCAGCAATAAGCCTCTGGTACAAGTGAAAAACTTGAAACAGTACTTTAATTTGGGTAAAGGTAACATTCTCAAAGCGGTCAATGACGTAAGCTTTGATATCTTTGAAGGTGAAACACTTGGCGTTGTAGGCGAGTCTGGCTGTGGTAAATCAACAACAGGTCGTACCATTCTGCGTCTTTATGAGCCAACTGGCGGAAATGTTAACTTCAACGGAACGGATATCTATAAGTTGTCCCCGCGCAAAATGAAAGAAATGCGTAAAGATATGCAGATGATCTTCCAAGATCCATATGCATCTCTTAACCCGCGTTTCAATGTTATGGATATTATCGGGGAGTCACTCGATATTCATGGCCTGGCTTCCAGCTCTAAAGAGCGCAAGAGACGAGTGGAGGAACTGCTTGATCTGGTAGGTTTGAATCCAAGTCATGCACTTCGTTATCCACATGAATTCTCCGGTGGTCAAAGACAACGGATCGGGATTGCGCGTGCACTTGCTGTAGACCCTAAATTCATCATCTGTGATGAGCCATTGTCTGCACTGGATGTATCCATTCAGGCGCAGGTCGTTAAATTGCTTGAAGAACTTCAGCAACGTCTCGGCTTGACATACCTGTTTATTGCGCATGACTTGTCAATGGTTAAACATATCAGTGACCGTGTAGCTGTAATGTACATGGGTAAAGTGGTTGAGCTCGCAGAAAGTGAAGAACTGTATGCGAACCCTGTCCACCCTTACACCAAAACATTGCTTTCCGCGATCCCTGTACCTGATCCGGAAGTGGAAGCGAACAAACGTCGCATCTTGCTGCCAGAAGAGCATATGAGCCCGATTCAGAATGGATCTGGCGGTCCTGCAAATGATCCGTACAACCTGGAAAATTCTCAATTGATTGAGGTTTCCAAAGGTCACTGGGTTGCAGAACCTTACGTATAATAGGAATATTAAAGCGATATGCTATTATTGATGTATTAAATGCCGCCGACTCGTTCGGCGGTTTTTTTCGTATTTTGATCACTTTCTTTTGACGAAGCGGCCTTGAATTCGGTACAATCAAGAAAGGCTCTTTGAAGCAGAATAGGAGGCAGACCTCATGAACGGTATTACCGAGGCACTCCGCAGCGGATCAAGACTTGCAGAAGATTATATCTGTTCAAGAGATGCTGCGCGTGGCCTTTACGAGTATGACATTCGCTGGGAATCAGGACTTCAGGCGCGTGCCGAGTGGGTGGACCAATCGGAAAACACACGTATTGATCGTCGTGATCTGGCAGAGTATTTACGTATATATAATAAGCGGGTGAACGACCATGGAGAGGTTCATGCGTCCATCACACGTCTTGCAGAACAAGATGCACTAGTGGTTACAGGAGGACAGCAGAGCGGTCTGTTGACCGGACCTCTGTTCGTCATATACAAAGCCGCCAGCGTAGTGGCAGCTGCGCGTGAAGCGGAAGAAAGACTTCAACGCCCGGTAGTCCCAGTATTTTGGATTGCCGGTGAAGACCATGACTGGGATGAGGTTAACCACACTTATCTACCTGATCATCAGGGAGACATGAAGAAGGTTAAGTTACAAGGACGATTCGCAGGAAGGGATTCTGTGAGTAATGTTCATGTGGATTCGCAGCAGTGGGTGAATGTACTCGAACAGGTGGAACATCTTTTACCTGATACGATACATAAACCAGGACTGATGAAATGCATCACAGAGATCCATCAATCCAGTTCAAATCTGAGTGATGCGTTTGCTCGCATGATATCTGCCTTGTTTGCCAGTAGTGGACTTGTTCTAATGGATGCATCGGATCCAGATTTACGCAGGTTGGAACAGCCCGTGTTTGAGCGGTTGATACGAAAAAATGAAGTGCTGCGCAGCGCATACACACAAGGTGCTTCGCTGGTACAACAAGCTGGTTATGCTATGCCTGCCGAAGTAGCGGAGGATGGAGCCAATTTGTTCTATATTCATGAAGGTACGCGTCTGCTCTTGTTGTTGAAGGACGGTCTATATAGTGATCGCAAAGGTTTGGTTTCTTTCACAGAGGAACGTTTGCTTCAGGAACTGGGAGAACATCCGGAGCGCTTCAGTAACAACGTATTGACACGACCATTAATGCAAGATTCCGTGTTGCCTGTAGCCGCTGTTATTTTGGGGCAAGGTGAAATTGCATATTGGGGTTTGACTCGGGAAGCATTCCGTCAGTTCGGCCTGCAAATGCCCATTTTGTTGCCGCGGTTGTCTTTCACCATTATGGAAGATGTTCATCACAAACATATGAAACAATATGGACTTTCTTTTCAGGATGTTCAATATCATATGGAAGAAAAGAAGGAGCAGTGGCTCGCACAGCAGGAGACGTTCCAGGTAGATGAACAGTTTGACAAGGTTCAGGAGGCGTTTCTTGATCTGTATGGACCGTTGCTAGATGAGATTGCGGAGATTCATCCTGGGCTGGAACGAATTGGCGATACCAATTTGAGTAAAATCAACGAGCAAATGCAGTATCTGAAACAGCAGACTCACAAAGCTATCGAAGATAAACACCATGTGAGTCTAAGGCACTGGAACGGCATTCAAAACTCCTTATTCCCAACGGGCAAACCACAGGAACGAGTACATAATGCACTCTTTTACCTGAATCGTTATGGCACCGAGTGGATCGATGAACTGATTAAGGCCTCAAGTGAATTCCTTGGAGAGCACAAGGTTATTGCACTATAGAGTCCTTTATAATAGAAGAAACACATAAACAAGGAGGATATGAAATGACTACACCTGCGTTGCAAAACAGTATTGTTAAAGATATGGGACTCGCTTCAGAGGGTCATCTGAAAATAGACTGGGTAGAGGCACATATGCCGGTATTAAACCGCATTCGTCGCCAATTCGAACAGGATCTGCCTTTCAAAGGTTTGAAGGTCGCGATTTGTCTTCATCTGGAGGCAAAAACAGCTTACTTGGCAAAAGTGATCCAAGCGGGTGGGGCGGAAGTAACGATTACGCACAGTAACCCATTGTCTACGCAAGATGATGTCTGCGCAGCATTAGTGGAAGACGGTGTTACAGTATATGCGAAATACAATCCGGAACCTGCGGAATTCAAATCTTTGCAACTGCGTGCGCTTGAAGTGAAGCCTGATCTCATTATTGATGATGGCGGAGACTTTGCAACCATTATTGCATCCGAGCGCCCTGACCTCGCAGCAACAATTCGCGGCGGAGCAGAAGAAACGACAACGGGTATTATTCGTTTGAAAGCATTGGCGAAAGAAGGCCAATTGAAGTTTCCAATGGTTGCAGTTAATGACGCATACTGCAAGTATCTGTTCGATAATCGCTACGGTACAGGACAATCTGCATTCGACGGAATTATTCGTACAACCAACTTGGTTATCGCTGGTAAAAACGTAGTGGTTGCAGGTTATGGCTGGTGTGGTAAAGGTGTAGCGATGCGCGCCAAAGGTCTTGGTGCGAATGTGATCGTAACCGAGATCGATCCAATCAAAGCGGTAGAAGCACACATGGACGGGTTCCGGGTCATGACAATGGTGGAAGCCGCCAAATTGGGCGATTTCTTTATTGCGGTTACAGGCAATAAGGATGTTATCACAGGGGAGCATTACGATGTGATGAAGGATGGAGCGATCCTGAGTAATGCAGGTCACTTTGATGTTGAAGTGAATAAACCTGAACTGGCTAAACGTTCGGAATCGATTCGCACAGTTCGCCGCAACATTGAGGAATATCGTTTCAAAGACGGTCGTAAGATGTACCTTCTTGCAGAAGGTCGTCTTGTGAACCTGGGTGCAGCAGATGGTCACCCTGCCGAAATCATGGATACGACGTTTGCCTTGCAGGCACTTGGTCTGCGTTATGTAAGTGAGAATTATGAAAACTTGGGTAAAAACGTTGTTAATGTACCTTATGATATTGATCAGCAGGTTGCCAGCTATAAACTTGAAAGCCTGAATATTGGCATCGACTCCTTGTCAACTGAGCAAGTGAAATACCTGGATAGCTGGAAATTTTAAGCACTATCCAATAATTACAAGCTGATGAAATGATTCAATAGGTATAGAATGGTTTATTGATGATATGGCTCATGTGCGGGTAGACATACGATTGCCCGTTTACGGAAGCGTCTTTGATCCTGAGTGACAGGATCAAGGACGTTTTTTTTATGCTGAAAAAATAAAAAATCAAGTCATGCAAGAAGGGTTTTGATTTTTTTGTGCGAATCTATTATGCTTAGGTGGTGGAAAGTGGGGCAAAGTGGGAGAAACGGGTGAGGAGTGAGTGGGCCAATGTTTATGGGGGAGTTCCAACATAGCATTGATGATAAGGGTCGGGTTATCATTCCGGCTAAATTCCGCGAATCTCTGGGATCGTCTTTCGTTGTCACACGGGGTTTGGACCAGTGTCTTTTCGTGTACCCCATGGAGGAGTGGGGGGTCATGGAACAGAAGCTCAAAGCACTGCCATTGATGAAATCTGATGCACGTGCGTTTACCCGGTTTTTTTTCTCGGGTGCAACCGAATGTGAACTGGACAAACAGGGCAGGGTAAATCTGCCGGGCAATTTAAGAGAGTATGCCAAGCTGGACAAGGATTGTGTTGTTCTTGGCGTGTCGAACCGGGTGGAGATTTGGAGCAAAGGCATATGGGAGAGTTATTTCAATCAATCCGAAGAAGCATTCAACGACATTGCCGAAAAGCTGGTCGATTTTAATTTTGATTTATAAAGTCAGGAGGGGTGCAGGTTGTTTCACCACATAACCGTACTCAAAGAAGAGGCAACAGAGGGATTAAACATCAAGCAGGACGGTATATACGTGGACTGCACTTTAGGCGGTGGCGGACATAGCTCCGTGATTGCTTCCAAGCTTGGTCCAGGGGGACGTCTGATCGCACTTGATCAGGATGATTGGGCTTTGGACAATGCTCGTGAGAAGCTCGCAGCTTATGGAGAACGTGTAACATTGGTGAAAACCAATTTTCGGGATCTGGAACAGGTACTCAAGGATCTGGATGTACCAATGATGGATGGTGTGCCACAGGTCGACGGTATTTTGTACGACTTGGGTGTGTCATCTCCGCAATTTGATGAAGGAGAACGTGGATTCAGTTACAATCACGATGCTCCGCTCGATATGCGAATGGACCAGGATGCAATGCTGACGGCCAAAGAGATTGTGAATGAGTGGCCAGAAGAAGAGATTGCTCGAATTTTGTATCGCTATGGTGAAGAGAAGTTTTCGAGAAGAATTGCCCGTGTTATCGTCGGAAAACGAGCGCAGTCCACCATTGAGACGACAGGTGAACTCGTGGAATTGATCAAGGAAGGCATCCCGGCGGCAGCTCGACGTACTGGTGGACATCCTGCCAAACGCAGCTTCCAGGCACTACGCATTGCCGTCAACGATGAGTTGGGTGCGTTTGAGGAAGGTTTGCATCAGGCTGTTCGTTGTCTGGCACCAGGAGGACGTGTATCTGTTATCACCTTCCATTCCCTTGAGGATCGGATATGTAAACAGATTTTCAGCAGTTATCTGGAAAAATGTACATGCCCACCCGATTTTCCGTTGTGTGTATGCGGCGGCAAGGGGACCCTGCGTTTAGTTAACAGAAAACCGTTGATTCCAACGGAAACGGAATTGACCGAAAATTCACGTGCTCGTTCAGCCAAGCTGCGCGTAGCCGAGAAATTGTAGATCAAGAGTGGAGGAGAGAATCGGAGTATGGCATATACACGTGGTAATCTCGCTGTAAAAGAAAAAGCGTCCCAGGAACGTGTGACCCAGCAACGATACAAAGAAACCACCAAAGTGGTGACCCGTCGTACGGGTCTTCCGGCGCGCGAGAAGATTTTGTATCTGATTACCCTGGTTGCAGTTATCCTTGTTGGAGGAGCCTTGATGTCTCGTTATGCTCATATCTACGATCTGAACAAGCAGGCGCAGTCCACTATTTCGGATATCAAGGTGTATGAAAAGACGATCGCAGACCTGCAGGTGGAAAAAGAAACATTGAATAACCAGGTTATCGAAAATGCAAAACAACTTGGTTACGTTGAAGCTTCCGGTAAGGATGTCATTTATGTACCTCGCTCAACAAGTACGAAATCAACTGGTACTGAGTCGTCCTCGAATACAGCAAGCAGTAAGTAAAGAGGTGTTCCGATGATAAAAAGAATAAAGATGCGCACGTTGCTTATAGGGGGATGTATTACCCTCTTTTTTCTTGTACTCGTAACCCGAATCTTTTTCATTCAAGTTGTGAATGGCGGTGTATGGCAGGAACGGGCAGCCGGTTTGGTAGAGCGGGAACAGACGATTAAGGCTGCACGTGGAACGATTACGGATCGCAATGGTAACATTTTGGCTACTGACGCGCCTGCGTATACGGTTTCTGTTAATCCGTTATTAATTAATGAACTTGGAATTCAGGATGTTGTTACGGAGAAACTTTCTGCCCTTCTTGGGAAAAATGAGAGTGAGATGCGTGCTCTGGTCACTGCCAAAAATAAAGATGGAGTCTTCTATCAGCAACGTGAAGTACGCAGTGAAGGATATAAGATAAGTCCTGAACTTGCTGCACAAGTCAACGAGTTGCGTGAAGAACTGCAAGATGAATATAAGGCGCGTAATGCAATTGTGATGGCTCAGGAGTCGAAGCGTTTTTACCCTGAAGAAACACTTGCCTCTCACCTATTGGGATATATGAGCCGTGATGGGAAAGCTGTCAATGGACTTGAAGTCTCATATGATGAAGCACTGACTGGTACAGACGGATATCTGAATTATCAGAAGGATGCCAAAGGCATTAAACTTCCGGATTCACAGGATAACTATCTGCCACCTCAGAACGGTAAAAACCTTACGCTAACCATCGATGACACGATCCAGTTCTACATTGAGGATGCAATGAAAGAAGCCGTTGCCAAATATAATCCACTGAGTATGACGGTCATTGCAGCAGACCCGAGCACGATGGAGATTCTAGGCATGGCGAATTGGCCAACTTTTAACCCGAATTCGTATGGGAGTACACCTGATCAAAAGAATTTTATCAATCATGCTACTCAATCCATCTATGAGCCAGGTAGTACATTCAAAATAGTTACGCTGGCAGGGGCTGTAGAAGAAAAACTTTTCGATCCCAATGCAAGTTTCGAATCCAAACGCATGTATATCGGTGGTTTCCCAATTAGTGATAATGGACATGCCTATGGTTGGATATCTTATCTTGAAGGTGTCAAACGGTCAAGTAACATTGCCTTTGTTAACTTGGGTTATAACATGCTTGGTGGTGAACGTCTGCGTCATTACATAGACGAATTCGGTTTTGGTAAAAAGACAGGTATTGATCTACCGAATGAGTCAGCGTCACCGATCAAGCCACTTGTATACAAATCTGAGATTGCCACGGCAGCCTATGGGCATGGTCTTGTACAGGTAACACCAATTCAACAGGTCGCAGCCATCTCTGCGATCGCCAACGGCGGCAAATTGCTGGAGCCACATCTGGTGAAGGAGATCAAGAACCCGAATGATGGGACAACGGAAGTGATCAAACCTAAAGTTGTTCGTCAGGTGATTTCCAAGGAATCTTCCAAACTGGTGAGTGGTTATTTGGAACAAGTGGTTGCAGACCAAACGATTGGTACTGGTCGTAACGCCTATATTGAGGGTTACCGTGTAGCTGGTAAGACAGGTACGGCAAGAAAGGTTGTTAATGGAGCATACAGTAAGTCAAAAGACGTTGTATCGTTTATTGGATTCGCGCCCGTGAATAATCCGAAGATTGCTATACTTGTTGTCATTGACCAACCGGATGGAACCAACATTGGGGGAGGAACCGCAGCTGCACCGGTGTTCAAAAAGATTGTCAGCCAGACTCTTCAATATATGGGAATACCCAAAGATACAGCCAAAACTCCTGACAAAAAGTCAAAAGAAGTCTCTGTCGTGCAAGCCAAGGCACCTGACTTGAGTGGCAAGACAGCCAAACAGGCCAGAAGCCAGCTTCTAAGCGCAGGTATTGCTTATGTGACTCTTGGTCAAGGTGATAATGTAATTCGGCAGTATCCGGTTGCTGGCGCTTCTATGAATCCAGGACAACGAATCTATCTGCTAACGGAAGAAAGCAGCAAGATGAAGATTCCCGATCTAACAGGTGAATCTCTCCGTGATGCCCTTGAAGTACTTTCTCTCATGAAGGTGGGGGTTACGGTCAAGGGTGAGGGCTATGTCGTGAAGCAAACCGAGCAGGTCGCAGGTGAGCAGAGAACTGTGCAGTTGAACTTGCAAACTGCCAAAGCTGCAGTGACAGGTATAGCCGATGAGGCTCCGATCTCTTCTGATCCGTCGTCAGAAGCTGAAGTGGAGGAACAAGAGCCTTCGGGCGGAGAAGGTAAAACCGACGGAACAGACAAAACAGATAAAACAGATAAAACAGATAACAACAAGGCTCCTGCCAATGAATCCGAATCCTCTAATGATCCAGCCACAAACGGAGCTTCGCTTCCATAGGGAGCTCTGACAGCTTGTTCTAACCCCCGGTTGTCCTGAATATTCATGAATGGAACGAATGTCATGATTTTGGGACGAGTGGGGGGATCTTTTCGTGAAGGGATCAAGCGTAAATCTGCGGCGCAGGTTGCTATGGAGTTTAATGATTTTAGTTTTGTTATTTTCGGCCCTGATGATCAGGCTTGCTTATGTACAGCTCGGGGAAGGCCCTGAATTATCAGCAAAAGCAGAAGCATCCTGGCGGCGTAATATTCCTTACTCAGCCAAGCGGGGGGAGATCCTGGATCGAAATGGAACCTCTCTGGCCTATAATGTGACAACACCGACCATTATGGCCATTCCGGCTCAGGTTAAAGAAGCTGAAACGACAGCTAAAGCGCTGGCCCCATTGCTTGGGATGACGGATGAAAAAGTGCTCGCAACCATCAAGAAACGAGAACTCATTGTACGACTACAACCCGGCGGCCGCAAAATTACGATGGAGAAAGCTCAACGCATCCGTGATTTGAAGCTTCCGGGTATCGTTGTTGCTGAGGACAATAAACGTTTTTATCCTTATGATGATTTGGCTGCCCATATTCTTGGTTTTACGGGCATTGATAATCAGGGCTTAACGGGTGTCGAGAAGAAGTATGATGATAAGCTGAATGGTTTGAATGGCAGTGTGTCCTACTTGTCCGATGCGGCCGGAAGGCTAATGCCGGGCTCATCCGAGAAGTATGTGGAACCGAAGGACGGCCTTAACCTCAAGCTGACCATTGATAAATCCATTCAGTCCATCATGGAGAGAGAACTGGATCAGGCCATGGTGAAGTTTCAGGCGAACTCAGCATTGGCCATAGCGATGAATCCCAAAACGGGTGAAATCTTGGGGATGTCCAGCAGGCCGGGATACGAACCTGCCGATTATCAGCAATATCCAGCGGAGATATACAATCGCAATTTACCGATCTGGATGACCTACGAGCCGGGCTCCACATTTAAGATCATTACTTTGGCAGCAGCGCTTGAAGAGAAAAAGGTCAATCTGCAACAGGATCAATTTTTTGATCCCGGATATGTTGAGGTGGGTGGAGCCCGTCTGCGTTGCTGGAAAAAGGGCGGCCACGGAAGTCAGACCTTCTTACAAGTTGTGGAGAACTCATGTAACCCGGGCTTTGTGGCTTTGGGGCAGAGGCTGGGCAAAGAATCGCTCTTCTCCTATATTAAAGATTTTGGTTTCGGTACCAAGACAGGGATCGATCTCAGCGGAGAAGCCAGTGGAATTCTGTTCAAACTGTCCAGAGTGGGACCTGTCGAGCTTGCAACGACTGCTTTTGGTCAAGGTGTATCGGTAACGCCCATTCAGCAAGTAGCAGCTGTGTCAGCGGCCATCAATGGGGGTAAACTTTACAAGCCTTATGTTACGAAAGCGTGGGTCCATCCGGTCACAGGGGAAGTTATGGAAGAAGCCAAGCCAGAACTGGTTCGTCAGGTGATCTCGGAGAATACATCCAAACAAGTACGTGAAGCACTCGAGAGTGTTGTCGCAAAAGGTACCGGACGTCCGGCATTCATTGATGGATACCGGGTTGGTGGCAAAACAGGTACAGCCCAGAAGGTTATCAACGGACGTTATTCCTCGACTGAGCATATCGTATCCTTTATCGGATTTGCACCGGCAGATGACCCACAGATTGTGGTTTATACCGCAGTGGATAATCCCAAAGGAATTCAGTTCGGAGGTGTGGTTGCCGCCCCGATTGTGCAGAACATCCTTGAAGATGCTTTGCATTATATGAATGTACCTGTTCGGAAGGATCAGGTCGCCAAAGAATACAAGTATGGTGAAACCAAAATCGTGACAGTCCCAGACCTGACAGGAGCTACTGTTGAAGATCTGTACGAAGACCTGAACATGAATTTTATGCTGGCGAAGTCTGGCAGTGGTAAATACGTAATTAATCAGGCACCTAAGCCTGGGGCGAGGGTAGATCAGGGATCAACCATCCGCATTTATATGGGGAATGTACTGAACGATGCACATGATCACACAAAGGATGAATAACGGGGCTTAGGGGTAGTTTGAAGCTTCTAGCGCAACAAAATTCATCCAGGTGCGTTTCATTATTGGGTTGTATTGACGATATTAATAAATACAGACATATGTTAAAACAGAAGTATAATTGGAAAAGTGAGGTTATTCATGTGCTTTTAAAACAATTTGCATCGATGCTGACCACCGCCCGCCTCGTGGGCGAATCAAATACAGAATGCCAAAACCTTCAGACAGATTCCCGGCAGGTAAAACCGGGTGATCTGTTTATCTGTCTTCCGGGACATACGGTAGATGGTCATGATTATGCAGAAAAAGCTGTAAATGCAGGTGCAGTTGCATTGGTGGTTGAACGGCAGCTGGATCTGCCTGTACCACAATTGCTGGTGAAAGACAGCCGATTTGCGATGGCTGTTCTGGCAGATTTCTTTTTTGACTCGCCAAGCCAGAAGATGAATATGATTGGTGTAACGGGAACGAACGGCAAAACAACGACCACCTATTTAATTGAAAAAATCATGAGTGATTACGGGCGCAAGACGGGATTAATCGGTACCATTCAAATGCGGTATGACGGTCGCACCTACCCGATGTCAGGAACAACACCAGAGGCGCTTGATCTGCAGCGTAGTCTGCATGATATGGTTCAGAAGGGTACGGACTGCTGTGTTATGGAAGTTTCTTCTCACGCGTTGGAACAAGGGCGAGTAAAGGGAACGAATTTCCGCACTGCGGTATTCACTAACCTGACGCAGGATCATTTGGACTACCACCATTCCATGGAGGAATATCGCGGGGCCAAAGGATTGTTCTTTGCACGTCTGGGTAACGGTTATACGGAAGATGTCTCACAGCGTAAATTTGCTGTTATCAATGCAGATGACCCGGCAGCGGATTATTTCATCTCTGTGACTGCGGCTGAAGTGATTACATATGGCATGGGTGAAAAGGCGGATGTACGCGCATCCCAAATCTCAATCACGTCTCAGGGAACTTCTTTCCACGTGGATACATTTGCAGGCAGCACGGATATTCGCTTGCGCATGGTAGGCAAATTCAATGTGTACAATGCAATGGCAGCAATCTCTGCAGCGCTGGTGGAAGGTATTCCGCTGGAAGAGATCAAGCGCAGTCTGGAGACGGTTCCGGGCGTGGATGGACGTGTTGAAGGAGTGGACGAAGGACAGCCATTTGCTGTTATTGTCGATTATGCCCATACACCGGATGGACTGGAGAATGTGTTGCGGACGGTGAAAGAATTTGCCGAAGGGCGTGTAATCTGCGTGTTTGGCTGTGGTGGTGACAGGGACCGTACCAAACGTCCTCTCATGGGGAAAATTGCTGCGAATTATAGTGATTTTGTACTGGTTACTTCCGATAATCCACGGACAGAAGATCCGGATCTGATTCTCAAAGACATTGAACAGGGCCTGATTGAAGAATCCGTTCCTGCTGAACGTTATACGATGATTGTGGATCGACGCCAGGCGATTCATGCAGCTATTGAAATGGCAAGCCCAGCCGATGTAGTATTGATTGCGGGCAAGGGTCACGAGACCTATCAGATTATCGGCACAACCAAAACCGATTTTGATGACCGAATCATAGCCAAAGAAGCGATAAGGGGCAAATCCAATTGATAAAAAGAACATTGGCACAATTGGCCGAGATGTGTGGAGGAACATTAAGTGATGTTGCCGCTCATGGCAATGTAATGGTTGAAGGGGTGTTTACCGATTCGCGTAAACCTCTGGAAGGCAGTTTATTTATTCCGCTAGTGGGTGAAAGGTTTGACGGACACGAATTTGTGCAAGCCTGTCTAGAGAAGGGGGCTGCAGGCGCGATCTGGCAAAAGGATCATGGTATTCCGCCACAAGGAGCTGTCATTGTTGTTGACGACACACTTGTCGCACTGCAAGCACTCGCATCGGCTTATCTAACGGAGAATAAAGCAGCTGTAGTCGGCATCACAGGCAGCAACGGCAAGACAACAACAAAGGACATCGTAGATGCCATTCTCTCAACGACGTTCAAAGTGCATAAGACACAAGGCAACTTTAATAATCACATTGGTTTACCACTGACTGTACTAAGCATGGACCCGGATACCGAGATTATCATTTTGGAGATGGGTATGAGTGGTCGCGGGGAAATTAATGATTTGTCGGTTATTGCTCAGCCAGATGTAGCGATTATAACCAATATTGGTGAATCTCATCTGCTTCAGCTGGGGTCCAGATTGGAGATTGCCAGAGCCAAAGCCGAGATTGCCGCGGGATTGAAGCCTGGCGGGTTACTGATCTACAACGGAGACGAGCCTTTAATTGCACAAGTCCTTGAAGAGCCCGCAACGAAACAACCTGAGGGATTGCAGCGGTTTACATTTGGTCTGCAAACCGATAATGATGACTATCCTACCGGAATTATGAATGCGCAGAACGGCGTAGTTTTCACCACCAAACAGTCTGGAGAACATGCATTTACGCTACCTCTGCTGGGAACGCATAATGTCGTTAACTGTCTGGCTGCTTTGGCTGTAGCCCGTCATTTCAAAGTGACGACAGAGCAGATTGCAGCGGGATTGTCTCGCTTGAAACTGACAGGCATGCGTATTGAGGTTACTCAAGGCGTTAGTGGTCTAACCCTGCTGAATGATGCATACAATGCAAGTCCAACCTCCATGAAGGCCGCAATTGATGTACTAGAGGGTCTGAAAGGATACCGCATGAAAGTGGCTGTGCTTGGTGATATGCTTGAACTTGGACCTGAAGAACAGAATCTGCATCTTGGAATTGGTGAGTATATTACATCTGCCAAAATGGACATGGTGCTCGTATATGGTCACCTATCAGCACATATTGCTGAAGGAGCAAGAAAGCATATGCCGGCAGAGGCTGTGCATGCTTTTATAGATAAAGAAGAAATGACCCGTTATCTACTGGAGAAACTACATCCCAGAGACGTTGTCTTGTTCAAAGCTTCAAGAGGCATGAAGCTGGAGGACGTGGTCGAAGCACTACAAATAGCACCATTACAGAATCGAGTAGACTAGAGGGGTGAACCCATGGATTTTCAGGTATTACTGTTAACAATCGGCGTTTCATTTATTCTGGCGGTGATTGCCGCACCGCTCCTGATTCCGCTGTTACGCCGGATGAAATTCGGACAGCAAGTTAGGGAAGATGGGCCTCAGAGCCATTTGAAAAAAAGCGGAACACCTACAATGGGTGGAGTCGTCATTTTAGTTGCGTTCACATTGGCCTTTTTGAAATTTTCGGCAGTCAAGAATACAGACTTTTATGTCTTGCTTGTGGCTACGCTGGGATTCGGGCTTATAGGTTTCCTGGATGACTACATCAAAATTGTGTTCAAACGTTCGCTGGGACTGACGGCCAGACAAAAAATGCTGGGTCAATTGTTCTTCAGTGCAGTGATGTGTTTCTTGCTGATCCAGAATGGACACAGCACAGCCATCTCTATCCCGGGTACGTCATTCTCGTTTGACTGGACCGGATGGTTCTATTATCCGTTTGTTGTATTCATGATGCTTGCTATTACCAATGCCGTTAACTTTACCGACGGTCTGGATGGTTTGCTATCAGGGGTAAGTGCGATTGCCTTTGGCGCGTTTGCCATTGTAGCGATGCAAGCCACGTCGATGCCGGCAGCAGTTTGTGCAGCAGCGATGATCGGAGCCGTACTCGGTTTTCTGGTATACAATGCACACCCGGCCAAAGTGTTTATGGGAGACACCGGTTCTCTGGGTATTGGTGGTGCGATTGGTGCGGTAGCCATTGTAACCAAGACAGAGCTTCTATTTGTCATCATTGGCGGTATTTTTGTTATCGAGATCCTGTCTGTCATCATTCAAGTGGTATCTTTCAAGACTCGTGGCAAGCGTGTATTCAAAATGAGCCCCATTCACCATCACTTTGAATTAAGTGGTTGGTCAGAGTGGCGGGTTGTTATTACCTTTTGGGCGGTAGGCGCAATTTTGGCCGCTCTTGGACTTTATCTCAACAAGGGGTTGTAGATCATGAATCATCCTGAATCATATCGCGGACAACAAGTAGTCGTGCTCGGATTGGCGAAAAGTGGGGTACAGGTCGCCAAAGTGCTGGATCGCGCCGGAGCGAAGGTCACAGTAAATGATAAAAAAGAGAGAAATCAATGTCCCGAAGCTTCCGAATTGGAGGCTTTGGGAATTTCTGTTGTATGCGGAGGACATCCGGATGATCTGATTCACAGTGGTGTGAAGCTGGTCGTTAAAAACCCGGGTATCCCATACCATGCAGCTCCTGTGCAGCAAGCTATGGCATTGGGCATTGAAGTGGTGACCGAAGTAGAGGTAGCTTATCATCTATGTGCTGCACCCATGATCGGGATTACGGGTTCCAACGGTAAAACAACAACGACCACTTGGGTGGGTAAAATGTTGGAGCATGCCGGCCTCAAACCGATCGTTGCCGGTAATATCGGAACACCTCTCTGTGAAGCGGCAGAGCAAGCTTCTCCAGATAACTGGATGGTTGTTGAGCTTAGCAGTTTCCAGCTCAAAGGAACGGTTGATTTCCGTCCCCGGATCGCCAGCTTGCTTAACGTTGCAGAGACGCATCTGGACTATCATGGGGATCTGGATGATTATGTGGCTTCCAAAGCCAAACTGTTCGCCAATCAGCAGCCTGACGACGTAGCCATCCTGAATTGGGATGATGCGGTATGTCGTGGTCTGGTTCCTTACATCAAAGGCAGATTGCTTCCCTTCTCAATGATTGAGAAATTGGATACAGGTGTGTATGCATATCCACCTTATGTGGATGGAGAAGAGGATGATGTGAAGCGCCAGATTATCTACGCGGATGAAAACGGAGATCAGCAGATGATCATCGATATTGAGGACATTGGCATAGCTGGACGATTTAATGTGGAAAATGCAATGGCGGCTGTGGCTATTGCCGTGGCTGCAGGAGCTGATCCAGCGGTACTGGCAGCGCCGCTCGCAGACTTCAAGGCAGTTGAGCACCGCCTTGAATATGTACTAGATCATAATGGCGCTGCGTATTACAACAACTCCAAAGCGACCAATTCGAAGGCTACGGTCATGGCTCTGAACTCGTTCAAGGAGCCAGTTGTATTAATTGCTGGAGGGTTGGATCGCGGGTCAGACATGATGGAGTTGTTACCCTTGTTCCAGGAACGGGTAAAAGCTGTTGTTGCAATTGGAGAGACACGGACAAAAATTGCCAAGGTCGCGGAACTTGCCGGATTAAAGCAAATTAAGGTCGTCGATAATGAGGAGGACGCTGCCCTGACGTTAACCGTTGCTGTGCAGGAAGCATCGAAGCTTGCCAGTGCCGGTGATGTCGTTTTGTTATCCCCGGCATGTGCAAGTTGGGACATGTTTGCTTCCTATGAAGAGCGGGGACGCATTTTTAAAGAGGCGGCGCATAACTTGTAAGTAGGGGGGTGGAAAAGCCCCTACTTCCATGCAAGGGGTGGCCTCCTGATGAAACAGACGCGACCGGCACCAGATATTTGGTTGCTGATTTGTATTTTGGCATTGCTTGCCATCGGCATTATTATGGTATATAGTGCGGGCTCGGTGCTTGCCTTTCATGACTATGGCGATTCATTTTATTTTGTAAAAAGACAGGCCCTGTTTGCGGTGCTTGGGCTTGTGGCCATGTTCGTAACTGCTAATGTAGACTACCGGGTGTGGAGGAAATACGCCAAGCCTATATTGATTGCCTGTTTTATTATGCTCATTGCGGTGCTCATTCCTGGAATCGGTGTGGTTCGCGGTGGTGCACGAAGTTGGTTGGGCATTGGTTCGTTCGGTATTCAGCCCTCGGAATTCATGAAGCTGGGCATGATTCTGTTTCTCGCTCACTGGTTGAGCAAGGAACCGGGCAAAATCAAAACCTTCACATCGGGGCTTCTACCACCGCTGGGATTGATCGGGTTGGCTTTTGGGATTATTATGCTGCAACCTGATTTGGGGACTGGCACCGTGATGATGGGCGCATCGATGCTTATTATTTTCACAGCCGGAGCGCGAATGAAACATCTGAGCTTGCTTGCTCTTGGCGGCGTAGCGGGGTTTGCAGCTTTGATTGCAGCAGCACCCTATCGGTTGCAGCGTATCACAGCGTTTTTGGACCCGTGGTCCGATCCGCTGGGTGCCGGATATCAGATCATTCAATCCTTATACGCGATTGGTCCTGGTGGACTGGCGGGATTGGGACTGGGTATGAGTCGGCAGAAGTACAGTTATGTACCTGAACCTCAAACGGACTTTATTTTTAGTATTTTGGCCGAAGAACTCGGCTTTATAGGTGGAATGATTGTATTATTGTTGTTTCTGGTGCTGGTGTGGAGAGGTATGCGTGTAGCCATGACCGTTCCGGATGCCTTTGGCAGTCTGCTTGGTGTTGGTATCGTGGGTATGGTCGCCGTACAGGTCATTATTAACATTGGTGTTGTCATTGGCATGATGCCTGTTACGGGCATTACATTGCCTCTGATCAGTTACGGTGGATCATCATTAACCCTCATGCTCACAGCACTGGGCATTTTAGTGAATTTATCCCGTTATGCGAGGTGACTATGCGATGCGAGTCGTTCTAAGCGGTGGCGGTACGGGTGGACATATCTATCCGGCCGTTGCCATAGCAAGACAATGCGAGGCGGAGAACCCGGACTCGACATTTCTGTACATCGGAGGAACCAGAGGGCTGGAAAGCAAGCTGGTTCCCCAAGAAAATATTCCTTTTAAATCCATTGATATTACGGGCTTTCGGCGGAAATTGTCCATCGACAACCTGAAAACGGTCATGCGTTTCATTCAAGGTGTACGCAAGTCCAAAAAAATGCTGAAGGAATTCAAACCGGATGTTGTGATTGGTACAGGTGGATATGTGTGTGGACCTGTGGTATATGCAGCAACAAAACTGGGAATTCCGAGTATAATTCATGAACAGAACGCCATTCCTGGTCTGACGAACAAATTTTTGATGCGTTATGTGGACACGGTTGCCGTTAGCTTTGAAGGTTCTGAAACATCGTTTTCCGGCGCAAAAAAGGTGATCTATACCGGTAATCCGCGAGCGACTACGGTAGCCCAGGCTAGCCGTGATCGTGGTTTTGCCACATTAGGTGTACCGATGAATAGCCGTGTTGTTCTTGTGGTTGGGGGCAGTCGCGGGGCAAAAGCAATCAATCAGGCCATGGTGGACATGGCTCCAATGCTGGAACAACTGGACGATGTACATGTAGTTTACGTGACAGGGGATACCTATTTTGATGAAACGCGTGAAGCCATTCGCAGCTCATTGGGTACGATGCCAAACCACCTGCATGTCCTGCCTTACATGCATAATATGCCTGAGGTGCTTGCCTGCACATCCTTGATTGTAAACCGTGCAGGTGCATCATTCCTTGCGGAGATCACATCACTGGGTATTCCTTCGATCCTGATTCCTTCACCTAACGTGACTAATAATCATCAGGAAGCCAATGCACGCACGCTTGAAGGTGGAGGTGCGTCACTCACGATGCTGGAGAAGGATCTTACAGGCAAAGTCCTGTATGAAGCCATCGCCAAGATTATGAATGATGAATCGGGACGCAAACGGATGGCTGAAGCCTCTAGGAAACTGGGGAAACCTGATGCAGCTGAAGTGCTTGTTCATGAAATTCAGCGTCTTGCTGCACGCCGATAAAGTGTGTTTGTGGGCGATTGTCACACACAAGACGGGGCTGACATAAGATACCGTATAAATCGTGACCATCGTTCCATGGCGCCAGAACACGGTCTGTAACAACAGAACATACCGTGCTCATCGGTTTTGAAGCAAAGGAGGAAGCAAACATGCATCAGTGGATATCGTTACTATCCCAGAATAATGTTGGCAGAGTTCTTGAAAACGAATCACTAGCCAAATACACCACATGGAAGATCGGCGGTCCTGCGGATGCACTGGTCATTCCCGAGAATAAAGAGCAGATGATGAATCTCGTTCAATTGCTTCACACGTATCAGATTCCGTGGATGCAACTTGGACGGGGCTCAAACATGCTGGTGTCAGACAAAGGAATACGTGGTGTTGTGGTGAAACCAGGCGAGGGCTTTGATTATGCCGAATTTCACGAAGGTGGTGTAACCGCCGGAGCGGCGCATTCTTTTGTTAAACTCAGTGTGGTTGCTGCCAAAAAGGAATGGGTCGGTCTGGAATTCGCCAGCGGTATCCCCGGCACTGTCGGTGGAGCTGTGTACATGAATGCAGGCGCGCATGGATCGGATGTGTCACGGATATTCAAATTCGCTGAGATTGTACTGGAGACAGGGGAATTGGTACGTTACAGCAAGGAGGACATGGATTTTGCCTACCGCCACTCTGTTCTGCATGATCGGAGAGGCATTGTGCTGGAAGCTGCATTTGAACTCCAGCATGGAGAGCGTAACGTCATTTCGGAAACCATGGCGGCTTACAAAGATCGCCGGCGCCGCACACAGCCACTGCAGATGGCATGTGCAGGTAGTGTATTCCGAAATCCACCGGGTGATCATGCAGCCCGCCTGATTGAAGCAGCAGGGCTGAAAGGAATGACCCAGGGAGGCGCACAGGTATCCACCATGCATGCCAATTTCATTGTCAATACAGGCCAAGCAACAGCAGAGGACGTTATCACCCTAATGCAGCAGATACAGAGCACTATATCATCTCAAAACGGTATTAACCTGGTACCGGAAGTCTTCGTAGTGGGTGAGCGGTAAACCCCGGAGGTGATACATTGGACAAATTGGTGATTGAAGGCGGGAAACCCCTCTCAGGATCCATACGCATCCATGGAGCAAAAAATGCCGCTTTACCGATTATGGCCGCAAGTTTGTTGGCAGATGGAGAAGTTACACTGCATAACGTTCCACACTTGCTGGACATTGAAGTGATGCTGTATATCCTGGAACGGCTTGGATGCACGTGTCGGCATGAACAGGGAACAGTGACGATTAATACCTCGTCTATCCGGTCATATGATGTGCCAGAAGATCTAATGAAGCAGATGCGCTCTTCCATTTTTTTGATGGGACCATTGCTGGCTAAGTTTGGGCAAGTGTCAGTGTATCAGCCAGGAGGCTGTGCCATCGGAGAACGCAAAATTGATCTTCACCTCCGGGGCCTGGAAGCGCTCGGAGCTTTGATTGAAGAGCAGGACCAACAGATTATCTGTCATGGACGTAATCTGGTGGGTACAGATATTCTTTTGGATTTCCCGAGTGTGGGTGCGACCGAGAATATCATGATGGCAGCCGTTATGGCTAAAGGGACGACAACCATCTGCAACGCGGCAAGAGAACCTGAAATACAGGACCTGCAACACTTTTTGAATGCTATGGGTGCAAGCATTATTGGTGCAGGAACGGATACAATCACGATCAATGGCGTTGAGAAACTGAAGCCTTGTTCCTATGAGATTATACCGGATCGAATCGTTGCCGGAACTGTGATGATTGCAGCAGCAGCAACACGAGGCAATGTTACCCTTACACACTGCAATCCTGCTCATCTTACTTCACTTATACATGTATTGAAGCGCACTGGTGTTCAAATCACAGTCTGCAATGATATAATGACGGTGAGCTGTATGAGCCGTCCCAAATCAGTAGACCGTATTGTGACTTCTCCGTATCCTTCGTTTCCGACAGATTTGCAATCGCAAATCATGGTGCTGCTCAGTCTGGCAGACGGATTCAGTGTGATGAAGGAAACGGTATTCGAGGGCCGGTTCAAACATGTGGATGAACTGAATGTGATGGGGGCTGATATTTCAGTCGATCTGAACGCAGCATTTATCCGTGGTGTTCCCCGTCTGTACGGGGCTACAGTAGAAGCAACCGATCTTCGTGCAGGTGCAGCTCTGGTCATTGCTGGTCTGGCTGCTCAAGGCAAAACGGTTGTGGAGCAAGTGCATCATATTGACCGGGGCTACGATCAGATCGAGAAGTTATTCCAAAGTCTTGGAGCATCGGTTGAGCGACAGTCGTCCGTTTCGAAACAGTTGGATTTTGCCAATTAACGTCCTTGGCGTCCCCTTCTTGAAGGGAGGGGACCTGAGGCTTTGTGGAGCGCTACTTATGCCTAAAAGTCAAATTCCGGTTCTGAAGAAGAATCGGCCAAAAGGAAACACAAGCCGAAAAATTGTAATTATTCTCTTATTATTATTTATTGTATTGCTTGCTGTATTATTCTTTCGTTCTTCCATGAGTCGGATTTCGGCAATTGAAATTACGGGTAATGTATATACAGCAACTTCAGAACTGCTGGAGAAAAGCGGGCTGAAAGAAGGCGAACAATTTTTTGGGACAAGTACTGCCGAGGTTATTGAGCGTCTCAAGACCATCAAGGCGATTTCCACCGTTACCGTGGACAAGCAATTCCCGGGTATCATCCATATCAAGGTTCAGGAATATGCCACGGTTGCTTATGAGCTTGGTTCTGACGGTACGTTAAAAGCGATATTAGCCAGTGGGACAAGCTTGACGGTTCCGGCAACAATTGGTGTTGCTGTGGAGAAGCCCATATTGACCCAATGGAAGGCTGATGATCCACTCAAAGCCAAACTGAGCCAGACACTGGCTAAAATTCCGAATGAATTGACGACGGATATTTCGGAAATTATTCCCAATCCAACGCCTTCATTTCCGGATCAGATTCGGATGTATACCAAATCACAGTTTGAAGTGATTACAACCGTCTCTCTTTTATCGGATAAAGTGGAGTATCTGAATCAGGTGATTGAGACCGAACGGCCTGGGAAAATCACCATGCTTGAGGCAGATACCTATGTCCCTTTCATCCCGGATGACCCGGAAGATGATGCTGAACTAGGAGCAACCCCCTGATCTTTGCCATGATGAGGCTGGACTGAATATGAAAGCCTAGGCAGGTCGGGGTTTGACCCCGTCAGAGCAATGAAACTTGTTCTTTCTGAGATGAAGAAAAAATGATACACTTGAACTTATGGCACATGAGTTGCCTCCTTCTTTTTTCTTCAATGTTTTATGTCTGGCAACCAGATTTTGACACCCAAAAACATTGTAGAAAAAAGAGGGAAAGCCTGAAGTGTGTTGAATATGTTTTAAGAGTGTTTAAATTCGAACGTAATTTACTATTGGAGTCAGGAGGTGCCACAGACTTGAGCAACAATGACATCATTGTTAGTTTGGACATCGGTACATCCAAAATTCGCGCTATTATTGGGGAAATGAATAATGGAACCTTTAATATTATAGGAGTTGGATCTGCCGACTCGGAGGGAATTCGCAAAGGTGTAATCGTAGATATCGATCAGACGGTGCAGTCGATTCGCAACGCAGTGGATCATGCAGAACGTATGGTAGGTATTCAAATATCCGAAGTGTATGTTGGAATCTCGGGAAATCATATCGGACTGATGAGCAGTCACGGCGTCGTGGCTGTGTCTAACGAGGATCGTGAAATCGGAGAAGAAGACATGGAACGGGTGTTGAAAGCAGCCGAAGTCATTGCAGTTCCGCCGGAACGGGAAATTATTGATGTTGTCGCCAAGCAATATGTTGTAGATGGCTTGGAGGGCATACAGGACCCCCGTGGTATGATTGGTGTTCGTCTGGAAGTTGAAGCAACGATCATTACGGGTGCAAAAACCGCGATACATAATCTTTTGCGCTGCGTGGAAAAAGCGGGTCTGAAAGTAAGCGATCTGGTTCTCATGTCGCTTGGAGCGGGTCAACTGGCTTTGTCCAAAGATGAAAAAACGATGGGTTCAGTGCTTGTTGATATTGGAGCAGGTGCAACAACCATCGCCATTTTTGAAGAAGACAGTCTTGTTGCAACATCAACATTGCCTATAGGTGGGGAATTCGTAACAAATGATATCGCCTATGGCTTACGCACGTTAACGGATCAGGCAGAGAAAGTGAAACTGAAATATGGCTGCGCCTGGTTGGATGATGCTGCTGCGGATGTGATGTTCAAAGTCACCCGAATTGGCAGTAATGTAGACAAGGAGTTTTCACAGGAGGATCTGGCAGCAATTATTGAACCTAGGGTTCAAGAAATATTCCAGATGATATCCCAAGAAGTGAAGCGTCTTGGTTACAACGAGCTTCCTGGAGGTTATATACTAACGGGAGGTACGGTCTCTATGCCGGGGGTTCTGCAGGTCGCTCAGCATGAGCTTGCTGCTTCGGTACGAGTTGCAGTTCCGGATTATATTGGTGTGCGTGACCCCGGGTTTACAAGCGGAGTTGGCATATTGCACAGTGTAATTCGCAGTTTGCGCATTCGTCCCTCGATCAATAACGGCGGTGGAAATAACAACAACAATAATAACAACAAGAAACCGACCAACCGTCCGAAGCCAAATACGGCACAGGAATCGGAGCAAAAACCCGGTCTGTTCGAGCGGCTGAAGAATATGTTCAGCGAATTTATATAACAGGTTGGATCCATTTCATACATTCTTGAAGCCGTCTGAATGCGCCGGTACTAAAATAAACGCTTTCGTTCGTCGATATATGAAATTGATTCGGTTCAAATCAAAAATTGGACGGGCCATCCATGCACATTGAGGGGGAGATGGAATAATATGTTGGAATTTGATTTCGAGATGGAGAGCTTGGCTCAAATTAAAGTCATCGGTGTAGGCGGCGGCGGAAGCAATGCAGTCAACCGTATGATTGAAAATGGTGTACAAGGTGTTGAATTTATTACGGTGAATACGGATGCTCAGGCGTTACACCTGGCGAAATCCGAGCATAAATTGCAAATCGGTGATAAATTGACTCGTGGTCTTGGTGCTGGCGCCAACCCGGATGTAGGTAAAAAAGCAGCGGAAGAGTCCCGCGATCTGATCATGAACACGTTGAAAGGTGCAGACATGGTATTTGTTACAGCCGGTATGGGCGGCGGTACAGGTACAGGTGCGGCTCCGGTTATTGCCGAAATCGCTAAAGAGTGTGGTGCACTTACCGTGGGTGTCGTAACTCGTCCATTTACATTTGAAGGACGCAAGCGTTCCAGCCATGCAGAGCAAGGTATTGAAGCTCTCAAGGAAAAAGTCGACACACTGATCGTGATTCCTAATGATCGTTTGCTCGAGATCGTAGACAAAAAGACTCCTATGCTTGAAGCATTCCGTCAAGCGGATAACGTACTTCGTCAAGCGGTACAAGGTATCTCTGATTTGATCGCTGTACCGGGTCTGATCAACCTTGACTTTGCTGACGTCAAAACGATTATGCACGAACGTGGTTCAGCCCTTATGGGGATTGGTGAATCAACTGGTGAGAATCGTGCCGCAGAAGCAGCACGGAAAGCCATTATGAGTCCTTTGCTTGAAACTTCTATTGAAGGTGCTCGCGGGGTAATCATGAACATTACGGGTGGCGTTAATCTGTCCCTGTATGAAGTGAATGAAGCGGCAGAGATCGTAACGTCTGCTTCCGACCCGGAAGTGAACATGATCTTTGGTGCCATCATTGACGAAGACCTGAAAGAGGAGATTAAGGTTACGGTTATTGCAACCGGTTTTGAAGATAAACCTGCTCCACCACCACCAGGACGTAAGCCAGCTCCAGCAACAACGGAGACGACGGATACGCGTTCTCCGAACCTGCGTCCTTTCGGAAATCAGCCGAGCAATGATCAGCTGGACATTCCGACATTTTTACGCAATCGTTCACGCAATAATAACAACGATTAATACGCAAATCAATGTATTGGAAACCCGGTACTCCTTATGGAGCGACCGGGTTTTTTCTGTTTATTTAGATATCATAGCATACAGCAATGAACAAATTCTGAACAAAGGGCCTGAGCAATTCCGACAAAAAAAGTTGGAACCACACCCCCATGATTAGACAGACTTTGAACAGGGGGCTCCGTATACTTGTGAATATGCTCATGAATATCAGGATATCGGGTACCGATATTTCGATATGTTGCGCGCAGGCAGGTGAAGACTTTGGTTGTTTATGTGGATCTAATTTTTTTGACAAACCTGTGTATTGACGGTGCACTCATCGGAATGACCGCCTGGATGCGCAAGACAAAGCTGGTTTGGTGGCGATGGTTGCTGTCAGCCATTGTCGGTGCATTATACGTGGTCATGATGTTTGTACCGGAGTTTGATTTTATGTTCACCTTTTTGATCAAGTTCGGGTTCTCGCTGGTCATGCTTACGATTGCTTTTGGGTTTAAAGGTCTGCAGGCTTTTGCGAGGACGCTGGGTACCTTCTATGTGATTAATTTTGTCGCTGCTGGAGGTATTCTGGGTGTGCATTACATGCTTCAGAGCTCCGGTGAGTTGTTTAACGGCATTTGGTTCACGGCTTCTGGCGGTATGTCATTTGATCTGAAAATTGCTTTCTGGTTCACGTTTATCGTATTTTTTGCTGTCCTGTTTTTATTTAAAGCTGTGCAGAGTTCAAAACGGAAAACGGATCGCATGACGACCTATTTGGGCAAAGTTGAGGTCTGCATCGATGAGGTAGTCATTTCTTGTACAGGCCTTCTGGATACGGGCAATCAACTTACAGATCCCTTATCGCGCATGCCGGTCATGGTGATGGAGGTTTCGTTATGGCAAGACATGTTACCTGCTTCATGGAAGGGTAGACTCAAGGACGAGGCGCCGGACAACCTTATTCTGGAGCTTGATCAGGAAAGTTTTCAGTGGCAGGATCGACTGCGGCTAGTGCCTTATCGGGGCATTAACAAAGGGACTGCGTTTATGCTGGCAATGAAGCCGGACCGGGTGAAGGTGACGATGGAGGAAACATGTTATGAGACGACAAGGGTACTTATTGGGCTGGATGGAGGTGTTTTGTCGTCGGATGGGAAATACCAGGCCGTGATTCATCCTGAACTTGTGCAAGACGCTGCTTCTGCGCAGTCTACGGCTCTCTCTGCGGGAGCAACAGAAAAGCCGCTGAATGTGGTATAGGAGGAACGTACATGCTTGTGAAATGGAAACTGGTGGCGCAGCTGCAATATTACCGTCTGTTATTTTTATTGGGACTCAAAAGCGAAGAGATCTATTATATTGGGGGAAGTGAGGCACTTCCGCCGCCATTGACCCGGGAAGAGGAAGAATTTTTGCTGCAAAAATTATCCTCGGGAGACTCGGCCATTCGCGCGATGCTCATTGAGCGCAACCTGCGTCTGGTGGTGTACATTGCACGCAAATTTGAAAACACAGGAATCAATATTGAGGATTTGGTCTCCATTGGAGCCATCGGATTGATTAAGGCAGTGAATACATTTGACCCGGAAAAGAAAATCAAACTGGCAACCTATGCTTCACGTTGTATCGAAAATGAAATTTTGATGTACCTAAGACGTAATAGTAAGATCCGAACTGAAGTTTCTTTTGATGAACCGCTCAACATTGATTGGGATGGAAATGAACTATTATTATCCGATGTATTGGGTACAGAAAACGATACAATCTATCGGAATATTGAAGAGCAGGTAGACCGAAAACTTCTGCACAAGGCACTGGAAAAATTAACGGAGCGCGAGCGAATGATTATGGAGCTTCGTTTTGGCCTGACGGATGGGGAAGAAAAGACACAAAAAGATGTAGCAGATCTCCTCGGAATCTCCCAATCCTACATCTCTCGTCTCGAAAAAAGAATCATTAAAAGACTCCGCAAAGAGTTCAATAAAATGGTCTGAAATACATCATTGGTCAGAATGGGTATTACTGGCAAGGGTGCCAAGTACGAATAAAAAAGCCTGCCCCGGAGATAATGTACATTAATGTTTCTCCTTGGGAGGTAAATCACGATGACCCGAAACAAAGTCGAGATTTGTGGCGTGGACACCGCAAAATTGCCTGTCCTCACCAACACTGAAATGCGGGAATTGTTTCATTCCCTTCAGCAACACCATGATCGCTCAGCAAGAGAGAAATTAGTGAATGGCAACCTGCGTCTTGTGCTCAGTGTCATTCAGCGTTTTAACAATCGGGGGGAGTTTGTCGATGATCTGTTCCAGGTTGGTTGCATCGGCCTGATGAAAGCCATTGATAATTTTGATTTATCCCAGAATGTCAAATTTTCAACCTACGCGGTGCCGATGATTATCGGTGAAATCCGTCGATACCTGCGTGACAATAACCCGATTCGGGTATCTCGCTCCTTGAGGGATATTGCTTACAAAGCACTTCAGGTCCGTGACAGCCTGACGAATAAAAACTCTCGGGAACCGACGATATTCGAAATTGCGGAAGTACTGAATGTGCCGAAGGAAGATGTTGTTTTTGCATTGGACGCCATTCAGGACCCGGTCTCGCTCTTCGAACCGATTTATCATGATGGTGGTGATCCGATCTATGTTATGGATCAGATCAGCGATGACAGAAACAAGGATGTGTCATGGATCGAGGAAATTGCACTTCGTGAAGCGATGCATCGTCTTGGTCAGCGGGAAAAAATGATTCTGTCGATGCGGTTTTTCGAAGGGAAAACCCAGATGGAAGTGGCTGATGAAATTGGCATTTCCCAGGCTCAGGTATCACGTCTGGAGAAATCAGCGATACAGCAGATGCAAAAACATGTAAAGTCATAACACGATGCAAAGGCAGAGGGACGATCAATCGGGGCAGTGTATACCGTTGGTCGTCTTTTTGTTATGGACCGTTTCCACATTCGATGAAAAACAGGACATTTTTCGCCCTTGAAACATATATTGTATAGAAGCGTGAAGAACGGGCAGAAGAGGAATAACAGGGGGCGGGAATGAATGAAAGTAAATACGAGCGAAGTAGCGGCACGAGGCATGAAAATCTCGGACTTTCAGACAAAGGATGTCATTAACATTACGGATGGTAAACGCCTCGGTCAGATCAGTGATTTGGAACTGGATCTGAAGCAGGGACGAATTGAAGCGATTGTTGTGCCAGGGTACAGCCGTTTTATGGGTCTCTTTGGCGGGGGAACTGACCTGGTCATTCCTTGGAGAAACATTGTGAAGATTGGTTCAGATGTGATACTGGTGAAGATGGATGAGGTGAAGGAAAATACGTATGACGAGCGTGATCGCGAAGCGCGCCTGTATGATGAACAGCAGCATAACCGCACAGAGCGAGTGGAACGCATTGAACGGTCGGAACGTAATCAGCGTCGAACGATATAAAGGAGACAGAATGTGGCTCATTTGGTACACTGGAAGTGGTGAGGTGAGATAATGGAACCCTTTGTATTGGATAAAGAATTACTTGAACGGACCAAGAACCCAAATTCAGATTTCGGTCCTGATCCGTTATTATTATATGTTGAGCCCTGGACACAGCAATTTGAACAGTTGTCAGTCGGGTTTACGACGAGGCATGGTGGAGTTGGAAAAGTTCCGTATGCTACGCTCAATTGTGCTTATCATGTGGGGGATGACCCTGAAATTGTACTTAACAACCGCAGGCTTGTAACCGAGAAGCTTGGTTTTGCAGCAGAAGCTTGGACCTGTGGAGAGCAGGTGCATGGCAAACATGTCGCAGTAATTACCGCTGAAGATCGGAGCAGAGGATTACTTGATCGTCAATCTGCGTTGCAGGATACGGATGGATTGGTCACGAATGTGCCTGGTGTGCTGCTGACTTCTTTCTACGCAGACTGTGTGCCGCTTTATTTCTATGACCCTGTACAGCAGGCGGTAGGTCTTGCTCATGCCGGCTGGAAAGGTACAGTCGCGGGTATCGCTGTATCCATGGTGGAGACGATGGAACGGGAGTATGGCAGCCGTAGGCAGGACATTCGAGCTGCAATCGGTCCGTCGATTGGGGATTGCTGTTATGAAGTGGATGAGGCGGTCATGCAGCATGTACGGGTTTGGTTTGATGATTCCCAGGTTAATGATGAATACAAGGATTCTGCTTCCAAACAAGCATATCGAGCCGTGAATAACGGTAAAACGATGTTAAACTTGAAAGAATGTAATCGACACATTATGATGAAAGCAGGAATAATGCCGGATCATATCGAATGTACAACATGGTGTACAAGTTGTCATCCCGAACTATTTTTCTCCTATCGGAAGGAAAATGGTGTTACAGGGCGGATGGCGAGCTGGATTGGGCTGGAAGAGAGGTGACCCTCTGTGTCATTGGAGGAGCGTATTCAACAGGTAAATCAGAAGATCGAGGACGCATGTCGGCGCAGTAACCGTCATCGTGATGATGTGAATGTGATTGCGGTCACGAAATATGTCTCACTTGAAACAACGGGATCGGTGCTGAATCATGGTCTTGAGCATATTGGAGAAAACCGGTGGCAGGATGCACAGGCCAAATGGGAAGCTTTTGGTCAGCAGGGTACCTGGCACTTTATCGGTCATTTGCAGACAAACAAGGTGAAAGACGTGATTGGCAAGTTTCGTTACATCCATTCACTGGATCGTTTGTCATTGGCGAAGGAGTTGGATAAAAAAGCAGCTTCACTTGGCATCCAGGTGGAAACGTTTTTGCAGGTGAATATTTCGGGTGAAGAGAGCAAGTATGGATTACAGCCTGAACAGGCAAGTTCTTTTTTGCGTGATATTCGTTCGTTCAACAATCTCAAGGTCGTTGGCCTGATGACTATGGCACCTCATGAGGAAGATCCGGAGCTGACGCGTCCCGTATTTCGTGGATTGCGTGAGCTGAGAGATCAATTGAATGGACAAGCCCTTACAGCAGAGCCATTGACTGAGCTGTCAATGGGGATGTCCAATGATTTTGAAGTGGCCATTGAAGAAGGTGCAACCTGGGTACGGCTAGGATCGATTCTCGTAGGAAAAGAGGAGGGTTCACGATGGGCGTAATGAATAAATTTATGAATTTCCTCGGACTTCAGGAAGAGGAAGAGATTGTGGAACGTGAACGAATGGCTGCGCAGGAGGAAAATGAGTCTGAACATCAGGAAGCTGAAACCTCCAGTCTCGATAAACGTAGAAACCAAAGGGGGAATAATGTGGTGAGCATTCATTCCCAGAAAAATGTTAAAGTTGTCCTGTATGAACCGCGTTCTTATGACGAGGCTCAGGAAATTGCCGACCATCTGCGTTCGCATCGTACTGTTGTGGTGAACTTGCAACGAATTCGCCAGGACCAAGCGCTGCGCGTTATTGATTTTTTGAGTGGCACGGTATATGCATTGGGTGGCGGTATTTCCAAAATCGGCGGAAACATTTTTCTCTGTACGCCAGATACGGTTGAAATTCAGGGCTCAATTACGGAAATACTGGCTGACAGCGAGCAAGATTATAACAGAATGAGGTGAGCCACTTTTGTATCAGATCGAAAGCGTGTTGTACACGTTATACCAGATTTACTTTTACATGGTTATTGTCTACATATTGATGTCTTGGCTTCCCAATGCGCGGGAAAGCTTCATCGGTGAATGGCTGGGCAAATTAGTGGAGCCATATCTAAGACCATTCCGTCGATTTATCCCCCCTTTGTTCGGTGTGCTGGATATTTCCCCAATTGTGGCGCTGATCGTTCTCCAACTCGCGCTTAATGGGCTGATTTCCATACTCCGGTATTTTGCATATTAGGGTAGGGTGATATAGATGAGCGGTGAAATTTACGAACATTTTAGCCATGATGAGCGAGATTTTGTAGATAAGGCTTCGGATTGGGTTGAGCGGGCAGGCAAGTATCATGACATGAAGCTAACTGACTTCCTTGATCCAAGACAGGTTTTTATCTTACAGACTCTTGCCAATCGTCGTAACGACGTTCAGATTCGTCTGGATGGTGGTTACGAAGCTGCTGAACGCAAGCGTGCGCTGGTTGCACCTGATTATATGTATCTGGATGATGAGGATATGGGAATGCAGGTGCTCAGTATCACGTCTGATGATCAGAAAATCTCGGAGCTGGAACATGGGGACTATATGGGTTCCCTGCTCGGGCTTGGGATGAAACGTGGAAAGATCGGGGATATCCAAGTGCTGGAGGACGGTTGCCATACAGTGGTGGCGGCGGAAACCGGCGCTTTTTTATCGCTTCAACTGAATCAGGTGCATCGGTTACATGTGTTCACAGAGTTACTTCCTTTGGATCAGATGCGATGGTCAGAGAGCAAACTGGAGACGATGGACATTACGGTCGCTTCTCTTCGTTTGGATGGAATCTGCGCAGATGTGTATCGGCTTAGCCGCAGTAAAGTGCTGGTGCCGATCAAAGCTGGTCGCTGCCGTGTGAACTGGAAAGTTGAGGAAGATCCCTCCAAATCGCTAAAAGCGGGTGATGTCGTATCCATTCAGGGATTTGGCCGTTTCAAGGTTATGGAACAGGATGGGATGACTAAAAAAGGGCGCTGCCGAGTGAAAATCGGCAAATTTGCCTGAGTCTGTTGCAGGAAAATCCGCTTTCTTGTCGAAATGTTTATCATAAAGGTGTAGAAAATACGCGGTGTATCCGATATACATTAAGTCAAAGATTTATGCTGCAAACCTTCTCTGGACGAGAAGGAACTTTAACAGGAGGTGGACAGCATGCCATTAACGCCGCTGGACATACACAACAAGGAATTTTCCCGACGTTTGCGCGGGTATGACGAGGATGAAGTCAATGAATTCCTGGATCAAGTCATCAAAGATTACGAAGGCGTCATTCGCGAGAACAAAGAGCTGAGCAATCAGTTGCTGTCCGTTCAGGAAAAGCTGGATCATTTTTCTACAATTGAAGAGACGCTTAGCAAAACGATCATCATTGCGCAGGAAGCTGCTGATGATGTGAAGGGTAATGCGAAGAAAGAAGCGCAGTTGATCGTGAAGGAAGCAGAGAAAAATGCAGACCGGATCGTGAACGAATCATTGGGAAAATCGCGTAAAATTGCTTTGGAAGTGGAAGAACTGAAAAAGCAGGCCTCGATTTATCGTGCCCGTTTCCGCACGCTTGTTGAAGCGCAGCTTGAACTGTTGACTCAGGATGGTTGGGAAGTGCTGGAGAGCCGGGAGCAGGAAGTGCGTGACCGTGAGCGGGAGATGAAAGAAATTTACTAGTCTGTCGCCTGGTTGACTTTTGTCTGCAAAGAGGCTATAACTATATTCATAATGAATAGTGATTCCATGACGGGTTCAGTACGTTATGATCTCATCCCTCAGAGAGTTGGTGGTTGGTGCAAACCAATGGATGAGTTATAGCCGAATATCTCCCCGGAGAAGTGACGCTGAAGCGGTGATCTTGAATGCCGTGTGTAAGCCGAACCGTAAGCCGTACGTTATAACGGCACCCTGCGGTAGTATAGCGGGGCATAAGCGCTGTTGATGACAGAGCATACCCAGGCTTGCCTGGATGTGGTTTGTGATGAACAGAATTAGGGTGGTAACGCGAGTATAGCCTCGTCCCTTTCCAGGGATGGGGCTTTTTTTGTTTTCAAAAAAAGGGCGAACGCCCATGAGGCCCAAAGGGACCTCAAGGAGAGAGCCAACCGCCGGGAAAGCGAAGCACCCTGCAGTCGGGGTTTCGACAAGGCGAACGCCCATGAGGCCCGAAGGGACCTCATGGAGAGAGCCACTCGCCGGGTGAGCGAAGCACCCTGCAGCCGGGGTTTCGCCAAGGCGAACGTCCATGAGGCCCGAAGGGACCTCAAGGAGAGAGCCACCCGACGGGTGAGCGAAGCACCCGGCAACACCCGCCTCGCGGTAAGGCCATGCGGCGTTCACGCAGGGAACAGCCTCAAAATGGCCGCCACTACGCACATAAACCCTCGCCCACAAGCGGCGCAACTGTTCCCCAATCGACAACCGATTCCGGGTGTCCAGAGGGCGGAGCGCCTATGGGGTCCCCCTTGGCAAGGGGGATTTAGGGGGATTGAAACGCTTTTTGTGGACGGTCCACAATCTAACCAAAGAAAGGGAAGATAATCATCATGCAACGAGTTGACGTCAAAGAGAAGGCACGTGCCAGAGAATTACGCGTGTTAGATAAATGGAAAACGGAGAATACATTCAAAAGATCTATCGAAAACCGGGAGGGCAAACCAAACTTCGTATTTTATGAAGGGCCACCTACAGCGAACGGAAAACCGCATATCGGTCACGTTCTGGGACGCGTAATCAAGGATTTCGTTGGTCGTTATAACACGATGAAGGGTTACCGTGTTGTTCGTAAAGCGGGTTGGGATACACACGGTCTGCCAGTAGAACTGGGTGTACAGAAGAAGCTTGGTATCTCCCACAAGTGGGAAATCGAAGATTACGGCGTGGAGAAATTCATTAACGAATGTAAAGCGAGCGTATTCGAGTATGAGCAACAATGGCGTGATCTGACAGAAGGCATCGGATATTGGACGGATATGGATAACCCATATATCACTCTAGATAACAACTATATTGAGAGTGTATGGAACATCCTGGCGACAATCCATGAGAAAGGCCTGTTGTATCGTGGTCACCGTGTGAGTCCGTATTGCCCATCTTGCCAGACGACACTGAGTTCCCATGAAGTTGCACAAGGGTACAAAGACGTCAAGGACCTGAGCGCTACAGCGAAATTTAAACTGAATGACAGCGGAGAATTTGTACTGGCTTGGACAACAACACCTTGGACGCTGCCTTCACATGTTGCACTTGCCGTGAATCCGGATATGGACTACTCCCGTGTTCGTCAAGGTGATGAAGTGTACATCATGGCAACCAATCTGGTTGAAAAAGTGATGAAAGATACCAAGGGGGAGTATGAGATCATCGGTGCACTGAAAGGTGCCGATCTGGTTGGCAAAACGTATGATCCTCCGTTTAACTATGTACAGGCTGAGAAAGCAAACATCATTCTGGGCGCAGGCTTTGTAACGGATGCAAGTGGTACGGGTATCGTACACATGGCTCCTGCCCATGGTGAAGATGACTACCGTGTATGCCGTGAGAATGGGATCAGCTTTGTGAACATGGTGGACCTGGAAGGTAAATTTGTCGCTGAGGTTACTGACTTTGCCGGACGTTTCGTTAAGGATTGTGATATTGATATCGTGCGATACTTGTCCGAGAATGGACGTTTGTTCAGCAAAGAAAAATATGAGCACAGCTATCCATTCTGCTGGCGTTGTGATACACCACTTCTGTACTATGCAATGGACAGCTGGTTTATCCAAACAACAGCCATCAAGGACCAACTGATTGCAAACAATAGTGAAGTGGATTGGTATCCAGGTCATGTTCGTGAAGGTCGATTCGGGAAATTCCTTGAGGATCTGGTGGATTGGAATATCAGCCGTGATCGCTATTGGGGGACTCCGCTGAACATCTGGGTGTGCGAGGAGACTGGCGAACAATTTGCTCCACACAGCATTGCAGAATTGCGTGCCCGTGCGGTAGGTGATGTGCCTGAGAATCTTGAATTGCATAAACCATATGTGGATGACGTTAAAGTCATGAGCTCTTGTGGCAAATATGAGATGAAACGTACACCGGAAGTGATCGATGTCTGGTTCGACAGCGGCTCCATGCCGTTTGCTCAGCAGCACTATCCATTTGAAAATAAAGAAGTATTCGAACAGCAGTATCCTGCTGATATGATCTGTGAGGGAATTGACCAGACACGTGGCTGGTTCTACAGCTTGCTGGCGGTTTCCACCCTTTTGACAGGCAAAGCGCCTTACAAAGCGGTTATGGCTACAGGACACGTTCTGGACGAGAACGGACAGAAGATGTCCAAATCCAAAGGTAACGTTATCGATCCTTGGGAAGTGATTGAAGAATATGGTACAGATGCATTCCGCTGGGCTTTGTTGTCTGACAGTGCACCGTGGAACAGCAAACGTTTCTCCAAAGGTATCGTAGGCGAAGCCAAATCCAAAATGGTGGATACGCTGGTCAACACCCATGCATTCCTGACGCTTTATGCTACCATTGATGGATTTGATCCACAGGAGCACCCGTTCCAACTGTCCGCACACAAGCTGGATCGCTGGATTCTGTCGAGACTGAACAGCCTGATCCTGGTTGTAGAAAAAGCGTTGCTGGTTAACGACTATCTGAACTCTTCCAAAGCGATTGAAGCATTTGTTGATGAGTTGAGTAACTGGTATATCCGTCGTTCCCGTGACCGGTTCTGGGGAAGTGGCCTGACAGAGGATAAACTCGACGCTTACCGCACATTGACTGAGGTACTGGTGACTACTGCGAAATTGGTTGCTCCGTTCACACCGATGCTGGCAGAAGACATCTATCTGAACCTTGCAACAGGTGAGAGTGTGCACATGGAAGACTATCCGGTAGCTAATGAATCGCTGATTGATGCAGGTCTGGAACAGGATATGGAGACGGCTCGCCGTGTGGTTGAACTTGCCCGTAACGTTCGTAACGAAACAGGCATCAAGACACGTCAGCCGCTGTCCGAATTGATCGTTTCTCTGGATAAAGGATTTGACCTGGCAAGTTATGAAGAGATCATCAAGGAAGAGATCAATGTAAAAGGAATCCGTACGGAGCATAATGATGCGGAATTCGTTGACTTTACATTGAAGCTGAATCTGAAAGTTGCAGGTAAGAAATACGGTAAAAACGTAGGATTTTTGCAAAACTTCTTCAAGGGAATGTCGGCCGATGAGACGCGTAAAGTGGTTTCGGAAGGCGTGCTGAACATTGTTTCTCCGGAAGGCGAAGAGCTGCAAGTGACGAGCGAAGAATTATTGGTTGATAAGCAGGCTAAATCAGGTTTTGCTTCTGCATCAGGTTACGGTCTGACGGTTGCGCTCAATACCGAAATCACAGCATCACTGGAACAGGAAGGCTGGGTCCGTGAAGTGGTTCGTGCTGTGCAGGATACCCGGAAACGACTCGACTTGCCGATTGAAAAAAGAGTACGATTGACACTGGATGTAGATGCATCCCTACAGGAAGCAATTCAGGCGTTTGATGATGTATTGCGTGAAAATGTTCTCGTAACCGAAGTGACATTTGGTACGAATGAGTCGATGGAACGTGTTGAAGCTGGAGGCAAATCGATCGGTATTTACATCGAAGCGTAATTCGGAGCATGTCCCATTCAACAGGGATAGAATATAGAGTATAAACAAACGAGCCGCAGAGGCAGGGACATATTCCCTGGTTCTGGGCTCGTTTGTTTTTTAAGCAAAAAGGCAATGATTCTATAATGCAGTCAATCTATATTGATCAAAGGAACTGACCAAAACATGAGCGAACATGATAAGCAAACCGTATCCACTTCACAACAATCAACATCAGATAATCCGAGTTCCCATGACAAAATTGAAGAGCTACATACCCTGACGAACCGTCTGGCGAATGAACTGGAACGTTCACGCATTGCGCAATACACAGAATTGCTGAACAGACCATGGAAATTAATCGGACTTAACTTGTTGTCTGGAGCCGCACGAGGTGTGGGGATCGCGATTGGGTTTACCTTTTTCGCAGCAACGATCATTTACGTTTTACAGCTACTTGGGGCGCTCAATCTTCCCATTGTTGGAGACTACATCGCTGATATTGTGCGCATTGTCCAGCGTCAGCTTGATATGAACACCTACTAAGCGATTAAAGGTGAAGGATATCAGAGTGCATTTAGTACATGTCATCCGTCTCCATGTCCGGTTCTAACAGACCCTCGCCCTCACGGTTCTCCAGGTACTGGCGATATTGCCGATTGCGCACGATGGAGACGTCATGACCATAGATGTCTGTTGCAACGAAGCTTTCGTACGCTTCAACGCAGCCCTCCACTTCATCGGTGGCTTCAATGGCCATAACATCATAGCTGTCGATATCGCGTCCTTCAGCCATGGCTGGCGAATTCGAAGTGCCCCAGCTTTCAACAATCTGCCAGGTGTCCTCACCATCGAAGCCGTTTTGGTCATCACGCTCGTCCAGACTGGTTCGACCAAATGCCGGGGCAAGGAACTCTTCCTCTACAGGACGGTTTTCGGAGACAACGGTTTCCGGTTGATGTTTTTTGCAGTATTTGGTGTAGGGAACAGCTTCCATGCGTTCATAAGGAATGGGTTGCTGGCAGACCGCACATGTACCATAATGTCCTTCTTCGATGGAGTGCAGTGCCGAATCGATTCGCTCCAATTGGAATTCATCATGTTCCAGCAGGGAAATATCCTTTTCGCGCTCATACACTTCCGTGGCTAAGTCGCCAGGATGGTTATCAATCGGTGATAATTCACCTGTCTGTAGTTTAAGGGAGTCTCCAAGGCCATAATGCTCGGTTTCCGAAAGTCTATGTTCAATATCGCGCTTATCGGACATCAGTTGGGAACGTAAAAATTGTAGTTGTTCGTTAGTAAAATGTGACATGATTTTCCCCTTTCTGCTTTCATGCTGGAATCCGGATTTTGACTCTATTGTAGGATGTGCCATTTAGGGCAAGATTACAGAAGGGAAATGTTATCGTTTTTGCCATAAGCATTGCTGATATAGTGCGTCGTGGACGATTTCCAAACAGCTGTGCTACAATAAACAAGTCTGGCGTAAGCCTGGTATCGTTTGGAAAAGACAAGAACGGAGTGACAAACAAACGTGGTGTATTATATCCTCGCTTTTATCGTATTTTTATTGGATCAGGGAACCAAGTATCTGATTGCAACCCGGATGGAACTCAGAGAAGAAATTCCGGTCATTGGCAATTTCTTTGTCATCACATCACATCGTAACTCAGGAGCAGCATTTGGCATTCTGCAAGACCAGCGTTGGTTCTTTATCGTGGTTACGTTGATTGTGGTCGTTGCTTTGATTTGGTATTTGCAAAAGGTAAAAGATACCCCGCACAAATTGCTGCCTGTGGCGCTTAGTTTGGTGCTTGGTGGAGCAATTGGCAACTTCCTTGACCGGGCATTGACCGGAGAAGTTGTAGATTTTGTACAACTTAATTTTGGGAGTTATACGTTTCCCATTTTTAACATCGCCGATTCGGCAATCTGCATCGGTGTAGCGTTGATCATTGTGGAGACGTTGCTTGAAGGACGGCGCGAAAAAGCAGCCGCGAAGATTGAAGGGAATGAACATCATGAGTAATCCGAATAAGGAACAGATTAACGACGAAGAACTAATGAATGGCAATGAACGTATGGAATGGACCGTTGCCGCTGAACATAAAAAAGAACGAATTGACAAATATATTACGGAAGCTGTGGATAACGTATCTCGCTCCCAGGTTCAATTGTGGATCGGAGACGGAATGGTTACGGTAAATGGTGCTGTAGTCAAAGCCAACGCCAAGTTATCCGAAGGGGATCTGGTTGAGTTACAGATCCCGGAACCAGCTGCTGTGGAGATCGTTGCTGAAGATATTCCGCTGGAAGTGGTATATGAAGACAGCGACCTGATCGTGATTAACAAACAGCGTGGTCTTGTGGTGCATCCGGCACCAGGACATACGTCGGGTACCCTCGTTAATGCACTTATGCATCACTGCAAAGACCTCTCGGGTATTAATGGGGAGTTGCGTCCTGGTATTGTGCATCGCATTGATAAAGATACATCAGGTTTGATCATGGCTGCCAAGAACGATCGTGCGCATGCATCACTGGCTGCCCAGTTGAAAGACCATACGGTGAACAGACGTTATATCGCGCTTGTACATGGTCATCTTAACCATGATCAAGGGACCGTTGATGCACCCATTGGACGAGATACCAATGACCGCAAAATGTATACGGTCACAGAACGTAACAGTAAACATGCCGTTACGCATTTTACCGTTACAGAGCGGATTAATGATTACACCTTGTTGGAATTGAAACTGGAGACAGGACGTACTCACCAGATTCGGGTTCACATGAAATTTATTGGTCATCCGCTTGTAGGAGATCCAACTTATGGACGGAATAAAGGCATCAAAATGCAAGGACAGGCTCTTCATGCGGCCATTCTTGGATTTGTGCATCCAACAACGGGAGAATACCTTGAATTTTCAGCTCCGATTCCGCAAGATATGGAAGACGTGCTTGCCTCGCTACGCAGCCGTTAACAGCTCCAAGAAAGTACAAATGTTCGGATACTTTGTCCATGGCTTTGATTACGCAAATGCTTCATATTAAAGTGTAGAAATTTGCGTCAAATGAGGAGATGAACAACGTTATGAGTATCGATAAATATCAAGAAACTTACATTCAGACTAATTTTGCCGACCGTATCGGTGGCTCCAACTATGGTAAAGACACGAACATTTATAAATTCGAGAAAATCAAACGTGCCAAAGCTTCGGCCAAAAAAGATTTTCCCGATGTGGAACTGATTGACCTTGGTGTAGGTGAACCGGACGAAATGGCGGATGCAGGCATTGTAGCTGCACTTGCAGAAGAAGCTTCCAGACCCGAGAACCGTGGTTATGCCGACAATGGTATTCCTGAATTCAAAGCTGCTGCTGCTTCCTACTTGAAAAACGTGTTTAACGTAGAAGGTATCGATGCAGATACTGAAATCGTGCACTCTATTGGTTCCAAACCGGCTTTGGCGATGATGCCTTCATGCTTCATCAATCCAGGTGATGTGACCATCATGACCGTTCCGGGGTACCCGGTTATGGGTACACATACAAAGTATCTGGGTGGAGAAGTGTTCAACATCCAATTGACGAAAGAGAACAACTTCTTGCCTGATCTGACGGCTATTCCGGAAGACATCGCAAAACGTGCGAAGTTGCTCTACCTGAACTACCCGAACAACCCAACAGGCGCAAGTGCAACGGTGGAGTTCTTCACTGAAGTCGTTGAGTGGGCTAAGAAATACAACGTTGTGGTTGTACATGATGCTCCATACGCAGCATTGACGTATGATGGCAAAAAACCGTTCAGCTTCCTATCGGTACCTGGTGCGAAGGATGTCGGCGTAGAGCTGCACTCTTTATCCAAGTCCTACAACATGACAGGTTGGAGAATCGGATTCGTAGCGGGTAACCCGCTTGTAGTCAAAGCATTCAGTGACGTGAAGGACAACAATGACTCCGGTCAGTTCATCGCGATTCAAAAGGCTGCTGCTTATGGATTGAATCACCCTGAAATTACGGAAAAAATTGCAGAGAAATATTCCCGTCGTCACGATATGCTCGTTGCCGCATTGAACGAACTGGGCTTCCAGGCTGAAAAACCCAAAGGTTCATTCTTCCTGTATGTAGAAGCACCAAAAGGAGTGGTTGGCGGACGTCGCTTCGAATCTGGCGAAGATTTCTCCCAATTCCTGATCCGTGAGAAACTGATCTCATCCGTACCTTGGGATGATGCTGGTAACTTTGTTCGTTTCTCCGTAACCTTTGAAGCGAAGGGTGAAGAAGAAGAGAAACGTGTTATTGCTGAAATCAAACGTCGACTGAGCGACGTACAATTTGAATTTTAATCGCATTACCCATTAGTTAAATCACGTATTAACGAAGAGACCGGAAACGGTCTCTTTTTTTATGCCCATATTAGATTTTTTTCATTTACTCCCTTTACAAAATTATACAAGCAACATATGATTAGATCTTTACGTTATTTGTTATATACAGAAGTTGTTTTTGAAGGGAGTTATTACAATTGTTATCATCACGAACAAGTACGGTGTCTTCACCGACTACAGGAACAGGCAGTACAGTGTCAGGATTATTCAGATTGTTAAGACCCAAACAGTGGACTAAAAATCTGCTGTTATTTGCTGCGTTATTATTCTCTTTTGAGGAGATTCGGGCTGAAACCATTCTTGCGACGTTGCTCGGTTTTATTCTATTTAGCCTTGTTGCAGGCTGTGTGTATATTTTAAATGACTTTGTAGACCGGGACAGGGATCGACAGCATCCGGTGAAAAAGTATCGTCCTATGGCTTCTGGGCAAGTGAATCCGAGTCATGCTTTGTTGTTTGGCATTATTCTATTAATCCTTTCCGTAGGAACGGCTTTCATGATGAACCCTCTATTCGGGGTGTTATGTATCGTCTATTTCCTGTTGAATGTATCGTATTCATTTGTGCTGAAACATCTCGTTATTCTAGATATGATGACCATTGCAGCCGGGTTTGTACTTCGTGCCATTGCAGGTGGTGTGTTGATCCATGTGCCGTTCACACCGTGGTTTTTGATCTGTACTATGCTGTTGTCGTTATTTCTGGCCATTGGCAAACGCAGAAATGAACTTACGTTGCTTGAGGGAAATACGGGATCACATCGTAAGGTTTTGGATAACTACTCCATTACGTTACTGGATCAATTCAATACGATTGTGACGACAGCTACGATTATCAGTTATTCCCTGTTCACATTCACTTCAGATCGGACCATTCACCTGATGTGGACAATTCCACTGGTCATTTATGGCATGTTCCGTTATCTGTATCTGATCCACATGAAGAACCAAGGTGGCTCGCCCGATCGAGTGCTATTTGAGGACAAGCCCATATTAATTACGGTTATGTTGTATGTGATAAGTGTTATTACAATCTTTGCAATCTTTGAATAAAGGCTGAGGGGGATCAGGGTGAAAAGCACGAAAGTCGCAATTTTCGATATTGATAAAACGATCATACGCAGTGATTCCATGTTTCAATTTGTGCATTACGGTGTTCGCCGTTACCCGTGGCAGGTATGGAGATTGCCTGTCATTGCATTACATACCGTGTTATTCAAGGCAGGCTTCATGACGGTTGAACAAGTCAAACGATCCTACTTTCAAGAAATTGAGCGTATGTCTGAAAAAGATCTCGAACATTTCTTTGATACCCGCTTGCGTACATCCATTTTTGCCGAGGCCAGTGTAGAGATGCAACATCGTAAAGAAGCAGGCTATCATGTCTTGCTGGTAACCGCATCTCCGCATGCCTATATGAAATACTTTAAAAACTTTCCCTGGGTGGATCATGTCATTGGAACTGAACTTGTCCGACATGAGAATGGTTACACATGCAGAATTGATGGCAGCAATTGCAAAGGGGAAGAGAAGGTACGCCGAATTCAGGCTTATCTGAGTGAGAAAAATATGGTCATTGATTATGACCAGTCATGTTCCTACTCGGACTCCTTATCCGATCTTCCAGTCATGCAGCTAGTGAGTCAACGATACTTTATTAACAAGCGTGTTCCGGACATGGAGGCATTAACGTGGGGGAAATAAAATCGCGTCATACCGGTAAATGGTTGATGCTCGTTTCCGCTTTTCTGACAGCAACGGGTCAATTGTTTTGGAAATGGGGACTAACCGAGTGGATCTACCTGGGTGTTGGTTTTCTTTGTTATGGACTTGGAGCGATTTTGATGATTAAAGCTTTTGCTCTGGAAAAACTCTCTGTTGCTTATCCTCTGATGTGTGCCAGCTACGTATTTGCCTTAATCTATGGATATTTTTTGCTTGGGGAAGAAATTACGGTGCAGAAGTTGGCAGCAGTTGTGTTGCTTGGAATCGGGGTGACATTAACCAGTGTTGATCGATAGCTGGATGGTTGCCGTATTAATTGTCATGACGTTGTGTGGTGCACTGGGCGGGGCCGGACTGAAAGCTTATGCATCCAGTCGCAATCGCCTGCATGTACTCATGGGACTCGGATTTTACGGAACCGGAGCGTTGCTGAATATTGTGTTGTTGAAGTTTCTTCCCTTAACCGTAGTGTTGCCTGCGAACGCATTAACATATGTGTGGACTCTCATCATTGCGATGTTGGTATTTAAAGAGACAGTGGGCCCTTTACGCTGGATAGGTGTGGCATGTATTATGGGCGGGCTATGTTTATTGGTGTTCTAGAACTTAATTAATCAGGATGTGAAATGAAAGCATGAACTTTTTAGATTACTTATTTTATAATCGCAGAGCCAACTGGACAGCCTTTTACCTGTTTGCAGGATTTGCTTTGTTCTATGGTTTAATGAACGGCTCGTATGTTCTGTACATTGAAAGTAATGCAGAGATGCTGGGGGCGTATAGCCCATTTAATACAACGCTGTTTCCAATTAATTTATTCAACTTTGATCCTTCAATGTATTATGGGGACAACAGTTCTTCCGTGATCCATCCGCTGATTTCCTTTCTCGCAGTCGCTCTTGCGGCTGTAGCGAAACTGCTGGGAGGCAACTGGTTCTTTCTAATCTTGCAATCGATGATAAATGCCGGTTCGGTGGTGCTGGCCTATCTGTTCCTGAGTCAAAAAGAAGATAAACCGACCATCGTACCGTTGCTGTTGGCCTTACTGTTTGGTTTCAGTTCCTACCTGATGTATACTGCGTTGATTCCGGACTCGTATCCGTACGTACAGTTCGTTATCCTTCTCTCTGTAGTTTACATGCAGTATACTCGTGAGCGTCAGGACGTACGTTATGTACCCAATGCATTGCTTGCATCGATTAACTTTGGACTAACCTCGACCAATATCGTACCATTTGCTGCTGCCACATTCTTCAATATGCATGCATGGCGAAATAAGACGAATTTGAAAAAATACATCGGTATCATGGCATTGGCGGTTCTGATCATCGTCGTATTAACTGGTATTCAGTATGTTGCCTTTGGAGGTCGCAGTTGGGTAAGTAACTGGCTGTTGGGCATTCAAAATGGTGGAACAAGCTATGCAACACCATTCCAGTTCGCTGTTCACTGGAAAGCATTGAACATGCTAACTATTAATCCGATGTTGACACCGAAGATGCATTTACTGGACCCGGGCATGGCAGCCTTTGTTACGGATCTATCCCGTTCCAATCCAATCGTTGTGCAGATGACAGGTATCTTTATTTTACTACTGGCATTCATGGGCTTCATTAAAGGAATTCGTGAACGAGAAGTGTGGACCCTTGTGCCATATATTCTGTTTGCCTTTTTGCTTCACGTAGTCGTGGGCTTTGGTTTGGCTGTATTTCAATATGATATGTACCTGTATGCGGGGCATTATCTGTTTGCGTTCTTCCTGTTGGGTGGAGGTTTTGTCATCAGCCTTCGTCCGGGATTGGGGAAAAAAGTGGTTATAGGCTTGATCATGTTATGTGTTATCGTTACGGCAAGTAACAACATCTATCGCCATGTAGAAACATTAATAACAATCAAACAATCCTATAATCAGTTGGAACAGGAACGCTCAGTGAAATAATCAAAATGTATCGATTCATATAATGAAATGAAATAAGATAAGGCCATGGGATGGAAAGTCCAATGGCCTTATCTTATTTAGTGTTGAGCAAATGAGTTAAGCAATAATTTTGGTCTTCTTGGCATTCTCGGCTGAACGTTTGGTGAGACTGCTGAGTGGACGTTTCAAAGTGAGAGCAACAATGAGACTCAGCGCGATGAACATACACAACCACAGAATATCCTTGATGGCAGTAGACCACAATATGCCGCCTACCGACTCACGCAGCAGACTGATTGCATACGTGAAGGGCATGAACGGATTCAATGCCTGGAAAAAGGGTGATGTCATGCTGATTGGGAACGTACCGCCGGAGCTGGAGAACTGGAACACCATGAAGATAATGGCGATCCCTTTTCCGATATTCCCAAAAACGGACAGCAGGGTGTACGTGATGGTGACAAATACGGCACTCACCAGCATGGCAAACAGGACAAACCACAGTTTATCTGCAACATAGGTACCCAGGATTAAGATATCTCCGAGGGTGACGCATAACGCCTGAAGTAACCCAATGGTCAGAAAAGTAGCAAGACGTCCAAGATACAACTCATATCCCCGGAACTTGCCCTCTGGATTTTCGGCTTCGGCACGAAGCAGAGATATCAGCAGTGTTGAGCCAACCCACAAGGACAGCACGCCATAAAATGGTGACATAGCCGATCCATAATTCGGAATTGGGTAAAGCTGTTGTTCCTTAATTTGCACCGGACTTGCAAGGAAAGCACTTTCTTCTTCGATATCGCCACGCAAAAGTTTGGCAAGTTCGGCAAATTGGTTATTACCTTCGACTTCCCGAAGTTTGTCAGCAGCCTTACTGATGGCACGTTCTAATGCTGGCAGATCATCACGTACCAGCGTGGCAACACGATGTACTCCTTTTTCGACCTCCGGAAGCTGGTTCTGGACAAAATCGGATGCCTTGCCTATCTGTTTCTCGGCATTAGGCAGATCATTACGAACAAAATCAGCGGCTTCGTTCAGTTTGTTTCCCAGCTTGGGCAGATCGTTTCGAATTAATGAAGACACGGTGTTCAAAGCTTGGATAAAACCTTCACTTTTGTTCGCGAGTGTCTCTGATACCTCATGGATCTTCGATTGTACTTGAGGCAGTTCGCTCTGGATTTTTGTCAACTCGGTCTGCCCGAACATAATCCCTTCTTTGGCTGATGCCAGAATGTCCGCAATATCCGGAATACGATCCTTTGCTCCTTGTAGAGTTTCTGATGAAGTGGAGAGGATAGACCTGAGTTTATCCGCACCAGCTGCAAGTGCAGGCGATATTTCACTTTCATAGGTGTTTAAGATATTGCCAATCCCGCTGCTAATGTCCTTCGAGAGAGCATTTAACTGAGCGATGACGTCTGTCGGTGGAGTTGTATTACGACGCATGGCATCACTGATGATGCCAGCCAAGCGGATTTGCAACTGAAGTTTATCTGAAATGGAGTTCAGTTGTGTAATTTTATCGGCAAGTGGATGGCTTGGAAGCAAGTTGTCTATTTTGCCCAGTAGTTCTGCCATACTGTCGACGAGTTTTACCGCAATCCCTAAACGTGAAGCAATCCGGTCGAGATCTTCTGCTATAGGCAGGTTATTAAGATCCGAATTTTGCAATTGTGTAAATACGTCTCCTGCAGCGTTAGTAATCTGCTGCACCAGCAGCAGATTTTGGTGGATCGCCGGGCTAATTGTCTGAAACGCTTCTTCACTGGAATCCACGAACTGATTTAATCCCTCTGCAAGCTCAATCCCGTTGCCAGCGATTTGTGATACTTTGTCCAGATCTTGTTCTGCGGCCGTTACGATAGACAGAGCTTTGTTGGTTTTATCCAGCGCCGTTTGGATGACAGCTGATACCTGACCAAAGTTTTCATCCACTTCTCGAATGCGTTCTACCGCTTTTTGTATATCCGGTATCCGCCCTTGAATAGCCAACACCTCGGAAGCCGCATCATTAATTTGTGGCCAATACTCCTGCACCTTGAGCACATACTGTGCTGCTTCATTGATTTCAGGCAGTTTTTTCTCGATGTCAACGATCTTTTGAGCATCTTTTACAATCTCGGGCATGGCTTTTTCTACTCCCAGAACCTTTTGACCTGCGGCTTGAATAGCCGGAAGATTTTTCTCCAGTGTAAAAATGCCATTCTCCATTTTGCGTAATGTTGGAAGCTGGGAATTAATCTCAACCCCGGCTTCATTCAACTTGGTTAGAACGGCCTCACTGACGGCTTCAGTGAAATTTTCATTGATTTGTGTTGTTATGGCAGATACACCAGAGCCAGTGATTTTAGGAGCAATGGCATTCACCTTTTCATTAACGGTATAGATTACCTCTGGGCGTTCCAGCTTTCCGTCAACGATACCTGTAATTTTGGACGAAAAGTCTCCGGGAATGAGCAGGCTGGCATAATATTGTCCTGTTTGTACCCCCCGACTAGCCTCAGCTCGATCTACAAAAGTCCAGCCCAACTTTTCGTTGTTTTTGAGGCTGGATACCAGTTCGTTTCCGATATTAATACTGGTTCCTTCAACAGTCGCACCCGCGTCCTCGCTTGTCACAGCAATTTTGATCCCCTGGGTATTACTGTACGGGTCCCATACGGACTTCACGTTGACCCAGTCATACACCCCGGGGAGTAGAATAATAGCCACAATTAGAAATATACCTGTGGGAACCTTCAGAATATGTAACCAGTCTGTTTTGTAAACGTGCCAAATGTGACGCATGACTTCCTCCTAAATGTACATAAATGTAGGGCGTATCTTATTTCTATGTCGCATAATTGTGAATCTTATGTATATCGGCATTATTGCAGCATCTATGAATGGGTTCATGTTTATAAACTGTACCCATTTCACTATGTACTAATTCACAGCCTTCATATATCGCGTAAAACGAAACTCACCGTTTGTTCTCAAAAGAAGTGTTTTGTCTCTACTTAAGTATAGTCAGAGGTTTATTTTGGTTATATCAAATTTCTCATTTGCCTATGGATAAATATGCAGAAATGTTGTATAATTATGAATAACCAATGAGATGTATTGTGCATGGATGTTTTTCAGCCTAACTGCTGATTCTAAGAAGAACGTAGCAGAGGGTTTTCACCTGCGATGGTGAGGTGTTGACAGGGGGTTGTCTTTCTGTCATAATTCATGAAGACAAACGGACATGTTGATTACAGAACCCTGTGAGGTCCTGCAATATGAACGACATGAATAGCACCTTTAAATCAGTCCCGTGAGACTGGCAAGGTAACGTGAACGATACATCGTTTTTTTTGCTGCGGCAAATGAAGCGATGCATCCCCGAGAGTAAACTTTCTTCAGAGCGGTCTGAAGTTCGGAGACTCCTTGCCAATAAACACGGCAAGGAGTCTTTTTTTTTCTCCTCGTCACGGGGCCATGATGCTGAAGGGAAATCCTGAGGAGGCTGAACGCATGAGCACAGAGACACATGTCATTATGGATGAGACGGCGATCCGCCGCGCACTAACACGGATTGCCCATGAGATATTGGAGAAAAACAAAGGAATCGACGATTGTGTGCTGGTCGGTATCCGCACACGCGGGGTTTACCTCGCGGAACGGATTGCCGCCAAGATTGAAGAAATCGAAGGCGCCAAAGTCCCCTGGGGAGAACTGGATGTGACTCCTTACCGCGATGACCGCTTGGACGAAAATAAAGCGAATCGCAAGGGAATGTTGATTATGACACCTGAATCACTTTCGATCCATAACAAAAAAGTGATTTTGTTCGATGATGTGCTCTATACCGGACGGACGATTCGCGCAGCGATGGATGCCCTGATGGACTGTGGAAGACCGCAGAACATTCAGCTGGCTGTACTCGCAGACCGCGGACACCGGGAACTTCCAATTCGACCTGATTTTATCGGCAAGAATGTGCCGACTTCCAAATCAGAGGAGATCGAAGTTGCACTCATGGAAACGGACGGACAGGACGAAGTCAAAATCACTCAGAACCGGGGGGAGCAAGCATAATGATTACACAGACAGCATTGAGAGACCGAAGCTTGCTTGGACTGAAGGAACTTAGTCGAGGAGAAATCGAGTCCATTCTGAACAGAGCGGCTCACTGGGAAGCGCAGAAAGAGAAACTGGCTCCTGTACTGGAATCACGCTTTGTTGCGAACATGTTCTTCGAGAACAGCACACGTACCCGCTTCTCCTTCGAAATGGCAGAGAAACGCCTGGGTGCACAAGTGCTGAACTTTACGGCAGCCGCATCCAGTGTGGAAAAAGGAGAGTCCATCTACGATACGGTACGAACACTTGAGTCGATGGGCATTGATGCAGGCGTGATCCGGTTGAAACCGGCAGGCGTTCTGCAACAACTGGCTCAGAAAGTGAATGTACCACTCGTGAACGCCGGAGACGGCAACAATGAGCATCCCACACAGGCGTTGCTGGATCTCTACACGATGAGGAAAGCATTTGGCGAACTGAAAGGCTTGCGTGTTTCCATCATTGGTGACATTCTGCATAGCCGTGTAGCTCGTTCCAATCTGTGGGCACTGCAAAAGTTTGGTGCAGATGTACGCTTCTGTGCTCCGCAAACGATGCAGGCACCGGAACTCGCAGAGCATGCTCCTTATGTCGGTCTTGAAGAAGCGCTTGATGCAGATGTGGTCATGATGCTCCGTGTTCAACTGGAACGTCATCAACATGGCTTAATTACTTCAGCTGAGGATTATCGCGAACACTACGGATTGACGGAAGAACGGGCATCACGCCTAAAACCAAGCACCATTATCATGCACCCTGCTCCTGTGAATCGCAATGTCGAGGTAGATGACGCGGTTGTGGAGAGTGAAGCATCGCGGATCTTCCCACAGATGGCAAACGGCGTTCCAATCCGCATGGCGGTTATGGAACGTGCGATGAAACTGTAACAGGGTCTGGCTGTGGGTCATAGGCTGACGGTACGGTAGTTCTTATAGAGCAATAAGAGAGTACACGATAAAGAAAATCATCCGGTTTGCCTGGTAAGCCGGACAGAACCGAAGCGGAGGGCAATTATGCTACAGATTATAAAAAACGCGAACGTCTTGAACCAAAAAGGGGAACTTGAACGGAAAACCATCATTATAGATGAAGGTAAAATTAAAAAGATCGCTGGTCTGGAAGACCAAGCCGTTCTGGATGCCGAAAAGTCAGCGCAAAGTGTGACAGACGCATCAGGCAAACTGGTTATTCCGGGATTGATCGATATGCACGTACATCTGCGTGAACCTGGATTCGAACACAAAGAGACGATCGAGACAGGTGCCCGTTCAGCAGCACAAGGTGGTTTTACAACAATCGCTTGCATGCCGAACACAAGACCAGTAACAGATACAGCGGAAGTTGTGAAGCTGGTACTGGATAAGGCCAAAGAAGCCGATCTGGTTAAAGTGTTGCCTTATGCAGCCATTACAAAAAATGAACTGGGTCGTGAACTTACCGATTTTGCCGCATTAAAAGAAGCAGGCGCTATTGGATTCACGGATGACGGTGTAGGCGTACAAAACGCTCAAATGATGAAAGATGCCATGAGCCTCGCGGCAAGCATGGATATGCCAGTGATCGCTCACTGTGAAGATGACTCACTGGTTGTTGGTGGATATGTGACGGAAGGTGAGTTTTCGAAGCGTCACGGAATCAAAGGGATTCCAAATGAATCCGAAGCCATCCACGTTGGCCGTGATATCTTGCTCGCAGAAGCAACGGGAGTTCATTACCACGTCTGCCACGTAAGTACAGAGCAATCGGTTCGTCTGATTCGTCTGGCGAAGTCCATCGGCATTAAAGTAACTGCTGAGGTATGTCCGCACCATCTGGTGTTGTCGGATGAAGATATCCCAGGCATGGACGCCAACTGGAAAATGAACCCGCCGCTGCGTTCACCACGCGATGTGCAGGCTTGTATCGAAGGTTTGCTGGACGGCACGCTGGATATGATCGTAACTGATCACGCGCCACACAGTGAAGAAGAAAAAGCCAAAGGCATGGAGCTGGCACCTTTCGGAATCGTAGGATTCGAAACAGCCTTCCCACTGCTGTACACCAAGTTTGTGGAAACAGGACTGTGGAGCTTGGACTTCCTGGTGAAACGTATGACAGCTGATCCGGCACGTGTATTCCGACTGGATACAGGCAAACTGGAAGAGGGAGCACCAGCCGATATCACAATGATTGACCTGAACGAGGAAAAAGCAGTTGATCCTGCAACGTTTGCAACCAAAGGAAGAAACACACCATTCACAGGCTGGAAGCTTAAAGGCTGGGCCGTACAAACTTGGGTGGATGGCAAAAGCGTGTGGGATAACACGGTACAACAGTAAAACGGTAATTTAGTAAATTTATAAATTACTAACTCTATATCTTTAAAACAGTAACAGTAATTCTTAACTTTTTAAAACAACACATCTTTCTAATTCTAAAACTTAATCTACAACTTTTACACCAGTAACATCTTTTCAACTAACTCGAGGCAAATCATGCCGAGAGTCTAACATACGAAACAAGCAAAGTTGAATGTCATGATTTTGAACTTGGATACCAACGTAACTGCGGAGCGGACAGAAAAGACCCGAAGAAGCAAAGCGTTCGCCTTTATCACCGGATTACATCATTTGAAAAATGATAAAAAGTAATCCGGGGATAACAGCGATCAAAGGGTTTTCTGTACGCGGAGCCGCACAATCGTAACGCTCCCAAAGTTCAACCCAAATGCCATTCAACGTTGATAAACACAGAGGAGTGAAATGGGATGCAGGCACAGGCAAGATTATTGTTGGAAGACGGCACACTGTTCACCGGGAAAGCATTTGGTGCTGAAGGTGAAACGACAGGTGAGGTCGTTTTTAATACGGGAATTACAGGCTATCAAGAGGTGCTTTCGGATCCTTCCTATTGCGGTCAAATCGTAACCATGACGTATCCGCTGATCGGAAACTACGGCATTACGCGTGATGACTTTGAGTCGATTCGTCCATACGTGCACGGTTTCGTTGTACGTCGTCATGAGCCAACGCCAAGCAACTGGCGTGCGGAATATAGCGTAGACAATCTGCTTAAGGAATACGGTATCGTAGGAATCAGCGAAATTGATACACGCATGTTGACTCGCCGGATTCGTCACCACGGCACAATGAAGGGAATTCTCACAACAGGATCGAAGCCTGTGGAAGAACTGCTGGAGATGATGGGAGACACTACCATTGCCGAGCTGCGTAACCAAGTGCCATTGACTTCTACAGAGCATGTCTACAACAGCCCGGGAACGGCTGAGCGTATTGTGCTCGTGGATTATGGTGCTAAAACAGGAATCTTGCGCGAACTCAGCAAACGTAACTGTGACGTTGTTGTTGTTCCACACGATGTAACAGCAGACGAGATTCGTCGCTTGAACCCGGACGGCATTCAACTGTCCAACGGCCCTGGGGACCCGAAAGACGTACCTCATGCAGTTAAGATGATCAGTGAACTGCTTGGCGAATACCCGATCTTCGGTATCTGCCTGGGTCACCAGTTGTTCGCACTTGCGGCAGGAGCAGACACCGAAAAACTTAAGTTTGGACATCGCGGAGGAAACCACCCGGTGAAAGAACTGGAGAGCGGACGTTGCTTCATCACATCCCAGAATCACGGATTTACCGTAAACGAAGAGTCTGTGAAGAACACAGATCTGGAAGTTACACATATCAACAATAACGATAAGACCATTGAAGGTCTGAAACATAAATCATTCCCGGCATTCTCGGTTCAATATCACCCTGAAGCAGCCCCGGGTCCTTACGACAACAGCTATCTGTTCGACCGCTTCATCGAGATGATTCGCGAGCACAAGATCACTAACCCGCAAAAGCCGCGTCAAGCCGTATTGGCAGCCGCAGTGAAAGGAGCACAATAACATGCCGATTAACAAAGATCTCAAAAAAATCCTGGTGATTGGTTCCGGTCCAATCGTCATCGGTCAAGCGGCCGAGTTCGACTATGCCGGTACACAAGCTTGCCAGGCTCTGAAAGAAGAAGGCGTGGAAGTTGTACTTATCAACAGCAACCCGGCGACCATTATGACGGATACCAACATGGCTGACAAAGTCTACATTGAGCCAATCACACTGGATTTTGTAACCCAAATCATTCGTCAGGAGCGTCCAGACGGCTTGTTGCCAACACTGGGTGGTCAGACAGGTCTGAACATGGCTGTGGAACTGGCACGTGCAGGCGTGTTGGAACGTGAAAATGTAAAATTGCTCGGAACGCAGCTGACATCCATCGAGAAAGCGGAAGATCGTGATCTGTTCCGTGACCTGATGCGTGAACTTGAACAGCCTGTACCTGAGAGTGTGATTGTAACGACACTTGAAGAATCACTTGAATTTGCAAATGAGATTGGTTATCCAATCATCGTGCGTCCAGCCTATACACTGGGCGGAACAGGTGGCGGAATCTGTGCGAACGAAGAAGAGCTGCGCGAAACTGTGGCAGCGGGAATTCGTTATAGCCCAATTGGGCAATGTCTGGTCGAGAAGAGCATTGCAGGCATGAAAGAAGTCGAGTATGAAGTTATGCGGGACAAAAACGATAACTGTATCGTTGTCTGCAACATGGAAAACTTTGACCCGGTAGGTGTTCATACAGGCGACAGTATCGTTGTAGCACCAAGCCAAACTTTGTCGGACCGTGAATATCAAATGCTGCGTTCAGCTTCACTGAAAATCATCCGTGCCCTGAACATCGAGGGTGGATGTAACGTACAGTTTGCACTGGACCCACACAGCTTCCAATACTATGTTATCGAAGTTAACCCACGGGTAAGCCGTTCATCGGCTCTGGCTTCCAAAGCAACGGGTTATCCGATTGCGAAAATGGCTGCCAAAATTGCCATGGGTTACACACTGGACGAAATCGTGAACCCGGTAACAGGCCAAACGTATGCTTGCTTCGAGCCTACACTGGATTATATTGTGAGCAAAATCCCACGCTGGCCGTTCGACAAGTTCATCTCGGCGAACCGTAAACTGGGAACTCAGATGAAAGCAACAGGCGAAGTGATGGCTATTGGCCGGACATTTGAAGAGTCGATTCACAAAGCAGTGCGTTCCCTGGAGATTGGCGTACACCGCCTCTACCTGAAGGATGCCGAAACGCTGGATGAAGCTACGCTGAACGAGCGTCTGATCAAAGCAGATGATGAGCGTATCTTCCTGATTGCCGAAGCATTCCGCAGAGGGTATACGTTGCAACAACTGCAGGATCTGACCAAGATTGACTGGTGGTTCCTGGACAAAATCGAAGGTCTGATCGCATTCGAAGATCGCATTCGCGAAGAATCCGAATTGTCTTCCGATATTCTGTATCAAGCGAAACGCCTTGGATTCACAGACCGTGCCATTGCTGAACTGCGTGCGCAAGGTCAACCAGGAGGCACATTAACAACTGAAGCGGAAGTTAGAACTCGTCGGGAAGCAGAGAACCTGCGCCCGGTGTACAAAATGGTAGATACATGTGCAGCTGAGTTTGAAGCAACAACGCCATATTACTACTCAACATACGAGACAGAGAACGAAGTGATCCCTTCCGACAAGAAAAAAGTTGTGGTACTGGGTTCAGGACCAATCCGGATCGGTCAAGGGATCGAGTTTGACTACTCTACTGTACACGCAGTATGGGCTTTGCAAAAAGCAGGCTATGAAGCAGTCATTATCAACAATAACCCGGAGACGGTGTCTACGGACTTTAATACATCGGATCGCCTGTACTTTGAACCGCTCTTCTTCGAAGATGTCATGAACGTGATTGAACAGGAGAAACCAGTAGGGGTTATCGTACAGTTCGGTGGTCAAACGGCCATCAACCTGGCAGCGCCACTGCGTAATGCAGGTGTAACCATTCTCGGAACGGATCTGGAAAGCATCGATGAGGCGGAGGATCGCAAGAAATTCGAACGTCTGCTCTCCCGTCTGGAGATTGCACAGCCAAAAGGTAAAACGGTCATTTCCGTTGATGATGCGGTAGAAACGGCTCAAAGTCTGGGCTACCCGGTACTGGTTCGTCCTTCCTATGTACTCGGCGGTCGTGCGATGGAGATTGTATACTCCGATGCTGAATTGCTGACATACATGGAACAGGCAGTTAAAATCAATCCGGAGCATCCGGTCCTGATCGACCGTTACATGATGGGTAAAGAAGTTGAGGTTGACGCCATCTGTGATGGTGAAACGGTATTGATCCCGGGAATCATGGAACATATCGAGCGTGCAGGGGTTCACTCGGGTGACTCCATCGCGGTATATCCTCCTCAACACCTGTCCCAGGATTTGAAAGAGAAAATTGTAGAGATTACAATCAAAATTGCGAAAGAACTGAAAACGGTAGGTTTGGTCAACATCCAGTTTGTTATCCATGATGGCCAAGTGTACATTATCGAGGTGAACCCGCGTTCATCCCGTACCGTACCATTCCTGAGCAAAGTAACCAACATTCCGATGGCAAACTTGGCAACTCAAGCCATTCTGGGTGTGAAACTAAAAGATCTTGGTTATGTTGACGGGCTGTGGCCTGAATCGGATCATGTATCTGTTAAAGTTCCGGTCTTCTCCTTCGCGAAGCTGCGTCGTGTAGAGCCAACCCTCGGACCTGAGATGAAGTCTACAGGTGAGGTTATGGGCCGTGACCCGAATTACGCTAAAGCGTTGTTCAAAGGTCTCATCGGCGCAGGAATGAAAATTCCGGCAACCGGAGCGATTGTTGTGACTGTAGCAGACAAAGACAAGGACGAAGCGGTTCCTTTGCTCGAAGGTTTCTACAGACTGGGTTACAAAATCATGGCTACCGGCGGAACAGCAGCTGCGCTTGAAGCAGCGAACATTCCGGTAACGACTGTGAACAAATTAAGTGAAGGTTCGCCGAACATTCTGGATATGATCCGTAGCGGCGAAGCAAACTTTGTCTTCAACACACTCACCAAAGGCAAAACACCGCAACGTGATGGATTCCGTATCCGTCGTGAAGCGGTAGAAAACGGCATTGTATGTATGACTTCATTGGATACGATTCGTGCGCTGCTGATCATGCTGCAAACGATCAACTTCTCTTCTGAAGCAATGCCTGCCTTTATAAAATAAATATTCACTGATGAAGGACATCAGTCAGCCTGCGGGCTGGCGGGATGTCCTTTATATCGGGCAAAAACGGAAAAAATGAGCAAGTGGAGGGGAGCGCTGGTGATGAATCAAGCGAGTTTCAATGAAATGGCTGGCCGTCTGATGGTGGCACTCGATTATCCTGGAGCGGAAGAAGCGAAAGCATTGGTACAAGCTCTTGAAGGCATTCCCTGTTATCTGAAAGTGGGTATGCAGCTGTTCTACGCAGCAGGACCGGACTTCATTCGGGAGCTGAAATCCAAAGGTTATTCCGTTTTTCTGGATGTGAAAATGCATGACATTCCCAACACCGTTCGTGGCGGTGCTGAGAGTATCACACGTCTTGGGGTAGACATGTTTAATGTGCATGCCGCGGGTGGAACGATCATGATGCGTGCTGCACGTGAAGGTGCTGAGGCAGCAATCGCTGCCGATCCTTCCCTTAGCAAGCCCGAGATCATTGCAGTCACCCAACTCACCAGTACAAGTCTGGAAACGATGAATAACGAGATTGGCATCCCGGGAAGTGTGGAAGCTGCTGTGGTCCGTTATGCAGGATTGGCCCAAGAGGCCGGACTGGATGGGGTTGTTGCTTCTCCACTGGAAGTGCCTGCAATTCGGGCAGCGTGTGGCAGTGCTTTTCACACCGTTACACCAGGAATTCGTCCAGCGGGTAGTGGTCTGGGAGATCAGACACGAGTCTTGACGCCGGGTGAAGCCATCGCCAGAGGAAGTCATTACATTGTTGTAGGCAGACCCATTACAGGCGCTCCCAATCCTCGTGAAGCGGCAGAAACCATTTTGAAGGAGATGTTGAACGCATGATCGAACTGAATGAGATTCCGAATCATATTGCTTCCCAACTGTTGAAAATTAAAGCCGTGGCGTTACGTCCGCAGCAGCCATTTACATGGACATCCGGCATCAAATCACCAATATACTGCGATAACCGCTTAACGATGTCCTATCCCGAGATTCGCAACGATATCGCTGAAGCCTTTGCAACGATCATTCGTAACCAATACCCGGATGCAGCAGTCATTGCAGGTACGGCAACTGCGGGTATCCCGCATGCTGCCTGGGTGGCTCAGAAGCTGGATCTGCCGATGGCCTACATTCGTGATAAAGCGAAAGGACACGGCAAGGAGAACTTGATTGAAGGTCTGATTACCGAAGGACAGAAAGTGGTTGTCATCGAAGATCTGATCTCTACAGGTGGAAGTTCGATCAAAGCAGCCGAAGCTGTACGCGTTGCAGGTGCAACACCGTTGGCTGTGCTTGCCATTTTCAGCTACCAGCTTGATAAAGGTGTTAAAGCATTTGAAGATGCTGGAATTCCACTTCAGACGCTATCTAATTACACCGCGCTGATGGATGTGGCTTTGGCTCAGGGAACGATTCAGGAAAGCGATTTTGAATTGCTAAAATCCTGGCGTGAAGATCCTTCTTCATTTGGTAAATAATATCATTGATACCTCGAAAAAATGTTCATGAATGAACGGTATCAAAATTGTAATGATTGCCGTCATAGCGGCAAAAGCATCGAATATGCAAGAGGCATCCCGCACTTTGGGGTGCTTTTTTCGTTTGTTCATCAAAATATTAACTTTTTCTCTCTACCGTTGTAAAAAGCTTGTAACTTTTAGTTGGGATCGGTCGTTTATAATTCAGTGTAGGTTGGAACAGATTTCTAATTTTAGGTTTTTTGAAGAAATGATCGGGATATCAAGAAAGGATGAGCGTGATTGCTGGCATGAAGAATTTATTTCTCAGAAAAAGACCTGCCAAGAGCCAGTCAGGCGATGAACATCAACAAGAGGAAACACCGTTGGAAGCATCGACGGAGTCGGGGGAAAATACATACATAAGTGACCCAGCGCACCCGACAAGTGAAGCATCTTTATCTGAAAGTGGAATTGGTTCGGATGAAGTGGCTGCAACGGCTGTCACCACCGTTGATGAACCCCAGAAGAAGATCAAACCAAAGAAGGATATGTTGCCTCCATATGATGGACCTGTACTGGAGGTGCGTAACGTGCATCGCAGTTTCCAGACAGGCAGTCGCATTATCCATGTGCTCAAAGGCATTGATATGGAAGTGAATCCGCAACAACTAGTCATGCTGAAGGGGCGATCGGGCTCAGGCAAAACAACACTGCTGAATATGCTCGGTGGACTGGATCAGCCTTCAAGTGGAGACATTCTGTTCTCTGGCCAGCCTCTTCAGGATTGGGGAGACCGGCGGCGAACCGCTTTGCGGCGCAAAGAGATCGGTTTCATTTTTCAGGCATATGCACTCATGCCCTTATTATCTGCTTGGGAAAATGTAGAACTGTCGCTGCGAATGGCGGATGTTCCGCGAGCGGAGTGGAAGGACAGGGTTGGTCACTGTCTGGATCTGGTTGGACTATCCAAACGGGTGAAGCACCGGCCATTCGAGATGTCCGGGGGAGAACAACAGCGGGTGGCTATAGCCAAGGCGATTGCCCATAGACCCAGATTATTGCTTGCGGATGAACCTACAGCGGAACTGGATTCCAAGATGGGCGCTCAGGTCATGGCCGTATTCCGCAATATTATTGAAGTAGAACAAGTAACGATATGTATGACTACACACGATCCTACAATTTTGGAGGTTGCGGACCATGTTTATGAAATGGCGGACGGCAGATTTATCAAGTAAAGGGGCCGCTCCGAAGAGGGGGAAACGCGCAGCACTTATTGTACTTGGTGCGATAATGCTTGCAACGATGTCCGGCTGCTCATTGCTGCCGTCAGAAACAGAGGAAGAAGTACTTCCGCCTATTACACCACCAACGATCTCCAAGAAACCGGAATATGAAGTCCGGACGGAAACGTTGGAGAAAAAAGTAAGTGGCAGTGGAAAAATGATGAGTCAGCGGGAAGAGAAGGTGTACTTCACGCTTGATGGCATGCATATCAAAGAGTTAAATGTTAAACCAGGGGATAAAGTGAAAAAGGGTCAACTTCTTGCTGTCCTGGATGTGGAGAGTGTGGAGAAGGAGATCCGTGGCAAGAAACTGGCTATTCGCAAATCCGAAGTTCAAATGAAGGAAACACTTCGCAAGAAGGATGAGATGGACCCGGTGGAGTTTGAAGAATCAACGATTGCGTTTGAAGAACTGCGCCAGGAACTCGCTGATCTGGAGGAACAACTGGGCAAAGCCACGTTGACAGCTCCGTTTGGCGGTACCGTTATTGCTGTGCAGGTAGAGAAGGGTGCAGCCGTGAAAGCGTATGATCCGATTGCTACGATTGCGGATACATCCAATCTGGTTGTGGCAGCTACCTTTGCCAAGGAAGATCTGGAGAAGTTCTCCGCGGGTATGAAGGCAGAAGTAGATATTAATGGAGCTGGTAAAGTCTCTGGCAAAATTAAAGTTATGCCTATCGCGGAAGCATCGGGAAGCGGCAGTGGCGAAGGGACGGGTGAAGGCGGTACGCCTCCAACCAAGGAAACGCTGGATAAGTATGTTATCGTTACACTTGCGAAAATGCCAAAAGGCGTCGAACGTGGTACACCACTATCGGTCTCGATTGTAACGCAGCGTACCGAGAACGCAATTGTGATTCCTGTATCCGCTTTACGCTCCATCGGTTCAAGAACGTATGTGCAAGTGGTGGAGAGTGATGGCAGCAAGCGTGAAGTGGACGTTGAAGTTGGTCAGCAGACATCGACAGATGTCGAGATTCTGAAAGGTCTGACCGTAGGCCAGAAAGTAGTGGGACGCTAATGGGGCTGCCATTGCTTCGGCTGCTGTTCCGCAAAATGTGGAACACGCGCTGGATGACCTTCAGCACACTGATCGGATTGATTGTGGCGGTAGCGTTCACCGTCAGTATTCCAATGTATGCCGATGGTGCGTTGAAACGGGTCGTCGCGCAAACGCTGCAGGATAACAGTGAAGGGTTGCCAGCCGGTTCGTTGCTTATGAGTTATCAGGCACCCGGTGGCGTGAAGACAGACACACGGGGTCTGGATGAAGTAGATCGTTATATTCGTGAGGATGTCCCTCGCGATATTGGTTTTCCTTTTCATACGTATGTGAATTCAAGATCTATTCGCAGCACAGAGGTGAGCCCGGAAGATCCAACCAAAGTGGATGCCAGCAGGGCGCGCAGTATGAGTCTGGGTACGATGAGTGGGCTGGATGCACAGGTGAATTACTCTGCCGGGGTGAAACCTGGAAACCAGGTCAAAGATGACACGATCGAGGCAGTCATGTTGGAAGAGGGCATGTACCGTAACGACCTGCATATCGGTGACATTCTGGAATATCCGGTGTATAGCGGTCTTGATATCACGTTACGTGTGAAGATTACGGGTTCCTTCAAGGCAGATGATCCGAACAGCCCTTACTGGGTACAAGGATTTGACGGCATGATGAATGGACTTTATGTGGATGAATCGGTTTTTAATGATGTTTTACTGAAGGAAAAAGGGATTCCACTTCAAAATTCACGTTGGTATTATGCCTTTGATCTGAAAGAAATTCAAACCAGCCAGTTATCAGGTCTGACTTCCATGCTGGAAAGGCTGGATATCGATCTGTACCAGCGGCTGAAAGATACAAAAGTGGACATCACCTTTGGTGATCTGCTCAAGCAGTTCCGCAGTCAGAGTCTGCAACTGCAGACGATGTTGTTTACCTTGGCAGCACCGATGATTGCGATGGTCTTTTATTTTATTGCGATGAATGCCAGACAGTCATTACAGAAGCAAGAGAGTGATATTGCGGTATTGCGCAGCCGTGGAGCTTCAGCTCGGCAGATCTTCTCTCTCTACCTGCTTGAAGGCATATTTCTGGGCGCTATTGCGCTGGTTATTGGGCCGTTGCTTGGTTGGTTTATGGCCAAGAGTATCGGTTCAGCAAGTGGCTTTCTCTCGTTCGTAGATCGGAAGTCTATTCCGATCGGTGTATCAAAAGAAGCTATTCTCCTGGGCGTAGCAGCGGTCCTTGTTGCGATCATCGCATCACTTATCCCTGCGATAACCTATGCACGGGCAACCATTGTATCTGCCAAACGGCGGCAAGCACGGACAGACCGTGCTCCAGTATGGCAACGCTGGTTCCTGGACGTTGTGTTACTGGGTCTGGCTGGATATGGATATTACCTGTTCTATGAACGTCAGATGTTGACCTTCCAGACCGGAATGACAACCGATCAGCTGCAGGTACAGCCGTTTCTGTTCTTTGTACCGGCACTCGCGATTTTTGCGCTCGGACTATTCTTCCTGCGCTTGTTCCCGTGGATTTTAAAGCTCATCCAGCTGATCGGTCGCAAATTTCTCCCGGTCCCGTTGTATCTGACTTTAACGCAGTTATCACGTTCATCATCTTCTTATTATCCGTTGATGATCCTTCTTGTACTGACACTGGGACTTGGGGTGTACAACTCGGCTGCTGCTCGGACGATTGATCTGAATTCCACTGAGCGTACCTTGTACCGTTATGGTTCTGATGTGATTATGCAGACGGTGTGGGAAGGAACACCTGAGGTTAAACCCGGTGGTTCTGGACAGAATGGCGGTTCTGGTGGAGGTCAACAAGGTGGTGGCAATGGAGGAGGAGGTTCTGCTGGTGGTGGTTCCGGCGGAGGCAATGGCGGTGGAGGTGCTCCAGGTGGTGGCGGTTCTTCGCAGCCATCCAAAGTCATCTACTCCGAACCTCCATTCGAAGTGTTCCGCAGATTAGACGGGGTTGAACATGCAGCACGAGTGCTGCAGACCAAAGGTAATATTATCGTCTCTGGTAAATCGGGCGGACAGGGGATGCTGGTCGGAATTGATAATGTGGATTTTGCTCAAGTGGCATGGTTCCGCAATGATCTGTTCCCGGCACATCCCTACAAGTACCTTGACTTGCTTGGTAAATATGAAGGGGCTGTATTGATCTCTTCCAAATTTGCTGACAAATTTAAGTTGAAAACTGGAGACCTCGTCTCCATGGGTGTACAGGGACAGGCGATTGAATTCGTCGTGTTTGGGATCATTCCTTACTGGCCAGCCCAATATCCGGATCAGATGCCATTCTTCGTGGCGAATCTGGATTATATCTATGATCAGGTGCCTTTGATTCCTTATGAGGTATGGCTGAAAATGGAACCGGATGCCAAAGTGGCTCCATTAATGGAGAAACTCGCAGCAGAAGGCATTGAGTTATCTTCTGTGCGTGACGTACGTACCGAATTGGTATCTCAGGGTAAACATCCGTCAAGAGGTGGCGTATTCGGAATACTGAGCCTTGGATTCCTGGTATCGGTTATCATCTCGTTGATCGGATACGTGCTGTACTGGTTCTTCAACCTGTCCGGACGTGTTGTGCAGTTTGGTGTATTACGGGCCATGGGTTTATCCCGGGCACAACTGAGTGGTATGCTGCTGCTGGAGCAGGTGTTCACAGCGGGGCTATCGATCCTGCTAGGTATTGGAATTGGTCAGGTATCCAGTCGTTTATTCCTGCCATTCCTGCAAACGACGGATAATGTATCTGCTCAGGTACCTCCGTTTCGGATTGTGTTTGAACAGCAAGATATGTTGCAACTGTATGGGGTCACCGTAGTGATGCTGGTTATTGGTGCAACGATGTTGCTCTGGCAGATTCGCAGATTGCGGGTTCACCAGGCAGTCAAAATGGGAGAGGAGAGGTAAACGTGATCCAATGCGAAGGACTTGTCAAAATTTTTAAATCCAGCGATGTGGAAGTCGTTGCCCTTCAGGGTCTCAACCTGACTGTCAATCAAGGTGAAATGATGGCCATCATCGGTAACAGCGGTAGCGGTAAATCCACACTGCTGAATATTCTGGGCGGGCTTGATCGTCCTACGGCTGGTACGGCCGTTGTGGGAGACTGGGATTTGCTCAAGATGACAGATGCCCAATTGGTCGAATACAAACGTCATACGGTAGGTTTTATCTGGCAAAATAACGGTCGTAACTTGCTGCCTTATCTCACTGCACTGGAAAATGTGGAGACTCCCATGATTCTGGGAGGCAAGCGAGATCGTGCTTATGCAAAACAGTTGCTTGAATGGGTAGGCCTTAAGGATCGGATGCATAGCAAATTGCATCAATTGTCAGGAGGAGAGCAACAACGGGTAGCGATTGCGATCTCCTTATCCAATCGTCCCAAAATTCTGCTTGCAGATGAACCTACCGGTTCGGTCGATTCCGAGACATGTGATACAATCATGGGCATTTTCCGAAGAATGAACAAGGAGCTCGGCGTTACGATTGTCATCGTTACCCATGACTTGACGCTTGCTGGCAAGGTAGACCGGATCGTTGCGATTCGGGACGGCTTGACCAGTACCGAGTTTGTGAAGCGCAACCCGAATCTGGATGATGAGCATAACTTGTCCGAGGCGGGTATGCCGGACATCCATGAAGCATTTGTCATTATAGACCGTGCAGGACGACTTCAGGTACCAAAAGAGTATCTGGAGGCCTTATCCATTGATAACCGGGCGACATTGGAATTTGACGGTGAACGTATTGTTATTACACCGCCAAGATAATTAATGAGGGGGAATTGGGAAATGAAGAACAGGTTGTGGGGAAAACGTGTGCTGGCTGTCATGGCTACTGCGACGCTAGCATTGCCGCTGATTGCTGGCTGTACGGCAAGTGAGGCGAAAGATACAGAGCAACGTGTATTACGTGTGGCTACAATGTGGGGAGGACAAGACGACAGTTATTTCCGTCAACAGTTTACTGATGCTTTTGAGCTGACCCATCCCAATGTAACCATTGAGATTGTAGCTGCTGTTGATCAGAGCAGCATGTACGGGTATGGCAACACCGAAGAACAGCCGGAAGTTCCGGATACGATGGAAAGTCTGAAGAAGATTATGACTGGCGATAACCCGGTTGACGTCATCGTGGCGGATACCGCTACTGTCAAATCATTAATTCAGGAGAATCTGGTGAAACAGCTGGACCCATTAATGCAAGAAGACAAGTTTGATACCACTGACATTGTTCCTAGTGTGCTGGAGGGTATCAAAGATCTGGGGGATCAGAGCATCTATGCATTGACACCAACGTTCTCATCTTCCGCTTTGTTCTATAACAAGGGCATGTTTGAAAAAGCAGGTGTGGAACCGCCAACGGACAATATGACTTGGGACGATATCTTCAATCTGGGTACCCGACTTACAAAAGGTGAGGGTAAAGATCACGTATTTGGTTTCGCCTTCACGACATATCAGGGTGGTTCGCCTTACTACTCCATGCAGCAGTACTACAGCGCGTTGCAGCTGAAGACGTTTGATGACAAAGCAGAGAAGATGACCGTAGATTCTCCTCAATGGGAGAAAGTGTGGAGCACCATCAGCAAACTTGCCATTGACAAAGTCATCCCTAAAGGCGACGAACCACAGGATCAGAATCCGAGTGGACGTTATGATCCAGTACAGGGTGACCTGTTCCTGAGTGGCAAGGCAGCCATGGCTATTGGTGATTACAGCTATATTAATCAATTAATTGATGCCAATAAAAATGCGGATAAAATGAAAGACTTTACGAAAGTGGATTGGGATGTGGTAACACCTCCAGTTCACCCGGAAGCTCCTGAAATTGGAGGCAGTATCTACCTGAGCAATCTCATGGCGATCAATAGTGCGGCTCAGAACCCGGATGATGCGTGGGAACTGATCAAGTACATGAACAGTGAAGATTGGGCTAAAATCAAGGCGCGTAGCAGCTATGAGATGGTATCCCGGAAGAGCTTCATTAAGCCCAAAGACGGCCTGGATTACAACATTCAAGCATTCTATTCTTTGAAGCCGATTCCGCCAACCAATACCAATCTGGATAAAATGTATCAAAAATCCCCAGGCTTATGGCAAGTCAATGAAAAAGGCATGGAATATTTCAATCAGGTACTTGAGAACAAAAAGACACCAAAAGAAGCACTTGGTGAGTGGGCAGCGAAAGGAAACGAGATGCTGCAGAAATTGAAAAAAGATCCTAAAGCTACGTTTCAATGAGATTTGATGAAGTAGTCATATCATAAGTTAAGGATATAGTCGCTGAAGATTTTAATCTTTGGCGGCTATTTTTATGAAAATGGGGTATTCTACAAAAAGCAGGAATAAATGACGACTCCGGAAAGGACGAGCGGTATGCACTGGGTATATTTCAGCAAGTTGTATGCAACCAAATTTCAGGCAGGATGTCTGGCCAAACGTATGGAGCAGGATGGGTGGATTTACGGTCATAATGAACCAGCGGAAGTGGAAGTTTATCGATCACGTAAAGGACGTTACGGTGTGCGTTTTATTCCCTGACATTACCCCTTGACTTATAGGGTGACGATAGTGTATATTAATTAAGTCGCTGTTTTAATATTTTTTACTGACGCGGGGTGGAGCAGCCCGGTAGCTCGTCGGGCTCATAACCCGAAGGCCGCAGGTTCAAATCCTGCCCCCGCAATTTAGTTTCACTTGGATGATTTACAGCCATCATCTGCACGTTATACATTATGTCTAGGGCCCTTAGCTCAGTTGGTTAGAGCGGTCGGCTCATAACCGATTGGTCACAGGTTCGAGTCCTGTAGGGCCCATACTCTTGAAACCCTTGCCTAGCAAGGGTTTTTTTCTGTCTACAATTAGGTGCTAGAGCAAAAAGGTAACTTGTAAATGGTATCTTTCTAATATGCCTTTTTTTGCGAATGTCAGTGTATGTCCATGCCATATCTCAAATCTCGCATATACTACCTTATCCCAACCCATAGGAGGTAGATTTCATGAGTCAATTTATTGATGCAAGAACTTCGCAGAATGCGAGTTTGGCTAACTCTATCGCCATTCCAATCCTTGTAATTAACACACCACAATTATTTGGCCAGATTGGTCTAGTCACAGGTGGCAGCATTGGAGCTAACCCACGGGTACAATTCAAAGGAACGGTGTCTGTGCAACTTCCTTTGGCACTTGTTGGTATAACCATCACAATTGTTAGGGGAACTTTGGCTACGGATCCTGTGATTTATTCCGCAACGTCTACGTTCAGCTTGAGTATACTTGCCCCTCAGATTATTACGTTCTCTGCAGATGACTTCAATCCGCCTATCACGCCTCAATTGACGTACACTGCATTTGTCAGTTCCAACTTGCTCGGTACGATCCGTGTAGGTCCTGAGAACTTTGACGGAGTGTTGTATTCCGACTAATATTGAGCGCTCATGCCTAAGTGAAACTAGATTAATATTCTTTTTAAATGAAGGTAATAACAGACCTGCCCTCAAAAGCAGGTTTTTTACCTGTTGAAGGGGAAAACTGAACTTCATCGAGTAGGTAGGGTTCTATGATATAATGCATTACAGAGATTGGAACGGTATTTACGAATAAAGTAAAACATGAATTTTTTTGAGAATTTTACGAAATTAGTGATAGAAAGCAGGTTTACCTTTAATGACGCAAAATGAAAGTCAACGTTTTCGTTACAGTGAAGCTCCGGTCTGGGATTGGCAGAGAGCTTATTATGAACAGAAGGGGTTACAAGCTTGGACAGAGAATCAAGTCCCTCAATATATTACGAGTAATCCGGTGATTGCCACGGCGTATGCAGAGATGATCTTTGGCTTTCTTCAGGACCTCTCGAACAAGGGAAAGATCAGCGAGACCGTAACCATTCTGGAACTTGGAGCGGGGGTAGGGCGGTTGGCACACCAAATTCTCCTGAAACTGCTTGAGTTAAAGGAATTTGCCGCAATACAGTTACCGCCTTTCAGATATGTGATGACGGATCTGGTAGCGGAGAATGTGCTGGGTTGGCAGGAGCATCCATCCATGCAATCCTTTATTCAACAAGGTATAGTGGATTTTGCACGTTTTGACGCTGTAGTGGATACGGAATTAAATCTGGTCGTTGCAGGCACGGTTATTCGGCCCGGTGATCTGAAACAACCGTTGTTGTTGATTGCTAATTACTTTTTTGACAGCATCCCACAGGAATTAATCTACATTGGGGATGGCGAGATCTATGAGTGCGATCTGCTTGTACAGTCTCCGGATCGTCGTCTCGATCTTGAGCCTGCTGAGATGCTGAAGAACATGACGCTGAGTTATGAGTATCGCCGAGCACCGGAATACAGTGAGGATAACTATCCTTATCAGGAGCTTATCACATTGTACAAAGAGGAACTGGAGGATTCTCACATTTTGTTCCCAGCAATCGGGTTGTCTTGTCTCGAACGGTTGAACAAGCTGTCACAGTCAGGTTATGTGCTGATTACCGCTGATAAAGGGGATCATCGGCTGGATAACTGGAAGTTCGCAGAGCCACCTGAATTTGTTCTTCACGGGAGTTTTTCGCTAACTGCTAACTATCATGCCATTCAATATGTCTTGGAACAACAGGGTGCCCATACACGATTCACAACACATCATTATAAAGACCTGAATGTTGGGTGCATGTTGATGTTGGACGAACCCATCAGTTATGTGAACACACGTTTGGCCTACCATCGATTTGTCGAACGTTTTGGCCCGGATGACTTTTTCAGCATGAAACAATGGGTAGACTCTCGAATAGAAAGTATGGAGTTGAAGCATATTTTACCGTTTTGGCGTCTGGGCGGGTATGATGCAGAGTTCTTGATCCACAGTGCAACGCACATTTCAAGTCTTCTTCCTGATGCAAGTGATGAGGAAATGCTTGATATTCAATCTGGTATTCATACGATGTGGTCGTCCTACTATGTGATGGAGCAGCAAGGGGGGCTCGCATTTCTGGCAGGGCAGTTATTATATGAAATGTATATGTATGAGGATGCGAAACGGTTTCTGGAGATATCGTTGGTTGCAGACCCGAGTAACCATAATCCAGCCGTCTTATACGATTTGGCTGTGTGCTGTTATGAACTTGAACTGGAAGAAGAAACCCTATCATATACCCATAAAGTTTTGGCTCTGGAACCTGATCATGAAGAGGCAGCAGCGTTGCTCCAGAGTTTCGAGTTGATCTGAACAGAACAATTTTAGTTTGTCTCCTATATGTCTAGAAATAGTGATGGTTGTATATAAAATTGAAACCTAATTGGATTGTAATCGTATTAATGGGATATTCAACCAATTATCTGTTTAAGCAGAAAAGGAGACAGAGTTATGAAGAAAATGTTATCCGTTGCATTATATCCACTTGCTTGGGTGCTGGGGGCACTGAGTATCTTATCTGGAAATGCAAACAGTGTCGCAGACAGCGCTCTATTGGCTAAGGATATCGCTACAGATCGAAGCTATGATGGGCAGGCTATCTATGATAGTATTGAACGTAGAAATGCCTAACTACATATCATTCAACTGTAAAGGTAATTGTGTCGTCGAGCAATAACATGAGAACCAATTACTCTTAAAGCAAAGTACGGTGAGCAGGAGTTCTGTCCGTACAACCTTTAAGCCGGTTTCGTACCTTATTCAGGTATGAACCGGCTTTTATTTATGAATGGGGGATACCAGATGAAGGTTATCATTGGACAACCGAGGTTGGAACAGCACCTGCTGCAGCTTGAAGCCGAACTCAAGCAACACTCTGATGCGGATATATTGTTTTTTCCTGAAGGTTATCTGAACCAGAATGTTGAGGAAGCTTGCAGGTTGGCGGCTGAATATGGGACTATGATTGTATCAGGTCATCGCAGACTGGACGAACGTCCAAAAGACCGATCGATTATCATCAGTAAGGCTGGAGAGATTGTGTTGGAGAAAGCTAAGTATACACCTGCTGAGACGGTTGAGGAACAGGGTTTGGTAATAAGCACTTTGTTGTGTGATGAGCTGGTCCTGCAAGGATTTGGAAATGAGAATATAGGGAATGTGGACATTGTGATGCATTCCATTGGTGTGGGCATGTTCAGTGAAGAGCAGTACAGTGAGTGGGTCGAAGAGGCTCGGCAGATCGCCATGAAGCATCAATGTATTGTCATGGGGACAAGCCATGCGGATGGTTCGTACCGTGATAGCGAGATCTCCATTCCGATCGCCTATTGTATAACACCTGATGGAGAGGTTGTTCTGGCATCCCGAAGTGATACACGTACTCGTACAATCCTTCTGGAAAGAGGAAATACAGACCCTTCACCTCAGGAGTCACAAGAAAAACCACTGAAAATCTCCATCGACCCATCTGGTTAAGTTACCGGGTATGAATCCCAGATGAATGGGCTGATGAACTTGTCGAATAGCCCGATCACTTGCGCAGAATACGCATATGTTATGGCATACCTTGAAATTCAAAGGAGGCCAATCAAATGAGTCAAGTTGGATACGGTTGTTGTAATGTTGGTGGCGGCGGATGGACTTCCACAAGTGCAATTCTCGTACTGTTCATTCTGCTCGTGATTATCACAAAATCTTTCTGGCTGTAAGTCACGTATAGAAACGTGCAAACAGTGGCTCCGCTGAGACTTCAGCGGGGCTTTTCCTGTTTATAAGAAGCAACATATGCCATCCATGACATTTGACAACTGAAAACAATGTGCTTAAAATCACATAAGAGACTATTAACAGAGATTGAAGGGATAGCAATGCCGTTTATTCGCTTTAAAGGATTCACAGGTCCTCAACTAGAGGAAGTTGTACCCCAAATTACAGAGCAGATGGCCCTAATTACTCATATTCCAAGGGAGAGAATGAAGGCAGAGCGTCATGATGTACAAGCGCTAACACCTTCTCCGGCTTCTATAGAGATTCTAATGTTTCAACGTGACCAGGAGATTCATAATCGGATTGCATCGTCGGTGCAAGCTATTTTGGAAGAAGCATACATGCCGGATGTGCATATTTTCTTCAATATATTGTCACCTACTTTGTATTATAAAAAAGGCAGGCCGCTGACAGATTATCGATTGGATTGAGATTGTGAGGGACGAGCAGAATATTGCTCGTCTCTTTTGATTTACATATTTTTTGTACGTTCAGCAATGGGATGGTTCCTGTGAGCCCTGCTCAACGATAATGAGCATATCGCAGACATAATAAACAAGGCTCCACCGATAAGGTATACCCACCGAACGCCCAGTTGATCGGCGACTAGACCAAAGATGACTATGGATACACTCATCACCGTGGATATCAGGACGCCATGGGTGGCGTATACCTTGGTTAGGGATTCGACAGGTACACTGTTCTGAAGCGCTGTCTGCTGAGCCACATCACGAATCTGATGAACTGGACCCATGAGTATGCATAACACCAAAGCGAGCCATGGCAGGTTGTTTAGACCATAAACGACGGTCAGCAGGCTGAAGAGAAGGGAACCCATGGTCATACTAGCGATTAGATGCTTCTGAATACGTTTGGCCAGTGCAAGAGCCAGAATACCTCCAAGCATGGTTCCGGCAGCGTAACTCGAGTTCATGAGTCCCCACCAACCTTCTCCTCGTCCCAGAGCTTCTTTTGCAAAGGCTAGCGTAACAGCTCCGATCCAGATGGAACCCGCAAGAGCCTGGGCAATGTCCATAAGCGTGATCAGTCGTAATGATGGGTTGTTCCAAAGTATACTCCAGCCTTCCCTCAATACATTTCGGGATACAGCAGATTTCTGGAGTTTTTCTACATTCTGTGTGAGCGAACCCATGGCAATCATGAAAATCAGAACGGCCCAGGACAGGCTTGTAGCTGCCCAGAAGGTCTGTGACGCCCCCCAGTTCATCACGGCGAATCCCGTCATGGCGTAACCGACAATGGTTACAGTCTGATTGGAGAAAGATAGAAGGCTATTTGCTTTTATAAGGTCTTCACCTTGAACCAATCTTGGCGTTAAAATCTTCAGTAACGGAGTTTCCCATCCGTCCAATAAGGATAGTATGACCACTCCGATCAATAGAAGTGGCAGTTGTGAAATCAAATGATTCAACGAAATGGCTATACAGGTCATGATGAATGTTTTGGCTATGGAAATGCTGATCAATAGTTTGGAGAATGGGAAACGGTTCACAAGTAATGGCAAAGAGAAACCTGCTATTATGCGTGCAGTGATCTGAATCAGTGGAAACATTGCAGCAGAGAGTACCGATCCAGTGAGACCGTATATAAACGTAGTAATGACCATGATATATATGACATTAATAAGTGAGAGCAGCGTTTTAGCGGCCCAGTACGGATAAAATGCGATGTTCATGCCAATGATGTCCTTTCCGAAACGATATATCTATATTACGGGCATTGTCATCATTGCACCACAAACAAAGTTATCATTTTCCCGTCATTTCACCACAAAAAAACTGCCCAACAGGGCAGTCATCTTCTAATGCCTATAGTTCATGCCATAGCGAGTGTGAAGGCGATAAGCAACATCAGCAGGCTGGTCGTTCTGACCAAAGTCATATAAGGCCTGCTGGGTTCGGCTTCACCCTGGGAAATCCAGCCATAACGTAGATACCAGCCGAATTTTGGGAAACAGAGATTGATGATACAGAGTACCATGAATATAAAAAAGAGGGTTCTCATACCCATCTTCCTTTCTCACTTACATAACGGATCTCATCTTAACGTTTGCGTCTGGTAAAAAAGACTACAATCAAAATGATAATGATGATAATTAACAGAAATTTCATGTATGTTCCTCCTGATGAATAGTTAGGTTATTGTGTAATGTTAGTTATCAACTATTACCCAAGAACCACATGACTTGAATAACTGTGTTACAATTAAAATATATTGATTTAATATCAACACATTCCGTTTGGTTAGTTTTCTCTCCTTATAATGTACGATTGCAGAATATATAAACATTAATGTGTGTGAGATGAAGGAGGAAGGCATGAGCCAACATAATCAACTCTCATTACAATGGGAATTTATCATCTCGAAAGTGAAATCCTCCGTGACGGTGGTCGATGCTACCTTGCCTGAGCTTCCGCTCATGTATGTAAACGAACACTTTACCCAACTGACAGGATACACGTATGAAGAGTCTGTCGGACACAATTGCCGATTTTTGCAAGGGCAGGATACAGACCCCGAAACGGTAATGCAGATTCGTGATGCATTAAAGAAACAACAATCCATTAAGATTGATATTTTAAATTATACAAAAAGTGGTCAGAAGTTCTGGAACGAACTGAATATTGATCCGATCTTTAATGAATCCGGAGAGTGTTTATATTTTGTAGGCATTCAATACGATATTTCAGAACGGAAGTATGCCGAACAGCAGTTGAAGTTTGCAACTTCCATGGCTGAGATGAACAGCAGAGGGCAATTGGAATTCATCGGCAAGTTGAATCACGAGCTTCGTACCCCGCTTAACGGCATTATGGGCATGATCGAACTTGCTAGTATGGGTGAAACTACGGATGAGCAGAAAGAATATCTGGAGCTTGCACGTCAATCAGGTGAGGCGCTGCTGAACATCATTAACAATAGCCTGGATATGGCGAAGCTGGGCAGAGGCAAAATGGATGTTGAAAACATTGAGTTTCAACCTCTGAAGCTGATTCAACAGATTGTGAAGACACATGAACCTGCGGCACAGAATAAACACATACGTTTGCTCTGTCATGCTGATCTGAATGTTCCTGATGTGCTTATCGGTGATCCGCTAAGACTTCGGCAGGTACTGGATAATTTGCTGAGTAATGCGATCAAGTTCACAGAACAAGGTGAAGTGCAGTTACAGGTGGATGTGAGGCATCAACTGATGGATACCGTTGTATTGGTATTCTCTGTGCGTGATACGGGAATTGGCATTCCTCAGCATCAGATCGAACAATTGTTTGATGCATTTACCCAGACCGACATCTCCCATGCGCGCCGATTTGGCGGAAGCGGTCTTGGTCTGACCATCTGCAAAGAACTGCTGGAACTGATGAATGGTCAGATTTCGGTGGAAAGTACAGAAGGGAAAGGTACACAGTTTGAGGTGACACTGCCCTTGCTGCGCCAACAGGCCATTCCCAATGTAGGATAATAATCAAGCAGGACAGCCGGGTGGTCTCGGCTGTTTTTTTATTGTATTGAATTGTTTTACGAACGGGCGTTCTGTTATAATGTAAGTGTTGAATGGGGGAGACACAGCATGAGTAAGAGACGCACAGGACGAAAACGAAAAGGTAAACAAGGCTTCAAAAAGCAGGTACTGACACTGGTAGCGATGCTGCTGGTAGCCCTCTACGCCTGGGCAGGGGGAGAATGGCCGGAGGAGATACCTAATCCATTCGGAGGTGCTAATAAGAGTGTGGACCACACCATTACGTTCCCTTCAGAGCGTTATCCCGAAACAGCCAAACATATTAAAGCTGCTATCAAGGCAGGGCATTCGGATGTATGCACCATTGATCGTAATGGAGCGGAAGGCAATCGGGATTTATCCCTTAAAGGTGTTCCGGTCAAAAAAGGTAAGGATCGTGACGAGTGGCCTATGGCGATGTGTGCTGAAGGAGGAACAGGTGCAGATATCCAGTACATTACCCCGAAAGATAATCGTGGTGCAGGTTCATGGGTAGGGAATCAGTTAAGTACATATCCGGATGGAACACGAGTGAAGTTTGTAGTGAAGTAACAAGAAGAGAAAAACCAGACGTGCATGCGTCTGGTTTTTTGGTATAAAGTGCTGGCATAAATAGATCTAGTTAACGTATCTATACGGGAACTGGAGTTTCAAGGATTACATATCCGGCTAAACGAGTTGCATTCCGCTTAAATGATGAGACCGTATGCTTAACAGACGCGTAACATGTTCAACCTCATCAAACGGTATCCACAGACTGCCGTGAACCGTACGTAAGGAGAGAATGGATGAATCAGCGGTACGCTCGGGAAATCCGGTTACCGTCTGACCGCTTGTATTACGAACCATGATCTGTTGTTTGCGCCGGATGGCAATTTCTACCTCTTTTTTCATAAGTCATTGCTCCTGATTATGAGATGTTAAATACATATGTCAATTTTTTCAATGGTTAATTTGTCTTCTTTATCTAGTCTATCAGAACTAGGTATAGATTTCCAGAAGAGAAATCAACATTCTTCTAGGTGATTTGTCTTAGCTATGGATGATCCGTTTTTGAATAGGCATTACGGGGTTATATTAGGGTAAAAGGAGGGGAACGGAATGACACAATTGATGATTGGGCTGGCCCGTACGGAGAACGAGGCTATATTGATGCTGAATCAGGTGAAAGAGGAAGGCATCAAGGAAAAATACTTGGGAGCGGTGGCGAAGGAGCAGCTTAATCTGGAGCTGGTGAGCGAAAAGACGGGGCTGCCCAAACCTTTGAAGGGTGCCGGAACGGATGGTGCCTTTGGCGCTCTGAAAGGCATATTGGCTGGTCTGGGGAAGCGAATGGATCAGACGATGTCGATCGGAAAAGCAGTCCGTAGACTCGCTGGCAATGAGATCGGGAGTGAGACCGATGATTTGGTGCTTACACTGACTGAAGCGGGGATCTCGGAAGAAGACGCACGGTATTATGAAGATTGGCTGTTAAAGGACCATATCTTGGTTATCGTGGAGTGCAGTGAGGAAGAGGCAGCTCGTGTTCGCCCGATTTTACTTTTTTAGTTTAATTTAAGGCTGATTTTAGGTTTCTTTAATGTTGGGGAGGTATTCTTATCTCACACCTCCCTTAATATAGATTGGTTTACCGGAAGTCCGGGACCGCAACTCGGACTTTCTAGGCACTGTGAGCTGACGCTTGCAGTGCCTGTTTCATTTATATAAGTCTTTCAGAAAGCTTTTAGGCGAACGCTTCGCTTTTCAGTTTTTTTTGTCCTCTCCGTTATCGTGTAAATCATTAGTTAAACTTATATAGTTAGATTATTTTATAAAAAGTGTTGCAAAGTTAATTAGTTCATGGTAAGATATTTCTTGTCGCCAAGAAATACATAATCCTGCCGGGGTGGCGGAATTGGCAGACGCACAGGACTTAAAATCCTGCGGTAGGTGACTACCGTACCGGTTCGATCCCGGTCCTCGGCATATTGCATTTAAAAGGTTTTCTTGAAAAAGAGAACGAAATGAAGGACGTATGACTCTTATGAAATATTGAGAGTCATACGTCTTTTTTTGTATTTTTTATTTTGTATTAAAAGATAAGAATAATAAATTGTTGCTGGAGTTGCTTCAGAGTTGTATTTTAAGTGTGAATAAATGTCGGATTTTTAGAATAGCTGCTGCATATTGAATCCGCTTTTACCAGTTCATTAGATTCGTTCTTATTATCTATTTTAATATTGGGGTTAGTGTAACAGATCTAAACGAATTTCTTTGCAGATTTTTTAATCTGTTCACGTACTTTCTAGATTTTTTAGGTTTTATGCAGTTTCTCAGGTGAATCTTATACCCTGCTGTTGTTTCTCCTCTGGCTTTGAAAAGACTGAGAGAATAAGGGATGGGAAAAGAAAAATGAAAATACAATAAAAAATTATAAATGAAAGTAGAATTTTATGGAGTTTAAAACGTTAGAAGAATTAGTTTGGTTATTATACAAAGTGAACTTTCAAAGAAATATGAAATTATAATTGATGGGAGTTTGGAGGATAATTAAGGAAAGTGTAGAACTAGATATAATAATGTCATTTCTTTGGAAGGTAGATATATTGATTTTTATTGGTGAATTTTAAATAATTTACATAATGGGTTTTATATGAAAAAAAGGCGCTTTGATTCATAAGGTTGAAAATGAGTTTGAAGCATTGAAGACCTAAGCATGGTTAAGTTAAAAGAAGATATGAGCAAGGTGGTTGATTAGCGATTCTGCAATTGAAAAAAATCAAAAAAGAAAAGGGCTTAATGAAGGGTGGTTGGCAGGGGAATATGCTTAAAAGTCTAGTTGTTTCAGTTTTGTCAGAAAACTCAGAAAGGGAGCCTGAGAAGAATCTTCTGATTAAGAGAGTAGAAAATAATCCTAAGGACTTAGTTCAGGAATTATTATTAATTAATGAACCAGAAGAAATAGGTGGTAGAGTTGCACTGGCAGGTTTTTACTATCAATTTTTAGTAACCATTGAATACATGATTGAAGTAATGAAGGGTACGTGGGACTTTGTTTCGATGGAACTGCACGAAGATGTTATAGTTGGAAAAGATAATCTTATACGTTTTATTCAAGTGAAAACAAGTGCCCAAACTGATCTAAAGACAAGTGAAACTGGAATCTACAGCAGGTCTTTTAAAGAGGAAGATGGATTTAAATATAGAAGACCGGATAGCTGGTTAGATAAGCTTTTAATGAAAGCAAAATACTTTCCGAACAAAGAGTTTCAAACACAGTTTGAATTACTAACTAGTTTTGTTGTCACACCTTCAAAGGAAGCAAATGTTACACCTTATACCAAAAATTATAGTTATAACCTTTCCGTTCCTGAGGATGATCATTTACTGAGACGTCTATCTGAAGAATTTTACGATAAGCATGATAATTCACTCTTAACTTATGAATCGTTGTGTGGTGAAAAACTTACTGAATTACTATCAAGATTTCATATTCGCAAAAGGTTAGATTTACTTCAAACTCGTGAATATGTCGGATTTCTATTAGATGAACTGGGAAAAAATATTGAGCCTGGGGTCAGAGTTGAAGTAGATAATATTCAATGGTTAATTGGACTTCTGATGGAAAAATGTCAAAAAATTGGAGATAATCTTATTCTATATTTGGGCTCTGAAGAAGTAGAGGAAATAAGACAATTAATCCATGATAATGCTTTTGCGATAACTGGGGAATCTGTAAGAAAGAGTGAAACAAAAGAAGTTATAAATAAAGTTTTTGATCAAATGATACTTGATATTAAGGATATAGATTTATTTATAGAATTGGAGCGAGATATTATTGGCTACAAAGAGAATATGATTGAATGGATTGATGGAGGAGGTACGATAAGAGATCTTGTCAATAGGTATTTAGATTGTAGACCTATATCTAGTAAATACAGAGAAATAACAGAACATGATCAAACAAGAAGACTCTTAGAACTCTTTAACTGTGCATTATTATTAATCTTAATTAATAAAGATTTATTAAAAGTATCAACTAATCACACGTCACTTTTAGTTAAACAGATTAGCTCTCAATATTTATCATTTTTGAGCTTAAGCCGGGGAGATACTTTAAACACTGCAGTTGATAAAATCCGTCAATTGTTACAAGAACCTGAAAAGTGTTCAGATATTTTACTGAATCCACCATCTAGTATTATTTTGAATGGGAGTTTTGCGGGAAATAAGGGGAGAATAGAATCTGTTATTATTTGCGAGGAGAAGCCAGAAGTATCGGGACTTCCGCAAAGTGACTCACTTAAAGATATGAAAATAATTATGGATTTTGTACCGGGTGGAAGGTTAAATGATGAATTTGATAACTTATTTACTTTCAACACTATGGAAGATCTACGAACTCATCTATGTGAGTTTTGGAAGGAGTTAAACGAGTAATATGGAGGCATATGTTCTAACAAATAAATTGTTATTAGATTTAGGTTTTTCTCATGTTATTAATAGTGATCTTTTGAATATAGGAGTTAAGTTGTTTACTAATGGTCTGAATTTTGTGGTTTTACAAAGGTGGGAAAATGAAACACCAGCACGAAAAATTATTCTTGAAGCTAGTCTTGTGAGGGATATTCTTTTACGCCAGAAATTGAATGTTTGGAATTCTTATTACTTACTATGTACTGGTGGAGATCGTTTAATTGATGAAGAAACAATCTATACTATTGAACGAGATTCATTGTCTATTAGGAAGTTTGTCATTCGGTCAATGGCAGATATTCGACGTATTCCATTCTTGGATGACAACAATGATACATATACAGAGTTAAATAAAAATTCAATTGATGATATTGAACAGGATCCTACCATATCATATTTACTTAAAAATCTTCGTGATAAAGAAGGGGAAAGAAAAAAGCTCTCTCAAAAAGAAATTGAGAGTGTGATTAATGACTTGTTAGATAAGGAGAAATAAAATGAAAATTGATAAAGTTAGGATTCAAAATTTTCGCAAATACTTAGGTTTACATGAATTTAATTTAGATAAGCAAATAACTATTTTCTATGGTCCTAATGGATTTGGAAAGAGTACTTTCTTTGATGCTTTAGAGTGGTGTTTGTCAGGAAGCATTAGTAGATTTTCTAAACAAAAAGATTTCACAGAGCAGGATATTATATGTTTCCAATGTGTTAAGACCGCAGAGACTTGTTTTGTGGAAATCGAGTTTGAGGGGCACATATTAAAACGTAGTTTCCGAGTGGAAAATGGAAAAGCGAAAAGCGTTACTGTTTCAATAAAGCCTCCAAATGGAAAAATTATTCGCACAAAAGGGAAAGTAGACACATTTTTGAGGAGGGAATTTTATCGTACTGAAGGTAAAGGGATGATGGGAGGGCTAATAAAACAATCACATATTTTATCCCAAGATCAAATAACAGAGTTTGTTTCACATGACGATGCTAAAAGTAGGTTCGAGGCTCTAGCAGATATAATGGGCTTAAAGAATGTTTTGAATTTAACGAATAACATTAAGGAAGTATCTTCTAAACTTTCAGCTCAACGTTCAAAAATAGAAATAGAATCTGAACAACTAAAATCCATGATTGAACAAAGGACTGCAGATTTATTAACTTTGGATTTATCTAAGATTGAAGAGTGGGCAAATTTACTGAATATATCTCCGGATATAAATATAGTATATGCAAATTTAAACAAACTTAAAGAACGCTTATTACAAGAATCCAGCGTAGTTCTTGATAAGCTTGATCGCTTAGATAAAGTCGGAAAATTAGAATTTTCAAACATTGGTGATTGCATTACTGAAGAAAAGAATTGTAGAGATAACTTAAGAAGTTATACTTCACGCCTAGAAAGAGCGGAAAAATTATTACTCCAAATTAATTTGGAAATAAAAGGAGTTAATGAAGCAAAAAATCACAATGATCGTTTTAGAAAAATGGAGAAAGAAGAAAAAAGGCTTATAAGATTGCTTCAATCTTCATCAAATTCCCCGGAAATTCTTGATTTGGATAATATTATAAAATCTATTTCTGATAAGCAAAAGGAATTAGTTAAATATGATTTAGCTATATCTTATCTTGAAGAATATCAAAAGTTGAGAAATGAAAAAAAAGATCTTCCTAACCGCAAGTTAGGTGCAGAAAAAAGGCTCTCAAAATTTGTGCGTAGAAGTAAACGACTTGAAGCAATGCTTCAGGTTGTGAATAAAAGGATAGAAAATCATTCTGGCGGGCCTATGATAAAACTAGTAGCAGATGTACGAAGTGTGTATGAATATGTTTCCATACAAAATAATGACAAAGATGGAACTTGCCCAGTATGCTCTGCTAACCATGGAAGTGAACTAAAGAGCAAAATTTATTCATCGATTGAAGAACACTTAGAAAAGATAAGGCAATATGCTGAGGTTACGGAGGAGTTAATACAAAATAAAGAGAGACTGTCAATGAGAATTGAAAGTAACAATAGAGAGCTTATTTCTCATCAAGATGAAATTAAACAAATTGACAATAAACATCGCTCTTCAATTGAAAGATTGAATGCAATTCAAAACCTCCCTAATTATGATAATGAACTATTGTTAGGAACGAAACCTGAACTTGAGAAGACCAGGAATAATCTTCTTTCTCACATTAAAATGGATGAAGTGTCAAAAGAGGCAATTCAGTCACTAGCAATGGTAAGAAAAGATTTGGATAATCTTCGTTCTGTTACGGGTCTCCAGCATGCACTTGATGATGCAGATGTTCCCGGTGAATTACACCGTCTGCAACGTGCACAGAATCGAGTAGTCTCTTACATAAATGACATGAAAGAGGAAATTAAAACTACTCAAATAAAGGTGCAGAATTTTAACAAAGTACTTACTCCCATTCCCGATATTTTATCAGAACTAGAATTGACTTATCCCATTGATGAATTAATTAAACAGTATCAGAAAAAGAAAATAGATCTACAAATAGAGTTTAATCTGGTGGCGTCGTTTTCCGAAAAATTTTCAAATAATCAACGAGTTAATATCAAGATAAAAGAGCTTTCCTTAGAAAAGGAGAAGAAAGATGCTTTGATAAAGCAAAAGTATGATCTGAAATTGTCTAAGATATCGGAGTTTCTTAATAAGGTAGCATTACAATTAGGGACTACTGCAGAAGATATACTTAATAGTTCTTATTCTACTATTCAGCGATATTTCCGTTACCTTAATCCGCTTCCGAGCACAGTTCCCATAAGATTTGAGGGTGGAAATGAAGAATTGAAAATCATGGTTCAACTTCCTAACGAGGGTGAGGGGCTTTCAAACGCGCAATATACTTTGAGTTCAGGTCAACTAAATGTTCTTGCTATCTCGATATTTCTGGCAATAAACGAATCGCAGAAAGTGAGTATTCTAGATTTTGTAGGAATTGATGATCCGATACAGAATATGGATGACGTAAATCAATTCTCAGTTTGTGATGTATTAAGTATTATAAAAAAGCAACTTTTATTTTCCACACACGATCTTGATTTTGTTAAATTATTTATAAAGAAAAATGAACATAGAAGAGAACAAATTCAACTTTTCATGATTGATTCGCCAACTCTTACAAAAGATAATATAAAACACATTAAGTTTCATTAACTTGGAATTAGTCAGTAGTATCCTTTAGCTTTTAAAGCTGCGATACAAACCGCGTCAACTAAATTCTTGGCAAAAGCGACATTTGTGTTACTTTCAACAATTACTCTATAATTTGTTGGAAATAATTTAGTTACTTGGTAAGTTGAGAAACACTTTAAAATTTTTATCGAAACATCCTCAGACAATTTATTGATTTCAAATCCAAGAATTTGTTGTTCAATCAGTTTTTTACGTTCTTCGGTATTAAGGTCGTACCAATTGATCCTCATAAGTACCTCCTTAAAATTTCTGTATCTCTCATACTGTAGTTTAGAATTTTTGAGTTTATTAACAATCATTAAGAACTAAATTTGAGTTAATATAGAATATACGTGATGTCACCATTAGTAATAGAAATTTAATTTAGTATATGAATATATTTTATTTTTCTTGTTTCCATTTATTCCTCTACGGAGACTTCCCACAAGACATATTTGGGGAAATAATTTGATAAAGACAACAGAATTAGAAATTGTTCTGATGTCTTTTTTTTGTAAAGTTATGAAGCCACTCTTATATCAGGGCATGTTAAAGATCTATTAGCATATTCTGAACCGAAATGGTTTAACCATGCAAAGTAATGTTTCTTTAACTCGCTTTTTATGAAGAGACGGAACAATGGTGTATACTATCCGTAGGCATATATTACCTTTACCTTGCTGAACGATATAAGTTCAAACATACATTTACATGATAACGGAGGGGACAGAAAAAACCTGAAGAAGCGAAGCGTGCGCCTTTATCCCCGGATTTTCCCTTTCAAAAGGGAATCAAAAAAATCTGGGGATAACAGCGATCGGAAGGTTGTTCTGTCATCGGAGTGCCCGTGTAAATAACCATATGTGAACTTATGTAGAGTCACAAAACCAATAAAACAATCTTATGGACGGAGGACTCAAGTTTATGTTGAAACAGCTTAAGCCATACAAGGTGTTACAAGAGCGCAGAATTGAAGAACTGAAATCGGATGCGTATCTGTTGGAGCACCAGAAATCCGGGGCCAAAATTGTACTTTTGTCCAATCAGGACGACAACAAAGTATTCAGTATCGGTTTCCGCACACCTCCGGAAGATGATACAGGGGTAGCCCATATCCTCGAACACTCCGTGCTCTGTGGGTCCAAGAAATTTCCGGCCAAGGATTCTTTTGTTGAGTTGCTGAAAGGTTCATTGAATACATTCCTTAACGCCATGACGTATCCCGATAAGACGATCTATCCGATCGCGAGTCGTAATGATCATGACTTCCATAACCTGATGGATATTTACCTGGATGCAGTATTGAATACAAATATTTATGAGAATGAAAAGATATTTTTGCAAGAGGGCTGGAACTACAACCTGACCTCTGCTGACGATGAGTTAACCTACAACGGAGTTGTATATAATGAGATGAAGGGGGCCTTTTCTTCACCGGAACGAATGGTGCGCAGAGAAGTGCTGAACTCCCTTTTCCCGGATACCACATACTCCTCCGAGTCTGGCGGATTCCCGGAAGCTATTCTGGATCTAACATATCAGGGGTTGCTGGATTTCCACACGAGATACTATCATCCTTCCAACAGTTACATCTATCTCTACGGAGATATGGATATGGAAGAGAAGCTGCAATGGCTAGATGAGAACTACCTGAGTGCATATGATCGAATCGAGATTGATTCGGCCATTCAACTTCAACCTGCCTTTGCACAACGGGTAGACACAGTTAAGACTTACTCTGCGGGAAGTACGGAATCCGAAGTGGATAACAGCTTCTTGACCTATAATGCGGTGATTGGCACAAGTCTGGATAAGGAACTGAACATTTCGTTCCAGATTTTGTTATACGCCTTGCTGAACGCTCCGGGAGCGGTACTAAAGCAGGCGTTGTTGGATAAGGGCATTGCCAAGGACGTCTACGGTTCCTATGATGACAGCCTGTATCAACCTGTATTCACTGTGGGACTGAAGAAGAGCAATCTGGCGAGCAAAGAGGATTTCTTGGGAACGGTCCAAGAAGTGCTTGAGCGTGTGGTAAAAGAAGGATTTGATCCTAAAGCGCTGCTTGCTGGAATTAACTCGTATGAGTTCAATCACAGAGAAGCGGACTATGGCAGAATGCCGAAGGGTCTGATCTACGGATTCTCTTCCCTGCAAAGCTGGTTGTACGATGAAGAGGCACCTTTCACCCATTTGGAAGCCAATGATGTATTTGCTGAGCTGCGGACAAAAATGAACGAAGGTTACTTTGAGCAGCTGATCGAGAAGTATCTATTGCAAAACACACATACTTCCTTTGTAGCCCTGACACCGGACAAAGGATTGAATTCGCGCAAAGAAGAAGCGCTGAAAGCACGTCTGAAAACTATTCAAGCGGGTCTTAGCGAGGAAGAAGTACAGACGCTGATTCAGAAAACGGAAGCCCTTGCCGAGTATCAGAATACACCTTCAACCAAAGAGCAGCAGCAGGTTATTCCGACATTATCGATTGAAGATATTGAACCGAAGGCTTCTACGTTGCATCAAACGGTGAACCAGGTCGACGGCACAACCATTCTGCATCATAACCTCTATACAAACGGGATTGGTTATCTGAGGCTGCTGTTCGATATCAAAGAAGTGCCACGTCATCTGCTGCCGTATGCAGGATTGCTGAAGAATGTGCTGGGTTACGTGGATACTCAAAACTACTCCTTCAATGAACTGTCCAATGAGATCCATATCCATTCGGGCGGTATTCATAGCGGGATTGGATCTTATGCCAACGCGCATAAGCACAATGAATTCAAGGCTACCTATGAGTTCAACGCAAAAGTGTTGTATGACAAGCTTGGATTTGCCTTTGATATGATCAAAGAAATTGTGTTCACATCCCAATTCGATAATTCGAAGCGGTTATATGAGATCATCTCTCAGATGAAAGGTAATCTGCAACGTAATCTGATCAATAGCGGACACTCTGCGGGAATTGGTCGGTCATCGTCCAAACATTCAGCGGTTGCGGATTTCAGAGAAGCTGTGAGTGGCATTACCTTTTACCAGTGGCTTGAGGATCTTCAGGCGAATTTTGAGGCCAGAAAAGAAGAGTTATCTTCCAGCCTGCAAGAGTTAACGGGGTATATTTTCAGACCGGAGAACTTGCTTGTTAGTTACACTGCCGATGAGCAGGGATATGAAGGACTGGAGCAACAGGTATCCGATCTGAAAGCGAAGCTGTTCACACATGAGGTTGCCAAGGAAGAGTTTACGTTCACACCGGCTACGCATAAGGAAGGATTCCGTTCTCCTTCAGAGGTGCAGTACGTGGTGCAAACGGGCAATTATATCAACAAAGGATATCAATACACCGGTTCCCTACGGGTCTTGCAGGGTATCCTGTCTCTGGATTACTTGTGGACCAATATCCGCGCCAAAGGCGGAGCTTATGGCTGTATGTCAGGCTTCAGACGGAACGGAGACAGCTATGTTGCATCGTATCGTGATCCGAACCTGGATAAAACGTACAAAGTATATGAAGAGATTCCGCAATATTTGACCGATTTCCGGGCAGACGAGCGTGAGATGACGCGTTATATCATTGGTGCGATTCAGGATCTCGATACGCCGAGAACACCTTATGGCGAAGGTGCATTCTCTCTGGAGTGTTATCTGTCGAATGTGACTGAAGCAGATCTGCAACAGGAACGTGACGAAGTGTTAAGCACGAAGGAAAGCGACATTATCGGTTTTGCTGAGCTCTTATCGGCCATTCTTGAACAACAACAGCGCTGCGTGATCGGTAATGAGAACAAGATTGAGGAACAGAAGCAAATGTTTGACGAAACGCTGGATTTAATCAAAAACTAAACGTTTGTCTCGCTTATCCCCGAACCGATAGGCATCAAAGTGAAAGGCACTTTTATGAGCTGGTTTCAACAGCTTATAGAAGTGCCTTATTTAATGAGGAGGAATGTGGAGCAACTGTCGCCGACCCATAATGAGAATGGGTGATACGCTGCGTTGTTCAAGTGACAGCGAGCATGTTGTATATTTTCAGTGTCCGCAGATCTTCCTTTGATATTTTCAATTCATTATACAACTCCTGATTCTCGGGCAGCGGGGTTCTGGAGAATAACATTTTGAGCGCGATCGGCATGAAAGGTCTGAAGGAGACACCAGCCATCAGTCCCCACTTTTTCTCTGATTCCTGAAAAGACGCCAGAATATTAATATATAGATTCTCCAGCGGCGTGGCCTGATTTTTCAAAATCAGCGTGGTGAGTGTATCATAATGCTCGGTGTGACCCCAATACATATTCTCGCACTCCTGGTAGTTCTCAAAATCCTTCACATTCATATACATCACGGTGCGATAACGGTTGGCATCCGATTGAGCCATCATGTCAATGACACATCGAATGAGACTGTTGTTACGCCCGTCATAGAAGTAGGAATAGAAACGTGTGGAATTCTTGAAAAAGCTGGACGGGACCGCATTCATCAGGGGGGAAGCGTGTCTGGGTTCTTGGTACAAGAGTTGCTCCACCTGGATGTTGAGTGCGTTCGCAATATGATGTAACGTCACCAGATCAAGTGTAATATCTCCGCTCTCATACTTGGACAGCGTACCCTTACTCTTGAAGATCTGATCCGCAAGCTGTTGAATGGTCAGTCCCCGCCACTTCCGAAAGTTTCGTATTTTCTTGCCAACTTCCTGATTGATATTGTTCATAACTGGTTCTCCTTATGCAATGTTTCTTGAGAGTACGTGAAAATGGTGAAAGTCATTCATAAAAATGATGTTATATGAGAAATATATCACTTTCTCACCGAAAAACCTATTCTGGGGAAACAATAAACTTTATTTGTTTCGTCAGGATAGATTGTATTGCATTTGATGCAATTTCTACGTCATGGAATAATAGATCTTATACGACATGAACCGACAATGAAAAGTTGAGCAGACAGAGGAGCAGAAGCTACTATGAAATATAACTTTGATGAGATTATAGATCGCACAGGTACAAATGCCATGAATACGGATGGATTCCGTCAATATATTTTTAACGCCTCAGAAGATATGACATTTCCATTTAAGGACGAAGAATTCATTCGCATGTGGATTGCAGATATGGAGTTCGCTACACCTCCCGAGATTCTGGATGCAGTGAAGGAACGTTTGGACCGCAGAATTATGGGTTACTCCCAGGTGTTTGATCCGGCATACTATGAAGCTGTCTCGAATTGGATGAAAAGGTACTATGATTGGTCCTTTCCGAAGGAGCATTTGGAGACCTCAAACGGAATCATCCCTGCTTTATATGAACTGGTGGAGTATATTTGTCAATCGGATGAGAAAGTACTGATTGTTACCCCGTCTTATGGTTTCTTCAAGTCAGCTGCAGAGCATAATGATCTTGATCTGGTATGTTCGGATATGATCAACAAGCAGGGGCGTTACTCGATTGATTTTGAGGATTTTGAAGCCAAGGCCAAGGATGAGAAGGTAAGGGTATGTATTTTCTGCAACCCCCATAATCCGTCTGGACGCGTCTGGACAACGGAAGAGTTACAGCGTGTGGGTGAGATCTGCCTGAGGAACAATGTATGGGTCATTTCGGATGAAATTCATTGTGATCTGCTGCGGACTGGCAAAAGACATACGCCACTTGCGAAGCTGTTCCCGGATACGGATCGAATCATTACATGCATGTCCCCGAGCAAAACATTCAATATGGCTGGACTGATGTTCTCCAATGTCATCATTCCGAATAAGGAACTTCGAGACATCTGGCAGGCACGCCATTATGGTTTCAAAAACCCACTGAGCATTGCTGCCACTCAAGCAGCTTATGAAACGGGTGATGAATGGCTGAAACAATTAAAAGCTTATCTCGACGCCAATTTTGCCTGTGTAGAACAATATGTGAAGCAACATCTGCCGCTGGCTGTCTTTCATATTCCGGAAGCCACATACCTGGCCTGGATTGACATTTCAGCCTATGCTCCCCAACATGTAAGTTTACCGTTACTCTTCGCTGAGCAAGCAGGTGTGCTTCTGGAAGATGGTCATATGTTTGTAGCGAATGGTGAGGGTTGTATTCGGTTGAATCTGGCTTGTCCGCGTTCTGTCCTTCAGGAAGGATTACGGAGAATCAGTAGTGTGCTTGTGAAAGAAGTCGAAGAGGTACCCGTTCAAGTGTAAAGTCATCAAGTCATCACGCAATAGCGAGGTGACTTTTTTGTATGAGTATACTGAATGTAGCAAGAATACGATTAATTTCGAGGTGAACGTATACCCTGATGTGCAATTCTGGTCTGCTGTCCCCGGTTATGTTAAAATGGTGGATAGTCTATGAGTTGCATGACATGTGGCTCTCAGAAGGAAGAGCCCGGTAGTTGGGCTACACGTAACTGCATTCATCAGGGGAAAGGAGCCTATACATATGTTTGGAAACGATTGGGACAAGGTGCTACAGGAAGAGACGGAAGCCGAATATTTTAACAAAATTCGTTATACCCTCGCCGCCGAGTACAAAACGCAGACGGTCTTTCCGCCGAAAGAAGACTTGTTCTCTGCACTGAAGCTGACGCCATATCATCAGGTTAAGGCCGTTATTATTGGTCAGGACCCTTATCACGGTGCGGGACAGGCTCATGGATTAAGCTTTTCGGTTAGACCGGGGGTACGCGTACCGCCTTCTCTGAAAAATATATACAAGGAACTTCACGCCGATCTGGACCTGCCCATTCCGAATCATGGATCTCTGGTTCATTGGGCACAGCAGGGAGTCCTGCTATTAAATGCTGTTCTGACGGTTCGTGAAGGTCAGCCTAACTCGCATCAGGCACTAGGGTGGCAGACATTTACGGATGCTGTAATTCGTGCGCTGAATGAACGTTCAGAGCCAATGGTATATATGCTATGGGGCAGTCATGCCCAGAAGAAAGGTGCTTTTATTAATAGGGACAAGCACCTGGTACTGGAGTCTACACATCCCAGTCCGCTGGCTGCGCATCGCGGATTCCTCGGCAGCCGTCCCTTTTCCAAAGCCAATGATTTCTTGACCTCCAAAGGTATTGAACCGATCAATTGGAAGATACCTGAAAACGATATAAGTTGAACTAATCATTTACACAATAACGGAGAGGACAGAAAAAACCTGAAAAAGCGAAGCGTTCGCCTTTATACCCGGATTTTTCCCTTCGGAAAAGGAAATCGAAAAAATCTGGGGATAACAGCGATTGGAAGGTTGTTCTGTCATCGTAGTGTCTGTGTAAATAATCTGTAGTCAACTTATATAGACAGATGGAGGTGAGAACATTGCGACATTGGATAGGACGAAAAGTAGCGGTATATCGTGCAACAGGCATACGGGAGCCATTGAAGGGAACGCTGGTCGAGTGGGATGAAGAAGCGGAATGTGTACGGATCGGACCGAAACGGATCAAGGTATCGTTTGACAATATCGCAATGATCAGACCTCTTCCCGAAGAGAGTCTTCCCTTAAAGAAAGCACGTTCTGAGGTGCACAAGGTTGGATATGTGATGAAAAAGGCAATTCAGTTCGAAAATGCGATCTATTTCAAGTCACAGGTTATGATCTGGCGCCGGGCCAAAATTGTAGCGTTATCCACGACGGTTCTGCGTCATGACGAGGATCAGGTTGAACTTGCAGATGGTCGGGTTCTTCGTAAAGACAAGCATATGTTTGTCGTACGTTCACGCCGCGGGATACGTTAGTACCACGAAGATTTAATATTCATTTCATGCAAAGATCATATGGATTTAATGTTTGGTCTGTATATTAGGTAGTAACAACCCCTTCTAAATTGATGTGTAATAAAACGGGAGCCCGGCCGGCTGCAAACGGTCGGGTATTTTTTTGTCCATGGGTTCTGTTAACCTGTTGTACATACCCATTACATTCATGATATATATTATTAAAATAGATAAATTGAACTAAACATTTACACGAGAAACGTAGAGGCCAGAAATAACCTGAAGAAGTGGAGCGTTCGCCTTTATCCCAAGATATTCACCTTTGTAAAATTGAATCAAAAAATCTGGGGATAACAGCGATCGGAAGGTTGTTCTGTCATCGAAGTGGCAAGTGTAAATATTCTTTAGTTCAATCTAAAAAGATCATGAGAAGGAGTGAAACCCAATGAAACGTATAGCTGTTTTTGCAGGCTCCAATCCGGGAAATCACCCCGATTATACAGAGAAGGCTGTTCAACTTGGCAAACAGATTGCCGATAGTGGTTATGCACTGGTCTATGGTGGTTCTTGTATGGGCTTGATGGGTGCAGTAGCCGATGCTGCTCTTGAGCAAGGGGGAGAAGTAATCGGGGTTATGCCTACGGGATTATTCCGGGGTGAGGTTGTTCATGGAGGGCTTACACAACTGATTGAAGTGGGAACCATGCATGAACGCAAGGCTACGATGGCTGAATTATCCGATGGGTTCATTGCGCTTCCCGGAGGCATGGGTACATTTGAAGAACTATTTGAGGTACTGTGCTGGGCACAGATCGGCATTCATCGTAAGCCTGTTGGCTTATTGAATGTCAACGGATATTATGGACCGCTGATGAAGATGGTAGAACATAGTGTACAGGAGGGATTCTCTAACACCTCGCATCTCAGTCTGTGGAGTCTGGAATCTGATCCGGCTGAACTGATCAAACAAATGTCATCCTACATTCCTGCAGAGCTGACTCAGAAGTGGTCACAACTCAACGGGAAATGAGTGCATAAGAAGACGGGCCTGAACCCACTCGTTCCTCGGGAGAATTTTCGATCTGCCCAAGCAAGTTGCGCTATCGGACATAGTCTATAGTGTACTTCGATGAAGAGGGGAGTGTCACTGATGAGCGAACTCAAAGGTACAGGTTACGGATATTGCGGAGGCTTCGGTGGTGGAGCATGGACATCAACAGGTGCAATTCTGGTATTGTTCATTCTGTTGGTTATTATCTCTCGCACATTCATTCTGTAATTCGGTCAAATCCGGGGACGGGGATCATGCTGCAGAGGCAGCGCCCGAATAAAAAATGACCTTTCCAAAGAGACGCCGGTATATCCCGGCGTTTCAGGGGAACGGTTATTTGACGTTTCCAGCATACGTTAAGTAATTGAAAAAGCAAAAACCTGCCCCTGAATAAGGTCAGAAGCAGGAGAGAGCCTCCTGAGCCATTAGCTGCACAACAAGCAGCTTACACCACAACAGCAGTTTGATCCGGAACACTTAACGATTTCCAGGCGATATATAGCCCGATGGCGGCTGCAATTAAGGAGAGTATTGCTGCAACAATAGCCAGCTGATCCAGTGTGCTGGATGAAGTGGAGTTAAAAGAACGCTGATTAGCCGTCTTGCCGGATTTATTTTTGATATGGACAGATGATCTGGAAAGCCTGGAAGCCGACTGTAACTGGGAGGTGTGAGCACGCGTAGGTATCGATTTTTTCTTTGAGGGATTCAATAGTCAACCTCCTTATAACGGAGTTCAGTGCTTCCATCGTTCATACTATGGTATGTCGATTTTCAGATTGAGTTCGCAAAAATGAGTGAATCCCCAGCCCGTTAGATGTTGGGCCCGGTCGCTAGTATTAGCGAAACAGGTAACCCATTATACGCTCTGTTAATACAGGTCTTACAAACGGTGTTTATAGTAAGGATCATAGAGTGAAGCTTGAACACAGGAGGCGCTGGAATGAGGAACATGGAGATTATTGCCCATCGCGGTGCATCTGCCGTATGCCCGGAGAATACGATGAGCGCTTTTGAACGAAGTCTGGAGCTTGGAGCGACAGGCATTGAGACCGATGTGCAGATGACAAGTGATGGCAGACTGGTACTGATTCATGATGAGACGTTAAGTCGAACTGGCGGCACAGAAGGCTGGGTTAAGGATACGACTTACGATCAATTGCGCATACGGGATGCCGGGTCCTGGTTCCATGCCGATTTTGCCGGGGAGCGTGTTCCTTCTTTGGAGGAGTTATTCAAGCTGGTACAGGGGAAAGGAACACTGCTTAATCTGGAATTGAAAAATGGTATTGTGAGTTATAAGGGGATGGAAGAGAAGGTTATACAGGCGATCCGGGACTGGAACCTGGAGCAACAGGTCGTGCTTTCCAGCTTCAATCATGCTTCGCTTGTGAGATGTAAACGTCTTGCCCCGGAGATTCGTACAGCACTTCTATATATGGAAAAGTTGTATCGTCCCTATGATTATGCTACCAAACTCGAAGCTTCAGGCCTTCATCCCTACAAGCTGGCGGTCACACAAGAAGATGTTGCTGCTGCATTGGCACATGGCGTTGTTACTTATCCATTTACGGTGAATGATCCTGCCGAGATGCAGGCCATGATTGACATGGGTGTGCAAGGAATTATTACCGATGTTCCGGATGTCCTGGCATCCTTACTTACGGTACATGTCCGTTAAACAAGTCTGTATTTTACATGTTCTACATATGCAATGATAAGGCTGTGTTCGAGCTTTTTGGCTCTTGCGCAGCCTTTTTGCGGGTGAAATTGTGTGCAAATCTTCATATATGCAATAAACATGTCCTATTTGTCCATTGCCAGAGCCGGTGGATTCACTTACAATGGTCTATGGGAATGAGAATCAATATCATTAAAGTTCGGTATTTATAGAGAGGTGATTGTTATGTACATAGGTTTGAGCAGCTCCACTCATAACGAGGGTGGGCGCGTATGAGTTCACAAGCTTCACCAGAAAAACATAATCCGGATTCACCCACAGCGAAGATACACACTCGTCCGTGGGCAGCCACACTTATTCTTACAGGGGGAGTTTTGTTACTCGCTCTGGGTATGGCGTTGTCCATTTCATTTGGCGCTGCTGATATTAAGCTTAGTGTAGTCTGGAAGGCCATCTTTGATTTCAATCCTGAGCTGACTCCACATCAGATCATATGGGAGATTCGATTACCACGTATCCTTGGAGGAGCAATGGTAGGTGCATGTTTCGCTGTAGCTGGTGCGATCATGCAGGGCATGACTCGTAACCCGCTGGCCGATTCAGGTCTACTTGGGTTGAATGCAGGAGCTGGATTTGCACTTGCAGTTTGTTTTGCTTTCTTCCCTGGCTTGCCATTTATGTATATCATCATGTATTCCTTCCTTGGAGCAGGGCTTGGTGTCCTGTTGGTGTATGGCTTTGGTGCAGCTTCCAAATCAGGCCTTACGCCACTACGCCTTGTGCTTGCAGGTGCGGCTGTATCTGCGATGTTGTCGGCACTCAGTGAAGGGATTGCATTATATTTCAGAATTGGACAAGATCTGGCTTTCTGGACAGCTGGTGGTGTAGCAGGAACGAAGTGGTCTCAACTTGAGGTCATGTTCCCCTGGGTACTCGCTGCACTAATCGCAGGTCTTCTCATCTCCCGTTCCATTACTCTGCTTAGTCTCGGAGAAGATATTGCGGTGGGCTTGGGGCAACGTACTGGGCTGATCAAGCTCATAGGCCTGATTGTTGTACTGATTCTCGCGGGTACGGCTGTGTCCGTGGTGGGTGCGGTCGGTTTTGTTGGACTCATTATTCCCCATCTCACGCGGAAGCTGGTTGGGGTCGATTATCGCTGGATTATTCCATGTTCCGCTGTGATGGGCAGTCTGTTGCTTGTATTTGCGGATTTGGCTGCACGTATGATTAACCCGCCGTACGAGACGCCAATTGGCGCATTGGTTGCCCTCATCGGGGTACCATTCTTCCTGTATCTGGCGCGTAAAGAAAGGAGGACTCTGTAACGATGGAATCCTCAACAATAGTTGGAGCAGAGCGCAAGAAGAGAACCAAGAGTACGATTGTCCTCATTGTGCTTGCCCTATTAATTATTACGGCTTTTGTGGTGAGCATGAACACAGGTTTTACCAAGCTTTCGCCGCTTGAGGTGATGCGAACCCTGTTTGGTGGAGGCACGGCGAAACAGGAATTGATCCTGTTTGAATTCCGTCTGCCACGGATTGTGATTTCGGTGCTGGTCGGGGCTGGACTTGCGTTATCTGGTTGTATTTTGCAGGGAGTATCTCGGAATGCGTTGGCCGATCCGGGGATCCTCGGGATTAATGCAGGTGCTGGTCTGGTCGTCATGTTATTTGTTTCCTTTTTCCCGACAACGACAGCAGCGCCGGTATTTCTTTTGCCAATTCTGGCCCTGATCGGTTCCGGTTTTGCTGCATTTCTGATCTACATTCTCTCTTACAAAAAAGGAGAGGGCATCCTGCCTACACGTATGTTGCTTACGGGGATCGGGGTAGCGGCGGGAATCAGTTCTGCCATGATCGTGCTTACGTTAAGGCTTAGTCCGGAAAAGTATCAATTTGTAGCTACCTGGATGGCAGGCAGCATCTGGGGTTCGAACTGGAAATTTGTAACGGCATTGCTACCGTTTCTTATTATTCTTGTCCCGCTTGTTCTGTATAAGGCACGTGTGTTGAACGTACTGAATCTGGGGGACCAGACTGCAAGTGGACTCGGGACTCCGGTTGAGCGTGAGCGACTGATTTTGCTTGCGGCTGCTGTAGGACTTGCCGGCTCATGTGTATCTGTGAGTGGGGGGATCGGTTTTGTAGGTCTGATCGGACCGCATTTGGCGCGTCGTCTGGTGGGTCCAAAACATCAATTCCTGTTACCCGCATCTGCACTGATCGGTTCATTGCTTGTACTGGTTGCAGATACGCTGGGTCGTGTCATCCTACAGCCTTCGGAGATTCCTGCGGGGATCCTGGTTGCCATTATTGGTGCGCCATACTTCCTGTACCTCTTAAGCAAGACGAAATAGAACGTAATCATCATTGTGTGGTTGCATAAGGAGGACTTCAGTCCATGCTTCGCCGTTTCTTTGCCTATTATAGGCCTTACAAAAAGCTCTTTATTCTTGACTTCAGTTGTGCGATTTTAGTCGCCTTGCTGGAGCTTGCCTTTCCACTGGCGGTCAACCGGGTAGTCGACGATCTGCTGCCAGGCGGTCGCTGGGACTGGATTCTATGGGCATGTCTGGCATTGCTCGGCATCTACTTATTGAATTCATTTTTGAATTTCGTGGTTACCTATTGGGGACACAAGCTCGGTATTAACATTGAGACGGATATGCGTAAAAGTCTGTTTAATCATGTGCAGAAGTTATCGTTCCGTTTCTTCGATAATACCAAAACAGGACACCTCGTGTCCCGTATGACTAACGATCTGATGGATATCGGTGAGATTGCCCATCATGGTCCAGAGGATGTATTTATCGCGGTCATGACGCTAATTGGTGCATTCAGCATCATGATGAGCATTAACGGGAATCTGGCGGTATTAACCTTTATTATTGTACCGCTGATTATTTATCTGTCGCTCTACTTTGGTAGCAAAATGTCCAAGGCATTCAGTCGAATGTTCGGTGATATTGCGGACTTCAACGCTCGTGTAGAGAACAATATTACAGGTATCCGTGTTGTTCAGGCTTTTGCTAATGAAGAGCATGAAAAAGCACAATTCGCTGTGAACAACGGTCGTTTCCGTCAAACCAAGTTAATTGCATACAAAATCATGGCCTGGAACTCTTCTGTCAGTTATATGCTGATGAAGTTGGTATCCCTCTTTGTCCTGGTATGCGGAACATGGTTTGTCATTCAAGGCAGTATGACCTACGGTCAGTTCATTGCATTTATTATGTTGTCCAATGTGTTCTTGACACCGATCCAGAAGATCAACTCGGTTATCGAGACGTATCCCAAAGGGATTGCAGGCTTCAAACGTTATACGGAGTTGCTTGATATGGAACCGGATGTGGAAGATCGTCCAGGGGCCGTTGCGGTATCCCATTTGCGTGGAGATATTCGTTATGAGCAAGTGACCTTTGGATATTCGGATCAGGAGCCTGTTCTCAAAGGTATCGATCTAAACGTGCGTGCAGGTGAAACCGTAGCGCTTGTAGGTCCATCGGGGGCAGGTAAAACAACGCTGTGCAGTCTGTTGCCGCGGTTCTATGATGTGCTGGAAGGTCGCATCACGATCGATGGGCAGGAGATTCAGAATATGACGCTGGATTCCTTGCGAAGTCATATCGGAATTGTACAACAGGACGTATTCCTCTTCGATGGAACCATTCGGGAGAACATTGCCTACGGGAAGCTTGATGCCTCCGAAGAAGAAATCTGGATGGCTGCCAGACGTGCACAGATGGAACCTTTGATTCAATCGATGCCGGAAGGATTGGATACGTTAATTGGTGAACGTGGCGTGAAACTGTCCGGTGGACAGAAACAGCGCTTGTCCATTGCACGTATGTTCCTGAAAAACCCGCCAATTCTGATTCTGGACGAAGCGACATCCGCGCTGGATACAGAAACGGAAGCAGCCATTCAGCAATCCCTTGCTGAGCTGTCCGAAGGTCGGACTACACTGGTCATCGCTCACAGGCTGGCAACGATCAAAAATGCAGACCGTATTATTGTCGTTGCTGAACAAGGTATTACGGAGCAGGGAGGTCATGAAGAATTACTCGCAGCAGGTGGGGTGTACAGCCGCCTTCACTATGCGCAGTTTGGTGCGTAACCTATCCTATCCTATGTGGATGTAACAATGTAAATATGAGAAGTAACGCTATCGTTCTTGACTTGGAAGGAGTCAGGACGGTGGCGTTTTTTTCTTTTTCATGATCAAGTGTGAGTCAGGGATACTGCGCTCTGATCTGCCTGTGATCATGGATATGGAAACGGGTAATATAGTAAAGAGAACACTTAACGTGTAAGATATGTTCATCATCTTGCAAGATGTAGGAGGTGCGCGATATGCAGTTGAACGATATGCTGAAAATTCTTCTAACCTGTCTATTATTTATTCTGATTTGGTGGCTTCTGACTCAAGGGATTCGCAAACTTTCAAGTACTCGTGAGGGGTCTGGTTTTCGACGCTGGGGTGGATGGTCCATTGGACTTTTCATTGTTGGCGCCGTGCCACTTGGTTTTTCGCTATTCACAGAGATCTTTGATGAACGCCTGGATGCCAACATCGGGTTAGGACTCGCCATGTTATTTGTCTGGGCCTACTGTGCTGTCTTGTTATGCGCAACATTGGTGATCTGGGGAAGGTACGTGTATAAAAGGGATATGAGGAAGTGAATGCAACAATAATCTGACCGGGTACGTTAAATTTAGAAAGAAGTGTTATTAAAGGGGGATTTACATGTGATCCATCTTCGTCGAGTCCTTATATTACTCTCTATTCTGTTCGTATGTCTTACGGGATGTTCAGGACATATCGAGTGCAACTCTGTGCAGTCTCAAGCAAATGCACCTAGTGAAGATGGATTTACTGGTTATGTAGTTGATCGTAAAGACAATTCCATTCTTGTGGTTGATTCTGCATATGAGGATTTCAGTGCGAACGGAGGAGGAAGTCGGTATTATCCGGCAAAGTGGTTCTCCAATGCACCTGATCCGCAGATCGGCTCCTATGTTGAAGTCTGGACGGATGGAGGCCCGGAAAATCAACCCTATCCTGGGCAGGCCAGAGCAGAAAAGATAGCCGTATCTTGTCCAGTGGCACCAGATGGTGCGCACATGACGGCTGCGGATGCGATTCGTAGCGGACTGCATTCACTTGATACAGAGAACATGCATATTCCCGTCATAGAGGACACACGGTTTGATGCAGATAGAGGGACATGGACCATTCAGATGCGAGATGCGAATACAGCGAATGAAGGGCAAGTAGTTCATGTGACCGTGAAGGATGAGGAGAAAGTTAAGACACAAGGCGGAGAATAAGGGGCTCATAGCTTTATGATGGTGGAGGAACGCGCGTTGCACATGAATATGATTCAAATTGAAAGAAATGATGTGGATTAGATTCATTGCAGGCTATCATGATTTTTGAACCGCCTGTAAGTTCCCTTACTGTCCATCATGTATTATGATTTTATAAAAATGGAAAGGAATCTTCTGCACATGGAATTATCAAGGTCTCAGCAATTAGCTCAAGAGCATGTAACCAATTATGCAAGAAGCCGCAAAAATGAGGCGGAGCAAACCATTAGGGAAATCCTTCGTATGTCCAACATCGAGCTGAAGACATTTGAAGATGCTATCACTAAACTAAAATCTCATGCAAGTATCGCGCTACACTTTCACCCAGATCGATTAGATCCGAATATGAAAAGCGTGGCTGAGGTACTACTTGAGCAGGGGGTTTATAAAAGTCAGTTTGAGACTTTCTTATCGAATGGAAGTGTATCCGCATTTTCAGGCGGTGAACGTGACGTTTGGGAGAATAAAATGTTTGGCGGAGCGTACCAAATTAATGGCTCAACCAATAGCGAACGTCCCAAGTATGGGGCACTCAATGTCATGTTACATCCCGATGGACCTGCTCCGCGTTTTGGATCATGTTATTTCCTTTTATCCACTGAGGTCTCTCAGCGTTGCACGTATACATATTTGGATTCTCACCAAGACCCTGAGGAAAAGGGAACGTATGAGGAATTTGACCTCGTTTTGGCTGCTCTTATGAGGGATGTATTTTATAATAATTTTGCCATTGGTGAAAGAAATCTAACAGTTCAAAAGTTAATTGACCATATGCTCATCAATCTTGAGAAATCATTCCGAAATCCATCCAACCAAGAGCCAAACCGAAATCTGGACCATTATATCGAAGCTCAGGTTCATGGTGATATTTCCCTTGAAAAAGATGTAAAGATTCTTGTTGCCGACCCATCATTTAAAGGCACACATACAGGACGAATCTTAGAGCAGATATGTTTAAAGTATTCCATTGATCTCCACTGGCACATGGGCTTTACACTATTGGTAGATGACGTTCCTATGGATTTTCGAGGTCCTTCGATGCCTTCACTAGCCAAGAGAATTGCAAAAAGTGATTTGATTGATGCAAATATGATTGGTTCTGCAGCTATGGACCTGAAACGAAATCCAAGTCATTGGAGTGATAGAGGAACCTACAAAGAAGTTCTACAAGAATTAAAATTACTTTGGCATGTCTTAGTGAGATATGGAAAACCAATGAACAAGTGAAACGGTTTTCGAGATAAAAATATTGAATATGTAGTGATAACAATGCTAAAATACCAACTTCTTTTCCCTACCTGTCTGCGTATCTCTTGAATTTTAATTTGTTACTCAATAATAGTACTCTAACGACCTTGAGCGCCTAGCCGTTCAAGGTTGTTTTTTATCATTCAAACGGATTACTGACTATACATTTATCTATGAATCTGCTGTCACAAAAACGAACGTATGTTTTATAATTACATTGACTTTTTGTCCTGGCAATAATATATTGTTGTCAGGACAAAAAAAGAGGTGAAGCAAATGTCCGCCAAAAAGATGGGGCGGCCTAAGTCTGACAAACCCAAAAGCAGAACGATTGAGATACGTGTTGACGAGGAAATTATGAACAAGCTCGATATTTCGGCAGAAAAGCTGAATACGAATCGATCAGACATCGTTCGCAAAGGGATTGAGAAGATTTACGACGAGCTCCAAAAATAAAAAGGAAGCAGCGCTAGTCCCACGAAGAACACGCTGCCTCCTAACCCGCAATCACTTGTTGAATGAGCGACTGCATAAATATCCTACCATGTGCAGAACGTTCATTCAAGTGAGGTGCGAATTGATATACAGGAGGATGCACATGAATTCGATATTAGAAGCATTATATAATGGACGACTTCGACCGGATGAGATGATGATGCCGACACATCCTGAATACCAAGCGTTAGGGCGGCAGATTGCAGCTCTGACAGAGCAGTGGAAGAATCGATTGAGCGAGAACGAATTCCGTGAGCTTGAACAGTTATTTGACTTGTGTGGCAGATGTGAGGGCATGCATACGGAAGCAGCGTTTGCACAAGGTTTTCGCTTGGGTGCTAACATGCTAATTGAAGTTATGAGTCAGCGTGAGGAATCAGTGTTGGAGTTTAATTAAGTTTAACGATGTTAGCAGAGATCTGGTTTACTTTTACAGCTAAATTCTCAGAAAATGACGTGTATACAACATATTCATTTTGCACCATAAAATTGTATCATACATTTAGTATAACAAAGCCCTCAAATCCTCTCTGCATTCAGCAGCAGGGTTCGAGGGCTTCACTTAAACATAGAGTTAACAATTTATATATAGGGAAAGAACCTGTTAAACAACTTGTTCCTTAATCAGCAATATTTCCCGCCATCTTCAGACGACGAGCAATCTCTTTAAAGTCTTCTTGCGAAATGCCTGGGGCGAATTCTTCTTCCACCGCAGGGGCTTCTGGAATCGGGAATCCTTCAGGTATCCCTTGGATGACTTCAAGAGGTTGTCCATCTTCGGGGTGAGTCCCTTTCCAGATCTGGCCGATCGCATTGAAGTCTTTATCACTATAGGTGTACAGCTTGGTGTGTACCCCTTTTTCTTCATATTTACGAGCCTCGTTGAAGGCTTTGTTGTTCAGTGAAGGAATAGGAACCAGCTTGGTCACATTTACACCAGTTGCAATCTCAAGTGCTTTCGCATATGCGACAACATGAACGCCGCCACGTACCAGCAGGAAACCAACTACTTCCCGGGCTGCCGGGTGATCCGTCATCTCATATACTTTCATTTTATGGGTACGAGCGCCACATTCTAAGAAGAAGTTATGCAGCAGATCCTCGACCAGGTTGCCACTGTTGAAGACGTTTGCTCCCGTCCATGGATTACCCATAGAGTCGAAAGGCATTGCGCCTTGTGCACCTGCCAGATAGTGATACGACAGACGAGCATCTTTCACCGAACCTAGCGGCGTATCGTCGGGTTCTTTGTACTCGGTTGAGCCTCTGAGGCACTTGTTAATCCCATGAGACACGAGTTCAACATGACCCAATTCTTCAGCCGTAATGCTCATGACGAGGTCATAGAAAGGCTTCAGCTTTTCTTTGGATCGAAAATTAAACGATTGATAGAGGTAGTTGTTCAACGTTGACATTTCTCCGAATTTGCCGCCGAGCAATTCTTGTATGGCTGCTGCAGCGTTCGGATCTGGCTTCTCGACATTGGGAATCTCAATCAGGATTTCATCCAAGCGTTTGAACATTCGGGTGTAACCTCCTCAAATTGGTATTGCAGATCGTGTAGGGTTTCAGATCGTGGAGTCACTCTGTCATGGCCTATTACACGTTTGTTGGGTTTTTTAAACAAAAAATCAACCAAATGGGTCTTAAGCATCGTATAACGCATGCCCCAACTCTTCTCCCATTTGTTATTTCCAATACGGTCAATTTTATGTATAATCAAACATTCAAACGAGTCTCTACGTACAAGAGAAGAGAGTTATGAATCCATAAAGGAGTAAGAGATGAATAAGCGTTGGATACAAATAGTTGGGATTGTGATGTTTCTAATGATTCAAATGTACATAAGCAGCGAGCCTGCCACAGCATATGACGTTACGAACGAGGTTCAGATGGATGAACAAACGAGGCAAAGGCTTGAAAAGAAATACGGGTTGGAACGTCCTGAGGAGCCGAAGACACAACAACACTTTTTCTCGGGTGACTGGGGAATAAGTTTCCGGACAGAGCCTCCTGATTCGTTTGACCGACTTGTTCATGTGGTTCCTTTTTCCCTACGGCCACTGGCCTGGATCTTTCGTTTATTCGTGTAAAATGAAACCCGGACGGGCAATATAACAGAAACATATTGTCCCAAGGAGTGAGTGAAATGAGAATGCTCATCGTTACCGTCATGTCGGTAGTCCTGAGTTTAGCCGGAATTACATCAGGCACAGGCGCCGCCATCCCTGATTATGCGAAGTGGGGAATTATTGCGGTCAAAGAAACACAGACCAAGTATAATGTGGATATTTTGGACTATAAGCATATCGGTCGCACCTCTCTAACAGCGGATCAATCACGGGAACAGTTCAAGCTGTGGGTTCGTGCGAAAGACGGCAAGCAATTCGCAGTCTATGTAAATGTTGATTTTAATCCATCTACACAGCAGTTGAAGAAAGTACAATTTTCCGAATCGGATCGACACTGATCCGCCGGACTTGGTCATTACAAGCCATGTTTTCATCTTAGCTACACTGTGGGTTGAACCAGACTGCCTTAATCATTAAGGTGAAAGTCTGGTTTTTTTATTTTACAAAATCCTTTTTTTACTATTGAATAAAGAACTTATGTTCGCATATAATATGAAATACAAACAAATGTTCTTATCGGAGGGATGATTATGCTAGGGAAATATATTGGCCAGATGGTGGAGCTTGTCTACATGGATCGTGCAGGGCAGATTACGCAGCGACAGATTCGAATTAACAGTGTGCGTGGCGGGATGATTAGAGCATCAGCGGGAAAAGAAGGCTCACCCCGAACATTTCTGGAGCAAGGTATTCTGGCATGGCGTCCTGTTACCGATCTGAATGGGGAGGTAAAGTATGCTGAACGACTTTGAACGCAAGATTTTGCGTATTATGGTGAACTATGCAGGACAACGGCGCAGGCTGCCGCGTATGGATGAACTGGAGAACAAGACGGGACGAAGCAGAGCTTACATTCATGAGTCTTTGCTGGAGCTTGAACGCACCGGGCACATCGCGTGGGAGAACCGGTCTACTCTGGAAGGGATACAGATTTTGCAGGCATGGGAACAGGTACAACAGCCGATTCGCAAAAGCCAGCCTTCCGGTGATTCCGTAAAATATTTTACGGACTACTAGGGTGTGTTTTCAAACTTAAGGAAGCTATACAACGATGATGGATGTCAGCATCTCAACAGTATGGGAGTCCAAGTTGGTTGATTCTGGCGAATGAGTAGATGATTTTCTAAGGAACACAGGACGTCTTATTAGGCCTTCCGCTCCTCTTTTTAAATTGTAAGCAACATCAGACACCTTATTTCCCCAAATCCCCTGACAAAACGCTATAAAAAAAATTCTGACATAGCGTGTCTCAGATTCCTTAGATTTCTAAGGAGGGTTCAAATCCTTGAATAAGACGCCTCAGATTCGTTACCGCTCGTGGGCCTGAGTTCGGCTTTCAGTAGGTTTGAAGAGACCCTCCAGTGAACATAAGAAAACGCCAACCCGGATATCCGGATCGGCGCTTACTGTGTCACACATACAACATGTGCATCTATTTTAGAAATGGGGGAGTTGGTCCAGGTTGTTGGTTGGGTCACCGTCGGCATCGCCGCGAATGTACATTTCGCCATCCTTGCCTTTAAATACATTCACACCGGCAATAGCGCCAGCTTTTACTTCTGCAAGTGCCTGCTGATAATCCAGTACGCGTCCTGCTGAAGTCTGAAAAGCTGTCAGGTCACCGTCACCATTTTTCTGTACGGCTGTGAAACTCTCGCGTGTCGTTTGATCCATGATGTCACACTCTCCTTATATGACGAGATAGGAATCTGTCTACCTGATTAGCCTATCCGAATTCATCGGAAGTATGCACCATATGCTGATGAGACCTTCCAACGTCGAGGTTTTACAGGCTCTTTCTCATACGAACATGCAGAATATCTGCATCATAAAAAGGTTCTTCCGAAATCACTTCATAACCCAGTTTTTCATAGAATTTCTGTGCCTGACACTGCGCATCCAGTACAGAATAGGATAAGCCGAGTTCACGTGCCAGCTCCTCCATCGCGAGCAGAAGCACACGTCCATAACCAAATGAACGATGAGATTCAAGCACCGCGATCCGCTGCATTTTGGCCGTATCCTTGCTGTAATAGATCAGACGTCCTGTGGCTACAGCTTGGCCATCCGTACTTAACAATACATGATGCACATCTGGACTGATGACATCATATTGATCAATCTCAATCTCGGCAGGCACCTGTTGCTCGATCACAAAAACGTGATGGCGAATTCCCAGGGCTTGCTCCAGTTGTTCTTCTGTCGATACATAACTAATCTCAGCTGCCAATTCCATTCCTTCTTTCTGCTCTTGCGCGACATATCAGACTGAATTATACAAAAAAATGTTTTTCCTGTATAGTGAAGTCTGGAACATATTGGGAGAGGAGGGGGTAGTGATGGGCATGACAGGCATCATGGTAATTACATTGCTAATGTCGGCAGGAATGATTACTCTGTTGTATTTCGTTACGAAGAAAGCATACTCACGCAAGTGGGATGAAGACGAGTGATTCACCTGTTAACCTTCACGGCAAGACTTCACTGCTTCCTCGTGGAGAATACACATCTTGAATTACAGATTTGGAGTATACGTCCAGCCAGACGGGTAGAGATTCAACATTCTCATTGGGTTGATTTAACTGTTGGAATTGAACCGTATGTTCATCCCGCTCCAGGCCGCAACCAGTAAAGGTGGTAATGAGAATCATAAGCCCAGCAAAGAGAAAGAAGCATTTGGTAAATGTATGTTTATTGGATTTTGACCGTTTTGTTATGTTTCTCATAGGGAATTCACCTCGTTGTAGAAATGGTAATCTTTCCTTTATTGTGCACCATTTCGGGTGAATTATAACCAAATAAATCATTGACAATGAACACGGTTACTTGATATGATACTGTTACTTGATTGGGAAACAATTATATATCATGATCTGTTAGCTCAGCTGGGAGAGCACTATCTTGACAGGGTAGGGGTCAGTGGTTCGAGCCCACTACAGATCATACATGAGAAGCCTTACATTGTAAGGCTTCTTTTCTTTTTTTTTACATACAAACATGAATGCGATTTGCGATAGTTTCAGTTTCTCTTCCTCTTTTTAAACAAAACTTAAATAAAACATAAATTCAGCGTAAGGTTCGTCTTCTATACTTGGTTCTGATGTCAATATAGAACAGGAGAAGGAGAGAACTTATGAATTATTCAAGTCCATTTACATCAAAGTTAGCCAGAGTAGGGATCGCGGGTACACTGGCTTTAATACTGGCAACAAGCCCACTTGCCAACATGGGGGTTGTTGCCGCGGAAGCAGGCCCAGCACCTGTATCTACGAAGATATATAACACACAGAAAGACTCGATAGAGCAGACGCCGATTCAATACCAGATTCAGGCTCGATTAAATGAGAAGGACATGACGATCCAGGGGAGCGAGAAGGTAACGTACCGCAACACAAGCAAGGATGCACTCCAGCAGCTGGTTCTTCATACATATGCTGATGCAAACCTCTCCAAGTCTACACAGGCGAGCATGTACCAACAGCATAATGAGAAGATTAGTGAAGATCACCCGGAGAAGACAGCGGAGGACTTTCTGGGTGGCATCGATATTCAGGCTGTAAGCGCAGATAGCCAATCGCTGGACTTCCATAAGGAAAACCAAGCGTTGACCGTGCAGTTGAAGAAGCCCGTACAACCAGGTGAATCGGTATCATTCCAACTGGAGTTTCAGTTGAATATACCCTATGGCTCACAGCGAGTTTCCTACTACAAGGACATGATCAATGGTGCACACTGGTTCCCGGTGATGTCTGTATACGACGAGGTAAAGCATCAGTGGAACAAGGCACCGTATAGTCAAACATTTGAGAGCGATTATTACACCTCATCGGACTTTGAAGTTCAATTAAATGTTCCTGATGAGTATCAAGTAGCCATGCCGGGTACGATTACCACTCAAATCAGTACAGAACATGGTCGTAAAGTTGTTTCTGCTGTGGCCGAGAACACAAGGGAGTTTGTATTCTTTGCTAGCCCAAACCTTCAAGTGGAGAGTGTTACTCGTAACGGTCTGACGGTGGAATACTATTATTACAACGATGATCCATCCAAGAAAAAGATAGTTGACCGCTACATTAATCAGGCATTCAAGGTCATCGATTTCTATAGTGAGAAATATGGCAAGTATCCCTATCCAGAGTTCCGAATTGTCGAGACGTATGTACAAGGTGTTGCCGTGGAATATGCGAGGCTCATCCAGATGGGACAGATTCAAAATGGTGCTGTTCCAGAAGAAGACACAACATTTGTTCATGAAATAGCGCATCAGTGGTTCCATGCATTGATCGGTAATAATTCGGAGACAGAATCCTTCCTGGATGAAGGCTTTGCTGATTTCTCCATGGTGTATTTTGCCGAGAAACAGGGAGACAAGCTAAATGGGTTCAGATCCATACAGTTTGATACTGCGCCCGTAGATATGGCGATTGCATCAACAAACGATGAAGCTGGGGATTTGGCAAGTTTGGTATATTATCAGAAGGGGCGACAAGCGATCTATCAGCTTTACCGTTCCGTCGGTGAAGAGAAATTTGACGAGTTGATGAGGACATATTTCAAACGCTACGTGTACCAAAATGCAACGGTAGAGGGGCTGCTTCAAACCATTGAAGATGTGCTTGGTAAAGAAATACGTTCAGAAATGCAGATGGCCCTATATCAGCCTGATTTTGTCTTAAAGCCGGAATACCAATTATCACAGGAAGAGACCGCCGCCTATGTGCATGATGTCTTACAAGTGCAATATCAGGCTGTCATGGGTATGATCCCTGATCTGCCATATGAAGTGATGAATCGATTGATGGACAAAGTCCTTCAAGGCGAGGAATTAACCATTGTGCTCAGCGATCAGGTGAGTAAGCTTGCAACTAAACAGCAGGAAGATATGGTTAATCAGTTGACCGGATTCCTTGATATGAGCGGTGTGAAATACGACGTTATACGGGATCGCAAGGAACTGAAGCAAAAGATGAAAAAAGAGATCGGCAACAGCAACCTTATTGTCATTGGCAATGCCAAGTCAAACGGATTGGTGCAGGCTTTAAAATTCAACATTATTGATCGAACGAAACAGACGGGTTTTCCTTGGAAAAATACCATGAATCAACCTCTCGCCGCGGGTGCATATGTTATCAAACATCCCTATAACCAGAATCGATTGATGCTTCATTATTTCTGGAATGAGGATCAGCTGAGTGATGTGGCATTTGAAGCTTTTAAGCTGAAAATACAGGAGTCTATCGGATTCACTAACGACTTTTATCAGTACTATGTATTGGATAACCAAGGCAAGGAGCAATCCAATAAAAAAGTTGCGAATCCCATATCTTCACTTTTTGCAGAGTAATAAGTAATTGGTTTTGCAGTTTCTTCGTTCAAACAGGTTAGCCAATTTGTATTGGTTAGCCTGTTTATGTTTTATATGAAAACCAGTCTTAGAATAATAGGCTGCAAGATGGGCATAATGCTTTAACACAAAGGCAACTTCATGAATATACTTATCGGGAGAAAACAATAGGAGGGATTAATATGAAGGATCAACATTATCCGGGCGTACCAATGAAAGGGACAGTTGCTGATTACAACTGTAAAGGAAATAAAGGAATGAACAAAATGAAAGCGTATTCATATAATGCTAGAATTTGTCCTATCATTTGTATTACTCTGGAGCCCGCTACGAATGAGGATAATGTTGTTGATTTTTCAATCCTATTAAAGGACACTTCGGATGTTTTATATTCGCGACCGGTAAATGGTAATACCCTGCTCACGAAGGAGTTGAGTTCCCATGTCCATGACTGAAAATATTGCTCAGACAGCACTCGACGCAGCGATGAAGGCAAACAGGGCCGTTGCGCCTTATGATTATTGTGATGCAGAAACCAGACGGATGTACACGCCTCAATTTGATAAAAAAATGGACAATCCTATGTATACCGCTGCAATGGCGGGCCTTCAATCGATCTATTGGTTTCGGGCGATCAAAGTAAAGGGGCTTATCCCTGATGCAAAAGCAGATTATTATGCTACGTATTCTACCAACCATAATCACATCGGAGGAATTGGACTAGCCTACTCGAACAGCCCGACAGGACCATGGACCAAACACGGACAGGTGTATCTCGATACTGTGGTTGGGAATTCGACGGAAACTCCATTTGTGATCTGGAACGATGAAGAACAATTGTTCTTTATGTATTATCAACAAAACGGACTGGGGATCAATCAATCGACGGCACTTGCGACCTCTGTAGACATGATTAACTGGACAAGAGAGGGTTTGATTTTGGACAAACCTCCCGGGTTCCCAGGTGATGGTCATACCGGATATTTCTCGTGTTTCAGAAATGGTGGCAAATGGATCGGTTTCTCAGTGATGGGCGGTGGGGACTTTGGTCGTAAATGTATCTGGCATTCGCATGACGGACGTAGCTGGTTAGCTGATCCAAGACCATTAATGGGTGGGAATGATGCCACTTTAAGTGCAGGAGAAAACATTTCGAGACCCAATGCTGGTGTATTTATGTACAAAGGGAGCATGTGGTGGCTGGGTATGTTATCGGCTTATGCTTCCGGTGGGGTTACGACTGTAGCTCGGCCTGCCATTGCAAAGATCAGCGCAGACTTTCGTCAACTGCTGGACAAACCTACAGATATATATTTTCCGGCATTGACTTGGGAAACGACCAACATGCAATCCTTGATGGTGTCCGTTATGGACGGCGTAGTGTACGTGTATTACAATACCGATCATAATATCGGTGTAGCCTATTCGGTGGGGGTGTAGAGATGATTATACGTGATGCAGCGGGTCAGATCGTGCCCTTTGGAAAGGTCCACAAACAGCTTGTGGCCGATTTTCTTTACGGAACGTTACCGGATTGGGTGGAGGTGGTGGGCAACCCTACGTTTGAGCCTTTGCCCGACAGAGGAACCATAACCGTTACAACACCGACAACAGCAGGAGCCACGGCAGAGTTGAAAATGAAACATCTGATTGACAGCTCGAAAGTAACCGCAATTGCAATCACTTTGGAAGCGCTACAATTAAACGGGAACATTGGAATCTCAGTTCAGGTTGGCATTAAATCAAAGGATAGCAAGGCCGGAATCACCTTTTATCAAAATGTAAATCAGAAATATGGTATGGTCCGTGCCTATAAAGCAGATGGAACGTACACGGATTTTAATCAAAATATGGTGTTCTTCACCACACATGGCGTAGCAGGAGATGAAGCACAGAACCGTAAGAATCTCACTGTGCTGCTCTGTACAGGGTTACAGTTCTCAGCTGGGTTCGAGAGACCGTCCGTATGGCTTGGTGCGGATGATCAATATGGCGGTGTTGCTGCTGACCTTAGCGGTGGGTTGTTCCATCATGGAGAACTGCAATGTCTGTTAAAACTGACTACAAGTAAGGCCGAGGCTAAGTATTTCAAATGTGCACAGATGAAAGTGGATATCTGGAGTAATTAATCAAACTGGGAAGATGTCTGAAGATGAACAAGGTGCATGATTTGTATTGGAATGACGACGAGAATAGATAGATTATCTGGATGGATCAATAAAAAGACATACGTGCAGTAATTTGGTACCTAAACACAGACACTTTGAAAATGAAGTGCAGTGTTTGGGTACCATTTTTATTTAGAGAATGAAGTCAGGCCAAGTTTATTGGATACAAGCGAACAACTCAGGAAGTGCTCTGACTCTATGTTTGGGCTGTCCGGGGTTAGAGATGAATTATTCTCCAAACGTGTTTTAAACTATATTTTTTTATATCAACTATTTACATATACAATTTAATTGTGTACAATGTAATTGTTGGCGATATAAGAGAGATCAAAATTCAGTCAAAATAAATCTAATTAACTAAAGGAGTTTTCACAAATGAAAACATTATATGAAACAACAGTCATCAATACAGGCGGACGTCAAGGCATCGTACAATCCCCCGATAACGTGTTTATGTTGGATGTTGCTGCACCGCCTGAACTCGGAGGACAAGTGACGACAGCTACCAATCCGGAGCAGTTGTTTGCAGCAGGGTATAGTGCTTGTTTTAACTCCGCACTGGAGTTTCAATTGAAGAAACACAAAGTTGAGATTGAAAGAAGTACGGTAGCTGCAACCGTAATGTTGGTGACGGACTCTGAGGATAACGGCGTGAAGCTTCAAGTAGATTTGGAAGTTAAAATCCTTGGTCTAGATGAAGAAACAGCACAGAAGTTTGTGAAACTTGCCCATGACTACTGCCCATATTCCAAAGGAATCAAAGGGAACGTGAATGTTAACGTGGAACTGGCGTAATCACTGATACTATTTGTTGATAAGAAGCCTCCGAGAAATCGGAGGTTTTTTGGTGTTTTATGCATAAAAATCAATTTTGCACTCAATTGTGGGTTATAATGGTAGTAAGTTTACACAAAACTGCTGAAAGGGGAATGTACTTATGATGGATTTTAGCAAACCACCCCATGGCTCTGAGACCGATGCCCACCGTCAGCGTCATCAGGAGAATGAACAGAAATACCTGTCCGGAGGCAAGGGTATTTGGTATGAAATCAGCAACTGGCTCATTCTCGGAGGTATCCTCCTTGTCATATTTTTATTATTTAAATACGTTTTTTAAATAGACACACAACCGGGCGAATCCCCATATGATGCATTACATCAGTAAGCACTTGGGGAAATGGGGAATCCGGGATGGCAAAGGCAAAAGGTAAGAAAGCTCCCGCATTAAAGAGTGATAAAATACGTGTATCCATGAAGTTGGTCACATCGGATGTATGCGAGAGATGTAAGACACCATGTACACGAGGTATGGATTACGCTGCACGTATGAGAATTGAAGGGGCTTTAGGCAAGGGCGTTCCCTGTATATTGACCCGCCATACTTCTTCATAAACTCTTCGTATAATCCCGTATATATAACAATTATAGATCAGGGGCATCCTTTAATGAGGATCGCCTCTTTTTGTGCATTCCAAGGGGTGGAAAAAATTCTGGATAAAAAATGAAAAATGATGAAAAACAGCGCAACTTTGTGGATGAATCTGCAGTATAAATGTACAACAGCTAGCAGCAGGGGAGGGAATATTGACGGGATGAAATGGAAACGAATATTGCTTTGTGTCACGGTATTCTCCTTGCTCGGCGGGTCTTTATTGTTTGCAGATTCGGTGAACGAGAAGATTCGTGTTCTCATTAACGGCAAGGAAGCAGCTGATGGAGGTTATCTCATTGATGGAACGACCTATGTACCTGTAAGAGAAGCCGGAGGCGTCGTCAAATGGGACAGCAGTAACAAGAGAGTAACGGTGATCAAACCGAATGTACATATTTTTCTCTTCAAGGGAGACACTGTATTTGGCAACGTTAACGTAGGTAAGCTGAAATTCAATGTATTTTCACAAGTGGACAGTCTGACAGCAGATGTAGCTGCGGTGAAAGTAACGATTACCAATCCAAGCGGTCAGGTGAAGGATATCCAGTCCCAGGAGCTTACGACCCAGAAGGATAACTTCTGGTTCCGCACATATGATTTTACGTACGATTTCAGTCGTGCCGGTAAGTATCAGGTCGGCTTTCATATTAAAGAAAATGCAAACAGCAGCTACGTCCTGGTAGCGGAGAAAATCATTACAGCGCTGAACGATTGAAGCGAAAATTACCCTGTGAGTTAAATTGACCTGGGTCATTGAACATGTTACGATATGCAAGGTTACACAATTTCTATTTATAAAGCGAGGTATTTCAATGAGCGATCACACACATGAACACGGCGATGGCTGCGGATGCGGGCAAGACCACGACCACGACCACGAGCATGAAGAAGTCCTTCTCACATTAACAGACGAGAACGGCCAAGACGTGGAGATGGTTTTGGTGGAGACGTTTGACGTGGAGAAGCATGTTTATGCGCTCCTGCTGGAACGTAACAATCCTGAAGCTGACGGCATCATCCTGCGTATGGAAGAAGAAGACGAGGAAATGGTGCTCTACAATATTGAAGACGAAGAAGAGTGGAACCGCGTTGAAGCGGCTTACAACGAACTCGTTGCATCACAAGAATAGTCATTCTTTTGGAACATAACATGAAGGCTCCTTGATTTCAGGGGGCCTTTTGTTTTTTTTTTTAAGAGATATACGAGCATTTACACCACCGGTTTGAACTACGAAATAGACGGGAAAATGCAAACTCGCTTGTCCCATAAAATAAAAACGGACCAAGCTAGGGCTTGGTCCTTTAAGTTTATCCCCTGCACAGCGCAAGGGGGTTGTTTTAGAAAATGGCATCGGCTTCCACGATCACTTTAACGTTGGTTACGCTGCGATCTTCGGGTCCTTTGACGGGTAATCCAACTTCGACATGATCGATGATGTAGTCGATATTTTCCTGGGTGATAACCTCACCCGGCAACAGGATCGGAATTCCTGGCGGATAGACATAGATGAATTCCGAGATAATACGTCCTGCGGATTCCTTAAACGGAATCACTTCGGTATCACCGTAGAATGCATCACGTGGAGTCAGCATCAACTGTGGAATATCCGGAACTTTTACGACCAGTTCATGGGCCGGGTTCACTTGATAATAGGTACGGGAGAGATCCTGCAAAGCGTTCAGCAAGATATCCACACTATTATCCGTATCTCCTGGCGTAATGAGACACAGAATATTGTACATATCACTAAGTTCGACCTCAATGTTGTAATGTTCACGCAGCCAGTTCTCTGTCTCATACCCTGTAATACCCAGATGGCGAACATGGATCGTTACCTTGGTTGGATCATAGTTGAAGGTCGCTTCTGTACCCAGCAGCTCTCTACCGAAGCAATACAGGCCATCCATATCGTTAATCGAACGTCTGGCAAACTCAGCTAGTTCAATCGCCTTCTGTGCAATCTCACGACCGTGGAGTGCCAGGTTACGTCTTGATGTATCGAGTGAAGCAAGCAAAATGTATGAAGTTGATGTTGAGGTGAGCAGACTCAGGATCGTCTGTACACGCTGTGGATTTACGAACCCATTCTTGGTATTCAGGTTGAGTACGGAACTCTGTGTCATGGAGCCACCAAGCTTGTGAACACTGGTTGCAGCCATATCGGCACCTGCTGCCATCGCAGACAGTGGCAGATCCTCATGGAAATGAATGAGTACGCCATGGGCTTCATCAACAAGCACAGGGACTTGATAACTGTGTGCCAGCTCAACAATCTCTTTCAGATCGGTAACCACGCCGTAATAGGTCGGGTTAATTACAAGCAATGCCTTGGCATCTGGATGACGCTCAAGTGCGCGACGGATAGACTGTGTAGTCACTCCATGGTCAATGCCCAGATTGGGATCTTGTGAAGGAGAAACAAATACGGGTTTGGCGCCTGAGAAAATAATTGCGGACAGAACCGATTTATGCACATTACGGGGCACAATAATTTTGTCACCCGGTGAGCATACAGACAGAATCATGGTCATAATGGCACTGCTTGTGCCTTGTACACTAAAATAGGTATAATCGGCTCCGAAGGCATCTGCTGCCAAAATCTGTGCTTCCTGAATGACACCGGTTGGCTGATGCAGGTCATCCAACGGTGCGATGTTAATCAAATCTATGGAGAAGGCATTATCGCCAATAAATTCACGGAATTCGGTATCCGCTCCCAATCCTTTTTTATGGCCCGGAATATGAAACTGTACCGGATTGAGTGCCGCATGATTTTTTAAAGCGGTAAACAGCGGCGTACGGTGGTGATTCATCAGTGCTGTCACAACCCTTCCTAATAAAATTGGTAAACAAAGATGAGTATAGCAAATTAAGAACCGAATGCAACAGTATAAATCGACAATTTTTTAAATTGCCGAGATTTGGGCACATTCCCCACGGTTACACTAAGGATAGGGAATAGGCAAATGAACACCGAAAGGGGAAAAAGAATGCAAACCGACACAAAACCAGCCAAAATTCTGCGATCACCATTTTTTATCGCGATGTGGCTGACACTTTTTCTAGTTGAAATTATCAAAGGAGCCCTGTTGGTAGCTGTTTTGCCCGTGTATATGGACAATATACTGGGTCTGTCTGCAGGCGTCATTGGTGTGGCATTTGCTCTTCAATATCTGGGAGATAATCTGTTCCGGGCGCCTTCCGGCTGGGCAGCAGAACGGATCGGGTTCCGCGCAACGATGGTTACAGCATTAATCTGTACCTTAATCGCTGTTATTATGATCCTTTTTCTCAAAAGTGCCGTTGGACTGGCCATGGCCTGTCTGATTCTTGGCATTGGTACGTCACCGCTCTGGCCTTGCGCCATGACAGGCGTGACGGCGATGTCAGGCCCACAGAATAAGAATGGTACAGCAATGGGGGCGCTGGAGATGGCTGCTCTCGGCGGAACGGGGCTTGGACCTATAGGCATGAACTGGCTGCTGGAGCGCACGCATCATGATTATCGAACTATATTCCTCGTGCTGATGGGTTGTGCCATTCTCGTTATTCTGGTGGCCATGATTCTTCCTGGACGTGTCATTGTTGAAGGAGAGCATGCCGAGCAAGCAGCGAAGAATAGTGATGTGAAATATCCAGCCAAACCGAATCTGCTCACGCCGTTCATCCGGCTGCAAAAGAGTGTGAAGGACACACTGCAACGGGTACGCAGCACGCTTAATGTTAATCCACTGGTGTATCCTGCACTGTTTATGCAGTCGTTTGTCATTGGTTTGCTTAGTCCAGTAATCACGTTATATACACGCACAGATCTGCACATCTCACCGAACCTTTACAGTTTGTTGCTGATTGCGGGAGGTGGAATAACCGTTATTGCCTTACTGCCTGTAGGTAAAATGGTAGACAGGTTTGGCACGAAACCGTTCCTGAACGTTGGTTTTTTGATGGCGGCGGCGAGTCTGTTCGCATTCTCCTCCATAACATCCATTCCGGTGGTGTTTGGTGTTGTCATGTTGGTGGGCATCAGTTATGCCATGATTCTGCCCGCCTGGAATGCTTTTGTAGCCACACTGATTCCCAAAGGGGAGCGGGGAGCGATCTGGGGATTCTTCCTTACATTGCAGGGATCAGGCATGGTTGTAGGCCCTATTGTTTCCGGACTGCTGTGGGACCACGTTAGCCATCCGGCTCCATTCATCGGCAGTGCCATCGTCATGGCAGGACTTGCCGTTGTGCACTTTGTGTTATCCCGCAATCCGTTTCGCACTGCTCCGGCCAAATAAGCAAAAGAAAAGGGAGTTCCACCAACCGTCTTGGTTGTGGGGCTCCCTTTTTCGCGTCCAATATATCACGATAATCGGGGGCTTGCCCCTGTGCGTCTGCGGAAAGCTGCAATCCGGCGGTCCTTTCGGTGAAAAATAGTCAAATAACCAAGTACCCTTACATAAAATGAAGTATAAAATAGGGTAAGCCGATTGAGTAGAAGCGATTGAAGACGAGGGCCGGAGTTGATCCGGTACAGATGGAGGGAGTGCCGTGAATAAGAGTTATGAAGTTGAATATTGCAATCTGGAGCTGCGGTTCAACCGTCGGCATATCCAAAATTTGATCAGAGACCTTATTCGTGAGGGATATTCACTATATTGGAGCGAGGACGAATCCTTTTTTATCCTGTCAGTCCGGACCGGCCGCAAGCTGGTAAAGCTCCGCTTTCAACAGACACGTACGGGGAATTACAAGATGACTGGAGATTATATCATTAAGGATGCAAAACTTGCAGAGTGGCTGGAGAAGCTGATTGGAGATACACGCGGGCATGCAGTTGTGAAGCGTTTCAAGGATCAGCAGATGACCGTGGAGAACATTTTATTCGGTGAAGTCATTCGGCTCGTGGAAGTTTCCGGATTCAAACAGCGTGTCATTTTTCAAAAGGAACCTGCGCCGACGGCGGAAGAGATGGAAGAAATGTTCCTCTCGCGTGAAGGTGAGGAAAGGCTCATGTTGTTGCGCATGGAAGTGGACGATGAACTGGAACGCCTTTACACCGCCATGCAGATGGATAATATCGAAAAAGCAAATGCTTGCCGTCAAGTCTTAAAACAGTTGTCCGGACATCTGTTAATGTTGGAAGGATGACAAGATAAGGCCGTATTTATGAAAATACGATGAACACCTCAGCAGATTGGGGTGTTTTCTCGTTGCGTAGCCGTGCCACGGGGTTCACTTCTATACATAAAACCGTTAAAATGGGAGTATTGTTGAGAATTTATTTCAATAAAATTAATTGGAGCAAAGGATGGAGGACCAGATGACAAAACAACAAATTGGCGTAATTGGCCTGGCTGTCATGGGCAAAAATTTGGCCCTTAACATTGAAAGCAAAGGTTTCTCAGTATCGGTATTTAACCGTTCCCCGGAGAAAACCAATGATCTTCTGAAAGAAGCTGAGGGTAAAAACCTGACAGGCTCATTCTCCATTGAAGAGTTCGTAGCATCCTTGGAATCCCCGCGCAAAATTTTGATCATGGTACAAGCTGGTAAAGCGACCGATGCTACCATTGAACAACTGCTTCCTCACCTGGATGAGGGCGACATCATCATTGACGGAGGGAACGCATACTTCCCTGACACGCAACGTCGTAGCAAAGAGTTGGAAGACAAAGGCATTCGTTTCATCGGTACAGGTGTATCCGGTGGTGAAGAAGGTGCACTGAAAGGCCCTTCCATCATGCCAGGTGGACAGGAAAGTGCTTATAAACTGGTTGAACCGATCCTGACGGCGATTTCGGCCAAAGTCGGTGACGATCCATGTTGTACATATATTGGACCTGATGGTGCCGGACACTATGTGAAAATGGTGCATAACGGTATCGAGTACGGAGATATGCAGTTGATTGGTGAAGCGTACCACTTGCTCAAATCCGTATTGAACGTTTCCGTTGAAGAGCTGCATGCGATCTTTACGGAATGGAATCAAGGAGAGCTGGATAGCTACCTGATCGAAATCACGGCAGATATCTTCTCTAAATACGATCCAGAAACGGGCAAACCAATGGTTGACGTCATTCTGGATGCTGCTGGACAAAAAGGAACAGGTAAATGGACAAGCCAAAGCGCGCTGGATCTCGGCGTTCCATTGTCCATGATTACGGAATCCGTATTCTCCCGTTTCCTGTCTGCCATGAAGGACGAGCGTGTAGCAGCTAGCAAAATCCTGAATGGACCAGCGACTGAAGCGTTCTCCGGTGACAAAAAAGCATTTATCGAGAGCGTGCGTAAAGCCCTCTTTGCAAGTAAAATCGTATCCTACGCACAAGGATTTGCACAAATGCGTGCAGCTTCCGACGAGTATGGCTGGGATCTGAAATACGGTAACATTGCCATGATCTTCCGTGGTGGCTGTATCATCCGTTCGCAGTTCCTGCAAAACATCAAGGAAGCTTATGATAAAGACGCAGCACTGAAAAACCTGCTCTTGGATCCTTACTTCCAAAACATCGTTGAGTCTTATCAAGGCGCATGGCGTGAAGTTGTAGCGGCTGCTGTAAAACAAGGTGTTCCGGTACCTGGCTTCTCCAGCGCTCTTTCTTACTACGACAGCTACCGTACAGAGCGTTTGCCAGCAAACTTGCTGCAAGCTCAACGTGACTACTTCGGTGCTCACACGTTCAAACGTGTGGACAAAGAAGGCAGCTTCCACCACAATTGGATGGAGTAGTACCACATATACGAGTCTATTAGATTTGGCCAAAGTACCTTTAAACAGGAGCTTTGGCCTGCTAAGGGGCTCAAAAGAGGTTTGGCGTTCCGGTGATTGCCGGTTAACGCTAGGCCTCTTTTTTTACTGTGTTATACAGTAATAGTGTTTATGGAGAAGATATGTAGCTTGTTCTAGACCTAATGAACAGGAGACACTCTATTTTGGCAAAATGAGCCGGTTCTATTTTTTAACGAACTCAGATGGCTCTATTTCAATAATTCGCAGCGAGATGTCGAGGTTTTGACGGTGATTTTTTGAAATAAGTTTACTGAGATTCGTTAGAAGTTTAACTGCTCCTATTTTAGGTAAATAGGCTCATTGGAGTTCGTTAGTTTGCTGGGATGGTTACTGATTGAGACGTTTGGGGCTCAAAACTGCTTGAGGGTGATCTGACGTAGGCTTAGATGCTGGGAGTTACTTAATCTGTCTTGGAAGTACTTGCGGATGGTCGAAAGGAAGTCGGTAAGGAGATGGTCTTTCCCAGTCCGCAGGGCTGTGTTATGATAGGACAAAAGTGCTCACGAATTGCTTGAATTAAAGGAGTGTACACCTTGAGCAAGTCTAACAATATTATTCTCATTGGTATGATGGGAACCGGCAAATCAACCGTCGCTGACATGCTTGCACGCGAGCTTGGTTATCGATTGATTGATGTAGACGCCGCGGTGGAAAAAGAGGAAGGCTGTACAATTCCAGAATTGTTCACTGGCAGGGGAGAGACATATTTCCGTGATGCCGAGAGCCGCATGTTATGCTCGGTGCTGGAGAAGAAGTCACAGGTCATAGCGACCGGAGGTGGCGTGGTGCTGCGTTCGGATAATTGTGACGTAATGTCGAAGAATGGTTGGGTTGTTGCCCTGACTGCTGACCCGGCAGTGATTGTAGAACGTGTTAGCGGCTGTGACAATCGTCCGCTTCTTGCAGGCAATGCAGAGGAACGCATCAAGACGATTATGGAAGAACGGAAAGACGCATATCGGTTCGCACATTATACGGTGGATACAACGGAGTTATCCGCTGCTGAAGTGACTCGTTTAATTTTAGCGCATTACCGCGTCTAAGCTTGTTATCATGGAAGTTTAATAGTTGATAGGTGGTGGCAGATATAACAAAACGGGCCATATAGGCCCGTTTCTAGAAGTGGAGCAGAGCAGAAGTCACAAGGTTACAAATGACTTTGCTTCTCTCCGGGTTTCTCTAGTCTTCCTGTTGCCACTGAAGCATACCGCCGACCATGTTTGTACAGCCTTCATATCCCAGTTGCTGCAGATATTCACATGCACGCTCACTGCGGTAACCGCTACGACAGATGATCACGATCTCGCCTGATTTCTCAATCTCAGACAGCCGGTCTGGAATCTGTCCAAGCGGAATATGCTTGGCTCCTTCGATCATGCCTTGCGCGACTTCATCGTCCTCGCGGACGTCTATCATCTGCAGCTTCTCTCCCGCCTGTAAACGGCGGCGCAGCTCAGACGTTTCAATTTCAGCTATTTGTGTCATATTCAGGTCCTCTTTTCTGTATGGACTTAACGCTATAATGATACCCAAGCGATGCACGGAATGTCAATTTGGCCACAATATAATCAATGAAGGAGAATTTCATCCATGGACGTTATTGTTAAACCAACCCCCACGCTGAACGGGGAAATCGGGGCTCTGTCCTCCAAAAACTACACTACCCGCTATTTGCTGGCTGCTGCGCTGGCAGAAGGCACAAGTACCATCCATTTCCCGGCACACAGTGAAGACAGTGATGCCATGCGCAGATGTATTCGTGATCTGGGGGCAGTACTTGAAGAAGACGACAGTAAGATTGTAATCCAGGGTTTTGGCAGTCATCCCCGTGATGTGCGTGAATTAAATGTTGGGAATGCGGGTGCTGTACTTCGTTTCCTGATGGGCGTTACAGCGCTCTGCCCTGAAGTAACTTTTGTGAATACGTACCCGGATTCTTTGGGCAAACGTCCACATGATGACCTGATCGATGCGCTTGGCCAACTGGGTGTAGATGTACAGCACGAACAAGGACGCCTGCCGATTACAATCAAGGGTGGCAATGCCAAGGGTGGACACATTCGTGTATCCGGCTCCGTCAGCTCCCAATATCTGAGTGCGTTGTTGTTTGTAACTCCGTTGCTTGCAGAAGACAGCACCATCGAAGTACTGAATGACCTGAAGTCCAAGGTCGTTATCGGACAGACGCTGGAAGTGCTGGAGCAGGCAGGCATCGTTATCCATGCAAGCGATGATTACATGTCCTTCCGTGTACCAGGTGGACAGGCTTACCAGCCGACGACCTACACGGTTCAAGGGGACTACCCGGGTTCAGCAGCGGTTCTTGCCGCAGCAGCGGTTACACAGTCTGATGTGAAAATTCTGCGCCTGATGGAGCAGAGCAAACAGGGTGAACGTGCCATCGTTGACGTGCTGCGCATGATGGAAGTGCCATTGACACATGAGAACGATGTTGTACACGTTCAAGGTAATGGCAGACTGAAAGCGATCGAATTCGACGGGGATGCCGCCACGGACGCCGTTTTGGCTATGGTAGCCGCAGCTGTGTTTGCGGAAGGCACGTCACGGTTCTATAATGTAGAGAACCTGCGTTACAAGGAATGTGACCGAATCACCGATTACTTGAACGAACTGCGGAAGGCAGGAGCGAACGTTGAAGAGCGTCAAGCTGAGATTATCGTACATGGACGTCCAGAAGGCGTTGAAGGCGGCGTTGAGATTAACGCTCATTACGATCATCGCGTAATTATGGCGCTCACTGTTGTTGGTCTGCGTTCCAAGGAGCCGCTTCGTATTCGGGATGCACACCATGTAGCCAAGTCTTATCCGCAATATTTCGATCATTTGCAGGCGCTTGGCGCCTCGGTTCAATGGGTAAAAGAGTAAATAACTGAAAACCTGTTTTTTTTGAACACGCACTTTAATCAGAAAAGGATGGTGCTTGAACATGGAATTTAACAACCCTACTCGTGAAGAAATTGGACAACTTTTGCGCAAGGCAGGCAACATCGCAGTCGTCGGCTTATCAGACAAATCAGATCGCACTTCCTATATGGTGGCAGAAGCCATGCAGAGCAGAGGTTATCGCATCATCCCGGTTAATCCACAGGTGCAAGGTGAAATCCTGGGAGAGACGGTATATGCTACACTCGCGGATATCCCAGAGCCGGTAGACATTGTCAATGTGTTTCGTCGCGAAGAGTTTTGCGCGGATGTCGCTCGTGACGCCGCTGCCATCAAAGCCAATGTGCTGTGGTTGCAGCTTGGCATCCATAGTGAAGAAGCGGTCCAGATTGCTGCAGAGAACGGCATGACAGCGGTAACGAATCGTTGTATCAAGGTAGAGGATTCCATCGTTCTGCGCGGCGCTGGACGCGGCTGAGAGGCTCGTTCACCTGTGATCGGATGATCTCCTGATCTGAACTAATTGAATGATTATAGGATGAATCCCGTTAACTTGAAGTTGACGGGATTTTTTCTGTTTATCATAGTATTATGGAATGAAATAAAAGGAGGATGAAGTGAGAATGAGATGTTCTTTGAAAAAAATAGCAGTCATGCTGCTCGTTGCTTTGGCCGTAGTAGCCCTGCCAAGAGAAACTACCGCTTATGCTGCCAATGCAGCCATTCATCAGAGTGATGTGTGGACCAGACAGTCCCCTTACGTTGCACCTGCTAAAAGACCAGAAATTAAATGGGCATTAGATTTGAAAAATTATGTAAGACATGTTGTTGTGGATTCCAAAGGGATAATATATCTTATTTCTCATGATAATTTTGGTCACCCACAACTGACGGCTGTCACGCCTAAAGGGAAAATGTTGTGGTCGAGTAAACTAGAACATATTAATGCTATATCCGATATGTATCTCTACAAGGATAGTTCCCTGGTTATTGTTGGGGATGATATCCCTGAAGGAGGAAGAGGATCAGAGGACTTTGGAACAGCGAGTATATCGAGTTATACACTAGACGGCAAACAGATTTGGGAAAAAAGGTACAGGGATTACACGACTGGTAATAACGTTGATGTCAATAAGGATGGAGTAATTATTGTTACTGCTTCGTATGTACAAGTTATACATAATAATAAACCTGTTAGTGAGGGAGAAGATATAAAAGAGGAGAAAAGACTACTTGGAATTCGTAAGGATGGCAGCGAAAAGTTTAACATTCTCATGGGCACAGAGATTAATTCTAAACCCTTTTTTATTGTCTCCGATCCTATCTTTGTTAAGGACCGAATCTTTTTAACGATATCATCCCAAGATGATATCAGACAGAGCGGCAGGGTGAAATCGGGTGAATTGATTCAGTATAACCAAGAGGGGAAGAAGATATCGAGTACGAGGTACACCGGGGAGAATCTTCTGAGTCCGATCTACGATAACCATCAAATTTATGTTATCGGTGGCGATAATCTTCACATATTTGATACCAAGGGTAAGCTGAAGAAGACTATTAGGGGGGGATTTCAAAGTACAAGTAACTCACACGGTCCTTCAATAAGCAAAAAAGGTGACGTGGTGTTTGGGAGAAACATTTATCATGCACAGAACAAAAAAGTAACAACATTTAACAATGAGGACAGAACTTATTTCACCAGTGAACCCATCATTGATCGTAATGGGAATCTTATTTATCATTATAAAAACTATGCAGAAAATAAAAACTATCTCGTATCCATGAAACTGGATACAGCCAAGATTAATTGGAAAATGTCAGTTAATCATGACATTAATGACCAATGGGTTATTTCTAGTGATGGAACCATTTATGTTGCAGGAACCAAACTGGTGGCTATTGGTAAAAAAAATTAGAAAAGCCATTTATAGTTTTATGGTCAATGAGTGAAATATTTCAAAAAAATGTTAACTAATCGTTCTGTGTATAGTATAATTTAGAACCAAGGCCGCATGAAGATGCGGTCTTTTTATTGTTTACTGTACAGCATGAATGCTTAACGAATTGGTTACTGTTTTGCTTTGACAAAACGTTGCGTAAAGCTTACCATCTAGGATAGAAAGGAGAGGTCGCCATGAATTGGCTCGGATCCTTGCAGCAGCTCGGACGAGCGGTAATGCTGCCTACAATGGTCCTGCCCGCCGCCGCAATTTTGCTCAGTGTTGGCAGTCTGCCTTGGGACGCCTGGGGATTGGATATTGTCGGTGAAGTGTCTACCGTGGCCGGACACGGTATTTTTTATTTCTTACCGTATCTGTTCGCTGTCGGTGTAGCACTGGGACTCTCCAACCAGGCCGGACAAGCGGGACTTGCTGCTCTGGCTGGTATCGTGATATATGATCAGGTGACTCGGAACTTTGGGGATGGCACTGTTCAGCCCGCTTCCTTAATCGGAATCATACTCGGCGCGCTTGCCGGTGGGATGCATAATCGGTTTAAAAGCATTAAACTGCCTGAAATTTTACAATTTTTTGGAGGTTCAAGGTTTGTTTTACTCATCGTCGGACTTTGTTCGGCATTGTTCTCCTGTTTTATGTTATGGCTCGCTCCGATCCTACAGCATGGATTGAATGGCATTGCTACTTGGGAATACAGTCTCGGGGGTTTTGGTCTGTTCATCTACGGAGTGTTATACAGGGTGCTGGTCGCTTTTGGGCTTCATCACCTGCTTAACAATGTGTTTTGGTTCCAGTTAGGGACGTTTGAAACGCCTGATGGTAACATTGTGCAAGGGGATTTGCCCCGATTTTTTGCAGGTGATCCAACGGCAGGATTCTTTATGGCGGGTTTGTTTCCCATCATGATGTTTGCCATTCCGGCAATAGCCTTTGCTATTATTCAGGAAGCCAGAGAAGATCTGAAACCAAAAATCAAGAAAACTTTTCTGACATCGGCACTCGTTTGTTTTCTAACCGGGGTATCGGAACAGATTGAGTTTGCTTTTTTGTTCGCGGCACCTTATCTGTTCATCGTGCATGCAGTGATGTCCGGCGTTGCCATGTGGATTAGTTACTGGCTTGATATCCGGCATGGATTTTCTTACTCCGCAGGTATTATTGATTACATACTCAATTTCCATCTATCGGAGAATGCTTGGAAACTCATTCCGATTGGCATACTATATGGGCTGGTTTATTACTTCCTGTTCAGATGGGCGATTCGTACGTTCAAGATTCCAACACCAGGACGTGAAGAGGGCTCCATGCTGGAAGATTGGGTAGGTAACATTCCTTATCAGGCACCTTTAATCCTCGAAGCATTGGGTGGGAAGAGTAACATTGTACAGGTTGAAGCTTGTATTACACGTCTTCGCCTGACTGTGCATGATGACCGCCTGATCGACACGGGTGCCATGAAGAGTATGGGGTCCGCTGGACTGATCAAGCTGGGTGGCGGTAATGTACAGGTGGTATTCGGTACCTACTCGGAATTGATTCGGGAAGAAATCGCGAAGCTGCTGGAAAGAGATCTGCAACAGGTTCTGTTCTGTGCCCCCGTTCAGGGCAAAATGCTCCCAATTGAAGAGGTGCCGGATCAGATCTTTGCAGCCAAGCTTGTCGGTGATGGTGTAGCCTTTGTTCCGGAAAAGGGAGAGCTGGTCTCACCCGTGTACGGAACGATTATGCACCTGTACCCGACCATGCATGCCTTGGGTATTTCTACCCGTGAGGGGCTTGAGGTGTTACTGCATATCGGCATCGATACCTCTCAGTTGAAAGGACATTTTGAAGCTTTTGTTCAGGAGGGCGATACGGTGGAGCCAGGGCAGTTGTTGATCAAGTTTGATCTGGCAGTACTCCGTGAGCAAGCGGCGTCACTGACAACACCAATGGTAATTACGAATCCGGATCGTGTAAAATCATGGAGTTTTGCTCCATTTAAGCAAGTTAAGAAAGGTCAGGCATCCGTTATGTCCGTGGTGCTCTATGACAGGAACGTTGGAGGGGTAGAATGAAGATACAAGGCATCAACGGAGCTGCAGGCATAGCCATCGGCAAAGCATTTGTCCTGCCCAGTTGGGAATGGGATTTGCCGGATCAGAAGATGGATTCGGTGGATCTCGCCCAAGAGTTCGAACGGTTGTATGAGGGCATACGGACATCAAAGGATGAGATCGAATATATCAAAAATGAGTTCAAGGAAGTTGTTGGTCCAGAGGAATCCAGTATCTTTGATGCACATCTGGCAATCCTGGAAGATCCGGTATTCATGAACGAAATTCGCGGTATTATTGAGCGTCAATATAAGGCAGCAGAAGTGGCGGTCAAAGAAGCCATAGACCATTTTGTCACGATGTTTGACTTGCTGGAAGACGAGTATATGAAGGAGCGGGCCATTGACATCAAGGATGTAGGGAACCGTCTGCTCAAGCATTTGCTCGGTGCACCGGAGATTACACTTCCTTCGGATACCCAGCCGTATGTACTCGTCGCCAAAGAACTGTCGCCATCTCAACTGGCGCATCTGAATCCCACCCATGTACTAGGCATTGTGACCTTGATTGGCGGGAAAACATCACATTCTGCGATTATGGCTCGTGCCCTTGGCATTCCTCTCGTTTCCGGTCTGGAAGCGAGTCTTGGCATGCCAGTAGAGACAGGGGATATGCTTGTGGTGGATGGTGACAATGGCTTGGTATTTACGGACCCGGATCGCAAGACAATTGAACGGTATACCATGCTTCGCAGCAAACAACTGAAGAAAAAGGAACAACTTCAAGTTCTTGCTACCGTGGATGCCGTAACCAAAGATGGGGCCGTTTTGCACTTGGCTTCCAATATCAGTTCGGTGAAGGAATTGGACCTTGCTTTGAAACAAGGAGCCAAAGGGGTAGGCTTGTTCCGAACAGAGTTTTTGTATATGGACCGTGCTACGTTCCCGGGTGAGCAAGAACAGTATGAGGTGTACCGCCTTGTGGCAGAGAAAACAGCAGGACAATCCGTTGTTATTCGTACACTGGATATCGGTGGTGACAAGCAACTCGATTACTTTGAACTGCCGGAGGAAGACAATCCGTTTCTGGGATACCGTGCCATTCGGATTAGTCTGGACCGCAAGGATTTGTTCAAAACACAGCTTACAGCCATTCTGCGTGCCAGCGCTGCCGGAAATGTCAAAATCATGTACCCGATGATTTCTTCGGTGGAAGAACTTCAACAGGCCAATGAGATTCTCCGTGAGGCGATGTCCGATCTGGACGAGCGGGGATTATCATACGACCCTCACATTCAGGTGGGGATCATGATTGAAGTTCCTGCAGCGGTGATGATTGCTGATCTGCTCGCAGAGGAAGCTGATTTCTTCAGTATTGGTACGAACGATCTGGTTCAATATGTACTGGCAGTAGATCGAATGAATGAGCAGATCGCTCATATGTATCACCCTTATCATCCGGCTGTTCTGCGGATGCTTCGTGCCACAGCGGATGCGGCGCATACGGCCGGAATTGATGTCAGTGTGTGCGGTGAGATGGCAGGGGACGAGCGTGCCATTCCACTTTGGCTGGAGCTTGGCATTCGCCACTTGAGTATGTCTCCGCAATCCCTGTTACGTGTGAAGCACAGAGTGTTGAACACAACAGCATCGGACGCCAAAGAAGAAGCGCGAAAGTGCTTCGCCCTGCGGACCAGCGGAGATATTGAGGAGCGATTGCAAGTTTTTAATGACTCCACAGGAAGTCCAGACGAACAAAGTGGTTCGAACGCATCGTAATTAGGATAACTGGATATAAATACCTTTAAGTTAATATATTTACATTTGTGATAATTATTTATTGGAAACCTTGTTATATAAAATAACCCCACTGTGAATGAGAGCACAGTGGGGTTATTTTTACTTGTCAGCGAGTGCATCACAGAATGCTTTGCCATAAGGTGGAAGGTCAGGCGGGCGACGAGCTGAGATGATATGTCCATCAACAACAACGGCTTCATCTTTCCAGATGGCACCTGCATTTTCCATGTCATCCCGAATGCCTGGTGTAGAGGTTACTGTAACCCCGTCCAGAATTTTGGCAGAAATCAGCACCCAGCCCGCATGACAGATCTGTCCAATCGGTTTCCGAACTGCATTCATTTCCTTCACAAGCTCGAGTACTTTGGGATAACGACGCAGCTTGTCTGGCGCCCAGCCGCCTGGCACGAGAATGCCATCGTAATCTGAACTATCGAGTTCATCGAAACTGTATTCGGCTTCAGCAGGCACACCATATTTGCCAATATAGGTTTTTCCTTTTTTCTCTCCAGCAAGATGCACTTCTGCACCTTCTTCACGAACACGATGCACAGGGTACCACAATTCCAAATCCTCGAATTCTTCATCGACTAGAGCGATGACTTTTTTACCAGTTAATCTCATGTCCATCTCTCCTTTTTGCGGTGATTAGGTCTGTTGCGTCTTTAATTGTAACAGATTCTCCAAGGGACTTCATGGAAGTGCATATTCAGTTTGGAGGAAGCGATTACAAGTCAGTAACTGCCTGCATTCGACAACCTTCATCTGGAGGGAGTGGTAATTTGTGCAACCTTTCGTTTATAGCAGGATTTGAGCCGAAATAGGTCGAATGGTACTTATATAGAGCATAGAACGAATGAGGTGATGGTGGTGCGCAAGTCGTGCAGATGTGGACATGTAATGGAGTTGGAATTAAGAACAGTGGTATACGCCAAAAAAGTGGAGATTCGAAACGTACCCGTATTTGCGTGTACAGACTGTGTATCATATGAAGTGCTTCCGCCGGTCAAGCCGGACTTAACAGAATGCATTAACACATTGGGTGAACAGCCCGTGAAACAAGATGTATCTTTTGGTGAACGTAATGAACTGGCAGACCTGTTTCATGAGTTACTGCTGGCCTGGCCGGATGCAACCGATCGGGAGATGGAATATCGAATGCAGCAAGCAGTAGAGGAGCGTATCAATTTGTTGCTGGACATTATGGGCTACGCAACGAAGTCTGGTGATACAGCGTGGATTGAGACCACGGAGCGCAGATTAAGTCAATTATCCGGATTTGTGTGGCAGGAGTACTTCTCAAATGCTGTCTAATTTTGACGTGTAAAATGCTTGTTTTCATGAAAATTGGCTTTTTCGCGTACTTTTTGTTAAGATATCGAAGAGTGAAAACGCTCAACATAGCGGTATTCCTGGTAAAGGGGGATGTATATCTAATGGCTGACATGACTAAAATGACAAGTATTGAACAGCTAAACTCCGCAGTGGAGGCTACCAAGGATCAACCTTTGCTTCTGTTTAAGCATAGCACGCGCTGTCCGATCAGCTCAAACGCTTATCAGGAGATGAACGATTATTTGCATAACCATGCCAATGAACAAGTGAAATACGGCATCATCTATGTTGTGGAAGATCGCCCAGTATCCAATGAAGCAGCAGATAAGCTGGGTGTTAAGCACGAATCTCCACAGGCGATCCTGATTAAAAAGGGAATTCCTGTATGGCATACTTCCCATTCAGATATTACTAGAACCACACTTACGAATGTTTTGAGTGAGTCCTAAAGCCTATTTTAATTGATTAATGCAAAAATTTGTCGTAATATAAATCTTAATGAAAATGGTATGAAAATTTACTGGTAATGGAGAGAAGTACTGTGACGGTAACCATTTATGATGTGGCACGTGAAGCTGGAGTGTCTATGGCAACGGTATCACGGGTAGTTAATAATAACCCTAATGTCAAACCGCAAACGCGGAAAAAAGTATATGAAGCGATCGAACGGTTGGGATATCGTCCGAATGCGGTAGCCAGAGGTCTGGCAAGCAAGAAGACAACCACGGTCGGGGTCGTTATTCCAGATATTTCGAACTCAACCTTCGCGGAGATTGCCCGCGGAATTGAAGATATTGCGAATATGTATCACTACAATATTATTTTGTGTAATGCAGATAAGAAGAAAGAAAAAGAAATTCGTGTTATTAACACGTTGCTCGAAAAGCAAGTAGACGGACTGCTCTTCATGGGTGGAACAGTAACGGACGAACACATTCAGGCGTTCCAGTCTGCGGCTGTGCCGATCGTACTTTGTGCAACGAGTGATGAGAAGGGCACATTCCCTTCGGTGGATATTGACCATGAGGCGGCTGCGTTTGACGCGGTAAACACCCTGATTCGTCATGGACACAAGGAAATTGCGATGATCAGTGGTACACTGCAAGATCCGGCGAATGGATATGCCCGTTTCCAAGGATACAAAAAAGCACTGGAAGCAGCGGGGATTGAATACCAGGAGGATCTTGTTCGAATCGGTAATTATCGGTATGAATCCGGTGTGGAAGCAATGAAATATTTCCTTGGACTCAAGAAAAAACCATCAGCTATCTTTGCTGCTACAGATGAAATGGCCATTGGTGCCATTCACAGCATTCAGGATGACGGTCTGAAAGTACCGGATGACTTCTCCATTATTAGTGTGGATAACATCCGTATGGCTTCCATGGTGCGTCCTCAGTTGACAACAGTGGCTCAGCCAATGTACGACCTTGGCGCAGTAGCGATGCGTTTGCTGACCAAGTTGATGAAGAAAGAAAATGTAGAGAACCCACGGGTTATTTTGCCGCATGAAACGATTCTTCGTCTGTCTGTAAGTCACGCAGATGTAGTTTAATCGGGATTATATACAGTAAGGGAGAAGTCATTCTCTCTACATAGTGGATATGCGAAAGCTCCGGAGACGGAGCTTTTGTGCTGAATGAGGTTAAAAGTGAAAACAGGAGGTATCGGAAGATGCGTGAAACGATTGGGATTATCGGAGCGATGGATGAGGAAGTCGAACTTTTGCTGGCAGGTATGAAGCAGCTTGAGACGGTTAAACAAACCGGCATTACATACGTTGCAGGCGAGTGGCTGGGCAAGCACATTGTCGTGTGCAAATCAGGCGTAGGTAAAGTAAATGCAGCGGTTACGACGCAGATCTTGATTGATCGTTTTCAGGTTAATCGGATTATCTTCACAGGTGTTGCGGGTGCAGTTAACCCCGATCTGAACATCGGAGATATGGTTATATCGTCTGTATGTGTTCAGCACGACATGGATGTAACGCCACTGGGGTTCGCACGCGGGGTTATCCCTTACCAGGAAACATCTGCATTCCCTGCCGAGGCTTCGCTTATTACACTGGCTGAAGAAGCATGTAAAGCTCAGGGAGCCAATTATCTGATCGGTAAAGTGTTATCTGGAGACCAATTTATTGCAAATAAAGATACGGTTAATATGTTATATACTGAGATGGACGGTGCATGTGCGGAGATGGAAGGGGCTGCAGTTGCTCAGGTCTGTTACATGAATCGAGTACCGTTTGTTGTCCTGCGTGGGATGTCAGATAAAGCGGATGGTTCGGCGCATGTCAATTTTGCTGAATTTACCGTGGAATCTTCCCAGCGTTCACACCGTATTGTGGAGCATATGTTAGAAAATATGTAATGGGAGTAACTTGAAAAACCGCCTTTCGATTAGCTGTTCCATGAGGTATGGAGCAACGCTGCGAGAGGCGGTTTTTGTTATGTATTTCGTTTTTCGAACAGATCATCGAATTAGTACATGAATCGATAGCGAAAGCGTACACGATCAAACTGTTCTTCTGATGTGATCGGCACCTGACTTCCGATTCGCACCATCAAACAGTTCGCAGGATGTGAACTGATTTCGGGGTCGTCTGTTGCATACCAGGTCATGTCGATCGTTTCCATAAGCCTCTCCATCATTTTACGATAATCCCATACGTTTAGTCCACTGCCCTTCAGATCCCAATGCCAATAATATTCTGTGGTGAAAATAATGTAATTCTCCATGTATTTATCTTCCAGAGCCGTAAGCAACATTTCACGTCCAATGCCAAGCGAGCGATAGTCGTCCGCAACCTCGATTGCTCCAAGCTCAATCAGATCAGTCATGTTGCCCTCGGACCATCGTTCACAATCATCTGCATAGTGAAAGGTTACATAACCGATAATCGTTTCATTTTCATGTGCAATGATAATTCGCCCTTCAGGTAATGCTGCGATCTCGGCCAGAGCTTCCTGCTGCTCCGTTGGGCGCCGAAAGGCATCCAGATCCGGATGGAAGGCAAGACGTGTTATCTCCTCGGCCTGCACGGGGCCTTCAACAGTAATTCGGTGGCCGGACTTGAAGATGGAACGCATATGATGTTCTTTGATATGTTCCATGGTTCATGCTCCTCTCTCTCCTACTTATAGAGGTTGTTCAAAAGGTCCGTTATAGCAAAAATCCAAAAAATTGAAAAGCCATAGACGACAATTGAAAAGATTTGCTATAATTGCGTAGACAAAAAATGTTCACAATTCAATACAGTATAGTTAACATCTGTTTGGCCGAGCAAGTACATGATGAGAAGTTCTCTCTACTAATGTAAGCGCTAACTGGAAGTTCAGTCAACACAAAGGCAATGAGAATTGACCCCTGACGGGAATCGAAATGTCGAGTTGAAGGAGGCTGGCAAGCATGAGTCAAGCACATGGTGAGATGCTGCAAACGGTTGTGTCTGAATCTAATCTGGGCGATTACACGGAGGCGAGAAGCCGGTTCGATTGGGAATCGGTGGAAAGGCACTTTACGTGGCACGCCAGCGGAAAAGTTAACATGGCGCATGAAGCGATTGATCGTCATGTACTGGAAGGAAGGGGCGGAAAAACCGCTTTATTGTATAGCGATGCTTCACGTGAAGAGTCCTATACTTTCGCTGATCTGAGTGAACAGTCGAGTCGGTTCGGGAACGTTCTCCGCAAATATGGTATAGCCAAAGGGGAACGGGTGTTTATTTTTATGCCTCGAAGCCCTGAGCTGTATTTTAGTCTTCTGGGCATATTGAAAGCTGGAGCCATCGCGGGCCCTTTGTTCGAAGCTTTTATGGAAACGGCTGTGAAGGATCGGCTGGAGGATAGCGGAGCAGTAGCACTCGTCACCACTCCGGAATTACTGAAACGGATCAAACGTTCCGAATTGCCCGAACTCAAACATATATTTATTGTGGGTGGGGGCGCGCAGACTGAAGAAGGACTCATCGATTTTGATGCAGAGATGTCTGCCGCTTCGGATGAGATGGAGGTAGAGTGGCTAAATCGTGAGGATGGTTTGCTTATTCATTATACCTCAGGCTCTACGGGGAAACCCAAAGGGGTATACCATGTTCAAAATGCCATGATTCAGCACTATTATACAGGTAAGGTTGTTCTGGATTTACGTGAGGATGATGTGTACTGGTGCACTGCTGACCCTGGCTGGGTGACAGGCACTTCTTACGGTATCTTTGCTCCATGGCTCAACGGAGTGACCAATGTGATACGGGGTGGTCGTTTCAGTCCTCAAGATTGGTACAGCACCATCCAGAAGAACAAAGTCACGATCTGGTACAGTGCACCAACGGCCTTCCGTATGCTGATGGGAGCGGGAGAAGAGACCATTGCCCAGCATGATCTGAGAAGTCTGCGTCATGTCATGTCTGTCGGTGAACCGCTCAATCCGGAGGTTGTTCGTTGGGGGTGGAAAGCCTATGGTCAGCGAATTCATGATACATGGTGGATGACGGAAACAGGTGCACAGCTGATCTGTAACTATCCCGGAATGCCGATCAAGCCTGGCTCCATGGGACGTCCGTTACCTGGAATCGAAGCAGCGATTATTGATGATCGCGGGCAGGAATTGCCGCCGTACAGTATGGGTAATCTGGCCATACGGGCACCATGGCCATCCATGATGGCGAAGATCTGGAATAACCCTGCGAAATACGAGGAGTATTTCAGGCTTACGGGCTGGTATGTATCCGGTGACTCCGCTTATATGGATGAAGAAGGATATTTCTGGTTCCAGGGACGGATTGATGATGTGATTAATTCGTCAGGCGAGCGTATCGGCCCCTTTGAGGTGGAGAGCAAGCTCGTGGAGCATCCTGCGGTAGCAGAGGCGGGTGTAATCGGTAAGCCGGATGTGACACGTGGGGAGATCATCAAGGCCTTTGTGGCGCTTCGTGAAGGATATGAGGCGACACCGGAGCTGAAAGAAGAGATCTATCGTTTTGTCAAAGAGGGCCTGTCTGCCCACGCTGCTCCGCGTGAGATTGAGTTTAAGGATAAACTGCCCAAGACACGTTCCGGCAAGATCATGCGCCGTGTGCTGAAGGCCTGGGAGCTTGATCTGCCAACAGGAGATCTATCCACCATTGAAGACTAACACGACAGTGCAAGGATCATCAATGTGTCGGTATCGATGGTAATACAACTGGCTGTGGGGAGAGATTAATACTCTACGAGAAGTCAATCCGGTGACTCTACCCATTAAAATGGATTGTAAAAGCCTGTTTTATGCCAATGGCATGAAGCAGGCTTTTTGGCTGCTGTAAATACAAATAAAAAGCCGCACACTCAGATACAGTCTGAGGATGCGGCTTGTTTTGGAACGCTATGTCTGAATCAGGGTTGAAAATGTATGGCTGCAGAAGGTTCGGATTCACCCGCACTGTTGCTGGCAGATACCTTAAACCATCCACTGGTCGATGCGGGTACTCCATAATCCATGGTATTTCCCGCTGTTGTTCCAATTTTGGTGTAAGGAGCCGAGCCTGTTTCACTGTAATATACAGTATAACTATCTGCGTTTGGACTGGATGCCCATTGAATACGCAGTCCTTGAGTGAGGGCGGATACGCTGACTTGACCAGGTGTGCCTGGAGCTGTCGTTGTTGTATTATCGGTCTGCGTTTCTCCCGGGGTAATGACTGTACCCGGAACTTCAATCGGTTCATCAATCTCTTCTTCCACAGGAGGAGCTACACCAGCACTATTTACTGTAGCGCTAGGAGCAGACTCCCTGCCGGCAACATCCACTGCCGTTACATAGAAGGCGAAGTTGCCGCCTTGCGCTGCATATGCAGAGAATGATCTGGATTCACCGACCAAGACAACCTGACCCTGGTTCTGGAATCCTCCACCGTTTACAGAACGGTACAGACGATAACCCACGACATCATTTTCAGGTGTGGAATTAAATGTAATGACAGCTCGGTCACCTGAGGTTGAGATGCGTACGTTACCTGGTGCATCAGGAGCTTTGCCATTATCTGTCCTTGGATCAATCTGTGTTGGCATGTCTGCACCAGCATCTTCAGGAAGATAATAAGCAAGTGACTCATGTCGACTCATACGTGAGAATGCATTTTGCAATTCTTTGATGAGATCCGAGATTGGTTTTTTACGCTTGATTACTGTTTTTTCCTTCAACATGTCCGAAGGTGTTCCGTCACGTGGAATATAGTTTACACCATTGTAAGTAATGTACTTGGCTTTGGCTACACCGTCATCGCTATCCTTCGGAACAAACTTGCTGTTGAAAATATCCGTAACAAATTTGTCAGTCATGGATGTTGGTAACTTGCCACTGTATGCCGACACCGTGCGCGTTTCGATGCCAGATGGTTTTTTGAACGAATCCGTGACAAACAGATCTTTTTGCGTATCGATCACTTCGTTCAGTATTTTCGACCACAGTTGCTGCGCACGTTTTCTCTGTGATTTACTTTCCAGCGTGTTCACTGGCTGTTTGTATCCAACCCACACGCCAAGTGTGACATCTGGTGTATAACCTTCAAACCAGACATCTGCGTAGTTTTGAGTGGAACCCGTTTTACCTACAATCGGCACACTCTTCGAATATTTGTAATTCTCACGTACTTTATCTGCCGTTCCTTCTGTAATAACGGTCCGCAGCATATCGGTCATCAGGTATGCTGTCTGCTCCGAGAAGGCTTGGACAGGTTCAGTATCGTGTTTATAAACGATGTTTCCTTTGGAATCTACAATTTTGCTAATCATGTAAGAATCGTTATATACACCATTATTGGCGATGGCGCCATAGGCACTGGTTAATTCTTCAACGGTTACACCGTATTGGAGACCTCCGAGAACACCTGTCTGAGCCTGATAGTCTTCCTTCTGAATGGTGGTAATCCCCAGTTTCTTGGAGAAGGTCCAAGCCTTCTCGATCCCTACTTCTTCATTAAACAACTTCAGAGCCGGTATATTAAGAGAATAGTTCAGTGCTCTGCGGGCAGTGACCAGTCCCTGATACCGGTTGTTGGCATTCTTGGCAATGTGGTAGCCGCTCGGACCATTTTTGAGAATGATCGGTGAGTCATCAATAATAGAAGCAGGTTGGACAAGACCTTCATCCAGAGCTGGCAGATAAGCTGCAATAGGTTTCATCGTTGAACCTGGCTGACGTATCATCTGCGTTGCGTAGTTCATCTGTTCATCCTGGAAATCCCGTCCCTCAATCATGCCCAGAATAGCACCGGTTTTGTGATTAATCAGCATGGCAGCAGTTTGTTCTTTTCCTTTGACAGGATCATCTGCTGAGAAATTGCTGTCATCTTCCGCAATGGTACGCATCGTTTTGTAGATACTTTTGTTGATGGTCGTGTATATACGATATCCACCTGTCCGCAGTTGCGTCTGAGCTTCCTCTAATAATGCACTGCTTTCCTTCTGAGGTGTGTCTGCATCCGTATCTTTGTCAGTAGATTCAGCTGTGTCGGAATTCAACTGTTTCATCAAAATCTGTGCAGCTTGTCGTTCCGTTTCCATCATAAGATATGGATAAGTGTTGTAAGCCTTGATGGTCTTCGGAGCAAGTGAGCTTTTGATATCAAAAGCAAGAGCTTTGTCATACTCGGACTGATTGATCTTGCCCAGTTCAAGCATACGGCGCAGTACCAGATGCTGACGGTTGATTGCGCGGTCAAAATTCTCCTCTACAAAATCACCTTTACCGTTAAAAGCGGAGTAAGAGGAGGGGAGTTGTGGCAATCCAGCAAGATAAGCAGCTTGAGCAATGTTGATTTTTTCCAGATCGTTAATATTGAACAATCCTTTGGCGGCCGCCTTGATTCCGTAAACGTTGTATCCGCTGGAACCATTACCAAAAGGAACTTTGTTCAGATAGGCTGTCATGATCTCGTCTTTGGTCAGGAAACGTTCGAGTCGGAGTGAGAGCAAAATTTCTTTCACTTTCCGATCTTCCGTGCGATCCAGATTCAAAAACACACGACGCGCCAATTGCTGAGTCAGTGTACTACCGCCGGTTTGTACTGATTCTTTCAGCACTTTCTGTTTCACGGCACGTAGTGTTCCGCTCATGTCTACACCTTTATGTTCGTAAAAATGATTGTCTTCAATCGAAATGACAGCATCAATAACCTTTTGTGGGATCTGGTCTGTAGTGACCGGACGCCTGTCTTCTTCCGTACGTAATTGACCGATCGGACTGCCGTCGGCAAAGTAAGCAAAGCCTGTGATGGAGTTTTCGCTGACTTTTTGTTCAATCAGGGCCCTTGAACGGACAGGCTCGTCTTTCACAATGGAACTGACGTATCCCATCAAAGCACCGCCTACAAATAGTGCCCCCATAAATCCAAGGACAACCATCCATTTGACGAAACTTCCCAGTCTGCGGGCAAAACTGCGTTTGCGTACAGGCTGTTCATCGGGCTTTTTCTTATTAACATCAACCATTCAGTGTCTTCCTCCTTTTAACAGCACTTATTATAGCATAAAAAGGCGGGTTTGCATGCCTGAGAAATACAAGTAATGGTCGAAATTTGCCATTCTGCCATGCATTATGCTATATATCATGCGATATTGAAGCACATTTCATGAGTTGTAAGCCAAAATAAGCAGGCCACCTCCATGCTGAGGTTCACAGGGGTGGCCTGAATGACTTGTCGTTTTGGAGGTCTTCTACATTAGGTTTTGAAGCGTTGAATCAGTTCTAATAGCTCCTGCGTAAGATTAGCCAGTGAGGCAGATGCCGCCGTAATCTCTTCCATGGATGCGAGTTGTTCTTCAGAGGCAGAGGCAACACGAGTTGCATGATCTGCTGTCTCATGACCAATGGTTTTGAGTTGCACTAACGTGGCATCAACCTGCTGTGATCCAGCTGACATCTGCTGTGCAATAGCTGAGACATGTTCAATCTGCTCATTAACATCTGTAATCTGTGATGAAATGGAGAGGAATAGTTCACCACTTTCATTAATCACTTCCGCTATATGGCTCACCTCGGCATTCCCATGTCCCATATTTTCAACGAGAGAAAGGACCTCTTGCTGAACGCTATGAATTAACGCTGCAATCTGCGCTGCTGATACTCTGGATTGTTCCGCCAGATTACGAATCTCGGAAGCAACAACACCGAACCCGCGCCCGTGTTCACCTGCTCGCGATGCTTCAATGGAAGCATTAAGTGCAAGTAGGTTGGTTTGACGGCTAACTTCTGTGATCATGCCTGTAATATGGCCAATCTCTTCCGAACGTTGGCGGAAATTCTCCAGTGCGGTCATCGACGTCTGCACAGAAGAAGTGGCACTATCGACCATACGCATAGCGGACTGAATCTTATCCGTTCCGATGGTTGTTCGTTCGGCCACAGTTCGCGATGAATCGGATACATCGGAGGCGGCCTTTGCAATTCTTCCGATCCCTGCAGATATTTCATTCATGGAACGGGAGGACTCTTGCAGCTCCTGCACCTGTTTACCTGCTTTATCTGCAAGTTCGACTCCTGTTAATGCAATCAGTTCGGCTGCTTTACCTGTTTCTTCGGCACCTGCGGTCAACTGTTGAGAGGTGGAGCCGACAGATAAAGCATGTTCGGATATAACCGATATGGTATGTCGCAATGTATCCATCATCTGATTCATATGACCCGCCATGATGCCAAATTCATCTTTGGATCGTACAGGTAACTTTTGTGTCAAATCTCCACCAGCCAGCTGTCCAGCGACGATATTAACTTGATTCAACTGCCTTACAATGGAGACGATGGTGTAGGTAACCACACCTGCAAGCATAAGCACTGCCAGTGCCGCAATCAGTATGGACCAGTTCAAGCTGTCATAGAAAGGTTGAAGGATATGGCTCTTTGGCAGCGCCGATACAAGGTACCAGTTTGAATCCGTTCCTTGTAACCTGGCGGGCTCGGCAATAAACAGTTCTTCACCTAATTCAGGGTCCGTAGCGTAAAACTGAGATTCGCCAGACTGTATACGCTGAATGACTGTCTTCATTTCAGATGGAATTACGGCACCTTCATTAGCCAGTTCCGGTTTGGAGCCGTGTGCAGCAATCTGTCCTTCACTAGTAATAAGCATGGCATAACCCTGATCCGGATTAAGTGATGCTATATTTTGCTGAAAACGATCAATGGTAAAGTCGGCCCCAACAATGCCCAGAAAATTTTTGTTTTCATCTAATAGAGGGAGGACAATCGAAACGAGCAGTGTTTCTTTACCACCAACCGTATAGGTAACAGGCTCGGACCAATAGATGGATTTGGTTTTCTTTGGCTGCTGATAGTAAGTACTGGTTTCACCGCTTCCCTCATAAGTAGGCATAGGCTCAAAATGCAGGGAGTTGCCATCACGTATAACGTATGGAACGAATCGCCCCGTACCATCATCATATTCTTTTTTGTTGATGTGCTCCGCATCGTTTCCATCAAAGGCATTTGGTTCCCAGCCCGTATAAAAGCCAAAAACTTTCTCGTCCTTCTTCAGATATTGTTCAAGGAGTCTGACGACTTCTTCACGGTTGAGTGATCCGTTCTGAGCGGCATCCAATAACGTGGTACTCATGGTGTCCAACGTGTTTTTAACCTGATTAATGTCAGTCATAAACTCATTCGTAGCCCGGTTTGCTGCCTGTCCAGCAACGGTTTCGCCGTACTGGAGGCTTTTGTCGTAAATGGATTTGGTATTAAATGCAATCAGGGCTCCAATACAACAGAGTAATACGATCCCGAGTAAAAGTCCAAGCTTAACAGCGAGCTTGCGATTGCGAAAAAAATGCATGTTTAATCCCCCTCGATGTCATTCTTGTGATGTATATATGGATGTGTGCTTCTCCTGAAGGGAGTCTATATTTTATATCGTTATTTACGTTCCTATAATGAAGATAATTAAAAAAAGCATAGAAAAACAGCTGCCGAGAAAATCTCGACAGCTGTTTGGATTGAAACTTTAATGTGATTGCAACGATTAACGGTTGTAGAACTCGACGATTTGTTTTTCATCGATGTCTTGGGACAATTCAGCACGCTCAGGCAAGCGGATGAATTTACCTTCTACAGCTGCTTCGTTGTATTCAACGTATGCTGGAAGATGCGAACGGCCTTCCAAAGCTTCTTTAATGGAAGAAAGAGCGCGGCTCTTCTCACGCAAGCCGATTACATCACCAGTGCTTACTTGGTAAGAAGCGATATCGACTTTTTTGCCGTTTACAGTTACGTGACCGTGTGCTACCAACTGACGCGCTCCAGCGCGGGAGTTAGCAAACCCAAGGCGGTAAACGAGGTTGTCAAGGCGGCACTCAAGCAAGAACATGAAGTTCTCACCGGCAATACCTTGCATTTTTTGAGCTTTAGAGAACAGTGTGCGGAATTGCTTCTCGCCCAAACCGTACATGTGGCGCAATTTTTGTTTTTCTTGCAATTGCATACCGTAGTTGCTCATTTTTCTGCGTTGGTTAGCTCCGTGCTGACCTGGAGGGAAAGGGCGTTTCAATTCTTTGCCTGTTCCGCTAAGGGAAATGCCGAGGCGACGGCTCAATTTAAATTTAGGACCAGTGTAACGTGCCATGTTTAAAGTAGCTCCTTTTTAGTTAAAGTTCATATTAGGGCTCTGTTTGCGCTCCAATTTGTTGATGCGGGCTTGGCCTCGCATAGAACGATCAGGAAAGTTCAGCCGCTGTCCTGAAAGCAACAAAAAGAATGAGGGTGACACAACCGGTAATGCCCAAATTTAAAGACCCATTTAGTAGTCTTCATCAACAATTTATATTACAGTTTAAGAGAAACAAAGTCAAGCGCAGAATAAAAGCAAAAAAACGTCTAAATTTGTCGATAGGTCATTGGGCCTAAAATAATGGGACAATTTTCTGAAATATGGATGCAAAAAAGGTTTAAACAGAGTAAAATAGATTGTATCTTAACTTTAAATCATCTTTATGTAACAAGGTTATCGCAACGGATTTGCAGGTTTGCGATAACGTCTGCAGATTAATGCATCCTGGTGGATGCAAAAACGGTGCAAAGGAGCGCCTGACATGTTAGAACATCTAAGAAGTTTACCTGCCAGCTTGAATTCAAGAAGTTCGGGCGATTCCGCATCTTTTGCAGCTCCTCGTTCTCATGATGAGCATGTGTTGTGGATGCAAAAAATGGATATCACACCTTTTGATTTTTCATATTTGGGCGGCTTGCTAGAGCAGGCATACAGTGACTGGAACTCCAGAGTGGGTTCAATGCTGGCCAGACCATCAACCTTTTACAGCGTGTGGAACACAGAAGGTGATTGCATAGGATACGATAGCGATCATGAAGCTGATCCGGGCGTAAATGCACGCAGGCTGGTATTGGAATGTTTGGATAAGAGACAGGTCCTGTCCCTTAAAGGGACAAGCGAACACGGAGAATATCTTATAATAACACATCCCTTATTCTCCAGAACTAACAAGGATATGTTTGCCGTATTCACTGCTGTGATCTATGAATCCAATGGATATGAAACGTCTGAAGCTGTGGTTCAATCTGAGGCATTGCATTATCACACCTGCTTTTACCGAAGATTCGAATACATATTTATGACGGACCTGTTACATGCTCATGAACAAACAGCCCGTGAGGAACACCGGAGGTCCATCCTCTTTCAGATTGTTCAGAGAATGCATGACAAAATGGATGTCGAGGCCATATTGGATGAGGTATTTGACAGTATGGATTACTTGTACCCGGCCACTTATATCGAATTGTATATGTCTCAGGATCAGAGCAACTCTGATCCACGGATTAAACCGTTGCTTGTCCACGAGCGAGGAGAAGATATTTGTGTGCGTTCTTTTATGGAAGGTAAGCTGATTGTTGCTCGCTCACATGATGCAGAGAACCGCATTGTAGATGTAGGGATTCCGCTGAAAGGCAAACAAGGCATATACGGTGTGTTCCATATCGAAATGAATGAAGAGATTATGGAAGAATCGGACTTGCAATTGATTACGATGATGGTAGACACTGCCGGAACGGCCTTTGAGAACGCCAAGTTGCATGAACAATCCAATATGTTAATTCAGGAACTCCGTTTAATTAATGATCTTACACAGCGGTTGAACAAGAGCCTCCATCTTTCGGAGATTTATCAATTATCCGAGCAAGAGTTAAAGGAAATATTCCAGGCTGAAACGTGTTGCATTCTTCAACTCAATGACAGTACCAATGACTTTGAAGTGATGTCATCTAACGTGAAAGATGTTTTTCACCAATCCTTTTCTGTAGACTACGGTATCGCAGGCTTGATCTATCGAACAGAGGAACCGCTTATTATAGTCAATTATGCGCAATATGATAAAGTGTCCTCCTTTTTCATGGAAGATACGGGGTCCATGTCACTTATTGCATCACCGATCAGAGTTAATGGTGAAGTGAAGGGTGCCATTTTGTTGGGACATAGTAGAGAGCATTACTTTTCATATGATAACTATCGGCTCTTGCAGATGTTATCCATTCATATCGGGCTTGCCCTGTCAAATGCCACGCTGCATGCCGAGGTTCGGCGCTTGGCTAATCTGGATATGTTGACAGGTCTGTATGTGAGGCATTATCTGGATAGTGTAATTCACGAGCGACAGGCTCATGAATTCTGTGGCTCCCTCATAGTGGTGGATATTGATCAGTTCAAACAGGTGAATGACACATTCGGACACCAGACGGGGGATCAAGTATTGAAGCAAGTGAGTGAGATCGTCACGAGCTCTGTTCGCTCGGAGGATGTCTGTGCCAGATGGGGTGGAGAAGAACTGGCGATCTATATGCCACAGGTGAGTGTAAGGCAGGCGTTAGATTATGCGGAAGTGATTCGAAAGAGAGTCGAAGAAGAGACCAGACCGCCCGTTACGGTATCCAGTGGCATCGCAGAGTGGAATTGGATGGATGAAAAGGTCAGTGTAGAGTCCTTGTTTTATCGGGCTGATATGGCTTTGTACAGCGCCAAGAATGGTGGTCGGAACAGAATCGTTGTAGAGGAACAGAATGTAACACGTTAAGAGAGAACAATTCCAATTGCGGAGTCGTTCTCTTTTTTTTTTGTGCATGGGAGAATCAAGTTGTGTGTAGAAGGAAGTATAAGCGTATACGGGCGGGGCAATCTATGGAGAAAGTTCACGGAAGGATGAAGATAGACATGTTTAACCGCCATTCGGTACGTACATTATGGTTATTTGTGAGCATCGTGATTATTGGTGTTCCGGGTTGTGGATTAATCCAGCGAGATCAAACGCCTGAAGAGGTTTTTTCCTTGGCTTTATCGGGGATAGCGGGAAAAGAAACGTTGAGTTTTGAAGGAGAGGCAGGACTTCGACGGGAGAACAGTGGGCTGTTCGAGAATCAGTTCAAGTTTGAAGGCAAGCTGGAGAATCATGATCGTCTGACCCTTCAGACCCGATTACCTGGAGAAGTAACTGCTGTGGGGACAGGCATTCAAACAACTGCCGTAAAAAATAATGGACAGCCCAGTGGGTTTAGCGCCTCTTTCGAGCGGAAACAAGGGCAATGGATGGCATTGTCAGCGCAGCATGAGCCGCTGCGTGGGTCTCTTTCTCGTTTTAACCCAATTGCCCAATTGGAGAAGATCGATGGGATGCACAAAACCATCCAATCGGAGTATGGCGCTGGTCGTCGAACCAGAACATTACGGATTGAACTTGCACCGGAAGACGCTAAATCATGGGCTGTAACCCAGCTAAACGACGAGATGAACGCCATTCGGGCAGAATATATGCATAAGGCAGCTTCGGTGAAAGGGGCGCGTAAGGAGAAGCTTGAGAAGGATCTGGAGAAAGTTTGGAAACAGGGTGAAACAACGATGCAACAGATGATGAAACAAGCGAGCGTGCAGACGGTATATCATCTCACGGTAGATCGGAAGAGCAGTCTGCCTCTTCGTTTATCCTCTGAAAGTCAGATGAGTTACACGGACAACAACCGTAAAAGTAACAAAGAAGCCCTTGTCACCGATGTAAACTTCAAGTCATATCAATAAACGAAGTGAGGGACTGCCTGCTGACGGGATGACTGTTCGCGTGCTACAATAGTATCGTAATTTACCGTTGTTCAATTTAAGTATGGCAGATGACAGGAGGATTTTACCAAGATGAAAGACCCAAGAATTCAAAAGCTTGCAGCAAACCTGGTAGGCTATTCAGTAGATGTTCAGCCTGGTGAAAATGTATTGGTTGAAATGATTGGATCGGAACGTGAACTGATTAACGCCATTATTGAAGAGGTAGGAAAAAAAGGTGGTAACGTCTTTGTACAGTTGACTGATAAAACCGTACAGCGTGCGATGCTGAAAAATGCCACAGAAGAAATGATGAAAACATGGGCAGAGATTGATCTGAACCGGATGAAACAGATGGATTGTTATATCGGTATTCGTGCGGGAGAAAATGTGAATGATCTGTCCGATGTGCCGGAAGAAAAAATGAAAATGTACAATTCATTATACTCCCACCCGGTACATAGCGAACAACGTGTCAAACATACGAAATGGGTTGTACTTCGTTACCCTAACGCAAGTATGGCGCAACTCGCCAATACTAGTACAGAAGCGTTCGAAGATTTCTACTTCGACGTATGTAATCTGGATTACGCCAAAATGGATAAAGCGCAGGACTCGCTCGCTAACCTGATGAAGCGGACAGACAAAGTTCGTATCACCGGACCTGGAACAGAGCTGAGCTTCTCCATTAAAGATATCGGTGCAGAGAAATGTTCTGGCCAAAAGAATATCCCGGATGGCGAAGTGTACAGTGCCCCTGTGCGTAATTCCGTGAACGGAACAATTAGTTATAACTCGCCAACCCTGTACAATGGAGTGACTTTTGAAAATATCAAGTTCACGTTCAAGGATGGCAAAATTGTTGAAGCAACAAGCAACGACACAGAGCGTTTGAATGAAATTTTGAATTCGGATGAGGGTGCTCGTCATATTGGTGAATTCGCGATTGGATTTAACCCGCATATTCTGCATCCGATGAAAGATATCCTGTTCGATGAAAAAATCGCAGGCAGCTTGCACTTTACGCCAGGTCAGGCATACGAAGAAACGGACAATGGCAACCGCTCGTCCATCCACTGGGATCTGGTGTTAATCCAGCGTCCGGATTATGGCGGCGGGGAGATTTATTTTGACGATGTGCTGATTCGTAAAGACGGTATCTTTGTTATTCCTGAGCTGGAATGCTTGAATCCGGACCGTTTGAAGTAGGAACAGGATTTTGCTGTTGCTAGGAAAGCGGATTCACGGTATCATGTAGTGGTAATTAATAGATGATACCAATCGTAAAAAGACGGAGGGATTCCTATGTCGAGTAATAACGCGGCTGTAGTAGAAATTGCTCAAACAGCAGGCAAGTTTACTTCTTCAATCGTGCTTCATTCGGAGAACAAGTATATCGATGTGAAAAGTATTCTCGGATTGTTTACAACGCTGATCAGCACGCACAGCTATGAACTGCATGTTCATGGTCCAGATGCAGTTGAAGCGAAAGCAGCCATGTCAGAAGTATTTGCCAAGCATGGACTGAATGTAAGCATCGCATCTGAGTAATAGCTCTCAAGAAGCACCTTTGCCTTTTTTGGCAGGGGTGTTTTTTGGCATGGAATGATCTGAATACTCGTCTGGACGTGGCTGGAACAGGTGGATTAAGCTTCAACAAAAGGCTTAACTTTGCGGGCTTATTTTGGTCAGGTTCTTGTATTAGCTCTTCATTTCGTCTAATATTAGAGGTAGAACGTCTTTACGCGATTTTTGGGACATAGGGGGGAAAAATGCATGACTTCATCTGATCTGCAGGACCAGCTGAATTTGAAAGCGATCAGTCTTCTTCAAGAAGATGCAGATAAAATACAGAAGCTTATTGAAGTACAGATGGAGAATCTGGCTACCCGCTACTGCCCTCTCTATGAGGAAGTATTGGATACACAGATGTATGGGTTCTCCAAGGAAGTTGATTTTGCTGTTCGTGCAGGGCTCCTTCCAGAAGGTGCAGGTAAGCAGCTGGTTAGCGCGCTTGAGCGGAATTTGGCAATTTTATATGAAGCCTTGAACAAGAAGAATGAGCAATAGCCTGCAAATGCGCGGGTCAGAATAGAAGGCATGCAGGCGTTTATGCATGCTTTTTTTGTGCGTCTGAACGGGACTGGAATGCAAGCCCAGCCGGAAGGCGTATACAAACAAAGAGACAGCACCGAATGTAAATTCGGACTGCCTCTTGCGGCTTGTTTATTTTTAATGATGGCTACGTGAGGGCATGGTTACACCAGGAAGAAGGAAACACCGAGTATGATATATACCACGAGCAGGAGTAAACCTTCGTACCAATTCGTTGAACCATCTTGGGTAATGGACTTTGCAATAAATACGGATACGCCGATGGCGACCAACTCAATCGTTGTAAATACGATGTCCATGGTTCTGCCTGTGAAGTAGCTGACAAAAATCAGTACAGGAGCAACGAAGAGTGCGATCTGCAAGCTGCTGCCAACCGCAATTTCAACGGCGGCTCCTATTTTATTTTTCATGGCAAGCATGATGGCTGCACTGTGTTCGGCCGCATTACCGATGATGGCCACAAGGAATGCACCGACAAACAGTTCGCTAAGTCCAAATTCCGAAGTGAAGACTTCAAGCGTGCCCACCAGCCATTCACTGACGAAAGCAACCATGACTGTTGCGAGCACCAGGTAGAGAATAGATTTTTTCTTGGACCACGCCGGAGCATGCTCATGAGGTAGCTCTTCATCGCGATCCTCAGTGACGTCTGCAAGGTAGTTCTTATGTGTCACCATGGAGAATAGCAACCACGCAATATACGCGAGGATGAGCAACCCGGCCACGATGAGACTAAGTGTATTGGTGTCTTTCTGTGTAATGGAATGTGTATTGAGAAAGACTGCCGGAATAAACAGGGCAATGATGGCAACAATCATCAGGGAACCATTCAGACCTGCGAGTGAAACATTATAATTCTGGATTTTGAACTTGAGTCCTCCGGCAAAAATACTTAACCCGAGCACTAACAGCAGATTTCCGATGATGGAACCTGTCAGACTTGCTTTGACCATGTCGAACAGTCCCTCTTTGACGAGGAAAATGGCGATGATCAATTCGGCGGCATTGCCGAAGGTCGCATTCAAGAATCCACCCAACCGCTGTCCGGCGTAGTGGGCCACATTTTCGGTGGCTTTGCCTAAAAAACCGGCCACAAAAATAACCGAAATGGCTGATATCACGAACTGTAGAATCGAATCCCATTTCAAGTAGTGGGCGATGGCACTGAGTGCAAAGAACGCAATCAGCAAAATGGATGAAATCCGGTTTCTCACAACAAACACCTCGGTTATAAATTATTTTGTTTTGAATTGCATTGTAAATCGCTTATGAGATTATTTTCATATTTCAATATAACCAAATGGTGGTAGGTTGTAAACGCATCTTTTTGAGTTTAATTTGCTTTTTGGGGTGGAAAGGATTTAAAATACGAGTAACGAAGTGAAGGAGGATGTGGCATGGCAGAACAACTTCAACTGGAGAGCGGAAACATCCGGATTGCCGATGACGTGGTTGCAAAAATTGCCGGAATGGCTGCAATGGAAACACCCGGAATTGCCGCAATGTCTGGAGGATTGTCAGAGGGCTGGGCGAAGCGACTCAGCGGTAAAAACGTACAGAAAGGCGTGAGCGTTGAGGTCGGCCAGCTGGAAGCAGCCATTGACCTGCGCATCATCGTCCTGTACGAAACCCCGATTCATGAAGTTTCCCGTATGCTTCAGCAGAATGTAAGAGAAGCGGTAGAGACCATGACCGGATTACGCGTGGTTGAAGTCAATGTAAAGGTAGAAGGCGTATCTTTCAAAGGCGACGATCTGTAGAAATCGCAATCCGCAATGGAGGACAGAGCCATATTGACCTGTTCTTCATCTTGATGGACAGAATAGTACCGAGTACACAGAAAAAGGCTGCGCATCCATTAGGTGCACAGCCTTTTTGGTGTTGTTCTTTATCGAATCCGGCGGATGGACTCCCGTGAACGAAGAGCAGGAGAGGTACGAGTCTGTGTCTGTACAGTTACGGACTTCGTTTTCTCTTCCTTGATCACGTCCAGATTGTTGGTGCGTGAGATACTGAGCAGAATGCCCATGGCAACCATCATCACAAAGAGTGAGGTACCCCCATAACTGATAAACGGAAGCGTGACCCCCGTCACCGGAATGGTCTGAGTTACACCACCAATGTTGATAAATGCCTGAATCGCGATTAGTCCCATGATACCTATGCCGACCAATGTTCCGAATGGATCGGGACAGCGGAGAGAGACAATAATTCCTCGCCAGATAAAGTACAGGTAAACAAGCAGGAATAATGCACTTCCGATGAATCCAAGTTCTTCCCCAATTACGGAGAAAATAAAGTCATTATACGCATTTGGCAAATAGTGCAGCTTCATCGTACCTTGTCCAATCCCGGAACCTGTCATGCCGCCATCACCAATGGCAACAAGAGAACGGTAGAGGTTAAGACTTCCGCCATTAATATCGGATAATGGATTCAGGAAAGCTTGAATACGTCCGATCTTGTAGTTCTGCTCCGCAGTGACTGCTGTTGTAGCGGTTGTTGTGTCGGAAGGAGACATGGAAGAAAACAGAGAATTCGCTCCGAACGCCAGTGCCCCACCGAGTACAACCAGGAGAATGGAACCCAGGATATGTTTCATACTGGCTCCACCGGCATAGATCAAGAGACCACAGGTGGACACCAGGATAAAGGTGGTACCGAAGTCTGGTTGCAGCATAATCAGTCCTGCGATGAATCCAACGATGAACAAGACGGGAAAATACCCTGTCTTGAAAACCCTGAATTTCTCACCTTTTTTGGTAATAAGAGCAGAGAGATAGAGAATGATAGCAATTTTCGCGAACTCTGCAGGCTGAAGACTAAAACCGAAAATGTGAATCCAGCTTCGTGCACCGTTCAATACTGCACCTGAGATCAAAACAATCACCAGCATGACCGTAGTGAGCAGGAAAAAGGGTGCATAGAGCTTTTTGTACTTGTTGAAGCGGATATTCATGGCAAAAAACATGCCAAATAGACCGATAATCGCCCACATAAGTTGTTTTTTCGTGAAGTAAAGGGCATCATTGTTAAATTTATCGCTTGCGATTGCAATGCTGGAACTGGAGCTGAATACCATCACCAGTCCAAAGCCCACCAACAATAAAGTGAGGATTAGCAGTTGAAAATCCGGCGTGCCTCTCTTCGTTTTCGTTTGGGCCGTTTGTTGTTTCATCGTTTGGCCCAGCCTATGCTTCCAGCAGTTCTTTGAGCTGCTGTAATTTTTGGGCTGCCAGCTTCACGACTGGTTGCGGAACGGAAGAGTCATAATCCAGGCCGTGAGGGAAAGTGGCTTTGCCGAGGTATACTGCTTCCACAGCAAGAACGGTATCCGGTTTTTCCAATTTGCCTTCCACAGCGCGGGTATTAATGCGTACAAAGTATTCTGAGTTGGTTTGTTCATCTTCAATTTTGTAGTCATATGTAGCACGGTAATATTCCCATTGCCACCGGACAAATCCGACTTTCTCGGCGCTCTCATCCAGGTATGCCAAGTCGCTCTTCAAGCCATCCAAGCCTGTATTCTCAAAAATCATAAGCGTTTGATCCTCCTCATAAGCTTCCGAGTATAATTTCTCGAGTATTTCTCTAGTTCATGATAGTATGTTTCCCCTTCCCGTGCAAGCTTTCCGAAGGCGTTTCGTATCGGTTTTCTTCCAATTCTGCTACAATATACAGCAATAGGTTTGAAGAGGAAGGTTCGGGCTTGATATAAGTCCCGTTCAAGATTGAAAGGGTGGAGAGAAATGACTAATAATATATGGTGGGAAGATCTGCAGATCCACATGGTGGAATGGCGGCGTCACCTTCATCGCAATCCAGAGGTTTCCTTTCATGAGGAGAAGACATCTTCTTTTGTAGCGGATATGTTGGAGAGTTTTGGCGTGGAAGTGAGGCGTCATGTTGGTGGTCACGGGGTCATCGGTACCCTTCGTGGGGACAAGCCGGGTCCTGTCGTCATGCTGCGAGCTGATATGGACGCACTTCCAATTCAGGATGAGAAGAATATCGAGTATGCATCACAACAAGCAGGAGCGATGCATGCATGTGGCCACGATGGTCATATCTCAATCCTGCTCGGTACGGCATTGTATTTCAGCCGTCACAAGCAGGAGATCCAAGGCGAGATTCGCTTTTTGTTCCAGCCAGCAGAAGAGCTGCTTCCGGGCGGTGCAGTCCAGGTCATTGCGGATGGTGCGCTTGAAGGCGTGGATGTCATATATGGCATTCATCTGTGGACCCCGCTGCCTGTAGGTGTTGTTGCCAGCAAAGCAGGACCGATGATGGCTGCGGCGGACGATTTTTACATTGAGATCAAAGGCAAAGGTGGACATGGCGGGATGCCACAATCCACGATAGATAGTCTCATCGCGGGTTCTGCGCTTGTGATGCAGCTTCAGACCGTTGTCAGTCGTTCGGTTGATCCATTGCAACCGGCGGTGCTGACCATTGGTACAATGCAGGCGGGCTCGGCTCAGAATGTAATTGCAGAGCAATGCAAAATGAGCGGTACGGTAAGAACGTTTGATGAAGAAACCCGAAACGGGATGAAAGAGCGCGTGCTTACCATGGTAGCCCAGACAGGGGCAGCTTATGGGGCAGAGACGCAAGTGAAATATATTATGGGATATCCGCCTGTGGTGAACGATGAACAGGAGACAGCGCGTTTCTTCAGAGAAGCTACAGAATTATTTGGGGCAGAACGAGTGCAAGCATCCCCCATGCTGATGCCAGCGGAAGATTTTGCGTATTATCTGCAGAAGGTGCCAGGGTGCTTTATGTTTGTTGGAGCAGGCAACCCGGATAAAAATGCGATCTATCCGCATCATCATCCGATGTTTGATTTTGATGAAAACGCGATGCAGACTGCCGTGAGATTATTTATCGCCATGGCCAAGGGTTACACAGCCGAATGACTTTATAGCTAGTTGGGCATCCTGTTCATACCGAGGTATGGGCAGGATGTTTTTTTGTGGATTTTTATAGATGTGTTCAAAAAGTCCATCTTCTCGGTACTGAAAACCAGACTTTTTGAACTCGCAATTATACAGGTTCATTTTCGGAAGCTGCCGGAACTGGACTTTTTTGTGATAGGAGGAAGGTTCCAAATGGAAGGAACAGAACATATGGTAAGGACAGATGCTTGTATCGTTCAGCGAGACTTTACAGTTTTGCTGGAAGTTGGCCACCCCGGATTCGAAAGAGCGAGAGAGCAGCTTGGGATGTATTCAGAACTGGTTAAGACACCAGCAGCGTTTCATACTTACCGAATCACTCCGTTATCGCTCTGGAATGCGGCTGCGCTGGGATGGAATGCAGATCAAGTCATCGCAAGTCTGGAGCTGGTATCCCGCTGGAAGGTGCCTGCTGCACTGATACAGGATGTTCGGAGAATCATGGATCAGTATGGCAAATTAAAGCTGCATTCCGAAGCAGATCACACCAGAATGCGTCTTTATAGTGAGGATGAGCGGTTGCTGGATGAATTAAGTGGATTGAAAACGATAGCTGCCTTTCGGATGGAACGCAAGGACGCTCATGAACTTCTGCTCCCAGGAGAACAGCGAGGGTTATTAAAAAGGGAATTAACACGATTGGGTTACCCTGTGCTTGATTACGTGGGGTATCGGGAGGGAACCAAACTTTCATTTGATTGGCGGTCTAATGATCCAGGGGACCACTCTGAGCGATTTGCGCTGCGTTCTTACCAGAGAGAGGCTGTGGATGCATTCGAAGGCAGTGAGGGCATGGGAGGAAGCGGTTTGCTCGTACTTCCTTGCGGAGCAGGCAAAACGGTCATTGGCATGGCCGTGCTGGAGCGGCTCCAATGTGAATGCCTTATTTTGACGTCCAATACAACGTCTGTGCGACAGTGGATTCAGGAAATTCAAGACAAAACCACGATTACCAGTGAACAGATTGGTGAGTATTCAGGTCAGAAAAAACAGGTGAAACCTGTGACAGTAGCTACATATCAGATTCTGACACACCGGAAATCAAAGGATGCTGATTTTACTCATATCAAACTGCTCAGTGAGCGGGAATGGGGGCTGATCATATATGATGAAGTACATTTGCTGCCAGCACCAGTGTTTCGTGCAACTGCGGATATTCAAGCTACGCGAAGACTGGGATTAACGGCTACATTGGTTCGAGAGGATGGCTGTGAACAGGATGTTTTCTCGCTGATTGGTCCGAAGCTCTATGATATGCCGTGGAAACAACTGGAGCAGCAAGGGTGGATTGCTGATGTACAATGCCAGGAGATACGTATCCCATTTTCCCAGGAACTAAGATCGAATTATCTGCAAGCCGAGGTTAAGCACCAATTCCGATTGGCTGCCGAGAATCCGGCGAAAGTAAGTGTAGTCAAGCGTTTGCTTGAACGTCATCGGGATTTGCCTGCACTTGTGATTGGACAATATCTGGATCAACTCAAGTTGATTGCCCGGGAAATTGAAGCACCTCTGATCTCGGGAACCATGTCACAGCAAGAGCGAATCAAATGGTTTGCCGCTTTTCGACGAGGAGAGATTAAAACGATTGTGGTATCCAAGGTTGCCAATTTTGCTGTGGATCTGCCCGATGCTGCTGTTGCGCTTGAGATATCCGGGAGTTTCGGGTCAAGGCAGGAAGAGGCACAGCGTTTGGGGAGAATTCTGAGGCCGAAAGCTGGAGAAAACAAAGCATATTTCTATGCGTTGGTATCAGAGGATAGCAAGGAACAGGAGTTTGCATTAAACCGTCAGATGTTCTTGGTGGAGCAGGGATATGAATATGCTATCGTTCATGAGAACGAATAGTCCATTTATACTCGCGAAAAGAGGAGGGATTGGGATATGTCTTCATTTGAACCAATAGATGAGCCGGTGGTACTGAACCTTGATTCATGGTCAAAGCTGACTGTGGTGGAACAAAAAGTGCTTGGTGCAATTTTTCACAAACATGCCGGTCAGCCTTTCTCCTCCCTCCTGCCGCGAGAACAGTGGGCCATCGAAGGACTAAGTGTCGCAGAAGCCAAATCTTCATTTGCCAACCTTAGGCAGCAAAGATGGATTGAGTCTGTATATAAGAGTTGGGGAGAGCGATTATTTTATATTCCTGCTTCGTTGATGGACACATTGACGATTGCTTACGCACAAAGAGTGGGTATAACCGTTAAACAGATGGCACAGCATGCTCATGTATTACAGGAAGGAAAGCCGGATATTGCTGCGGAGCTGCTTCATCTGATCGCGTGGATCGAAAGAGAAGGACTTCCTTTGACAGGGAAGGGCACTATACATAAGAAAAGTGTTCAAAAATTAAGTGTGATCACGGTATTATCTTCGACAGACTTTGAAGGTCTGGGTATCCGATATGGACATTCGGATTTGTATCCGACCCACGTAGCAATCCTTCTCGATCTACTGCTCAGTCTGAACCTCGTTCAGAAGTCAGATGGCCAAATTCAGATTGTAGATCATCGATTACAAACATGGTTGCAGCTCTCGTGGAGACAGATGCATTGGGAAATATATCAAGCGTGTATGGAAAGATACGGAGAAGATGAACCCGCTTTGCAGCATTTCCGTTATCAATTGGCAGTGTTTGCTCCAGAAAAAAATATATGGTGCCGTATAGAGAATTCGGAATTGAAACCACGAGTCAGGGGCTGGCTCTACGCACTAGCTGGCTGGGGGTATGGTGAAGTAGGAGAAGATCAGTCGGGAGATCTGGCATTCCGCTGGCTGATCGAACCGCAGAGCCTGTTATATCGAGAACAAGAGATGGTAAGTGAAGCGGAGCCGTGTGGATTTTACATGCAGCCTGATTTCGAAATGTTGGTGCCGCCCGAAGCAGGGCCTGATGTGATCTGGATTCTGGAGCAATGCGCAGAGAGGGTGACGCGTGATCGAATGTCCATATACCGTATGACAAGAGAACGATTCATTTCGGCCTTAGCCAGAGGGTTTGATTTACATGAAGTGATAGAGTTTCTGGAACAATATGCGCTGACAGGCATACCAGAGAATGTGCGTATTGCATTAGCAGATTGGAGAAAGGAGACCGATGCTGCACCGTTGACAGTAATTCGGAGTATGAAGGTAATGGAGGCAAATACAGGCTCTGCAGATGATCCGAAGTTATTAGAAAAAGATATGTTGAGTGGTGTATATTCTTCTTTCTACACTCCCAATAATCTAGGTCTGGTTGATGTCCCTGCTTCTCTGCGTGGGTTGGAGCGTGATCATTCTGTCATTGAGAAGAAGTTCTCTCTGTTGGGGTTTGAGGAGATACCGGAGACCTGGTACAAGGAGTGGCGTCGATATCATAGTTCAACCGCCCGACAGATTGCTGCCAAAGCCATTGAGTGGCAGACCAAGCTGGGTATACAACAGGAAAATCGTACGCAATACCTCATTCCACATCAGGTAGAGGGTCATGAACACTGGACTTTAAGCGGTTGGTGCATGCTGGATTCAAGTGAAAATACATCAGAGACAGAATGGCGTACATTCTCCCCGTCAGAGTGGGATACAATGCGTCTTATCCTGCCAGATGATGTCATAACCTGACTATTTCACATGAATATCAGGTTGAAAGGCGAATTTTCAAGTTCCCCCTATTTCTAATTGCAGGAAAAACTCTTCTTAACTATTCATGGATATGCTATGATGAGATAGTCTACATTAAGTAGAACTTTATATATAGATAGGATGAATATTTCATGAGCGTAGCGGAAATGAACACGGTCGATATGGCCCAAGTGTTAACGGGCGCATATGAACTGGGCGACATGATTAACCAATCTGCCGAAGTATCGGATTATTTATATTGGAAGCAGCAAGTCGAGACTACCCCTGAGATTCAGATGGGGATTCGGAAGCTGAATGCCAAGAAGGAATTGTTTGAAGAAACACAGCGTTTCGGTCATTTTCACCCGGATTATCATGCAGCAAAAGACCAGGTGAAGGCTTTGGAACAGGAGTTGGAAAATTTTGAGGCGGTAATCCGCTTCAAACAGGCAGAGAAGTCCCTGGATGATATGTTATTCCAGATGTCAGAGACCATTGCATTTGCAGTGTCAACGACCATTAAGGTACCGAGCAATGACCCGAATCCGAAGGGCGGCTGCGGTAGTGGCGGCAAGTGTGGTTGCAGTTAAGTAATCATTATAGAAGGGCGGGGAACGATGATGTTTGCGGAAAGGACAGGATTCATTATTTGGGTCAGTGATTTGAAAGCTGCCCGTAATCTCGAAAAATATGGCACCGTGCATTATATCTCCCGCCGTATGCATTATGTAGTCATGTATGTTAATGCAGAACGGGCAGATGATACGATGAAAAATGTGAAGCGACTTTCCTATGTGCGCAAGATCGAACGCTCGTATCGTAATGAGATCAAAACCGAGTATGCCAGCAAAACGATGGACAAAACGAGCTTTTACGGAATATAGACGAGAAACTGGAGGGACCCTTTGGGGTCGCTCTTTTCTTGAATTATACACAAATTGGCTATTGTGAAAAAAAGTTAAACTTACGCCTTGAGGTTGCGGGACTAATGTTGTAATATATTTGGTAATAAATAGATAGAAAGTCCTATCTGGTGGAGAGTGATTCCCATGCGTGATAAGGTGATGCAACGTTGGAGCACCTACGAGCCGTTTTTCGTGGCTCTTGGAGACAAGAAAGTGGCCGACATCGTCATTACCCATCATGCCAAGATGCGGTATGCAGACCGTATTGAGCCTGCACGTAGTGATGATGACCATATTGCGGCGTGGTTATGGGAGTGTCTGAAGCAGGACCGTATAACACCATACTACCGTAATGAACAGGACGTCTACCTGATTGATGAGGATCTGGTGGTGGTCGCCGAATTTTCCGAACTCGAAGGAGAATATGATATTGCGGGCAACCCGCTGCACAAAATGATTGTAGTTACGTTTCTGGGACGTATGTCGGAGACCATTGAATTAAGGGACCTGAAGTCATATTATTCATGGTTAAGACATTCAAGAAGAATGACGTTGGTCAAAAATAGCCGTAAGCATAAGTAAGCCTGAGTAGATTCAATATGTTGAAATCATAGATTCAAGTATTATCGCATGCAGACAAGCTGCATGCTTTTTTTGTTGCCAAGCGGGAAATCGGCTACAATGTAGAGAGTGTAATCGAAGAGGGGCGAAGATATGAATTTTCACCAATTGCATATTTTTTATACGGTAGCAGAGAAGGGGAGTTTCTCGGCTGCTGCACAAGCATTACATATGACTCAACCGGCAGTAACGATGCAGATTCAATCATTGGAGGACTATTTTGGGACAAAGTTACTGCATCGTTCCACCAAAAAAATAGAATTATCCGAGGCTGGCCGGACTTTATTACCTCATGCGAAACGGAGTGTAGAGCTGGTCAGACAGACGGACGAAGCGATGTCGGCGTTTACTCAGATGTTACAGGGCAGACTCCAGCTGGGAGCCAGCTTAACGATTGGGGAATATGTGCTTCCACGCATGCTCGGACCATTTGCACTTCAATATCCGGACATTTCAATTGTCATGAAAGTGATGAATACAACGCAAATTATGGATGATATATTGAAGCACCAGCTTAATTTTGGTCTGATTGAAGCACCAGTACACCACCCGGACATGATTGTGGAGCCTGTCATGCAGGACGAGCTGAAACTGATTGTACCTGCCGGACATGATTTGGCTAAGCGTAGCAAAGTGAATATTGAGGATGTAATGTATTATCCTTTTGTGCTGCGTGAGAAGGGCTCGGGTACTCGTCAGGTGATGGAAGACCAACTGCAAAAGAAAAAGATTGATCCACAGGATATGAATGTTGTGATGGAACTTGGCAGTACAGGAGCGGTAAAATCGGCCGTGGAGGCAGGGGTAGGTATTACGATGTTATCTCCTTCTTCGGTGCAGCATGAACTGGCTCTGGGACTTGTTCATATTGTGGATATCCGCGGACTCGAATTCAAAAGGCAGTTCTATGCCATCCATCTAAAATCGTCCTTGTTGCCCCTGTCAGCAGTCGCTTTCCTGAATTATCTGCGTCAGCAGGAGCAGCCTAAGTCGGTACATAAGACGGGGAAGGCATAATAGTTGGCAACATCAATGGTAGATAAGATTGAATCATAATCAATTTTAAACAAAGGAGCTGTTGATCATGGATCAGCGCCAAGGACGCTGTGATCTTCATACACATAGTCAGGCTTCCGATGGAATGCAGCCACCTGCTGATAATGTGAAGCTTGCCAAACAAAAAGGGCTATCTGCGGTTGCCCTAACGGACCATGATACAGTAGCTGGTGTAGCGGAAGCACAACAAGCGGGAAAAGAGTACGATATTGATGTTGTTGCCGGAGTGGAGATCAGCACTCGGGCTGGTGGGAAAGATATTCATGTGCTCGGGTATTATGTGAATACAGAGGATGAGCAGTTCCTGCAACGGTTGCGCGGATTACGAGAAGCTCGAGATGAGCGGAATCATCTGATTATCGCCAAGTTGCAAGAACTCGGGCTTGATATAAGCTGGCAGGAGGTACTGGATGAGCTGGGACGACCACTAGAGCCTGACGAGAGTATCGGCAGACCCCATATGGCTGATGTACTGGTGAAGAAGGGATATGCTGTCGACATGCGGGATGCATTCGATCGATATCTTGCTGAAGACAAGCCTGGCTTCGTGTCTGTACCCCGCGTTGCGCCGAAGGATGCGTGCGAATGGATCAGAGCCGCAGGTGGAGCCGCTGTAATTGCCCATCCGGGTCTCTATGAAGATGATGAATTGGTACGGCGTATCATTGAGGACTGCCGTCCAGATGGACTCGAAGTATTTCATTCGGACCATGAACCGGAAGATGAGCGCAGATACGCCGAGATGGCTAAGGGTTATGGGTTAATCGAGACTGGCGGATCAGATTATCATGGGGAACGGCAAGGTGTCGTTTTCCACGGGGATCTGGGTAGCAAGACCGTAACGGTTGATGTGTTGGAAAGGCTGAAGGCAGCTGCCTCACAGCAATATGGAGTATAAGCTAAACGTGGTAACGCTCCTTAGGACTATAATGAATACTGCCGTTAGTGGGGTAAATTTTAGGGACGTTTGAGAATTAAAGGACATGGATCATGCTAGGGATAAACCTGCATGTATTCATGTCCTTTTTTGTGTCAAAAAGAGTTTATGTAATCGAATAGTTGACCCAAGCGCCGCGTGTAGCCCCAAGAAGCTCGAATAATTGCTGTGCTCGCTCATTGGTCACTGCTGTGATCCAAGACATATATGCACATCCATGGTCACGTGTATATTGCTGACAGTGTGCAAATAATTTGGCTTCTGCTTCGCCTTCTCTGAATGTTTCCGTAACAAATAGGTCATTCATGATGGCGACACGTTCTGCTTTCATCGTGCTGTAAGTAAAGAAGAGGGTGGAAAATCCGATAAGCTTCCCGTTCTCTTCTGCCACGAATTGAGCACCGATCTGCTGATTAAGCAGGTTATTAATCAAAAGCTGGATGGATTGATCACCAGGCCAGGGGTTATTGTAGAATCCCACCACATAGTCATGCATTAATGCCATCAAGGGTTTCAGATCATCAGGTTGAGTTTCTCGAATATGTATGGTCATGGTACACTTCCTTAACAGTAGTTTTATTCGTGAGAATTGAATTATTATACATTTTAAAGAATTAATATTCAACAAAAACGATAGATAAAGATGAAATTCACATTAGTATTGAAACAATTTTGATGCATCCACAAAAATCCCCTGAACCGTTATGGTCAGGGGATTCTGTTTTTTTTTACTGTTACATCTCTATATAAGTGGAACTAATCATTTACACGATAACGGAGAGGACAGAAAAAACCTGAAAAAGCGAAGCGTTCGCCTTTATCCCCGGATTTTCCCCTTTGAAAAAGGGAATCGAAAAATCTGGGGATAACAGCGATTGGAAGGTTGTTCTGTCATCGTAGTGTTAGTGTAAATAATCTTTAGTTCAACTTATATAGCCTTATCCATTTTTAATCGTGGACGGCAGACTTTTGATCAATTCATCATTTGGCGTGACAAACAAGGTCTTCTGATGATCATAGATCACAAAACCTGGCTTCGCACCACTTGGTTTGCGTACATGACGGATAAACGTGTAATCCACAGGTACACTGCTTGACTCCTTGGCTTGGCTGAAATAGGCAGCAAGCTGGGCTGCTTCTTCCAATGTAGCTTCACCAAAGTCCGTACTGCGAATAACGACATGTGAACCAGGAATGTCTTTGGTATGCAACCAGGTGTCGTTGGAAGAAGCGAGACGGTTGGTCACGTATTCATTCTGCAGGTTGTTTTTGCCCACAAGAATATCAATCCCCTCGGAGGAGGTGAACTGGTGTACGGTCGGACGGTCGCTTTTCTTCTTCTTTTTACCCTTCTTGTTACGGTCACGAAGGTATCCCTGTTGCACAAGCTCATCCCGTATTTCCTCAATATCGTTCATGGATGCAATGGACAGCTGCTGCAACAGGTTATCGAGATAGTCAATCTCGTCTTTGGTTTTGCCAAGCTGCTCATGAATCACAGCCAGACTGTTCTTGTATTTGTTATAGCGCTTGAAATAACGTTGTGCGTTGTCAGACGGTGTGAGCAGTGGATCAAGCTGAATGGTAATGTTGGCTTGGTCTTCATCGTAGAAGTTCACAAGCTCCACGCTCTTGTCCCCTTTGTGGACCTGATGCAGGGAGGCAAACAGCAACTCGCCCCATAGTCTGAACTTGTCCGCATCGTCTGCTTCCAGCAGGTCCTTGTTCAGGTTGTCCAGCTTTTTGATGTTTTTGCTTCGCTCATTCTGCAGAAAACGGAGCAGATCACTTACTCTCTGTTTTACCGTGTCCCGTTCAGCCTTGTCTCCGTAGTAATCCTCCATGCACTTGCTCATCGTGTCATAGGTTTTCTCCAACTCCTGGATGCTCTGAAGATGAACGGCCGAGAAAATCATTTTGCCTTTGGCGTTTGTTCCGGTTACAGGCGTGTAGATATGATCTCTGACAGGTCCCATCACGGCTTCAAAAGCGTTCCACAGTGCACCAGCCTCAACTCGGCTCTCACCCTCCACCACAGCCTGAGTGCTCACTGTACCTTCAGCTGCAATTCCACGGGCAGCAATCTCTCCCGCAATTAACGGGCTAAGACCGCTAAAGGAGTTCACAAGCCAGCGTGATGCCTCTTCCTCAGCGGCATGATAGCTGTCCTCGAATGCTGTACGACTCACTTCGAGCGGATTACTTTTATGTTGCTCGGGTGGGGCAGTATAAGCGAATCCAGGCATGATTACCCGGTAGCTACTGATGGAAGGAGTCACATGATGAATGCCATCCAGAATCGTTTCTGTAACAGGATCAAGCAAAATAATATTACTGTGACGCCCCATCAATTCAATGATGATCCGTTTAACCGAAACATCCCCCAATTCGTCACGCTGGCGCACATTGATGTGGATAATACGTTCCATGCCAATCTGACGGATCTCCTCAATGATGGCACCTTCACAGTGCTTGCGGAGCAGCATGCAGAACATGGGTGCTTCCGTAGGGTTAAGGAATGTCTTTTCCGTAAAATGCACACGGGGATAGGTTGGGCTTGCCGAAACAAGCAATTTACTATTACCGCGCTGAGCACGTAGTGTGAGAACTACGTCATGACCATTCGGCTGATGGATTTTGCTGATACGTCCACCAATGCAGCCTTGCAGTTCATGAACAATGGCCCGTGTTACGATGCCGTCCAATGCCATTTTTTCCACTTCCTCTCTCTATCGAGCACCTGCATTTATCATGCCAAATGCTTCATCTATATAACTGAAACCGTGCAACCAGGTATGTAAAAAAACAAGGACTGGCTGCGGATTCTTCGTTGCTTGCCTGTTGAACGCTGGAATCGGTACTGCGCAGAACATCGCAGACTTTTATTTTAGCCTATTCTGTCCATCAGGGAAAGGATTCACCTTCCGGGTGCTAATCACAGACCTGTCCGAATACATATAGAGCAGGTAGTTTGTCCGGCATAGTGTACAGCCTGTCGACCAGCGCGCCGGTGAGTCATGTGAGCTTATTTTGCAGATGAAATACAGACTGGGAGGGAAACTTGAAGCATGGAACATACCAAGTGGCATCAACTTAGTGACGAAGAGCTTCGTAACACTCTTGGCGTCAGCCCGCAGGAAGGATTGACGGATGAAGCTGTAGCAGAGAAGAGGAAAGTGGTCGGTTCAAATGAGCTGAGCGAGGGGAAACGCATTTCTCCAATTACATTGCTCTTGAATCAGTTCAAGGATTTTATGGTGCTGGTGTTGATGGGAGCAACGTTGGTATCCGGATTGCTGGGTGAGTATCTGGATGCGGTAACGATTGTGGCTATTATCGTACTGAATGCGATTCTGGGGTTTGTACAGGAATTCCGGGCTGAACGATCTCTTCGTGCATTGAAACAGTTGTCTGCACCTCTTGCCAAAGTGCTTCGTTCAGGTCAGGAAGTACACCTTGCCGCCAAACAACTTGTACCCGGAGATATTGTCATGGTGGAGAGTGGGGACCGCATACCCGCTGATGTTCGCTGGCTGCAAACAAACAGTCTGGATGTCGAGGAGTCGGCACTTACCGGGGAATCGGTTCCTGTAAGCAAACACTGCCTTCCGATTGCGGACGAGGACGTTCCGCTGGGTGATCAGAAGAATATTGGTTTTATGGGTACCATGGTCACTCGTGGTACAGCCAAAGGTGTGGTTATCCGTACGGGGATGGAGACGGAGATGGGCAAAATCGCCGATCTGATCCAAAATACGGAGGAGCAAGAAACACCGTTACAGCACAGGCTGGAGCAATTGGGCAAAATTCTGATTTTTGTCGCATTGGGATTAACCATTATGGTTGTCGTCGCAGGTATATTGCACGGACAACCAGCCGTTGGCATGTTTCTGGCAGGGGTCAGCCTCGCGGTGGCTGCCATACCGGAGGGCCTGCCGGCCATTGTAACCATTGCACTCGCACTAGGCGTGCAGCGTATGATCAAACGTAAAGCCATTGTACGCAAACTGCCTTCTGTCGAAACTCTGGGCTGTGCATCCGTAATCTGTTCGGATAAGACTGGCACGCTCACTCAGAACAAGATGACGGTAACGGATGTGTGGCTGGAGGGGCGTAACATCAAGGTTACCGGGGATGGTTATGCACCTGAAGGGCAGATGCTGGAGAACGGTCGTACGGTGGAACTGAAGAGTGACCAGTCGTTACGCAGAATGCTTCAGATCAGCGCGCTTTGCAACAATGCGAGTATTGTGGAAAGTGCTTCAAACGAGGTGGGGAGCAAGAAAAAGGGCAAGGATAACAAAAAGGACGGCAAGAAAAACACGAAAAAAGGTGACCTCCAAGAAGAAACCGTTCAACGAGATAATGTATTCTGGGAGCTGAAAGGCGATCCGACGGAAGGGGCACTCGTCACACTGGCCTCCAAAATGGGGCTTACTCCTGCCGGACTCAAAGAGTTGTATGCCCGCCAGCAGGAATTCCCGTTTGATTCGGAGCGTAAACGCATGTCGGTCCTGGTTCATCATCAGGGTGGCCGAATGATCTACACCAAAGGTGCACCGGATGTGTTAATCGGACACTGCAGTTATATTTTGTGGGAAGGCAAGGTTGTACCTTTCACTGGAACGCTGCGGCAGAAAGTGATGGCAGCTAACGAGAGCATGGCTGGAGCAGCACTGCGTGTCCTCGGAATGGCCTATCGTGAAGTGCGGCCGGAAGAAAAAGTGGCTGACGAACACGCCGCCGAAAGTCAACTTGTCTTCGTTGGGCTTGCAGGTATGATAGATCCACCGCGTCGTGAAGTGCGAGATGCGATTGCCACATGCCGCAAAGCAGGCATTCGTACCGTCATGATTACAGGTGATCATGGAACAACGGCAGAAGCCATTGCTCATCAACTCGGGATTCTTCCACGTGGAGGTGCCTCGCTAAGTGGTCAACAACTGGCAGGCATGACAGACGAGCAACTGGATAAACAGGTAGAGGGCATATACGTATTCTCAAGAGTGTCTCCTGAACACAAGCTTCGCATCGTGAAATCGTTACAGCGCAAAGGGCATGTCGTCGCCATGACGGGTGATGGAGTCAATGATGCTCCAGCTATTAAAGCGGCAGACATCGGGATCGCGATGGGCATTACGGGTACAGATGTCACGAAGGAAGCTTCGGCGCTCATTCTGAGTGATGATAACTTCTCAACGATCGTGGCTGCCATTGAAGAAGGCCGTAATATTTATGAGAACATTCGCAAATTTATCCGTTATTTGCTGGCATCGAACGTCGGCGAAATATTGACAATGTTCTTTGCGATGATGATGGGCCTGCCGCTACCACTCGTACCTATTCAGATTCTGTGGGTTAACCTCGTAACGGATGGTTTGCCTGCAATGGCGCTGGGGGTAGATCAGCCGGAAAAAGATTTGATGGAACACAAACCCCGTGGAGCCAAGGAAAATATTTTTGCGCGGAGACTGGGTTGGAAAATCGTTAGCCGGGGTGTGTTGATTGGATTATGTACACTCGGCGCGTTCTGGCTCACCCTTCAGGCTGCACCGGATAACCCGGGTCAACTGATCAAGGCACAGTCTGTGGCTTTTGCTACACTCGTTTTGGCGCAGCTTATTCATGTCTTTGATTGCCGTAGTTCGCGGTCCATCTTCCACCGGAATCCTTTACAGAACAAATATCTGGTTCTTGCGGTGATTTCATCGGTTGTACTGATGCTGGTTGTCATGTACGTTGAACCGTTACAGCCGATCTTCAAAACCGTACCTCTGGGATTGCGTGAATGGGCGATCTGTATCGTTGCTGCGGGCATTCCCACGTTCCTTATGGGCGCAGGCAGCGTCTGGGGTGGTCGTCGTAACCGCCGCCGTATGGGTGGTTCTGGCCGCTTCGTACCGAAAAGTACAAAGTTTTCGGCATAAAATCAATACCTTTTCCTTACCTATTTCGGTATGCTATCCTCAAAATGATTCAAAGCGGAAGCTTTGGCATTTTGCAGGATAGCTTTTTTGTGTAAATGCTGAATATGAATTTCTATGGTAATCCTGTAGAAGAGCAAGAATATAGCTTTGGCAGTAGACTGCCAAAAGGAGTGGGCAAGATTATGGAATTTACGAAAATGCATGGACTTGGTAACGATTTTATCGTTGTATTTGGTGAAAAGGAGCTTCCGGCAGATGCGGCAGAGTTGGCTGTGAAATGGTGCAACCGTTTCTTTGGCATCGGTGGGGACGGCCTGGTTTATATACTGCCTTCGGAGAAGGCGGACTTTCAGATGCGTATCATGAATTCGGACGGTTCGGAAGCAGAACAGTGCGGTAATGCCATTCGCTGTGTATCCAAATACGTATACGATCATGGTCACGTGAGCCAGGAGCAAATCACCATTGAAACGATTGGTGCAGGGGTACAACCTGTGAGTCTCAACATTCGTGATGGTAAAGTGGAAACGGTACGTGTCGACATGGGTGAGCCGATCCTGAACGGTCTTCAAGTGCCTACAACGGTGGATGCCAACCCAGTGGTTGATCACTACATTGAAGCAAATGGACATGCGTTCAAATTCACTGCCGTATCCATGGGTAACCCGCATGCGGTTATCTATGTAGATGACGCTGTGAATTTTGACCTCACGACTTGGGGACCACTTCTTGAAGTGCACCCTATGTTTCCAAAAAAAATCAATGTGGAATTCGCCACAGTTCGTGACCGTGGATATGTGGACATGCGTGTATGGGAACGCGGAGCGGGTCCAACACTAGCTTGTGGAACTGGAGCTTGTGCGACACTGGTATCCTCTGTCCTGAATGGACATACAGATCGTACAGCAGTCATCAGCCTCAAGGGTGGGGATCTCCACATTGAGTGGAATGAAGCTGACAATCATGTGTACATGACTGGACCTGCTGAAGTTGTTTTTAAAGGAATCACTTCATAAAAAGTGAAAGGTTTAACCAAAGGGGCCTGCGGGCCTCTTTTTTTGTCAAAAAGGATAGGTCGTGTCTCCTGTACAGAGACATATTGGGGGCTGTATGGCAAGAAAGTCCATATGAGCTGGATACTCATCAAAAACCTGTGTTTTTCTTCGTTTTTTAGCGTTTTTTGTGTTACATTAGTATGTAAATGATCACAGCTAGGCGGGGGGAAATGGGATGAAGGCGGATTTGCGCAAAGTTATGCAGGAACGGGTTCTCGTTGGAGATGGGGCCATGGGAACATTTCTGTACCAAATGGGGTTCCCGGTGGGGATTTCATATGAAGAATTAAACTTGATTTCACCTGAAGTAGTGGCGGATGTACATCGCCGTTATCGGGATGCAGGTACAGAAATATTTGAAACAAATACGTATTCTGCCAATTACGACAAGTTGTCCAAGTTCGGTCTGGAGTCCAAGGTGGAGGACGTGAACCGTGCCGGCGTACGCATCGCCAAAGAGGTAGCTGGAGATACCGGTTATGTGCTTGGTGCAGTTGGTTCCATTCGAGGTGGCAAGCGGACGAACGTGTCAACGAGTGAACTGAAACGCTTTTATCAACAACAGATCTCTGCACTGCTAGATGAAGGCGTGGATGGCATTTTGCTTGAGACCTTCTATGATATCGAGGAAATGGATATTGCTCTTTTGCAAGCGCGCAAGCTAAGTGATCTGCCCGTAATTGGGCAGTTCGCGGTAGAGGATGTAGGACACACACTGGACGGATATACAATGCCTGAAGCCTTCCGGATTATGCGGGAGCAGGGCGCGGATGTCATTGGTTTTAACTGTCGCTCAGGTCCAAACGGGATTATGCGTGCCATGGAAACCGTCTCGGGACGAATTGGTATTCCAATGTCCGTCTACCCGAATGCGGGTGCAGCAGATTATGTAGATGGTGAGTTCCGTTATGGTGCGACTCCGGAGTACTTTGGTCAGACGGCAGTACAATTTGCTGAACTGGGCGCTCGTATTATCGGCGGTTGCTGTGGTACGACACCTGATCATATTACTGCTATGAAGGAGGCACTTGCTGACTATGTGCCTTCGCCTATTCTGGAGCCTGATCCGTCAGAATCCAAACCGCGTATTGTGTTGCATGAAAATGTGGATGAGCGTTCCGGACGTGGCGGACAGCCTACGATCGTTGATCTGGTCAAGCATCGTCACACCGTTATCGTTGAACTTGACCCGCCACGTGACTTGGACATTGCCAAGTTCATGAAAGGTGCCGAGACACTGAAAGCAGCCGGAGCCGATGCCCTGACACTGGCCGATAATTCACTCGCGGTTACACGCATGAGCAACATGGCGCTGGGTCACCTCGTTCAGGATCGCACGGGCCTTCGTCCACTGGTGCATATTGCCTGCCGTGACCGGAATCTGATTGGAACGCAGTCCCACATGATGGGGTTTGATGCTTTGAGTATTAATCATGTACTGGCTGTAACAGGAGATCCTGCAAGATTTGGCGATCTGCCTGGTTCGAGCTCGGTATACGATCTGACTTCTTTTGAAATCATACGCATGATCAAACAGTTGAACGATGGAGTAGCTTTCTCAGGTAAACCACTGAAGCAAAAAGCTGGTTTTGTAATCGGAGCAGCATTTAATCCCAATGTGAAATATTTGGAGAAAGCTGTACAACGTCTGGAGAAGAAAATTGCCTCTGGCGCTGATTACATCATGACACAACCGATCTATGATCCTGAGTTGATTGTAGCAATGCACGAAGCGACCAAACATCTGGATGTGCCCATTTTTGTAGGTGTAATGCCGCTAGCGAGTGGACGGAATGCAGAGTATCTGCACAACGAGGTTCCCGGAATCCAGCTTTCGGATGAAGTGCGTTCCCGTATGGCGGGTCTGGAAGGCGAAGAAGGCCGTGCGATGGGAGTAAAAATTGCCAAAGAACTGCTGGACGTAGCAACAGCGCATTTCAAAGGCATCTATCTCATGACACCGTTTATGTTCTACGGCATGACGGCCGAACTGACGCAATACGTATGGGAGAAGTCGGAGCATCAATGTCCTACTTGTTTCAACCCTAATAATCAATTACAATAGTAAAACGGATGTGATGCCGATGTCATTCAGTATGACCGGATACGGTCAATCCGCCTTTCATTTTGGCGGCTATAAGGTACAATTAGAGATCAAATCTGTTAATCATCGTTATTGCGAAGTGATGATGCGTCTGCCAAGAGAGTGGACGTATTATGAAGACGGTTTGAGGAAGATCGTACAGAGTCGTTTGAAACGTGGGCGGATTGATGTTTATGTAATGAAAGAAAAAGAGGAAGACCAGGCTCTTCCCGCTGTTCTGAATGAACAGACGGTCAGGGCCTATCTGCAGGCTGCAGAGCAACTGGAGACCCAATATGGAATGCAGGGCAAACCAAGTATTGTGGATATGCTTGGTCTGCCGGACGTCATGGTTCATTCGGATGGGACAAGTTCCATTCCCGAAGAGCAGAAGGACGAATGGGAGCGAGTTCTGCAGGAAGGATTGAAAGAGGCTCTGTCCAGCCTTGAACAGATGCGCGCTCGCGAGGGTCTTCATCTGGCCAGTGATCTGGAACGGCGGATTACCCGTCTGGAGTCACTGCATACCGAGATGCTTGATCTTGCACCGACTGTGGTAAGTGATTATCGCAACAAGCTAAGACAAAGGCTTACGGAAATGCAGGAAGAAGGCTCTTTCCCTTTTGATGAGCATAAATTGGGTATGGAAATTGCAATGTTTGCCGATCGTTCTAACATAGAAGAGGAGCTTACGCGTCTACAGAGTCACTTTGGACAGAGCAGGGAACTGCTGAAGAGTGATGAGCCCGTAGGTCGTAAGTTGGACTTTCTAATTCAAGAGATGAATCGGGAAGTCAATACGATTGGATCAAAAGCCAACCATTTGGCTCTGGTGAATCGTGTTGTCGAGATGAAGGCGGAGCTGGAGAAGATTCGTGAGCAAGCTGCGAATATCGAATGAACGGCCACATTTCGGCAAAAGAGTCGCATGTATAGGGGGAAGAACCTGATTATGGCAATCAAACTCATTAACATTGGATTCGGTAACATCGTATCGGCGAACCGGATTATATCCATCGTGAGTCCGGAATCGGCGCCGATCAAGAGAATTATACAAGAGGCAAGAGATCGTCACATGCTGATTGATGCAACGTACGGAAGACGTACTCGTGCCGTAATTATTACGGATAGCGATCATGTCATTTTGTCTGCAGTTCAGCCTGAGACGGTCGCCCATCGTCTTTCTTCGAAAGATGATGATAACGACGAATAAAATGGAGTGTAATATGTCTAAGGGATTACTGGTAGTGTTGTCCGGCCCATCTGGGGTCGGGAAGGGTACTGTATGCAGCGCTTTGCGCAAACGGGTGCCGGAATTGATCTATTCCGTATCGGCGACAACCCGTCAGCCTCGTCTTGGTGAAGAACATGGCGTTAACTATTTCTTCAGAAGTCATGAAGAGTTCCAGAACATGATTGCTGAAGATCAATTGTTGGAACATGCGGAGTATGTTGGTAATTATTACGGAACACCGCGTGATTTTGTAGAGAAAACGATTAACGAAGGCCGCGACATCATTCTGGAGATTGAGGTTCAAGGCGCGTTAAAAGTGAAAGAGAAATTCCCGGAAGGGATCTTTGTTTTCCTGCTTCCTCCTTCATTGGACGAGCTGAAAGATCGCATTCAGGGCCGTGGTACCGAAAGCCAAGCGACCATTGATCACCGGATGTCCGTGGCGGTTGATGAGATCAGTCTGCTGGAGCAGTATGATTACGCTGTTGTTAATGATGAAATTGATTTGGCGTGCAAGAGAATAGAAAGCATCATAATCGCCGAACATTGTAAGATCAATAAATAATCCCTTTTGCCGCTGCAGAATGCGATATAAGTGGGGCAGTTGTCATATCATATACTGAAGCACTCCTTCTCGGAATGCCCGGGTGTGAAGACATGCCACATCAGTTCTGTCAGGCGGCAACTTGCGATTATACTAATGCGAAGAGGTGTTTGTTAATATGCTGTATCCTTCTATTGATGAAATGATGAACAAAGTCGACAGCAAGTATTCCCTTGTTGTTGCTGCTTCCCGCCGGGCTAGACAGCTACGTGAAGGTGAAAAAACGGATTTAAGAGGTGCGAGATCCCATAAACAAGTTGGCGTTGCACTGGAAGAAATCTATGGAGACCTGCTCGTTGTCATCAAAGGACAGGACGAAGAAGAAGAGTAAGCCGCCTGCGGCTGCTCTTCAACTGCATACGGCGCAAGCCGGATTAATTGACAACCGCGAGGTTGTTATTTTTTTACGAATAAGCATATTTTAACGGAATCTTACTTAGACGTCGTATAAATATCGGGGGAAATAAACATGTTGAACGGTAAAAAAATCGTGCTTGGTGTGACTGGCGGCATAGCCGCTTACAAAGCGGCAACATTATGCAGCAGACTGGTGCAAAAGGGAGCGGATGTTCATGTGATTATGACAGCTTCCGCTACACAGTTTATTACCGAATTGACGCTGCAAACGTTGACCCGAAACACCGTATACACCGATACATTTGATGAGCGTGAGCCAGCAGTCGTATCTCATATTCATCTGGCCGATCTGGCTGATCTTGTTCTGGTTGCTCCGGCAACAGCCAATGTGATTGCCAAGATGGCGCATGGCATGGCAGATGATATGCTCTCAACAACTCTTCTTGCGACGACAGCCCCTGTCATGATTGCACCAGCGATGAATGTACATATGTATGATCATCCAGCTGTAAAGCATAATATGAACCTGCTTGTTGAACGGGGCGCCATGATGATTGAACCGGGTGAAGGTCTGCTTGCGTGTGGATATGTGGGTAAGGGACGTCTGGAAGAACCGGAGAGCATTGTGGATGTGGTGGAACGTTTCTTCGAACAGCGCGAGTCTGCAGACCGTGCCCAGCAAGGACAAGCTTCATTATTACAAGGCAAGAAGGTTGTCGTTACGGCTGGAGGTACGATTGAGCGCATTGATCCAGTACGATACATTACAAACGATTCATCTGGCAAAATGGGATTTGCCATAGCCGCAGCTGCGCGTGATCTGGGGGCAGATGTGAAATTGGTTATGGGCAGTACCCAAGCCAAGCCACCGGAGAACGTGGAGTTGATCCATGTACAGTCTGCACAGGATATGTATGAAGCGGTAACACGCGAGTGGGACGATGCTGATATCGTGGTTAAGGCGGCGGCAGTTGCCGATTATCGTCCAAAGGAAGTTTATCCCGAGAAGATCAAGAAGAAAGGCGACACGCTGTCGCTCGAACTTATTAAAAATATAGATATTCTTGAAACACTGGGCAAACAGAAAACCCATCAGTTTTTGATTGGTTTTGCTGCGGAGACTCAGTCAGTTGAGATGTATGCACGTGAGAAATTGGAACGGAAAAACTGTGATCTGATCGTAGCCAATGATGTAACCCGCACGGGTGCAGGATTTGGAACAGACACCAACGCGGTACATATCTATGACCGGGAAGGTTTGGTGGAGGAGCTTCCAGTGATAGCCAAGGACGATGTGGCTCATCGGTTGCTCCGGATTGCGGCGGAGCGCATTGCCGGGAGGAATTAGGATATGGAGATTGCCAAGGTCATAGTCGATGTTCCCGTGAAGGAAACAGACCGGCCGTTTGATTACCTGGTACCTGAATCGATGAGGGAATGGATCGAGATTGGCAGCCGGGTGGGTGTACCTTTTGGTCATCGGACGGTGCAGGGATTCGTGATTGATCTTGTGCCGCGTACCGGAGAGGAAACATTCAAGCTTAAGCAGATTCAGGAGTTACTGGACATTGTTCCCCCGTTGTCAAAGGATTTGGTTGAGTTGGCCGAATGGATGAGTGGACGTTATGCCAGTAACCGGATTTTGTCATTGCAGGTCATGGTGCCGACGGCATTGAAAGGTAAAGCAGAGCGATACATCTCGCTGGGAGATGCACTTGATGGACAGATGGCGGGTGCACAACAGGATGATGAGGTGTTATTTGTTTGGGGAGAAGAGTCTACGACTGAGAAAGTACAGCAGGATATCATCCGTTTTGTCAAAAGTCGGGGTCAGGTACCGCTGCAACAACTGAGTCGGAAATATCCCAATCATGCTGCACTAATTAAAAAATTATTGCTTGGTGGTGTACTGCTGGAAAGTCAGGCCATCAAGGACAAGTTAAATAAAAAAACGATGAAGTCCGTTGATCTGGCTGTAGATATTGCTGCTGCTCAGGAAGCACTTGCTTCATTCCCGGCGAAAGCACAGCGGCAGAAGGAGATTCTGGCTTTTTTGCTGGAAATGAAAGAACTGCTGCCCATGCCGATGAAAGAAGTGTTATCTACACTACAGGTATCGGCCGCGACGATTAAAGGGCTTGAGGAAAAGGGACTGATCGTCACCGAGGACGTTGAGGTCTTCCGTGACCCGTATCAGGGCAGGACGTTCAAAGCGACTGAACCGCTGGTTCTGACCGATGAGCAAAAACTTGTCTACGACAATATCAATGGCCGATTGCAGGAACAACGCCATGGGGTGTTTTTGTTACATGGTGTTACGGGAAGTGGCAAGACGGAAGTCTATCTTCAAACCATTCAACAATGCATCGAACAGAATCGGCAGGCTATCGTACTGGTGCCCGAGATTGCACTCACACCACAGATGGTAGAACGTTTTAAAGGGCGATTTGGGGACCAAGTTGCTGTTATGCACAGTCGTCTGTCTGGCGGTGAACGTTATGATGAATGGCGCAAGATTCGTGAGGGTCAGGTGAAGGTTGCGATTGGGGCGCGTTCAGCCGTATTTGCTCCATTCAGTCGGCTTGGGTTGATCATTATGGATGAGGAACACGAGACTTCCTACAAACAGGAGGAAACTCCGAAATATCATGCTCGTGATGTAGCGGTAAAAAGAGCACAGCAGCATGAGGCCGTGGTTGTTCTGGGTTCAGCGACACCTTCGCTGGAAAGTTATTACGCTGCAAGATCGCAGAGTAATGATGATTTTGCACCACTCTTACTGGAGATGCCAACACGGGCACTGGGGAACAAGCTGCCTGAAGTGCGGATCGTTGATATGCGTGAAGAGTTGAAGGATGGCAACCGCTCCATGTTCAGCAGGGCTTTGCACAAAGGGCTGGAGGAACGCTTGGAGCGTGGTGAACAGACGGTGCTTTTGCTGAATCGCCGTGGATATTCGACCTTTGTTATGTGCCGAAGTTGTGGATATGTGGCAGGTTGTCCCGAATGTGATATTTCATTGACGTACCATCAGCGCTCGAATAATCTCCGTTGTCATTACTGCGGGTATGCGGAAGCGGCTCCAGAAGTGTGTCCGGACTGTGGAAGTGAGCATATTCGATACTTTGGTACAGGTACACAGCGAGTCGAGGAAGAGCTTGCCAAGCTCTTCCCGGGTATTCGGGTCATTCGGATGGATGTGGATACAACAACGGAAAAAGGGGCTCACGAGAAGCTACTGAAACAGTTTCGTGAGAAAAAGGCGGATGTATTGCTGGGCACCCAGATGGTTGCGAAGGGTCTTGATTTCCCGGATGTAACCCTGGTTGGCGTGATAACAGCGGACTCAGCGTTGAATTTACCTGATTTCCGTGCTGCGGAAAAAACGTTTCAGTTGCTAACACAGGTAGCTGGCCGAGCGGGTCGGCACCAATTGCCTGGTGAGGTGTTTGTTCAGTCCTATACGCCGGAACACTACTCCATTGGCCATGCGAGTCAGCATGACTATGTGTCGTTTGTACGTGAGGAATTGCTGCACCGTCGCAATTTGCAATATCCGCCATACTGTCGCCTGATTCTGGTGACCTTTTCGCATGAGCAACTTCCGGTATTGATTCGTCTTGCCGAGAACTATACGCGAATACTGAAAGAGAAGGCTAATGCGGCTGGATGGCTCGGCAGTCTGGATCGATTCAGCAATGATGCCTTTGATGTACTGGGGCCGGTAGCGTCTCCGATTCCTCGGATCAAGAATAGATACAGATTCCAATGTATGATAAAATGGCGGGGGGATGTAGACGCCATAGGACTCGCTCTGGCTACGGCCCGGCGCATGGACGATGATGTTCAGGCGCAAAAATTGCTTATTAGTCTGGATGTAGACCCGCAAATGTTAATGTAAGCATTTTGCAGCAATGCGGATGTAAACAAGCGGTATAAACATAGATTAAAATGAATACCCCAAAAATACAGATATCGTCCTGAAATTATGATGAGGATTAGGAAGGTGCTTACAACATGTCGATTCGCATTATCGTGCAAGAACCAGATGAGGTGCTCCACAAGAGAGCCAAAGAAGTAACCAAAATTACACCAAATGTACAAAAATTGCTGGATGATATGGCTGATACCATGTACGATGCGGAAGGTGTGGGTCTTGCTGCGCCACAGGTCGGTATTTTGAAACGTCTGATTGTTATCGACGCAGGTGATGAGCAAGGGCTGATCAAGATGATTAACCCGGAGATCATTGCAAGTGAGGGAGAACAATTTGGACCTGAAGGTTGTCTGAGTATCCCTGGAATTAATGGTGATGTTCGCCGTTTCGAGACCGTTACAGTTAAAGGTCTGGATCGTGAAGGTAAAGAGCTGATTATTACGGGTAGTGGCTTGCTGTCCCGTGCATTCCAGCATGAGATTGATCATCTGGATGGCGTACTCTTTACGGATGTCGCCGAGAAAGTGTACGAAATTGCAGCCGATCAAACGGGACCGCGTCGTAATTAAGGAGTGATCGATTTGAATATTGTTTTTATGGGAACACCTGAATTTGCAGTGCCTTCTCTCGATATGCTGATGGCAGAGGGATACAATGTGGTGGGTGTGGTGACTCAACCTGATAAACCACAGGGACGCAAAAAAGTACTTACGCCAACACCGGTTAAGGCCGCGGCAGAACGCCACGGTCTGCCGGTGTTTCAACCTGTTAAATTGCGTGATCCGGAAGCGGTAGCCCGCTTGGCTGAATGGAAGCCGGATCTGATCGTAACTGCGGCCTTTGGACAGATTCTGCCCAAAGCTGTGCTGGATATGCCTGTTCGCGGTTGTGTGAACGTGCATGGCTCTCTTTTACCGAAATATCGGGGAGGAGCACCGATTCAACGTTCCATTATTAACGGGGAAGCCGTGACAGGAGTCACATTGATGTATATGGCTGAAGGCTTGGACACCGGAGATATGATCTCGCGTGTGGAACTGCCAATTACGGATGAAGATACATCAGGATCGATGTTTGATAAATTAAGTGAGGCTGGTTCCAAACTGCTTCAGGCAGAAATGCCACGATTGATTGCAGGCGAGACAACAGCGGTCCCTCAGGATGATGCCGAGGCTTCATATGCTCGCAATCTGACTCGGGATGACGAGAAAATGGACTGGAGTCGTACTTCACGTGAACTGTTCAATCAGATTCGTGGTCTTGTGCCGTTCTCCGGTGCATTTACGATGTGGGATGATCAGGTCTTCAAAGTCTGGGCTGCGGCTAATCCCGATCAGGTGGACCTGGCAACTTCTTCGGATGCTGGACAAGCAGAGCCTGGAACGGTGCTGCAATTGAACAAGGCAGGGATTGAAGTCCGCACAGGCAATGGGTCTCTCTGGTTGACTGAAGTGCAGCCAGCAGGTAAAAAGGTGATGCAGGCCGCTGACTTTGCTCGTGGTGGTACACTGAAAACTGGAACGGTGCTGCGATGAGCGGTAACATACTAGGTCGTTCGTCAGGAAAAGGCCAGAAAGCTAATGGAAATTCATCCGGACGTGAAGGAAACCGTCGTCCGAATTCGGGTAAATCGGGTGGTGCATCGCGCTCCCAGCAACCCAAAACATCTGCTCGAACATTGGCAGTCAAGGTTCTGAGTGCTGTTGAGCAAGATGGAGCATACAGTAATCTGGAGTTGAACCGCCGTCTGAAAGAGGCGGATTTAAGCCCCGCAGATGCTGGACTAGCTACCGAATTGGTGTATGGAACAATCGCCAGAATGAATACACTTGATTATTTTCTGGAACGTTACGTCGCCAAAGGAGTATCCAAACTGCAACCATGGGTTCGTAGCCTGCTGCGAATCAGCGTATATCAGATGATATACCTGGATCGTATTCCGGAGCATGCCGTGGTGAGCGAAGCGGTTAATCTGGCGAAGAAACTGGGCCATCAGGGAATCTCGGGTATGGTGAATGGAGTGCTCCGCAATATGATCCGCAATCGGGATGAACTTCGTATTCCAGAACATCTACCCGTTGCAGAACGTATTTCACTGGAGCATTCCCACCCGTTATGGATGGTTGAACGCTGGATTGCCCAGTACGGCGAAGAGACAGCGGAAGCGATCTGTCGAGCGAATAATGAGCCGCCAGCGGTGAGTGTCCGGGTCAACACAACAATGACCACACGGGAGAAACTGATGCATGAGATGACCAGTACAGGTGCAGTCGTTGAAGCCTCTCAGCTGAGTTCCGATGGAATTCTTGTACGTAGTGGCGGAAACATGGCTCTAACGTCCTGGTATCGGGACGGGTTGTTCTCTGTACAGGACGAAAGCTCCATGCTTGTCGCTGAAGCAGTTGCGCCAGAAGTAGACCAACTTGTATTGGATTGCTGCGCAGCTCCAGGTGGTAAAACAGCTCACATGGCTGAGAAAATGCAGGATCGCGGTCGTATTGTCGCGAATGATGTACATGCTCACAAGCGCCAGCTGATTCTGGATCAGGCGGAGCGTCTCGGTCTGAGCTGTATCGATGCTGTAACTGGAGATGCGCTAGACTTGAATGAACGGTACCCGGATGCGTCGTTTGACCGCATTTTGCTGGATGCACCATGTTCAGGTCTGGGTGTTATTCGCCGCAAGCCTGATGTGAAATGGACCAAAACCGTAAAAGATATCGAAGATATCGCAGGCTTGCAACGTGAATTGCTTGATCAGGTTGCGCCGTTGTTAAAACCAGGTGGTATTCTGGTGTATAGCACGTGTACGATTGAGCCTGCTGAGAATGAGGATATGGTTGCAGACTTCTTGAATCGACATCCGGAATATAGTCCAGCAGAAACATCCGTCTGGTCTGAATCGGAGACAGCGAACTTGAAGGTTGTAAACGGTGGTATTCAGATTTTGCCACAATACGCTCACAGCGACGGATTTTTCATTGCACGGTTGACAAAAACAGCGGAATAACAGTTTAATAGAGCACGGAAGTATGACCGCCGAGGGGAACTTCGGCGGATTTCTTTGTGATGGGACTTCGATATAATTGTCAGAGAATGTGGTGACAGGGTGCGATGGCGGCATTGAGATGTTATAATGCATGAAGTACAGATATCAAGGGTATACATGGATGTAACGTGGTCTTTGTGATAGAATAGGACGAATGGAACGAAAAGAAGGAAGCCAACGAAAAGAAAAGAAGGAATAGGTGTTGACAACAAAATGAAACCTTTTATATATGATTATTCTCTGGAACAACTGCAGCAATGGGCTGTGGAGAATGGGGAGCCGGCGTTTCGCGGTGGCCAAATCTTTGACTGGATTTATGTAAAACGCGTGAATGATTTCAGTGAAATGACCAATCTGTCCAAGCCATTGCGTGAAAAACTGACAGAGCAATTTGAATTTGTAACGCTTAAGGAAATTACCAAGTTTGAATCCAAAGATGGAACGGTTAAATTCCTCTTTGGTCTTCATGATGATCATGCCATTGAGACAGTAATCATGAAGCATAACTACGGGAACAGCATCTGTGTAACCACACAGGTTGGTTGTCGTATTGGTTGTACGTTCTGTGCATCCACATTGGGTGGTCTCAAGCGTAACCTTACGGCTGGTGAGATTGTTGCCCAGGTTGTGCAAGCTCAGAAAATTCTGGATGAACGCAACGAGCGTGTCAGCAGCATTGTAATCATGGGTTCGGGTGAACCTTTCGAAAACTATGAAGCTACGATGACTTTCCTGCGCATTATGATTCATGAAAAAGGGCTGAACATCGGTCAGCGTCACATCACGGTATCCACGAGCGGAATCGTTCCGAACATCTACAAGTTTGCAGATGAAGATACACAGATTAACCTCGCCATTTCGATCCATGCACCAAATGATGCACTGCGTTCGAAATTGATGCCGGTTAACCGTCGTTTTCCTTTTGAAGACGTGATGGAGTCCCTTCGTTATTATCTGGCCAAAACAGGTCGGAGAATTACGTTCGAGTATGCACTTATTGGTGGGGTAAACGATCAGCCAGAGCATGCAGCAGAACTGGCAAGTGTGCTTAAGAACATGTTGTGCCACGTGAATCTGATTCCGGTTAACCATGTACCTGAACGCAAATACGTAAGAACATCGAGAAGCGACATTTTCAATTTTCAGAAGATTCTCTCGGAACAGGGTGTTAATGTAACCATTCGTCGTGAACAGGGACATGATATTGCTGCCGCTTGCGGTCAGCTTCGTGCAAAGCATATGGAGTTGAGGTGAGAACGTTTTGATCAAAACAGTTCATGTGAGCCATATCGGACGAGTGCGTTCGGTGAATGAAGATTCAGCCTGGATTCGTAATCTTGATACAGGATATATTCTGGGTATTGTTGCCGATGGCATGGGTGGACATCTTGCAGGGGATACGGCAAGCCGCTTGGCAGTAGAGACGTTGGTGAAAGATCTGGGAACACTGGAACCAGGTCTGTCACATGCGTCTCTGTCTGCGGCTCTCAGCGATGCTATTTTGCATGCCAACGAAGTTATCTTCCGCACGGCATCAACAGATGACAAGTATCACAACATGGGAACAACGGTAGTTGCGGCTTTATTGAACGATACGGAAGGTGTTATTGGACACATCGGTGATAGCAGAGCCTACAAAATTGCGAACAAAGCTGTGATCCAGCTAACCGAGGACCATACACTGGTGAATGAATTGTTCAAAAATGGTCAGATTAGCAAAGAGGATGTGTCCCATCATCCACGTCGCAACGTACTAACTCGTGCGCTTGGAACAGATGCCGAGGTGAAGGTAGATCTGGATACCGTCAAGCTGGAGGAAGGCGAAGTTCTTCTCCTGTGCAGTGATGGTCTCAGTAACCTGGTCAGCAATGAGCAGATTATTCAGGTTGCCGGCAATCTGGAACTGGCATTGGAAGATCGTGCAGACCGACTGCTTCAGTTGGCTTTACTTGCTGGGGGAGACGACAACATCACGGTTGCTTTGTTCGAGTTGCAGAGGGAAGGTTCCGTGGATACGGAAACGGGGTGTGAGTCATGATTGGGCACCAGCTAGGCGGACGCTATGAAGTGATTGAGCGTGTCGGTGGTGGCGGCATGGCTCTTGTGTACAAAGCCCAGGATCTTCTGTTGAACCGGAATGTAGCGATCAAAGTTCTTAGACAACAGTTTGTGCATGACGAAGAGTTTATTCGCCGTTTCCGCAGGGAAGCACAGTCGGCAGCATCGCTGTCTCATCCGAATGTAGTCAGCATTTATGACGTGGGGCAGGAAGATGACGTTCATTATATTGTCATGGAGTACGTGGAAGGCAAAAACCTGAATGAAATTATTAAAGAACGTGCCCCTCTGCAGGTGGACGAATCGGTGCGAATCGCTTCCCAGATTGCAGATGCTCTTGATCATGCACATCATAATCAAATCATTCATCGGGATATCAAACCCCACAATATATTAATTGGCCGGAATGGCCGTGTGAAAGTAACGGATTTCGGGATTGCCCGTGCGGTTACATCTACAACGATTACGCAGACCGGTTCCGTAGTTGGTTCTGTACATTACTTCTCACCAGAGCATGCCAAAGGCATCGTTACTGGTGAAAAATCGGACTTATATTCTCTTGGGATCGTACTTTACCAAATGCTTACCGGGCAACTTCCGTTTCTGGGTGAAAGTCCTATCAGTGTGGCATTGAAGCATTTGCAGGAAGAGTTCGATGAACCACGCAAATTCAATCCATTGATTCCGCAAAGTGTGGAAAATGTCATCTTAAAATCCATGCGTAAAAATCCGCAGGAACGTTATCAGTCGGCCAAGGAAATGCAGACCGATCTGGAAACTTGCCTGATGCCGGAGAGACGTAATGAAACGAAGATTGATTTTCCGGATGAGGATGATATAGACCAGACTCGCGTAATGCCAGCGATCAAGCCTGAACCGCGTGGAGTTACATCGACGGGTGCGGTGCCTGTGATGGAGTCTGACGAAGAAACTGGCAAGGGTAAAGCGAAATCGAAGAGCTGGAAGAAGCCAGCTCTACTCATTTCATTAACCGTTCTTATTCTAATCGCCATGGTGGGCGTTGTATGGTATGTCAAGGGTATGTTGGTTGTACCTGAAGTTACCGTACCTAACGTGATCACCCAGACTGAAGAAAAGGCTCGGGAACTACTTGAGGAGAAAGGACTCGTCGTCAGTGATGAGGTCATCCGTCTGTACCAGGAAGGTGTCGAACCCGGTATTGTGTTTGACCAGAGCAGAAAAGAAGGCGATGTTGTCAAAGAAGGCTCCGAGGTCCAGATCAGTGTTGGTGCAGAAAAAGAACTGGTGAAGATGATTGATGTCAAACAAGAAACTTATGATGAGGCTGTCAAGAAGTTGACTGCACTTGGCATTAAGGAAGATCAGATTCAGCGGAAAAATGACTTCTCCAATGATGTGGCTTCAGGTTCTGTTATTTCCCAGACACCGGGTGTCAATGAGGAATTTGATCCAGAGACAGTTCAGATTGAGTTAACCGTAAGTAAAGGCACTGAAACGGTCAAAATGCCTGATCTGAAAAATCTTACCCGCAGTGAAGCCGAAGAAAAACTTAAATCTGCTGGACTTGAGCTTGCTCAGGTACAGGAAGAACAAAGTTATACGGTAGAAAAGGGCAAAGTGACGCAGCAATGGCCTGTGGAAGCGGGCGCAGATGTGAGTCCTGGCGATAAGATTACAATCTTTATCAGCACAGGGTATCCACCTGAAGCGCTGCAATATCCTTTTGATATTAATGTATCACCCAAAGAAGAGGGCAAAAACAGTAAAATCCGTATCACATATGAAGATGCACGTGGCAAGAATCAGGAATGGGGAACTCGCACCGTGAACTCAACCCAGATCTTGACCATTCCACTTGTACTCGCTCCAAATGAAAATGGGGCTGTGTCCGTCTATCGTGATGGACAGTTCCTGGATACGTATCTTGTCTCCTACAGTGAAGCCAAAAACGGAACAGTAAACGTACCTTCCATTGACCCGGAACAAAGCACTGAGACGCCGCCAGAAAATGAGCCTGATCCAGGTGAAGGTAGCGTTGATGAGGGAAGTGTTGATTCCAATCAGGAAGGTGAACCTGAGTCCACACCGGCAGACGGTGAGGGTGAAAGCGTAGATGAGGACACTTCTGCCATGAATAATGGTAAGGGGCACGGCAAGGAAAAAGAGAAGAAAAAGGAAGTCATTAACGCATCAAGCCGTCCATAAGGGCGGCTTATGCTGGCGTCTGGAGTAAATGTACCACCATCTAAAGGAGGGCGTCGGAGCTATGCCAGAAGGTATCATCGTTAAAGCGCTAAGCGGTTACTATTATGTCATGCCAGTGGAAGACAACGGGGTTCCTTCGGTTGAAGGTTCCGCCGTTCAATGTCGAGCCAGAGGTATCTTCAGAAAGCGGGGAACATCACCGCTTGTAGGTGATCGCGTCAGCTACATGTTGACTGAGAACGGAGAAGGAACGGTTGATGAAATTCGGAAGCGTGAGACGGAACTTATCCGTCCTCCTGTAGCCAATGTAAGTTTGGCTGTTCTCGTGTTCTCTGTGAAGGAACCGGATATGAACCTGAACCTGTTGGACAAGTTCCTTGTTCACATCGAGCAGGCGGGGCTGGATGCACTCATTGTGTTGACCAAACTGGATTTGGCTGATCCAGCCAAAGACACTGTTGCTGAAGTGAAAGCATTGTATGAGCAGGTTGGTTATGAAGTGATCTCCACAAGTTCACGTACCGGTGAAGGCAGTGAATTGCTCAGAGACCGTCTGGCTGGTAAGATCAGCGTATTCTCCGGACAATCCGGTGTAGGCAAGTCTTCGATGTTAAATGCATTGATGCCGGGCCTGACGCTGGAGACAAATGCGATCAGCATGCGTCTAGGACGAGGGAAACACACCACCAGGCACGTGGAGCTTATTCCGTTGGATAATGGTGGATTTGTTGCGGATACGCCGGGATTCAGCCAACTGGACTTTCTGGAGATCGGTGTGGAGGAACTCTCCACTTGTTTCCGCGAATTCGCCCAGTTTGCAGATCAGTGCAAATTCCGAGGTTGTACCCATACACATGAACCAGGCTGTCGTGTGCTTGCGGCCAAGGAGGAAGGTCTGATCTCCGAAAGCCGATATCAGCACTATGTGCTGTTCCTGACCGAAATGAAAGATAAGAAGCGGAGGTATTAACATGATTAAAATTGCCCCATCGATATTATCAGCTGATTTTGCCCGCCTTGGTGCAGAAGTTGCAGAAGCTCAAGCTGCAGGAGGAGACTGGATTCATGTTGACGTTATGGACGGTCATTTCGTCCCTAATATTACGCTTGGACCTGCGATTGTGAAGGCAATCGCTCCACATACAAGCTTGCCGCTCGATGTGCATTTGATGATTGAGAATCCGGAGCGTTATGTTGAGGAATTTGCCAAAGCGGGTGCAGCGGTAATTACCGTTCATGCTGAGGCTTGTGTGCATTTGCACCGGGTTATTCATCTAATCAAGGAGCAAGGAGTGAAGGCAGGAGTTGCCCTTAATCCAGGAACGCCAGCGTCTGCCATTCTCGAAGTTCTGGATGATGTGGACATGGTTCTTGTCATGACGGTAAATCCTGGCTTTGGCGGACAGGCATTCATCTCGGGTACGATGAACAAAATCAAGCAGATTCGTACCTGGTTGAACGAAAAGGGACGCCATGATGTACATATCGAAGTTGATGGCGGGATTGCAGCCGATACAGCTCCACTTGTAGTGGAAGCTGGAGCAGATGTGCTCGTTGCCGGGAGTGCCGTATTTGGCCGTGAGGATCGTGCTGCCGCGATTACTGAAATTCGCCGTAGCTACGGAGGCTGATCTATGACCCTCAAGGAGACACTGTGGACGATGGCTGCGAGTCTCGTGACGGGACTTGTGCTTGCTTTGTTTGCGGTTATTCAATCCCCGTTTAATGCTATTACGTCATTAATCGGGGTAGGCGTTGTTATTATGTATTTCCGCAAATTTGATCGTACGGGACATCGGGTTACTTTTGTCATATTCGGCATACTGTATTATTTACTGAGTGTTTTCATGATCGCTGCCTATCAATATATTCCTGCCCAAACATAAATGACCTGATCTTCGGGCTTGTCATTGTGGAATAGGGATCGAAGGTTCCGCATAAATATGGTTACATGAGCAGGTTTCTCATGTAGCCTTTTTTGTCGTGTTTGAGGTAAAGAAGGCCTGAAGCATAGGATACGGCGGACGCATGAGCATGATGGGGAGGGTGAATTATGAAATTTTACACATTCAAACTGCCGAAGTTTTTGGGAGGGTTTGTAAAGGCGATTCTTAATACGTTTCAAAAGAACTGATCCGATTGATAAGGTAACAGGGAATACCGCCGCTGTGGCTCAGGCTTATCTGGAATTCGTACCTGCGAAGCGCCATGCGGCGGCCATTCACATGTTAATGAGCGTATTCAAGAATCCCTTTTTTGAATACCAAAAAAGCACCTGCAAGGAACAAGGTGCTTTTTGCTTACCCGATTTATAGTAGCTTTGCGTGATTATACGCGAGTCACTTTACCGGCTTTCAGTGCACGGGTGCTTACGTATACACGTTTTGGTTTGCCGTCAACGAGAATGCGGACCTTCTGAACGTTTACGCCCCAAGTACGACGGTTACGGTTGTTAGCGTGGGATACGTGGTTACCGGTGCCCGGTTTCTTACCTGTCACATAACATTTGCGAGACATAGATTACACCTCCTATCCTAAAATAACCAGTTGCCTTCAGAAACGAAAAGTCATTCCATAAGGACTAAATTGTTCTTCCTGATCATAAAGATCAGGTTTCAGTAGCTAATGGCGTTGTTTAAGCCGGCATGAACCGGATCATTTCCATTACTTAACCTGCATAAAACAATACTTGAATATAATATCATAATTAAAAAAGCTTCGTCAACTGATCCAAAAACTTTATTTATTTCTCCTGTCTAATATAGTACAATGTTGAGTAGTCCATAATACAGTGGTGAACAGGCTGTTGCCGCGAGGAAGTCGGAGAATAAACCGTACTTAGAGGTCGGTGGTCTGCTTTTTGGCAACGCTGTGAGCTGCGGCATTCCATCATTGGCACCAGTCTCCATGCGGCATTCATGCCGGCTCTTGATACCGGTGCATATCCGTATGCCCCGAAGTTAGGGGTGCAGAGAGTGCAGGATATTGGTAGCCCGGCCGCCCAGACCGTTAATCCGGCTGACATGTTGTATTGTATGCCTGTGCCGGACAAGGTATGGACGAAGAATAACGCAGTCCGCGTTAGCGCATGAACAGACCAGACACATCTTGGTGCAAGGTGTTCGTGTATCAAGCTAGGAAGGGGAATTCTCACTTGAGTATACGTTCTTTAAATGGAACAGATTTCACCGCAATGGTACTTGCCGGAGCGGAACAACTTGGACAGCATGCAGAGCACGTCAATTCCCTGAATGTTTTCCCTGTGCCGGATGGTGACACGGGAACGAACATGAATTTGACAATGAGTGCAGGAGTTGCAGAGATTAAAAGAAAAAGTTCTGCCTCCATCGGCGAAGCTGCCGGTATTCTATCGAAAGGCCTGCTTATGGGCGCACGGGGGAATTCAGGAGTTATTCTGTCGCAATTGTTCCGTGGTTTTAGTCGTTCAGCTGCTCCCTATGAGGAACTGAATACGCTCCAATTTGCAGCAGCCCTGCAGAACGGTGTTGACGCAGCTTACAAAGCAGTCGTAAAGCCCGTTGAAGGGACCATTCTTACCGTAGCCAAGGAAGCGGCGAAACATGCCAACTACTATGCAAGACGGACGAATGATATTACTGAATTAATGAATGAAGTTTTGTTAAAAGCAAAAGAAGCACTGGCAATGACTCCGGAATTACTGCCTGTACTAAAACAGGTTGGTGTTGTGGATTCAGGTGGTCAGGGGCTTGTATATATCTACGAGGGCTTTATGGAAGTATTGCTGCAAAGTGACGGAGGGAGTCGTACTTCGCTGAACAAAGAAGTAACCCCATCCGTGGCAGCATCTGCTTTGAAACCGGCTGCACCGACAGCAGTGGATATCAAGAAGCCTGCACAGCAGGTGATTGCACCGGAGATGCCATTGTCTGCTCAGGCGAGACTGGAAACGGAAGATATTGAATTCCTGTATGATATGGAATTCTTCATTAATCGTGAGCTTGGAGAGAACGCAGGAGTGGCATTTGATGACGAAGCATTCCGGAAAGCGTTGTCAGTTAATGGGGATTCGATCATCATCATTGCCGATGATGAAGTCATCAAAGTTCATGTCCATTCCAAGACACCAGGCGATGTATTAAACTTGGCGCTGCATTATGGTGAAATTACACAGATTCATATTCTCAATATGCGTGAACAGCATCGGGATCTCCTGACAGCAGGCATGGACATTGCTCCATCACCTGAATTGTTTGCAGAGATTCCACCTGAGGCAGCGCGCAGTATGGAAGAGGCTGTGCTTCCTGCAGATGAGATGGCACCGTATGGTTTTATTGCGGTATCCTCCGGTGACGGTATTGCAGAGATTTTCCAAAGTCTTGGTGTTGATGTTGTTCTATCCGGTGGACAGACGATGAATCCGAGTACTGAGGATTTTGTAAAAGCCGTTCGTTCCATTGCTGCGGAGCAGGTATTTATACTCCCGAATAACTCGAATATTGTACTGGCTGCCGAGCAGGCTCGTGAATTGCTTGAAGATGAGCGCCGGATTTCGGTTATTCCAAGCAAGACCATTCCACAGGGAATGGCTGCTGCTTTTGCTTTCCAAGAAGATGAGTCTGCGGAAACAAACCGTGACCAAATGTTGGAGGCCATCAGCCGGGTACAGTCCGGTCAAGTGACTCATGCGGTTCGTGATACGCAATATGATGAATTGGATATCAAGGCGGGGCACTATATCGGTATTCATAACTCCAAAATTGTAGCGACGGATGAAACCATGCTTCAAGCATGTGAAGGTCTGCTCAAACAGATGATGGAGAGTGGAGATGAAGTGGTGACGATCCTTGAAGGGGACGAAGCTGACCCTGAGGTTACTGCTGCCCTCGCTGCATGGCTTGAAGTACAGTATCCTGATGCTGAGGTAGAGGTACATCTTGGAGGACAGCCGGTGTATTATTATCTGTTCTCCGTAGAGTCCTAATAGCACTCTAGCGAAGAGGAGGAGAGTCATGAGCCACAAGGTTACGATAGTAACAGACAGTACGGCAGATATTCCCGAAGAACTCATTCGCAAATACGGGATTCATATTGTTCCGCTACGTGTT